>NZ_JAJEPA010000010.1:0-3226 GCF_020729725.1 Streptococcus sanguinis | reverse complement strand
TAGAAGAAGTAAAAAATCAGACCGAATTTGTATTTGCTGATGAATTTAGAAATGGTAAATATGTTGACTTCTTACCTAATGGTCAAAAATGGTTTGGTATTCAAGCTAACAGTATAGATGATGTATTTGACCAAAACGATGTAGAAAAAGCTACACTTTTGTGGTTTGCAGTTTATGAACGTGGAAGTATTCCACACATGCACCGAGAACGTCGTTTAACTGCTACTAAAAAAGCAAATGAAGTCTTTAATAAATCAAATGCTAAAGCAGATAAATCTAAATGGCCAATCAACGGAGGAGAGCCAAACGGAACTGTTAGTACAACTTCTACAAACGGTGCAAGTAAAGTTACTGATAGTTGTGAACCAACAAAGGTAAGTAGTGGTGGTAGTGCGGTTGATGGAACAGGAACAATACCATCTGATGCAGGCTATAATGTCTGGAAGTCAGGAGAACTCCCAGAATCTCTCAAAAAATATGCTCACCCAGAGAATAAGAGCAAAATCCGTTGGAAGGAAAATTCAGGCCAGTGTGTGGACTATTCTAATTCTTACGGCAGTTTATTATGGGGGGATTACTTCAAAAAAGGTGATGGCGGACAAGTTGCACAGAATTGGGCTGAATACTTTGGAAATTCAATCAAAGATACACCAAAGGCAGGAGCTATTTTCTCAAGTAATGATGACCCAACCTACGGTCATACAGGTGTTGTAGAACATGTTTTTGAAAATGGGGATATCCTTATTTCAGAGCAGAACTATCGCGGAGTATCGGGAGTTCAGGGAGCAGGTATAAATACTTACGACTACCGTACTCTATCACCATCTCAATATAAAGCATTAGGTTTCCGTTTTGCTTATCCAGATAACAAAGAGCCAAATTGGAATGGGAACTAGTTAGACAAACTAAAATGTCGGACTAACCCTTGACAAACACATAAAAAGGAAGTACAATTTTATTAAAAGTTTTGAATAAAATTTTTAATAAAAAGCAAAAAGAAAGGAGTGGGAGAAGTATGGATGTGGATCAAATGGAAGCTGTTGCTCGTAGAGCGATTGAAATAATTCTTGAGAATATTGAGAAAGGTACTTATACTAGCTATTATGTTTCTCAAAATAGTACAGCTTCGGTCATGAGTATCAATAACTTGATTAGCGGCAAGGCTAAAATTGATAAACTTGGTTTTACTAATGCCTTTAGCTTGGTTCGTTTTTATCAAGAAACTMATGGAACTCTGCCAGTTGTCAGAGACGAAACAGAAAAAATTACCATAAATGAGTAGTGGAGGAATTATGGGATTATTTAATTTTAAAAATAAATCAAAGAATGTAGATGAGCGTGATGTGGATAAAAGCCCTAGCTTCAATACACCGCCCTCTCCTTATAAATTAACAGCAAGCTATATTCAACAAGGCAGCCGTTATGGGACGATTGTGAAATTGGCGAATCAGAATGGTATGAATCACAGTCGAGCTTATTCTTGGGCGGTTGATTTTTTACCAAATATCAATGTGCCAGGTGTTAAAGGATATCTTTTCTGGCCTAGTGTTGTCAAAACGGAGCAGCAGCAAAAAGACATTTTTAACGAAGAAATTGATAATTTACAAAAATCAGTTGAGAATAATGGATTGAACCGTTTTTCTTCTAAACATGAAAAAGAGGTAAAAAGAAGAAATGTTGAAGACATCGAGAATGCCAAGAGTGATATCGCTAGAAATGACAAGGTTGTAGATTCGGAAATCAAACTGTTGCTAGTGTCAGATGAACCAGACAAAATTAGTCAGCAGTTGCTGAATAGTCAGCGCTACTACAATGAAGTTCTGAATGGAATTGAAGTCACTTCTACAGGTGGTGACCAAGAAGAACTATTTTTAAATTTGATGAAGCCGCCAAAACCTAGCAAATTCAATTTTACTTGGACAACGTCTGATATGGCCGGGAATGACCATTTTGTTCGTAGAGGATTGAATGATGAACATGGTTGGGCGATTGGAAAATTGAATGCATCCTACTCCCAAGGAATGGCTATGATGGATCTTGATGGTCGTTTTGATAGAAAGAAGAAGCGCAATGGTTCTATCATCAATGGCGAGATTTTGGTAGCTGCATCTTCAACATCAAAGGTTCATGGTTTTGAAAATTATGATGGACTTAGCTCATCATCACTATGGGGGCAGTTAATCGCTCATCACGCGCAAAGAACAGATAAGCGGACTTTCCACATTGTTTTAAATGGCTTTGACTACTATAATTCAATTAAAAAAGGTGAAGATAAATTTGTCTTGTCTGATAGTTTTATGGAGGACGCCGCTTATATCGACTTGTCCTATGGTGGCTTGAATCCAATCGAAGGCTGGGGAGAATATATAAATGCCAATTCTATCTATAGTGATAAAATTAGTAACTTGGCCCAGATTTTCTATTTGTTATCCAATCGCTCTTTGACAGAGCAGGCGCTTAATGATTTACAACAAGCTTTGAATGGGTATTATAAAATGAGGGGTTATTGGAGTTCTGATGCTGCTCAAAAAGGCAAAGGGTTTATGGCTAGGTTCTTCAATTTGAACGATCATAAACATGTCACAACATTAGGAGACTTTGTAGTAAACATCAAAAATGCAATGGAAGAAGAAGCGAAAGGTGAAATGGCGACTGAAATGGGGAGAGATAGGCTGAAAACTCTTCAGACAACCCTGACAAATGCTTTACATACTCACCCAGAAATGTTCAATAGCATTTCTACTCTTCCTAATCGTGTAGGGAATCAATATGCTCAGTATTATTATGATTTGAGTCGGTTGCGCACAGAACCCAATGTCCTAGAAGCACAATTTATTAATGCCTTGCCTTATATCCTAGCGAATGCCTCTTACAATGATATTGTAATGATTCATGGTCTTGACCAAATCAGTGTCGAAAGCTGGGAATATTTGAAAACAGCAATTAAAGCGGCTAAGGGAAAAGRGGTACGCTTTGCCTATCTATTTGATAACATTAGTGGTAAAATAGAGAAAAATAACCAAAATAATAATAGCGAAGCGGAAAGGAAAAGAGTTCAAATGCTAGACCTATTCTCTGCACACAAAGTTATCTACAATGACTTAACCAGTGACTTCGACTATGTTATTACAGGGTTGATGGGTCAAGACGAACTGAAGGAATATCAAAAACTAGTATCTGCCAAAGGAACGTTACCTGAATATATGATAGAGGCAATGAGTAAAGA
>NZ_JAJEPA010000009.1:0-1024 GCF_020729725.1 Streptococcus sanguinis | reverse complement strand
TATCAGAATTTTTAATCTATCATCAGGTAGTCCAGGTATATTAAAGTGCAGAAAATCTCTTTTTATTACTTCAAGTATACCCTTGATTTTTTTGCAACAGAGAAAAGTCTTTCGGAAAAATATTCTTGTACACTATCATTGAAAATACTTTTTCAGGATCTAATTTCAAAGTACTCAATGATTCTTTGTAGGTCAGATACTCATTACAAATATTATTAATCAGGCGCATATCATCAAGGTATAATGAGATATTAAATAAAAACTTTTCATCCAATTCCTCATAAAGTTCCATACCTTTTAATATTTTTGATAACTGATCATAGGAGTTTGAAGCCGTTACAACAGGTACTATTGGAATAATAAAATCAAAAAACTTTGTTCGTTCTTGTGACTCGAATAAATCGTCTTTAACAAGATAGAAAAATACTAATTTAGACTCTCTACACACTTTCCTTTTTCTATTGATAACAATATTTAATTCCTTAATTTTTTCAAAGATTCTTGAATCATTGAAACGTTCAATGTCTTCAAAGACTATAACATCTGCCTCAGACTGTTTGAACAAATAAATCACATCATCCAAATACCTATCAAAATAAGAAACTTTACTACTCTCATTTGAAAAAACTTCTATATCCGTTTCAATTTTATCTGATTTTAGCGATAGGTGTTTAATGAATCCAATGTCTCTTTGTAACTTTAATAAATAAAAAATTCCATAAAAAAACAAAGTAAATAAGATAACGAGTGCTGAAAGTCTAACAATCGGATGAATAGTCCAAGTAAGCCAATCAATATCCTTAATAAAATCAGTCCATAAATTCAAATACAAAAACAGTAGCAAAATAGAAAATAAAAAAACTGTAAAAAAATTCCATAAAAAAACAAAGTAAATAAGATAACGAGTGCTGAAAGTCTAACAATCGGATGAATAGTCCAAGTAAGCCAATCAATATCCTTAATAAAATCAGTCCATAAATTCAAATACAAAAACAGTAGCAAAATAGAAAATAAAAAAACTGTA
>NZ_JAJEPA010000008.1:0-1490 GCF_020729725.1 Streptococcus sanguinis | reverse complement strand
GAAATTCGTTGATAGAGAACATTTTGAGGATGTTGAAGCATTTCTGGATCAGACATTTCTTCACCGAGCCAAGCGCCGTCAAAGGAATCTGAAATTTTTTGTGTCAATAGTTTTTTCGCGCGTGCAGGACTGGCCAATACTTGGTTTCTTTCTTCCCATTCTTCAACAGTATCTTGAATTTGAACGTTTAATGGCAAAAAGTGCAATGTGTAAGGTGAGAAATAAATGGCATTTAAAGCTTGGCCAGAGAACTCTAAAAGATTATCCAAGGATTCTCCTTGGTCTTTGATCATCATTGTCAAACTGCTTGCAACCTCTTCAAAATCTGGTGGAGAAACCAATACTTTGAATCGGGTATTGAGGACAGTTGCTTTATCTCCCAGCTCTGAACTAGCTCTCTGCTCATTAAACAAATCCATGACAGGGTTGTAACTGAGGGATAGATTTTCATATTCTTTTAGTTTTTCACCAATATAATCTGGATCAAAATTACTTGATAGATGCTTAGAGAGGGCATCTGCTTTTCCTTGTCTTTCTAAATACTCTTCAGCGGTTTCTTTTAGAATAATCTCAATGTTCATCAACTTTTCCCACTCCGCAGTGTACATCTTGTAGTCACGGTCAGACCTGATAAAATCATTGAGTTTATCTTTGATGTCTTCTTGGCTCAAATWTCCCTTTTGAAAACCTAGCCTAACCCACTCACTGAACTCAGTTTTATTTTTCCCTCTTATTTCCCAACGTACTTTATCCCATTGAGCTTCTTGGGGGAAATTTTCGTCCTTCATCATCTCTTGGACTTTATGTTGAACAACTTCAGGCTTTTTCTCTAAAAAGTAGGCTAAGTATTCATCAATTTCAAAAGCTTTGGCCAATTTTTTGCCTAACTTCACAATTAGTTCATTCATCTTTCTTTTATCCATCAAAAATCAATCCCTTCTAGCATTTCTGTAGTCACTTCTCCTCGGCTTTCCCATAAAAGTTTATTAAACTCACTCTGATCCAACAGAATTTCTACGACCAGGCAATTCAAATTCCCTCGCACAACATCATAGAGTTTATTTCGCTCAATGACAGATAATAAATTTTCACTGGTAGCAGGTTTATCTTCTCTATCTTTGCAGTAATCCTCTATTTTCTCAATCCAGACTTGAATTGCTACCCTAGACTTCAAATTGATATAGGGCAGTAGCATCTGATAATCTTTATCAGTCAATGATTCTCTTTTGAGATAGTGCAATTCTCTAAGAGCCCTTTCAACTACAAGCTTAAAATCAGGCCATAACACACTCATGTTTTTTAAAAACTCTTGATTGTATTCACGGTCAGTAAAGAGATTTACTAGATAATTAAACACGGTTTTCTGTTTTAAATCCATACTTCACGCTCCTTTAAAATATTCTTTGTAGCTCTATTTTAACCTTTTTTTATTAAAAAGTCTTTTTATTGTCTAAAAAACCTTTAATAGCGCGTGAAAAACCATACTAAAC
>NZ_JAJEPA010000007.1:0-101949 GCF_020729725.1 Streptococcus sanguinis | reverse complement strand
ACGCAGGTCCATCTGGTAGTGATGCAATTGCATCTTTCAATTAATTATCATGCAATAATCAATTTTATGCGGTATTAGCTATCGTTTCCAATAGTTATCCCCCGCTACCAGGCAGGTTACCTACGCGTTACTCACCCGTTCGCAACTCATCCAAGAAGAGCAAGCTCCTCTCTTCAGCGTTCTACTTGCATGTATTAGGCACGCCGCCAGCGTTCGTCCTGAGCCAGGATCAAACTCTCATTAAAAAGTTTGAGTTCGCACTCATTACTGTCCACTGACAGATTTATTTTCGTTTTTTGACAGGTTACATATCTCTATGTCACCCTGCACTTGGTTCGTCTTGTTCAGTTTTCAAAGGGCTTTGTCTTTCGCGACAACTATATTAGTATATCACCTATACCCTCACCCTGTCAATACCTTTTTCAATCTTTTTTCGTTTTTTTAAAAGTTTATTTTTCAGTTCTGAGTATAAAGTTAATTTCTTTGTGAGCAGGAAGCTGGTTTATGTCACCTGAGTGTATGACTTTCTATAATCTAAAAAGGTTGAGAAAACTGCTCTCAACCCTCTTTTCTTACTTTATTTAACCTCTAAAAGGCCAATATCTCCATCCTCGCGACGATATATAACATTTGTGCTGCTGTCCTCAGCATCGGAATATATGAAGAAATCATGGCCCAATAAATCCATCTGCAGAATCGCTTCTTCCAAGTCCATCGGCTTCAAATCTATGTGTTTTGAACGGACAACTTTTGATGGGACTTCTTCTGCTTCTTCAGCAAAGGAATCTGTGAAAAGCTGGCTTGTAGCAACCTTATTGCGATTCTTTCTTTCAATCTTGGTCTTATTTTTGCGGATTTGGCGCTCAATCTTATCTGTGACCAAATCAATTGATCCATACATGTCCTGAGAGATATCTTCTGCACGAAGAGTGATGGAGCCTAGCGGAATTGTTACTTCCACTTTCGCAGTTTTTTCACGGTAAACCTTGAGGTTCACACGCGCATCAAGTTCTTGCTCTGCTTGGAAATACTTCTCAATCTTCTCAAGTTTAGAAACTACGTAGTCACGGAGAGCATCTGTTACTTCTAGGTTTTCACCACGGATACTATATTTAAGCATATAAGTACCTTCTTTCTAAACATAAATGTTTTATTTATAATATCATTATAACGCTTTCATTCCTTTTTTGCAAATTTTTTCTTATCTTGCGATTGAAAATGTCAAAATTTCTTTCACTCCTGCTTCCAGCAAGATTTGCTTGGCTAATTGCAAAGTTTTTCCAGTCGTATAGATATCATCAACCAGCAAAATTTTATCTGGTAAATCAACCCCATTCTTAATTTTAAAAGCCTGCTGCGTCAGCAGACGCTCCTCACGTGTCTTGCTCGACTGTGCTAGGGTGTCTTTTTTCTCTAAGATATTTCTATATGACAAGTTTGCAGCATCTAAAAACCCCTGTACTTGATTAAATCCTCTTACTTGAAATTTTTCGATACTAACTGGAATCGGAACAATGGTATGCTCTCTAAACATTTTGACTGCTTTTTTAATTGCTTTTGCAAATACAAAACGCAATGCATAGTCTCCCTGAAACTTGTATTGACTGAAATAATCCTTCATTGCATCATTATAGGTAAATAGTGACTGATGCTGGACTTGATTCCCCTCTTTCTCCCATTTTTTGCAATCTGTACATAAGTCTGATTGTCCGTTTCGAAAACAGCGTGGGCAATGCTCTTCAGATATGCGTTCAAAATTTTGATAACAAGTGGAGCAGCAGCTTGGTCCTTCTTCTTTTAATAGAAAAAGCCGTAAAAAACTGCCTTTCTCCTTAATTTGCTCCTTACATAAAAGACACTCTGTCATAATCCCGCCTCCTTATTCATATCTCTCATTTCCCGAATTGCCTTTTCCATAGCAAGGGTAGTCCCATCATGAAAAAATAGCAACTGTCCAGTCGGTCTATCCATACTACGGCCAACTCGGCCTGAAATCTGAACCAGAGCACTACGACTGAACAGGCGATGATTGGCTTCCAAGACAAAAACATCTACACCAGGAAAGGTTACCCCACGCTCTAAGATAGTCGTTGTCACCAAAATAGTGATCTCCTTGCGACGAAACTGCTCGACAATCTCCAGACGATTTTCTGTTGTGGAGGCGACAAAAGCCAGCTTTTCATCCGGCAGAGCAATCTGCAAAGCCTGAGCAAAATCCTCTCCTCTTTGAATTTCTGCAACAAATATCAAGAGAGGAAATTGAGTCTGCCTCTGTTTTTCTATATATTTTAAAAGCTTAGGTGTTATTTTCTTCTTCTGAAGATATTTTTGAAAGTCAGATAACCAAACTTTCTGAGGGATAGTCAAGGGATTACCATGAAATCTTCTGGGAAGACTCAGGCGTTTCAGCTCACCTTTTTGAACTCTTTTATCCAGTTCATCTGTGGAAGTGGCTGTCAGAAAAATAGTTGTAGCATTCTCTTTCACAGAACGCTCTACAGCGTGATACAGCATGGGATTATCCACATAAGGAAAAGCATCTACCTCGTCAACAATCAACAAATCAAAAGCCCGATAAAATTTTAAGAGCTGGTGGGTGGTCGCAATTACCAAGGGGCTGCGAAAATAAGCTTCTGACTCCCCATGCAGAAGGGCTATTTCACAAGAAAAGTCTTCTTTTAGGCGCCGATAAAGTTCTAAACAAACATCAATCCGCGGACTGGCCAAGCAAACAGACCCTCCTCTATCAATAACTCTTGCAATCACTTGGTAAATCATTTCTGTTTTTCCAGCGCCAGTAACAGCATGCACTAACGTATTCTGTCTTTTCTCTAGCGCATCCAGTAAGCCTTTGGAGACCTTCCCCTGAAACTCTGTCAGTTGCCCCTGCCATTTAAGCACCTGTTTTTTAGGAAAATCCTCTTGAGGAAAATAGTAAAGTTTTTGGTCACTCCGTACCCGGCCCAATATTAAGCATTCTCTACAATAATAAGCTCCAACAGGTAGCTGATTTTCTCGTTCAATCAAGCTG
This sequence comes from Streptococcus sanguinis, assembly GCF_020729725.1. Classification (GTDB taxonomy): domain Bacteria; phylum Bacillota; class Bacilli; order Lactobacillales; family Streptococcaceae; genus Streptococcus; species Streptococcus sanguinis_V. The sequence goes on along the minus strand of NZ_JAJEPA010000007.1, from coordinate 98,918 downwards.
TTGCAGCGTCCGCAGTGGAGCTTGCCTTTTTCTTCTCGGATACTGGGAATTTCTTTTGCTTGTGCTCGCAAGCTAGACTCTAACTGACTCTCTGTAAATATACGTCCTAAACAATCTTGCAACTCTAACATACTTATTTATTCGTAATTTTTTGGCAAAATTCATATTTTCTTGTAAAATATAGTTATGGAATTTAAGACAATTAAAGAAGATGGCATGGTTCAAGAGGAAATTAAAAAATCCCGCTTTATCTGCCATGTAAAACGAGTTTACTCCGAGGAAGAGGCTCGCGCTTTTATCACTGCTATAAAAAAAGAACATTACAAGGCCACTCATAACTGCTCTGCTTTTATCATTGGGGAAAAGAGTGATATAAAGCGAACTAGCGATGATGGTGAGCCCAGCGGAACAGCCGGGGTTCCTATGCTGGGAGTACTAGAAAAGCACAATTTGACCAATCTTTGCGTGGTGGTTACTCGCTATTTTGGCGGTATTAAGCTAGGAGCCGGCGGTCTGATTCGAGCTTATGCCGGCAGTGTTGCTTTAGCTATTAAGGAGATTGGACTGGTTGAGATAAAAGAACAAGCTGGCCTGCGCCTAAGACTGTCTTACAGCCAATATCAGGATTTTACTAATTTTTTGAAGACAGAAAATCTTGCTGAATACGATACTGAATTTACAGATACCGTCTCCACCCTTCTTTTTGTTGATAAAGGTGAAAGAGAACTGCTCAAAGATAAGCTAACTGAGTTTTTTAAAGGCAAATTAGAAATGATAGATCAAGGACTGCGCCAAGTAGAAGTCCCCTTGACACTTTGACATAAAGAAAAGCTATGGCTCTCATAGCTTTTTTATATTTTACAAAGCTCTTATTTCATTTTATACTAATTCTATTAAATTATATTGAGGTATGTATTCTATGTCACGTATTTATCAAAATATTACAGAACTAATTGGGCAAACTCCCATCGTCAAATTGAACAACTTGGTTCCAGAAGGAGCTGCTGAGGTTTATGTGAAGTTAGAGGCTTTCAATCCTGGCTCTTCTGTCAAAGACCGGATTGCCCTCAGCATGATTGAGGCGGCTGAGCGCGATGGCCTTATTAAGCCTGGCGATACCATCGTTGAAGCAACCAGCGGAAATACCGGTATTGGCCTTTCATGGGTTGGAGCAGCTAAAGGCTACAAGGTCGTCATTGTTATGCCAGAAACCATGAGTGTGGAACGCCGCAAGATTATCCAAGCTTATGGTGCTGAGTTGGTCTTGACTCCGGGTAGCGAAGGAATGAAAGGTGCCATTGCAAAAGCACAAGAAATTGCGCAAGAACGTAATGGCTGGCTGCCACTACAATTTAATAATCCGGCCAATCCAGAGGTTCACGAACGAACAACAGGAGCAGAAATTATTGCTGCTTTCGGTGAAACTGGACTGGACGCTTTTGTTGGCGGTGTCGGAACTGGCGGAACTATTTCCGGTGTATCTCACGCTCTCAAAAAAGTTAATCCGGACATCCAAATCTACGCAGTTGAAGCAGACGAATCTGCTATCCTTTCTGGTGAGAAGCCAGGTCCTCACAAAATCCAAGGGCTTTCTGCCGGATTCATTCCAGAGACCTTGGATACAGCAGCCTACAACGGTATTGTCCGCGTAACTTCTGATCAAGCACTGGAATTCGGACGCTATATTGGCGGTCAGGAAGGCTTCTTAGTGGGGATTTCATCTGCTGCTGCTATTTTCGCAGCTATTGAAGTAGCGAAAAAACTAGGAGCTGGCAAGAAAGTCCTTGCTCTGGCTCCTGATAACGGCGAACGTTACCTGTCTACCGCTCTCTACGAATTTGATGCTTAGTATTTTTTGAAAACATGTCCATTTCAACTTAGCAATCGGCTATGATTTGAATGGCAATTCTATCTAAGCAAAATATCCTGTTCTCTTATGGAACAGGATATTTTTTAAACTTTTTCTTCTTTTAAGAATTTTTTTGCCTCTTTGATCCAGATAGGCAGCTGTCTGCCTAAAGGCTCAAAACCAATTTTACAGCGGTCGTTTGAAAAGCGGTGGCGTCTAGGGAGGCGGTGCTTTTCTTCTTCCAGGGTCCGCATGGACAGACTGGACTTCCCAGAAAATTCATCATAGTCCACAACCTGTACTAATACCTGCTGGCCAATCTTTACACTATCATGGATATTTTCAATATAACCCGGACGAATTTCTGAGATATGAATCAGACCAATCGTACCATTTTCCAGCTCAACAAAAGCTCCATAAGGCTGAATCCCTGTGATTTTGCCTTTTAATTTATCACCGATTTTCATCAGTCTTCTACCTCAATTGTCTCAATCACAACATCTTCCACCGGCTTATCCATAGCCCCCGTCTCAACAGCTGCAATCTTGTCCAAAACTTGGTAGGACGCTTCATCAGCCAGCTGACCAAAGACAGTGTGGCGCCGATCCAAATGCGGTGTTCCTCCCTGACTGGCATAGACTTCAGCGATAGCTTCAGGCCAGCCGCCGCGGCTCAATTCCTTAGCTGAATAAGGAAGATTTTTATTTTGAACAATGAAAAATTGACTGCCGTTAGTATTTGGCCCAGCATTTGCCATGGAAAGAGCCCCACGAATATTGTAAAGCTCAGGTGAAAACTCATCTTCAAATTTCTCACCATAGATAGACTGACCGCCCATACCGGTACCAGTAGGATCGCCACCCTGAATCATAAAGTCCTGAATAATGCGGTGGAAAATCACACCGTCATAATAACCATCTTTAGCAAGGGCGATAAAGTTGGCTACTGTTTTTGGTGCCTGTTCTGGAAACAGCTGAACTTTCATGTCCCCATGATTAGTCTTGATAGTCGCTTTTGGACCTTCTGCTGCTGCAAGTTCTACTTGTGGAAAATGTAATTCTTTTTCTACCATACCTAACTCCTCTAAAGCGGCAAAAATACCGTCTTCTTCTACTGTTTTTGTAATATAATCTGCTCTTTTTCGCAGTTCTTCATGGGAAACACCCATGGCAATGCCAATTCCGGCATAGTCAAACAATTCCAGATCATTGAGCCCGTCGCCAAAAACCATGACATTTTCAGGTTTCAAGCCCAGATGCTCGACAACCTTGGAAACTCCGGCTGCCTTGGAACCTTCTGTCGGCACGACATCTGACGAATGAGGATGCCAGCGAACCAAACGCAGATGCTCCGCTAACGCCTCTGGCAGCTGCAGGCTATCTCCTCTATCTTCAAAGGTCCAAAGCTGATAAATATCCTTGTCTAAATGAAAGTCTGGATCAACAAGCAAATCTGGATAAACCACATCAATGGCCTCTGAAATTAGAGAATGTCGATTTGACAAGGATGCTCCATGGCTGCCGACCAGACCATAGTCAATCCCCTCCTCCTGAGCCCAATTAATATAGGAAGTCACTCTATCGGACGGGATAACCGTCTGAGAGATCACCTTCCCTTTGCTGTCTTCGACATAGGCTCCGTTCAGTGTAACGAAAAAGTCTGGCTGCAAAGCTCTCAGTTCCGGCACGACACCAAACATTCCTCGACCAGAAGCAATACCCGTCAAAATCCCTTTGTCCTTCAACTGCTTGAAAACTGTCTGGATAGATTCTGGGATAAAACCTGTATCCTTGATTCGCAGGGTATCATCTATATCGAAAAAGACAATTTTTATCTTTTTTGCCTTATATTTTAATTTCGCGTCCATATCTCCCCTTGTCCAATCTTAATCTTTTCTATTATACCATTAAAAGTCTTCTTGTGGGACAAGATGGTGCTGAAAAGCATAAACAACTGCCTGAGTGCGGTCGCTCACCTCCAATTTGGACAGGATATTGGATACATGAGTCTTGACCGTTTTGAGGGAAATGAAGAGCTCATCTGCAATCCGTTGATTTTCATAACCCTTGGCCAAAAGCCCTAAAATATCACGCTCACGAGCTGTCAAATCCTCATGGAGCTCGATATGGTTACGATGGTACTCCACTTTCTTGCTGACCTCTGTTTCAATGGCAAATTCTCCCTTGGCCACTTTTTTGACGGCACGAAGAATTTCTTCAGCGCTGGAAGTCTTGAGCATGTATCCATGAGCGCCTGCATCCAGAACAGGATAAATTTTTTCATTATCCAAATAAGAAGTCAAAATCAGAATTTTTGCTTCCGGCCATTCTTTTAAAATGGCCAGTGTCGCTTCGATACCATTCATCTCAGGCATGACAATATCCATGATAATCACATCCGGATGTTCTGCCAAAGCCTGCTCAACTCCTTCTTTGCCATTGACTGCTTCAGATACTTCAGCTATATCATCTTGCAGTTCCAGGTAACTTTTCAATCCCAATCTGACCATTTGGTGGTCATCCACTAACAATATCTTCATGATTTTCTCCTTCTAGTAAAGGTATCGTGATTTCAATAGAAAGACCTTTTCTGGGGGCTGTCAAAAGCTTAAAAGTGCCCGCCATATCCCGCACACGGTCTTCCATATTTTTCAGGCCGTAGCTGAGTTCATCCTGAGCCAGCGGATCAAAACCGACGCCATTATCAGATACCTTGATTTTAAGCTCATTTGGCGCCTGATAGAGGTAAATATCCAGTCGACTGGCTTGGGCGTGCCGCAGTGTGTTGTTGATAATTTCCTGCATGATTCTGAAGACATGCTCCTCCATCTGTTTGGGTAGATGCCCAACCTGATGATTGAAGTGAACATCAATGTCACTTTTATCAGTCAGCTCCTTGATAATCACATCCATACCTTCGACCAGAGTCTTATTTTCCAACTCTGTAGGTCGCAAATGAAGCAGGAGAATCCGCAAATCCTTCTGGGCTGTGTCCAGAATATCGGCAATCCCCTTGAGCTGCTTTTGCAGTTTTTCTCCATCAAGCCGTTCTACATTTCCAGCCACTCCTGAAAGAATCATATTGGCTGCAAATAATTCCTGACTGACAGTATCGTGCAAGTCACGCGCAATCCGCCGCCGTTCTTTTTCGATAATTTTTTCTTCTGTCTGCAGGGTTTGATTTTCAGACTTTTGGAGATTCTCTGTCAAACGATGCAGCCTTCTCTCGAGCTGATGCAGAGAGCTATCCAACTCGGGTTGGTCTGTCGGCTCCAGTCTCCGTCCATCCAGCAAATGCCGAAGATTTTTTTGCACATGGGCTACCGATAGATATTGGATTAAGCGGGCCGCAATCACAATCAGAATGGTCAGTGATAAACCGATAATCACAACAAAGAAAACAAATGACTGCAACAGCTCCAAATCATTAAAGAGCTCCTGCCAAGTGAAATCAAAAATATTGAAAATATAATGGAAGATGATAAATAAGACAAAGAAAGTATAGAGGAGAATGAGAAAATAATTTGATTTCTTCACTTTCTGACAACCTCCACATTTCCTAAGAAGCTGACGAGGACAATCTTCACTGTCTTATTGGCCCGCTTGTAGTCTGGTGTCGTCAGCGAAATGGTTTCATTGCGCAGTTTGCGAGATGGATGATGCAGAAAGTTCAGCTCCCCGTAAAGAGTATTGATTTGCAGCTGAATTTCCACATCCAGCGGCACAATAATCTTGGTATCACCAAAACCTTTTCGAATGACAATGACGTTATCATGGTTGACTAAAATCACATCTTCCAAATGAATGGTGTCTTTCCCAACAATGCGCAAGAGATTGATGTCGTGGAATTGACAGCTGTCCTTAGAAAAATGCTGCAGGTCCCCCAGCCAGCGATTCTTTTCACTCTGAATTTCCACATCTTCTTCGTAAACGAGATGGGTTTCTTGATTTTCCTTATAGATATAAGGGTAGGCCACAATCATTCCATAAACCAGCGCGAATAAAAGGGCAGCAATGACATAGGGATTGAGCATAATAATGAAAAACAGCATAATCATGGAAGCGACCAGCAGAAAATTCCCTTTTTGCTTGCCGAAGTAATAATAGAGCAGCAGCAAAAAAAGGACCAAGATAATGACAACACGTGAAAAATCAGCTGCCAACATGGTCACCAATGCCATGGATAGTAAGACTGTTTCAACAAAGACAAATAATTGAACCTTCCACATAGCCTTTTCCTTTCTCTACCTTCCTATTTTAACAAAATTAGACCAAAAATCCTCCGTCCAAGGCATGAAATGGGGAAATTTGTCCAGCAAAAAAGAAAAAACCATCCGTTTTAAGCTGAAAAACTTAAAATGGATGGTTTATTAATCAACCATCAGATGAGCTGGAACTAGTTCCATGTCCGCTATCTTCAGACGATGAGCTGCTCTTTGAGCTGCTACTAGACGATGAAGATGACGAGCTAGATGACGATGGTGTCGTTGCTTCTGTCACATAAAGAGTGATTTTTTCATTAGATTTGAGGTCAATTGTCTGACCTGCTGCTGGTGACTGGGAAGTTACCAAGTCTGCCTGAGTCGAAGTGACTGAGCGGTCAACAACTCGCTCAATTCGGGAAGAAGAAATTCCCATTTGGATCAAGTAAGACCGTGCATTAGCGTAGGTGTACTGCATGCTGCCAAAGTCAGGCATGGACACACTAGTCACTTCTTTGGCCACTGTCAGCACAATCTGATGATTGGAAGTCAAATCATAGGTCGAACCAGCTGCCGGAGACTGACGAATCACCTGACCTGGCTCGTACTCGTCCGATTCTTCCTCAACAATCTCAATCAATTTCTCAGAAACATTATAGTTTGTTTTCAGATTTTCAACTGCGGCTGATTTTGCTTGTCCAACATAATCTTCCATTACAAAGGTCTTGGGGCCCTTGGAGATAATCAGGTCAATCTTGCTGCCTTCGCGGCGCTGACTGTTGGCCTGTGGATCGGTTTTAATGACTTTGCCAGATTCGACATTGTCGCTGTATTCTTCCTTTTCGTCTCCGACAACCAGCTTCTTAGCTTCAATAGCGGAGCGAGCCTCTGCTACAGTCTGACCAGAAACATCTGGCACGCTGGTATTGGATGGGCTATTATAAAGAAGGACAACAAAGGCAGCCAAAACCAATAGGACTGCAAAGAAAAGTACTTTGTAACGCGTTCTCAAACGACGTTTCTTTGGAACTTTCTTAACCGCATCAGCTGTCTCTTCCTTAACTTCAGTCGCTTCCGCTTTAGGCGGTGTTGGCTTAACAGGTGGAACTGCTGGCTGCGGTACAGGTGAGATTTTTGGCAAGGTCTTGGTGTCTGCTTTCGCAACATCATCAAAGACCAATTTCTTTTCATTACGACGCTCATAAGATAAGCTGCTGGACAAGTCAACATACATCTCTGCAACTGACTGATAACGATCCGTCAGTTTTTTGGCTGTTGCCTTAATGACCACATTTTCTAAAGCTTGAGGCACATTAGGATTTTCAGAAATGATGGATGGCAGCGGCTTTTGGAAATGCTGAAGAGCAATCGTAACGGCGCTATCCCCATCATAAGGGATATGACCAGTCAGCATCTCATAAAAAATAATCCCCATCGCATAAATATCACTCTGAACAGTTGCTTTAGAGCCACGTGCCTGCTCAGGCGATAGATAATGAACCGAGCCCAGCATAGAATTAGTCTGAGTCAGACTAGTCTCTGCAAAGGCAACCGCAATCCCAAAGTCTGTTACCTTGGCATTGCCATCTGGGGTTAAGAGGACATTTTGTGGTTTCAGGTCACGATGGACAATACCGCGTGTATGCGCCAAGCGCATCGCCAGCAAGATTTGTCCCATGATTCTGACTGCTTCTTCATTTGAAATCGGAGAATTCTCTTTGATATAGCGCTTGAGGTCAAGACCTGCCACGTATTCCATAGCCAGATACTGCTGGCCATCTTCTTCCCCAATATCAGTAATCCGAACGATGTGCGGATGGTCCAAGTCAGCCATCGCCTTAGCTTCCCGCTGGAAACGCGCGACAGCGATAGGATCTGTCTGGTAATTGGTCCTAAGAACCTTTACCGCAACTTCCTCACCATCCAAAATCAAGTCCTTGGCCAGATAGACATCTGCCATGCCTCCTCGGCCAATCTGCTTGATGATTTTATATCGCCCGGCAAAGATTTTGCCGATTTGAATCATGCCTTATCCTCCTTGTCAAAGCGAACCAGAGCAACTGTGATGTTATCCAGCCCTCCAGCATTGTTGGCAAAGCGAATTAAGGTTTGTGTTTTTTCAGACAGGCTGATATCGCTGGTGACAATGTCACAAATTTCACTGTCTGAAATCATATTGGTCAGACCGTCACTGTTAAGCAGGAGGTAGTCACCATCTTCCAAGGTAATCATGCCATAATCAGGCTGCACTTCGTCTTTTTGACCAATAGACTGGGTAATGATATTCTTCTGCGGATGACGCTCTGCTTCTTCTGGAGTAATCTGTCCAGCTTTCAACAAAGCATTAACAAGTGAGTGATCATTAGTTAGCTGACGGTATTCATCACCGCGAATCAGGCCGATGCGAGAATCGCCGATATGGGCATAGATGGCTTGATTATCAATGATAGCCAAGGCTTCCAAAGTCGTGCCCATGCCCTTGTATTCTTCATCTTGACCAAATTGATGAATGCGCTGATTTTCCTCTTCCAAGTGCTCCGCAAACCATTCACGCACCTGATTCACCGAATCAATCTGTGTATCAACCCAGGCAGCTCCTAAGTCTGTCACAGCCATTTCACTGGCAATGTTTCCAGCTCTGTGACCGCCCATACCATCTGCCAAGATGATCAGGGTCTTGCCAGCCCGATTCACAAAAAGATTAGCATAATCTTGGTTATTTGTACGCTTTTGACCAACATCTGTTAATAATGAAATTTCCATACTGTCAGTTTCCTCCTCTTATTCCGATATCTTCCTAAATTGACTGATAAAAAATCCGTCGCTTTCATATAATTCCGGCGTAATTAAGATACAGCCGTCTTTGACGATATCTTTTCTTTCATGGTCTAATAAGACTTGCTCAAAGTTCGGATGACTGGCCAGAAATTTCTCAACAACCTCAAAATTCTCTTTGGCCATAATCGTGCAAGTACTATAAGCTATTATACCACCTTTACGTAGACTTTGACAAACGCTGTCTAGTATATCCAGCTGAATTTTTTGTAAATTCTCAAAATCTGCATTTTCTTTATTATATTTTATATCCGGTTTGCGGCGAATTAAGCCAATACCAGAGCAAGGAGCGTCCACCAGGATTTTATCGAAAGCATCTGGGCCAAATGTCTCAAACACCTTGGTCGCGTCTAGCTTTTTAGTGGTGATTTTATCAGCCAGGCCCAGCCGTTCCGCATTTTCTTTTACGAGCTCTAACTTATGATCGTAGAGGTCCAAGGCTGTAATGTGGCCGCTCGTCAGATAGGAAGCCATGTGGACAGTCTTGCCGCCCGGTGCACTGCAGGCATCCAGAATCTGCTCCTCCCCTTCGATGGCCAGAGTCGGAGCCACAAGCTGACTAGACTCATCTTGAATCGTAATCGCTCCGCTTTCAAAGAGCTGATGCCCAGCAAAATGCCCCTGTCTTTTAACCAAGGCTGACGGAGATAAAAGCGAGTTCTCAGCCCCTAAAAGCTGGCGAAGCTCTGCCTTGCGCGACATATCCGTCACGCGAATGCTGGCCTTACTACGAACAAAGAGACTGGCAAAGATAGCTAGAGCTCTTTCTTCGCCAAACTCTTCTATCAGGTCTTTGACCAGCCAGACCGGCAGAGAATACTGGATCGAATAGCGCTTGTTTTTGCGCTTGATTGTTTCAAAATCAGCCACACCCTCACGCTCAATCCTACGTAACAAGGCATTGGCAAATTTTTCGCTGCCTCGTTTACGTATTTTCGCAATCTCAACAGCCTCATGAACAGCTGCATGCTGAGGGATTTTATCCAGATAGAGCATCTGGTACAGACTGAGCATAAGCAGAATGTAGAGCCAGTTATCTAATTTATCCCTATCCTCAATCAGATGGGATAAATACCACTCCAGAGTGATTTTCCGAGCAACTGTGCCGTAAACCAGCTCTGTTACCAGACCTTTATCTGCTTGACTCAGCGGACTTTGACTCAGAGCTCGATTTAAGGCGATATTGGAATAGGCTCCTTCTTCAAAAACTTCTTCCAAAATTTCCAAGGCCTGACACCGGGCCGTTTTTTGCTTACTTTCCAAAAGTATCTCCTGTGGACAGGCTGCGGCCCAGTCCATTCAAAAAATCAACGATAGCCATCTTGGGCTTACCAGCAGGCTGAACCGTCTTCAGCGAGAGAGCTCCCTGACCAGCTGCGACCACCAGCTCTTTTTTACTAATAGACAATATCTGTCCAGGCTGACCGTCGCCAGACGCCATATCTGCTTCGTAAATCTTAAAGCGTTGCCCTTGCAGCAAGGTATGAGCTACCGGCCAAGGATACATGCCGCGAATTTGATTGAAAATTTGGCGGTTTGTTTTGCTCCAGTCTATCCTCTCTTCTTCTGGGCTGATATTCGGAGAGAAAGTGACCTGACTAGGATCTTGCGGCTGAGGGATAATCTTCCCTTCCCTATAAGCTGGCAGAACATCCAATAACAGGTCTCGACCGATAAGCGCCAATTTTTCAAAGAGAGTTCCGACATTGTCAGTCTCTTCAATCGGCGTCGCCTTGCTGGCTATCATGTCTCCAGCATCCATTTCCTTGACCATTTCCATAATCGTAACACCCGCTTGCTCATCTCCATTGATCAGAGCGTAGTGAATGGGAGCCCCACCTCGGTATTTAGGCAACAAAGAGGCATGAACATTCACCGCAAAGTCAACACTGTCTAGCAAGCGGCTAGGCAAAAACTGTCCAAATGCAGCTGTGACAATACCATCTGCTTCTAAGTTCATCAACTCCTCTAAACCCGAGCTTTGAGCCAGCTTTTCCGGTTGATAAACCGGTAGCTTGTATTCCAAGGCCAATTCTTTTACTGGAGTCATACGTATCTCTCTTTTTCGGCCGACGGCCCGGTCCGGCTGCGTCACTACTGCTAATACTTCGTATTGACTGCTGGACAGCAGTCCTTTTAGGACAGTCGCTGAGAAGTCGGGCGTTCCCATAAATATTATTTTCATCATTTTCAACTATTGATTCCTTCTTTGTTCCTTCCCTTATTATATCAGAAGTCGCCTACAACAACCTTAATCTCGGCTAAAAAGCTTTACATAAAATTTTGTGGTTCATTATCAATTGTCAGGCGTAAAACTTTATTGTCCCGATTCTGTGTCCAGTCCAAGACTTGATTTAGCGTCGCCTGCAGCTTGTCTTCAAAGCGATATTTGAGCAAAATCTGATAATGATAGAGATTGTGGGTACGGGCAATGGGCTTCGGCGTTGGACCCAGGATTTGCACTTTTTCTGACAGACCGCTCCGCAGAATATCCATAACCTCATAGGCTTTTCGCACTGCTGTCTCTTCGTCCTTGTGGGACAGGGTTAGACCGACTGTATAGTAATAAGGCGGATAGCCTAGCTGCCGGCGGATTCCCATTTCATAAGCATAAAAGCCTTCATAATCCTGCTGCTTGGCAAATTCAATGGCATAATGATGAGGATTGTAGGACTGGATAAAGACCTGACCAGCCTTTTCAGCCCGACCAGCACGGCCAGCCACCTGAGTCAGCAGCTGGAAGGTTCGCTCTGAAGAGCGAAAGTCCGGTAGATTAAGAGCAGTATCCGCATTGAGTACACCAACTAGCGTCACGTTTGGAAAATCCAATCCCTTGGCAATCATCTGGGTGCCTAAGAGAATATCTGCCTGACCCTGACCAAAGCTTTCTAAAATGGCTTCATGGCTGCCTTTCTTACGGGTCGTATCTACATCCATCCTCAGAATGCGAGCCTGTGGAAAGAGCTGAACCAACTCATCATAAGCTTTCTGTGTCCCAGTACCATAATAGCGAATGCTGCGGCTGGCACAGTTAGGACAAGACTGAGGAATATTCTTAGTAAAGCCACAGTAGTGGCAGTTCATGGTCTTAGTGTCCATATGCAGGGTTAGAGAAATATCACAGTTGGGACAGCTATCAACTGTCCCACATTCCCGACACATGACAAAGCTGGAATACCCCCGCCTATTAAGCATAAGAACCGTTTGCTCTCCCTTATCCAGACGATCTTGAATAGCCTCTAGCAGGACCGGGGTGAAATTACTGGCCTCATGCTGGCCGATATAATCTCTAAAATCCACCACTTCCACTTGAGGAATCTGCGCCAGCGGATTTGCACGCTTGCTGAGCAGCTGAAAATCATAGACACCACGACTTGCTCGGGCACGGCTCTCCAAACTCGGAGTCGCCGAACCCAGCACTAAGACAGCTTGATTGTACTGAGCTCGCAGGAGAGCCACCTCTCTGGCATGATAGCGAGGATTAGAATCCTGCTTGTAGGAAGATTCATGCTCTTCATCAATGATGATGGCTCCAATATTTGTCAAGGGAGCAAAAATAGCTGAACGCGCGCCGACAACAACCTGGGCAGCTCCTCGCTCCACCTTGCGCCATTCATCATATTTCTCACCGTCAGACAGACCTGAATGCAAAATTGCAACTTGGTCGCCAAACCTAGAAATAAAGCGATCGGTTACCTGCGGAGTCAGAGAAATCTCTGGAACCAGCATGATAGCGGTCTTGCCTTGGTCCAGTGCCTCTGCGATGACCTGTAGGTAAACTTCGGTCTTCCCACTGCCTGTGACCCCTTCTAAGAGGACTGGCTGAGAATGACTCTGACCAATTTTCTGAGTGATTGCCGCAACCGCTGCGGCTTGTTCATCGTTTAAGGTCAGACTTTGCTGCTGACGCTCCTTTTGGAAATAAGCAGCAGAACGGCTAACTTCTCTATCTTCAATGCTAATTAGGTTTTCTTTGATAAAGTAATTGATAACATCGCGCGAAAAGTTTTCTCGCAAATCAGCCAAGAGCCGACTGTCCTGCTGGCTGAGCAGCACTTCTTTTAATTCTTGTTTTTTCTTGGCTTGTCGGGGAAGGTCATGATTTTGCAGAGCGGCATGATTGACCCGATACCATTTCTCAGTCTTAATATGCTTCTTGTCCGTCGCCTGATACTCCAGTCGAATACGGCACGTTTGAGTCAGTCGCATCAGCTTAGCCTGGCTTTTCTTGTCCAAATCAGAAAAGCGAAGACTGTCCTCCTGACCAAATATAGCTGAGCGCTCCTCATCATTCAGCAGCTCCGTCGGATAGAGTAGTTTATCATAGCTGGAGTTGAGAAGACTAGGCAGCATGGCCTTTAAAAGGCTAATCTTATAGGAAAAGACTGACTTGCGCAGCTCATCCGCCAGCCAGAGCTGTTCCTGATTCAGTACGGGACTGAAATCAAGGACTTCCGCAATCTCCTTCAGCTCATCTTGGTCTCCTGTCTCATCAAAGCCAACCACAATTCCCTGAATCAGGCGATTTCCCTGCCCAAAAGGGACATGGACTCGCATGCCAGCTGCCAGCATCCCTGCAAACTCTTCTGGAATAGCATAACTATAGGGCTTGTCCGTCTGCATCAGAGGAACATCCACAATAATCTTTGCTAGCTTCACATTCTCACCCCGCTTTCCTAAACGTCATTACAGAAAAAATAAGATTGAGCATCCCCAACCTTAAATCTTCTCACCTTCTTCTTTTTCTTTAGCGATTTGCTCTTTAATCTTGCGTTCTTCTTCTTCTTTACGCAGGCGCTCTTCTTCTGCCCGACGGCGAACTGCCTCGCGCTTGCCTTCTGGATCTGGATGGATAACGACATTGCCAGATTCAATTTCTTCCAAAGCACGAAGAGTGGATTTGACAGACTTGAATTCCTGCGTAGCGGGAGCTCCAGCTTCAAGCTCATGAGCGCGCTTAGCTTCTAAAATAACCAAGGAATATTTTGACGGAACCTTGTCCAGCAAAGTGTCAATAGACGGTTTTAACATCATAATTTTCTACCTAATTTCTAACTTTCTATCGAATAATCGTTTCATTTTTTGGAAGCATGTCCTGATAACGGCCGATAACACGGTCTACTCGGAAATGCTCTGCTTCAATCACGCGCTTGACACGGTCGGCAGCCAGCGGCACCTGATCATTGACAATGGCATAATCATACTCGCGCATAAGGGCAATTTCTTCTTTGGCCTTTTCAATGCGCTGGGCGATAATCTCAGCACTGTCTGTCCCACGCCCGACCAAGCGGTCTTTGAGTTCTTCTAAGTCTGGAGGAGTCAAAAAAATAAAGACGGCATCTGGAACTTTTTTCTTGACTTGCAAAGCTCCCTGAACCTCAATCTCTAGGAAGACATCAATACCTTTATCCAGCGTTTCATTGACATAAGTCAGAGGCGTCCCGTAGTAGTTTCCTACATACTCTGCATACTCCAGCATCTGTCCCTGACGAATCAGCTCTTCAAACTCCTCGCGAGTACGGAAGAAATAGTCAACTCCATCCACTTCACCTGGACGCTGAGGACGAGTCGTCATGGATACCGAGTACTGGAATTGGTTATCAGTGCTTTCAAAAATTTCTCGTCTAACAGTCCCTTTTCCTACACCAGAGGGGCCAGAAAAGACGATTAGTAAGCCTCGTTCCGTCATCATGTCTCCTTCACAGTCTTTCTATCTAGTGTAACAAAATTAGGCTAATATTTCAAGAGGATAGGAAGAAATGTATGTGTCTAGAGTTTTGAGAAAATAGAAAAAATAAGCAAGCAATCATACGGAAAACAAAATAGACCAGCAGATAATTTAAGAAAAAAGCAATCTGTTACCAGACTGCATTTCTTCTTTATTTTGCGTAGTCGACGGCACGCATCTCACGAATAACCGTTACCTTGATATTGCCTGGATATTCCAAGTTGTTTTCGATTTTTTCACGAACATCGTGAGCCAAAATCGTAATCTTGTCATCCTTAATCTTGTCCGGCTGAACCATAATCCGGATTTCCCGGCCGGCTTGTAAAGCAAAGCTGTTCTTGACACCCTTGAAGCTATTAGCGATTTCTTCCAAATCTTGGAGACGCTTGATATAGCTTTCCAGAGATTCACTGCGGGCACCTGGCCGAGCGGCACTGAGAGCGTCTGCTGCAGCTACGATAACGGCAATGACACTTTCTGCTTCCACATCCCCGTGGTGGCTGGCAATCGTATTAACAACGATTGGATGCTCCTTGTACTTACGAGCCAGTTCTGTCCCGATTTCCACGTGGCTGCCTTCAACCTCACGGTCAATAGACTTGCCAATATCATGGAGGAACCCAGCACGGCGAGCTAAATTGGCATTTTCACCCAGCTCAGCAGCGATGATGCCGGAAAGCTTGGCAACCTCAATAGAATGCCGCAGGACGTTCTGACCATAAGAAGTACGGAACTGCAAGCGCCCCATGATTTTCATCAGATCAGGATGCAGGTTAGGAGCTCCAATTTCATAAGCTGCGGCTTCCCCGTACTCACGGATGCGATTGTCAATTTCCAGACGGTTCTTCTCAACCAACTCCTCGATGCGGGCTGGATGAATGCGACCATCTTTCAAGAGTGCTTCCATGGTCATACGAGCAATTTCGCGGCGAATCGGATCAAAACCTGATAGAGTGACCACTTCAGGCGTATCATCAATGATGACATCAATACCAGTCAGACTTTCAAAAGTCCGAATATTGCGACCTTCCCGGCCAATAATCCGGCCCTTCATACTGTCATCTGGCAGATGCACCGTTGAGTTGGTTTGCTCAGCGACATAATCACCGGCAATACGCTGCATGGCTTGGACCAAGATATTCTTCGCAACCTTGTCAGATCGCTCTTTGATATCTTGCTCCGCATCCCGAATCCTAGTCGCAATCTCTTTAGAAAGCTTGTCCTCGGTCTGCGTCAAAATAATATCACGCGCTTCTGTCTGCGATAGCGAAGCAACTCGCTCCAGCTCTGCCGCCTTCTGCTTTTCAAGTTCCGCTACTTGTTCTTCACGCGCATCAATGTGTTTAGATTTATCTGAGAGACTTTGTTCTTTTTGCTCCAAAGCCTTTTCTTTGTTGCTTAAATTATCGTCTTTGCGGTCAAGGGTAGAAGCACGCTCTGTCAAGCGGCTTTCGATTTGTTTTAACTCTTGACGTTCAGACTTAAATTCTGCATCAACTTGTTCACGATATTTTCTGGCTTCTTCTTTTGCCTCCAAAAGTGCTTCTTTTTTAAGCGAACTTGTTTCCCGCTTGGCTTCTTTGACAATCAAATCAGCTTCGCGTTCAGCCTGTCCGCGTAAATTGGTTGCTTCTTGTTCAGCATTTAAAAGAGTAAGCTCTGCAGCTTCTTTAGATGATTTCATCTTAGCCGAGACACTTACATATCCAATCACTAAACCAATGATGGCAGCAAAAACAGACATAATTATAGGAAATAGGTCCATGTTTTTACTCCAAATCTATTTAATTGTTGAATTCAAAATTCCATACTATTCTATCACAAATCTAAAAAATTCACAAACCTATTTTTTGAAAATCAAGAAAGCTTTTGTCCAATTTTTACCGACTAAATCTTCAAAGTTTGTAGAAACCTGAGCACCAAAACTTTTTCAAACCATAAGCAAGATTGTTCAATTTTTTCATTTTCCTAAGATGTAAACTTTATTCCCAAATAAAAAATTTTTATGCTATAATCAGAGAAGAAAAGATGCATATGAGACAGGCTTTTTCTTCACTAATAAGACAAACCTATGGCTTGATATGACTAGAAAAACCTTCTCGCACTCGCTACATTGTAAAGGAGAAACCATGTCTAAAGAAGTTATCGTTGAAAGCTTTGAGCTGGATCACACCATCGTCAAAGCGCCTTATGTCCGCCTCATCGGAGAGGAAACCGGCCCTAAAGGCGACATCATTTCCAATTTTGATATCCGTCTGGTTCAGCCTAATGAAGATTCCATTCCAACTGCTGGCCTGCATACCATCGAGCATTTGCTGGCTATGCTGATTCGCAAGCGCATTGATGGTATGATTGACTGCTCGCCTTTTGGCTGCCGCACTGGTTTTCATATGATTATGTGGGGCCAACACAGCTCTAACCAGATTGCTCAGGTCATCAAATCCTGTCTGGAAGAAATTGCTGAAACAACTAGCTGGGAAGATGTCCCTGGAACAACCATTGAATCCTGCGGAAACTACAAGGATCACAGCCTCTTCTCAGCCAAAGAATGGGCCAAACTTATTCTCAGCCAAGGGATTTCTGATGATGCCTTTGAACGCCATGTGATTTAAAAAAGTTCTCGATTTCGAGAACTTTTTTTGTGCATGTATAATGAAATTCATCAACAAAGCAGAAAGCCAACTGCTGAAGAAATGTTCACAGATGTCTAGAAATCAAGCGAGTCAGCATGACCTGGTCCATTTCCGACGAAGTATCCAGTCTTACAGTTAATACTGAAGAGGTAGGTACCGTCTGGTTTGAAGAGGTTGTAGTAGCCGTTTCCTTTGATAATATTAACGCGTTCCAGAATATAGTTGTCTCCAGAAATGTAGCCGCGCTCACGAGAAGTTTGCAAAATCTTCTCCAGAACACCAGGATTGAATGTCCAAGCTGGATTGTTGACGTCATCAATAGCTGCTTGGTTATAAGGGACACGACTGAGATCTCTCTGCAGATTTACTCCATTGCTAGGAAGACCATAACCAGAGTATGAGCTGGAAGCCCCTGAACCAGAAGCAGACGAGCTTGAACCGCCACTTGTACCTGCACCTGTACCTCCTTGATCAGTAGCAGGAGCCGGTGTTGGAACCTGTTGGCCGCGTCCTTGGGCAATTGCTGCCTTTAGAACTTCATCTAGCTTAGCATTGCCACTTGATACATCTGAGAAAGTCGCATTTGTATTAGCCTTGGCTTCCTTGTTCAAGACACCGTCAGTAATCGCTCCGCCATCAAACTGCGAATTGACACTTTGAATAGCTGAAATTTGTTTCACTAGGGAATCATACTTGCTCTTGGCTGCATCATAGTCTTTGCTGCCTTTTAGCTTTTCAAGTAAGGTTTTTAATTTTTCCAAGTCGCCGAATTTACTGTTTTTGACAGCTGTTTGATTGCTATCTGTGAAGAATGCAGCATACTCATCATTAAAGGACTTCAGATCCTTGGCAATATTATCAGAGCTAGACGAAGACGAGCTCTTTTTGCTAGACTGCGATGTTGAAGAGCTGGAGCTTGTAACGGTCTTGTGGCCCCAATTATGCCCCAGAGCAAAGTAAAGCCCTGTGCCCGCTACAGCAATCCCTAAAAGTCCTAAGACTGGATAAAGGAAAGCTTTTTTCTTGTAGAAAGGCGTCTTAGAAACCTGTAATTCCTTCTCATCAAGCGGTTCTGGAATAGGACCGTAAGATGTCTTTTGAACGGGAGCGGCAGGAACCGCATCTTCCTGCTCTGAGCGTTGACTGCGAGAACCTAAGGGGTTTGGAGCTGCTTCTGGCTCACTTGCTGTCTCAGTGGCTGTCAACTGAGCTGCTGGAATCTCCTGCTCACTTTCAACCTCTTGCCGTCTTTCTTTGATGAAATCGGTCAAATCAGAAGTGGCTTGCTCAGCTTGAGCCGCTTCCTGCTCCTGCAGCTTTCTGATTTTCTGGGTTTCAAATTTTCCAGCTTCGATTTCCTGACGGTGCTGCTTGATGTACTTATCCAGCACATTATCGCTTTCATTCACACCGGCTTCCAGCTCCTCTTTCTTACGAGTGGCTTGTCCGACTGTCATTTCCTTGGCCTCTTCAAAATCAAGGACAGACTCTTTCTTTTCTTCTTCCGGTGAGTAGTTTTCTTCTTTCGTCACGGCAAATCCTTTCTAATCTAACTGACGTTTGACCCGCTGGCCAAAATACTGATATAAATCAACTTTTAAAGTACCATTATAAAGTTTGCGTTTTTTATCGGCCTGACTGCCGTATTTGCTTTCAAACGCTTCATCGCTAGTCAGGATAAACTTGCTCCAGGTTTTGAGCGGAGCAAAGGTTTCTCCCATTTCCTGATAAAGACGAGTCACAGTCTCATCATCTAGGAGGCGCTCCCCATACGGCGGATTAGAGATAATCACACCATTAATCTTATCTGTATGCAAATCCTGCAGACGCATCTGCTTGAAGTGAATCTGCTCTGCAACTCCTGCTTGCTCAGCGTTTTTTCGAGCTAGTTCTACCATACGGCCATCGATATCCGAACCAGAAATATCCAGCTGGATGGTCTGATCAATCTGACTGAGTGCAGTTGAGCGAGCCTGTGCTACCAAGTCTTTATCCACCCAATTCCAGTCTTCAAATGCAAAGGAACGATGAAGTCCTGGCGCCACCTTCATCCCAATCATGGCTGCCTCGATACAAAAAGTACCAGAGCCGCAAGTCGGGTCTATCAAGGGCTTATCTGGATACCAATTGGACAGGAGTAAAATGGCCGCTGCCATATTTTCCTTAATCGGTGCACCACCTTTATCGACACGATAGCCACGTTTGAAGAGGCTAGACCCTGTTGTATCAATCATGACCGTCGCTACATCTTTTAGGATAGAAACCTCTATCCTAAACTCAGCTCCATTTTCCTGCAGGGGCACCCCTTCCGGACGTGCATAATGCTTCTGCAGCTTCTTGACAACTGCCTTTTTAGAAATAGCCTGAACACTAGGCTCATTGTGAAGTTTTGACTTGACGCATTTAGCCTTGGAAATAGGAAATTTAGCTCCCAGCGGTAGATAATTCTCCCAATCCAGAGCAAAAACTCCCTGAAAGAGCTCTTCGAAAGTCTTGGCTGGAAAACTGCCAACTACAATCTTAATCCGATCGGCCGCGCGCAACCAGAGATTGGTTTGAATAATGGTACTGACATCACCCTCGAAGCGAACCCGGCCATTTTCGACCTGACAATCAAGTCCCAGCTCTCTGATTTCACGGCCGACGACAGCTTCTAGCCCTGCCGCTGCGGTCGCAATTAAATTAAATTTTTCTTTCATCTCGGCTTTTAAATGGATTCCAATCTATACAAACAAAGGGAGTGAGACAAAAATCGTGATTTCGTCACATCGATTTTCCTCACTCTCCCTTTTTAAATTTTGGGCTGAGAAGGTTTCGCTGCCATTTATCAGCTAGCTCATTCCTTGAAATATCCATCAGACAAATGAAGCAACAGCTAGTTGAACTTGGCAGAGAATAGAGCGCTCAGCCACTCTCTTGCTATTCTATTATAAAATTTAAAGAGGACAGGACTTGACGTCCCAGCCTCAGCCTATATGCAATTTTCTGTAAGCCATGTTTTGTTCCGGAAATGACTAGGTACCATTTCCTTCGATAATCATCTGTCTACTGTTTCCAGTCAGAGTGCTATGTTCGCTTCCACGCACTCCATGCCCCGACCAAAGTTTGGGTTGCTAGCTTGAGGGGTTTACCGCGTTCCACTTCTTCTGTTTCCAGAAGAACTACGTCACTGTGGCACTTTCAGACCTAATCAGACATATCCAAAGACTTAGCCCTTTCAGTCGCCGTAACGGAAAAATCCGTCCCTAGGCTTATTTCTTCGCCTAGCACAAACACTACCGGCATCACAGCCAGTGCTAGCATGGACTTTCCTCATGAAAATCTAAAATTTCCACGCGATTATCCAAAAATTGCACTGTTCTAAAAGAACCATTATTCACGATCCAAAATCTGTTTCCCGAATACTTCCTTTTCAAGGCGGTTCAAGCGTTTCAAGATATCAAAGTTAGTCGCAGAAGTCATCTGAGGGAAGCTTTCTGCAGTTGACTGAGTCGCTTGTGTTGATTGGACAGGCTGAGCCGGCTGAACTGGTGCTTTTTCAACTGGCTTCGCAGCTAACTCTTCCTTGAGACGGCGATTTTCCTCACGCAGCTCCTTTACCAAGGCTGCATAAGTCTCATAATCCTTGATAATATCATCCAAAAACTCATCCACTTCGGACTTACTATAGCCGCGTACTTCGCGTTTAAAATCCTGATCAAAAATATCTTTTGCTGTAAAAATAATACTTGCCATCTTCTCTCTCCAATCTAGTTTATCATATTCAATTATAAACAAAATGCCTAATAAAAATCAAGATTTATCATCTAATTTCCCGAAAAATTTTCAGCCACTTCATTCAGGTCATCAAATGTTAATTTTTTGATAAAATATTGTTCTTGTTTTTTCATTTCTTGGTAAAGATATTTCAATTTTGTCTCCTGTTCTTCATCGTAAAAGAGGTAAGCTCCGTCTGTATTTTGAATGACGAATTGATTGTAATCACGAAACTGACTGGGATTTTGGTAGGTAGGATAAGCATACTTGACAAAATCGGTCTGCTTAAAAGCAGCTAATTTTGCCTGATTGGCTTCATTCCAATTTTCACCTTGATTCTCAAAGAGAAAGATGCTTGCCGTCTGAAATTCATAGTCTTTTTTCAGTTCATTAGCTAGATCCAAAACCCAAGACTCAAAGCCCAGATTACCCAGAAAAACCAGCCAATCCACTCCGTCTTCCAAAAAACGAATTAAATCCCTCTTAGCGGCTTCTTTTATGATATTTATTCTCATATCTTTTTCCGTCGAAATGCCGATTTCAAAGGCTTTGTAGCCTGTTATTAGTAGACTGGTCATTTATTCTCCCTTAAAAAAGTTTTTTGTGGTATAATAGAGTGATGCTATTGTACCAATAAGGAGTTTTATGGTCAACTATCCGCATAAGCTAAAGGCAAAAAGCAGTATCAACAGGCCTGTTCCCGGCATTGCTAACTTTGCCAATCGTGGGATGTCTTTTGAAAAGATGATCAACGAATCCAACAGCTACTATCTAAGCAGAGGACTCGCTGTCATCCATAAAAAGCCTACCCCCATTCAGATTGTTAAGGTTGATTATCCGCACCGTAGCCGAGCCAAGATTGTAGAGGCTTATTTTCGGCAAGCTTCTACAACAGACTATTCTGGTGTCTACAAGGGCCATTATATTGACTTTGAAGCCAAGGAAACCCGACAGAAAAAATCGATGCCCATGAAAAATTTTCATTCGCATCAGATTGAGCATATGGAGGCTGTCCTTGAGCAAAAGGGCATCTGCTTTGTCTTACTGCATTTTTCCAGCTTAAGGGAGACTTACCTGCTTCCAGCTTCTTATTTAATTGAGTTTTACAAGATTGACAAGGGAGGGAAGTCCATGCCTTTGACCTACATTCAAGAGCATGGTTATCCGATTGAAATGCAGCAGCTTCCCAGCATCCCTTATCTTGAAATTATCGAACAAAAACTACTAGGTGGTATTATAAATGAATAAACAAACTCTTATGCAGGCTTTGAAATATCTTGCAAGTGCACTTATAACCCTGCTTATGATTGGATTCGTGATTGGCTGTTTGGTATTTACCTACTATGCGGTCAAGGCTCCTAAGCTTTCTGAAAAAGACCTGATCGCGACCACATCCAGTAAAATTTTTGACAGCAATAACAATTTGATTGCGGACCTAGGCGCTGAAAAGCGGGTCAATGCTGAAACAAGTGAAATACCTACGGATTTGGTTAACGCCATTGTCGCCATCGAAGACCATCGCTTCTTCAACCACCGTGGGGTAGACTTTATTCGGATTGCAGGTGCCCTTGTTAGCAACATCCGCGGAGGTCGCCAAGGGGGATCAACTCTGACCCAGCAATTGATTAAGCTTTCCTATTTCTCAACCTCTTCTTCGGACGCGACCCTTTCACGTAAAATCCAAGAAGCTTGGCTGGCCGCTCAGCTTGAGCGTAAAGCAACCAAGCAGCAAATCTTGACCTATTATGTCAACAAAGTCTACATGTCTAACAGTAACTACGGTATGCAGACAGCAGCCCGAAGCTACTATGGCAAGGACCTAAAAGACTTGAGCTTACACCAAACAGCTCTACTGGCAGGTATGCCTCAGGCACCTAACCAATATGACCCTTACACTCACCCAGAGGCTGCGACCAACCGCCGTAATCTGGTACTTCGTGAGATGCATGATCTCAAGTACATCACAGATGAGCAGTATGAGCAAGCCAAGAATACCCCTGTAACCGACGGACTTCAAAGCTTGAAAGCTTCCACTAGCTATCCTGCTTACATGGATAATTATCTTAAGGAAGTAATTGAACAAGTAGAAGAAGAGACTGGCTACAATGTCCTGACAACTGGTATGGAAGTCTATACAAATGTCAACACTGATGCCCAAAAGAAACTCTGGGATATTTACAACACAGGAGACTATGTAGCTTATCCAGATGACGAAATGCAGGTTGCGTCCACTGTTATGGATGTGCAAACTGGTAAAGTCATTGCCCAGCTCGGTTCTCGTAACCAATCTACCAACGTATCCTTTGGTACCAACCAAGCTGTTGAAACCAACCGTGATTTCGGTTCAACAATGAAGCCAATCACCGATTATGCTCCAGCTCTTGAAAATGAAGTCTATACCTCAACTGCTGCTCCTATCACGGATGCTCCATATAACTTCCCGTATTCCAGCACACCAGTCTATAACTGGGATAAGAAATATTATGGCGGGATGACGATTCAATACGCTATTCAGGAATCCCGGAACGTTCCTGCCGTGAAAACGCTGGAAGCCGTTGGTCTGGATGAGTCCCTCAAGTTCCTAAATCGTATTGGGATTAACTATCCTGAAATGTTCTATGTTAATGCCTTTTCAAGTAATACCAGCAAATCCGGCAACGAATACGGAGCCAGCAGTGAAAAAATGGCTGCTGCCTATGCTGCTTTTGCCAATGGTGGTACTTACTACAAGCCTCAGTATGTCAATCGCGTTGTCTTCAGTGACGGAACGGAGAAGACCTTCTCCAACAATGGTTCCAAGGCTATGAAGGAAACGACAGCCTACATGATGACCGATATGATGAAAACAGTCTTGCAGTCCGGTACAGGTACAAACGCTGCTATTTCTGGGGTTTATCAGGCTGGTAAGACTGGAACCTCCAACTATGCTGACGATGAATTAGCTAAGCTGACCAAGCCTTATTACTACTCTAGCATTGTCACACCAGACGAGCTCTTCGTTGGTTACACGCCTAAGTATTCAATGGCTGTTTGGACCGGCTACTCAAACCGTCTGACACCAATCCTTGATGATGGAGTTAAGGTTGCGACAGATGTCTACCGCGAAATGATGCTTTATCTAGCTCAAGATGGCTCTGCCTCAGAAGATTGGGAAATGCCAGATGGTCTCTACCGCAGTGGCTCCTATGTCTACCTCAACAGTGGTACTGGCTATAACCGTTACTACAATAACCAGCAGTACTATAACTATTCTAGCTATAGCAGTTACAGTACAGAAGCTAGCTCTGACACATCAGCTTCTAGTGATCATTCTGGTGATTCAAACAATAGCTCTTCTAGCCACAATGACTCATCTTCCGGTAACGGTGGAGATGACTAGAGTGACGAAGATTAGAATACAAACTAAAAGAGTAAGAATGAAAAATTCTTACTCTTTTCTTATTCTCTCATTAAAGATTACTTTGCCAAAGCACCCATGGGATCCCAGGGAGATAGGACAAGAGGCTCTGCTTCATATGCAGCTAATTCTGCTGCTGTCAGAAACTCCTTTCGAACGACGATTTGATAGGTATACTCGTTCATCCAAGCGTCAGAGGCTACAAAGTAACCCTTATTACCAACCTTTTCACCCCAAGAGTTTTCGACCTTCCATTTCTTAGCTTTACCATTTTCATCCAAGTCTACCCCTGTCAAGACCATGGCGTGGGTCATGAGGCTTTCGCTATAGTCCAAGCGGCCAGCCTTATCCTGAGTCAGTCGAATATCCATGCTAGCAGTGAAATCGTGCATCCCCTCTGCCATAACACCTGCCTTACGATTGCTAGACTGAGCAACATCCGAACCAAACCAAACGGTCTCGCCAGCCTGCATTTGAGCTATAGCCAGCTCTTTTAGTCGGTCCATTTCAACATTCAAATAACGCACTGGCTTACTGCCAACGACATTTCCCAACATCTCAACTGTATAGGACCGACCATAAGGCTTGTCTGCAGTTGGCGCATTGATGATAGAGACATAGTCATCTAGCTTTAGATCGACATATTTTTGATAGAAAGTCAGAGGTGTCAATCCGCTCTCGCTATGGAAATGATTGTCTTTATCGCGATAAGAAAAGTCAAACTGGCGAGGTGGCAAGCCTAAATTCATAGCTAAGAAGTTAAAGACTTCTTGTAGGAGTTCTTCTTTCTTGGTCTGAAGTTCTGACGATTCTGCCCCTTCCGCTCTTAATTCTCGCAAAATCTGCGCATCCTGACGCAAGAGTTTATTGAGAATCTGATTGAGTTCACGGCTATTGCTGGATGAGATAGACTCCGGGTAGACTGACTTGGGCACGACACCATATTTTTTAAAGAGGGAAACAACCATATCCCACTGACCGCCATCCTGCTGTGGCGTATCTAAGAGAAACTTGACCTTACGGCTGGTCAATTCTTGGTCAGCTGTCGCAATCACCTGCTCCAAGAACCAGTTGGATTTTTCATATTTATCCCAAAAGAAAGTGTGGGCCTGAGATAGCTCAAAATCTTCCAATTGGAAACCAGCAATCATCTTGTGGCGGAAGGTATTAAGAGCTGCAAACATCCAACAGCGTCCAGAAGCTTTCTGGTCGCTAACCTTGTCCTTAGTAAGATCCAGTGAAAAGATAGGTGTATTTTCCACAGCGGCGCTTCGCTTCTCTAAGGAAGCCAAAAGGCCATTGTGGCTGATGGCATTTTCAATTGCTGCAAACTTAGGATTGGCCTCATAAGCAGCATACAGCTTATCTGTAAAATCTTGTTCTAACGAATGCATAGAATCCTCCTTGTCATTATACATCTATTATAGAACTTTAAAAAAGGAGCGCAAGTAAAAAGGCTAGACAAAAGAGTCCTAGCCTTTTTCTAAATCGGATTTTAGAATACCATAGACGGAAAAATCTTTGACTTGTCCTTTATGAAATACAGCCTGACGGAAAGTGCCTTCGTAGCCCATTCCAGCTTTAGCCATAACACGCCCCGAAGCTGGATTGGCTGTTACAAATCTTGCTGTGACACGATTGAATCCTGCGTCTTGCAAAAGGTAGTTCAAAACAGCTTTCAAAGCTTCTGTCATCAACCCCTGCCCCCAGTAGTCTTTACTTAAAATATAACCGACCTCGCAAGCATTGACTGCTCCATCCGTGTCCACCACACTGATGTCCCCGATTACAGAATCAGGATTTTCTTTCAGACAGATGGCCCACTTGTAAAAATCCATGTTTTGATAATTCTCAACCCAGCGAGCAATAGACTGTTGGGTGACTTCAGGACTCTCGTGAGCATCCCATGTCACGTGCAACAAATTATCCGGACGAGAAGCCCAGTTGTCATACATAGCTTGAGCATCCGATTCCAGAAAAGGTCTTAGTAAAAGACGTTTGGTTTCAATGGACTGTGTGCCTATCTTTTTCATAGCTTCCTCATTTCTTGGCTCGGACTAAAAAGATTCGATAGAGATTTTCACTTCCAAAATTCATCAAAAACTGTAATCGGCAAATGCCGTTTATGCTGGCCTTTATGCCACCAAGATTCGATAGTTTCTTGGGCTTTGGCTGAAACGGACTTGCCTTCGAGGTAGTCGTCAATTTCATTGTAAGTCACGCCCAGAGCGACTTCATCCGCAATCCCAGGCTTTTCTTCTTCCAAGTCAGCCGTCGGCACCTTTTCATAGAGGGCCGGATCAGCTCCTAAAGCGGCCAAAAGCTGCTTGCCTTGACGTTTATTGAGACGGTAAAGTGGTAAGATATCTGCTCCACCATCTCCAAACTTGGTGAAAAAGGCTGTGACATTTTCTGCTGCGTGATCGGTCCCAATGACAGCTCCGCTGTATGAACCGGCCAAAGCATACTGGGCAATCATACGGCTGCGCGCCTTGATATTGCCCTTGTTAAAATCAGAGACTTTGGCCCCCGTTGCCTCGACAGCCTTTGTCATGGCATCAGCAGATTCCTTGATATTGACTGTCAGACTGACATCAGGTTGGATAAAAGCCAGAGCTTTTTGCGCATCATCTTCATCTGCTTGGATACCGTAAGGCAAACGAACTGCGATAAAGCAATAGCTATCATCCCCAGTCTCAGCCCTCATTTCCTCTACAGCCAGCTGAGCTAAGCGGCCAGCCAAGGTTGAGTCCTGACCACCAGAAATTCCCAAAACATAACTTTTCAAAAAAGGGTGCTTTTTCAGATAGGCCTTGAGAAAATCCACCGACTTGCGGATTTCTTCCTCCGGATCAATGATTGGTTTAACGCCCAGTTGAGCGATGATTTCTTCTTGTAGACTCATTTTTCTGCTCCTGTCTGGTAGGCTTTCTTGCGCATCTGGTCAATCAAGTCCATCTTATCCTGCCAAATATCTCTAGCCAGGTCAACTGGATAATCCTGTGGATTGAGAACTCGTTTGTACTCATCCCAAAGTTTATCAAATTCCTTACGTGCATAGGCTTGAATCTCAGTCAAGCTCGGCTGATTATAGACCAAATTCCCCTCTTGGAAAATATCCACCAAAAGCGGTACAGCATCAAAATTTTTGACCGTTTTATTGATGTAGGTATAGGTCGGATGGAACATTTCCAGTTCTTCTAAGCCATTGACATCAAGGCCGTCATAAGTAATGTAGTCTCCCTCAGACTTCCCTTTCTCGCGACTGGTAATACGCCAAACCTGCTTCTTGCCTGGGGTCGAAACCTTTTCGGCATTATTGGACAGCTTGATGGTATTGCGCAAAACGCCATTCTCATCTTCAATAGCAACAATCTTATAAACCGCTCCTAAAGCTGGCTGGTCATAGGCTGTAATAAGCTTGGTTCCCACGCCCCAGACATCAATCTTAGCCTTTTGCATTTTCAAGTTGAGAATGGTATTTTCATCCAGATCATTGGACGCATAAATCTTAGCATCAGGGAAGCCAGCTTCATCTAATTGCTGCCGAACCTTCTTAGAAATATAGGCAAGATCTCCCGAATCAATGCGAACACCCAGAAATTTAATCTTGTCTCCTAGCTCACGCGCCACCCGAATGGCTGCCGGAACACCTAGACGCAATGTATCATAGGTATCTACTAAGAAAACACAGTTATGATGAGTCTCAGCATAAGCTTTAAAGGCTTCATAATCATTTCCATATACTTGAACGAGAGCATGGGCATGCGTTCCCAAGACTGGAATGTCAAAGAGCTTACCAGCCCGGACATTGCTGGTGCCATTAGCTCCGCCAATCACCGCAGCCCTAGTCCCCCAAATAGCAGCATCCATTTCCTGGGCTCGACGCGTACCGAACTCCATCAGAGGCTCATCCTCGATGACAGAACGTATACGGGCTGCCTTGGTGGCAATAAGCGTCTGAAAATTAACGATATTGAGCAGAGCCGTCTCAACCAGCTGACACTGAGCTAGTGGACCTTCCACCTGCACGATTGGTTCATTGGCAAAAACCAAATCGCCTTCCTGAACAGACCTTACGGTCAGGCTCATCTTGAGATTCCGCAAATAATCCAGAAACTCTCCGTGATAGCCCAAGGTTTGCAAATAATCTAAATCGCTCTGGCTGAATGTCAGATTATTGAGATAGGAAATAATTCTTTCCAAGCCCGCAAAAACTGCGTAGCCGTTATTAAAAGGATTCTTACGGAAAAAAACTTCAAAAACTGCACGCTTGTTGTGAATATTTTGCTTGAAATAAACCTGCATCATGTTGATTTGGTACAAATCAGTGTGCAGCGTTAAACTATCATCTGGGTACATCTTCTTGCTCCTTTATGCTAGATACCTTTTATTATATCATAATTCCAAAAAAGCTAAGCAAATCCAGTCAACTCACTTGAATAGACACACTTGCTTAGCTTATATTTTTATGCTTGTTCTGTAAGGTATTTGTAGGCTTCCTGACTGGCAATGGCACCATCGCCAACAGCCGTCGTAATCTGGCGCAGGTCTTTCTGGCGAACATCGCCAACAGCGTAAATGCCGGCTACTGAAGTCTTCATCTGATGATCCGTCAGAATCCAGCCAGCCTCATCAGCGATGCCCAAGTCCGCAGCAAATTCACTAACTGGATCTAAACCAACATAAATGAAGATACCACCAAACTCTGCCTGACTAATCTCACCTGTCTTGACATTCTTGAAGGTTACGCCAGTCACTTTACGCTCATCACCATGGATGCTTTCCACCACAGAATCCCAGACAAAGCGAATCTTTTCGTTGGCAAAGGCGCGATCCTGCAGCACTTTTTGTGCTCGCAACTCATCTCGACGGTGGACAATGGTCACACTTTTTGCAAAGCGCGTCAGGAAAATAGCCTCCTCTACAGCCGAGTCACCACCACCGACAACCAATAGGTCTTCATCACGGAAAAATGCGCCATCACAGACCGCACAGTAGGAAACGCCGCGGCTGTTGTAGTCTTCCTCGCCAGGAACCCCCAGATGACGATGATTGGCACCAGAAGCAATGATGACTGTTTTAGCTTCAAAACGCTCATCCTCTGTGATGATTTCCTTGAAATCACCTCGGTCTTCAATTTTCTCTACTAGGCCAAATAGATGTTCAACACCCAGATTCTCCAGAGGTTCAAACATTTTCTCTGCTAGCTCAGGACCGCTGATATTAGCATAGCCTGGATAGTTTTCAATATCAGCAGTATTGTTCATCTGACCACCAGGAATACCACGCTCCAGCAGGGCAACTTTTAGGTTACTACGGGCTGCATAGAGGGCAGCTGTCATGCCGGCAGGCCCAGCTCCAATAATAATTGTATCGTACATAACTCTTCTTTCTCCTTGTTGTAACTAGAATTATTCTAACAACTTTTCTACAGTTTTACAAGCATTTAAGCTTTTAGGACAATGAGCAAGCCCAGCGTCGCAAAAGACAGGACTGGAATCGTCATAATGACAATCAGAAGGACATCGTACAGATGGCTCTGGCGCTCCTTGGCCGTCTTATCCTTGCGGCGAAGCATCCGCAGTCCAATCCATAAACCCGCAATGATCCCTACACCGACTGCTGTATAAAGCAAGCTCTCGATATAAAGTGCAAATATTTGATCTAACATGTCAACTCCTCAAAGGTCAATCAGCCTCATAGTGCATAGAAAGGGAACAATTCCAAA
This sequence comes from Streptococcus sanguinis, assembly GCF_020729725.1. Taxonomy (GTDB): domain Bacteria; phylum Bacillota; class Bacilli; order Lactobacillales; family Streptococcaceae; genus Streptococcus; species Streptococcus sanguinis_V. The sequence goes on along the minus strand of NZ_JAJEPA010000007.1, from coordinate 68,788 downwards.
TCTAGCCGTCAATATAAAACACCCACTAGACAAGAAAGCCTGCCCCACAGTATGCTAAGACTGAAAACAAACTCAGCTGGTCTAGCCAACTGAGCCTTCACTGTCTCTATTATATCAAATATAGGTCCGTTTGTAACTAGCAAAAAATTCCTTGGTTCTTTCTTCCTTTGGTTGATGGATAATTTCATCTGGTGTCCCAGACTCTATGATTTTCCCCTTGTCCAAAAAGAGTACTCTATCCGCAACCTGAGCGACAAAGGACATATCATGACTGACCAGAATCATGGTTTGGCCAGACTTGGCTGCATCAGCGATTGATTTCTCTACTTCTCCGACCAACTCGGGATCCAAGGCTGAGGTCGGCTCGTCTAGCAAAAGAACATCTGGCTTCATAGCTAAAGCCCTTGCCAAGGCTACCCTCTGCTTCTGTCCGCCTGACAAATGTCTAGGATAGTGATTTTCTCGGTCTGACAAGCCAACTTTTGCTAACTCTTCCTTGGCTATCTTAGTCGCTTCTTGGTCTGACAGTTTCTTAACTACCAGCAGACCTTCCTTGACATTTTCCAGAGCTGTCCGACGGGAAAAGAGGTTGAACTGCTGAAAAACCATGGCTAGCTTGCGGCGCAGTAGCAAAATCTCATCTTTGGAAATCCTTGAAAAATCCACTTTGAAGCCGTCGATAGTAATCTTTCCGCTATCAGGCTGTTCCAGATAGTTGAGACTGCGGAGGAAAGTTGACTTCCCAGCACCTGAAGAGCCAATCAAAGCTACCACTTCGCCTTTTTTAATGTCCAAACTGAGATCATCCAGAACCTTTTGACCTGAAAAAGTCTTACTTAAATGTGAAATATTAATCATCAGATTCCTTCTCCTTCTGCTTGCTGAAGCGATTCAAATTTATCCGGCTGCTTGATATCCATCATCTTTTCGATCCAGCGGCCAAGTTGCTCAATGAGAATATTGACTGCCCAATAAATCAGCGACACCGAGATAAAACGCTCAAAGTAACGGTAGTCTGCCCCCGCGATAGCCTGTGCCTTGGCAAAAATTTCCACTACACCAGCACTAAAAGCCAGAGATGTTCCCTTGGTCAAGCCAATCAGGGAATTAATCAGACTAGGCGTCGCTACCACTGCTGCATTAGGGATAATGACACGCATATAAACCTGCTTGTTGGTCATCCCTAAACTGCGAGCAGCCTCAATTTCTCCCGGATCTACGGACAAGATTGCTGCTCGGATGGTCTCACTGGCATAAGCCGCTTCGTTGAAAGCGAAGGCAACAATCGCAAAGACAGACGCTGGAATCTCGTTGATATTAAAGCTTGTGCCATACTTCTGATTGATAGCCTTGAGCAATAAAGGAATCCCAAAATAGGTCAGCATGAGCTGGACCAGCAGCGGTGTTCCTCTCAGAAAGCTGACAAAGAAAGCCTGAATCGGATACAGGACTTTAACCCGATTAATCTTGACGATAGCAAAAACCATGGCAAGCAGAATACCAAAGACTGCACCACCCGCTGTCAAGAGAAGGGTGATTGGCAGATTTTGCAAAATGCCCGGAATAGCCTCAAAAACGGCCCTTAAACTAAATAATTTACCATCTGGAATGAACTTGAGGAACTCCTCATACCAACCAGTTGTCAGAAGATAAGTTGTAACCACCATTATTACTTCCTTTTCTTGATAATGAAATATTTTAACATAATTCTGGAACAAAACAAAGAATTTGCTTCGCTTTTACTGTCTTTTAGCAGTCAAAACGTGAGTAGCTAGTGCAAATCTCGTGTTCCTAAATATCAAATAAGCCACACTAAGCCCAATATAAAAATAGACTAGTTTCACTAGTCTATCATATCTATCTCACAAAGACTAATATATTTTTCTTATCACAGCGATAAGAAAAGTATATCACTAAAAGGTTTGGCGCTTAGCCTTACGCTCTGCCCGGCCACGTGCACGATTCTCTGCTCGCTTAGTTTTGCGGCGCTTTTCGTTCACTGCCCACTGGATTTTTTTCTTGTAGCCTGGTTTGATTTTTTTCTTTTTCTTCTTGACCAGCCCCAGCATTTCCGTGTCCAGCTTCTCCCGACTCTTTTCCCGATTGGCCCGACGGTCTCGGTCATAGGTATCCTGGAACTCGTCATCCTTTATCATTTTGGGAGTGAATTTGATCCCCATCTTTTCCAACTCTCGAATATCTGAGTCGTCACTCGGCTGGTAGAGAGTAATGGCTGTGCCGGGAAGACCATTACGGCCGGTCCGGCCTACCCGATGGACAAAGAAAGACAAGTCCTGAGGAATGGCATCATTGATAACATGGCTTACACCTTCAATATCAATCCCCCGCGCTGCTAAGTCAGTAGCGACAATGTACTCAAAATCCAGATTCTTGACCTGATTCATGATGCGCTTGCGCTCCCGCGGAGCAATATCTCCATGAATTTTAGCAACTTTGAGCCCTTGAGCTGTCAGATAGCTGTGCAGCTCATCTGCCCTCGTCTTGGTATTGACGAAAATCATAGCCAGATAAGGCTGCAGGAGCTGACTGATTTGATAAATCTGGGCATTCTTGTCTCGTCCCTTGGTTGACAGAAGCCAGTTTTCAATGGTGTCCGCAATGACCGTCTTGGTCTTAATCTGCTCAATCACTGGATTAGACAGGTATTTTTTCAAAAAAGGCTGAAGCTTCTGCGGAATGGTCGCTGAAAAAACGAGAAACTGCAAATCTTTAGGCAACCGGCCTGCAATCTTATCAACCGTCGCCAAAAAGCCCATGTCCAGTGTCATATCTGCCTCGTCAACGACAAAGGTCTTGGCCTTGTGAATGGCCAAGTCGCCAGACTCTACCAAGTCATAAATTCGACCAGGCGTTCCAATGACGATATGAGGCTGACTGGATTCTAACTTCCCAATCTGACGAGCTTTGTCAGTCCCACCAACATAATTGGCCACCCGAATCTCTTTTTCAGAAAAGCTAGCTAACTGACGAGCAGCCTGATAAATCTGCGCTGCCAGCTCCCGACTTGGGGCTGTAATAACAGCCTGCACGCTGTCTGCTTCCTCATCCAGCATTTGAAAGATCGGCAGCAAAAACGTGTGGGTCTTCCCAGAGCCTGTCTTGGACTCACCGACCAAATCCCGGCCTGACAATACGACTGGAATCAGCTTCTCTTGGACTGGAGTCGCTTCAACGAAGTTCAAATCCCTGAGCGCTTCCTGAATATAATCTTTAAACTTAAATTCTGTAAATTTCATCTTGTCCTCTATTCTATTATCCTAACTATTATACCAAAAAATTGACCATCCTGCTTACCCTCAATGCTAAGAAGCAGAAAAGCGAGCCAGAGACTCGCTTCTTGCTATAGATATAGGATAGCTAGGGTCAAAAGACTGCCCACGATACCGATTCCCCAGAAGAAGAAATCGACTTTCCACTCGCTCCACTCCTTGCCGTGGCCAGTTAGGCCTCCCAGCTCAAAGTGGTGATGAACCGGGGTCATCCGGAAAATCCGCTTGCCGCCGGTCAGCTTGAAGTAGGTCACCTGCATCATGACAGAGGTCGTTTCAAACACATAGACGATCCCAATCAAGAGCAGGGTCCACTCTTGGTGAAGGGAAATGGAGATAGCAGCCAGCATACCGCCCAAAGCCAGGCTTCCCACATCTCCCATGAAGATTTTAGCGGGCTTGTGGTTGAAGACAAAGAAGCCTAGCAAGCCACCAATCATACTGATGATGATAATCAAAATATCAAAACGCTTCTGCTCAACAGCAATCACAGCATAGGCCACCAAGCTAATGACCACAGAAATGCTGGCCAAACCATCAATTCCATCCGTCAGATTGACAGCATTGGAGAAGCCAATCAGCCAAAAAAGGACGAAAAAGACATAGAGGAAGCCTATCTGGACAGGAACGGTGAAGACATTCAGCTGGTCACCTGCACCGTGCTGATTATAAAAGAAGTAAAAGACAACTCCGCCGACCAGCTGCAAAAACAGTTTCTGCTTGGGATTTAGACCCTCGTTGATCTTACGAAACACCTTGAGGAAGTCGTCCAAAAAGCCGACAACGCCATACAGGACCAAGATAAAAAGAATCATGATAAGGCCGTTGGACAGCTGATGAGAAAATAGACCGATAACAAAGCTAGCCAAAACAGATGTCAAGAGAAAGACTGTGCCACCCATGGTAGGTGTTCCGGCCTTGGCCTGATGCTGCTTGACATCTTCGTGCATCTGTTGGCCTGTGATACGAGCCTTATGGTAAAAACGAATAAAGGCAGGAATGCCGATGATAGTTAGGATAAAAGTTACGATTCCTGCAATAAGAGCAATAAGCATATTAGTCTCCCATTGTAATTGTTATTTTCTTGAGATTTTTCAGCGAAGTATTGGTCTTTTCGCTCTGCTTGACGACCTTGGAGCCCTCTCCTTTGAAAGTGACTTCGATGTCCTGCCACTTCGCAAAACGTTCAACATTGGCCTTGGTCCAGCCGTACATATCAGGCAGACTGTCTAAATCATCTGACAAGATCAAAACCTGCTGGTTGGCCTTGAGATTTTTGCCCTCTTTGACAGATACTTTTTTAATCTTGCCACCTGTTCCTAGTACAATTGGTTGGACGAGGTTGCGGCTCAATTCATCTGCCAAGCCGCCAGGGCTGACTTGATGTTTCAGACCTAGTTGCTTGGTCAGATCTTCCAGTGATGGCATTTTATAGCTGGTTTCTTCAGTGACTGTTTCAAGAGCTGGAGTTGTCTCTGTCGTCAGATTAAGACTGTCTTTAAGAGCGACTGCTTCTTCCAAGACCGGATTGACCACTTCCTGCCAGAATATAGGCTGGAATTTTTCCTCGGGCTGCTGAACTGTCACATACATGATAAATTCAGGATTTTCTGCCGGCGTCATGGCAACAACTGAGTAGATGTTGTCGTTCTCACCCTCTAGATAACCATTTTCAGAAGCGATCTGAGCGGTCCCTGACTTGACAGCGACATTCTGACCGGCCACTTGAATGACGGGTTCTCCACCGACATTCAGGGTTCCTTTGTAGGGGTCTGTTCCGACCTGAACCATATAATCCCGAGTGGTTTGAGCTGCTTTTTCTGAGACAGGATTTCCGATAATTTCTGTCGCTGTCTTACGAGCTGTATTGGTTTTTGGATCATGGATGGCATTGATAAACTTAGGCTCCACCATGACGCCGTCATTGGCAACGGACGAGAAGGCACGCAACATCTGCACCTGGGTCACACCAATCCCTTGACCAAAAGAACTCATGGCAATCGTAACATAGTTATCACCTGGCAAGGAGCCATAGGTTTCATTGCCCATCCCAAAGCGGGTCGGCAGACCAAACTTAAACTTACTCAAGTAGTCCAGCCACTTGTCATTGCCCATCTTCTGCTCCAAAATAGTCATACCAACGTTACTGGAATAGGTAAATCCTTGGGCAAAGGTCAGGGTTTCCCCTTCTGAAATCCCCATGTTGACGTTCCAGTCCCGAATGGTCGCATCCATAACCTTGTATTCTCTACTGTCAAAGGTATCGTTAGGATTAAAGCTGCCATTATCAATAGCTGAAGCTAGAGTCATGACCTTCATGGTAGATCCAGGCTCATACTGACCTTGATAGAGCATGGTATTCCAATTGCCCAGATTTTTCTCATTCAAGCCTTCCTTGGTATCGGCATTATAGGTCGGCCGTTGAGAGGTAGCTAGGATTTCGCCGGTCTTGGCACTGACCAAGGTTGCATTGACAAACTTACCTTTGACTTTTTCCTGAAAAGCATTCATCCGCGTTTCTAGGTAGGTTTGCAAATCAGCCGACAGCGTTGTATAGACGTCCTTGCCGTCCTCTGCCTGTACAGAGACCTTTTCTGACCCAGGCACAACATTACCGTTTCGGTCTTTTTCGTAGGTCACAATCCCATTCTGACCAGCAAGAATCCTATCCAGAGCCTGCTCCATGCCAGAAGTCCCTTTCAGCGTCTTATTGCCTTCCTTATCCTCCTGCAGCTGGGCAAGACCGATAAACTGGGAGGCAAAGACACCGTTACTATAACTGCGGTTGGGACTGGTAGTAAAGTCAATCCCTTCAATACCAGCAGCTTCAAAGGCTTCCCGCATAGCGTTCATATTACTGTAGGTAATGCCATTGCCCTGTGCCCCGAAGGAAACCTGCTTGAGATTTTTCTGCGACAGCTGGGTTTTGACGTAGTCCTTATCCAACTCTAGGTATTGATTGAAAATCTCTGCCACCTTATCATACTGGGATTCTTCTACGTAGAGAATCTTGCCGGTAGCTGACTTGTAGCTCTTGTCAATAATGGCATAGACATTATAAGTCGTGGCATCCTCTGCAATGGGAACACCATTTCGGTCATAAATCGTTCCCCGCCGGGCAGCGACTGTGACCGTCTTTTGATGGACTACTTCTGCACCCTTTGATAGATTAACACCGAACTTCTGGTCTGTTCCGATAATAATGGCAAAATTAATCAAGAAAACGAAAAAGAGAAAGATAGCTAAGATACTCATGCTCTTTCCCACTTGCCTCCGATTGTATTCAGGGGTTTGCCTATTTTTCAGGGCGTATTTTTTAATTCTTTCAAAAATTCTATTCTTCATCCGTTGAACTCACTGTTTTACGATTTCCCTTCTGGAGTTTCATATCCTGAGAGCTGGCTAGTTGGGACAGCCTTTCATAGCGGGTCAGTTCATTGACTTCCTGCTTGAGGTCGGCTAGCTCTGTCTGCTCCGCTTCAATCTGGGTATTAACTTCTGTCAAATCCCGGTCCACCTGCAATAGCTTGGTCTGCATAAAGACGATGCTGACCGCTAAAATAATGGCAGTCAAAACGATAGATCCGTAAAAGGCCTTCTCAACTCGGGAAAATTTTCTCATCTGATCTTGAAGCGGGTTTGGTCTTTTTTCTGACATTTCTTCCTCACTTGTGTATCTTACGGGCCACGCGCAGCTTGGCGGAATGAGCCCGATTATTGCTTTCTAATTCTTCTTTGCTTGGTAAAATTGGTTTGCGGCTGACCAGCTCCAGCTTAGGCTGCAGTTCATCAGGTATAAAGGGCAAGCCCTTAGGAACATCTACTGTTGACGCCTCCTTGAAAAGCTGCTTGGTCAGACGATCTTCCAGCGAATGAAAAGTAATGACCGCAATCCGGCCGTCCACCGCTAGCAGATCAATGGCCTGCTGAATAGACTCATCCGCTGCGCCCAATTCATCATTGACTTCAATCCGAATAGCTTGAAAAATCTGCTTGGCCGGGTGGCCTTTCTTCTTCAGCTCCTTAGCTGGCTTAGCTGACTTGATAATTTCAGCCAATTCTGTCGTTGTTTCAATAGGCTTGATACTTCTAGCCTGCTCAATCTTGCGAGCAATCTGCTTAGAAAACTTATCTTCGCCGTATTTAAAAAAGATTCGTACCAAATCCTGATAGCTATAATGATTGACAACCTCAAAAGCTGTCAAGGCTGCCTCGCGGTTCATGCGCATATCCAAAGGCGCATCCTGTTTATAGGAAAAACCACGCTCACGCTGATCCAGCTGAGGGCTGGAAACGCCTAAATCATAACAAATCCCATCAATTTCTTCCACACCGGCTTCTTGCAAACGGCTCTTGAGGTGGCGGAAATTGTCCTTGATAAAGGTCACCATCCCCCGCTCTACATAAGGAGCCAAACGCTTTTTAGCATTGTCAATAGCCGTCTGGTCCTGATCAAAGGCATAGAGATGCCCCTCATCTCCGAGCTGGCTCAAAAGATATTCGCTGTGACCAGCACCGCCAAGGGTCGCATCGATATAGATGCCGTCAGGCTTAACCGCCAACTGGTCAACCGTTTCATGAAGAAGAACCGTAATGTGATGAAATTCGTTTGTCATATCTTACTTATTATATCACATTCAAAAGCAAAAAAAAATTTAAAAGAAAAAGTAAGCGGATGAAATCCTTTTTTAAATTTTTTGTCAGATATACTTGACACTTTTTCCAAAAAGTATTATACTAGCATAAAATAAAAGTCAAATATAACTGACAAACTTGTTGAAAGTTATCAGTTATAGTATTAGAAAGGAAGGGTGTAATGAATCGTGTCAAAGAATTTCGAAAAGAAAAAAAGATGTCTCAGCTAGAGTTGGCCAAGTCTATCGGGGTATCGCGGCAAACTATCAATATGATTGAAAATAACAAATACAACCCCACCCTCGAGCTCTGTATCAATCTGGCTAGAGCGCTGGATACTGACCTCAACGCCCTCTTTTGGGAGCCCCAGCTGACAGATGAAGATTCTGAGGACTAAGAATTCTTCCCTGTAGCAAATTTCATACCTAAAGAAAGGACACAAACATGAAAAAAGAAACATTCTCAGACAAGATGATTAAACGATTTTACGGCATTACTGGACCTTTGGACGAGCAAAAGCGCCAACAGGCTGAGCATCTAGGAAATATAGGCTTTATCTGGCTTTTCTTTATTCTGATTTTTGGCAATGCCATCGCCTTTCCCCTAGCCTTTCGCTGGCCCAAAATTATCGCTGTTGCCTATCCTATCCTGCTGGAAATCCTTATCCTCGGCTTCTGTGTCTATATAGTCATTCAAGCACGGCGCAAAGGAATTGATGACCTAGAGCTAGAACTTCAGGATGAAAAAGAAGAAAAAGCCATGAAACACGCTGGTCTCAAAGCAGGTTTCTCTTATTGGTTGCTCTTTTACCCTCTCTTTAGCATCATGATAGCTGTCATGGAAAAGAAAGATATCCTACAAGTTCTGCTTCAACCTAAACTCATTATAACTGGATTAGCTGCTGGTCTTGGATTTGGACTGATTATGCATTTCATTGCCAAAGGAAAGATTCGTCAAGCACAAAAAAAGGAGGAAGAAGACCTATGAGACTCAATCTCAAAGAAAAAATGGATCTAGGCATTCTGTCCCTCATTACTGCCATCGCTGCCTATTTCTTTTTCCGTATCACGGAGCCTTGGATTTTCTGGCTGGATGTAGCAATCATCGTTAGCTGCATCTATATAGCTCTCCGCATTTTGAAAAAACATAAACAAGAATAAAAGAATCCCTCGACAGGAACTTTCTAGCTTCCTAGCGAGGGATTCTTTTATTTATATCTACTTAAGACTCTGGGTCATCCAGACTACGGCCGTGAAGGCCTTTCTCGCGCTGAACTTGACGCAATTTTTCAGGAGTGATATCATTGCCATCCTCGTCGACAATCTTGATGCCTTCGATGTGATGACGAACAGAGCGACGGTAGCCTTCGATATACTCTTCACGAAGCTTGGCTTGTTCCACTTTTTCCTCAGCAGTTAGACCTTCAGCTTTTTTCTTTTTAGCCAGTTCATTAATACGGGCAATTTTTTTAGGATCCATGATTCTACCTCTCTCTTACCTTTTATTTGGTATTAATCTGATTAAACTGAGCCATTTGTCCCGCTTTGGCTGTCAAAGAAGCTAGGAGAGCTAGACGATTGTTACGCACAGCCTCATCTTCATCCATAACCATGGTATGGTCAAAGAAAGCATCGATAACTGGACTGAGTGCAAAGAGTTGGTCCAGATTGGCAGCCAAGTCTGACGTCAGCTCCACCGCTTCAATGGCCGCAGCCAAGTCTTTTTCCTCTTGATTTTCAAAGAGTGCTGGATTAACAGCTGCATGCCCCTGGGCTTTCTCAGCAAGATTGAAGACCCGAGACAGGCTTTCCACTGCTGTCTTGAAGTTGTCTTCCTGAGCTTTCTCAGCTAGAAGCGCTGCTGTTTCTACCAAATCGCGTACGACAAAGTGAGTGCTTTGAAGAACAGACGTAACAATGTCTTTCGGAATGCTGCGATCCATCATCTTCTCAACGCGGGCACGGAAGAAATCCAGCACAGCCTCTTGATTTTCATAGCTTAGGCTATCAAACTTGAGTTCGTAAAGTCGACCAAGAAGCTGAGCCAAGTCAATGTTCCAGCCAAACTTATCCAAGATACGCACAACACCCTGAGTCGCACGGCGCAATGCATACGGGTCATTAGAACCACTTGGAATCAGCCCAACTGAGAAGAAGGACAGAATAGTATCCAGCTTATCAGCCAGAGCCAAGACTGCTCCGACCTTGGTGTCAGGCAATTCCCCATCTGCTGAAGTCGGCATATAGTGCTCCCGAATGGCAGCTGCCACCGCAGCATTCTCACCAGCCAGAAGAGCATACTTCTCACCCATGATACCTTGCAGCTCATCAAACTCACCAACCATGCCAGTCAGCAGGTCAAACTTATAAATAGCCGCTGCACGGGCCAAGTCAGCCGTCTCATCAGCATCCAATCCTGCTTCTTGCGCCAAGAGAGCAGCAATCTTGCCAGTCCGCTCCATGTGCTCTGCCAGAGAGCCAATCTTTTCGTGAAAGGTCACATTGCTCAGCTTTTCAACCAAGTCGGCAATAGCCAGCTTCTGGTCTTCTCTCCAGAAGAATTCCCCATCTTCCAGACGAGCCACCAAGACTTTTTCATTTCCCTTGATGACATTTTCTAGATGCTCTGCATTCCCGTTACGGACAGAGATAAAGTGTGGCAAAAGCTTACCTTCACTATCACGCACAACAAAGTAACGCTGGTGCTCTTTCATGGAAGTTACTAAGACTTCTTCTGGAACCTCTAAGTATTTAGAATCAAAATTACCTAAGAAAGCAGTTGGATATTCTACCAGATTCAACACTTCATTGAGCAAGTCTTCGTCAATTTCGATAGAAACTCCGTGCTCCTCTTCCAGTGCTCGAATCTGCTCGACAATCATATCACCCCGTTCAAGAGGACTGGTAATGACAAACTGAGCCCGCAAGTCATCTTCATAGGAATCCGCTGAAGCAATCTCCGTTTCTTGCCCCAAGAAACGGTGTCCTCGGCTAGTACGGCCGCTCTTGATATCCAAGAAATCCAAATCAAAGGCCTGCTCATCTAGGAGCACAGTCAAGGTGTGAACTGGGCGGATGTATTCAAAGGTGTTGTTGGCCCAGTGCATGCTGACAGGGAAGGTCAAAGCTTGCAGAACTTCCGTTACTGCTGGGATGATTTCCTCTACTGGGCGGCCGATTTCTTCCTTGGTCACATAGACGTATTCCTCACCCTTGATTTCACGGAAAGTAATGTCCTCAACCGTCAAGCCCTTGCCACGGACAAAGCCTTCGGCAGCCTTGGTAAAGTTGCCATCTGCGTCCAGAGCAATTTTCTTAGAAGGACCTTTGAAATCTTCTGTCAGATCAGACTGCTTGTCCGCCAAGCCAACCACGCGCACCGCCAGACGACGAGGCGTGGAGAACATTTCAATTTTCTCAAAGGTCAGACGATGGTCTGTCAGAAAGGCTCCCATCTTGTCGCGCAGCTGCTTCATGCTCGGAGTTACGACATAGGCTGGCATTTCCTCCAAGCCTAATTCAACTAATAAATTTTTTACCATGATTATTCTCCCTCCTCTGCCAAGAGTTTCTCGCGAGTCTCAGCATCCAAAAGTGGGTAGCCCAGACGCTTGCGCTCAGCCACAAAGGTCTTAGCCACAACACGAGCCAGGTTACGAATACGGGCGATATAACCAGCCCGTTCTGTCACAGATACGGCTCCACGCGCATCCAAGAGGTTAAAGGTATGCGAGCATTTGAGAACATAGTCATAGGCCGGGTGCACCAGATGCTCGTCCAGACAGCGCTTGGCTTCTGCTTCAAACTTTTCAAAATTCCCCAGGAGCAAGTCTTGGTCGCTGACCTCAAAGCTGTACTTGGAATGTTCATACTCAGGATGCGTGAAAATTTCGCCGTACTTAACGCCATCAGCCCACTCAATATCATAGACAGAGTCCACTTCTTGGATATAAGAAGCCAAACGCTCCAGGCCATAAGTCACCTCAGCAGTCACCGGCTTAGTTGGTAGACCTCCGACCTGCTGGAAGTAAGTGAATTGAGTGATTTCCATACCATCCAGCCAGACTTCCCAGCCTAGACCAGCCGAGCCAGTTGACGGATTTTCCCAATTATCCTCAACAAAGCGGATGTCGTGCTCCAGCGGATTGATCCCCAAGAGCTCCAAAGACTGCAAGTAAAGTTCTTGGATATTACTTGGTGATGGCTTCATAACCACCTGAAATTGATGGTGCTGATAAAGGCGGTTAGGATTTTCCCCATAACGACCATCTGCCGGTCGGCGAGACGGCTCTACATAGGCCGCATTCCACGGCTCTGGCCCAATTGCCCGCAGGAAAGTATAGGGACTCATCGTTCCCGCCCCCTTCTCATTATCATAAGCCTGCATGAGCATACAACCCTGGTCATTCCAGAACTGCTGTAAAGTCAAAATAATTTCTTGAAAGGTAAGTTTCTTAGACATTAGTTACTCCTTTAGTTTCTTGAGATTCTTGCGAAGCGTTCAAAAGGGAACGATTATTTCCCTTTTGAAAAGCTAGTATATCGCCTAGACAAACCGCCCGTAGCGTTTGTCGTTAGTCAATCGAACCCTTAGGTTCGCAATTGACTTTGGCGAGGTGAAATGTTAACTTCTTAGACATTTTTAACTCCTTTTGTTTATATCTCTTTGTCTATTATTTTCTGCTGTATGAACCAATCCAACAAGGGAAGTGTTTTATCTGTGTTTGCCCACCGATGATAAGAATCAAAGACCGCTTGCACACTGCCTAGATTTTCTACTAGCTTGTCGACGGTCAAAAAACTGCGCCAGTATTCGTAAAAAATACTAGCATAATTCCCTTGATAAGTCGAAGTACCGAAATCATTCAATGAGTGCCAACCGTGCTTTTTCTGAAAGAGCTCAACAAGAGACTGATTACAAGCTTTTTCCACTCGAAATTCCTCATCTGTAAAGAAATACTTGCGACTAATATACTCAACCATCCCTTCTTCAAACCAGATATAGGCACCGTATCCATCAAAGTCATCTAAAAAATGCTCCGACCAATGAGCCAACTCATGGCCCACAATCTGCAAGAGGGATTTTTCAGACAAAGACTGATAGTGGTTGGCTATTGCTTGAGTTTGGTGAGAGGTCTCGTAATTCTCCAACTGAAGAAGATATAAATCTTTCCAAACCGTCAATTCGGGAGTCATAACCATCCGCCTATCATTTGTATAGGCTGGTACAGGAATTTCCCGAATGATCTGCGTAGCAGAATCAAAATCGGACCAAATGATGGCTTGCGGCAAGTCATAAACCGCAAACTCGTCTTTTAAAAATGTTAGATAAGCCTGCAACTTTGCGGAATTCTTTGCGACGAAATCTCGAAAAGCTGCTAATTGGTTCTCGTCTTTTACAAGATAAAGGTTCTCCACGAATCTCCTTTCTTTCGAACAATAGACTCAGTACGCAAAAGAACCACATCCGACAGTCCTAGGCTATTCACCTAGGGGCGTCAAGACGCGGTTCCACCCTAATTTATTACTTCATTACTTTTAAAATTATAACCGAAAGCGCCATCTGCACTGCTTCCCTATCCGGCTCACACTATCCCGAACTCGCTAAAAAGTAGACAATGAGAATTCTTTCTAAAAAAGATTATAGCAGAAAATAGACCTAATGTAAAATACTTATCGAAAAATCCCTCAAGTTTCAACTTAAGGGATTTTAACTGACTTGAAAACCAATTAGACTTGTTTAGGTTTTTTCGGTTTTACTACTCTTGGCTTTCTGCCATCAAGCTTTCTCTTGGCTGCTCTGAGATTGGCAATGGCTTCTTTGACATCTTCCTGGCTGGCACCTGGATTATCCAAAACTTCCTTAGCCTGTGCATAAGCTTCTAGATAAGCCGCCTTAACCGCGTCAGTCGCATAGATAAACTTATTGCTGATGGCTTGATAATGCACCTCATCATCGACTAGCTTCTTGAGATTGGTAAAGTTAGTCGCCTTACCATCCAGCTTCTTCTCTGCTGTAGTCAGCTGAGCTAGGGCTGTATCTATTTGCTCCTGGGTCACCTTGTCCTGCACCAAGAGCAGAGCAACTGCTTGGAATGCCTTGTCATATGCACGGCGAGTCCTATCCTTAGCATTGGCATAAGCCCCTGTCTTAGTAGTAGCTGCATAAGCCTCTACTGCCGCTTTAACCGCAGCAATATCAGAGTCCTTGCCGTCTAGATCAGCAGATGCTGTTTCTAGTTTTGCTCTTACGTCATCAACTTGCGCTTGGGTCAGTTTGCTTGTCAAAGCTTCCTTGGCTGCTTGATATGCTTGGTCGTAGGCTGTGCGCTTCGCTGCAGAAGCATTGTAATACTGAGCAGTGCCGACTAGACTAGACTGCTGATTGACAGCCGCCAGCAAGCCCGACTTGACAATAACTCCCAGCTTCAGCAGGTTATTCTTGCCTTCTTTGACCTCGACAGTCGGCTCATTTTCCCAGAGCTCATAACCAGTCGGCAGGTTGACAAAGACAGAGTAGAATCCAGCCGCTACGGATCTTCCGAAGGCATGCTTGCCAAACAGTTCTGCTGGAAGCGTATAGGCATCGCCATTATTATTCTTGAGAACCACTTGGGTATTCTTCGGAACAGCTTGATCAAAGGCAACGCTGACCGGTGCAAAAACCAGCTTCTTGACCAGAAACTCAATTGTCTTAAAACTATCCTGGGCTGTCAGCTCAAACTCCTGAGTCAGATCGCTGTAGAAACGAAGCCCATCCTTATCATAAGTAAAGATCTCTGCTGTATAGCGGCCAAATGGCAGAGCGTTGATTTTCTTGCCCTTGTCCAGTTCGACATACTTGCCCTTGCTATCCTTGATTCGATAGACAAAGGTCGACGATACATCTTGATGCGTATTAGCATCTACCAGAGCGACACGGATGCGCCCGTCATTTTCAGCACTGACTAGCTCTGATAGAGCTATGGCATCACGGTTGCCCGCATAGTCCTCTACCACATAGAAAATCTTAGACTTGTCCACTCCTTTTGGCAAGGTGTAGCTGCCATCTGCATTGGCTGAGATGTAAACTCGACGCTCGTAATCACGCTCAATGCCAAAATCATCCACGGCCTTATAGGTCTCTTTCCCTTTTTCATCTGCCTGCAGATAGAAGACCTGTTCTCTCAAAATACCGCCGTTGCCGACATCTTTTGGCTTGCGAGCCGTAAAGGTTTCCGCACCATCCTTGGTACTGATATAGCCTGAACTAATCAAAGGCTTCTGCGTATCAATCTGCAGGTTAAAAGTAATCTGCTGCTCTTTAGCACCTGGTACATCTGGCGTATAGCGAACCACATAGGTATAGAGGCCATCTTCCAGCTTATCACCCTTGCTGTCACGACCATCCCAGTATGTATCTTCTAGTAGGTAGGACTTAGGATTGTCTGACTGTCCACTATAATAGTTCTTGCGGCCTTCTCTAATCGTGCTGCTCTGCCAGATTGGGAAGCGATAGTCCTTATCATCTGCCGTATAGACACTAGCTGTCAGATTATTGATATTGCGATAGAGAACTGTCCGATACTGGATGCTGTCCTGATTACCATCACCATTAGGTGAGAAGGCCAGACGAATCTTACCATCCGCTCCCAGCTGCAGCACATGCTTACCATCCGCATTTTCTGCAGTTCCCAGTACAATTGAGCTGCGAGCAGCTGTTCGACCGGTAGAGTAGAGTGTATCACTTGACTCTGTCACAAGGGAAGAGACATTGTCATCAGATAGGATACTCTTGTCCTCTGGCACTGGGTAATAGAAGCCTGACTTGCCTTCTTGGACTAGATTATAGATTGGTCTTTCTACAGCTGGCAGATCTTGGAATTGCCCACGGAAGCCCATGAATGGCAGACTAACCACATCGCCATCATCTGCTGGATCGACAAAGCGGACAAAGCCTTCTAGGAAATAGCCATTTGGCATCTGCTTGATCAACTCTTCCGCAAACTTAGCAGTATTTACCTTGACCGTCACTTTCTGGCTGCTGTGAGCCTTGACAGTAACTTCTGGCCAGACCGTTTCAGTTAGTTTGCGAGGTGTCAGAGTAAAGTAGCCATCCTTGACCGCATCTGTGTTGGTATTGACAATCATCTTCAGCGTCCGGTCCTTATCCGTGATATTATGAACCGTAACATCAAAAGTGAAGCTGTCTTGAACATTGCCCAAGGAAACGCTAGGATATTGATTATCCCCTGTCACATAGAGGCCGGTAGAAATAGCCGCTGCCGTATCCACAATACCAGCACCCTGCTGACGTGGAGAGGTGTAGACGCCAGTTTCCTTGTTGACATGCAGCTTGGCTGTTGACATGATGAGGGCTTTGACTAAGTCTGCATTCTGGGCAGGTGTTAAGTCTGGATAGTGCTGAAGGAGATATTCCTTGACCAGAGCCGCCACACCAGCCACATGAGGCGTAGCCATACTGGTTCCCTTCATAGAGCCATAGGTATTATCATTAAGTGAAGAGTAGATATCGCCACCTGGTGCGGTCACATCTGGCTTGAGCAAACCATCTGTCGTCACACCCCAACTAGAGAAGTCAGACAGACTACCAGCTCCTGGATGCGGCCGATTGACCTTAAGACCATTAAAGACTACCTTGTAATTACCAGCTGCCAAAGCCTCTCCATATTCCTTACTAATAAAGGCTGACGGAACCTTTTTAGATTCACTGTCTAGGCTCATCGTTAGGTTAGCTCCGTCGACATTATTGTAGATCAGAGCACCAACAGCACCATGGCTGATAGCATTTCTAACCTTTTCAGCAAAGGTAAAGGAACCACGCTGGATAAGAGCCAGCTTCCCTGTCAGATCCTTACCAGCAAAGTCCTCTTCACGGCCAAGACCAACATGGACATACTCATATTCCTTGCCCTTTTCAAAGGTTGCATTTGTCTCACCCATGGAGTAGCTGAAATGACCGTTCAAAAGCTTATCGTTCTTTTCCAGACCACGCACTTCCATGACTTCCTCTGTCAGAACAGTGTTATTGACAGAAGCGACTGAGATAGAGCTTTCTACTGTTGAAGGACTGCCAACTAGACCATAGTCTGGATTTTCAACCAGAGGTTTAGAGTATTCACTTCCGAAGGTGTTGTCATTACCCGCTGCAATGATCACGCTCACCCCCTTGGCCCGAGCGCGCTCAATAGCGGCCTGCAGACTAGGGCTGACATCAACCGTTGAACCTGTTGCTGAACCTAGACTCATATTGATGGTATCAGCTCCCAAAGCTACTGCATCATCAATGGCTTTGATATAGATAGCGTCGCTAGTTGTGCGTTGACGGTCTGAGAAGACCCGCATAAACATAACTTGTGCTTCTGGCGCAACACCATAGACATACTCATCATTAGGAGCTTTCTTGTTGGGATTTCCCGCTGTAATCCCTGTTACGTGCATACCATGCGAGTAACTGTTCTTTTCCTTGATATTGTCATCACCATCGATATAGTTATAGGCATAGACAACCTTGCTGTTGTACCACTTCCCGTAGTCAATACCGGCCTTTTTCTTAGCCTCTTCCAGAGCTGCCTCTGTCTGATACTTGGCCTTTGACGGGTCAGAGATCTTCAGAACCTCATGGTGGACATCCAGACCTGAGTCGATAATGGCTACCACACGGCCTTGACCTTTATAACCTTGAGACCAGGTCTGAGGAACCTTGATAATCTCATTGGTACTGATGCTGCTTGGTTTAGCATCCCGAGAAGTTGGTGACTCTGCTACTGCATCAGGATTAGCAGCAGACTTGTCTGAGTTTGCGGCTTCCGGAGACTCTACATTCGGACTAGCTGGAGCTGTCGGCTTGGTCTCTGTAGTAGATGGTTGAGTTACCTTCTCAGCACTTGAAGAAGCCTCTTCCGATGAAGAAGTCGCTCCTTTCTCTACAGGAGTTGCAGATGCTTCCTTAGCCTCTGCCGTAGAAGGCTGGCTAGCATGCTCTGTACTTGAAGCAGCCGATTCAGAAGAAGCTGGCGTTGCTTTCTCCACAGTAGCTGAACTTGCTGGCTGACTCTCAGGTGTTGCTGCTTGAGAAGCAGACTCAGTCGCTGATACCACAGCAGCAGTCGGCTGACCTTGCCCTGACGAACTAGCTGTCGTCTGCTCATCCGCCTGAGCCTGTCCCGCACCAAAAACCAGAGCAGTTCCCAACAGAACAGAAGCCAAACCGAACTTGTATTTACGGAGTGAAAAACGTTGTCTTTGCATAGAAGTCTCCTTACTTTATTTATAAACCATATTATAATAAAAATTTTCTGACAATTCATACACTCCTAACAAATGTAACAAAAACGTAATAATGACGAACGTTATAGTCAAGAAAAGCTATATGATAAAGTTTCAATCATCTATTTATTTGAAATACAGAACAAATACATCTTAAAATCCGGAAATAAGAAAAACCAATCAAGACCCATTCTGAAAGAAGGGCTTGATTGGTTGACAACAGTAGAGTAACTCACAATGGTGTAGACACTCATAATTAAATTTACAGCGTTTCTATTCAAATAGACTATTGATATTCAATTTGGCCACTTCTAAATCCATACAAAACAATGCCTTTTAAATCAGGACGAGATTTTTTGGATATCAAATCTCTTTTCATTAAATAGTCTAATAACTCGATATTGAATTCACAACTAGATACCGTTGCTGACTGATTCCCATTGTGGCCAACATCTTCATTTTGATTCAATTTATTAAAGGCTTCAATCCACTCTGCATGTATATCAGAATCGCTCAATAAGTTCATTATCTCCCACAGTTCAAATAAATCTAAGTTATCCCCTAATAAATATAACCTATATTTTGACATTTCAGGATTCGATAATAAGTTATTTTTAAGTAAATTTTTACGTTCCGAATCATCAATATCGTCCAGACCTAATAACCATTCGCATAGGCTGATACTAATTTCACTATTATCTAGATTAATAAGTTTGTCCCAATGCTCTTTAGTTAGTTCTCTTATCTTATTTTTGATGGATTCATCAGCATTGTCATAATAATCAGAAGGCTTGTGATATGACTGGTTGTATTTCTACATCTTTATTCGATGTAAGTGAACGAAACTCATACTTTTTTTCCTTTTCCGTACTTTCGTCAATCATTTAAAAAATACCTCTCTAACAAGTTACTAAATACTTAAACATTACATCCTTTATCAATATACCCATACTATTATATCAACTATTCCTCATTCTATAAAGTATTTATGTAAAAATCCAATGTTTTTTATCGACTACCCTCCTCACATTTCCTGCCCAATGTCCATCAAACACCAAAAACCCCCTAGAATTTACAATTCTGAGGGATTTTTCTTATCCTGTTACTTCCGGAGGCTGTTCCGGTTTGTTTTTCTTATTTGGACTAGCCAGGCGGCGCTTGCTGTCTCGGATAGTGTTGAGATCCTTGAGGAGTTTGGCAAAGTGAGCTTTCTCTGGATAGGCTTCTGCGGAGGCTGCGGTATAGCGCATAAAGAGGTCATAAGTGCGGGAGATTTCTGTGCGCAGCTGTTTGGTCTTACCGACTTCCTTGCTGGACTTGGCTGCACGCGCTAAGGCTTCGGCCTTATCATAGTCTTCCTGAGCAGTCGTCACTGCGCTAATCACAGGTGAGAGTCCCAACGTAGTTACTGCCGCATTGTAGGGCTCTTCCTTGAGGGTTTTGAGAAGGCTCTTGATCTCAGCAGTGGCGACATCGTTATTATGCTTGGTGATGTCCTTGTACTTAGTCAGGACTGGAGCCAACGTCTCATGCGCTTCCTTGAACTTTGCTTCCTTTATCTTGGCAAATCCCCTATGCAGGGTAAAGAGCCCGACCAGAGCACTGTCTCGCTCCTTATCTACCTCTGCTAGACTCGTGGTTTGTTTCTTTTCCACGCTGGCTAGCTGTTTCTGGAACTCTTCTAGCTTGCTCGCAAAGGGCTCCAAGTGCTTGCTATACATATCTTCGTTCTCATTAGCCTTGACAAAGTCCGTGATGATTTGACGAGAATCCGTCATCAAACTTTCAAACTCACGGTGAGTAAAGTTGCTATAGGTCAAGGGGCGGATGGTGTAGTTAGTAGTCATAATAAAACCTCTCCAATAATTTGATGAACTAAGTATAGCACGTGGCAATAAATCTTTTGCAAGGCTGCCCTGAAATGTCATTTTTTATCCCTGTAATAACACTTTTTCAAAATCAAAGACATAAAATATCCCCACCTGATGATTTCTTCAACTTCAGATGGGGATTATTTCTTTTCAAAAATGGATTATCAGAGCATTTCACGCTTAGAATGCTTTAAAATTTTAACAAACACTAGTATTCGAACTTTAGAATGATTTAATATTTTGACAAACCACATCAAGTGATACTTAGAAAGCATGAATTTTTTTTACAAACAGGACTAATCGAAAACTTAATTGCTTAAAAACTTTAGTAAACACTCGTGTTCAGCTTTTAGACTGATTGGATATTTGGCCATAGATGACTCTTCGAGTTTTTAATGATTACCTTTCTCTCCTATCTCACCACTCTCAAGGGCTCGATACCTTTTTCAATCAGTTGGGTGTAACTTCCAATTCTTGGGTCTTCTTCATCTAACTCCCCTATCTTAGTGTTTCGTTGGATATCAGTCGTATTTTACACCTTTCATTATTGCACTGAAACATCTTCTTTTATAGTTTCTTCCAATGTTAGAGATAAAAATCCCCAGCTCTTTTCAAACTGGGGATACTTTTATATTTTTAATTCATACACTTCCTGCCAGCCGGCTGGTCCCTAATATGCGCTGGGGCTGTTTGCTAAAACCAGTCTCTCGGTAGAGGTAGGAAGCGACTTGATTTCTCTCATTGACGCCTAGGATAATACTTTTATACATGAGCAAATGCTCTCTTACAAAATCAGGCAAGAGCTTCAGCGTCTGACTACCGTACCCTCACATCCGAAAGTCTTCATCCGTTGAAAAGCTACGAAGTAACAGGCTATCTGGCTGACCTCCATAAGCAAACTTCTTTTCTCCAGCATCCAAGATAAGTAAACTTCTTTTCTCCAGCATCCAAGATCAGAAAGGTTACGATTTGATGTTCTACAAGGCCCAAGATAGCATAGCGATTTTCTAAGTCAGCAACAGCCTGACTAGGATGATTGGTAAATCTCAAGTCAGTTAAATGGTATGACTGCAAGGCTTCTCTATCTGAACTTCGATAGAATCTGATTTTCACCTAAAAATCCATCCCATCCGGATTTGGTGCGCCACCGGCCAAACCGCTGACATTTTTGAGCACTTCCAAGTCCGCAGCATCTAGCTCAATGTCAAAGCAGTCCAGATTGCTGGCAATCCGGCTCGGAGTGACCGACTTAGGCAGGGGCAGAAAGCCTTCCTGCAAGCTCCAAACTAGAGCGACTTGGGCAATAGTCTTGCCATACTTATCTGCCACAGCCTGTACGGCTGGATTTTGGAAGAGCTCACCTTGACCAAATGGTCCCCAAGCTTCCAGTAAAATCTCATGCTCACGACAGAAGTTCACCGCTTCTGTCTGATAGACACCTGGAGCCAGGCGGATTTGATTGACAGCAGGAGTCATGCGCGCTGTTTCAAGCAAGGCTTCTAAGTGATGAGGCAGGAAATTGCTGACGCCAATCGCTCGAATCTTTCCGAGATTATAAAGATCTTCCATAGCCCGCCAGACTTCGGCATTGCGCTTTTTCCAAGCATCGTTTTCCCTCAGGGGTTTGGGATTAGGCCAGTGGATGAGGTAGAGATCCAGATAGTCCAGTCCCAACCGCTCCATTGAGGCCGCAAAGGCCTCTTGAGTCTCCTCATAAGTATGGTTGTCATTCCAAAGCTTGGTCGTGATGAAGAGCTCCTCCCGAGGGATGCCGCTGTCCTTGATTGCCCTTCCGACACTCTCTTCGTTCTTATAGATGGCTGCCGTATCAATGTGACGATAGCCTGCCTTGAGAGCGGCTAATGTCGCTTGATAGGCTTCTTCACCATCCTGAGCCTTCCAAGTACCGAAGCCCAGTACCGGAATGCCAACACCATTGTTCAAAAGATATTCTCTCATCTCATGTCTCCTTTACAAGTTCCATCTACTGCCTTCAGCAAGGCAGCTGCTACAGTGATTACAAGAGCAGAACTGCTCACTTCTTTTCCTTTTTCTTCAGTATTGGCTTGGGTTTAAAGATATTTTCCTTGGTCGGCTCCATCCCTTTACTGAAAAAGCTATAGATAATGAAAGCTGCTCCTGCGACAAGGATCAAGATTCGTCCAAAGATCAGTCCCGCCAGCAGCAAAACAAGTCCCATTATCAAAAATTTCGCATCAATTCGTTTCATAGCCCACTCCTGATTACATTATAGTCTCATTATAACACGCCTAAGAAAGCAATTCAAATCTAGACGAAGGCTATCAAATAGCTTGACAAGCAAAAAGAACAGGTTGCCCTGCTCTTTCTGAAAAATATAAGGAGACTAATTAAAATACCTGCGGTTCTCATACATGGAAACGTTCTTGACCATCAAGATAAGTAGCTACCAGCTCTAAATCTTTATCTAAAACGATAAAGTCAGCATCGTAGCCTTCCTTGATCTGTCCGCAGACATCATCAATATGGACTGATTTTGCTGGAATCAGGCTAGCCATCATAACCGCCTGATGAGGATTGGCAATGCCCCATTTGACCACATTTTTCAATCCGTCCTTGAGCTTGAGGATAGAGCCAGCTAGATTGCCCGTTGACTTGAGCCGAGCTGTTCCATCCGCCACAACCACTGGAAATTCTCCCAACATGTAGTCACCATCTTCAAGGCCTCCTGCAGTCATACAGTCAGTAATGAGAGCAATATTTTCATGTCCCTTCTGCTTGAGCAAGATGTCACAGGCCTTAGGGTCCACATGGTAGCCGTCACAAATCAGCTCCGCATAGGTGTGGGGCAGCTCATACATGGCACCAACCATGCCTAACTCCCGGTGGGTCAAACCCCGCATACCGTTATAGGCATGCACCCAGACACTGGCACCTGCTTCGACCGCAGTTTTGGCTTCATCATAGGTTGCGTTAGAGTGCCCCAGAGCAACAGTCACGCCTTCATCAGTCAGCGTGCGGACAAATTCCTCTACGCCATCACGTTCTGGCGCGAGAGCAATCTTATTGAGCAAGCCTTTTGCGGCCTTCTGCCAAGCACGAAACTCATCCATGCTAGGATCTTTCATATAGGCAGGATTTTGAGCGCCCTTATACTTCTCGGTGAAGTAAGGCCCTTCAAAATAGAGACCGCGAATCTTGGCCCCACTGGCTTCTTGATAGCGTGCACCGATATTTTCAGTGACTGCTAAGAGCCGCTCATAGGACGAAGTCAGCGTTGTTGGTAAAAAGCTGGTCACACCGGTAGTCAAGAGACCCTCACTCATGGTATGAAGAGTTCCTTCGATGTTATTATCCATCACATCAACACCGCCGAAGCCGTGAATGTGAGTATCCACCAGACCTGGTGCAATCGAGTAGCCACTGTAGTCTATGACTTCTGCATCCTGCGGAACAGACTGCACCAGCTTGCCAAACTTGCCGTCAATCAGCTCTAAATAACCGCCCTGACGGATTCCCTGAGGATAGAAAAATTGATCTGCTTTGATATATGTAGGCATAAGACTGCCTCCCTTGTCTTGACTTCTGTATTCTCTGCCATTCAAAGCGGAATTCTGTGATAGAGCTAACATCTTTCTATAGCCACTTTCTAACTCCCGCTTTTGAATCTCTGAGTTTTCTTGACTATATTATAACTCTTTCTTTTTTATTTGTAAATGGTATATACCTATTTTTGCAAAAAATTGTTATATTAAATTTAAAAATAAGAAAACCCAGCCATGACAGCTGAGTTTCTACTTTATTTTTTCTCTAAATCGCGCAGCATCTGGTCGATTTTATTGCCATACTCAATGGATTCGTCCTTGACAAAGGTCAAATCTGGAATCTTGTACATTTTCAGATTGTGACCCAGCTCACGCTTAATGGTACCAGTCGCTTTTTCAAGACCAGTCTGAGCTTTTTGATTATCAGAGGCCAGATTGCTCATAATCGTGTAGTAGACCTTGGCCATGGATAGGTCGCCCAGCATTTGGACATCGGTAATGGTCACTCCCTGCACCCTCGGGTCACGAACTTTCTTCTGCAAGATTTCATTGACTTCGCGCTTGATTTCCATACCCACACGGTCTGTACGAAAATTATTTGCCATGAGATTTCCTTTCTAATTTTTCTCTTCTGCAATATAAGCTAGGCTAGGCCTAGCTTATATTTTAGTTTTAATGAATGAAATTCGATCTAAACTCTTTGTGAAAAAGATGTGGAACTAGAAGTATCAACTTCCACCAAATATGATTTCACTGCGAGTTTTTAACCTATTTCTTATCTTATTTCTTAATTTCTTCCATGATGTAGGCTTCGATCGTGTCATCTACTTGGATGTCATTATAGCCATCAATCATGAGTCCACCTTCACGGCCGTTAGTAATTTCCTTAACATCATCTTTGAAGTGCTTGAGGCTGGCAAGCTCCCCATCGTAAATCACGACGCCGTCACGGATAACGCGGACCTTGGAATCACGGGTAACTTTACCGTTGATAACCATAAATCCACCGATAGTACCAACCTTGGAAACCTTGAAGGTCTCGCGGATAAGAGCTTCCCCGATGATTTTTTCTTCGTATTCCGGATCCAGCATTCCCTTCATGGCATCTTCCATTTCTTCGATAACCTTGTAGATAATGCTGTGGAGACGGATTTCAACATCGTCAGCCTCTGCCTGCTGGCGAGCTTGAGATGTTGGACGAACGTTAAATCCGATGATGAAGGCATTTGAAGCTTCTGCCAGTGTCACATCAGATTCATTGATAGCACCAACAGCTGAGTGGACGATGGTAATCTTAACGCCTTCCACTTCAATCTTCTGCAGGGAAGCAGACAGGGCTTCTACTGAACCTTGCACATCAGCCTTGATGATAACATTGACAGACTTGACTTCACCAGCTTTGAGGGTATCAAAGAGATTTTCCAGACTGACGCGGTGAGTAGCTTGACGCTGTTTGAGAAGGGCACGTTTGGCACGTTCTTCACCGGCTGCACGCGCAGCTTTTTCATCTTCATAGACCACAAAGTGGTCACCAGCCATCGGAGTTTCATTGAGACCAGTGATAGAAACCGGTGTAGATGGTCCTGCCACCTTCACGCGACGGCCCAAGTCATTGGTCATAGCCCGAACCCGACCGAAGGTATTTCCAACAACGATTGGATCTTGCACATTCAGAGTTCCCTGCTGAACCAGAAGGGTTGCGACAGCACCTTTTCCTTTATCCAGACGGGCTTCAATGACTGTACCAATCGCTCGAACAGTCGGATCTGCCTTTAGCTCTTGGATTTCAGCTACCAAGAGGACTGTTTCCAGCAAGCTGTCGATATTTTGATTGAATTTCGCAGAGATTTCGACAAATTCAGAATCTCCGCCCCAAGCTGTTGACATGACACCGTGCTCAGCCAATTCACCAATCACGCGCTCAGGATTCGCTCCTGGCTTATCGATCTTGTTGATGGCTACGATGATTGGGACATCAGCCGCCTTGGAATGGTTGATAGCTTCGATCGTTTGCGGCATAACACCGTCATCAGCCGCCACCACCAGGATAGTGATATCCGTCACAGAGGCACCACGGGCCCGCATAGAAGTAAAGGCCGCGTGTCCAGGAGTATCCAAGAAAGTAATCTTCTTGCCGCTTTCCTCGATCTGGTAAGCACCGATGTGCTGAGTGATACCACCTGCTTCGCCTGTTGCTACGCGAGAGTTACGCAGGGTATCCAAGAGGGTTGTTTTACCATGGTCAACGTGTCCCATGATAGTGACAACTGGCGGACGCTCTACCAAGGCATCTTGGTTGATATAACCTTCTTCTACGAAGAAGCGCTCAATGTCAGCTGTGTCAACTTCCACCTTCTTCTTAGCTTCGATACCGTAGTCCACCATGAGGAGCTCAATAGTATCGCCGTCAAGAGATTGGTTTTGCGTTGCCATCACGCCCATCATAAAGAGCTTCTTAACAATTTCAGCTGGCTCGCGCTTGATCCGTTTTGCAATTTCTGCAACGGTCATTCCGTCTGTATATTCAAATTCAGTTGGCAACTCATGGAACTTACGTTCTGTAACAGGTTTTGGTGCCTGATTATTGTTGCCCTTTCCTTTTTTATTTTTCTTGTTTTTATTCCAATTACTATTTCTTTGATTTCTCACTTGATTTTGACTGCTTCGATTCTTTTGTTGTTTTCTTGGACCTTCTTCTTCGCGATCAAAATCATCGCGCTTCTTATCTGGTCGAGCTTGCTTCTTACGACGCGTATCCACAGCAGCTGGCGCTGGGCTTGGATTCGCTGCTGGAGCAGATGGAGCCGGTGCAGGCTGAACTGGTGCACTTGCTTCTGCCTTAGGCTGCTCCTTGCGGCGGTTTTGCCGTTCCATAACTTCTTTTGCTTCCTGAGCTTGTTTAAAGCGTTCCTCGCTGGAGCGAGCGTATTCAGCATTCTGCTCTGCTTTCAAAGCTGCTGCCCGGGCCTTAAAGTCAATCTTTGGTCCTTGAGGCTGTTGGCGGTTTTGACCGTTAAATCCTTGATGATTCTGACCATTTCTGCGGCCATCTTGACCACGATTATCGCGACGGTCATTTGGACGATTGCCCCTATCTCGGTCATTGCGGTTTCCACGATTCTTATTTCGATTATCGCGGTCCTCACGCTTGCCTTGCTCTTTATTTTGTGGTTTGCGGTTGCCTTGCTGCTTCCGACGTTCTGCCTCTTCCTTGGCTCTCGCTTCACGCTCTGCCTTAAAGTTCCGGCTTTGCGGGCGCTTGACTGGCGCAGCTGTTTCTACTTTCGCTTCTGGCTTAGCAGCTGCTTTTGCTTCTGTCTGTTCTGCCTTGACTGGTGCCGCCTCTTTGGTAGGAGTTTTTTGCGGTGATGGCTGAGCTGCTGCAGGTTTTTCTGCAGGAGCTTGAGGTGCGGCTGCTTTCGTAAAGCTGGATTTGATTCGTTCACCAGCGTCAGCTTCTACGCTGGATGAATGACTCTTGACATCCAATCCCAGCTCCTTCGCACGAGCCACTACCTCCTTGCTTTCTTTTCCCAGTTCTTTGGCGATTTCATACAATCTTACTTTAGACAAATCTTGTCCTCCTCTTCTATTACATAAGAGACCTCATTTTCTTTGTAAAACCAGCATCTGTCACGGCAAGCACTTTTCTGGCCTTGCCAATGGCAGAGCTTAATTCCAGTGTTGAAAACACGGTTGATACTTCTACTTGGTAGTAACGACTTTTATCAGTGATTTTCTTGCTGAGATTAGGAGCTGCATCCTGGGCCAAAAAGACCAGATGTGCTTTTCCCTCCTGGATAGCTTTGACGGTCAGCTCCTCACCAGAAATGATGCGGCCAGCCCGCTGAGCCAGTCCCAGCAAATTTGCAAGTTTCTCTTTATTCAAGACCTAACTCTCTTCTTTTGACCTTATGATCGACATAAGCGATTAACTCATCATAGAAAGCCTCATCCACTTCCATACTGAAGCTGCGGTTAAAGACCCGCTTCTTCTTAGCTTGAAGAGCTTCTTGATTGTCCAGCTTGATATAGGCTCCACGGCCGTTGGCCTTGCCTGTCGGATCGATAAAGACTTGACCTTCCTTGTTCTTGACAATCCGCAGCAAATCACGCTTGTCAATCACTTCGTTGGACACCACTGATTTTCTTAAAGGGATTTTTCTTGTTTTTGCCATTCCAGCCCCCTTAATCTAGTTCTTCAGCTTCGCTTTCTAAACCAGCTGTTTCTAGTACAGTTTCCTCTGCTACTGCGTCAAAGTCTGTTGCTTCTGCTGCTGAAACTTCTGTCTCTAGAACATCTGCATCCGCAAGAATTTCTTCTGCTTCCTGAGCAAATCCGCCCAGTTCATTGGCTGCTTCCATTTCTTCAAACTCTGTGGCAGACTTGATATCGATTCTAAAGCCTGTCAAATGAGCTGCCAAGCGTACGTTCTGTCCACGACGGCCGATAGCCAGAGAAAGCTTGTTGTCCGGTACGACAACCAAGGCCCGCTTGTTATCTTCTTGGTTAAAGATAACTTGGTCAACCTCTGCAGGAGCAATAGCGTTGTAGATAAATTCAGCTGGATCTGCTACCCACTCGATGACGTCGATATTTTCTTCAGTCGGCACCATACGCCCGCTCTTCGGATCGTATTTGGCAGGATGGAACTTGCTCGTAATTTTCTTGATATTAGCTCCACCGCGTCCAACTATTGTACCGATGGCATCCACATTAGGGTTGTGGCTGCGAACCGCTACCTTGGTCCGATCGCCAGCTTCCCGCGATACGCTCATGATTTCCACAGTTCCGTCATAGACTTCTGGGATTTCTTGCTCCATCAAGCGCTTGATCATTTCTGGATGGCTGCGACTGACAAAGACATTGACTCCGCGAGGATTGTCTTCTACCTTGTAAACAAAGACTTCGATACGGTCGTGAGAGGCAAAGACCTCACCAGGAATCTGGTCTTGCTTCGATAATTGTGCTTCAATGCTGCCAAGATTGACATAGATAAAGCGATTATCAAAGCGCTCCACCGTCCCGCTCATGATTTCATTTTCATGCTCTTTATAGGTATTGTAGGTGATTGCTCGGGTCTGCTTGCGCATCTTTTCCATGATAGTTTGCTTGGCAGACTGAGCAGCGACCCGGCCAAATTCAGCTGGTGCTTCTTCAAACTTGATCTTATCTCCTAATTCATAGGCTGAACTGATAGCCAAGGCATCTTTGAGACTGATTTCCAAACGGCTGTCAAAGACCTCGTCCACGACTTCGCGAACAGTATAGACACGGAAATCTCCTGACTTTTCGTCAAACTCAATAGCTGCGCTGTCTGCCTGACCATAGCGACGACGATAGGCTGAGCGGAGTGACTCAGTCACTGCGTCAATGATATCTTCTTTCTTGATTCCTTTGTCTTCTTCCAAAATGCGGAAGGCCTCTAGCATTTCTTTACTCATTTTCATGTAACTTTTGCCGAAACAAAAGTGTTCCTTTCTTTTCTATATTGCTTCTGCGGCTAAAACTTAACGGCTAATCTGGCTTTGGAAACCAGACTGTAGGGAATTTCGACTTCTTTTCTGCGAGTCTTGTCCAGATATTCCATGTGCAGAACATCCTCTTCAAAGCTCAGCAAGGTGCCTTCAAAGACTTTCTGCTTGTCAACAGCCTTATAGAGACTGACATGGATATAACTGCCGACTGCATCGGATAGCTGTTCCTTGGTCTTGAGCGGACGCTCCAAGCCCGGACTGGTCACTTCCAGAAAATACTGTTCTGGGAAGGGATCTGGCTTGATTTGATCCAAGAGCGGACTGATAATATCCGTCAAATCCGCTGTATCATTGACCGTAATGCCCTCAGGCTTATCTACAAAAACACTGAGAACGTAGTCTCCGCCCATCTTTCCGTACTCAATATCGACTAATTCATAGGGGGGCAAAATGGCTGGTTCAATAACCTCCCTCACCAATTCAACAATCGTTGCGATATGACGACACCTCCTCACAGATAAGAGGCGAAGATACTTCCTCGCCTCTCTTTCCTTATTCATTACTAGTATTATAGCACGACAAGTCCCAGAATGCAAGGGAAATGTGCCATGTAAGCTTGTTAAGACGGAATTTCACTTAAAACGTTCTTATTTTTAAGCAAAATTCTTTCCCAATAATAAAGTCTTCAAGGAGTATTTCCTCGAAGACTCTTTCTTATTCAAACGCTGCTTCCACCCGATAGATGACTTGTCCCTTGTTAGCAAATTTCTGCTCATACTCAGTCAGGACATTATCCTCGAAGTCGCTGGCATGCAAATCTAACCACACACCCTTTAACTTCATACCATACTGTGAAAAGCTTACTAGGCTATACTCAAAAAGACCTCGGTTGTCCGTTTTGAAGTGGATTTCTCCATTTTCCGGCAAAATCTGCTGATAGGTCGCCAGAAAGGACTGATAGGTCAGACGGCGCTTTTCATGGCGTTTCTTGGGCCAAGGATCCGAGAAGTTCAGATAGAGGCGGTCAATCTCGCCATCTTCAAAATAATCAGTCAGATCCGAACCGTCCACCCAGAGAAGCTTGATATTGGGCACATCCGTTGCCAGCACCTTGTCCAAGGCATAGCTGAGGACCGATTTTTGAATATCAATCCCAATATAGTTGATATCCGGATTGGCCTTGGCCATACCGGACACAAAAGCTCCTTTGCCGCTGCCAACCTCTACATGAATGGGGTGATCATTGCCAAAAATCTCCTGCCATCTGCCCTTGGCGTCTGCCGGATTCAAAATAACATACTGGGGATGCGCCTCCAGCAGTTCCGTCGCTCCCTTACGATTCCTTACTCTCATTGTCCTCTTCCGTATTTAGAACGGAAGTTTCGTAATGCGTAAATCTCCCGGTTCACATTTTCTAAATCATTGTTTTCATAGTATTTGGCAATCTGCATCAGATAAGAATACTGACCAAACCAGTATAGCTTATTGAAAACAGTCTGATTATACTTATAGCCATAAGCACTCAGCCACTCTTGCCAGCCTGAATCAGGCACATAATGGCTCAGAATATGAGCTACATCCATCATCCTGTCTGTCAGGCGCACAGAATCCCAATCCACTAAGTAAATAAGCCCACTATCGGTCTCTACCCAGTTGCTGTGGCGCACATCTCCGTGAACAATGGTCGCATAATCCTCACGAAAGGCCGGCACAGTCTGGCGTAGGTTGCGGATAACAGATTGAAGATATTGATTATTTCTCAAAGCAAGCGGCACTTGATTGAGCCAAGCATTCAGCAAATCAGTTGGCGTTTCCAAAGTATAGCCCAGCTTGGTCAGCTGCGTCATCAATGGGCGCGAGCGATGCAGCCGAGTCAAAATATTGATTACTTGCTTTTTGGACATATCATTTGGGGTCAGAATAGTGCCTGAAAGCCATTCCTGCCCGCTCATTACGTTGCCGTCCGGCATCCGGCGGCTCCACAAAAGCTGCGGTGCGATTTGTTCTCGAGCTAAGCCTGCTAAGATAGGGGTTGTATTCATCTTGACGAAAACGCGCCCCCCGTCCGGATAAGTCCCCATATAGGCCTTTCCGCTCTTACCAGCTATCGGTGTCAGGGTCAGCTCGTTATCAACCAAGTCCATATTTCCCCTCCGTAAAAAGTTTCTTTATCATTTTACTAGTTTTACCTCTTTTAGTCAACCAATCTCCGTAACTTAAACGGTAGATAGAACAGATAGAGTAGGGCAGTCGCTCCTAGCATGGCCAGCACTGCTGTCTTGTCTTGGAAAAATAGCAGAGCAGTCAGCACTTCAGTCAAGAGAACACT
Organism: Streptococcus sanguinis; assembly: GCF_020729725.1. Taxonomy (GTDB): domain Bacteria; phylum Bacillota; class Bacilli; order Lactobacillales; family Streptococcaceae; genus Streptococcus; species Streptococcus sanguinis_V. The sequence continues at coordinate 37,393 of NZ_JAJEPA010000007.1, read as the reverse complement.
GCTGCCAATAGATGTGATAATTTGTCTTGCTCCCTTCAGCTTTTCCCCTCTTTCTATCGGAAAAAGCTGGGTCAAAAACTGATAGTCAAAAGCTTCATACAAGGCCGTCAGCTGGAAGAGCAAGAGGTAATTGAACAAGACCGCAAAAGCTGCAGCAATCCAAGCTTGACTGACAAAAATCAAGGCCAAAAGAGCTAGAAAGAGCAGTCTTAAGGTCAGAGCAAAAAAGTCTCCATTTCGCAAGTAAGAGCGCAAAAAGAGATTCTGCCAGGTCTTGCTATGCTGCTTGCCCACAAGTCTCGTCAAACCATCCAGATAGGCCCGGCGCTTGACACTGTTTGAAATGCCTTTAACATTGGTAAAGAGAGCAAAGAAGCGCAGAATCGTCTGCTTTCGAGCTGCTTCATAAGCCACCAGAGCCTGCCAATCTAGGCCATTTTCAGTAAAGAACTTCTTGGCCTTAGCCTGAAACAAAAACCATTTCAAGACTAGCATAAGGAGGCAGTAGAGCCCGAAGCTCCAAACAGGCAATCCCAGAGCCAGAAAAAGCGGAGCTAACAGTAGCAATAGCCCAGTCTGTAAGACTACGTACAAGAGATAGGAACGCCGAATCTGTCCTTTGATGAAAGACTTGACTTCTGCTTCTCTGACCAAGAGAAAAAGAGCATCCGGCTTTTCCAGATAGGTCGCAATCCGTCCAAAAGGCAAGATAAAGACCGATAGAATAACCAGACTGACAATAATAGGTAGGTGATTGGTCGGAAAATGTCGCAAAAGCTGACTGTACTGAACACCTAAAAATCCCATAAAAATCAACAGAAAGAGTACGAAATGATCATTAAAAACATAGCGCAGGTACTTTAAACACTGCTGACGAAAATCCTGTTTTCGTTTGGCAAATAATTCTTTCATAGCGTCGCCTCTTCTGTCAGGGCTAGATAGATGTCATTCAGACTAGCATCCGACATTTGAAATTGGGCACGCAACTCAGTCAAGCTACCCTTGGCCCGCACTTGACCCTTGTGCAAGATTACAAAACTATCGCACATCTTCTCAGCAGAGTCCAGAACATGGGTGCTCATCAGAATGGACTTGCCCTTCTTCTTTTCCTCATCTAAGAGTTGGATAAGGTCTGCAATAGCTACCGGATCCAGACCCAGAAAAGGCTCATCCACAATAAAAAGGCTGGGATCAACTACAAAAGCACAGATAATCATCACTTTTTGCTTCATCCCTTTTGAAAAGTGAACAGGGAACCAATCTAATTTTTCCTTGAGTCGGAACATTTCCAGCAACTTATCCACACGCTCAAAAGCTGTCTCCTGCTCAATGTCGTAAGCCATAGCTACCGTCTCAATGTGCTCGCGCAGGGTCAATTCTTCGTAGAGACTAGGCGTTTCCGGAATAAAACCGATTTTCTTGCGGTAATCGCTGGGATTGGTCCGCAGCTCCAACCCATCAATTTGAATCTGCCCCTTATAAGGCGTCAGAAGACCGATAATCTCACTGATAGTCGTGGACTTACCCGCACCGTTGAGACCAATCAGACCAACCAGCTGGCCATTGCCCACTTCAAAGCTGACATCCTTTAAAACCGGGATATTAACATAGCCGCCCGTAAGCTCTTTGATTTCTAACATATTTTCTCCGAATTCTGGTATAATGGTTCTTATATTATAACAAAATCTAGCGAATAGAGGTACCATTTATGGCTGATTGTATTTTTTGTAAAATTATTGCCGGAGAAATCCCTTCTTCTAAAGTCTACGAAGACGAGAAAGTCCTTGCTTTTCTAGATATTTCCCAGGTAACACCAGGTCATACCTTGGTTGTCCCTAAAGAGCATTTCCGAAATGTGCTGGATATGGATGCCGACAGCACCAGTCAGCTCTTTGCTCGCGTACCTGACATTGCTCGAAAGGTGATGAAAGCCACAGGTGCAGCTGGTATGAATATCATCAACAACAACGAAGAAATTGCTGGACAGACTGTCTTTCATACCCATGTGCATTTGGCACCGCGCTACAGTGATGCAGATGACCTCAAGATTACTTTCGCAGCCCACGAACCAGACTTTCCAGCTCTGGCCGAATTAGCTGAGAAGATTACACAAGCTTAAGGAGGGAATATGAAACTTTCAAATATTTTCCTATTTATCGGTGCCGCAGCAGCCAGCTACAAGCTGGTTGAAAACCGTCAAAAAATTCAAGAAGAAATCATTGAAACAACAGATAGTCTAGACAAAGTAAAGGACAGTCTAGCAAATATTCAACGAAATATTGCCATCATTCAAGAGCAAAGAGAGCAAGTCAAAGACATCGCTCAAGATCTTACTTATAAATATAAAGTCCTTGAAAACCAAGCTCAAGTGCAGATCCAGCAAGTCAAAGACATCTGGGAAAAGTACGAGTCGTGATAGAGAAAAACTCCAGCTAAAAACTGGAGTTTTTCTCTATCAAAAGGTGCTGTTTTTGAAATACGAAGTGGTTCTCTGAAAATTTTTTCTACATCTATTTATCGCAACTTATTATTCCTAATAAAACAGAGATTATTTTCCTTTACGGATATTTCGAAAAAGGAGGATTAGCATAAGGACAAATAGTCCTTCTAGAAAGAAGAAAGCAACCTCACTATTCATTATAAGGGAGTCAACTTCAATACTATATCGGCGTAACCCTGCTATATTGAAAAATAGAATCCTAAGAAATCGTCGAAGAAAGATAAACAGCTGCAAACTATAAATTATGAAGACCTTTTTAACTCCAATTATTAAACGTTGTTCTTTTGTAAAATAAGACATAGCAACAGCATTTAATAGCAGAATGACTGTTAAGCTAAGGGTATCTTGCCGAAGAATCATAGGATCAAAGTAACTAAGTCTAAAGTGAATGAGAGGAGAAAATTGAAAAAGAAGAATCCCTATTAAACTTGGAAAGAAAATTTTCTTAAGCGAAGGCGGAAAGTCTAGACTCAATCTCGTAAAGGACAAAATAATGAGCAGGATAATCAGAATAATGCTATAGAATATGACAACACCTGAAACCAATTGGCTTCTTTTGGCCAAAGCAGAAAGAAAACCAGCAGAAAGAAAAATACCAACAGGAGTAAGCCAATCTAGTGAATAATTCCATTTTGGACCCTTATTAACCTTAAATCCATCAATAAAGCAGAAAAATGTTATAAAAGAGAGTCCAACGATAAGTCCAAGAGGTAAAAACGGAATAGCTAAGAAAAGTAATAAAATTCCCATAACCCACATATTGAGATTGTAGTAAAGTTTGGGCTTCATACCTCGAGCAAAATCCCCTTCTTCCATGGGTGTTTGTCGCATTCTCAATATATAATAGTAAAAAAGAGATACCATTCCTACATAAACCCAAGAATTTAATCCAAGACGTTGCTCTTGGATACTTTGTATGAGGCTAAATACAGTCAAAACAGCAAATACAAACTGCAGAAATTTATTGGTGAATATCTGTCTTTTTTTCCAAGATGAATAGGATAGTTTCGACTTCGGATAACTGAGCTCATAGGCATAGGCTGTCATCTCTTCAAGTTTCTTGTCCGTCTCCTCTGTCATCATATGTGGAGCAATTTTAGAAGTAGTAAATCTTCCAAGAACAAATCTCAAGACTTCTCCATCTGTGAAGCGTCGATACTCCTTGTATATCTGTTCAAACAAGACAGTTAGAATACGAGGCTTTTCTTTAAAATATTGCTTCCACTCATCCCAATCATTGATGAGTTCATCACTTTTCGTTAGTTTTTCAACATAAAGATAGCCTTCGTAATACCAATATTCAAAATTCTCCTTATTATCTAGTTCAAACTCTTTTACAACAGAAGGATAGGACTGAACAATATTCCAGAATTGTAGCTTTTTCAGATAGGGATTTGACTCCTCGTTACTTGAACGCTCTACAAATTGGAGTATCAGGGTTAAAACCTTTTTATTCTTTAAAGGATAGACATCCACTTTTTCTAACAAAGATAGTAAAAGTGATTGATCCTTAACCCTTTCAAAAAGAAATTGCCAATCACGCAATAGACTATAGTCGTCTTCATAATGAGCGTTTAGCAGTTCATAAAAAACTACCTCAACCTCATCAGGGTTATCTAAAGAGTATTGATTAAAGTCAACATTTTCACCAAGTTTTACCTTTAATTTCTTTAAGTACTCAGCTAGGTCATCAAACTGTTCACGATCCTCTTCAAACATTACTTGTCGCACCTTTTCAAGGATATAAGTTAAAGTAGGGACACTCTTAATTATGTGACGCTTCTGACTCACTTGAAACAGCACGACAAAAGCAAGATGCGGGTGCTTAAAAAAATCTATCCAAGATGTTAGTTGATTTGCTTTTTTAGAATCTTTGAGAATTTCTTGGCATAAAAGATATGAAGCGTAAAATTGCTCAGTCTCTTCTTTTGCACTTGCAATAGATTTCTGTTGTTCTACTGCCTCTGCCCTTTTGATTTCCCAATGATTCAGTTTGTAATAGTAACTCCAGTTGCGAAAATCAGGGACATAGTCCTTCAGTAAAGGTATGATGATAGAGAATTGTTCAGACTTGTTAAAAATATAAACATCCATTTCCTCTAGGACAGTTTGAACAGCACTCATGTCATATCTATACTGACTAAAGAACTGGCTCCAAAGATTTTCTTGCTCTTCAAAGCTATAATCAGCATTGCCGATTATGCTTTCAATCGAATTCCGAATTATATACGAAGTTTCATTATAGCCGCTAAAATCCAGGGTAGACTTTGCGGTTTCTTCTTGTAACTGCGCTTCCTCCACCTTCAACGTTTCAAAGTTTAGAGAAGTCTCTGGTTCTTCATAGTTTCCGATTGAAGCAGTTGAGCTTTTATAGTCACTAAAGTCAAGTAGAGACTTTGCACCTTCCTCTTGCGACTGCTCCTCTTCTATATGTAAAGTATCAAAATCAAGGGAACTTGAAGCAGAGTCTTGGGTTTCCTCACCTGTCTGACTTTCTTGCTGATGGGAAATCGGTTTTCTTAGACCAGTCTCTGAGCTAGCATTGATTGATCTTGCATAATCTAAGGCTACTTGATAGGCTTCAACAATTTGCTGATAGATTTCTGGTTGGTCTTCAGGATGATAATGTCGAACCAGCTCAGCATAACGTCTCCGAATTGCTTTGACATCATGAGTTGGCTCAATACCTAAAGTTTCCCATATACTCATATTTTCTCCTCTCTTACAACCCTCGTTCTAGATAATCTAAGTAACGAGAAAATGACTGGTAAACCTTAGGTAATTGATAGACAGACGCCTGTTTGACCTCTTCCTCAAATCTCTTTGTTTCCTCCATCAGATTATCTCTTCTCCTGCCGAGCAGCATACTATAGACGCGATTGGCCTTCTCAATCAAGAAGCGGTAGACCTCTGTCTCCTGTGCATTAATCTTATAGCGAGATAATTCAGATTGTTTGACCTTGATTTCCTTTTCTGTCAGCGTAATACTATCTTGCAAGATGACATGGCTAAAGATTTCTTGAGTCGAGTCAATTTTCACTTCCACATCCAATATTCCATTAAGATCATAGGTGAATCGGACTGTAAAACCTTCATTAGCTCGATAATTTACAGGAACTGGAACTTCCAGTTCTCCTAAGAATAAGTTTTGGGTCGCCTTCATCATCTCGCCTTGGTAGACCTTTATCTTCACCTGGCTCTGTCCCACTTCAGCAGTATAGTAATGCTCCAACCGCGAAGCAGGGAGGGTGGAATTTCGCTCTATTATTGGTGAAAAATGATCACCGACTACCTTAATACCGAGTGTGAACGGGCAGATATCAGAAAGCAACAGGTCTCGTATCTCTCCTTGACGTTGCTTGATTCCTGCAAGGAGCGCACATCCTCTTGCAATCATCAGATCGGGATTATCAGATACTTGCACCTTTTGATCAATACAGTAAGATAGAAAATCCTGAACCAATCTCAATTTTGAAGTTCCCCCAACTAGGACAAAATTATCAGAGCTTACATAGCTAAAACGTGCATCCATCAAAGCGCGGTCTAAAACTGACTTAACACGGGCTAACAGAGGTTGACAAAGCTCATAAAAACGCTGGTAGGTCAAATTTAAAGAATATCTCTGTTCCTGGTCAAGTACTGACATTTTCACTTCTTCTTTGTCATTCAAGTCCAACTTAGTTTTCTCAGCTTGCACCAAAATTTTGCTATAGAATTCGCGCGAAATGGAGTCCTTGGTCAATTGATTGAAGACTAAAAATTCCTCAGCAATAGCTGCAGTGAAATCCTCTCCTCCCAAACGATTGTCACCTGCTATAGACACAATCTCAACAATATTATCAAACAACTCTACAACGGAGATATCCAGAGTACCTCCACCAAAATCGACTACAATGAAAGATTGATCCTCTTGATGACTCACGGATCTTTTAGCAAGGGCAGCTGCAGAAGGTTCATTGATAATACGATCAATCTTAACCCCTGCAAATTTTCCTGCTATTTTTGTCGCATAGCGCTGAGCATCATTGAAATAGGCTGGTACACTAACGATAACTTCATCAACTTTCTCTCCAAGATAAGTTTCTGCATCATCTACCAACTTTCGAATCACAAAAGAGCTTAATTCTTCAGCCTTATAAGTTCTATTTCCTAGTCTTAAGTCGTGCTTAGTTCCCATAAAGCGTTTAAATTGAGAAACAGTCTTGTCAGAATGAGTGACCAAGCGCTCCTTAGCGATTTTCCCAACTATGATTTCGTCATTATCGTCTAAGGCCACAACAGAAGGAGTCAAAAACTCTCCAAAAGCATTTGGGATCAGCTTAACCTGACCGTCTTGATAAACTCCAACCAAAGAATTTGTTGTTCCTAAATCAATACCTACAATCATACTTCTTCTAACTCCAAATTTTTATACATATTCCCATTATACAGGAAATATTCTATTTTTTTAAGAAAAATCTGCTAGTCATACAACACAGGCACGAAAAAATGTATGCAACTTTTTCTAGCTACATACATTTTTCAAGATATTTTTGTTTTTACATTCAAACTTGTTCATTTTTACTATTTCGGTTTGATTATACTATGAAACTTTCGAATAATATTATAGGAAAAAACTACTGTCAGAAAACATTATTTCTTCATATGCTTGTAGTGCATCACTTGCTAGATTCAATTCAATAATAACAAGAGAAGTTTGATATAATTGACAAATGTTTTAAAAAGAGAGAATCAATAACAACTTCACTTGATGTTACTTTTTGTCACCAACTACAATTTACAAAGAGCTGGCCTCTTTTTATATTTAACTTTTTTACTCTGTAGCTGCATTAACTACTGGCTGACTTTGTGGGGTGCTGACACTGACATCTGCAGCTGGGGCAGAGGAAGCCGCTGGAGCAACCGGAGTCGTATTCGTAGTTCCAACTGTTGTATCTGTCGTCGGATAAGAATAATTCTCATAACCATTATTATAAGTAGGCTGACTATAAGAATTCTGGTAACTGCTATAGCTTTCTGTGCTACTAGATGTACTACTGCTATTGCTGCTTCTTAGACTGTTGCCGCCCATAATATCTTCATAGAGAACAGCATTGGTCTTCAGACTCTTAACTGTGTCCAAGCCCAGAGACTTTCGGATTAGATTCTGCATGCTCAGCAAATGCTCTGACGTCACCAGCTGATAGCTTCCACCATCAGGCAAGGTCGCATCTTCTCCACGCAGCTGTTCAGACTTGATGTTTTTAAAGGCATCCTGATAGCCTAGCAGTTGAGGAATGCTTTTTGAATCAAGCGCGATATTGGTCTGCATGTTGCTGCTGACAGCTTTTAAAATAGCCTGATAATGGCTGACACTGTTGAGACTGAGAACTTTTTCAACCACTTTCTTAATTACTTCACGTTGACGCTTTTGGCGGCCATAGTCACCCTCTGGATCCTGATAGCGCATACGAGCATAGACCAGTGCCTGATCACCATTGATGGTTTGCTTGCCTGGCTCAACCTTGGCAGTATACTCAGGCTCATTATCCTCAATAGAAATTGGGAAGTCAAAGGTATTATTGACCTCAATACCACCTACTGCGTCTACTAACTGAACCAAGCCCTGCATATTGATCATCACATAGCGGTCGATGTGGATATTCATCAAGCCCTCAATAGTCGAAATGGCTAACTCTGCTCCGCCATTCGCATAGGCTGCATTCAGCTTGGCTTCAAATGTCTGACCGTTCTCATCAATCTGAGTCAGAATATCTCTCTCCAAACTCATCATGACTGTTTTCTTGGTCTTTGGATTGACACTCAGGAGAATCATGGTATCGCTGTTCCCGACCCAAGTATCCTCGCGGGATCCGCTCCCTGTATCTACACCCATCAGCAAGATAGTCATAGGCTTAGTCGCAGAAATGACATCCGTCTCATTTCCCAAACCCTTATAAGTCTTGGACAGTTCATCTGTTGACTGACCATAGATCGTCCAAGCATAAGTACCGATACCAGCTGTCGTTACGACAAGGAGGCTGAGAAACATCATTATAATCTTTTTAAACATATCTTTTTTAGTCTATCAGTTTACCCATCAGGTAAACATCAAGAAATATCCCTTCTTTTAAATAGGCTCCTCTTTTTTGTAAGCCTTCAATTTCAAATCCTAAATCTTTATAGAGGTGAACCGCTCGTTCATTTCTAACCTGAACGCTCAATTCCAAACGTCTAATATCCTGAGAATCTTCTGCCCAAGCCAGTGCCTCTTCTAGCAATATGCGTCCCAGTCCTTGGTTCCAGAAAGCTTTCTTCACCACGACAAAGACTTGACCAATATGGCGAATTCGCTCATGGAAATCAGCTGTGATGCTGACAAGACCGGCAATCTCACCATTTAAAAGAGCCAACAAGTAAAGCTGATTACTGGAAGCAGCCTGATGCTCAATGAATGAAGCCATCTCCTCTTGATTCATCAAAATTCCAGCTTCATCCAGCGTCATATAATCTGACTCAGACCCGACCTGATTGAGGAAGGCAATCAGCTCAGCAGCATCTGTTTTTTCCGCTTCACGCAAGCACAATTCATATTCAGTCATTCTGCAGTCCCTCAAGTAGCTCTTGGGCTCGCTTTCCTTTGGCTTCAAAAACCAATTCACGACCGTCTTCCTTTTTCAAGAGGTTTAATTTTAAATAGTTATCAGGCAGATTTTCTCCCAGCAGCTCCCCCCATTCAATGACCGTCACACCCTCCCCGAAGAGAAAGTCATCCAAATCAATGGAATCTGGATCGTCTCCGATGCGGTAGACATCCAGATGATAGAGCGGCAAGCGCCCCTCGTATTCCCGAACAATGGTATAGGTTGGACTTTTAATCATCTGACTGATGCCTAAACCTAGAGCCAGACCCTTAGTAAAGGTTGTCTTCCCTGCTCCTAAATCTCCCGTTAAAACCAGTACATCCCCTGCCCGAAGCAATTTGCCCAGACGCTGACCCCACTGGATTAATTCTTCCTCATTATGACTAAACATTCTCTTATTATACCAGAAAAAATTTTTTTCTGCTTAATTTTGCAAAAGAAAAATCAGCCGCAAAAAGCTGATTTTTTATAACAAAAACATAACCTATCCAAACTGTACTAAACTCAGGGAAATCCAGCAATGTTTAGACCTAATTTAAAGCCAGATTTACAAAATTCAAAATAAAGAGAAGATCCAAAATCCAAATCATAGAATGCACATCCTTAGCTTGACCTTTGAAGATTTTGACCAAGGTGTAGGTGATAAATCCAGCTGCTATCCCGTGAGTGATAGAATAGGCAAATCCCATAAAAATAGAAGTAAAGAAAGCTGGAATGGCTTCTGTCATATCATCCCAATGGATATTTTTTAAGCTAGCCAGCATCATAATCCCCACGATAATGAGAATCGGTGCTGTTGCAGCATTAGGAACAATGGCTAAAAGCGGACTAAAGAAGCTTGATACTGCAAAGCAGATGGCTACAACCAAGGCGGTCAGACCTGTTCGGCCTCCAGCTCCGATACCAGCTGCAGACTCCACATAAGTCGTCACGTTAGAGGTTCCAGCAATTGCGCCAATAGAGGTTCCGATGAGGTCCGAGTAAAGCGCCTTATCCAGACCTTCTGATTCATGGTTTTCCCCAGAAGTCGCCACAATCCCGACCTTTTCACCTGTCCCAATCAAGGTACCAATGGTATCAAAAATATCTGTCAAGGAGAAAGCCAGAATAGCCATACATGTCTGGGGCCAGCGAGCTGAATCTGCTAAAAGGGCACCCAGACCTTTCGGACCTACTGCCACCCCAAAAATCTGCCCCAGTTCATTAACAGCAGTACCAATGTTATTCTGCCCAAAGTCAATAGCTGATAAATCAACCAAGCCAACCAGAATAGCCACAACTGTCGTGACTAGGATGGATAGGATAACACCACCCTTGATGCTTTTCACAATAAAGAAAATTGTGATGGCCAATCCGACCAGGGCTACTAGGACCGCTGGATTGTTAAAGTCTACCAGACCAGGTGTCGCTGCTGAATTAGCCGTAATAGCCGCTGCAGCCTTATCTGCTCCCTTGCCAGCTACTGTATAATTGCCCGGATCGATTGAAAACTTGAGCAAGCCAGCATTTTTAATACCTACATAAGCCAGAAAGACTCCGATCCCAGCTGAAATAGCTGCGCGCAAGGAGCCTGGAATTGACTCAATGATCATCTTACGCACCTTGGTCAAAGTGATAATGAGCGAAATAATCCCGCAGATAAAGACCATAGCCAAGGCTTCCTGCCAAGTGTAGCCCAAGGCAAAGACGACCGTAAAAGTGAAAAAGGCATTCAGACCCATGCCTGGTGCCTGCGCATAAGGCAAGTTGGCGAAGAAGGCCATCATTAAGGTGCCCGCAACAGCCCCGATAATCGTAGCTAGGAAAACACCCTGCTTGGGCATACCTGTCTGAGCCAGCATAGCCGGATTGACGAATAAAATGTAGGACATGGCAAAGAAAGTCGTCAGACCTGCCAAAACCTCTGTCCGGACATCTGTCCCTTTTTCGGTCAGTTTGAAAAATTTATCCATTTTTCAATAAATCTCCTTTTGAGTAAAATTTCTAATATCTAGTTCAATAACAAAGAAAAACAGATTGGATTTCGTTTATTTGCGAACGATAATTTAAATTATAATAAAAAACATTCACTTTTTCAAGATGAATGTCTCGCTTTTCTTATTTTTTATTATCTCTCATCAGAAATACTAAACTCATAAACTGCAAAAAAGTAAAACCAAGAATGAAAGGCAGACGATCAGGCTGCAAAGTTTGCAAAAGCTTCTGTAGAACCAGCTGAGGATGAAGCAATAAATCCCAGCTATTGAGACGATCATAACGTCCTATATAGATAGCCAGACTGGACACAACAGACAGAGCTGCCGTTAGCAACAGGTCCAAATACCAGTTAAGCTTCCAACGCTCCTTAATGACATACCAGCTCTCCATACCACAGAAAATCCCGAATAAAATACTGGAAACAAAAGCTAAAAAGAGCAGGAAAACACTTGGCTTACTCAGAACATCTGCCACCCAAGTCATATGAATCAAATCAGTAATCATATAGAAAGTGTTGGGGAAGAAAAGCAACCACAGCAGGAAAAGAAGAGGATATACCCACTTCTGCTTCTTGAATAAAAGCGTCAAGACAGCTGCATCATAGCTGATTAAGGCCAAGGTCATATTCCAGATGAGATAGGTCGGACCGCCATTTAGAGATTGGATATAGATAAAAAAGGCAATCATCAGAAAAAGAGCATGAATCATGATTGGTTTACGCATGCGAAAAGCTCCTCCTTGGTGTGTCATAATTGTGACTGATTAGAGCACCATTATAACATATGTCGTGTTATTTACACTGAATTCTGTTATAATAGTCTGTATTATCACTGAAAAGAGACTCACATGACAAAAAAAGTAATCGCTGTGGACTTGGACGGAACCTTGCTGGATTCGAATAGTAATCTGTCTGACTTCACCAAAGAAACCATCAAAAAAATTTCCCAAAAGGGCCACAAGGTCATTATCACAACAGGCCGGCCCTACCGCATGGCTTTGAAATATTATAAAGAATTAGAGCTCAATACGCCCATGATCAACTTCAATGGCTCTTTGACTCACATTCCAGAAAAGAAATGGGACTTTGAAAAATCGCTGACGCTGGATAAGTCCTTTCTGCTGGATATGGTTAAGCGCAGGGATGAGATTGAAGCAGATTTCATTGCTGGCGAATACCGCAATAAATTCTATATCACCAATCCCAATGAAGAAATTGCTGATCCCAAGCTCTTTGGCATCGATGCTTTCAAGCCAGAAAACCAGTTTCAAGCTAATCTGGTAACGGAGAATCCTAACGCCATTCTCTTGCAGACGCGAGCAGCTGACAAATATGCTCTTGCAGAGGAAATGAATGCTTTTTACCAGCATGAACTTGCCATCAACTCTTGGGGCGGACCGCTCAACATTCTCGAGTGTGCTCCCAAAGGGGTCAACAAAGCCTTCGCCCTTCAGTACCTGCTTAATGTTCTCAATATGGATCGTAAAAATCTGATTGCCTTTGGCGATGAGCAAAATGATACTGAGATGCTGTCCTTTGCTGGCACTGGCTATGCCATGAAAAATGCCAATACTGATCTGCTACCCTACGCCGACCAGCAATTATCTCTGACTAACGACCAAGATGGCGTCGCCCACGAACTCAACAAACTCTTTTTATAAAAGTAGACAATTAAGCAAACTCTGTTCGAGAGTTTGTCTTTTCTTTTTTGTCTCCTCTCGACCTCAATCATGCTCAAAAGCTTTAAAAATAGGAGCTTATCCGCAGTACCATAGTTTTAAAGGTTACTTCTGCTTGAAATTGTAAGCGTTTGCCATTTGTTTGAGTTTGTGATATAATTAACATAATCAAAAACTAAATAACAGGAGGAAACTACTTATGAAAGCAGTTGTTGTAAATCCAGAGGGAACTAATGTCCAACTCGTTGAAAATAAAGAAATGCGTCCTCTTGAAACAGGGGAAGCTCTCGTTGATATCGAATACTGCGGTGTCTGCCATACTGATCTGCACGTCGCGCATGGTGACTTTGGCAAGGTGCCAGGTCGCGTTCTTGGGCATGAAGGTATCGGTATTGTCAAAGAAATCGCTCCAGATGTAAAAAGTCTCAAGGTCGGAGACCGCATCAGTGTCGCTTGGTTCTTTGAAGGCTGCGGCGCTTGTGAATACTGTACAACTGGTCGCGAAACCCTTTGCCGTACAGTAAAAAATGCTGGCTATTCTGTTGACGGTGGGATGGCAGAGCAATGTATCGTAACAGCCGACTATGCTGTCAAAGTCCCTGAAGGACTGGATCCTGCACAAGCTTCTTCTATCACTTGTGCCGGCGTGACTACCTACAAGGCTATCAAAGAAGCTCAGCTCCAACCAGGCCAATGGACAGTTATCTTTGGAGCAGGTGGATTGGGTAACCTAGCGGTTCAATATGCCAAGAAAGTCTTTAATGCCCATGTTGTCGCTGTTGATATCAACAATGACAAGCTCGCTCTGGCCAAAGAAGTTGGTGCTGACATCGTCATCAACGGCCATGAAGTTGAAGATGTCGCTGCTCTTATCCAAGAAAAAACTGGCGGTGCTCATTCTGCCGTAGTAACAGCCGTTTCTAAAGTTGCCTTCAACCAAGCTGTTGACTCTGTTCGTGCTGGCGGTCGTGTAGTTGCCGTTGGATTGCCATCTGAAATGATGGACCTCAGCATTGTCAAAACCGTTTTAGATGGTATCCAAGTCATCGGTTCCCTCGTTGGAACACGCAAGGACTTGGAAGAAGCCTTCCAGTTTGGCGCTGAAGGATTGGTGGTTCCTGTCGTTCAAAAACGCCCTGTTTCAGATGCAGTTGATGTCTTTGACGAAATGGAAGCGGGTACCATTCAGGGACGTATGGTACTTGACTTCACACACTAATACTTTAAAACATGTCAATCCCAACATTTACCAAACTTTTGGAAACTTATGATAGACAGACTTGATACTATTTAGAAACTTTTGCCATTAATAGAGGGAGACTAAAGACATTAGATGCGATTTTTTGTCTTTGGTCCTCCTCTTTCTTTTTTGAAAAATAAACACTTTCTCAAACACGATTCTTTTCTTTCATTTCAAAAGTCTCTTTCATATTATTTCACACTTTTTTCATATGTTAATCTGTTGTATTTTCCGTTTTCCTAATTTATTAAAACATTTCTATAGCTATGGTTTGCTTATACCTATATTTATCAGGCATTCAGTGAATACTGACATTTTTGAAAGAAAAAGTCGTTTTTAGGAACAAACGCTTGCATTTTTCATGAAAACGTTTTATAATAAACTTGCCTTAAAGTTTTCTTAAAACTTAAGTCAAACATTTTATAAGGAGGAATGTCAATAATGAGTATCGGAATCATTATTGCTAGCCACGGTGAATTTGCTGCTGGTATTCATCAATCAGGTTCTATGATTTTCGGTGAGCAGGAAAAAGTACAAGTTGTTACTTTTATGCCCAACGAAGGACCAGATGATCTCTATGCAAAGTTCAATGACGCTGTGGCTTCGTTTGATGCGGACGATGAAGTGTTGGTCTTGGCTGACCTTTGGAGTGGCTCTCCATTCAACCAAGCTAGCCGTGTCATGGGTGAAAATCCAGACCGCAAGTTCGCTATCATTACAGGCTTGAACCTGCCTATGCTGATTCAAGCTTATACAGAAAGGATGATGGATGCCAATGCCGGCGTTGAGGCTGTAGTGGCCAATATCATCAAAGAAGCCAAGGAAGGAGTCAAAGCTCTGCCTGAAGAGCTGAACCCTGCTGTTGAAGAAGCAAATGCTCCTGCTCCTGCTGCAGCTGCTCCAGTTGCCCAAGCAGCGATCCCTGAAGGGACTGTAATCGGTGACGGCAAGCTCAAAATCAACCTTGCCCGGATCGACACACGTTTGCTGCACGGTCAGGTAGCAACAGCTTGGACACCAGATTCAAAAGCAGATCGTATTATCGTTGCCTCTGACTCAGTAGCTCAAGATGAACTTCGTAAAGAGTTGATTAAACAAGCTGCACCAGGTAATGTCAAAGCCAATGTTGTCCCAATCGACAAATTGATTGCTGTTTCAAAAGATCCTCGCTTTGGCAACACACATGCCTTGATTCTGTTTGAAACTCCTCAAGATGCCCTTCGTGCTGTTGAAGGCGGTGTGCCAATCAAGACCCTCAACGTTGGTTCTATGGCTCACTCAACTGGTAAAACGATGGTCAACAACGTACTTTCAATGGACAAGGAAGACGTTGCCACTTATGAAAAGCTGCGTGACCTTGGCGTTGAATTCGACGTACGTAAAGTACCAAATGACTCTAAAAAAGATTTGTTTGATTTGATTAAGAAAGCCAACGTGCAGTAGAATCAAACGTTTTGCTTTTATTAATTTACGAAAGGATTTAGAACATGTCTATTATTTCTATGGTTTTAGTAGTCTTTGTTGCCTTCTTAGCTGGTCTAGAAGGTATCTTGGACCAATTCCAATTCCACCAACCGCTGGTTGCTTGTACCTTGATTGGACTGGTAACTGGTAATTTGGCTGCCGGTGTTATGCTGGGTGGCTCTCTCCAGCTGATCGCTCTTGGCTGGGCTAATATCGGAGCTGCTGTAGCACCTGATGCCGCCCTCGCTTCTGTTGCCGCTGCCATCATCATGGTACTGGGCGGAGACTTCTCAAGCAAAGGAATCGCTGTAGCACAAGGTGTTGCTATTCCACTTGCTGTTGCTGGTCTCTTCTTGACTATGATTGTCCGTACTTTGTCAGTCGGTTTGGTTCACGGTGCAGATGCTGCTGCGAAAAAAGGAGACATTAAAGGAGTTGAACGCGCTCACTTTATCGCTCTTTTCATGCAAGGAGCACGTATTGCTATCCCTGCAGCACTTCTTTTAATGATTCCTGCTGAGTCTGTTAAATCTGCTCTTGAAGCTATGCCAGCTTGGCTATCAGAAGGTATGCAAATCGGTGGTGGTATGGTCGTAGCCGTTGGTTATGCCATGGTTATCAACATGATGGCAACTCGTGAAGTATGGCCATTCTTCGCTATTGGTTTCGCTTTGGCTGCTGTCAGCGAACTCACTCTGATTGCCCTCGGTGCAATTGGTGTCGCTATTGCCCTCATCTATCTTGCCTTGTCTAAAAAAGGCGGAAATGGTGGCGGTGGAGCAACAGCTTCATCTAACGATCCAATCGGCGACATCCTAGAAGACTACTAAGAAAGGGGACACACTATCATGACAGAATTAAATACTGTAAAACCTGATGAGTCAGGAAAATTGACTCTTTCAAAGGCTGACCGTCAAAAAGTTTGGTGGCGTTCTACTTTCTTGCAAGGCTCTTGGAACTACGAACGTATGCAAAACTTGGGCTGGGCTTATTCACTGATCCCAGCTATTAAGAAGCTTTATACTAAAAAAGAAGATCAAGCTGCTGCTCTTGAGCGTCACTTGGAATTCTTCAACACTCACCCATATGTTGCAGCTCCAATCATCGGAGTTACACTTGCGCTTGAAGAAGAAAAAGCAAATGGTGCAGCAATTGATGATGCGGCTATCCAAGGGGTTAAAATCGGTATGATGGGACCTCTGGCTGGTATCGGAGACCCTGTCTTCTGGTTCACAGTTCGTCCTATCCTTGGAGCACTTGGGGCATCTCTTGCTTTGACTGGAAATATCATTGGTCCACTTATCTTCTTTTTAGCTTGGAATGCTATCCGGATGGCTTTCCTCTGGTACACACAAGAATTGGGCTACAAGGCTGGTTCTGAAATCACTAAAGACATGTCTGGTGGTATCCTCCAAGACATTACCAAAGGTGCTTCAATCCTAGGTATGTTTATCTTGGCTGTTCTGGTTGAGCGCTGGGTATCTATTAAGTTTGTCTTTAATGTTTCATCTGTTAAGCTAGATGATAAAGCATATATCCATTGGGACAAATTGTCTAGTGGTTATAAGGGTATCCAAGAAGCCTTTGCCCAAGTAGGTCAAGGACTATCTCAAACCCCTGAAAAAGTTACAACTTTCCAACAAAACTTGGATTCCTTGATTCCTGGTTTGATGGGACTGCTTCTAACTTTCGCTTGTATGTGGTTGCTTAAGAAGAAAGTGTCCCCTATCACGATCATCATCGCCCTCTTCGTAGTTGGTGTACTAGCTCACGTTGCTGGTTTGATGTAATCAAAAAGAAGGTTTCGGCCTTCTTTTTATTGTGGTATAATAGCTATATTATTTAAAAGGGAGTTACTCTATGGCACAGTCACAAAACAAAACAGTTGAGTTTAATACCACTGGCGTATCCTATCTTGGATTAGGCGGAAAGGTTGGGAAATTTCTAATCGGCGAGACAGCTCTGGAGTTTTATGCTGATGCCAATGTAGAAGATTATATTCAGCTGCCTTGGTCTAGCATCACTACTATCGGTGCTAATGTTTCTGGCAAAAAAGTCAGCCGCCATTTTGAAATCTGGACTGACAAGGGAAAGTTTCTCTTTGCCTCCAAAGACTCTGGCAAGATTCTCAAAATTGCGCGAGAGCATATTGGCAACGACAAAGTCGTTAGATTGCCGACTCTGTTACAAAAAATTGCTGGAATCTTTAAGAAGAAAAAATAGGGTTGAAAAAGTTTCAACCTTATTTTTTATATTTTCGACTAAGACAAAAGCTGCTTGTATCAGCAAAATGGAGCTAGCACAAAAAATTGAAAAGTGAAACAGGTTTGAGAATGCACTATTTCAGCCTCTTGAAATGATAGGGTGGGCTAAGCTGACATTATCAATGCAAGACCGCATCATTAGATTTTCAAAAAGGATAAACATCAGCTAAATTTTTCTCGAAAGTCCATGTCTTGACACCTTCAACATCACGGACATCTAGTTGTTTAAATCCGTTCTTTTTGTAAAAACGACAGTTGCTTTCTGTATGAGTAATCAAAGTAAGCCGCTGGCATTTCTCTTCTTTGGCAAGCAACTCAAGTCCTTTTGAGATAAAAAGACCACCAACTCCCTGCCCTTGATAATCAGGCAGCACACCCAGTAGTTCAAGATAAAGAGTTGAAACACTCCTTTTCTTAGCTTCTTTACTGCCCTCCCCAAAGACTTTTTGAAAGGCTAAAAGCTGGGGAATATATTGCCACATCCTCCATGCTCCTGCCCGCAAAAAGGAAAGTATACCGACAGGATGGTTACCGAGCTTATGAATAGTAGCGACCGCCATAAGACGCCCGTCCACTTCAGCAAGCAGACAAATATGATGACGCATCGCCGCCTTAACCATAACTGCATGCAATCTATTTAGAAAATCAATATAAGACTGGCTGCTGCCAAAGAGAGGGCGGAATTTTTCTCTATAGACCTCATGCTCAGCAAAAGCAGCAGTTAAAACTGAGACCGCAGCAGCAAGATCCCTTTCATCTGCTCTTCTAAAACGAATCATGATAGCCACCTCTTCAAATCTTTTCCGATAGTTTTTCTAAAAAAGCCTGCCGTTTTTCAGCTGTAGACTGAGAAATATTCCCGAAATTCAACCAACGGCGCTGTTTAGCACCGATAGACTTAAAGGTATGTCCCAACATGGCTTTCTTGACGACATCACCACAGAAATACTTAAGATAGAAGGTCGGTGCTGCAGAGGTAGTAATAGCCAATACCTCTTTAATATTGGTCAGACGACCAACTAACTGGCGAGTTTTGCTCTCCTCGTAAATCTTATTTTTCAAAAAGACCTTATCTTCAAAGCCCTTGACAATAGCTGGCATATCCGCCCACCAGATAGGAAAAATCATGATAAGGCGGTCACAGGACGCAAGAGCTTCCTGATATTTTAAAACCAGTGGGTCTAGTGCCTGCCCTTTATTAAAAAGCGCTAGTTCTTCCTTGGTATAGACTGGATTAAAACCATCCTCATAGAGATCAATCAGTTCATAGGTCTGATCTTTCTTCTCCAACAAGTCCAGAACCCGCTCTAAAATAGCATGGTTAAAGCTTTTATCATAGGGATGTGCATAAACAATGAGATTTTTACTCATATTTGTAACCTCCTAGTAAATCATTGAACATTGAGCGATAGACTTCCTCATCAAAAGGCTCCAAGCCTTTGGCAATAAAATGGCCATAGCCTGTGATGAAAGTGTCCAGCTTGAGCAAGAGAATCTTTTTTTCTTTCTGACTCTCAATAGGCAGCTGATCCAGATAAACCACTGTCTTGTTCCCGATTTCCAGAAGCTTACCTTTCCGGTAAGCCTCTGTCGCCACAGGGCTGAAAAAGAGAAAATCCATCATCTGACTGTTGGTCTCATATTCCGATAAAAGAAAGAGTCCTATCTGCCAAATGCAATCCAGAGGATCAGAGACTCCATCTAAATACTGTTCCTCTAAACGTTTAATCTGCCTCTGGTTTTCCAAAAGACAGACCTGATAGTAAAGTTCCTCCTTGTTCTCAAAAGCCTTGTAAAAAGCACCAGTCGTAACCCCCAGCAGAGATGCCAGTTTCCTTAGGGGGATATTCTGATAGCCATACTCTCTGATAAGCTGGCTTGCCTTCTCAATCATACGGTCGCGCGTTGTTTGTTTTACCATAAGAACTCCTTTGGATAACTAAGTTACCTTTATTTAAAGATAACATAGTTATCTTTTTCTGTCAAGATTTTTCCTATCCTGGGATTTACATTTTCCGGAAAATCCTGTATAATAGTCGAAACGGATAAGTACTATTGGGCACTTTTCAGAAAGTCTGCGGTGGCTGTGAGCAGATAAGGAGAAAATAGGAAATTCTACCGTTAGTTTAAAAATGAATAATTAAGCAAGTGCACTTTTGTGAAGTTGGATGGAACCGCGGCTCTGCCGCTCCAACAGTTTCATAAAGTGCTTTTATTTTTGGAGGTACCTATGTTAGATTTAAAACGCATCCGTACGGACTTTGATTCTGTCGCTGAAAAATTAGCTACACGAGGTGTTGACGCAGCTACCCTTAACCAAATGAAAACCATCGATAAAGAACGTCGGGATTTATTGGTCAAGGTCGAAGAACTCAAGGCTGAGCGCAATACTGTTTCTGCTGAAATTGCTCAAGCTAAACGCAACAAAGAAAATGCAGATGACAAGATTGCTGCCATGCAAAAACTTTCTGCTGAGGTCAAGAACTTAGACGCAACCTTGGCTGAGCTGGATACTAAGTTGACTGAATTCACTACTACTCTGCCTAATATTCCACATGATAGTGTTCCTGTGGGAGCAGATGAGGACGAAAACATTGAAGTTCGTCGCTGGGGTACACCTCGCCAATTTGACTTTGAAGCTAAGGCTCACTGGGATTTAGGTGAAGAACTGGATATCTTAGACTGGGAACGTGGAGCAAAAGTTACTGGTGCTCGCTTCCTCTTCTATAAGGGCTTGGGAGCTCGATTAGAGCGCGCTATCTACAACTTCATGCTGGACGAGCATGGCAAAGAAGGCTACACCGAAGTCATCACTCCTTACATGGTCAACCACGATTCTATGTTTGGGACTGGGCAATATCCTAAGTTCAAAGAAGATACCTTTGAGCTAAGCGATACCAACTTCGTTCTGATTCCGACTGCTGAAGTTCCACTGACCAACTATTATCGAGATGAAATTTTGGACGGAAAAGAATTGCCAATCTACTTCACAGCTATGAGCCCATCATTCCGCTCTGAAGCGGGCTCTGCTGGCCGTGACACGCGCGGTCTCATCCGTCTGCACCAATTCCACAAGGTTGAAATGGTAAAATTTGCCAAGCCAGAAGAATCATATGAAGAGCTAGAAAAGATGACTGCCAACGCTGAAAACATCCTGCAAAAGCTTAATCTGCCTTACCGAGTTGTAGCACTCTGTACTGGAGATATGGGCTTCTCAGCAGCTAAGACTTACGACTTGGAAGTTTGGATTCCGGCTCAGAACACCTACCGTGAAATCTCTAGTTGCTCTAACACAGAAGATTTCCAAGCTCGTCGAGCTCAAATCCGCTACCGTGACGAAGCAGATGGTAAGGTCAAACTCCTTCATACTCTCAACGGTTCTGGACTGGCCGTCGGACGCACAGTGGCAGCTATCTTAGAAAATTACCAAAACGAAGATGGCTCTGTGACTATTCCAGAGGTTCTTCGTCCGTACATGGGGGGATTAGAAGTTATAGCGCCAAAATAAAAATCAGATCATCCTGATAATTTGCCTGTATCATTAGGTCTAAGTTCAGACTTATTTTGCTAAAATTAAAAAAATCCGAGTTCAACTCAGAGAAAATCAAAAACAGATTTTCAAAAAGTATCATCTCGGATTTTTTGTTATCTTTCTGGCTCGCAATGAGACTGTATAGTAAAAACAAACATAGAGGACAATTACGACGGCTAGCAGAGCTTCTGCATGACTTAGCCAAACAAGCCAAGCCCAACCTAGATAATCAAGTCCCAGTTTCAGGGCAAAAGCTGTATTGACAAGAGGAAAGGTCAAGGCTGACCAGCTAAGCTGAGGTCCCAGTCGGAAAATACGAGGTAAGAGGCATAGGACCAAGAGATAAAAGGCCTGCGATAAGAGGAGCAGCAAGGCAACAAACCAACCTTCAGCATCAGAACCAGCCAGACGGATATAACTTCCCAGTAGGAGCGAAAAAGGTGCACAGTAAATGGCCCACTGCGGCTTTAAAACATCAGGCAGCCTTTGTGACCACCTAGCCCTGTAAAATAAGGGATAGAGAATCAAACTCAGTAGCAGAGCAAAAAACCAAGCTAAATAGCCTAAAAACGGCTGATGAACTACACCCTGAGTCAAGCTTGCCATGGCTAATCCAACATATAGAACCGTCCAGCTCGGGGTCAAAGATAATCCCTCGGCCTTAAATACATACTTCCAAGTAAAGATAGCTATTAGAAAAATATGCAGCAGCAAGGCCAAGTACCAAAGCAACTGGCTCATCCAAAATAAGCCAAGCTTGCTTAGGTAAGAAGCTAAGAGCATACTAGCCATTGGATAAGTCGAAAAACTCGATAAGAAAGGAGCCTTTTGCAAATCCTGCCAATAGTCCGAAAATGACAGTACTAAAGCCAGTGTCAGATAAAGCCAAAGTATCAATGCCAGACCGTTCAAGAAGTGAAAAAAGATAGAATGGTAGTTCAGTAACAGATTGGCTAAGCCAAATAGGCCAAGAATCAACCCAGATAAGAGAACGGGCGGTCGTTTACTGTTCACGAAGCAACTCCTGTTATAGTAATGTCTTAAAACCCCTTTTCAATGATAATCAAACGTTTGTTTGTTATCATTTCTATGAAACTTCTAAAATATGCCGCAGCTGGACTGCACTCGGTGAGACAATGGGGAGAAAAGCTCCTTCGTTCCAACGGCGGATAAAGCCTGAAGTCGAATTACTCAAGTATCCTCTGCCTCCACTAGCCTGCAGCTCCAAGAGCAGACTTTGGGCTACCACATCAACTATATCAATTCGCAGCTGGAAGAGCTCCTTAGGACGCTCAACAAAATAACTAGGCTGGAGAAGACCTCTATAGAGATGATCCTGGATTTCAGTCAGAACAGCCACTTGCTCCTCCCACTCCTCTCTCAAAATAGAGCGGACTGACAGATTAGCTTCGACCTCCGCCAGAGACTTCTCTGCTAAGCCAAGAGCCAAACCAAACTGATAACCTAGAAAAGCTGGGCGATTTTCTGCCAAAAAGGCCTGGGCATCTTGTGCAAGAATCCATTCCTCTTGTAAAGGCACATGATTAAAGGTCAGGGCAGCTGTATTTCCCCCTTGCAAAGATACAAACTCTAGATCCGCTGAACGGGAGAAATTCTCCGCGTCAGACGGCACAGCCAGAACCAGCGGCTGGCGGCTCCCATCTTCGAAACCAGCAACAAATATGCTGAGGAAGCGATCCGCGCGAGCATTGGTTACCCAAGGCAGACGTCCCTTGAGATAAAGCTGTCCGTCTTCCTCCACAATAGACACATTTAACTCTTCTAAGTCCGACAGGAATTTGACAGCATTGGACAGGGCTGTCGCACCTGCATATTCTCCTGACAGGAGCCCTTCCAAATAGTGGTCTCTAAAGTAGGGACTAGGAGATTTTAAAATGTTATCAATAAAGGTCCTTTGCCCCCAAGAGATAAAGGAAGCGGTCAAGGAATGGTGAGCCAGCTCCTTAAGCACTTCAATCACATCGGTATCATTGCCACCTCGGCCTCCCAGCTCTTCTGGAACGCCAACCCTAAAGGCTCCTTCAGCGGCGATACGCTCAATCAGTTGGTTACCCGCTGCACAGGATTCTTTGTCAATTTGGTCAGCGTGATCATCCAACCAGTTGATAAACTCTTCTGAAAAAAATGTCATTTGCCACCTCCTCAAAGACTAGGCATAAGGCTGCAATTCTGGATTAATTGGTGTATTGGCCAGATTATTGGCATAATTGCAAAGAGTCGCAAGGCTGACACCCAGAACTACATCCAGAGCATTCTCATACGTATAGCCCGCTTCTAGGAAGTCTGCCAAGGCTTCATCTCCGACCCGTCCCTTAGTATTAATGACAGCAATAGTAAATTTAGCAAGCGTATCTAACTTCGGATCTGTATCAATCGGAGTACGATTGCGCAGAGCCTCCAAAAGATCATCATTCATTTGAATCTGCTTGATTGAAAAAGCTGTATGGCCCGCCACACAGAAAGCACAGCCATTGGTAACTGCAGCCGTAATCTGCACTACTTCACGCTCAGTTGGTGTCAGGCTGTTACGGCGATTGATAGCTCCAACCGTCCGATATGTTTCCAAAGCCGTTGGCGCATTGGCCAAAAGACCGATAAGATTAGGGATGTAGCCACCGTTATCTTTTTGAACAGTTTCCAGGACTTCTTTTACCTCGGTTGGTGCGGACTCAATCGTGTGGATAGTAAATTCTGACATATGAAACCTCATTTCTTTTAATTAGAAACTATCTTAACATAGGACGAGTGGCTTGTATAATATATATTTTATATAAGTCCTATAAAGAGAATATAATGCGATTTTTCAAACCAAAATATATTACCCTTGTAAGATGGCTCCACATCAATTTCAAACAAGAATCCGAAACGAGAAAAAGAAGCCTTTTGGCTTCGATTTTTTAATATTTCCTGAATCGCTGATAGCGATTTTCCAGTAATTGTTCCAAGGGAAGCTGAGACAGATTATCCAACTCAGCAGCGATTTCTTCTTTCACTGCAGCCAGTAATTCATGGTTGTTAAAGCCTCTTTCAGGAATAACCTTATCCACCACTTCCATCTGCAAGAGCTCGTGTGAAGTAATTTTCATCAGTTCTGCCGCTTCCATAGCGCGGCTGCCGTCTTTCCAGAGGATAGAAGCAAAACCTTCCGGGCTGAGAACTGCATACATAGAGTTTTCCAGCATCCAGACCTTGTCTGCTACAGCCAAAGCCAAGGCTCCGCCTGAGCCACCTTCACCAATGATGATGGCAATAATCGGTACTTTGAGATTGCTCATTTCCATCAAGTTACGGGCAATAGCCTCCCCTTGACCACGCTCCTCAGCACCGACACCAGGATAAGCACCTGCCGTATTGATAAAGGTTACCACAGGACGGCCAAATTTTTCCGCCTGCTTCATGAGACGCAGAGCCTTGCGGTAGCCTTCCGGATGCGGCTGTCCAAAGTTTCGGCGCAGATTGTCTTGCAAATTGCGACCCTTTTGAATACCGACCACCGTTACAGGCTGACCCTTTAGCATCCCAATACCGCCAATCACCGCACCATCATCTCGAAAAGAGCGATCCCCATGCAACTCGACGAAGTTATCAAAAATTCCTTGTGCAAAATCCAGCGCAGTCAAACGAGCCTGATCACGCGCTTCTTTAATAATCCGAGTGATTTTTGTCATGCTTGACCTCCATGGAATGCTAATAAGGTAGCAAGTGTATCTCTCATATCACTACGCTTGACGATGGCATCCACAAAACCATGCTCCATGAGAAATTCAGCCTTTTGAAAATCATCTGGCAGCTTCTCACGAACAGTGGATTCAATAACCCGACGCCCGGCAAATCCAACCAGAGCCTGAGTTTCAGCCAGAATAATATCACCTTCCATAGCGAAAGAGGCTGTGACACCGCCAGTTGTCGGATCTGTCAAGACGGTCAGATAGAAGAGACCTGCTTCAGAATGTCGTTGCACCGCCGCAGAGACCTTAGCCATCTGCATCAAACTCATAATGCCCTCCTGCATACGGGCACCGCCAGAAGCCGTAAACAGAACGACTGGCAATTTATGCTCTGTCGCATACTCAAAGAGACGGGTAATCTTTTCACCCACAACTGTCCCCATAGAAGCCATGATAAAGTTTGAATCCATGATTCCAAGAGCCGTTTTATGCCCCTTGATACTAGCTGTTCCAGTCAGAACCGCCTCATCTAAGCCTGTCTTCTCACGGGTAAGAGCCAATTTTTCTTGATAATTAGGGAAGTTCAGAGGATCCTTGGTTTCAATTCCAGTGAACATCTCCTTAAAACTGTTCTCATCCACAGTTAGATTTAAGCGCTCATGGGCAGAAATACGGAAATTATAGCCACAGTTAGGACACACACTGTCATTTCCAAGATCTTTTTGGTAAATGGTATGCTTACAGCCTGGGCATTTCGAAAAGAGTTCGTCTGGTACCTCAGGCTTTGCTTGAGGCTTTTCCCGACTCGCTCGATTAGGATTGATACGGATATATTTATCCTTCTTTGAAAACAAAGCCATCGTTTACGTCTTCTCCTTTTCAAGATTTTATACTCAGGCACATCAAACAGCAAGAGCCACTGCCTTTCGAGTTTACAGAGCAGCTCTTACACATCTCATCTATTGTTTCTCTTGATAAGCCGGAAGGAACTTCTCCATGAGAAAGGCTGTGTCATAATCACCAGCAATTACATTGGGATCTGAGATTAAGTCCAATTGGAAGCCGCTATTGGTCACAACACCGTCAATTTCTAATTCATAGAGTGCACGTTGCATCTTCATCAGAGCATCAAAGCGATTTTCCCCATGAACAATTATCTTCGCAATCATGCTATCGTAATAAGGCGGGATGGTATAGCCAGGATAGACGGCTGAATCCACGCGTAGCCCCACTCCACCGCTTGGAAGATAAACATTTGAAATCTTACCAGGACTCGGCGCAAAGTTAAAGGCTGGATTTTCAGCATTGATTCGACACTCAATTGCATGCCCTCGGATTTCAACATCATCCTGACTGAAGGACAGCTCTTGACCGTTTGCAATCTTAATCTGCTCTTTTACAATATCCACACCGGTAACAAACTCGGTGACTGGATGCTCGACTTGCACCCGAGTGTTCATTTCCATAAAGTAGAATTCACCCTTGGCCTCATCGAGAAGAAACTCAATTGTACCAGCATTTTCATAGCCGACAGACTGAGCAGCCCGAACAGCTGCTTCACCAATCTGCTGACGCAAGGTTTTCCCAATCGCCACAGATGGACTTTCTTCCAGTACTTTCTGATTATTACGCTGCAAAGAGCAATCCCGCTCGCCCAAGTGAACCACATGCCCCTGCTGATCTGCCAAGATCTGCACTTCAATATGGCGCGCTGGATAGATGACTCGCTCCATATACATAGCACCATTACCAAAGGCTGCTTTGGCTTCGCTAGACGCAGACTCAAAGGCCGCTACTAAATCCTCAGCCTTTTCAACCTTACGAATGCCTTTGCCGCCGCCGCCAGCAGAAGCTTTAAGCATGACTGGATAACCAATCTTTTCGGCAACTTCCAAGGCTTCTTCAGAGGTATGAACTTCTCCATCAGAACCTGGGATAACCGGTACTTTCGCCTTAATCATCTGAGCCCGAGCATTAATCTTGTCCCCCATCATGTCCATAACAGCACCTGAAGGCCCAATAAACTTAATGCCGACCTCTTCGCACATAGTCGCAAATTTGGAGTTTTCACTCAAAAAACCAAAACCAGGATGAATGGCTTCTGCACCTGTCAGAACAGCGGCAGACAGGACTGCGTTCATATTCAGATAAGAATCTGTGGACTTGGCTGGACCGATACAGACTGCCTCATCAGCCAATAGGGTATGGAGTGCTTCCTTGTCAGCCGTTGAATAAACAGCTACCGTATCAATTCCCAACTCGCGAGCTGCACGAATAATTCTGACCGCAATTTCCCCACGGTTAGCAATTAAAATTTTACGAAACATGGTGAAAGCTCCTTTTATCTACTGGCCAATCGCAAAGGTCAAAGTACCGCTGGCTGCAAGTTTTCCATCAACTTCTGCTTTCGCCTCTACAACCGCAATCGTTCCGCGGCGCTTAACAAACTTAGCTGTCATAATCAACTGATCACCTGGTACAACTTGCTTCTTGAACTTAACCTTGTCCATGCCAGCGTAGAAGACCAGTTTGCCCTTATTTTCTTCTTTGGACAATTCCAGTACGCCGGCCGTTTGAGCCAGAGCTTCCATGATTAAGACACCTGGCATAACCGGATATTGAGGAAAATGTCCGTTAAAGAAAGGCTCATTGACTGTCACATTTTTCAGAGCAACAATCTCATCTTCGCTAACTTCCAAAACACGATCCACCAAAAGCATTGGGTAGCGGTGCGGAAGTGCTTCTTTTATTGAATTAATATCAATCATTTGATGCGTACCAGCCCTTTCCCAAATTCAACCATTTCTTCATTCTGAACCAGAATTTCTGTAACCAGACCATCTTTCGGTGCTGGAACTTCATTCATGACCTTCATTGCTTCAATAATCATCAGGGTTTGACCTTTTTTAACTTGGTCTCCAACTGATACAAATGGCGGCTTGTCTGGACCAGCTGCTAAGTAAGCCACACCAACCAAAGGACTTTCCACAACATCACCTTCAGCAGCAGGTGCCGGAGCTTCTGAAGCTGTTTCTGGCTCTGCAGACGGAGCTGCTTGAGGAGTTGGCTCAATCACAGGTGCACTCGCAGCCTGCAAAGGTGCAGCAATTGGAGCAGCGCTGGCTGTTGGAACTGCAGCCTGACCTTCATTCTTACTAAAAGTCAGCTCATCACTCTGATTTTTGTAAGAAAACTCACGCAGACTAGACTTGTCAAACTGCGCCATTAAATCTTTAATTTCGTTGATATTCATAGGTTTTTAAGCCTCCCAGCGTTTAAAGGCAAGAACTGCATTGTGGCCGCCAAAGCCAAATGTATTGGAAATCGCATAAGGGATTTCCTGTTCCTTACCTTGACCGTAAATAACGTTGGCTTCAATATAGTCTGGCAGCTCTGTTGTACCAGCTGTTTTTGGCACATAGCTATGACGCATTGCTTCAATCGTCGCAATAGCCTCAACCGCGCCCGCTGCACCGAGCAGATGTCCTGTAAAGGATTTAGTAGAAGACACCGCTACATCTTTACCAAAGACAGAAACAATGGCTCCGCTTTCGCCTTTTTCGTTAGCAGGGGTTGATGTACCGTGAGCATTGACATAAGCTACATCTTTCGGCTCAATTTCAGCTTCTTCAACCGCCTGTTTGATAGCCTTGATAGCCCCCAAACCTTCTGGATGCGGTGAGGTCATATGGTAAGCGTCACAAGTGTGGCCGTATCCTACCACCTCAGCCAAGATAGTTGCTCCACGCTTCTCAGCATGTTCCAGACTTTCCAGAACTAGCATACCAGAACCTTCGCCCATGACAAAGCCATTGCGGTCCTTGTCAAAAGGAATAGAAGCACGCTTAGGATCTTCTGTCGTAGAAAGAGCAGTCAGAGCCTGGAAACCAGCAATCGCAAATGGTGTAATAGAAGCTTCTGAGCCACCAACCAGCATCACATCTTGATAACCGAACTTAATTGAGCGGAAAGCTTCACCAATCGCATCGTTAGCTGAGGCACAAGCTGTATTGACAGACTTACAGATACCATTGGCTCCAAAGCGCATCGCAACATTTCCTGCCCCCATATTTGGCAGGGCTTTTGGCAAGGTCAAAGGTTTGATACGTTTAGGACCTTTTTCATGCAAGCGAACAACCTGCTCTTCAATTTCCTGAATCCCACCGATACCTGAAGCCACAATGACACCAAAGCGATCCTTATCCAACGCATCTACATCTAAGTGAGCATTGTTGACCGCTTCCTGGGAAGCATAAATTGCATAAAGTGTGTAATTATCATAACGATTGGTATCCTTTTTGACAAAGTATTTATCAAATGGAAAATCCTTAATTTCCGCCGCATTGTGAACACTGTATTCACTATGATCAAATTTAGTAATTGGACCGATTCCAATATTGCCTTCTTTTAAATTATTCCAGAATTCTTCTGGAGTATTCCCGATAGGTGAAGTTAAACCGTATCCTGTTACAACAACTCGATTAAGTTTCATATTGAGCTCCTTTATTTAGATGAATCAACTGATTTTCTACTCGTTAATATTCAAAAACTATGACTTACTGCATAGTAAAGCCGCCATCAATCGTGATCACTTGACCCGTCAGATATTCTTGACCTGCCAAGAAGAGAGCAACATCTGCTACTTCTTCTGGAGTACCAAAACGCTTCATCGGAATGAGTGCCAGAGACGCTTCCTTAATTTTTTCTGGGAGCACATCTGTCATATCAGATGCGATAAAGCCAGGGGCAATGCAGTTCACACGGATATTACGCGCTGCCACTTCACGGGCTACTGACTTAGAAAAACCAATCAGACCGGCCTTGGAAGCTGCATAGTTTGCCTGACCGATATTTCCAGCCAAACCAACGACACTCGATAGGTTGATAATAGCACCCTGACGAGCTTTTGTCATCGGTTTCAGGACTGATTGTGTCATATTGAATGTTCCAGTCAAGTTCACTTTCAGCACCTGCTCAAAATCTTCTTCCGTCATTTTCAGCATGAGCTTATCACGTGTAATACCAGCGTTATTGACCAATACATCTACAGACCCCAGAGCCGCAACAGCTTCTTCCACTATCCGCTGAGCATCCGCAGATTTAGACACATCCCCAATAACAGCTACGACTTTACCAGAATAGCCGGCAAATTCAGCCAAAATATCATCAGAAATCCCGCTTAGTCCGTTTAAAATAACATTGGCTCCGACACTGGCAAATTTATGCGCAATTGCCAGCCCAATCCCACGAGCGGACCCTGTAATTAACACATTCTTGTTTTGTAATTCCATGATGATTCCTCATTATTTTTCTAGAAGAGCATTCAAACTTTCTACATCTTCAACTTGGCGTACATCCGCAGATTTATCAATTTTCTTAATAAAACCAGATAGGACTTTGCCAGGACCGATTTCGATAAATTCAGTCACACCTGCTTCCTGCATTTTAGCAATGCTGTCATAAAAGCGTACTGGCTCCATTACCTGACGAGTCAAAAGCTCTTTGACTCTTTCTTTTTCCATCACAGTTGCTTCAGTATTTCCGACTAATGGCCGCACAAAATCTGAAAACTCAACTGTTTCCAATACTTCTGCCAATCGTTCGCTGGCTGGCTTTAAAAGCGCTGTATGGAAAGGTCCAGATACATTGAGCGGGATTAAGCGCTTGACACCGGCATCTTTCAAAAGCTCCACAGCCTTATCTACCGCTGCGACTTCACCGCCAATAACAATCTGACTAGGCGTATTATAGTTGGCTGGTGAGACTACACCAATAGCGCTTGCTTCCTGACAGACTGCTTCAATGAGAGAAACCTCTGCATTTAAAACAGCGACCATTTTCCCAGAGCCAGCTGGAGCAGCCTCTTCCATGAAGCTACCGCGCTTAGCAACCAAGGCCACTGCAGTCTTAAAATCAAGGGCGCCCGCAGCTACCAAGGCAGAATATTCTCCAAGCGAGAGACCTGCTACCATATCAGGCTCGATTCCCTTATCAGCCAATAGCCGATAAATAGCTACTGAAGTTGTTAAAATAGCCGGTTGCGTGTAGCGAGTTTGATTGAGCTTTTCTTCATCTTGATCGATCAAAGCTCGGACATCATAGCCTAGAACTTGGCTAGCTTCATCAAAAGTTGACCGCACAAGCTCATACTGATCATAAAGCTCGCGCCCCATTCCAAGGTACTGCGCTCCCTGACCGGCAAAGAGAAAGGCTCTTTTAGTCATTTCTAGTTACTCCTGCCCAACGTTTTGCTTCCTGCTGAATCTTCTCAGCAGCACCATAGTAGATATCTTTGAGGATTTCTTCGACTGTTTCTTCCTTACTGATTAAACCAGCAATTTGACCAGACATGACGGAACCATTTTCCACATCTCCGCGAACAACCGCATTGGCCAAAGCACCAGCTCCAAGATTTTCAAAAACAGTCAAATCTGGATTTTCTTGCTTGAAGGCTTCTTTTTCCGCCTTTTCGAAATCACGCGTTAGCTTATTCTTGATAGCACGAACCGCATGACCAAAATGCTGGGCAGAGATAGTCGTATCAATATCGCGAGCCTTCAAAATCATATTCTTGTAGTTTTGATGGGCATTGGATTCCTTAGCAACAACAAAGCGAGTTCCGACTTGAACAGCCTCCGCTCCCAGCATAAATCCAGCCGCAGCTCCAGCACCATCTGCAATACCACCGGCGGCAATAACCGGAATGCTGACTGCTTCTGCAACCTGACGAACCAAGGACATGGTAGTCAATTTTCCGATATGACCGCCGGCTTCCATACCTTCTGCAATGACCGCATCCGCACCGATTTTTTCCATCCGCTTAGCCAAGGCCACACTTGGCACAACAGGGATAACTGTAATCCCCGCTTCATGGAAACGAGCCATGTGCTTGCTTGGGTTCCCCGCACCAGTTGTTACTACTTTTACTCCCTCTTCAATGACGAGATCCACAATGTCGTCTGCAAAAGGAGAAAGGAGCATGATGTTAACTCCGAAAGGACGGTCCGTCAAAGACTTAATCTTGTCAATATTAGCCTTTACCACTTCCTTAGGTGCATTTCCGCCACCGATGATACCAAGACCGCCAGCTTTTGAAACCGCGCCAGCCAAGTCACCGTCAGCAACCCAAGCCATTCCGCCTTGGAAAATAGGGTAATCAATGTTCAATAATTCTGTAATACGTGTTTGCATAATACCTTCCTTTTATCATTGCTTAAGTAATAGCTTGATTTCAAACTACCACACGCTAGATGTATTTTCTTTACTTTGACAGTCAAACTATTACCTAAACAAGAGAGAATATCTTTCGATACTCTCAGTTACTTGCTTATTTAGTTTTTTCTTCTACATAAGCAACCAAATCACCAACTGTGTTCAAACCTTCTTCAGTTTCGATTTGGATGTCAAATGCATCTTCAATTTCTGAAATCACTTGGAACAAGTCCAATGAATCTGCTTCAAGATCATCGAAAGTTGACTCAAGAGTAACTTCTGACGGCTCTTTGCCAAGTTCTTCAACGATAATTTCTTGTACTTTTTCAAATACTGCCATGGATAGACTCCTTTAAAAATAAAATATTTTTTATCATGTGTTTCCACTTGATTAACTAAATTGTAACAATAAGCGTGCCCCATGTCAAACCTCCACCAAAACCTGACATCAAAATTGTCTGATTTCCGTTCAGTTTGATCAGTCCTTGCTCCACACACTCAGATAATAAAATCGGGATGCTAGCAGCGCTAGTATTGCCATATTCCATCATATTGGCTGGAAGTTTCTCCCGCGCAACAACAAGCTTCTTAGCCATTTTATCCAAAATACGGATATTGGCCTGATGCAGCAACAGAAAATCCAAATCTTCCGCTGAAAGCTGACTGCTTTCAATGGTTTCTTTGATAGAACGAGCAACATCACGAATAGCAAAGTCGAAAATAGCTCTACCGTCCATTGTCAGATAAGGCTGATTCTCACCTTTTTCAGAAAAAGGTGAAGACAAACCGATTTTTCCACAGGTCAGACTATCTCCGCGAGATCCGTCTGTAAACTGACTTTCTGCCAAAAAATGCTGTTCTGAAGCACTTTCCAACAGGACACCGCCAGCACCATCTCCAAAGAGAACCGCTGTTGAACGATCCGACCAATCTACCGTCTTAGAGAGAGTTTCACTTCCTATGACTAGACCCTTTTGATAACGACCTGAAGAAATAAACTTTTCCCCAGTAGATAGGGCAAAGATAAAGCCACTGCAAGCTGCCGTCAAATCAAAGGCAAAGGCATTCTTAGCACCGATGTTTGCCTGTACTCTCGCAGCCGTTGAAGGCATTAAAGAATCCGGCGTAATGGTAGCAACAATGATAAAGTCCAGATCTTGAGCAGAAATTCCCGACTTTTGCAGCAAATTCTCTGCTACTTTTGTCGCTAAATCACTGGTCGTTTCATCTGACGATAAATGGCGTTTTTTAATCCCAGTTCGACTTGAAATCCACTCATCACTGGTATCCATAATCTCTGCTAGATCATCATTACTGACAACCTGACGGGGAGCATAATGAGCCGCTTGGCTAATCTTAGCATAGTTCATTATTTCAAATCCTCTAGGAAACTATATAAATTTTGCAGGCCTTTTTGCATCACTTGTCTCTCTTCTGGACTCATCCCATCCACTACCTGCATGACCATGCGGTTGTGGAATCGCTTGTGAAGACGATACAAAAGCCGCCCATTCTTTGTCAAATTCAGATGCACCACACGACGATCAACTTCCGACCGACGCCGCTCAATATACCCCTTACGCTCCAGATTATTCAAACTAGTCGTAACAGTTCCTAAAGTAACCATCAATTCTCGTGATATATCACTTGGAGTAGCATTTGGGGTTGTACCGATGACATCTATCGTATGCATTTCCTTAATGGAGACGTCGTTGAAGCGACTGCTTCTTAGGCTCGATTCTTCAATAACCAAGACATTATTGAAAATAGACGTTAAGTAATCATTTACTAACTGAAAATTCAAAACCAACCCTCCTTAAGAAAATACTTTGACAATCAAATTTTATCAGATAGAAAAGTAATTTGCAAGCTTTTTTGAAAATTAATTTGATTTTCAAATATTTTTGTAAACAACTTGCAAAATAAGCAACCTTGAACCGATACATTATTTACCAGTGAAGTTTGGACGACGCTTCTCAGAGTAAGCCCGAACTCCCTCTTTGAAATCTTCTGTGAAAGCCAGCGATTTCTGCAGTTCCAACTCTAGCTCTGCATACTCAGACCAGCCGCTGAACAAACTCTTCCAGACCATTTCTTTCATAGCTCTGTAAGAATTTAGAGAGCCACGTTTCAGCTTCTTCAGCAACTGTTCCGTTGTTTTTTCCAATTTCTCTGTTTCACAGACTTTATAAAGCAAGCCGTAATCCAGAGCTTTCTCTGCAGTCAGAGCTTCCCCAGTCATAACCAGATGGGTCGCCCGAGTTACCCCGATAGCACGAGTCAGTAAGAAAAGACCACCAGCATCTGGCGCCAGACCAACACCGACAAAGGCCTGAATGAAACGGGATTTTTCAGTGGCAATACAGAAATCTGCTGCAACGACCATATTAGCAGCCGCACCAGCAACAGGGCCATCAACACTCATGATAACCGGCTTAGGCAGACGCTTCATAGCAAAAGAAATATCATTTACCAATTCAGCTATTTTCACCAAGGATTGGACATCATCATCACTGACAGCTCTCTGCATCTCAGCCAAATCCCCACCCACTGAAAAAACCTTACCATTCGCATTGATAACTAAAAATTTGACGGACTCATCCTTAGCAGCAAGTTCAATAGCCTCTAAAATTTCCTCACACATAGGAATATTAAAGCCATTTGAAACTTCAGGACGATTAAAAGTAATCGTTGCTACCTCATCTGCTACGTGATAGAGAATTCCATTAAATGTCATTTCAGCTCCATTCCCGACCCGATTTCAAATCAGCCGTTTTGTTTTATTCTTAAATAATTTGATATTCAAATTATACACAACTTATATTTTATCATAAAATATAAAAGAAAGGAAATAAAAAATGGGAAAAATTAGATGGTCTTCAAATTTGAAGTGTAAAAGCAATATTATGGATAAAAATAGTATAAAAACAGTGTTTGAATAATTTTCAGAATTTTGTTATAATTTTTAAAATAAGATAGGAGAACCTATGAAAGTTGTAAAATTTGGCGGAAGTTCACTGGCTTCTGCGACTCAATTAGAAAAAGTTTTGAACATTGTCAAATCTGATCCTGAACGTCGATTTGTTGTAGTATCAGCGCCAGGAAAACGCCACGATGACGATATCAAAGTAACCGATGCCCTGATTAAATATTACCGAGAGTATATTGCAGGAAATGATGTCACACCTAACCAACAGTGGATTATCAATCGCTATGCAGATATGGTGGCAGAACTTGGTTTGAAACCAAAAGTTCTGGAGAAAATTTCCAAAAGCATCACAAGCCTTGCAACTTTGCCAATTGAAGATAATGCATTTCTTTATGATACTTTTCTTGCTGCAGGAGAAAACAACAATGCCAAATTAATTGCAGCTTATTTCAGTCAAAATGGCGTTCCAGCTAGCTACGTACATCCAAGTGAAGCAGGACTCGTCGTTTCCAGTGAGCCAGGTAATGCTCGAATTCTCCCTTCCAGCTATGATAAGATTGAAGAACTCAACAATTCTGATGAAGTTCTAGTTATTCCTGGTTTCTTTGGTGTAACTCAAGATGGACAAATCTGCACTTTCTCTCGCGGGGGTTCTGATATTACGGGCTCTATCATTGCTGCGGGAGTCAAAGCAGATGTTTATGAAAACTTTACTGATGTTGACGGAATCTTTGCTGCCCATCCCGGCATTGTACACAAACCGCATTCCATTCCCGAGCTAACCTATCGGGAAATGCGTGAATTGGCCTACGCTGGCTTTACAGTTCTCCATGATGAAGCTCTGCTTCCAGCTTACCGCGGCAAAATCCCGCTGGTTATTAAAAATACCAACAATCCAGAACATCCAGGTACTCAAATTGTCCATAAACACAGCAAGGACCATCTACCAGTCGTTGGAATTGCTGGAGATGCAGGCTTTGTCAGCATTAACATGTCCAAGTACCTGATGAATAGAGAAATCGGCTTTGGTAGACGCGTCCTTCAAATTCTAGAAGATTTGAATATTGGTTGGGAGCACATGCCTACAGGAATCGACGACCTCTCTATTATCTTACGTGAGCGCGAATTAACTCCTATCAAAGAGGAAGAGATCCTTCGACAACTTGTCCAAAAAGCAGAGGTTGATCATGCAGAAATCGAACACGACCTTTCCATTATCATGATTGTCGGCGAAAAAATGAAAAGCCATATCGGGGTTACTGCCACTGCAACTAAAGCTCTTTCAGAAAATAACATCAACATTCAAATGATGTCCCAAGGCTCAAGCGAAGTATCCATCATGTTTGTTGTTGAAAAAAATCAAGAAAAAGCTGCTATTCGTGCACTTTACCGAGCTTTCTTTGAACCCCAAACTCTAAAGTAAGTCCAGATTTAGAAACCATTTTTATCAAACAAACTCTGATCAAAAAAGCAGAAACTAGTCACTGACTAACTTCTGCTTTTTTCATTCAACTATAAAGAATACAAAGTCAAACTTTAGAATACACTAAGAACTAATAGAAGTTTCATAGCTCATCAATAAGACTATAGAATACCTTGTCTCCAGTATATTCTATCACTAAAAATAAAAAGAGGTAAAAACCTCTTTGAAACTCCGCCAGTAGGACTCGAACCTACGACATCATGATTAACAGTCATGCGCTACTACCAACTGAGCTATGGCGGATAACTGCTAAGCGACTACCATATCTCACAGGGGGCAACCCCCAACTACTTCCGGCGTTCTAGGGCTTAACTGCTGTGTTCGGCATGGGTACAGGTGTATCTCCTAGGCTATCGTCACTTAACTATTGAATTAACTGTCCTGCCCTCTCAGACAAGCCTTGCCAACTCAAAATTGAATACAATATCAAATCTCACATTTCTCTAAACCATTCGCTGCACTCTGATGAATTTCTTATTCTAGGATAAGTCCTCGAGCGATTAGTATTGGTCCGCTCCATGTGTCACCACACTTCCACTCCTAACCTATCAACCTGATCTTCTCTCAGGGCTCTTACTAACTTGCGTTATGGGAAATCTCATCTTGAGGTGGGTTTCACACTTAGATGCTTTCAGCGTTTATCCCTTCCCTACATAGCTACCCAGCGATGCTCTTGGCAGAACAACTGGTACACCAGCGGTAAGTCCACTCTGGTCCTCTCGTACTAGGAGCAGATCCTCTCAAATTTCCTACGCCCGCGACGGATAGGGACCGAACTGTCTCACGACGTTCTGAACCCAGCT
>NZ_JAJEPA010000006.1:0-1724 GCF_020729725.1 Streptococcus sanguinis | reverse complement strand
TGCATCATAAATTCTAGGATTTCTACAAGGCACTCATTTTCTTTTTTAAGACCGTAGCTTTGTTTAACTCCAAGGGAATGCAAGAATCCTAAAAGACGTTCATTTAGCCGCTCTAACTTCCCTAAAAGTTCCTTACATGTTGGTTTCACTGTTTCATCAGGTACAACAAGTGCTTCAAACTCAGACATACGCTGTTTGATAAGTTTTTCAAATGCAGCATAATCTTGAATTAAGGTATGCTTTACAGCCTTACAAACTGGCGTTAGCTGTTTGCCATTACGCTCCAATTCGCATCTCAAGCGATAAAAACTAAGATCGATTTCTCGAATATATATTTCAACTTGACGAGGTAGTTTGACATACCCCGAAAACCTGAAATCAAATTTGAGGTCTTTATAGTTCATCAGATGTTCCCTTTTCTGTATTTGCTTCTGCCCTCAATGCTCTTGCACCTGCTGCTAAGGCAATCGCTCGAATTGTAAGATCGCTCAAACGTTTGCTATTGACAAACATCTGATGGGTTTCTTGATCCACCGCCTCCCAATAATCCTTTGACATATCTTCCAAAAGTTGGGCATGTTCTAATTTCTTATCCATCTATATAGTTCCTTTCTAGTTCTGTCTAACACGCTTGGAAAGAAAGTTTTTAAATTCATCCATTTTTTCTTGATACAACTTAGTCAAGTCAGATCCACAATCTTTACATACCATAGATTCGGTTTGTAAATTCCAAACGCCACCATTTTGGCAATTAGGACACAAATAAGAAACGCTCGCAACACTCTCCAGTTCCTCGTCTGCGCCCTCCCAATAGCGTCGCTTGCTCTCTAGATACTCCAAGTAAGACAATCGACTTTCTGGACTATCTATATTCTTATCTGGATTATAGGTATAACAACCACCGTCCCAAGTCGGTTTATACCCCCAAGCAGAGAAATCCTCATAACTCATGGCTAGCAACGGATTAAACTTATTTTTTTCCACTTCTTCCAGAAGTTGATTAAATCCTGCTTCTTCAACCTTGATTTGGTTATCATATTTTTGCAGACGTGCAATCATTTCTTTTACTGTGATCAGCATTTCTACTGCTCCTTTTCTATCTTTCGGCTTGTTCCCGCTCGTGGCGATTCAAATACTCCACATAACCACAAATTTTGTTGTAGGCTGCAACTGGGATATCGTCGCTCTCCCAACTAGATAGGGCATCTTCGATTTCATCTGCAACCGTTGTATAGTTTTCTGGTGTGAAATTTTTCATATTCATGTTCTGAGAACTAGATAGAACATTTGGATTAATTTTCTCTACCGTATTTTTTAAATCTTCAAAAACTGTTGTCCCTAAAGAATTATCTAGTTTAGAAATAAAAGCTATAAACTCCTGCTTACTGGTAGATTGTGAACGCCACTCTACCACTTTTTCTTGCAGTGCGTCTAGGACTCGATCAGAGTCTTCAAAATCTCTTGACCCCACTACAATACTGTGGTCATATTCACCATCGCAACGAACACTTCCCTGTAGCTCTGATGAATATTCTGATAGTGGTACAGTGACAGAGAAATTCTTATGCACATAGGCGACATAGTTTCTGATGGTTTGATCGTACTTTACATCAATCTGCTCGTTTGATACTTCCACATATTCGCTCACTCGCTCATCAAACCATTCCTCGAACTCATTTTCATCAAAATATTCCAAGGCTTCTTGAATATAGGCCTTTACTTTT
>NZ_JAJEPA010000005.1:0-957134 GCF_020729725.1 Streptococcus sanguinis | reverse complement strand
GTAGCCGGCATTTTTGAATAGGATGCGAACGTAGTTCAGTGGTAGAACATCACCTTGCCAAGGTGGGGGTCGCGGGTTCGAATCCCGTCGTTCGCTTGAGGCGGCCGGGGTGGCGGAACTGGCAGACGCACAGGACTTAAAATCCTGCGATTGGTAACGATCGTACCGGTTCGATTCCGGTCCTCGGCATAGACTTGTAAGAGGCAGTAGAAGAAGATGAGCACCCTTAGCTCAACTGGATAGAGTACCTGACTACGAATCAGGCGGTTAGAGGTTCGACTCCTCTAGGGTGCATTAAATTGTTTGATTTTTTCTTAAGTTTTGCTATAATGAATATAATATGAATAGTGAGCACCCTTAGCTCAACTGGATAGAGTACCTGACTACGAATCAGGCGGTTAGAGGTTCGACTCCTCTAGGGTGCATTTGGAAGCGAAGTCTTAGGGCTCCGTTTTTAGATTGTTTAAACACCGGGAAGTAGCTCAGCTTGGTAGAGTACTTGGTTTGGGACCAAGGTGTCGCAGGTTCGAATCCTGTCTTCCCGACTAGATAACAAAAAAGATAGATATACTGATCTATCTTTTTGTTTTTCAAGAAAACTGTGTATTCAGTATCTATGACTTCGCTAACATATGTTGTTGTTAAGCTCTTTTAGTTATAGCCGGATTTAATTAGAGATACGATCTTTTTGGGAGTTTAGGCTGTGGCTGTATCAGGCTGCTGAAATGTACTTTCCATTTGAGATGAGTAATATTAAAGATAAAAACCTCTGATGGCAGTGTTTGGTGTTTTCAGAGGTTTTTATATGTGCTGAGTTTGATTTACTACATCAAAGAGTATTCGTCAGATAGCATAATGGTTTCTTTGCCCTTGTTATCAACGATGTAGACTTTTCTGGGAAAGAAAGGGTCAAATTGATAGTTTAAGTCAAATGAAATAATGGTGTTGAAGTTCTTTTGTGAGAAGCGAAGAGATACTCTTCCTTGGCTATTGATGATTTCGAACTTGAGGACTGGGCGAAGTTCAAAGACTCCTTTGAGATTGTTATCAATGATGTACCAGAATGAGTCGATAATTTCTTCAGGGAGGCTCGTCATGATGCCAAAGCTGGCATATCGGCCGAGAGTATTTGTAAATGCCATGGGAGACTCCTTTCTTACAGTCTGGATTTTCTTATATGATACCCGAAAATGCTTGAGATTGCAAGAATTTGACCTCTGGCAGGTCTGAATTAGACAAAAGAAAAAGAGCTTGCGCTCTTTGACAACTTTATCGATTCTTTAGTTCAACATAACGTTTGTACCAAATATTGACATAAGCATCTGAAAATGGACCTCTTCCGTTGTTAATCCAATCAACTAGGATTTTGACATTTTCTTTGAGAATGAAATCCAAATCATCAGAATAGTGCATCTGTTTTTTGTGGCGTTCATATTCTTCTACATCCAACAGGCGTTTTTCACCATCAGCAAAGACTTTGACGTCTAAATCATAGTCAATGTATTTTAGAGCTTCATTATCCAGATAGTAAGGGCTGGCTAGGTTGCAGTAGTATGAAGTTCCATTGTCTCGAATCATGGCAATGATATTAAACCAGTATTTTTTATGAAAATAGACAATGGCAGGTTCACGTGTTACCCAACGTCGGCCATCACTTTCTGTTACCAGTGTGTGGTCATTAACGCCAATAATGGCGTTTTCTGTTGTCTTTAGTACCATGGTATCTCGCCAGGTGCGGTGAAGATTCCCATCATGCTTATAACTTTGAATTGTAATAAAGTCGCCTTCTTTTGGAAGTTTCATAACTTACCAACTTTCTACAATTTATAAGTTTATCTTCTTTATTGTAACATATTTTCATAGAAATGCATAAGTTTTCATAGAAAATCTTAAAGATATTCTCTCAGAGCGCTAGCGATGTCGGAGAAATCATAGCCTTTGCGAGCGAGAGCTTGGGTCAGCCGCTGTTTTAAGTCATAGCCGTCGTACTTTTTTGAGTACTTGCGGTATTGCTTGTCTAGCTCTTTATAGAGAAGCTCTTGCTGATTTTCTTGGTCCTCTTCGATTTCCAAATGTTGATAGGCGGTTTTGGCTTGGCTATAGGAAAAACCTTTGTTTATCAAGGATTGAAGGATTTTATCTTGTAAGGCCTTGCAGGGCAGTTTTCCTTGGTATTTTTTGAGCAGCTTTTCGGCAACCTTGTCTGTTAGTTCAGCGAAATCAAACCGGCTCAATTCGTCTTCTATGATAGTGCTAGATATACCTTTTTGACTGAGTTTTTGCTTGAGAACAAAAGCGCCTTTGTCACCAGTGAGAAGGTTGGATTGGATAAAAGAATGAGCATATTTTCTATCATTAATCCAATTATCCTTTTTTAGATTATCCAGGACCTGGCTGATGATTTCTGGTTGGATGTCGTGCTGCGTTAAGAAGTCTTTAACTTCCTTAGCAGTTCTTTGCTTGAAGGAGAGATGGTAGAGAGCTAGATTTTTTCCGTAAGAAAATTGGGCATAGTCTTGAATTTC
The DNA here is from genome assembly GCF_020729725.1 of Streptococcus sanguinis. Taxonomy (GTDB): domain Bacteria; phylum Bacillota; class Bacilli; order Lactobacillales; family Streptococcaceae; genus Streptococcus; species Streptococcus sanguinis_V. The sequence continues at coordinate 954,609 of NZ_JAJEPA010000005.1, read as the reverse complement.
TGATAGCTCTTGCTCTGTGATTTCCATCCCTTTAGACAACATGAAGCGAACGATGGTGTCTTCTGTAATATAGAGCTTTTCACTGTCGTCCAACTCCAAGAGGTAGAGTCTTTTTTTCTTTTCGATTTTTGTGATTTTCATAAGAGATTTTGGTAGAATCCTTTCTTTTAGCCAAATGCTTCAAAGGCAGCTATCAAGCGCAGTTTGTCTGTATCAACATCCTTCCGGCCATAGTAGTCAAGAAATAGCTCTGCATATTGAGGGTCAGATAAATTATAAGTAAGAGACCAGATTGCCCAGTAAAGGTCAATGTGGCGATTGCTAAGGCCAGCGAGGCCAACGTCGATAAAGCAGGAGAAGGTTGCTGCGTCTTTCAGAATGAAATTGGGCAAGCAGGCATCTCCATGAATCAAGGCGTCCGCCGTCAGTAGGTGTCCCTGTTCTTGGATAAGCTGGTATGCTTCCTCTCGACTTTGGATGTGGAATTGAGGCAGTAAGGCTTTTTGATAAAAGCAGCCTTTCTGATAATTTTCCTCTGCTTGATCTTTATAGTGTTGGAGGCGATGCTGGATTGGGAAATGCTGGGGTTGGAGGCTGTGAAGTTTTCTGAGCGCGGCAGCCATCGTTTGGCAAAGTTCTTCTGGCTGTTGGAGAAAGGCGAGGGCGTCTTTGCCCTCGGCTTCTTTAGTCAGCAAGTAGTCTTTATCTGCTGTCAAGTAGTGAACGACAGGCACACCAAGCCCTTGCTCTTCAAACCATTTGGCAAGTGTGGCTTCTTGGGCTAACTGGTCTTTTTGGTCGATTTTCAAATAATAGCCCGTATCGGTATAGAAAACACTGGCTGCAGAATGTGAGGAGCTGTCGTAAAAGTTGGCTCCCTCTAGATAAGTTCGTATTTGCTCAGGGAATTGGGCTAGTGAAAGGGATATTTTTTCTGCTTTCATACTTTTATTGTAACATATTCTCAACTAATGCGAGGCGGCGTGGTATAATAGAATCATGAATGTGAAAGTGAAGCAAAGAATCCCTTTGAAAATTAAGAAAATGGGGATTAATGGGGAAGGGATTGGATTTTATAAGAAAACGCTGGTCTTTGTGCCAGGGGCTTTGAAGGGTGAAGAAGTCTACTGTCAGGTGACCAGGGTTCAGCGTAATTTCATCGAGGCCAAGCTCTTGACCATCAACAAGCGGTCAAAATTTCGGGTGGAAGCACCTTGTGAGATTTATGATAGCTGTGGGGGCTGTCAAATCATGCACCTCCATTATGACAAGCAGTTGGAGTTTAAGGAAGATTTGCTGCGTCAGGCCTTGAAAAAATTTGCGCCAGCTGGCTATGAGAACTATGAGATTCGTCCGACCATTGGTATGCAGGAGCCGCTCTATTATCGGGCTAAGCTGCAGTTTCAGACTCGGAAGTTCAAGGATGAGGTCAAGGCGGGGCTCTATGCCCAGAATTCCCACTATCTGGTCTCGCTGAAAAACTGTCTGGTTCAGGACAAGGTGACGCAACAGATCATAAATAAGGTGGCTCGGCTTTTAGGCAAGTATAGGCTGCCCATCTATGATGAGAGAAAGACTGCTGGAGTGCGCACCGTTATGATTCGCAGGGCCAGAAAGACAGGTCAGGTGCAGATGATTTTTGTGACGGGGCGTAAGCTGGACTTTTCTCCAGTCGTTCGAGACCTGGTGGCTGAATTTCCAGAGTTGGAGACAGTGGCGGTCAATTATCATACGAGCAAGTCCAGTGAGATTTACGGGGATAAGACAGAGATTATCTGGGGCGAGAAGGCCATCCAAGAAGGAGTGCTGGACTATGAGTTCTCCCTATCGCCTCGAGCTTTCTATCAGCTCAATCCTGAGCAGACAGAGGTGCTCTACGGGGAGGCGGTTAAGGCGCTGGATGTGACGAAAGAAGATCATTTGATTGATGCCTATTGCGGAGTGGGGACCATCGGCTTTGCCTTTGCTAAAAGGGTTAAGTCTCTGCGTGGCATGGACATCATCCCTGAGGCCATTGAAGACGCCAAGCGCAATGCAAAAAAGATGGGCTTTGACAATACACTTTACGAGGCTGGATCGGCAGAGGAGATTATTCCTCGTTGGTACGCTGAAGGTTATCGGGCGGATGCCTTGATTGTTGACCCACCGCGAACTGGTCTGGACGATAAACTGCTGGAGACGATTGTCCGTTATGCACCTGAAAAGATGGTCTACGTTTCCTGCAATGTCTCAACTCTGGCTCGGGATCTGGTCAAGCTTTGTCAGGTCTACGATGTCCACTACATCCAGTCGGTTGATATGTTTCCGCATACTGCTCGGACCGAGGCAGTAGTGAAATTGTCTAAGAGAAATAGCACTCGTTTGAGTTAATTAGAAACAGCTCGCTAAAGTTGATAAATCATTCTAAAAAGGACTTAGTTTTCTTGTAATACAGGGCTGAGTCTTTTCTTTTGTCAAAATTACAATGGTTTTTATTGGAAGAGTAAGTTCGGAAGGTTAGTCTCCGTCTAATCACTTAGTAAAAAAGAGAACACTCGTTAAGTGTTCTCCAATGGCAATCAGTTATATTAGAATAAACCGAAGACTAGGACTGCAAGGACGGCACCAATAATTGGTCCGACAACTGGAATCCAAGCATAGCTCCAATCACCATTTCCTTTGTTTGGAATCGGAAGGAGACTGTGCATGAGACGAGGTCCTAAGTCACGAGCTGGGTTGAGGGCATAGCCAGTTGTTCCACCAAGTGAGAGACCAATCCCGACAATCAATGTTCCGACTGCAAAAGTGCCAATGCCCGCTTGCAGCTTATAAAGTCCAAGAGCGAAGATAGTCAGCACAAGGACAAAAGTTCCAAGGATTTCGCTAATCAGGTTAGAGAAGGTATCTTTGATAGCTGGGCCTGTGCTGAATGTCCCCAGGACGTTAGCCGGATTTTCTTCAGCGAGATAGTGAGGTTTGAACTGTAGGAAGACGAGGAACTGTCCGACCATAGCACCTGCAAACTGAGCGAGGATGTAAGGAAGAACAGATGCCCAAGGCAAATCACCTTTCAGAGCTACTCCGATTGTTAGGGCAGGGTTCAGATGGGCTGGGCCAAGGTTGCCGGATACAAAAGCAGCGATAGCGACGGCAATCCCCCATCCCATGGTAATCACAACCCAACCTGAATTGTGACTCTTAGTTTTGGGAAGAACCACGCCTGCAACTACACCATTACCCAGAAGGAGCAAGAGCAGTGTTCCTAAAAATTCGCCAAATATTTCTTTCATCATTTATGTTACTCCATTTAAAAGAAGGGGTGGCAGACAGTTGTTTTGCCTACCGCCTCTTCTCGTATTTTCTATTTTTTTAATTCTTCTAAATCGTTATTTGCAAGGGCAGCTTGAACATCTTTTCGATAAGCTGCTTTTTCTTCTTCTGTCCAGTCGTAGAACCGTCCCATTTCATCCAGAACTGGCTCAACGATGCTATCTAAACTGTCCCGCATAAAGAGCATGTGGTTTGTCCGGCGCAGCAGGAAGTCAACAGGGCTGAGTGCTAATTCGTTACGCATAGCATAATGCAGTGACAAGGTATCCGCTAGGCTGAGACCTGGTGCTTGCTCGATGCTGTGTGCGAGGGCAAAGACTTTAGGAGCATTTGAACCGTAAAGGTTTGCAAGATAGAAGGCTTCTTTGCTGTCTAAGCCGCGTGAGACACCAAGTTGAGCAAAAGCTTCGATTTCGGAATCCACATTTGCTGGATTGAGCTCTCCGCCTGAAACAGGGTAGGTCTTAGAGTTGATGAGCTTGAAGCTGCGGTCAAATTCCGCTTTAAGGATTTCAACCACGCGCTCCATGGCGCCTTCCGCCATCTTACGATAGTCCGTAATCTTACCACCGGCAAGGGTCAAGAGGCCATTGTTATCACGTTCCAAGCTGGAACCGCGGGACACAGCAGATGGATCCAAGTGTTTTTCAGAAGTGCTGCTTTCGAGTTTGGTAACAGCCGCTTCGACATCCTCACGGGATTTTTCTTTAGCCAAATAGCTTTCAACGGTCGCAATCAGTGCATTGAAACTTTCGTCGCTAATGGTACCGTTGTTTCCGCCGTTGTAGTCAGAAGCACTGTTTCCTGCGATTAGAGGACGCAGGCCAGCCCAGCTACTTTCGATGTCGTCAATTGTGATGTTTGCTTCTGGGAAGCGATTATTGACAATGCCCAAGAGGTAATCTACATCTTCTTGTGTTACTTTTGGATGCTCCAGGTCACCAGTGTAGTCAGTGTCAGTCGTACCAAAGTAGGTTTTATTTTCACGTGGAAGAACAAAGACCATCCGGCCGTCTCCCAAGCCTGTGTCAAAGTAGACTGGCTGAGAAACCTTGATCTTGCTAGAGTCAACTACCAAGTGAACACCCTTGGTTGGACGCATTTGTGAGTATTGCTCACCATCATTTGACAGATTGCGCACCTTGTCGCTCCAAGGTCCAGTTGTGTTGATGACCAAGCGAGCCTTGATTTCAAAGACTTCATCCGTCAAGAGGTCACGCGCAACAACACCTGTAATCTTTCCGGATTCATCAAAGAGGAAGCCTTCTGCCTTAACGTGGTTGGCAATGAGAGCACCGTCTTGGTTGGCGCGTTTGATATTTTCAATCACAAGGCGAGCATCGTTGTTGCGGAAGTCAAGATAGACACCGCCGCCGACCAGGCCTTCCTTCTTGAGTTCAGGCTCCCGTTCTAGCACTTCTTCCTTACTCAAGACCTTGTTGGCAGCAGGAGTGTTGTTGACACCGGCCAAGAGGTCGTAGAGGTCCATAGCTACTTTAAGACGGAAGAGACTGAAGGTAGCGCCCTCTTCTTCGTAGACAGGAAGTAGCATTGGATCTGGTTTTGGAATATGAGGGGCAATTTGCTGTACCACAGCACGCTCAGAAACTGTATCTGAGACCACCTCTACGTCGAATTGCTTGAGGTAACGAAGGCCTCCGTGGACCAATTTGGTAGAACGGCTAGAAGTCCCTTCTGCAAAGTCCTGCATTTCAATCAGACCGGTCTCCAGTCCACTAGCTGCCGCTTGCAAGGCTACCCCAGCACCGGTAATCCCACCACCGATAATCAAGAGGTCCAAGGTGCGTTCCTGCATTTTTTTTATCGATAATTCACGTGTTTTCTTTGAAAATTCCATAATTGTACACTTTCTAACTTAGTCGTTTCATGCTTCTACTGACTTGATTATCAAAATATGAATCAGTATCAGTCGTCGATTTCTGCAAAGACTTGAGTTGCCTTAACGGCTTTTTTCCATCCTTTGTAGAGTTGTTCCTTGCGGGATTCATTCATAGATGGTTCAAAGAGTTCTCCAGTTTCATTGAGAGTGCGGAGTTCGTCTAAGTCTTTCCAGTAACCTACTGACAGGCCTGCCAAGAAGGCTGCACCGAGAGCAGTTGTTTCTAAGTTTTTAGCACGGGCAATATCGATTCCCAAAATGTCAGCTTGGAACTGCATGAGGAAGTTGTTCATAGCAGCACCGCCATCGACTTTGAGGACTTGAATAGCAGTCTTGGCATCCACCTGCATAGTATCAATGATGTCGCGTACTTGGTAAGCGATGGATTGCAGAGTAGCCTTGATAAAGTCTTCCTTGCTGGTTCCGCGTGTCAAGCCAAAGACAGATCCGCGGGCATTTTGATCCCAATACGGAGCGCCCAGACCTGTGAAGGCAGGTACGACATAGACTTCGTCATTGTTGTGAGAATTGAGGGCATATTTTTCAGATTCTGGTGAATTTTCAACCATCCGAAGACCGTCGCGCAGCCATTGAATAGCACTTCCGGCAATGAAGATAGAACCTTCTAAGGCATAGTAAACTTTGCCGTTGATACCGTAGCCAATAGTTGTCAAGAGGTTGTTTTCAGACAGCTGCATCTCTTCACCAGTATTCATGATAATGAATGAACCAGTTCCGTATGTATTCTTGACCATGCCAGGCTCAAAAGCTAGCTGTCCAAAGAGAGCTGCCTGCTGGTCACCAGCCATACCAGAAATTGGAACTTCTCCACCGTAGAAATGGAATGGAGCGGTTTTACCATAGATTTCTGAGTTAGAACGAACTTTTGGAAGCATAGCCTTTGGAATGTTAAGGATTTCCAAAATTTCATCATCCCATTTAAGATCCTTGATATTATAGAGCATGGTACGAGCTGCATTTGAGTAATCGGTCACGTGAGCCGCGCCGTCAGTTAATTTCCAAACCAGCCAGGTATCAATAGTACCAAAGAGCAATTCGCCCTTTTCAGCTCTTTCTTGCGCACCTTCTACATGGTCCAAAATCCAGCGAACCTTGGTAGCAGAGAAGTAAGCGTCAATAATCAAACCAGTCTTTTCGTGGAATTTTTCCACATAGCCTTGGCTTTTCAGCTGTTCAGCCAGAGGAGCGGTCTGGCGAGATTGCCAAACGATAGCATTATAGATAGGAAGACCTGTATTTTTATCCCAGACGACAGTTGTTTCACGCTGGTTGGTAATTCCGATGGCTTCGATTTGATTAGGTTTGACTCCACTTTCGATGAAGGCGCCGGCGATAACGGACTGCACAGAGTTCCAAATTTCATTGGCATTGTGCTCAACCCATCCAGCTTGAGGGAAAATCTGAGTAAATTCTTTTTGACTGGAGCTAACTTTTTCTCCTTTTTTGTTAAAGATGATGGCACGGGAACTAGTAGTTCCTTGGTCGATGGCCATGATGTATTTTTCTTGTGACATGAACTGTCCTCCTAGTAAAAATCTTGAGGATGTTTCCTCTACAGTAACTAGTATATAAAATAAAGCGCTTTCTTACTCATCAACTTTTTTTAAATTTTAAAAAAATTTGAGGAGATTGTGCGAAAATCACAAAGAAACCTGGATTTCTCCAAGTTTCTCAATGAAATATCATGTTCCGAATTTTTGCTAAATCTTCCAAATCCAGGTCATTTTTTAAATAATAGATGGGAGCCTGCTGGGTTTGATGGATAGGATTGTTGGTGATGATGAGGTCATAATTTCTGGTAAGGTCGTAGGATTCAATGCTAATAAAGCGATTGTACTCTAAATAGCGCCTTAAAATGGCCGTCATCCTGGAAACAACGATAAAACTATTTGTCAAGTCCATTCCTATCTTGATGACTTGACCGTCGTTTTCAGCAATGTACTCCATCAGCTGGAGCCATTCCCACAAAACCTTTTTATCAAGAGATGTTCCCTGCTGAAAAATAGGCAGTTTGCTAAAAATAGTGTCTGCCACTTGTCGATAATCGTCTTCGCTCCATAAGTAAGGATGGCGCAATTCCAAATCATGCTTGTATTTGTCTTGCAAGAGACAGCCTTTGAAAAGAAAGACATGGGCGCAGAGCTGGCTGAGTTCGTAGGTCACTTGGTCTTCGATGTAGTCACCTAGCAAGTCCTGGCCCTTCATCTCTTGAATGAGTTGCGTAATCAGACTGGCAATTTCACCGCCAAAGCCCAGAATATACTCCATGGTGTGCAGAGGCAGAATCCGATGGGAAAGCAGAAATGAGAAGAAAATCATCATTTCCCCGTCTTCCTGACTCAGAGTGATGTGCTGTCCGGCAAAGAAATCATTTGTTCGGCGATGCAAGCGTTGATAGAAGATGTTTTCAAAATAGCCCTGCATTTTCTGCTCGATGTTTTGGAATTGACAGGGATTGACTCTTAGGCGCTGTTGGGTAATATGCGCCCAAAGGGCCAAGTCCAATCGCTGACCTTGAGAGAGTTGGGCTCCGCAGAGTTCTTCTAAGACGGCAACTTCCTGCCTTCTTTCTGATTTTTGAAGTTCTTTTTCCCAATCTTGACTAGACCAAACCTTGCGAAAGAGGCAGAAATAAAAATAGCGGATCTGGTGCTCCGGCCCTTTCAAGCGGCCGTTTTGGATAGATAGCTCAAACTCTGATAAAATCTGATTTAAACCGGATATATGACGGCCGAGTGTTGCTTCACTGATCATGAGCTCTTGGGCTAATTGATGGGCTAAAAACTGCTGATGGTAGAGCAGGTAGGTTAAAATCTGATATTTGACGGCATTGCCCAAAAAGAGTCTGCGAATATCCCGTCCCTTGGTATCCGGTCCGACAGACAGACTGAGTGTTTCGTCCTGAAGCTGGATGGATAAGGCTGCATGATGGTCCGCCTTGTCGTTAATCAGGCTAATGTACTTGGTCAAGGTTGCTTTCGAGAAGCCTGTTTCAGACATGACGTCCTTTAAACTGGATGTAGAATGCTGCTGTAAATAAGACAGGACAATAAACTGCCCCGCTTCACTCTTTTCCATTAAGTCTGCAAGATACATACGAAAACCCTCTCAATTCACTAATCTTAGCTTATCACAAAAGGGAAAAAAGACGAAGCAATGTGCTTTATATTTTCTTATCATTGCCTGAGGCAATAATGGAAGGCAGAAGTCTGTTATCATGTCTATCTTAATTCGCTATTCCATTTCTTTTGAACAAGTATAAGAGGAGCAGATACTCACACTTTTTTTGCTTTGAGGCAGATAGCTTTTTTATGGTATAATTGTAGAAAAATAAGGATGAGGGAGCAGCTATGGATAATGTGATTGATTTGTCTATCCCAGTGGCAGAAGTGATTGAGAAGCAGCCTGAAGTTTTGGATATTTTGGTCGAGTTGGGCTTTACGCCTCTGGCCAATCCTGTCATGCGAAATACTGTCGGGCGCGTGGTTTCTATCAAAAAAGGAGCTGGTATGAACGGCATTGACCTGAATAAAATCAAGCAAACTCTGGAATTAAACGGCTATGAAGTGGTGGGGATTTAGGCATGGCTACTGAACGCATTGAAGTCCTCAAGTCTATCTTGTTGGATTTACATAACGGAGCTTCGGCAGAGTCTGTTCAGGAGCTTTTTAATGAGCATTTTGCTGGTGTGTCCGCTATAGAGATTAGCCTGATGGAGCATGAGCTGATGAACTCGGATACGGGAGTGACCTTTGAAGATGTCATGTCCCTCTGCAATGTTCATGCCAACCTCTTTAAAGGTGCCATTCAGGATGTAGAGGTGGCTGATACCGACCATCCAGGCCATCCTGTTCAGGTCTTTAAGCAGGAAAATTTAGCCTTGCGGGCTGCCCTCATGCGAGTTCGCAGGCTCCTATCTACCTATGAAAGCACAGAAGATGAGGACCTTCTTCCTGAAATCTACAAGGGTCTCCAGCGTCAGCTGGGTTTGGTGGGGCAGTTTGATGTTCACTATCAGCGCAAGGAAGAGCTCATGTTTCCCATCATGGAGAGCTACGGCCACGATTCGCCGCCCAAGGTCATGTGGGGCGTAGACGACCAGATTCGAGACCTTTTCCAAGAGGCTAAGATTGCTGCAGAGCAGCTGCCAGACACTTCGATTCAAGAAGTCAAGGACAAGTTTGAGCTTTTTGCGGCTGAGTTTGAAGCTATGATTTTCAAGGAAGAATCTATTTTGCTGATGATTCTCTTGGAGTCCTTTACTCAGGATGACTGGCTCAAGATTGCTGAGGAGAGCGATGCTTACGGCTATGCCATCATCAAGCCAACGGAGAAATGGATCCCTGCGCGTCACTCATTCTCGGAGGAGGAAGCTGGGGATGCTGCTGATGAAGGAAGCGAAGCGCTAGCCAGTAGAGAACAGTCTAGTGATGGCAGATTTGAGCAGGTCGTTGATACGCCAGATGGTCAGGTCACCATTTCCTTTAAGCCTAAGGAAAAGAAGGAACAAGCCTTTAATCGGGAGTCCCAGCAGCCTTTTGGTCATGGCTATCTGTCGGTGGCGGAGGCCAATCTGATTTTGGATCATCTGCCCATGGAGATTACTTTTGTCAATAAGGACGATATTTTCCAGTATTATAATGACAGCGTGCCAGCGGACGAGATGATTTTCAAGCGGACACCGTCCCAGATAGGGCGCAATGTTGAGCTCTGTCATCCGCCCAAGTTTTTGGACAAGGTGCGGTGGATTTTCAAGGCTCTGCGTGAGGGAGAGCGGGATAAGTTTGAGATGTGGTTCAAGTCGGAATCACGGTGCAAGTTTGTCCATGTGACCTATGCGGCGGTGCGAAATGAGGCTGGTGAATTTCAGGGGGTGCTGGAGTATGTACAGGACATTCAGCCCTTCCGTGATATTGACAGTGATTTTTACCGAGATTTGGACTAGGTATTTGCAGTTAGAAAGTGAGAAAAATGAGTTACGAACAAGAATTTTTACAGGAGTTTGAAGCTTGGGTTAAGACACAGGTCATGATTAACGAGATGGCCCTAAAGGAGAGTCAGGCGGTCTACAAGGCGGACCAGGATGAGCGGGCCAAGGAAGCGGCCATTCGTTATGAAAGTCGTCTAGATGCCTACCAGTTCCTTTTAGGGAAATTTGCCAACTATCAGGCGGGCAAAGGATTTCACGATCTGCCAGATGGACTTTTGGGTGAGAGAAATTATTGATTTTTCGCTGGAAAGGTGATAGAATATGTTCATCAGAGGTGTTTTGAGTCAAGCATTTTACAGAAAGTGGCAGTGCTGAGAAGTCCACAATTGCGTCAAGGCTGGTTGCTGATGAGATGAAAAATTGAAATAAAAGAGAAACAAGAAGAGAAAAGTTGCGGGCATCTGCCCGAAATTGGGTGGTACCGCGGATAAACACATTCGTCCCTGTCATAGATATGGCAGGGGCGATTTTTTGTAGAAAGTGAGGGAGGAAGATGGAATTTGAAGGAATATTAGCAGTTGGGATAGCCTTAGCTACAGCAGTATCTCCTGTTGGTGTGGAATGGTATAAAGAAAGGAAGAAATCAAAGAACGAATTAATTGAGTCAAAACTGAAAAGTTCAAATTTAATAAGAAGTTATTCGGATATTATAAATGAATATATAGCATATTTAAATAACAATGAAATAAGTAGTGATGGATTGAATGATGAATTGAATGGATTTAGGCTAAAATCCGAAAAACTTTATAATGAGATTATTATGACTTTTTCAGTTCCTAAATATTGGGAAACAAATGTGGTAGAGAATTTTGAACAACTATGTACTAAGTTAATTGATAGAACAGCAGATACAGAGGAAATTTTATTAAACTTGCTAAGAGCCATGCAGATACTTCTTCGAAGTAGTATGGATACAAATGCCAGTAATGATGATAAAGAATATAAAAGAAAACTACATACCTTAAGTAGTTGCCTTTTAGTCTTACTGTCTGATTATTATTTAAATAATACTTCAGAAAAGAGCAAATCTGCCATTGTAGATTTTTTTAAGGAGTATAAGAACGAAGTAAAGAAGAAAGAAGAGATTGAAGAAAAGCTGTTAAAGATTGAACAAAATCTACCCAAAGAAAGTTCAACTGCAACAGATGAAAGTGAGAAGAGATTTAACATTGAGATACAACAGGATGAGTCTGTTAAAGAGTATTACAAGCGAATTTTTGATATGTTAAATAAACTTTACCCAAATAATCTTGAAAAAATAATCAAGGGAGTACCAGGAAGGTTATCAAAATCCCCGAATGTTACTTGGAAAAATAAAATAGAAGTTGAAGTTGGTAATAGTAAATATACACTCAATGTGAATTTAAAACGGAATATAGCAGAAGAATTTATTAAAGATTTGTTAACTAATCTAGATAAATAGAAAGGACACACACATGTCTAAACAACTTTCACCTAAATACAATCCAGCCGAAGTTGAGGCTGGTCGTTACCAAAAATGGCTTGATGCTGATGTTTTCAAGCCTTCTGGAGATCAAAAGGCCAAGCCTTATTCGATTGTGATTCCACCACCAAACGTGACTGGTAAACTTCACCTTGGTCACGCTTGGGATACGACCTTGCAGGATATCATCATCCGTCAGAAGCGCATGCAAGGCTTTGATACGCTTTGGCTGCCAGGGATGGATCACGCGGGGATTGCGACTCAGGCTAAGGTCGAGGAGCGCTTGCGGGAGCAAGGCATTTCCCGCTATGACCTCGGTCGTGAGAAATTTCTCGATAAGGTCTGGGAATGGAAGGATGAATACGCTGCGACCATCAAGGAACAATGGGGCAAGATGGGGATCTCTGTAGACTACTCTCGTGAGCGTTTCACCCTTGATGAAGGTCTGTCAAAAGCTGTCCGCAAGGTCTTTGTGGAGCTTTACAAGAAAGGCTGGATCTATCGTGGTGAGTTTATCATCAACTGGGACCCAGCAGCTCGCACAGCTCTGTCTGATATCGAGGTCATCCACAAGGACGTTGAAGGTGCCTTCTACCACATGAACTACATGCTGGAAGATGGTTCACGCGCCCTTGAAGTTGCGACCACTCGTCCTGAGACGATGTTTGGGGATGTTGCCGTTGCGGTCAATCCAGAAGACCCGCGCTACAAGGATTTGATTGGTCAAAACGTTATCCTGCCGATTGCTAATAAACTCATCCCAATCGTTGCGGATGAACATGCAGATCCTGAGTTTGGTACAGGTGTCGTGAAAATCACACCTGCCCACGATCCAAACGACTTCTTGGTTGGTCAACGCCATAACTTACCACAAGTCAACGTCATGAACGACGACGGAACTATGAACGACTTGGCCTTTGAATTTGCAGGTATGGACCGTTTTGAAGCTCGTAAGGCAGTCGTTGCTAAGTTGGAAGAAATCGGCGCCCTTGTTAAAATCGAAAAACGTGTCCACAGTGTTGGTCACTCAGAGCGGACTGGCGTTATGGTTGAACCACGCTTGTCTACGCAATGGTTCGTCAAGATGGACCAATTGGCTAAAAATGCTATTGCTAACCAAGATACAGAAGACAAGGTAGAATTTTACCCACCTCGTTTCAATGATACCTTCCTCCAATGGATGGAAAATGTCCACGACTGGGTTATCTCTCGGCAGCTCTGGTGGGGGCACCAAATACCTGCTTGGTACAATGGAAATGGCGAAATTTATGTGGGCGAAGAAGCGCCAGAAGGCGATGAGTGGATTCAAGATCCAGATGTACTTGATACTTGGTTCAGCTCAGCCCTTTGGCCCTTCTCAACCATGGGCTGGCCGGATGTCGACTCAGAAGACTTCAAACGTTACTTCCCAACTTCAACCTTGGTTACAGGTTACGACATCATCTTCTTCTGGGTGTCTCGGATGATCTTCCAATCTTTGGAATTCACTGGTCATCAGCCATTCCAAAACGTTCTGATTCATGGTCTCATTCGTGATGAGGAAGGACGTAAGATGTCCAAGTCACTGGGAAATGGGATTGATCCAATGGATGTTATTGACAAATACGGTGCGGATGCCCTGCGTTGGTTCCTATCAAACGGCTCTGCCCCTGGACAAGACGTCCGCTTCTCTTACGAGAAAATGGATGCTTCATGGAACTTCATTAACAAAATTTGGAACATTTCCCGCTATATCCTTATGAATAATGAAGGCTTGACGATGGATGCAGCGCGTGAGAATGTCGCTCAGGTGGCGGCTGGTCAGGCAGGTAATGTCACCGACCGCTGGATTCTCCACAACCTCAATGAAACCATTGGCAAGGTGACTGAGAACTTCGACAAGTTTGAGTTCGGTGTTGCTGGTCACATCCTCTACAACTTCATCTGGGATGAATTTGCTGACTGGTATGTGGAGCTAACCAAGGAAGTGCTTTACAGCGACAATGAAGACGAGAAAGTCATCACTCGCTCTGTCCTCCTTTACACGCTGGACCAAATCCTGCGCCTGCTTCACCCAATCATGCCTTTCGTGACCGAGGAAATCTTTGGTCAAATCTCAGAAGGCTCTATCGTTACAGCAGAATACCCAATTGTCAACCCAGCCTTTGAAGACCTTGTGGCCCACACTGGTGTGGAAAGTCTCAAAGACTTGATTCGTGCCGTTCGTAATGCGCGTGCTGAAGTAAACGTTGCACCAAGCAAATCTATCACCATCCTTGTTAAGACCAGCGATAGCGACTTGGAAGCCTTCTTTAACAGCAATGTCAACTACATCAAGCGCTTCACAAATCCAGAACACTTGGAAATCGCGTCAAACATCCCTGCACCTGAACTCGCCATGTCAAGCGTCATCACAGGAGCAGAAATCTACTTGCCACTAGCAGATCTCCTCAATGTCGAAGAAGAACTGGCTCGTCTCGACAAGGAACTGGCTAAATGGCAAAAAGAACTGGATATGGTCGGTAAGAAACTCTCTAACGAACGCTTCGTAGCTAACGCCAAACCAGAAATCGTCCAAAAAGAACGCGACAAACAAGCCGACTACCAAGCCAAGTACGATGCAACAGTGGCGCGGATTGAGGAGATGAGGAAGTTGGTCTAAAACTTTAAATTCATTATATGAATATGATAAAACACAGTGCAAATACTGTGTTTTTTTGGTATAATGGGAGCAAACAAAAAAATAATGTAAGATAACAGGTAGAATTGTGAAAAGTAAGAAGAACAAAAAGAGATTAACTGTGATTGATTTTTTCTGTGGAGCAGGTGGTTTTTCAGAAGGTTTCCGTAGAGCAGGTTATGATGTAATAATGGGAATTGATGTCTGGCAGCCTGCAATTATAACACATAATTTTAATCACGGACTAAATGATAATGTAAAAAGTGTACTTGATTTTGAGGATATAGAAGAAATAAATAAGTTGCCTGATACAGATATTATCATTGGTAGTCCACCATGTCAGTTATTTTCTCTTTCTAATCAAGGAGGGAATGCTAACAAAGATTTGGGTATCCATCTGATTAATACTTTTTTTAAGGTAATTGCTGTAAAGAAGTTTCAAAAGAATTCTAAACTAAAAGCATGGTTAATGGAAAATGTTCCAAATTCTCAAAACTATGTACAAGAGGAGTATACTTTTGAGGACTTGGACTTGGCAAGTTGGGCCGTTTCTCAGGGGTTAAATCCAAAATCCATTGCCATCAAGTCTAAATATAATGGTGGGGTTTTACATGCTGATGATTATGGTGCAGCACAGGCAAGACGTAGGTTCGTCAGTGGGGAAATAACGAAGACTGGTGAATTTCCATTTCCTGATAGGGTTGCTAAAGAGAAAGTTACTTTAAATAAATTATTTAGAAATTTTCCAGATCCATTAGATCAATCGCCTGTAGAATTTGTAACAGATCCAAATTATCCAAATGAATCTGTTAAGTTTGAGGATTTTAAAGATCATTTTTATGATACAGGTGTCTATCAAGTACAATGGCAGAAAGCTCGGGATTTAAAGCAGAGACATCCTTATATGGGTAAAATGTCGTTCCCTGAAAACATGGATAAGCCGAGTCGTACAATTATGGCAACGCAATCAGCTAGTACCAGAGAAGCTATTTTATATAAATCTGGATACAATAGAAAAGGTGATGGAGAGTATCGCTTGCCAACTATTAGAGAAGCAGCCTGCATTATGGGATATCCTTTAGATTATCAGTTTTTTGGGGATGAATCTACAAAGTGGAGACAGATTGGGAATGCAGTTTGTGTGCAGCTCTCGTTTGCTCTAGCAATAAAAATTTTAGAATTGATTAAAGAACCACAGTTACCAGCTAAGACCATAGATAAAGACATTAATCAATTTAAATATTTAGATAATAAAGAAATAAAAGAATTTAATAATCCTCCAACACGAAATGAAAAAGCTTTATTCCGGCAATTTCCTATTAAGTCAGGAAACATGACAGTTGATCTGACTAATAAAATTAATGGAGAAATTGGCAACTGGGGTGTCATTGCACATGCTGGTACAGGGAAAGGGTTTAAGAGTATTATAGTTTCACGTTCAAATCAAATGGAAGCCAAAAAAATTCTTCGTAAATTGACACCGGACTTGATAAAAGAACTGGAAAATGACAAAGTCATTAAGAAATATTCAGTAAACCACTTAAACCAAGAAAATAAAAGGTATGGTTTCTTTAAAAATGATATTTCGCATCCATATTATATCATCAATTATATTGGGGGTGTAATTGATAAATATGTGGATAGTAATGATGTGAATGTTGATGTCTCTGGAACAGAACTTTTTGGCCTTAAGGAACTAATTCCTTTGAGTCAAATAATGTCGCTCTATATGGTATCTATAATTATATATGGAAAATAAAAGGAGATTAAAAATGGGTCAAGATTTAAATAAACTTATTGAAGAAAAATCTATTGAAAAAACAACTTTAACAAAACGTTTGACTATTGGGAGTGAAACAAAAGACTACCCAGTTTATAAATTCCCGCTAGAATATTTATACTATAATGATCAAAATGGTCGTATTAATACAGTTTACCATCAGTACATATCAAATCATGGAAAATTAACACCAGAGATTGGAGAGTCAAAATATAATGAAATATTTGAAAAATTTATTTTTGAGTCTAAAAAGCAAGCTTTAAAGGATACTCAAATTTCTATTTCTGAAAAAGGACAACAAGAACCTGGTGTAATTCTTTCCGATGGAAGAGTTATTGATGGAAATCGTAGATTTACAGCTCTCCGTAGAATACAAAAAGAAACAAAAATCCAACAATGCTTCGAAGCTGTTATACTTTCATTTGATATCAGTAATAAAATTGATGAAAAGAAAATAAAAGAGTTAGAATTAGATTTGCAGCTTGGTCGTGAAGAAAGAGTTGTACGTCAAGATAGTGTTAGGAAAATTGATGAAATAAACAAAGCTTTGATGCCCTTCTTCTGGCGCTTAAATAAGAATGATTTCTAATCCTCAAACATTAGGTGAGTCAGTATCACTTCATAGAGAAGTACATGATGCTCTGTATTTTGAGTATAATTTTAATTTAACTTTCATGCTTCAATCTCGAGATAGAATTCACAGACTAGGTCTAGAGGATGATCAATATACCAGATATTATTATTTGCAAACAAAATCTGAACCTGCCGATAGTGGTAATGCAGGCTATGTTGATGAGAAAATATATAGAAAATTGAAGAAGAAAGAAGAAGTTATGTATAACGCTATTGATAATGGCGATTTAACAATAGAATTTTCTCAAAATGAGATAGATGAAGCAATTAGCATTATTGATGAGGAACGAAAGCGTATTACAAAAAATTTAAAATAATGTAAGAGAATTCTTAACCGTATATTACTGAGATTCCCACAACCAAGTTCAGTTACATCTGAGCTTGGTTTTTCTCCCCATCCCCCCTTTCATCCCTCTCCGACTTAATACTTTCTTTTAAGTCTTAAAAATGATAAAATAAGACAAACAAACTATAGGAGAACATAATGACTAAAGCAAATTTTGGTGTTGTTGGTATGGCTGTTATGGGCCGTAACCTTGCTCTAAATATCGAATCTCGTGGCTATACAGTTGCCATCTATAACCGCTCAGCAAACAAGACAGAGGACGTCATTGCCTCTCATCCTGAGAAAAACTTTGTGCCAAGCTATGATGTGGAGTCTTTTGTGAACTCTATCGAAAAGCCACGTCGGATTATGTTGATGGTTCAAGCTGGTCCTGGTACAGATGCGACTATTCAGGCCTTGCTTCCTCACTTGGATAAGGGTGATATCCTGATTGACGGTGGGAATACTTTCTACAAAGATACCATTCGCCGTAATGAAGAGTTGGCTAACTCTGGTATCAACTTCATCGGTACAGGTGTTTCCGGTGGTGAAAAGGGCGCATTGGAAGGTCCGTCTATCATGCCAGGTGGTCAAAAAGAAGCTTATGAGTTGGTAGCGGATGTCTTGGAAGAAATCTCTGCTAAAGCTCCTGAAGACGGTGCACCATGTGTGACCTATATCGGTCCTGATGGCGCTGGTCACTATGTAAAAATGGTCCATAACGGGATTGAATATGGAGATATGCAGCTGATCGCTGAAAGTTATGACCTGATGCAGCACTTGCTGGGGCTTTCAGCTAGTGAAATGGCAGACATCTTCACAGAGTGGAACAAAGGCGAGCTGGACAGCTATCTGATTGAGATTACAGCGGATATCTTGACACGCAAGGACGATGAAGGTCAAGATGGTCCAATTGTTGATTACATTCTGGATGCAGCTGGTAATAAAGGAACTGGTAAGTGGACCAGTCAATCTTCTCTGGATTTAGGTGTGCCGCTGCCACTGATTACTGAGTCAGTCTTTGCGCGTTACATTTCTACCTACAAAGATGAGCGTGTGGCTGCCAGCAAGGTATTGCCAAAACCAGCTGCTTTCACCTTTGAAGGAGATAAGGCAGAGCTGATTGAAAAGATCCGCCAGGCTCTTTACTTCTCAAAAATCATGTCATATGCTCAAGGATTTGCTCAATTGCGTGTAGCTTCTAAGGAAAATAATTGGAATCTGCCGTTCGGAGAGATTGCTTCTATCTGGCGTGCTGGCTGTATCATCCGTGCCCGCTTCCTGCAAAAGATTACAGATGCTTATGGCCGTGATGCTGATCTAGCAAACCTGCTCTTGGATGAATACTTTATGGATATTACGGCTAAGTATCAGCAGGCTGTTCGTGATGTTGTCAGCTTGGCTGTGCAAGCAGGTGTACCAGTACCAACCTTTTCTAGTGCCATTGCTTACTTTGATAGCTACCGTGCGGAAAATCTGCCAGCTAATCTGATTCAGGCGCAGCGTGATTACTTTGGTGCTCATACATATAACCGTAAAGACAAAGAAGGTACCTACCACTATTCTTGGTACGACGAAAAATAGGATAGGCCTATGGCAAAGCGAATTTTACTAGTAGAAAATGAAAAAAATCTTGCACGGTTTGTGAGTTTGGAACTGCAAAAGGAAAGCTTTCTTGTAGATTTAGCTGAGACTGGTCAAGAGGGGCTAGCTCTGGCTAAAGATGTCGATTATGACTTGCTCCTGCTCAACTATGATCTTCAGGATATGACTGCCAGCGACTTTGCTAAGCAGCTGAGCTTGATCAAGCCAGCGTCCGTCATTATCGTTTTGGCTAGTCGCGAAGAGATTGCAGAGCAGCAGGAAGCAATCCAGCATTTTGCCGTTTCCTACGTAGTCAAGCCTTTCATTATCAGTGACTTAGTGGAGCGTGTCTCTATCATTTTCCGCGGGCGCGACTTTATCGATCAGCACTGCAGCCTCTTGAAAATTCCGACCTCATATCGCAATCTGCGAGTGGATATTAAAAATCACACGGTTTACCGTGGTGAGGAAGTCATTGCGCTTACGCGGCGGGAGTATGATCTGCTGGTGACCCTGATGGGCAGCAATAAGGTCATGAGCCGTGAGCAGCTGCTGGAGCGTGTCTGGAAGTACGAGAGTGCAACCGAGACCAACGTTGTAGATGTTTATATTCGTTATTTGCGCAGTAAAATTGATGTGGAAGGGCAGCCAAGCTATATCAAAACTGTTCGTGGTGTTGGTTATGCCATGCAAGAATAAGAAAATCAAAACTCTGTTCTCCTTAGGAGACGGAGTTTTTTTGCGCTTGTTACAGTATTTATAGGAGAAATAATGCGGACTTTCTGATTATTCTATGCAATCGTTTTCGTTAAAATATAGCAAGAATGTGGCTCGTGAAAAGGAATTTTAGCCTTTGGGATGCAAAAAAAGAGAAAATATTTTTATAAAAGCCTTTACAAAATAAAAAATCGTGCTATAATAGATGTATCGACATGCAAACGATTTCACAAAAAGGAGTGGTTTGCAAAAAATATAAGGAGGTCTGAATGATGAAAGATTCATTCAAGAACATTTTTAGCTTTGAATTTTGGCAAAAATTCGGTAAAGCTTTGATGGTGGTCGTTGCTGTTATGCCGGCAGCAGGACTGATGATTAGTATCGGTAAGTCTATTCCGATGATTAATCCAAATCTAGGTGTTTTAGTCACTACTGGCGGTGTTTTAGAGCAGATTGGTTGGGGGGTTATCGGTAACCTGCATATCCTCTTTGCTTTGGCTATCGGTGGAAGTTGGGCAAAAGAACGCGCTGGCGGTGCCTTTGCTGCAGGTCTTTCCTTTATCCTGATTAACCGTATCACTGGTGTTATGTTTGGTGTTACCAGCGATATGCTCTCAGATAAGGCTGCTGTAGTTAAAACAATGTTTGGTGCATCAATTAAGGTTTCTGATTATTTCATCAGCGTTCTAGAGTCACCAGCTCTGAATATGGGTGTCTTTGTCGGAATTATCGCTGGTTTTGTCGGAGCGACAGCTTATAACAAATACTATAATTTCCGTAAATTGCCAGATGCTTTGTCATTCTTCAACGGTAAGCGTTTTGTACCTTTCGTTGTTATCTTGCGCTCAGTAATCGTAGCAATTGTTTTGTCATTCGTATGGCCAGTTGTTCAATCAGGTATCAACAGCTTTGGTATTTGGATTGCTAACTCACAAGATACTGCACCTGTTTTGGCACCATTCATCTATGGTACTTTGGAACGTCTCTTGCTTCCATTTGGTTTGCACCACATGTTGACTATTCCAATGAACTACACAGAACTAGGTGGTGTTTACCACGTTATTACTGGTTCTGGTGCGGGAACAACTGTAGCTGGTCAAGATCCACTTTGGTTGGCTTGGGTAACTGACTTGGTTGGTACGAAATCAGCTGATCCTTCTACTTACCAACACTTGCTTGATACAGTTCATCCAGCTCGCTTTAAAGTTGGTCAGATGATTGGTTCATTCGGTATCCTTATGGGGGTAGCGGCAGCTATCTATCACAATGTGGATGCTGACAAGAAGCACAAATACAAAGGTATGATGATTGCGACTGCTTTGGCAACCTTCTTGACAGGGGTTACTGAACCAATCGAGTACATGTTCATGTTCGTTGCAACACCGCTGTATATCATCTATGCATTTGTACAAGGTGCTGCGTTTGCAATGGCTGACATCGTTAACCTTCGTGTGCACTCATTCGGTTCTATCGAATTCTTGACCCGTACTCCTATGGCCATCAATGCTGGCTTGGGAATGGATATCATCAACTTCATTTGGGTAACTATCCTATTTGGCGTTGTGATGTACCTCATTTCTAACTTCATGATCAAGAAGTTCAACTATGCAACTCCAGGACGTAACGGTAACTATGAAACAGCAGATGGTTCAGATGAAGCTTCTTCATCAGAGTCAACTGGCGGTAAAGTTGCTGAAGCATCTCAAGCAGTAAATGTTATCAACCTTCTGGGCGGTCGCGCTAATATCGTAGATGTAGATGCATGTATGACTCGTCTGCGTGTGACTGTCAAAGATGCTGAAAAAGTTGGAACAGAAGAGCAGTGGAAAGCTGAAGGCGCTATGGGCTTGGTTATGAAAGGCCAAGGTGTTCAAGCTATCTACGGACCAAAAGCTGACGTTCTCAAATCTGATATTCAAGACTTGTTGGATTCTGGTGAAGTGATTCCTGAAACACTTCCTAGCCAAAAAGCAGAATCAGCAGCTGCCGAAGTTACTTACAAAGGTGTGACTGAGGAAGTTGAAACTGTTGCAGACGGTCAAGTCATTGACTTGGCAGATGTTAAAGATCCAGTATTCTCACAAAAAATGATGGGTGATGGATTTGCAGTTGAGCCAGAAAATGGTAAGATTTATTCACCAGTTTCTGGTACAGTAACTAGCGTTTTCCCTAGCAAGCACGCTATTGGTCTTGTGACAGATAACGGCCTGGAAGTCTTGGTACACATTGGTTTGGAAACTGTTAGCCTTGAAGGTAAACCATTCGAAGTTCATGTTTCAGAAGGTCAGAAAGTTGCAGCTGGAGATCTTCTTGTTACGGCTGACTTGGAAGCAATCAAGGAAGCAGGACGTGAAACTTCAACAATCGTAGTCTTCACTAATGCAGCAGCCATTAAGTCTGTGACAGTAGAAAAACTTGGCCAATCATCTGCTAAGACAGTTGTTGCTAAGGTTGAATTGTAATATAGAAAAGAGAAATCATGGCAAAATTCCTGACATTAAATACTCATAGTTGGATGGAAGAAGAGCAAGAAACCAAGCTAAATCAGTTGGTAGAGCGCATTCTTCAAGAAAAATATGATGTCATTTGCCTGCAGGAAGTCAATCAATTAACGGAGTCTGAACAGGTTGTTCAGGCTCCTTTCTATCAGGCGGTTGAGGGCGCAATTGAGATCCATCAAGACCATTTTGCCCTTTGTTTGGTAGAAAAATTGGCTGAGGCAGGACTGGACTATCATTGGTCCTGGGCCTATAATCATATTGGGTTTGATATTTACAACGAAGGAGTGGCAATTCTGTCCAGAAAGCCGCTGACTCCTAGAGAAGTTCTGGTATCAGAGGCTAATGATCCTAGGGATTATCATACTCGTAAGGTCTTGCTAGCTGAGACTGAGGTAGATGGTCAATTGCTGACAATTGCCTCCTGCCATCTGTCTTGGTGGGACAAAGGCTTTCAGGGGGAATGGGCTAAGCTTGAAGCAGAGCTGCTAAAAGCAGAAAGTCCTCTAGTCCTCATGGGCGATTTCAACAATCCAGTCGGTCAGCAAGGCTACCAGACTATCTTAGCCAGTCCACTGAAGCTGCAGGATAGTCATGCCGTTGCAAAAGAAGCTATCGGAGAGGCGACAGTAGAAGGGACTATTGCAGGCTGGGATGATAATAAGCATGCTCTGAAGATTGATTATATTTTCACTAGCCAAGGGATGGACGTTGAGCGCTCCGCTGTTGTTTTTGACGGGAAAGAAACCCCTGTTGTCAGTGACCATTTTGGTTTAGAAGTGCAAGTGACTTTATAATAGTAAAAAGACGAGGCAAGACTGTGAAAGCAACAGATTTGCCTCTCTTTTTCTTTTTGATAAACATATATTTAGGAGAAAATGGCGAAATTTTACACCCCAAACGGCTGTCTTTTGTTATTCTTGAAAACGTGTTATAATGAAGTATTAGGATTCTAGGAGGAAATGGTATGCGTTGTCCGAAATGTGGTGGGAATAAATCAAGTGTAGTTGATAGTAGACAGGCAGAAGATGGGAATACGATCCGCCGTCGCCGTGAGTGTGAGGAATGTCAGCACCGTTTCACGACCTACGAGCGCGTCGAAGAGAGAACCCTAGTGGTTGTCAAAAAGGACGGGACACGCGAGCAATTTTCTCGGGATAAGATTTTTAACGGTATTATTCGCTCCGCTCAAAAGCGGCCAGTATCTAGTGACGAAATAGAGGAGATTGTCAACCGAATTGAGCAAAAGGTCCGTAGTCAGAGCGACAATGAAATCAATAGTGAATATATTGGATCCTTAGTCATGGATGAACTGGCCGAGCTGGATGAAATCACCTACGTTCGCTTCGCCAGTGTTTACCGCAGCTTCAAGGATGTAGGCGAGCTGGAAAGCCTGCTCAAGCAGATTACCAAGGGGTCCAAGAAGAAAAAGGACAAATAAATGAAACCAAACCATCAGTTTTCTTTCTTGCGCAATAATGCAGTCAGTCCAGATATTGCTATCTTGACCAAGCTCTATCTACCGATTTTGGGGAGAGAAGCGGTAGCACTTTATCTTTATCTGCTGTCTTTTGGGGATAATGGGCAAAAGCAGTACCTCTTCAGTCAGATTCTCAATCATCTAGATTTTGGACTTAATATTTTAGAAGAAAGTTTTGAGCGTTTGGCGGCGATTAAGCTAGTGGATCTTTATCAAACAGATGACTATTATCTGGTTCAACTCCACTCGACCTTAACGGCGGAGGAATTTTTCAGCCATAATGTGTACAGCCGGCTCTTGGAAAAGAAAATCGGCGAAGCTGCTGCAGAAGCCCTGCGACCAGAAAATCCTAGCGGAGATAAATTGATCAAGCCTTTTATGCAGGTGTTTGGTATGGAAGCTGAGCAGCCAAGGACAGTGCGAAAGGTCAATGATTTTGACTTGGAGTATTTCAAGCAACGGATGGCTCAGGACAATCTTCGTTTTGCCAATGAAAAGGAAGATGTGCTAGAATTGTTTGCAATTGCTGAGCAGAAAAAGTGGACTTGGTATGAGACCTACGTTTTGGCTAGAGAAACTGCTGTTTCTCAGGTCATTTCTACCAAGCGGATGAAGCAAAAGCTAGCTCAGAAGCCAGCAGAAGGTCAGTTTTCTAAGCAGGAGCAATCTATTATCCAAGAAGCGAAGCGAACATCACCAATGGTATTCCTGGCAGAAATTAAGAAAACTCGTCAGGCTGCTATTACGCGGACGGAGAGAAAGCTTTTGCTGGATTTAGCTGAATTAGGCCTTTTGGACGAGGTTATCAACGTAATCTTGCTCTTGACCTTTAATAAGGTGGATTCAGCCAATCTCAATGAAAAGTATGCCCTCAAGGTAGCTAATGATTTTTCTTATCAAAAGGTGACGACAGCTGAGGAAGCAGTCTTGAAAATCCGTGAGCGCAACCAGCAGCCCCAGAACCGTCCAGCTAAATCTGGACAAGGCTCTACCAAAAGCAACGTACCTGACTGGAGTCAGCCGGATTATAAAAATGAAACGAGTGCAGAGAAGCAGGCCGAGCTAGAAGAGCAGAAACGTCGGCTCTTAGCCAAACTTGAAGGAGGAGGCGAATAAATGGAGAAAATAGGACAGAATATGCCTCATATGAATAGGGTGCAGCAGTTTGACTATCAGGAGCTGGTCAAGCAAATCATGGCGGATCCAGATGTGGCAGCCTTTATCCAGCAGGAAAAGCTGACCCAAGCTGAGATTCAGCGTAGTGTCTCCAAGTTTAACCAGTATATTACGGAGCGCAACCGCTTTTTGCTGGGGGATGAGACCTATATTGCTAAGGGCTATAAGCCAATCTTGGTGAAAAATGAAGGCTATGCGGATGTTGCCTATGAGGAGACGCCTGAGTTGATTGAGCAAGAGAGACAGGAGGCCATTAGAAGCCGTCTCAATCTTATCAGCCTACCAGCCAGTCTCAAGGAGGCCAGTCTAGCACAGGTGGATCTGGATGATGTTGGTCGCTACAAGGCTTTTGAACTGTTGACCAACTTCGTTGCGGAGTTTCCACATTATCAGAAGGCTGTTTACCTCTATGGAGATTTTGGAGTCGGAAAGAGCTACATGATGGCTGCTCTGGCGCACGATTTGTCAGAAAAACGCAGTGTTTCAACGACACTGCTCCACTATCCGAGCTTTGTTTTGGATGTTAAGAATGCGATCAGTTCCGGCTTGGTCAAGGAAAAGATTGATCAGGTCAAGACGGCTCAAGTGCTGATTTTGGACGATATCGGTGCAGAGCAGTCTAGCCCTTGGATGCGCGATGAGATTTTGCAGGTCATTCTCCAGCACCGTATGCAGGAAAATCTGCCAACTTTTTTTACTTCTAACTTTAGTTTTGCGGATTTGGAGCGTCACTTTGCCAGCTCTAAGAATGGCGATGAGACTTGGCAGGCCAAGCGAGTTATGGAGCGAATTAAGTTTCTGGCTCAGGAGGTACGCCTAGAAGGAGAGAACCGCCGATGAATGAAACAATTAACTTGATGAATGCTCACACGTCTGTCCGCCGCTTTACGGAGAAGCAGATTTCGGATAAGGAATTACGTGCCATCATTAATGCGGGTCGGGCTGCGTCCAGCTGGAAGAATTTCCAGTCTTACTCTATCATTGTAGTGCGAAGCAAAGAAAAAAAAGAAGCCCTCTTTGGCTTGGTGCCCCAAGAAGCCATTCGGCAGTCTTCGGCTTTCCTGCTTTTTGTTGGCGACCTCAATCGTGCCCAAAAGGGCGTTCACATGCATACGGAAGACTTTTATCCTGAGGGAACAGAAAATCTCCTGATAAGCTCAGTAGATGCTGCTTTAGCTGGACAAAATACCCTGTTAGCAGCTGAAAGTTTGGGTTATGGTGGAGTAATCATTGGACTGGTTCGATATGCTGCCAGTCAAATAGCAGAGCTTTTTAAGCTACCGGACTACACTTATCCAGTCTTTGGGATTGCTCTGGGAACTCCCAACCAGAACCATGCAGTCAAACCGCGGCTGCCTTATGAAGCAGTGGCCTTTGAGGAAGAATATCGTGAACAGGATCGTTCCACTATTCAAGCTTATGACCGCGTACAGACTGAATATGCTGGCGAGCGAGCTAAGGAAACTTGGAGTCAGCGCCTAGCTGCTCAATTTGGTCAAGAGCCAAATCAGGCTATCGACCAATTGTTTAAAGAAAAGAAATTAGAAAAATAGGACGGAGTTTGGCTCTGTCCTAAAGAATGAAAGAGGAAAAACATGGCCTTACCAACTATTGCCATTGTCGGCCGTCCCAATGTCGGCAAATCAACGCTCTTCAATCGGATTGCCGGTGAGCGAATTTCTATTGTGGAAGATGTTGAAGGGGTGACCCGCGACCGAATCTATGCGACAGCAAGCTGGCTCAACCGTAAGTTTAGTATTATTGACACGGGCGGAATTGACGATGTTGACGCGCCTTTTATGGAGCAAATCAAACACCAGGCTGAGATTGCTATGGACGAAGCAGATGTTATCGTTTTTGTCGTGTCTGGCAAGGAAGGTATCACGGATGCGGACGAGTATGTGGCTCGCATGCTCTACAAGACCCATAAGCCGATTATTTTAGCGGTCAATAAGGTGGATAATCCTGAAATGCGCAATGAGATTTTTGATTTCTATGCGCTGGGCTTGGGTGATCCATTTCCAGTTTCCTCAGTCCATGGGATTGGTACAGGAGATGTTCTTGATGCAATCGTTGAAAATCTGCCAAATGAAGAAGTAGCTGAAAATCCTGATATGATTAAGTTTAGCTTGATTGGTCGGCCTAATGTCGGCAAGTCTAGCTTGATCAATGCTATCTTGGGTGAGGAGCGGGTTATTGCCAGTCCTGTTGCCGGTACTACGCGTGACGCTATTGATACGGTCTTTACGGACAGTGAGGGTCAGGAATTTACCATGATCGACACGGCTGGTATGCGCAAGTCAGGTAAGGTCTATGAAAACACAGAGAAATACTCTGTCATGCGGGCTATGCGGGCGATTGACCGCTCAGATGTCGTTCTGATGGTGCTGAATGCTGAAGAAGGAATTCGTGAGTACGACAAGCGAATCGCTGGCTTTGCCCATGAAGCAGGAAAAGGAATAATCATCGTTGTCAATAAGTGGGATACGCTAGAAAAAGATAACCATACCATGAAAGACTGGGAAGCAGATATTCGTGACCAGTTCCAGTATCTGTCTTATGCACCGATTATCTTTGTCTCTGCTCTAACCAAGCAGCGTCTCCATAAGCTGCCGGACATGATTAAGCAAATCAGTCAGAGTCAGAATACCCGTATTCCGTCAGCAGTGCTTAATGATGTCATCATGGATGCTATCGCGATTAATCCGACACCGACTGACAAGGGCAAGCGTCTTAAGATTTTCTATGCGACTCAGGTAGCAACCAAACCTCCAACCTTTGTCATCTTTGTCAACGAAGAAGAGCTTATGCACTTCTCTTACCTGCGTTTCTTGGAAAATCAAATCCGCAAGGCTTTTGTCTTTGAAGGGACCCCAATTCACTTGATTGCAAGGAAGCGGAAGTAGAGTTTGAAAATAGCAATTTGACAAACATACGTTTATATGTAAAAATGAAAGTAAGCATAAGAGCTTGCTTTTCTTTTTTTATGTCGAAAGTATGGTATAATGGTGAGATAAATGTAAGGTGGTAATTATGGCAAAATTAATTCCTGGTAAGATTCGGACAGAAGGAATTGCCCTGGTTGAAAACAATAAGGTAGTAATCCTTGAGGTCAGTGATTCTCTTTTATATGCTCGTGTGGACGAGTGTAATCTGCGCTATAGCTTGGATGATGATGTCATCTTTTGTTATTGCGACTTTTTCCAGAAGAAAAAATATTGTGCCCATCTGGCGGCCTTGGAGTATTATCTGAAAAATGCTCCATCTGGAAAAGATGTGCTAAAGAGTATGAAAGAAGAGGAGTTGACCAGTCAGGAAACCCAAGAGCTGGTTTCTTTTGGAAGCTTGTTCTTGGATAAGGTCTTGCCGGATAAATCTAATCAACAGGTTCGTTACGAGCTCTCGGCTACTGGTCAAGAGGACTCTTATACTGGACAGTTTCTCTGGAGTCTCCGAATCAGTCGCTTGCCGGACGAGCGCTCTTATGTTGTCCGAGACGTTCTTTCCTTCCTTCGAACCTTGGAAAAGGGCGGACATTATCAGATTGGTAAGAGTTACTATGAGGCTATTCATTTGGAGGATTTTGATGAAGCCAGTCAAGATTTGCTCGTTTTCCTGCAAGGACTAGTGTCTGACTATCAGGGGCAAGATTCTTCTTTGATTTTCCCAAATGCTGGGCGCAATCTTTTCTTCTCGGCTAGTATCTTTGAAGAGGGGGTTATCTTCCTGATGAATCTGTCTTCTTTCCGCTTAGAGTACAGCCTTTATGACTACAGTGAAGTCTTTTTCCAAGATTTACATGAAGAGGCAGAAGTTTATACTTTCCAAGTGGAAGAGTATGAAGAGCATTTTGAGCTAGTCATTGCTGAGAAGAATTATAAGATGCTTTATGATGGGCAGTTTATCTTTTATGGAGATACCTTCTATCAGCTAAATCCTCAGCAGATAAGACTAATTAAGGCTTTACGGGAGTTGCCTATAGAGCATGATCGGTTGAAGCGCCTGCAATTCGACTTGTCAGAGAGAACGAAGCTGGCTTCCAGTCTGTCTGAGTTTAAAAAGGTTGGTCGGATAGAAGCACCTGAAAGTATGATGATTCATGACTTTACAGCCAAGTTTGACTTTGACATCGGTCCTGACAAGCGTCTGATTTTGGACACTGTCTTTGACTATGGAGACAGGAAGGTGACGACTCGTAAAGATTTGGAACGTCTGCCTTTTGCGGGTAATTTTGAGCATGAGCAGCAAGTCTTTAAGCAAATGCTGCAGGCAGGTTTTGTGGCAGATTTTTACAGTCAGCGACCGCCTCTGAAACCGGAAGAAATTTATCATTTCTTCTCGGAAGTGATTCCCAATTTTGAGGCTTTGGGCCATGTCAGTATGACAGAAGAGTTAGAGGCACTGGCACAGACAGAAAGTCCAAGGATCTCTGTCAAGATGAAGGGCGGCCTCTTAGATGTTGGTTTCGATTTTGCTGGCATTGCGCAGTCAGAGATTGACGCAGTTCTTGATTCGCTCTTTAAGGAGCAGGACTTCTTTATCAGTAAGTCTGGGCAAGTCTTGATTTTTGATGAAGAGACCAAGGAGATGAGTCGGACTTTACAGCAGCTGCGGAGTAAGCGGACTAAAAATGGTTTCATTCAGACCAGCAGTCTGGCAGCTTATCAATTGGCAGAGTTTTTCAAGGGCAAGGATAGGGTACAGTTTTCAAAAGATGTGCAGCAGCTGGCCTTTGACCTGACTCACCCTGAGGAATTTCCTCTTCCTGAGCTGCAAGTCAAGGCTGAACTTCGGGATTACCAAGAGACGGGTGTCAAGTGGTTATCCATGCTGGATAAATATGGCTTTGGTGGCATCTTGGCTGACGATATGGGGCTAGGAAAGACCCTGCAGACGATTTCTTTTCTGAGTTCGCGTATAGATGACTCTAAGAAAGTCTTAATCTTGGCGCCATCCAGCTTGATTTATAACTGGAGCGATGAGTTTGCTAAATTTGCTCCACATTTGGATGTGGCGGTGGTGTATGGTCTGAAAAATGTTCGTGATGAGCTGATTGCGGAGAAGCATCAGATTACCATTACCAGCTATGCTTCTTTCAGGCAGGATGTGGAAGAATACAAGGATAACCACTTCCAGTATCTGATTTTGGATGAGGCTCAGGTGATGAAGAATGACCAGACTAAGATTGCCCAGTATTTGCGGGATTTTGAAGTGGAGCATACCTATGCTCTTTCTGGGACGCCGATTGAGAATAATCTGGGAGAACTTTGGTCTATTTTCCAGATTGTCATGCCAGGACTTTTGCCAGGCAAAAAGGAATTTTTAAAACTGCCGGCTGAGAAAGTCGCTCGCTATATCAAACCATTTGTCATGCGGCGCAAGAAAGAAGATGTGCTGCAGGAATTGCCTGATTTGATTGAAGTTGCCTATCGCAATGAATTGGCAGATAGTCAGAAGACCATTTATCTGGCTCTGCTCAAGCAGATGCAGGACAGAATCATCCATGCGACAGAAGATGAAATCAACCGCAGCAAGATAGAGATTCTGTCAGGTCTTATGCGTCTCCGTCAGATCTGTGATACTCCGAAGCTGTTTATGGAAGATTACGAGGGCGAGAGCGGTAAGCTAGAAAGTTTGCGGGAATTACTTGAACAGATACAAGATGGTAATCGTCGTGTCCTCATATTTTCACAATTTCGTGGTATGCTGGATATTATCGAGAGTGAGCTGGATAAGCTAGGCATGGAGTCCTTTAAGATTACAGGCTCTACTCCAGCCAAGGAGCGTCAGGACATGACAACAGCTTTCAATGACGGTCAGCGTTCAGCCTTTCTGATCTCCCTTAAGGCTGGAGGTGTCGGTCTCAATCTGACTGGTGCAGACACAGTTATCTTGGTCGACCTCTGGTGGAATCCAGCGGTTGAGGCCCAGGCTATCGGCCGTGCCCACCGTATCGGTCAGGAGCGCAATGTCGAAGTCTATCGAATGATTACGCGGGGTACGATTGAGGAGAAGATACAGGAGTTGCAGGAGAGCAAGCGCAATCTGGTTTCGACTATTCTCGACGGAGCAGAAGCCAAATCCAGTCTCTCTGTGGAGGAAATTCGAGAAATTCTGGGAATTTCGGCAGAATAGCTTGAAAAATAGCCTGAATAGTTTATAATAATGAAGGGTTGAAAGGAAAAAGATATGACTGATAAACAATTTCCTCTGGTGTCAGATGATGAAATCATGCTGACGGAAATGCCGCATATGAATCTTTATGATGAACTGGATCTCATTAGCAACATTACCGGAGACTATACTGACCGTAATTATTTGGAATGGATGCCGATTGTGGATTCCAGCAGGCATGCTCCCATCGCTGCCAGTCAGGCTATCAGAAGACCGCTGCAAAAGCAGTCTGCTTTCAAGGATTTTAAAAAGCCGATTGATAAGAAAGATCCAGCTATTCGTTATGCTGAGCAGGCACGCGAGGAAGCTCGGGCAGATTTGAAAAAGAAGCGTTCAGCGTCTTATCTGACCAGCGACCTTCCGACTAAGGTCCGCAGCAGAAAGCTTCCAACAGCTTCTAATGCGGAAAGACCGAAGCCAACAGCCCCTTTTCAGAAGAATACATCAGGGGAATTTACGAAGTTTGGCGACAGGCTTCAGCAGGATAACTATATTTTGGCAGATATTCAGCCTGAGTATAGCCCTCAGCCGCAGGAGCCAGAAGAAAAGCCTAAGAAAAACAATTATGATTTTTTAAAAACCAGTCAGATCTATAATCAGGATAGGGCTAAGGAGGAGCAGTTGAAGCATTCCAAGGCTCAAGAGCTGAATTTGACAGGCTTGGACAGCGAATAAAGCTGGCTTGCTCGAGTCTTTTCTGCCTACAATTTTCTGATGTATAAAGGAAATTGCTGTTTGCTTATGTAAATGTAAAATCTATCTGCATATAACATCCATCATCGGTTGAAAAAGACCGATGCTAGAAGCTAGGACTTACTGATTGGTCCGGCTTCTTTGGTGTTTTGGTGGTGCCTAAAAGCTTGTAAAGAAAGAAAATCCCTGCGGGCTGATGAGGGTCTGCGGAGATTTTCCTATTTGGATTTGCTTTTATGGCCTTGTATCTTAAGGAGTAATCATGACGAAAACCTATCATTTTATCGGGATTAAGGGCTCTGGTATGAGCGCTTTGGCTTTGATGCTGCATCAGATGGGCCATAAGGTTCAGGGCAGTGACGTTGATAAATATTATTTCACTCAGCGCGGTCTGGAGCAGGCTGGCATTTCCATTCTGCCTTTTGATGAAAAGAATATCCAACCAGACTTCGAAATCATTGCCGGCAATGCCTTTCGTCCAGATAACAATGTAGAAATTGCCTATGCAGACGCAAATGGTATCAGCTATAAACGCTACCATGAATTTTTAGGTGGCTTTATGCGTGACTTTGTCAGCTTGGGAGTGGCTGGTGCCCACGGGAAGACCTCTACAACGGGTATTCTCTCCCATGTTCTGTCCAATATCACGGATACTAGCTATCTGATTGGGGATGGTACAGGCCGCGGTTCTGCCAATGCCAAGTATTTTGTCTTTGAGTCAGACGAGTACGAGCGTCATTTCATGCCTTATCATCCAGAATATTCGATTATTACCAATATCGACTTTGACCATCCGGATTATTTCACGAGCCTGGAAGATGTCTTTAATGCTTTCAATGACTATGCCAAGCAGATTACCAAAGGACTCTTCATTTATGGAGAAGATGAACAGCTGCGCCGGATTACGTCCAAGGCTCCGATTTACTACTATGGCTTCAAGGAAGAGGGCAATGACTTTGTTGCTCACGACCTCTTGCGATCTACCAGCGGTTCAGGCTTTAAAGTTTCTTTCCGCGGTCAGGAACTGGGTGAGTTCCAAATTCCAAGCTTTGGCCGTCACAACATTATGAATGCGACAGCAGTCATCGGCCTCTTGTATACTGCAGGTCTTGATTTGAATCTAGTTCGGGAACACCTCAAGACTTTTGGCGGAGTTAAGCGCCGCTTTACAGAGAAAATTGTCAACGAAACAGTTATCATTGATGACTTTGCTCACCATCCGACGGAAATTATCGCAACCTTGGATGCAGCCCGTCAGAAATATCCAAGCAAGGAAATCGTGGCAATCTTCCAACCGCATACCTTCACTCGGACCATTGCTCTCTTGGACGAATTTGCGGAAGCCCTCAATCAGGCTGACTCAGTTTATTTAGCTCAGATTTACGGTTCTGCTCGTGAGGTGGACAATGGCGATGTTAAGGTCGAAGATCTGGCTGAAAAGATTGTGAAGCGGGCCAAGGTTATTGACGTGGATAATGTTTCTCCGCTTCTTGACCACGATAATGCCGTTTATGTCTTTATGGGAGCTGGTGACATCCAGACCTATGAATATTCCTTTGAACGTCTCCTGTCCAATCTGACCAGCAACGTTCAGTAGGAGGAGACTTGATGGAAGCACCGATTCGAATCAGACGGGCTGACTTGAGCGACTGGGAAGAAATTCTTGCAATTGAGCAGCTGAATTTTCCAGCAGCAGAAGCAGCCAGTTCAGAAGTTCTCAAAGAACGGATTGAGCAGATTGCTGATACTTTTTTGCTAGCAGAGCTGCATGGTCAGCTTGCAGGCTATATTGTTGGACCGGCTATTCAAGCGCGATATCTGACAGATGATCTCTTTAGTAAGGTGGGTGCTAATTCTCCAGAAGGTGGCTTCATTGCCGTCCAAAGTCTGTCCGTCCATCCGGATTTTCAGAGGCAGGGGGTCGGAACCTTGTTGCTTGCAGCTCTCAAGGAGACAGCTGTTCAGCAAAATCGACAGGGCATTAGCCTAACCTGTCATGATGAGCTGATACCTTATTATGAGATAAATGGTTTCGTCCACGAAGGGATTTCTGACTCAACTCACGGTGGAGCTGTCTGGTCTGATATGGTGTGGGAAAATCCCAATTTTAAGGAGAAGTGATGATTATCCGTCAAGCTCAAATGGCTGACTTAGACGCCATTTATGCTATCGAATTGGAAAATTTCAGTCCAGAAGAGGCTGTTAGTCGAGAAAGTCTAGCAGCACATATCCAAACCCTATCTTCGACTTTTTTGGTAGCAGAAAAGGATAGTAAGATTCTGGGCTATCTGGAGGGACCTGTCCGTCCAGAACGTTATTTAAAGGATATTTCCTTTACAGAGGAGATTGAAGATTATGGTCATCTGGACGGTGGCTTTATCTCATTGACCAGCCTTTCTATCTCGAAGGATGCTCAGGGGATGGGAGTCGGTCGCAAGCTACTGGAAGCTATGAAAGAAATTGCTATAGCAGATGAACGCCACGGCATCAATCTGACCTGCCACGACTATCTCACCGCTTACTACGAGAAGCATGCCTTTGTAAATGAAGGTTTGTCAAAATCAACTTACGCAGGCGCTGCTTGGTTTGATATGGTCTGGGAAAATCCTAGTCTCAAGCTGAAAAAAGCCAATACAAAGCTGTAAATACCTACTCTTATTGCATTTATCTGACTTTTAAGATATAATGTTAGGGATTATGATGAAGGAGGTCAAATTTTTGACTGAAAAATCACAAGACAAAGAGAAGAATCTGAGCTTTAAAGAGCAGATTTTGAAAGACTTAGCTGGAGAAAAGGAAGAACAAACTCCCTCTTCAACTAGCCAATCAGAAGCGGACTCTGCTTCTGCAAAAGAAACAGCAGCTGCGGATGCCTTTGAAGCTAGACCGGCTTCGGTAGATGTTTCCTACAAGGTTGCAGAGAATGAAAAGGCTCACCCTCAGGTCTATGGCCGAGTGGATGAGGAAGATAAGAAGCCCAATGAGGTTCTATCTCGGGCTAATCGGGCCAACAACACGGTCAAGAAAAAACGTCAAAACACATTAGCCCGCAGGATTATGACAACGGTTCTGCTGATTGTCCTGCTGGGACTTGTGGTCACAGGAGTTGTCGGCTATACTTATGTATCTTCAGCTCTTAAACCTGTTGATGCAAACGCAACAGAGTATGTGACAGTTGAAGTACCAGAAGGCTCAAGCTCTAAGCAGATTGGAGAAATCCTCGAGAAAAAGGGGCTGATTAAAAATGCCCAAGTTTTTAGTCTCTATTCCAAGATTAAAAGCTTTAACAATTACCAGTCTGGTTATTACAATCTCCAGAAGAGCATGGACTTAGATACCATTGCTCGTCAGCTTCAGGAAGGTGGAACGGATACGCCGCAACCACCAGTTGTTGGTAAGGTTACTATTCCTGAAGGCTATACACTGGAGCAGATTGCAGAGGCTGTGACAGTTAATGCAGCTGCAACTTCTAAAAAGACTAGCAAGACACCTTTTAGCAAGGACGATTTCCTAGCTAAGGTGCAGGATGAAGCTTTCATTTCCAAGATGGCGGCTAAATATCCACAGTTGCTGGGTACATTGCCAAGCAAGGACAGCGGAGTCAAGTATCGCTTAGAAGGTTACCTCTTCCCTGCCACTTATAACTATGGTGAGGATGCGGATTTGGAAAGCTTGATTGACCAGATGTTGGGCGCTATGAATACCAATCTGTCTTCTTACTACTCTACTATCGAAGCGAAGAACCTAACGGTTAATGAAGTTCTGACACTTGCTTCTTTGGTGGAAAAAGAAGGTTCGACAGACCAGGACCGTAAAGATATTGCCAGTGTATTTTACAATCGTCTCAATCAAGCGATGCCGCTTCAGAGTAATATCGCTATCCTTTATGCTCAAGGCAAGCTAGGAAAGAAAACGACTCTGAAAGAGGACGCTGAGATTGATACCAATATCGACTCGCCTTTCAATGTCTATAAAAAAGAAGGGCTTATGCCTGGGCCAGTTGATAGTCCGAGCCTATCAGCTCTGGAAGCTACCATTAATCCAAGTAAGACGGACTACCTCTACTTTGTGGCAAATGTTGAAACAGGCGCTGTTTACTTCGCCAATACTTATGAGGAACACGCTAAAAATGTTGAGGAGCATGTCAATAGCAAGCTCACTCAATCCAGCAGCAGTTCTAATTAGACTGCTGTCATTGCAGACGAGAGAAAGCTAGCGCATTTTGTTCTAGCTTTCTCAGTCCTGCTATATAAAAAAGGGACTGATACAGACTTGTCTCAGCCTCTTGTTTTAGTTTTAAAATAAAAGAAAATAAAAGAAAAGAGAAAAAATGGCTGAAAAAACTTATCCTATGACCCTAGAGGAAAAGGAAAAACTAGAAAAAGAATTAGAAGAATTGAAATTGGTGCGTCGTCCAGAAGTGGTCGAACGTATTAAGATTGCCCGCTCCTACGGCGATTTGTCAGAAAACAGTGAATACGAAGCTGCAAAGGACGAACAGGCTTTTGTGGAAGGTCAGATTTCTAGTCTGGAAACCAAGATCCGCTACGCTGAGATTGTAAACAGTGACGCTGTAGCCAAGGATGAAGTAGCTATCGGCAAAACAGTTACCATTCAAGAAATAGGCGAAAGCGAAGAGGAAGTCTACATTATCGTTGGTTCTGCTGGTGCAGATGCTTTTGCAGGCAAGGTATCCAATGAAAGCCCGATTGGTCAAGCTTTGATTGGCAAAAAGACAGGTGATACTGCAACAGTCGAAACACCGGTTGGCAGCTACGACGTTAAAATTCTCAAGGTTGAAAAAACCGTTTAATCGATACCAAAAGGAACTGGCTAGAAGACTGGTTCTTTTTTCGTTTCTTTTAAGACAAAGGGTGTAGGCTAGATAAGAAGAGCAGGGGAAAAATAGAGAAAAGACAGATGGTTATGCTATAATGAGAATAAGCTAGAAAAGTAGGAGAACTGTATGCAAGAGCAAGATATTTATGGGAAATATGGGGCCTA
The DNA here is from genome assembly GCF_020729725.1 of Streptococcus sanguinis. Lineage (GTDB taxonomy): Bacteria > Bacillota > Bacilli > Lactobacillales > Streptococcaceae > Streptococcus > Streptococcus sanguinis_V. Next base: position 918,222 of record NZ_JAJEPA010000005.1, on the reverse strand, counting down.
CCTGCCCAAGATTTTAGAGGATCTTAGTCAGCGTATTCAAGAGGCTAATGATCGAGTCAAGCGGGAAACAGGGCAGAAGCTTTTTGAGCATTTTAATGCACGGGTCAAGCAGGCAGCCAGTATGGAAGAGAAATGTCGACGCAAGAATCTGCCTAGGGCGCCAGAGTCTGCCCTGAAAGAAATTCGTGATGCGATTGGGATTCGGATTGTTTGCGGTTTTATCGAGGACATCTATCAGACTATTGAGGTGCTTCGTCAGCTGGAGGGCTGTGAGATTGTTCTGGAAAAGGACTATATCCGAGCTGCCAAGCCTAATGGGTATCGCTCCTACCACTTGATATTAGAGGTGGAGACTCCTTATGAGGACTGTCATGGTCAAAACCCCGGCCGCTATTTTGTAGAAATCCAGCTTCGGACCATTGCTATGGATTCTTGGGCCAGCTTAGAGCATCAGATGAAGTACAAGCACGAGATAAAAGACAGCAAGCGGATTGTTCGCGAGCTGAAACGCTGTGCAGATGAGTTGGCCTCCTGTGATGTGACCATGCAGACCATCCGCAATTTGATTCGAGAAAGTGAGTGAGATGATGAAGATTTTATTAGCTGAAGATGAGCAACAGCTGTCCCGTGTCTTGGAAACGGCGATGACCCATGAAGGCTATCAGGTTGATACAGCCTTTGATGGGCAAGAAGCTGTGGACTTGGCCAAGGAAAATGCTTATGATTTGATGATTCTGGATATCATGATGCCGGTCAAGACAGGCATTGAAGCGCTGAAAGAAATCCGCCAGTCCGGCAATACGACCCACGTCATCATGCTGACAGCTATGTCAGAGGTGGATGACAAGGTCACAGGGCTGGATGCCGGTGCAGATGATTATTTGACCAAGCCCTTCTCTCTGAAAGAGCTTCTGGCTCGCCTGCGGTCTATGTCAAGACGGGTAGCGACGTTCACCCCCAATTTGCTGCAGATTGGCCAAACGAGTCTCAATGTCGGAGAACATGAGCTTATTAGCTCCAACTCCATCCGCCTAGCCGGTAAGGAATCTAGAATGATGGAATTTCTCATGCTCAATGCCCAGAAGAGTCTTTCTACTCAGGAAATCTTCCACCATGTTTGGTCCAAAGACGAGGATGAGGATTTGGACGAAGGCTTCGTCTGGATTTATATTTCCTATTTGCGTCAGAAGCTGAAGGCTATTCATGCTGATCTTGCTATCTTGGGTGAGGAAGGCGGCAGTTTCACTCTGGTGCTGCTGGAAGGAGATAGCCATGTTTCGGAAGCTTAAAATTCGGTTCATTCTGCTGGCTTCGGCGGCTATTGTCTGTATTTTGCTGACCATGATTGCTGTCTTAAACTCCGTTCGCTTTCTGCAGACCAACGGAGAAATCCAAGCCGTTCTCAATATTCTATCTGCCAATAATGGAGATTTTCCCAGTGTAGAAGAAACGGCAGAGAGCTTGCAAAACGACCGTATCACCATTGATACCATCTACCAATACCGCTATTTCAGCGTGGTCTATAAGGAAGACAAAACACTTTACTCCTCTAACTTGGACCATCTGTCCAATCTATCTAAGGAGCAGGCGCTCAGCTATGCTAACAAAGTGATTAAGGACAGCCGCAGCAGTGGCGTTTTTAGAGTAGGGAGTCAGTTTTATTCCTACCAGATAACGCAGGATTCCAAGACCAAGCGCTATTTACTGGTGGTCTTAGATTCGACTAATTATCTCGAAAGCCGCAATGACTTTTTCTGGCTGTCTATCCAGTTGTGCTTCTATAGCTTTATTTTCTTTGTCTTGGTCGTGTCTGGATTTTCCAACTTTGCTGTCCGTCCCTATATCAAAAACTATGAAAACCAAAAACGTTTCATTACCAATGCTGGACATGAATTGAAGACGCCATTGGCAATCATTTCAGCCAATACGGAGCTGCAAGAGCTGATGACTGGCGAAAATGAATGGACAGAAAGCACCAAGGATCAGGTCAAGCGACTCAGCAACCTAATCAATCAAATGGTCGTTCTGGCCCGTCTGGAAGAGCAGCCAGATGTTAACTTGGTGGATGTGAATTTCTCAGAAGTTGTTAAAAAAGTGGCTGGGAACTTCAAGTCTGTCATCGAGAAGGCAGGCAAGAAGTACGAGATCAAGCTGCAGGAAGACATCCATGTCAAGGCAACTGAAGATGAACTCTATGAATTGGTCAGTATCCTGATTGACAATGCCTGCAAGTATTGTGACGAAGATGGGCAAATTTTTGTTACCTTGACCAAGGCCAAGCGCGGGAAACGAGCCCGTCTGACGGTAGCTAATAGCTATGCTGATGGTAAAAATGTTGATTACAGTCGTTTCTTTGACCGTTTCTATCGCGAAGACGAATCGCACAATCAGAAGCAGCCTGGCTACGGGATTGGCCTATCCATGGCAGAAAGTCTGGTACGGATTTTCAAGGGCAGGATTTGGGTTTCATATAAGAAGGGCTTGATTGGCTTTACCGTTTTACTGTGATAGAGTCACCTCGTTAATCAGTTATTGCTTTGTTTGCTGAGTTTTTTGTATCGGTTACGCTGATTCTTACTTGAGATTAAAAAATTCTTCTAGTATTAGCTAGAAGAATTTTTCTTTATCTTGACCGTTGCTTACCAGCATTGCGGTTCTTTTTCTTTTTGTTCTTTTGCTCAATAGCCGGCTGAGCTTTTGGAGTGACATCTTTAGCCCGACTCGCTTTTTTCAAGCCTTTAGGAGGATTTTTTTCAAATTCCTCAGCTACCTGTTTTCTCAAGCGAGGTCGAATGATGTAGTTGATGATAAATTGCTGGATGATTTGGATAAATCCACCGACTACCCAGTAGAGAGTAACTGCGGCAGGAGAGAGGAATGAGAAACCAACAATCATGATAGGACTCATATAAGAAGCCTGTTTCATGCTGTTTCTTTGAGTTTCATCTTCAATGCCATGCAGAGAGAGCACTGACTGGATATAGTAGAGGATACCGACAATGGCAGTCAAAGCCCAATCGCTTTTGGCCAGGTCTTTAATCCAGAGGAAGGAACTGCCTGCAACTCCTTGAGTATACTGGGCTGCAAAGAAGAGGGCTGAGAAGAAAGGCATTTGGATGAGCAAAGGCAGACAGCCTATACCGCCAAACATGCTGAGTCCATTCTCTTTTTGAGCAGCCATCAGTTCTTGCTGAGCCTGCATTTTCTCTTCCTGAGTTTCGGCATTTTTGATTCGCTCTTGGATTGGGGCAAAAATCGGCTTAAAGTAGTTCATCTTTTCAGACTGAAGCGTTGCTTTCCAAGACTGATAGATTCCCAGCGGCAGAATGATAATCCGCACGATGAGCGTAACGATGATAATCGCCAGACCATAACCCAGACCTGAATTCTTGGCAAAGAATTGGATACCATCCGCCATAGGCTGACCAATCACGTCCCAGATCAGACCAGAAGGATTACCGGCCTTGTCGCGGCCCACACAGCCGGACAGGAAAAGAAGCGCAGCCAGTCCCATACCGGAGAATAAAAAGCGTTTGAAATGTTTCACGAGTTCATATCCTTTGTTTCTAAAAAATAATACCTATCTATTCTACTGTTTTTTTGCAAAATATACAATAGTTCTGCAGACCTAATTTGAAATTTTAAAGTCAGGATAGGAGTCGAAATTAGCCATGATCACATCCAAATAACTGACCTTAGAAAAAGGGGTCGGTCCCTTGCGGATTTCCTGGATAAATTTGGCCATCAGAGCTGGGTCATCAGCCTGAGCCAGAATACCAACAGTACCGTCGTCGTTGTTCCAGACCCGGCCGGTAATACCTCCGATTTCCAGCGCTAGAGAATAGACTCCCCAGCGGAATCCAACCCCTTGTACCCGTCCTTGGGCTGTCATTTTCACTTTTTGCATGGCATCCTCCTTTAGTGAGCGGACCGAGGGGATTTAAGCCCTCAGTATGAGTGCAAGTCTGCTAAATTGTGGTATAATGTTCTTATGAATATTATAACCTCAAAAGCCAATAATGTGGTAAAAAAAGCTAAAAAACTTCATCACAAAAAATACCGCAAGGATTCTTATTTGATCGAGGGCTGGCATTTATTTGAGGAAGCTGTCAGCAGCGGGGCAGAGCTGATTCGGATTTTTGCTTTAGCGGAATACGCAGAGCGATTAGCTGATTTTTCTCAGGTAATCTTTGTCAGTCCAGAGATTTTAGCAGATTTGGCTGATAGTAAGACGCCACAGGGGATTGTCGCGGAAGTGGCTTTTGAAAGGGAAGAAATACCATCGGAGTTAAGTGGACGCTATCTTTTCTTGGAGGACATTCAGGATCCAGGTAATGTCGGCACCATCATTCGGACTGCGGATGCAGCTGGTTTTGACGGGGTTTTTATCTCTAGCTCGTCGGCAGACATCTATAACCTAAAAACGCTGCGCTCTATGCAGGGGAGCCATTTCCATCTGCCAGTTTATCGGATGGATACGGCTGATTTTATTAGGCTGGCTCAGTCTTCCAGTCTGCCAATTCTAGCGTCGACCTTGTCGTTAACATCTATCGATTACAGAGAGGTGGATAGTAAAGAGAGCTTTGCTCTAGTCATGGGCAATGAAGGGCAGGGAATTAGTTCAGAAATGACGGCAGCTGCTGATCTTCTGGTACATATTTCCATGAAGGGACAGGCAGAAAGTCTCAATGTTGCTGTTGCTGCTGGTATTTTAATCTTTCATTTAAGCTAAAAATCAGAAAAAGAGATATAATAGTTGGCAAGGGAGGTGATTCTATGCCTTACAAACAGGACGAGGAATTTATGGCCTATGTTGGGCACTTGATTGAAAAGCCCAGTGTGCAGCGTCTAAAAGAAATTCCCCATCATATTCATTCCAATAGACTTGAACATTCCATCAATGTAAGTTATACTAGTTACAGAATTGCCAAAAAATTTGGCTGGAATGGCCGCAGCACGGCACGCGGTGCCCTGCTTCATGACTTATTCTACTATGACTGGCGTGTAACCAAGTTTAAGAAGAGTCATGCCTGGGTTCATCCGAGGCTGGCAGTTCGCAATGCTCGTAAGATTACCAAGCTTAATAAAGTCGAAGAGGATATTATCGTCAAGCATATGTGGGGGGCGACCATTGCTCCGCCGCGCTATAAGGAGTCTTATATTGTGACGATGGTGGACAAGTATTGGGCCGTCAAAGAAGCGACGGCACCTTGGAGACGCAAGGGCAGTAATCGCAAGCTCTTTCATCGAAAGATGCTGAAACCGTAAATGTTTAATTATAAAAGGAGTAACTATGAATCATTCTATTATTCAAGATCAATCAGATATTAATTCTTTCTATGCTAAGATTTATTCTATCGTTGGTGTCGGTATCGGAATCTCAGCAATCGTGTCCCTCTTGATGCTATTTGTCTTTCAAGATGCTATTTATACTATTTTGACAAGATCTGTCTGGATCTATTATGCAGCTATTGCAGTTGAGTTTATCCTTGTGTTGGTAGCATCTGGAACTGCTCGGAGCAATAGCCCAGCGGCGTTGCCTATGTTTTTAGCATATTCAGCCATCAATGGTTTTACCTTAAGTATTATCATGGCGCTGTATCTTCAGTCAGAGGTTCTCTTAGCCTTTCTGACAACAACCGTTATGTTCTTTGCTATGGGCTTCATCGGCAAGGTGACCAAGAAGGATCTTTCTGGAATGGGCAGAGCTTGTATGGCCGGTTTGATTGGTATTATCGCTGCTAGCTTCCTTAATATCTTCTTGAGAAGCAGTGGCTTGGACTTTATTGTCAGTATCGTTGGTGTCCTTATTTTCTCAGGGCTCATCGCTTGGGACAATCAGAAAATCCGCTATGTATATGAGCAGACCAATGGCAATCCAGGGAATGGCTGGGCAATTTCGCTGGCTCTGCATCTGTACCTGGACTTCATTAATCTCTTCCTCAGCTTGTTGCGTATTTTTGGAAGAAACAAATAATTAGGCTAAATAAGACTAAAGCATTGGGCGCTTGCCCAGTGCTTTTTGTTTCTCCTATGGATTTATGGTATAATAAAGCCAGCAAATAGAAAGCGAGAATAGTATGAAGACTCCTTTTGTCAGTCGTGAAAAGCTAGCTGAGATTACGGCGCAGTTTCCAACACCTTTTCATCTTTATGATGAGAAGGGAATTCGGGAAAGAGCGCGTGCCCTGCATGAGGCCTTTTCTTGGAATCCAGGTTTTAAAGAGTATTTTGCCGTCAAGGCCACTCCCAATCCTGCTATTTTAAAAATCCTCAAAGAAGAAGGCTGCGGGGTGGATTGTGCTAGCTATGTCGAACTGCTCATGAGCCAAAAGCTGGGCTTTGCTGGACAGGATATCATGTTTTCGTCCAATAACACACCGGCTGAGGAATTTCAGTTTGCGCGTGACCTAGGAGCGACTATCAATCTGGATGCTTATGAAGATGTAGCTTTTCTAAAGGAAGCCGCTGGTATTCCCAAGGTCATTTCCTGCCGTTACAACCCTGGCGGTGTCTTTGAGCTGGGAACCAGCATTATGGATAATCCAGAAGAAGCCAAGTTTGGTATGACCAAGGACCAGCTGATTCAGGCTTTCAAAGAGCTCAAGGAGTTGGGAGCTGAGAAGTTTGGCATTCATGCTCTCTTGGCCTCAAATACTGTCAGCAATGACTACTATCCTGAACTGGCCCGTCAGCTTTTTGAGCTGGCTGTAGAAGTAGTGGCTGAGACAGGAGTTGAGCTGGACTTTATCAATCTATCTGGCGGTGTCGGCATTAATTATCAACCTGATGGCGAGGAAAATGACATTGCGGTCATTGGCCAAGGAGTTCGTCAGGCCTATGAAGCTATTCTAACTCCAGCTGGCCTAGGACAGGTCAAGATTTATACGGAGTTAGGTCGCTTTATGTTAGCGCCTTTTGGCTTGCTGGTCACCAAGGTTACCCATAAGAAACAAACCTACCGAACCTATCTGGGGGTGGACGCCTCTGCGGTCAATCTGTTGCGTCCTGCCATGTACGGTTCTTACCACCACATTACTAATATGGATCGACCTGAGAGTGAGACAGAAATTGTGGATGTTGTCGGCAGCCTCTGCGAGAATAACGACAAATTCGCCATTAATCGCCCGCTGCCCGTCAGTCAAATCGGTGATACACTGGTGATTCACGATACGGGTGCCCATGGTTTCTCTATGGGTTATCAGTACAATGCCAAGCTCCGCTCCAGCGAAATTCTCTTGGAGCAAGAGGGCAATGTTCGCATGATTCGTCGGGCTGAAAAACCAGAAGATTATTTTGCGACACTGTATGGCTTTGATTTTGAAAAATAGAGAAAATTTGATATAATGAAGAGCAATGTAAAAATGGAAATAGAGGAGTTCTTGATATGAATTTAGTTTTAGCAATTTTCTTGATTATGGCAGCATTTGCTGGAGGCGTGATCTTGGGTATGTATCTGCTTCGTCGGCAGGTGGAGAAGGAATTTGCAGAAAATCCGCGTTTGAATGTAGAAGCAGTTCGGACCTTGCTTAGCGCTAGCGGTCAACGGCCAAATGAAGCGAAAGTGCAGCAAGTCTACCGTCAAATTATCAGCCAGCAGAAAGCGGCGCTTGCTAAGAACAAAAAGAAAAAATAATTTTCTAGAGGCTGGCTTTTAATACCAGTAGAGAAAATCTATAAAAAAATGGGGATTTGGAATCGGCTTCCAGTCCCTTGTTTTAGAAAGAAGACCTTATGGATAATCGACCAATCGGTTTTTTAGACTCAGGAGTGGGCGGTTTGACTGTAGTCCGTGAGCTCATGCGGCAGCTCCCCCACGAAGAGGTCATTTATATTGGAGATTCGGCGCGGGCTCCTTACGGTCCAAGGCCTGCTGAGCAGATTCGCGCTTATACCTGGCAATTGGTCAACTTCCTCCTGACCAAGGATGTTAAGATGATTGTCATTGCCTGCAATACAGCGACTGCTGTTGTCTGGGAAGAAGTGAAGGAAAAGCTGGATATTCCAGTACTGGGCGTGATTCTGCCGGGGGCTAGCGCGGCTATTAAGTCAACTGCCAGCGGCCGCATCGGTGTTATTGGAACGCCAATGACTGTTTCTTCTGATATCTATCGTCAGAAGATTGAAGCGCTCTCGCCGGAGATGAAGGTGGAAAGTTTGGCCTGCCCTAAGTTTGTACCTTTGGTAGAGTCCAATGAACTTCATTCCAGCCTTACAAAAAAAGTGGTCTATGAAACCCTGCAGCCTTTGGCTGGTCGGGTAGATACCCTGGTCTTGGGCTGTACCCACTATCCCTTGCTCCGGCCTATCATTCAAAATAGGATGGGACCGGATGTGAAGCTGATTGACAGCGGGGCAGAGTGCGTACGGGATATTTCTGTCCTGCTCAATTACTTTGAAATCAACCGCAGTCGGGAAAAACAGGAGCTCAATCACCAATTTTACACAACTGCCAATGCCAAAAGCTTTTCGGAGATTGCAGAAAGCTGGCTGGGCCTGAAAGTGAATGTGGAGCATGTAAGCTTATGACAAATAAAATTTATGAATACATTGACGAGAACAATTGGTATATCGGAGAATGGACTCGCTTTCGCAAGGCTGGCTATCATTTCAACGACATCCCATACAGGCTCTTGGAGCATATTGATGCAGAGTTGAGCGAGCTGATTGAGCGAGATTTGGATGAAGAGTACAACGCTTTTACCACAGTTGTGGTCAAATACGGCTCGCCCATGTCCTATATCCAGTTTGTCCTCAATATGATTAACGACCGCCAGAAGCGGGATTTTAAGGCGACCAGTCATAAGGGGGCTATTCTGATTACAGAAAAGGACTTGCTGCGCAAGGTCTTCTTCCTGTCTAAGGATGGAGTTAAGATGACCGACTTTTTTGGTCAGGGGCGGGAGACCGAGATGGCTGTCGGAGATACCATCTTGATTGCGACTCGCAACGAAGGTAAGACAGCAGAGTTTCGCAAACTCTTTGATAAGCTGGGCTATAAGGTTGAAAATCTCAATGATTATCCTGATTTGCCAGAAGTGGAAGAAACGGGAACCACCTTTGAGGAAAATGCGCGGCTCAAGGCAGAGACCATCAGTAAACTGACCGGTAAAATGGTGCTAGCTGACGACTCAGGTCTGCAGGTCGATGTTTTAGGCGGCTTGCCTGGCGTCTGGTCGGCTCGCTTCGCTGGAGTAGGCGCGACAGATGATGAAAACAACATCAAGCTCCTGCATGAGTTGGCTATGGTTTTTGATGTCAAGGACCGCTCAGCCCATTTTCATACGACCTTAGTGGTGGCCAGTCCTGACAGGGAGTCTTTGGTAGTCGAAGCGGATTGGCCGGGCTACATTGCCCATGAGCCAAAAGGGGAAAATGGCTTTGGCTATGATCCTTTGTTCTTAGTGGGAGAAACAGGAAAAACGTCTGCCGAGCTAACGATGGAAGAAAAAAATGCGCAATCCCATCGGGCTCAGGCAGTTAAGAAATTAGTGGAGGTATTTCCAGCATGGCAAAGCAAACCATTATAGTCATGAGTGATTCTCATGGCGACCGTGCTATTGTAGAAGAAATTAGGAATCATTATATTGGAAAGGTAGATGCGATTTTCCATAACGGAGACTCTGAGCTTCCTTCTGATGATGAGGTATGGCAAGGGATTCAGGTTGTTGCAGGGAATATGGACTTTTATGACGGCTATCCAGAACGCTTGGTGACGGATTTGGCGGGGACCATTATTGCCCAGACCCACGGACATCTCTTCCATATCAACTTTTCTTTTCAAAAGCTGGATTTATGGGCGCAAGAGGTTAATGCAGATATCTGCCTTTACGGCCACCTGCATATCCCAGATGCTCGAATGGAAGGCAAAACGCTCTTTCTGAATCCGGGATCCATCAGCCAGCCACGCGGCCTGATTAACGAACGTCTCTACGCTAAGGTAGAGATTGACAAGGATCGCTTTAAAGTTGATTTCTATACACGAAATCATGAACTTTATCCAAGCTTGTCCAAGGAGTTTAGCCGATGATTGCTAAGGAATTTGAAGACTATCTGCTGGAACATGAAGAAACTTTTTTGACGCCTGGGGAAAATTTGGCGGTTATGATTGACACCCATAATGTGGATCATGCTATCCTATTGCTGAGTCAGATGACATACTCACGTGTACCAGTCGTGACGGCAGATAAAAAGTTTGTTGGTACGATTTCCTTGACAGACATCATGTCTTATCGCATGCGCCATGATTTGCCAGAAGAGGAATTCATGATGACAGACATCGTCCACATGACTAAAATGGACGACTTGACAGTTGGGCCAGATTATACTGTATCAGATGTGCTTCATAAGCTGGTCGACGAGTCGTTTCTGCCGGTTGTGGGCGAGGATCAGCATTTTTACGGAATTATTACTAGAAAGTCCATTTTGAAAGCTGTCAATTCTTTGTTGCACGGCTTTAGCAAGCAGTACGAAATTCGCAAAAAATGAAAGAATACATTAGACCGTTTTTAAATCAAAAAAACATCTCAGAAAATTCTAAAATTGCCTATTCTTATGATTTGGAGCAGTTTATCGAGGAAGTACACGGCCGGATTACCGAGACCAATCTGCGGATTTATCAGGCCTCTATCAAGGATTTTAAGGCAGCTGTTCAGAAGCGGAAGCTCTCAGCAGTCAATCAATTTCTCTACTTCCTTTATCAGCAGCAGCTTATTGAGGAGTTTCACCGCTTGGTCCTGCCCAAGGTCTCCATATCGAAGGAGCAGGAAAACGAACTATTAGACCTGTCTGCTTTTTGGCAGGAATCAAGCGTTCCCAGGGGGCGGCTGATGGCTCTTCTTATTTTGGAAATGGGCTTGCTGCCTAGCGAGATTCTGCAGGTCAGAGTGGCAGATGTCAATCTGGACTTTCAGGTTTTGAAGATTGAAAAGGCCGGTCAGAAACGGGTCATCAAGATTCCTGAGAGCTTGACGGGTGAGTTAGAAGACTATCTGACGGGGACGTATTTATTTGAGAAAAACGGCAAATCCTATTCTCGTCAGTGGGGTTTCCGTCAGCTAGAGGCCTTCTTGATTGAGCAGGGACAAGCCAGTCTATCTGCCCAAAGCCTGCGTGAGCAGTTTATTTTGCGCCAGCGGGAGAAGGGGATTGGCCTCTATGATATTGCCCAGGATTTGGGCTTGAAAACCATGATTACATTAGAAAAATACAGATAAAAATGGATATCAAACTAAAAGATTTTGAAGGCCCGTTGGACCTGCTGCTCCACCTCGTATCTAAGTACCAGGTGGATATTTATGATGTGCCCATTACGGAGGTTATCGAGCAGTATCTGGCTTATGTGGCTACTTTGCAGGCCATGAAGCTGGAAGTGACGGGCGAGTACATGGTCATGGCCAGCCAGCTTATGCTGATTAAGAGCCGCAAGCTTTTGCCTAAGGTGGCGGATAATGCTGAGCTAGAAGATGACTTGGAGCAAGACCTCTTGAGCCAGATTGAGGAATACCGCAGGTTCAAGCTCTTGGGTGAGAAAATGTCGCTCCAGCATGATGACCGAGCGCTTTATTATTCTAAGCCTAAGCTGGAGCTGGTTTATGAAGACGCTGAGCTCCTGCATGACAAGTCAACGATTGATCTTTTCTTGGCTTTTTCCAAGGTTATCGCCAAGAAGCAAGAGGAGTTTTCTAAGAGCCATACAACCATTGTGCGAGACGAGTATAAGATTGAGGACATGATGGATGTGGTGCGTCAGCGCTGTGCTGGTAAGAGCCGTCTGGCTCTGCAGGAGATTTTCGCAGAGACCAAGGACATGAATGAAGTTATTACTCTCTTTCTGGCGACATTGGAATTGGTCAAGGTGCAGGAAGTGCAAGTCATTCAGGAAGAAAACTTTGGAAATATTTATTTAGTAGGAAGAGGAAATGAGTAAGTTAGCAGAGATTGAAGCCCTGCTTTTTGTGGCGGGAGAAGATGGACTCAAGGTTCATCAATTGGCAGAAATCCTTTCTTTGCCGCCGACCGGGGTTATTCAGAGTTTGGAGAAGTTGGCTGAGCAATATGAAGCCAATCCAGACTCTAGCCTGACCCTGCTGGAAACTTCAAAGACATACAAGCTAGTTACAAAGCCAGAGTTTGCTGAGATTCTGCGGGCCTATTCAAGGGCGCCAATCAATCAAAGTTTGTCGCGGGCTGCACTGGAGACCTTGTCTATCATCGCCTATAAGCAGCCGATTACAAGGGTAGAAATAGATGACATCCGTGGGGTTAATTCCAGCGGTGCTTTGGCTAAGCTCTTGGCTTTTGAACTGGTTCGAGAGGATGGCAAAAAGGAAGTCATTGGCCGGCCAAATCTCTATGTGACAACGGATTATTTCTTAGACTATATGGGGATCAATCACTTAGATGAGCTGCCGATTGTCGAAGAAACGGAGCTAGTTGCTGAAGAAAGCCAGCTCTTTATTGAAAGGACAGATATCAATGAGAATCAATAAATACATCGCTCATGCTGGGATAGCCAGCCGTCGAAAAGCAGAAGAGCTAATTAGGCAGGGGAAGGTCAGTATAAACGGCCAAGTGGTGCGAGAGCTGGCGACAAACGTCAAGTCTGGCGACCGTGTGGAAGTTGAAGGCCAACCTATCTACAACGAAGAGAAGGTTTATTACCTCCTCAATAAGCCGCGCGGAGTCATTTCCTCTGTCAGTGATGACAAGGGTCGTAAGACGGTCGTGGAGCTCTTGCCTCAGGTCAAGGAGCGGATTTATCCGGTTGGTCGTTTGGACTGGGATACTTCTGGCATTCTCATTCTGACCAATGACGGGGACTTTACCGACGAGATGATTCATCCCCGCAATGAGATTGACAAGGTCTATGTGGCGCGTGTCAAAGGATTGGCCAATAAAGAAGTTCTTCGTCCTCTGACTCGAGGTATTGAGATAGAGGGGCGCAAAACCAAGCCAGCAGTTTATGAGATTATCAAGGTTGATCCGGCGAAAAATCGCTCGGTCGTTCAGCTGACCATCCACGAAGGCCGTAACCATCAGGTCAAGAAGATGTTCCAGGCGGTTGGATTGCAAGTGGATAAGCTTTCACGGACTCGCTTTGGTCATTTGGACCTGACGGGCCTCAAGCCTGGTGAATATCGCAAGCTCAGCAAGAAAGAAGTCAGCCAGCTGCATACACTGGCTGTAACCAAGACCAAGAAATGATAAAGAAACTGCTCATTGCTCCTGTCCGTTTTTATCAGCGCTTCATATCGCCTGCTTTTCCTCCATCTTGCCGCTTTCGGCCCACCTGCTCTAACTACATGATAGAGGCTATCCAGAAGCATGGTGCTAAAGGAGTTTTGATGGGTTTGGCGCGAATTCTCCGCTGTCATCCCTGGTCTCAGCCAGGAGAAGATCCTGTACCAGACTATTTCAGCCTGAGAAGAAATAATTCAAGAAAAAAGTCACACTAGCTATTTAGCTAGTGTGACTTTTATATATATCTATATTCTCCGAATATTTCCTACCTTCTCGACCAAGTCTTAGGCAAGAAGAGTAGGAGAATTGGGTAGATTTCCAAACGTCCGCCAATCATGGCAAAGGATAGCAATAGCTTAGAAAAAGGACTGAAGATAGAAAAGGTATCCGTCGTCCCAATCATAGGACCGATATTGTTGAAGCAGGATAGAACACCACTGACAACTGTCATGAGATTGTTATTATCCAGGCTGACGATGAAAACCAGTGCCAGCACGATCAAAACATAGGTTGCTAAATATTTGAGGACCTTGTGCTGAGTATCCTTATCTAAGACAGCACCATTGACATGCATGGTTAGGACCCGATTGGGTGATAGGGTAGAGAGGATTTGATTTTTGGCAATGCGGGAAATGATAATCCCCCGAATAACCTTGAATCCCCCAGCGGTTGATCCGGCCGAACCCCCGATACACATGAGCAGTAGCAGGATGACCTGAGAAAAGAGCGGCCACTTGACCGTATCACCATAGCCGAATCCAGTCGTTGTGATGATATTGGAGACCTGGAAGAAGGAAATCTCCACGCTCTTAGCAAAACCTTGATAGAGATGGAAGACATTAAAGGCAATCAAGGCAGTGGAAAGAAAGACAATCCAGAGATAGCCCCTAAGCTCCTCATCGCCAAAGCAGGCCTTAAACTTGCGAATCAGCAGATAATAATAGAGGTTGAAGTTGACACCGAAAGCCAAGACCCCAAAGCTGACCAGATAAGTAATCAGTGAGCTGTTGTAGTGAGCAATACCGTCATTGTATACGGTGAATCCTCCTGTACCAGCTGTTCCCATGGCAATCACAAGGCTGTCAAAGAGCGGCATACCCGCCAGGAAATAAAGCAAGGCGAAAATTGCAAAGAGAGCCAGATAAATGATATAAAGGATCTGGGCCGTACTCTTGAGCTTGGATACAACCTTGCCAAAGACTGGTCCCGGAACTTCCGCTTTCATGACCTCCAAGTGGCCATTTTTAGCATTGTCCATAATAGCTAGGGCAAAGACCAGTACTCCCATCCCTCCGATTAAGTGGGTAAAGCTACGCCAGAAGAGAAGCGAATGAGAGAGAACGCCGACATCGTTGAGAATAGTCGCTCCCGTGGTTGTAAAGCCGGAGCTGACCTCAAAGAAGGCATCGATGATGTCCGGTATCTGACCAGAGAAGACAAAGGGCAGGGCTCCGAAGAAGGACCAGAGAATCCAGCAAAGGGCTACAATCAGTACACCTTCCTTGGCGTAGATATGCAGGTCCTTGGGCTTGAAATAAGAGCCTATGCCACCTAAAACTAGCAGGATAGCCATGGTCGCCCCGATAGAGAGAAAGACTTTTAAAGGCTCACCGTAGATTAGAGCGACGATAATGGGTACAATCAGCAGAGCCGCCTCAATCAGCAGTAATTTTGCTAGCAGGTAGCGAATCATAGATCTATTCATGGGTCTACCTCGCTAACAGATCGTAAATCTGCGTGATATTTTGGAGCAGAGTGGTCACGACAATTTTATCTCCAACTTGCAGATTGTCATCGCCTGTAGGAAAGATAGCTTTACCTTGGCGGATAATGGCCGCAATCAGAACATCTTTCTTCAGATGAAGCTGAGACAGAGGAATACCAGTCATCTTGTTTTCTTCCTTGATTTGGAACTGCAGGGTCTCGATTTGGCCGTTGGCTACATGGTGCAGAGCTTCTAGGTTAGAGAACTGAGCATTGTAGCGACCGCGGATAAAGTGCATAACTGTATCAACGGCGATACCTTTAGGTGTCACGATGCTGGCAAAGTCTTGGTTATCAATGATTTCCAACAAACTAGTCCGGTTGACCTTGGTGATGTTTTTCTGCACACCCAGATTATTAAGGAACATAGAAGTAATGATATTTTCTTCGTCTACACCAGTCAGGGTAGCGATGGCATCAAAGTTATTGGCGCGTTCCTCCAGTAGGATATCCTTGGCAGTACCATCTCCATGGACAACATAGAGATCAGGAAATTCCTGACTGAAAAAGGTTGCCCGTTCATGGTTAGATTCAATGACTTTGAGCTCGATTTTACTATTCTTGAGAATATTGAGCAGGTAATAAGCAATCTTGCCTGCCCCGATAATCATCAGGCTCTTAACCACTCTAGGTCGTACCATATTATGGAATTGAACGATGTCCAGGCGGTTACCTGTGACATAGATTTTGTCGCCGGCATCCAAAGTGAAGTCTCCATCAGGAATTTCCAAGTGCCCTTTTCTCTCAATGGCACAAACAATGATATTTCCAAATTTCTTGCGGAACTGGGAAATACTCATCTGGCAGAGATTGCTGTCTTCCTTGAGTTTGAACTCCATCAGTGCCACCCGGCCATTGGCAAAGTGCTCTACTGACAGGGCATTAGGGAAATCAATGATATTGGCAATATAGCGAGCAGTTAGGAGCTCAGGATTGACCACCAGCGAGAAGCCTAGAATGTTCTTCTCCTTAAAGTAAGGGTTGGAATATTCAGGATTACGCACCCGAACGACGGTTTCCTTAGCGCCCATTCGTTTGGCCAGAACAGCTGAGACCATGTTGACCTCATCATGCTCAGTCATAGAGATGAAGATGTCGCAGTGACTAACATCCGCTTGTTCTAAGATTTTGAAGTTGGCTCCATTGCCAGAAATACCGATAATGTCATAGCGCTTGGTAATCTGGTTGAGAACAGCCTCATCCTGCTCAATCAGGATAACATCATGATTTTCAGCCACTAAGGAGCGACAGAGGGCCGTTCCGACCTTCCCGCCACCGACAACAATAATTTTCATAAGTTTAGATTCCTCCAAAGTATGTATCTATCATACTCTTTTTTCAATTAAATTTCATCTATAAAATACAGAATAGCTTGCTTATTTATAGAATTCCGAATATTTTTTTACCAAAATGGTATCTTCCTGTGATATTTAAAAAAAACTACAACTTTTTGAGCTTTTTTTATTGACTTGTAGGCTGAAAGTGTTATACTAAATGAGTACCTTCATTGGTTTACCTCAAACCTGTTGTGATGTAAGTTAATGAAGCCTTAACCACGCTGTTTGCTGAGCTTGACTCCGGGCAGTGTGGCTATTTTTTTATCTAAAGAAAAATACTAGGAAAATATTCTTATTATGAAAAATCATATCGTTCTTTTTGAGCCTCAGATTCCGCAAAATACCGGCAATATCGCCCGTACTTGCGCTGCGACTAATTCACCGCTTCACATCATCAAGCCCATGGGTTTTCCCATTGATGACCGCAAGATGAAGCGGGCGGGGCTGGACTATTGGGATAAGCTGGACATCACCTACTATGATAGTTTAGAAGATTTTATGGAGCAGATGGACGGCCGACTTTATCTGATTTCTAAGTTTGCGGAGAAGGTCTATTCTGAGGAGAATTTTGCAGCAGAAAGCTCGCACTATTTTATGTTTGGTCGTGAGGACAAGGGACTACCAGAGGAATTTATGCGCTCTCATCCAGAAAAGGCCCTGCGTATTCCCATGAACGACCAGCATGTCCGCAGCCTCAACGTTTCAAATACAGTCTGTATGATTGTCTATGAAGCCCTGCGCCAGCAGAATTTTGCTGGCTTAGATTTGGTATATGAGTATGAAGCTGACAAGCTGAAGTAAAGAGCAATGTCTCACCGGCTCAGGCTACAGGAAATTAGTCTAGAAAGTAGGTTGATATGAAATGGATAAAAAATAAATGGATCATCACTTTCCTCCTTCTAATTTCTATTTTTTCTGCAATAATCATATACAACAATCTTACTGCAAAAAAGGATGAAGTGAAGTATGATGATTATTCAACCAAAGTGGATAAGATATTATTATTCGGTGATAAGCAACAGTATGTTGTTGGTCTGGACAAAGAAGGTCGCGATACTGGCGCAAGTCCTACTCAAAACTACCTGGTATCTCAGAAGCGTAGGAGACAGGAACGTATTGCCAATAATAATCATCAGCTAGAGGGGGATTATTGGTATCTGATTCTACATGACCTGCGTACGAAGGATTTTAAGAAACGAAAGATTGATCTCTATAAGGAGCTATATAGATATGATCATAGGCTTCAACCTTGGGGCTATGATTCTGTATACTATAATGGGAAAGATTATGTGGCCGTGTTGGTTTCTCTTAAAGAAGAACCAGATAGTCGAAATGGCCGTTACCTCTTTTTAGATTTAGAGACAGAGCGCTTTCAGGAAGCTCCACAAGGTTTTGACTCGAAGACTTATATGGAAGACATGGATATGGGGTTTGGTCCGACAAACCTTCGAGAAGCAATGGATCCTTACCATGCAAATGTATCCTATTGGCATCTCTCATTTTCTGGGTTTAATGATAAGGAGAAATTTCCGAAGACAGCTAATATCAATTTGTATCAGGAATGTCCAGAGATGGTAAAATTAGTACAGGAAGAAAAAATATTTGAAGTATATTTGCGAAAGGGGCAAAACACAAAAGAGTCTGTCTTTGAGGATATGCGTCATTTGTTTGCGCCGATCGGTCAAGACAAGATAGATGTGATAGCCACTGATCCTAAAACAGGCGAGCAAACCCCCATCAACTCTTATCAAGAGATGGAAGCTTGGTGGGATCAGCATTCAGCCATAGGTAAAAAATAGGTTAATATGAAATGGATAAAAAATAAATGGGTCATCACCTCCCTCCTTCTACTTGGTATTTTTTCTGCAGTGACAATATATAATAACCTCACTGCTAAGAAGGAAGGCGTTAAGTGTAATGATTATTCAACGGAGGATTAGAAATGAAAGGAGCCTTGTTGAAACATTTTTAATTACATCAATCAAATTGCTTGCTCTGGCAGGCTTTTTTTGTTATGATAATGATGTCTTCAGGGCAGGGTGAGATTCCCGACCGGCGGTAACTTTTGGCTGGAAAATGTTTTTTCTCAATGCCAAATCAAGTCCGCGAGCGCAAGCTGATGTGGTGAGATTCCACAACCGACAGTATAGTCTGGATGGGAGAAGACGAGAGGCAGTGAAGCAATCTTGCCGTTTAATCTTTATTTAAGGGCTGAGCCTTATACTAAATAATCATTAGCTGACAAGCTTTTTTCAGTGGCCTTTCCGGCTTCTCTAATTTTTATAAATTGGAGGAACCTGTGATGACAAATACTCGTAAGTTGGCGATTGTAGCAGTTTTATCTGCTCTATCATTTCTACTCATGCTTTATGAGATTCCCTTGATAACTGAGTTTCTAAAGTTGGATTTTTCAATTATTCCGATTTTACTGGCTTTGGTAGTCTTGGATTTAAAAAGCTCTCTGGCAGTGCTCTTGATTCGCTCTGTCTTAAAGCTAGCTTTGAATAATAATGGCGTAGGCACTCTAATCGGTCTACCCATGAATATACTAGCGGTAGCTGTCTTTGTTTGTGCTTTTTCCCTCTTGTGGAAAAAAAGAAAGAGCTTATCTAGCTATGTGAAGGCTTCCTTAGCAGCAACACTTGGTCTAACGATTACTATGATCATTCTAAATGTCATTTATGCTGTGCCTCTCTATGCGAGGTTTGCTGGTTTTGATATTTATAAAACATATGGCCTGTCCAAGTATCTGCTGACTATGATTGTCCCTTTTAACCTATTAGAAGGAGTGATTTGGGCTGTCGTCTTTTGGCTAATTTACAAACTCTTACAGCCCGTCCTAAAACGCTATGAAAAATAAACAATCTTATCTAACAAAGGGCTCTTTTGCCCTTTTACTTTTCGTCATGCTAGGCTACATGGTCAAGTTTTATCCTGAGCAACTGACCAGCTTTGACACCCCGATTCAGACCTGGCTGCGGGGCGATTTACCTACAGCTTTGACAACTTTTTTTAAGCTTGTAACCAGTGTGATTGATCCATTGAGTATTATCATCTGGGTTTTTGCCCTTGTCTTATTTTTCCTGTATAAAAAATGGAAATTAGAAGCTGCTTTACTAGCAGGAAATCTGGTCTTACATGGGATTTTGATTAAGCTGATTAAACTCGTTTACCACAGAAGCCGGCCGAGTCTTTCGCATTTGGTCGAAGAGGGCGGTTATTCTTTCCCGAGCGGACATTCCATGGCGACAGCTATTGTTCTTGGGACCTTGATTATTATCGCTCAGCAACGGATTCAAAACCCAAAAATAAAGCGCTTGGTACAAGGCCTGCTCCTGGTCTATATTTTCACTGTTATGGCATCTAGAGTCTATCTGGGCGTGCACTATCCGACAGATGTTATCGGAGGAGCCTTGATGGGCTTTGCCATCCTCAATATCGAATTTCCCTTTTATGACAAGCTGCGTTTTCAGTGGCGTTTCAAGGGAAAGCAGAAATAAATATAGATGCGAGAGGTTGGCTTTGCTGGCCTTTTTGTCTTGACAAAGAAAATCCCTTTCTTTAAGATAGGAGCAAACAAGATTAGGAGGTCAGAATGTCCAATTTAAATCAAGAAATCATCAATGCTGTTTTGGTAGTAGTAGATAGCATTCCCTCTGGGCGCGTAGCGACCTATGGCCAGATTGCCCGTTTGATTGGTCGGCCAAAAAATGCCCGCTTGGTGGGAAAGATTCTCAGTCAGTCTGAGCTTTATGGCGGTGTACATCCTTGCCATCGGGTGGTCAATGTAGCAGGGCGCCTCGCACCTGGCTGGGAAGACCAAAGGCACTTGCTTTGGGCGGAGGGAGTGGACTTGAAGGCTAATGGCTGTGTGGACCTCAAGCGTTATCAATGGGAACGGTGACTTCCTTCTTTCTTTGTGAAAGAGGGAATTTTTGTTTCTAAGCTATTTTTTGTGGTAGAATGAAAGGTATGAAATCTTACAATTCTTTGAATGATTATTATCGAAAACTTTTTGGTGAAAAAACTTTTAAGGTGCCTATTGATGCGGGCTTTGACTGTCCCAATCGGGATGGTACGGTAGCGCATGGAGGCTGTACTTTTTGTACCGTTTCGGGTTCAGGTGATGCCATTGTGGCGCCGGATGCGCCCATTCGCGAGCAGTTCTATAAGGAAATTGATTTTATGCACCGCAAGTGGCCGGATGTTCGCAAGTATCTGGTCTATTTCCAGAACTTCACCAATACTCATGAGAAGCTTGAAGTGATTCGTGAGCGGTATGAGCAAGCCATTAACGAGCCAGGTGTCGTTGGACTTAATATCGGAACTCGGCCGGATTGTTTGCCTGATGAGACTATTGCCTACTTGGCTGACTTGTCCGAGCGTATGCATGTGACTGTGGAGCTGGGGCTTCAGACTACCTACGAGGAGACCTCAGACCTCATCAACCGTGCCCATTCTTATGAGCTCTATGTGGAGACGGTCCAGCGAGTTCGTAGGCTGGCTCCCAAGGCGGAGATTGTCTCTCACTTGATCAATGGTCTGCCGGGCGAAACCCATGAGATGATGCTGGAGAATGTCCGTCGCTGTGTGACGGACAATGACATTCAGGGAATTAAACTTCACTTGCTTCACTTGATGACTAATACCCGCATGCAGCGGGATTATCATGAGGGGCGACTGCAGCTGCTCAGTCAGGAGGAGTATGTCTCCATCGTCTGCGACCAACTGGAGATTATCCCCGAGCATATCGTCATCCACCGTATCACAGGCGATGCCCCGCGAGATATGTTGATTGGCCCCATGTGGAGCCTCAATAAATGGGAAGTTCTCAATGCCATTGAGGCAGAAATGCGTCGTCGTGGCAGCAAGCAAGGCTGTAAAGCAAAGGAGCAGAGATTCGTATGTTAAGACCCTTACAGATGGCCCATGCCTTTTTGGCAGAAGTCGTGACCAAGGAAGATGTCGTAGTGGATGCTACTATGGGCAACGGGCATGATACCCTCTTTCTAGCTCAGTTGGCTAAGCAAGTCTATGCCTTTGACATTCAGGAGCAGGCTGTGGAAAAGACCCGCCAGCGCTTGGCAGAAGCAGGCTTGGACAATACTCAGCTAATCTTGGATGGTCATGAGACTATGGACCAATACACGGAACATTTCAAGGCCGCTATTTTTAATCTTGGCTACCTGCCTTCAGCGGACAAGTCAGTCATTACCCGACCCCATACGACACTGGAAGCTTTGGAAAAGGTATGCCGAGGTTTAATGAAAGGCGGCCGTGCAGCTATCATGATTTACTACGGGCATGAAGATGGCGAAGTTGAAAAAGATGCGGTCCTAGACTTCGTAAGTCAGCTGCCCCAGCAGGACTTCACCGTTGCCCTCTACAAGACCATCAATCAGATTAACCATCCGCCTTTCTTGGTCATGATTGAGAAATTGAGAGAAGGAACTTGAGATACAATAAGGATACAGAGAGAAAAGCCAGACAATAGGAGCTTTCAGTACTGTATCCTTATTTTTTAAATTGTGACACTCAAATAAATAGGTCTAAAAGAAGAGAATTATGATGTGTGTAAATTTAAAGTCTTATATTTTCTTACAAAGAAGATATAAGACTTTTGACATCTTTTAGTTTATATGATAAGCTATGACTGTAAAACCAAAAAACGTCACAGAGTTTTCAGGAGGAAGTTATGGCTACTGCTTTTACTACTGAAGAAAAGGAAGTAATTAGAAAGAAATTACATAAAGTTGCAAAGGAATGCCTTCAAAGATATGGGGTTAAGAAAACCACAGTTGACCAAATGGCAGCAATGGTAGATATTTCCAAAGGTTCTTTTTATAATTTTTATTCCTCAAAAGAAATGTTATTTTTTACGGTCTTAGAAGAATATCAAATAGATGTTATGAATCGCCTGACAGAACAATTAGATATGGAAACCAAGATAGATACAAATCGTCTGGTAGAGTTACTTTATGATTTTTATCAAGATTTTCGCTATTCATTTATGTATACTATATTTAAAAATCATGAAATGGAATTACTCGTAAGAAAATTGCCAAAAGAGGCGATAACAAATCATCATCTGATAGATGATAGGATGGTTAAAAAAATTGTATCCCGAATCAACATTAGAGAAAATGTATCAGTAGAAATCGTCTCTGCTTTATTTAGAACGATTGCTATGACTATATTACACATCGAGGAAATCGGTGAAGAACAATTTGATACTACATTGAAGTTAGTCATACAAGGAGTTGTGGAACAAATTACTAAGGAGGATAGGTAATGGTGAAAGAAGCAATTAGAACCGCAAAGCTTTCTAAAAGATATGGAACAAAAAATGTTGTCAACAACTTGAATCTATCGATAAAACCTGGTGAAATAGTAGGGTTTTTAGGACTGAATGGTGCAGGGAAAACAACGACGATGAGAATGATGCTAGGATTGATAAAATCTACATCAGGAGAATGCTATATTCAAGGAAAAAAGTTAGATCTGAATAATTTAGAACTTCGAAACGAAATAGGTTATATTATTGAGACGCCTTATTCTTATCCGGATTTAACGGTGAGAGAAAATTTAGAAATCGTTAGTAAATTAAGAGGGGTTAATAGAGATAATATTGACTGGGTAATTGAAAAATTAAAACTAAAGCAATATGAACATAAACAGGAGAAGCATCTTTCTTTAGGAAATGTTGCGCGTTTAGGAATTGCAAAAGCGATTATTCATAAACCCAAAATTCTAATTCTTGATGAGCCGACAAATGGATTAGATCCTTTTGGAGTTCTTGAAGTGAGAGAGCTGTTAAAGGAATTGGCAAATAATCTAGGTACAACTGTTCTTATTTCCAGTCATAATCTGGAAGAAATATCTAAAATTGCTACTAGGATAGTTATTGTACATGAGGGCAGACTTATAAGAGAAGTTGAAAGCAATGAATTAGAACAGTACTTAGAAAAGAAGTTACTAGTAAGTGGATCTAATAATAAGGCCATGAAAGAAGTATTGTCTAACCATGGCTATCAGGCAAACATTCAATCAGACAAAGAAAATAATATCAATTTCTTGGAATTAACTGATAGAAAATCTGTGGAATATCCGGAAAAAATTGCTACATTGCTAGTTAATGCAGGTTATCCACCTAAAACACTGATTGTTGAAAAAGAAGATTTAGAGCATTATTTTTTAAGAGTACTGAATGACTATAGTGGAGGTATTTCGAATGAAAAAGCTTAGTTCCTGTATTTTAATTGAATGGAGAAAGTTAATAAAATCAAAACTTTCCATCGTAACTGCTTGTTCTATCTGTTTAGTTCCTTTTATTGTTGGCTTGTTTGCAACTATGATGAAATATCCAGAGAATTTCAAAAATCTTGGTTTGATTTCTGCAAAAATGGAAATGATGAGGATAACAGACTGGTCGTCGTACTTAATGACCGTATCACAAGTCATTTCTGTTGGGGGATTGCTCATTTTTGGATTTACAGCATCTTGGATTTTTGGTAGAGAATATTCTGATAAAACGATGATAGACCTATTAGCACTCCCGATAAAAAGAGATACGATCGTATTATCCAAGTTTATCGTTATCGCTCTATGGAGCTATATTCTATCAGTTTTTGCACTTTTATTGGGATTATTAGCTGGCAATCTGATTGGACTTGAGGGTGGGAGCTTAGCGGTGATTTTTAAAGGTATACTTACTTTTGTTTTTTGTACTACTCTTACGATCGTACTCTCTACTCCAGTGGCTTTTTTTGCTTGTTTAGGCCGGGGATATTTGTCTCCATTGGCATTTATCATTTTTACTATTATTTTTTCTCAGCTTGGTTCTGCTCTTAACTTTGGGAAATACATTCCATGGGCGATTCCTGCACTCGCAAGTGGTATTGCAGGAAAAGCACTATTGAATTTTGGGAGCATTGTCAGTTTATTTGGGGTAAGTATTCTAGGTCTTATCGCAACAATAGCTTGGTGGAGGTATGCTGATTACGATTAAAATGAAGTGATGAAAATGCTAATAACACAAAACTAAGTCTTATTCATTTCCATTCAAAACAACCCCTCCTGTTCAGATTGAAAAACAAGAGGGGTTATATTATGACAATCGAAAGTTTTGGGGGAGAGGGGACTATGTGAATATCGTTGGCCTAAATGAAAAGATAGTTTCTAATATACGTGATTGGGAAAAAATGACCTTGTCTTTGATAAGTTAAGTGTCAAACCGTTCTCAGATGGCAGTTTTAGAATAAGATAAAAGCCTGTTTTTACGGGCATTAGTCAAACGAACATAGCATTGCCCCGAGCAATGTTCAGCGAACTTCTTTAGACGTCGCTGGAGGGAAATTGCATATAGCCGGTGTACAAGTTACCTGTTTTCACGGGTGGTTATGACTTCTCAAAATAAGCAAAAAAGCAGTAAACCTTTGTGATTTACTGTTTCTCAAATCGTTATATTCAATTATACAAACTGAGATTTAGATTTTAACCCTTAAGGAAAATAAAATGAGCTATTCTCCTGAAGCATGTTCTATAATATTATGGTTTAATGCAGAGTGTAGCTATATAGTCATTTCCATAACGTGATAATCTATGTCTTTTGTCACACGATTCATAAAAATCTATCATAGCGAGACCATTTTTAAGTTGTCCTCTAATCTGACTTTCTAAGGTATGGCTAAATTCATATCCATATTCTGGATTTATGATTATCTTGCCTTCCTCTTCAAGCTCTTTTGAATTAAAAGGTATTGAAAACTTTAAAAGTAATTCCTCATCAGGCTTGTCCCATACAATGTCAGCATCATACATGTATATCCAAGGGTTCATAAATCCGACCATTAACAGTCCTCCCTTTTTCAATACTCGAGAGGCTTCTTTATACATATTTTCTAAATCTTCTATATATACATTTGAAACTGGATTAAAAATAATATCAAAGGTTTCATTTTCAAATGGAAATGATTTTGTCATATCGCCTTGAATTGTATTGATTTTTAATCCTTCTCTTTTAGCAACCAACTCATCTCTTTCTAATTGTGATTTAGAAAAATCCATTATGGTGACATCATAACCTTTTGCAGCAAAAACGGGTCCCTGCTGTCCACCACCACAAGCTAAACCTAATATCCTTTTTCCGTTGGCTTTTTCAAACCATTCTGTTGGAACTTTTTTCCCAACAGTTAATGCAACAGAAATTGGATTATTTTTAACTTCTTCTAATTCTTCATGTGTCAATGGCTCAGTATAGTCATTTTTTACATTATTCCATCTATCTTCATTTAATTTTATATAATTGTTCATCTTATAATTTCCACGTAATTTTATATTATTTCGATTTAAGTTGAATAGGTTGCCATTACATTTTTCTCACCTCTACAAATTTCTAATTTCTTGAACTATTTTAATCTTGCTTTAATTTTTAATTTTTATTTTATTTGAAACTTTAATTTGTTATGTTTCAAATACAGCACTTTTATAAATTTACAATCTCTTTTCATGTATCAATTTATGTTCTTTGCTGTTCATATAATCTTTATGTTTATGATTATGATTATGCTTTTCCTCTAATATAAAATGACTATGCTCATGTTCATGCGTGATAATATGAGTATGTGTTTTCCCATCATGCGTGTGAACAATTATGTGAGAATGACTATGACTGTGACGTTTAACCATTGTATCATATGCAACAATTACGCTGCCGATTATCATAAAAACAAGACCAATGAAATATACCAAAGTAAGTTTTTCTCCATTTACTATAAATGCTAAAAAAGTTCCTACAAACGGAGCTACAGCATAATATGCACTAGTTTTTGTAGCACCTAAATCTCTTTGTGCTCTGATATACATAAAAATACTGAGCCCATATGCCACAAATCCAAGTAGCAAAGCAGCCATTATATATTTCATTTCAGGAATTCTTTCTCCCAAAATAAGGGCGACTATAAATGCACCGCTACCAGAGAAAAAACCTTTTAGTAAAACAATCTCATAAGTACTTTTATCTGAAATTTTTCTAGTGCAGTTATTTTCAAGTCCCCAACAGCAAGTTGCCAGTATAACAAACAATGAACCTAATGAAAACTTGAAACTTTCAGCCCCTTCAAATGAAAGAACTATACTTGATATTGTGATAAATCCAATAGCAATCCACAACTTTGATGTTACTTTCTCCTTAAATATCAAAAGAGCAATAATTGTTGTTGCTACAATTTCAAAGTTACCTAGCAGTGAAGCATTTGAGGCTGAACCAATATTTATACCAATCATAAGGGATATAGGTGCCGCAATATCAAGGACAATCATTCCAACAGTATAAGGTAAATCTGCCTTATTTAACTTTTCATACTTTTCTTCGACTTTCCTATGAAACAAGTACATAATACCTACACCTGTTCCAGCTCCCAAATATAGAAAAGATGCCATCAATGTCGGTGGAATCTTATTTAAAAGCACTTTAGAAAATGGTGTATTTATTGCATAAAAAATAGCCGCAAGCAATGCTAAAATTACCGCTATAAATTTTCTGCTTTTATCCATATTTAATAAATCAACTCCTTTTAGATAAATTCTCAATTTAACGCACTGTAGATGATCCTCATTTCACATGCTACATCTGAAATGCTGTTATCCAAAAACATATTCCGGCTATAAGTGAAATCGGAGTCATAACATATTTTTCTTTCTTACTTTTTGAAATCATGTTCATAATCGTATTCAAGGATAGGTAAGCGGCAAAGAAGAAACAAATATATTTAGTAACCTTGAAAGACAGCCACAGGGGAATAAAACCTCCGGATTGCAAAATAATGATCACGGCAAAAATTTGAATAGCTACCGAAATGACTGCCGCAAGTCTAAATTTCTTAGGTAAGATTTTATGTTGTCCACCCATTGTAAATTCGCCCAAAGGCAGACCGCAAGCAACAAGAACTGTCATAATTGCTATAATTCCAAATAATACTGCACCTAATATTGAAAACATAAATCACTATTCTCCTTTCGTAAAATACAAAATATTTCAGTTACAAATTCAACTTTGTTTCACTTAATATTCCTATAAAATTATAAGGAATTCTTGTCAAGTGTTCAAGTTTTATAGGTCTTTCTCAAGTTGGTCTTTTGGCTCACCTTTTCCTTTGTTCTTCCACCAATCGCTCAGGTCGACTAAGGATTGAGCGGCGGAAGGGATGAGAAGGAGGACATAGATATAGACATACTGGCTCTTGGTTTCCCAGAAGAAGTGGAAGAGGCCGCCCCCCAAGAGAAAGATGAAGGGATAGAGGTCAAAAGGCGTCAGCTTTTCCTCGGCGACGAAAAATTTATGCAGGATAAAGAAACAGGAGAGCAGATAGATGCTGGCTAGCAGCGTTAAGAGCAGGAAATTAACAATCTGATAACCTTTTCTTTCCTCATAAATGCTGCGCAGGACAGCTGGCTTCATATATTGCTGGCGCTCAATCTGAGGCCCAGTCCAAATAGACTGAAAAGTTGGCTCAGTCCAAGTCGACTTGACTTTTTCGTAGAAGAATTTCAGCGCATAAGCAGGATGCTTACTGAAGTGAATCAAAATATCCTTCAAATCCCGAGTGGCCATTTCTGTAGCCAAATTTTCATCATATTTGTTGCGCTTGAGAATCTTGGTATTGTAGGCATCGTACCAGCCTCCTAAGGTCTGCCGATTGGGATCATCCCGCAGGCCCATAGTGATGTAGGCGATTTTTGGGGTACCGACACCAATCTTGCCCCCAATCAGCTGCTCATAGTAGGCAGTCAGTCCCTTGTTTGAAAGGACAATGCCGGCTAAAATCAGGATGATAGTCAGTGGTTTCTTCCAAGACCATTTATAAAAAATGGACAGGAAGCAGACTCCAATCAGCATGATGGCAAAGATGATGTAGTTGTTGCGCAGGAGGCAGGCCAGACTAATACTGGCCGCTCCCAGCAAGGCATAGAGTAAATTTCCTTTCTGATCCAGCTTGATAAAAGCATAGAGACTGAGCAGACAGAAGAAGAGCCCGGGAATGGTACCGTAGACAAAGAGGATGAAAAAGAGTTGTGGTAGAAAGAGAAAGGTCAGCAGAATCGTGTATTTCTGAATCATTTCTCTGGCATTGAGCAGGGCAGTAATCTTATAAATCAAGAAATGACTGAGTAAAGTCCAGCCGACATTCATGCTAAAGGCAAATTGAGTCGTCGGAGAAATAAAAGTATAAAGTCGCTCCAGAGTCATCAGTCCTAGCTGATGGGGATTACGATACATGTAGCTTCCGACGGTTGTCAGCGAGCTGTAATCTCCTCGGTTAAAGGCTAGGGCTGCATTGAAAACGTGCTTGGCGTCAGCTCGGATGCGGCCATCGTAGGCCGTTATCAGAAAAATCGCTGCTGCTATAAAGATGAGGGACAGAAACCAAAAAAGATGCTTGGTCTGAACCTTTTCCAACAGAGGCCGGATTAAAAAGAGGCTGAGGAGAAAGAGCAGGAGAATAGGGTAGAAATACCAAGGATTACTGACGAATTGGACTCCTTCAGAAATTCTCAAAGGTATGTAAGTATGGGACAGCAGAATCTGCCCTGACAGGAAAAGCAAGGCAATCGCAGTCATGGTCAGAATCAGGAAGTAGCCTAGGTTGAAGATGGTATTAGAAAATTGCTTCATGAGGACCTGCCCTCCACCTTGACGAAATAGCGGTCTTCTCCCAGCTCAATCAGCTCGACTGGCTGGGGATAAAATTGATTCATGACCTCTTTTTGAAGAATGTCTTCTTTAGGACCTTGGGCTATGATTTCTCCTTCTTTTAGGAGCAGGACATGATCCATAGCAGCAGTGATTTCCTCTACATGGTGGGTGACATAGAGGATGGTTGGAGCTTGGTCCATCTGTGTAATCTTACCAATCTGATCCAGCAGGCGCTCGCGGGCAAAGAGATCCAGACCGCTGGTCGCTTCGTCTAAGATAAGCAGTTCTGGTTTTTCCATGAGACTGCGCGCAATCAGCAAGAGCTGCTTTTCCCCTTGAGACAGACTGATGTAGCTTCGGCCAATCAAATCTTGCCCGCCAATGGAAGCCAGCATTTCCCTAGCTTGGTTCAGCTCAGTTTGCCCGTAAGGAGCGTAGAGAATACTGCTTTTATACTTGCCTGTCAGGACGATTTCTTCGGCAGTGAGATGGCTGGGCAGACGCTCAGCAATGAAGGAGCCAACTACTCCAATCCTAGTTCGCAGCTGAGGAATGTCGCCGGCACCAAATTCCGTATCCAGAACCGTTACCTTGCCCTGAGTCTTCCAATGCTCAGCCATGAGCAAGCGCAGAAGAGTAGACTTTCCAGAACCGTTGAGACCGAGGATGGCCCAATGCTCCCCCTTTTTCACCTGCCAGTTGAGATCTTTTAAGATGGTCCGGCCTTGTTTAGCCAAGCTTACATTTTCCAGTTCGATAATCTTTTCCATTTTTACTCTTTCTTTCGTTAAATCTCCTTTATTATAACAAAATTTATGGTAAAATAACTGATAGGAGGAGTCAAATGTTTCATAAAAGTAAGCTGATGTTTTGGACCAGTGAGGTCCTTTTGCTAACGATTATTTTCTTTATCTGGCGCCAAATGGGGGATATGATAACCCCGATTGTTAGCGTTGTGAATACAATCTTGATTCCCTTTCTTGTAGGAGGATTTCTTTACTATATTACGAATCCTCTGGTGAAATTTCTTCAGGAAAAGCTCAAAATCAACCGAATGATTGGGATTCTGATTACGCTCAGCCTTTTATTTGGTTTGATTGCTTTGGGTGTTATTTATCTCTTGCCGATTTTGATTAATCAGCTGAGCAGCTTGATTAATTCAACGCAAGGACTTTATTGGGAAATTCAAAGTTTTGTTAATCAATTATCTAAAAATCCGCTCTTTCGAAATCTGAATATCCAGTCCACCATCCAGCAGCTCAATCTGTCTTATGTGGATATTCTGCAAAATATCCTTAACAGTGTAACCAACAGTCTGGGCAGCGTTCTGTCAGCAGTTGTCAATACGCTGATGATTTTGATTATGACGCCGATTTTCTTGGTTTACTTCCTCATGGACGGCCATAAGCTTTTACCCATGCTGGAGCGGACAGTCCTCAAGCGAGATAAGCTCAATATCTCCAGCTTGCTAACTAATCTCAATGCTACTGTTGCCCGCTATATCAGCGGAATTTCAATCGATGCCCTGATTATCGGTGCTCTGGCCTATATTGGCTATAGCGTGATTGGGCTCAAGTACGCTTTGGTCTTTGCTATTTTCTCCAGTCTGGCTAATCTGATTCCTTATGTAGGACCGAGTATCGGCTTGATTCCCATGGTCATTACTTATGCCTTTACGGATCCTCAGAAGATGGTGGCGGCCTTGATTTACATGCTGATTATCCAGCAGGTTGATGGCAATATCCTCTATCCCCGTATCGTTGGCGGTGTGATGAAAGTCCATCCTATTACCATCATGGTGCTCTTGCTCTTATCCAGCAATATCTATGGCGTTCTAGGGATGATTGTGGCAATCCCGACCTATTCTATCCTCAAAGAAATCGCTAAGTTCTTGGCCAACCTTTATGACAATCACAAGGAAGCCCAGCAGCAGAAGAAGAACGAAGAGTTTGGGATTATTAATAAATAAGGATGAGTTTGGTAATCGATTAATCCCAGAGTCTCGATACCAGAAAATAAGACGGAAGAAGGGCCTCCCGTCTTATTTTCATTTCCTGTGCACTAAATTTAAAAATATGATATAATCAGATTTACTTATACATTTCGAGGAGAAAGAATCAATGGAAGACCCTGGCAGTCAGAATATTTTATGGCAAGCCTTACTACTGTTTATATTGACTTTGTTAAATGCCTTTTTCTCAGCAGCCGAGATGGCAATGGTATCGCTCAATCGGGCGCGTGTGGAGCAAAAGGCTGAAGAGGGTGACCTCAAGTATATCCGGCTCTTAGCTGTCTTAGAAAGCCCCAATAACTTCTTATCAACTATTCAGGTTGGGATTACTGTTATCAATATCCTGTCTGGGGCCAGTTTTGCGGATAATCTGGGGAAACTGTTCTCTTCTTGGATGGGAAATTCCGAAACAGCACGTGCTATCGGAACTTTCTTGGCTTTGGTCTTATTGACCTATATTTCTATTGTTTTGGGTGAGCTTTATCCCAAGCGCATTGCCATGAACCTGAAAGACAATCTAGCTGTGCGGGCTGCACCGGTTATTATCTTTCTTGGCAAGATTGTCAGCCCCTTCGTTTGGTTGCTGTCAGCGTCGACTAATCTACTGAGTCGGATAACCCCGATGAAGTTTGATGATGCAGACGAAAAGATGACTCGGGATGAGATTGAGTATATGCTGACTAAGAGTGAGGAGACCTTGGATGCAGATGAGATTGAGATGCTGCAGGGGATTTTCTCTCTGGATGAGCTGATGGCGCGTGAACTGATGGTGCCGCGGACGGATGCCTTTATGGTGGACATTCAGGACGATACCAAGGAAATCATCGAGAGCATTCTCAAACAGAGCTTCTCGCGGATTCCCGTTTATGATGGGGATAAGGACAATGTCATCGGTCTGATTCATACCAAGCGACTGCTTAATGAAGGATTCGTCAATGGTTTTGACAATATCGTTCTGCGCAAGATTTTGCAGGAGCCACTCTTTGTACCGGAAACCATGTTTGTCGATGATTTGCTCAAGGAGCTACGCAATACGCAAAATCAAATGGCGATTCTCTTGGATGAGTATGGCGGTATGGCTGGTCTGGTCACACTGGAAGACCTTTTGGAGGAGATTGTTGGTGAGATTGACGATGAGACTGACAAGGCTGAGATTGAAGTTCATGAAATTGGTGAGAATACCTACATTGTCTTAGGAACCATGACCCTCAATGACTTTAATGAATATTTTGAAGTCGAAATCGAAAGCGATGATGTGGATACGATAGCTGGTTATTACTTGACTTGTGTAGGGACTATTCCAGATCCGAAGGAACGCATTAGCTATGAAGTCGAAAGTCAGAATAAGCTACTCATTTTGACCAATGACAAGGTTAAAAATGGCCGTGTTACGAAGGTTAAGGTTGAAATTTCTGACATTATTGAAGAAGCAGAAAAGGCTGAGAAATAACCTCAGTCTTTTAAGTTTCCTTCAAGTTTTTTATAAGTCTGTCTTAAGTTTCTGGGATTATACTAATAGCATCAAAATAGAAATGAGGACAGTCCAATGACATCTAAAGTTACCCTATATGATAAGCAAGTATTGACATTCTCACAGGCGCAAAAGTAAGAAAGGAAGTAATAAGAATCAGTAACGTTTAAAAAGCAGCAGAAGCCCTTAACTAATTTTTTCATATAAATCTCCTAAAACAAGTAAAAAGAAATTTTGAGGCTCTTTGTCGCTCCAAAACAAAGCAGCCTTAGACTACTCATAAAAGAAATCACCTCTGCCAGCTGGAAGGCAGAGGTGGTTTTGTGGTCTGGATGGAAATCAAGGTTATTCTTTCTGACGCTTAGCAAAATCCACAAAGCGAAATTTGTCTAGCTTGTGCCGGCTCTCAGTATATTGAAACTGGCGGCCGTCTGCCAGATAGACCTGAGACTTGACAGAGACGACTTGCTGGTCCTTGCCTAGGTCCATGAGAATCTTGTCTTGGTCATTGGCGTGGTCAATGGTAAATTCCTTTTTGGCATAAGCGATTTTGAGCTTTAAGTCATTTTCCAAATAGGCGTAAATGGATTGCTCACCGATTTCCCTTGTCAAGTCAGGGACGATGCCCTTGTCTAAATAGTCAATATCTAGTACAGAGGCGACTTGGTCCACAACGCGCTGACGGACGATTCGCCAAACCAGTCGGTAAGGAGGGAAGCCAGTGATGTCGGACAATTTCTGGTCTACGGTAATCTTTTCCAAGCTGACAACATTGGTTTTGGACTGCATATTATTCTGTTTGACTACTTCTTGATAGCTGGTCAGCTTAGACACAGGAAAGTCAAACTGTTCCTGCTTGATGACTTTGGAACCCTGTCCACGGACTTTTTCAATCAATCCTTCTTCCTGCAGCAGGGCCAGAGCCTTGCGGACTGTATCGCGGCTGACCTGGTAGTCTTCTGTCAGCTGATGTTCGCTGGGCAAGAAGTCTCCGACTGCATAACGTTCCTCTAAAATGTCTTTCTCAATCTGTTTGAACAATTGTTTGTATTTCTTCATCATAAACTCCACTTGTTTTCTTTTTTGCATACAACCTAGAAAATTTTATCAAAAATAAAGGCTTTTTTCAACAAACAACTTGCCTACATCTTTGAAATCGATTACAATAATTTGTAGGAGTGTGTTGCAAAACCGACTCGTAAAAAAATATAAGGAGAGTGCTGGATTCTCATTCAGCCAGTAGTCAAATGGGAAAATTTGAGAAGGAAGCCAAGGATCTGCTAGATGCAATCGGCGGCAAAGAGAATGTCACAGCAGTTAGCCATTGCGCAACGCGGATGCGCTTTGTACTTGGAGATGATCAAAAGGCCAATGTCAAGGCTATTGAGGCAATCCCAGTGGTCAAGGGAACTTTCACAAATGCTGGGCAATTCCAAGTCATCATTGGAAATGATGTGCCAATCTTTTACAATGACTTCACTGCTGTATCAGGTATTGAGGGAGTATCAAAAGAAGCAGCCAAGTCTGCTGCCAAGAGCAAGCAAAATCCCCTTCAGCGGGTTATGGCCACTCTGGCG
The DNA here is from genome assembly GCF_020729725.1 of Streptococcus sanguinis. Classification (GTDB taxonomy): domain Bacteria; phylum Bacillota; class Bacilli; order Lactobacillales; family Streptococcaceae; genus Streptococcus; species Streptococcus sanguinis_V. The sequence continues at coordinate 884,126 of NZ_JAJEPA010000005.1, read as the reverse complement.
GAAATTTTTACACCCTTGATTCCAGCCTTGATTGTCGGAGGGTTAATCCTTGGCTTCCGCAATGTCCTTGAGGGCGTGCATATTGAAGCTTTGGGTAGAAAGATTGTTGACGGAGTTGCACAAGTAAAAAATGGACAACCGGTTTATAATACAATTGTGGATGTGTCCAAATTCTGGAGCAATGTTAATGACTTTCTTTGGCTGCCGGCACAAGCAGTCTTCCACTTCTTACCAGTGGGGATTACTTGGTCTATCTCCCGTAAGATGGGAACTAGTCAGATTCTTGGGATTGTCTTGGGAATTTGTTTGGTTTCTCCACATTTGTTGAATGCTTATGATGTAGCCAATACCTCTAAAGATGTGATTACTAAAGACTTCACTTGGTATTTTGGGATACTTGAGTTTCACAAATATGGTTACCAAGGTCAGGTCATTCCGGCTCTCTTGTCTGGTCTGTCTCTCTCTTACTTAGAAATTTTCTGGCGAAAACGGATTCCAGAAGTGATTTCTATGATTTTTGTTCCTTTGCTTTCTCTGCTTCCAGCTCTGATTTTGGCCCATACGGTTTTAGGTCCTTTTGGCTGGTGGGTTGGACAAGGCATGTCTAAGTTTGTATTTATTGGTTTGACAGGTTCATTCAAATGGTTGTTTGGTGCAGTATTTGGTGCCCTTTATGCTCCGTTTGTGATTACAGGTCTTCACCATATGACCAATGCCATTGATACACAATTAGCCAATGATTATGGTGGAACAGCTCTTTGGCCCATGATTGCTCTGTCTAATATTGCTCAAGGTTCAGCTGTATTTGCCTACTATCTCATGCATCGTCGTGATGAAAGAGAGGCACAAATTTCACTTCCAGCAACCATTTCTGCTTACCTTGGCGTTACTGAGCCAGCTCTCTTCGGGGTCAATGTCAAGTACGTTTATCCATTTGTTGCGGGGATGATTGGTTCGTCTATTGCCGGAGTCTTGTCCCTTAGCTTTAATGTTACAGCAACTGGTATTGGTGTCGGAGGCTTACCAGCTATCCTTTCTATTCAAGCAAACTATTGGCTTCCTTTCCTTCTAGTTATGCTTGTAGCAATCCTTGTACCAATGTTCCTGACTTTCTTCTTCCACAAGATAGGCTTCTTGACGAAGACAGAGGAAGATCCAGAATTGCAGGCGGAGTTTGCAGCTCAGGAGGAGGCAGAATTTGCCGGGCCATCCAAAGCCGAGTCATCTCCAGAGGTGCAAGCAGCTGATTCATTGACCCCTGTAACAATCACCAGTCCGCTGGCAGGAGAAGTCAAAGAATTGAGTCAGGCAACGGATCCAGTCTTTGCACAAGGTTTGATGGGGCGTGGAGTTGTCATTGTACCTAGCCAAGGTGAGTTGGTTTCACCAGTTAATGGTAGAGTAACAGTCTTCTTCCCAACCAAGCATGCCATCGGTATCTTGTCAGATGAAGGGGTTGAAATCCTGATGCATATCGGAATGGACACTGTTAATCTGGAGGGCAAAGGCTTTGAAGGTTATGTGTCTCAGGGAGATAAGGTCAAGGTTGGCGACAAGCTCATTTCCTTTGATATAGACATGATCAAGAAAGCAGGCTATGTAACAGAAACACCAGTCATCATTACGAACTCAGACAAGTATCAGGTGGAGGTGCTTGAACAACTTCCTCGGGTAGTTGAGCGAGGCAGCCAATTGATGACAGCTAATCCGCTTTAAAGAAAAATGAAATGACTTATAGAAAGGGACGGTGCTTTAAAATCTGTCCCTTTTCTCAAAAAAGGAGGAAATATGACACTTGATAAAACAAAGGTTGTCTACCAAATTTATCCAAAATCTTTTAAAGACACGACTGGCAACGGTTTGGGAGATTTTCGCGGGATTATTGAAAAACTTCCTTACCTGAAAGAGCTGGGAGTGGATATGATCTGGCTCAATCCTTTCTATCCGAGTCCGCAACGGGACAATGGTTATGATATTTCTGACTATACTGCGGTTGATCCTATCTTTGGAGATATGGCGGATTTTGAAGAGATGGTCAAGGTCGGCCAGCAGCATGGTATTGACTTTATGCTGGACATGGTTCTCAATCATTGCTCGATTGAGCATGAGTGGTTCCAAAAGGCACTGGCTGGGGATTCCTACTATCAGGATTTTTTTATCCTGCGGGATGAGCCGACGGACTGGCTGTCCAAGTTTGGTGGCAGTGCCTGGGCGCCATTTGGCGATACGGGCAAATATTATCTGCATCTTTATGATGTCACTCAAGCTGACCTCAATTGGCGCAACCTCAATGTTCGTCAAGAGCTCTTCAAGGTGGTGAATTTTTGGCGAGACAAAGGGGTCAAAGGCTTCCGCTTTGATGTCATCAATGTGATCGGTAAAGATGAGGTGCTGACGGACTGTCCGGATCAGGAGGGAAAGCCAGCCTATACTGATAAGCCAATTGTGCATGATTATCTGCGCATGATGAACGAAGCGACCTTCGGGCAGGACGATTCCGTTATGACGGTTGGCGAAATGAGTGCTACGACGATTGAAAACTGTATCCTTTACACCGCACCAGACCGGCAGGAGCTATCTATGGCTTTTAATTTCCATCATCTCAAGGTGGACTATGAAGCTGGACAGAAGTGGACCCTTAAGCCTTTTGACTTTGAAGAATTAAAACGCCTTTTCCATACTTGGGGCAAGGAAATGAGCGAACACGGCGGTTGGTCGGCCCTCTTTTGGAACAACCATGATCAGCCGCGAGCTCTCAATCGCTTTGTCGATGTAGAGAATTTCCGCAATGAAGGGGCAACCATGCTGGCAGCCAGTATTCATCTGTCTCGCGGGACGCCTTATATCTACATGGGGGAGGAGATTGGCATGGTGGACCCTGATTATGACTCCATGGAAGATTATATGGATGTCGAGTCTCTCAATGCATACCAGAGTTTACTTGCTGAAGGTCAATCGCCAGAAGCAGCTTTCAAGATTATCAAGGCTAAATCTCGTGATAATTCTCGGACGCCTATGCAGTGGGATGATTCGGTCAATGCAGGTTTTACAACAGGAACTCCATGGCTGAAGGCGGGCAAATCCTATCCTCTTATCAATGTGGAAAATGAAATCAAGGGACCGATTTTTACCTTTTATCAGAAATTGATTGCCCTGCGTAAGGAACTACCTATCATCGCAGAGGGCAGCTATCAGCCAGCCTATGAGGACAGTCCTCAGGTCTATGCCTTTGAGCGGGAGTGGCAAGGACAAAAACTTTTAGTCCTTAACAACTTTTATGCTGATCCGATTACAGTGGACATCCTGCCGGATTATCAAAATGGTCAGGTTCTCCTATCCAATTACGGCAAGACTCAGATTGACCATGTGATGACCCTGCAGCCATACGAAACCTTGGCTATCTTAGTGGGAGAAAACTAAAGTCTCGAAAGAATCTGGAAATGTTTCCAGATTCTTTTTTTCTGTGTTGGGCAAGCCTAGACAAGTATTTTTCTGAAGTGAGAGAAACTAATACAGAATTTTAAGAAAGCCTTTGCAAAATTTGATTCTTTTCTTTATAATAAAAATTAAATAGGATAATATACATTTATACAGAAAAGGAGAAGTTCATGAAAAAACAAGTTTCTTACAGGCAGCTCTTTCCCACAGCGGTTTTGCTAGCTGCTTTTCTGTCCCTGCTTTTTTCTGTCCAACCAGTCGGAGCAGAAGAAGCGGTAAGTTCGTCGACTTCTGAGGCGGCTGCTCTTACAGAGAATCCGGCTGTAAGTGATGCGTCGGTTGCTAGTCAAGCAGAGAGTGCATCAGCAGAATCAGGAGAGTCAAAGGCAGCTTCTACAGAGACAGTGGAAAAGGAAGGCCAAGCTCCTGCTGCAGCACAAGCTGCGACTAGCGGACCAGAAGTTGTTCCCAATGTGGGAACCATTCAGGGAGAATCACAAGCCTCTCCCTATGAGGACAAAGAGGTTCAAGTTTCCAATGTAGTTGTGACGAAAACAGACCGCTATGGTTTTTATGTTCAAGACGTGAATCCTGATGGAAATAGCAGGACTTCTGATGCTCTTTATGTTGTTTCTAAAGAAAAAGTCGATGTCGGTGACAAACTTAGTCTTGAAGGACGCGTCAAAGAAGGCTACATGGAAGAGCTCAGCGTTCGTCAGGGGCAGACTTTCAACAAGCCAAGCGATAGCTTGACTGTCACCATGCTTATCGCTTCCAAGGTGACCAAGGAAGGCAAGGCTGACTTGCCTGCTCCAGTAGACATCGTAGCCAACATGCCTCAGGATACGGTCGATAACGATATTAATAACTATCAACCTCAAAGTGAAGCGTTGGACTACTGGGAAAGTTTAGAAGGAATGTTGACGACGGTGAAGAGGCCCCGCGTTTTAGGCCCGCAGTACCGTGGAGATACTTATCTCTTGCCGGAAGGCTACCAAGCCTTACCGCTAAACAATATCGGAGGTCTTAATCTTCGTCCAAACGCTCAAAATACAGCAACCATTCCAGTTTATGTTGGCAATAAATTCATTGCCAAGGCCAAGGATTATTTCAATGGTGATGTGGTCGGAGTCGTGACTTATCGTGGGAAGATTTACAAGTTGGAGCCGACTCAGCTGCCTGATTTGGTGGACGGTGGCTTGCAGAGACAGGTCTCTCCTATCTATCCAAGCGAGGACAAGTTGACTATTGCTTCCTACAATATCGAGAATTTTTCTGCTAATGCTAAAAAAGGTGAAACACCTGAGGAAAAAGTGACTAGAATCGCTAATTCCTTTATCAATGAAATCCACAGTCCAGATATCATTACGCTCATTGAGGTTCAAGATGAAAATGGCAGCGTTAATGACGGAACGACCAGCGGTGTCAAAAGCGGTGAGAAACTAGCGGCCCGCATCAAAGAACTGGGCGGAAAAACTTACAAGTACACCGAAGTTGCCCCACTTGACGGTCAAGATGGAGGCAAGCCTGGCTCTAATATCCGCGTGGCCTTTCTCTACGATCCAAATCGGGTGAAGTTAGTCGAAAAAGAAGCTGGTACGAGTGACGAAGCAGCTAGCTTCTCTGGTGGCCATTTGGTTAAGAATCCTGCCCGGATTGCTCCAACAAATCCAGCCTTTACTAAGGTTCGTAAATCCTTGGCAGCTGAGTTTGAATTCAAGGGACAGCATATCGTCGTTATCGCCAATCATTTGAAGTCCAAGATTGGGGATGATGCTGTTTATGGCTCCGCTCAACCAGCAGTTCAGCATACGCAGGCTGCTCGGATAGAGCAGGCTAAAATTTTAAATAGCTTTGTTCAGGAAGGACTGAGACAAAATCCTAACCTTAAGTTTGTGTTGACTGGTGATTTTAATGATTTTGAATTTTCCGAAACAGCTAAAGCACTGGCGGGTAATGAACTGATTAATCTCATGCAGGAGCATGATGCGGCTGACCGTTATTCCTACTTCTACCGCGGCAGCAACCAAAGTTTGGACAACATTTTCATTTCGAAGAACCTTGCAGGCAAGGCAGTCTTTGCGCCTGTCCATATCAATGCCTCTTTCATGGAGGAACATGGCAGAGCTTCAGACCATGATCCAGTAGTGGTGCAGCTGGACTTTTCTAAGGATGTTGCAGCTTCGTCTTCTGACAGCTCCCGACCGTCTCAATCAACCGATAAATCCTCTGCAGCGGCAGATCAAGGAGCTCCGTCTCAGACCAATCCTCCATCGTCCAATCAAACTGGACAAGGTCAGATTGCTGGCAGCAAGAAGAAGGGGCTCCCGCAGACCGGCCAAAATAAGAGTGGCTGGGCAGTCTTGGGATTGACCTTGCTAATGTTTGCTTTTACTCTCAAAAAGAGAAATAGAAATTAACTAAAATCAGTTCAAAAGTGAAATCAGGGTGGAATAGAGAATCTTCCCTGATTTTTTATTGGCCGGCATCTAAGAGCAAGTCTTAATCAGCTTTCGCCCTAAAGTTTTATCTGTTGTAAAACACTGAAAATGAAACTGAAAAACAGTTTGTTTTCTAAAAAATAGGCAAATTAAGTCTATTTTTGCTTTAATCATGTTATAATGTAGTTAGTTATAAAACGTTTTCAGAGTTAAGAGGTTGCGTGATGGTTGAAGAGAAAATTGAAGAAGCAGTTGATTATGGAAAGGTAACGGGCATGGTCCACTCCACCGAAAGTTTTGGAGCTGTTGATGGACCGGGTATCCGTTTTATTGTTTTTTTGCAGGGCTGCCACATGCGCTGCCAGTATTGCCATAATCCGGACACATGGGAGATGGAGACCAACAAATCTCAGCTGCGGACAGTGGATGATGTTTTACAAGAAGCTCTCCGTTATAAGGGCTTCTGGGGTAACAAAGGCGGCATCACCGTCAGCGGAGGAGAGGCCTTGCTGCAGATTGATTTTCTAATTGCCCTCTTTACCAAGGCTAAGGAACTGGGCATCCACTGTACATTGGATACCTGTGCCCTACCCTTCAGAAATACGCCTCGCTATCTGAAAAAATTTGATAAGCTTATGGCAGTCACCGACCTAGTCCTGCTTGATATCAAGGAGATTAACGAAGAACAGCACAAAATTGTGACCAGCCAGACCAACAAGAATATCTTGGCTTGTGCCAAGTACCTGTCTGACATTGGAAAGCCAGTCTGGATCCGCCATGTCTTGGTGCCGGGATTGACCGACCGTGATGATGACCTGATTGAGCTAGGTAAATTTGTAAAGACGCTGAAGAATGTAGATAAGTTTGAAATTCTACCTTACCATACCATGGGAGAATTCAAATGGCGGGAGTTGGGTATCCCTTACAAGCTGGAAGGGGTTAAGCCTCCAACAGCTGATCGGGTCAAGAATGCTAAGGAACTCATGCAGACTGAGTCCTATACAGAGTATATGAATCGGGTGCATAATAGCTAATCTACTTTGAGTATGGATAAATGGGCTGGTGGGTTGACCAGTCCATTTTTCTTCAGAAAATGTCCTTCTGCTTTTGTGAAATACTTGTAATTGTGGTAAAATAAATGCAATAAGTTTATATAAAAGAAGAGGTTTATCATGTCTAAAATTTTAGTTTTCGGTCACCAAAATCCTGACTCAGATGCTATTGGTTCATCCTACGCTTTTGCTTACTTGGCTCGTGAAGCTTATGGCTTGGATACAGAAGCTGTTGCTCTGGGTGAGCCTAATGAAGAAACAGCCTTTGTATTGGATTATTTTGGCGTGGCTGCACCGCGCGTGATTACATCTGCCAAGGCAGAAGGGGCTGAGCAAGTCATCTTGACAGACCACAATGAATTCCAGCAGTCTGTGGCAGATATTGCTGAAGTTGAAGTTTATGGCGTGGTGGACCACCACCGTGTTGCTAACTTTGAAACAGCAAGTCCGCTTTACATGCGCTTGGAGCCAGTGGGATCTGCTTCCTCTATTGTTTACCGTATGTTCAAGGAGCACGGCGTAGAAGTTCCAAAAGAAATTGCAGGATTGATGCTGTCTGGTTTGATCTCTGATACTCTCTTGCTCAAGTCACCAACAACTCATCCAACTGACAAGGTCATTGCACCAGAATTGGCTGAGCTAGCTGGTGTCAACTTGGAAGAGTATGGTTTGGCAATGCTTAAGGCAGGTACAAACTTGGCTAGCAAGTCTGCAGAAGAATTGATTGACATCGATGCGAAAACATTTGAGCTCAACGGAAACAATGTCCGTGTGGCACAGGTCAACACAGTTGATATTGCTGAAGTTTTGGAGCGTCAAGCAGAAATCGAAGCTGCTATTGAAAAAGCAATCGCTGATAATGGCTACTCTGACTTTGTCTTGATGATTACAGATATTATCAACTCAAACTCAGAAATTTTGGCTATCGGAAGCAATATGGATAAGGTCGAAGCAGCCTTTAACTTTGTTCTTGAAAACAACCATGCTTTCCTTGCAGGCGCTGTTTCTCGTAAGAAGCAAGTGGTGCCTCAACTAACAGAAAGTTTTAATGCTTAAAGAGCTCATTTGAGGAAATAAGTTACTAGAAGGGGCTATTCCCCTCATACCTAAAAGGAGTCTTGACTCCTTTTTTGATGGGTGAGAAAAATGAAGATTCAAGATTTACAAGATGGAGATTTGATTTTTACAGTCGGATCTTCAGAAATTGCAGCAGCCATCCGAGCAGCAACTGGTTCATATAGTCATGTGGCCATCTTTTTTAATGGTGAGATTTATCATGCAACCCATGAGAATGGTGTTGTCAATCAAGATTTGTCTGATTTTTTACAAGATGAGGATGTTTATGACGTGTACTGCTATCCAGCTATTGAAGCAGAAGCAGTCTTTAAAAGGGCCAAATTACATCTAGGAAAGCCATACAATTTCAGCTTCTATCCGCAGTCCGATGGTTTTTACTGTTCGGAGTATATTGCGGAAATTTTGCCGATTTTTGATACGATTCCCATGCAGTTTGGTGATGAGAAAAATCTGATTTCTGATTTTTGGCAGGAATATTATCGGGACTTGGGCTTAGTGGTTCTCCTAGGTCAGCCTGGAACGAATCCTAGCCAGTTGGCTCAGTCAAGAAAACTCATCTACAAAGGAGAACTCCATGATTAAAATCATCAATCCCAGCCGTTTGATGTGCCAGCCTTTTTTTAAGGAGCTGATTGATTATTTGGATCAGCATGAGGCAGTGATTCTGCGGGAGATTAAGAGAGACTTTGAGAGTGTGGCCAACATTGACCGCTCGATAGAGGAGTTTATCAAGGCTGGCTACATCAAGCGAGAGAACAAGCGATATTATCTGACCTTGCCACTTTTGGAAAGTTTGGAGACTGTGAGTTTGGATCAGGAAATCTTTATCCGTGATGATAGTCCGCTCTATCAGGAACTGTTAGAGCTGCGCTTTGAGACTCAGCTTTCCAATCAGACCAATGCGGCTGTTTTGCTGGAAGAGACAGATTTTCAGCGGGATAAGCTGACCTTGGCAAATTATTTTTACAAGATGCAGCGCCAATATCCGCTGTCTGAGGCACAAAAGCCCCTCTATGCTGTCTTAGGCGATGTCAATCCAGAGTATGCACTCAAGTATATGACGACCTTTCTTCTCAAGTATGTCCGCAAGGATGAGCTCATGCAGAAGCGGCGGGACATTTTTGTCGATAGCCTAGTGATTTTGGGCTATATCCGGCAAAACGAAGCAGGCAAGTATGAGTTACAGGCCAGCTTTGATAAGGAGAGATTGACTTTCCAGCTGCACTGATTTTCTCATAGAATGAGCAGAATAGTTGACCTTTGGAAAGAAAAAACATATACTACTGTAAACGGTATCAGAAACCGTAAAAAAGAACGGAGGCAATCATATGTCACTAGAAAATAAATTTGATCAAGCTAAGGGCGCTGTTAAAGAAGGCGTGGGCAAAGTTACAGGAGATAACAAGACAGAAGCAGAAGGCTTTGTTGAAAAAACAGTTGCCAAAGCCAAAGAAGTTGCTGAAGATGCTAAAGAAGCTGTAGAAGGTGCTGTAGAAGGAATCAAAAACAGCTTGGATAAATAAAAAACAATCAGTCGATTATTCGGCTGATTATTTTTTTTGCTGATACATAAGGTAGAGGAAATAGGGGGCTCCAATAATGGAAATCAAAATGCCTGTTGGGACGGAGCTTCCGATGAGGAAGGTTCTTGTGATCGTATCTGCCCCTGTCATGATAAAGGCACCTAGCAGCATGGCGGCTGGAAAGAGTAAGCGATGATCGCTGGGTAGGAATCGTTTGCTGATATGGCTAGCTAACATACCGATAAAGACAATATTTCCAGCTAGGGATAGACTAAAGGCGACGAGAGCACTGGCTAATAACAGGGTTATCTGCCGCTCTCTTTTTAGATGAATCCCAAGACCAAGAGCTGTTTCATCATTTAGGCTGAGGATATTGAGCTTGTGGGAGCGCAGATAGGTCAGTAGCCAGAATAAAAGCAAGAAGGGGCCGGCAATAGCTAGACTTTCCCAGTTATTCCCAGTAATCTTACCAGCTAGCCAGCTAACTACATAGGTCAGTTTGTTCTGATCGACACGGCCGGTGATGGCAATCATACTAGAAGACAGAATGGTTGACAAGGTCACACCAGCGATAATGAGCTTGACGGGGCTGATAGCTTGGCCTTTTTGATGTGAAATCAGGTAAATGAGGGCTACTGTCAGCATACCGCCAAAAGTCGCGATGAAGGGAAGATAGCGGATATAGAAAGGATCGGTCACTTCTAGCTTGCTGATAGCAAGAGTTATGATAACACCAGCTCCGGCATTGATTCCCAAGGTTCCTGAATCGGCAAGTGGGTTTCGAGTAAAGGTCTGCAGCAGTACACCGCTCATCCCTAGCGAAGCTCCTGCTAGAAGGCAGACTAGAATTCGAGGCAAGCGGATTTGCTCCATGATAAAGGCGCTGCCATCATCTCCCTGCCCCAGCAGATATCGGAAAGCTTCTCCGACGTTAAATTCCTGATCGCCTGATGATAGAGACAGTAGGAAAATTAGGAAAGTCAGGAGGCTGAGGCTTACTAGAACCAAAAGAATCCGTTTTTTATCTCTCATAGAAGGCCCCCTTTCTCATCAGCCATAGGAAGACTGGCAGCGTAACGAGACTGATAATAGAGCTAAGAGGCAGACCGACCATATGACTCGCAGCAAAATCACAGATTAGTAGAAAGAGCGCTCCTGTTAGCATCGTCAGTGGCAGGATTTTTTGGTAGTTCTTTCCGCTGATGGTTTTGACAAAGTGTGGAATAATCAGTCCGACAAGAGCCAGGCTTCCTACTAGGGCAACGGCTGCCGCTGATAACAGTAGAACAAGGCTTAGAAAGAGCAGGGTCATATGAGTCGTTCGCTGGCCTAAGCCCTTGGCTACTGTTTCATTGAGGCTGAGAATGGTTAGTTGGTGAGAAAATAGCTGAGCCAGTAAGAGGCCTAATAAGATAAAGGGAGCAATGATTTGCAGCATTTTCCAATTGGTTCCTAGAAGCCCTCCAGCTTGCCAACCGATGACAGCATTGGTCAGGTTGAGGTAAATGGTCAAGCCTTGTCCGATGGCAGTCAGGAGTGTTGTTACCATGGCACCGGATAAGACGAGACGTAGTTGCTCAAAACCTTTTCTAGGATGGTAGGAGAGACTAAAAACCAGAATACTGGCTAGACAGGCTCCTGCAAGTGAGAGCAGGAGGATGCTACTGTAGTGTATACTCTTAGAAAAGGCATAACCGCAGATGAGCGCAAGGCCAGCTCCAGAGTTGATCCCCAAAAGTCCTGGATCAGCAATAGCATTGCGGGTAATTCCCTGCATGATGGCTCCTGAAACGGCCAAGCTAGCTCCGACTAGCAGAGCTGCAATTCCTCTAGGTAAGCGCAGATCTATGATGATGTTCTGGGCTGGACTTTCCTTAAAGGGATGGCTCAGCGTTTCTATCAGTTGCTGATGGGAGTAGCTGGGAATGCCAAAGCGCAGGTAGAGATAGAGTCCGCTAATCAGCAAGAGAATGAGGGCGAAAAAAACAAGCCAAAAGATGTTTGGCCTATTTTTTTGAGCAAATGGTGTATGAAGCGTCATCTGGTATCCTTTATATAGTCGAAAATCAAATAGCTGTCATGAGATATATCGCTTACTAGCAATGTTTTTTCACTAGTCTGAGTTTCTGCAAGGAATGGCCTAGTTCATTTTTTCAAGGCCATCTTGAATGGTTTTGAGTTCGTATTCAAGTGTCAATGGATCGTTAAAATAAAAGGCGTTGGCATCCACTTTTAAGATATGGTTATGTTGGACAGCGGGAATGGATTTCCAAACATCGCTTTCGTAAAGAGCACTGCCTGTTTTATCATCTTCAGCTGCAACCAGGACATAATCGCCAATGTACTCATTCACCGTTTCTTGGCTGACTTGCAAGTAGCCACTCGGGAATACTTCCTCCTTCACCTTTTGCGGGGCATCAAATCCCAGCGATTTGTAGATAACTTCTCCGCCTCGTCCCCAGTTGTTACCGAAGAGGTAGATTTCCTTTTCATATAGCCCGACAACCGTGAAAGTGACATTTTGTCCCAGCTTTTCTTTTAACTGCTTGCCAATATCAGCTGTTTTGCTCTTCCAATCGGCAATCCATTGATCAGCTTCTTTTTCCTTACCAAAGATTTGGCCAAAGCGATTCAGGATTTCTAAATAGTCATTTTTTCCATAATCAATGGCAATAGTTGGAGCGATTTTCTTTAGTTCATCGATATTTTTGTCACTGGCATCTACCACGATAAGGTCTGGCTTTTGCTTGGCGATAGACTCCAAATCTTCCGGCATCAGGACCTTGGCGTTTTTGACTTTTTCTTTGAGGACAGGGTTTTTAGCATCATAGGATGTTACAGTGACAGGGTCGAAACCTAGTTGCAGCAAATAGCCTGTGTAGGTAGAGGAGAGGCTGGCGATGCGTTTTGGATTTTTGGGAATATCGCCGTAGTAGTGAAATCCATCAATTTTGGGCTTGCTAGATAGCTCGACCTTGTCTGAAGAGGCAGAGTTTTCAGATTTAGATGAGCTGCCGCAGGCAACTAAAAGGAAGATGGTGACAGTAAGGGTGGCAAATGATAAAAACTTTTTCATTTTTTCCTCCAATTCTATAAAAAGTTTAGAAGCTGTATTCATGAAGCGATATGGAAAACATATCTATGAATACATGACTTATTTAACGAGCTGATAGCTGAGGCAGAGCGGCTTATCCTGAATAGGATCCCGAATAATCTGGGCTTCAATCTGAAAAATGTCTCTCAGAATATCCGAAGTCATGACCTGCTCAACACTTCCTTGATACCGGATGTGCCCATTTTTCATAGCAATCAACTGATGGGAAAAGCGGGCAGCTAGGTTGATGTCATGCAGAACCATGATAATGGTTTTTCCGCTGAGTCGGTTGAGGTCATTCAGCAACTCCAGGATTTCCAGCTGGTGATTCATATCCAGATAGGTGGTCGGCTCGTCCAGAAAAATAGTCTCTGTATCTTGAGCTAAAGCCATAGCAATCCAGACGCGCTGACGCTGACCTCCAGACAAATCATCCACCTGCCAGTCCGAAAATTCGCTGACTTGAGTTGCGTCCATAGCCCAGCAGATTTTTTCCCGGTCTTCTGTACTGAGCCGCCCTAAGCCAGTTTGATGCGGAAAGCGGCCGTAAGAGACCAGATCATAGACAGTGATGCCATCGGTCGCCTCCATGGTTTGGGGCAGCAAGGCAATCTTTTGCGCCACCTCCTTGGTCGGCAGTAGGGCGATGGACTGTCCATCCAGGGTTATACTGCCGGCTTTTATCGGCAAAATGCGAGTAAAAGCCTTGAGAAGAGTGGATTTACCGCAGCCATTGCTACCGATAATAGTTGTAATCTTTCCCTCGGCTAGTTGGCAGTCCAGTCCGTCAATAATAACCTTTTGATCGTAGGCGACCTGGATACTTGCTGCAGAGATAGTGGACATAGACTTCCTTTCTGGCTGATTCTTCTATCAGAATTACGCCTTTTATTATACCATAAAAATTTTTCTAAAAAAAAGAGTTTTCTGACAATTTAATAAAAACAAAATAAAAAAGTTTTATAAAATTGCAAATAATAAAAATTTAAGCTTGTCATGCTAAGATAGAAATATAAAAAAGAACCTGCAATGATGACATGAATTTACAGGTGGTGAAAGGAAAGATGATGAAACGATTGACACACCTACGCCCCTCAAAGCCTTTGAAAGAGTTGAGGTGGTTTGATATTGCTGTGATTACTCTGCTCATGTTTGGGCAGTTTATTTACCGCTCAACGGAGCTTTATCTAGCTAGCTTTGCACCAGCTTCCAGTACAGGAGCGACTGAAACAGTGACCAATACAGCCACTGAAGGAGCGGCTTTTTCTAGCAATTTCAATTTTCAACTACTGATGCTGGTCTTGACCATTCTTTATCTATTGCTCCGGCGCTTTGACTTTAAGCAGCTTCCTATCCGTCTGAGCTGGTCGGTTCTCCTTTGGACTCCTCTTATTTTTGTAGTGGTAGGGTTCTTTGGTGACATTGTAACGACACTGAGCGGCGAGTATAATTACTTTGATCCAACTCTCTGGTCTTATGTAGATATTCTGGAAATCTTCCGGAAATTTGCTGAACTGACACCTATGGCCATTCTCTACGGACTTCTAAATGGCTTCTATGAGGAATTCTTCTTTCTGGGGCTTATGACCTCTGTTAAGGATAAGTATAAGTGGTGGGCTCTGGCCTACTCTACTATCATTCGGATTTCTTTCCACACCTATCAGGGTATGCTGTGGGCCTTGGTTATCGGAGTGGTGTATGGTCTCTTTTACTATTTCCTTTACAAGTACAAGGTCAAGAACCTCCTGCCTTTCTTTCTCATGCACGCCTTGGCGGATATGTTCGGCTCCAGCTTGATGTACGTTCTGATTAAATGGCGGTAATTTTTACAAAACGACAATAAAAAGGCGATATGCTCGCCTTTTTTCTTATAAATACTTTTCTGCAAGGGTATAGTCCCCTGGATAGGTTACTTTTTCTCCTTCTACGATTTGGTAAGCATCTGCTCCTTTACCGGCCAGAATGACAGCATCTCCCTCTCGTTCAGTCAGACTGAGAGCTTTTTTGATGGCTTCTTCTCGGTCGGCCATTTTGTCCACTGGATAGGAGATGTAGGACGCAATTTCCTCCGCAATGGCTAGAGGATCTTCATAGTTAGGGTCGTCCGCGGTTAAGATAACGGTCAGCTCAGGATGCTGATTGAGTAAGAGACCGAAGTCTTTGCGGCGGCTTTCACCTTTGTTGCCGGTAGCACCCAAGAGGAGAATAATCTTGCCCTTCTGGTGTTCCTCTACCACAGATAGTAGGTTGCTTAGGCTGACGCCATTGTGAGCGTAGTCAACGAAGACCTTGGCGCCATTTTTCTGAGTCAGAACTTCCATGCGGCCTGGGACTCGAGTTGCAGCAATTCCTTTTTTGATGTCTTCGAGGCTAGCACCCAGACGCAGACAGGCAAGACCAGCCGCTACTGCATTTTCCTGATTGAAGTGGCCAATAAGCTGGATATTGTAGTGGCCAGCTAACTTACCAGTCGCTTCAAAGCTGAAAGCCTGAGAATCCGTGATAGTGTTACTAGAGCCTGCTCCATAGAAATCGTGTTCCATAGAAGCGACTTGCTCTTTCATGATTTGGAAATGGTCCATGTCACTATTTACGATAACTGCTCGGCTATTATCCATCAAGAGCCGTTTATTGTAGAAATAATCCTCAAAAGTAGGATGCTCGATAGGGCCGATATGGTCGGGGCTGATATTGAGAAAGACACCCACATCAAAGGTCAGGCCATAGACCCTTTTCTTGAGATAAGCCTGACTGGAAACTTCCATGATGAGATGAGTCCGATCATTTTCAAGGGCGTGGGCCATCATTTTGATAAGATCCAGACTCTCTGGTGTGGTCAGAGTTGACTTGAAGAAAGTCTTGCCATCCAAAGTGGTGTTCATAGTCGAGAGCAGGGCAGGCCGATGACTTTGGGAGAGGATTTGATAGGCAAAATAAGCTGTAGTTGTCTTACCCTTGGTGCCAGTAAAGGCTAGCAGTTTGAGCTTTTTCTCCGGATGGCCGTAAAATTCCATGGCTAAGAGACTCATGGCCTGCTTGACATCGTTAACCAAGAGGACCGGAATACCCACTTGAAAGTCTGTCTCGCTGATATAAAAGCGCAGGCCAGAGGTGATGGCCTTTTCTAGAAATTCTTTCTTAAAAGCTTCGCCCTTGACAAAAAAGAGGGTAGAGGCATCCGCTTCCCTGCTGTCATAGCTGATACTATCGAAAGTCAAGCCGCTATAGGAGAAGAAGTATTCTCCGTCTTTAACAATATCACGAAAATTATGGTCTTCTTTTAAAATATCTAATACGGTTTCAATTTTAATCATAAATCTATTGTAAACCTTATGGCTGGGTTTTACAAGAGGCAAGGAAAAGTTTATAATAAAAGAAGAATAAATAGAAGAGGTTTTCTATGAGCCAAGAAACAACAAGCCAGCAGCAGCAGATGCTGCGGGGAACTGCCTGGCTAACTGCCAGCAATTTTATCAGTCGTCTTCTGGGTGCCATCTATATCATTCCTTGGTATATTTGGATGGGCAAGCACGGCGCCGAGGCCAACGGCCTTTTTACTATGGGCTACAATATTTATGCCTGGTTTTTACTGATTTCTACAGCTGGCGTGCCAGTGGCAGTGGCCAAGCAGGTAGCTAAGTACAATACCATTGACAAGGAAGAGCATAGCTTTACTCTCATTCGAGAGTTTCTCAAGTTTATGCTGCTTTTGGGAGCTGTCTTTGCAGTGATTATGTACCTGCTCTCACCAGTTTTCGCTTCTATGTCAGGCGGTGGTTCAGACTTGGTTCCAGTCATGCAGAGTCTGTCTCTGGCCGTTTTGATATTCCCATCGATGAGTGTTATCCGAGGTTTTTTCCAAGGTTTTAACAATCTCAAGCCTTATGCCATCAGTCAGATTGCGGAGCAGGTCATTCGGGTTATCTGGATGCTGCTGACAGCCTTTTTCATCATGAAAATCGGTTCTGGCAACTATGTAGAAGCGGTTACCCAGTCAACATTTGCAGCATTTATCGGTATGCTGGCTAGCATGGCTGTCTTAGCCTTCTATCTCTGGAAGACAGGGATGCTGATTTCCATCCTTCATAAGCCTGCCAATGCAGGGGAAATTAATGGCCGTGCCCTCCTCTGGGATACCATCCGAGAAGCTATTCCTTTCATTATCACAGGATCTGCCATTCAGCTTTTTCAGATTATTGACCAAGCTACCTTTATCCATGTCATGGGCTGGATTAGCAAGTACAGCAAATCCGAGCTGCTGGTTCAGTTTGCCTATTTCTCAGCCAATCCTAATAAAATTACCATGATTTTAATTGCAGTGGCTACTTCTATCGGCGGTGTCGGGATTCCTCTCTTGACTGAGAACTATGTCAAAGGTGATTTCCGATCGGCTGCACGCTTGGTGCAGGATAATCTTAGTATGCTGATTTTCTTTATCTTGCCAGCAACCATTGGTGCTGTTTTGGTAGCGGAACCTCTGTATACTGTTTTCTATGGCAAGCCAGATGGCTTAGCACTGGGACTTTTCATCTTTGCTATGCTGCAGACCATTATCCTCAGTCTATATACGGTGTTGGCTCCGATGATTCAGGCCCTCTTCCAAAATCGAAAAGCTATTATTTATTTCCTCTATGGAGTAGGAGTCAAGTTGGTGCTGCAAGTACCCTTGATTTATATTTTTAAAGCTTATGGTCCTCTTCTTGCGACGACAGTTGGCTTGATTATCCCAATCCTGCTCATGTATCAGGAAATTCGCAAGGTAACAGGTCTGAATCCTAAGAATCTCTTTAAACGGAGTCTCCTGTCAGTGATTTTGACGGTTCTGATGACCATCTTTGTCTTGGTGACAGAGCTTCTTATCGGTCTCTTCCTTCATCCAAGCGGTCGGATTTCCAGCTTTGTCTATATCGCTCTGATTGGCGGTATCGGCCTCGCTGTCTATGGCGGACTGGCGCTCAAAGTTCGCCTCATGGATCGCTTTATCGGTTCAAAAGCGGCTAGTCTGCGTCGACGCTTTCATATCTATTAAAAAGCCGCAGGGCTTTTTAATTTTTATCTTTACTATGTCTAAAACATTAACATTATAGTTTCAAACTATAGCTAGCTCTTGAAAAGAAAAAAGAAAAATGTTTTCAAAAGATGTTACAATAGAGGGTGAAATATTAGCGAAGGATTGGAAGGTTAATATGAGTAAAGACGTAAAATTAAATACACTATTGGCTCAGGCTGGGGTAAAAAAAGATGAAGCAACCGGTGCTTTGACAACACCCCTGCATTTTTCAACGACCTACCAGCACCCTGAGTTTGGCCAGTCAACAGGTTATGACTATACTCGAACCAAGAATCCAACAAGGGTTAGCTTGGAAGAGACTCTGGCTGCTATCGAAAGTGCAAATTATGCTCTAGCGACTAGCTCTGGTATGTCGGCTATTGTGCTGGCCTTTAGTGCCTTTCCGGTCGGCAGCAAGGTTTTGGCTGTTCGGGATCTCTATGGCGGATCTTTCCGTTGGTTTGCCCAAGCTGAAGCAGAAGGGCGTTTTGCCTTTAGCTATGCCAATACAGAAGAAGAACTTCTGAATAGTCTAACAGAGGATATAGATATTGTCTATATCGAGACACCGACCAATCCTCTTATGGTAGAGTTTGACATTGCCCGCATTTCCCAAGCGGCTCATGAGCGAGGAGCAGCTGTCATTGTGGACAATACCTTCTACAGTCCTATTTACCAAAGACCGCTGGAGGATGGAGCAGATATTGTTCTACACTCTGCGACCAAGTATCTGGGCGGGCACAATGATGTCTTGGCTGGAGCTATCATGACCAATGACACTGCTATTTATGACAAACTTTTCTATAATCTCAATACAACTGGACCAGTCTTGTCTCCTTTTGACAGCTATCTGCTTTTGCGCGGTCTCAAGACACTGGCTCTCCGTATGGAGCGCTCTACTCAGAATGCGCAAGAAGTGGTTGATTTTTTGAAGAAATCTCCTGCGGTAAAAGAGGTTCTCTATCCAGGTAAGGGTGGTATGATTTCCTTTAAAGTTGTGGATGAAGGGAAGATTCCTCATCTCTTAAATAGCCTGAAAGTCTTTACCTTTGCGGAAAGTTTAGGAGGAGTGGAGAGCTTGATTACCTATCCGACGACCCAGACTCACGCAGACATTCCGGTGGAAGTGCGTCATTCTTATGGCTTAACTGATGATTTGCTGCGCCTGTCGATTGGAATTGAGGATAGTCGAGATTTGGTAGACGATTTACGCGCAGCCTTGGAGAATGAATAATATGGGAAGATATAATTTTGAAAAAGCCCCCTGTCGTGTAGGACATCATACTTATAAATGGAAAGAAGTGGAGAAGGACAAGGAAGTCCTGCCAGCCTGGATTGCAGATATGGATTTTGAAGTTCTGCCTGAAATTCAGCAAGCTGTTCATGATTACGCTAATCAGTTAGTCTATGGCTATACCTATGCTAGTGAAGAGCTAATCAATGCTGTTCTAGATTGGGAGCGGGATGAGCACGACTATACCTTTGATCGGGAAGCCTTGGTATTTATAGAAGGAGTTGTCCCTGCTATTTCGACGGCTATCCAAGCCTTTACCAAGGAAGGGGATGCTGTTCTAATCAACACTCCCGTTTACCCACCTTTTGCCCGCAGTGTTAAGCTCAATAATCGTCAGCTTATTACCAATTCTTTGATAGAGCAGGATGGTCTCTTTCAGATTGACTTTGAGCAGCTAGAGCGTGACATTGCAGATAATGAAGTCAAGATTTATGTTCTTTGCAATCCGCACAATCCCGGAGGTCGAGTTTGGGAACGGGAAGTGTTAGAGAAAATTGGACGCCTCTGCCAAAAGTATGGAGTCCTCGTGGTTTCAGACGAAATCCACCAAGACTTGACGCTGTTTGGGAATGAGCACCAGTCTTTTAATACTGTCTCGCCTGACTTTAAGGACTTTAGCTTGATTTTAGCCAGTGCGACTAAGACCTTTAATATTGCTGGGACCAAAAATTCCTATGCTGTGATTGAGAATCCTAGCTTGCGGCATCAGTTTAAAAAACGCCAGCTGGCCAACAACCAGCATGAAATTCCTGGCCTTGGTTTTTTAGCGACAGAAGCAGCCTATCGTTACGGTTGGTCTTGGTTGATGGAACTAAAGGAAGTTCTTGAGAAGAATGTAAATTTTGTGGTTGATTATTTTGCCAAGGAAGCACCGCGCCTGCGGGTCATGAAGCCTCAAGGGACTTATCTGATTTGGCTGGACTTTTCAGATTATGGCCTGACAGATGACCAGCTCTTCCAGCTTCTGCGAGAAGAGGCTAAGGTTGTCCTGAATAGAGGAAGTGATTTTGGTAAAGAAGGCAAAGGCCATGCCCGCCTAAATGTTGCTGCTCCAGAGACGATGATTGAAGAAATCTGCTCCCGTATTGCAGAGGTATTGCCAAAATAAATCAAGAATTTTTTGAAATTTGTCTCAAGCGAGAAAAAATGATTGACAATCCTTTGAAAGAGGAGTATAGTAATAGTGGAAAATCGGTAGGTGAGGCTACCATAAGGATACGGATGACTACCGCAAAGCAGTGGAGACACTACTCGTTGGTTAACAGTCCTGATCGCCAAGGTCAAGACTAAGCTCATTTCATCGCCTTATGGAGTTAAAGCTTGAACGGTGAATGCTTGCTTTATCTGTGCTTAAAACAATGAAGCGAATAACCTGACATGCAAACAACCCTGCTGAGAAATTGGCAGGGTATTCTTTTTTGTTGAAAATATTTCAAGAGTGCAAATATTTGATTGGCCTGCCTCTTAAGGAAAAAGAAGGAGGAATAGTGATGAAATTTTGGTATTCTAGTACCAGTCCTTTTGCGCGTAAGGTATATGTTACAATTTTACACCATCATTTAGAGGAGCAAGTGGATATTCAGAAAGTTCAGGTGGCTTTTGATAGAAATTCACCGCACAATCAAGATAATCCTTTAGGTAGAATTCCTGCTTTTCAAGCTTCCAGTGGAGAATGGTTATATGGTAGTGATTTAATTTCTCAATATTTAGACGAACTAGGTCAGGAAATCTCACTTTTCCCCAATGGAATGGATAAATGGCATGTTTTAAATATACTGTCCATTGCTGAAGGAATTTTGGAAAATACAATGCCGATTGTTGCGGAAAAATTTTTCCATGAAAAAGAACATTGGTGGAAAGACAGACATCAGCAAATTGAAGAGAGAAATATACGGAGTTTGTCTTTGTTAGAGAAACTGGCTACTGAGCAAGGGCTCTCTTTAAATATTGCAACAATCCAAGTAGTTGCTCTTGTAGATTGGTGGAATTTACGTGAAGAAGTTATTGGATTATCTTTAAAAGAAAATTTTCCAGAATTGCAAGATTGGACACAGAAGATGAATGCCACTTTTGACGTCTTGCAGGCATCTTGGGACTTTTAATTGTTTTTATAAATTAAGAAAGGAGACACGCGATGCAAATTGACGATTATCCGGAACCGCACATACACAGCCAATCGCTGATTTGTGTCGTTCTGTCCTCATAAAGTGATTGGTCCCTGTGTATGAAATTTATCAATCATACATCAAGGAGAAACCAATGAAAACAGTAAAAGAAAGATTAGTTGCTGCTCTGCAGCTTCCTGTAAAAGAAACTCTGGCTTTTTACAAGAGTTCTTTTCGCGGCCTGACAGAAGAGCAGGTCGAAGAAAATCGTGACCTCTATGGTGAAAATATCATCACAAAGGGTCAGGAAGACTCTATTCTAAAGAAAATTTACGAGTCTATCATTAACCCCTTTACAGTCATCCTATTGGTGATTGCTCTCGTGTCTTTAGTGACCAATGTTTGGCTGGCTAAGCCTGGTGAGGAAGATCCGACAACTTCTATCATTATTGTCGTTCTGGTCTTGATTTCTGGAGGCATTCGTTTTGTTCAGGAATTGCGGAGCGACCGCGCTGCTAGTAATTTGTCTCGGCTGATTGTCAACACAGCTACGGTTATCCGTGAAGGAGCAGAGCAGGAACTTCCGATTGATGAGCTTGTTGTAGGAGACATCATCAAGCTTAGTGCCGGAGACATGATTCCTGCAGATGTCTTGCTGCTGGACTCGCGTGATTTCTTTGTTCAGCAGTCTGGTCTGACAGGGGAAAGCGATGCAGTAGAAAAGGTGTGCCTAGCCAAGTCAGATGAACAAAAACTTGATAGCCTTTTAGAAACAGAGTCACTGGCCTTTATGGGAACAAACGTTATTTCCGGAAGAGCTACAGCTCTGGTGCTGGTGGTTGGCGATGAGACCATGATGGGAGCCATTGAGCAGACGCTTAACACCTATGATGAGCCGACCTCTTTTGAGCGCGAGATGAATAGCATTTCCTGGCTCTTGATTCGTCTGATGCTCGTCATGGTTCCGGTCGTGTTCTTCATAAACGGTCTGACAGACGGCGACTGGCTGGAAGCAGGTGTCTTTGCCCTCAGTGTTGGGGTCGGCCTGACTCCAGAAATGCTGCCTATGATTATCACAGCGAGCCTGGCTAAAGGTTCTATTATCATGGCTCAGGAAAAGGTCGTGATTAAGAAGCTGAATGCCATCCAAGACCTAGGAGCTATTGATATCCTTTGTACGGATAAGACGGGCACACTGACCCAAGACGAGATTGTGTTAGAATACCCGCTGGATATTCATGGAGATTTGGACTTAGCAGTGCTCCGTCGTGCTTTTCTCAATTCCTACTATCAAACTGGTCTCAAAAATCTTATGGACCGGGCCATTATCAATCGGACGGAGAAAGAAGCAGAAAAGCATGAGATTGTCCGTAATCTAGACCAAACCTTTAAGAAAATTGATGAACTGCCCTTTGATTTCGAGCGTCGTCGTATGAGTGTCATCGTCAAGGATGATGAGGATGTTATCAGCATGGTGACCAAGGGGGCCTTGGAGGAAATGCTGGCTATCTCTAGCCATGTAGAATACAAGAAACGCATTACGGAATTGACTGAGGAGATTCGTCAGGAAATCCTTGCGGAAGTGGCTCAACTCAATGAGCAAGGGCTGCGCGTGCTTGGTGTTAGCTACAAGTCAGACTTAGAAGAAGATTACGACTATGAAGTCAAGGATGAATCTAACATGATTTTGACGGGCTATCTGGCCTTTCTAGATCCACCTAAGTCATCTGCGACTCCAGCTATTGAAATCTTGGCTGAGTACGGCGTTGCTACTAAGATTTTGACCGGTGATAATGATAAGGTGACCCAGGCAGTTTGTGAAAAGGTTGGGTTAGATGTAGATAATATCTTACTAGGTGTAGAGGTGGATGCCTTATCTGATGAAGAATTGAGTCAGGCAGTGGAGCATACAACGGTTTTTGCCAAGCTCTCACCTGACCAAAAAGCTCGGATCATTCTCCAACTCAAGGCTAATGGCCACAAGGTTGGCTACATGGGTGATGGTATCAATGATGCACCTTCTATGAAGGTAGCAGATGTGGGTATTTCTGTTGATACAGCTGTCGATATTGCCAAGGAAACAGCAGATGTCGTTCTGCTGGACAAGGACCTTATGGTTCTGGAGAAAGGGCTGGTAGAAGGGCGCAAGGTCTATGCCAACATGACCAAGTACATTAAGATGACGGTCAGTTCCAATTTTGGGAATATCTTTTCTCTCCTCTTTGCCAGTATCTTTTTGCCATTTCTTCCTATGGCACCAGTTCATCTGATTGTCCTCAATCTAGTTTATGACTTGTCTTGTATAGCTCTGCCCTTCGATAACGTTGACAGTGAATTTCTCAAGAAACCACGGATTTGGTCTGCTAACTCTATTACCCGCTTTATGGCTTGGATTGGTCCTATCTCATCCATTTTTGATGTTTTGACCTATTTGTTGCTCTACTTTATTATCGTACCTATGATAACAGGTGGCAACTATCAAGCTGGTAGTGGGCAAGCAGAAACCTTTATCACTCTTTTTCAAACAGGCTGGTTCGTTGAGTCCATATGGACCCAGACCATGGTTATCTACATGCTGCGCTCACCTAAGCTGCCATTTGTGCAAAGCCGTCCTGCTTTGTCTGTTATTGTGACGACCATGGCAGCAGCCCTCTTTGTTACTTCCCTGCCATACAGCCTCTTTGCGTCAGTTCTGAAGACAGCTCCGCTAAATGGCACTTATTTCCTTTTCCTCCTCTTGATTATTGCGCTTTATATGGTTAGTGTAACCCTTGTTAAACACCTTTATATCAAGCGCTATAGAGAATGGCTATAAGGTGAAGAAAATCTTTGAAAAGGCTTGCTTATAGCAAGCCTTTTCACTCTTTTTTTGATATAATAAGAAGAATAAATTGAAAGAAGGAAATCCAATCATGGGAAAACTTGAAGTTATCGCTCATCCACTAATTCAGCATAAATTGTCTATCTTGCGTCGTACAGATACCTCTACCAAGGCTTTTCGTGAATTAGTTGATGAAATCGCAATGCTCATGGGTTATGAAGTTTTGCGCGATTTACCACTTGAAGATGTAGAAATTGAAACACCAATTACGAAAACAGTCCAAAAGCAGATTGCAGGAAAAAAATTAGCTATTGTACCCATCCTGCGGGCTGGTATTGGCATGGTGGATGGACTTCTGAGCTTGGTTCCAGCAGCTAAAGTTGGGCATATCGGAATGTACCGTGATGAAGAAACTTTGAAGCCGGTTGAGTATCTGGTCAAGTTGCCAGAAGATATTGACCAACGTCAGATTTTCGTTGTAGATCCAATGTTGGCTACGGGTGGTTCTGCGATCTTGGCGGTGGATTCTCTGAAGAAACGTGGTGCTAGCCACATTACTTTTGTATGTTTAGTTTCTGCGCCAGAAGGAGTAAAAGCCTTGCAGGGAGCTCATCCAGATGTTGATATTTTCACAGCCGCTCTGGATGACCACCTCAATGACCATGGTTATATCGTACCAGGACTGGGAGATGCAGGAGATCGTCTTTTCGGAACTAAGTAAAAGTTTATATTTGACCTTTTTTGACCAAAAGGATATAATAGTTCCGTAATTTGAAATTCTATTCCCTAGTTTGATAGAAAATTTTAAAAAGAGAAAGAGAGAAAACTATGATTCCTGTAGTTATTGAACAAACCAGCCGAGGGGAGCGCTCCTATGATATTTACTCTCGGCTATTAAAAGACCGCATTATCATGCTGACTGGCCCAGTAGAGGATAATATGGCTAATTCAGTCATTGCCCAGCTCCTTTTCTTGGACGCTCAAGACAATACTAAAGATATTTACCTCTATGTAAATACGCCGGGGGGATCTGTCTCAGCAGGTCTGGCCATTGTGGACACTATGAACTTTATCAAGTCTGATGTTCAGACCATTGTTATGGGTGTAGCTGCCAGCATGGGGACGGTCATTGCTTCCAGCGGTGCCAAAGGCAAACGCTTCATGTTGCCAAATGCAGAATATCTGATCCACCAGCCAATGGGCGGAGCTGGAAGTGGTACTCAGCAAACGGATATGGCCATTGTAGCTGAGCACTTGCTTAGAACCCGTAATACCTTGGAAAAAATCTTGGCTGAAAACTCTGGCAAGTCCGTTGAGCAAATCCACAAGGATGCAGAACGCGACTACTGGATGAGTGCTCAGGAAACATTGGAATACGGCTTTATTGACGAAATCATGGAAAATAGCAATTTAAGCTAACATAGGAGGAGCCAAAAGAGGCTCCTTTTTTGCTGTTTTGAATCTGATAAGTTAGCAAGTTCAGGTGTTTTAAGCAGACCATAAAGCTTTTCAGGGCTAGTTTTTTTGCCCTATCTTTGCTATAATCATCTAAGAACTACATGGACCGGAAAGGAGTTTTATGATAGAGAGAGAAGAAAGAGTGGGCTTGATTGTCTATCTTTACTATAATCGAGATGCCAAAAAACTAGCTAACTTCGGTGATATCATTTATCATTCTAAGAAGCATCGCTATCTGCATCTCTATGTCAAGCAAGAAGAAGCCCAGAACTTACAGGAGAATCTGCCCAAGGAGCGCTATGTTAAGAAAGTTCGGATTTCTCATATAAAAGAACTAGATCAAAACTTTGTTGGAAGCCTGTATAGAGAGCAAGAAAACGTTATCATTTGATAAAATTTCTATAAAGGGTTGACAATTGTCAGATAATTCGATATATTCTTACTATATCATCAATCAAATCACTTAAGGAGATTTCCTAATGAAGAAAAAATTTGCACTATCCCTAGTAGCTTTTGCTAGTGCGGCCCTTCTCGCAGCTTGTGGAGAAGTATCCAATAACAACTCAACAGTAACAGGTACAGAAATTGGCGATACGATTAAATTTGGTTTTAACTTTGAAGAATCAGGTGAAGTAGCAGCCTACGGTACAGCTGAACAACATGGTGCTCAGTTGGCCGTTGATGAAATCAACGCTGCTGGTGGCGTAGATGGCAAGAAGATTGAAGTTACTGATAAGGATAACAAATCAGAAACAGCTGAAGCATCTACCATCACTACTAGCTTGGTTACCCAAAGCAAGGTAAATGCAATCATTGGCCCTGCGACTTCTGGAGCTACAGCTTCAGCTACTGCAAATGCTGCTAAAGCAGGTGTGCCACTCATTACACCAAGTGCGACACAGGATGACCTGACCAACAAGCAAGATTATCTTTACCGTGCAACCTTCATTGATAGCTACCAAGGTAAAATCATTTCTAAGTATGTTACTGATAACTTGAAAGCTAAGAAAGTCGTTCTTTACTACGACCAATCTAGTGACTACGCTAAAGGAATGGCAGATGCTTTCAAGAAGGAATTCAAGGGTGAGATTGTAGCAACAGAAACTTTCCAATCCAAGGATACAGACTTCCAAGCTGCTTTGACAAAGATTAAGGGCAAAGAATTTGATGCTCTGGTTGTTCCAGGTTACTATACAGAAGCTGGTAAAATTGTCAATCAAGCGCGTGGTTTGGGTATCGACCAAACAATCGTTGGTCCTGATGGCTTTGGTGATGCTAAGTTCGTTGAGCAAGCAACTCCTGCTGCGGCTACAAATGTTTACTATGTATCTGGCTTTACAACTTCTGGTGAAATGTCAGAAAAAGCTAAGAAGTTTATTGAAGCATACAAAGCTAAGTACAAAGAAGAGCCTTCTATGTTTGCAGCTCTGGCATATGACTCTGTTTATATGGCAGCAGAAGCAGCCAAAGGTGCTAAAACTTCTGTAGATATCAAAGACAACTTGGCTAAGCTTAAAGATTTCGATGGAGTGACTGGTTCAATCACTATTGATAAAGACCACAATCCAGTGAAAACAGCTCTGATGATTGGCTTGAAAGACGGTCAAGTAGATACTGTAGAAACAGTTAAAGCTGAATAATAGTTACGAGGCTGGGGCTATCCCAGTCTTTGACTTGTTTTCTATTTCTAGTTGCTTGAGCAAGTTAGTAGATGATTTCTTTATAAATCTACGGATTTGAGAGAGTATTGTTTTATAATCTATTCTTCTTCGTTTCTCAATCAACTATTATTCGTATTTTGGGAGTGGGATGATAAAATCACGACCTAGTCTGCTGATTTTTGTCCCATTCCTTATTTTATTATAGAAAGAGTGGTGTCTAATGCTCCAACAATTAGTCAACGGTCTAATCCTGGGTAGTGTTTATGCGCTTCTGGCTTTGGGTTATACCATGGTTTATGGGATTATTAAGCTGATTAACTTTGCCCACGGCGATATCTATATGATCGGTGCCTTTATGGGTTATTACTTGATTAATATCTTGAAGTTTAATTTCTTCCTTTCTCTCATTTTAGCGATGATTGGGACAGCGATTCTCGGTGTGCTTATTGAGTTTTTAGCCTATCGTCCTCTGCGAAATTCGACTCGGATTGCGGCTTTGATTACAGCCATTGGGGTCTCTTTTCTTCTTGAGTATGGCATGATTTTCTTTGTCGGTGCCAATACCCGTTCCTTCCCGCAGGTTATTAAAACAGTACGCTTTAACTTAGGACCGATTTCTATCTCAAATATTCAGTTGCTGATTTTGGGAATTTCGATTTTCCTCATGGTGGCTTTGCAGTTCATCGTGCAGAAGACAAAGATGGGTAAGGCTATGCGAGCTGTATCTGTAGATAGTGATGCTGCCCAGCTGATGGGAATCAATGTCAATCGGACAATCAGCTTCACCTTTGCTCTGGGATCAGCTCTTGCAGGAGCTGCTGGCGTCCTGATTGCCCTTTACTATAATTCATTGGAGCCTCTGATGGGAATGACTCCAGGTATTAAATCCTTTGTAGCAGCCGTTCTCGGTGGTATTGGAATCATTCCTGGTGCTGCGCTTGGTGGCTTTGTTATCGGTCTTTTGGAAACTTTTGCGACAGCGCTTGGACTATCTGATTTCCGCGATGCCATTGTCTATGCGATTTTGATTGTCATTCTTCTGATTCGTCCAGCTGGTATCCTCGGTAAAAATGTGAAAGAGAAGGTGTAAGGTATGAAAAAGAATTTAAAGATAAATATTTTCTGGCTTGGACTTGTCTTAATTGGCTACTTGTTGATGACAGTATTGGTTAGTGCCGGTGTTCTCAACGCTTTTTACATTCAAATCTTAGAGCAGATCGGGATTAATATTATTCTGGCTGTGGGACTTAATCTCATCGTCGGATTCTCAGGTCAATTCTCTCTTGGGCATGCTGGTTTTATGGCTATCGGTGCCTACGCTGTAGCGATTATTGGCTCTAAATCGCCAACATATGGAGCTTTCTTCATTGCTATGCTGGCTGGAGCTATCATTGCTGGTATTGTGGCTTTAGTAGTTGGTTTGCCGACCCTGCGACTTAAAGGGGACTATCTCGCGATTGCAACTCTTGGTGTCTCAGAGATTATCCGTATTCTGATTATTAATGGCGGTACTTTGACGAATGGCGCAGCTGGTATCCTATCCATTCCGCCCTTTACTTCTTGGCAGATGGTCTATGTCTTTGTTGTTATCACAACTATTTTGACCTTGAATTTCCTGCGCAGTCCTATTGGCCGCAGTACTCTGTCTGTCCGTGAGGATGAGATTGCTGCCGAGTCTGTTGGTGTTAATACTACTAGAATCAAAGTGACAGCCTTTGTCTTGGGAGCTATCACGGCTTCTATTGCTGGTTCTCTTCAAGCTGGCTTTGTTGGATCAGTTGTTCCTAAGGACTATTCCTTTACCAACACTATCAATATCTTGATTATTGTCGTTTTTGGTGGTCTAGGATCGATGACTGGAACCATTGTGGCTGCAGTAGTATTGGGAGTTCTCAATATGTTGCTGCAGGATGTATCCAGCATTCGGATGATTGTCTATTCTTTGGCCCTGATCTTGGTCATGATTTTCCGTCCAGGCGGACTTTTAGGAACTTGGGAGCTCAGCCTGTCTAAGCTCTTCAAAAATAATAAGGAGGTCAAAGAATAATGGCACTTCTTGATGTGAAAAATCTAACTAAAAACTTTGGTGGTTTGACTGCTGTCAGCGATGTGACCTTGGAACTCAACGAGGGCGAGCTGGTTGGTCTGATTGGCCCTAATGGTGCAGGAAAAACGACCCTTTTTAACCTCTTGACTGGTGTTTATGAGCCTAGTGAAGGAACAGTGACACTAGATGGTCATTTGCTCAATGGTAAGGTACCTTACAAGATTGCTTCTTTAGGTCTAGGGCGGACTTTCCAGAACATCCGGCTCTTTAAGGACCTTAGTGTTTTGGATAATGTTTTGATTGCCTTTGGTAATCATCATAAGGCTCATGTGTTAGCTTCTTTCCTCCGCCTGCCAGCTTACTACAAAAACGAAGAAGAACTCAAAGCTAAGGCTTTGGAGTTGCTGAAAATTTTTGACTTGGACAAGGAAGCAGAAACCTTGGCTAAGAACTTAGCTTATGGTCAGCAGCGCCGCTTGGAGATTGTTCGGGCCTTGGCAACGGAGCCGAAGATCCTCTTCTTGGATGAGCCGGCTGCAGGGATGAACCCTCAGGAGACAGCAGAGCTGACTGCATTGATTCGACGGATTAAAAACGAATTTAACATTACCATCATGCTAATTGAGCATGATATGAGTCTGGTAATGGAAGTCACTGAGCGCATCTATGTGCTGGAGTACGGCCGCTTGATTGCGCACGGAACACCTGATGAAATCAAGAATGACAAACGCGTTATTGAAGCTTATCTAGGAGGTGAAGCCTAATGTCCATGCTTAAAGTTGAGAATCTCTCTGTCCATTATGGCATGATTCAGGCTGTCCGTGATGTCAGCTTTGAAGTAAATGAAGGAGAAGTTGTTTCCCTGATTGGTGCAAATGGCGCTGGGAAAACGACCATTCTCCGGACTATTTCAGGCTTGGTTCGTCCAAGTGCTGGTAAAATTGAATTTGTCGGCAATGAAATTCAAAAAGTTCCTGCTCAAAAAATCGTAGCAGCTGGACTTTCGCAAGTACCAGAAGGCCGCCATGTCTTTCCAGGTTTGACCGTTTTGGAAAATTTGGAAATGGGCGCCTTTCTCAAAACAAACCGCGAAGAAAATCAAGCCAATCTCAAAAGGGTCTTCTCTCGTTTCCCACGTTTGGAAGAGCGTAAAAACCAAGATGCTGCTACCCTTTCAGGTGGTGAGCAGCAGATGCTGGCCATGGGACGGGCTCTGATGTCTACACCTAAGCTTTTGCTCTTAGATGAGCCTTCTATGGGCTTGGCGCCAATCTTTATTCAGGAAATCTTTGATATTATCCAAGATATTCAGCGACAAGGGACTACAGTTCTTTTGATTGAGCAAAATGCAAATAAGGCACTCTCTATCGCCGACCGTGGTTATGTTCTTGAAACAGGTAAAATCGTTCTGTCCGGAACCGGTCAAGAGCTCCTCGCTTCTAACGAAGTCCGCAAAGCATATCTAGGTGGTTAAAAAGGTCCAATGGACCTTTTTAAGTTGCAGATAAAGAAAACAAGGTTTTCGTCAAGATGCCCGGGGGATTGTTTCAGGTTGCAAATAGGAACTCGCGGTAGCGAGTTTTCTTTAAAATGTCTGGGAGACATTTTTAGGTTGTTAATAGAAAATTACGATAGTAACTTAACATTTTGAAAAGGTCCAATGGACCTTTTTAAGTTGCAGATAAATAAAACAAGGTTTTCGTCAAGATGCCCAGGGGACTGTTTCAGGTTGCAGATGAGAATTCGCGAGAGCGAATTTTCTTCAAAATGTCTGGGAGACATTTTTAGGTTGTTGATAGAAAGTTATGGTAGTAACTTAACATTTAGAAAAGGTCCATTGGACCTTTTTCGTCTCTTGGATGTTAAGCTAGTATAGTTGAGCATTGCCTGCCTTCAATTTTTCCAATCGCGGGATTTTTCTAAATTTTGAAAACTTAGGCACAGGCCTTGGAAGCGTTTGAAATCAGCTTCAAAATAAAGTATAATAAATATAAGAATTATGGATAGGAAGTTGAGGGAACTTTTATGGCAGTTAAAGATTTTATGACGCGTAAGGTGGTTTATATTAGCCCTAATACAACGATTGCTCATGCGGCGGATATGATGCGTGAGCAAAAGCTTCACCGTTTGCCAGTGATTGAGAATGACCAACTAGTGGGACTGGTGACAGAAGGAACGATTGCAGAAGCTAGTCCATCTAAGGCAACGAGTCTATCCATTTATGAGATGAACTATCTTCTCAACAAAACAAAAGTTGGTGATGTTATGATTCGTGATGTGGTCACAATCTCTCAGTTTGCCAGTCTGGAAGATGCAACCTATCTGATGCTGAAAAATAAGATTGGCATCTTGCCTGTCGTAGACAATGAGCAACTTTACGGGGTTATCACTGACCGTGATATTTTCAAGGCTTTCTTAGAAGTATCTGGCTATGGTGAAGAGGGAGTCCGTCTGCGCTTTGTCACTGAGAATAAGGTGGGGGTTCTTGAGCAGATAATCCGTCTTCTGGTGGAAGAAAATCTCAACATCTCCAATACCGTCAATATCCCACGTAAGGATGGAAAGGTTGTTATTGAAGTACAATTAGCTGGTAATATAGATACAGCTCTTCTCAAGAAAAAATTTGAAGAGCATGCGATTGAGCTTGCTGAGATTACACATACTTCAGCAAAAGCTTTATAAGCGATAAAAAAAGCCTCATCATTGGATGAGGTTTTTAACGTACAATAGGTTGTTTGTTGGCATCTAAAGTGAAGCCTTCGCCCAAGATCTCATGGGCTTCGGTAATCGTTGTAAAGGCAAATGGATCGACTTGGTTAATGAGTTTCTTCATCTGCTGCATTTCGTTACGGGAAACAACACAGTAGACAATCTGGAGATCCTGCTTGCTATAGAAGCCTTGACCCTTGATGAAGGTCACTCCACGATCCAGCTTGTTATTGATAGCTTCAGCAAGTTCTGCCGGTTTGCTGGTAACGATAAGGAATCCCTTGCCGGCAAAACCTCCTTCTGCGATCAGGTCAATGACGCGCGAGGTGATAAAGACAAACATCAGGGTATAAGACACCATGCGTAGGTCTTTGAAAACAAGGAGAACCAAGGTAATGACTACAAAATCAACAGTCAGCATGAGTTTGCCCATGGAAATGCTAGTGTATTTATTAAAGATGCGGGCTACAATGTCAGTACCGCCAGTTGTTCCGCCAGCATTGAAGATGATGCCTAGTCCAATCCCCAAAACAATCCCTGTTCCAAGGCAGGCCAGTAAAACATCCCCGTCCAGAGCTGAAAGAAAATAGTCTTGCAAGTGTTTGGAGGCAGGTAGGATTTCAAAAATTTTGAGCCAAGCAGACACGGAGAAGGTCCCTAGAATGCTGAGATAGAGGGTTCGCGAGCCTAACAGCTTCCAAGCAATAATAAAGAGAGGAATGTTAATAATCAGGTTGGTCGTCGAGACAGGGATTTTAAACAGATAGTAGGCAATCAAGGTCAAACCCGTCGCGCCACCTTCATATAAATGAAAAGGAATGACCAAATAATGAATCCCAAAAGAAAAAATTCCAGCCCCAAAAATGATGGCCAGTACGTTTTTTAATTTAAACATAACATCCTCCTAAATCTATTTCCAGAAAGTTATTCTGAATATATTTTACCAAAAATTTATCCTTTGTGAAACACTTTGAAAAAATTTTTAAAGTCTTTTCTTATGATGGGCTTTTAGCTTTTTTTTTGGTAAAATAAACAATAGATAAAAAAGAGTAGGATGAAAATAATGAGCTGACGAATTCGGTTCTTGTTAGGCTGCTCAGCTGTTTGGACATGCTTCAACAGTGGCTTATATCAAGCTTTAGGGCAAGTCTTATCTGCATTTTCTTATAAAGAACAAAAAATAGAAGTTAGAGATTCAAGGTAAAGATGAAAAATGGTATTTTGATTTCGCTGGAAGGTCCAGAAGGGGCTGGAAAGTCGAGTGTGTTGGAAGCCTTGCTTCCTTTTTTGAAAAATTATGGAACTGGTCTTATTACGACGCGGGAGCCAGGTGGCGTCCAGATTGCTGAGGCTATCCGCGAAGTGATTTTGGAACCTAGTCATACGGCTATGGATGCTAAGACTGAGCTCTTGCTGTACATTGCCAGCCGCCGCCAACACTTAACTGAGCGGGTTTTGCCAGCTTTGGCGCAAGGAAAGCTTGTCTTGATGGACCGTTTTATAGATAGTTCAGTTGCCTATCAGGGCTACGGACGAGGTCTGGATGTGGCAGATATTGAATGGCTCAATCAGTTTGCAACAGATGGACTCAAGCCTGATTTGACCCTCTATTTTGATATTGATGTGGAAGAAGGGCTGGCGCGGATTGCTAGAAACGAGAGCCGAGAGGTGAATCGGCTTGATCTGGAGGGTTTAGACCTGCATCAGCGGGTTCGGCAGGGCTATTTGGCGATTCTTGACAAGGAGCCTGAGCGCTTTGTCAAGGTAGATGCCAGCCAACCTTTGGATAAGGTAGTGGCTGATAGTTTGGCCATCATTCAGGAACGATTCGGGAATCCGTCATGAAGATAAAAGAGTTACAGCAAAGCCAACCCAGCTTGTTTGAGCAGTTTCAGCATATTTTGGAACAGGGGCGGCTTAGTCACGCCTACTTGTTTACCGGAGCTTTTGGCAGTTTTGAAATGGCCCAAATCCTGTCCCAGAGTCTCTTTTGTGAGAATAAGCAAGGCGTCTGGCCTTGTCAGTCCTGTCGTTCTTGCCGTTTGATTGCAGAAGAAGATTTTTCTGATGTAACGGTGGTGCGACCGGTTAATAACATTATCAAAACAGACCGGGTTCGGGAGCTGGTCCGAAACTTCTCTCAGAGCGGTCTGGAAGGCAGTCGGCAGGTTTTCATTATCTGCGATGCGGATCGGATGCACGTCAATGCAGCCAATTCCTTGCTCAAAGTCATTGAGGAACCGCAGAGTGAGATTTATATCTTTCTTCTGACTGCTGATGAACAGCTGATTCTGCCGACGATTCGAAGTCGGACTCAGGTTTATCATTTTTTGAAAAATACAGCTGCTCTGCAGCACAGTTTGGAACAGGATGGCTTGATTAAAAGTCGAGCGGAGCTGCTAGCTGCTTATAGTCAGACTCAGTCAGAAGCGGCTAGCTTGGCTCATAATAATGCCTTTTTTGAATTAGTCAGCGAATGCGAGCGCTTTGTCAAGGATTTTCAGACTCGCACCAGTCAGGCATTTCTGCAGGTTTCGCGTCTGGCAAAGCTGGCTGATGATAAGGAGAAGCAGGAACAGGTCTTCAAGCTCTTGGAAGTATTATTTTATAAAGAGATAGCAACAGAGAGCGGTCGACAGGCCTTGGAGCAGCTTTTGCTGGCTCGGAAGATGTGGCGAGCCAACGTATCTTTTCAAAACGCTTTAGAATATATGACTTTGAAAGGAAAGTAAAAAGAGGCAGCACAGGAGTATAAAATGGATAAAAAAGACTTATTTGACGCCTTGGATGATTTTTCACAGACGCTTTTAGTGACCCTTGCTGAGGTGGAGGCTGTCAAGAAAAATCTCAAGAGTGTGGTAGAGGAAAATATTGCTCTGCATCTGGAAAATGACAAGTTGAGGGAGCGCTTGGGAGAGGTGGAGAAGGAAGCTCCGACCAAGACCAAGAAAAACCGAGATAATCTGCGTAAGCTTTACTATGACGGCTTTCATGTCTGTACGGATTTCTATGGTCAGCGCCGGGAGAATGACGCAGAGTGCATGTTCTGCGATGAGTTATTATTTAGGGAGTAGTGATGCAGGTTCAAAAAAGTTTTAAGGGCGAAACTGCCTACGGCAAACTCTATCTGGTCGCGACTCCTATCGGCAATCTGGATGATATGAGCATCCGTATGGTCAATACCCTGAAAGAGGTCGACAGGATTGCGGCTGAAGATACGAGAAATACGGGCCTTCTGCTTAAGCATTTTGGGATTGAGACCAAGCAAATCAGTTTTCACGAGCACAATGCCAAGGAGAAAATCCCAGTTCTCTTAGACATGCTTCAAAGCGGAAATGATATAGCTCAGGTTTCGGATGCTGGTCTGCCCAGTATTTCTGATCCAGGACATGATTTGGTTCAGGCAGTGCTAGAAGCTGGAATTACTGTAGTGCCGATTCCTGGCCCTAGCGCTGGAATAACAGCCTTGATTGCCAGCGGCTTGGCTCCCCAACCGCATATTTTCTATGGCTTTCTGCCTAGAAAGGCTGGCCAGCAGAAGGAATTTTTCACTAGCAAAAAATCCTATCCTGAGACCCAGATTTTCTACGAATCCCCTCATCGGGTTCGGGCTACGTTGGAAAACATGCTGGCAGTTTATGGTGATCGCAAAGTCGTCCTGGTGCGCGAGTTGACTAAGATTCACGAGGAGTATCAGCGAGGGCTGATTTCAGAGCTGTTGGCCTATACAGCAGAACATCTGCCTAAAGGAGAGTGTCTCTTGATTGTAGCTGGGGCGGAAGAAGATGCTCTTCAAGACATATCTCAAGAGCAGATCCTAGCTGAGATTGATCTTTTAGTTGAAGCCGGCAGCAAAAAAAATCATGCCATCAAGAACATAGCTAAGAAATACGGCAGGAACAAGAGCGAGCTCTATGCGGTGTATCATGAAAATAAGAATTGATAGAAGCTCAGATACTTTTCTCAATACAACCAGTTGTCTGTTTTAAAATTGGAAAAAGCGTAACTCAG
The DNA here is from genome assembly GCF_020729725.1 of Streptococcus sanguinis. Lineage (GTDB taxonomy): Bacteria > Bacillota > Bacilli > Lactobacillales > Streptococcaceae > Streptococcus > Streptococcus sanguinis_V. The sequence continues at coordinate 848,345 of NZ_JAJEPA010000005.1, read as the reverse complement.
CTTTTTAGTAAGACTATTTAATCCTGACCTAAACTCAGGATTTTTTTGTTACCTTAATTAGACAGTTGGTTTTGCTTATCTATATTTCAACAATGTTCGGGAATTGGCTAAAAAAGTGCTAGATTTCTGAAATAAAATAGATATTTTCTAAACTTTGTGATATGATATACAAAATAAATTTTGGAGGTAGGATATGACGATTTACAATTTTTCTGCTGGACCGGCAGTATTGCCCAAGGAAGTCTTGAAAAAAGCTCAGGCTGAGTTTTTAGACTATGCCCAAAGTGGCATGAGTGTGATGGAGCTGTCCCACCGATCCAAAGAATTTGACGATATTATCAAAGAAGCTGAGAGCTTGCTGCGTGAGCTCATGGATATTCCGGACAATTACCGCGTGCTCTTTCTGCAGGGTGGAGCTTCTACTCAGTTTAGTATGATTCCCCTTAATCTAGCCCAAGGCGGCAAGGCCTACTACCTAGTGGCTGGATCTTGGGGAAAGAAAGCTTACACTGAAGCAGTCAAGCTGTCTAAGTTCATTCCATTTGAGCCTATTCTTTTGGCTTCGTCAGAGGATTTAAATTACACGGAAATTCCTTCTTTTGATGAAAAGGAGATTGATCCGCAGGCGGCTTATGTGCATCTGACAACCAATAATACCATCGAAGGAACGGCTATTTATGACCTGCCTGCAACAAATGGCGTGCCGATTGTGGCGGATATGTCTTCTAATATCCTGGCTGCTCAATACCGAGTAGAGGATTTTGGTTTGATTTATGCTGGGGCTCAGAAGAATATCGGACCTGCCGGCGTGACAGTTGTCATCATCCGAGAAGACTTGCTGGATGACGAACCAGTTCTATCTAGCATGTTAGATTACCGCATTCAGGCGGACAATGGCTCTCTTTACAATACACCACCGACTTTTGCCATCTATATGGCCAAGCTGGTCTTTGAGTGGGTCAAGGAGCTAGGTGGTGTAGCAGAAATGGAAAAGCGCAATCGTGAAAAATCTGGCCTTTTGTACGACTTCATTGAGCAGTCTGACTTTTATCGCAGTCCAGTCCGTTACAAGGAGCAGCGCTCAGTAGCCAATATTCCCTTTGTGTCTCCTAGCCCAGAGCTGGACGCCAAATTTAACAAAGAGGCTGCAGCAGCGGGATTCAAGAATATCAAGGGGCACCGCAGCGTAGGCGGCATGAGAGCTAGTCTCTATAATGCCTTTCCGCTTCAAGGTGTCAAGGACTTGATTGCCTTTATGCAGAAATTTGAAGAAGAAAATTCTTAAGAGAGGGAAACTATGGTCTTTAGTGTCAAAACCTTTAACAATATCAATCAAATCGGGCTTAAGGAGCTGGGCAATGCTTTTCAGATTGACGGAGATAAGTCTGACAATCCAGATGCTTATATCCTGCGCAGTCAAAACCTGCATGGACAGGAATTTCCAAGCAAGCTCAAAGCCATTGCGCGGGCGGGTGCAGGAACAAATAATATTCCGGTCGACCAGGCAACAGCTCAGGGAATCGTGGTTTTCAATACGCCAGGAGCTAATGCCAATGCGGTGAAAGAAGCTGTCTTGGCTTCCATTCTCCTGTCTGCCCGTGACTATATCGCAGCTAATAGTTGGGCTAACGATCTTTCTGGAGATGATGTTCCCAAGCAAGTGGAAGCTGGTAAGAAACAGTTTGCTGGGACAGAGATTTCAGAGAAGACTCTGGGAGTCATTGGGCTGGGTGCTATCGGCGGCCGTATTGCCAACGATGCCTATCGTCTGGGGATGAACGTCCTGGGTTATGATCCTTATGTATCCATTGAAACAGCTTGGAATATCTCTAGTCATGTCAAGCGGGTAGCAGACATTAAGGAAATCTTTGAAAAGAGCGACTACATAACTATCCATGTGCCCCTGACTGATGATACACGCGCTACTTTTGATCAGGCTGCTTTTGGTCTTATGCAAAAGGGAACAACCCTCATCAACTTTGCTCGTGGCGAGCTGGTGGACAATGCTGCCCTATTTGAAGCCTTGGAAGCAGGTGTTATCAAGCGCTATATCACAGACTTTGGTGTAGATGAGCTGCTCCGTCATCCGCAGATTACAGTTTTTCCGCATCTGGGCGGATCGACTGAAGAAGCTGAGCTCAACTGTGCCATTATGGCTGGGAAAACCATTCGCCGCTTCATGGAAACGGGCGAGATTATCAACTCAGTGAATTTCCCTAATGTCCGTCAGGCTCTCTCAGCCCCTTACCGGATTACCTTGATTAACAAAAATGTACCGAATATTGTAGCTCGGATTTCAACAGCAGTCAGTGATTTGAATATCAATATCGACAATATCATCAATCGTTCCAAGGGTGATTATGCCTATACTTTGCTGGATTTGGATGAGTCGGATGAAAGCAAGATTCAGGAATTGGTTGATAAATTTGAGAATAGCGACAATATTGTGCGAGTGCGTTTGATTAAGAAATAACAGGAAAACAGACTATACTTCCCTAGGAGATAAATCTGTATCAGCCGATGAGCCTTTCGCTTGTCGGCTTTTTCTAATGAGTCTCGGCTTGACAAGAAGGAGCTAGCTGGGCTATCATAGGGACGGAGGAAAAACAATGTTACAATTTATCGAATACCCAAAATGCTCTACCTGCCGCAAGGCCAAGGCTGAGCTCATTCAATTAGGAGTGGACTTTGAAGCGGTGGATATTGTCCAAAATACACCTAGCCGGGATCAACTCCTAGACTGGATCCAGAACTCGGACTTTGAGCTCAAGGCCTTTTTCAATACCAGCGGCCTCAAATACCGTGAGCTAGGTCTCAAAGAAAAAGTTCCGCATTTGACATCCCAGGAAGCTGCTGATTTATTATCGACAGACGGCATGTTGATTAAACGGCCGCTCTTGGTTCGAGATAACCAAATCTTGCAGATTGGCTACCGGAAGACGTATGAAGAGTTGGGGTTGTGAGAAGATAAGGCTTGAAAAAAAAGTGGTTAAAAGTTTTTATTTTTGGACTGATATGATAGATGTTGCTCTTGAGTGTCAGAAATTACATTTTTTTGTTTTAATTCCAATAAGCAAAATAAATTTGAATAAATATTCAATGAAAGGATAAAAAAGAGATGGGGAATATACAAAGTGAGTTGCAAACTGCAGCTAATATAGCTGGACGGATTATTGCAGCAGGAAATAGTATTTTAATATCTGGTCAAGTTACAAAAGATAGCACTAGTAGTTATCAAGGGAATACCACTGCAGGGAATTTATTAACCAATGAGGCGGTTATCGCTCAAAGTATTAGTACAAAAATTGGTGAATTTGTAAACTTGGTTCATAGTCTTGCACAAGAATTTGATGCTAAAGATTCTGATTTGAGTAAATTATTTGAAAATGGAGTGAATCTTAGAATGAGCGGTTATGGTCCTCAAATACAACCTTCTTCACCAGAAAATTTATTAAAAAACTCCCTTGAACAAAATATTGGAGACGGGGCATGAATGATAAGAAGGACAGTAAAAGAACTTGGGAACAAGTACGTGATGAAAAAATAGTTGTTCAGGAAAAGATATTTGATATACAAGATAAAAAAAGAAAAATAACAAACCTTGAACTGGAAATTGATACAAGATATTCTAATTCAACATTACTTCTAAATGAACTTCTATATTATAATCTATCCTATAAAGATGAAATTAATCGCCAAACTACCTTGGAACAACTGCAGCATACATCTGACTTATTGGTAAGCATAATTGAGAAAAATAAGAAGCTACTGCAGAAGGAAGAAACAGCTTTTGAAGAAAAACTAAAAAATCTAGAGCGAGAGCATAAGTTGATACATCTGGAGGAAGAGAAGTCCAGGAGGAAAAATTATGGGTATTAAAATGAGTTTGGGTTCTTCGGATACCCAAGCAACGACAGCTTCTAGCGTAGTAACAAGCAGAACGACGGCCTATCTTTCTGTTATTGCAGCCTTGGAAGTTTTTATAGGTGCAAGTAATCTGCAAGGAACCGCTTATAGCGGAGCCAAAGCTTATGCTGGAAATATTCTTATTCCTTTATTGAAAAGCGCAATTATGTTCTCGGAAGAGCTATCATCTGGAACAAGTAGTCTGCCAACTACCTACCGTTCAGATGTTGGGCAAGAGGACTTAGATGAAGAAACACTTGAAGCGCAAATCACTGCTCAAGATGGAATTATTGAAAATTATAATGCAATTATTTCTGAGGTAACAAAACTTGGATTAAAAGATTCTGTCGCTGGTTTGCAAGAAATAAAGCAGAATCTGCAGTCGGCTCAAACATTAAGAGATAGTTATCAGGAAAAATTGACTAAGCTCAGAAATTTTGCAGCGGGTTCAGCAACTCTATTGTCTGGAGCTGAGAATATGTATTCGTCTGTGATGCAAGGATTAACGATGATCGGTGCAGATTTTAAGGGGTTCAATGGTAGCTTTCATTCTGCACCAACAGATTGGTCCCAAAATATTCAAAGCTCTTGGGGAGTCAGAAATAAAGCTACTAATCTATCTAAAAAATCTCAAAGTCTAGAGGAATTGCAAAGGTTGATTGAACGAGCGAATCAAGGAGATTCAGACTCTATTGATAAACTTATAGCTGCCTATGATTATAAAAATGCAGTAGGGACAGCCCCAATTTTGACAGATGAGGAAAAGCAAGTTAGGAATGCAGAAGTATGGAAAAGAACGGAAGAATTTGGTAAAAATTTACTAGGTGAATTTACTGGAATTTATGATATTAAACGACTGATAGACGGAAAAGATCCTGTTACTGGTGAGGATGCTAATCGCTTTGAAGCTGGTGTTTGGACACTCATGAATCTCATCCCAATTGCTAAGGGGGCAGGTAAAGTCGCCAAAGCAGTTGATACTGTTGGCGATGTGGCAAAACTAGTAGATAAGATAGATGATGTAGTAGATGCAGCTAAGGCAGTGGATAAGACTACAGATACTGCAAAGGTTGTTGATAAAATCCAAGATATTGGAAAAACTGCAGATACATCGAAAGATGTAGCTAAAAGTGGTGATGTTATTTCTAAAAATATACAAGCTTCTGAATTAACGATGACAGAAACAGTCAAAAATCATGCAAATGATGTTATTAAACGCGGCAAATACGTAGGCGATAAAGCTAGGCCATTCGTTGATAATGCTGGGACAGATTTAATTATTCAAGAAATTATCGATGGTGGTATCCCTGTAAAAGATAAGTACTTACCAAATGGTTGGCGTTGGGAAGTGAAGGGATCATTTAATGGAAGAAGCAATGGTATTTGGGAATTAGTTGTTGATTTAGATACAAATCAAATTGTACACTTTAACTTTATTAATAGGTAGGAAAATATGTTTAAAATAATAAAAAAAGAGTATTATCAGCAAGAGGAGTTAATATATAAAACAGATACAAAGGAATTAATAGCTACTCCAACAATAACTAGCGATATTACTTTTAGTTTTATATATTTATTTTTAGGTTTTAATTCAGAAAATATGGAATCCACCCAACTTTGGGGGTATCATAACGACTTTTCTTGGATAAAAAGAAGTTTGGTGCCTCCTAAATCTGATAAAGGTGTTATTGTTGTTACAGATAATGATATTAATGGGGGAGATAGTTTTCGCATTGACTATGCTTACAATTGGGAAACGTATTATGATGAGCAATCAGGTTGGATTAAAATCGGCTCTGAAATTTTAAGGGAAGATCTTAACTATGTTGAATTTTTCAGAAATACTATTGCTGGTATTGATTGGTACGGCAATATCCAAGAATTTTGGCTCAAACCTAAATTTAAATGATATGAAACTAATATAGTGTTTCCTAGAATCTGGATTTCCTTGTGACGAATACTTGATCCTCTATTTCGAACTGGTTGACAGGTTTGTCTTGGTTACAGATTGGCATCTATACTTTTTTTCAAAGATTATGATTTCTTTTTGATTGATGATGAAGAAGAATAGTAAACCTTTAAATGGTAAGTAACTCCTTCCTGTTGGAATTAGGTATAAGGAGTATCAAGTGGGATGGAAAGAATATACAAGATGTTATGATTTTTCTTTTAGGGAATGTACTTCGAGTAGATTGTATGATCGAATTTGAGTTAGAAAGCGTGGCTGAAGAAGCTCCTAATGACATTAAAAAGCTTTTCATGATATAATAAATCTATCTCAATCTTAGAAAGAAGAATCATGGTTTTATCAAAAAAACGGGCTCGTCATGTCATTGAAGAGATTATTGCTCTTTTCCCTGACGCCAAGCCCAGTCTGGATTTTCGCAATCACTTTGAGCTTTTGGTAGCGGTCATGCTGTCGGCTCAGACGACAGATGCTGCGGTCAATAAGGCAACGCCGGCTCTGTTTGAAGCCTATCCTAGTCCACAGGACATGGCTGCGGCTAGTGAAGCAGACATTGCTAAATACATCTCCCGCCTAGGACTCTATCGCAACAAAGCCAAGTTTTTGAAGAAATGCGCCCAGCAGCTTTTGGACGACTTTGACGGCCAAGTACCACAAACGCGGGCGGAATTGGAAAGTCTAGCTGGTGTTGGTCGCAAGACGGCTAATGTAGTCATGAGTGTGGGCTTTGGTATTCCAGCCTTTGCTGTTGATACCCATGTGGAGCGCATCTGCAAGCACCATGATATCGTTAAAAAGTCGGCAACGCCACTGGAAGTAGAAAAGCGAGTTATGGATGTCCTTCCACCGGAACGTTGGCTGCCTGCCCATCAGGCCATGATTTACTTTGGACGGGCTATCTGCCATCCTAAAAATCCAGAGTGCGATCACTATCCGCAACTCTATAACTTTAAAGATATTTAAAAAGCGAGGTCTGATGACTTCGCTTTCTTATTCACTAAATCTTAAAAAATAACCATCTGGATCTAAAATCGCAAATTCATGGGGATAAATAAAGCTATCTCCCACTCGAAATTCTCTTTTGGTCAGCGGACGATGGATAGGATAGTCAGCTTCCAGCAGTTTTTGGTGGAGCTGAGGGACATCTTCAATGCCAAAGGAAATATTGACACCACGTCCGAAAGGATAGGTCAGTTGGGCTAATTCTTCCGCGTTGCCTTCTTCTAGCATAAGCTGGCAGTCTTCAAGTGAGATGAAGAGAAATTTCTCCTCTGGACGCTCATATTCGACAGAGAATCCCAGCAAGTCGCAGTAGAAGTGGCGCGACTTTTCGATGTTGGATACCACAAATTCGGGAATGACAGCTTGATAGTCCATTAGCTTTCTCCTTAGAGCTTAATCTCCATGACAATGGGTGTGTGGTCTTGGCGCGCACCGGAGTCAATCATATCAGACTTGGTTACCTTGTCAGCTACACGGTTGCTGGTCAGCCAGTAGTCGATTCTCCAGCCTGTATTGTTGATTTTAGAAGTCTTGCTGCGTTGCGCCCACCAAGTGTATTGGTTAGGGATATCGCCGTGCAAGTGGCGGAAGGTATCGGTGAAGCCTTTAGCCAGCAGGTTGGTGAAGCCAGCGCGCTCTTCGTCAGTAAAGCCTGGTGAACGGCGGTTGCTGGCTGGATTGGCCAGGTCGATTTCCTTGTGGGCCACATTGTAGTCGCCAGTAGCGAGGACTGGTTTTTGTTGATCTAGTGTTGCCAAGTATTCAGCGTATTTGGCATCCCAGACTTGACGGTCATCCAAGCGTTTGAGTCCATCGCCAGCATTAGGCGTATAAACCTGAGTGACAAAGAAGCCGTCAAATTCAAGCGTAATGATGCGACCTTCAACATCCATGGTTGATGGAGCACCGATTTCTGGGAAGGTTACGGTTGGTGTCAGTTCTTTTTTGTAGAGGAACATGGTTCCCGCATAGCCCTTGCGGGCGGGCTCTTGAGAGGAGCGCCAAGTGTTTTCATAGTCTGGGAAAAGATTTGTCAATATCTCCAAGTGCTTTTTTGTTGGGCCAGTCGCAGACAGTTTTGTTTCCTGAATGGCGATAATATCTGCATTTTCTGCTTGTAAGGTTTGGAGGACGGCCTGAGAGAGCTTAGCTCGGGCGGAATCACTGGTCAATGCAGCGTTGAGAGAGTCAATGTTCCAAGAGATGAGTTTCATAAAATTTCCTTTTCTAGTAGAAGTTTGCTGAGTTTATTATAACAAAATTTAGGACTGATTTATAGCAAAGTGATTGTAAGAAAGCTTGAAAAATAATGAAAATTTTTCTATAATTATCCTAGAAAAATAGAGGGAAGAAACCATGAAATTCTATTCTTATGATTATGTTTTGAGTCAGATTAGCCAGCAAAACTGGGTGTCAGTTGCACTTTCTGTCTTGCTGCTGCTTGTGACAGGATTTTTTGCTTTTAAGGCCTATCGCAATAAGCGCGATTCAAAATTCCGGGAATTAGCCATTATTTCTGTTTTGGCCTTAGTGGCTATGGTCTTGATTGGCATTAGCAATTTTCAGACTGACCAAGACTCTAACAACCAGTTTCAAACCTCTCTGCATTTTATTGAGGTCATTTCAGAAGATTTGGGTGTGGATAAGTCGGAGGTCTATGTCAATACTTCAGCCGCGACGGATGGAGCGATTTTGAAGGTCGGAAAGAACTTTTATCGGGCTATGAGCGGCAGTGAGCCGGATAAATATCTGCTTGAAAAAATTAACTTGCATAAGACGACAGATATAGAAATAGTGGAGGTTGAAAAATGACATTGAATTTTCTTGAAATCCTAATTAAACTAGCGCTGGGGCTTTTCTCACTAGTTTTTGTCATCAACGTGACGGGAAAAGGAAATCTGGCGCCTAATTCAGCGATCGACCAGATTCAAAACTATGTTCTTGGTGGTATTATCGGTGGGGTGATTTACAATAGCTCCATTAACATCCTCCAGTATGCGGTCATTCTCATCATGTGGACCATCCTGGTCTTAAGCCTGAAGTGGCTCAATAACAATGTCCGTGCGGTCAAGCATTTGATTGATGGTAAGCCGACAACGTTGATTAAGCATGGAGAACTGAGTCCCGAAGCCTGCCGTTCTGTTGGTCTTTCAGCAGCAGATGTAGCTTTGAAGTTGCGCAGCCAAGGTATTTTCCAGCTCAAGCAGGTCAAGAGAGCAGTTTTGGAGCAAAACGGCCAACTCATCATCGTACAGGCTGGTGAAGAGAATCCTAAATATCCCCTTATCACAGATGGTGTTGTCCAAATTGATATTCTGGAGTCTATTGATAAAACAGAAGAGTGGCTGGTGGAGAGACTAGCTAAAGATGGTTATACTGATATTTCTAACATCTTCATCGCAGAATACGAAAGCGGCAATTTGAATGTTGTGACCTATTAAACCTAGAATATTTTCTAGGTTTTTTAATTGATTTGAATGTTAATGAATGTCTTTTCGCAAACTGAACAAAATATGATATAATGAAGTGCTATTAAAAAAGGTTTCATTAGCCTTGAAAGGATTAAAAATGACTGAAAAACAATCGTTTTATATTACAACCCCTATCTACTATCCGAGCGGTAAACTCCACATCGGGTCTGCCTATACGACCATTGCTTGTGATGTTCTGGCTCGCTACAAGCGTCTCATGGGCTACGATGTTTTCTATCTGACTGGCCTTGACGAGCATGGACAGAAGATTCAGCAAAAAGCTGAAGAAGCTGGTATCAGTCCTCAAGCTTATGTCGATGGGATGGCAGTTGGGGTCAAGGAACTCTGGAAACTGCTGGATATTTCTTACGATAAATTTATCCGGACGACAGATGACTACCACGAAAAGGTTGTAGCCGATGTCTTTGAACGTCTCCTAGCTCAAGACGATATCTACTTGGGTGAATATTCAGGATGGTATTCTGTATCAGACGAGGAATTCTTCACAGAAAGCCAGCTGGCTGAAGTCTTCCGTGATGAAAATGGAAAAGTAACCGGCGGAATTGCGCCATCTGGACATGAAGTGGAGTGGGTATCAGAAGAGTCTTATTTCCTCCGTCTCAGCAAGTACCAAGACCGCTTGGTAGAATTTTTTAAATCTCATCCAGACTTTATCACACCAGACGGACGTCTCAATGAAATGCTGAAAAACTTCATTGAGCCAGGTCTGGAAGACTTGGCCGTATCTCGGACGACCTTTACTTGGGGCGTGCCTGTGCCATCTAACCCTAAACACGTTGTCTATGTCTGGATTGATGCTCTGCTCAACTATGCGACTGCTCTTGGCTACGGTCAGGATGATTATGCTAACTACGATAAATTCTGGAATGGAACAGTCTTCCACATGGTGGGCAAGGACATTCTGCGTTTCCACTCTATCTACTGGCCAATCCTGCTCATGATGCTGGATATTAAGCTGCCTGACCGCTTGATTGCCCACGGTTGGTTTGTCATGAAGGATGGTAAGATGTCCAAGTCCAAGGGCAATGTGGTCTATCCTGAAATGCTGGTAGAACGCTATGGTTTGGATGCCCTGCGTTATTACCTCATGCGCAGTCTTCCTGTTGGTTCAGACGGAACGTTCACACCTGAGGACTATGTGGGTCGTATCAACTACGAGTTAGCTAATGACCTTGGAAACCTGCTCAACCGTACTGTTTCTATGATTAACAAGTACTTTGACGGTCAAGTGCCAGCCTACGAAGAGAATGTAACGGATTTTGACGGAGCTCTGGCTCAGGTGGCAGCTCAATCTATCGCTGACTACTACAAATATATGGATGCAGTAGACTACCCACGCGCTCTAGAAGCAGTCTGGACGCTCATCTCCCGCACCAATAAATACATCGATGAAACTGCTCCTTGGGTTTTAGCTAAGGATGAAGCCAAGGTCAAAGAACTGGCAGCGGTTATGAGCCACTTGGCAGCCAGCCTTCGTGTTGTGGCACACATGATTGAGCCTTTCATGATGGAAACGAGCAAGGCTGTCCTCAGTCAACTTGGCTTGCCTCAAGCAGCTTCGCTGGAAAACCTAGCAATTGACCAACTCCCAGCAGGCCTGATAGTTGTAGAAAAAGGAACACCAATCTTCCCACGTCTGGATATGGAAGAAGAAATTGCCTATATCAAGGGACAAATGGAAGGTAACAAATCTGAGGTTGAAAAAGAATGGAAGCCTGAAGAAGTCGAGCTCAAACTTAACCGCAAGGAAATCAAGTTTGACGACTTCGATAAGGTGGAAATCCGTGTCGCAGAAGTCAAAGAGGTTTCTAAAGTTGAAGGTTCTGATAAGCTTCTTCAGTTCCGCTTGGATGCAGGAGACGGTGAGGACCGCCAAATCCTCTCTGGTATTGCTAAATACTATCCAAACGAGCAAGAACTGGTCGGTAAGAAAGTCCAAATCGTAGCCAACCTCAAACCGCGCAAAATGATGGGCCGCATCAGTCAAGGTATGATTCTATCAGCCGAGCACGGCGACCAACTGACTCTCCTTACTGTGGACGAGAAAGTCCCAAATGGCAGTTTGATTGGATAACAAGCTTTTATCTAATGACAATCCCCCAGCAGGAGGCTGCTGGGGGATTTATTAGTATTTTCTATTTAGAAATAACTCATATATTTATTTTAAGGATTTACAATTCAAAATCAAAAAGTTATAATGACATTGGTTTTATAAGGGAGTTAAAAATTATTAAATGAATCGGAGGGAAATATGAGAAAAAGTTACAGGGGAACAAATAGAGTTAAAAAACAGAAATTTATATTTTGGGGTTCTATTATTTTTATAACTATCCTAGGCTTAGTTTGTTTTTTTGTCTATAAGCAATATAGTTCGAAAAATACTAAAGAAGTTAGTGAACATATATATAGTTCGGATAAAGTTGATATTACAGGGGAGTATATTTCTAATACTGGCAGTAAAGCTGTAATTAGTTCCCTTGATCATAAGTGGAAAATAGACTATCAAACCTCCGATGGTAAGGTTTCTGGTATTTTTGAGACTAGTTGGAAAGAAGAGGAAAAGAAAAAAACATCTACTAGCAAAATGAAAAAATCTGATGGTTATGATAGTTTTAATATTACTATTGAAGTATTTGATGAGAAATCTAAACTTGTTACAGTTACTTTATCTGATGGTGATTTGAACCATGAAATGATATTTTCCAATCAAAAAGATTTTTTTAAATCAGATAATGCCAAAGACCAGGACTTAGTACTCAAGGGGAACTTATCTTCATTTGACGGTGTTTATTCCAATGACGATTTGGAACAATCAATAGCTGATTCAGGATTTACTTTGTATGCATATAAGCCTGAAGATTATTTTCAAAATCGAACCAGTGTATTCCCAAGAATTACTGGAAAAGGCAATGATTGGAATTTTTGGAGTGGCTCTTCTCATATGCAATATAAGTTGAATGAGAATAAACTGCCTAGAAAAATAGGAGATTATTATGAAGCATACTTTATTGGAGTAAACCAAATAGCTGTAGAGGGTAAAGAAATTTCAGTGTTATTGGTTCCAGAAAATATTGAAGGACCAAATGGAGATATTAGCTCAGAAAAAAGAATAATATTTGATCAAACAAATCAAATTAGTTTTAGAGAATATCAAGATAAGTGGTGGGAAAAATATACTACTGACTCAGTAGAGAAACAAGATTTGGACATTGAATCCATTATGAAAGGTGATTATGCGACTTTAGCAGGTGTCTGGAAAAATGGAGAAGGTCTGGAAGTAATTATATCCGCAGATGGAAAAACGAACAGAAATGAGAGTATCTCACCAAATTCGATTTCCAATTCTAAGTTTCCAACACTCAACATTCGGTCAGGGAATTCAGGGGCTATGATTGCTTTATTTAAAATTGGCTTTAGAAATCCGTATGGTGATCAATCTGATAGTAGTAGACCGAGATTAGTTTTTGGTCAGAATATCGGAAATGTCCCTGCTGATCAATACTACTATAAAGAGTAGGAAAAATTAAAAATCCGAGAACAGTAACTATTTCTGTTCTCGGATTTTATATCACATTTTGTTTAAAACAAACAAATAATATGGAAAAAAACAGAAAAATGAGTTATAATAAACAAAACTAGAGTGTAGAGAGGGAATAGTATGGGTAAAAATCAGAGACAGGACGAAATAGTTAAACTGGTTGATCGAGTTGGGACAGTGACGGTTGCTGAGATTGTAGAGAGTATGAAGGTTTCAGACATGACGGTTCGGCGGGACTTGATTGAGCTGGAAAGTAAAGGGCTGCTGACTCGAGTTCATGGTGGGGCTAAAAGTAATCAGCACCTCAAGTACAGAGAAATCCCTCATGAAGAGAAGCTTTATCAGAATATCGAGGCCAAGCGGACTGTTGCCAAGAAGGCTGTGGAGCTGATTGAAGATGGCGATACTATTTTTCTTGGACCGGGGACTTCTGTGGAAGTGCTGGCTGAGGAAATCACCAATCAGAATCTGCGCGTGATTACCAACTGCCTTCCGATTTTTCATGATCTTCTGAAGAAGAAGTCGGATACCTTCAAAGTCTTTCTCCTTGGTGGGGAGATGCGGGAAGCGACTCAAGCCTTTGTCGGCGAGATGACCAATGCCATCATGGATAAGATGTACTTTACTAAGATGTTTTTCAGCGGCAATGGTATCAAAAATGGTCAGATTATGACCTCTTCTTTTGAAGAAGCCTACACTCAGAAGCTGGCTTTGGAGCGCTCGACAGAGACTTACCTACTGATTGATTCTTCTAAGATTGGCAAGGAAGATTTCACTTCTATCTGTCCTTTGGCTGATATTACAGCTGTTATCACAGACCAGATGTCTGAAAATGCTCAAGAAGAACTGGAAGTCTATACCAAGATTATTTCCTAGATTATTTTAAATGAATGAAAAAAATCAGAAAGCTCTTTTTAGGGCTTTTTTGTTTATTTTAATCATCTTTAAAAATATTTTGATTAAAATAAACAAAAAATGTTGACAAATAACTTTTAAAGGAGTATAGTATGCTTATAGGAAACAGAAAGTGTTTTTTATAAACAATATTCTGTGCAAAAAATCAAACAAAGGAGAATGCTCATGGCAATTATTATTGGAGCAGATGCTGCTGGAAGCAAGCTGAAAGATGTGGTCAAGGATTTTCTCGTCGGAGAAAACTTTGAAGTGGTGGATGTGACGAAAGAAGGTCAAGATTTTGTTGATGTGACCCTTGCAGTTGCGGCTGAGGTGAATAAACAAGAGGAGAATCTTGGTATTGTCATTGACGCTTATGGAGCTGGTCCATTCATGGTAGCGACCAAAATCAAAGGCATGGTTGCGGCAGAAGTCTCAGATGAACGCTCTGCCTACATGACTCGTGGTCATAACAACTCTCGCATGATTACAATGGGAGCTGAAATCGTTGGTGAAGGGCTAGCTAAGAACATTGCCAAAGGCTTTGTCAATGGAAAATATGACGGCGGTCGCCACCAAATCCGAGTTGATATGCTCAACAAGATGTGCTAAGAAAAGGAGAAATCAAATGAAAATTGCAATTGGATGTGACCATATCGTTACCAATGAAAAAATGGCAGTCTCAGATTTTCTAAAATCAAAAGGCTATGAAGTTCTTGATTTTGGTACCTATGACCATACACGTACTCACTACCCAATCTTTGGTAAAAAAGTAGGGGAGGCAGTCGTTAGTGGACAAGCTGATCTTGGTGTTTGTATCTGTGGTACAGGTGTCGGTATCAACAACGCTGTAAATAAAGTTCCTGGTGTTCGTTCAGCTTTGGTACGTGACATGACTTCAGCTCTCTATGCTAAGGAAGAACTCAACGCGAATGTTATTGGTTTTGGTGGAAAAATTACTGGTGAGCTCCTCATGTGTGATATCATTGAAGCTTTCATCCATGCGGAATATAAACCAACCGAAGAAAACAAGAAGCTGATTGCTAAGATTGAGCACGTTGAGACTCACAATGCTCATCAAACAGATGCCAACTTCTTTACAGAATTTCTTGAAAAATGGGATCGTGGAGAGTACCACGATTAGTGAGGTAGCTAGATGATTCTTACAGTGACCATGAATCCTTCTATCGATATTTCCTATCCCTTAGAAGAATTGAAAATTGATACTGTTAATCGTGTTTCAGAAGTCAGTAAAACAGCAGGCGGAAAGGGTCTCAACGTAACCAGGGTCTTGGCAGAAATTGGAGACAATGTCGCTGCGACGGGACTGATTGGTGGGACTAATGGAGAGTTCTTATTACAAAACCTTCATCCTAATGTTAGACAATGCTTTTATAACATTTCGGGAGATACGAGAAACTGTATTGCTATCTTACACGAAGGTAAACAAACAGAAATCCTGGAAGCCGGTCCGACTATTACAGCGGATGAGGCAAGGGATTTTCAAGAGCACTTCCGGTCTTTGATGTCTGAGGCAGATGTTGTCAGTATCTCGGGCAGTCTGCCAGCGGGCCTGCCGACAGAATACTATATCCAGCTGATTGAAATGGCTAATCAAGCTGGTAATAAGGTGGTGCTGGATTGCTCTGGAGCTGCTCTGGAAGCTGTGCTCAAATCAGATGTCAAACCAACTGCCATCAAACCTAATAATGAGGAACTTTCTCAGTTGTTGGGTCGCGACGTTTCCAAAGATTTGGATGAATTAAAAGCTGTCCTTTCAGAACCGCTATTTGAAGGAATCGAGTGGATCATCGTATCACTCGGTGCAGATGGCGCTTTTGCCAAACACTGGGACACTTTCTATAAAGTGGATATTCCTAAAATCCAAGTGGTCAATCCAGTTGGCTCTGGGGACTCAACTGTTGCAGGGATTTCTTCGGCTTTGAGTCTTCGGTTAGATGATGCTTCCTTATTGAAGAAAGCAAATGTTTTGGGCATGCTCAATGCCCAAGAAAAAATGACTGGACATGTCAATGTTGAAAACTACGACGTCCTATACAATCAAATCACAGTAAAAGAGGTATAAAGAATGGTATTAACAGAACAAAAACGTAAGTACATGGAAAAACTTTCTGATGAGAATGGAATCATTTCTGCCTTGGCATTTGACCAACGTGGTGCTTTGAAACGCCTCATGGCTCAACACCAGGAAGCAGAACCAACAGTAGCTCAAATGGAAGAACTGAAAGTTTTGGTCGCAGAAGAGCTGACTCCTTACGCTTCGTCTATGCTGCTGGATCCTGAGTATGGACTGCCTGCTACTAAAGCTTTGGACAAGAATGCAGGCTTGCTATTGGCCTATGAAAAGACAGGCTATGATACTTCTAGCACCAAGCGCCTGCCAGACTGTCTAGATGTTTGGTCAGCAAAACGCATCAAAGAACAAGGTGCGGATGCGGTGAAATTCCTTCTTTACTATGATGTAGACAGCTCTGACGAACTTAACCAGCAAAAGCAGGCTTATATCGAGCGTGTGGGTTCAGAGTGTGTGGCAGAAGATATTCCTTTCTTCCTTGAAATCTTGGCATACGATGAAAAGATTGCGGATGCAGGTTCTGCAGAATACGCCAAAGTAAAACCACATAAGGTTATCGGTGCTATGAAGGTCTTCTCAGATCCACGTTTCAACATTGATGTCTTGAAAGTGGAAGTACCAGTCAATGTTAAATACGTTGAAGGCTTTGGCGATGGTGAAGTGGTGCATACTAAAGGACAAGCTGCTGCCTTCTTCAAGGAACAGGATGAGGCAACGAACTTGCCATACATCTACTTGAGTGCGGGTGTATCTGCGAAACTTTTCCAAGAAACCCTTGTGTTCGCTCATGAGTCAGGTGCCAACTTCAACGGCGTTCTTTGCGGACGTGCGACTTGGGCTGGCAGTGTCAAAGACTACATTGAGCAAGGTGAAGAAGCAGCTCGCAAGTGGCTTCGTACAACAGGATTTGAAAATATTGATGAGCTCAACAAGGTTCTTCAAAAAACAGCTACCTCTTGGAAAGAAAGAGTCTAAAATTTGTTAAAAAATAAATAAAGTAAGGGTTTACATTCTGAGACTGATATGCTATAATGAAATCAGAAATTGAATAGGGTGAGCGTTACTAAGTTAGATTAGGCGTGACCGCAAATAAATTGAGGGAAGATAGTAGCCTCTGTTTGTTTGTGGTCTTTTTGTTTTGCCAGAACCCTAGAAAATGAAGAGGAGGAGATATGTATCGAATCATACATCCTATGAACAACAATGTTGCTCTAGCCAAACATGAAAATGGTGAAGAGGTTGTTCTGATTGGCAGTGGCATAGCTTTTAATAAAAAGAAGGGTGACATCGTTCTGGAAAGTAAGATTGAGAAAATCTTTCGCCTAAGAACGGAAGAGTCTAAAGAAAACTTTGTGGCCTTGCTCAAAGATGTTCCACTAGACTTTATCACAGTAACCTATGATGTGATTGACACCCTTTCTAAGAAGTATGATTACCCTGTCCAGGAGTATATCTATGTCACGCTGACGGATCACATCTACTGTTCTTATCAGGCTCTACAGCAGGGGCGGTACAAGGAGAGTGACCTGCCAGATGCTTCGGACAAATACCCTGTCCCTTATCAGATTGCTCAGGAAGCGGTAGCGATATACCGCGAGCGGTTGTTGGATCATTTCCCTAGCGACGAGGTCAATCGCATTGCCTATCACTTTATCAATGCTGAAGGGGAGACCAATCCTGAGGGGCAAAGTCACTTGGGCAAGCGAAAAGATATTCTGGCTGCTGTTGAGGCAGAGCTGAAGAAAAATGGCATTAAAAGAAGTGCAGAAAACAGCAACTTTTATGACCGTTTTATGATTCACCTGAACTACTTTTTGGACTATCTGGACAGAAGCCGTGATGACAATGTTTCCCTGCTCGAAATGGAAAGTCAGATCCAAATGACCTACCCTCAAGCCTATCAGGTCGGAAGTGATATTTACCACATCATTGCCCAGAAGACGGGAACTGATCTCTACCGCAGCGAACGGGTTTACCTGGTGCTGCATATTCAACGCCTTTTATAATAAAAAATAATAAAATTTCACATAAGAATACAAGGAGGAACTCTCATGAATAGAGAAGAAGTAACATTGCTCGGTTTTGAAATTGTGGCCTACGCTGGTGACGCTCGCTCCAAGCTCCTGGAAGCATTGAAAGCCGCAGAGGCTGGGGATTTTGCTAAGGCAGATGCCTTGGTAGAAGAAGCCAATGGTTGCATCGCTGAAGCTCACCATGCTCAGACCAGTCTCTTGACAAAAGAAGCGGCTGGTGAGGACTTGGCTTACAGTGTGACCATGATGCACGGCCAAGACCACCTAATGACTACCATTTTGCTAAAAGACATGATGCACCATTTGATTGAACTATACAAAAGAGGAGTAAAATAATGAACAAACTCATCGGACTTATTGAGAAAGGGAAGCCTTTCTTTGAGAAGATTTCTCGGAATATCTATCTCCGTGCTATTCGGGATGGCTTTATCGCTGGCATGCCAGTCATCCTCTTCTCATCTATCTTTATTTTGATTGCCTATGTGCCAAATGCTTGGGGCTTCCACTGGTCAAAGGACATTGAAACTTTCCTAATGACCCCTTATAGCTATTCGATGGGGATTCTGGCTTTCTTTGTGGGTGGGACCACTGCTAAGGCGCTGACAGACTCTGTCAATCGCGACCTGCCTGCGACAAACCAGATTAACTTCTTGTCTACTATGCTGGCTTCTATGGTCGGCTTCCTCCTCATGGCAGCTGAGCCTGCCAAGGAAGGTGGCTTCCTGACTGCCTTCATGGGGACCAAAGGTCTTTTGACAGCCTTTATCGCAGCCTTCGTTACGGTTAATGTCTACAAGGTTTGTGTGAAAAATAATGTCACAATCCGCATGCCGGAAGAAGTTCCACCAAATATCTCGCAAGTATTTAAAGACTTGATTCCATTCACTGTTTCAGTCGTTCTGCTCTACGGTTTGGAGCTGCTTGTTAAAGCAAGTCTGGGAGTGACGGTTGCTGAATCCATCGGAACACTTCTCGCTCCGCTCTTCTCAGCAGCTGACGGCTATCTGGGAATCACTCTTATCTTTGGTGCTTATGCTTTCTTCTGGTTTGTGGGAATTCACGGTCCGTCTATCGTTGAGCCTGCCATTGCTGCCATTACTTATGCCAATATCGATGCCAACTTGGCTCTGGTACAAGCTGGTCAGCATGCGGATAAGGTCATCACTTCTGGTACTCAAATGTTCATCGTTACCATGGGTGGTACTGGTGCGACCTTGATTGTTCCATTCCTCTTCATGTGGATTTGTAAGTCCGAGCGTAACCGTGCGATTGGACGGGCATCTGTTGTCCCAACTTTCTTTGGTGTCAATGAGCCTATTCTCTTTGGAGCACCAATCGTTCTGAATCCGATTTTCTTTATTCCATTTATCTTTGCTCCTATCGCAAACGTATGGATTTTCAAATTCTTTGTTGATACGTTAAACATGAACTCCTTCTCAGCCAACCTTCCTTGGGTGACACCTGGACCTCTGGGAATTGTGCTGGGTACCAACTTCCAGCTTCTGTCATTTGTTCTTGCAGCCCTTCTGGTAGTGGTGGATGTGATTATTTACTATCCATTTGTCAAGGTTTATGACGAACAAATCCTAGAAGAAGAACGTTCCGGCAAAGCTAACGATGCTCTTAAAGAAAAAGTAGCAGCTAACTTTAATACTGCTAAAGCAGACGCTATCCTTGAAAAAGCAGGAGTGGATGAAGAAGCTACAGCTCAAAACAATATTAGCGAAGAAACCAATGTTCTGGTGCTCTGTGCAGGTGGTGGTACTAGTGGATTGCTGGCTAACGCTTTGAATAAAGCAGCAGCTGAATACAATGTTCCTGTGAAAGCAGCAGCGGGTGGCTACGGTGCTCACCGTGAAATGCTGCCTGAGTTTGACCTGGTTATCCTGGCTCCTCAAGTTGCCTCCAACTTTGAAGACATGAAGGCGGAAACAGATAAATTAGGCATCAAGCTAGCTAAGACTGAAGGTGGCCAATACATCAAGCTCACTCGTGATGGCAAAGGAGCACTGGCCTTCGTTCAGGAGCAATTTAACAACTAATTTGTTAGTTCATTTGAGGTGAAGCAAAGTTCAATTCCCCTGTTACTTACTTGTTTCACCTCAAAGACTATTGAAAGGAAAATAAGATGACAAAAAGCTTACCTAAAGATTTTATTTTCGGCGGTGCAACAGCGGCCTATCAAGCTGAGGGAGCAACCCACACAGATGGAAAAGGACCTGTTGCCTGGGATAAATACCTTGAAGATAACTACTGGTATACAGCAGAACCTGCCAGCGACTTTTACCATAAATACCCTGTGGATCTGAAATTGGCTGAAGAGTATGGTGTCAATGGTATTCGGATTTCCATTGCTTGGTCACGGATTTTCCCGACAGGATATGGCGAGGTCAATCCAAAAGGTGTGGAATTTTACCATAATCTTTTCGCAGAATGCCACAAACGCCATGTAGAACCTTTTGTGACCCTTCACCACTTTGATACACCAGAGGCTCTTCATTCAAATGGCGATTTCCTCAATCGGGAAAATATTGAGCACTTTGTAGACTATGCGGCTTTCTGTTTTGAAGAATTTCCAGAAGTTCGCTATTGGACGACTTTCAATGAAATTGGCCCTATTGGCGATGGCCAGTACTTAGTTGGAAAATTCCCTCCAGGTATCCAGTATGACTTGGCCAAGGTTTTCCAATCCCATCATAACATGATGGTCTCTCATGCCCGTGCTGTTAAGCTCTATAAGGACAAGGGATACAAGGGTGAAATCGGTGTCGTTCATGCACTTCCGACAAAATATCCTTACGATCCAGAAAATCCAGCAGATGTCAGAGCAGCAGAGTTGGAAGATATTATTCATAACAAATTTATCCTAGATGCGACTTATCTGGGACACTATTCAGATGTAACTCTGGCAGGAGTGAATCATATCCTTAAGGTCAATGGTGGCCAGCTGGATCTGCGAGATGAAGACTTTGCAGCTTTAGAAGCAGCTAAAGACCTCAATGACTTCCTTGGCATCAACTACTATATGAGTGACTGGATGCGCGACTTTGACGGTGAAACAGAAATTATCCATAACGGAAAAGGCGAAAAGGGAAGCTCCAAGTACCAGATTAAGGGTGTAGGGCGTAGAGAATCTCCAACCCATATACCAAAAACTGATTGGGATTGGATTATCTATCCGCAAGGTCTCTATGACCAGATCATGCGGATTAAGAAAGATTATCCAAACTACAAGAAGATTTATATCACAGAAAATGGTCTGGGTTATAAAGATGAATTTGTGGACAATACGGTTTACGACGATGCTCGGATTGATTACGTCAAGCAGCATCTGGAAGTTTTATCCGATGCGATTGCGGACGGGGCTAATGTCAAGGGCTACTTTATCTGGTCTCTGATGGATGTCTTTTCTTGGTCTAACGGTTATGAAAAACGCTACGGCTTATTCTACGTAGACTTTGAAACGCAGGAACGCTATCCGAAGAAATCCGCTCACTGGTATAAGAAACTAGCTGAAACACAAATGATTGAATAGAAAAGTAAAACAAAACTCCCATCCTTAGCTAAATAAAATCGACTAGGACGGGAGTTTTTTTATTCTTCATCATCTGTAAATTCTAAGATGTCTCCAGGCTGGCAATCAAGGGCCTGACAGATAGCATTGAGGGTGCTAAAGCGGATAGCCTTAGCCTTGCCTGTTTTGAGGATGGAAAGGTTGGCGTTTGTGATGCCGATGATATCGGCTAGTTCTCCCAGTTTCATCTTTTTCTTGGCCAGCTGAACATCAAGATTAACGATAATCATGATAGCAGCCTCCTAGATAGTAAATTCATTTTCTTCAGCTATATCAATTCCCTTTTCCAGAATTTTCATCATCAGCCAAATAATCAGAGCGCCCAAGAGAGGTGTAAAGCTCATACTGGCGTTAAAAGAGAAGGGGAGGGCGATGGGATTGCCTGATGCAGCAACCTTAACGGAAAGAAAGGTCAGAGCCAGAAATACTTTCCACGCCTTATCAGCTAGTTGCGTGTTTGATGAATCAAAAATCTTTCCACCAATCAAATTTTTGATGAAATTACGAGCAAGATAGATGAGATAAATAGTCAAAGAAGCTGTGAGAAGATTTATAACAAAGGCTAAAATACTCCACAAATTTGAAAAATCAGCTGAGGGCAGAAATTGAACATTGAGCTTCATTCCCAACCTGTCGGAAAGACTGGTGTAAGAAATCACACTTAGGATAGTAAGAAAGACCAGAATAGCAGCATAACCCACTATGATAAGATTCAGTAGAGTAACGATATCTTTGAGCAAAGAGTTATTTTTTAATTCAATCTTTTTCATGATGCTTACCTCTATCGAAAATCAGCCGGCAGTAGATTTTCTTTTCCTTTTATTCTTATTATAATCTATTTTTTATTGTATTTCAAGAAAAATATATCGAAAAACGATAAAAATATATACCCTTTTATCATAAAAGTAGTTGCTTGTTTTTAATACTATAAAGTTTTCAAATTAATTCAAGGAGGAAAAATAGGAATTTTTGATTTCTTTAAAAAACAGTCAGATTTTTGACAGCACTTTAGTTTTATTCTATAATGAAATTACTTTTTATTTAAGGAGACAAAAATGAAAAAAATTTTTTCAGCCAGCGTGGCTCTTTTAGCAGCAGTTACCTTAGCAGCATGTTCAAATAATCATTCATCCGTTACTTCTAAATCTTCAGAAAGCAAGGCTGCTTCTAGCTCAGTTAAAAAGTCTTCAAAATCAAGCAGTAAAGCAAGTAACTCAAGCAGTTCAAGTACTTCAAGTACTTCGTCAAGTGCCAATTTAGAAACGCCTGACTTTGTCTTGGTTACAGACGAAGAAATCGCTAACGCAACAACAATTGGTGACTTGAAAACCGTGTACAATAAGCTTGCGGATAATTACATCAAATATAGTGGAGAAATTAGAGAAAAACTCCCTGAGTCTGAAAGAGCAGATTTTGACAAAGAAGCGGAAGAAGGTTTGAAAGCTTTTGAGGAATCAAAACAGACTCTTAGTGATCAATTATCTCAGTATGGTTCAGATGATTTAGAAGTTCCAGCAGAGGTACGGGATCCGTTCCTGCAAAACTTAAAAGAGAAACGTGATAAACTGGTAAATGTTTTGAAAATGTCTTATCTGTTTGTTTCAAATATGCCTAAAAAACAGTAATATCAGCTATTGAAATTGTTCCTTATTCTCTGGAGAAGATTCTTCCGAATTAGGTAGACTTTCGAAGCTGTATCATGGTTCATTTCAATTTATTACTAGACAATAAAACATCAGGGGCAACCTTATCGTTGCTCCTGATGTTTTATACTCTTTATTTAAATTTAAAGCCTTCATAGACCAGATCTGCTTTAGGATTGGTCTTTTTAAATTCGTTGGCTAGTTTATCCATCATCTTGACAGGTCCGCACATGAAGACCGTGGTTTGGTCGTCCAAAGGATAATTCTTGAAGTCCAAATAGCCAGAGACCTTGCTATCGACCAAATGAAGGTCAAACTGCGGATTCTTGGCTGCGTAGTCTTTGAGTAGGTTTAGGTAAACAGCATTTTCTGCTCCGGTATAAGCATAGTAGAAGCTGACTGGACGATTCAGCTTAGGATTTTCACGGATATAGGAGATGAAGGGCGTAATGCCAATCCCACCAACAATCCAGATTTGTTTTTCCTGCCCTTGGTCAAGAATCATGTGGCCATAAGCTCGGTCAATGGTGACCTTAGTTCCCTCTTGGATCTTGTCATACAGTTTCTTAGTGTGGTCACCAGAGTTCTTGATGGTAAAGTAGACGATATTGTCATGGCCGCCAGAGATAGAGAAGGGATGTGGCGCTTTTTCAAATCCCTCTTGGAAAATCTTGACAAAGGCAAACTGCCCATACTGGTAGTCTAGCTTTTGACTAAGCTGGATCTTCAACTCCACGGTATCGTGGTTCAGCCGTTTGACCTGAGTGATTTTTCCCAGATGTCGAAAGGCCAAACTTTGATAGAGGAAGATGATATAAAAGCCAGAAGCTAAACCGATGATAGCGTAGAATCCGACTATGAAGCCCAGCAAGGTCGGTGTTAGGAGTCGACTGCCCATCAGCATATAAGCGTGAAAGAGGCCAAAGATATAGGCCAGATACACAAAGCGGTGAATCCAGCGCCAAGCCTCATATTTGATGTGCTTGCCGAGATAGGCCACCAGAACAATGCTGACAAAGAGATAGATGCCGACATTCCCAAGCTGGGCTGCCAGATGAGATCCCCATAGACTGCCGCCCATGGCAACATTGTGGAGAGCGAGCAGGACGACGGAAAAGATAGCTGTAAACTTATGATAGGCGTACATCTTTTCGATGCCATGGAACCATTTTTCCAAAAGGGCGTTCCGAGTCGCAAGTAAAAAGGTCAGCGAGAGGGTAGTCAAGGCCAGACCGGGTACGATAAAGTTGGTCATCCCAGCTGAAGCCCAAGCATAGATGGTCAGGATTATGCTGACAGCGATAAGAGCGATTCCTTTGATAGATTTCATGATGGTTTCCTTTCTGATTTTTATTACTACTTAGTTGTAAATGTTTTTGTTACATTTTAACAAAGAAAAAACAAGCTGTCAAGATAAGAGCCTGTTTTGTTTTTGGTATGGATAGGTCAATTCTTCCGTTAGACAAGCTATAGAAGAGATTTGTGATTTTACTCGTGAACTTCTGTAGCAGTCTCTTCCACTTTATCAGTCTCAGACTGGCCGAAAGGCAACTGCTTACTCCAGCGTGATAGATTTTCTCGAATATCTTTGCCAATTTCAGAAAGATTAGGTATGCTAATGTCATCCTTCCAGCTTTGAACACGCATATTCAGCAGGAGCTTGGACAAGCGCAGCAGCATGTCACGTTCTTGGTTTGTTAGGGATTGAGCATTTTTCAGGATATCGAGGACTTTGTTAAAGTTTTCAACATTGGACAGTTCGTCGACAGACTGGATACCAGCATCCAAAATCAGTCCGAAAAAGAGGTCGAAAAAGTCTTTAAGTTCTTCATCTGAAACGGAGCTCACCCAATTTTTAAACGTTTTGTCTATCTGTAGGCTCTCTGCATCTAGTGTATCCAGCAATAGGAAAGAGTCTCCCTTGATTTTCCATGAAAAGGTATCGTGCTGGGCAAAGCCGCCGATGGCACTGCTTTTGACAATCCTAGCTTCCTTAGGTGTTTCCAGCATCATGCCGACGATGGAGTTCTGAGGCAGGTAGCGTTTCATCCTTTCAACCATGGCCTGATAGCCATTACTTTCGGTGACAGAGTGATTGAGGCCAGGAGAGTCATAGCTGTAGATGGCTTCAATACGGTCTTGAAGCGACGTTTCCATCTGACTGGCTGCATAGGATGCTAGATTTCCTCCTTTGGAATGACCGGTTAGGATAAAGTTACCAGGCAGATTTTCTAAGGCTTTCTGCAGATAGCGGGCGGCCATTTTCTGAGCAGGGATTTGAGCCATATAGGTCATGTGGAAGTCTTCCTTCCAGCCGACAATGGAGTCGTCCGTTCCGCGAAAGACCAGGACATAGGTATCGGGCTTGATTTTGAAAATCAAGGCAGCGAATTGCTTCTGGATATCTTGGTCAATGTCATTGACATAGCCCATCAGTTTTAGATTTTTAAAGCGGGTAGAGGCTGCGGCCAAATCTAGCAGTTTTAGTCGGTTTTTGCTAACCATCATGGAGAGGTCGCGCGGTACTTGGTCGGCCAAATCCAGCAGTCGGCAGTCGCAGTAGGGGGACATGTCCTCGTGCACTAGTTGGTCAAAAGGCAAGTAGGTCATCTCTGTCAGAATTAGCAAATCCAGTTCATTGAAAGGTTTATCATAAATGCTGTCATGCTGAACTTCTTCAAGGTAAGTAAAAATATTGCTCATGTTATATCTCCAATTTCTACTAGTTAGTATAGCATATTTTTCTGATAGAATTTCTCTTTTCCAGAAAAATCCTACCTTAGACTGAGGATGATAAACAAGCAATCGCATTTTTTGGTATAATGTTACTAGCAAGCAATCGGGAGGGAAAGATGCACAAGATTTTACTAGTAGAAGATGATCCAGTCATTCGTCAGATGATTAAGAAAATGCTGGAACAATGGGGCTTTCAGGTAGTGGCAGTTGAGGACTTTATGGATGTGCTGACTGTCTTTGTCCGAGAGGAGCCGCATCTGGTGCTGATGGATATCGGCCTGCCCTTATTTAACGGCTATCACTGGTGTCAGGAAATCCGTAAGATTTCAACGGTGCCCATCATGTTTCTGTCTTCTCGCGATCAGTCCATGGACATTGTCATGGCTATCAATATGGGGGCAGATGACTATGTGACCAAGCCTTTTGACAATAATGTTTTTTTGGCTAAGGTTCAGGGATTGTTGCGCCGTTCCTATGAGTTTGGAAACGACCAGAGTCTCCTGGAGCATCAGGGTGTCATTCTCAATCTCAAGTCGACAGATTTAGTCTTTGATGGGAAAGTGGTGACCTTGACCAAGAACGAATTTCAGATTTTGCGGGTCCTCTTTGAGCACGCAGATGGTATCGTAGCGCGTGATGATCTGATGAAGGAACTCTGGAACAGTGACTTTTTCATCGACGACAATACCCTATCGGTCAATGTGGCTCGCCTGCGTAAGAAGCTTGAAGAGCACGGACTGAAGAATTTCATCGAAACCAAAAAAGGAATAGGATACGGTCTCATCAATGGACATACAGGATAAATTTTTCTTTCTTAAGTCTTACCTTTATTCGCGGAGATTTTTTCTAGCTCTGTTGATTTTGCTGCTAGGCTTTATTCTGCTCTTTGCCTTTGTCTTTGATGCTTACCGCAGTCTGCTGGAATATGTCGCGCTCTTGCTAGCTTTTCTGTCTTTCTTGTTTATCGGAGCAGATGCTTGGACTGCCTTTAAGAGCTATCGCAGCCAGAAGCTGCAAGCCTCTGCTCAGGCTCAGACTCCTCTAGAAAAGCTTTTGCAGGAAAGAGTGGAAGAGTTGGAGTACGAACAGAAGAATCAGCTTTTGGTTGAGCAGGAAAAATACAATGATTTGCTGGATTACTATACTCTGTGGGTTCATCAAGTCAAGACTCCTATTGCAGCCAGCTCACTTTTGATTGGAGACTTGAAGGATAAGGAAGCCAAGTCTCAGTTGGAGCAGGAGCTCTTCAAGATCGAATCCTACGTTCATCTGGTGCTTCAGTACCTCCGTCTGGAAAGCTTCCACGACGATCTAGTGCTGAAGCAGGAAAATCTGGCTGATTTGGTCAGGGAAGTAGTCAAGAAATACGCCCTTTTCTTTATTCAGCAAGGACTCAGTCTCAATCTTCATGATCTAGACCACACGATTGTCACTGATAAAAAGTGGTTTCTAGTGATTTTGGAGCAGATCCTGTCCAATAGTCTTAAATACACAAAAGAAGGCAGCATAGAGATTTATTTTCACGAGGGCAGCCTCTATATTAAGGACACGGGTTTGGGGATTCAAAATGCTGATTTGCTACGGGTTTTTGAGCGCGGTTTCTCAGGCTACAATGGTCGTCTGACCCAGCAGTCGTCAGGATTAGGGCTCTATCTATCCAAGAAAATTGCTGACCAGCTGGGACATAAGATTGCTATAGACTCTCAAGTTGGTCAGGGAACGACGGTTTCCATCGCCTTTCCTGAGAAGAAATTGATCTTTGAGTAGGAGGAAGAAAGTTGCTAGTAGTGGTTTATGATAGTCTGACTGGTTTGGGCAAGAAGTTTGCTAATAGTCTGGGACTGCCTAGCCAGTCAGTCTGGAAAAAGCTGGAGGGACCCTGTGTTTTAGTCAGCAGAAATAGCGGAGCAGGGCAGATTCCGTGGACAACCAAGCGCTTCATCAGAAAGTACAGACATCTAATCAAAGGCTTTGTCATCAATGGCAATCAGAAGCGTTATCCGCGGACCTTTTGCGGGGCGACGGATAAGATTGTGGAGCAATATGATCTTCGCCATATTCGTAACATAGAGGGCTCTGGAACGGAAGCAGACCGACAAGCGGTCAAATACTTTTTAGAACAGTTGCAGACAGATGAAAATTCTCATAAAAGTCACTAGGTTTTGTCCTATTTTTACGAATGTCCCTGCAGATTTTTAAAAGTGACAAAATTGTAAGAATAAAACTAGCAAATGAAAGGTTAGGTTATGGTACTGACCTTTCTTTTTTATTATCATAGAGTCAAGAAATAAGAAGGAGACAGAAAAATGAAATCAAAAGGTATAAATGCTTTTCAGTTGAAGCTCTTCATGGCGTTTCTTATGGTTTTTGACCATATCAGCCAGATACCAGGGCTAGTGCCGGACGGCTGGGATGGCGTCTTGCATGCCCTAACCCGCTGTGTCGGAGTAGCATTTGCCTTCATGGCAGTTGAAGGCTTTCTCCACACTCACAACCGCCTGGCTTACAATATGCGGCTCTTCTTTTGGGCAGCCCTGATGCAGACAGGAAACTGTATCCTGACGCTTCTCTTTCAGGAGAAGGGCATCTACCTCACTCACAATATCTTCCTGACCTTGGCCTGCGGGGTTCTCATGCTGAGTCTTTTCTTTGGCTTTTCTGACAATGGCGGAGCTGCTAAGGGTAGGAAGCCTGGTTTGCGGATAGCGGCAGGAGTATTAGTCTTGCTGGTTGGGCTTCTCTTTAGCGAAGGCGGCATGGCTCTGCTTCCTTTCATGCTCTTGACCTACCTTTTTAGAAACCAAGTCTTTTTCAGAAACTTGTCCTATGTAGTTTGGGCGGGAGTTCTCTTTGCCATGAGTATTCAAATTTATCCAACCTTGCAGGACACGCTATCGATGTTGCTCTATAATTCAGACTGGCTCTTTATCAGTGTTCTTCCTCTCTTGCACTTCTATAATGGTGAGCGAGGATCCAGCAGCAAGTGGAGCAAATATTTCTTCTATATTTTCTATCCAGCCCACCTTTGGCTAATTGCTTTGATTGCCTTTTGGGTAAAATAAAGCCCATCTCATCTTACAAAAGTGTAAGATTGCACTTTAAAATGTAAGCTTAGGTTATGGCAGGGTGGTTGGTATTGAGATAAAATAGACTTATCAATTAGGAGGCAGTTCATAAATACTGCTAAAAGCAGGGCTTTGATAGGTGCCTGCTAGACAGAAAGGAAGCAAGATGACATTATTAGACGTACAGCACGTGAAAAAGATTTATAAAACCCGCTTTCAAGGAAACCAAGTAGAGGCACTGAAGGATATTCACTTTACGGTAGAAAAAGGCGAATATGTCGCCATTATGGGGGAGTCAGGCTCTGGGAAATCCACCCTGCTCAACATCCTAGCCATGCTGGACAAGCCAACTGAGGGCCGCGTCTTTCTCAACGGAACTGACACAGCAACCATCAAAAACAGCCAGGCTTCCAGCTTCCGCCGAGAGAAATTAGGCTTTGTATTTCAAGATTTCAATCTGCTGGATACTCTGTCGGTCAAGGATAATATTCTCCTGCCGCTAGTCCTCTCTCGCCGTCCCATTACCGAGATGATGCAAAAGCTGGTTACGACCTGCAACGAGCTAGGGATTAACAAGCTGCAAGAGAAGTTTCCTTATGAGATTTCCGGTGGCCAGAAGCAACGGGTTGCAGTAGCTCGGGCAATTATCACAGATCCTGAGATTCTGCTGGCGGACGAGCCGACGGGAGCCTTGGATTCCAAATCTTCGGCAGCCCTGTTAGATGTCTTTGACGACATTAATGCCCGCGGTCAAACCATTCTCATGGTGACCCACTCAACGGCAGCGGCTAGCCGCGCCAAGCGGGTGCTCTTTATCAAGGATGGGATTCTTTATAATCAAATCTTCCGCGGTGACAAGACCGAGCGGCAGATGTTCCAAGAGATTTCTGACACTCTGACAGTTATGGCAAGTGAGGTGGGCAATTATGTTCAAACTAACGAGTAAACTGGCTTTGTCTAATCTGGTTAAAAATCGCAGTTTGTATTATCCATTTGCTTTGGCGACGGTACTGGCAACAGCGATTTTGTATAGTTTTGTCTCACTAGCTTATAGCCCCAATATGGAGACCTCTTATGGCGGTTCGGCAGCTCGCATGACCTTGCAGTTTGGCATCCATGTCATTCAGATTGCCGTCCTTATCCTCATTACCTATGCTAATAGCTTCGTCATGAAAAACCGCTCCCGAGAGTTGGGAGTCTATAGTCTGCTGGGCATGGAGAAGAAGCATTTGCTAGTCATGACCTTCTTTGAGCTCTGTGTCTTTTATCTAGCTACAGTTGGTCTGGGCATCTTGTCTGGCCTAGCTTTAGATAAGATGCTCTACGCAGTCCTTTTGAAATTGATGGGAATGCCGGCAGTTATTGCCTCGACCTTCCAATGGAAGATCGTCTGGATGACTCTAGCCAGTCTGGGTATTGCTTTTGCGGTGATTTTGTTGCTCAACTCTACCCGACTTCTACGCTATAGCTCTCTTAACCTAATGAAAGAAAAGAAAGCTGGCGAGAAGAAGGGACGCTTCCTTTTTCTGCAAACCTTGCTGGGGCTCCTGCTCATGAGTGTAGCTTATTATATGGCTTTGACTGTCACCAAACCTGTCGCTGCTATCGGCAATTTCTTTATAGCTGTGGTCATGGTTATCATCGCAACCTATCTGCTTTTTAATGCAGGTTCAATTACATTATTGAAATTTCTCAAAAAGCGCAAAGGCTACTACTACAAAACGCAGAATTTCATTTCTGTTTCCAATCTCATCTCGCGGATGCGTAAAAATGCAGCAGGATTGGCAACTATCTCCATTCTATCTACCATGCTCTTAGTGACTCTGGTTGGTACAATCAATATCTATGTTGGGGGTCAGGATTATATTACTACCTTGCATCCAAAGGATTACAATGTCAGCGTCGTCTTGCCGAAATCGACCGATCAGAAGGAGGCTCTGTTGGACAAGGTTCAGCAAGTAGCTCAGGACTCAGGTCTGAAGAAGCCAAGCTATACTACCTATCTCTACCAATCAGCCTTCATTACGAAACTGTCTGGTAATGATGTAACAGTTCCAATGCAAAGAGAGCTAGAGTCGGATACAAGTATCTTGACCAAGTCTGCAGGCACGATTACGGTCATCAATCGTCAGGATTATGAAAAAATGACAGGGGAAAAGATAGACCTGGCAGACGATGAAACTCTTGTCTATGGAAAAAATATTTCCTTAAATAAGGACAAGCCACTCCGAGTGAATGGTAAGGACTGGAAGATTAAGCAGCTTTTATCGTCAAATTTCACGCATGGGGAAATCCCTAATCCAAACGATGTGACCATGGAGCAGGGTCTCTATATGGTGGTCAATGATAGCAAAGAGGTTAATCTCGATGTGGATCATTACTACTACATTGGAGTTGCTTCAGAGACTAAGGACAGTAAAAAGTTTGTCGAGCAAGTCCAACTGGGGTTGAGGGACACTTTGGATCAGGAACAAACTCAAGATGGTAGCTTCGCAATGGCTAGTGACCGTTACAGCGCAGAAAAGAGCTATCAAGAACTTACTGGAACCTTGCTCTTCATCGGTGTCTTCCTCTCCGTTATCTTCCTTCTAGGAGCTGTTCTCGTGATTTACTACAAGCAAATCTCTGAAGGATATGAAGATCGCGATGGCTTTATCATCTTGCAAAAAGTTGGTTTAGATGAAAAGCAGACTAGAAGTACCATTCGTAAGCAGATTTTGACTGTTTTCTTCCTACCTCTCATCTTTGCTTTTCTACATGTAGCAGCGGTCTTTCACATGTTGCGCTTGATAGTTGCCCTACTAGGTGTGACCAATCTCCCTCTTTTGATTCAGACGACACTTGCAACTTGCGGAGTCTTCCTCCTGACCTATATTTTAGTTTTCTTACTGACTTCACGCAGTTACCGCAAGATTGTCGCCCGCTAATAAACTTCCCTGACCGAATGGTCGGGGATTTTTTGACGTCTGGATTTTTACCTCTCATCTCCCTCATTTTACCGCTTGTCCAAAAAGCCGAGATTTTTCAAAAAAGACTTGCTATCATAGTCTCAGAAGTAAAGAAAAGGAGAAAAGATCATGTTAGTAGAAACGAAAAATCTTAGCAAGGTTTATGGCGATAAGGTGGCAGTTAATGATCTGAATATTCAGATTGAGAGAGGCAGTTTTACAGCTATTCTAGGCCCTAATGGTGCAGGAAAATCGACAACTATTCAGATGCTGATAGGTCTCTTGCGGCCGACATCCGGGCAGATTTGCTATGCTGAAAAGCTTAAGTTGGGTGTGGTTTTCCAAAACAGTGTGTTGGACGCTCGGCTGACAGTTTTGGAAAATCTGACCATCAGAGCCAAGCAGTACAAGGAGATGCCGGCAGGTAGAATTGAGCGCTTGGTCTCTCAGCTGGGCTTGTCAGCCTTTGTCAAGCAGCCTTATGGAACGCTTTCTGGCGGACAAAAGCGTCGGGTGGACATTGCTCGAGCCCTGCTCAACAGTCCTGACCTGCTTTTTCTAGATGAGCCTACGACAGGCCTGGACATTCAGACTCGGGAGAGTATTTGGAGCCTACTCAAACAAATTCAGAAAGAAGAGCAGATGACCATTGTCTTGACAACCCACTATCTCAATGAAGCTGATGATGCAGATAAGATCTATATCGTAGATCATGGTCAGGTCATTGCCCAAGGCTCTGCAGACCAGATTAAGGGAAACTATGCCCGCAATGTCTTACGGATTTTGAGTCAAGACTCAGTAGGTTTAGAGAAAAGTTTGCCTAGAGGCTGCGCTTGGGAGCAAGCCAAGGTGGGAGAATTTATCCTCCAGCCTAAAACGACTCAAGAAGCTCTGACCTTACTGGCTCAGGCTGGTCCCTATATCGAACAATTTGAATTCCAACCCGGAACCATGGACGATGCCTTTATGGCACTGACAGGAAGAGAGGTACGCTAATATG
Source organism: Streptococcus sanguinis (assembly GCF_020729725.1). GTDB lineage: Bacteria > Bacillota > Bacilli > Lactobacillales > Streptococcaceae > Streptococcus > Streptococcus sanguinis_V. Next base: position 815,453 of record NZ_JAJEPA010000005.1, on the reverse strand, counting down.
CTCGCTTTGATAAAACGTAATTTTTTACTTTATTTCCGCAACCGCAGTGGGGTAATTTTGTCCCTCTTCGGAGCCATTATTCCCTTTGTGCTTTATATCATTTTTTTGAAAAATAATTACAAAGACCATTCTAGCCAGCTGATGGACTTGTGGCTGATTGGCGGCGTGTTGGCAGTTACAGGATTAACGACCACCCTAGCAGCTTTCTCTCGGCAGGTCGAAGATCGGGAGCGGAAGGTGACAGACGACCTCTTTATCACAGGCTTGGGACCATGGGGCTTGCAGCTTAGTTATCTTGTCAGCTCTGTTATTATCGGCTTTTTGATGCAGGTCATTATGTTTGCCTTTATGCTCAGCTATTTTACACTGGCGGATAACATTTCCTTTGAGTGGGGAATCCTTCCTTACCTGGTTCTTCTGATGATCTTAAACAGCCTCTTGGCCACACTGATAAATGCTCTGATTGTTCAACGTTTCAAATCAGTGGATAGTCTAGGTAAATTAGCGACCGTAGTCGGAGCGACCTCTGGTTTTCTAGTGGGGACCTATATCCCCATTGGAACCTTGCCGAATATGGCGCAAAACCTAATGAAGCTTACGCCTTCTAACTACATGGCATCTCTTTTCAGACAGTTTCTCATGAAAGAAAGTCTAGCAGATACTTTTGCTAATAGCAGCCAGTCACAAGCAGCTTTTGAAAAAACAATGGGAATTCGCATTGAATGGCAGGAGCTCTTGACAAGGACAGAAACTTTCTATATAGTTGGAATAGTTTTAGTTGCAATAGCGCTTATTTGGATGGTGCAAAATATGATTGCTATCCGCCGGCTGAAACTACAATAGAATGTGAATAGGGAGCTTCCTCTTGCAAGCAAAATTTGAAACAGATCCAACCATTTCATCCAAGGATCCGCTGGTTGTGGTCAAGGCAGACCAGCTAGGGGCAGAAGCTAAGGCCATCTTAGATTATATAGAGCAGTACAAGGCTGGGCCTAGTGGCGTCCTGCCTATCAAGTCGGACGATAAACTGGTCATGTTGAGGACTGAAGATATTATCTTAGCAGACATCAACCAGACAACTCTGATGATTTACAGTAGAGAAGGCATTTACCAGACGACAGAGACCTTGACTCGCTTTCAGCAGCGGATTAGCAGCTCGAACTTTATCCAGGTTTCCCGGCATGCTGTCATCAATATTGACCATCTGGAGTCTTTGTCTGACAGCTTTTCTGGCAATATGACGGCCAAGCTGACAAATCAAATAAAAACCGAAGTCAGCCGTCGCTATGTCAAACTCTTGATGGAATATCTGGGAATCTAGGAGGTAAGTGATGAGTATAAAAAAATGTCTACACGCTATATTGATGGGCATCCAGACAGGGAGTGCAGTCTATCTGATTGTCCTTGCTCTCTCTATTCAAAAAAATCCGCCAACAACAAGTAATATCATCAGTGTCATTGTGATGAGCGGTTTGATTGGGATCATCAGTTCAATGTTAAAAACTCTTGAAGACCGCTTCTCTTTTTCAGTCTCGATGTTACTGCATTTTGTCGCTGTCGCAGTCTTAGTATGCTGCTTCATGGTCTACAATAACTGGGGATTTTTAATTGCCAACTGGCATTTCTGGCTGGATTTTATTCTGATTTATCTCTTTGTATGGCTCTTTCTTTACTTGGATACAAATCTTAAGACCAAGAAGATTAACAGCGCCTTGGCTAAGCGCAGAAAGGAAAAAGAAGGCAAGTAACTTGCTGAAAAACGTTCTGACAAGCATATCATAAAAATGGAGCTGGATTGTATCCTGCTCCTTTTTTTTTGTATCTAAAAAACTCAAGCTAGATCTTCTAGCTTGAGTTCTATGTGATACTACACTCCCAATCTGATATGAGGGAAGTGGTTGTAGAGATAGTCAAAAGTAGACTGGAGTTTGGTGTCTGTTGTTTTACCAATGTTCTTAATAGGCATTTGGTATTTCTTTTGATTGTTTCGAACAGCAACTAAGGTTGAGTTTCTGTTTGAAGCAACGAAGCCACGATGCATGGTAAGAATGTGGTGGTAGAGATGGACGACCTGTTTGAGATCAATCGCCTTGAAACCTCGATAGTAGGTAATGAGATGGTCTTTATAAACAGCAATTTTCAGCACATCGTCGTGGAAAGAAGCTTGCTCAAGCAGGATATTGAGATTATCTTTGGTCTCTGGATAGGCTGCATAGATTTCTTCGTAGGCAGCGATATTTTTCTTGCGGCCGATAATTCCTATAACGACAAAGAAAGCACTGAGTCCAATCAAAAACAGAATATAGAACATGAATGCAAGATTGTCAGATTCAAATTCAGTGATAGAGATATAGGAGCTGCTTGACATTACTGTGATGACTTCGGAATTGTCTGCTAGGAGACCGCGAACGAGGCTGCCATAATTAGAGATATATCCCTGATTTTTTTTAGGGGAGTTAGCATTAACGTAGGAGCCAACGATTCGGACAGGATTTTTTTCCAGCTCGCCCTTTTTCTCTTTTTCCAAGAGCTGGGCAATCTGCTTGTCCCCTTTTTTAGCCTGCAGACCAACATATCCGTCTTGGTAGGCAACCAGCCAAACTTGAGTATTGTCTTCTACTTCAATCAGGGCCTCTGGGAAAATATATGACACTTCAGCATAGACTGCTAAATCTGCTCCCGACTCGCTATTTCGGTCATAGGCAGTCTTGGTGTTGACTTTTTGGTATTGGATAAAGCCCATCACTGCAGCAACTGCTAGAAAAATAAAAGTAATTACCAGTAGGGCGATGGTACCCTGGTTTCGTCTTTCCTTGAGCATAGCTCAACCTCCAAAATATAATCTAAAAAATAATTTGATTAGCAAACTATCTTTTTTTGTATAGTATAACATAAATGCTTGACAAGTGGCAAGATTGTGTTAAAATATGAATGAACATAAAAATAAATTCATTCACAAAAGAGGCGTGGAAATGGATAAAAAAAATGAGCTCCTAGCTGCGGCTAGAGAAGTTTTTGCAGAAAAAGGCTATAAGGCAGCTGGAATTTCTGATATTGCTAAGAGAAGCCAGATGGCTGTCGGATCTTTTTACAAGTATTATGAGTCTAAGGAAGCTATCTTCTTGGAGGTTTATATTGCTGAAAATAGCCGTATACGTGAGGAAACCATGCGACGTGTGGACTGGCAGGGCGAGCCCGAGGCAATCGTTGAACAACTTTTTGCAGTTACTTTTGAATTGATTTCGCCCAATAAAATTCTAGCCGAGTGGAACAAGCCAGGCATTTCTCAGATTCTGCATGATTACTATAATCAGGATTCCGGCCAAGTATCCAATGCCTTTCATCAATTTCTGATTCAGACTTTCAGCCAGCGCTTGCAGGAAGAGGGCTTTTCGAAGGAGAAAATAGCTGAGATTATGAAGGTTTATGACTTGATTTACTACATAGACATGCATGTCACAGAGCAGGAATTTTCAGGCTACTTCGATAGTCTTGAGACTTTAGTTAAATATTTTGTTAAGGGAATTTTTTCCAAATAGAGGAAATTCCTTTACTTAGAAGTAAACATGAATGAATTTTTAAAATCATTCATTCACAAACAAAAGGAGGTGATGTCTTATGTAGTGCGAATAGGAATTGGAAGGTATTCAAGAAATGTGATTGGATAAGTATAAAGTGAATTATTTTTTAGAAAGTTTTGAATGAATGTTAAAAATTGTTCATTCAAAAACAGAAAGTGAGGAAAAGAATGAATAAGCAAGGAGGATTTGCCATGAGCGGATTGGCTATTTTAGGTATCTGTCTGGTTCTGATTGGTCTTTTGACCATTGGTTACGGCGGTGCGACAGTTGGTTTTAGTTTAAGTGTGGATTTTCAGTCATTTTTAGTTGGAGGTCTCATCCTTGTCCTAATCGGAGCAGCTTTGATTCCGGGCTTGCCAGCAGTTGCTAAGCTGACGGTACTGGCTTTGGCAACTTTGTCATTGTTGATGTACATTCACATGATGCCAGATTTGGAGTTCATGCTTATGCTCATCTCAGATGTTGTGGTTTTAGGCTTTGCGGCTTGGTTTGCTATCCTTTTTTTAAGAAAGTAGGTGATGAAGATGATTGTAGTTTATGATTCAAATACTGGTATTGGTAAACGATTTGCAGAATCACTGGGCTATCCGACCCAGAGCATCAAGGAGAAACTGGAAGAGCCTTGTATTCTCATTACTCGAAATGCTGGAGCTGGGAAAATTCCATGGTCTACCAAACGCTTTATCAAGAAACATCCTGGGCTGATTAAAGGTTTTGTTAACAATGGCGACTCTGTTAAACACGGCCGGACTTTCTGCGGGGCGACTGCCTTGATTATTGAAAAATACGGGCTCCAGCATATCTGCGATATTGACCAAGGCGGAACTCCAGAAGATGTTAAGACTGTGCAGGCATTTTTGGCGAAGTGCTAGTCTCATCAAGTTTCGCATAAATGGAGGACTCGTATGTCTAGGTTCAAGAACATTGGGAGCTTGTTTCTGGCTCTGACTTCTGTCTTTATCCTAACGGCCTGTGGACATACGCAGAAAGAGCCTGACACCTCAGATAAGACGGAAAGAAATTCTTCCAAACAAGAAGAAACAGATCAGAATCAGGTAGACGCAACTTCCAGTGCGTCACATAAAGATTGACCTTTTTGTCAAAATAGAAGAGCTTAATTTTTTCAATGATTTTTAGGTCATCTTTTGGCCCGTTTTCGTATCAATAGGAGAGAGAAGGCTTAGCTTCTTCTTTCTCCTTTTTATGATAAAACCCTCTGAGCATTCCTATAGTTTTTTAATAGTCAATATGGTACAATGAATTAGTATTGTCTTTCCAGTGTTTGTCAAAAAGGCAGAAAAACATGAAAAGAGCGTGTTCGACTGGCTTGCCAATACGCTGTGCTTTTAAACAAATTTTACTTGTGAGAAAGGAAGATTGCATGAATAAAAAACTGAGAGTATGGTTTCAGCTCATCATTCTCTGTCTAGGCGTGTTCCTGCCTTTCCTAGCTGGAACCCTTAAGGCTCAGGCGGCGGAACTCAATGATGTCATCACTGAGATGCACCTCACCACTAACTCTGGTGAGCAGCTGACCAATGGTGTAGATATCTGGCAGACCTTCCGAGTCTATGCTAAGTTTGCCCTGCCGGACAACCAAGCCCATGCGGGTGATACAACGGTGATTCATTTACCGAATGAATTTACCTTTGGGAATTCGTCAGCTATTGAGCTTAAGGATGAAAACGGAGCTCTGGTGGCTAATGGAGTTCTGGATAGCAATGCTAAGACCATCACGTTGACATACACAGACTATGTAGAGCAGAAGTCCAGTGTCAGAGGCGAGTTTTTCTTCTATTCGCGGATTGACCACGAAGTTGTCACAGAGGAAAGGGATATTCCAGCTACTTTCACGGTAGGCAATAATAGGATTCCAGCTGGCAGCATTCACTATAATGGACCTCCGAAAAAGTATGAGTCCCTGCTAGAAAAGAGTGCTTTTCAGTGGGATGCCGATGCTAAGAATGAAATCCGCTACAATGTAGCCATTAACCGCAACATGGGGAACTACAAAAATGTCTCTGTGACGGACAAGCTGGGTGATACAAACGCTAAGATTGTTCAAGACTCTGTACGAGTTTATAAGGTTTCTTGGCGCTGGAATAATGGAGATTGGGCGCGTGATTCGACTGAAGATGTAACAGCAGACTTCCAGTCTAAGATGACCTTTGGCGCTGAAGGCGATAGCTTGACAATCAACTTCGGAGATGTAGAAGGTTTCGGCTACCTAGTTGAGTACAAGACATTGGCTGACTATGATTTGGCTGATGGAGAAGTTGTAGGAAATAAGGCTACTATGAACTACAACAATACCGAGACAGTGTCTGTAACTAATGAATACTCTTATCAGATTGCTGGCGGAAAGTCAGAAGGCTATAACTTCAAGGTTAAGGTTCACAAGACTGATGAGTCTAATGCTTCTCTGAGCGGTGCAGTCTTTGAAGTGGTGCGGAAAGCGACCAATAAGGTGGTTGGCACCATCACGACAGATGCAGATGGGAACGCAGAAGTTGGTAATCTTCTGCGTGACACTTATATCCTGCGTGAAACGACTGCTCCAGCTGGTTACGATCGCCTGACAGAGGATATTACCATCAGTCCGACGGATTTTGGTAAGACTTTGAACGTAGGAAGTCCGGCATCTGGAGATTCTGGAGACAGCAGATTGGTCGCAGTAAATGTCGTTAACAAGCAAACGCAAATTCCTGGAGACAAAAAGGTAACCTTCAGTAAGGTCAATCTAGCTGGTGAGGAAATTGCCGGTGCTCAGATTCAGATTTTCAAGGGACGGGAAAGCAAGGGCAGTCCTGTCGCATCTTGGACTTCAGAAGCTGACAAATCTAAAGAAATCAACTTAGAGCTGGGTATTTATACCTTCCATGAGGAAGCGGCTCCGACAGGTTATCTAGCTGTGACTGATATTGTCTTCCAAGTCAATGAAGATGGCACTGTAACAGTTCTAGACGCTAATAGTAATGCAGTAGAGTATACAGACGGTAAGTTGTTCATTACTGACCAAGCGGCACCAGCTGAACCTGGTACCCCTGATAAAGCAGTTCAAGGCGGTATTAAGCCAAATCAATCATCTGATTCTGATAAAGCAGCAGATGGTCAAGGAAAATCTAAAAAAGTTCTTCCTGCGACTGGCTCTGCTGAAAGCCTTGGACTAGTTCTTTCTGGTCTGGTAGTCCTGGCTCTTTTAGGACTTTACCGTAAGACTCGACTGAGCAAATAAACAAAGAGAAGATAGAGCAGAATGCTTTATCTTCTTTTGTTTGCACATTTTTTGTCTAGTTTTTTTGCAGCTTACTTAGCAATTTCTTCCAGTTACTCATGCAGGGCAGCCACTTACGGAAAAACTCTTGTTTTTGTCTCAGAATCCTCTATAATAAATGGCAAATAGAAAAAGGAGACAGAAGATATGACAGATACAAAAATTCAAGAGAAGCTGAAGCCAGGTTTGAAGTTAGAGGATTTTCAAAAAGATGGGGACATCTATCTGGCGCTGAATCCGGATTATGTCTCAGGGGACAATGCCAAGTATATGACCATGTACAATCGCTTTGCTCGCTGGTATGATTTGAGTGAGAAATGGCTGGGCGGTCTTCTCTATGGCAAGACAGTTGACAAGCTAAGAAGGGATCTGATGGCAGAAATAGAATGGAAGGACAATTTGTCAGTTCTTTATGTCTCTATCGGAACAGGTCACGACCTACGCTACATTCCTGAGAATATTGACCTGAAAAGCCTAGACTTTGTCGGGGCAGATATTTCCATAGGCATGCTGAAAAAATGCCAGAAATCCTGCGCCAAGAAAACAAATCTGCAGCTCTTTCATGCTTGTGCAGAAGACCTGCCCTTTGAGGATAATAGCTTTGACATCGTCTATCATATCGGCGGGATTAATTTCTTTAGCGATAAGGCCAAGGCCATGCAGGAAATGCTGCGGGTAGCTAAGCCAGGGACTAAAATTATGATTTCAGACGAGACGGCAGACTATGTGGACCAGCAATATAAGAAGAATCACTTCAGCAAGAACTATTTTAAGGACGCTACTGTTGATTTAGGAGAAATTGAGGCCGCTATACCGGCAGGGGTTAAGGAGAAGGAGTTGAAACTCCTCTGGGACGGGAAATTTTATGCCCTAATGTTTAGGAAATAAATCAGAAGAACCGGACTTTGTCTCCGGTTTTTCTGCGTTATTGAGGACATTGATTGTCAGACGCAATTGACCCTAGCAATAGTGGTCTGATTTGCAAATGAATCATGTAAATCGTCCACCTTTTCTAAATGACAAAAAGGTAAACAAATGTTAAAAAAATTTCCTTTTGTGTATAGCCATTTTTCTTATAGTATGATAAAATGTAGATGTAATGTATCTATAAATGTTCGCTTTCTAGAAAGTGGGCACTGACAAGATGGGGAAGCTCAGTTAGTATACAATTACATTGTACATTTAAAACTGAATATTGTGAGAAAGGAAAATTGCATGAACAAAAGGATTAGAGCATTGCTCCACCTTATTATTCTTTGTTTAGGAGTCATTTTGCCATCAGTAGCTCCTCTTACTCAGGTGCAAGCAGCTGAGTTTGGTGATGTTATCACTGAGATGAGCCTGAAGAATTCTTCAGGTGGTGATTTGACGCAGGGAATTGATATATGGGAAACTTTTCGAGTTTACGCAAAGTTTGTCTTGCCGGATAACCAAGTACATCAAGGAGATACGACAAAAATCACCTTGCCTTCTGAGTATGCATTTGGGAACTCTTCAGCTATTGAGCTTAAAGACAGCTCAGATAACGTAGTTGCAAATGGATTTTTGGATTCAACCAACAAGACCATTACTTTGACCTATACAAATTATGTTGAGCAAAAGTCTGGTGTCCAAGGAGAATTCTTCTTCTATGCACGAGTTGACCATGATGTTGTGAGACAAGAAGGTGACTTGAATGGTGGATTTACCGTAGGAGGTCGGATGTTGTATCCGGGAATCGTCCATTATAATGGACCTCCCAAAAGATATGACTCAAAAATTGAGAAGAGCTCTTATCAGGCAGCAGAAGACGGTAAGAATGAAGTTCATTACAATATTGCGATTAACCGCAATATGGAACATTATACCGATGTAACGATAACTGACAAGATTACCTCGCCTAATTTTAAAATCATGAGAGACTCAATTCGGGTCTATAAAATTGCTTGGCGCTGGAATAATGGAGATTGGGTGCGGGATTCAACAGAAGACGTGACAGCTAATTTCCAATCAAAAATTACGGAAAATGCTGCTGGTGATGGATTCACGATCGACCTTGGCGACATGGATGGTTTCGGGTATTTGCTGGACTATAAGACAAAAGCAGATTACGATCTAGTTGATGGTGAGCGCGTTTCCAACAGTGCTACCATGACCTATAACGGTGGTCAAACAACGACATCAGCTGAAAATCGCTCTTATCAGATTGCTGGCGGTGTTGGAGAAGGCTATGTTTTCACCATTAAGCTCCATAAGGTCAATGAAAATGGTGAAAATCTGCAAGGTGCTGAGTTTGAAGTTGTTCGTGATCGAAGCGGAGCAGTTGTCGGAAAATTAACCACAGATTCTAACGGGAATGCCAACTTGGGTGACTTGTTGCGCGATGATTATACCATCCGTGAAGTGACTCCTCCTACAGGATATGATAAATTAACTGAGGAAATTAAGATTGGTTCCCAGGATTTTGGAACAGACAAATCTGTATCGCGTGAAATCGTCAATAAGAAGACGGTAACTGAGCAGGATATAACCTTCAAAAAAGTAGATCCAAACGGGAAAGAAATTCCTGGTGCGCAACTGAAAATCTATAAAGGTGATCACGTTGACCAGGAAGAAGCTCCCGTTGCAGACTGGACTTCAGAAGAAAATACTTCTAAAGTGATAAAATTGTCTCCAGGAACCTATACACTGACTGAAGCGAATGCTCCTGCGGGTTATCAATATGTTGAAGATATCACATTTACAGTAGGTGCTAATGGTACTGTTGCTCTTGTGAAAAAAGGAGCAGAAGATACTGTTCAAGCAGCAGGGTCAATTCTGACGATTACCGACAAGGAGGACAATAGTCCTAAAGCCATTACCTTCAGTAAGGTCAACCTAGGCGGTACAGAAATTGCTGGCGCTCAAATTAAGATTTTCAAGGGCAACAAAGCGCAGGGTCAAGCAGTAGAAAGCTGGACTTCCGAAGCTAATCAGTCTAAAGCAATCAATTTGGAGCCTGGTATTTACACCTTCCATGAGGAAGCAGCTCCAACTGGTTACCTGAAAGTAACTGACATCACTTTCCAAGTCAAACATGACGGCACAGTGGAAGTGACCAATGTCGGCGAGAAAGACTCCAAAGGTGAAAACAATAAGGTTGTGACTGACGGAGCAACCTTGAAGGTAACAGACAAGGATGACGACTCAGAACGAGATGTGACAATCAAGAAAGTAGATCCAAACGGGAAGGAAATTCCTGGTGCGAAATTGAAACTCTACAAAGGCAGTCAGATTCGTCCTGAAGCTAAGCCTCTTGCAGAGTGGACTTCCGAAGCCAACGCCTCTAAGGTGGTTAAGTTAGCTCCAGGGACCTATTCTCTGAAAGAAAGCCTTGCTCCTGCTGGGTTTGTAGCTGTAGAAGATATTAAATTCACAGTTCATTCTGATGGCACCATTACAGTTGATGCTAAAGGTGCAACAGATTCTGTTGAAGCAAATGGCTTGGTTCTTACTGTAACCGATAAAGAGGACAATAGTCTTAAAGCCATTACTTTCAGTAAGGTCAATCTCGGCGGTACTGAGATTGCTGGTGCAGAGATTAAGATCTACAAGGGAGACAAAGCTGAAGGCCAAGCAGTAGAAAGCTGGACATCCGAAGCTAATCAGTCTAAGGACATCAACTTGGCACCAGGTACTTATACCTTCCATGAGGAAGCAGCTCCAACGGGTTACCTTAAAGTTACTGATATCACCTTCCAAGTCAAAACAGATGGCACAGTGGAAGTGACTAATGTTGGCGAGAAAGACGCTAAGGGTGAATCTAACACCGTTGCAACTAATGGTTCAACTGTTACGGTGACTGACAAAGATGATGACCTACCGCGTAAGATTACCTTTAGTAAGGTTAACCTAGGTGGTACTGAAATTGCCGGTGCCGAGATCAAGATCTACAAGGGCGATAAGGCAGAAGGGCAAGCAGTCGAAAGCTGGACTTCTGAAGCTGGTAAGTCTAAAGAATTAAACTTGACTCCAGGTACTTATACTTTCCATGAGGAAGCCGCTCCAACAGGCTACCTCAAAGTGACCGACATCACCTTCCAAGTCAAGCATGATGGTACAGTGGAAGTGACCAATGTTGGCGAGAAAGACTCTAAGGGCGAAACTAACACCGTTGCGACAAATGGTTCGACTGTTACAGTAACCGATAAGGATGATGATCTCCCGCGTAAGGTGACTTTCAGTAAAGTAAACCTAGGCGGTACTGAGATTGCCGGTGCTCAAATCAAGATTTACAAGGGCGAAAAAGCTGAAGGCCAAGCAGTAGAAAGCTGGACATCCGAAGCTGGTAAGTCTAAGGACATCAACTTAGCACCCGGTACTTATACCTTCCATGAGGAAGCCGCTCCAACGGGCTACCTCAAAGTAACGGATATCACCTTCCAAGTCAAACATGACGGCACAGTGGAAGTGACCAATGTTGGTGAGAAGGACGCTAAGGGCCAAGCTAACACCGTAGCGACAAACGGTTCAACTGTTGCAGTGACTGACAAGGACGATGATCTCCCACGTAAGGTGACCTTCAGTAAGGTCAACCTTGGCGGTACTGAAATTGCCGGTGCTGAGATCAAGATTTACAAGGGCGAGAAAGCTGAAGGCGATGCAGTTGAAAGCTGGACATCCGAAGCTGGTAAGTCTAAAGACATCAACTTAGCACCTGGTACTTATACCTTCCATGAGGAAGCCGCTCCAACAGGCTACCTCAAGGTGACCGACATCACTTTCAAAGTGAAAACTGACGGAACAGTAGAAGTGACCAATGTCGGAGAGAAAGACTCTAAGGGTGAAACTAACACCGTTGCGACAAATGGTTCGACTGTTACAGTAACCGATAAGGATGATGATCTCCCGCGTAAGGTGACTTTCAGTAAAGTAAACCTTGGTGGTACAGAAATCGCAGGAGCTCAAATCAAGATCTACAAGGGCAACAAGGCTGAAGGCACAGCAGTCGAAATCTGGACTTCTGAAGCTGGTAAGTCTAAGGATATAAATTTAGTACCTGGCACTTACACCTTCCATGAGGAGGCAGCCCCAACCGGTTACCTTAAGGTTACCGACATCACATTCCAAGTCAAGTATGACGGTACAGTGGAAGTGACTAGCGTAGGAGAAAAAGACGCTAAGGGCGAAGCTAACACCGTTGCAACCAATGGTTCAACAGTAACTATTACCGACAAGGACGATGATCTCCCACGTAAGGTGACATTCAGCAAAGTCAACCTCGGTGGTGCTGAAATCGCCGGTGCTGAGATCAAGATTTACAAGGGCGAGAAAGCTGAAGGAAACGCAGTCGAAAGCTGGACATCCGAAGCAGGTAAGTCTAAGGACATCAACTTGGCACCTGGCACTTATACCTTCCATGAGGAAGCGGCTCCAACGGGTTACCTCAAAGTAACGGACATCACATTCCAAGTCAAACATGATGGAACGGTGGAAGTGACCAATGTCGGAGAGAAAGACTCCAAGGGTGAAGAGAACAAGGTCGTAACCAACGGCTCAACTGTTACAGTAACGGATAAAGACGATGATAGTCCCAAAGCGATTACTTTGAGTAAAGTAAACCTTGGTGGTACAGAAATCGCAGGAGCTCAAATCAAGATCTACAAGGGCAACAAGGCAGAAGGCCAAGCAGTAGAAAGCTGGACATCTGAAGCTGGTAAGTCTAAAGAATTGAACTTGACTCCAGGTACTTACACCTTCCATGAGGAAGCGGCACCAACCGGCTACCTCAAAGTGACAGACATTACTTTCCAAGTAAAAACTGACGGAACAGTAGAAGTAACCAATGTCGGCGAGAAAGACTCTAAGGGTGAAGAGAACAAGGTCGTAACCAACGGCTCAACTGTTACAGTAACGGATAAGGACGATAATCTTCCACGTAAGGTAACCTTCAGTAAGGTCAACCTCGGCGGTACAGAAATTGCTGGTGCAGAGATTCAAATTTTCCAAGGCAAAGAGGCAACTGGCAATCCTGTAGCAAAATGGACTTCAGAAGCAAATACATCGCATGAGCTTCGATTAGCTCCTGGAGTATATACCTTCCATGAAGCTGCAGCCCCAACCGGTTACCTAGCTGTTACCGACATTGTGTTCCAAGTGAATCTCGATGGCACAGTAACAGTTGTAAATGCTGACGGAAATACAGTAGAATACAAGGATGGGACGTTAGTCGTAACTGACCAAACGAAACCGACTGGCCCAGACAAGGATCCGTCTAAAAAAACAGATGAACCAGATCCGAAAAAATCAAATCAAGATAAACCAATAGAAAAAGACCAAGATAAACCTGGAGACAAGGGAAAGACGAAGAAAATTCTGCCTTTCACAGGTACAGAAATCAGCTTTACGCTACTTGCTTTCGGTTTGATTCTGATAGTTGGTTGTGGGGTTTATTTCGGGATCCGTTTCAAAAAATAAAACAGAAAACAAGTGTCAATGAACATTGACGCTTGTTTTTTTATGTGCTTGATGAAAGAAGCCGATAGGTATCGTTGAATTTAGGCCTATTGATGCAGTTTAAGGGCAATCGAAAACTATTTTTCTAAGTGACAAAAATGTAAGTTTAAAGGCTAAAATGAAAGGTTATCTTATGGCAGCTAGCCTGGGAATTCGGTATCCTATAAGTGTAAAGAAAAAGAAGATAAACGTCTTCCAAACTAATAATCAGATTTCAAGAAGGAGGCTTGCTATGAAAATCAATCTTTTTAACCATCGCCAAAGTAAACCTAAAGCTCAAAAGATTTCCAAGGAAGAAATCGAGAAGACTCGCCTAGGCTGTGCTTCCAGTCAATATTATTTCTGGCTGCAGTACAGCCACTGATAGTTTCCAGTATTTAAGGATGAGAGAAAGGTCAGTTGACTTTTCTCTTTATCCGACTTGGAGCACAAGATGACAAAAATGTAAGATTGGCAGGCAAAATGAAAGATTAGGTTATGGAAACTTGTCTGTCTTTCCGGTATGATAGTAGTATCAAGTTAAATAAAGAAGAGGTTCGAGTATGACATTATTAGACGTACAACACGTGAAAAAGATTTATAAAACTCGCTTTCAGGGCAGCCAAGTAGAGGCACTGAAAGACATTCACTTTACGGTAGAAAAAGGCGAGTATGTCGCCATCATGGGGGAGTCAGGCTCTGGGAAATCCACCCTGCTCAACATCCTAGCCATGCTGGACAAGCCGACTGAGGGCCGCGTCTTTCTCAACGGAACTGACACAGCAACCATCAAAAACAGCCAGGCTTCCAGTTTCCGCCGAGAAAAATTAGGATTTGTCTTTCAGGATTTCAACCTGCTGGACACCCTATCAGTCAAGGATAATATTCTTCTGCCGCTAGTCCTCTCTCGTCGTCCCATTACCGAGATGATGCAAAAGCTGGTTACGACTTGCAATGAGCTAGGGATTAACAAGCTACAAGAGAAGTTTCCTTATGAGATTTCTGGTGGTCAAAAGCAGCGGGTAGCAGTGGCTCGGGCCATCATCACAGACCCTGAGATTCTGCTGGCGGACGAGCCGACGGGAGCTTTGGATTCCAAATCTTCGGCAGCTCTGCTTGATGTCTTTGATGATATTAATGCCCGCGGTCAAACCATTCTCATGGTGACCCACTCAACGGCAGCAGCTAGCCGCGCCAAGCGGGTGCTCTTTATCAAGGATGGGATTCTTTATAATCAAATCTTCCGCGGTGACAAGACTGAGCGGCAGATGTTCCAAGAGATTTCTGACACTCTGACAGTTATGGCAAGTGAGGTGAAGGACTAGTGTTTCGATTAGCAGCAAAATTGGCGGTATCCAATCTGATTAAGAACCGCCGTCTCTATTATCCTTTTGCACTGGCTACCTGTGTGGCTGTAGCCATTTCTTATATTTTCAACTCCCTGGCTTTTAATCCCAATCTATCCAAAATGACAGGTGCCAGCTCTGTTATCCTCGTTTTGGTTCTAGGGGTTGTTATTGTGAACATCACAGCTGGAATTATTGTCTTTTATGCCAATCAATTTGTCATGAAGAATCGCTCCAAGGAGCTGGGGCTTTATGGTATGCTAGGTCTTAATAAGCGTCATCTCTTTGTTATGACTTTTATTGAGCTTCTGATTTTCGGGCTAGTGGCTGTAAGCTTGGGGCTGACTATAGGTCTTCTCTTTGACCAGTTGATTTATGCCTTTTTGCTCAAGCTCATGGGTACCAAGGTGGTTCTAGTTTCGACATTTCAACCTTTTGTATTGGTATTGATTATCATTTTCTATGCTTTTGTATTTTTCTGTTTGCTAATTAAAAACGGCTTTTACTTAAGAAAGTTTGATGCTCTGCAATTAGTCAAAGAAAAAAATAGCGGGGAGAAAAAGAGTCGCTTTTTACTCTTGCAAACTATTATTGGTATGTCTTCTCTCGCTTTTGGCTATTATCTTGCTTTAGGTGTATCTAATCCGATGGCAGCCATTATCATTTTCTTCGTAGCTGTACTTTTTGTTATTCTAGGGACTTATCTACTTTTCAATGCAGGAACGACTGTTTTCTTACAATTTTTGAAAAAGAAGAAGACATTTTATTATCAGCCTGATAACATGATTTCGGTATCTAATCTAATTTTTCGAATGAAGAAAAATGCAATCGGTTTAGCGACGATTTCTATTTTGTCGACAATGGTTTTGGTTACCTTATCTGGTGGAGCTAACATTTATGCTGGCGGTGATTATATGCAGAATGCCATGTTCCCGCATGATTTCAGTATCCAAGGAAAAGAAATAACAGGTGAGGTGCTGGACCAAGCTTTGACAGAGTTTGTTCAAGAGCAGCAGCTACAGATTAGTAAAAAAGTTATTTACCAGTATTATACGATAGGAGTTAGAAGCCGAGCTGGTAATCAGCTAGATATTTATTCTAAGGGACAGAAATCATTCACTCCAAATCTTTATATTTTGGCCATTTCTGAGAGTGATTATCAAGGAATGACGGGTCAAAATCTTCAGCTTAAAGATGATGAAGTAGCCATATTTGAGCAAGGACTGGAACTAGACAGCAAAAAAGATTTACAGCTAGCTGATAAAAATTTAAAAATCAAGAGAAAATTAAAAGAAGATTTCGTTTTCGGTAATATACCCGATCCGATGAATATGATAGTGCCTGAAAAAATCTATATGGTAGCTAAAAATCCGAGTCAAATCTTTTCTTCATTTATGAACGATTACGCTGTCAATGTTAACTATTATGGAGGATTAAATCTCAAGCTTCCAAAAGAAGAACAGAGAAAACTAAAAGAAGCATACCAAGAAAAGTTAAGCAGTTTTAATACCACCTTACCTGAAAATCAAGGTATTTATGGTTCGGTGACAGCCTTCGATAAGCAAGAAATAAAAGGAATGCTAGGTGGTATGTTCTTTATTGGAATTTTCCTATCAATCGTTTTTATGCTTGGAACTGTTCTTATCATCTACTACAAGCAGATTTCTGAAGGCTATGAAGATCGAGAAGGCTTTGTTATTTTACAAAAGGTTGGATTGGACGAAAAACAAATTAAGAAAACGATTCGTAGGCAAATTCTGATAGTCTTTTTCCTACCACTAATCTTTGCTTTTCTTCATTTGGCATTTGCCTATCACATGCTGAGCTTGATTTTATCTGCTTTAGGGGTGCTGAATGCCACACTCATGTTAGTGATGACTCTGGGTGTTTGTGCTCTGTTTATTGCAGTATATGTCGGTGTCTTTCTCATTACTTCTCGCAGCTATCGCAAAATTGTGGCTATGTGATAGTAGAGACAGGCTTCATATAGCTTTCATCTATTTTAAAGACTTAGGCTGAGATTTCTCTCAGCCTTTCTTTTCGGTAAATTTCTGAGAAAGATTCCTAAAAGCGTGGAAATATGATAAAATAGGACGTTAATGCAATTAGGAGAATAAAAATAGATGAATATATTTAGAAAAAAAGATGCTAGCAAGGATAGAACGGGCATGCGCCGTCACTTGAAAATTCCTGATTTAATTTTGCTTGGTATTGGAGCAATGGTAGGAACTGGGATTTTTACCATCACAGGGACCGGGGCAGCCAAATATGCTGGGCCTGCTCTGACCGTTTCGATTGTCATTTCAGCTCTTTGTGTGAGTATTTCAGCTCTTTTTTACGCTGAGTTTGCCTCACGGATTCCGGCCAATGGCGGAGCCTATAGTTATATTTATGCGGTTCTGGGAGAATTTCCTGCTTGGCTGGCTGGCTGGCTGACCATCATGGAGTTCATGACCGCTATTTCAGGTGTTGCCTCTGGCTGGGGTTCTTATCTGAAGGGCTTGCTGAGCGGCTTTGGCATCCAACTGCCGGCAGCTCTGAATGGCACCTTCAATCCAAAAGCAGGTACTTATGTGGACTTGCTGCCTATTCTGGTCTTGGCCTTTGTTACGGGAGTTGTCCTTCTGAACTCCAAGGCAGCCCTGCGCTTCAACTCAGCCTTGGTGGTCTTGAAATTCTCAGCCTTGGCACTTTTTATCATTGCAGGATTTTTCTTCATCAAACCAGAAAATTGGTCTAACTTTGCACCTTTTGGCTTTGGAGAAATTTATGGCGGCAAGATCGGCATCATGGCTGGGGCTTCACTCATGTTCTTTGCTTTTCTGGGCTTTGAGTCCATTTCCATGGCGGTCGATGAAATCAAAGAGCCTCAAAAGAATGTTCCGCGTGGGATTGTCTTATCCTTGAGCATCGTGACCATTCTCTATATTTTGGTGACCTTGGTCTTGACTGGGGTTGTCCACTATAGCAAGCTGGATGTCTCAGATGCGGTGGCCTTTGCCTTGCGCAGCATCGGACTTGGCTGGGCAGCCAACTATATCTCTGTCGTCGCTATTTTGACTCTGATTACGGTCTGTATCTCCATGACCTATGCTCTGTCGCGGATGATTTACAGTATTGCGCGTGATGGTCTCTTGCCCCGCTCTTTCAAAAAATTGACAGAGAACAGTCGGGTTCCAAAGAATGCAACGATTTTAGTAGGGATTGCCTCAGCTGTCTGTGCGGGTATCTTTCCCTTGGCTAGCATTGCCTCTTTCCTAAATATCTGTACCTTGGCCTATCTGATTTTATTGGCACTGGCTGTCTTGAAACTGCGGAAAGATCAAGGAATGCCAAAAGCTGGAGAATTCAAAACGCCTTTAGTACCTCTGACACCAATTTTATCCATTATCATCTGCCTGTCCTTCATGACCCAGTATACCAAGGAAACCTGGCAGGCCTTTGGAATTACCCTAGCGCTGGGAAGTCTCATCTATGCCTTCTATGGCTATCGAAACTCTGAAATCGCTGTAAAAGAGAAGTAGGGTTAAGAGATTGGTTGATAAGATCTAATGTAGAAACTTGGTAACTATAAATAAAGCAGAAAGAGTTTTATGAAGAAAAATTGTATAAAAGGCCGATGCTATAATATCTCTTTGAATGGTAAGAAAACTTTTCTCGGATGGTTCTTAATAATTTCTGATAATGGACAGGAATATCTCGTGGAAAGAAATGGAACAATTTCCTGGGGCAGTTTTCGAAAGGTTTATCAAACAGACTATTCTTTCATACCCCATACTGAATTTTTAAACAAATCAAATAATCTACCTGCTATTGCAGGAACTTCCATAGGTCTTATCTTAGCTAGAATGCTGAGAAAAATAATTCCACTAAATTTTTTCTTTGGACCAATAAATCGACCAATGAATATCGGAATTGGTCTTGTAAATATTGGTGTGGCAATAGGATCGATGCTTCTTGCTATGTTTCTTGTAAAATATTATAGAAAGAAACGGCTTGAATCTTTTCTAAATAAAAAAGGTTGCAAACTTAGCTTGATTGGAAAAGTAAGAACAAAAGAGCCTATTAAAAAATTGCCCAACAGAATAGAGGTGTGGTAAATGAAGCGATTTAGTATTCGTCAATTATTGGTAATAGGTACTTTATCGAGTGT
This sequence comes from Streptococcus sanguinis, assembly GCF_020729725.1. GTDB lineage: Bacteria > Bacillota > Bacilli > Lactobacillales > Streptococcaceae > Streptococcus > Streptococcus sanguinis_V. The sequence goes on along the minus strand of NZ_JAJEPA010000005.1, from coordinate 796,646 downwards.
AGTATTATTTGTTATGTTTTTTACTCAGCCCAGATTCTTTTTATTAATACCTATTTTTATTGGAATAGTCTTGTTTTTCAGAGGTATAGAAGTTAGTGGAGACAAAGAGATAGAATTTGAACTAATAGAAGGAGAAAAGAATGAAAAAACTTAACCTAAGCCAAAAGAAGAAAATCTGGCTCTTTGCCCTTGCTTTTATCGCCTTGATCTTATTGGCGATTGTGATTAATATTCAGCTGAACCAGCCTGAAGATATGCATGCTGATTATGTTCGACTTTGGAAGACAACTTGGCACGAGAAAAATAAAGACTGGCTCTATCCACTGAAAAATATCTGTCTTCTTATTCTGGCAGTTCTAGCTGGGTCTAGTTTGATGATTGCATTCTCTAAGAGTGAGAGATGGAAATAAGCTTCTGTAGATTTAAATGAAATCATCTTACAAAAATGTAAGATTGACGATGATAAATGTAAGGTAGAGACATGGAAAACGTGTCTCTATTTTGCTATAATCAGCTCAGAAATCCTCACAAGAAAGGTTGTGTGATTATGAAAAAAGTCCTTTTAGGTTGCTCGGGAACAGTGCTGGTTTTACTTGCTCTTTTAATAGGTTTTCTAGCCTACTTTGGTCCAGACTATGGGATTTTTCTTTTTCCACCTAGTCCGCAGGAATATGCCCGCTCGGTTGTGAAAAAGCTTGATTTTGGTCTTTATACGGACAAAGATTGGGAAAATGAGAAAAAGAAAGCTTTAGAGAAGCTTGAATCAGCCAAGACTTATCAAGACACCTATCCTGTCTTGGAAAAATTAACCAAAGAGGCTGGCGGAAAGCATTCTTATTTTTTAAGTCCACAGGATAATCCCGAAAATAGTCCAGAAAGCAAAAACCAGCCTGAAGTGCAGAATCGGGAGGGTATTCTCTATTTAAAAGTTCCTGCTTTCACTGGTGATGCACAGGCAGCGAAAGCTTATGCTGAGAAACTTTCAGCAGCTCTTAGAAAGGATGACTATCAGGCGGTTGTAGTAGATTTGAGAGATAATACCGGCGGGAATATGTATCCGATGATTGCTGGACTGTCCTCTCTTTTGCCTGATGAAGACCTCTTCCAATTCGTTTATAAAAATGGAAGCAAGAGCGCAGTTTCTCGATCAGATGTTCTGAAGCAGCTTGGTCTGGAGCCGACTAATGAGAAAGCAAAGAAAGTGCCAATAGCTGTCCTTATCAATGAACGGACAGGAAGCTCGGGAGAAATAACAGCGCTAGCTTTTGAAGGACTGGAAAATGTTAAAATATTTGGTCAGCCAACGGCAAGCTATACTACGGGAAATAATTATTATCAACTATATGATGGGGCGGTTTTGCTCTTGACTACCTCGAGTATCCTAGATCGCACGGGCAAGCTTTATGAGAATGAGGCAATCCAGCCCGATGTCCTAACAGACCAGCCTTTAGAAGAGGCGGAGTCTTGGTTGAAGGGACAGATAGGAGAATAGTTCATTGAAAGCAGTCAAAGAGACTGCTTTTCTGCTATAATAAAGAGAAGAACGAGGTGACAAATGATTCGTAAAGTAAAACTAAGGGACGCCGCAGCCATTCAGCGACTTAATGCTGAGTGTCTGGGCTATGATTTCGATAGGAAAGCGACGGAGGCTCAACTGAAGAGGCTGCTAGAGAATGACCAGCATTTGATTTTGGTAGTTGAAGAAGACGGTCAGGTCATAGGCTACGCTCATGCTGCTAGCTACGACTGTCTCTATTTCCCGTCCTTGCTCAATCTCTTGGCTTTGGCCGTCGCTCAGGATTTTCAAGGGCAGGGACATGGCAGAGCTCTGATGCAAGCTTTGCGTGAAGAGGGAAAAGCAGCAGGCTACACAGGAATTCGGATTAATTCAGGCATTTCCCGCTCCGCAGCCCATGAATTTTATCGCAGCCTCGGCTGCAGCGAAAAAGCAGACCAGAAACGATTTTATTGGGGATTTTAGAGAAAGGAGGAGTAGATGATGATTGAACCACTAACTCAGCAGCATGCTTTGGAAATTGCCAAGGACTGGCATTATGAGGTACCTTATGACTTTTATGACATGAAAAATGACCTGGAGGATTATGAAGAAATGGTCTCCCCTGAAGCGCGTGGAGACCGTTATTATCAAGTCCTGAGTGAAGGAGAACTCTATGGATTTTTCTGCTTGGAGCAGAAAGGAGAGCGCACTTTGGAGCTTGGTTTGGGGATGAAGCCGGAGCACTGTGGAAAAGGTCAGGGCGCTGGATTTCTGCAGGAAATTCTGGACTTTATCATGGAAAAATTTGCGCCCCGAGTCATAAGTCTATCCGTGGCTGACTTCAATCACCGAGCCCAGCAGCTTTATCTCAACATGGGCTTTGAAGTGGTGAGGCGCATCCCGCAGGAAAGCAATGGGGATATTCAACTCTTTATTGAGATGGAGAAGAAGGTCTAATTTTAGACTTTGTTGCAAAGCGTCAGATAAAATTATTGACAGTCAAGCAAAAGTTGTTCAATATACTTATGACTACTGGCGGCTAGTAGGGAATTTGTCAAAGATTACCAATAAGCAAAAGGAGAAAACCATGACATTTGAAGAAATTTTACCAGGCCTTAAGGCCAAGAAAAAATATGTGCGTACAGGCTGGGGTGGGGCAGAGAACTACGTCCAGCTCTTTGACACGATTGAACAAAATGGGGTGGCTCTTGAAGTGACACCTTATTTCCTCATCAATGTTTCTGGTGAGGGGGAGGGCTTCTCCGTGTGGAGTCCGACTCCTTGTGATGTCCTCGCGACAGATTGGGTGGAAGTAGATGACTAAGACGGTACTAGTGACGGGAGCTAGCTCTGGCATCGGCCGAGCTCAGGCTCTGACCTTTTTGGAAAATGGCTACCGCGTCTACGGGGTGGACAAGGATGAAAACCCTGGCTTTCTAAATGAGCTTCGTTTTGTCAAGATGGATTTGACAGGCGATTTGACACCGCTCTTTTCTAGCTTGCCTGAGGTGGACATTCTCTGTAATACAGCCGGTATTTTGGACGATTATCGTCCCCTGCACGAGACCAGCGACGAGGACTGGGAGCAGATTTTTGCGCTCAATCTGACCGCTACAATGAAAATCACTCGCTTTTACCTGCAGAAAATGCTGGAGAAAAAGTTCGGTATCATCATTAATATGTGCTCAATTGCTAGCTTTCTGGCTGGCGGCGGCGGTGCTGCCTATACAGCCTCTAAGCATGCTCTGGCTGGCCTGACCAAGCAGATAGCCTTAGACTATGCGGATAAAAATATCCAAGTGTTTGGCCTAGCGCCAGGCGCAGTCAAGACAGCCATGACTGCCTCAGATTTTGAGCCAGGAGGACTGGCAGACTGGGTTGCTGAGAAAACGCCTATCAAGCGCTGGCTGGATCCTCAGGAAGTGGCAGACGTCAGCCTCTTTCTAGCCAGTGGTAAGGCAGCTGCTATGCAGGGCGAGATTATCAAAATCGACGGTGGCTGGAGTTTGAAGTAAGGAAATGAAGAATGCGAACAATGAAAAAGTTAAGAATCTTTTCCAAACCTGGTCCAAAAATATGGTAATTTCCGGTTTGGATGCTGGTCTAGGGCAGTTCTTCATGAACGCGCCTGAGACATCCTGCCTTTACCAACTAGGAAATTTCATCTTTCCGGCTGGTCAGGTGGATCCGGATTTTTGGCAGGATTATAGAACAAAATACAGCTTGGCTGACAAGATCATTATCTCCGAGGAGCCCAGCTGGCAAGAGTTTTTGGATAGTCAGAGTGAGTTGGGCAAGTTTACTCGCTATGCTTTTGCGGACAGGGTTGCCTTTGACACAGAGGCTTTGGAGAAATGGCAGCGCAGGCTACCTGCAAACTACTACCTTTGTCTGATTGATAAGGAGAGTTATGAGCGTTTGGCTGAGGAAGCCTGGTCTCAGGATTTGCAGGGTGATTTTTCCGATTTTGACCATTTTCAAGCGGCGGGTGGCTTTGGCTTTTTACTCTATTCAGGAGAGGAAATCATAGCTGGCGTATCGACAGGATTGGTCTATCATGGAGCTCTTGAGATTGAAATTGCCACCAAGCCAGCCTACCAAAGACAGGGCTTGGCCAAAATTTTAGGTGCCCAGATGATTTTAGAAGCTCGAAAACGCTTACTCTTTCCTCTATGGGATGCGCACAATGAAGCCTCCAAAAAAGTCGCAGAAAGCTTGGGCTATCAGTGCCTAGGAGCTTATCCAGCTTATGAATGGAAAGGGACTTTTGACCAATGAAGAAAAACCAAACCTATTTCTTAAAAGACATCATTGAGGCTGTAAAATCGGAAGAGCTAGATGATGATTTCTGTTTGTATGCTAAGGAAAATGGAGAACTGAATTTTCAGGACAGCTACTTGCTTCCTTGTTGGTAAAGTTTTTGTCCTTTAGGGCAAAAATCATGGCTATTGTTATCATTAAAGCAAACCAAAAGGCGGGAATGAGAATAGGAGAAAGCATTTCACGAAGGGCTGGTGCAATAGCGCTGAGTAGCCGACTAAGGAGAATTCCTGTTAAGGGAGTTGTTAGGGCAAACCAGCGCGGGTAAGCCGTTTTCTTACTCAAAACGAGGATAACAATAAATAGGAGAAGTACAGCCATAAGTACGAAATAAATAAGCAGAAAGTTATTTTTCACTATTGAAAAGCTTTCTAGTAATTTTGCAATATCGGCAGAGGGATTTTGGGCATACAGCCGCGAAGTAGCGGCAAAATAGAAATAGCTGGTGTGGAGGAAAACACAGACAGTCATGAGAATCCAAGCTCCTACTATTCCTAGCCATTTTTGTCTCAGTCCGATAGAGAGGATATAGACGCCCATTCCTAAAAGCGGGAAAAGAAGTAAGGCATAGCCTGCAAAATCAACTTTCCAAGCTGCTAAATCAGGCATGTGCTGCCAAAATCCCTTTCCAAAACCGTCAGAGATAGCAATCAATATATCTGCAACATAAATCAGCCAGCTTCCTAAAATAGACCAGGGAGCCCAGCGATGGATCGTTTTTTGAGTCATAAGCGCCTCCTTTAGACTTGTGTTACTAACATTTTACTAAAGGTTTGTTACGGAAGCAAGTCTCGAAATGCCTAGAGGCTATAAAATGGTGTCTGCTTTCTATGTAAGGGGATGAAATGATTTCAGAAAGTGTGGGAAATGTTTGATTTTTGGGCTCTTTGTCAACTGTAGTGGGTTGATGAGAAGTTATAATCTGGAGAGGACTAAATCAGTCCTCTCCTTTTTGATGTTCAAAGCGATGAGGATTCTAGTTTTAAAATTGTCAAAGTTCCGAAATCCGAAAGCGTTTCGCTTGATGACTTTGATGAGGTTGTTAGTAGCTTCTAGTTTTGTGTTTGAGTAGGGCAGTTCCAGTGCGTTCAGGATCTTATCCTTGTTTTTCAAGAAGGTCTTAAAAACAGTTTGAAAAATAGGATTTACATAAGAAATGGTATCTTCAATGAGTCCAAAGACAAGTAAGGGAGCAGGAGCTGGAGCTGATTTATTACGGTGAAGATTTTGCGGATGTTCTCTTGTCAGTCATGGAGCAGAAAGCAGAAGTGACTGATCAAGAGTGTTTACAGGCTCTGATTTACTATTATGAGCATGATGACTTTATGGATTTTGATAAAGATACAGTTTTGTAGGAAGATTTTTTATAAACAATAATTATCATTTTAGAAAGACAGGAGAAGTGATGACCCCAAAAGAAATGTGGCAGGCATACAAGAAAATCAATCCAAAGATTGGCGACGATATTGACGCCTGGGCCTTCGGTGACTTGGCAGATGAGCTTGCTGACTTAGTGCTGCGTGGTGAAAAGACAGCGACGGCTTCTGCCTATGAGCTCTATAAGCTTGAAAATGAGCCCTTGCCGCAGGCAGGAAGCTTTGATGTCATTTTAGACAGTCAGGACAAGGCAGTCTGTATCATTGAAATCACCAAAGTCTCTGTGGTACCTTTTAATGAGGTTTCAGCCGAACACGCCTTTAAGGAAGGAGAAGGAGACAAATCCTTGGCCTACTGGCAACAAGTCCATCAGGAATTTTTTACGGAGTGTCTGGCGGAAGCCGGTTTGGAATTTTCGCAAGAAACGGGTGTCGTCCTAGAAGAATTTCGCAAGGCCTATCCGCTGGATCAAGCTTAAATCTATTTTTGAATAGGCTTTTTGTTTGTCCTTGATAAATCGAAATAAAAGTGTTGCTATTAGGTATATAAAAATCGTGATTTGGAGGAGAAATGGATAAATTAATTTTAGGCTTACTCATGATAAAACATTTTACAGTTTATGAAATTCGTCAGGTGATGCGGCAAAATTTCAGCTCTATGTGCAGTGACAGTCTAGATAGTATCCAAGCAGCCTTAAAAAAACTGTCCCAGCAAGGAGCAGTGACTTATTCGGAGTATGTAGAAAAAGGAAAAATGAAGAAGGAATATGCCATTACTGCTTCGGGACGAATCTTGTTTTTGGGGTGGCTTAAAACGCCTATCGACATGAGCAAGAATAAGAATATGGACTTGGGGAAATTCCTCTTTATGGGTTATCTTCCTAAGAAAGAGCAGCTTCAGATGCTGGATTTGACCATTGAGGGACTGGAAGTTGAAGTCCAAGAGTTTGAAGCTGTCAAAGACGCGATTCGTTTTACGGAGGAACAAGAAAAGGTAAAAGCCTATCTAGAGCAGAACAGCCATCTGGCTACAGAGCTGATAGAGACCAGTCAGGCGGCTGATTTAGCTGAAAGTATTTCCCAGATTGGTTATTTTGAAATAAAGACGCTCGAATTTGGGCTGGATTCGGCCCGCTTTCAGTTGGAATGGTTTAGCAAGCTTCGCCAGCAGTTGGCTAAAAATGAGAAAGAGGGCTGAGATACTAAGTATTCAAAAAGCAGCGGCTACTTGACTTGTAGATACATTTGGCAATGACTTTGAGAGTTTGAAAAAAAAATTAGCATTTCTTCCGCTACAGTCTTCAAAGACCGTTTCTGAAAAAGATTGAAAATAGCTCTAAAAAAGCTTATAATATAAGCTATAAAACGACAGAAGGCTTCTAGGAGGATTAATTTTGAAGAAGGTTCATTTTTTTATCATTTACGGCTGTGTCTGCTTTGTACTGATTGGCGGAACCTTTCTCTATACTTACTTTAAGCCTGGAGGAATCGCAGAAGCTCTTGAATCCCGCTTTAAGCTGTCGGCTGTGGTGGATGCATCCTTGAAAAAATTCGATCATGATAGTTTCTACATGGATCGGCTGTCTGAGTCGACCTATCTAGAAGGCTACAAAAAAAGAAAAGCTGAGACAGTTAAACAGCTGACTGTTTCAGATTCACCTTATTTAGCCAAGCTTTACGAAACCTATGATGATCAAGAACTGACCCATTATTTCAGTGAGGATCGGATGTACTTGGAAGAAAAGGATGGATTTGAGACCATTGATGACACCGACTCCCGGAAACATATTGATGGCTATTCGGGCATGTCCTCCTTTAAGGCTTTGCTGCAGGTCATGGTAGATAATGAGTCAGAACTGACTAAGAAAAAAGTGGATGGGGGCTATGAGTTTTCGGTGACAGCAGAAGGTGATTTGGCCTATGATCTTATCGATGCCTTCTACTATGCTTATAATGATGAACATTATGATACGACCATCGACATTGAGAAGTGTCAGGTCGCCTTTGTGGTTGACCCTAAGACTCGGACCATTCGCTCTATTGATATGACCATGGATTTGGACGAAGATACAGCCTTAGATGGAGAATTGATTTACTTCAAGCAGCGGGCTGTCTTCAAGGACTATGGCAAGGCTAAAGTTCATCTTCCAAAGAAAATCAAAGAAAAAGAAGCAAAATCAGCTGTTTAAAGGCTGATTTTTTTGTGCAAAAGTTTTTTTGTTGCAGATTTTTAAGGGGATGGCTTGATTTTAAATTTTTAAAAATTACCTTTTAGTGATATAATAAAGGTGATATCCTACAGAAAAGAGATAATTGATGACAAATTACGCGATTATTTTGGCTGCGGGTAAGGGTACTCGCATGAAGTCAGATTTGCCAAAAGTGCTGCACAAGGTTGCAGGGATTTCCATGCTGGAACATGTTTTCCGCAGCGTCAATGCTATTAATCCAGAAAAGACCGTGACAGTCGTTGGCCACAAGGCGGAGCTAGTTGAGCAAGTCTTGGCAGGTCAGACAGACTTTGTCCGTCAGACCGAGCAGTTGGGAACTGGTCATGCCGTTATGATGGCCGAGCCTGTTTTGGAAAATCTGACAGGTCAGACGCTGGTCATTGCTGGCGACACTCCTTTGATTACAGGAGAAAGCCTGAAAAATCTGATTGACTTCCATATCAACCACAAGAATGTTGCGACTATCCTAACAGCTGAAGCAGATAATCCTTTCGGCTATGGCCGTATCGTTCGCAATCAACATGACGAAGTTTTGAAAATTGTTGAGCAGAAGGATGCTTCTGACTTTGAGCAGCAAATCAAGGAAATCAATACAGGGACTTACGTCTTTGACAATGCTCGTCTCTTTGAAGCCCTCAAAAATATTAATACTAATAATGCTCAAGGCGAATACTATATCACAGATGTGATTGGTATTTTCCGCGAAAATGGTGAAAAAGTCGGCGCTTATACGCTCAAAGACTTTGATGAAAGTTTGGGGGTTAATGACCGCGTGGCTCTAGCTACAGCTGAAAGTGTTATGCGCCGTCGGATTAACCAGCAGCATATGGTCAATGGTGTCAGCTTTGTCAATCCTCATGCGACCTATATCGATGTGGATGTAGAAATTGCGCCAGAGGTTCAAGTTGAAGCAAATGTGACCCTGAAAGGTCAGACCAAGATTGGGGCAGAGACTATCCTGACTAATGGTACCTACATCGTGGACTCTGTCATTGGAGAGCGGACCGTTATCACCAACTCCATGATTGAAGAATCAAGTGTTGCAGATGGAGTAACGGTAGGGCCTTACGCTCATATCCGTCCAGGTTCTAGTCTGGCTAAGGATGTCCATGTCGGAAACTTTGTTGAAGTTAAAGGATCGTCAATTGGCGAAAATACCAAGGCTGGTCATTTGACCTACATTGGAAACTCTGAAGTTGGCGCTAATGTCAACTTTGGTGCAGGTACCATTACGGTCAATTATGATGGTCAGAAGAAGTACAAGACTATCATTGGCGACAATGTCTTTGTTGGTTCCAACTCGACCATTATTGCTCCAGTTGAGCTAGGTGACAACTCACTGGTCGGTGCGGGTTCTACTATTACCAAGGACGTACCAGCAGATGCCATTGCTCTGGGACGTGGCCGTCAGATTAACAAGGAAGATTATGCTAAGCGTCTTCCTCATCATCCTCAAAATAAGTAGGTTCAGTCATGGAATTTGAAGAAAAAACCGTCCAACGTACGGAAATTTATCAGGGACCGATTTTTAAAGTGGTTCGCGACCAGGTAGAGCTGCCGGAGGGCAAAGGTCAGGCCCAAAGGGATTTGATTTTTCATAATGGGGCGGTGGCTGTAATTGCTATCACCCCGGAAAATAAGATGATTTTAGTCAAGCAGTACCGCAAGGCCATTGAAGCGACTTCTTACGAGATTCCAGCTGGGAAACTTGAGCTAGGAGAGAATGCAGATCCCCAAGCGGCTGCCCTCCGAGAATTAGAAGAAGAGACCGGCTATACAGGACAGCTGGAGTTGGTCTATGATTTTTACTCTGCCATCGGTTTTTGCAATGAAAAAATCAAGCTCTACAGCGCCAGCCATTTGACAAAGGTCGAAAACCCTCGTCCCCAAGACGAAGATGAAACCTTGGAACTTTTTGAAGTCAGTCTGGAGGAGGCACATCAGTTGCTGCAAAACGGTGACATCTCCGATGCCAAGACTATCATGGCCCTTCAGTACTGGGAACAAAAAAATCTGAATAAATAGGAACGTAGATCAATGGGAAAAGCTTTATTAACAGATGAAATCATTGAGCGGGCTAACCGCGGTGAGGATATTTCGGGGCCGCCTCTCATGGATGACGAGGAAACCAAGATTCTTTCAACTGGCAGAAGCTCCTTTAGCTCGCAGCAGTCTAGCCGACAGGATACTCAGTTTGGTTATCAGAGCCCTCAAAACCGCTTTGGTTATGAAGAAGCTCGGTCTCAGCAGAATCAGAGTCGTTTTGGCTATCAGACTGCTCAAAACCAAGGGGAGTTTACAGATGAGACTCTGCACATTGAGGTAGATCCGACCGTGACTAAGAGCCGTCGGATTGAAAACCAAAAGCGGAGCCTCTTTCAAGCCAAACTCAATAAGATTCTCTTTTGGGTGGTCATCCTGCTGATTGGTTTGATTGCTGCTATTATTTGGTGGCCTTAAAAACCAGCTTTATTGCACTTAAAAGGAAGCCTAGCCTGTCTATGCTTCTTTTTCATCAGATGATTTGAGGTATTATTTGAGGTATTATATGAAAATTGGAATTATCGCAGCCATGCCTGAGGAGTTGAAGATTCTATTGGAGCATTTAGAAAACCCGCAGAAGCACCTGCGTTTGGGCCATGTCTATCATACGGGCTCTATTGGCTACCATGAAGTGGTGTTGGTCGAAAGTGGGATTGGCAAAGTTATGTCCGCTATGAGTGTGGCTGTTTTGGTCAATGACTTCAAGGTCACAGCCGTGATTAACACAGGCTCAGCTGGAGCAGTGGCAGAAGGTCTGGCTATCGGCAACGTGGTGGTCGCAGATCGTCTGGTCTACCATGATGTGGACGTGACGGCCTTTGGCTATGACTACGGTCAGATGGCGCGGCAGCCGCTCTATTTTGAAGCGAGCCGCTATCTGGTTGCTGAAATGAAGAAAATTTTTGAAAAAACCCATCAAAATGCAAGAGTAGGTTTGATTGCGACAGGTGACAGCTTTGTTGCTGGTCAAGACAAAATTGACCGCATCAAGGAGCATTTTCCAGATGTCCTTGCTGTCGAGATGGAGGGCGCAGCTATTGCTCAAGCTACACATTCGATTGGCCTGCCTTTTATGGTTATTCGCGCCATGAGTGATACGGCAAGTCATGATGCCAATGTCACTTTTGATGAATTCATTCTTGAAGCTGGTAAACGCTCGGCAGAAACCCTGATTCAGTTTCTGAAAGAGTTAGTTTAAGGGAGAGATAGTATGTACAAAGAGTCTTATTTTGATGGTGGTCTCTTTTCTTACATGGGTCATGTGATTTTGGCTACCTTGATTACAGTATTTACGCTGGGAATTTGTGCACCTTGGGGCATGTGTATTCTGTATAATTGGAAGATAAAACATACAGTTATTGACGGGCACCGTCTTTACTTTGACGGTACTGCTATGCAACTTTTTGGGAATTGGATCAAGTGGTGGTTGCTGACCATTGTTACCTTTGGTATTTATGGATTTTGGCTGAAGATCAAGCTGACCCAGTGGATTACCAAGCATACACATCATGCGAATTGAGAACAAGCAAGCGAGACTTAAGTGGCTCGCTTTTCCTTTTCTTCTGTCTTGCCAAAAAATCCCTTTTGATGGTATAATCAAGGAACTGCAATCAATGATAGAGGAGAAAAAATGAGTATCTTAGAAGTAAAAAATCTCAGCCACGGTTTCGGAGACCGGGCTATTTTTGAGGATGTATCCTTCCGCCTCCTTAAGGGTGAGCATATCGGCTTAGTCGGTGCCAATGGTGAGGGAAAGTCAACCTTTATGAGCATTGTGACGGGTAAAATGCTGCCAGACGAAGGTAAGGTCGAGTGGTCCAAGTATGTGACGGCTGGCTATCTGGACCAGCATGCTGTGCTGGAGCAAGGTCAGTCTGTCCGTGATGTCTTGCGTACGGCCTTTGACGAGCTTTTCAAGACCGAGACTCGTATCAATGAAATCTATATGAGTATGGCTGAGGAAGGAGCTGATGTTGATGCCCTGATGGAAGAAGTGGGCGAGCTGCAGGACCGCTTGGAGAGCCGAGATTTCTATACCCTAGATGCCAAGATTGACGAGGTCGCACGGGCTCTAGGTGTCATGGACTACGGGATGGAAAGCGATGTAACGGAGCTATCTGGTGGGCAACGGACTAAGGTTCTCTTAGCCAAGCTGCTTCTGGAAAAACCGGATATCTTGCTCTTGGACGAGCCAACCAACTATCTGGATGCGGAGCACATTGACTGGCTCAAGCGTTATCTACAGAACTATGAAAATGCCTTTGTTCTGATCTCGCATGATATTCCTTTCCTGAATGACGTCATTAATATCGTCTATCATGTGGAAAATCAGCACTTGACTCGTTATTCTGGTGATTATTACCAGTTCTTAGAGGTCTATGAGATGAAAAAATCTCAGCTAGAAGCAGCCTACGAGCGGCAGCAGAAAGAAATTGCGGACCTCAAAGACTTTGTAGCTCGTAATAAAGCCCGCGTAGCGACCCGTAATATGGCCATGTCCCGCCAAAAAAAGCTGGATAAGATGGACATTATTGAGCTGCAGAGTGAGAAGCCAAAGCCTACCTTTGACTTCAAGCCTGCCCGCACACCTGGCCGTTTTATCTTCCAAGCCAAAGATTTGCAGATTGGTTACGACCGACCGCTGACCCAGCCCCTTAACCTGACCTTTGAACGCAATCAGAAGGTGGCTATCATCGGGGCAAACGGAATTGGGAAAACAACCCTGCTCAAGAGCTTGCTAGGGATTATCCCGCCTATCGCAGGTCAAGTCGAGCGCGGGGACTATCTGGAGCTGGGTTATTTCGAGCAGGAAGTCGAAGGCGGCAATCGTCAGACACCGCTGGAAGCAGTCTGGAACGCCTTTCCGGTTCTTAACCAAGCAGAAGTCCGAGCAGCTCTGGCCAGATGTGGCCTGACTTCCAAACATATCGAGAGCCAGATTCAAGTCCTTTCAGGTGGAGAGCAGGCCAAGGTCCGCCTTTGCCTCCTCATGAACCGAGAAAATAATGTTCTGGTGCTGGACGAGCCGACCAACCACCTGGATGTCGATGCCAAGGAGGAACTCAAACGGGCGCTGAAAGAATACAAGGGCAGTATCCTCATGGTCTGTCACGAGCCTGATTTCTATGAAGGCTGGATGGACCAGATCTGGGATTTTAACCAGTTGACTTGATAAAATTTAATAAAAGAAAAGAGACGGTTCATTGCGAGTCGTCTCTTTCTGTTACTAATAATTCAAAAACTGCTCGATTTCCTGCTTCTCAATCTGTTTGCCATGCTGGCAGACAGGGCAGGTGAGGTAATGTTTTCTACCGTAAGGAAAGGTTGGAATCCAATAGAGTGTAAACTTTCGGCCGGTTTCAATAATTTCCCAAGGTGCTACATTGTGGCAGTTGGCACACTCGATACTGCTTTGGGTCTGTCCTACGTTTTTCTGATAACCTTTATATCCCCAGATAATCATATTGATTTCCCTCCTTTATTGGTTGGGCAGCAAGCTTATTTGCTGAAGTCATAGTCCTTGATAATCTCGATTTTTTCAATCTTGATATCTTTTTTAGGCTTGTCATTGTCGTCTGTTTCTGCAGCAGCGATTTTGTCCACCACATCCATCCCTTCCAGCACTTGGCCGAATACGGTATAAGCTCCGCCATCTAAAGTAGGATTTCCACCGTTTTTATAGGCTTCTATGATTTTAGCTGGGAAAGAATCCGTAGACATTTGGCTAGACAGGTCTTTCTTGCTTTGGTTGATGAAGAACTGACTGCCATTGGTACCAGGGCCTGCATTGGCCATGGATAGGGCACCACGAATATTATAGAGATATGGAGAATACTCATTTTTAAAGCCGTTTCCAGAGTCTTTAGACTTGTCTTTGCCCTTCCAGATAGACTCACCCCCAGTGCCGTCACCTTTAGGGTCTCCGGTCTGAATCATAAATTCATTGATGACGCGGTGGAATATAATGCCGTCATAGTAGCCTTCCTTGGCATGAGTTAGGAAGTTTTCAACGGCCAGTGGGGCTTGTTTTGGAAAGAGCTTAATGCGGATGTCGCCTTCAGTCGTTACCAACTTGACTTCCGCTTCATCTTCAGCAACTTCTGTAGATAGCTGCGGGAAGTTGGCATTTTCGTTGGTCATGGCATCCTTGAGTTGCTCACGGAGTTTGCTGGTTTCCTCCGGGTCAGAGCTAGAGCTCACTAGAGAGGAACTGCTGGATGAGTTGGAGGAGCTAGTAGTCTCCTCTTCTTTGCCTTTACCAGAGCAGCCAGCCAAGATAAATCCTGATAAGAGGCCGATAAGAAGAATTTTTTTCATATAAAACCTTTCTCGCATTAGATTGTAAACTACTGATATTTTACTACAATTAGGCTAGTTTTTCAAACCCTCCTGTGTCAGACAATCCAGAAGCAGATTTTTAAGTCCTGCTGGCCGTAAGTTCAGGCCGCAAATTGCTTCTATGTCTAGCCATTCGGGTTGATAGATATTCTGGGCATGCCTGCGAAGGGCTTCCTCACCCTGAATCATTGGAGCTGATGTATGGCTGATAGTGGCATGAAAATAGATTTCTAAGCGTTGGCCATTTCTGAAAGTAAAGGCTGGCTGCAGCTGCTTTTCAGACAAGCTCCAACCCAGCTCTTCCTGAATTTCTCTCTGAGCTGCTTGGACTGCAGTCTCACCTGACTCGGCTCCGCCGCCCGGTATCACAAAATACTCTTCTCCATTTTTCCAGCGGTGGATGAGCAGTATCTGCTTGGTTTGGGGATTGTAAAGAATGACTCCGGCTCGCATTATCTTACTCCTGAAATGTTTTTACTGTTAATTAGAATTCACTCTATTCTAACACAAGAACAAGAGTTTTGCTGGGACTTTCTAAAAGTATGGTAGAGTGAACAAATTCATCTTGATCTAATTAATTTTTATCTGAAGAGAGAGTTTAATAGCAGGCGAACTTGTGCATAGAGAAATGTTATGGTAAAATAAACAGTGTAAAAATAATAAGGAGTGTTTTCCATGGAGAAAAGACTGACAAGAGATGTCAACAACAAGAAAATCGCTGGTGTATGTGCTGGTATCGCAAACTACTTTGATTTGGATCCAACCTTGGTCCGTATTCTTTGTATTGTTTTTTGCTGTGCAGCAGGTACAGGTGTCTTGGCTTACTTGATTGCCTGGGCTGTTATGCCAGAGGCTTAATAAGAATTTTGTGATAGTGAAATGAGAACTGGTTAGCCCAGTTCTTTTTACGTGGATAAATAAGTTTTTTGCTTCTGATCTAGATAAAAGATTTCTCATCTAAGACTCAAATATGGTATAATAAGGGTTATGGCAACAAAGAAAAACACGAAAAAAGGCCGGACTACTCGTAGGCCGACAAAAGCAGAATTAGAAAGACAAAAAGCAATAAAGAGGATGATTGCCACCTTTGTGTTGGCTCTTATTCTTTTGTTTGCAGCGATTAAGCTGGGTGCCTTTGGAGTCACTATTTATAATATGATTCGCCTCTTGGTGGGAAGCTTAGCTTATCTGGCTATTCTGGCCAGCTTTGGCTATCTCTTTTTTTTCAAGTGGCTGCACAAGCACGAGGGGACGGTTTCAGGATTTATCAGCCTCTTTTTGGGACTGGAGTTAATTTTCCAAGCTTATTTCGTCAGTGTGTTGAAGCTAGAAGGGACTGCTGTCTTATCCACAACTCTAGGCAGGGTCTTGACTGATCTGACAGCCTTTAAGGTCAGCTCCTTCGCGGGTGGCGGCCTGCTGGGTTCTCTCTTATACGCACCTATCTCTTTCCTTTTTTCAAATATCGGTTCTTATTTCTTCGGCCTGCTGCTCATTCTTTTAGGCGGCCTGCTTATGAGCCCTTGGTCTATCTATGACATTTCTGAAAAAGCTATGGCAGCCTTTCAAAATTGGAGAGAAAAGCAGGAAGAAAAGCGTCAGCTCCGTTTCCTGGAGCAGGAAGAAAAAGCTGCACAGGCAGCTATGCAAGCCATTGAAGTAGAGCAAGAAGAAGCAGATGTCGATCCTGAAACAGGAGAAATTTTAGATGACGAGGACTTGTCAGATACGGCTGTGGACTTTGACGAGGAAGACTATGAGGAACCGGGAGAGTATGACCCTCATGAGCCTCTGGACTTTGGTCGCGAAGAAGAGACGGACGAGGCTGACTCGGACGTAGAGGTAGAAGTGGACTTCACCGCCAAGGAAAGTCTGGACTACAAGCTGCCGACCATCAACCTCTTTGCGCCTGACAAGCCTAAAAACCAGTCTAAAGAAAAACGCATTGTCCGAGACAATATTAAGATTTTGGAAGAAACCTTTGCTAGTTTTGGCATCAAGGCTGCTGTTGAGCGGGCTGAAATCGGACCTTCCGTCACTAAGTACGAGGTCAAGCCAGCTGTTGGTGTTCGGGTCAATCGGATTTCCAATCTGGCTGATGACTTGGCTCTTGCCCTAGCTGCTAAGGATGTGCGGATTGAAGCGCCGATTCCTGGGAAATCCCTAGTCGGGATTGAAGTACCCAACTCTGAAGTTGCGACCGTGACTTTCCGAGAACTTTGGGAACAGTCGAAAACGGATGCCAGCAAGCTCCTAGAAATCCCACTTGGGAAGGCTGTCAACGGCTCTGTCCGCTCCTTTGACTTGGCTAAGATGCCCCATCTCTTGGTAGCGGGCTCTACTGGTTCTGGAAAATCTGTGGCCGTCAACGGTATTATCGCCAGCATTCTCATGAAAGCCAGACCGGATGAAGTCAAGTTTATGATGGTGGATCCTAAGATGGTGGAGCTGTCCGTTTATAATGACATTCCCCACTTGCTGATCCCTGTTGTGACCAATCCTCGCAAGGCCAGTCGTGCATTGCAAAAGGTTGTAGACGAGATGGAAAACCGCTATGAACTCTTCTCCAAGGTCGGTGCCCGTAACATTGCTGGCTACAATGCTAAAGTAGCCGAGTACAATGCTCAGTCAGAGTACAAGCAGGTTCCCCTGCCTTTAATCGTCGTCATCGTGGACGAGTTGGCTGACCTTATGATGGTGGCCAGCAAGGAAGTGGAAGATGCCATTATCCGTCTGGGACAAAAAGCGCGTGCGGCTGGGATTCACATGATTCTGGCTACCCAGCGGCCATCTGTAGATGTGATCTCGGGGCTGATTAAGGCCAATGTGCCGTCTCGAATTGCTTTTGCAGTCTCCAGCGGGACAGACAGTCGGACCATTCTGGATGAAAATGGAGCGGAAAAACTCTTGGGCCGAGGAGACATGCTCTTTAAGCCTATTGATGAAAACCATCCGGTTCGTTTGCAGGGCTCCTTTATCTCAGATGAAGATGTGGAGCGAATCGTAGCCTTTGTCAAAAATCAAGCTGAAGCTGATTATGATGATAGCTTTGATCCTGGTGAAGTATCTGAAAGTGATTTGGATACTGGTGGGGGCGATGATGGAGGAGATCCGCTTTTTGAAGAAGCCAAGGCCTTGGTTATCGAGACTCAGAAAGCCAGCGCATCTATGATTCAGCGGCGACTCTCGGTCGGCTTTAATCGGGCCACTCGCCTTATGGAAGAACTTGAAGCGGCAGGCGTTATCGGTCCAGCCGAGGGAACCAAGCCGAGAAAGGTTTTGCAGACAAATTGATTCTAATTTCACTAGTCTGCCAGCAAGATAGCCATTTGATAAAAACAAATCTGCCAGCAGTCAGCCGGCAGATTTTCTCTACTTTTTTGTTAAGGAAAGGAAAAAGAAGACATGAAACTAGACACCATTCACCATATTGCGATTATTGGCCATGATTATGCTAAGACTAGGGAGTTTTATGTGGACAAGCTGGGCTTTGAGCAGCTGGATGAGCACCATCGGCCGGACAAGCAGGATATTCTCTTTAATGTTCGCAAGGGAAATCTGACTCTGGAAATTTTTATCAAGGAAGAAGCACCCAAGCGGCCAGCCTTGCCTGCTCCAGAACATACTGGTTTGCGGCATCTGGCCTTCCGAGTGACGAATGTCGAAGAAACGCTAGAGGAATTTGACCGTTTGGAGATTCCTCATACCGAGCTGCGTTATGATGACTTTGACGGCCGTAAGATGGCTTTCTTCTTTGATCCGGATGGCCTGCCTCTGGAGATTCACGAATAAAACTAGGAAAATCGGGAGGACCTTCTTTCACGGCAAAAGAAGGACTTGTAAGTCCCGCATATGAAAACCCATCGGCTATCTTATGACCGATGGGTTTTGTTTTACATTGTTACAAAAAGAGTCCAATGACCATGGCTAGGTACATGAAGAAGGTCAGAAGAAAACCAGCCCGCCAGAAGAACTTGAAAAACTTGGGATAGTAGAAGCTCCGTTTTTTCTTTAGGAAATAAATGGTAATGGCGATAGCGAGAACTGAGAGAGCTAGGGTCAGCTGGGGCAGCAAGCTATGATAGTAGGCCTTGTCTGAAATGATATAAAATTCCACAACAAAAAGCGGAAAAGCCAAGTCCGCAAAGTTTAAACCGTATTTTCTTAATTGAAAAACTCGCACAGTAATAGTGGTTAAAATCAAAGTTAAAAAGATAAATAAAATCGAAGCAATCTTTAATAGTGTCATAAGATTATTTTACCACAAAAAATTCAAAAAAGAAGATAAAATTCCTTGCATTTAACAAAGTTTAGTGTATAATAGAAAGGTATGCGAAAAGCATACTTGTGGGAGGTAAAAATCTTTATTTACCGCCAAAACCACAAAGGAGGATTTAAAAATGGCTAAAAAAGTCGAAAAACTTGTAAAATTGCAAATCCCTGCTGGTAAAGCTACTCCAGCTCCACCAGTTGGTCCTGCGCTTGGTCAAGCCGGTATCAACATCATGGGATTCACTAAGGAGTTCAACGCTCGTACAGCTGATCAAGCTGGTATGATTATTCCAGTTGTTATCTCAGTATACGAAGACAAATCATTCACTTTCGTGACTAAGACTCCACCAGCTGCTGTTCTTCTGAAGAAAGCTGCAGGTGTTGAAAAAGGTTCTGGTGAGCCAAACAAAACGAAAGTTGCAACAGTTACTCGTGCGCAAGTACAAGAAATTGCTGAAACTAAGATGCCAGATTTGAACGCTGCAAACATCGAGTCTGCAATGCGTATGATTGAAGGTACTGCTCGTTCTATGGGATTCACTGTTGTTGACTAATCAATAACGTTCATCCCATTTGCCCGCACTACACTTGATCAGATTGACGAGTGACGTGGGAGATGAAAATCGATTGAACCACTTACAAGGAGAAAGATAAAATGGCTAAAAAAAGCAAACAACTTCGTGCTGCTCTTGAAAAGATCGACAGCACAAAAGCATACAGCGTAGAAGAAGCTGTAGCACTTGCAAAAGAAACTAACTTTGCAAAATTCGATGCAACTGTAGAAGTTGCTTACAACCTGAACATCGACGTTAAAAAAGCTGACCAACAAATCCGTGGCGCAATGGTATTGCCAAACGGAACTGGTAAAACTTCACGCGTTCTTGTTTTCGCACGTGGAGCAAAAGCTGAAGAAGCAAAAGCTGCTGGTGCAGACTTCGTTGGTGAAGATGACCTCGTTGCAAAAATCAACGACGGTTGGTTGGACTTTGATGTAGTAATCGCTACACCTGATATGATGGCACTTGTAGGTCGCCTTGGACGTGTCCTTGGACCTCGTAACTTGATGCCAAACCCTAAGACTGGTACTGTAACAATGGACGTTGCAAAAGCAGTTGAAGAGTCTAAAGGTGGTAAGATTACTTACCGTGCAGACCGTGCAGGTAACGTACAAGCTATCATTGGTAAAGTTTCATTTGAAGCTGACAAGTTGGTTGAAAACTTCAAAGCTTTCAACGACACAATCCAAAAAGCGAAACCAGCTACTGCTAAAGGTACTTACGTAACTAACCTGACTATCACTACTACACAAGGTGTTGGTATCAAGGTTGACGTAAACTCACTTTAAGAATTAAATTGAACTGCCTTCGGGTAGTTCTTTTTTTGAAATAAAAACGCTGATAGCGATTACAAACTCATAGAAACATGTTATAATAATATCGAATCAATTTATTTTATAACAAAAGGAGACGGTGTCATGAAAAAAGATCAGAACCAGCTAACTTGGCTGATGGTATCTCTGATTGCTTTTAATATGGTCTGGGGTCTGGGAAATGTGGTTAATAACTACTCCCAGCAGGGTATTTCGGTAATTGTTTCTTGGATTCTTATCCTGGCTATTTACTTTATTCCCTATGCTCTCATCGTGGGGCAGCTAGGCTCGACTTTTAAGGAGAGCGGAGGCGGTGTCAGTGACTGGGTGGAGAAGACCTCTACCAAGCGACTGGCGTATTTTGCGGCCTGGACTTACTGGGTGGTGCATATTCCCTATCTAGCTCAGAAACCTCAGGGAGTTTTGATCCCGTTGGGCTGGGCCATTCAGGGAAATGGAGACTTTTTGAGCAGTCTTGATATTCATTGGATCGTTATTCTTAGCTTGCTGATTTTCGGTGCTTTTCTCTACTTGTCTACCAAGGGACTGTCCACGCTCAAGGTGATTGGGGGGCTAGCTGGCAGTGCCATGCTGATTATGTCTTTCCTCTTCGTCCTCTTAGCGGTCGGGGCTCCTTTTATCAAACCTGATATGCAGTTTGCGACGGCCAATATGGATAAGCTTAGCACTTACATTCCCAACTTTGACTTCTCTTATTTCACGACTATCTCCCTCTTAGTCTTTGCGGTCGGCGGGGCTGAGAAAATATCTCCTTACGTTAACCAAACACGCAATCCAGCCAAGGAATTTCCAAAGGGGATGATTGTCATGGCTGTCATGGTTGGTGCATCTGCTATCCTAGGCTCTATAGCTATGGGCATGCTTTTTGATGGCAGCAATATTCCTGAAGACCTGATGAGAAATGGTGCTTATCAAGCCTTCCAAAAGCTGGGCAACTATTGGGGAGTGGGCAATGTACTAGTAGTCATCTATGCCCTGACCAATATGGTTGGACAGATTGCAGCACTGGCTTTCTCTATTGACGCGCCTCTGCAAATCATGCTCAATAATGCTGATGAAGAGTTTGTCCCAAGTTGGCTGCGCAAGAGAACATCAAAAGGAGTCCTCATTAACGGTTACATCCTGACAGGGATTTTAGTTAGCTTCTTGATTATTCTGCCTATCTTTGGAATCAAAGAAATTGACGGCCTAGTCAAATGGATGACCAACCTCAACTCCATTGTTATGCCAATGCGGTATCTCTGGGTATTCCTGGCCTACATGATGTTGAACAAGGCCTGGAAGAAGTACAAGGATGCCGAGTACAAGTTTACCAAAAATCCAAAAGTTGGCTTTGCCATCGGAGCTTGGTGCTTCCTCTTTACAGCCTTTGCCTGCATTTTAGGGATGGTTCCGAAAGTGGACTTTGCCAAAGACCCAGCTGGCTGGCAATTCTCTCTCTTGACAAATATCCTGACGCCAATCGTCTTGATCAGTCTGGGTGTCATCCTGCCACTCTTAGCTAAACGAGAAAAGAAACAGTCGGTCAAGCAGTGAGTAGACCTTGTAAAAGATGATTGAAATATTCATTCCCAGTCCTATCTGATGATGGGGCTGGTTTTTCTGTGAAATGAGCTTGCCTGCTCTGCTATTTTACTAAAAGGAAAAAAGAAAAATTTCAGTGATTTAACTATATAAAAATCACAAAATGTGGTAAAATAGTACAGATAAAATAAGGAGTAAAAAAATGGTAGAACCTAAGTATAAGCGTATTTTGATTAAGTTGTCAGGTGAAGCTCTTGCCGGTGAAAAAGGCGTTGGTATTGATATTCAAACTGTTCAGAAGATGGCGGAAGAAATCAAAGAAGTTCACGATTTGGGAGTTCAGATTGCTCTGGTTATCGGAGGTGGAAACCTTTGGCGGGGTGAGCCGGCAGCGGAAGCGGGCATGGACCGTGTGCAGGCCGACTATACTGGTATGTTGGGCACTGTCATGAATGCGCTGGTAATGGCGGATTCGCTGCAGCAGGTCGGTGTAGATACGCGCGTGCAGACAGCGATTGCTATGCAGCAGGTAGCTGAACCTTATATCCGAGGTCGGGCTCTTCGTCATCTGGAAAAAGGCCGTATAGTCATTTTCGGTGCAGGTATTGGTTCTCCTTATTTTTCAACCGATACAACCGCTGCCTTGCGCTCAGCAGAGATTGAAGCAGATGCGATTCTCATGGCTAAAAATGGCGTGGACGGTGTCTATAATGCCGATCCTAAGAAGGATAAGACCGCTGTTAAGTTTGATGAACTGACCCACCGGGATGTTATCAGCAAGGGACTGCGGATTATGGACTCGACGGCTTCGACCCTGTCTATGGACAATGACATTGACTTGGTTGTCTTTAACATGAATGAGCCGGGCAATATCAAACGCGTTGTTATCGGTGAGCAAATCGGAACAACAGTATCAAATAATTTATAAGAACGGAGATTAGAAACTCATGGCAAATGCAATTGTAGAAAAAGCAAAAGAAAGAATGACCCACTCGCACCAAAGTCTGGCTCGTGAATTTGGCAGCATCCGTGCAGGCCGCGCCAATGCCAGCCTTTTGGACCGCATCCATGTGGAGTACTATGGAGTAGAAACTCCGCTCAACCAAATCGCTTCGATTACGATTCCGGAAGCGCGTGTTCTTTTGGTGACACCTTTTGACAAGTCTTCTATCAAGGACATTGAGCGTGCGCTTAATGCTTCTGACCTGGGTATTACGCCAGCCAGCGATGGCTCTGTGATTCGTTTGGTCATTCCAGCTCTGACAGAGGAAACTCGCCGTGATTTGGCTAAAGAAGTGAAAAAGGTCGGTGAAAATGCTAAAGTTGCTATCCGCAACATCCGCCGCGATGCTATGGATGAAGCTAAGAAGCAGGAAAAAGCTAAAGAAATCACTGAAGATGAATTGAAGACCTTGGAAAAGGATATTCAAAAAGTAACGGACGATGCTGTCAAACATATCGATGAAATGACAGCAAACAAAGAAAAAGAACTTTTAGAAGTTTAACATTTTTATCAAAATCAAAACTCAGTTGGCTTTGGCTGACTGAGTTGTTTTAACATCAAAAATCCTTGCCCAGTTTGAAGAAGCAAGGTAGAAAATAGGTCTATATGAATACAAATCTTGCCAGCTTCATCGTGGGTATCATCACGGATGAAAATGATCGCTTTTACTTTGTTCAAAAGGACGGTCAGGTTTACGCTCTTTCTAAGGAAGAGGGGGCGCATGAGCTGGGTCAGTCTGTCAAAGGCTTTGCCTACAGCGATATGAAGCAGAAGCTTCGCCTGACAACTCTTGAAGTTACAGCTAATCAAGACCAGTTTGGCTGGGGAACAGTAACGGAGGTCCGAAAGGATCTAGGTGTCTTTGTCGATACCGGTCTGCCGGATAAGCAAATTGTCGTGTCACTAGACATCTTGCCAGAAATCAAGGAACTCTGGCCTAAGAAAGGCGACCGCCTTTATATCCGTCTGGATGTGGACAAGAAAGATCGCATCTGGGGCCAACTGGCTTATCAAGAGGATTTCCAGCGTCTGGCTCGTCCTGCCTACAATAACATGCAAAATCAAAACTGGCCAGCTATCGTTTATCGGCTCAAGCTTTCTGGCACCTTTGTCTACCTGCCGGAGAATAATATGCTGGGCTTTATTCATCCGAGTGAGCGCTATGCAGAGCCTCGTCTCGGTCAGGTCTTGGACGCACGGGTGATTGGCTTCCGTGAAGTAGACCGCACGCTTAACCTCTCCCTCAAGCCTCGTTCCTTTGAAATGCTGGAAAATGATGCCCAAATGATTCTGACCTATCTGGAGAGCAATGGCGGCTTCATGACTTTGAACGACAAGTCTTCACCAGACGACATCAAGGCCACCTTTGGCATTTCCAAAGGCCAGTTTAAAAAAGCTCTGGGTGGGCTGATGAAAGCTGGTAAAATCAAGCAGGACCCGACTGGAACGGAGTTGGTGTGAGGATTCTTATCTGATTATGATACTGTTTTATATTATTCCTCTAATAGTAATTTTATTTCTATGCTGCTATATATTCATTCCTTTTTTAGCATATTTTGTTATATACCCAACAATTTTATTATACTTTCCTTTGAAATATTTGTTTAATAAAATCTGGCATAAAATGGAAATAAATACAGCTACAGTTAGAATTAATTGGTTAAGAAAGAGTTTGATTTGGATAGAAAATAAAATTTCGTTAAAAAATAACAAGTTTATTGGTTATGTTTTAAATACGCCGTTGTTTATATATATGACGATACTTTTAATTGCTACATTTATTTCTCCGATACCAGCGAGTATTATCTATAATATTTTTCATATTAAAATTAATGGCGACTTATTAGTTTTTGTAACCGCTGAATTTTTGATATTATTAAATTACTTAGAAATTATTTTATTAAGTAGTATTAACGAAGAGATAAGTAACAGTAAAAAAATTGAATTTAATAAAAACCAAGCATTAAAAGACCTAGAACTACATGAAAGTTTTTTAAAAAGTATCATAAAGCCCTTGTCTTTATTAAGTTTTTTATCAGCTCTAGTTGGAATGGGGAATGTCTTATTTCCTGAAATTAAATATGAAATTTTTAAAATTTTTCAGGAAAATTCAAATGAACATATTACAATATGGTCGATTTATTTAATAGCTGTGTTGTTTTATTGTGCTATAAACTATTTTATGCTTCAGTTTGTGAAACATGTTGTAGTTAATATTGAGAACTATTCTGGATTTTATAAGGTATTAATAAAGTTCTCTAAATCACTTTTTTAACAAATTTATAGAAAGGAACCTATGAGAAAATCTTTTTACAGCTGGCTGATGACAGAGCGTAATCCTAAGAGTAAGGAGCCAAAGGCTATTTTGGCGGATTTGGCTTTTCAGGATACGGCCTTTCCCAAGCATACGGATGATTTTGATGAGGTCAGTCGTTTTCTGGAGGAGCACGCAAATTTTTCCTTTAACTTGGGTGAGTTTGATGCTATTTGGGAAGAGTATCAGGCCAATTAAGCAGATAATTGCTGGGAATAGTCATTTTCTGCTTGCTTTGATATAATAAAGGTAATTCATTTAATAAAAAAAATAGAGAGGTTCTTTGTTTGCAGGAACATTCAGTAGAATTGAAACTGGGCCATCCAGATGATGCCTTTCATCTTTTTGGCTCTAATGAACGCCATCTGCGCTTGATGGAGCAGGAATTGAAGGTAACCATCCATGCCCGAACCGAGATTGTGCAGATTTTAGGTACGGAGGCTGCCTGCGAGGAGACTCGACAGGTCATTCAGGCTCTCTTGGTTTTGGTCAATCGTGGCATGACCATTGGAACACCCGATGTTGTGACAGCCATTACCATGGTCAAAAATGATGAAATTGATAAGTTTGTAGCTCTTTACGAAGAAGAGATTATCAAGGACAGCTATGGCAAGCCGATTCGGGTCAAGACACTTGGTCAGAAAATCTATGTAGACAGCGTTAAAAATCATGATATCGTCTTTGGGATCGGGCCGGCTGGAACAGGGAAGACCTTTCTGGCGGTGACCTTGGCGGTGACAGCTCTCAAGCGTGGGCAGGTCAAGCGAATTATCTTGACGCGGCCGGCAGTAGAAGCTGGTGAGAGTTTGGGTTTTCTGCCTGGTGACCTTAAGGAAAAGGTTGATCCATATCTGCGTCCGGTCTATGATGCCTTGTATCAGATTTTGGGCAAGGACCAGACAACGCGCCTTATGGAGCGAGAAATCATTGAGATTGCGCCCCTAGCCTATATGCGGGGGCGGACGCTGGATGATGCCTTTGTTATTCTGGACGAGGCACAGAATACTACCATCATGCAGATGAAGATGTTTCTGACACGTCTCGGCTTTCAGTCCAAGATGATTGTCAATGGAGATATTAGCCAGATTGACCTGCCTCGCAATGTTAAGTCCGGCCTCATTGATGCTCAGGAGAAATTGAAGAACATCTCCCAGATTGATTTTGTTCATTTCTCAGCTAAGGATGTCGTTCGTCATCCAGTGGTGGCGGAGATTATCCGAGCTTATGAACCAACTCCTGTTAAAGAGGCTGCAACTGAGCCAGAAGAAATGGAATAAGAGAACTAAATATCAGTTCACATCGGCCATGATATAGAATTTTTAAGGTTTATAAAATGATTAAAAGTGATTATCAGGAAAGATAGAATTTTAAAAAGAGGTAGAAGATGGATTGGTATGATTACATGATTAACGCTTCTAGGCAATCAAGATTTAACGCCAGTCATTGGTTTCGTTACCTTAGAAAGGTTATTTTTGAAGATAGTTCTTATTTGACTGACAAAGATGTGGAACGTTTGTTGTCTTCAAAAGAGTTGACAGATTTTCAAAAGGTTAGTCTGAAATATGCTCTACAAGAACACACTCCCACGCATGAGTATGTGGTTTCTTTAAACAAACCTGCTAAGTTAACAAATGTTCAAGAGCTGATGGAGAAATACAAGCATGGATAAAATGAAACCAGTTTTTGAAGCCTTAAATCAAGAATTGGCCCAAGCCAACCTTACTTTGACTATTATCTGTGTTGGGGGCTATGTATTGGAACATCATGGCTTGCGAGCAACCCAAGATGTAGATGCTTTTTACCAAGAAAACCAAAAAATCAACGAGATTATTTCAAGAGTAGGACAACGATTTAATCTCAATACTCATGAAGAACTTTGGCTCAATAATAATGTAGCGAACATGAACAAGCAACCTGCGGTTGAGTTATGTGAGATCTTATATATTTTTAGTCATTTAACGGTTTTAATGGTTCCGATTGAATATGTTTTAGGGATGAAAATGATTAGCATTAGAGAGCAGGATTTGAAAGACATCGGAGCTATTATCAAATACAAAGATTTTCATTCCCCATTCAATACCTTTGAGGACCTGAGAAAGTTAGGTTTTGATACGATTGATTTTTCAGTTCTTTTAGAAGGTTTTAGTCATGCCTATGGTATGGAATGGCTAGAGGAATTTTTCAAAGAAAATCAAGAAAAGCTAAAGAGGTATTACTAAAGAAAGCTTTGATTTTTATCTAATAGTATACGAAAAGAGCAGATTTATTTCTGCTCTTTTTTGTGAGATTGGTTTTAAAGTTGAAATAATCAACTAAACGAGTTCGTCAATAGATGTGTAGTCCTTGTTGAGGCCTTCTGCAACTGGCTGACTGGTGATGTGACCTTGGTAGGTTGTGACACCTTGGCGCAGTCCTTGGTCATCTGCAATAGCTTGTTTGAAGCCTTTTTCTGCCAAAGCCTCTACATAAGGAAGGGTAACATTGGTCAGGGCGATGGTAGAAGTGCGGGCTACGGCACCAGGGATATTAGCAACTGCATAGTGGAGGACGCCATGTTTTTCGTAGACAGGTTCGGTGTGGGTCGTCACGCGGTCGGCTGTTTCAATGACACCGCCTTGGTCAACGGCTACGTCTACAATGACAGAGCCAGGACGCATTTGCTTAACCATATCGTCTGTCACCAGTTTTGGAGCCTTCGCACCTGGAATGAGGACGGCACCAATCACGACATCTGCTTCTCGAACGCTAGCTTCGATATTGAAAGGATTAGACATGAGGGTCTGGATTTGATGGCCGAAGACATCTTCTAAGACAGACAGACGCTTAGCGCTGATATCCAGAATAGTCACTTGAGCGCCCAGTCCTAGAGCGATACGAGCAGCATGCGTTCCTACGACACCGCCACCGATGATGGTAACTTTTCCTTTTGGAACGCCCGGTACACCGCCGAGAAGTACGCCAGATCCACCTTCGCGCTTAGTCAGGAAGTGGGCTCCGATTTGGACAGCCATCCGGCCAGCTACCTCACTCATAGGTACCAAGAGTGGCAGTTGTCCATCTTGGTCGCGGACAGTTTCGTAGGCCAGACCAGTCGTCTTGGCACTTGTCATAGCATCTGCTAGCTCAGGAGCGGCAGCCATGTGCAGGTAGGTAAAGAGTAAGAGGTCATCGCGGAGGAAGCTATATTCGGCTGCTAGAGGTTCTTTGACCTTGACCACCAGCTCAGCTGCCCACGCTTCTGCAGCAGTAGGGACGATTTTTGCACCTTGCTTTTCATAGTCTGCATCTGTAAAACCAGATCCCAGCCCAGCATTTGTCTCAATCAGAACTTCATGGCCTTTACCAACGAGGCTATGAACACCAGCTGGTGTCAGAGCGACACGATTTTCATTGTTTTTGATTTCTTTTGGAATACCGATTAACATAACAAATATGCTCCTTTTTTAAGATGTTTTTATTGTATATGAAAACGCTTTAAAAATCAAGAAAAAATCGGAGCGGTTTGCTTTCATTAGTGAATTGTGCTATTCTGTTAAGAAAAACTAGGAGGTCCTGATGGAAAATATCTATGTCAAACTGGCTCGTCATACCAGACTGGAAACTGAGCGGTTGATTCTGCGTCCAGTGACCTTGGAAGATGCCCCAGCGATGTTTGAGTACGCTTCGGATGAGGAAAATACTCGCTATACCTTTGAGACTAACAAAAGCCTGGAAGAAACACGCAATAATATCGCTCTCTTTTATCTGGCCAATCCTCTGGGGCGCTGGGGAATAGAAGTGAAGGAAAGCGGCAAATTCATTGGGACTATTGACCTGCATAAGATCAGGCTGGACTTGAAAACAGCGGCTATCGGCTATGTAATCAATAAAAAATACTGGAATCAGGGTTATACGACAGAGGCCAATCGCGCAGTCATCAAGCTGGCTTTTGAGGAAATCGGGATGAACAAACTTGTAGCGCTGCACGATGTGGATAATCCAGCATCTGGCCGGGTTATGGTCAAGTCTGGTATGAAATATTCCCACGAAGAGCCTTACGCATCACTAGACAAGCATGAGCAAGGCCGCATTGTGACACGGGTTCATTACTATCTGACTAAGGAAGATTATTTTGCAAAAAAATGAGAAAGGATATTGACAAGCACCTATCTACATGATATATTAGATAGGTACGCTGATTTAGCTCAGTTGGCAGAGCGCATCCATGGTAAGGATGAGGTCGCCGGTTCGATCCCGGCAATTAGCATCTTGTAGGACAAGGTTGGGTTTTCCCAGCCTTTTCTTTTTGCCAATGATAGCAGGTAGTGAAAGGCAAAGTTTCGGGAAGAGATTAAATAAAAAAAGATCTGCTTTTGTCTTTGTGGTGAGAGGTTGATAAATCTGCTCTGCTATTTTCCAAAACCCTGCCCTCGGCTCCCTAAAGTGAGCCAAAATATGATATAATAAGGTAATACTAGCAAAGCGGGTAAGATATGTATATCGAAATGGTAGATGAAACGGGTCAGG
This sequence comes from Streptococcus sanguinis, assembly GCF_020729725.1. Taxonomy (GTDB): domain Bacteria; phylum Bacillota; class Bacilli; order Lactobacillales; family Streptococcaceae; genus Streptococcus; species Streptococcus sanguinis_V. The sequence continues at coordinate 767,331 of NZ_JAJEPA010000005.1, read as the reverse complement.
TTTCAGAAGAGATTCTTAAACAGACTCAGGAAATTTTGGAGTTTGCGGCCCAGAAAACGGGCAAGGAAAATAAGGAAATGGCTGTGACTTTTGTCAGCAATGCGCGCAGTCATGAACTAAACTTGGAATATAGAGATACGGATCGGCCGACGGATGTGATCAGCTTGGAGTATAAGCCTGAGCTGGACATCGCTGTTGACGAGGAGGATTTGCTGGACCACCCTGAGCTAGCTGAGATGCTGGAAGATTTTGACGCCTATATCGGCGAGCTGTTCATTTCAGTGGACAAGGCGCGTGAGCAGGCAGAGGAATACGGCCACAGCTTTGAGCGGGAGATGGGCTTTTTGGCAGTGCATGGTTTTCTGCATATCAACGGCTATGATCACTATACGCCGGAAGAAGAAGCAGAAATGTTTGGATTACAGGAAGAAATTTTAACTGCTTATGGACTCACAAGGAAATAACAAACGCAAATGGAAAAATCGAGATGTGGTCTCGAGTCTGGAATTTGCTTTAACCGGTATTTTTACAGCCTTTAAAGAGGAGCGCAACCTGCGTAAGCATGTCCTTTCAGCTCTGGTAGTGATAGTTGCGGGACTGATTTTTGACTTGTCTGCGATAGAGTGGCTCTTTCTCTTTTTGAGCATTTTTCTGGTCATTGCCTTTGAGATTGTCAATTCTGCCATTGAGAATGTCGTGGATCTGGCCAGCGATTACCACTTTTCTATGCGGGCAAAGAATGCCAAGGATATGGCGGCGGGAGCTGTTCTGGTCGTGTCTGGCTTTGCTGTTGTGACGGGACTGATTATTTTTGTTCCCAAGATTTGGGATTGGATTTTTTAAAGATTTGAAAATCGGGGGAGACTGCCGATTTTCTGCTGTTTTTATGGAAATAATAGAGGTGAAATAATGACTTTTAAATCAGGTTTTGTAGCTATTTTAGGACGTCCTAATGTTGGGAAATCCACCTTTTTGAATCATGTTATGGGGCAAAAAATTGCCATCATGAGCGATAAGGCTCAGACCACTCGCAATAAAATTATGGGGATTTATACAACGGATAAGGAGCAGATTGTCTTTATCGACACGCCGGGAATCCACAAGCCTAAGACGGCTCTAGGCGATTTTATGGTGGAAGCAGCCTACAGCACCCTGCGTGAGGTGGATACCGTCCTCTTCATGGTGCCAGCTGATGAGCCGCGTGGCAAGGGCGATGACATGATTATCGAACGCCTGAAAGCGGCTAAGGTGCCAGTTATTTTGGTGGTTAATAAGATTGATAAAGTCCATCCGGATCAGCTTTTAGCGCAAATTGATGATTTCCGTCAGCAGATGGACTTCAAAGAAATCGTGCCGATTTCAGCCCTGCAGGGCAATAATGTTTCTCATCTTATTGACATCCTTAGTGAGAATCTGGAGGAAGGCTTCCAGTATTTCCCAGAAGACCAGATTACCGACCATCCGGAGCGCTTTCTGGTGTCAGAGATGATTCGGGAAAAGGTTTTGATGCTGACGCGGGAGGAAATTCCCCACTCAGTCGCAGTGGTTGTTGACAGCATGAAGCGAGACGAAGAGACGGACAAGGTCCATATCCGAGCGACTATCATGGTGGAGCGCGATAGCCAAAAAGGCATTATCATTGGTAAAGGCGGTTCCATGCTGAAGAAAATCGGATCCATGGCTCGGCGCGATATTGAGCTCATGCTGGGGGACAAGGTCTTCCTAGAAACTTGGGTCAAGGTCAAGAAAAACTGGCGGGACAAGAAGCTGGACTTGGCGGACTTTGGCTATAATAAGAAGGAGTATTGATAAATAAACAGAAATGGAACATAGGGTTAAATTTTATGGGACCAATGATTTATCAATTTCTTCTTACCTTAGTAGAATGGAGAAAATCTTTGATTTATATATAGAGCAAAAGAAAAAGATTAGTAATTTTACAGATGCTATTGAACTTGATAATACTCTTAAAATCTTTGATTCAGCTAATTATTCTACAAATTGGCCAGAAGAATATATTGACAAAGTTAATTCTTATGAAAATGTATTAAAAAGAAATATTAATGAATTTTATGGTAGAGCATCGAGTGAATTGATTTTAAGATATATGATTCTGTTGAAAGATGAATACGAATATCGAGAAGATTTTTTTGACATTTTTTGTAGATTCAACTACGGTTCAAAAATATCTGAAATTTGGTTTGAAGAAGTTTTTTGGGAAAGCGGGTTACCATTATATTATTTATTAAAAAATAAATATTTTTGTAACATGTATCCAAAATTTATTAGGGAAGCTTTTCTTGCAAAAACGAAACATCTTGAATATCTTTTAAGTAATTATATAAATTCATCTAGACAGTCTTACTGTATACCTGATAATATATCTTCCGATGAGTGGAACGAACTTTTATCTGATTATATAAATAGTATAGAAGCAAATCCAAATTATCTTAGGCTTCTTTTAATGCCAATTCAAGAACTCGGTACCAAATATTTTAAAGTTACACGAAATCAGAAGTCAGACATTCAAGAAATATTAAAACTATTTTATCAAAGTTTTGATAAATCTGAAGCAGGACTTCATGTGATTTTTGAAGTATATTTTGATAGAAATTTATATGAAAAAAAGATTGTTGAATATAGTGATAAAAGTCCATTTTCACCACCAGAATTGATTGATAAAAGTATTATTAATAATTTAATGAAATCTAGTGGGGAAAAAGTCGATGAGCAATTGACCTTGTATATGGTATCTTTGGTTGATTACGAAAAAATAAAAAGCAAGCATGATTATACTAGTTTATTCACATATTTTTTAAAAGATTCTGAAGTTTTCTCAAAGAAAAGGATGTCAAGCTTGCCAAGTTTCCCTAATAAAGAGACATTAGGAGTCGTAAAATCTACGTTGATGTTAACTAGGAATTCTTATCAAGATACTCAATATTTTAAAATGAAGCTACAGTTAGTCTCATTCAAGATTCGTGCTTATCAGAGATTATTTAGTGAGTTTGATTTAAGTATTGAACAGGTAGTGGATTGGTTTTTCTTTCAATACTGCGATGAATTGAAGATAAAGTGGTTACCTTTTAGTTTTTCACCTCATGATGATGCGATTGATAATAAAACAGCAACAATTTTTAGGAATGAAGAAAAAATAAGAAAACAATATCTGTTACTAATGGAAGATGGTGAAATTAGTAGAGAACAATATAATTTGTTAGACTCAACTCCAAATGTAGGGAATCTATCTAGTAATATTCCTAAAAAGTATGCGTATATTAACAATAATTCTGATATTAAAAATATTTTGTTTTTATTATTTTCTGATCAATCTCATTTGGCCTATATCAATGAACGAAAAAACGGTAAAAATTTTGTAGAATTAATCACAAATAACATTGTAAGGAAAGAAGATTTCTTAAGAGTTGATAGAGCCAAAATACAATTTTTAGTTGACAATGAAATACTATCTGAAAAAAATGATAGGCTTGTTTTTTTAAACAATAAAGAAATTGGTGTATTACAAGATCTATATTTGTATGATGAAGTAAGCTATTTTAACTCAGATAATGATGAGAAAGCAATTTTAGACTGCCTTTCTGAGAAAGGTATGATTGAATTTGAGAGTAAGCTTTTTTCAAAAAGCGAAGCAAATTATTTAAATTTTCTATTGAATAATAGTAAGTTTGATAATAGTTTGGCAATAAGGAATAAGTATCAACATGGTTCACCCTCATATGAATCAGAAGAAATGTATCAAATTGATTACTCTATTGCTTTATTAATTTTAGTAATATATATTGTTAAAATTGATGAAGAACTATCTTACAAATTATCTGTTACTTGATTGAAAATAATGATTTATGATATGAACCAAGACTATATTTCCTATATTCGCTCCAAGGTGGGGCATGATAGAGTTATCCTGAATTTTGCTGGTGGGATTCTGGCAGACGAGGAAGGTCGTGTGCTTCTGCAGTTGCGAGGCGATAAAAAAACATGGGCGATTCCTGGTGGAGCTATGGAGCTCGGGGAGACTTCTTTGCAAGCAGCCGTGCGCGAATTTCACGAAGAGACAGGCAATGCTGTTGAAGCCAAGCGCTTGCTGAATGTTTATACTAATTTTGATGAATCTTATCCTAATGGTGACAAAGTTCAGACGGTTGTCTTTCTGTATGAACTGCAGGCATTGGAGAATGTTGATATTTCCAATTTTCACAATGAGGAAACACTGCGGTTAGGCTTTTTTTCTAAAGAAGAAATAGCAGAGCTGGAAAATGTATCGGATAAACACCGCCTGATGCTGGATGAGTATTTTTCGGACAGCTTTGCTATGGGGCTTTGATAGCTTACTATGAGCATGTCATTTATTTAGAGCAACATGCTACATAGTATAATTTAATTATTGTTTTACAATATTTCTTGACCTAGTTAAATTATTGTTTTATAATAATTGTAAGGATGAATTATCGTAAAACAATAAGGAGGTAAGCTATGAAGATGCGAATTTTGAAACAAGTAATAACCATAATTACTTGTTTGGTACAAATATTTTGTGCTTTCTGGTTTTTAGCTAGAGGTTTTGTAGCCATTGTCTTGATGATTTATAACTGGCAATCAACTGCTACCCCACTTGCAGAGTTATTAAGGGTATCTTATGAAATGATTTGGCTGGGTTTGCTTCCGATTTTGATCTTTGGTCTGATTCGTTCTTTTCTACACCGCATGCTAGTTCACCAGTTTTTTACGAACGAAAGTTATCGGATTAGTAAATATCTGTTGATTTTAGTTACTTGTTTACCTATTGGTAGTATTATATGGGATATTTTTATCGGTCAAAAATCTATACAGTCGTGGATAGATTTTGTAGATAATTTATTTCTGCCATATATTGATAGTCTGGCTTTGGTAATTGTTTTAGGGGTCTTGCATCTTGTCATAAAAAACGGGAAGACAATTCAAGAAGATGTTGATGGTTTTGTGTGATGGGAAAAATCAAAGTTAATTTAGATAAGGTATTGGAAGAAAAGGGTTTGACCTCTAAAGAATTGGCGGAAATTATTGGTATTACACAAGCAAATTTGTCCATTCTAAAAACAGGTAAGGCTAAAGGTATTCGTTTTGCAACCTTGCTGGCTATCTGCGAAACGCTGGATTGTCAGCCTGCTGATATTTTAGAGTATATTTCTGACTAATAAATAGAAGATAGAAAGGAGTTTTATGCCTGAATTACCTGAAGTGGAAACGGTTCGGCGCGGTTTGGAGCGTCTGGTTGTTGGCAAGACGATTAGGCAGGTGCAGGTCCGCTATGCCAAGATGATTGGCACGGGAGTGGATAGCTTTGTTCATGACTTGCCAGGTCAGACCATTGAAAAAATTGGCCGTCGGGGCAAGTATTTGCTCTTTTACCTGACGGACGGAGTGCTGGTTTCCCATCTGCGAATGGAAGGCAAGTATCTTTTTTATCCTGAAGCGGTGCCTGAGCGCAAGCATGCCCATGTCTTTTTCGAGATGACAGATGGTGGGACGCTTGTTTATGAGGATGTCCGCAAGTTTGGGACCATGGAGCTCTTGAGAAAGAATCAGCTGGAGGCTTATTTTACTGCTAGAAAGCTTGGTCCTGAGCCGACAGAGGCGGACTTTCTTTTGCCTCCTTTTGCAGCAGCTTTAGTTCGTTCCAAGAAGCCCATCAAACCTTATTTGCTGGAGCAGACCTTGGTCGTTGGTCTGGGCAATATCTATGTAGATGAGGCTCTTTGGCGGGTGCGGATTCATCCGGCAAGGCCAGCAGATAGTCTAAAGCCTGCTGAAGTCAAGCGGCTGCGTGAGCAGATTATAAAAGTTTTGCAGCTTGGGATTGAAAAGAGAGGATCGACCATTCGGACCTACCGCAATGCTTTGGGTGAGGATGGCACGATGCAGGATTTTCTGCAGGTCTATGGAAAGACTGGGCAACCCTGTGCTAGATGCGGCAGCCCGATTGAAAAAATTAAGCTGGGCGGACGAGGTACCCATCTCTGTCCTCATTGCCAGAAAGTGAGGTAGCTGTCATGGTAAGAATTATCGGCATCACTGGTGGCATTGCCTCGGGTAAGTCAACCGTGACAGAGTTTTTAAGGCAGCAGGGCTACCAAGTCATTGATGCGGATCAAGTAGTACATGAGCTTCAAGAGCCGGGGGAACGGCTTTATCAAGCTCTTTTATCCGCTTTTGGCTTATCTATCTTACAGGAAGATGGGCGCTTGGATCGGCCTAAGCTGGGAGCTATGATTTTTGGGAATCCTCAACTCTTGGCGCAGTCCAGTCAAATACAAAATCAGATTATCCGCGAGGAACTGGCTGGCAGGCGAGATTTGCTGGCAGAGACGGAAGACATCTTTTTTATGGATCTTCCCTTGCTGTTTGAGCTACAATATGAAGATTGGTTTGACCAGATCTGGCTGGTGGATGTGACGGTGGAAACTCAGCTCAGTCGTCTTATGACTCGAAATGCTCTCAGTCAGGAAGAGGCAGAAAAACGCATAGCAGCTCAGCTATCTCTTCGAGAAAAACGAAAGAGGGCGGATGTGCTGATAGATAATAATGGCTCGCTTGAGGAAACTCGACAGCAGATTCGCGATGCTTTGCAGAAATTAGAAAGAAGATGATTTATCACGACACAAGTAAATTGGAAACATAACCTGAAAGTCGCTTGGTTTGGGAACTTCCTAACAGGTGCCAGCATTTCTCTGGTGACGCCTTTTATGCCACTTTTCGTGGAGCAGCTGGGGGCTAGCGGTCATGAGGTGGAGTATTACGCAGGGCTAGGGATTTCACTCTCTGCAATTTCAGCGGGCTGCTCTCTCCTGTCTGGGGAAGTCTGGCCGACCGATATGGCCGTAAGCCTATGATGATACGTGCAGCTACTGCCATGCTTTTCACTATGGGAGGTATTGCCTTTGTACCCAATATTTTCTAGCTCTTGCTCCTACGCTTTCTAAACGGTGTTTTCGCTGGTTATGTTCCCAACAGCACAGCTCTGATTGCCAGTCAGGCTCCCAAGGAAAAAACGGGTTATGCTCTGGGAACTCTCTCGACCGGTGTCGTTGCGGGTAATCTTATGGGGCCGTTTATTGGCGGTCTGATTGCGGAGATGTTCGGTATCCGCAATGTCTTTCTTCTGATTGGCGGCTTTTTTCTAGTGGCAGCCTTGATGACCTTTTATTTGATTCGGGAGGATTTTGTGCCAGTGACCCGACAAGAAGAGGTAGGCTATAGGGAATTGCTGCGTCAACTCAGGTATCCTAAGATGCTGATGAATCTCTTTCTGACCAGCTTTGTTATCCAGTTTGCAGCTCAATCTATCAGCCCTATCCTTGCCCTCTATGTCAGAGAATTGGGGCAAAAGGAGAATCTGATTTTTGTTTCGGGTCTCATCGTTTCTAGCATGGGACTTTCCAGCATGATGAGCTCCAGTATTCTGGGGCGGTTAGGAGACCATATCGGCAATCATCGGCTTCTGGTGCTGGCTCAGTTCTATTCAATCCTGATTTATCTGCTCTGTGCCAATGCTGGCTCCCCTATGCAGCTGGGCTTTTATCGCTTTTTATTTGGTCTAGGAACAGGGGCGCTGATACCAGGTGTCAATGCTTTGCTAAGTAAGATAACACCCAAATTTGGAATCTCTAGGATTTTCAGCTATAATCAGATTTTCTTTTATCTGGGTGGGGTGGTCGGCCCTATGTCTGGATCGGTCATTGCGGCAGCCTATGGCTATCATTCAGTCTTTTATGCAACAGCAGGGCTGGTTGCCGTTAGTATGCTGGCCAATCTCTTTAGTTTTCGAAATTTATTTAAAAAGAAGGATATCTAGTGCGCGTTAAAATAAATTTAAAATGTTCCAGCTGCGGCAGTCAGAACTATCTGACCAGCAAAAATACTAAAACGCATCCGGAAAAAATTGAGGTCTTAAAGTATTGTCCCAAGGAAAGAAAAGTTACTTTACATCTTGAATCCAAGTAGATTTTATGATAAAATAGATAGGATTTTAAGGAGTTTTTATTTATGTACAACCTATTATTAACCATTTTAGTCATTTTATCAGCTATTATTGTCATTGCAATTTTCATGCAGCCAACCAAAAATCAGTCCAGCAACGTTTTTGATGCCAGTGCCAACGACTTGTTTGAACGTCCTAAGGCACGTGGTTTTGAAGCTGTGATGCAGCGTATGACGGGAATCATGATTTTCTTCTGGCTACTGATTGCATTGGTATTAGCAGTATTATCTAGTAAATAAAATGGGCTCTGACTTCGTCTTGGCCTATTTTTTAAGTTTTAAAGAGATTTAAAAGAGATGAAGAAAGAACTCATCAAGAGAAGAGGAATATGAAATCAGAAATCATTGAATATTTAAAAGACAGGCAGCAGGCTAGCGTAGATGAGCTGGCGGCTGCTTTGGGGAAAGAGTCTTCCAAGGACTTTAGTAGCTTGGTCAAGACTATCTCCCAGATGGAAAGAAAGCATCAGATTCGCTTTGATGACAAGGGACGGATTGAGCTTTATGAGAAGAAAAAGCAGGAGCGTCTGACGCTCAAGGGTGTTTTTCATGCCCACAAGAATGGCTTTGGCTTTGTCACCCTGAATGAGGAAGAGGATGACCTCTTTGTCGGCCGTAATGATGTCAATCATGCCATTGATGGCGATACAGTGGAAGTAGTCATTACCAAGGTGGCAGACCGTATCAAGGGAACATCAGCTGAGGCTAAGATTATCGATATTTTGGAGCACAGCCTGACGTCAGCGGTTGGTCAGCTGGTTCTGGATGAGGAAAAGCCCAAGTATGCGGGTTATATCCGCTCGAAAAATCAGAAAATAAGCCAGCCTATTTATGTCAAAAAACCAGCTATGGTTCTGGATGGTACAGAGGTGCTCAAGGTCGCTATTGACAAATATCCGACCAAGAAACACGATTTCTTTGTGGCTAGTCTGGTCGATGTGGTCGGTCATGTCAACGATCCAGGCATTGATGTACTGGAAGTGCTGGAGTCGATGGATATTGTCTCTGAGTTTCCAGAAAAGGTCTTGGAAGAAGCCGAGCGAGTTCCAGAGGCACCGACAGAGAGTGATTTGGCAGGGCGTATGGACCTGCGTGAAGAGATAACCTTCACCATCGATGGAGCGGATGCCAAGGACTTGGACGATGCTGTCCATATCAAGCGCCTGAAAAATGGCAACTTTGAGCTAGGCGTCCATATCGCAGATGTGTCCTACTATGTCAAAGAAGGTTCTGAGCTGGACAAGGAAGCCCTCAATCGGGCAACCTCTGTCTATGTGACCGACCGCGTGGTGCCTATGCTGCCAGAGCGCTTGTCCAACGGTATCTGCTCTCTCAATCCCAATGTGGATCGGCTGACCCAGTCGGCTATCATGGAGATTGATGCCAAGGGGCGCGTGGTCAAGCATACCATTACCCAGACTGTTATCAAGACGACCTTCCGCATGACCTACAGCGATGTCAACGACATCATAGCAGGAGATGAGGAAAAAGCTGGACAGTTCAAGGTCATTGTACCTAGCATTGACAGTATGGTCCAGCTGCATGAGATTCTGGAAAGCATGCGCTTTAAACGCGGTGCACTCAACTTTGACACCAAAGAAGCCAAAATCATGGTAAACAAAGAAGGACGGCCGGTGGATATTGTCCTGCGTCAGCGGGGGATTGCTGAGCGCATGATTGAGTCCTTTATGCTGGTGGCGAATGAGACGGTGGCTGAGCATTTTGCTAAGTTAAATCTGCCCTTCATCTATCGGATTCACGAGGAGCCTAAGGCGGAGAAGGTGCAGAAGTTTATCGACTACGCCTCTAGCTTTGGGATTCGGATATACGGAACGGCTAGCTCTATGAGTCAGCAGGCTCTGCAGGATATTATGGAATCGGTCAAAGACCAGCCTTATGAGGAAGTCCTGTCCATGATGCTTCTGCGCTCCATGCAGCAGGCTCGCTACTCTGAGCACAATCACGGTCACTATGGTCTGGCAGCGGAGTTTTATACGCATTTTACCAGTCCAATTCGCCGCTATCCGGACCTTTTGGTTCACCGGATGGTACGGAATTATAGCAAGTCTAAGGAAATAGCAGAGCATTTTGAGCAAGTGATTCCAGAGATTGCCAGTCAGTCTTCCAGCCGAGAGCGTCGGGCTATCGAGGCCGAGCGTGAAGTCGAAGCCATGAAGAAGGCTGAGTACATGGAAGAATTCGTTGGAGAAGAGTTTGACGGTGTGGTTTCAAGCGTGGTCAAGTTTGGACTCTTTGTGGAGCTCCCTAATACGGTCGAAGGCTTGATTCATGTTACTAACCTGCCAGAGTTTTACAGCTACAATGAGCGGACGATGACCCTGCAAGGAGAAAAGTCCGGCGTGGTCTTTAAGGTTGGTCAGCAGATTCGCATCAAGCTGGTCCGAGCGGATAAGGCTACGGGCGAGATTGACTTTGAATACCTGCCTAGTGAATTTGACCTGGTAGAAAAGACTAGCAAGAGTGGCAGAGGCAAGTCAGGCAGAAAGAGACGCCGTGAGGATGACAAGCGCAGCCATTCTTCCAAAGAAAAAGGCTACAGAGATAAGAAAGATAAGAAGTCCAAGAAAGGCAAGAGCCAGAAGGCATTTTACAAGGAACTAGTCAAGAAAGGAGCCAAGCATGGCAAAGGGAGAAGGAAAGGTCGTCGCGCAAAATAAAAAGGCCAGACACGACTACACCATCGTGGATACCATCGAGGCTGGCATGGTGCTGACTGGGACAGAAATCAAGAGTGTCCGTGCTGCCCGCATCAATCTCAAAGACGGCTTTGCTCAGATTAAGAACGGTGAGGCCTGGCTCAGCAATGTCCATATCGCGCCTTATGAAGAGGGAAATATCTGGAACCAAGAGCCTGAACGTCGCAGAAAGCTGCTGCTGCATAAGAGGCAGATCCAAAAGCTGGAGCAGGAGATCAAGGGAACTGGTATGACGCTGGTGCCGCTCAAGGTCTATCTCAAGGACGGCTATGCCAAGCTCCTCCTGGGCTTAGCCAAAGGGAAGCACGACTACGACAAGCGCGAGTCCATCAAACGCCGCGAGCAAAACCGCGACATCGCAAGACAAATGAAGAACTTTAATACAAGATGAAAGACTGGGTGACCGGTCTTTTTTTATTTTAGGGAGCAAGTTTTCCAGTTATTCGATTGTCTTCGATGACTTTTCTAATTTTAAAAAAAGAAGTGAGCATAATAGTTGATAAGTAACCATCCAGATGATATACTTATTCTTGTATCAGATACAAGTTTATGAAAAAGGAGTTTCTATGGATACAAAATTCTCAGTGGCTTTGCATATCTTGACAATGATTAGTGAGAGTAGGGAGACTTTGAGTTCGCAAAACTTAGCGACGAGTGTAGGAACTAATTCTAGCTATATTCGAAAAGTCATTACCTTGTTGAAAAATGCAGGTTTGATTATTTCTCATCAAGGTAAATCGGGCTACCAACTCAGCAAAACTCCTAAGAAGATGAGTTTACTTGAGATTTATTATGCGACCCAAGAAGTTAAGCACATTAGTTTGTTTCAAATGCATCAGAACGCTAATCAAGAATGTCCTGTCGGACAAAATATTCAAGAAGCAGTCTCGCCAATTTTCGCTAGCACAGAAGCTCAGCTAGAAAAAGCACTAAGCCATCAAACATTAGATGATGTCATCAATAATTTATATAAAACAGCTAATCAAGTTCGAAACTGACTTGTAAAATCTTAGTTTTAAAAACAAAAATACAGTCTTGCACTTGATGCAAAGAAGATAAAGGATAGAAAAGAGATTATAATGAAAGCAGCACTACATACAAAATACGACAAAAAGAACATCAACCTTACGATAACAGAAACAGCAAAGCCTATCATTGCAGATAATCAAGTTTTGATTAAGGTCACTGCAGCGGGAGTCAATCCTTTGGACAATATGATTTCCCGAGGAGAAGTGAAGATGATTGTCCCTTACAAATTGCCGCAAACAGCTGGGAATGAAGTTGTTGGAGTTGTTGAAGAACTTGGAAGCCGTGTCAGCAACTTCAAGCTTGGCGACCGTGTTTTTGCTCGCCTCCCACTTGATTATATCGGAGCTTTTGCAGAATATGTTGGCGTAGATAGTGAAGCCTTGGCAAAAGTTCCAGAATATTTGACAGACATAGAAGCGGCTGCGGTGCCTTTGACGGCTTTGACTATTATGCAAGCCCTTGAGCTTATGGGAGCTCAAGCTGGTAAAACAATCTTCATCTCTGGAGGTACAGGTGGTGTTGGTGGCATGGCGATTCCTATTGCTAAAGCAAAAGGCTTGAAAGTCATCACGAATGGTGCTGCCGTTAACGCTGAGCGTGTCTTGAAACTGGGGGCAGATCGCTTTATTGATTACAAGACGGAGGATTATACAAAAACTGTCAGCGATGTGGACTATGTTTTGGATACACTTGGTGGTTCTGAAACAGAGAAGCAAATGTCTATCATGAAAAAAGGTGGACACTTGGTTTCTCTTCGAGCGATGCCAAATGGTGCTTTTGCTAAACGTATGAACTTGCCAAAATGGAAACAAATCTTGCTAGGACTTGCTGGTCGTAAGTTTGATAAGATGGCTGAGAAGTATGGTGTTCATTATCATTTTATCTTTGTTGAAAGTAATGGTGCTCAATTACAAGAAGTGGCAGATATTTTCAGTAAGCTTGAAATCAAACCATCTATTGATACAGTTTACCCGTTTGATGAGGTGAATGCTGCTCTCGACAAGGTTGCGAATGGACGTTCACGTGGGAAAACAGTTCTCAGCTTTGAATAATTAGAAAGAAGTTTATGTCTTACATTACAACAAAAAATCAATGCATCTCTGTTGCCGGCAATCAAATTGCCTATCGTGAACTTAGCAAGGGTAAGTCTGACTTTCCGCTTGTTATGTTAGTTCACTTGGCTGCGACCTTGGACAATTGGGATCCAAAACTTTTAGATTTGATTGCGAAAGAGCATCATGTCCTTGTCTTAGACCTACCAGGTGTTGGGGCAAGTCAGGGAAAAGTTGCAACGACTATCCCAGGCATGGCAGAGCAAACCATCGCCATTATAAGTGATTTAGGTTACAATCGTATCAACCTTTTAGGACTGTCTATGGGCGGTATGATTGCTCAAGAAATAGTTCGTATGGATTCTGATTTGGTTAATTGTCTTATTTTGGCAGGAACTGGTCCTCGAGGTGGATTTGAAATGGATAAGGTTACCGGAAAAACATTCAAATATATGTTTAAAGCTGCCCTTGAGCGTATTGACCCAAAACGCTATATTTTTTATAATCATGATGAGCAAGGTAAAGTAGAAGCTTTGAAGGTTTTAGATCGTATGGGCGCGCGGACTGAGCAATTTAAGGACAAAGACATGAAAATTTCTGGTTTCTTAACGCAGCTCAAGGCAATCAAGGCTTGGGGCCAAGCTCCACAAGACGATCTGAAATATATCACTCAACCAACCTTAATTGTGAATGGTGATAAGGATATGCAAGTCCCAACAGAAAATTCTTATGCTATGCATGAAAAGGTAGAAGGAAGCAAACTTCTTATCTATCCAAATGCTGGACATGGTTCTATTTTCCAATATGCGGATGAATTCTCAAAGGAATTGTTGAGGTTTTTAGCAGCATAAAATAGTCAAAATGGTAGGGTTAAAAAAAGGACATAGCAACTTTCATACAAGATGAAAGACTGGGTGACCGGTCTTTTTTAGTTTTATATTAGTGATTTTCATCTACAGTAGCTGTCTTAAATTGTTTATTGTCAAATTTACTAAACAGAAAAGTTCTGACCACTTTGCCACTTGTCAAGTCTGTGCTTTTCGAGTATGATAAAGACAGTTAGATTATTCGGAGCTTGGCTTTTAGAGAAAGGATTTTTTATGACAAAAGAATTGCTAGCCTATAAACGCATGCCGCTGTGGACGGCTGAGACCATGCCAGAAGCGGTAAAGAGAAAGCACAATACCAAAGAGGGAACTTGGGGCAAAATCACTGTTCTCAAGGGACGCCTTAAGTTTGTCGAAATGTCAGAGGAAGGTGAGGAGCTGGCTGAGCACATCTTTGAAGCTGGTCAGGACAATCCTTTTGCCCAGCCCCAAGCTTGGCATCGGGTCGAAGCCTTGACAGATGATTTGGAGTGGTATTTGGAGTTTTACTGTCGGCCTGAGGATTATTTTCCAAAGAAATACGGCAGCAATCCAGTGCACTCAGAGGTTTTGGAAGCCATGCAGACAGTCCGACCAGGGCGGGCGCTTGATTTGGGCTGTGGTCAAGGTCGTAATGCTCTTTTTCTGGCCAAGCAAGGTTTTGAAGTGACGGCTGTAGATCAGAATGAGCTGGCACTGGAGATCTTACGTAGCATTGTGGAGCAGGAGGATTTAGATCTGCTAGTGGGTAGCTACGACATCAACTCAGCTAGTCTGACTCAGACTTATGATTTGATTGTTTCAACCGTTGTCCTGATGTTTCTGCAGGCGGAGCGGATTCCGGATATTATCCGAAATATGCAAGATCATACAGCGCTTGGTGGCTACAATCTCATCGTCTGTGCTATGGACACAGAAGACTTCCCATGCTCTGTTCCCTTTCCTTTTACTTTTAAGGAAGGCGAGCTTGCCGAGTATTACAAGGACTGGGAGCTGGTTAAGTACAATGAAAATCCTGGTCACCTCCATCGCCGTGATGAAAACGGCAATCGAATTCAGCTGCGCTTTGCGACGATGCTGGCTAAAAAGGTTCAGTAGATGGTGTAGGACAGAAGTTGATTTTGGAAAATTTAACTTTACCAACTTATTTTGAGGTTCTGGTTTAAAAGGTCTGGGAGACAATTTAAAATGTCTCAGCCTCAATATTTTTTGAACATAATAAAGCTAGACTGAGGCGTTTTTGTCTCAGTCTTTTTTTATTTTAGTAAAAAACTTTAGAAATATTTTAGAATTTCTTGAGAAATATCTGAAGTTTGGTCGTTATACTAGAAAGTGCAAGGGGGAGAGAAAAGTGCTGGAAGCAACAGGACAGCTGGTAGGAAACTTTAGTTTTTCTTTAAGTGTGAGTCTAGAGCAGATCACTTTTAAAAGCAGACTGAATGACCTTATTCTCTCCTCTTGCGGCAAATTTTTCCAGACCTTCAGTTTTCTGTTGACGAGGAAAAAAGAATATGTTAAAGTAAATGAGTAAAATAAAAAAGTCAATTATATTTTACTTAATATAAAAGGAGGAACTCATGAAGAAAAGAACGAAAATCATTCTAACTTCTACTTTGACTGTGACCGGCCTAATCTTGGCTGCCGGTGGCTACTGGGCTTATAAGACCTTTGTCCCTCAGGAGACACCGATTGATAAGAATGCCACAGTGAGGACCAATTACTATCAGGCCATCAATAAAAAATGGCTGGAAAAGGCAGAAATCCCTAGCGACCAGCCGTCTAACGGTGTGTTTTATGAGTTGAACGAGCAGGTCAAGGATAAGATGAAGGCGGATGTCAAAAATCTAGTCTCTGGTAAAGAAGAGTCAACGATTGAAGGCATGCCTGAGTTTATCAAATACTATCAGCAAGCGACGGACTTCAAGCAGCGGGAAAAGGATGGCCTAGCCCCTCTCAAGTCCTATCTCAAGGAAATTGAAGACTTGTCCGATCTAAAGGACCTAGCTAGCAAGGCTGTTGACTGGGAAAAACGCGGTTTGGCTCTGCCGTTTACTTTTGAAATTAGTTCTAACCTAGAAAATACCAATCAGAAACAAGTGAATCTGTCCAGTCCAAGTCTTATGCTACCGGATAAGAGCTACTATGAAGATGAAGATGCTAAGAAAAGGATGATGGATCCGCTGGAAAAAGCATTCAAAGAAGCCTTGCAAAAGCTGGGCTATAGTGAAAAAGACAGCGAAAAGATTGTCAAAGAAGCCTTAGAATTTGATGGAGAATTGGCCAAGTATGCCCAAAGTAATGAAGAAACTTCAGAAATTAAAAATCTTCACCATCCTAAGACGGCAGAAGACATCAATGCCTACTCGGATACCTTTAAGTTTCACGATATTATCAATGACTATCTAGGCCAGGAAGCTGGTGATGTCAATGTACCTAACCCTAAGTATTATGAAAATTTTGCCAAAGTAGTCAACGACAAGAACTTTGCCAAGCTCAAATCTTGGATGCTTGTGAAGCAGGCAGCATCAGCATCTAGTTTTCTAACCGATGACTATCGGCTGATTTTTGCAGAGTACCAAAAATCCTTGCAAGGTACTAAGGAAGCAACTTCAAAGGAAGATGCAGCATACAATCTGACAACAGGAACTTTTTCAGATGTCTTTAGTCTTTACTATGGCCGCAAATATTTCGGTGAGGAAGCCAAGCAAGAAGTGACCCAAATGGTCAAGGATATCAAGGAAGTCTATCGAGAACGTATGCTGAAAAACGAATGGCTGTCAGAAGAAACCAAGCAGAAGGCAGTCAAGAAGCTGGATACGATGAAACTCTATATCGGCTATCCTGAAAAAGTTCGCGAAGTGACTAAGGCCTTAAAAGTAGATGATAAAAAATCCTTCTTTGAAAATGCAATTGCTTTGAGTCAAGCAAAACATCAATATGATGTTGAGCACTTCTCTGAGCCAGTAGACAAGACCGAGTGGCTGATGCCTTCCTATGATATCAACGCTTACTACTCACAGGAAAATAACAGTATCAACTTCCCAGCCGCAATCCTGCAGAATCCATTCTTTGATGTTAAGCAAGAAATGGAAAAGAACTATGGTGGTATCGGTATGGTTATTGGTCACGAGATTACTCACGCCTTCGACTCAAACGGTGCAAACTTTGATGAAGAGGGGAATTTGAACAATTGGTGGACAGAAGCAGATAAGAAAGCTTTTGACAAGAAAATTGAAGCTGTTACCAAGCAGTGGGATGGTATTGAAATCTACGGTGGCAAGGTCAACGGCAAGCTTACGGTAACAGAAAATGTAGCCGATGCCGGTGGACTTTCAGCTACTCTCGAAGTTGTTAAAAAGAAATATCCAGATGCGGACTTGAAGAATTACTTTGAAAACTATGCCAATATCTGGAGAAGCAAGGCCAGTCTGCAATTTAACCAACTTCTCCTGAAGGTAGATGTTCATGCTCCTTCCGAGCTGCGGGTCAACCAGCAACTCAAAAATGTAGAGGCCTTCTATGAAACCTATCCAGAAATCAAAGAAGGTGATGCCATGTATCTGGCTCCAGATAAGCGGGTCAGCGTATGGTAAAATTGCTTGTCTAGGAAAAGATGAGAAAATAATATAAGTTATGAAGCACAACCAGTTTGGTAATAGGAGAGAAGTTTGTCCTTTTTCTCCTATCCATTCTTTCCTGCAATACTTGCGCGGCTGCGGTTTGTGCCTCCGCAGCCACGTGTCTTTAAAGTCAGATTTTATCTGGCTTTTTTCTATTTTAAAATGAATTATTTATCTAGTAAATCTTACATGTCAAAAAAAATGAAATCGCTTGCAAAACCTGGAGTAAAAGGCTATACTGAATATAGTATTTAATTTTGTAATTTTTTACAAAAAAACAAAGGAGATATTTTTATGAAAAAAATATTGTTTCGTTCCTTGTTAGCTCTTTCGACCATTTTTCTCTTTCCTTTCCAAGTGGTCGAAGCCTGCACAGGATTTATCGTCGGGAAAGACCTGACGGCAGACGGAACGACGCTTTACGGTCGGACGGAGGACTTGGAGCCCAATCACAATAAGGTCTTTCTGGTTCATCCGAGAAAGACCAATGCGAGTGGTGCCAAGCTGGTCGATGAAACCAACGGCTTTGAATGGACCCTGCCGGCAGAAAGCTACAAGTATACCTCGGTATCAGATGTGACCCCATCCCAAGGTATTTTTGACGAGGTTGGCTTCAATGAATACGGTGTTTCCATTTCTGCGACAGTTTCTGCCAAGGCCAATGATGCCATTCAAAAGGTGGACCCTTATGTAGAAAATGGCTTGGCTGAGTCTATCCTGACAACTGTCGTTCTGCCTCATGTTCAGACTGCCCGTCAGGGTGTGGAGCTGATGGCACAGATTGTCAGAGAGCAGGGAGCAGCAGAGGGGAATATTATCACCATTGCTGACAAGACCGGTGTCTGGTATATGGAAATCCTATCTGGCCACCAATATGTTGCTATTAAATTCCCAGATGACAAGTATGCTGTTTTTCCTAATACTTTCTTCTTGGGCAGTGTTGACTTTGATGATACGGAAAATGTCATTGCTTCAAAAGGTGTTCAGGATGTAGCCAAGCAAGCTAATTCTTATAAAGAAATTGACGGTAAATTCCATATTTCTCAGTCCTACAATCCACCGATGGCAGAGGCAGATCGTTCACGTGCCTGGGCTGGTATTACTAGTCTGGACCCAAATGCAGCTGTGTCTTATGATGATCCTTACTTTGACCTCATGCACTCTACAGACAGAAAGATTAGTGTAGCAGATGTCATGGCTATGCAGCGCAATCGCTTTGAGGGCACTCAGTTTAAGCCGCTGGACCAAATGGAGCTAGATGGTAAGGGGCTGCCACAACGCGGTACGACAGATCCTGTTTACAAATATCCGCTGGGCAATCCAAATGTCATGGAAGCTCATATCTTCCAGCTCAAAGACGGTGTTCCAGCCAATATGGGCGGAGGCACTATGTGGCTGGCGGTAGGCAGTCCGCGCTTCTCACCTTACCTGCCTTATAATGGTAACATCACTGATACTTATGATGCCTATAAGGTCAATACAACGAGCTACAGTCCAGACTCTTGGTACTGGGTAGCTTCTCATATCTATGATATGGCGGCCAAGCATCAGGACCTCTTTGGCACTTCTGTCCAAGACAAGTGGAAAGCCTTGGAAGCCCGCTTTATTGAGGAGCAAAATGCTCTAGATGCAGCCAATGCAGCTCTGCCAGACTCTTCGTCCAAAGTTACTGAGGAAACACAAGCTCGAGCAGCGCAAGTCTTTAAGGAAATGAAAGAGCTAGAAGCTGAAATGGAAGCTAAAATCAAGGAAGCAACAAAAACTACTCCTTCCAGCTCCAGCCAAGATTCTAGCAGCTCTTCGTCATCTCAAAGATCGTCAAGTTCTTCCTCTTTAGCAACTTCTAGTAGTTTTGACACACGGACAGAAGTCAATGTAGAAGATGACAGCTTGGTGGATGTCGCAACTGGCATTCGCTTGAAAAATGCTGATTTGGTCAAGGCTGGTCTTCAGCTGTCAGTGAAAAAACTGGAAAGCAAGATTCAGCCGACAGATACTTATGACATTCGCTTGACCGATCCGAATGGTCAGCCGGTACATCAGGTCAGTCCAACTCTTGTGACGATCCCAGTCCGCAAAGACCTGCCAGTAGATGCCGTCTATGCTCTGGATGAAAATGGCAAGCAGGTTGAGAAATTTGATGTAACGGTTAATCAAAACCAGACTATCAGCTTCACGACCAATCATTTCTCTGTTTACCAAGTGCAGTATCGAAATGAGCAGTCCGTCAAGGCTAAGAAAAAAGACCTGCCATCAACAGGTGAGCAAGTCACCATCATGGGCCTTGCTGGCTTGATTATCCTAGCAGGAGTCTTCTTCCTTTTGAAGAAAACAAAGAAAAACTAATCTAAAATAAAAAGAAGGCCGAGCATTCAGTTCGGCCTTTCTTAGTGGAAAAAACGACTTTTGTCTAGGTTATCCTTCAAGCTAGAGCCCTTATCTCAAATAATCATAGTTATAAGTAGTCAAAATTATATCAGTGAGTTCTTCAGGTTCTTCCTGAGCTCCGCCGGCTATCCAAAGAGAAATAATCCCCTCAACACTGGATAGGAAGATTTCCAAGGCGTATTTCTGAGGAATCTGAAAGTTCTCCTCTAAAAAACGCTGGGTAGCACCTTTTTGCTTATCACTCAGAATGATAGTGGTTATGTACTCTCGAATAGCTTCGCGAAAGTCAATATAATGGCTTCTGGTCAGGGCATTGATTAGACGCTCATTGGCACGCAGTATATGAAATTTTGCTATCATTAACTTTTTGGGATATTCGTTCTCCACTTCAAACATGCTATAACTAGAAAGTTGGGAAATAATTTCGCTTTTGAGACTATCAACCATCTGATACTTATCTTGGTAGTGGAGGTAGAAGGTGCCGCGGTTAATCCCAGCCCGCTTGCAGAGCTTGCTGATAGAGATATTATCAAATCTTTCCTCTGATAGTAGCTGGATCAAGGCTTCTTTGATGTCTTCCTTGGTACTAGTTTTTCGTTTCTGGACCATTTTGCTTCCTTTTTTCTTAAATCAACAGTTTGTTGATTTTTGATTATTGCTTTTTATCTAAGCTCATTATATAATATCTGTGATTTGGAATCAACACCTTGTTGATTTAAGGAAAAGAGCTTTGAAAAGGAGAGATGATGACATGGCTTACATTGAAATGAAACATAGTTTTAAACGTTATCAGGTAGGTGACACAGAAATTGTCGCTAACAACGATATTTCTTTTGAGATTGAAAAGGGGGAACTGGTCATTATCCTAGGCGCTTCTGGTGCTGGTAAGTCTACGGTGCTCAATATCCTCGGCGGTATGGATACCAATGATGAGGGAGACATCTTGATAGACGGACAGAATATTGCTGACTACAATTCCCACCAGCTGACGGACTATCGCCGCAATGACGTGGGCTTCGTCTTTCAGTTTTACAATTTGGTGCCTAACCTGACGGCCAAGGAAAATGTCGAATTGGCTTCTGAAATCGTCAAGGACGCTCAAGATTCAGTAGCAGCTCTGACCGCAGTTGGTCTGGAAAAGCGCCTCAATAATTTTCCGGCCCAGCTATCAGGAGGGGAGCAGCAGCGGGTGTCTATCGCTCGGGCTGTGGCTAAGAATCCCAAGATTTTGCTCTGCGATGAGCCGACAGGAGCTTTGGACTACAATACCGGCAAGCAAGTGCTGCAAATCTTACAGGATATGTCCCGCAATCAAGGGGCGACGGTGATTATCGTGACCCACAATGCTGCCTTGGCTCCCATTGCTGACAGGGTTATCCGCATGCACGATGCGAGAGTCAAGAGTGTTACAGTCAATGAAGAGCCTCAGGATATAAGTACATTGGAGTATTGATATGAAGAGAAAGATTTATTGGAAAGATATTCTGCGCTCCTTCACTAGCTCTAAAGGACGTTTCCTATCTATTTTAATCCTCATGATGCTGGGCTCTTTAGCTCTCGTGGGGCTTAAGGTCGCTCCACCCAATATGCGCAGAACAGCAACAGATTATTTGAAAGAGCAACGAACCATGGACTTGGCTGTTATGGCGGACTATGGTTTGGATAAGGCGGATCAGAAAGAGCTGGAATCTATTAAGGGAGCTGATGTCGAGTTTGGCTATCTGACAGATGTCACCGTAGACGAGGAGGCCCTGCGAGTATTCTCGGATACTAAGGATATTTCAAACTTTCAAGTGACCTCTGGTCGTCTTCCTAAGAAAGAGCAAGAAATTGCTCTGGCTAGCTTTTGGTCTAAGAAATATAAGCTTGGTCAGGAGATTGATCTGACCGAGAAAGCAGGCAGTCGGTCAGTTCTGAAAAGCAAGACCTATAAGATTGTGGGATTTGTCAACTCGGCAGAGCTCTGGTCTGATAGAAATCTGGGCAATGCGACTAGTGGCAGCGGGGCTTTATCAGCCTATGCTGTAGTCAGCCCCAAGGCCTTTGATACAGATGTTTACAGTATTGCCCGCCTACGCTATCATGATTTAGAAAAGCTGGCTCCCTTCTCTGAAAGCTATCAGGAGCGTTTGGAGCAGCACCAGACTGCTTTGGACAAGAGCCTGGAAGATAACGGAGCGACCCGGTTTAAGCGACTAGAGACGGATGCCAAAAGCACCATTCAGAAGGGCCAAGACAAGATTGCTCAGGCTGAGAGTGAGCTGACCCAAGGTAAAAAACAGTTAGAGCAAGCTCAGAGTCAGCTAGACCAGCAAAAAAGCCAGCTAGCGGCAGCTCAATCCGCCTCTATCCTAGCTCCCGATCAGCTCAGCCAAAGCCAGCAGCAGATTCAGGAAGCTGAGTCCCAGCTCAATCAGAAAAAAGCAGAGCTAGCAAAGGCAGAGAAAGACTTATCAGCTAGCAAGGACAAGCTAGCTGACGCTAAGGCAGACCTGAATCGTTTGAAAGAGCCGGCCTATCATAGCTATGACCGCAAGTCTCTGCCAGGTGGTAATGGCTATTATATGTATAAAAACTCCATGAATAGTATTGCGTCGATTGGTAATATTTTCCCGGTGGTGCTCTATCTGGTGGCAGCTATGGTGACCTTTACCACCATGACTCGCTTTGTCGATGAGGAGCGAACGAATGCAGGCGTCTTCAAAGCTCTAGGCTATCATAGCCGCGATATCATTCGCAAGTTTGCTCTTTACGGTTTGGTGGCGGGGAGTCTAGGTACCCTCGTAGGGATTCTGCTGGGACATTATTTCTTGTCTGGAGTGATTTCTTCTATTATTACCAGAGGGATGGTGCTCTCTGCCCCTCATGCATATTTTTATATTTCCTATAGTTTACTGGCCCTGGGACTTTCCCTTCTATCCAGTGTTCTCCCTGCCTATTTGGTGGCAAGACGGGAGTTGACAGAAGAAGCAGCTCACTTGCTTTTGCCCAAGTCACCGGTCAAAGGCTCCAAGATCTTTTTGGAAAGACTGTCCTTTATCTGGCGGCGCCTTAGCTTTACTCAGAAGGTCACAGCTCGCAATATCTTTCGCTATAAGCAGCGGATGTTTATGACCATCTTTGGTGTGGCGGGTTCTGTTGCCCTGCTCTTTGCCGGTCTAGGACTCCAATCTTCTATTGGTGGTATTCCAAAACGTCAGTTTGAGGAGATTCTGCGATACGACTTGATTGTCGCTGTCAATCCTGGGGAGAATCAAGCTGAGCAAGACAAGCTGAAAAAGATGTTGGCTGATGGCTCGATTGCTGATTATCAGGAGATCTACAGTGAAACCTTGACAGAGAAATACAAAGGAAAAAAAGAGACAGAATCAATCACTTTAATGGTTACGGACAAGGAAAATTTTGAACCGTTCATCTCGTTAGAAAGTCCTGACAGCCGACAGAAGCTGTCCCTGAAGGACGGTGTAGTTGTTTCGGATAAATTGGCCCGCATAGCTGGAGTTAGCCCCGGTGGCCGTATAGAGCTGGGTGGCAAGCCTGTCAAGCTCGCAGCAGTCAATGAGAATCATTTTGGCCATTTTGCCTTTATGAAGGCAACTGACTACCAGAAGATTTACGGCAAAAAGCCCGAGAAAAACGCTTATCTAGTGCGACTCAAGAACTCTTCCAGCAAAAATATTGTGAATAAGGCCAATGAATTTATGAGCCTCAAGTCTGTCAAGAGTGTCTCCCAAAATGCTAGCATGGTGAAGCAGTTCAACGTTCTAGCTGATTCTCTTAATAATACAATGCTGGTTTTGGTGCTGATTTCCATTCTTTTAGCAGTTGTCATTCTCTATAATTTGACAAATATCAATATGGCCGAGCGGATTCGCGAACTGTCCACTATCAAGGTTTTGGGCTTTCATAATAAGGAAGTGACCCTCTATATCTATCGAGAGACCATTATTCTTTCAGTGATTGGGATGGCAGTTGGGCTTCTAGGCGGTTTCTTCCTGCACCGTTTTTTGATTGAGAAGGTTGCGCCTAGCATTATCAGCTTAAACCCTCAAGTAAGTCCCTCAGTCTATCTGTTTCCTCTAACAGCAGTGACTCTTATTTTGACCTTGCTTGGCTTCTTTGTCAATTACCGCCTCAGACGGGTGGATATGCTGGAAGCGCTCAAGTATGTTGATTGATAAAAAAACACTTTAAAACTTTCACTCACTTGATGGGTGGAAGTTTTTTTGAACTTTGATATAATATTCCTTGTAAAGAAAGAGAAAGACACACGATGACACGAAAAATTGCCTTATTATCCGATGTGCATGGGAATAGCACAGCCTTGGAAGCAGTACTGGCGGATGCGGAAAGCCAGCAAGTGACAGACTATTGTTTTTTGGGGGACTTGCTCCTACCAGGAACCGGTCGCAGGAATATCTTAGATAGGATGGAGCAGCTGCCCATCAGCCTCCAGGTCAGAGGGAATTGGGAAGACAGCCTCTGGCATGCCTTGCATCAAAAACTAGATTTGGATCGTCCCAGCCATCTCTATCTGACCCGGCTCTGTCATTTTGTCCTAGAGGAAATCCGTCCTGAAGAGATTGACCGCATGCAAGAACTTCCTCTGCAAATCTTGACAGAAGTAGAGGGATTGAAGATTGCGGTCAGCCACCATCTGCCCGATAAGAATTGGGGGCGGGAGCTGATTCATATTGGCGAGCAGAGTGATTTCGACCGCCTTTTTGAAGGAAACGACTGCGCTATCGCTGTTTATGGTCATATTCACCAGCAGTTTCTCCGCTACGGGACTAAGGGCCAGCTGATTATCAATCCCGGCTCCATTGGTCAGCCATTCTTTCTAGATTCGGCTTTGCGTCAGGACTTGCGAGCCCAGTATGCCATTTTAGAGATAGATGAGATGGGTCTGGCTGATGTCGACCTGAGGCGCGTGGCCTACGATGTGGAGCAGGAGCTGAGATTGGCTCGAGAGCTCCACTTGCCTTACTATGAGATTTATCGGGAGAGCTTGGTCAATGGTATCCATCATACTCACAATCACGACCTGCTGCGGGAAATCAGTGAGAGGGAAGGCTACGCAGATGAGATCGCAGCTTTCTTAAAGTCCAGTCGTAACTCTTGAAGTTACACCCTTTTTGGGATATAATAGTGAGAGAAAATGATGAGGGAGGAGAAAAAATGCAGATTTCTAGCCGCTTTACCATTGCCACTCATATGCTGATTGTTCTGGCTTTGGAGGGAAAAAAACAAAAACTGACAAGTGATATCCTTGCTGGCAGTGTCGGCGTCAATCCAGTTATTATTCGCAAGACCCTGTCCCAGCTCAAGAATGCCGGAATGATTACCGTTGCTCGTGGAACTGGAGGAGCAGAGATTGCCAAAGATTTGAAAGACATTAGCCTTTTGGATGTCTATAGTGCGGTTGAATGTCTGGGCAAGAGCGGCCAGCTCTTTAGCTTTCATGACAAGCCCAATCCAGACTGTCCTATCGGCAAGAACATTCACAATGTCTTAGACGATCGCTTGGCAGCTATTCAAGCAGCCATGGAAGCTGAATTGGCTCAGACCAGCCTTGACGAAGTCGTCGCAGCAACCGAAAAAGAAATTAAAGAACAATCTGTTTCCCAGTGAGCAGATTGTTTTTTGGTGAATAATATTCTGAGATGTAATTATTGACATTACATTAAGATGTGCTATACTAATAGATGTAACAAAAGCAATTACAATCTAAAATAAACTTTCGGAGGAAATGAGTATGAAAATCGCAGTAATCGGAGCAAATGGAAAAGCGGGCAGCCTCATTGTGAATGAAGCGGTTAAACGAGGGCATGATGTAACGGCCATCGTTCGGTCAGCTAATAAAAGTGAGGCCCAGTGTGAATTAATTAAAGATTTGTTTGAATTGACTAAGGAAGACTTGCTTGAGTTTGATGCAGTCGTATCAGCTTTTGGAGCTTTTGCACCAGACAACTTGCCCCAGCATACAAGTTCATTGGAGCATCTAGCAATGCTTTTGGCAGATACAAAGACTCGATTGTTGGTTGTCGGTGGTGCAGGCAGCCTCTATATGGATCCAGAAATGACCATCCAGCTGTCAGATACACCAGATTTTCCAGTAGATTACAAACCTTTGGCTAAAGCTATGGCGGAAGGGCTGGCTCATTTGCGTCAGTTTGATAATGTTCTATGGACCTACATCAGTCCTGCAGCAAATTTTGATGCAGATGGTGCTAAGACGGGCGATTATATCTTAGCTGGCGAGGCCTTTACTGTCAATGAAGCCGGTCAAAGTCGAATTAGCTATGCAGATTATGCTGTGGCTATGTTGGATGAGATTGAAAAGGGCAGCCACATTAAGAAACGTATTTCTGTTTTGGAGAAATAAAAAAAGATGGAGCAGGAGCACTCCTGACATTTAAAATTAAAGAGAGGAGAAAGTACATGACTTTTGAATATCAAAGCAAGATTTATCTAGGAGAGATGGCACTTTATGTGGCCGATTTAGCGAGACAAAAGGATTTTTATCAGCGTGTTTTAGGCCTGGAACTTTTGGAAGAGCAGGACGGACAGGTGGCTTTGGGCAGGGGCGGACAAGTGCTGGTGAGGCTCTTAGCAACCAGTGACCGACAGCCCGTCAAGTCGGCTTACGGTCTTTATCATTTGGCGCTTTTGCTTCCAAGTCGTCAAGCTTTGGCGGATATCCTTAAGCATTTATCAGAGAATAAAGTTCCTATGGTTGGAGGAGCGGATCACGGTTATAGTGAAGCCATTTATCTGGAGGACCCAGAAGGCAACGGCATTGAACTTTATCGGGACAAGCCTCAGGCTGATTGGGATATCCGAGAAGATGGCCGCATTATCGGAGTGACGGAAGCACTTGCGGCTCAAGAAATCTATGAACTAGGTCAGGAAGTCCAACCCTTTAGTATTGCTAAAGGCACTCATATGGGTCATGTCCACCTGTCTGTGAAAAATAGCAGAGCTGCCAGTCATTTTTACCAAAAGCTTCTAGACTTGGAGGATAAATTTTCTGTACCTTCTGCTAGCTGGCTGGCATCAGGAAACTACCATCATCATCTAGCAGTTAATGAATGGGGAAGTTCTCACTTGAATCATCGTCAACCGAAGCAAATGGGACTAGCCTATTTTGAGGCGCAAGTAGAAGGGAAAGAAGACCTAGTAGCTATTTATGAAAATGCTCTGGACTTGCAGGCGCCAGTCCGATGGATTAGTTCCCAAGAGCTAGAAGTCACAGACCCAGATGGGATTGTGGCTAAGCTCCAAGTCACCTAGTTAAATACGATGCCATCCCCCATCTGCTAAAGATACGGGGATTTTGTTTTTCTGATGAGAAAGCCAGATTGTTATATTTCCGCTTCCAAAATGATGGTATAATAACTAAAAGAAAGGTGGAGAAATGTTAGCTAAAAATATAATCTATTTAGAAACGTCATCTATCTTTGACTGGGGACAAATCATTTCCTACTTATCAAGAGAGGAAAAGGAAGTGATGTACCAAGTTGCAAATGACAGAATTAAGCGCTTGTTTAAAGTTGAAAATGAATTTTATCTTTGTACGATTTTTTACAATGAGCAAGTTCAAGAGATATGTATCCAGGTGGAAAATCAGACTATTTTTTCTGCTGAGGCTAGAAAAGTTATTAGCAATTTTGTCAGAGATTGGTTGGATTTGGATCAGTCGTTAGATAACTTTTATCAGTTTGCACAAGAAGATGATATTTTATCTCCTTTGGTTCAGAAGTTTTACGGACTTCGTTTGATTGGTGTGCCAGATTTTTATGAGGCTATTACTTGGGGAATTTTAGGACAGCAGGTAAATCTTGCTTATGCTTATACCCTAAAAGAACGTTTTGTCAAGAAATATGGCGAAGCTTTTCACTATAACCATGAAACTTACTGGATTTATCCAAAGCCAAAGGTGGTTGCAAATAGCGTGGCTGAGGAGTTATTGGAGTTGCAAATGACTCGTAAAAAAGCAGAATATTTACAAACAATATCAAAGCTCTTGTATCAGGGCACCATTTCAAGAAGTTATTATCAAAAGTTAGATACAGCTGAGCAAATTGAAAAAGAGCTGCTTAAACTTTATGGTGTTGGTCCGTGGACGGCTCATTATGTGATGATGCGATGTTTTCGTATCCAATCGGCTTTTCCGATGGCTGACATTGGATTGCAGAATGGCATATCTTATATACTTGGTTTAGATGAGAAACCGTCTAAGGAATTGCTGTTAAAGTTAAAAAATGAGTGGGGAACATGGTGTTCATATGCAGTTTTTTATATTTGGCGTTTACTTTATTAGTTGATTATCATCGAAAAGGAGAAGAAATGTACATAACTTATTACAAATCCCCAATCGGCCGTATTCTCATTATGACGGACGATACTGCCCTGCTGGGGCTGTGGCTGGAAGGACAGAAATATTATGGTGCAGGCTATGATTTGGAGCAAGCACAGCAGGAGGAGACAGAAGTAAGCCAACGCGTTGTTGCATGGCTAGATGCTTATTTTAAGGGGGAAAATCCCCAAACAGATGAAATTCCATTGGCACCTCAAGTGACTGAGTTCAGAAGCAAGGTTCTGGCAGTGTTGCAGAAGATTTCCTACGGTCAGACGGCTACCTATTCAGATATTCTACGAGAGTTACAAGCCGAGTATGGTAAGATTGGTTCGGCCAGAGCAGTCGGAGGTGCGATTGGGCATAATCCTATTTCTATTTTAATTCCCTGTCATCGGATCGTTGGAAGCGATGGCGAGCTGACGGGTTATGCCGGCGGACTTGATAAAAAAGCTTACCTGCTGAAGCTGGAGGCGAGGAAATGATGGCGTTAGGACATATGGCTGAAGATTGGGAGTGGGAGGCTATTAAAAGTAATAACAGTGATTATGATACGTTTTTTTGGTATGCTGTTAGAAGTACCGGAATTTTCTGTCGTCCCTCATGTGCCTCTCGTCTTCCCAAAAAAGAAAATGTAACGATTTTTCAAAAAGCAGAGCAGGCAGTTGAAGCAGGATATAGACCATGTAAACGATGCCGTCCACTAGGAAAGCCGGTTAGCAAAGAGGAGTGGGTAGAAGAAATTGATCATATTTTAAAAGAATATTTCCAGCAAAGTTTAACTTTGAAAGATTTAGCTTTTATGGCAAAAGGCTCTGAGTCTTATCTTCGGCATGTCTATAAGAGTGTGACTGGAAAAACACCACAAGAACGTTTACGCGAACTTCGATTAGAATACTCTAAAGAAATACTAATCAACACTAATCTCTCAATACAAGAAGTTGCAGAGCATTCAGGCGGCCTGCATGCAGCCTATTTCGCAAAATTATTTCGGAAGACTTACGGAGTGAGTCCGATGGAGTATAGAAAACGACATTATAAATAAGAGTATAATGAATTCTCATGATGTTACAGCGTAGATTTTAATAGCGAATACTTGTTGGTAATAAATGCTTATTGAAAACCAATTGTCAAAGAAGAAAGGAGATTTTTACTATGTCTAAACAAATTGTAGACCCGATTCAATTGCGTCACGGTGCCAAATTAACCAACCGTTTGGTGCTTTCCCCTATGTATACTTTCAGTGGCTTAGAAGGAGGATTTGTGTCTGATGATACTTTGCAATACTACGGAGCACGCTCTCAGACAGCAGGACTTTTGATTACTGAATTTCATTATGTTAGTCCATCAGGAGGGCCGTGTTACCAGACTGGCTATCCAGTTCAATTAGGTATTTACTCTGATGCCCATATCGAAGGGGAGAGAAAATTAGCAGCTTCCCTTCAGAAGTATGGCAATAAAGCGATTTTGCAGCTTCATCATGGTGGGATAGCAGCTTCTGGCCGTGCTATGAAGGGTGAGGAAGTATTAGCTCCAAGTGCCTTAGATTTTTCTTTCCTGCCATATCCGGTGAGAGAATTGACCGATGAAGAAATCGTTGAAATTATCAAGGATTTTGGTCGAGCAGTCAAACGTGCAGTTCAAGCTGGTTTTTCAGGAGTGGAAATCCATGGTGCCAATCACTATCTGCTGCAGCAATTCTTTTCTAGCACTTCCAATGTTCGTCAGGATAGATGGGGCGGAACTTTGGAAAAACGTATGGCTTTTCCTTTGGCAGTAGTCGAGGAAGTGAAGCGTGCTGCAGCCAAGTATGCGCCAGAAGATTTTATTATTGGCTATCGGATTAGCCCAGATGAAATCCATGAAGATCAAGTGGGCTACACTTATGAAGAAGCCAAGCTTTTGGTCAAGGAGCTGGTCAAGCACGAACTAGACTACATCCATTTGTCGCTTTTGGCTGGCTACGCTTCAAAACCTGCAGGATCTGACAAGACCTATGTAGATCATTTTAAGGAAGTGATGGATGAGCGAACTAAACTGATTACAATCGGTGGTGTCTTTAGTCAGGAAGACGCAGAAGCTGCTATTGAGGATACGGCTGCGGATTTAGTTGCAATCGGGCGTGGCACCTTGATTGACCCTCTGTTTGGCTATAAAGTACAGACGGGACGAGGAGCAGAAATTGTCCAAGAGATTAGCCCTGAGCAGTTGAAAAATTCTCAATTGACACCAGGCTTGCTTGAAGTGTTCAGTCGTAAGGATTCTGGCGGGCTGCCTCCTCTACCTGGTCATGACACTATTACCCACCTTCATACTGGTAAATTTGGGGATGAGAGACAGTAATAATTTTGGTGTAATTTTTTTCCAAGACTTTTACCATTTTACTGGTAAGAGTCTTTTGCTTGCATTAATAAACTAAAAACCCCTTTGTCAGCTGCTGTAAGTGACAAAGGGGATTTTCATTAGTCGATATGCCATTGTGTGGCCAGCCAGTCGGCAAAGGCAGCATAGCGATCTTTGAGGGCTTCATGATGTCCATAAGGATCAAAGACGGAGCAGGTGGTAAGGATTTCTTTCTGAATCAAGTGATGAATTTCTGCAGCATAAAAAGGAGCTTTGGAAAGTCGGTTTGAGTGATTCGCGCCTTCTGTCTTCCCGTTCTGCAAATAGACTAGACAGTCCTTGTTTTTCAAGTCCTGGGTCCGGCAATAGTCGGTAAAACCCGGGTACCAAAAGGAGCCGCAGATAGAAAAGACACAGGGGATCTTGCAATCGCTATAGAGACTGTAAACAGCCGCTAGTCCACCGAGAGAGTAGCCACCATAGGCAATTCTTTTGTCATCCAGTAGGTAGTGCTGTCTGATTTCTGTTAATATACCGCTGAAGAGCTTTTGGTGGTAGCTATCTGCTCTGCCACCAAAATCAGGATTGCCAGGCTTTAGAGCATTGGCTTTCCAGGGTGTATAATCGTCCAGCCTATTGTTCGGTATCAGTCCGATCAAGATTACTGATGAAGAAAGCCTGCTCAGATAGTTTATCTGGCCATCATTTAGCAAGATTGCTGGATAAGGTCGTGATCCGTCATAATCTTGGGGCAGAGTAATATTGACAGTGATACTCTCCCAAACAAAGGTCTTATTTATTGACAAAGTCATTGATTTTCTCGAGTGAGTCAATTACAGCAGGACCATAATCCATGAACTCATCATAGGAGATGGTCATGATTTTCTGATTTTTGACCGCTGGGACATCTTCCAGAACTGGATTAGCTTTCATTAAATCAACTGCTTGTTCATCCATGGCCTTGTTGCGGTCGCTGGTTACATAGATGATGACTTCTGGATCCATAGAGACCAGGTTTTCCAAGGTTAGGTCAGAGGTTCCGGTCGCTACATTGGTATAGCCGAGCTGGTTAAGCAAGCTCTCCTGCAGGGCAGATTTATAAGCACCGAAAGTCTCATCGTTGTAGGCACACATGATGAGCGCTTTTTTCTTTTCGCCTTGGCTAGCCTTATTAGCTTTCTTGACAGTGTCAATTCTTGCCTGCAGTTGATCAGCATATTGATTGGCCTTGTCTTGGACGTTAAAGATGGTTCCTATATTTTTAACATCTTCAACGATATTGCCTAGGTCTTGTTTAGTATTGGACAGGGAAGCCTTCTGTGTATAGACAGGGATTTTGTTTTCATTCCAGGCACTGACTGTCCCCAGAGACTTCTCGGAAAACATCATGTTTCGGCCAAGAAGAGCGTCTGGCTCATAAGATAGCACAGTTTCCTGTGATACGGTTTTCTTGTCGCCGACTTGCGGAATGGTGGCAATATCAGCCTTGTATTTATCTGTGACATCGTTGTCTGGATTGAGCATACCGGCGATCTTGTCTTTCAATCCTAGTTCAATCAGGACTTCGGTCGTCGAAAGGTTGTTGGTGATGACCTTTTCCGGTGCCTTTTCAAAGACCTGATCAATCTCCTTGCCTTCGGCATCGTAAGTTTTGATTGTCACTGGATATTTTGTCTCTGCTGTGCTCTTTTTCGCGCTTTCTGTTTTGGAGGAAGATTGCGAAGTTGAGCTTTCTTTCGTACTTTCCTTAGATGAAGAATTGCAGGCTGCCATTGTCAGTGCAGCAGTTGCGACGAGTAAGATACTGAGTGTTTTTTTCATATTGCCTTCCTTTCTTGGGCTTGGAGCTTGTATAGATAAAGCTGAAAACAGATTCTTATAGATACTGAATCATGGCCTGTCGATCCTTGGTCCAGATCACTTTGCTCTGAATACCGTAAACGGTTTGCAGTGAATCATGGGTGATGGCCTCCTTTGGAGCGCCTTGGTATGCAATCTCACCTCCCTTCATGAGGTACAAATAGTCTGAATACCGACAAGCCAGTTGGATATCATGTAAAACAGCCAAAACATTGATGTTCAGGTCTTTGACGATACGAAGCATATCCAGCTGGTATTTGATATCCAGATGATTGGTCGGCTCGTCTAGGAGCAGTAGGCTTGGCTGTTGAGCCAAAGCGCGTGCCAGCAGGACTCTTTGCTTCTCACCACCAGACAGGGATAAATAGGTTCGATCTCTCTTGGACAGCATGTCTACCTGACTCAAGGCATGACGAACAAGGGCGTAGTCTTTATCGCTCTCTTTTTGAAAAAGAGACAGATGCGGCGTCCTGCCCAGCATGACGATTTCTTGGACGGTGCAGTCAAACTGAAGATGGTTAAACTGAGTTACAACGGCTATTTTCTGGGCTGCTTTTTTTATGCTGACCTGTTCAAGTGGCCTTCCGTCTAGATAAATGTTCCCGCTGTCAGGTTTGATCTGACGGTAGATTGTTTTGAGCAGACTAGTTTTGCCGCTTCCGTTGGGTCCTAAAATAGTGTGAAACTGATTTCGCTCGACCTTGAGTGAAATCCCTTTTAAGATCTCTTTTTGGCCGACAGCATAGTGGATATTTTGGCAAATTAGATCCATATCAGCTGCTTACCTCCTTTCGGCTTTTGGCTACAATGTAGATAAAGAAGGGTGCACCGACCAAAGCAGTGAAGATTCCAATCGGCAGTTCGGCATTTTTAACCAAAATTCGAGCTAAAACATCTGCCCAGACAAGAAAGAGTGAGCCGAGCAGGGTAGCGATAGGAAAGAGCCTTTTGTAGTTGGTACCGACTAATCTGCGAGCAATGTGCGGAGTGATTAGTCCGACGAAGCCAATAATACCGCAGCAGGCAACCAGCACCGCTGTCATGACTGCGACAACTGTGATATAAAGAAACCAGTAAAAACGCAGAGGGACTCCCAGGGTCAAAGCTGCTTCGTCCCCCATCATCATAGTATTGAAAATACGATACTGAGAACAGAAAAACAAAAAGGAGAGACCAACAACAAGAGCCGGCAAGGCTAAATCTGACCAAGAAGTTCCAGCCAGTGAGCCCATAGTCCAGAACTTGATTGTCATAAGGCTATCAGCATTGGCACCGACGGAAATGATAAAGTTGGAAAAAGCGATAAAGAGGGCATTTACAACTGTTCCTGATAAAATCAGACTGCTTGTCGTCATCTTTCCCTGCATGGATGCGATAAAAAGGACCACAGCTGATGCCAGAATGGCTCCTATAAAGGCGCCTGCGCCAGTAATGGATTTGAGCCCTAAGATAATGCTTAGTGTGGCTCCGAAGGTTGCACCGGCTGAAATTCCCAGGATATAAGGCTCTGCGATAGGATTATTGACAGTAGATTGCATGACGCTGCCACAGACAGAAAGGCCAGCACCAGCTAGGATTCCCAAGAGGACTCTTGGAACCCGCATGTTCCAAACAATAGCAATTGTAGACGGAGATAGTTTGCCTGTGCCAAGGGAAACTCCGAGCTTGCTGAAAATAATCTGGTAAGTGTCTTGTATGTCAATAGTGACCGATCCCAAGGAGACAGCTAAAAAGAGAGAACAAGCCAGAAAAATGATGAGAAGCAAGAGCAGGCAGATATAGCGAGAAAATCCTTGATTTTCTGACTTTTTAAAGAGCATCCAGACCTCCTTAACAGCAAAGATTAGAATTTTTAGACAATTTTTCATAAAAAATTATAACATTTTTAAATCAGAAGGGCAAGAAGGGCTAAAAACCTGTGTTATGACAAGGTTTAATTACGCTTTATCTTTTCAGTGATGAAAACATCTTGTTGGTGTAAGAACTGGTTAGTGAAGATCAATTGAGTTTTTCGGAAAGTCTCTGACAGACGACTTCATTGGAGAAAAGTGGGTGAACCTAAATGATTTATTATAATTACTAGGAAACAAGAAAAAACGACAGAAACTTTTCTATCGTTTTTTGAAATTATAAATGCTTAAGGACTAAGACAGCTATAACAATGTCCAACAATAATAGCTCAAAGAATCAGAAGGTCTTTGCTAAGTCCAATAATCATTCAAAATATAATATAGGCTTATAAAATTCTATTCAAAATACAGCAAGTCCTTGCTAGTTTCGGTGAAGAGTTCAAAACCATTCTTAGTGACATGGCCGCAGTCTTCGATGCGGACACCGACCTTGCCAGGGATGTAAATACCAGGCTCAACAGAGAAGCACATGCCTTCTTCGATGACCATGTCGTTGCCCTCCATGATAGATGGGAATTCGTGAACATCCATACCGATACCGTGGCCAAGGCGGTGGTTGAAATACTCACCATAGCCAGCTTTTTCGATAACTTGCCGAGCGGCGCGATCTACTTCATGAGCTGTGACGCCTGGCTTGATAAAGTCAAGAGCAGCTTGCTGGGCTTCTAAGGTCAGATGGTAGATATCTTTTTTGAACTGATCCGGCTGGCCAACAGCAACAGTCCGCGTCATATCACTAGCATAGCCATTGACCATGCAGCCAAGGTCAAAGAGGAGGAGGGCGTTATTTTCGACCTTATTTGCTCCGGGAATGCCGTGCGGATTAGCTGCATTATTTCCCGTCAGTACCATGGTTTCAAAGCTCATTTCATAGCCTTCGCGCTTGATGGCAAAGTCAATCTGAGCAATGATATCTGTTTCGGTATTTTCCAGTGAGATATTGTCAAAACCTATATTGACAGCCTTATCCGCATATTGCCCAGCTACCAGCATTTTCTGGATTTCATCGGCAGACTTGATCAGGCGCAAGCGGTTGACGTAAGGAGTCAGGTTAGCAAACTTTGCAGTTTCAAAAACAGTTTTCAATCCATGATATTTGGTCAAAATCAAGTTATCAAACTCAAGAGCGACAGTCTTGAAGGAGTGAGCTGGCAGGGCTGCTTTAATCTTCTGCCAAGGATTTTCCGAGTCCATATAGCCAAGGACTGAAAAGGGAACAGAACCTGAAGCACGTTCAACTTCTAAAGCAGGAACGAAGAGCAGGGGCTCATGGTCAGGATAGACAAACAAAAACATCTGCCGCTCATGCGGGTCGCTGTAGAAACCAGTCAGATAATTGATGGTGACTGGATCAGACAGAACAGCAGCATCTAGCTTCTCATTCTCGAGATAATGGGTGATTTGTTGGATTTTTGTCATGGTCACAACCTTCTTTCTATGCCTCTATTTTGGCAAAAAATGTCAAAAAAAGCAAGACTTTTCAAAAACTTATCAAAATACTTGAAAGTGTTTACAAGAAGTGATAAAATGGTGAATGTAGGAAAGTGAAAACGATATTTTCAA
Source organism: Streptococcus sanguinis (assembly GCF_020729725.1). Lineage (GTDB taxonomy): Bacteria > Bacillota > Bacilli > Lactobacillales > Streptococcaceae > Streptococcus > Streptococcus sanguinis_V. The sequence continues at coordinate 731,587 of NZ_JAJEPA010000005.1, read as the reverse complement.
TAGAAGAAAGGAAACTATATGAACACAGACGACACAGTAACGATTTATGATGTCGCCCGTGAAGCGGGAGTTTCGATGGCGACAGTCAGTCGAGTAGTGAATGGAAACAAGAACGTCAAAGAAAACACACGTAAAAAAGTTTTAGAGGTCATTGATCGTCTTGACTATCGTCCAAATGCAGTGGCACGTGGACTAGCCAGCAAGAAGACTACAACCGTCGGTGTTGTTATTCCAAATATTACCAATAGCTATTTCTCAACCCTGGCAAAAGGGATTGATGATATTGCTGAAATGTATAAATATAACATTGTCTTGGCTAACAGTGATGAGGATGATGATAAGGAAGTATCCGTTGTCAATACTCTCTTTTCTAAGCAGGTGGATGGCATTATTTTCATGGGCTATCATCTGACAGAGAAAATTCGCTCAGAGTTTTCACGTTCACGCACACCGGTCGTTTTGGCGGGTACTGTCGATGTGGAGCATCAACTTCCGAGCGTCAATATTGACTACAAGCAAGCAACAGTTGATGCTGTAGAATTACTGGCTAAACGCAATAAGAAAATTGCCTTTGTCAGTGGACCGCTTGTAGATGATATCAACGGGAAAATCCGTCTATCAGGCTATAAAGATGGCTTGAAGAACAAGAAACTTTCTTACAGCGAAGGCTTGGTTTTTGAATCAAAATATTCTTATGATGATGGCTACCACTTGGCAGAGCGTGTTATTGCTTCCAAAGCAACAGCAGCTTTTGTCACAGGAGATGAACTAGCAGCAGGTCTCTTAAATGGTCTATCTGATCAAGGCATCAAAGTTCCAGAAGATTTTGAAATCATTACCAGTGATGATTCGCAAGTAGCTCGTTTCACTCGTCCTAACCTTTCCACAATCGGTCAGCCTCTCTATGACATCGGGGCTATCAGTATGCGCATGCTGACTAAGATTATGCATAAGGAAGAATTGGAAGAACGCGAAGTTCTCCTGGCTCACAGCATTAGCGAGCGTAAATCAACTCGGAAATAAGCGGTGTCCGTCCGCCAGTCTGCTTAGGAACTTCTCTGAACTTGAAAAGCGTCTGAAGAGACTAAGTCAATGACTGCTTTAAGAGAGTTTCATGATTATGAAGCGAGGCTGAGGTGTAGTACCTCAGCTTTTTTGTGTTTCCGTTCAGCTAGAGCGTTTTCTATATGCTATCAGGCTTTGGATGGATTTTTTACCTCATTTGCCCTTGTGGTTTTCCTTTTTATTTGATTTTCGGTATAATAGGAAGTATGAAAGTATTACTGTACCTTGAAGGAAAGTCCGTTTTGGAGAAATCAGGAATCGGCCGAGCCCTCCAGCACCAGATGCACGCCTTGGATTTGGCTGGGATTCCTTATACGACGGACGTTTTAGGAGATTATGATGTGGTCCACATCAATACCTATGGTCCCCGTAGCTTGCTTCTCCTGCATGCTGCCAAGAGGGGCAATAAAAAAGTGATTATGCATGGGCATTCGACCAAGGAGGACTTTGAAAATTCCTTTATTGGATCCAATCTCTTTGCTCCACTCTTTGGTAAATACCTGACGCACATGTATAAAAAGGCGGATTTCATTATCACGCCTTCGGAGTATTCCAAGCAGCTGATCCAGTCTTATGGGGTCACTACACCCATGGTGGCTGTGTCAAACGGTATTGACTTACCAAAATATAAGAAAGATGCTCACAAGGAAGAGGTTTTTAAAAAGTACTTCAAGATTGAAGAAGGGCAGAAGGTGGTCGTCTGTGCTGGCCTTTATTTTCGCCGCAAGGGGATTGAGGATTTTGTAGAGGTTGCTCGCAGGATGCCTGATGTGCGCTTTATCTGGCTGGGCTCTATCAATCTCTGGTTGATTCCGCGCAAGATTCGCCGGCTGGTTCTCTTTGACCATCCTGATAATGTCGAATTCCCTGGTTATTTTAAGGGAGCGGTATTTCAGGGAGCCATGTCTGGAGCAGATGCCTTCTTTTTCCCGTCCTATGAGGAAACTGAAGGAATTGTTGTCCTGGAAGCCTTGGCTAGTGAGCAGAATGTTGTGCTGCGTGATATTCCAGTCTATCAGGGCTGGGTGGATGAGCGTTCAGCCGAGCTCTGCCATAATGTAGATGAGTTTGTCCAGTCTCTGAGAAATGTCTTAGATAAAAAGGTGGACAAGCGCGAAGCAGGCTATCAGGTGGCTAAAAGCCGGTCTATTGACGATGTTGCAGATCAGTTAGTCAAGGCTTATCAAACAGTTTTGGAGATGTAAGATGCGTATTGGTCTTTTTACAGATACCTATTTTCCTCAGGTCTCTGGGGTTGCTACCAGTATTCGGACTTTGAAGACGGAGCTGGAAAAATTAGGTCACACGGTATTTATTTTTACGACGACGGACAAGGATGTCAATCGTTATGAGGATTGGCAAATTATTCGGATTCCCAGCGTACCTTTCTTTGCCTTTAAGGATCGAAGAGTGGCTTATCGAGGATTTTCTCATGCGCTAGAAATTGCCCGTCAGTACCAGCTGGACATTATCCATACCCAGACTGAGTTCTCACTAGGGCTGCTGGGGATTTGGATTGCCAAAGAGCTGCGGATTCCGGTAGTACATACCTACCATACCCAGTATGAGGATTATGTGCACTATATTGCCAAGGGGATGGTCATCCGTCCTAGCATGGTCAAGTACATCGTCCGTGGCTTCATGAGTGACTTGGATGGGGTTATCTGCCCTAGCGAGATTGTTTATGACCTTTTGGTTGATTATAAAATCGAAGCAGAAAAACGGGTGATTCCGACAGGAATTGAGCTGGCGAAGTTTGAGCGACCGGAAATTTCGCGTGAGGATATCAAGAAGCTCCGTTTCAAGCTAGGACTGGCTGAAGACGAGATTATGCTGCTCAGTCTGTCCCGTATTTCTTATGAAAAGAATATCCAGGCTATCGTTGAGGCGATGCCTGCCGTCCTTGAAGAAAATGACAAAGTCAAGTTGGTCATTGTCGGCGACGGTCCCTATGCGGAAGACTTGAAAGAACTGGTTGCCAAGCTTCAGATTGAAGAAGCTGTCATCTTTACGGGGATGATTGCTCCTAGTGATACGGCCCTTTACTATAAAGCTGCGGATTTCTTTATCTCTGCCTCAACCAGTGAGACTCAAGGTCTGACTTATCTGGAAAGCTTAGCCAGCGGTACACCAATTATTGCACATGGCAATCCTTATCTGGATAATGTTATCAGTGACAAGATTTTTGGGACCCTTTATTACCAAGAGCGGGATTTATCAGGTGCTATTTTAGAGGCGATTATTGCGACGCCTGACATGGATGAGCAGAAGTTAGAAGACAAGCTCTACGAGATTTCAGCGGAGAATTTTGGCCGCAGAGTCTATGAGTTTTATCTGGATTTGACTATTTCCAAGGACTTCCATAACGAGCTTAGCCCAGAGGAAAGTGCTGCCAAGCGTCTGGCCAAGACGGTGGCCTATCTGCCTGGCAAGGTCATCTCTCTTCCCATCAATGGCTCCGTTCGTATCCTCAAAGCTTCGAGTAAGCAAGTGAAAAAAATCAGGAATATTACTAAATTATTAGAATAGAAACATGCCTTGCATCATTGTGGCAATAGCTATTTATGCAAGGTTTTGTTTAGAAATAGAGGAGAAATCTTATGAAAAAATATCTCAAACAGCTGCCTTTGTTGCTTTTGTTCTATGGCATTGTCGTTGGTTCGGGCTTGATTTGGGAACAAATTTGGCAATATTTTATAAATAATACAGAAAGTATGGGAAGCGATTTGAACTGGCTTTCTAATCTTAATTTATTTTATTATGCTTTGCTGCTTCCTTTGATTGGTGCAGTGATTGTTTATATAAATACTCGGATGCAAGGTTTTTCTCTGCCCTTTCTTCTTTTGATTCCAGGGGTTCAGTATTATTATCTATTCAAAAACTTTTTTGACGGACTTTTTTATTCAGGAGACAAGATTTATAATCCAATCACTTCCACGCTTTATAATGCTAGAGATATCCATGTCTTGTTATTCCTTTCTTTGGGAGGAATGCTGTTGGCAGAGCAATACCGTAAAAAACGTCAAGCTGCAACTTTGAGTCAAGAGTCTCTAAATCATTTTTCTGGTTTTGATGGTCAATAGCTCTTGCAAATTTTTCCAATCGTGCTATAATGTTTTCTAGAGACATATCACCTGCAGGAAATCTTTTAGAGAGCGCGTGGAGCTGGAAATCGCGTAGAGGATGCAGTTGGGACTACTCTATTAGCTTTTATGCAAACATAAAACGGTGGCTACGTTAAAGCCGATTCGAGGTGTAAGTCTTTTGACTTGCATAAATGAAGGTGGAACCACGTTGCGACGTCCTTTTGAGGATGTCGTTTTTCTTTTGTCAGAAGGAGGGGGAATGATGCTTTATATGATTGGCGGCTCGCCTTGTAGTGGGAAGTCAACAATTTCTTCACTTCTTGCTAGACAGTATCAGCTGCTTCATATCAAACTGGATGATTTGGTAGACGAGATGATGAGTCAAGCAAGTGCAGATTCACAGCCGATTTGCCTTCTTAGACAGGACAGAAATCCGGAACAAATCTGGATGAGAAATCCAGAAGAGATGGCAGATGAAGAATGGCGCTTTTATGAAGAGATTTTTCCTTATGTAAAATCTTACTTGATAAAAAATCAAGATAGACCACTCTTGGTTGAGGGGGCAGGACTTTTGCCTCATTTGGTAAAGGAACTTGAATGGCCAGCGTCTTCCTATCTATGCTTGACTCCAACAGCTGATTTTCAGAAAAAGCATTATAGACAGAGAGAATGGGTTCCTTATGTCTTAGAGGGAACAACCAATCCTGAGCAAGCTTTTGAAAACTGGATGCAGCGAGACATTCTTTTTGCCCAAATGGTTCGGAAGGAAGCGGTGAGATTAGGCTATCCTAGCCTCATAACAGATGGTAGTCAGTCAGAAAAGCAGACTGCGGAAGAGATTGCTCGAATCTTTAAATTGCTTAACAGAAACAATATAATATTAAAGGAGAAAACTCATGATTAAGATTACTTTCCCAGATGGCGCTGTTCGTGAATTCGAATCTGGCGTGTCAACTTTTGAAATTGCTCAATCTATCAGCAATTCCCTAGCTAAAAAAGCCTTGGCTGGTAAATTCAACGGCAAATTGATTGATACAACTCGTGCCATCACTGAAGATGGTGCTATTGAAATCGTGACACCTGACCACGAAGATGCTTTAGATATCTTGCGTCACTCTGCAGCCCACTTGTTTGCGCAAGCAGCTCGTCGTCTTTTCCCAGATATTCACTTGGGCGTTGGCCCTGCCATTCAGGATGGTTTCTACTACGATACAGATAATGAAGCTGGGCAAATTTCAAATGAAGATCTGCCTCGTATCGAAGAGGAAATGAAGAAAATCGTCAAAGAAAACTTCCCATCCATCCGTGAGGAAGTGACCAAGGATGAGGCGCGTGAAATTTTCAAAAACGATCCTTACAAGTTGGAATTGATTGAAGAGCACTCTGAAGATGAGGGTGGTTTGACCATCTACCGTCAGGGTGAATATGTGGATCTCTGCCGTGGGCCTCACGTTCCATCTACAGGTCGGATTCAAATCTTCCATCTCTTGAACGTGGCTGGAGCATACTGGCGCGGGAACAGCGACAATGCTATGATGCAGCGAGTCTATGGTACTGCTTGGTTTGACAAGAAAGACCTGAAGAAATATCTGCAAATGCGGGAAGAAGCCAAAGAACGCGACCACCGTAAGTTAGGGAAAGAGCTGGATCTCTTCATGATTTCTCAAGAAGTGGGTCAAGGTTTGCCATTCTGGCTGCCAAATGGTGCGACTGTTCGTCGCGAGTTGGAGCGCTACATCGTTGATAAAGAGTTGGCTTCAGGCTACCAACACGTCTACACTCCGCCTTTGGCTTCTGTGGAGCTTTATAAGACTTCTGGCCACTGGGAGCACTACCAAGAGGATATGTTCCCAACCATGGATATGGGTGATGGAGAAGAGTTTGTTCTGCGGCCGATGAACTGCCCTCACCACATCCAGGTCTACAAACATCATGTTCACTCTTACCGTGAGTTGCCAATCCGTATCGCTGAGATTGGCATGATGCACCGCTACGAAAAATCTGGTGCCCTGACTGGTTTGCAGCGGGTTCGTGAAATGTCCTTGAACGATGGCCACTTGTTTGTAACGCCAGAGCAGATTCAGGAAGAATTCCAGCGTGCGCTGCAGTTGATTATCGACGTTTACGCTGACTTCAACTTGACTGAATATCGTTTCCGTCTGTCTCTTCGTGACCCTCAGGATACACATAAGTATTTTGATAACGATGAGATGTGGGAAAATGCCCAAACCATGCTGCGAGCAGCCCTTGATGAAATGGGTGTGGACTACTTTGAGGCAGAAGGAGAGGCAGCCTTCTACGGTCCAAAACTCGATATCCAAGTTAAAACAGCCCTTGGAAATGAGGAAACTCTATCAACTATCCAGCTGGACTTCCTCTTGCCAGAGCGCTTTGACCTCAAGTATGTCGGCGCTGACGGTGAAGAGCATCGCCCAGTTATGATTCACCGTGGAGTTATCTCAACCATGGAGCGCTTTACAGCCATCTTGATTGAAAATTACAAGGGTGCCTTCCCGACCTGGCTGGCTCCGCATCAAGTGACTTTGATTCCAGTTTCTAATGAAGCCCATATCGACTATGCTTGGCAAGTGGCTAAGAAGCTGCGCGACAAGGGTGTTCGTGCTGATGTGGATGAGCGTAATGAAAAAATGCAGTACAAGATTCGTGCCTCACAAACTAGCAAGATTCCTTATCAGCTAATCGTTGGTGACAAGGAAGTAGAAGACGGTACTGTTAATGTCCGCCGCTACGGTCAAAAAGAAACACATACAATACCAGTAGACGAATTTGTAGAGCAAATCTTAGCAGACATTGCCAACAAATCACGCCTTGAAAAGTAGCATTTATTAGATAACAATTAAACCCGAGCAATTGGCTCGGGTTTAATTGTTATCTACCTACAGATAGAAACTTCTTTAACTAATTATGTTAGCAAGTTTTATCTTAATGCAAGTATTTATCCACATAATCATCAAAATCAGGATACTCATTTCTGTTCATGGCATAGAGCATTTCCCCATAGAGAGGGTCGCTAGACGGGTCGTCAGGTTCTAGAAGAGTAGCTATTTTCATATCATCATCTGGGAAAAGGATGGTGTAGTGATAGGTGTCGCTGACAGTGATACTGTAATATTTGGTATTATCTTGGTAGCCTGACTTATCTATCTTATAGTGAAATTCTTTATCGCCTAGCTTGCCTGTCTTGTCATTGAAGACAATGTCAATGTCCTCTCCATTTGCTTTCTGAGCCTTCCATTTTCCCTGGAAGCTAGTGTGCTGACCGCAGGCGCTGAGAAAGATTGCTGTTAAGAAAGTGATGAAAAGCCATGTTAGTTTTTTCATATCGTTCTCCTTGTCTATCCTTTGATATTATTCTACCACAAATGTTAAAAATAAAAAAGTTGAGTTGGTAAACTCAACTTTTGCACAGTAGGTCTGTATCTGAGCTACTTATTCTGCAGCTTGAGCCCAGCGTTGGGATAGCTTGCGCGAGAAGCTGGAAATAGCGAAGTTAATCAGGAAATAGATGGCTGCTACTAATAAGTAGAGTGCGAAGACCTGTTCAGCTTCAAAATAGCGCCCCATTAGAATTTGAGCAGAACCAAAGAGTTCTTGGAGCGCAATAACAGAATAGAGCAGGCTGGTATCCTTAATCACTGTGACAAACTGAGAAATGATGGCTGGCAGCATTTTCCGAATAGCCTGAGGTAGGATGATATAACGCAAAATCTGAAACTGGGTAAATCCTTGAGATAAGCCAGCTTCAGTCTGACCTGGATCAATGGCATTGAGACCGCCACGGATAATTTCTGCCAAAGCAGCAGAAGTAAAGACAGTGAAGCTGATGATACCAGCTGGCGTTGATTTAATCTGAAAGACTAAAAAGATAGTGAAAATCCAGAGCAGATTGGGTACATTACGGACAAATTCGATGTAAATGCTGGCAATCAGCTTGAGCAGTTTATTTTTTCCATTTCTCATGACTGCTAGAATAGTTCCAAAAATCGTGGATAGGACAATGGAAATGAAAGAAATTTGCAGTGTCAGCCAGAGCCCCTTAAGGATAAAGAGGAGGTTGGTTGCGGTTAAGACTTTTAAAATATTTTCCATAGAGACCTCCTTAGATGCTGTAAGCTTGTTTATTGGCTTCCTCTACCTTACGTCCCCAGCTGGCGATTGGGAAGCAAAGGAGGAAGTAGAGCAGAGCTGCTCCGGCAAAAGCTGGGATGTAGTTGGAGTTCAGAGCAGACCAAGACTTGGTCACGAACATCAGATCCATACCAGAGATAATAGCGACGGTAGAAGTGTTTTTTATCAAATTGACGACCTGATTGATTAGCGGTGGCAGGATAATCCGAAAAGCTTGGGGCAGGATGATGTATCGCATAGTTTCTACATAGGTAAAGCCCTGAGAGAGTGCAGCTTCGGTCTGCCCGCGAGGAATGGACTGGATACCTGAGCGTATGACTTCGGCGATGTAAGCACCATGATACAGTCCCACACAGAGAACCGCAGTCCAATAGATTGAGGGCATGATGGTGTAATTGCTGACTAGCGGAAGACCGTAAAAGACAATTACAAATTGCACTAAGAGAGGTGTATTCTGATAAAACTCAACAAAAACACGAGCTAGACCACGTAGAACTTTATGCTTACCTGTGCTGATAGCTCCGAAGAAAATCCCTAGTAAAAGAGCCAAGGTCAGGGCGCCGATGGAAATAGCTAAGGTAAAGAGGAATCCTTGGAAAAACTTGCCAAAGTCCGCAAAGTAGGCCTGCCAAGAAGAAATACTAAAACTCATGGGGTCTCCTTTCTAATCATCTGTTGAAGCAGATGGTTTTAAATCATATTTGTCATAAAGTTTCTGAAGACTGCCGTTTTCCTTCCATTTAGCGATTAGGCCATCTACATAGTCATTCAATTGAGTATTGGATTTTTTTGTTACCACACCATAATCGGCTTTTTTGAAGCTGTAATCCAGAATGTTTGACTTGGAACTTACATAGCCGGTCAGGATGGACTTGTCAACAGAAATAGCATCAATACGGTGAGCTCGCAAGGAAACAGCTAGTTCAGGGTAGGAACCTAACTCTACATATTTGAAGTTGAGTTTTTTCTCTTGGGCGATTTCTTCCAGTAAGGTTTGAGTAATAGAGCCCTGGACGACACCGATAGTCTTGTTATTCAAGTCCTTGACGTCTGTAATTTTGCTGGATTTATTAACTAGAAAACCAGAAGCATCGGTGTAGTAAGGGGTTGTGAAATTATAGATTTCCTTACGCTCGTCTGTGATGGTAAAGGTCGCAATTACCATGTCAACTTGTCCGTTGTCCAGAAGTGGTCCGCGGGTTTGTGCGGTAACTGGGACGTAGTTGATTTTGACGCCTAGTTCCTTAGCAATCTTCTTTGCAATATCGATTTCTAGACCGCTGTAAGCATTGCTATCAGGATTGAGGTAACCAAAGTTAGGTACATCCTGCTTGACACCGACATTAAGGACTCCGCGTTTCTGGATGGCCTTAACCTGTTGGCTGGTACTGGAATCGGCATGTGCAGGAGCGGCGTGAATCAAGCCTAGAGTCAGAAAGAGTAGGAGTAGGCTAATGAGTATTTTTTGTAGTTTCATAGGTCTTCTCCTTTTTAAGAAAGTACATTATCGCTCTCATGGTTGATAATTTTACTGAGAAACTGCTTAGCACGGGGTTCGGTAGGATTGTCAAAGAAAGCATCAACATCAGTAGTATCCACCAGCACCTCACCGTCTGCCATGAAGATAATGCGGTCGGCTACCTCACGGGCAAAGCCCATTTCGTGTGTGACCACAATCATATTCATGCCGTCTTTGGCTAATTTTTGCATAACAGCCAGAACATCCCCGATTGTTTCAGGGTCAAGGGCAGAAGTCGGTTCATCAAAGAGCAGGAGCTCAGGATGCATGGCTAAACCTCGGGCAATGGCAATCCTTTGCTTTTGTCCACCAGATAGCATGCCTGGGTAAGAGTCTTTCTTGTCCCACATGTTGACAAATTCTAGATATTTTTTAGCGATTTTTTTAGCCTCTTGTTTATACATTCCAAGAACTTTAATAGGCGCCAAGGTAACATTTTCTAACACCGTTTTGTGGGGGTAAAGATTAAAATGTTGAAAGACCATTCCGACTTCTTTGCGTAAGTTAACCAGATCTTTGGCAGCAGTGTTCGTGACCTCGTGGCCATTGACGATCAAGCTTCCCTGGTCAATGCCTTCTAAAGCGTTGATTGTACGGATAAGAGTAGATTTTCCTGATCCGGATGGTCCCAGCAGTACAACCACTTGCCCTTTTTCAAAACTGAGATTGATATTGCGCAGAGCATGGTAATCTCCGTAATACTTTTCGACATTTTTAAATTCAACTAAAGCCATATCTTTCTCCTTTGTGTTAGATAATATGACATAGATTTTACCATAGAATAAATAAACTGTCAAATTGAATAAAAATGAGTATTTTCATTCAGAGAAAAATTTTTTTGGGATGAGAATTGTCCATTTTCTACAAATGTGGAATAAAAATGGCTTGAATTAGTGTTTTTTAAGAAAACTTTGGTATAATAAGACTATATAAATAAATAAAATTGGATTGGGAGTCTAGCTAGGCAAACTAGATTGCCTTTTGCACGTGTTGATGCAGGACGACTTAGCTGACTATGTCACAACTTTTCTATCATGGAGTTGATTCAATCCCAATCTTATGTTAAGGTGAACATATGAAGAAAATATTAGTTGTAGATGATGAGAAGCCAATCTCAGATATTATTAAGTTTAATATGGCCAAAGAAGGCTATGAGGTTTTGACTGCCTTTGATGGCAAGGAAGCCTTGGAAATGTTTGAAGCAGAACAGCCAGACATCTTGATTCTGGACTTGATGCTGCCGGAAGTGGACGGACTGGAAGTTGCTCGGACTATTCGCAAGACCAGCAATGTTCCGATTATTGTATTGTCTGCTAAGGACAGTGAGTTTGACAAGGTTATCGGCCTTGAAATCGGTGCAGATGACTATGTGACCAAGCCTTTCTCAAATCGTGAGCTGCAGGCGCGTGTCAAGGCACTTCTTCGTCGGGCAGACCTTGTTGTGGAAAACCAAGTAGAAGAAAGTGGCCCAAACGAGTTGACCATTGGAGAACTGCAGATTTTGCCAGATGCTTTTGTTGCTAAGAAGCATGGCAAGGAGCTGGAGCTGACCCACCGTGAGTTTGAACTGCTTCACCATTTGGCGACACATATCGGTCAGGTGATGACACGTGAGCACTTGCTGGAAACAGTATGGGGCTATGACTATTTTGGCGATGTCCGTACAGTGGATGTGACGATCCGCCGCCTGCGTGAAAAGATTGAAGATACGCCAAGCCGGCCTGAGTATATCTTGACTCGCCGCGGAGTTGGCTACTATATGAGAAATAATGATTGAAGCAATTAAACAATTTGTGATTTCTGCGGATTTCGTCTTTGCTATCATTATTATCGGCTTCATTGTAGTTGTTGCCTTGCTTTTATTGGAAAATCGCCGTGATAACCAAAAGCTTGTGCAGCTTAATCAAAAGGTTAAAGATTTGATTGCAGGGGACTATTCTGAAGTGCTGGACATGCAAGGGAGTCCAGAAATCACAGATATGACCAACAGTATCAATGATCTTTCAGAGGTCATTCGACTGACACATGAAAACCTTGAGCAAGAAACCAAACGCCTTTCCAGTATCCTGTCCTATATGACAGATGGCGTGCTCGCGACTAACCGCCGGGGGCAGATTATCACTATCAACGATATGGCAACCAAGCAGTTGGGAGTTAAGAGAGATGAGGTCCAAAATATGAGTATTTTGGATCTGCTTTCGATTTCAGACGAGTATGATTTGCGGGATCTGATTACCAATGTTCCTGAGCTGACGATAGATTCTCAGGATGAAAATGGTGAGTATCTGAGCTTGCGGGTTCGCTTTGCCTTGGTAAGGCGGGAGTCGGGCTTTATTTCTGGTTTGGTAGCTGTCTTGCATGACACGACAGAGCAGGATAAGGAAGAGCGGGAGCGTCGCCTCTTTGTCTCCAACGTCAGCCATGAGTTGCGGACTCCGCTGACCAGTGTCAAGTCCTATCTGGAAGCCTTGGATGAGGGAGCCTTGTCTGAGCCAGTGGCACCAGATTTTGTCAAGGTATCGCTCAATGAAACCAACCGCATGATGCGGATGGTGACGGACTTGCTTAGTCTGTCCCGTATTGACAATGAGACCAGTCATCTGGAAGTGGAACTGACGAATTTCACAGCCTTTATCACTTTTATCCTCAATCGCTTTGACAAGATAAAAAATCAAGACGAGACCAAGAAATATGAGATTATCCGTGATTATCCTATAACACCGATCTGGGTGGAGATTGATACAGATAAGCTGACCCAAGTGATTGATAATATCATGAACAATGCCATCAAGTATTCGCCGGATGGTGGAACCATTACTGTTTCCATCAAGACAACTGATGAGCAGTTGATCCTCTCGATTGCGGATGAAGGTCTGGGAATTCCCAAGCAGGACCTGCCTAAGATTTTTGACCGCTTTTATCGAGTGGACAAGGCACGCAGTCGCGCACAGGGCGGAACAGGTCTGGGGCTGGCTATTGCCAAGGAAATTATCAAGCAGCATCAGGGCTTTATCTGGGCTAAGAGTGAGTATGGTGTGGGCTCGACCTTTACCATTGTCTTGCCTTATGAGAATGATGGTGTCCGGGATGACGACTGGGATAATGAAGATGATATATAGAAAGTAAACATGACTAAAGGATTTCAATACAGTATTCTGGCGTCAGGATCAAGCGGTAACTGTTTCTATCTGGAAACAGATCAAAAGCGGATTCTGGTTGACGCTGGCTTATCAGGCAAGAAAATTACGAGCTTGTTGGGTGAAATTGGCCGCAAGCCTGAGGATTTGGATGCCATTTTAGTGACCCATGAGCACAAGGACCACATTCATGGCGTTGGTGTATTGGCCCGCAAGTATCATCTGGATATTTATGCTAATGAGACCACTTGGAAGGCTATGGAAAAGGACTTGGGCAAGCTGGATGCGAGCCAAAAGCATATCTTTGAATTGGGCAAGACCAAGACCTTTGGAGACTTGGATGTGGAGAGCTTTGGTGTCAGTCATGACGCAGCCTGTCCACAATTTTACCGCTTTATGAAGGATGACAAGAGTTTTGTCATGCTGACGGATACGGGCTATGTCAGTGATCGGATGGCTGGAATTATCGAAAATGCTGACGGGTACCTGATTGAGAGCAATCATGATATTGAAATTCTTCGCAGTGGTGCCTATCCTTGGAGTCTTAAGCAGCGGATTCTGTCGGATATGGGCCACTTGTCCAATGAAGACGGAGCGGAGACCATGATTCGGACTCTGGGCAATCGCACCAAGCGAATCTATCTAGGACATCTCAGTAAGGAAAACAATATCAAGGAATTGGCTCACATGACCATGGTCAATCAGCTGGCTCAAGCCGATATGGCAGTCGGTCACGACTTCCAAGTCTATGATACCTCGCCTGATACCGCAACGCCTTTGACGAGTATTTAAAAATCAAAGCAAAAGGTTTGGTTTTATTGCTCTAGTGCGGTATCCATTATATATTTAAAAAGTAACGGTTTTATTTTGCAAAGGAGCTTGTATGCGACCAATTTACTTTGTAGTAGGTCTCTTATCTTTAGGGTTAGGAGTTTTGGGGATTTTTCTGCCTCTCCTGCCTACGACACCATTTCTTCTCTTGTCCATTGCCTGCTTTTCGCGCAGTTCAAAGCGTTTTGAGAATTGGCTCTATCATACAAAGATGTATCAGACCTATGTGGCAGATTTTCGAGAGACAGGAACGATTGCCAAGGAACGTAAGAAAAAGATTATTGTTTCCATCTATATCTTGATGGGGATTTCCATTTTGCTAGCGCCTATTATTTGGGTCAAGATTGGACTGTTGGGTCTGACCATTTTTATCACCTATTATTTATTTAAAGTAATTCCGGATAAGGAATAGAAATCACTGTCAGCAGGTGCGTTTGCGCCTGTTTTTTGTTATAATAGAGACTGTATATCTTTGGAAAGGAAAAGGTGTCATGCTACTTATCTGACTGAGGTCAGCATGATGTAAAATAGTAATGGAAAATTTGAAAAAAGCATTGCTGGAGCAGTTTGACTTGGTTTTCTCTGATGAGACCTTGTTGGAAACGGCTTTTACTCATACGAGCTATGCCAATGAGCACCGCCTCTTAAAAATTTCACACAATGAGCGCTTGGAATTTTTAGGAGACGCTGTTCTGCAACTGATTATTTCGGAGTATCTTTATACCAAGTATCCTAAGAGACCAGAGGGCGACTTGTCCAAGCTGCGTTCCATGATTGTTCGGGAGGAGAGCCTGGCAGGCTTTGCCCGTGATTGTCAGTTTGATCATTTTATCAAGCTGGGACGCGGTGAGGAGAAGTCTGGCGGCCGGAATCGTGATACGATTTTAGGAGATTTGTTCGAGGCCTTTTTAGGCGCCTTGCTCTTAGATAAGGGTGTGGAAGCAGTCAAAAGCTTTCTCTACCAAGTCATGATTCCCAAGGTGGAAGCGGGAGATTTTGAGCGGGTGACGGACTATAAGACCAAGCTGCAGGAGTTGCTGCAGATTAATGGTGATGTGGAAATTGCTTATCAGGTTGTCTCCGAGACAGGGCCGGCTCATGCCAAAAATTTCGAGGTGGCTGTTCTTATCAATGGCCGCAAGTCCGGTCAAGGCCAGGGGCGTTCTAAAAAGCTGGCCGAGCAGGAAGCTGCTAAAAACGCATTTGAAAAGGAAAGTTCTTCATGTTTTTAAAGAAAATTGAAATTCAGGGCTTCAAGTCATTTGCTGATAAGACTAAAGTTGTCTTTGATCAGGGAGTGACAGCGGTTGTTGGGCCAAACGGTTCCGGCAAGTCCAACATTACAGAGAGCCTGCGCTGGGCCTTGGGAGAGTCCAGTGTGAAAAGTCTGCGGGGCGGCAAGATGCCTGATGTGATTTTTGCGGGAACAGAAACCCGCAAGCCCCTTAATTACGCATCAGTGGTAGTGGTTCTGGATAACAGCGACCAATTTATCAAGGATGCTGCCAATGAGATTCGGGTGGAGCGTCACATTTACCGCAGCGGTGATAGTGAGTATAAGATTGACGGTAAAAAAGTCCGTCTGCGTGATGTCCATGATCTTTTCATGGATACAGGGCTGGGACGAGATTCCTTCTCCATCATTTCCCAAGGGAAGGTTGAGGAAATCTTCAACAGCAAGCCAGAGGAACGTCGGGCAATCTTTGAAGAAGCTGCTGGAGTGCTTAAGTATAAGACGCGTCGTAAGGAAACGGAAAGCAAGCTTAGTCAAACCCAGGATAATCTGGATCGACTGGAAGACATTATCTACGAGCTGGAGAGCCAGGTCAAGCCCTTGGAGAAGCAGGCTGAAACTGCTAAGCGCTTCTTGAGTCTGGATGGCCAGCGCCGAGAGCTTTACTTGGATGTTTTGGTCGCTCAGCTGACAGCTAATAAGGAAAAGTTGATCAAGGCTGAAGAAGATTTAACGAATATCCAGCAAGAGCTAGCAGCCTACTATAGCAAGCGCGATGAGCTGGAAGTTGAAAATCAAACCTTGAAGACTAAGCGCCATGAGCTCAATCAAACTTTGTCTGATGATCAGGCTAGTTTGCTGGAATTGACCCGCTTAATCAGTGATTTGGAGCGACAAATTGATCTTTCTAAGCTGGAGTCCAGTCAGGCAGCGACGAGCCGTCGGGAAAATGAAGAACGTTTGGCTGCTTTGTCAGAAAAACTGGCTCAGATAGAAAGCAACATAGAAGACAAGCAGGCTGAATTGAGTAAAATAGCTGCCAAACTGGCTGACAATGAGGAGTCTATCGCTGCTTTGGAAGCAGAATTAGCAGACTTTTCAGATGATCCAGACCAGCTGATTGAACATCTGCGTGAGCAGTATGTCAAGCTCATGCAGGAAGAGGCAAATCTTTCTAATGACTTGACTTCTCTGGAGAGCCAGCTGGCTAGCGAGCTTAAATTGGCTGAGAGCAAGAAGGCAGACTATGCTAAATTGCAAGGAGATTTGGAAGCTAGTCAGACTCAGGAGCAGGCTGGTTTGGAGGAGTTGGAAATTGCTCGCCAAGCCCTCAAGGGCCTACTGGCTGACTACCAGAGTCAGATCCAGTTGGTAGAGAAGCTAGAGGCTGACTATAAGCATCAGCAGACTAAGATGTTTGAGCTTTTGGACGACCTCAAAAACAAGCAGGCGCGTTCTAATAGCTTGGAAGCCATTCTCAAAAATCACAGTAATTTCTATGCTGGGGTGAAGAGTGTGCTGCAGGAAGCTGGCCGTCTAGGTGGCATTGTTGGAGCAGTTAGTGAAAAACTCAGCTTTGACCCCCACTATCAGACTGCGCTGGAAATTGCGTTGGGAGCCAGCAGTCAGAATATCATCGTGGAAGATGAGGCGGCTGCGACTCGGGCTATTGAATTTCTGAAGAAAAATCGGGCTGGCCGGGCAACCTTCCTGCCTTTAACAACCATCAAGCCGCGTCAGCTGCCTGACCATAACCGTGCTACGATTGAAAAAAGTGCTGGTTTTCTGGGACTGGCTTCTTCTCTGGTCAGCTATGATTCATCGTTAGACAGCATTTTTCAAAATCTGCTGGGAACGACCGCTATTTTTGATACAGTGGAGCATGCCCGAGCAGCAGCTCGCCAAGTGCGCTATCAGGTTCGCATGGTGACTTTGGATGGAACAGAGCTTCGGACTGGCGGATCTTATGCTGGTGGTGCCAACCGCAACAACAATACTATCTTTATCAAGCCGGAGCTAGATGCTTTGCTTGAAGAGATTAAGCAGAAAAATGTCAGCTTGAAAGAGCAGGAAGAAGCAGTGCAAATTCTGCAAAACCAGCTAAGTCAGGCCAAGCAGGTATTGGAACAAATCAAGACAGATGGTGAGCAAGCTCGCTTGGCTGAGCAAAAGGCTAATCTAGCCTATGAACAGTTGGCCAAGCGTGTAGAAGAGCTCACAAGTCTGAAAAATCTACAGGAACAGGAGTTGGCTGGTCAATCTGCTTTGGATATTTCAGAAGAGAAAGACCGACTGCAGACCCGCTTGACTGAAATTGAGCAAGGAAAAACGGACATCACTGCAGAAATAGAGCAGGTTAAGTCGAACAAAGATGCAGTTCAGGCTCGCTTTGACAAGCTTTCCTCTCGTTTAGCTGAACTCAAGCTCCAGCGAACAGAGCTGACCTCCAATCAACGCTTTGAAAAGAATGACTTGGAGCGTCTGTCCGAGGAAAAAGCCAGCCTTGCAAAAGAGCAGTCGACCTTGGAACTTTTGATGGAGCAAAAGGAGCAGTCCAGCTTGCAGAAGGTGGATATTACGATTCTGGAAGAGCAATTAGAGACCGCCAAGCAAGAAAAGATTGAGCTGGATCAAAGACTGATTCGCCTGAAATTTGAGCTTGAAGATCTGGAAGGTCAGTCTGACGATATTGCCAGTCGTTTGGAGCAAGCCCGCCATCAAAATGAAGAATTGATTCGCCGGCAAGCCAAGGCAGAGGCAGAAAAGGATAAGCTCATGGATGTCATGCGCCGTCTGGCAAGCAATCTGACAGATGACTATCAGATGAGTTTCGAAGAAGCAAGCAGCCAGGCTCGTCCGTTAGAAAGTTTGCCAGCTGCTGAAAGCCAGGTTAAGGATTTGGAAAAAGCCATTCGAGCTTTAGGTCCAGTCAATCTGGAAGCAGTTGAGCAGTTTGAAGAAGTCAGCAATCGTTTGAACTTCCTTAACGAACAGCGAGACGATGTCCTATCAGCCAAAAATCTGCTCTTAGAGACGATTGAAGAGATGAATGACGAAGTCAAGGAACGCTTTAAATCAACCTTTGAAGCCATTCGTGAAAGCTTCAAGGTGACTTTCCGTCAGATGTTTGGCGGTGGTTCGGCAGACCTGATATTGACGGAGGGGAACTTGCTGACGGCAGGTGTAGAAATCTCCGTACAGCCACCGGGCAAGAAGATCCAGTCGCTCAATCTGATGAGCGGTGGCGAGAAGGCCTTGTCAGCTTTGGCTCTGCTTTTCTCTATCATCCGTGTTAAGACCATTCCTTTTGTCATCTTGGATGAGGTAGAAGCAGCGCTGGACGAGGCTAATGTTAAACGCTTTGGGGATTATCTCAATCGATTTGACAAGGACAGCCAGTTCATCGTGGTCACTCACCGTAAGGGAACCATGTCAGCTGCAGACTCTATTTACGGAGTTACCATGCAGGAGTCTGGGGTTTCCAAGATTGTCTCGGTCAAGTTAAAAGATTTAGAAAGTATGTAACATGAGTATAAAATTAGTAGCAACGGATATGGATGGCACCTTTTTAGACAGTAAAGGTCAGTTTGATATGGATCGTCTCAAGCAAGTTTTGACTCGCTTCAAGGAAAAAGGTATGTATTTTGCCGTGGCTAGCGGACGCGGCCTCTTGTCGCTGGAAAAGCTGTTTGAGGAAGTGCGCAATGAGATTATTTTTATTGCTGAAAACGGCAGTTTAGTGGAATTTCATGGCGAGGACCTCTATGAAGCAACTATGCCTCGGGACTTTTACCTCAAGGTTTTTGACAAGCTGCAGGAATCACCCTATGTCAATGTCAATGAGCTGCTTTTGACGGGCAAACGTGCCTGCTATGTCTTGGAGACTGTGGATCCGACCTATCTTTCTTTCAGTGCTCATTATAATGAAAACATTCAAAAAGTAGCGAGCTTGGCTGACATCGACGATGATATTTTCAAGTTTACGACCAATTTTGCTGAGGACCAAGTCGCAGCTGGCGAAGCTTGGGTCAATGAGAATATCGACGGAGTCAAGGCCATGACAACTGGCTACAAGTCGATTGACATCGTTCTGGACCATGTGGATAAGGGGGTTGCCATTGTCGAGTTGGCCAAGAAGCTAGACATAGATCTTTCTCAAGTCATGGTTTTTGGTGATAATCTCAATGATTTGCACATGATGCAGGTGGCTGGCTATCCGATTGCGACTGAAAATGCTCGCCCTGAGATTTTAGAAGTGGCCAAGGAAGTCATCGGCCACCATGATGCTCAGTCGGTTATCACTTACATGGAGGGATTATAATGGCAGATATAAAACTGATTGCTCTGGACTTGGATGGAACTCTTCTGACTTCAGACAAGAAGATTTCTGAGCGCAATTTAGTAGCTTTAAAAACAGCTCAGGCCAAGGGAGTTAAGGTAGTTCTGACTACTGGCCGTCCCCTTAAGGCTATGGACTTTTTCCTGCATGAGCTGGGAACAGACGGTCGAGAAGATGAGTACACCATTACTTTTAATGGGGGACTTGTTCAGCGCAACACTGGAGAAATTCTTGATAAAACAGTCTTTTCTTATGATGATGTGGTTCGGATTTATGAGGAAACAGACAAGCTCCATATCCCTCTTGATGCTATCTGCGAAGGACTTGTCTATCAGATTCAATCCGATCAAGACTCGCTTTATGCTCAGTTTAATCCAGCTCTGACCTTTGAGTCCATTGATTTTAGTGATTTGTCCAGCCAGCAGACTTATAATAAATGTGTCACTGCTTATGCTCAAGAACCACTGGATGCGGCTATTGAGCAAATTTCACCGGAATTATTTGAGCGCTATGAGATTTTTAAATCTAGAGAAATGCTGCTGGAGTGGTCCCCTAAAAATGTCCATAAGGCTAATGGTTTGGAGAAACTGATTGCCCATTTAGGTATTGAGAGAAGTCAAGTCATGGCCTGTGGTGATGAAGCCAATGATCTGTCTATGATTGAGTGGGCTGGTCTGGGAGTGGCTATGCAGAATGCAGTAGCCATCGTCAAAGAAGCAGCCAATGTGGTGACACCTATGACCAATGATGAGGATGCAGTGGCTTGGGCTATTGAAGAATATGTACTAAAGGAGGATTAGCCGATGGGATTATTTGACCGCCTTTTCGGCCGAAAAAAACAAGAACCGCCGATTGAAGAAGTTGTCAAGGAAGCATTGGAAAACATTGATGACCTTGGAGAAGAAACAGCACCTGCTCCAGAAGCAGGAGAAAATCTTGAAGCGGAAGCTGTTCAGTCCTATCAGGGCGAGCAGCAACTTGATGACCAAATTTCGGATACAAAAGATAGTTTGACCGATATTGAAGAGCTTGCATCTCAAACTATCCAAGAAGAAAGCAAGGAGCCAGAGCATGAAAGAGAAATTATTGCAGAAAATCAAGAAGTGGCTCAAGGAGCAAGTCAGACTGAAGAAACTCTAGAAGAGCATCATGCTGAGAGCATTGACGAAACGGTAGAAGAAGTTGTTGAACAAGCAAAGCTGTCGGATGAAGCATCTTCTTATGACGAGGTGGCAACCGATTCAAATAATGAGTTCGAGCCAGAAACAGCTGAGGAGTCACTAACAGAATCAGAACAGGTCGTTCAAGCAGCTGATGTTGCTGAAGAATCAGAAGCAGCCGCTACAGAAGACCATGCTGAACTTCCTCAAGAGGAATCCACTCAGGAAAAATATGACCGCAGCCTAAAGAAGACTCGGACAGGATTTGGAGCACGGCTCAATGCCTTCTTTGCTAATTTCCGCTCAGTAGATGAAGAGTTCTTCGAAGACTTGGAAGAGCTGCTCATCACTAGTGATGTAGGGGTGCAGGTAGCTTCCAGTCTGACTGAGGAACTACGCTATGAAGCCCGTCTGGAAAATGCTAAAAAACCAGCTGCTCTACGCCAGCTGATTATTGAAAAATTGGTGGACATTTATGAGAAAGATGGCCGCTTTAATGAAAAAATCAATTTCCAAAACGGTTTGACTGTCATGCTCTTTGTTGGGGTCAACGGAGTTGGTAAAACCACCTCTATCGGTAAACTAGCCTATAAGTACAAACAACAAGGCAAGAAAGTCATGTTGGTAGCAGCAGATACATTCCGAGCTGGAGCAGTAGCTCAGCTGGCTGAATGGGGTCGGCGCGTAGATGTTCCAGTAGTAACGGGGCCTGAGAAGAGCGATCCTGCTAGCGTGGTTTATGACGGAATGGAGCGTGCTCTGGCAGAGAAGGTTGATGTTCTTATGATTGACACGGCTGGTCGCCTGCAAAATAAGGACAATCTCATGGCAGAGCTGGAGAAAATTGGCCGTATTATTAAGCGGGTGGATCCAGAAGCGCCACATGAAACTTTCCTAGCTCTCGATGCTTCAACCGGTCAGAATGCTCTGGTTCAGGCCAAGGAATTTTCTAAAATCACTCCAGTCACAGGAATTGTACTAACAAAGATTGATGGAACAGCTCGAGGCGGGGTTGTACTAGCCATTCGTCAGGAATTGGATATTCCAGTGAAGCTGATTGGCTTTGGAGAAAAGATTGATGATATTGGTGAGTTCAACTCAGAGAACTTTATGAAAGGCCTGCTTGAAGGCTTGGTATAAAACAAAAAACCAGTACGAGTACTGGTTTTTTATGAACAATTTTTAAAATTTATTTGTTTGGAGACCACTGCCAGTCAGCTCCAAATTCTCTAAGGAGTTCAAAAGAAGCATCTGGTCCCATAGAACCGACAGGATACTCATGAAGAGGCACTTCGTTGCTACGCCATAGCTCTTCAATCTGATCAATCAGCTCCCAGCTGGAGCGGACTTCATCCCAGTGGCTGAAGTTGGTTGAGTCATTGTTAAGGACGTCAAAGATTAATTTTTCGTAAGGATCAGGGGAAGCACCACTAGCTGTTGCGTCTGTTCGATAGTCCAGAGAGAGAGGAGCTAAGCTGAAGCGCTCGCCGACCTCTTTGCCATTCATGCTGAGAGAGAAGCCCTCAGTCGGCTGGATATGAATGGTCAGAACATTTGGTGCTAATTCCTCACCAAAGATAGACTCCATTTGCTTAAAGACGATATTGACAAGAGTGCCTTTTTCAGTGAGGCGTTTACCAGTTCGGAAGAAAAATGGAACATCACGGAAACGTTCGCTATTTACAAAGAAAGCTCCTGAAGCAAAGGTTTCAGTCATGGAGTCAGGATTGACATTAGGCTCACTCCGGTAGGAGATGTATTTCTTACCTTTGACCGTGCCAGACTTATATTGACCGCGGATAAAGAAGCGTTTCAAGTCATCTTTGTCGGGCTGTACCAAGCGTTCAAAAACTTTGACTTTCTCTGCCCGAATGTCCTCTTTGCTGAAGCTTTTCGGCTTGTCCATAGCTAAGAGTGACAGGAGCTGCAAGGTATGATTCTGAACCATATCTCGTAGAGCACCGGACTGGTCATAGTAGCCACCACGTTCTTCGACACCTAGCTTTTCTGCAAAGGTAATCTGGACATTGTCAATGTAGTCACGATTCCAGATATTTTCAAAGAGAAGATTGGCAAAGCGGATAGCAAAGATGCTCTGAATCATTTCCTTGCCTAGATAATGGTCAATACGGAAAATCTGCTCTTCATCAAAGGCTGCCAAGAGTTCTTCGTTAAGTTGGCTGGCAGTTGCCAAGTCTGTCCCGAAAGGTTTTTCAACAATCAGACGTTCAAATCCTTTGCCATCTACGATGTTTTCAGACTTGAGGTGTTTGGCAATGGTGCCGAAAAATTGCGGAGCCATGGACAGGAAGAAGAGTTTATTGTGCTCGGCTTGGTACTGCTCATTGAGTCGATTTTGAAGCTTGCGTAGCTCAATGTAGTGCTCGGTATCCTGTACGTCATGGCTTTGATAGTAGAAGTGGCTGGCAAACTCTTGGGCTTGCTCTGGACTGTCAGCTAAATCAGCGATTGCTTCGACAACTACAGACTCAAAATACTCCTTGCTCCAAGGACGGCGGGCTGTTCCAATAACAGCAAAATGCTTGGAAAGATTGCCAGACTTATAGAGCTTGAAGAGGGATGGATAGAGTTTTCTTTTTGCCAAGTCACCGCTGGCTCCGAAAATTGTTACAATAACTTTTGAAGACATCCTGATACCTATTTTCTAAATGATGTCTCTATTTTATCACAATTTTTCTAAAGATTGTATTCAGAAATTCGGTTTCTGAAAAGGGAGACAAATAGAAAGAAATTGACCGCTGCTTGAAACATATTCAAATACAAAAAATGAGGCTTAGACACGATTGTGCCAGCCTCGTTTTCTTTATTCAAATACCCGATAAACGTAAGGATTGTCCGGTTTTTCTACCTTATCAAAGCTTTCAACTTCTAGAGTTGGCAGGCTTTGCCCCAAACTTTTATGGTAGTGCATGGTAATTTTTCCCTTGGCATGAATCCAGGTATTATTCTCGAAATGCTGGGTATTTCCAGTCGTCAAGAGGCCATAGACACCTGAGTCGGCGATACAATGGATAATACCGAAGCGAAAAAGAAATTGGCTCTTCTGGTCGCTGGGGTCATTGTAGACAAAGCCGGTGAACTCCAGCGTTTTGCCTACAAACTCGTCGGGATAATCATAGATGACCTCCATGATTTCCATGTAGTTCTCAGTTGTGACCTGAATGGTATCTTGCTTGACATATTTCTTGGCGGCTGCCCGCATTTCTTTTTCGTAAGCCCCTTTGGTAAAGTAGGTGCTGGTATCCGGCTTTAGGTATTGGCTGGTTGTGCCTTCGTCCTGCTGAATAGCAGTTGAAGTTCCCTCAGCCAGCGGGAAATGAAATCCTTTAGCCGAAACTGTTGTCGAATCCAAGGTAACAGTTGGAAAGAAAATTCCCACAAAAAGTGGAATGACAAGGAGCAGCACGCTACCTAACTTGGCCCAGCGAGTGTTTAAATGACTGTGGACCTCCATCCTCTTCATCCAGATGATAAGCTGCACAACTGCTAAGACAAAGGACAGAATCATAGATAGATAGGCCAGATAGGAGTAGTGGAGATTGATATATTGGTTGAGCTTGCCTGTCAGCTGCAGATACATGGTAATCTCAAAGTAGCCGACTAAGATTAAAAATCGAATCATAGCACTACCCCCACAAGCCAAGAGTAAAGAAAGACGACGACGGTAACCAGGCTGATAAATTGCCAGATAAAGCGCGTCTTAAAGTAGTTTTTCATCATCAGCAGATTCTTGACATCTAGCATAGGCCCAATGACCAAGAAAGCTAAGACTGGCGATAAGCCGAAACTAGCAATCAAGGAGCTTCCAATGAAAGCATCAGCTTCACTGCAAAGTGAGAGCAGGAAGGACAGCAGCATGAGCAGAAGAATAGCAACAGCTGGTGTTGAGCTGATGGAGGTCAGGATTCTGGTTGGCACATAGACCTGGACTAGGCTGGCAAAGAGACAGCCAAAAACCAGATAACGACCTGTATCGAAAAATTCGTCAATGGCCTGCACAAAGACCTGAAAAAGCTTTTGTCCCTTACTGAGATGTGAAAAGTCATGTTCATGGACTGCTTTGCGATTTTCTTTTTGAATATTGCTATCCGCAAAGAAGCCCAGAAAAATCCCTAAAAGAATAGCCACGACCATAGAACCTAAAGCACGAAGCAGAGCCATTCGGAGGGAATTTCCAAAGGCTGAGTAGGTCGCAAAGAGCACGATGGGGTTGATGACTGGAGCCGTTACCAGAAAGGGCACAGCCGTGTAACTGGGAACTTTCTTTTCTAGAAACCGATTTATAATGGGGACGATCCCGCACTCGCAAGAGGGGAAGACAAAACCAACCAAGCTTCCAAAGAAAATCCGAGTCCATTTGTTCTTGGGCAGGAAACGATAAACCTTGTCTGGCGTGACATACACCTCGATAAAGCCAGAAATGATACTTCCGATTAAGACAAAAGGCAGGGCCTCAATGATAATGGAGAGAAAAATGGCACCAGCTTGCAGGACACTGGCCGGTAGCTGAGAGAAGAAGTTCATTCTTTCTTATCCTTCTCATTTTTAGATTTTTTCTTGTCTTCCTCAGGGAACTCTACCTTTTCCATCTTGGGCAGGGTCGCAAATTCCTCGAACATTTTGTCCAAATCATCTGATCTAGTAAATTTAACAGCCATAAAGGCACCTCATTTCTAAAATAATAATTCTATTATACTACCAATTATCAAAAAATGAAATTTTGAGACATAAGAGACCCTTTGTCGTTAATTTACCCTAAATTTTTTTGTACAAATAGTACTAAATAGTTCTAAAATAGCCTATCTTTCAAAGCACTTGTGATATAATAGGATTGTTATGGAAAATATAAATATTGAAAAAATTGCCCAGAAATTGGGCCTTAAAGAAAGCCAAGTATCACAGGTTCTAGATCTGACCGCTGAGGGAAATACAATTCCTTTTATTGCTCGTTACCGTAAGGAAATGACAGGAAATCTGGATGAGGTCGAAATTAAGGCAATCATTGACTTAGATAAGAGCATGACTGCCTTGGCAGAGCGTAAAGCGACGGTCTTAGCTAAGATTGAGGAGCAGGGCAAACTAACGAATGCTCTTTGCTCTGAGATTGAGGCTGCTGAGAAGCTGGCTGATGTGGAAGAACTTTATCTGCCTTATAAGGAGAAGCGCCGTACCAAGGCTACTATTGCTCGTGAAGCAGGTCTCTTTCCTTTGGCCCGCTTCATCCTACAGGATGCGGCTAACTTGCAGGAAGAGGCAGAGAAACTTACTAGTGAAGCCTTTCCAACAGCAGAAGCTGCTCTAGCTGGAGCAGTGGATATTCTGACTGAAGCAATTTCCGAAGATACTAAGCTGCGGGCTTGGACCTACCATGAGATGCAGACCAATTCTTCTATCGTATCCAGTCTCAAAGACGGTGATTTGGATGAAAAGCAGATCTTCCAAATTTATTATGATTTTTCTGAAAAAGTAGCGACTATGCAAGGCTACAGGACTCTGGCTCTTAATCGTGGTGAGAAGCTAGGTATTCTCAAGGTTGGTTTTGAGCACAATCTCGAGAAGATCCTGCGCTTCTTTGAAGTACGCTTCAAGGTGAAAAATGTCTATATTATCGAAGCTGTCCAGCAAGCAGTTAAAAAGAAAATCATTCCAGCCATGGAGCGTCGTATTCGGACCGAGCTGACTGAGACCGCTGAAGATGGTGCGATTCAGCTCTTCTCAGATAATCTCCGTCACCTCCTCCTGATTGCTCCTCTCAAAGGTCGCGTAGTACTGGGCTTTGACCCAGCCTTTCGGACAGGAGCCAAGCTGGCTGTTGTTGATGCGACAGGCAAGATGCTGGCGACTCATGTTATTTATCCAGTAGCGCCAGCAAAGCCAGCTCAGATTGAAGCTTCTAAGAAAGAGTTGTCAGAGCTGATTGAGCAGTTTGGCGTGGAAATCATTGCCATCGGAAACGGAACTGCCAGCCGGGAAAGCGAAGCTTTTGTAGCGGAAGTTTTGAAATCTCATCCGAATGTCAGCTATGTTATTGTCAATGAGAGCGGAGCATCTGTCTACTCTGCTAGTGAACTGGCTCGTCATGAGTTTCCAGATTTGACCGTTGAAAAGCGCTCAGCTATTTCCATAGCCCGCCGTCTGCAGGATCCATTGGCTGAGCTGGTCAAGATTGATCCTAAGTCTATCGGAGTTGGTCAGTACCAGCATGATGTCAGCCAGAAAAAGCTGTCTGAAAGTCTGGACTTTGTCGTTGATACCGTAGTTAACCAAGTCGGGGTCAATATCAACACCGCTAGTCCTGCCCTACTGGCCCATGTAGCTGGTCTTAATAAAACTATCTCAGAAAATATTGTCAAGTACCGAGAAACCGAAGGTTTGATTCGGTCTCGCGAAGCCATCAAGAAAGTGCCGCGTTTGGGCGCAAAGGCTTTTGAACAGGCAGCCGGCTTCCTGCGTATTCCCGAAAGTGATAACTTGCTGGATAATACAGGCGTCCACCCAGAGTCTTATAAGGCTGTGGAGGAGCTCTTTAAGCGTCTGGAAATCAGCAGTTTGGATGAAGTTGCCCAAGCTAAGTTAAAAGCTGTTCAGACTGCTAGTTTGGCTGCAGAGCTAGGCTTGGGAGAAGAAACCCTCAAAGATATTATTGCGGATTTGCTCAAGCCTGGCCGTGATTTGCGAGATTCCTTCGACGCGCCAGTTTTGCGGCAGGATGTCTTGGATATCAAGGACCTGCGCATCGGTCAAAAGCTGGAAGGGGTCGTCCGCAATGTCGTCGATTTCGGAGCCTTTGTGGATATCGGTATCCACGAAGACGGTCTTATTCATATCTCCAAGCTGAGCACAGACTATATTAAGCATCCTAGTCAGCTCCTATCTGTTGGTGATTTGGTCACAGTCTGGGTGGATAAGCTAGATGTGGAGCGGGAGAAGGTTAACCTCTCTCTGATAGCACCAAATGAATCTAACTAACTATGTCAAGCAGGTTTCGGTTGAAGATTTTGGCTGGGAATTCCGCCACCAAGCTTATTGGAACAAGCGCCTCCGCACTACAGGAGGACGCTTCTTTCCAAAAGATGGTCATCTAGATTTCAACCCAAAAATCTATGAAACTTTTGGGCTGGAGACCTTCCGAAAAATTGTTCGCCATGAGCTGGCTCACTATCACCTCTATTATCAAGGCAAAGGTTACCGCCATGGGGATCGAGATTTTAAAGAACTGCTCAAGCGAGTTGATGGTCTGCGCTACGCTCCCGCGTTGTCCAACTCGCAATCTTTTCTCGTCTATGAATGCCTGAGCTGCGGAGCACTTATCCGTCGCAGACGCAGAGTCAATCTTCAAAAATACCGTTGTGGACGCTGTATGGGCAAGCTCCGTTTGTCAGAGAAAGCTTGATAGATTAGCAAGAGAGTTCCTTGAAGAACTCTCTTTTTTCAAAAGAATGAATTTTCTAAGGCACAATCAGCCTTTGGCCCGATTGTTTTCTTATAAAATATGGTAGAATAAAGTAAATATGATCATTGAGGTCTCTATCATGAACGTGAAATTCTATAAGTTGAAAAAGAATCGACTGATTTCCGGTGTCTTGTCCGGTCTGTGTGATAAATTTGATTTTGATCTGAGCCTGGTGCGCTTCCTCTTTATTATCTTTACTGTGGTCAATTTCGGCTTGGGAATTCTCATCTATATCCTGCTGGCTATGGTTATGCCCTATAAAGAAGACATAGAAGAAGAAATGTATGGAACTGGTCCACGCAAACGAAAAGAAGCAGAAGCTATCGAAGACGATAAAGACGGCTGGTTTTGGTAATTCTTAATAAAATAGAAAATTTCGGGATGCACTCCCGATTTTTTACTTGAAGTAGGGAATGTTTTAGTAAGACATTTCTATGCCGTGATTTATTTTCTGCTTGCTTCTTTTAGAAAAAATCTAAAAGAAGACGTCTAGAAAACCAGGTAAATTGACACTTAAAAACATCACCAAAATATTAGCAATTTATTCAAGGAGGAAATATGACAGAAGTTTGGAATGCCTATGACTTAAATCGAAATCAACTCCCTCATCTCCTGGTTCGAGGAGAAAAAATTCCTGAAGGACAGTTTCATCTCTGTGTTAATGTCTTGGTTCGCCATCAGGATGGTGATATTCTCTTTATGCGGCGGTCAGCCAATAAAAGTCTCTATCCTGGCTACTATGAGTTCGGAGCGGGAGGCAGTGTGCTGGCAGGAGAGGATAGTCAGACAGCTGCCCTGCGCGAATTAGAAGAAGAAACTGGTCTGGTTCCTGACAGCATCAGACTTTTGGAGCAGGTGTGCTCTGTCAAAGAACAGTGCCATTTCGACTATTTTGAAGTGGTTGCCTCTGAAAGAGGTCCCAGATTTTGTAGAAAACCATCCATGTTTTAATAACCAAAAGAAAATTCTCAGCAGCCTGATCGATTGATATCTCGGCTGTTTTTTATTTTTACTAAAAGTTGATTTAAATCAAAATATTTTTTCGTTCTAAAATCAATCTTAAAGATTCTTTTGAGGTAAAAATTTGCTATAATAGAAGCAGACAAATTTGAAGGGAGAAGACAATGTCAGTAAAGGTCAAAGACCTCTTAAAAATGTCTCGTCTGTCTCAGGAGTACGGTGATAAAGTATTACTGGAAAAAGAAATTAAAACTTCAGATATTTCTCGGCCTGGACTTGAAATGACTGGATATTTTGATTTTTATACACCCGAGCGGATACAGCTGATTGGGATGAAAGAGTGGTCTTATCTGATGAAGATGAGCTCTCATAATCGCCATCAAGTACTGCTGAAAATGTTCCAGCCTGAGACGCCGGTGGTTATCATTGCTCGAAATTTAGAGATTCCTAAAGAAATGATTGATGCGGCTGATGAGAAGCAGGTTGCTATTCTTAGAAGCAAAGCCTCTACTAGCCGCTTGTCTGGAGAAATTTCCAGTTATCTTGATTCTCGGCTGGCTGAGAGAACCAGTGTTCATGGGGTTCTGATGGATATCTATGGCATGGGTGTTCTCATCCAAGGGGACAGTGGAATTGGTAAAAGTGAGACAGGACTTGAATTGGTTAAGCGTGGCCATCGTTTAGTTGCGGATGACCGAGTGGATATCTATGCCAAGGATGAAGTGACCCTTTGGGGAGAGCCGGCTGAAATCCTGCGCCACCTATTGGAAATTCGTGGTGTTGGTATCATCGATGTCATGAGTTTATACGGAGCCAGTGCAGTCAAAGATTCTTCTCAAGTTCAGATAGCTGTCTATTTGGAGAATTACGACACTCAAAAAACTTTTGACCGTCTAGGTAATGATACAGAGGAGCTGGAGGTTGCCGGTGTTAGAATTCCACGTATTCGGATTCCTGTAAAGACTGGTCGCAATATCTCAGTCGTGATTGAGGCTGCAGCGATGAACTATCGAGCTAAGCAAATGGGCTATGATGCTACTAAGATCTTTGAAGAGCGCCTCACCGATTTAATTAGCCGGAATGAGGTGAAACATGATTGATCCAGTAGCTATCCAACTTGGTCCTATCAGTATTCGCTGGTATGCCATCTGTATTGTCACAGGCTTAGTATTAGCCGTTTATCTTGCCATGAAAGAGGCTCCGCGTCGGAAGATTATTCCTGATGATATTTTGGATTTTATCCTAGTAGCTTTTCCTGTAGCCATCGTTGGTGCCCGACTTTATTACGTGGCTTTTGAATGGGATTATTACGGTAAGAATCTGATAAAAATCATTGATTTTTGGAATGGCGGAATAGCAGGTATTGCCATTTACGGCGGGCTGATAGCTGGTGCCATTGTTCTCTACTTTTTCTGTCGGAGAAGGCTGATTCACCCAGTCGATTTTCTAGATATTGCAGCACCAAGTGTGATGATTGCCCAGAGTATTGGTCGCTGGGGAAATTTTGCCAACCATGAGGCCTATGGTGCGGCAGTTAAGAGTTTAGACTACCTGCCTAGCTTTATTCGTGAGAATATGTATATCGAAGGCAGTTACAGACAGCCGACTTTCCTCTATGAATCTGTATGGAACCTAATTGGTTTTATCTTGATTATTGTTCTCCGCCGTCGGCCTAAGTTGCTGAGACAGGGAGAAATCGCCGCCTTCTATCTGATTTGGTATGGATTTGGTCGGATGATCATTGAGGGAATGCGGACGGACAGCCTCATGTTTGCTGGCCTGCGTGTTTCCCAATGGCTGTCGCTGATTCTTATTTTTGTCGGAATCGGCATCATCATTTACCAAAGAAAAAAGAAAGCCCCTTATTACCAAGAATAAGAAATAATAGATCCGCTGACTCTTTTATAAGAGATGTCAGTGATGAAAGGAGAGAAATATGATAATTGAAATTGCTTATGCTTTACTGGCAGTTGCCCTTATTATCTTCGTGATTTACTTGACGATAACAGTCAAAAATCTGGGCGAGAAAGCTGGTAAGATGCTAGATGAAACAGAAAATACCATTAAGGTCTTGACTTCTGATGTCAACGTGACCCTTCACCAAACCAATGATTTGCTGGCCAAGGTCAATGTCTTAACTGACGACATCAATCAAAAAGTCGCAACTATTGATCCTTTGTTTACAGCTGTAGCGGACCTGTCTGAGTCTGTTTCAGATTTAAACGTTCAGGCGCGCACGCTGAGTAAAAAAGCTGTGTCTGTTGGCAAGGGATCTGTCAAGACAACAGCTGGTTTGTCTGCTTTGCGTTTTGCTTCAAAATTGTTTAAAAAATAAGAAAGAAGGTCTATTATGGGAAAATTTTCATCACTGTTATTGGGCGCCGTTACAGGTGCAGCTGCTGCCTATTTTCTGACCAGTAAGAAAGGAAAGGAAACGACAGATAAGGTTCGGGACTTTGTTAAGGAATACCAAGAAAATCCTGATGATATCCACGAAGCTGTCGTTCAGTCTGCTAAAGACTTTTCAAATCAAGCTGTCAGCGCAATTCAACAAACCAAGGAAAAGGTTGAGAAAGGCGAGATTACAACTGAAACTGTCATCGAATCTGTCAAAGAAACGACAAAATCAGTCGTTGACTACTCACAAGATAAGTTTAATGAAATCAAAGAAAAATTTGATAAAGAAGAAAGCAGCTTTGCTGAGGAAGAACCGGTAATCTTCGAAGAAGAAGAGGAACCTTCAGAAGAAATCATCATTGACTTCGGAGCAGAAATGACAGAAGGTCAAGATGAAAAGGCTGTTGAAACAGACAGTCAAGAAGAAAAATAAAACAAAGAAGATTAGCAAAATTGCTAGTCTTCTTTGTTTGCAAGAACGAAAAAAAGAACCGAGGACTTAAAGCGTCGTCGGTTTTTCTTATATTTTTATTTTAAAATCGTAGAATCACAAGGTTGGTTTATTTGCTAGTTTGGCGTTTCTTTGCGAACAGGCGATAAGATTGAATGCTAATCAAGCTAGAAGCAATGGCCAAAGTGAAGGACATAAATGTATTCATTTTTAAACTCAAAAATACAAAGCTAAACAAAACTGTCAAGACACAGAAAACAGCAATATTTAAGAAGAAAAAGAGTTCACTTAATCTTGGTGATGTTTCTGCTTCAGGTAGGTATTCTTGATAGAGTGGTGTTTGTTCAGATTCAATTTCTTGATAGTAGTAGTCAGTTGGGTCATCATATTGTTGGTATTTTCTTACGTGCATAATTCTCTCTCCTTACAGTACCCTCTAATTCTACCATTTTTTTGCAGTTTTAAATATTACAAAAGGATTACAAAACGAATAAATTCGAATGAAAAACCACTCCTTTATATTTTTTTGCTATAATGGTTGTATGAAAAAGATAATTATTACAGCAACAGCTGAAAGTATAGAACAAGTTGAAGAACTTTTGGAGGCAAATGTCGATCGAATTTATGTCGGTGAGAAAAATTATGGCCTTCGTTTGCCTCATAATTTTAGTTTAGACGAATTAACTCGAATTTCTGACTTAGTTCACCAAGCAGGAAAAGAGTTGACCGTTGCGGTGAACGCGCTCATGCATCAGGAAATGATGGATAATATCAAGCCCTATCTTGATTTTCTCCAGGAAATTGGGGCAGATTATATTACCGTTGGGGATGCTGGTGTTTTCTATGTGCTGCAGCGAGATGGCTACAAATTAAAAACCATTTACGACGCATCGACCATGGTTACCAGTAGCCGTCAGATTAACTTTTGGGCTAAGAACGCAGGAGTTTCAGAAGCTGTCCTAGCGCGTGAGATTCCTTCTGCTGAGCTTTTTAAGATGCCAGAAATTCTGGAAATTCCTGCTGAAGTCTTGGTCTATGGGGCTAGTGTCATCCATCACTCCAAGCGTCCTCTTTTGCAGAATTATTATAATTTCACTCATATCGATGATGAAAAGACACGGGAGCGAGACCTCTTTCTGGCGGAACCAAGCGATCCGCAGAGTCATTACTCGATTTTTGAGGACAATCATGGTACTCATATTTTTGCCAATAATGACTTGGATTTGATGACCAAGCTGATAGAGTTGGTTGACCATGGCTTCTGCAACTGGAAGTTGGAAGGTCTCTACACACCTGGTCACAACTTTGTTGAGATTGCTAAGATTTTTGTAGAGGCGAGAGATTTGATTGAAGCAGGCAAGTTTAGCTCAGATCAAGCCTTTGTGCTGGATGAGGCGATTCATAAACTGCATCCGAAAAATCGTTTTCTCGATACAGGATTTTATGACTATGATCCCGATATGGTAAAATAAATTTAGAAACGAGAACTCTTTTTAGGAGTTCTTTTTTGAAAACAAAAATAAGCTTGATAAAGCAGGAGTAAAAAATAGATGTTTCAAACTATTTTTTGAATTAATTCGAAAAATCTAAAAATTAGAATTGTGAAAATAATTCAAAGAACCTTGCTTTTAGGTGTAAATTACTATAAAATAATAAGGATTAGACATCAACACTTTTATATTGCAAATAGGAGAAAATGATGGCAAGAAAGTTGAAACGACCAGAGGTGTTATCACCTGCTGGTACTTTGGAAAAGCTAAAAGTAGCTGTTCGATATGGAGCAGATGCTGTTTTTATTGGCGGACAGGCCTATGGTCTGCGCAGTCGGGCTGGGAACTTTACCTTTGAACAGATGGAAGAAGGGGTTCAGTTTGCGGCTAGTTATGGAGCTAAGGTCTATGTTGCGGCCAATATGGTCATGCATGAGGGCAATGAAGAGGGAGCTGGTGAGTGGTTCCGCCGTTTGCGAGATATCGGGATTGCGGCTGTCATTGTTTCTGATCCAGCTTTGATTGCTATTGCAGCATCAGAAGCACCTGGTCTAGAAATCCACCTGTCGACTCAGGCCAGTGCGACCAACTATGAAACGCTTGAGTTCTGGAAAAATCTAGGACTGACTCGCGTTGTCCTAGCTCGCGAAGTTTCTATGGCTGAACTGGCAGAAATTCGCCGACGGACTGATGTTGAAATAGAAGCCTTTGTTCATGGAGCAATGTGTATTTCCTACTCTGGACGTTGTACATTATCCAACCACATGAGTATGCGCGATGCCAATCGTGGTGGCTGCTCACAATCCTGCCGTTGGAAATACGATCTCTACGACATGCCTTTCGGACAAGAACGTAAGAGTTTGAAGGGGGAAGTTCCAGAAGAATTTTCTATGTCCGCAGTTGATATGTCCATGATTGATCGCATACCAGATATGATTGAAAATGGAGTGGATAGCTTGAAGATTGAGGGACGGATGAAGTCTATTCATTACGTTTCTACGGTGACTAACTGCTATAAAGCAGCTGTAAATGCTTATCTAGAAAGTCCTGAAAAGTTTGAAGCTATCAAGCAGGACTTGGTCGATGAGATGTGGAAGGTTGCTCAACGTGAATTGGCCACAGGATTTTACTATCATACTCCAACAGAGAATGAGCAGCTTTTCGGAGCGCGACGCAAGATTCCAGAATACAAATTTGTAGCAGAAGTAGTAGCCTATGACGCAGACAGTCAGACAGCGACTATTCGTCAGCGCAATGTTATTCACGAAGGGGATCAGGTTGAATTTTACGGACCGGGCTTCCGTCATTTTGAAACCTTTATCGCAGACCTTCGTGATGCTGATGGTAACAAAATTGATCGGGCTCCTAATCCGATGGAGCTTCTGACCATTCACTTGGAGCAGCCCGTAGAGGCTGGCGATATGGTGCGGGCTCGAAAGGAAGGCTTGATTAATCTTTATAAGGAAGATGGCACTAGTGTGACCGTCCGAGCTTAATCTTATATTCATAGGTGGCTTTTTAATCTAAAAGCCATCTTTATGAATAGAGGTTATCAGAGAGGAAGTAGCATGATTCAGGTTTACGGAGATATTCTTGATGAGGAGACTCGCTGCCAGCATTATCATAGTGAGAAAGATATCGTAGCTCTTAAGTGCTTTGCTTGTCAGAAATACTATCCTTGCTTTCTCTGTCATGACCGCTACGAAGATCATGTTTTTCTGGCCTATCCTGTGAGTCGGTCAGAAGATCGAGTAGTTCTTTGTGGTCATTGCAGGACGGAGCTGACTATTTCTCAGTATCTTGGCTGTGAGGATGCTTGTCCTATCTGCGCTCATCCTTTTAATCCAGGATGCAAGAATCATCGTTCTATTTATTTTCAGACAAACAAATAACTCTTCCATCCAACTGGATGGAAGAGTTATCTTTTGAAACGACGGTTGGTGATGCGAATGTCTTTCTTTTGGGCTTCACGGATATTATTGGGTACGAGACTGATTCGCTTTATGTCCTGCACGCGGATAATAGTGGTCATACTTTTCTTGAAATTCTTGATAATCAGCTGCAGGCGCTCGCGATCGTATTTAACAATATCGCCAGTGAAGCTTTTATCTAGAAAGATAACGTGGACACCAGATTGTTTTCGCAGAGCTAGCTCGATGGTACGCAGAATGCGGCCGCTGTCCTCTGGTCCTTGTTCATTCTTTTTACCACTGATAAATTCGTTGGCTCTTTGTAAAATCATTTCGAGATATTTTTTCATAGCTAAAATCTCCATAACTTGTTACAATATATTATATAACAAAATTCCCTAAATTGTAAATTCTTTTACGAATTATTAGTTGGAAAATAAAACAAGAGGTGAAATATGGCAGAATTTACATTCGAAATCGAAGAAAAACTTCTGGTCCTATCTGAAAATGACAAGGGCTGGACCAAGGAGCTTAATCGCGTTAGCTTTAATGGAGCACCAGCTAAGTATGATATTCGGACTTGGAGTCCAGACCACAGCAAAATGGGCAAGGGAATTACACTTTCCAATGAAGAATTCCAGGTTCTCGTGGATGCATTTAAAAACTGCTAGAGAAAGCTCTATCAGTTTTTCTATTTCTCTGAAAAGTAGGGATGAAATTTCAGACTCTTAAAAATAGGGATGCTGATCATGGTGATGGAAACCATTTTTAGCAAGTCAGGCAGGATAAAAGGAGTTAGGCCAACCGCAACTGACTTAGAGAAATCAAGCCCTCCCAAGAAATGCAGTCCTAGGATACCACCGACAAAGACGAGAGCATCACCCAATACATTGGCTATAAAAATCATATAGAAAGGACTGTCCTTATGGGTCAGACTGGATGTTACAAGGGCAAAGAGTAAGTAGAACCAGAGATAGCCGGCGCTAGGGCCAAAGAGAGCCTGGAAACCACCGCTTCCTCCAGCAAAGACTGGTAGGCCAATAGCTCCCAGCAGCAGATAAATAAAGACCGACAGAACCGCTTCGCGTGGTTTAAAAATCGTTGCAATCAAACCGACAGCAAAAGTCTGCAGCGTGATGGGAACGGGACCAATGGAAATAGTTAATTGGGATAGGACAGCTAGGAAGGCAGCTCCGATAGCTGGGAGGGCAAGAAGAAAAGCTTTGTTCTTGTTCATAAATAGTAAACCTCTTTTTGATTTTATGGTAACTATTTTAAAAGCTAAATAAAAAAAAGTCAAGTCCTTCTTAATCGGACGAGACAATTATACAGACAGATTCTTATTTTCGTTTCTTGCTTCTGACGAGCAAGACGAAGAAGGCGATAAGACCAAAAATATTAAAGAAAAGGATGCCCAAGGCTGCAAGAAGCTTTTTCGTTTTACTCATCTGTTTCCCTCGTTTCTGGATTGCTTTGTTCTATCATATCAAAATTTTCAATGCTTGAATAG
Organism: Streptococcus sanguinis; assembly: GCF_020729725.1. Classification (GTDB taxonomy): domain Bacteria; phylum Bacillota; class Bacilli; order Lactobacillales; family Streptococcaceae; genus Streptococcus; species Streptococcus sanguinis_V. Next base: position 694,875 of record NZ_JAJEPA010000005.1, on the reverse strand, counting down.
GTTTCATTAGAAAAAATAGCTATAGCTTTAAACTATATTATTTTCAATAAAAAAGGATTATCTAAAAGAACTGTAAAGAATTGCAGCAGCACACTTTGATTGATATAATAATGCAATAGTAAATAAGAGTTTTTGCTAGAGGTGTGGGTGCGTAATCAACATCTTCCCAAAGCAAGACTGACTAGATTGGAGAAGGCTATGACAGATTTATTAAAAATTTATCAGGAACTACTGGAGAAAAAATGGGTTAACTTGTCCCATCAGATCAAGGAAGATAGTCCGCATTTTCCAGCTCTGCCTGCCTTGGAGAAGAAGGATATTTTCACTTTGAAAGACGGTTTTCATGTTCAGCAGTTTTCTGTAGTTGGCCAGTACGGGACTCATATTGATGCTCCGATTCACTTTGTGGAGGGCGGTCGCTGGTTGGAAGAGATTGAGCTAAAAGATCTTTTCCTGCCTTTGGTAGTTATTGATAAGTCTAAGGAAGTAGCAGAGAATCCAGACTTTATTCTGGGCAAGCAGGATATTTTAGATTTTGAATCGGAGCACGGGCAGATTGAGCCAGGAACGTTTGTTGCTTTTCGCTCAGACTGGTCCAAGCGTTGGCCGAGTCAATCAGCTATGCGCAATCTGGATGATCAGGAGATTCAGCATACTCCTGGGTGGGGACGGGATGCTCTAGAGTTCCTTATCCATGAGCGTGGTGTTAAGGCGGTAGGTCACGAAACCTTTGATACAGATGCGGGTATTCCTACAGCAGAGCATGGATTGCTTAATGAATACTATCTTTTGGAGCAGGACATTTATCAGCTAGAAGTTATGACCAATCTGGATCAGCTGCCGGCTAAGGGTGCTCTCATCTCGATTAGTTTTCCCAACTGGCATCAAGCCAGCGGTTCACCAGTTAGAGCTGTAGCTATTTTACCATAAAGAAAAAGGAGTCTGAGATTTCATTTCAGGCTCCTTGTCGTCTATAAAAATTAGCAAGTAAAGCATGTTTTTCATAATCTTTAGAAATTCTTTAATATTTCTTGATGGATATTTGATAATTATCTTTTAAAATAGTGATGTAGAAGTTTATGGTCTGAAAAAATCTGACTTTCTTTCATTAAGTGGATATTTCAAAGGGATATCAAATGAACCTGAAATAGCTAAAATTTACAATCTTACAAAAATGTAAGAATTGTCAGTAAAATGAAAGATTAGGTTATGGAACGGTCATCATCTTTATTATAAAATGGTAGCAGAAGTCAAAAAGAGGCTGGAATACCAAACCTCTTCTGATTTTGAATTTTTTATCGCATGGTCACGAATTCTTCGGAACCTGTCGGGTGAATAGCAACTGTAGCATCAAAGTCAGCCTTGGTAGCGCCCATCTTGATAGCAACAGCGAAACCTTGAATCATCTCGTCTACTCCATAGCCAATGCCGTGCAGGCCAACGACCTTTTCATCCTCACCAGCTGTGATGAGCTTGAACTTAGCTTGTTGGCGGTGCTGGGTGACAGCTGAATACATGGATGTGAAGCTAGATGTGTAAACGTGGATATTTTCAGCTCCGTAAGTCTTAACAGCCTCTACCTCAGTTAGGCCGACTGTCCCAATAGCAGGATGGGAGAAGACAACAGTTGGAATAGTTGAGTAGTCCATCTTAGCATTTGTTTTGCCATTGAAAAGACGCTCAGACAGGGTTCGTCCAGCCTTGATAGCAACAGGAGTTAATTCTTTTTCACCTGTTACATCGCCTAGAGCATAGATACCTGGAACCACAGTGTTTTGGTACTCATCTACAGCTATGAAGCCACGTTCATTGAGAGTGACGCCAGCTGCTTCTAGATTGAGGTCTTGAACATTTGGCTTACGACCGATTGCCCAGATAACATGCTGGGCTGTGTGACTGCTGCCATCTTCAAAGTAGAGCTTGAGCTGACCATCAGGCAGTTTTTCCAGCTTTTGTGGAATCTTATGGGTATGAAGCTGGAGTCCAGAGTTTTCCATTTCTTGGAGCAGTCCGTCAATCAGATAACTGTCAAAGTTGCGCAGTGGTCGATCCTTACGGACAAAAAGGTCTGTTTTGACTCCCAGAGCATGGAGCACGCCAGCTAGTTCAACAGCTATATAGCCTGCTCCGACAATAGCCACAGATTCAGGTAATTCTTCCCAAGCGAAGACATCGTCAGAATTCTCTCCGTAGCCTGCGCCAGGGATATTGGGGATAGCTGCATGAGCACCCGTCGCGATGACAATGTGCTTGGCACGAATAAGTTCACCGTTGACTTGGACAGTGTTTGCATCTACAAAGCGGGCACGGCCTTCGATCAGCTCAACCCCATTCCGCTTGAAGCTACCATCGTAGGACGAACGTGCTCGGTCAATATAAGCTTCGCGATTTTTCCGAAGGGTAGCAAAATCAAAAGCCTGATTATCAGAGGTAAAGCCGTAGTCTGGTCCATAATGCTGAATAGCTTCAGCGATTTGAGCACCATACCACATAATCTTCTTTGGGACACAGCCGACATTGACACAGGTACCACCCAGTTTCTTTTCTTCAATAACGGCAACCTTGGCACCATATTCGCCGGCCCGATTCATGGTAGCAATTCCCCCGCTGCCACCGCCAATAGCAATCATATCAAATTCTTTCATTTTGTCAGAATCTCCTTCTATTATATGAGGTAATTGTACCTTTTTTAGCAGGTGAATGCAAAAATCTGCTACGGATTTAAGTGGAGTGACTATCTGAGATAAAATAGCAACCATTTGTGAAAAACTGTAAATTTTTTTAGAAGAATTATGATAGCCTTGTGATATAATATAACAAAAGAAAATCGTTTTCATCAAGAGGAGGAAAAGAGATGAAAAAGTTAAAGAAATGGCAATTATTTAGCATTATTGGAGCTACGATTGCAGTTGTTGCAGGAGCAATTCTCTTCATGTTTTTAAATGGAGGGAATCCTTCTGAGGCACCGGTCGATACGACTCCGCTGATTCAGAAGGCCAAGGAAGGCTCAGTGGCTTCTTCAGTCTTACTGACAGGCAATGTTACAGCCAGCAATGAGCAGTATATCTACTATGACAGCACTAAGGGTGACTTGGAAAATGTACTGGTCAATGTCGGTGACCAAGTGACTGCTGGTCAAGCATTGGTTACTTATAAAAGTGCAGAGGCTCAGGCTGCTTATGATGCAGCTGCTCGGGCGGTGAGCAAAGCCGATCGTCAATTGCATGACTTGCAAACCAATGGTGTGACTGTAAATACTACTGGCGATGAAGAAGCAGATGGGGCGTCTGAAGCTCAGGCTCAGCGTTCTGTAGAGTCTCAGGCAGCTGACCTGCGCGATGCTCGAGCTGATGCAGTTGATAATATGAACAAAGCACAAGCTACTCTCAATGCCTTAACAGTAACCAGCACAGCAGATGGTACGGTCGTAGAAGTCAACCGCGATGTTTCAAAATCAACAACTGGTGCCACTCAAACCTTGGTTCATATCGTCAGCAATGGGAATCTGCAAATTAAGGGAGAATTGTCCGAATACAACCTGGCTAACTTGTCTGTCGGTCAAGAAGTGACCATTACATCAAAGGTTTACCCAGATAAGAAATGGACTGGTAAAATCAGCTACATTTCCAACTATCCGAAAGACGGCCAGCAGGCAGCAGCTCAGCCATCTGGAACTGGTGGTAGCGGAACAGCTTCAGGTTCTAAATATCCATTTACAATTGACATTACCAGCGAGATTGGTGAGCTCAAGCAAGGTTTCTCTGTCAACATTGAAGTTAAAAACAATACTCAGGGACTCATTGTACCAGTCAGCAGTGTGGTAATGGACGGGGACAAGAACTATGTTTGGGTCCTGGAAAAAGGAGTTGCCAAGAAGACAGAAGTGACGCTCGGAAATGCTGATGCTGAAAATCAAGAAATCTCATCTGGTTTGACAAAGGATAGTAAAGTTATCATCAATCCGACAGATAGCTTGAAAGACGGTCAAGAGGTGAAATCTTATGAAGAAGCTAATTGAGTTAAAAAATATTAATAAGAGCTATCGCAATGGAGACCAGGAACTGCAGGTATTAAGAGATATCAGTCTGGAGGTTGAAGAGGGCGAGTTTGTTGCTATCATGGGACCGTCTGGATCTGGTAAGTCTACTCTGATGAATATCATTGGGATGCTGGATCGTCCGACCACTGGTGAATATCATCTGGGAAGCGAAGAAGTCGCAAAGCTAGGTGATAAGAAGCTGGCCAAGGTTCGAAATAAGCAAATCGGCTTTGTCTTCCAGCAGTTCTTTCTCTTGTCTAAGCTTAATGCCTTGCAAAATGTGGAGCTGCCCTTGATCTATGCAGGTGTCGGTCTGTCTAAGCGCAAGTCCTTGGCCGAGCAGTTTCTGACCAAGGTGGAGCTAGACACGCGGATGCATCACCTGCCTTCAGAGCTTTCCGGAGGACAGAAGCAGCGGGTTGCCATTGCGCGTGCTTTGGTCAATAATCCTTCTCTGATTCTGGCTGACGAACCAACAGGAGCCTTGGATACCAAGACTGGTGAGCAGATTATGGAGCTCTTAACTGAGCTCAATCGAGAAGGGAAAACCATTATCATGGTAACTCACGAGCCTGAGATTGCGGCCTATGCCAAACGGCAAATTGTCATTCGTGACGGTGTCATCTCATCTGATAGCGCTAAGGAAGGAGGACTAGTCTAATGCAAAACTGGAAATTTGCCATTAGCTCCATTCTTGGACACAAGATGCGGTCTTTCCTGACCATGATTGGGATTATTATCGGAGTGGCTTCGGTTGTGGTTATAATGGCCTTAGGAGATTCCATTACCCGACGGGTCAATGAGAGTTTTACCAAAAGTCAGAAAAACATGCGTCTCGTCTTTTCTCCTAAAAAGAGCAAGGATGGCTCCTATACACAAACGGCTGATCTCTATTCTGTAAATGTGGAAGATGAAAGCGAAGAAGTGGTGGAACCACCCAAGGCTCAGGAAGCATGGGTTAAGGAATTGACCCATATCAAGGGAGTGGACGGCTACTATGTGACCAACTCAGCTATGGAAACCTTTAGCTACGAAAATAAGCAGGCTGAGCGCGTCAACTTTGTCGGTGCAAACATGACCTATATTCAGGTGAAAAAATACAAAATAATTGCTGGTCGCGCTCTGAGGCAGCAAGACTATCAAGGCTTTGCCAGTGTTGTGCTGCTGGACGAAGATCTGGCTGCGAACCTCTTTTCTTCCGCTGAAGAGGCAATCAATAAAATTGTGACAGTGGGTGCAAGTAACTATCGGGTGATTGGGGTTTATAGAGATCCTGAAACTGCTGCTGCATCTGGCTCCATGCAGGTCTATGGTGGTAATGCCATTACGACCAATACTCTTATAGCTGCAAACTTTGGAGTAGATGAAATTTCAGAGATTGTTCTCCGAGTGAATGATACCAGCTTGGTCCCAGAACTTGGCCCTAAGGTTGCCAAGAAATTAACAGAAATTGCTGGTCTCCAACAGGGCGAATATCAAGTGACAGATGATAGTGCTCTCTATCAGGAAGTGCAAAATATTTATGGTGCTATGACAGGTGTTATCGGAGCCATTGCCGGAATCTCTCTCTTTGTTGGTGGTATCGGCGTTATGAATATCATGCTGGTATCGGTCACTGAGCGGACTCGTGAAATCGGTCTGCGAAAAGCTCTGGGAGCAACACGTGGCAACATACTGATGCAATTTTTGATTGAGTCTATGATTTTGACACTGATTGGTGGTTTGATTGGACTGGTTCTAGCTGCAGGACTTGCGTCTGTACTGGGCTCGGCTATGAGTCAAATGCTGGAAGGAACTCCAGTGACAGTATCACTCACAGTCAGCATCATTAGTCTTCTTTTTTCAGCGACTATCGGTGTTCTCTTCGGTATCCTACCGGCCAACAAGGCCTCTAAACTAGATCCAATTGAAGCACTGAGATATGAATAATACAACAAAAAGTCTGGTTTCCCAGACTTTTTTGTGATGTAAAAATCCTGCTGGAATTTCAGCAGGATTTGTTTTCTTAATATCCTATAAAATACAGATTATTTCATCGTTGGGAAAAGCAAGACATCACGAATGGTAGTCACGTCTGTTAGTAACATAACCAGCCGGTCGATACCGATTCCTAGACCTCCAGTTGGTGGCATACCGTATTCCAGAGCTTCGACAAAGTCATAGTCAATGCCAGTTGCTTCGTCATCCCCCAGTTCTTTGGCTTTTGCCTGTGCTTCAAAACGAGATAATTGATCGATTGGATCGTTCAACTCTGTGAAGGCGTTGGCATACTCTTTGGTCATGATGAAGAGCTCGAAACGGTCCGTGAAGCGTGGATCTTCTGGATTTTTCTTAGCCAGAGGTGATACTGCTACAGGGTGACCGTAGACAAAGGTTGGCTGAATCAAGGTTTCTTCCACAAATTCTTCAAAGAAAGCATTGATAACATGGCCAACTTCGGTGAAGTGCTTTTCAAGCGGAACTTTCTTTTCCTGAGCCAAGGCAGTAGCTTCTTCAAAACTCATATCTTGCCAGAAATCAACTCCAGTAATTTCCTTGATGGCGTCAACCATGTGAACGCGTTTAAATGGTTCATTGATCTTGATTTCAGTTCCTTGGTAGTTGACTGGTCCATCTCCATTTACAGAGACAGCAGCATGTTGGATAATACCTTCAGTCAAGTCCATGATATCTTGGAAATCTGCATAGGCTTGGTAAACCTCGATGGAAGTGAACTCTGGATTGTGAGTTGCGTCCATTCCTTCGTTACGGAAGATACGGCCAATCTCATAAACTCGCTCCATACCGCCAACGATAAGACGTTTAAGGTGAAGCTCGGTTGCAATCCGCAGTACCATGTCAATATTTTGGGCATTGTGGTGGGTGATAAATGGACGGGCAGCAGCACCGCCTGCCTCATTGTGGAGAACAGGAGTTTCAACTTCAAGGAAGCCTTGTCCATCCAAGTAACGACGGATTTCTGAGATGATTTTTGAACGAGTGACAAAGCGTTCAAAGCTTTCGCGGTTGGAAATTAAATCCAAATAACGCTTGCGGTAGATGGTTTCGACATCTGTCAGGCCGTGGAATTTTTCAGGTAGGGGACGCAGAGCCTTAGACAAATGAGTAAGGTGGGTTGCCTTGATAGAAAGCTCCCCCATATCCGTCCGCATAATCTCACCTTCGATACCGAGGAAATCCCCTAAGTCCGCCTTTTTGAAGATTTCATAATTTTCTTCACCAACAGCATCTTTACGCACATAAATCTGGATTTGGCCTTCACGGTCTTGGATGTGAGCAAAGCCAACCTTTCCTTTGCCGCGCTTGGTCATGAGACGGCCAGCGATAATAGCTGTTTCATTGAGCTCGTTTAATTCTTCTTTATCTTTATCGTTGTATTTTTCTTTTAGTTGAGCAGAGTTAGCAGTCCGCTCAAAGCGTTTGCCAAAAGGGTCAATTCCCTGCTCAGCCAGCGCAGCCATTTTTTCACGGCGGATAATCTGCTGGTCGTTTAATTCCTCAATATGTTCAGTAGTCATGTTTTTCCTCCAAAAGTTTTCCTACCTATTTTATCACAAAAGATAGGGAAATTCATCTATATTTGGCTATAAAGTAAGAAAAAAAGCTAGAAATCCAGCTTTAATTTTCTGCCTTTTTAAGTAAGTAATCCGTATTATTCCAAGTGATCAGCTCAAAATTCTCAAAGTCTTTTGTTTCAAGAATGGTGATACTGGCATTGGTCAGACCGCCATTCTTGCGCAGGAGAGGTGTGTCATAGCCCAGCATGGTTCGGATGCTGGCGGTTAAGTTGGCTCCGTGCCCGACAATGAGCACTTGTTCATAGTTCTTGTCCTTTAAGGTCTTGATAAAGGAAATGGTCCGGTGGGTTGTATGATAAACCGACTCAGCGTCAAAAAAAGTATGATTAAATTGCGAAAGGTTGTGGCGGAAGGCAGCCATCTGATGTGGATAGATGGCTTCAATGGTAGAAATTTTTGCGCCTTCTAGTTTTCCCAACTGCCATTCTCGCAGTTCAGGTACTGATACGATTTCAGTCGGAAACTGGCTTTCTTCTTGAATAATCTCAGCAGAGCGAATGGCGCGTGGGAGGTCGCTGCTGAAAATTTTTCCAAATTGTGTCTGAGCCAGATGTTTTCCTAGGGTATGCAGTTCTTCAACGGCGGTTGGCAGCAGTGGCGAATCACCGCTGGCTCCCTGAAAGCGGCCTTCCTGATTCCATTCCGTTCTTCCGTGTCGGACAAAGTATAATTTCATAGTGGTTGATTGTTTCTTTCTTATTAGGGTTTATTGAGAATATTAGGTGCAGTATTGAAGAGTTATGAGCTAGAATTCTCCTTGAGGTCTGCAAAGTCAGCTTGAACAAAATCCGCCAAATCTTGAGCTTTGATTTCGATACTGCGGCCGACTTCGCCAGCAGACACGATGATGCTGTCTCGCTCTAGAGCTGACTGGTCAATATAGATTGGAAAGTTGTGCTTTTGCCGGATACCGACAGGATTATTGGCTCCGTGGATATAGCCCGTTGTCTTTTCCAAGTCTTTCTGAGGAATCATACTAACCTTTTTATTACCAGAAATCTTGGCCATTTTCTTTTCGGACAGATGCTCTGTGATAGGCAAGATACCGATTAGTGTGCCAGTCTTGTCTCCTGTCAAGGCCAAGGTTTTATAAATCTGCGAACGGTCCAAACCATCGGCTGGGTGTTCTGCTAAGGCATTTAGCTGCAGACCTTTATGTTCAATCTTAGCCTTGCTTAAAATTTGCTCGACCAGAGTTTTTTTGATTTTTGTTTTTTTAGCCATTAGTATATCTCTCTTCTAATTGTGACATCCAGAGACCCAACCAGGTTCCCAGACCGAAGAAAAAGGCTGCAAGGACAAGTGTCAATACAGAAACTCCATGATAGCTTATGCTTTCACTGTTTCCTGCTTGTGGCACTACAATGAGAAGTGTACTGGATAGGACGATGCCAATGATAAAGTGATAGACACGAGAGTAGTAGTTTTTCAAAATATGATCCATGAGCTTAGAGAAGAGAATCAGTGCTAAGGCACCACCGATTCCAATTGGAAGAAAGGTGCCCAAGAGATCCAGTTTGCGAAATCCATTCAGCATAGGGGCATAGAGTCCTAAAATCAGGAGAAGGTTGGACGGACTAAGTCCGGGAATTAAAATGCCCAGTGCAATCAAAGCTCCAGCTAAGATGAAAGAGAGAAAGTTGGCTGGCAAGGTGCCGACCATCCCATTTAGGGAATAAAGAAAGATTCCTGAAAGGATGAGGCTGACCCAGAAAACGAGAATATCAACCCGATCACGCTCACTTTTAGCGACAGACTCTTTAATGAGGCTGGGAACAGTTCCAATAATGGCTCCCGCAAATCCCCAGAGGACAATCACTTTGTAGTTGTCCAGCAGCAGATTGACAGGATAGGAGAAAGCGGCAATTCCTAAAATCATTCCGATTCCAACTGGTATGAAATAGAGAACATTTTCGACGAAGTTTTCCTTTAAATGGGCTAAAAAATGAATCAAGCGTTCATAAATACCTAAGATAGCTGCTAAAACACCGCCTGAAACTCCTGGCAAAATAAAGCCAAGTGCAATGACCATTCCTTTGAAAATTCTATTCAACCAAGAAATCATTGTATTTTCCTTTTCTAATTTCATTTATCAAATCATTATATCATAAAATATAGGCTTTATTAAGAGGAAACGACTGGAAATTTCCTATTTTATGACAATAAAAAACGACAGCAGTCTTTGAGACTTGAGCTGTCGTTCTGAGCTATTGACTTTCTTTAGGAACTGTAAATAGCTTTTGATAAGTAGCTGCCTGGTCTTTCAAGGTTGACAGCTGGTTCAAATCAAGATAATGAGAGAAACCAGTCAGTTGACCTTGTGATGTGTACTGGTGCAAGTCGTAATCTTGCTCAGTATTTGGTGCGGCATTATAGTAGCCGTCGTCATTACCATAAGTCGGAATCCAAATTGCTGTGAACTTGTCAGTAGAGATGCTATGCTCCTCCATAAAATAAGTTCCAATATAGATACCAATATTTTTAACACCAAGTGACTCTAGCTTGGCTCTGAAAGCCTCAACTCCCGCATTCATGTCAGACATGGTCTTTTCTTCCACGTCTAGCCAATAATAGGTTGGATGGTACTTGGCAGAAGCCTTGTAGAAACTTTCAGCTTCTTTTTCCATTTCCTTTTTGCTATTGGCGGCCACATAGGCATAGACAGCAACAGGGATGTTGCGCTTTTGAAATTCTTTGATATGTCTTTCATAAGACTTGTCCAGACCATTCAGGTGGGTTGCTGCATTTTCTTTTTTGGCCTGCGCTCCACTATGAACACGGACAATTACTCCTGAAACATTCTGTGCGAGTAAGTCGTAATTAATCTCACTTGGCAACTGCCAGCCAGAAATGTCAATGATTGGTCTGGAAATAAACTCTTCATCTAAGGACGAATCGTCCGATGGTTCCTCTTTTTTTGAGGAACTTGGAGTCTGTTTAGTTTGTGAAATTTTTGCCTGTGCTTGCTTTTCCTGAGAGTCAGTAATTTGCTTGCTTATCAAAATAAAAATGATAAAAGAAGCAAAGAAAATTAGGATTGCAAGCGGTTTAATCCTCTTCCTCATACTGGTTTATTTTAACTTAAAACAAATAAAAAAGCAAAAAATATCCCCAGAATTGCTAGAAAATGAATAAAATGTAATATAATTGAAATATTATAAAGCAAAAACAAGACATTTTGAAAGCTCAAAATGTCTTGTTTTTTTAAAAGAGCTTAGCTAAGCTGTGGACGGTGAGTTGCCGTTGGATAAATCATTTTGCTTTTTCTTACCTTTTATAATAGCTTTTGAATGAGCTCTTCAATCTTTTTGGGAGAAGTTTGCGGAGAGAAACGTTTGACAACTTTGCCATCTCGACTGACCAGAAGCTTTGTGAAGTTCCATTTGATTTTCTCGCCCAACAGACCTCCCTTTTCTTTTTTGAGCCAGTCAAAGAGAGGAGCAGTATGAGGACCGTTGACATCAATCTTAGCAAATCGAGGAAAGCTCGTTCCGTAGTTAAGGTTGCAAAAGTTGTTGATTTCTGCAGCGTCTCCAGGTGCCTGCTGGCCAAACTGATTGCAGGGGAAATCTAGGATTTCAAATCCGTCTTTCTGATAGCGCTCATAGAGTTCCTGCAGTTCTTGATACTGAGGAGTGAAGCCGCAGCCGGTCGCTGTATTGACAATCAGCAGAATCTTTCCTTTATAATCACTCATTTTTTGCAGACTTCCGTCTTGTTTTTTAATTTCAATATCATAAATGTCTGTCATCTTATACTCCTTTGTTTGCTTCCTATCTTATCACAATTTTATGTAAAAGAGAGAAAGCAAGACCTTATTGTTCAAGTCTCTGCACTAATGCTTTTTTTTCAATCCAAAAGGTGGTATAATGAGAATTGAATTTTTAGAAGTTTAATGGTGAAATATGAAAATTGACAAGAAGCACTTGTTGAATTATTCCATCTTGATTCCCTATTTGATTTTATCTGTTTTGGGATTGATTGTGGTCTATTCAACGACGAGTCCTACCTCGATTCAGGCCGGAGGAAATGGTTTTGGCATGGTCTTGAATCAGGGGATTTTTTGGGTAATAAGTCTCTTTATAATTGCGCTCCTGTATAGAATCCGCTTGGGTTTCTTAAAAAAAGGAAGTATCCTGACTATAGTTATCTTTGCTGAGATTATCCTTTTGCTTTTATCTCGTTTTATAACGGGGACTATTAACGGCGCCCATGGTTGGCTGAGGCTTGGAGCTTTCAGTATTCAGCCTGCGGAGTATTTGAAGATTATTCTGGTCTGGTATCTAGCTTTTCGCTTCACTAAGAGGCAGGAGGAGATAAAGGTTTATGATTATCAAGCTCTGACTCACAACCATTGGTTTCCTAAAGCCTTTAACGACTGGCGGACCATGGTGGCTATTCTGATTGGGATTGTAGCGATTATGCCTGACCTTGGAAATGCGACTATTCTATTTTTGACCGTCGTAATAATGATAGCTGTCAGCGGGATTGGCTATCGATGGTTTTCTACGATGCTGGGAGCCATTGTCAGTGTTTCGGGATTGGTTCTGGCGAGCATTTGGTTGATTGGGGTTGAGCGCGTGGCCAAGATTCCAGTCTTTGGGTATGTGGCCAAGCGTTTCAGTGCTTTCTTCAATCCCTTCAAGGACCTGTCTGGCTCAGGCCACCAATTGGCTAATTCCTACTATGCTATGAGTAATGGCGGCTGGTTTGGTCTAGGCTTGGGGAACTCTATTGAGAAGCGCGGTTATCTGCCGGAAGCTCATACGGACTTTGTTTTTTCTATCGTGATAGAAGAGTTTGGTTTCTTTGGTGCCAGTCTGATTTTGGCCTTACTCTTTTTCCTGATTCTGAGAATTATCTTGGTAGGGATTCGGGCAAAGAATCCATTTAACTCCATGATGGCCTTGGGAATTGGCGGTATGATACTCATGCAGACCTTCATCAATATCGGTGGAATATCAGGTCTCATTCCGTCTACAGGAGTAACCTTCCCCTTCCTATCGCAAGGAGGGAACAGTCTTCTGGTCTTGTCAGTAGCCATCGCCTTGGTACTTAATATTGATGCCAACGAGCGCCGTGATGCCCTCTATGAACAGATGGAAGCGGAGGCGCAAGACCAGTCTGAGGAAGCTTAAACGCAGTTCGTATGAACAGTTGTTGCAAAAATGAAAGGTGCAGATTATGTCATTTAACAAATTAGAAAGCTACAGCAATAAAGAAGTGATTCGAGAAGAAGTCGCTATTTTGACAGACTTGCTTGCCGATATTACTCGGAATCTTCTCAGCCCTGAGACCTTTGAAAAAATCTCCCTCATGGAGGAGCTGGCGGTTAACTCCAAATATCATGAGTTAAAAGCGATTGTAGAAAAATTGACGACGGATGAAATGGTTTATATTTCTCGTTATTTCTCTATTTTGCCGCTTTTGATTAATATCTCAGAAGACGTGGATTTAGCTTATGAAATCAACCATCAGAACAATATCGATCAGGATTATCTTGGAAAGCTATCAACAACCATTGACCTGATTTCAACGCGGGAAAATGCTCAGGAGATTCTGGAAAATCTGAATGTTGTGCCAGTACTGACAGCTCACCCGACCCAGGTCCAGCGCAAGACTATTCTGGACTTAACCAATCATATTCATAGTTTACTGCGTCAGCATCGTGATGTTAAAGCAGGACTAGTCAATGAGAAGAAGTGGCTAGGAAATCTCCGCCGCTATATTGAGCTTATGATGCAGACAGATATGATCCGTGAGAAGAAGCTGAAAGTGACCAATGAGATTACCAATGTCATGGAGTACTACAACAGCTCTTTCCTACAAGCGATCACTAACTTTATGGTCGAATACAGACGCTTGGCGGAAGAGCGGGGCATCAAGTTGGATAATCCTAAGCCTATTACCATGGGAATGTGGATTGGCGGCGACCGGGATGGCAATCCTTTTGTAACAGCAGAAACCCTCAAACTATCAGCTACCCTCCAGAGTGAAGTCATTCTCAACTATTATATTGACAAGGTTTATACACTCTATCGCACCTTCTCGCTCTCGACCAACCTCTCAGAAACCAGTCAGGCAGTAGCAGAAATGGCGGCTCTGTCTACTGACAAGTCTGTTTATCGGGAAAATGAGCCTTACCGCCGAGCTTTCCACTATATCCAGTCCAAGCTGATTCAAACCTTGCTTTACCTTAAAGAAGGTAATTTCTCAAATGATGGTCAGCGATTGACTGACCGAGCTGAGGAAAAATTGTCTGCGAAAGCCAACCTTTCTGTCAACAATAAAGGAAGAGAAATCATCCCTAATTATATCCAGTCTCGTATCAGCGAGACCCTGACCGAGCTCAAGAAGGAGGAGACACCTTCTTACAAAACCGCTCAAGAATTCAAGGAAGACTTGCAGGTCATTTATGATTCTCTTATTGAACATCATGGTGAAGCCTTGGTAAGTGGGGATTTGACTGAACTTCTCCAAGCGGTTGATGTTTTCGGCTTCTTCTTGGCCAGCATTGATATGCGTCAGGATTCCAGCGTTCATGAGGCCTGTGTGGCTGAGCTCTTGGCTTCGGCTAATATTGTTCAGGATTATAGTAGCCTGTCGGAAGAAGAAAAATGCCAGGTCCTCCTCAAACAGCTGCTAGAAGATCCTCGTATCCTATCAGCTACTCATGAGCCTAAGTCCGAGCTTCTGCAAAAGGAACTGGAAATTTTCAAAACCGCCCGTCAGCTAAAAGATGCCATTGGAGAGGAAGTGATTAAGCAGAATATTATCTCTCACTCGACCAGTGTATCAGATCTACTTGAGTTGGCTATTATGCTTAAAGAAGTAGGGCTGATTGATGAAAATGGTGCTCGTGTCCAGATTGTTCCGCTCTTTGAAACCATTGAGGATTTGGACAATTCCTGTGATACCATGGAGAAATACCTGTCTCTGCCGATTGCACAGAAGTGGATTGCCTCTAAGGATAATTACCAGGAAATTATGCTGGGCTATTCAGACAGTAATAAGGACGGTGGTTACCTATCTTCTTGCTGGACCCTCTACAAGGCTCAGCAGCAGCTGACAGCCATCGGTGATAAGTTTGGCGTAAAAATTACCTTCTTCCATGGTCGGGGAGGTACAGTAGGACGTGGTGGTGGTCCAACTTATGAAGCCATCACATCTCAGCCACTCCGCAGTATCAATGACCGAATCCGTCTGACCGAGCAAGGGGAAGTTATTGGAAATAAATATGGAAACAAAGACGCAGCCTACTATAACTTGGAAATGCTGGTATCTGCCGCCATTAACCGCATGGTAACTCATAAGAAGAGCGATAGCCATACGTCTGATAAATATGAGCGAATCATGGACCAAGTAGTCAATCGCAGTTATCAGATTTACCGTGATTTGGTCTTTGGCGACGAGCGTTTTTACGATTATTTCTTCGAATCGAGTCCGATCAAGGCTATCTCTAGCTTTAATATCGGTTCTCGTCCAGCAGCCCGTAAAACCATCACTGAAATCGGTGGTCTCAGAGCTATTCCATGGGTCTTCTCATGGTCTCAAAGTCGGGTTATGTTCCCAGGCTGGTATGGTGTTGGGTCAAGTTTCAAGGAATTCATTGATGAAGACCCAGAAAATAACTTAGACTTTCTGCAATTTATGTATAAGAGATGGCCTTTCTTCAAGTCACTCTTGTCAAATGTAGACATGGTTCTGTCTAAGTCAAATATGAATATCGCTTTTGAGTATGCGCAGCTTTGTGAAGATCAGAATGTGCGAGATATTTTCAATATTATCTTGGATGAGTGGCAGCTAACTAAGGATGTCATTCTAGAGATTGAAGGGCACGATGAGCTCCTTGCAGAAAATACCTATCTGAGGGATAGCTTGCACTATCGTATGCCTTACTTTAATGTTTTGAACTATATCCAGCTAGAACTAATCAAGCGTCAGCGCAACGGTCAGCTTACACCAGATCAAGAAAAGCTGATTCACATAACCATCAACGGTATAGCGACTGGTCTGCGAAACTCTGGCTAATACAAAGAGAAAATCGGAATTTTTCCGGTTTTTTCTATTTTTGTAACCAAAGGGCTACTTAATTCGTTATACTAGTGAAGGAGGGGGTGAGCTTATCAAACTAGATGAATATGAAACAATCTTGATAGGCTTTGCTCGCGAGATTGTATCCTATCTGCAGAAGTCAGGGGCTTCTAAAGTGGAAGCAGAAGATGTAGTTCAGGACGTTTTTGTCAAGATGTTGGAAACAGAAGTTATTATTCCGGCGGAAAAGATGCGAGCTTGGATGTATCGGGTTTCCATCCGGCGCTATATCGACAGATATAGGAGAGATAAGCATTATTTGGAGATTTTGCGAAAAGAATTTTTTGGAAAAGATCTTGTCAATCCCTTTGAAAATGAAGATTATGAGCTGCTAAGAAGTATGATAGAAGATCTGTCACTCAAGGAAGCCACGCTTTTAGAACTCTATTATTTTCAAGATTTCACGGTCAAGGAGATTGCCCAAATCATGTCTTACTCAGTGAGCAAGGTCAAGATTCAGCTGATGCGCAGTCGTGTTAAACTCCGAAAGGAGCTGGAAAAGAAAGGATATCGAAATGGAAACATTTGAAAATGTTGCAAAGAAAAGCAGAAGAAAAAGACTCTGGAAGACAGTCGCTATTAGCTCCGTTGTATCTTTAGTTCTCTTAGGTCTTCTAGGAAAGGGGTTGGCAAAATTAGCCTCTGGTAACGGACGAGACTTGCAGAAACAGTACGAAGTTATGTCCGAAATCGCCTATCCTAATGTTGACTATGACAGTCTATACTATAATCCGACCTCTTATCTTTCGGGAACATTACGTTCTGATCGTTTTAAAGACCTTGATGGAGTGATGGTGGATTATCCAGCCTATGAGGGGAACTATTCACTAACAGGTTCTTATAAAAATCCGACGTCAGAGGCGACTTATTCCTCTACCTCAGGGACCTATACGCGAGAGCTTCGGCAGAAATATCCGGTCTTTTACAATGTCAATGCCAAACAGACGAAGTCTTCAGATCCAGCACCTCATGAACTTGTATCTGTCAAAGAAATGCCGAATCAATTGGTAGAAATAGCTCTGACTTTTGATAAACCTTACACTTATAAGGAAATCCAGCAGATGATACCGAGTAACCTCAAGATTAACTGGTACTGGATTGGCAGTCAGTCAGAAGATGGTGAAAATGGTATGGCATTGCGCACCGATCCTCAGACGACTTACGGAGCTAATAGTACGCTGCTTAATCCCTATCCGTCGGACGGCAAAAAAGAGAGCGAAGAGGCTAAGCAAGAGCAACAGACTTTCTTAGACTATTTGAAAAAGGCCGATAAAAACCTTTTCCCAACTGTCAACAAGTACAATATGTACAATGATGTTGAGGCCTATCTCAAGAAATTTGGTCAGCTAGATATTCGTGAAGCAGAAAATCGGGATCAATTGACCTTTTCTGGTATTATTCTGACTGGGAAAGCTGAGAATTTCAGCCAATTAGAAGGGAAAGAATGGAATTATGCTTCCAGTATTGGTGCTTCCGTTTCCAATCAGCCTTACTATCAGTTAGACAAGGAATAATTCACAAAAAAATGCTAAAAGACTTGCATTTTCATTTAAATTTGATAAAATAGTAAGGAAAGTTAGACTGTATTGCCTACTGTCTATCTATAAAATATATTTTATTGGAGGCTTTTACTCAAATGGCAAAAGAAAAATACGATCGTAGTAAACCACACGTTAACATTGGTACTATCGGACACGTTGACCACGGTAAAACTACTTTGACAGCAGCTATCACAACTGTATTGGCACGTCGCTTGCCTTCAGCAGTTAACCAACCTAAAGACTATGCGTCTATCGATGCTGCTCCAGAAGAACGCGAACGCGGAATCACTATCAACACTGCGCACGTTGAGTATGAAACTGCTAAGCGTCACTACGCTCACATCGACGCTCCAGGACACGCGGACTACGTTAAAAACATGATCACTGGTGCCGCTCAAATGGACGGAGCGATCCTCGTAGTAGCTTCAACTGACGGACCAATGCCACAAACTCGTGAGCACATCTTGCTTTCACGTCAGGTTGGTGTTAAGCACTTGATCGTCTTCATGAACAAAGTTGACTTGGTTGATGATGAAGAATTGCTTGAATTGGTTGAAATGGAAATCCGTGACCTCTTGTCAGAATACGACTTCCCAGGTGACGATCTTCCAGTTATCCAAGGTTCAGCTCTTAAAGCTCTTGAAGGTGACTCTAAATATGAAGACATCATCATGGAATTGATGGATACTGTTGATGAGTACATCCCAGAACCAGAACGCGATACTGACAAGCCATTGCTTCTTCCAGTCGAAGACGTATTCTCAATCACTGGTCGTGGTACAGTTGCTTCAGGACGTATCGACCGTGGTATCGTTAAAGTCAACGACGAAATCGAAATCGTTGGTATCAAAGAAGAAATCCAAAAAGCAGTTGTTACTGGTGTTGAAATGTTCCGTAAACAGCTTGACGAAGGTCTTGCAGGGGACAACGTAGGTGTGCTTCTCCGTGGTATCCAACGTGATGAAATCGAACGTGGACAAGTTATCGCTAAACCAGGTTCAATCAACCCACACACTAAATTCAAGGGTGAAGTTTATATCCTTACTAAAGAAGAAGGCGGACGTCACACTCCATTCTTCAACAACTACCGTCCACAGTTCTACTTCCGTACAACTGACGTTACAGGTTCAATCGAACTTCCAGCAGGTACTGAAATGGTAATGCCTGGTGATAACGTAACAATCGACGTTGAGTTGATCCACCCAATCGCCGTTGAACAAGGTACTACTTTCTCTATCCGTGAAGGTGGACGTACCGTTGGTTCAGGTATGGTTACAGAAATCGAAGCTTAATTCGATTCCGTTCCCAGATAACAATTAAAGTCAGACACTAAACCCCGTGAAAACGGGGTTTTTGTATGCTTTCTGTATTTAAGGAGATAGTTTTTTAGTCCGAGTAGGATAGTTGTAGGTTGTACTGGCGTAGATATAGCGAACTAGTATAAGATAAAATAAACGACTATGTTTGAAAGTAATCTAAAAAAATCTACAATGGATAGGCTAATTTAAAAACAAAGTGACTTTCGTATTATTCTTGTACAGGTAATGAAGGATTCTTTGCTTCTGGTTATACAAACACACTAGAAAGTGGTATAATAGAATGGATTGTAAAATCTTGAATTGAGGGAAATCATGAAACATGTCTTCATCATCGGGAGTCGGGGACTTCCTGCCAAATATGGAGGATTTGAAACTTTTGTCGAGAAATTGACGGAGCATCAAATATCTTCTCAAATCCAGTATCATGTGGCCTGCTTATCAGATGATGAAGCTTTTCATCATTTTGACTACAAGGGAGTAGACTGCTTTACAGTCAAGCCACCCAAGCTTGGTCCGGCCCGCGTAATTGCCTATGATATGATGGCTGTCTCCTATGCCCTCAAGTTTGCTAAAAAAGAGCAGATTGAACAGCCAATTTTTTACATTCTTGGAAATACGATTGGTGCTTTTATCTTTCCCTTTGCTCGTCGTATCCATCAGGCAGGCGGTAAATTCTTTATTAATCCTGACGGGTTGGAGTGGAAGCGGGCCAAGTGGTCTAAGCCAGTTCAAGCCTATCTCAAATATTCTGAGAAGGTTATGACCAAGCACGCAGACTTGGTTATCGCGGACAATCAAGGCATCGAAAGCTATATTCAAAAAGCTTATCCTTGGTCTAAAACGACCTGTATCGCTTATGGAACTGACCTTTATCTGTCCAATCTGACAGAAAACGAAGGTAAGGTCAGGGTATTCTTTGAAAAGTGGGCCAGTAAGGAAAAAGACTATTACCTCATTGTCGGACGCTTCGTTCCGGAAAACAACTATGAAACCATCATTCAAGAATTTATGAAATCCAAAACCAGACGTGACTTGCTGATCATCTGCAATCATGAGGGCAATCCCTATTTTGAAGAGCTCAAGCAGAAAACAGGCTTTGACCGTGATTCTCGCATTAAGTTTGTCGGTACGGTCTACGATCAGAATCTGCTCAAATATATCCGTAATCATGCTTTTGCATACATACATGGGCATGAGGTTGGTGGGACCAATCCGGGACTCTTGGAAGCTCTGGCTCAGACAGATGCCAATCTGGTATTGGATGTGGACTTCAATCGGAAGGTAGCAAAAGAAACGGCTCTCTACTGGGAAAAAGAAAAAGGCCAGCTGGCCCAGCTGATTGACCGAGTAGATGCGCAAACAGATTTTACGGAGCTAGGCCAAGCCGCCAAAGAAAATATGAAAGAAAACTACACCTGGGAAAAAATTGTGGGTGAATACGAGGATTTATTTTTATCATGAAAGTGACCATTCTTCTGTCCGCCTATAATGGGGAACAGTTTCTGGCCGAGCAGATTAAGAGTATCCAAGAGCAGACATATAGGGACTGGCAGCTGCTGATTCGTGATGATGGCTCTACAGATGGGACGCGGGCTGTCATTGAAGATTTTTGTCGCAAGGATGACCGTATTTCCTTTATCAATCGGGAAAATCCACAAAATCTGGGTGTCATTCAGAGTTTTCATAGCTTGCTTCAATACCAAGATTCGGATTTCTATCTCTTTAGCGACCAAGATGACGTTTGGCTGCCAGACAAGATTGCCATGCAGTTGGCTGAGGCAGACAAATATGATAGCAGTCAGCCCTTGCTGGTTTATACTGACTTGAAAGTCGTAGATCAAGAGCTACAGGTTGTTCACGAAAGTATGATTCGCACTCAGTCAGATCACGCTAATACAGAACTAATCCAAGAGTTGACGGAGAATACGGTAACGGGCGGTGTTTCTATGATAAATCGCGCCTTGGCCCAACTTTGGACTGGGGAGGAAGAGCATGAACTGCTCATGCACGATTGGTATCTGGGCTTGCTGGCTGCGGCTTTTGGCAATCTAGTCTATATTGACAAGCCGGGTGAGCTCTATCGCCAGCATTCAAATAATGTGCTAGGAGCTCGAACGCTCAGAAAACGCGTAAAAAACTGGGTTCGTCCCCATGTTCTTTTTGCCAAATATTGGAAATTGATAAAAGACAGTCAGACTCAGGCTAGAAATTTGCTGGTCCTGCCGCTGACTGCTGAAAATAGAGAGTTAATTGAGAACTTTGTGACCATTATGGAGGCGCCTTTTAAGGAGCGCTGGCGCAGGATTCGCCAGTATGGCTACCGTAAAAACCGTGCTTTTCATACCCTTGTTTTTACGAGCCTCATTCTCACAAAGTTTGCTTATAAGGAGTAATATTCATGGATTTTTTTAGTAAAAAAAACAGGATTCTCTTACGAGAGATGATTAAAACTGATTTTAAATTACGTTATCAAGGAAGCTTTATTGGACATCTATGGTCAATTTTAAAACCGTTGTTGCTATTTTCGATTATGTATCTTGTTTTCGTTCGATTTTTGAGATTTGATGATGGAACACCACATTATGCAGTATCTCTCCTTTTAGGAATGGTAACTTGGAATTTCTTTACTGAGGCAACTAATATGGGGATGATGTCAATTGTCTCGCGAGGTGATTTATTACGAAAGCTAAATTTTTCAAAGTCAATTATTATCTTTTCATCTATTGCAGGCGCAGCAATTAATTATGCTATTAATTTATTGGTAGTTACTGTTTTTGCTCTGATTAATGGTGTCCCTTTGTCATTAGGTTGGCTAATTATCCTCCCTCTGTTTGTTGAGTTGGTTTTAGTTTCTACAGGATTTGCTTTTATTCTAGCAACTTTCTTTGTCAAATATCGTGACATTGGGCCAATTTGGGAAGTTGTATTGCAGGCTGGCTTATACGCAACGCCAATTATTTACTCGCTTACGTTCATTATTCAACGAGGGCAAGTAACTATTGCTAAAATCATGATGCTTAATCCCCTTGCTCAAATTATTCAGGATTTACGTCATTTTGTTGTTTTTTCAGGAAGTATGCGTGGCTGGGATTTGATTGGGAATCATTTTATTTCTATCATTCCCTATATTCTGCCAATTTTCATTTTCTGGTTTGGTTACTATATTTTTAATAAAAATGCTAAGAGATTTGCGGAGATTTTATAATGTCAAATAATATTGCAGTAAAAGTCGACCATGTAAGTAAATTCTTTCGATTGCCTACTGAGGCTACTCAGAGTTTAAGAACCAGTCTAGTCAATCGTTTTAAGGGAATCAAAGGCTACAAAGAACAGCATGTTTTGAAAGATATTTCCTTTGAGGTCGAAAAGGGTGACTTCTACGGGATTGTCGGGCGCAATGGCTCTGGTAAGTCTACCCTCCTTAAAATTATTTCTGAGATTTATATTCCGGAGAAGGGCAAGGTAACGATT
Organism: Streptococcus sanguinis; assembly: GCF_020729725.1. Lineage (GTDB taxonomy): Bacteria > Bacillota > Bacilli > Lactobacillales > Streptococcaceae > Streptococcus > Streptococcus sanguinis_V. The sequence goes on along the minus strand of NZ_JAJEPA010000005.1, from coordinate 672,833 downwards.
GATGGTAAGTTGGTTTCCTTTATTGAGCTGGGTGTCGGATTCAATCCAGAACTAACTGGCCGCGAAAATGTCTATATGAATGGTGCCATGCTGGGATTCTCAACAGAAGAAGTAGACGACATGTACGATGATATCGTGGAGTTTGCTGAGCTGGGAGAGTTTATGAATCAAAAACTCAAGAACTATTCTAGCGGTATGCAGGTGCGTTTGGCCTTTTCTGTGGCCATCAAGGCTCAGGGTGATATTCTGATTTTGGACGAGGTCTTGGCTGTCGGGGACGAAGCCTTTCAGCGTAAGTGTAATGACTATTTCAAAGATCGCAAGGAGTCAGGTAAGACGACCATTCTGGTGACCCATGACATGGGAGCTGTTAAAAAATATTGTAATAAGGCTGTCTTGATTGAAAATGGCTTGGTCAAGGCTATCGGCAATCCAGATGATGTGGCCAACCAGTACAGTTTTGATAATGCTGTTATTCAACCAATTAAAGAGTCTCAGGAATCTGAAAAATTAGGAGAACAAAGGGTTTTGGTTGAAGATTTTGAAGTGAAGCTATTATCAAAAGCGCAAGTTACTCCAGAACAAGAACTTGAATTTGAGTTTACATTTAAACAATTAGAAGATATTGAATCTCATATTGCTATGTCTTTTGTAGATATTAATACCAATTATGGCTATTACAATGACAATTCGATGAATCTAAAAACGCAAGGTGTTGGGAAGAAAAAAGTAATATATAAATGCAAACTTCCCTATCTTAACCAAGCTCGGCTTAGATTAGAAGCAACTATTCGTGATTCAGAGAAACGGGTTCTAGATTTTGCATCGTCAGCAAAAGCACCGATTGTATTTATCGAAAGAAAAGATATTCCTGACAACGATAAATCTGCACTTGATTCTGCGACGGGTCTATTGGTTAGAAATGGTAATTGGCATGAATTAAATGAGTAAAGGTCTTTAAAGGTTGAGATATGGGCAAAAATATTTTATTTGTTTCACCAACAGGAACTTTGGATAACGGTGCTGAGAGATCTATTACAAATTTGATGGTTTATCTAGCACATTTAGATTACAATGTTTTTAATGTTTATCCTGAAAATGGACATCCTACACATAGAGCGTATCGAGATAAATTACAGGATGCAGGTGTTAAATTATTTCCACTTACGACTGTAAAATGGTGGTGGGAAGAAGCGCCAGGGAATCTTCTTTTGTCGAAAGAAGAAAGAGTTCTGTTTTACCATAAGAATATTCAAGATATAAGGGATATTATTTCAAAAAATAAAATTGAACTGGTTATTTCTAATACAGCGAATGTATTTCAAGGTGCTTTAGCGGCGGCTTGTGAATCTGTTCCACATTTTTGGCTTATTCACGAATTTCCCGAAAGAGAGTTTGCCTATTATGTAGAAAAGTTCGATTTTATGCTTGATAATTCAGATGAAGTTTTTGCTGTCCAAGGCAATTTGAAAAAGTCGCTGGAAAAATTTGGAAATCGAAATCATAAGTTGCAATCGTTTATTCCTTTTACAGAAATCTCTGATGAATCACTTGGTAAAGGAGAACAAATAAGAATAGTTTCTATTGGTTTAATTAATGAAAATAAAAATCAGATGGAATTACTGCAAGCCTATCTTAAGTTAGGGAGATTTGATATCCCTTTAATTTTTATAGGAGATTGGGAAGAAGATATTAAGCAGGAATGTGACGAATTTATAGAGAAACATTCATTGAATCAGGTAAGGTTTTTAGGATATCGGAATCTTCCATGGAAAGAAATCACATCTTCTGATATCTGTGTTTTCAATTCTAAATCAGAATCGTTCTCCTTGGTTTTCATTGAGGCAATTCTAAAAGGAGTTCCTACAATTGTTTCTGATAATTTAGGATATTCTACAGTTCGTAATATTTTTAATACAGGATTTGTATATCCTCTAGGCAATATAGATTCTCTTACAGAAACTTTAGAAAATGTGATTGAAAATTTCCGAAATTATAAATGTGCTGCATTGGAGACCAGTCAGGTAGCTAAGCAACTATACACCATTGAAAATTGTTATGAGGCCCTTTTAAGTAGAATTGAGAAATCTTTGTCTCCTGTAAAGAATAGCCTGCAAGCGATTGAATTGCTACTGGGAAATACTTTGCCAAACCATAGTGTATTTGAGATTAAGAAGCAATTTGTAACATTTTTTTACTCAAAATTAGGAGAAAATTTTTCAGAAGAAAACAGTTTGAGATTTCCATTGGAATATTCTGATGAAATTTACGTTGAACTTCCTTCGGATGTTATGAGGTTGAGGGTTGATTTATCTGAAATACCAAGCTATTATAAAAATGTAAAATTGCAAACCTATAAAGAACATGAGGAGATTCCCATTGATTTTACAAATGGAATAGCTTTATCAGATAGTTTACTTTTCGGGAAAAATGATCCTCAAATTCATTATAATTTAGAGAGTATTTCTGAAACGAAATTTACCTTTTTTTATGAGATGAAAGATATTTTTGAACCAATGAGGGAAGGATCACTTTTAACTGAATTATCAGAGCTTCAGTTAGACAATTTATCTTTGCAAGAAAGAATAATTCAATTAGAAGAGCAATACCAGGCATTAAACCAGCAATATCATGCTATAATCGAAAGCAGGCGTTGGCAGCTTTCGACTAAAATTATAAACTTCTTGAGGAGAAAGAAATGAAACGATTATTAATTTATGTTCATTTTAATAAATATGATCATATCAGCCGCCATGTTCATTATCAACTTGAGCATATGAGACCTTTGTTTGAAAAATTAATTTTTATTTCAAATAGTCAACTTAGTGAATCTGAAGTTGATAAACTTCGTGAAAAAGGGTTGATTGATGTCTTCCTTCAACGGGAAAATACTGGTTATGATTTTGGTGCTTGGCATGATGGAATGGAATTGGTTGGTTTTGAATCATTGAAAGAGTATGATTCGGTGACCGTCATGAATGATACCTGTTTTGGACCACTTTGGGATATGGAGCCAATTTATCAAAACTATGAATCAGATTCTGATATTGATTTTTGGGGAATGACGAATCATCAAGAAGTTAAGCAACGAAATTTGTTTATTAATGAGCATCTTCAATCTTATTTTATTTCGTTCAAGAAAAATCTAGTTCAATCAGAAATTTTTCAAATTTTTTGGGAATCTGTTGAAAATTATACAGATGTACAAAAAGTTATTGACAATTATGAAACACAATATACGAAAAAATTTACTGATGCGGGATTCCAATATCAAGCTATTTTAAATACTCTCCCACTAAAGGAAGATTTTTTCCATAGTAATTTTACTATTCATTATCCACATATTCTTTTGGAATATAAGGTCCCTTTTATTAAAATTAAAACTTTTGATTTAAGTCAGCATTTATCTCCATATTTACTGAAAGAGATTGAAGAGGTATCCGACTATCCAGTAGAATTTATCTTGTCTCATATGTCAGATGTCAGTCAACCAACACCGCCATATCTGATTGATAGAAAGGTCCTTCAAAATAAAAATGATGCATATTCAAACAAAAAGAAAGTAGCTGTACATCTCCATACATTTTATGTAGACTTATTAGAAGAATTTTTGGATGGATTCCAATATTTTAATTTTGATTATGACCTATTTTTAACAACTGATTCGGAAAATAAAAGATCAGAAATTGAAATTATTTTAGCAAAACGGCATCAAAAAGCGAATATTTATTTAACAGGAAATCGTGGACGAGACATTATTCCTATGTTGAAGCTAAAGGAAGAGCTATCGTCTTATGATTACATTGGACATTTCCATACCAAAAAGTCTCCAGAATATCCATATTGGGTTGGTGATTCCTGGAGAAATGAACTTTTTGATATGCTGATAAAACCTGCCAATTCGATTCTCACTAATTTAGAAAATAATGAACGATTGGGACTTGTGATTGCAGATATACCAACCTTTTTCCGCTATACAAAGATTGTGGATCCTTTAAATGAAAATAAATTTGCGGACGATATGAATATCCTTTGGGAAAGAATGAATATCGATCGAGCTATAGATTTTAATAGTTTGAACACTTTTATTATGAGTTATGGTACATTTATATGGTTCAAATATGATGCACTAAAGCCTCTGTTTGACATAGAACTTAAAGATGAGGATATTCCGGAAGAGCCACTACCGCAGCATACAATATTACACTCTATTGAGCGCATTTTGGTCTATCTAGCTTGGTCGCAGCGATTTGATTATGCTATTTCTCGAAATGAAATATATATCACTCCTTTTGTTGATAATAATGTTTTAAATATTCGTCCGGACACCTTACCAAATACCTATGTGAACTTTGATAATATAGGAGGTTTAAAAGGTGCGGCTAAATATATTTTCCTTGGTCCAGCAAGTGCCATAAAATATATTGTTAAGAGGATGATTAGAAAGATTAGGAATTAGATTAAAATGTTTGGAAAAAAAAAGCACAAAATAGATTATAGTTCTTTTTATACTAAATACAAAGATTATCAATTTACAGTACTTAAATATCTATTCTCTATTATTATTAGCTTTTTAACGTTGAAAACAACAGGGAATTTACTATATGTCATTATTCCTTTGCTAGAGTTGATTATTTTTTTTCTTGTTTCAAATTTTATCATTAAAAAACATAAAATTATTGGATGCTTTATCAATAATTTGTTTATTCTCTTTTATAACGTCGAGATATTAGTTCTTTTTTTTGGAAATAGCTTTGTAACTCTTATTATGTTAAATAATCTGAGCTCCTGGGAGGCTCTCAAAGGAAGAATTTTTATTTTTGGTTTAGGTATTATTTTATTATTAACCTTTAGTTTCCTACCGATTAAGTATGTTGAAACACAGAATAAGATTACCTACTACCTTTATAAATATAATGTTGTTTCTCTATTTCTTTTGAGTGCTGCACTCACTCTAAATTTATCTTTGGGAGGATTCTTTGGTTTTAAGTATTCTCCAAGTAAGTCAGTCTACGATTTAGCAGTTGCTGAATATGATTATATTCAGCTGCTTCAAAAAGCGGAAAGAGAGTCTGCAGAGAAGAAAAAACTTTTCTACAAGGAGGAAGTTGGAGACTTTATTAAAAAACCGAAAAATATACCCGAGAAACCTAATGTGATTCTTATTTTTACAGAGGGAATGTCTCAGCATATTATTGATGATGAGAGAAATATCACTCCTAATATTAAAGAATTACAATCAAAATCTTTGAGTTTTTCCAATTATTATAATCATACCTTTGCAACTTATAGAGGGATAATTGGTCAATTATATTCAGGTTATCAGTTAGATAATTCTGATCAGAACCATCTGATTTCTCTACAGGGCATTTTGAAGAAAGAAGGATATCATACTTCTTTTATTAATACAGAAGCTCATAATAAAGAATTCACTTCTTACTTAAACCATTTAGGTTTTGATTCTGTTCTAGATGCACAGCCTTCTAAGGGGGAGGAGAGTACATTCGATAAGGATGCCTATAAAGAACTTAATAAATTGATGGCTAATCAGCCTGATGGGCAACCTTTCTTTATCTCAATGTATACTTTTGGTACACATATTGGCATGAATTCATTTGATAGGAAATACTCTGATGGAAATGACCGTTTGTTAAACCGTTTTTATGATTTAGATATACAATTTGGGAAATTCATCGAAAAATTTAACAATAGTAAATATTCGGAAAATACAATTTTAGTCTTCACAACCGACCATGCAACTTATGTTGATGATGAATATAGAAAGTCATTTCCTAATCAGTCTAGAGGAATGGGCAATCTTGACAAAGTACCTTTTTTCATATATTATAAAGGAGTCGTTCCTCAAATACTAGATGCTCAGGGGCAAAATTCTGTTAACCTTACTCCAACTATTTTAGATTATTTAGATATTTCTAGGGAAAATTATTTCTTAGGTAATTCATTATTTGCTAATAAGGAGTATAGGACAGTTTTTAGCAGCTTATTTGTTTCAGAATTAACTTATGCAAATACATCTGATGCCGTAGTTCGATACTTATCTAAACACGAAGAAGAAAAGATGGAGACGTATATCGTGGATTATTATTCTTCAGCAAGATGGTAAGACTGTTGTAACGATAGTGTTTTTTATAAAACAAGGAGATAGAATATAAAATGAAAGAAAAAATTGCGGTATTGCTTCCAGCATATAATGAAGAAATAACTATTCAAAAGGTTATAAGGGATTTTCAGAAAGTTCTACCTCAAGCAGACATTTATGTTTATGATAACAATTCAAAGGATAGGACCAATGAACTGGCTAGAGAAGCTGGAGTTTTTGTAAAATTTGAGCCTAGGCAAGGCAAAGGGAATGTAGTTCGTTCTATGTTCAGAGAAATTGATGCAGATTATTATATTATGGCTGATGCAGATGATACCTATCCAGCAGCTGAAGTTGAAAAATTACTAGCTCCTTTGCGTTCGGGAATGGCTGATATGACCATTGGAGATCGTCTTTCAAACGGAACCTATTCCCAAGAAAATAAACGTGGTTTCCATGATTTTGGTAATAATTTAGTCAAGTACTTGATTAACTCTCTATATAAGGGAAGCTACAATGATATTATGACCGGCTACCGTGGCTTTAATCGACTTTTTGTTAAGACATTTCCTGTCTTGTCTCCAGGATTTGAAATTGAAACAGAGCTATCTATTCATGCTATGGATAAGCGTTTCAAACTAGTAGAAGTACCAATAACTTACAAGGATCGTCCTGAGGGAAGTGAGTCTAAACTCAGCACGTTTTCTGATGGCTTTAAGGTTCTCAAAATGATTTTTAGTCTATTTAAAGACTATAAGCCATTGGTATTCTTTTCTATTTTAGCTTTTTTCTTATTTTTGGTAGGACTTATTATTGGATTACCCGTTATTGCAGAGTTTGCTAATACAGGCTTGATTGACAAATTGCCATCAGCAGTTTTAGCGACAGGATTTATGATTTTAGCAGGTTTGTTTTTTATTGCTGGTATCATTTTGGATACTGTAGTTCGACAAAACCGAATGCAGTATGAACTCGAGGTTTATCAATACTATGATTAATGCTTTTAATAAGGCTATAAAATATAGATATGCTTTAGCTCTGGTAGTCTTTATTCTTGGCTTGGTACTGAATCTTAATGGTAGTTCCATAGCGAGCTGGAATAGAATGGGTGTGACTGAGCTTCAGAATGGAGTTCAGTCAAAATCAAAAATTGAAGGAGATGGTAGCCAATGGTTATCACCTTTTTCAAATACAGATGGTGTTATTTTTGGCATTCCAAGAGGAATTAGATCTGATGAATGGATGGTTCAAACTTCCTTTTTTATCTCTCAGGTTAATTCTGGTAATCAACTTGTCAATGAGAATTATGGTTTGTCTGGTCAGAATATGATTGTAGCTTATCATTCACCAGTCAATCATATTTCTATTTTGGGTAAACCGTTTAACTGGGGAGCTTTATTCCTCAGTCCTTCTCGTGCTCTATCTTGGTATTGGTGTTTTAAGATTATTACTCTTATTCTTTTGTCTTTTGAGTTTATTATGATTCTGACAAAGGGGAATAAGGTGTTGTCTTTTATAGCGGCTTTCTTTATCACTTATACACCAGTCGTACAGTGGTGGTTCATGCAGCATTTGGGAGATATAGTCTGGTTTACTTTACTAACTTTGGTTTCTATTTATTATTATTTTAGTTCTGAAAAATTAATTGCTAAGGTCAGTTTTGCAGCACTTCTATCCAGTAGTCTGATTGGCTTTGTTTTAGTCATTTATCCCGCATTTCAAGTTGTTTTTGCCTATATTATTTTGATATATTTTCTCGTTAAGTTTTTTACAGCTTTGAGAAAAAAACAACTGTCCAGAAATGATTGGATTATTATGTTTACAACGCTTTGTGTCACTGCTGTGATTCTGGGAGTTAGTATTTATCAAAGTTTAGATGCTATTATTGCATCGTTAGAAACAGTCTATCCAGGTAGTCGAGTTTCTACAGGTGGAGGAATTCCTCTCACATTTCTAATCACTATATTTTTAAATCTCTTTCTGCCTTATAAGCTTCCTACTATATTAAATCAAGTAGAATTAGCCTCTTCTCTTAATTTTCTTCCTTTTATGCTCCTGGCTTTGCCTTTTATCATATATAAGAAGCAGATTAAGGAAAATTTATTTGGAATTCTGTTGTCTTTGTACAGTGTATTTCTTATACTATACATATTCGTTGGTGTCCCAGAATGGTTAGCAAAAATTACTCTATTCAGTTATGTGACATCAGGAAGAGCCTGGCAGGCTTTGGCTGTTATAGCAGTATTTATTAGTTTTTGGTTTATTGACTTTGTTTGGAAAATGGAATGCAAGAAGCTTTTTAAAGTTCTTCTGCCTATTAGTATACTTAGTTTTATTCTTTTTTCCTATTTGATATCTTACAATCAAGTTTATAAGGATTATATCTCAAGAAGCTATATATTACTGTCAGCTTTTCTACTTTTCTTAACATTTTTGCTAGGAGTTTTAAAATATAAGAAACTATTTACTCTATTTATGTTAATTTTATCTTTATTAACTGGTTTTACAGTAAATCCAATTGTTAGAGGAACAGAAGTTGTTGAGAATAAAAAGCTAGGAATAGCAATTAAAGACATAGTCGAAAGAAATCCACAATCTATTTGGTTGACGGACAACAACATGCTTTATAATTATCCACAAATGTTTGGAGCAAAAATGATTAATGGTGTTCGCTTTTATCCAGATATAGAAGAAATGAAGAAGATAGATATCAATGGTGAATATGTTAATGAGTGGAATCGTTATGCTCACATTAAGCCAATTTTAGTTGATGATAAAGTAAGTATGTCTAACAGTAGTCCAGATGTCTTAGATATGCAAGTCAACACTGCAACTTTAAAAGAGTTACATGTTAGTTATGTTATTTCAAGTCGAGATTTAGCGATCAAATTTGGGAAAGAATTCCAACTCCTATATGGTCCTGATAAAGACGGAAATAGAATTTATCAATTTAATGCGGAGTATTAATAATAAATATATTAGGAGATTACATAAATGGAGAGAATTGAAAAATTATTAGGAATAAAAGAGGAAACATATGCTCGCCATGTTTTTACAGCACTTTGTATTAGTTTTATTGTCGCCTTAGGTGCAGTACTATATAGAAATCCCGGATCTTGGATGGATGAACAATCTCATTATTATAGAGCGATTCAAATTAGTAATGGAGATGTTTACAAAAATGATAATGGGAATATGGCTTTATTTGGAGGAATGGTATCAGAAAATCAGCAATCTTTTATGGATTATTTTATAAAAAATGGGCCTAACCATACGTTTGGTTTATATCCTTTATCAGAGGTTGGTAAATTACAGTATTCTGAAAAAAACAGATTTCAAGCGGCTACCAATGCCGTTCCTTATCATCCTCTTGTATACTTTCCCTATGTCTTGATTGCCTTATTGAATAAAATTTTGCATTTAACTCCAGCAACTGAATTCATTTTTATGAGATTATCCGGATTAATCTTTGCCTTTTTCGTTTTAATATTGTCAATTCGAATAATCCCATTTAGTAAGTGGACAATTGCTGCGCTAAGTCTTCATCCTACAATCTTATTAACAAACAGCGCTATTTCAGCTGATGTTTTTACAAATGTTTCTATCATTTTTTTTGTAGCTTGTTTAACTAAAGTCACCTATAAAGTAGCAAAGTTAAAAAGTTTTCAAAAGTTAGATGCAATACAACTAGGAATATCGATTATCTTAGTTTCTTTGGCTAAAGTACCAGCTTTCTTAATTATAATATCTGTTTTCCCGATGCTCTATTTTGCAAATAAAGAAAAGCTAACTAGTAGATTTATAAATATTTTTCTGTTATTTACTTTATTCTTCTCAATACTTTGTTCATTACTATTGATCGTATTGATAAAGGATGTAAATACAGGTGCTTACTTTGGGAGAAATGTAAATACCTTTAAGCAGTTATCTCATATTTTTTCAAATATTTTTAAATTTATAAGTATGTATCTTCGAGAGATTTTCTCTTATGATTATACAGTGATTCAGCTAGGGTATGCAGAGGAAGTGACTTATCAAAAGCCTCCTATCCTAGTTTCCATACTGTATTATGTTGCCTATGGACTCAGTTGGCTTTATCAAGAAAAAGAATATAGAGTGACTAAAATAGATATTAAAAAATTCAATTTAATTCAAATAGGCAAAATATTTTCTTTCTTTGCGATTATTTTATCCACCTTCCTTATTTTATATCTTCAATTTTCTCTTGTTGATTCTGATATAATTGAAGGAGTTCAACAGAGGTATTTTATCGCCTATAGCTTGCTATTACTGACATTTATACCCAATATAGTAAAACTTAAACGACCATTTCTCCATGGTATAGTAGTCGTGACGTACCTTCCTTTGGTTACTTATATAATTTACTTCTTTATTCAAATTTTCTAAATAATATTTCTAAAATTAAAATTCATAAATAAAAAAATAGAATAGGCAAGTCTACCTGTTCTATTTTTTCTTAATTTATGCTAAACTAGTAGTATGGGGGTGTGAGCATGATAAAGATTTTCGGTAAGGTTCGCTATCACTGGCAGCCAGATGTAGCTATCCTGATAATATATTGGTCTTTATCGGTCATTCCGATTTTTGTTGGCTTAGCTTTGATGTATGAAAGCTCACGAGTGCCGACTCTTGTTCTGTTTTCTTTCTTCTTGTTCATGGTTTTGTTGGGAATGGGAGTTCATCGTTATTTTACCATTTATGACGATGGAACCTTGCGTATTATCACAGCCAATCCCTTTACTCCGATAAAGGTCAAGATTTCAGATATTGAAAAAGTCGAAGTGACCAAGACGTCAATTACCTTATATTTTAAGGGGCAGAGCCGCAGCCGGAGTTTTTGTATGCGCAAGTGGCCTAAGAAATATTTTGTCAATGCCCTAGCCCTTAATGAGCATTTTAAGGGTGAGGTAGAATTAGTAGATAATTTTACCCATATTGACTATTTTGAAGCTTACTATGGCAGTCAGTCCAAAAAATCCTAGTCTTTCAAAAGAGCTCGGGTTGGGCAGTTTTTGATGGCTTCCACGACATCGGGATCCTCAGCGATTTCCTTTTCTAGGAGCTGGTCGTCCTGGTAAAATTTGACGATGCCATTGTCATGATAGTCAAAAAGATCTGAGTAGGTTTGACAGATCCCACAGGCAATGCACCGTTCGGGAATGAGTGTTACTTTCATACCCATATTGTAATAAGATTTTAAGAAAAACTCAAGGAGGAAGTCATGGAAAAAGAACCATGGGAAGAAGATGTATACGATAACGGAGAAGATAAGTTGAAACGAACTAAGAAGTTTAGCGCCTTGAATGCAGACCGCTTATTGACCATATTAACCATTATTTTCTGTATTTTAGTGGTTGCGGTGGTGTGCTTCCTGACCTATCTGTCTACTGGAGGAAGTAATAGACAAACCCAAATGGAAGGTTTCTACGGCACTTCAGCAGCAAGTTCTAGCAGCGAAGCGTCTTCTACAGCAGAGCAGACAGCGGCAAATACCACAGAATCCTCTGAAGGAACTCTGACTGTCCAGCCTGGCGAAGGAGAAGCAGCCATTGCGGCGCGTGCAGGTATTTCTATTGCCAAGCTTGAACAGCTTAACCCTTCTCATATGTCTACTGGTTCTTGGTATGCCAATCCAGGTGATGTTGTGAAGATTGAGTAGGAGCTGACCATGAAACAGATTCAAATTGCGATTGACGGTCCTGCTTCCAGTGGAAAATCGACCGTTGCCAAGATTATTGCTAAGGATTTTGGCTATACTTATTTAGATACAGGAGCCATGTATCGGGCTGCAACCTATCTGGCTCTGCGGCATCATCTGACGGAAGCAAATGCCACTGAAATTGTAGACTTGCTCAATAATCATTTGGTCAGTTTTGGTCGAGCAGAAGATGGCGAGCAGCTAGTCTTTGTCGGCGATGTGGATGTGACTCACCCAATTCGGGAAAATGAAGTTACCAATAACGTTTCTTGGGTATCTGCCATTCCTCAAGTCCGTGAGAAACTGGTGGCCTTGCAGCAGCAAATTGCAGCTCAGGGAGGGATTGTCATGGATGGCCGTGATATTGGAACGGTTGTCTTGCCTCAGGCTGAGCTCAAGATTTATCTGGTAGCTTCGGTTGAGGAAAGAGCTGAGCGCCGTTACAAGGAAAATCTATCTAAAGGTATTCCTGCTGACTTGGAGAAACTGAAAGAAGAAATTGCCGAGCGGGATTATAAGGACAGTCACCGCGAAGTTTCGCCATTGAGACCTGCAGAAGATGCCATACATTTTGATACCACTGGTATTGGCATTTCTGAAGTTGTTGCATTTATCGAAGAAAAAGCGAAAAAAATCATTGACAAATAAAATGAAACTTGGTATGATAGTGGAGTTGAGAAAAGCAGAAGTGAGAGCTTCTCGCCTTGCGACTAACGTTGTCTGGCTCTACAGGATTCAGTTTCAGTAATGAAATATTATCGTGTAGTGCGGGTTTGCGTTAGCAGGTCCGCACTTGTTTTTCTCTAAAAATAAAAAAAGAGGTGAAAACCATAGCAAAACAAGACTTATTCATCAATGATGAAATTCGTGTGCGTGAAGTTCGCTTGATCGGTCTTGACGGCGAACAATTAGGTATTAAACCGCTGAGCGAAGCGCAGTCTCTTGCGGATGAAGCAAATGTCGATTTGGTCCTGATTCAGCCACAAGCTAAACCACCTGTTGCAAAAATTATGGACTACGGTAAGTTCAAATTTGAGTACCAGAAAAAACAAAAAGAACAACGCAAGAAACAAAGTGTTGTTACTGTGAAAGAAGTTCGTCTCAGCCCAACTATTGACAAGGGAGACTTTGACACTAAACTTCGCAACGCACGCAAATTCCTTGAAAAAGGAAATAAAATAAAGGTATCTATCCGCTTCAAAGGCCGGATGATTACCCACAAAGAAATCGGGGCTAAAGTTTTAGCAGATTTTGCTGAAGCTACTCAAGATGTTGCTATTATTGAGCAAAAGCCTAAGATGGATGGACGTCAGATGTTCATGCAGATGGCGCCAATTCCTGACAAAAAATAGATTGTCAGAAAGATAGAAAAAGGAGAAAACATTATGCCAAAACAAAAAACACACCGCGCATCAGCTAAACGTTTCAAACGTACAGGTTCTGGTGGCTTGAAACGTTTCCGTGCTTACACTTCTCACCGTTTCCACGGAAAGACTAAGAAACAACGCCGTCATCTTCGCAAAGCAGGAATGGTGCATGCAGGAGATTTCAAGCGTATCAAAGCAATGCTTACAGGTCTGAAATAAGAGCTACTGTAACGATTATCTAGGAAATATTGGAGGAAATATAAATGGCACGTGTTAAAGGTGGCGTTGTATCACGCAAACGCCGTAAACGTATTTTAAAATTAGCTAAAGGTTACTATGGAGCAAAACATATCTTGTTCCGTACTGCAAAAGAGCAAGTAATGAACTCTTACTACTATGCATACCGTGACCGCCGTCAGAAAAAACGTGACTTCCGCAAACTTTGGATCACTCGTATCAACGCGGCAGCTCGATTGAACGGCCTTTCATACTCACAATTGATGCATGGTTTGAAATTGGCTGAGATTGAAGTTAACCGTAAAATGTTGGCTGACTTGGCTGTTAACGATGCAGCAGCTTTCACAGCTCTTGCAGACGCAGCTAAAGCTAAGCTTGGTAAATAATTAAAATAAGAACTGAGGATTTCCTTGGTTCTTTTTCGATAATTCTTAATGAAAAGTATGAGGAGGGAAATAGTCTGCCATGCCACTTATAGTATAGATAAAGGCATGTTGCTGATAAGACAGCTTTCATGGTAAAGCTAGTTAAAAATAGGAATTTGCGATATAATAGGAAAAACAGATACTTATGTGAATAAAAAATCAGTAGAATGGAGAAATTATGTCAGAGAATCGTTTGGCTTGGGATCAGTATTTTGCGGCTCAGGCTCTCTTAATTGCTAATCGCTCAACCTGCAAAAGAGCCAAAGTCGGCGCTGTCTTGGTCAAGGATAATAAGGTTATTTCAACTGGTTACAATGGCTCAGTTTCAGGGACTGAGCACTGTATTGACCATGAGTGCTTGGTTATTGACGGTCACTGCGTGCGGACTTTGCATGCCGAGGTCAATGCTATCTTGCAAGGAGCCGAGCGGGGAGTTCCCAAGGGCTTTACGGCTTATGTGACCCATTTTCCCTGTCTCAACTGTACCAAGCAACTGCTTCAGGTCGGCTGCAAACGGGTAGTATACATCAACCAATATCGCATAGATGACTATGCTCAGTATCTCTACAAGGAAAAAGAGGTGGAATTGGTTCATCTGCCGCTGGATGATGTCAAGAAGGCCATTGCTCAGACGGATTTGCTATAGAGGAGAAGTTCTGGAGGTAAAAGGAGAAGGCAGATGAATGAGAAATTGGCAGCCGCTTGGCAGCATTTCTTTGAAGGACAATTAAATAAGGCCGAAGAACTAGAGCAGCAGCTTGAAAAAGATTCCTTTAGCCGCTGGAATTTGCGAGCTTATCTTGCTGTAGAAAGGCAAGATTATCAGAATGCTTTTGCAAATTTGGAGCTTTATCTGATTCAGGCTCAAAATGATAGTGATATTGAAAATGAGCATATCGCTTATCATCAGCTAGGCTATGTTGCTAGAGCTGCGGGAGATTTTTATCAAGCTTTAGAATGGATAGAAAAAGAGGCTGCTTTCCTAGCGATGTACTTCCCAGATGACCATTATCGTCAATCAGTTAATCTCTATGAGCTAGGTTATCTAAATCTTAAATTAGGCCGATTGACTCAAGCTCAGGAGTTTATGCGAAAGGCGCATATCTATGCTAAGGAGTCAGATGATGTGATCAATCATGCCTGTAGTTACCGAGGCTTGGGCGAAATTGCTCAAGCTTTGGGAAATCTCCAAGAAGCAAGAATCAACTTCGCGGCTGCTATCAGACTTTTTGACCAAGCTGGTGATGCTATCGGTAAGGCGGAAGTTGAAGAGTTGTTAGCAAGCTGCCCTTAGTTTATCATTGCAATAAAGCTATAGTTTTCGTCTATAGCTTTTTCTATTAAAAAAATTCTGAAGTTTTTAGCGAAAAGTGGTATAATGAAGAAGTTATATAGTCCCGATAAGATGATAGGAAACTTCTATCAGTACTTTGTAACTCTATAACAATTTTTTAAGGGGGGACATTTCTATGTCAGAACGTAAACTTTTCACGTCTGAGTCTGTATCGGAGGGGCATCCTGATAAGATTGCAGACCAAATTTCCGATGCTATTTTGGATGCTGTCTTGAGTCAGGATCCAGATGCCCATGTGGCTGCTGAAACAGCCGTTTATACGGGCTCGGTTCATGTTTTTGGTGAGATTTCGACCACAGCTTATGTGGATATCAATCGTGTGGTTCGTGATACCATTGCAGAAATTGGCTACACCAATACAGAGTATGGCTTTTCAGCAGAGACGGTCGGTGTTCATCCATCTTTGGTGGAGCAGTCGCCAGATATCGCTCAGGGTGTCAACGAAGCTCTGGAAGTTCGTGGGAATGCGGATCAAGATCCATTGGACTTGATTGGTGCTGGAGACCAGGGGCTTATGTTTGGCTTTGCGGTGGATGAAACGCCGGAGCTCATGCCGCTGCCTATCTCGCTCAGTCACAAGCTAGTCCGTCGATTGGCGGAATTGCGCAAATCAGGAGAGATTGCCTATCTGCGACCAGATGCTAAGTCTCAGGTGACCGTTGAGTACGATGAAAATGACCAGCCAGTGCGCGTGGATACGGTAGTTATTTCGACCCAGCATGACCCAGAAGCGACTAATGAAGAGATTCATCGTGATGTGATTGAAAAGGTAATTAAAGCAGTTATCCCAGCCCAATATTTGGATGATAAGACGAAATTCTTCATCAATCCAACCGGTCGCTTTGTAATTGGCGGTCCGCAAGGGGACTCTGGCTTGACAGGACGCAAGATTATTGTGGATACTTACGGCGGTTATGCTCGTCACGGTGGCGGTGCTTTCTCTGGTAAGGATGCAACCAAGGTCGACCGCTCAGCTTCATACGCAGCTCGCTACATCGCTAAAAACATCGTGGCGGCTGGACTGGCCAAGAAAGCAGAAGTACAGTTAGCCTATGCCATTGGTGTGGCTCAGCCGGTTTCTGTACGCATCGATACTTTTGGCACTGGTACTGTTGCAGAAAGCAAGTTGCAGGAAGCGGTTCGTCAGATTTTTGATCTGCGTCCGGCCGGTATCATTCAAATGTTGGATCTGAAACGCCCAATCTATCGTCAGACAGCAGCTTATGGCCACATGGGTAGGACAGACATTGACCTGCCTTGGGAAAAGTTGGATAAGGTAGAGGCATTGAAAGCATCAGTGCAGTAAGAAGACAGTTCTCAATCGTAATGGTTGAGAGCTTTTTTATATGGGTAATATTTGCAAGGCAAGCAGTCTAGCCTTGCGCTTCTCTCATTCCTGGTAATACTGTATTTTTGTGAAAATACTATTAAAAAAGCAATTTTCCCTGTTTCATTTTAATTTCAATTGTCTTATTTATCTAAAAGTATAGGAAATTTCTCGAATCTGTGGTATAATAAATGGCAATACCTTGAAAGAGCTTTATTTTAAACATGAAAAAAATTGTAATACATGGTGGTCGCCCCTTAAAAGGAGAGGTGACTATTAATGGTGCTAAAAACAGTGTCGTTGCCTTGATTCCGGCTGTGATTCTGGCAGATGATATTGTAACGTTGGATGGCGTTCCGGATATTTCGGATGTGGATAGCCTGATTGATATTATGATTGCCATGGGGGCTAGTGTTACTCGCTCTGAGGACAGTCTGACGATTGATCCGCGTGGTATCCAGAACGTCCCTATGCCTTATGGAAAGATCAACAGTCTAAGGGCTTCTTATTATTTCTATGGTAGCTTGCTTGGTCGCTATGGTGAAGCAACGGTAGGTCTGCCTGGTGGCTGTGACTTGGGGCCGCGTCCTATTGACTTGCATCTCAAGGCTTTTGAAGCTATGGGGGCTAAGATGACCATGGATGGCAACTACATGAACCTATCCACAGGAGGTCAGCAGCTGAAAGGCGCTAGCATTTATATGGATACGGTCAGTGTGGGTGCCACCATCAATACTATGTTGGCTGCTGTCAAGGCCAAAGGTCGGACTATTATTGAAAATGCAGCGCGGGAGCCAGAAATCATTGATGTGGCAACTCTCTTGAATAATATGGGAGCGCACATCCGTGGAGCAGGAACCGATATTATTACGATTGAGGGGGTTCCACACCTTCATGGAACGCGTCATCAAGTAATTCCAGACCGTATCGAGGCAGGGACTTATATCGCCCTTGCTGCAGCCATTGGTCAGGGAATTCAGATTAATAATGTCCTTTATGAGCATTTGGAAAGTTTTATTGCCAAGCTTGAGGAAATGGGTGTTCGGATGACGGTTTCTGAAGACAGCATTTTCGTCGAAGAACAGCAAAATCTACGAGCTATCAACATTAAGACTTCTCCTTATCCAGGCTTTGCAACTGACCTACAACAGCCCATCACTCCGCTCTTGCTGACGGCTAATGGCCATGGTAAGATTACGGACACCATCTATGAGAAGCGGGTTAATCATGTGGCGGAGCTGGCTAAGATGGCAGGTAAAATTTCAACTAGTAGCGACCAGATTGTCTATGAGGGGCCAAATCAATTGCAGGGAGCTCAGGTCAAGGCAACCGATTTACGAGCAGGAGCTGCTTTGGTTATTGCAGGTTTGATGGCTCAAGGAAAGACAGAGATCACTAATATCGAGTTTATCCTGCGCGGCTATTCTAATATTATTGAAAAATTAACAAGTCTGGGTGCAGATATCCAGTTGATAGAAGAATAAGCGTTTTTCGCTTATTTTTTGTAGAGGTAGCAGATGAATTTGTGGACACATTTGGCAGCCTGCTCATTTATTGAGACAGAGCATGCTTTTTTGCGGCCCATTGTCTTTGAAGATGCGGGGGCCCTATATAAGATTGCGTCCAATCCGGAAAATACTCAGTTCATATTTCCGACAGAAGCAAGCCTAGAGGAAAGTGAATACGTCATTGCTAATTTCTTTATGAAAAATCCTCTGGGGATTTGGGCCATTTGTCACAAGGAAACGCAGGAAATGATTGGCTCTGTCAAGTTTGAAAAGATGGACGAGATCAAGAAAGAAGCTGAGTTAGGCTATTTTCTGCGGCAAGACTACTGGGGACAAGGGCTGATGACAGAAATTGTCCGAGAGATTGCTTTTCTATCTTTTACCCGCTTTGACTTCAAGCGCCTCAGTATTATCACTCATGCAGAGAACCTAGCTAGTCAAAAGGTAGCTCAAAAATCTGGCTTCAGCCTCTATCGGCAGTTTAAAGGGAGCGATCGGTACACGAGGAAGATGAGAGATTATCTGGAGTACCGTTATGAGAGAGGAGATTTTAATGAGTAAGCATCAGGAAATTTTAACCTATCTTGAAAATCTTCCAATCGGCAAGAGGGTCAGTGTCCGCAGTATCTCAAACTATCTGGGAGTTAGTGATGGGACGGCCTATCGAGCGATCAAGGAAGCTGAGAACCGCGGTATTGTTGAGACTAGGCCTCGGAGCGGTACGGTTCGGGTTAAGTCCAAGAAAGTTGTCTTGGAGCATCTGACCTACAAGGAAATCGTTGATATTACTGGCTCAGAAGTATTGGCTGGAGAAGATGGTCTTGAAAAAGAATTTAATAAGTTTTCAATCGGAGCCATGACGGAGCAGAATATCCTGCACTATCTGACAGAGGGCGGCCTCCTGATTGTCGGAGACCGGACGAAAATTCAGCTCTTGGCTCTGGAAAATGAGAATGCGGTACTGGTGACCGGAGGATTTGAAGTCAGTTCGGAAGTTCTGAAGATGGCTAATCTGCTCAATATACCGGTTCTCAGGACCAAGCATGATACCTACACCGTCGCAACCATGATTAATCGCGCCTTGTCCAATATGCAGATCAAGACCGATATATTAACAGTGGAGCAGGTCTATCGCTCCAGCCACGAGTATGGCTTTTTGCATGATACAGATACTGTTCGTGACTATCTGGACTTGGTTCGTCGCAATCGTGCCAGCCGGTTTCCGGTTATCAACCAGCAGCAGATGCTGGTGGGAGTAGTAACCATGCGGGATGCTGGGGATAAGTCTCCTCTGACAACCTTGGACAAGGTCATGACGAAAAACGTCTTTATGACAGGCTTATCTGCTAATATTGCCAATATCAGCCAGCGCATGATTGCAGAAGATTTTGAAATGATACCAGTAGTGCGCAGCAACCAGACCTTACTAGGTGTAATCACGCGGCGGGACATTATGGAGAAAATGAGCCGTTCTCAGATTTCTAGCCTGCCGACTTTCAGTGAGCAAGTGGGACAGAAGATTAGCCGTCAGGATGATTTGTTTTCCTTTACTGTTGAGCCATTTATGCTGGAGCAAAATGGTGTGCTGGCCAACGGTGTGCTGACAGAAATTTTGACTCGGATTACCCAGCAGCTCATGGTCAACAGTGGCCGCAGCCTGATAATCGACCAGCTGATGATTTATTTCTTTCAGGCGGTCCAGATTGATGATCTGCTGCATATCCAGCCGCGTATTATCCGTCAGACTAGGCGGACAGCCATTATTGACTTTGAGATGTATTTGGAAGCGATGCTGGTTGCCAAAGCCACGATTACAGTGAAAATTAATTAAGAAGAGGAATTTAGAGAAAGAATGATTACTTTAAAATCACAGCGTGAAATTGACTTGATGGACAAGAGTGGAGATTTTCTGGCTTCTGTCCATATTGGTTTGAGAGACTTGATTAAGCCAGGCATTGACATGTGGGACATAGAAGAGTATGTCCGCAAGCGTTGTAAAGAAGACAATGCCTTGCCCCTACAGATTGGTGTTGAAGGCTCTGTCATGGACTATCCTTATGCGACTTGCTGCTCTCTTAATGACGAGGTAGCCCATGCCTTTCCTCGTCATCAGAAGCTGGTAGAAGGTGATGTCATCAGCGTTGATATGGTGGTTGGCTTGGTTGATAAGGCAGAGCTGGATGTGTCCAAGCTAGACTTTGACAATGTAGCACAGATGAAGCAGCACACAGAGAGCTTCCGGGGCGGTGTGGCAGATTCTTGCTGGACCTATGCAGTAGGGAAGGTTAGCCCAGAAGCTCAGCAGCTGATGGATGTGACCAAGGAATGTCTCTATCGTGGAATTGCGGCTGCTAAGGTTGGCAATCGTATCGGTGACATTGGCGCAGCTATTCAGGAATATGCTGAAAGTCATGGCTATGGTGTTGTGCGGGATCTGGTGGGTCACGGTGTTGGTCCAACCATGCATGAGGAGCCTATGGTGCCGCATTACGGTCGAGAAGGACGCGGCTTGCGCTTGCGTGAGGGAATGGTTCTGACTATCGAGCCCATGATCAATACAGGTACCTGGGAAATTGATACGGACTTTGAGACCGGCTGGGCACATAAAACGCTGGATGGCGGCCTGTCCTGTCAGTATGAGCATCAGTTTGTCATTACAAAAGATGGTCCTGTCATTCTGACCAGCCAGGGAGAAGAAGGAACTTATTAGAAATCAAAGGCTGGGCACTTGTCTCAGCTTTTTTTTGAAGGAGAAGAGAGTGAAGAAATTATTTAGTAAGGTTCGCAACAATCAGTTTTTAAGAGAATTTTTCCGTTTTTATAAAGAGGCAGATAGTGAGCTGAGCAGCGTTGCAGTTGCTTATTATTGGTTGATTTCTGTTTTTCCCTTGCTCTTGATTGTGGTGAATATTTTGCCCTATTTTCACATTCCGGTGGCGGATTTTCTGACAGCTATCAAGGACATGCTTCCAGAGACTTTATATGATGTTGTGGCAAAAGTCATGCGTGAAGTTCTGACCCAGCCTTCGACTAGTCTGCTGAGCTTCTCAGTCTTGTCGGCTCTTTGGACTTTTTCCAAGTCCATGAATTTCCTCCAGATTGCCTTTAACAAAGCCTATGGGGTGGCTAAGAGTCGGGGGCTGATTTCTCATCGCGTCATGAGTCTCTTTGTGAGTCTAGGTCTGCAGATTCTCTTTGCCTTGGCCCTCTTTCTGACCATGTTCGGCCATATGTCGCTGGATTTCCTCCGTACTTACTGGAAGCTAGATAACCAGCTTTATCAGCACTTGCAGAATTTTACCGAGCCCCTGATTTATGCCTTACTCTTTGCGGTTTTGGTTATGTTCTATTATTTCCTTCCTAATGTGAAAATCAGCAAGAAACGCTATGTTCTGCCCGGAAGCGCCTTCGTGCTCTTAACTATTCTGGCTTTGCTGAATATCTTTTCTGTCTACATGGATAATTATTTAAATCACCTGGTTGATGTTCGCTTTTTCAGCTCTATCATTATGGTTGTGATGATGTTTTGGTTTATCATAATTGCTAAAATTTTGATTGTTGGCGCAGTGCTTAATGCCAGTATCCAGAGCTGCTGTGAGTCAGGGTTTCAAATTGAGAGCACTGGACGCTTTACTTTCAAGAAGAAAGAGCAGGATGAAGAAGAGGACGGATGTTGTTTTAGAGTGGAAAAGGATAAATAGGTATGAAAAGTAAAAAACTAACTAAATGGAAGAGTATTGTGGTTGCTCTAGTCTTGATTCTAGGATTTGTAGGCTATTATATCTGGGATAATTGTCAAAAGGCAAAATTTCAAGAAAATTATGGTCAATATACCTACTATGTGCCTGAGTATAGACCGAATTATAAATTTTTTGAAGGAAAAAAAGCTTTGTTTTATAATTGGGAGCTCGTAGACTCGGAAGAAATGCAGAAAATGGCAACAGTTAAGTCAGAAACAAGTAAGTTTACTAGTTTAAGGGCATTTAATTATGGCTATTTTGTAAATAACTATATGAAGCTGAAGAACAATCCAGAGCAAGGCCTATATGATTTTAATCGGAATGTACCAGAAAAAGGAGAATATTGGAGGTTAGCTGTTTATAAACTAGTGGGAGAAAAACTAGAAAGAAAAGAATTTGATATTTTTAAGATGGTGCGTTCTTTTGATGATAATCTTGTTCCTTCTGAAATAGACTCAATAGGAATGGGGAGAGGTGCGACTAGTGAGAAGAAGTACGTTAGGATTATTCTTCATCCCAAACATTCTGAAAACGATGAGGATTATAAAGTTTACTTCATTGATTTGGATGAGGGAAAGATTCTTCCAGCTGATAAAGTGAAAACTGATAAGTTATCTACTAAAAATAATTTTGTTTCCAATACAAGCTTTTATGATAACCTCGCTAAGAAAGGAGTAAGCGTATCTATGACCAGTGTTGGTTTAAATGATACGTATCCTCGCAAAAATCTTAAAAAAACAGTCCTTGGTCAAGATTATCCCGAATTGCACAAGATTTTGCAAGGCTATGATTCTCGTGTAGCTTTCTTAAATGAAGAACCTGATATCAAGTTGGTTCAGAAGGTTGCTGAACTCTTCTTTCCGCCAGGAACGAATGTATTTGAGAATGTAACTATCCCAGCTGAATATTCAGTAGATGGGCAGGAACATGTCATTAATTCAGCGGAAGAATTACAAAAATACTATAAGGAAGATGAAAACTAGAAAAAGACATTTTTGCCAAATTTAAAGAGGATTTTCCTCTTTTTTCTTTTCAATTATTTTTATTGCATTTGCAATAAAATGTGTTATAATAGATTCAAATAAAAGTTTAAAGGAGGGGATATGTCGGTATTGCGGGAAATTGGGATTATAGCCCGAGCTTTGGATTCCATTGCTAATATTGAGTTCCGTGATATAGAGCTGGCACGGGGACAATATCTTTATCTGGTGCGAATCGCGGAAAATCCGGGGATTATCCAAGAGGAGCTGTCGGAGCTGCTCAAGGTGGATCGCTCAACGGTTGCCCGATCTGTTAAGAAGCTAGAGGCCAAGGGCTTGCTCCAGCAGAAGGCAGCCAAGGGCAACAAGAAGAACAAGGAATGGTTTGTGACAGAAAAAGGAGAAAAACTCTATCCTTTTATCCTAGCTGAGAATGACTATTCTGAAGAGACATCCCTGCAGGGCTTTTCTCAGGCGGAAGTTCAAGCCTTGGAGAAAATGCTGGTCCGATTGCGTGAAAACATCACAGGTGACTGGGAAGCAGTCAAAAAAGGACAAAAAAGAAACTATTAAGATTAAAGAGGTACATCATGAAAGTTACAGTTGAAAATGAATTTTGGCAAGTATTTCCGGAAGCTCAGATTAGTGTTTTAGTGGTCAAGGGACTGGATAATCGAGTGGATGAAAGTAAGGATCCTTATTTCAAATCCCTGCTGGATAAGGGAGCGAAGCGAGCTGAGGACTTTATCTCAGACGAGAACTTCACTCAAAATGAAGTCATTCAGGAGTGGCGGCAGGCCTTCAGTCAATTCAAGACTAAGAAAGGAGTACGTTCCTCTATCGAAGCTCTGCTCAAGCGGGTCAGTCAGGGACGTGAATTTCATCCAATCAATCCGTTGGTTGATATCTACAACAGTGTCTCGCTGTCTTATGCGGTTCCATGTGGCGGTGAGGATTTGGATAAGATTGTCGGAGGTCTTCATCTAGGAAAAGCCAAGGGTGGGGAAGCTTTTTTCCCGCTGGGTGCTGAGAGTGACGCACCGGCACTGCCAGAAGAAATCATCTACTATGATGAAGAAGGGGCTGTCTGCCGTTGCCTTAACTGGCGAGAAGCCCAGCGAACTATGCTGACCGAGGAGACCAAGAATGCCATCTTGGTTATCGAGGCCATCAACGAAGAGCAGGCCGTGCGTGCCCAAGCAGCTATGACAGAACTCCATACTCTGATTGAGGACTATTTTGGTGTTAAGGGTGAAATCACTCATCTGACGCTTGACAATCCAAGCTTGGAAATCTGAGACTAAAAAAATCTGGATCAGAATTATCTGGTCCAGATTTGCTTTTATAGGGTGAAATAGACTGATTTGTTGTTATTTTTTCTTGTTTTTAAAGACAAAAATCTTACTAAAGACATAGTTGAGGACGATAATAAGTACTTGAGAAAAAAGTGACTCGATAGAGTTGATAAGATTGCGGTTATTGTTGACAAATTGCCCGATAATATTAGGATAAGTATCCACTAATAATTTTGCAAGAACGATGTCTAGCAAAAGAGTGCCAGAACGCGCCAGAGCAAATTTAAGAAGTCGCTTTTGCCAACCTTTGCGTTGCTGCTTAAAGACAATGGTATCATTTGTGATAAAGGCAAAAAGAACTGCTGTGATATTAGCAGTAATGGTGGCAAATAATGTTTGTCCCGTAAGAGCGAAAATAAGGAGACGAGTAGTCATATAAACAAGTGTTGCTGCCACACCAAAGAAGAGATAGGACAGAACCTCATTGTCAAAGAATTTTTTGATTAAAGTTTTCATAAAGATAGTCTATCATATTTCTAGGATTTATGCTATACTAGTTGGGTTGCTAAATCTGTGGGAGGAATCAACGAATGATGCTCCTCTCATGTGATGCAACCCTTGGCGCTTAGCTTCTTTCGCCAAGCATATTACACGCGGTAAAGCCGCTAAAGGAGAAAACATGAAACAAGAAAAACTGACAGTTCGTGATTTGGCTCAGATTGCCATTGTTGCTGCCATTTATGTAGCCCTTACGATTACTCCCCCTTTAAATGCGATTAGCTATGGTGCTTACCAGTTCAGAATTTCTGAAATGATGAACTTTATGGCTTTTTATAATCAGAAGTATATCATGGGAGTGACCATTGGCTGTATGATTGCCAATCTCTATAGTTTTGGAATCGTTGATGTCTTTGTCGGTGGTGGGTCCACCTTGGTCTTCCTGTCACTAGGTGTCTACCTTTTCAGTCGTTATAAGAATCAATATCTGATTAAAGGCTTGATTCGTTTGGATCATTTCTATTTTGCAGTTTTATTCTCTATTTCGATGGTGACAATCGCTGCAGAATTACACTTCTTGCAAGGCCTGCCATTCTTCCTGACTTGGTTTACAACGGCCATTGGAGAATTTGCTTCCTTGATTGTTGGAGCTATCCTTATTAACCAGATTGCGAAAAGTATTGATTTGACAAAATAAGATAGCAGAGAGCGGAATTTCCGCTCTTTTTATGTCCTTTTCTTTTTTAGGAAGAATTCGGAACAAATAGAGGAAGATTTTGTGTATTTGTGATAAAATAGAAGTATGAAAGAAAGAATGTCAGAATTAGTAGAATTGCTCAACCGATATGCCCATGAGTATTATACGGCAGACAGGCCAAGTGTATCGGATAGCGAGTATGACAGACTCTATCGTGAGTTAGCGGAGTTAGAAGAAAAGTACCCAACCGATATCCTGCCTGACAGTCCGACGCATCGGGTGGGAGGGAAGATTTTAGAAGGATTTGAAAAATATCCACACCAGTATCCTCTCTTTAGTTTGCAGGATGCTTTTTCACGTGAAGAATTACTAGCCTTTGACCAGAGGATTCGCAAGGAATTTCCACAAGTTTCTTATCTTTGTGAGCTCAAGATTGACGGGCTCTCTATTTCCCTGACCTATGAAAAGGGAATCTTGGTAGCAGGAGCGACTCGGGGAGACGGCTCTGTTGGAGAAAACATCACTGAAAATCTCAAGCGGGTCAAGGATATTCCCCTGACATTGAAAGAACCGCTGGACATTACTGTTCGCGGAGAGTGTTACATGCCTAAGGCTTCCTTTGATGCTGTCAATCAGCTGCGGCAGGAGAATGGTGAGCCTGAGTTTGCCAATCCCCGCAATGCGGCAGCAGGAACCTTGCGCCAGCTGGATACAGCAGTTGTGGCCAAGCGTAATCTAGCAACCTTCCTCTACCAAGAAGCTAGTCCGACTCAGGCTGACAGCCAAGAAGCCGTCTTAAACAAGCTGGCAGATTTGGACTTCTCTGTCAATCCTACTCATATTCTGGCGGATTCTATCGAAGCAGTTTGGGAGTTTATCGAAAAGATTGCTCAGGAGCGGGACAGTCTGCCTTATGAGATTGACGGTATTGTCATCAAGGTCAATGACTTGGCGGTGCAAGAGGAGCTTGGCTATACTGTCAAGGCACCCAAGTGGGCCATCGCTTATAAGTTTCCGGCTGAGGAAAAGGAAGCCCAGCTTCTGTCTGTTGACTGGACAGTGGGGCGGACGGGAGTTGTGACTCCGACAGCCAATCTGACGCCAGTGCAGCTAGCGGGGACGACTGTCAGCCGAGCAACCTTGCACAATGTGGACTATATTGCAGAGAAGGATATTCGTCAGAAAGACACCGTTATCGTCTATAAGGCGGGGGATATTATTCCTGCTGTCTTGCGAGTGGTGGAGTCCAAACGAGTCTCAGAGGAGCCTCTGGAAATACCAAGTCACTGTCCGAGCTGTGAGAGTGAGCTGGTACACTTTGAAGACGAAGTCGCTCTGCGCTGCATTAACCCGCTCTGTCCAGCCCAGATCAAGGAAGGGCTGATTCATTTTGCCAGCCGGGATGCCATGAACATTACTGGCCTGGGTCCAGCAGTGGTAGAGAAGCTCTTTGCTCAAAACCTAGTCAAGGATGTAGCTGGAATCTATCGGCTGACGGTAGAAAATTTACTAGAACTAGAGAACTTTAAGGAAAAATCAGCAAATAAATTGTATACTGCTATTCAAGCTTCCAAGGAGAACTCGGCTGAACGCCTCTTGTTTGGCTTGGGGATTCGTCATGTGGGAAGTAAGGCCAGTCGGATTTTGCTGGAGAAATTCCATGATATTCCTAAGCTGTCTCAGGCCAGCCAAGAAGAGATTGCGGCTATTGACAGCCTTGGAACTGTGATTGCCCAAAGCCTGCATACCTATTTTGAGCAGGAAGGCTCTCAGTTTCTTTTGGCTGAGCTGCAAGAAGCAGGTGTAAATCTGGACTATCTGGGGCAAAAGGCAGCGGCAGATGCAGCCCTATCAGGTATGACGGTTGTCTTGACTGGTAAATTACAAAAATTGACCCGCAATCAAGCCAAAGAAAAATTGCAGAGTCTAGGTGCTAATGTTTCTGGATCTGTTTCTAAAAAAACGGATCTGGTAGTAGCTGGCGCAGATGCCGGCAGCAAGCTGGCCAAGGCTCAGGAGTTAGGAATTGAAATTCGGGATGAAGATTGGCTTGATAGCTTATGAGGCTGAAGTATGAAGGATAAGATTAAACGAGCACGATTGATTTATAACCCGACTTCGGGACAGGAAATTATTAAGAAAAATATAGCGGAAGTTCTGGATGTTTTGGAGGATGTGGGCTATGAAACCAGCGCCTACCAAACCACTCCAGCGCCTCTTTCTGCTCAAAAAGAAGCTGAAAGAGCAGCAAAAGCAGGATTTGATTTGATTATTGCGGCAGGTGGCGACGGGACCATCAATGAGGTAGTTAATGGTGTGGCGAATCTGGATGAACGGCCTAAATTGGCCTTTATCCCAACTGGAACAACCAACGATTATGCGCGTGCTCTCAAGATTCCCATGGGAGACCCAGTAGCGGCGGCTCGCATTATCGAAAAGAATCAGACCATTAAGATGGATATTGGCCGGGCCTATGGTAACAAGTATTTTATCAATATTGCAGCGGCTGGAACCTTGACAGAGCTGACTTATAGCGTACCTAGCGAGGTCAAATCTCGCCTAGGCTACTTTGCTTATGTCGCAGAAGGAGCCAAAAAACTCCCTCGCTCTAAGTTCCGCAAGGTCCGTATCAAGCATGACCACGGTGTCTTTGAAGGGAAGATTTCGCTCATGTTTGCGGCTCTGACCAACTCTATCGGTGGTTTTGAAAAGCTAGCGCCAGATACTAAATTAGACGATGGGAATTTTACCTTGATTTTGGTCAAGACAGCCAATCTCTTTGATATGCTGAGTCTGATGATGCAGGCTATCAATGGCGGTCAGCACGTTGGCGATATCAATGTAGAATACCTCAAAACAAGCAAGCTGCAGCTGGAAGTTTTAGATAAAAAAGGTCCATTTATGCTGAATTTGGATGGAGAATACGGCGGCGATACGCCTGTGGAACTGGAAGTGCTGCACGGACATTTGGAATTTTTTGCCAATATTGATGAAATCAGTCAGACAGCCCTTTCAATAGAATAATTTTAGATAAGAGATGAAAGAACATGCTAGACTATAAAGTCTTAGTCCATTACCATAATCCTACTGGAGATTATTTCTCCTATGATATGTGGCAGTGGCAAATAAACCAATGGGGACAGGAAGTAGCCTTTTCCAAACTTGATTATTTTGGTATTCAGGGGGAATTATCATTTCAAACCTGGGAGCCCTTAGATCATGCTCATGTGATTATCAAACGTTCAGACTGGTCTAGCCAGTCATGTGACTATCATATTGATCTGTTGCCTCCTCATCTGGTAACGGAAATTTGGCTGATTGAGGGAGATGCTCAGGTGTATTATTCCCTGCAGGCTGCAACGACAAGTCACCAGTATTCACGCCGGCGTCCGCATAACTTTGATATGGCCCTGAGAACAGACTACTTTGATGAATGCTGGGGCTATCAAGGCTGGTTGGGACACCGTCAGACGGACGGCGCACATACTTTCAAAGTTTGGGCACCGACAGCTAGGAAGGTAGAGTTGGTAGTCTATGAATCGGCTGACAATCAAGCTCCTGTTTATAAAAGCTTCCCAATGCAAAAAGGAGACCGATATTCTCACGAACATAAAGAAAACACCATCGGTGTCTGGTCAGCTGAAATAGCAGAAGACTTGACAGGCAAGACCTATCACTATCATGTTAGCTTTGAATACCGCAATTTCTATACTCGAGATCCCTATACCACTGCAACCAGTCCAGATGGCAAGCGCTCAGCGATTCTTGGAGCGGATGAGACAGAAGTAGCTGGTTTTCAAGTTCTGCAAGGCAAAGAAGCTTTCTGGCGCTTGGATAATCCAAATCAAGCAGTGATTTATGAGATGCATATTCGTGATTTGACCAAGTCGGAGACTTCAGGCGTGGATAGTCAGCTGCGTGGAACCTTTCTTGGAGCCTGTCAAAAAGGAACTACCAATCATCTAGGACAAAAGACTGGCTTTGACTATATCAGTGATTTAGGCATTAATGTTATCCAGCTTCAGCCTGTCTCTGATCGTCACAAGGACTATGATGAAAATGGAGAGCTAATCTACAACTGGGGCTATGACCCGCAGAATTATCATGCTCCGGAGACGAGCTTTTCCAGCAATCCTGCTGACCCAGCGCAGGCTATTCGCGATTTGAAAACGATGATTCAGGCCTACCATGATGCGGGGATTTCTGTGACACTGGATGTTGTTTACAATCACATCTACTCGACCTATGATTCTGCTTTTCAGGCTACAGTACCGGATTATTACTATCGGATGAATCCTAATGGCTCTTTCCAAAACGGAACTGGAGTGGGGAGCGAGACAGCCAGTGAGCATGAGATGTTCCGCAAGTTTATGATTGACTCTCTGCTGTACTGGGTAGAGGAGTTCAATGTAGATGGCTTTCGCTTCGACCTAATGGGAATTCATGATGTGGAAACGATGAATGCCATCCGTCAAGCTATGGATGAGGTGGATCCGAGAATTCTGCTCTATGGAGAAGGCTGGGATATGGGAACGGGCCTGAGACCAGAAGACAAGGCTAAGAAGGACAATGCTTATCAGTTGCCGCGGATTGGATTTTTCAATGATACAGAGCGGGATGCGGTCAAGGGAGCCGAGGTTTACGGCGGCATCAAGGCTGGCTTTGTCAGTGGTCAGGCGACGGAGGATATTGTCGCTAAGTCTATCCTTGGCAGCAGTGAGCTAGGCAGCTATCTCAGTCCTGATCAAGTTCTTAACTACGTGGAGGCTCACGACAATTTCAATTTACATGATTTGCTTGCGGAGCTGCATCCAGACGATGATGTTCTGACTCGCACCAAGCGGATTGAGCTGGCAACTGCCATGAACCTGCTCATGCAGGGTATGGCTTTCATGGAGGTCGGACAGGAATTTTCTCGTACTAAGCTTGTAGCTACGGGGGAAGACGGCCAAGTTCTGCATAGCGATCGCGAAAGGGCTATGAACAGCTACAATGCGCCAGATGCAGTCAATCAGGTGAATTGGGATATTTTGCAGGACCATCAAGAGAGTATTGATTTTATCAAGGACATCATTCGCCTCAAGACAAGCTGCAAGGCCTTTTCTTATCAGACCTATGAAGACATTTATAAGCATGTCTTTGTCCAATCAGCAGAGCAGGGCAGTGGCTTGATTATCTTTGAAATCAAGGATGACAAGCACTATCAAGTCATATTTAATGCCAGCGGCCTGCCCTATTATCTGCCTAATGCAGATAAGCTGCGTCTCATAGTGGGCAATAGCCGTCATAAGAAGCCTTTCTATGTTGAAAATCTGACGGTTTCTGTTTTTGAAGTTATCCAATAAGTTATTAGCTACATGAAAAGTGGCTCTTTGTCAACTGTAGTGGGTTGGTGAAAAGTTATAATCTGGAGAGGACTAAATCAGTCCTCTCCTTTTTGATATTCAAAGCGATGAGGATTCTAGTTTTAAAATTGTCAAAGTTCCGAAATCCAAAAGCATTTCGCTCATTCCTACAGCGGTTTTACCCACTACAGAAATTATAGAGCTACTTTTTCTACCACTTACTTAGGAAATCTTACCACTTACCGAAAAGGGGTAGATTTGCTATTGTCCATTTGTTAGGATAAGGGTGCAAAGGGGAAAATACATCTTAAGGAGGATATCATGAAACCATCATTTTTGAAAAACGCTGTGGCGTTAGTAAGCTGTGGCTTGCTCGCTTTTGGAGCAGCGCAAGTTCGAGCTGACCAGCAAAAATTGCCGTCGGGCACGCCTTATGACCAAATCGGTCAGAAAATTGAAAATTTCCACAAGGAACACGAAAAAACCAGCGCGGGACTGGCGGCAGCAGTCTTTGATAAGGACGGCCAAACCATTTACCAAAAGAACTTTGGCTATATGGACAAGGAAAAGAAGCTGGCTGTGGACGACAACTCGGTTTTTGAGTGGGGCTCTGCCACCAAATTGACCGTCTGGCTCAGCGTCATGCAGCTCTGGGAAGAAGGAAAAATTGACCTAAAAACAGATATAAAAGAGTATTTGCCCAAGGATTTCCTGAAACACCTCAAATACGACAAGCCCATTACCATGCTGGATCTGATGAACCACCAAGCGGGTTTTGATGAAACGCCGCTGAACACAGGAACAGGCAAGAGCTTGGAAGAATTACTAAAAAGCCAGCCCGCTCAAACTTATGAGCCAGGGACGGTGACTTCCTATTCCAATTACAGTACAGCTCTAGCAGGCTATATCGTGGAGCGCATCAGCGGACAGGACTTTGCGGATTATGTCCACGAGCATATTTTCCAGCCTTTGGGCATGAACCATACCGCTCTCTTACCTGATTTGTCGGACAATACCTATGTCCGAGACAAGCGGCAGGGTGAGAAAACCTATGATACAAATGGAAACTTATATCTAGATAAATTGCTTCCCGCAGATATTTATCCAGCGGGACAGGCGACAGGGACTTTTGCCGATTTCAAACGGTTCGCGCAAGCTCTTTTGAGAAAGGAAAAGCTCTTTAAGCGCCCAGAAACCTGGAATGAACTGTATCAGACAACTTCTACATTCTCAGATAAAGCAGTCGCTAAGAACGCTCACGGCTTTTGGGTGACAGAGTATGAGACAGGGGCGATTTTAGGACACGGCGGCTATTCTTTTGCCGGTTTTTCCACCCTGATTTCGCTAGATTTCAAATCGGGTATTGGCATGGTTACTATGGTAAATCAGAGAGAAGAAGCCACCTATTCTTTTGGTCTACCCGATTTGGTCTTTGGTAAGAAAAAGCAAGCCCCTAGCCAGTCTCAAAAAGACTTTCAAGAGGGCATGTATCGAACTTCTCGCTCCATTCAGCAAGGCCCGACCTCTATTTCGCGCCTTGCCCCCGCTTATACCTTTTATGTGAAAGATGTGATAAAAGACGGTCATTTATTAGTCAGCAACTATTGGCTTTTGCAACAGCGCCAAGGCCGAACAGAAGTTGAAACAACCTATAATAATTTAGAAAAGCTCTCGCTTTGGGAGGTGATAAAGGATTATGGCTCTGTCGCTCTGCTGGGACTGGCATCGGTTTATGCCGTACTTGTTCTTCTGTTAGCTGCTTTGAGCAAGATATATCGCTCACTTTTTGGAAAAGAAAGCAAAAGACCGACTCCAAGAAGTTGGAAAATTTGGCATTATGGCACTTGCGGACTGATTTTGGTTAGCCTAGTCAATCTAGCAGGTCTCGTCATAGTTGCCGTTTCGGGGAAGTACATGCCCGATTATCGCTGGCAAGCCATTCTCTTTGCCCTGCTTGCACTGATTTTCTTAGTCAATGCTGGGTTGCCAATCTTTCTGCGTTCAAAATTCCAAGTGAGCAAGGGTCGAAAAATCTTGACCTACTTGACCAGCAGCGCTTCACTTATCGTCGTTCTCAATATCCTTTATTGGAGCCTTTACCAGTGGTGGGCACTTTAATAGAAAGGTAAGTATCATGAAAACATCATTTTTTAAACATTGCTTAACTGTGCTGACTTGCGGCTTGCTCGCTCTGGGAGCTGGTCACGCTTACGCTGACCAGCAGAAGTTGCCGTCAGGCACGCCTTACGACCAAATTGGTCAGAAAATTGAGGATTACTACAAGGAACACGAAAAAACCAGTGCGGGACTGGCGACATCTGTTTTTGACAAGGACGGACAAACCATTTACCAAAATAATTTTGGCTATGTAGACAAGGAAAAAAAGTTGGCGGTGGATGACAACTCAGTTTTCGAGTGGGGCTCTGCCACCAAGTTGACCGTCTGGGTCAGCGTCATGCAGCTTTGGGAAGAAGGCAAGATTGACCTTAAAACAGATATAAAAGAGTATCTGCCCAAGGATTTTCTCAAAGGCAAGCTCACATACGACAAGCCAATCACCATGCTGGATCTGATGAACCACCAAGCAGGCTTTGGAGACACGGGGCTTGCCAAGGGAACTAGTAAGAACTTGGGAGATACGCTCAAAAAAGTACATATCTATCAAGCCTATGAGCCGGGAACAGTGACAGCCTACTCTAACTTTGGGACGGCTCTGGCAGGATATATCGTCGAGCGGATTAGCAGACAATCTTATGCTGACTATGTCCACGAGCATATCTTTGAACCTTTAGATATGAGGCACACCGCTCTCTTACCCGATTTATCAGATAATCCCTATGTAGTAGAAAAACGTAAGGAAGTCAAAGGTTACACTAGAGACGGTCGGTTGATTGGCGAAGCTCCATATCTAATAGAAATGTACCCTGCTGGGCGAGCAACAGGAACCTTGGAAGATTTCAAGGCATTCGCTCAGGCACTCCTGCAAAAGAAGACACTTTTTAAGCGTTCAGAGACTTGGGACACCCTTTATACAGCAACCTCTAACTATCCTGATAGCGATCTTCCTACCAATGCTCATGGTTTTTGGAGTGACCTTTATCAAGACCAAGTTATCCTCGGGCACGGTGGTAATACAGCTGGTTTTTCATCAAGTTTGACCTTAGACTTAAAATCAGGTATCGCTGCTGTCATTTTAACGAACCAACTGGGCGAGAAAAATTATGTTGAGAAAATTCCCGAGCTGGTCTATGGGCAAAAGAAAGATGTTCCCAACAAAAAGAAAGAAGAACTCAAACCCGGCTTTTATCGTGACGCTAGTCAATTCTTTGGGCCTTTATCCATTGCGCGACTAAATATGGCGACCTTCTATATTGATAAAAATAGTGAAAATCGATTTTACTGGAGCTTGGAGAAAGTCGGTAAGCGAGAATTTATCAAGCGCCCAGTTTCTGATTACTTTAAACTATCTAACTGGGAAGTTGCCAAAGAATTCGGCAGTGTCATCCTATGGGGGTTAGCAATCTTCTATGCTCTTCTTAGTTTGGTATCTGCTTTACTGGTCAAGCTCTACCGGCTCCTTGCCAAGCGGACAAACCGCAAACCTGTGACACTTGCTTGGTCGCTCTGGCATTATCTGACTTGCGGACTTGTTTTGTCCACTGTACTCATAACCATTCTCATCGTGCAATATAATATGAACATCAGCGGCTCGCCAAATAACAGTGCTTGGCTCTATGTCATCTTTGCAATAACGGGTCTGCTGCTTCTTGCTAGTTCTGTTTTGCCAATTCTTCTGCGTTCAAAATTCCAAGTCAGCAAAGGCAGAAAAATCTTGACCTACTTGACCAGCAGCGCTTCACTTATCGTCGTTCTCAATATCCTTTATTGGGGCCTGTACCAATGGTGGGCACTTTAATAGAAAGGTAAGTATCATGAAAACATCATTTTTGAAGAGCACTGTGGCGCTGCTGACTTGCGGCTTGCTCGCTTTTGGAGTAGCGCAAGTTCGAGCCGATGAGCAAAAATTGCCGTCGGGGACATCTTACGACCAAATCGGACAGAAGATTGAGGATTATTATCAGAAAAACGAGAAAACCAGCGCAGGACTGGCAACATCTATTTTTGACAAGGACGGTCAAACCATTTACCAAAATAATTTTGGCTATGTAGACAAGGAAAAAAAGTGGGCGGTGGATGACAACTCAGTTTTCGAGTGGGGCTCTGTAACGAAATTAACCGTCTGGGTCAGCGTCATGCAGCTCTGGGAAGAGGGGAAAATTGACCTAAAAACCGACATCAAAGAGTATCTGCCCAAGGATTTTCTCAAAAGCAAGCTCAAATTTGACAAACCCATTACCATGCTTGACCTCATGAACCACCAAGCAGGCTTCGCAGATGTTGACTTGGCCAAAAATGAAGACAAAGACCTAGCCCATACGCTACAAAAGGCGCCGATTATTCAAGCCTATGAACCGGGGACAATAACTGCTTATTCCAATTTTGGAACGGTGCTTGCTGGCTACATCGTCGAGCGGATTAGCGGACAATCTTACGCTGACTATGTGCACGAGCATATTTTTCAGCCCTTAGGTATGAAGCACACCGCTATTTTGCCCGATTTTTCGGATAATGACTATGTGGTCGAAAAACGCAAGGAAATCAAGGGCTACACCTCAGACGGTCAGCTGATTGGCGAGGCAAACAAGCCTAATCCTTACTATCCGAGCGGGCGAGCAACAGGAACTTTGAAAGACTTTAAGACCTTTGCCCAAGCACTCCTGCAAAAGAAGACACTTTTTAGGCGCGCGGAAACTTGGGACACCCTTTATACGGCGACTTCGACTTTTCCTGATAGCAAACTCCCAATCAATGCTCACGGATTTTGGAGTGACCTTTATCAAGACCGCGTTATCCTCGGTCACGGTGGTAATACGGCTGGCTTTTCATCCATATTAACTTTGGATTTCAAATCAGGTATCGCTACCGTCATTTTAACCAATCAACAATACGAAAGTAACTATCTTAAAAAAATTCCTGAGCTGATTTATGGAAACAAGGCAACTACTTCAGAGAAGATAAAAGCAGAGTTTAAACCGGGCGTTTATCGCTCAAGTCGCGTTTTCACCAATGCCTTATCAATCACGCGCATTGCTCCGCCAATAACTAACTATCTTGAGAAAAATAGTAAATTTGTCACTCAAAAATACTGGGAATTGGAGAAAAACGGCAAGCAAGAACGGCTGAAATTGCCTATCGCAGACTACCTTAAACTTTCCACATGGGATGTAGTCAAGGATTACGGCAGTCTCGTCTTGTGGTGCCTCGCTGCTTTCTATGCCCTCCTCATCCCTGTATCTGCTTTACTGGTCAAACTCTATCGGCTTCTTTTCAAGCGGAAAAATCACAAACTTACACCGCTTGCTTGGTCGCTCTGGCAATACCTGACTTGCGGGTTCATTCTATCTACCATGCTCCTGCTTTACTTCTTTATCCAAAGCGTCCTGAGTCTACATTCCTCACCAAACAGCCGTGTTTGGCTTTCTATGGGCTTTGCAGCTGTGGGAGTTAGCCTCCTGGTTAGCCTTATTGCCTCATTCTTCCTGCGCTCAAAATTCCAAGTGAGCAAGGGTCGAAAAATCTTGACCTACTTGACCAGCAGTGCTTCACTTATCGTCGTTCTCAATCTCCTCTACTGGAGCCTATATCAGTGGTGGACGCTCTACTAAAAGAAAGGAAAGTTATGACCCATTCTCAAAAAATCGAAACAATGATTCAAAACGGATCCGACCAGCTCTACACCATCTGCTACCCCAATCCTGACAAGGAAACGATTATCCTGCTGCACGGTGGACCGGGAGCGCCTGATGACTGCAAGCTCTTTATCCCTAAGCTCGAAAAAGATTATCAACTGATTGTCTTTCACCAGCGGGGAACGAGAAAATCGCCCTGCCTGAGTGGCGACTACAGCATGGAAGCCTACATTGCGGACATCAACACGATTGCCGACCACTTCAATGTAGATAAATTTCACCTTTTGGGACATTCCTGGGGCGGATTGTACGCGCAAATCTACGCCAGCAAAATCCCTGAGCGGGTTCTTAGTCTCTTTCTTTCCTCTCCGGGAACAGGCACGAGCAAGCAGTGGCAGCAAATGGAAAAAGAGATGATGAATTACAATAAAAATCACTGCACGACTATCGAATGGCTAAAAATGGGAATCTATTCTCTGCTCGGCAATCTTGGTAGTTCCAAGGCTTCGCAAGCTCTCTTTCGCCAAGTTGTCCGTAATTACAATGCCGACTATCCAGCCTTTCATGATATGAAACTAGACATGAGCAATGTTTCAGTCCAAGCAGGCAATCAGACAAGAAAGGAAATTATGGCCTATCCTCTCTTGCCCCGACTAGAACATCCTCCTTTTCCTATCACCGTGACCTTTGGTGACAATGATATTTTTGGTGCCAGTGAACATTTTGTCATCAGCCGCTACCCTAGCGCCCAAGTCTTTACGATTAAAAACAGCGGCCACTTCCCATTTCTTCATAATCCGCAGGATTACTTTGCTATCTTGCACCAGCATTTTCAACCTTAGCATGAACCTCTAAAGTTTTCCAACTTTAGAGGTTTTCACTTATCTGCAACTTATCCCTCTTTTTCGGGCTCTTTGTCAACTGTAGCGGGTTGATGAAAAGTTATAATCTGGAGAGGACTAAATCAGTCCTCTCCTTTTTGATGTTCAAAGCGATGAGGATTCTAGTTTTAAAGTTGTCAAAGTTCCGAAAGCCGAAAGCGTTTCGCTTGATGACTTTGATGAGGTTGTTAGTAGCTTCTAGTTTTGCGTTTGAGTAGGGCAGTTCCAGTGCGTTCATAATCTTGTCCTTATCTTTCAAAAAGGTCTTAAAAATAGTTAGAAAGATAGGATTTACACAAGAAATGGTATCTTCAATGAGTCCAAAGAAATGGTCAGCCTGTTTCTCTTGAAAATGAAAGAGTAAGAGCTGGTAGAGTTCATAGTGTTCTCGGAGTGCTTGAGAGTAAGAGAGAAGCTTTTCCAGAATCTCTTTGTTGGTCAAATGCAACCGAAAAGTTGGACGATAAAAGCGTTTATGACTTAGTTTTCGACTATCTTGTTGGAGCAGTTTCCAGTAGCGTTTCAGTGCCTTATATTCGTGTGATTTTCGATCAAATTGATTCATGATTTGAACACGAACACGACTTATAGCACGGCTGAGATGTTGTACAATGTGAAAACGATCCAGAACGATTTTAGCGTTTGGAAATAGTTTTCTGGCAATATCGTAGTAGGGGCTAAACATGTCCATTTTAATGATTTTCACTCGACTTCTTACCTGTCTAGAATAACGAAGGAAATGGTTGCGAATCGTTGCTTGAGTCCGCCCATCTTAAGATAGCTATAATCTTTCTGGAATCGAAATCCTGTGCAATAAAGCTCATCTCTATCTGCCGATTGAAACAGTCACTTCCCTGACTGTTTCCACATCCCAGCTCATGTATTCTGGAAGGCAGTTAAGGTCAGTCTTGAACTTGAATTCTTTCAATTTACGAATGACGGTGGAAGTAGATACAGCTAAGCTTTCAGAGAAGGCTGTCATAGGGACTTTCTCGATTAGTTTTTGAGCAATTTTCTGGTTGACGATGGCTGCGATTTGGTGGTTTTTCTTGACTAAGGAAGTCTCTGCGACCGCCATTTTCCTACAGACTTTACAGCGGAAACGTCGTTTCTTTAACCGAATCAGCGTTTTGTATCCCACACACTCTAGATAGGGAATTTTTGCTTCTTTCTGGAAGTCATATTTAGCCATTTGTCCTTGACAGTGAGGGCATTTAGGAGCGGGATAATCTAGCTTAGCGATGATTTCTTTATGTGTACCAGCATCTAGAACATCCAAGATAGTGATATTCTGGTCTTTTATTCCCAGTAAGTTTGTGATAAAATTTAACTGTTCCATAAGAGTCTTTCTAATGATAGTTTCATCGCTTTTCATTATAGGGCTTATGGGACTTTTTTCTACAACAAAAGAGGCTCCATCATTCCTACAGTGGTGTTACCCACTGCAGAAATTATAGAGCCTGAAGAGCCTTAAGTCCATTGGACTTAAGGCTCTTGCTATCTATGGATTGGCTGTGGAGCTAGAGCTGGAAGAGCTCGAGTCTTCTTGACTACTATCTTCGTCGCTGCTGCTAGTTTGGAACTGCTCTGGATGCAGTGCCCGGTAGCTTGGCGAATTAAAGAGGTCCACAGTGGAGACATTGCCTCGTTTAGAGTAAAGGCTGGTCGATTGGTCGCCTTTTTCTTTTTCAATAGCCAACAAGGCCTTCATTGAATTAAGATAAGAGTAATCTTTAGGGTTGACCTTGCCTAAGTCATTTCCCTTGTAGAAGCGAATCAAGTCACCGGTTTGAATTGCATCACTCATCTTAAGCTGAGTATTGGCGGCATTACGAATCTCATCTAGTTCTTTCTTGATGGTTTCGTCAGGATTGGTAATTTCTTCACCGGTCTGGGTGTAGTAGGTTCGTCCATTGAAGCTAGTGTATTTTGGAGTGACAAAGTTATTGCTGGAGCGGAAGGCTGTGATTTGCTGATGCTGAGATGACAGCAGGTCTTGTCCAACTTGAAGGTAGTTCTTAGAGTCAATGCCCAGTAAATGCTCCAATGTTGGCAGCATATCTACTTGACCACCGTATGTATCAATGATCTTTCCTTTGTCCATGCCAGGCACCACTACCATGTATGGTACGCGCTGCATCATGGCATTGTCGTAGTTGGACCAAGTCTCAGAGGTCTTTCCTACAAGAGGGGCCAAGTTAGGATTACGGGTTTGGGAAATTCCAAAATGGTCTCCATAGAGAACGATAATAGAGTTGTCATAGAGGCCAGATTCTTTAAGATAATCAAACAAGGCCTTGACAGAAGAATCTAGATAGTTGGCAGTGGCAAAGTAACCGTTGATGGTTTCATCCTTGGTCTTAGCCAGCGGGAAGCCAATTTCGTCACCAATCAGACTTGTCGTGTAAGGATAGTGATTGGAAACCGTGATATACTTAGCATAGAAAGGCTGCTGCAGGTGTTCCAGATATTTGATGGAATCTTTCAGCATAATCTTGTCATTTAAGCCGTACTGGAAGGAGTTGGTGTCGTCCTGCTTGGTAAAGTAAGACGCATCGAAGAAATAGTTATAACCCCATTGCTTGTAAGCTGTATTGCGGTTCCAGAAGCTTCCTGTATTTCCGTGGAAAACAGCAGAAGTATAGTTGCCGTTTTTGGAAAGAATAAAAGGTGCAGCTTGTTGGGTATTGGTACCACCGTAGTTGACCATGAAAGATCCTTGATTGAGACCGAAGAGCCCAGTTTCAATCATGGTTTCAGCATCAGAAGTCTTACCAGCCTTGACCTGGTTGAAGACATTGGAGAAAGCCAGAGTCGAATTGGAGTGGTAGAGGGAGTTGAGGAAAGGTGTCACCTCGTACTCTTTCCCATCTGCCTGCAACTTATAGTCAATCAGGAACTGCTGGAAGCTTTCCAGATGGACATAGATAACATTGCGGCCTTTGGCAATCCCGTAATATTCTGGATTAGGCTCCGCATAGTGGGATTGAATGTATTCTGTTACTGGTTCCAAGTCTTTTTCAGAAGCTTTGGAGCGCTCACGATTGGCGGTGTATGTCTGGTTAGCACTGTAACCTAGAAAGGCTGGCAAGCCCAGAGCCCGAACGACATAATAGTTGGAAAATCCACGTGACAAGAGCTCAGGCCGGTCAATTTCAGCCAAGAAAAGGTTGGCTGAGAAAAGCATGGCGGACAGAGAGGTCACAGCAAAGCTGGCGCGTTTATTGAAAGGCCGGTCATCCATGCGAATGTATTTCTTAAAGAATAAGAAGGCCAAAATCGGGAAATCAATCAGATAAAGAATATCCCAAGGGCGGAAGAGCTCAAGTGCTGCTTCCCCAAGTCCAGCTGAAACACTGCTAGAAGCCAGCATGGTGTTTACTGTGACAAAGTCACTGAACTCGCGGTAGTAAATGGAATTAGATACCAGCCAAGCAAAGAGGAGCAGATAGATTCCGAAGGCTAGGCTGTAGAATAATTTAGTTCGTTTTACATAAAGTGCCAGTCCCAGCAGCAAGAGGCTGATAGGGAAAGGGTTGATAATAGCTAAAAATACTTGATAGGCACCTTGGATATCAAGGTTAAAATCAATCGTGTAGGCCCACATGGTTTTTATCCAATAGAGGACCAGTAAAATCAAGACAAAACCTAGTCTCGTACTCATGAAATTGAGTAAATTCTTGGTTATTTTTTTCACAAAAAGTTACTTCCTTGTCTTATTTCCTAAAAATTTTCTCCTCTAAGTATAACATAATTTCTCCAGTTAAGGAAAATTTGAGCCGCATTTGAGATATTTTAAATCGGCGAAATTGTAATATTTCTATAAAAGCCTTATCCCCTCTATGGAGAGGTTTATAGTCGTTTTGCACTCGTTTGTGAAATCTTTTATTAACTCAAATGTAAAATATGTTTTGAGAATTTTCACAATCTTTGGTATAATATAATTTATGAATAAACTTACTGTTAGTCAAGAGGCAGAAGAAAAACTGAGAAAGGGCATTCTTTTATTAGATAAAAAG
This sequence comes from Streptococcus sanguinis, assembly GCF_020729725.1. GTDB lineage: Bacteria > Bacillota > Bacilli > Lactobacillales > Streptococcaceae > Streptococcus > Streptococcus sanguinis_V. Next base: position 631,591 of record NZ_JAJEPA010000005.1, on the reverse strand, counting down.
GATTTTGGCGCTCTTTCGCTTCAGAATCAATGTGTGGAGCTGCAAAATCGTCAGGGCAAGTTTTTAGGCACAGCGTATCTCTCTCCGCAGAATAAGGGAGTAGGCTGGCTGATTTCCCAGAAGAAGGTAGAGCTGAACTCGGATTTTTTTCAAGGCCTCTTTGAGCAGGCTAAGAGCAGACGTTCTACTTATTTCCATTCGTCTGACACGACAGCCTTCCGACTCTTTAATCAAGAGGGGGATGGCTTCGGTGGCTTCACGGTAGATTTCTACAATGACTTTGCGCTTTTTTCTTGGTACAATGACTTTGTCTTTGCTATCAAGGAGCGGATTCTAACAGCCTTCGTTAAGGTTTTTCCAGAGATTCAGGGAGCTTATGAAAAGATTCGTTTCAAGGGTTTGAACTACGAATCGGCTCATCTCTACGGAGCGGAAGCACCGGAAAACTTCACAGTCTTGGAGAACGGTGTTCGCTATCAGGTTTTTCTGAATGACGGACTCATGACCGGTATCTTTCTGGATCAGCACGATGTGCGTGCCAGTCTGGTAGATGGCTTGGCTGCTGGTAAAAGTTTACTCAATATGTTTTCATATACAGCTGCTTTTTCAGTAGCTGCAGCCATGGGCGGTGCCAGTCAGACAGTATCAGTTGATTTGGCCAAGCGCAGCCGTGAGCTGTCTGAAGCTCATTTTCTGGCCAATAGTCTGACACTGGATCAGCATCGCTTTCAGGTGATGGATGTCTTTGATTATTTCAAGTACGCTAAGCGTCACGATTTAAGTTTTGATGTCATTGTGATAGATCCGCCTAGCTTTGCTAGAAATAAGAAGCAGACATTCTCGGTTGCTAAAGATTATCATCGTTTGGTTGCACAAGCCTTGGAAATCCTAAATCCTCAGGGAATCATGATTTTAAGTACCAATGCAGCCAATCTTTCCAAAAGTAAGTTTAAACAAGAAATTGAAAAAGGTCTTGCCGGCAGAAAGCACCGCTATCTTGCGGAGTATGGCTTGCCAGCAGACTTTGTCTATAATAAAAAAGACGGGAGCAGTAATTACCTCAAGGTATTTACAATAAAGGTGGACCAATGAAATTAGTCGTTTCTGTAATGCCCAAGAGTTTAGAAGAAGCTCAAGAAATTGATGTATCACGCTATGAAGAAGCGGATATTATTGAATGGCGGGCAGATTTTCTGGCCAAGGATGACATTTTAAATGTTGCGCCAGCTATTTTTGAAAAATTTGCCGGACGTGAGTTGATTTTCACGCTACGGACCCGTCAGGAAGGCGGAGAAATCGAACTATCCGATGATGAATACGTAGCTCTCATCAAGGAAGTGGCTGGTTTTTACCAGCCGGATTATATCGACTTTGAATATTTCTCTCACAAGGGGAAATTTGAAGAAATGCTAGAGTTTCCTAATCTGGTGCTGAGCTACCATAACTTTGAGGAAACGCCTGAAAATATGATGGAAATCCTGTCTGAGCTGACTTCTCTGACCCCTAAGGTGGTCAAGGTTTCTGTCATGGCTCATAATGAGCAGGATGTGCTGGACTTGATGAACTATACTCGCGGTTTCAAGACTTTAAATCCTGAGCAGGATTTTGTCACTATTTCCATGGGAAAAGTCGGCAGGATTTCACGCATTGCGGCTGATTTGACAGGTTCCAGCTGGTCTTTTGCCAGTCAGGAGATAGCGTCAGCACCTGGTCAGATTTCTCTGAGCAATATGAAGAAAATCCAGGAGATTTTGAATGAGAATTAATGGCCACACCCGCATGGCTGCTGTGGTTGCCAAGCCAATTAAGCATAGTATTTCTCCTCTTATTCACAATATAGCTTTTGAAAAGACTGGTGTCAATGGTGTCTATCTAGCTTGGGAAGTAGAAGCGAAGGATCTGCAGGCCAGTATAGAAAATATCCGCAGATACGATATGTTTGGTGTCAATCTTTCCATGCCCTATAAGCAGGAAGTGATACCTTATCTGGACGAGCTGGATGTCAGTGCCCGCCTTATCGGAGCGGTCAATACGGTTGTGAATAAAAATGGAATTTTAGTTGGTTATAACACAGATGGCAAGGGATTTTTTAAGAGCTTGCCTTCTTTTGCTATTCGGGGCAAAAAAATGACGATTTTGGGGGCAGGTGGAGCAGCGACAGCGATTATTGCCCAAGCGGCTTTGGACAATGCAGAGGAAATTTTCGTCTTTACTCGTCAACCTTCCTATGAGAAGACTGTCAGCAAAATGGCAGCTATCAGCCACCAAACCAAGAGTCGTATCCAGGTACTAACCTTGGAAGACGTGGATAGCTTGCAGAATAGAATTAACCAATCAGACCTTCTGGTAAATGGGACCAGTCTAGGCATGGATGGCATCAGCATGCCCCTGCCTGAACAGATTGAGCTGCCCAGCCAGATTTTAGTTGCAGATGTTATCTACCAACCTTTTGAAACATCCTTTCTCAAATGGGCCAGAAATCAAAATGTCACAGCGGTCAATGGACTCGGCATGCTGCTTTATCAAGGAGCAGAAGCCTTTGAACTTTGGACCGGTAAGACCATGCCCAGTCAGGAAATTTGGCAGTGTTTAGAAGAATTGTATAAATAAGGAGGCGCTTATGAAACTAAATGTGAATCTCCCGCATCATCCCTATGATATTCTCATCGAAAAGGGGGCTTTATCTCAGGCTGGAAGTTGGCTGAGTCGGCTGTGGCAGCCTCAGAAGGTAGTTATCGTCACGGATAATCGAGTGGCTAGACTCTATGCTGAAAAGGTCAAGCTGAGCTTGGAAGCGGCTGGATTTGAGACTTTTGTCTTTGACTTTTTGGAGGGCGAAGCCAGCAAGAACTTAAAGACTGTCAACAAAGTCTATGAGTTTTTGGTCAAGATTGGTCTGACCCGCAGTGATGGTATCGTAGCCTTGGGTGGCGGAGTTGTCGGAGATTTGGCAGGCTTTGCTGCTTCGACCTACATGCGGGGCGTTCATTTCGTGCAGATTCCGACCACTCTGACAGCTCAAGTGGACTCCTCTATCGGTGGTAAGACAGGCGTCAATACACCCTGGGCCAAGAATATGGTCGGAACTTTTACCCAGCCTGACGGAGTTCTGATTGACCCTGAAGTCTTGCATACCTTGGGCCAGCGGGAACTGATCGAAGGCATGGGCGAGGTGGTCAAGTACGGCTTGATTGAGGATAAGGAACTCTGGGACGAGCTTTCAGAAATGAATGGAAGCCCAGAGTCGATTTTGGAACATGCGGAGAGCATCATTTACCATTCTTGCGATGTCAAGCGTAAGATTGTGGTCGAGGACGAGCTGGATAATGGCGTCCGCCTCTATCTGAATTTCGGCCATACCATTGGGCACGCTATCGAAGCGACAGCAGGATATGGCAAGGTCATGCATGGTGAAGCTGTAGCGATTGGCATGGTACAGGTTTCCCGCGTCGCTGAAAAGAAAGGCCTCATGTCAGCCGGAATTACAGAAGACATCGTACGTATGTGTCAGAAGTTTGGCTTGCCGGTGGATTACCAGCCTTGGAATGAGAATGCTCTCTATCAGGCCTTGACTCATGATAAGAAGGCTAGAGGCAACTCTATCAAGCTAGTACTGGTGCCTGAGCTGGGTTCGGCTAGTATTCACCAGATTCCGCTGGAAGAGATGAAAGAATTTCTGAAGAAATAAGTGCCAGATGGAGTTTAAGACGATTGGACAGTTTGGATGAAAAAATAGACAGAATGTCCAGTTTTTTCCATCTCAGAATAGGAGAAAATGTATGAGATACTTAACAGCAGGTGAATCGCACGGACCACGTCTGACAGCTATTATTGAGGGAGTGCCGGCTGGTCTTCCTCTGACCGCTGATTATATCAATGCTGAGCTCAAGCGACGCCAGGGTGGGTATGGTCGCGGTGCCCGCATGAAGATTGAGAGCGACCAAGTCGAGATTACGTCTGGGGTTCGGCATGGCTTGACCATGGGCGGCCCGATTACCCTCAATGTCACGAATCTGGATCATCAGAAGTGGCTGGAGATTATGAGCGTGGCAGATGTGGATGAAAAGAAAAAAGGGCTGCGTAAGATTACCAAACCACGCCCTGGCCATGCTGATTTAGTTGGTGGTATGAAATACCGCTTTGACGATTTACGAAATTCCCTAGAGCGCTCTTCTGCCCGCGAAACGACCATGCGTGTAGCAGTCGGAGCAGTATCCAAGCGTTTGCTGGAAGAAATCGGTATAGAGGTAGCCAGCCATATTGTGACCTTTGGCGGCATTGATATTGATGTGCCGAATAATCTAACTGTAGCAGAAATCAAGGAAAGAGCTGCCCAGTCAGAGGTTTCCATTGTCAATCCCGAGCGTGAAGAAGAAATCAAGACCTACATTGATCAGATTAAGAAAGACGGGGATACCATCGGTGGTGTCATTGAGACTGTTGTTGGCAGTGTGCCTGTTGGTCTAGGCTCCTATGTTCAATGGGACAAGAAGCTAGATGCTAAGATTGCTCAGGGAGTCGTGTCCATCAACGCTTTCAAGGGAGTTGAATTTGGCGTGGGCTTTGAAGCAGGCCGTCTCAAGGGCAGTCAAGTCATGGATGAAATCCTCTGGTCTGAGGAAGATGGCTTCACTCGCAGGACCAATAATCTAGGCGGCTTTGAGGGCGGTATGACCAATGGTCAGCCAATCGTGGTGCGAGGTGTTATGAAGCCCATTCCAACCCTTTACAAGCCACTGATGAGCGTGGATATTGAGACCCACGAGCCTTATAAGGCGACAGTGGAGCGGAGTGATCCGACGGCTCTGCCGGCGGCGGGTGTTGTCATGGAAAGCGTGGTGGCAACAGTTTTAGCCACCGAAGTCTTGGAGAAGTTCTCTTCGGACAATCTGGAAGAACTAAAGGATGCTGTAGCCCGCCATCGGGAATTTGTCAAGAACTTTTAGAAGTAAGGAGAAGGGCATGGAGAGAAAAACGGTCTATATCGTAGGTCTGGGACTGATTGGAGCTTCCTTGGCTCTGGGCATCAAGCGTGATTACCCTGAGATAGAGATTCTTGGCTACAATCGCAGTGAGGAATCGCGCAGAGTTGCCTTGGAACGTGGAATGGTAGACCGGGTAACGGATGATTTTGCCGCCTTTGCTCCCTTGGCTGATGTGATTATTCTGGCTGTGCCTATCAAGCAGACCATAGCTTTTATCAAAGACTTGGCGGAGATGGATCTGAAGGAGAATGTTATCATCTCAGATGCTGGATCAACCAAGGCTGAGATTGTAGCAGCAGCAGAAAAGTATCTGCAGAATAAGCCTGTCCGCTTTGTTGGCGCTCATCCCATGGCCGGAAGTCACAAGACCGGAGCCAAGGCCGCCCATGTTACTCTCTTTGAAAATGCCTATTATATCTTCACCCCCTCTAGCCTGACCAAGCCTGGTACGCTTGAGGAAATGAAAGACTTACTGAGTGGTCTTCATGCCCGCTTTATCCAGGTGGACGCAGCCGAGCACGACCGAGTGACCAGCCAAATCAGCCATTTTCCGCATATCTTAGCCTCCAGCCTTATGGAGCAAGCGGCAGCTTATAGCCAAGAGCATGAGCTGACCCAGTCTTTTGCAGCTGGTGGTTTTCGCGATATGACGAGGATTGCGGAGAGTGAGCCGGGTATGTGGACCTCTATTCTCTTGACAAATCATCAAGCCATTTTGGAGCGGCTGGAAGATTTTAAAGACCAGTTAGACAAGGTTGCCGCAGCGATTGAGGCTAAGGACGAGACAGCTATCTGGGAATTTTTCGATCGAGGACGACAAAGCCGTAAGCAGATGGAAATTCATAAGCGAGCCGGTGTGGACAGTTTTTATGACCTCTTTATTGAGGTGCCCGACGAAGAAGATGCGATTTTGGGTATTTTGGAGCTTCTGCGCGGAATTTCAGTCGTCAATATTCGTATTAACGAGGAAAACCGGGAAGATATCAACGGTATTCTGCAAATCACCTTTAAAAATCACCAAGATTTGGAAAAATCTGCTACAATAGTAAGAGAAAATACGGATTACCTAGTGTCCGAAGACTAATATAGATTGGAGAACTCTATGTCAAATATTTATGATTTAGCCAATGAATTGAGCAGAAATCTGCGTGATTTACCTGAGTACAAGGCCGTCGCAGAAAGTAAGAAAGCAGTGGATGCAGATAGCGAAGCGAAGGCTATTTTTACAGATTATCTGGCTTTCCAGCAGGAGTTGCAACAGCTGGCTCAGACTGGTCAGGTACCGACTCAGGAGGTGCAAGACAAGATGACTTCTTTTGGCGAGAAGATTCAGGGCAATGCTGTTCTTTCTGAATTCTTCAATAAGCAACAGCAACTATCCATCTATCTAGCGGACATTGAGCGTATCATCTTTGATCCGGTGCAGGATTTGCTTAAGTAAGCTAATAAAAAAGAGGAATCTGGGCTGAATACCTGGATTCTTTTTGCTTTAGTCAGGATTCCAGAAATTTTAAGAATTTCTGGTCTTTTTATGATAAAATAAGAAGCAACAAAGGAAAGTACGAGGTCACCTATGAAATTATCAACCAATGTAAGAGGCCTGAAGGGCCGTATCCGCGTACCTGGAGATAAGTCTATCAGTCACCGTTCCATTATTTTTGGCAGTTTGGCCAAGGGGGTTACTACTGTTCGTGACATTCTGCGAGGAGAAGATGTACTGTCTACCATGCAGGTTTTTCGCGACTTAGGCGTGCAGATTGAGGACGATGGAAATCTAGTCAAGATACATGGCGTAGGATTTGAAGGTTTGCAAGCACCGAAAAATAAGCTGGATATGGGCAATTCTGGAACGTCTATCCGTTTGATTTCTGGTGTTTTGGCTGGTCAGGATTTCGAAGCGGAGATGTTTGGTGACGACAGTCTATCCAAGCGGCCTATGGATAGGGTGACCATTCCTCTGCGACAGATGGGAGTAGAGATTGCTGGTCGGACTGAACGCGATTTACCACCGCTCAAGATGAAGGGCAGCAGGGAACTGCAGCCTATTCACTATCAGTTGCCAGTGGCTTCTGCTCAGGTTAAGTCGGCCTTGATTTTTGCTGCTTTGCAGGCTCAGGGAGAGTCAGTTATTATAGAAAAGGAAATCACCCGTAATCATACAGAAGATATGATTGCCCAGTTTGGCGGGCAGATTGAGGTCAAGGGCAAGGAAATTCGCATTCAGGGCGGTCAGGAATTCACTGCTCAGGAAGTGACGGTTCCAGGTGACATTTCCAGTGCGGCTTTTTGGCTGGTGGCTGGATTGATTGTGCTGGACTCTAAGATTGTCTTAGAAAATGTCGGCATCAATGAAACTCGTACAGGTATTCTAGAAGTGATAGAGGCTATGGGCGGACGGATGACGCTGTCAGATATTGATCCAGTAGCCAAGTCTGCTACCATCACCGTCGAGACTTCTGGGCTTAAGGGTACGGAGATTGGCGGCGAGATTATCCCACGTTTGATTGATGAGTTGCCGATTATTGCTCTTCTTGCGACGCAGGCTCAGGGACGGACTGTCATTCGTGATGCAGAGGAGCTCAAGGTCAAGGAAACCGATCGGATCCAGGTGGTGGCAGACGCTCTTAATAGCATGGGCGCAGCTATTACCCCGACGGAAGACGGCATGATTATCGAAGGGAAAACACCTCTTCATGGTGCTCAGGTCAACACCTTTGGTGACCATCGTATTGGGATGATGACGGCAATTGCTGCTTTATTGGCTCAAAGCGGTCAGGTAGAACTTGAGCGATCTGAAGCCATTAAGACCAGCTATCCAAGCTTCTTCAACGACTTGGAGGGCTTGATGCATGGCTAAGATATTGCTGGGCTTTATGGGAGCCGGAAAATCCACAGTGGCCAGAGCCTTAGCCCAAGATTTTGTCGATATGGATGAACTGCTCTGCCAGCGGCTGGGCATGTCTATCAAGGACTATTTTGACCAGCATGGTGAAGTAGCCTTCCGAGCTGCTGAAGCCCAGCTCTTGGCTGAGTTGATCGATACGGACTTGGTCATTTCAACTGGCGGCGGTGTAGTCGTCAGCCCTGAAAATCGCAGATTGCTGGCTCAGAATGCTGATAATATCTATCTGAAGGCAGATTTTGAAACGCTCTATCAGCGAATTCAGCAGGATGCTGAGCAAGAGCGGCCCTTGTTCTTAAATCAGAGCAAATCAGACTTGCAGCAGATTTTTGAGCAGCGTCAGGCCTGGTATGAGGAAGTGGCGACCCAGATTGTCGATACGAGGCTCAAAAGCCCGCAGGAAATTATTGAGGAAATTCAATGAAAATAGCATTTTTAGGTCCCAGAGGCTCCTTTTCTCACCATGTAGCCCAAGCTGCTTTTCCCAGTGAGGACTTGGTTCCCTATCAGAATATTACCGAGGTCATGAAGGCTTATGAGGCTAGAGAAGTGGATTACTCGGTTGTTCCGGTGGAAAATTCTATTGAGGGCAGTGTCCATGAGACCTTGGACTATCTCTTTCATCAAGCAGATATTCAGGCGGTGGCTGAAATCGTCCAGCCCATCAAGCAGCAGCTCTTGGTGACGGATTTGGAGAAGCCAATCGAGAAAATATTTTCTCACCCGCAGGCTATCGCTCAAGGAAAGAAATACATCCGCCAGCATTATCCGCAGGCTGCCATTGAGGTGACGGCTAGTACGGCCTATGCAGCTCGTTTTGTGGCAGAGCATCCTGAAAAGAATTTTGCGGCTATTGCTCCGCGCACGGCTGCAGCAGAATACGGGCTCAAAGTAGCGGCCAGCGATATTCAGGAAATGGAAGAAAATTATACTCGCTTCTGGATTCTAGGCCATGAGGTGCCTGAGCTTCAACTGACCAAGACAGGAGACAAGCAGACACTGGCCTTGACCTTGCCAGATAATCTGCCAGGCGCTCTCTATAAGGCTTTGTCGACCTTTGCTTGGCGTGGGATTGACCTGACCAAGATTGAGAGCCGGCCTCTAAAAACGGCTCTGGGAGAGTATTTCTTCATTATTGACATCGACAACGAGCAGAAAAAATTGGCGGATTTTGCCTATCAAGAGTTGACAAGTCTTGGAATTACTTATAAAATTTTTGGTAGCTACAGTGTGTTTCTGATTGAGGACAAGTAGCAGTAGATTGGAGAAGAGATGAAGAAACCAGAAAATCTTAGCCATCATGAACAGCTCCGCTTAGATTATCTCTATAAAAATTATTATTATCTAAACAATAAAGAAAAGAAGGAATTTGACTATCTGCGCCAGAAGTCCAAGGGGATTGGCGGTTCAGCCAGTGCGCCTGACCATGAAGAGCAGCCGCATACAGTTAGCGACGCCTATGAGCAAGAGTCAGTGGAAATGGATTCTTCTGGCCTCTTGCCCAAGTACCCTGAGCGTTCTTCTCGCAGCAGAAAGCAAAAGAAGGAGCCGGAAGCTCTGGCAGGAGCTGGTCTGGGACAAGACAAGCCCAAGAAGCCTCGCAAAAAAATCCGCTTGAAACGGATTCTGCTTTGGGCAGGGATTTTCCTGCTGATGGTCTTGGGGGGCATGATTTTCATGTTTGTCAAAGGCTTGACGACAGCTCATAATGGCAATTCTAAGCCAGCAGAAACGGAATTCTTTGACGGCAAGGATACTAAGGACGGAGTGAATATCCTCATTCTCGGAACAGATGGCCGGGTTGGTGACGACTCGACTGAGACGCGGACTGACTCCATTATGGTCTTGAATGTTGGTAATAAGGACCACAAGGTGAAATTGGTCAGCTTTATGCGTGATACCCTTATTCACATTGACGGCGTCAGCAATGAGTACACGGACCCTTCGCAGGCAGATTATTATGACCAAAAGCTCAATTCTGCCTATACGATTGGGGAGCAAAATCACAACCGTGGTGCAGACTATGTCCGCCAGATGCTCAAAGATAATTTCGATTTGGACATTAAATATTATGCACTGGTGGATTTCCAGACCTTTGCGACAGCTATTGACACCCTTTTCCCAAATGGCGTCAGCATGAATGCCCAGTTCTCAACGATCGATGGGGAGAAAGTGACAGAAGTTGAAGTGCCAGATGACCTGAATATGAAAGACGGTGTGGTACCCAATCAAACAATCAAGGTTGGTCAGCAGCAGATGGACGGTCGAACCTTGCTCAACTACGCTCGCTTCCGTAAGGATGATGAGGGCGACTTTGGCCGGACCCGCCGCCAGCAGGAAGTATTAACAGCTGTTTTCCAGCAGGTCAAGGATCCGACCAAGCTCTTTACCGGATCAGAGGCTCTGGGTAAGGTCTTTGCCTTGACTTCGACCAATGTGCCTTACAGCTTCCTTTTGACCAATGGTCTCTCTATGGCTGGAGATTCCCGCAATGGAGTTGAGCGCCTGACGATTCCGGAAAATGGCGACTGGGTTGATACCTATGACATGTACGGCGGCCAAGGGCTATTGATTGACTTTGAAGCCTATAAAGAAAGACTGCAGCAAATGGGTCTCAGATAAGATATATGATATAATGAAAGGTAGGACGATGTTCCGCCTTTTCTTTTGGGAAATGGCAGAGCGATAAAGCAGAAAGAGAAAAATATGTTAAAAAAGAATGATATGATTGAAGTTGAAATCGTGGATTTGAGCCACGAGGGAGCAGGGGTGGCCAAGGCAGAAGGCCTGGTTTTCTTTGTGGAAAATGCCCTGCCGGGTGAGCACATCCGTATGCGTGTGCTCAAGGTCAATAAAAAAATTGGCTTTGGCAAGGTGGAGGAATTTCTCCGTACTTCAGACCAGCGCAATGAAAATCTTGATATGGCCTATCTTCGTACGGGGATTGCTGACTTGGGGCATCTGAACTATCCAGCCCAGCTGGACTTCAAACGCAAGCAGGTCAAGGACAGTCTCTATAAGATTGCTGGCTTATCTGATGTTGAGGTGGCACCGACACTTGGTATGGAACATCCTCTGGGGTACCGCAATAAGGCTCAAGTGCCAGTCCGCCGTGTCAATAGCCAGCTGGAAACAGGATTTTTCCGGAAAAATTCCCATGACCTCCTGCCGATTGAAGATTTCTATATTCAGGACCCAATTATTGATCAAGTTATTCTTTTTACACGCGATTTGTTGCGTCGTTTTGACCTCAAACCTTATGATGAGCAAGAAAAGACTGGACTCATTCGCAATCTAGTTGTTCGCCGTGGCCATTATTCAGGGGAAATCATGGTAATATTGGTCACAACCCGACCCAAAATATTCCGAGTAGAGCAGTTGATGGAGCGCTTGACAGAAGCCTTCCCAGCTATCAAGTCCATCATGCAGAATATCAACGACCAGCCCGGCAATGCGATTTTCGGAAAAGACTGGCGAACGCTTTATGGCAAAGACTACATTACCGACCAGATGCTGGGGAATGACTTCCAGATTGCTGCGCCGGCCTTTTACCAAGTTAATACCGAAATGGCAGAAAATCTCTATCAGACAGCCATTGACTTTTGCGAACTGACTGCAGATGATGTGGTGCTTGACGCCTACTCTGGCATCGGGACTATCGGTCTATCAGTTGCCAAGCAGGTCAAGCAGGTCTATGGTGTCGAAGTGATTCCAGAAGCTGTCGAAAATAGCCGAAAGAATGCAGCAATCAACGGCATTACCAACGCCAGCTATGTCTGCGCTCCTGCTGAGGAAGCCATCCAAAACTGGCTTAAAGAGGGTATCCAAGCGGATGTCATCCTAGTCGATCCACCACGAAAAGGACTGACCGAGAGCTTCATCAAAGCCAGCGTCAGCATGGAACCCAAGAAAATCACTTATATCTCCTGCAATGTCGCTACTATGGCGCGTGATATCAAACTATACCAAGAATTAGGATATGAGTTGAAGAAAGTCCAGCCGGTGGACTTATTTCCGCAGACGCATCATGTTGAGGCTGTAGCTCTGCTCATGAAAGCTTAGAAACCTTTTAGCGAAAGGCTTTATGAAGTCACTGGAAACAGTGGCTTTTTGCTTTTAGTGGGGATGTATCAAGGTAACTATTCAAGTTGAAGTGGTAGGAATGATACTGTAAGTTGGGATAATGAAAAATATTTTATTTCCACAGACAGATACAGTGGATTTTTATGATTATTCATTTTGAAAAAATAAACTCTCATGTACCTATTACGGTACTTTTTGTGATATAATTAATGACAGTATATTTTGGAGAAAATTGATGAAAATTAGTTATAGTCCGTTATGGCGAAAATTAGAAGAAAAAGAACTGTCTAGAACAGAGCTAAGAGAATCAGTCAAATTGGGGTCCAGTACCTATTCAAAGTTAATTAGAAATCAAAGCGTAACGACAGATACGTTGTTAAAAATTTCTGCTTACCTTAGTTGTGATGTTTCTGAACTAATAGAAAGTAAAAAGTAATTAAAATGGCTAACATAAAATTGATAAACGCTGATTGTTCTAAAGCACTGAAAAAAATACAAACTGATTCTGTAGATTTGATTCTTACAGACCCTCCGTATAATTTGGGCTTATTTATGAAAAACAGAGATACAAATCTTCATAAAATGAGAGACAATTTTTTTGGTGCAGCGGGTTGGGATGATATGGATTATGATGATTGGTTAGAGTCAATGGATAATTTTTTTGAAGAATCTGCTAGAATCTCTAAGACAGGTGCAAGTATGATTATGTTCATGTCTCTAATTAAAGTAGAGACTATAATGAAGCTAGCTATAAAGCATGGTTTTTATTATAAGACTACGGGTATTTGGCACAAAACAAATCCTATGCCTAGAAATATGAATTTACATTTTGTAAATTCTACTGAAGCATGGCTGTATTTCACTTATAAATCCAGAACAGGTACTTTTAATAATGATTCAAGGTTATATCATGATTTTATTGAGACATCTTTAGTAACAAAAAATGAAAAGCGCTTTGGTAAACATCCGACTCAAAAACCAATTCAATTGATTAGTCATTTTGTTGAATTGCTTTCGAATAAGGGGGATTTAATTGTTGACCCATTTATGGGGAGTGGTACAACTGGAGTTGTTGCTAAAAGTATGGCAAGAGATTTTATTGGTATTGAACTAGATGAGAACTATTTTGAAATTTCAAAAAAACGTATAGAGGATTTAAAAGAAAATGAGCTGTAGAGAGAAAAAGTGTAATATCTTAGATTTGTTTGCGGGTGTCGGGGGAATGTCATTGGGGTTTGAGAAGGCAGGTTTCAATGTAGTTGTTGCAAATGAATTTGATAAAGAAATTGCGTATTCTTATCAACAAAATCATCCTAAAACAAAAATGATACATGGGGATATTACTAAACTTAATCTTGAAGAAGAGTTTGGTACATTAATAGGACAAGTTGACGTTATAATAGGAGGGCCACCGTGCCAAGGGTATTCTCAAAAAGGCAGCCGAAAAACAATTAATGATGAACGCAACTTTTTATTTAAATATTTTGTTGATGTGGTGAAACTGGTGTCCCCAAAGTATTTTGTAATGGAAAATGTCCCAAACTTACTGACTGCAGAAAAAGGTTATTTTAAAAGGGAATTAATTGACTTATTTGAAAAAATTGGCTATACATTATCAATGGATGTAATAGATGCGTCTGTTCTAGGAGTTCCCCAAAAGAGAAAACGGGCTATTATCATAGGTAAAAAAGGTCCCCAAGAGGTTAAAATTAATCTAAGTGGTAAAAATGAAGTTACAATATGGGATGCTATTAGTGATTTGGCTTTTTTAAATTCAGGAGAAGGTGCTGAACAACAGAATTATTTACTTCCTCCTGAAAGTTCTTATCAAGAGGAAATGAGGAGCGAAATGGACAAATTATATAACCATAAAGCTACTAAGCATTCTAAAATAGCCTTGGAACGTCTTGAACTTATTCCTGAAAACTCGGGGAAAGAAAATTTACCAAAAGAACATTTAACTAAATCAATATACAGTGGTACTTGGGAACGGATGAGAAAAGATGAACAAGCTGTTACGATAACAACCCGATTTGATACACCTTCATCTGGTAAATTTACACACCCTTTTTTGAATCGGGCAATTACTGTCAGGGAAGCAGCAAGGTTACAATCCTTTCCTGATAATTTTATATTTTACGGAACAAAATCTTCTCAAATGAAGCAAGTTGGGAATGCAGTACCACCTAAAGTAGCAGAATCCATAGCAAAACTTATAAAGAAAGATATGAGAAACGTTAATGAGTAAGTTAAAACAGTTAAAATCCTACCCGAATGTTGATTTAAAATTAGGAATTAAATCATCAATGCCGAATTTAAAAGAGTCAATCGCTCTTCTCTTTTTGTTTTGGGAATCAAAATATAATTTAGATACTTTAATTTATTCAGAGTCGGATGGTAGTAATAAGATTCAAATTGCCTCAGATGTCTTTAGAAATATATTAGAGCAAGTCAAGCCTATACTAGACATAGAAAAAATTGATGAAGGAAATTTTTTAGAGCTAATTAATAGTAACCAACTTTTTCATTCTCAAATTGAAGCTTTAATTGTTACTTTTGAACTTTGTTTCGGCCTTGCAAGATTCTCATTTGTTGATGACCTTACTAACAGCGCTGAGCGTACTGGTGGAAATCGGTTTGTGAAACGTATTTCATTTACTACAAACATGGATTATGCTAGTCTGGTTTTTTCTTCGAATCGAGATGAATTTATTAAGGTATTACTAAATTGGCTTGGTTTAAGTGTCCGTTTTAGCACTGAAATTGAAGAAAAATTGATTACTCTTCTTACCTTATTCAATGAAAAATCAATCTATAAGATTTCCTATAGAGATGATAACGGTGTTGAGGAGAGTATTATTTTTAATAACCTGTCCATTTATGAAGCACTTCTTGAAGATAATCAAGTTGTCGATTTGAATAGATGTGTTGAACCTAAAGGATCATTAAGAATTCTAAAGAATATTGTACCAGAGGGTTTGAATAGATTTTTAAGTATGCCTGAAAGAGGAAAGATAGCTCTAAATGAAAGTCAGGAAGTGTTACTTGCCTATAAAAATAGGCTGAATAAGCAATTTGAGATCGATAATAAGAAAGGTTCCTTTGAAAAAGAAAGTGAAGTAGAAGTTAGCAATGGCATTCATTATGATAGCCATTTTAGAAATATTAGAAACCTCCATTTCAATAGAATATTTTTCGGAGCACCTGGCACTGGTAAAAGCTTTAGCTTGGAGGAAGAAAAGGATAACCTTTTAAATGGAAATGAAGGGCTTTTTGAACGTGTAACTTTCCATCCGGATTATTCCTACAGCCAATTTGTAGGGACCTACAAACCAGTCCCAAAAACTGATGGTGAAGGCATTACATACAAATATGTTCCGGGACCGTTCATGCGAATTCTCGTGGAAGCTCTAAAAAATTCAGAATCTGAAAACCCATATCTCCTTATTGTAGAAGAAATCAATCGGGCAAATGTTGCTTCTGTTTTTGGTGATATCTTTCAATTACTAGATAGAAAGGACGGTATTAGTGAGTATGCTATCAATCTATCTGAAGATATGAAGGGTTACATTATTGATGAGTTTAGCAAATCAGGTGTTGAAATTAATCCTGCTGATCTGACTGAACTCAAGCTTCCTAATAACTTATTTATTTGGGCAACGATGAATAGTGCTGACCAAGGAGTTTTTCTAATGGATACGGCCTTTAAGCGCCGTTGGGAATTTGAGAGGTTCGGTATCAATGACAACGAAGAAAAAATTAGTGATTATGTGACAGGATATGGTCTAAATTGGAATGCTCTTAGAAAAACTATTAATGATACATTATCAGCTAATTCTTTCAAAATTAATGAAGATAAGTTAATGGGACCGTTCTTTCTTAAACCTGAATCTGTTTTAGAAAACGTAGAGACTAAAATTCTAAATTCTAAGGAGTTTAACTCTATTTTTAAGAATAAAGTATTAATGTATTTATTTGATGATGCTGTAAAACAAAAGAGAGCACAATTCTTTGCTGATGGCCTTACTCGCTATTCTCAAATTTGCGAACAGTTTGACAAGAATTTTGATGAAGATGGGAAACTTAAAGATGGTACAGAACTGAAAGACGTATTTTCCATCTTTAGAAATTCGGAATCACTATTTAACGACTATCAAAATTTTCTGTCTTCAACTCAAAATAGTTAGGAAGTGCATATGAAGACTGTCTATGTTAGAGAAGAAAAAGGGTATACTTTTTCAGAACTATCAATTCTACTCGGTGAAGATATGTCAGACGCTGCTATAGTTTGTATTCTTAAACGTTTAAAGAGATTCAATGTTATAAAAAAAGTTAAGAAATCATTGATTGATAATTTTGATGATTTGTCTGAGATTAATGATGAATTGGTTGAGTTAGTTGAAGTTGACTCTAGTGAAACGGAGGTTCTCTATAAGTTTAAGTTTGTAGGTGTAGTGGTTGTCAAATCAATAATTTTCTATTGTTATCCCAAGTATATTTCGTCTAACTCTAGACCTTTTGATGAATTTAAGCAAGTTTTGAAAGTGATTGAAAAATACAGTAAGAAAGCTAGGACTCAAAATTTGGATATCTTAAATGATATTTCAGATGAATCAAATTTCAATGAGCTAGCCCTTAATCTCTTTCTTCTCGAGGACTATTTTGATTATGGGTTGTTTTCAACAGATCAGTCAGTTATAGAAATTAACGGATCTGGAGATATTATTTGGGATAAGACAATCAACGACACCTATGCATTTATATCCGATGATACTCCCATTTATCCAGAATTATATACCCGAAAAAGTCAAAATGATGATGAAAATATTATTCGGCAATTGCATGAAGTTGTGATTAGTACAATCAGTAAAAAAATGGATGATTGTGATTTTTTGAATCTTTTTGACTTGTCTGGAGAGTATCTGACGGATGTGGAGCTAGAAGATTTAGGCGATTCTGATTATCTTCTTTACTCTATTGAAGCCGCGCTATCTAAAGAGTTCAATACAAGAAAACAATTGCTATTAAAAGCACTCTATAGTTATGTTTCTGAAAAATATGACGCTGATAGTGAAAATTATATTAGCGTTTACGGAACTAATTCCATTCATATTATTTGGGAAACAGCATGTAAAGTTGTATTTGATGATAAGCTGTACCATAAGATTTCGAATCTAGGACTTGCTGCTCCTAACGATAGTAATAGCTCAAATCAATTAATTGAAATTATAGAAAAACCTTTATGGCTATCTGGTAATGACGAAGCATATTTTGCTTCTAGTACATTGATTCCAGATACCATAACTATTCGTAATGACACATTGTTAATACTTGATGGTAAGTATTATAGTTTAAAGTTTGCGAATCATTTAGAACATGCTCCAGGTGTAGGTGATGTTACTAAACAGTTCTTGTATGAGTTGGCTTATAAAGAATTTGCAAATAAAAACAATTTGCATGTTCTGAACTATTTCTTGATGCCTACTGAGAATTCTACAGACTTGCATTTTGGGAAAGTAGATATGAAAATGTTATCCAATCTTGATTTATCTCAGGTTAGAATTGCAAAACTAAATGCATATGACCTTTATGAAAAATATCTTAGTGATAGAATAGATGAAGATTTACTAGGTAAATTATGTGAATCGGTAACCATGGCTCAATAATTGAGTCATTTTTTATTACAGTTTTGTTAATATTCTTCTGTTTAGCTCTCTCTTCTCTTATAATAAAGATGCAGATTTCTGGAAAGGAGGAAAAATGGTCAGAAGGAGTTCTAAGAAATTAACGAAGAAGCAAGAGCGCATACGTAATGCCTTTGAATCCGAAAGAACTGTTGAAGTCATTCCAGCAGTTGTGCAGAATGCTAGCTTGGGACAGCAAAAGACTCGTGTTGCAGCGTATTGCCGGGTGAGCACCTTTGATGAATCCCAGTCAGGCAGTTTTGAACTGCAAAAACAAACCTATCTGGAACGGATTCAGAATACACCGAATTGGGAGCTGGCTGGTATTTATGCTGATCAGGGCGCATCTGGTACTACCATTAAGAAGCGTGAGCAGTTCCAACAAATGCTTGAAGACTGCAGGAAAGGGAAAATTGATTTGATACTGGTCAAGAGTATCAGTCGTTTTGCTCGAAACCAGCTGGATTTCATTAGTATATATCGGGAACTGAAAGCTTTACCTCATCCAGTCGGTATTTTAATAGAAGACATTAATCTAAACACACTGGATACCAAAGGTGAGCTCGTTTTAGGTGTCATGTCCATAGTAGCTCAGGGAGAGAGTGAACAGAAAAGTGCTTCTATTACTTGGTCGATAATTGAGCGTTTCAAACGTGGTATCCCTATTATTCCAACGCATAATCTGCTTGGCTATACTAAGGACAAATATGGTCAAATCGTAATTGATGATTCAGAAGCCAAGGTAGTTAGGTATATTTACGATTCCTACATAAATGGTAGGACTGCTCGTGAGATTGCTAATGCGTTAATGGAACATCATATTCCAACGGTCACTGGACTTGAAAACTGGTCTCCCCTTGCTGTTAATAACATCCTTAGGAATGAGAAGTATAAGGGTGAGATTATCATGCAGAAGACCTATACGGTAGACTGCTTTAGTCATAAGACGCGGAAGAATAATGGTGAGCGTCCGAAATACCGACTGAGAAATGGAATTCCTTCAATTATATCTGACTCTGACTGGAGTTTGGTTCAAGAGCTGCTCTCTCAACCGAGAAGAAGAACGAAATCTGCAAAAGTAGCTCTTGTGCCAAAACTCTATGTAAAAAGGGTGAAGTCAGGTATATTAAAGGATTTTATTGTACTCGATTCTTCTTGGAAGAAGAAGGAGATTCAAACTGTATTTAAAGGAGAAAAGCCATGAGATTTTCAGACTACGATTTACAAGTTATTACCATTGAGAAAACTGCTAGTGATTACAGCATGACTGTCAATAAGAATTTCGTAACATTCAGCAAGGCCATAGCTGCTGAGCTGAACTATCCTAGTCATGTCATTGTGGCATTTAACAAAGACACAAAAGTCATGGGGATTCAGGTATGCCATGCTAATACCAAGGGGTCTTATGAGTTCTGCAAGTCAAAAAAGATTAGAAAAGGTGTGGTTCAGATGATTAATAAGAATCTGAAAGAAGCCATCTTGACAATTATGCCAGACTGGGAGAGTGGAAAACGCTATAAAGTACCAGGTATATACATTGCTGAGGATAGAGCCTTTGTCTTTGAGTTGAAAGGCTATGAGGTTCTTAAACCTTATCGCAAAGAAAGTTGATTCTTACTAGGTTTATGGTAGAGTTGATTTGGGCTCTACCTTTTTTATATTTTATGTGTGTTATAAAAACTATCAATTAAAGTATAATCGATTACTAAAAATGGTATTACTTTAGCTAATTGTAGAGTTTGGATTTTTTAAATAGAACTCAATTTCAGTTTGATTGGTAACAGTTTCGTGGTATAATAGCTTCAACTAAGAAGTTTTAGGAGATAGTGGTATGAGAAATGACATTCAGCCCAATTTACAAACAATAAAGGAGTATTTCACAAAGTCAGAATTTTATATTCCGACCTATCAACGTCCATATGCTTGGCAGGTGGCACAATGTGAACAGCTGATTGAAGATATTAATGTACATATGGAAAATTTTGATGATTCTGTTCAAGATAATTATTTTTTTGGAGCGATACTAATCGCTCAAGAGTCAGGTGAGGAGCATGAGGTTGCCCTGATTGATGGTCAACAAAGAACTACAACGTTTATGCTGTTATTAAAGGCATTGCTTTTGAAAATAGAGAATGAGCTAATTGTCCAACCATCAACGGATGCCGATGGAAAAAGAATCATCAAGCGGTTGAACGGACTTAAGGAACAAATTTCAGTTATGTTGTTCAATTTATCTGAAGATGAAAAGGATGATTTTGTTGAGGGAGTTTATTTCCCTACTAAGGATAAGATTAAATATTTTAACGATTCGATTTCTGAGAAGTATGCAAATGATATGAATGTTGTACTTCTTGGGAACGATTTCGATAGTATCAAGAATTCCGCTTTCCAAATATATCGTCGACAGAAAGATAATAGGTATACCAATTTTTTCAAAAATTTCCGTTATTTTTATAACTGGTGTAGTAATCTTAGTGTACTTAGTTGTATAAATTTTGCAAATCATTTTATTAACAGCTGTCAGGTAATTACGATTACTAGCTATAATACTGATCAGGCTATAAACATCTTTAACTCCTTGAATGGTACAGGAGTTCCTTTGACACCAATTGAAGTAATTGTGTCTAAAACCACCGCGAACGCAAAAGATAGAAAAATTTTTGAAAGTAATTGGCAAAATATTGTTGCTAGAACGGATGTATCACGGCTGGACTTAAATACACTTATTACTCATTATATCTTTGTGAAACTTTCTGAACAAAATGCTTCTGATCGAAGAAATCCTGGGATTCGTGCTTTCTTTGCTAAGAATAAGGAGCTTTTAAATCGAGATACATTATTCACTAGTGAGCTAGAAAAAATACTAACAAACTTTGATATTTTTTCTGAATCTATGCTAGGTCAAGTTATTAGCAGACTCAATGGCAATTTGAAGCCGTTTGTTAGTAGCTACTTATTTTATCGAAATGATATCAGCTATCTTGAAGAGTTGTTAAAACTTGGACTTCTCATTGAACTTTCAGAACTCTCGTATAGCCATAGACTGTTTAAAGGGTTTCTTGAAGAAATAAATTTGAAGTATAGTCAAGTTACAACAATTTCTACTCAGGACTTAATTTCTAATATAAAAGACCATATTGAAAATAATTTTGATTATAATAGCATCAGACAGACTCTATCCGAAAGTGGGGTTCCGAATTCGATTCTTTATGTGAATGAGTATCTTTACGCTCTTGAACAGGGCAAAGAATATAATCTTGAGGGCGGTATTGATATTGAACATATTATGCCTCAAAGTGGTTTAAACAGGGAAAACATAATGGCGGATGCTGGTTTTTCTAGCCAAGAAGAATTTCAAGAATATGCTGAAAAACTCGGAAATAAGATTCTTCTCGAATCGGTTATTAATAGAGGTATAGGGGATGCATGGTTTAGAACTAAAAAGGAAAATAATATAACGAGTGGACGAGGCTACATTGGCAGCAGGTTTCCAATTGCTCATTCACTTGTGAACTATGATAGTGATACTTGGACGAAAAATGATATTGATAAAGCCACAGAGAAAGCTGCAGAACGAATTGCAAATTTTGTATTCAGTAAATAGTTCACATTTTATATTTCGATAATATAATAGCTCAGCACAATTATTGTGCTGAGCTATTTTATATGTGTTACTGTTTTTTGATAACTATACTTCCTGATTAACCTTCCATCATTTATTGTTTCTATATTAAATACAAAGTAATGATCTCGATTGTCTATTGAATTCTCTTTATTTAACTTAAAAAAATTCTTCATGGATTTTGCCATGGTTAGCATGATGTCATCAGTAAGAAAAGTAAGCGGAGTATTTAAAGCAGAATAGCGATAGAAGTCAGTTTCAAATTTTCTGTAGCTGTCACTGAAGTAATCCATCTGCAATTCGTTTCTATTAGATTCAAGCTGTTTCATTCTCAAATTCCTCAACTAATTCTATAGTAAGTATATCAGCTAATTTTAGAGGTACATACCCTTCCGTGCTCTTTAAGAGTATTCTTTCATTATTAACTGTTGAGACAGTACCAAAATAAGATATAGTTTGTTCTAAGTATTTACTGCGGATACAACTAGTTAGTTGATTTACATAAAGCTGGTTCAATAAAAGTAATTTTTCTTCAAAAGACAATTCGAACTTGAAAGAAGCCTTGTTGCTATCCTCTTTCAATGCAGAAGTATGTTCAGACAAGAAAAATCCCATCCATTTTGCCATTTTTCTATCATGATATTGTCGGGCATCTGGAAAGGGTAAATAAGAGCGGTCAATCATTTTAATCCCTCCAATCCACCAGCAGAGTGGCCACCAATTAATTTACTACGAGCAATGCTTCGAGAGCTTTCTAGAAGAGAAGTAGCTTTTTGAATTGCTAGGAATCCAAATTCGTTTCTAATACTATCAATGGATTGTTGAAGTTTGTCTTCTTTTTCAATACTTTCATAATCATCGAATAGTGAAAGTAGGCTAAATGATTCATCCACAAAATCATCATATCTCACCCCAATTTGTCTAACTGCCCCTCTTGAGTATTTACTACGAAAGAGAGATAGGGCCGTTTCTTTTAGTATTTTTGCGTTATTAGTTGGCTCTATTTTTCGCTGAGTGCTAATTGGTTTTTTATTTTCGATACGAGAATATCCCACAAATATAGAAACAGTGCTAGCTTTTTTATGAGCCTTTCGTAACCTAATTGATACTTGTTCAGCCATCTCGCTTAAGACAATCTCTATATCACGTTGTTGTATATAATCCTTTGGTAGAACTTGTGAATTTCCAAGCCCCTTAGATTTTGGCTTATACGCTATATGAACATTACTTTCATCAACTCCATTTGCGTGAAACCAATGCTGAAGTCCGATAACACCGAATTCTTTTTTTAAAATGGCAGGATCACAATTTGCCAATTCTTTGATTGAAGTAATGCCTAATTTGATTAATCTTTTTTCTGTTCTTGAACCAATCCCCCAGAAATCAGTCATTTTTGGAATAGACCAGACTTTTGTTTCGACATCTTCATAAGACCAATTTGCTCTCATAGTTCGAGTCTTTTTTGCTTCGTTATCCAATGCTAGTTTTGCAAGTAGAGGATTAGCATTGCTCATGCCAACAGTCGAATAGAGACCTGTTTCTCTCCAAATATCGTGCTGAATTTTTGCGGAGATATTATCCAGTTTTTCTCTCCGAGTTAATGTATTTCCAGGAATAAAGTAATTGAGTGAGGATGTCAAGTCGATAAATCCTTCGTCAATTGAATAAGGTAGTATATCTTTGTGACTGGCATAATTTTGAAGGATATTTTGTATATTAATGTTTTTCTTTATGTATAAATCCATTCTAGGCGGAACAATTAAGGTTCTCTTTGCCCAATGTTCAATATAAAAGATATAGTCGTATGAGATTTTAATTCCTTTCCGCCTAGCATTCAGATAATTAAATTGCCTAGTTTTAATATCGAATGGTAAATCATAAGAACGTCCTACATTGGATTTTCCAAATACTTTTTTAAACATAGGTGACGAAGCTAAAATAAGTCCTTCAGAATTATCCGCTCGACTCATAACACAGAGTGAGGTAGTTAGTGGGTTTAAACCTCTGTCAATACACTCAACGGAAGCATAGAATGATTTTATATCAAAGAAAGCTATGTCAGAATGAGGTTCTTTTGAATAGTCAATATAAGCCATAATTTACCTCGATTTCATACTTTCCAATTTTGCAATTAGAATATCTAGGTAATTGGTAATATCATATTCAACTAAAGTCAAAGAAATATAAATTCGGTTATACCTTAGATAAGTCATATCTGTATGTTTTTTGACCATAGTTATCCTCCGATCACAGGCATAAAATGCCCAACAACCAAGCCAACAATTCTTGGTTCGTCCTCAAATGGGATAAAACGATCTGGATACTTTTTATTTAAGGAAACCATCCTAAAACCATTTTCTTCCCGATAGAGTCGTTTTATATAAACAGACTCATTCCAGGAAAGAGCATAAACTGCCCCATCATAGTCAAAGCCAGTTGCTCGAATTAACGCAATTTCTCCATCTTCGTAGACAGGTTTCATTGAATCCCCCTGTATCCAGGCAGCGACATCATATCCGTATTGTTCCTCATCTGAATAGACGGTTTCAGTTTCTTGTTCATCAAAGAATGCTTTACCTGCACCGGCTGAGAGAGCAATATCCGACAATACCTCGACAGCAAAAAGCTGAATAGTTTTCTTTTGTTCCTGTGACTGTAGTAAGTCTTCAACATATGTGTCAGCCTTTTGTTGATTCATAGGGTTCAGTTGAAGATAATGATTCATAATGTCATATTCAGACTCAAAATAAGTATCTGAGACCCCAAGGATAGAAGCAAGAGCTGAGAGATTTTTTTGGTTAGGTTTTGCTCGTCCAGATTCCCAACTGTTGTATGATGAGCGATTTATACGGATGATATCTGCTATTTCAGCTTGCGTCATTCCTTTTTCTATACGTTTTTGTTTTAGTCTTTTTCCCGAAAACATGATATAATACTCCTGTGTTGTTTTATAAAACAACATCATTGTATCAAAAAGAGATTTAGTTTTCAATAATTTTTATCAAAAAATATTTTATATGAGTTTCGTTTAATGAGTTTAAAAGGAAGTGTATATAATATCATCCTATAAAACTTAAGAAATAATGTATTTTTTGATATACTGAATATATTGAAAAACGKATTAAGACTTTTCTTTTGTGATTTATATGGAACTACAACTCAAATTTGTAGAAAATTTATTAAAAAGGGAGATTGCTATGTCATTTAAAACCTTATTCCAAAATACATTTTATAATGAGCTTTTTACTCAGATTAATTCGTATGTTTATAACTCTAGAGAATCCTTAAACATATCCTCATATTCAATTGATGACATCAAGTTTACCAAACTAGATGACTTCTCTATAAAGAGTATCCATGCAAGCAATAAAAGTGGAGACTTTATTGTTTCGGATTTACTAGTAATTGGCTTTTTAAATATTGGAGGTCATGGCCGTTTTGGCTATGAAAAAGACAGTGCTGAAATCTGGCTTTCAGTAAAAGTGAAATATTTATTGGCTGATGGCCTGCATCAATTTTCTGTCTTAAAAATCAAGCCTTATGTTCCTTCAAGTGAGAAGGGCACTACTCCATATTTTTCAAAAGAATTTGTGCCCTATGTTAGCGCGAAGAATATGGATAGTATTGCAGAAGACATTTTAGAACAATATTATCCAGAGATGCTACAAGCTCCTATGGCACTGCCCATCTATGATTTTGCAGGGAATATTGGAGTTGAGGTTGAAGAAGCTACTCTTTCCTCAGATGGCTCTATTTTTGGTGAGATGGTTTTTAAAGATAGTCTTGTGACTTTCTTTGATGGAGATCAAGAAAAGAAACGTACTGTGAAGGCCGGAACTGCTCTCGTTGACCCTCAGGTAAAAGGACTTCGAAATCAGGGAAGCTTTAATAATACCATTATTCATGAATGTGTTCACTGGCTCCTGCATCGTACTCACAATGAATATAAGAGTTTATTTGGTTCGAAAGATACCAAAATTTCCAGCTATTTAAATCGCTCAGCTATCAAAGAAGATAAATGGAGTACTTATGACTGGATGGAGTGGCAGGCTAATGGCATTGCTGCGAGGATTTTGATGCCTAGAAAAACCACGAAAATGATGGTCCAAGAACTGTTTCTCAAATATTCATTAGTTTTTGATGAAGATGGACGGATCACTATGTTTGAACAAGTGATTGATGATTTAGCTCAATTCTTTCAAGTGTCTCGATGGGTTGTTAAGATTCGCATGATGCAGCTTGGTTATACCGAATTTGAAGGCATCTACAAGTATGTGGGGCATGAATACATCAAGAGTTATACCTGTGAAGCGGATGCGATTCAGAACAATCAAACCTTTACCATCTCTTTTAACAATGCTTGTTTTTTGAACTTCAAGAATGAACGTTTTAGAGAGCTAATGGATTCGGGAAAATATGTTTATGTAGATTCTCATTTTTGCATAAACTCTGAGAAGTATGTTCGTATGGTAGAATATGGAGTTTATCAAATGACTGACTACGCTTATTCTCATATGGATGAGTGTTGCCTGATTTTTGATATTCACTATGCAGGACGAGAAAGTATTAGCTACAAGGATTTCAATGATTATATCTTGTATCGTGGAAACCTGCCAGAACTAAAAATTGAGATAGATTTCTCAGAGCATATCATTGAAGTCAACTCAATCCCTGAATATTCCGGACATATTTTTCCTGAGATTCAGCGCATCATGGAATCACTTCCTAATCATTTTTGTGGGACATTACGTTACCATCGAGACCGAAAAGATTGTTCCAGAGAACAATTGGAAGAATACAGTGGTGTCAGTGTTTCTACAATAGAAAGGATGGAATTGAAGCACGGAGAGAATGGTAAGTTGACGAACATTATCGCTGTCTGTATTGGACTGAAGCTATATCCGGACTTCAGTTTCGATTTGATAGGAAAGAGCACTCATAGCTTAAGCGATATGATTCCACATCATAGTGCTTATAAAATGATTCTCAGAAACTGTTATCATCTTTCAGTGGAAGAAGTGAATGAAAAGCTAAAATCCATGAATATAGAAACAATTTAAAAAAATTTATTTTTGCCCCTCATTTTTTGAGGGGTCTTTTTTTGCGTTTTGACAGTCTTTCTAGTTAAAGGTCCACTTACTAAAACCGCATTTTTAGGCTTAGAATCCCTCATTTTTTGCTCTGTTGACTTTCGCCAAATGGTTTTATACTAGTCTTGTGAGTTGGAGATGGCCATCGACAGCAACTCCAAAAAATGATGAAGGACGGATTTTTCCGAATGAAAACAGTATTTATTTGTTCACCCTATCGAGGGAATGTTGCAGAAAATGAAAAGAAGGCACTTGCTTATTCCAAGCAAGCTGCTAAGGCAGGTTATGTGCCCATCGCTCCGCATTTACTTTTGACTCAGTTCTTAAATGACCGAAATCCCGATGAGCGAATTCAAGGGCTGACTATGGGACAGGAGCTTTTAAAACGATGTGATGAGATTTGGGTCTATGGTCCCAATATCTCTCAAGGTATGAAGTATGAGATTGAGACGGCGAAAGAGCTTGGGAAACCTTTCCGACTCTTCCATGAGAATGGCCAGCCTATTAATCCAGATACCATGGAGATTGATGACCGAGTAGAGCCTTTGTTTGCACTCCAATGTAGCGGGCATAAGGTTCGATACGCAGGAGAAAAGAGTCCAAAAGTGACGACTGCTAAAGACTCTGTTTGGTCTAAATTTCCAAGCATGTTCTTAGAGTAAGAAAGGAAAAAGCTATGGCACAAATGAAAAAATTAGAAACGGTTGTCTCCAATTTGCGAATGCTGGCAGATAGCCTGGAGGAACTGTGTGATGCCGTTGACGTAACAGCTGAAGCACCTACAAAACAAGTAGAAAAGGTGACTTTACCAACGACTGTTACGATTGAAGATATCCGCAAAGTTCTAGCCGAGAAATCTCGGGCAGGTAAGACGGAACAGGTACGAGAACTCCTTCAAAAGTATGGAGCGAACAAGCTCTCTGCAGTAGATGAGCAGCACTATGCTTCTCTCCTTGAAGATGCGAAAGGACTCTGATATGGCTCAAAAACAACATGCGCTATTATCGGCATCCTCCAGCCACCGCTGGCTGACGGTGCCTCCCCTTGCTCGCTTGGAAGAGTTCTTTGAACACAAGACCAATCCTGCAGCGGAGGAAGGAACACTGGCCCATGCCTTAGCTGAATATAAGCTAAAGAACGTTCTTCAACTAGAAGCAGAAGAACCGGAAGGTGAGTTGACGCTTGAGATGGAACAAGCCACGGAAGATTATGTTGCCTTCATCTTAGATGAGTTAGAACAGCTCAAACAAGAGACGAGTGATCCAATTATTTTGATTGAGCAGACCGTTGACTTTTCTCGCTATGTTCCAGAAGGATTTGGGACGGCAGACTGTGTTATTGTGGCAGACAGTACTCTTTATGTCGTGGACTTTAAGTATGGCAAAGGGGTGTTGGTCGAAGCGGAAAACAATCCGCAGATGAAGCTCTATGCCCTGGGAGCCCTGGAACTCTATTATGCTCTCTATGATATTGAAGAGGTCAAGATGACCATTTTTCAGCCACGAAAAGGGAATATCTCCACGGCTATTTTACAGCGAGAAGATTTGGTAGAGTGGGCTGAGACGGAGCTGAAACCAAAGGCTGAACTGGCCTTTAAAGGAGAAGGGGAGGTCACCTATGGTCCTTGGTGTCAGTTCTCTCCTTGCAATGCGGTCCTTCGGGCACGAATGGACTATCATAAAGAGCTTGAACAATTCCAGTTGGCTTCCCCTCATCTTTTGACGGATGGCGAGATTGAAGAAATTCTTCTTCATGTGGATGATCTGGTCAAATGGGCGACAGAGGTGAAAGACTATGCGACAAAGGTGGCCATTGATGCTCATAAATCATGGAATGGGTTCAAGTTGGTTGAAGGCCGCTCTATCCGTCAGTTCACTAATGAAGATGAAGTGGCCAAACTAGCAGAAGCAGAAGGCTTCACGGATATCTATAAACAAAGTCTGGTTTCTCTGACTGAACTGGAGAAACGGATGGGTAAGACAGAATTTAACCGAGTGTTGGGGCACTTGGTTCGTAAACCTCAGGGCAAGCTGACCCTTGTACCTGAAAGTGATAAACGAAAAGAATATATTCCAGCAGTAGCTGAATTTGGAGGAAACTAATATGTCAAAAGAAACAAAAGTAATCGTCCCTGGACGTCTATCCTATGCCAATGTATGGGAACCACACTCTATCAATGGTTCAGAGCCGAAATATTCTGTATCGGTCATTATTCCAAAGAGCGATAAGGCCACCATTCAGAAAATCCAACAAGCCGTAGAGCAGGCCAAACAAGAAGCCGTTTCAAAATTTGGCGGGAAGATTCCAGCCAATCTGAAACTCCCACTCCGAGACGGAGACATTGACCGGCCGGATGATGAAGTCTATTCCAATAGCTATTTCATTAACTGTAATTCCAAACAAAAGCCACAGGTTGTAGACCAGCAGGTTCAACCAATTCTGGATCAGGCAGAAGTCTATTCCGGCTGTTATGGTCGGGTATCTGTGACCTTCTACGGCTTTAATTCCAATGGAAATCGTGGGGTGGCAGCTGGTCTTGGAAACATTCAAAAATTGAAAGACGGAGAGCCACTAGGTGGCCGAGTTCGAGCAGAAGATGAATTTGGAACCGTTGATGATGACGACTTTCTAGCCTGAGGTGGGTCTCCACCTCTTTACCTATTGGAGGACGGATGAAAACTCTAAGCATTGATATTGAAACTTATTCAGAAGTAGACTTAACAAAATGCGGAGTCTATCGCTATGTGGATAGTCTAGCCTTTGAGATTTTGCTCTTTGCCTATAAAGAGGACGAGAAAGAAACGCAGGTGGTAGACTTAGCTCAGGGAGAGCAGATTCCTGAAGAGATTCGTTTAGCTCTATTAGATGATGCCATTATAAAAACGGCCTTCAATGCCAACTTTGAGAGGGTCTGTCTTTCCAAGTTTCTAGGAGAGCATCTCTCAGCTAAGTCCTGGTTCTGTACGGCGGTACTTGCAGCAAGTCTAGGCCTACCATTATCCCTTGAAGGAGTGGGCCGAGTTCTCAACATAGAAGAACAAAAGATGAAAGAGGGAAGCAGGCTTATTCGGTATTTCTGTCTGCCCTGTAAAGCAACGAAAGCCAATGGTATGCGCGAGCGAAACTTTCCTCATCACGCACCAGAGGACTGGGAACTGTTTAAAAGCTATTGCAAGCGAGATGTAGAGGTGGAACAAGCTATTCGAGAGCGTTTAAGAAACTATCCCTTGCTTGAGAGTGAGCAGTTTTTCTATCAGCTGGATCAAGAAATCAATGACCGAGGCATAGAGGTAGACCAGCAGTTGGTTGAACAGGCCATTCTTTGTGACCTCTCTTATAAGGAGCAAGTGACGAAGCGTGCCTATGAGCTAAGTGGCCTAGAAAATCCTAACTCTGTCTCTCAACTGAAAGGCTGGTTAGAAGAACAAGGAGTCTTCATGGATTCGCTGGGAAAGAAAGAGGTGGCGAAGCATCTCAAAGAAGCAGATGGAGAAGTGCTTGAAATGTTAAAGCTGCGTCTCTTGATGTCCAAGACCTCCGTCAAGAAATACCAGGCTATCGAACGTTGTGTTTGCTCTGACGGTCGGGTACACGGTCTCCTGCAATTCTATGGGGCAAACCGTACCGGCCGCTGGGCTGGACGGTTAGTCCAGGTACAAAATCTCCCTCAGAACAAACTCAAGGATTTGTCCCTTGCTAGAACGCTTGTCAAAGAAGGGCAGTTTGAAACTTTGGATACTCTCTATGACAATGTCCCAGGTGTCCTTTCTGAACTCATCCGGACTGCCTTTGTCCCCAAAGCAGGTCATCAGTTTATCGTTGCTGACTTTGCGGCGATTGAAGCCCGAGTGCTGGCTTGGCTGTCTGGGGAATCTTGGCGGTTAGAAGTCTTTGAACAGGGTGGGGATATCTATTGCGCTTCCGCATCTTCTATGTTTGGAGTACCAGTTGAAAAGCATGGGGCCAATAGCCATCTTCGTCAAAAAGGTAAGATTGCAGAACTGGCTCTTGGCTATGGTGGTTCAGTTGGTGCTTTAACCGCTATGGGAGCACTGGATATGGGACTGGAAGAAGAGGAGTTGCAGCCGCTCGTCAATCAGTGGCGGTCAGCCAATCCACATATTGTCGCTTTTTGGTGGGAGATAGATAAGGTCGCAAAGCAGGTATACGAAACAAGAGAACCGAAGAAGATTAAGAATCTAGTCATTAGTTATCAATCGGGAATGCTCTTTATTACGTTGCCTTCAGGTCGTAAATTAACCTATGTTAAACCTCGCATGGGAATGAACGCATTCGGCAAGCCCGGCTTGACCTATGAAGGGATTGGAGAGAGTAAGAAATGGACAAGGCTTGAGACCTATGGACCAAAGTTAGTGGAAAATATTGTTCAGGGTATCGCCCGAGATTTATTGGCCTATGGCATGATGCAGCTCAAGCAAAAGGGATTAGCTATTGTTCTTCATGTGCATGATGAAGCGGTGGTAGAAGTGAGAGAAGATAGTGTGGCAAAAGTCTGTCAGCTACTTGCCACAAAGCCAGACTGGGCCGAAGGTCTGCCTTTACGAGCAGACGGCTATGCCTGTGAATTTTATAAGAAAGATTGAGGAGGAAAGAATGGAACTTACCATTTCATTAGGAAACAAACGAACCGATAAGATTTGGACGCAAACCAGTTATAGCTTGGAGCAGTTTGAAGCCCGCATTTCAACAACTATTCGAACGGCTGAGACTGTTGCAGAGTATAAGAAACTAGCGAAATCAAAACAAGATAATATCAAAGATGTCGGCGGCTTTGTTTTAGGAAAGCTTGACAAAGGAAGACGAAAGAAAGATGCCGTACTGTCTCGTTCCGCCCTGACTCTGGACATGGACTTTGCGACACCAGGCATTATGGATGAAGTCGAGCTCTTCTTTTCTTTCTTTGCCTATTTCTATTCAACGCATAAACATACCAAAGAGCATCCGAGGCTGCGTTTGATACTCCCCTTATCTCGGGAAGTATCGGCTGAGGAATACCAGGCTGTTGCCAGAAAAGTAGCTGAAGACATTGGTATGGAGTTGTTTGATGATACGACCTATGAACCGAGTCGACTCATGTATTGGCCTTCAACCTCGCAAGACGGAGAGTTTGTCTTCAAAAAATTAGAGGGTGACTTCCTCAATCCGGATACGGTTCTAGCACGCTATCAAAACTGGAAAGATACGACTGAGTGGCCAGTATCCAGCCGGCAGAACAAACTGCTGGAGCGAGCCATTGCCAAACAAGCAGACCCACTTGGAAAATCTGGCTTGATTGGGGCTTTTAACCGAACCTACACCATTACAGAAGCAATTGAAAAATTTCTAGGAGATGTTTACAAACCTTCCAGCATTCCAGGTCGTTTTGATTATATTCATGCCACAACTAGTGCTGGGGTTGTTCTTTATGATGACAAATTTGCATATAGCCACCATGCGACCGACCCTTATGGTCACAGGCTTTTATCGGCTTTTGACCTGGTTCGCCTCCATCTCTTTGGTGATCAGGATGATGAGGAAAAGAAAGACTCGGCTAAGCAACCGTCTTATAAGGCTATGCAGGATTATGTCCTAAAAGATGATGCGACCAGGGAGACACTGGCAAAAGAGCGCTTAGCAGATGCGACTTTGGAATTCGCTGATACGGAAAATTGGCAAGCGAGCTTAGAGCTGGATAAGACTGGCCGTGTTAAGGATACCTTATCCAACATTGCGACCATTCTCCACTTTGACCCCAATCTTCAAAATATTGTCTACAACGAATTCAAGAATGTTATTGATGTGATTGGTGAGGTGCCTTGGAGACGGTCACGCTCTGGCTGGAATGATTCGGACTTAGCCAATGCCAAGCTCTACTTTGAGCGTGTCTATGGTATTTGGTCACCAACCAAGTTTAAGGATGCTCTATTAGCTGTGGTGACTTCTTATCGGCTTTACCACCCCATTAAGGAATACCTAGAACCTTTGGTTTGGGATGGGGTTGAGCGGATTGATTCACTTCTTATCGTTTACCTTGGTGCAAAGGACACAGCTTATACACGAGCTGTCATGAGAAAAACCATGGTGGCTGCGATAGCAAGAATTTATGAACCCGGCATTAAATTTGATTCTATCTTGGTATTAAATGGACCGCAGGGGATAGGAAAATCAACCTTCTTTCTCAAGCTAGGAAAAGAGTGGTTCTCGGATTCTCTGGCGATTTCAGACATGCGGGATAAGACTGCGGCAGAAAAGCTGCAAGGCTATTGGATTCTTGAGATTTCCGAGATGACCGGAATTCGAAAAACGGATGTGGAGACCGTCAAATCCTTTATATCCCGCCAGGATGATAAGTTCCGTCAAGCCTATGGGGTGAATGTGGAAAGTCACCCACGTGCTTGTATCATTGTGGGGTCAACCAATTCAGAAGGTGGCTTCTTGCGAGACGTGACGGGGAACCGTCGCTTTTGGCCGATTCGAGTGTCCGATGCCAGTCAATTGAAGCCCTGGGAGCTAGTCGATGTAGACCAATTGTGGGCGGAAGCCAAGGTCTATTATGAAGCTGGAGAGGAACTGTTTCTCAAAGGAAAAGCAGAAAATGAAGCAAATAAAGAGCGACAGGAAGCCATGGAATCAGACGACCGAGAAGGTATTGTCGCAGAGTACCTGGATACCTTATTGCCCGATAACTGGGCCAAGATGGACTTATATGAGCGGCGGACTTTCCTAGCTGGGAGTGACTTTGGCAGTCAGACTTTGAAGGGAACGGAACAGCGTGAGCGGGTCTGCATTATGGAAATTTGGTGTGAGTGCTTTGGAAAGGAACGGCAGAATATCAAAAAGGCTGATTCCTATGAAATCGAAGGGATTCTAAATAAAATTGGCGGTTGGCATAAGTACGCTGGAAACACGACTGGTAAGATGAAATTTTCTCTGTATGGCACTCAACGTGCTTTTGTCCGGGTGCCGTAAGGCAACTTGGGAACCGTTAGTTGGTTTCCACAGGTTTTCGATTTTACCTTTCAGCAACCGAATGGGAAACCTCTCAAAGCCGTTGCCAATAGTAGTTTCTCTAGTACTAGTTTCCTTAGTTGCCTATCTTTTCTAAGAGAGTAGTGTTACTACTAGTAAAATAGGGGTAATGGGCACCCGTACGCGCGTAAGGAGTTTGAACCCTTTTGGCAACCCCTATCGGAAACCCTGGGAGGTGAAAGATGCGAGAACGAGCAATTGAAGAAAAACTGAGAGTAGAAAGTCAGAAGCGGGGTGGCCTTGCCATGAAGTTTGTCTCGCCTGGCTTGGTAGGGGTGCCTGATCGAATCGTGGCTTTACCTCAAGGAAAGATTGGTTTTGTGGAGTTAAAAGCCCCAGGAGAAAAGCCCAGAAAAATTCAGGTCAGGCGCATGGAGCAGTTAAGAAAGCTAGGTTTTCTAGTTTATGTGTTGGATGATAAAGAAAAGATTGGAGAAATACTAGATGACATACAAGGCACATCCTTATCAAGAGGTGGCGACTCGGTTCATCGAGGAGCATGAGACAGCTTGTTTGATTCTTGATATGGGACTAGGAAAGACCGTGATTACCTTAACGGCATTGTGGAATTTGATATTGGATTCATTTGAGGTCAGAAAAGTCTTGGTCATTGCCCCACTTCGTGTGGCCAGTCATACATGGAAGAGTGAGCTCGACAAGTGGGAGCATTTAAAGGGGCTTGATATTTCCATTGCCATTGGCAGTGAAGTAGAACGAAGAGCCGCTTTAACACGCGCAGCCTTTATCTATACCATCAATCGAGAAAATGTCGTCTGGTTGATTCAGAATCAACTCTTTGATTTTGATATGGTGGTGATTGATGAGCTCTCTAGCTTCAAGTCTTATCAAGCCAAACGCTTCAAAGCTTTAAAGAAAGTTCGATTTAAAATCAAGCGCATGGTTGGCTTGACTGGAACTCCTGGGAATATCATGGACCTATTTTCTGAGATTGGCATTTTAGATGGCGGAGAGCGTTTAGGGCGCTTTATCACAGGATTTCGCAATCAGTATTTTGACCCTGATAAGCGAAACGGTCAGGTTATCTTTTCTTATAAGCCAAAGGGTGGAGCAGAAGAAGTCATCTATGACAAGATATCGGATATGACGATTTCCATGAAGGCAGTCGATTATCTCAATATGCCAGAACGAGTGGACAATGAAGTTCTAGTTGAGATGTCGGAGCCAGAATTTGCAGTTTATAAGGAGTTCAAAGCAGAGATGGTGATTTCACTTAAAGGACAGGTGCTGGATGCCGTAAACAGTGCCAGCCTTTCGAATAAATTACTGCAGATGGCTAATGGCATGGTTTATGACGAAAATCGAGAGACCGTACTCTTGCATGATCAGAAGTTAGTGGCCCTGGAAGAAATGGTGGAGAGTATGAATGGCCGGCCCTTGTTAGTTGCCTATTGGTTTCAACACGATTTGAGACGCATCAAGGAATGCTTTCCAGAAACCAGAGTGATTCTAAGTAATCAGGATATTGAGGACTGGAACAAGGGAAAGATAGTCCTTGGTTTGATTCACCCGGCAAGCAGTGGTCATGGACTGAACCTTCAAGCTGGCGGTCATACCATTTGTTGGTTTGGCCTAACCTGGTCCTTGGAGTTGTACCAGCAGCTCAATGCAAGGCTCTGGCGGCAAGGGCAGAAAGAAACAGTGCTTGTTCACCACATCATTACGAAGAATACCATAGACGAACAAGTCATGAAACGATTGAAAGAAAAGGACATCTCTCAGCAATCCCTGATTGATGCCGTCAAATATGAATTGAGAGAGGAGGAAGCGGATGGATAAAATAGAGAGCCTTTTCTATGATTATAAGAACATGGAAAAGGAGATGAAGCTCTTACGCAGCCAGTTGGACCAGTTTGTCGGCATCTCAGAAAACGAGATGCTGGACACCATGGTCTATGGTCGCTCTGATGAACCAAAGGTGCAAACCAGTAAGAATCCTTATCGCAGTGAGGTTATTGCTTTATCCTACAAGGAAGAAACAGAGAAAGCCAATCGGGAGCTTTATCAATATTTGTCAAAGCGCTACTGCCGTTTAGTTCAGGAATTGCATTTCTTTGAAGTGGCAGTCGGTCAGCTTCCGGATGATTTGGCAGAATTTGTGACGGATTTAGTCATTGTGTCAGAAAGCTGGGATAACCTCATGGTCAAGTACCATATCAGCCGGAGTACCATTAGCAGGTGGAAGCAGAAGGCCATTAAGGAACTGCGTTTGATTTATGCTATCAGAAACCAACAGTTAGAAGATTTTTTACTTAGTTAGAGGAGAACCATATGTGCAAACGAGGCGATATTTATTACGTAGATTTTGGAAATCAGAAAAACAGTCATATCCAGCAGGGGATTCGACCGGCCATCGTCGTCAGCAACAATAAGGCCAACGACCACTCCCATCTAGTGACGGTGCTTCCCTTAACCAAGCAGGTCAGAAAGAAAAAGCCCCTGCCTACTCATGTGTATCTACCTAAGAAAGTTTTCAAAGGGCTTAAATGGTCCAGCTTGGTTTTAGCAGAACAGGTCCTTACGGTGGATAAGTTTCAATTGAAAAATAAGGTCATGACGATTCGGGAAGAAGCCTGGCTGATGCGGATTGACCAGGCTTTAAAGGTGCAGGTGGGACTTTAAAAAATCTTTGAAATTCTTCGCTAATGACTGGATAAATAAAGAGTAGTACGGTAATATACACATACAAAAAGGAAAAGGGGTAAACGGCTATGAAAAAACTAGCGGACTTACTTAAGAAATACGGATTCTACTACGATGTGGAAGAACTCAAGGAGCTGAAGGAAAATAAGCAATCCATTGAGCTAACAAAGAAAGCTTATGGAGACACCAGAGAATACACAGCCGAAGGATATTTCGGAGAAGACTATCCTAAACTTCAAGCCCTTTGCGAGGAAACAGGCTTGGAAGTTGATGATTACGTTTGGTTGGACTAAGGAGGCAGAAACATGTGGCAAGAAGGAACGTTTACAAGCCACAATCGGAAGGTGGTTTACCTGGCAAAGGTAAGCCCCGAACCTTTCGAGGATGGAATTGACAACGGACGCATCTTCAAATTAGGTGTGGACGTAGATGGTAAGGAAGCCGTCAGCTATGACAGGGGTTGGGAAGTCTACCCAGAGGATGAAAGTATAGAAGAAATCTTGGACCAAATTCTGGAACGCTTTCCGGCTTAAAAGTAAAAAACAAAGGGCAGAAATCTTTGAAATTTCTGCCCTAATGACTTGATAAATAAAGGATTGTACGGTAACATACACATACAAAAAAGAAAAGGGGTAACAGCCATGAAAGAACAACTAGAGCAAATCGCCAAACAATACCTCAATGTTCCAACCCTGGAAAGGCGGAATACTGACAGCCTTGATTTTCACGAAGTTTCGGTTTGGTCCCTACAAGCAGCCTTGGAGGCAGCCTACCAAGCAGGGCAAGAAAATAAATAACCTTTTCAAAAAATGTCTGGGATGCAGGGAATGAACATTTCAGACATTTTTTTTGTACATTTGAGAGGATAGCAACCCCTGATCAGTTGTTTTGAGTTATACTAGAAACATCAAAATAGAGAGGTGCGGAATTTGAAAATTTTAGAAGTTGAAATCCTATCTACCTTATTTGTTTCAGGAGTTTATATCTACAATATTGAGGTTCAATTCTTGACTCTTTACAATCAGGCAACTCATAGCATGCAGGCCATGCCAGTGACAAAAGGAGTCATTTCAGATATGGCAGCATATGTGATGGAGAATTATTATAGGCGGATGGTACGTTGTTCACTGGAAAAGGCCGTAGCTTAAAAAAGTTTACATCATGTAATCTGCTTGTGATAAATTAAGCAGTTAATCTGGCTAACCCCTAAGAAATTGGTCTAAAAACTCTGGTATTTTCGAGTAAATTTGAGTTAACTACTTGTAAAATTATTTGCATTATTATATAATAATGGTGTAGATGAGTAGTCGGCTCATGGTCAATCTGATATTAATCTTGGACATAAGGGTCAAGCGGTGGCGGACACCAGAACTAAATCCGATATTTAATCTTGGACATAAGGGCCAAGCGGGTGGCAGACACCAGAATAAACCGACTCAATAAATGGCTTACAGCTTGCTGTAAGCCATTTCCGTTTAGAAGGTGAAAAAATTGTGCTTCAAAGTTTTAAAAAAATTTTATTAATCACTTGCATAGCCTTCTTTCTTATTGTATAATGATTATAGAAAGAGGCGATTCACTGCCTATACCCCAAATGTGAGCGTTAAATGAGGCGATTCACTGCCTATACCCCAAATGTGAGCGTTAAATGAGGCGATTCACTGCCTATACCCCAAAGTGAAACTAAGCTAGGAGTTTCCTAGCTTTTTATATATAAATTTAACGGAGAAACTCTAGTGAAGTTCTTAAACGATTCTATTGCCTTTTATGAAATTGACAATGATTACATTGAATATCTATACGAGGTTGATTCCAATGTATATTACCATCCTTCTTATAGAGCAACGATAAAGCCATATGTAGGTATCTTGGTAGATATAGAAAATATCAAGTATTTCATTCCATTAACATCTGCAAAGGAAAAGCATAAAAATCAACGAATGCGAAGTCGTGATTATTTAATGATTTACGATTTAGTTGATAAGAACTCTAATGAGAAAAATGCAATTTATCGTGATCATCCAAACTCGTTAGATAAAAAATATCACATTCTTGCTGTCTTAGATATTCGAAAAATGATTCCAGTTGCAGATGGAGCGTATAAGAAAATAGAATTCAAGAGTCTTGATTTGAACTACCAGTTCCTATTTTACAAGGAGCATGAGTTTTGTAAGTCAGAACAAGATAAAATCATCTCGGATGCGTCTAAAATCTACAGTAGGACGATAGCAAAAGGGAGCGCTCTTAGTAAATTTCATTGTGACTATGTAGCACTAGAGAAAGCTTTGCAAAATTATAAATAAGTTAGAAAGACGTTTTGAATCACGTCTTTTTTTATTTGTCAAGTAAAAACTGCAAAAATCGAAAAGACGGAACTACCCCGGTACTAGGGTGGAACTAGTGCGGTACTAAAGCGGAACTACCCCGGAACTAATACGGTACTAAGTCGGTACTGCTTTGCACGAAATATTGTGATATGATTAAGATGTGAAAGAATATAGAGAGGGGTGAAGGCCATGCCAAGACGACCCGCTCTGCCTTGCAAGCATCCAAACTGTCCAAGGCTAGTTCCTTGCGGTTCCAGGTTTTGCGAGGAACACAGCCACCTTCATTCACAGGAAGTAAAGTCCACGAAGGCTAAAGGATATGATTCACGATGGAACAAAGCTAGGCTCCGTTTCTTGAAGCTTCATCCGTTCTGTGTTCGGTGCCTGAAGCGGAATCGTTACAGGCGGGCGACGGTGGTGGACCATATCGTTCCTCACCGAGGAAATCAAAAATTGTTCTGGGATGAGGGCAACTGGCAACCTCTTTGTAAATCCTGTCATGACCATAAAACCATGACCGAGGACCATACTCCAATTTATGGATATGATTTTTAGTGAGGGGTAGGGGGGATAAAATCTCTGCGAATTGCCTCTCAAAAGACCGTGGCCCCCTCAAACGTGCATTTTCGCAAAATGTAAAAGGGGTATATTTTTTGAAGAAATAAATAACTGAGAAACAAGCTGTAACAAGAAGTTATGGCTTGTTTTTCTTTCGTTTTATGGTTTAAAAGGTTAGAGATTTCAGTACAGAAAGGAGGGAGAAATGGACGATTTTCAGCGAAAACAAATTAGAAAACTGCGTTCTGAGGGTTTGGGTTACCAGCTGATTGGAAAGATAGTCGGTTTGTCTCGGGATTCTGTTCGCAATTACTGCAAACGAAATCCGGAACTATTAGGCTATCGAAATGCCGTCACGAAGATGATGAAAGACCAAGCCAGTGGCCTTCCTTGTTGCCTTCACTGTAAAGAAACCTTTATCCCCAAAGGAACTGGGCGGCCTAAGAAATTTTGTTCGGATACCTGTCGGAGATACTGGTGGCAGGACCATCCAGAATTACATCAGAAACAAAATACAGCTTACTATGAATTGACTTGCCAATATTGCGGTAAGTCCTTTTTATCATACGGCAATGCGAATCGGAAGTTTTGTAGCCATGCCTGCTATATTCAATCTCGTTTTTACTAGGGAGGTAGTATGAAAGTCACACAAGATATGATGTGGGTAACATTACCCATTGACTCTTTAAAGCCAGCGACTTATAACCCACGAAAGAAACTCAAGAAGGGCGATAAGGAATACGAAAAAATCAAGAAATCCATTGTGGAGTTCGGATACGTTGACCCGATTATTGTCAATTACGATGGCACTGTAATTGGAGGTCATCAACGACTGACCGTCTTATCTGACTTGGGCTATAAAGAAGTTCAATGTGTTCAGGTTGGGATTGATGATGAGAATAAGGTTAAGGCTCTGAATGTCGCTTTAAACAAAATCACAGGCGCGTGGAATGAAGAACTTTTGGCTGACTTGATGGTGGACTTGCAGGATGCGGATTTTAACTTAGACCTAACTGGATTTGAAGCTCCAGAAATCGATCAGCTTTTTTCTAAAGTCCACAATAAGGAAGTGAAAGAGGATGATTTTGATGTAGATGCGGAGCTGACAAAACCGACTATCTCGAAACAAGGAGATATTTGGCATCTTGGAAAACACCGGGTGATTTGTGGGGATTCTACAAAGCCGGTAACCTATCAGCTTCTTCTGGAAGATAAGAAAGCCAACCTCGT
This sequence comes from Streptococcus sanguinis, assembly GCF_020729725.1. Taxonomy (GTDB): domain Bacteria; phylum Bacillota; class Bacilli; order Lactobacillales; family Streptococcaceae; genus Streptococcus; species Streptococcus sanguinis_V. The sequence continues at coordinate 591,420 of NZ_JAJEPA010000005.1, read as the reverse complement.
TGTGACTGACCCACCTTACAATGTTAATGTGGAAGAAACAGCGGGTAAAATCAAAAATGATGACATGTCCGATGCGGAATTTTACCAATTTCTCTTTTCTATGTTTGTGAATGTAGAACAGTCCATGGAGGAGGATGCTTCCATCTATGTTTTTCATGCGGATACAGAAGGGCTGAATTTCAGAAAGGCCTTTAAGGATGCTGGCTTTTATCTGAGTGGTTGTTGCGTTTGGAAAAAGAATGCTCTGGTATTAGGCAGAAGTCCCTACCAGTGGCAACATGAACCAGTGCTCTATGGCTGGAAACAAAAAGGAAAACACCAATGGTTTTCTGATAGAAAGCAGACGACCATTTGGGAATATGACCGTCCAAAATCCAGCAAAGAGCATCCAACCATGAAACCCGTTCAGCTTATGGCTTATCCGATTCAGAATTCTTCCATGCGAGGAACGCTTGTCCTAGACCCATTCTTAGGAAGTGGTTCTACCTTAATTGCGGCTGATCAGACCGGTCGAATTTGTTATGGTATTGAACTGGATGAAAAGTTTGTGGATGTTATTGTCAAACGCTATATGGAAGCCACAGAAAAGGTGGACGTGAAAGTAATCCGTGAAGGCAGAACTTTATCTTTTGAAGAAGCTGTGAATGAAATGGAGGAAGTACAATGACGATTACTTTTCTGGATTTCTTTGCAGGAATTGGTGGTTTTCGCTGTGGATTAGAATTAGCTGGGATGAAATGTATTGGTTATTGCGAAAAAGATAAGTTTGCTAGAAAATCTTATGAAGCGATGTATGAAACGAAAGGAGAATGGTTTCATGACGATATCACAACCATTAACCCTGCACAACTACCAAAAGCAGATTTATGGTGTGCGGGAAGCCCTTGTCAAAATCTGTCTATCGCAGGAAAGCGAGCTGGATTATACGGTGAGCGAAGTGGACTCTTTTTTAGATTTGTTGCTTTGCTCGAAAGCCAGGAAGAAAAGGATAAACCCGAGTGGATACTCCTTGAAAATGTTAAGGGACTTTTATCAAGTGGCGGGGGACGAGATTATCTCGACTATCTCTTTAGTCTGGAACAAGCAGGGTATGACCTCGAATGGCAGATTTTTAATTCCAAAGATTACGGAGTCGCACAAAACAGAGAACGGGTCTATACTCTCGGACATCTTAGAAGCAGAGGTAGACGACAAGTATTACCTGTCCGCAGAGAAAGCAGCAACCATCTTAAGCAGCTTATAGGAGGCATGCAAAGTTACAGAGTTTATGATACTTCTGGTATTTCAACGACTCTTGTTGGTGAGGGTGGTGGAGTAGGAGCTAAAACAGGACTTTATATGATTGACCAATCTTTAACAGCTGCTAAGGTAACGAATACAGCTCGGTGCATCACTGCTCGCTATACGTCAGGGACAACAAAAAGAACGGCCATGAATACAGCTGTTTTAGAAGTTGCTGAGCAAGAGGGGATAAAGGTTCGCAATGGTACGAAGAAGGGTTATCAAGTTGCGAACGTTGGAGATTCTGTTGATTTATCTTATCCAGGATCCAGAACAAGAAGGGCACGAGTCGGGAAAGGGGTGGCCCATAACCTGTCCTGTGGAGGACAAATGGGAGCAGTTGTCTGGAGAGGAAAAACAGTTAAGATTCGTAGATTGACTCCTAAAGAGTGTTTCAGGCTTCAAGGATTTCCTGATGAATTGTTTGAAAAAGCGCGTGCTGTAAATTCAGATGCACAGCTATATAAACAAGCGGGTAACGGTGTGACAGTGACGGTTGTATTTACAATCGGGAAAGCCATTTTAGATGCGGTGAAGGAGAGCTATGAGGAATAGTTTTCCGGAATCAGAAACCAAGCGATACATTGAAAATATAGCCGTTCAATTAGAGTCATTTCAGCCGACATCAGAAATCTCACAAAAACAACTTCAGGAACTGCTTGAGGTTATTGGGAGAGGGTTGAAGACAAAACAATTTGGTTATCTGGAATTGAAATATCTAAATCAAACGATTGAACAATTGATTGTAGAATCCACTCTTTGGGGTCAAAAAATATTCTGATAATGACTACTAATAACTGGATAAATATGCAGACTAGAGGTATTATACCATTGAACAAATTGAACCCCAAAGGAGAAAGATATGATGCTTTATTCAAATGCAGAAGCTAATCTAATGTTGGAACAAGCTCGCAATCGTTTAGCCCTCTTATCCAAAGGATTTATAACCTTGGCTCAAGAACGAGAGTTGGACAGTGTGGAACAGGAAGATGCTACCCAGGTTCAGAACTTACTGACCTCCATTCAAGAAGCCGATACGATTGGAAAAATGGCTGATATGGAATTGCAGCTGATTGTCGAAGACACCAATCGTATTTGGGAAGAAGTATCTTTCACTTAGACGATGGAAGGAAAATAAAGATGAATAAAAAGTTTGTAGACTTACTGAAAAGGCGCTATCCTGCTGGAACGAGGGTTCGACTCTTAAAAATGGAAGACCCGAATCCAGTGCCAGTTGGTATGTTGGGAACGGTGGAAGATGTGGACGATATTGGTTCCTTGATAGTTCAATGGGACAATGGACGGCAACTTCATGTGTTACACGGTATTGATGAAGTCGAGAAAATCGATTCATAAGAAATAAAGCCTCCGGGCTTTTTCTTGTGGACTGAAGGAGGTGAGGGCATGGCACAAAAGGGCAGAAAGCCCAAACCAACTAGTTTGAAAATTTTAGAAGGTAATCCAGGCAAGCGCCCACTTCCAAAGAATGAAATTCAGCCAAAGAAGAAAGCACCTAGATGCCCTTCCTGGCTTGAAGAAGATGCCAAGAAAGAATGGAAGCGTATGGGAAAAATTCTAGAAGGATTGGGACTTTTAACCGATATGGATATGACGGCTTTTGCGGGTTACTGCCAAGCTTATGCCCGCTGGAAGGAAGCAGAAGAGTTTCTTTCAAAACATGGCTCTATCATTAAAACTCCAAATGGCTATCTCCAACAAGTGCCACAAGTTTCTATTTCTCAGACCAATCTTAAAATCATGCTCAAGTTCTGTGAACAGTTTGGCTTAACGCCATCTGCCAGAACACGGCTGGCTTCAATGGATTCTGAAGTGGGTTCAGGAGATGAAATGGAAGATTTACTAGGAGGGCGCTTATGACGTATCACTATATTCCTTCTCCCTTCATGCTTCCAACTTCTCGTTATGATAAGAAGAAGGCAGACCGGGCAGTAACCTTCATTCAGAATCTCTGCCACACCAAAGGACGATGGGCGGGACAGAAATTCTTACTGTTACCATGGCAAGAACAAATTGTACGTGACCTTTTTGGCAGTGTAAAGGAAGATGGGAATCGACAGTTTCTGACGGCCTATGTAGAGATTCCCAAAAAGAATGGGAAGTCTGAACTAGCTGCTGCGATAGCTCTTTATCTTTTATACGCAGACGGAGAAGCCAGTGCCGAAGTGTATGGGGCGGCCTGTGATCGAAATCAAGCCTCTATCGTATTTGATGTAGCCAAACAAATGGTTTTGATGAGTAGGGCTTTAGAAAAACGGTCCAAAGTCATGGGGGCTACTAAACGCATCATCAATTATTCTAATGCTGGCTTCTATCAAGTGTTGTCAGCTGAAACTGGGACCAAACATGGACTCAATGTATCGGGTCTGGTCTTTGATGAAATCCATGCCCAGCCCAATCGTCATCTGTATGATGTTTTAACCAAAGGAAGTGGGGATGCCAGAGAGCAGCCGCTCTTTTTTATTATTACGACAGCAGGAAATGACAAGAACTCCATTTGTTATGAACTGCATACCAAGGCCTTAGAAATTCTAAAAGGACGGAAGAAAGACAGTAGCTTTTACCCAGTTGTCTATGGTCTATCAGAGGAAGAGGATTGGAATGATGAAGAAAACTGGTTAAAGGCTAATCCTTCACTCGGTCATACAATTGGAATTGACCGGGTTCGGGAAGCTTATCTGAATGCCTTAGATAACCCAGCAGAAGAAAATGTATTCAAGCAGCTACGACTCAATATCTGGACTAATTCAGCGGTGACTTGGATTCCGGAACATGTCTATGACAAAGGGAGTCAGCCGATTGATGTAGAAAGTTTAAAAGGCAGAGATTGCTATGCTGGTCTGGATTTATCTTCCACCTCAGATATTACGGCTCTTGTACTGATATTTCCACCTAGACATGAAGCTGAAAACTATCAGGTTCTTCCTTTCTTTTGGTTACCTGAAGATACACTGGTTCTTAGGTCCAGACGAGACCATGTGCTGTATGATGTCTGGGAAAAGCAGGGGTTTCTTCTTACCACAGAAGGGAATGTGGTTCATTACGGATTTATTGAGCGGTTCATTGAAGAACTCTCCACTATCTACCACATCAGAGAAATTGCTTATGACCGCTGGAATGCGACACAGATGGTTCAGAACCTGGAGGGCATGGGGTTAACAATGGTTCCATTTGGTCAGGGCTATAAGGATATGAGCCCACCTTCTAAAGAATTCTACAAACTCATGATGGAAGGGAAAATCCAGCATGGAGGTCATCCGGTCCTGAAGTGGATGGCCCAAAATGTCGTTATGAGGCAAGACCCTGCTGGGAATATTAAACCAGATAAGGAAAAGTCTGTAGAGAAGATTGACGGTATTGTAGCAGCCATTATGGCCTTAGACAGATGCATTCGACATCAAAAGGATAACGGCAGTATTTATGATGAGAGAGGAATCTTATCCTTTTAGTTGAAGAGTCTTTATCTTTTATGGTACTCTATATACAAATTAAATTTATGTGAGGTTGAAAAGATGGCTGAATCACAAGTAAATAATCTCCAAGGAAATTCAGATTTATGCCAACAGTATCAAATTGCTTTTGAAGATTTGATGAAAGAAATTTTAGTTGGGCATCAGGAAATTATTCAAGGCAAAGTTACATCTCTAAAAGAAGTGAGAAAAGAATTTGACCTTAGCTAATTTAAAGTCTCATATATTTTTGATTTTATTAGAATAGTTACTATGAAGCATCTCAAGCGAGGTGCTTTTTTCGTGTCTAAAAAGGAGATGAGTATGGGAATACTGGAACAATTAGGTCTAAAACGACAAAGGGGAGAGCCCAAGAATAAGTATGAAGGGAATGACTTTTCGCTACTCTTTGGTCGAACCACGAGTGGGAAAACGGTCAATGAACGGACCGCATTACAAACGACAGCAGTCTATGCCTGCGTAAGGATTCTGTCAGAGACCATTGCTTCTTTGCCCCTTCATGTGTATCGATACACTGAAGGAGGAAAAGCAAAGGATACAGAACATGTTCTTTATACGCTTTTGCATGACGAGCCAAATCCTGATATGACTTCTTTTGTCTTTCGAGAAACCTTGATGAGTCATCTATTAATCTGGGGGAATGCCTATGCTCAGATTCTGCGTGACCATTCCGGTCAGGTGATTGGATTGTATCCTTTATTACCAGATCAGATGAGCGTTCACCGCAGTGAAAAGGGGAAGCTTTACTATGTCTACAACCGCTATGAGGAAGACAATCCTAATTTTCAGGAGATGGGAAGCATTGTTTTATCACAAGAAGAAGTGCTTCATATTCCGGGATTAGGCTTTGACGGTCTGATTGGCTATTCTCCGATTGCTCTGGCAAAGAACGCAGTCGGGATGACACTTGCTTGTGAAGAGTATGGTGCTAGTTTCTTTGGCAATGGGGCTAACCCTGGGGGAGTTCTCGAACACCCGGGTATCTTAAAAGACCCAGGAAAGGTCCGAGATTCCTGGAATGCAGTCTATCAGGGGACACGAAATGCTCATAAGGTCGCTGTCCTGGAAGAAGGGATGAGCTATAAGCAAATTGGCATTCCGCCTGAAGAAGCGCAGTTCTTGGAAACCCGCAAATTTCAAATCAATGAGATTGCGCGTCTCTTTCGGATTCCACCGCACATGGTAGGAGATTTAGAAAAGTCCAGTTTTTCTAATATTGAGCAACAATCTCTTGAGTTTGTTAAGTATACCTTGGACCCTTGGGTCGTTCGGTTTGAACAGTCTCTTAAGAAAAGTTTGCTGCTGCCGGAAGAGAAGAAGACCCATTTCATTAAATTTAATGTAGATGGCCTGCTTCGTGGAGACTACCAAAGTCGAATGAACGGCTATGCGATTGGCAGGCAAAACGGCTGGCTCTCGACCAATGATATCCGGGAACTAGAAGAGCTCAATCCTATCCCGCCAGAAGAAGGCGGCGACCTTTATCTGATTAATGGGAATATGACCAAGTTGAAAGATGCAGGAGGATTTATGAAAGATAGCCATAAAGGAGAGAATCATGAATAAATTTTGGAATTTCAGCGAGGATGAAACGGGGCGCGTGCTGCATCTAAATGGTACGATTGCCAGTGAATCCTGGGTGGATGATGATGTGACTCCGCAAATTTTTAAGAATGAACTCATGAGTGGCACCGGGCCATTGACCTTATGGATTAATTCACCGGGTGGTGATGTCTTTGCGGCAGCTCAAATCTACAATATGTTGATGGACTATAAAGACGATGTGACCGTTAATATTGATGGCATTGCAGCTTCGGCAGCCAGTGTCATTGCTATGGCAGGAACCACTGTCAATATGAGTCCGGTAGCCATGATGATGATTCACAATCCAATGACCGTCGCAATTGGAGACTTCAAAGAAATGGAGAAAGCCATTGCCATGCTGTCAGAAGTCAAAGAATCTATTCTCAATGCCTACGAAATCAAGACCAGATTGTCTCGTGTGCAGCTATCGCATTTGATGGATGCTGAGTATTGGTTTAATGCTAAGAAGGCTCTTGAGCTTGGATTTGCGGATTCTATTTTGTATGAACCGGCTCCTCATGAAGAGGGGACGGTTCAAAGTATGATGTTTAGTCGAGCAGCTGTGACCAACCAGCTGCTTTTAAAATTGGCTGATAAAAAAACTCAGCCCAAAACACCAGTTTCTCAGTTAGAGAAACGACTGTCACTCTTGAAATAAGAAAGGAAGAATCATGGGAAACATTCTAGAATTAAGAGAAAAACGAGCACAGGTATGGGAGAAAGCAAAAAACTTCCTGGATACCTGTCGGGATGATAAGGGGCTGGTTTCTGCAGAAGATACGGCTCGTTATGAAGAAATGGAAGATGAGGTTGTTCGTCTTGGTAAAGAGATTGAACGCTTGGAACGGCAGGAAGCGCTGGACAAGGAGCTAGCCAGTCCGGTTAGTCAAGCGATTGTTGCTAGTCCAACCGTAGGCGGAGGAAATCCCAAAGGAGGTCGGTCCTCTAAAGCCTACAACACAGCTTTTTGGAACAATATCCGCAAGAAAAACTTCTATGATATCGAAAATACCCTCAGTATTGGAGATGACTCACGTGGCGGTTACTTGGTTCCAGATGAATATGAGAAACGCCTGATCCAAGCTCTTCAAGAAGAAAACTTCATGCGGAGTCTCGCAACGGTCATTCAGACTTCAAGCGGAGAGCGTAAGATTCCAGTTGTTTCAGGGAATGGTGAAGCGACTTGGATGGATGAGAACTCTAAGTTCAAGGAATCAGAAGATACCTTTAGTCAAGTAACGCTTGGTTCTCATAAGGTTGGAACAGCCATTAAGATTTCTGATGAGCTGCTCTATGATTCCGTCTTTGATTTGGAAAGCTACATGGCTAATGAATTTGCCCGCCGGATTGGTGTCAAGGAAGAGGAAGCTTTTCTGATTGGTGATGGGACAGGTAAGCCAACCGGAATCTTCCAAACGGTCACTGAAGGGGCTACGAGCAGTGGAGCGACCATTACCTTTGACGATGTCATGGATTTGTATCACTCGCTTAAATCACCTTATCGGAAAAATGCAGTATGGATTTTGAACGACTCCACCGTAAAAGCTTTACGGAAACTCAAGGACAATAATGGTAACTATATCTGGCAGCCATCTGTTCAAGCTGGTGTTCCAGATATGATTTTGAATCGTCCTTATTTCACCTCTAGCTTTGTGCCAACCATTGATACAGGTAAGAAAGTATTGGCTTTCGGTGACTTTTCTTACTACTGGATTGCGGATCGTCAAGGACGTTCCTTTAAGCGTCTGAATGAGCTTTACGCAGAAAGCGGTCAAGTTGGCTTCCTTGCTAGTCAGCGCGTGGATGGTAAGTTGATTCTGAATGAAGCGGTTAAAGTCTTGACCATGAAATGAGGTCTCTCATGAAGATTAGTTTGGAGGAAGCAAAGAACTATCTGAGAGTCGAACACTCAGAGGATGACCACTTGATTCAAGTCATGATTTCTGCCAGTGAAGAGCTGTGTTCCGGTATCCTACGCAAGAATCTGGAGGAAGTGACGGAAGAAAAAGAAGTCGACTTCCTTCAGACGATTGTTTTGTTTGGGACAGCATACCTTTATGAGCATCGGGAAGAAGGAGGGCAGGAAAGCCTGGTAGAACTCCTCAAGGCTCTTCTTTCTGCCCACAGAAGGGATGTATTCTGATGAAAATAGCCCCGTTAAGCAAACGAGTTTTCTTTGAAAAACGAGTCATTGTGCAAGATGCTATTGGTAATGAAAGCAGTCAGTGGCAACCACTGTTTTCCAGGTGGTGTTCCTGCAAGGTACTTCTTGAAACGGAAGGCACTGCCTCATTAATGGTCAAGAATATTCATCAGTTACGCTTTACGCTGCGCTACGACCCTGCTATTCAAGAATTGGATAGCAAGATTACTCGTCTTCGTTTTGCGGAGAAGCTTTATAATATCAAGGCCATTGATTCGTTGACTTATCCTCAGAAGATAATCTTAATAGACGCAACAGAGGAGGTACAATATGGCAACCATTGACCCATCTGAATTAGCTCGGGCTGTTCAAAAGGAGTTAGAGGATTATGTGGAAAGGTCTACTGAAACAGTGAAAGCAGTGGTGGAAGACAGCACGCAGGAAGCCGTCAATGAGTTAAAGCAAGGTTCTCCTAAAAAGCGGGGGAAATATGCTCGAGGCTGGACCTCTACTGCGACGAAAGAAACCAATTTAGCACTGACAAAAACGATTCATAATCGAACACCAGGACTGACACACCTCCTTGAAAATGGTCATGCCAAACGAGGCGGTGGCAGGGTTGAAGGAATTCGGCATATTGCTCCAGTTGAAGAAAAGATGATTCGCCAATTTGAAGAACGCTTGAAGGAGAAGTTATGAAGAAAGATGAGTGGTTTTCATTCTTAAGCAGTCTAGGTCTGCCATGTGCTTACCATCATTTTGAGGAGGGGCATAGTCCGGCTCCTCCCTTTTTGGTGTATTGGTTTCCTGCTTCTCAGAATTATGGAGCAGATAATTTGGCTTATCACAAAGGAAGTCAAGTAAGACTGGAACTCTATACTGATAAAAAGGACCTTGGGTTAGAGGAGAAAATAGAAATAGCATTCGACAGTCATTCTCTCTTTTTTGACAAGGAAGAAAGCTACCTAGATACGGAAAAGCTGTATCAGGTTATTTATCATTTGAATCAATAGAAAGGAATAATCCGATGGAGAAAAATAAAGTAACCTTTGGTTTGCAGGATGTTCATTGGGCAGAAGTAACCAAAGAAGGAGATGATGGGGCGCTGACCTACGGAACGGTGGAACGGCTTCGGGGTGCTGCAGAGCTGACCTTGGAGCCACAAGGAGATTCGGGTTCCTATAAAGCAGACAACATCAATTTTTATACGACAGAATCCAATGATGGCTATGAAGGAACTCTGAAACTGGCTCTTTTGACACAGGAATTTTTGACCCGAGTGTTGGGAGAAACTATCGACGCCCAGAGTAAAGTCATCTCAGAAATTGCAAGCAGTGAGAAGAAAAACTTTGCTTTGATGTTCCGATTTGAAGGGGATAAGAAAGAAACGCTTCATGTGCTCTATTATTGTTATGCAAGCCGGCCAACCGTTGCTTCTAAAACAAAGAGCGGCTCAGACATCAACGAAGTAGAATTGAAATTCAAAGCCAGTCCACGTCCACTGGATAAAATCGTCCGTCGCAGGACCACAGAGGATACCCCAGAAGATGTCAAAAAGACTTGGTTCACAAAAGTCTATGAACCAACTGTGAAGCCAGGAGGTTAATCATGCGGAAAACGATTCAGTTATCAGGTAAGAATATTGAGCTTGCGACCAATGCTTACACACCAATTGCCTATAAAAAAGAATTTGGAAAAGATTATTTTCAGGACCTGTTTCAAATGTTGCAGGCGGAGTCGATACTAAAAAAAGCTGAACAGCTAGAAGAAGGCAAAACTTTATCTGCATCTGATGTGGATATGAGCATGTTGGCGGATTTTGATATAACCTTTTTCCACCGGCTCTTTTGGGTCTTTGCCAAATCAGCTAACCCATCTATTGAACCTTTTGAAGAGTTCTTTATGGGCTTAGAAGAATTTCCAATTCAAATAGTAGGACCGGTTCTGATGGAATTGTTAAATCAAGGGATGACAACCAGAAAAAAGTCGATGCGTCGGAAGAAGCGAGCAGCGAAACCTTCACGGTAGAATCCTATCTTCACTGTTGTAAAGAGACGGGGTTATCCATGTCTGATTTAAAAGAGATAACGATTGGCATGGCCTTGGACTATCAGACAGACTATGTGGAAGTGCGTACCAAAAAGGAAGATAAAACTCGCAAGGCTACGCAGGCAGACTTTGATAATTTTTGATGTGGCGGTAAGGAGGTGACGGTATGGCTGGAACCATTAAAGGAATTACAATTGAAATTGGTGGCGATACCCTTCCCTTACAAAAAGCCCTAAAAGGAGTGAACCACGAAGCCTTAGAAGCAAGCCGAGAGCTGAAACAAATTGATAAGGCACTGAAATTTGATACAGGCAATGTCACTCTCTTAACTCAGAAACAAGAGGTTTTAGCCAAGCAAGTTCAAACAACCAAAGAGAAGCTAGAGACACTGCGTCAAGCCCAATCTCAGGTAGAAGCGCAGTTTCAAAGCGGGAAAATCGGAGCTGATCAGTATCGGGCTTTTCAAAGAGAAGTTGAAATCACTCAGAACACTCTCAAAAGCTATGAGAATAAGTTAGAGGGTGTTAACCGAGCTTTGGAACAAAATGGCTCCAGTGTCACCAGCAATAAAAGTAAACTAGCAGCTTTGGGAGCGGAACAAAATCAACTGGCTTCAGAGAGTGAGAAAGTCGCTTCCTCCTTTAAGCTGCAAGAAAGTCAGCTAGGTCGCAATGCCAGTGAATCTGAAAAGCTGGCTCTTGCCCAGAAAAAGGTTGTGACTCAGTCAGAGATTGTCGAGAAACAAATTGCCAATCTAGAGCGGCAGTTAGAGTTGACCAAGGCTGAGTACGGTGAGAACTCTGTTGAAGCCAATAAACTAGAAAAGTCACTCAATGAAACCAAGACAGCTTATCATCATCTGCAAGATGAGATGAGCAGCATGAGTGGGGCAAGTGATAATGCCAACCATAGCTTAGCAGAAACTAACAATCTATTAAGGTCTGAGATTCTAGCCAACTTCAGTGAAAAACTGAGCGAAATCAGTCAGAAGCTGATTGACTTCGGAAAAGCAACACTGGAAGCTTTTCGGGAAGTGGACGAAGGGATGGATATCATCGTCACCAAAACCGGTGCCAGTGGAAAAGCGCTAGATGAGATGACAGATATTGCAAAAGGTCTTGCGACTGAAATTCCAACGGACTTTCAAACAGTGGGCAGTGCTGTTGGTGAGCTTAATACCCAGTTTGGGTTGACTGGTGATGCCTTAAAGGACGCTTCTGCGACTTTGATTAAGTACGCAGAAATCAATGGTTCGGACGTGACGGAATCAGCCATTTCTGCAAAACAAGCTATTGAAGCTTATGGACTTGAGACGAGTGATTTAAATCGAGTCTTAGATACGGTCACTTATACGGCCCAGGCGACTGGAGTCAGTGTTCAGGATTTGATGACCAAAGCTATCCAAGGTGCCCCACAAATTAAGGCTTTAGGACTTTCGTTTGATGAGGGTGTGGCTCTTATGGGGCAGTTTGAAAAAAGTGGGGTCGATTCTTCGGTTGCTCTTTCTTCTCTCTCCAAAGCAGCAGTCAACTATGCAGCTAAAGGAAAGACACTGAGTGAAGGCTTAAGAGAAACGGTCGAACAAATCCGAAACAGCACTAGTGAAACGGAAGCCTTAACGCTTGCATCCAGTATCTTTGGTACTAAAGCTGCTCCACGGATGGTGGATGCCATTAAGCGGGGGGCTCTATCTTTTGATGATTTAGCAGGAACCGCAGAAAAAGCAAAGGGAGTGGTTGCTTCCACCTATGAAGCAACGCTTGACCCTATTGATCAGTTCACCTTAGCTCAAAATGCAGCTAAAGAGGCCATGGCCGAAGTTGGAGGAGCGATTGCAGAAACCCTAGCTCCGTTTCTCCAACAACTTGTTCCGCTTTTGAAAAGTGTTGCGGAATGGTTCGTGAGCCTTCCAGAACCTGTGCGGGAGTTCATTCTGGTTGTGGGTGGATTGGTGACAGTTGCGGGTGTTCTCTTGCCCATTATTGTGGCCTTACAAGCTGCTGCTTTAGCACTTGGAACCACGATTGGAGGGATGTTAGCTGCGGCAGCTCCAATTGTAGGGATTGTACTGGCGGTGATAGCAGTTGTTGCCTTATTGGTCATTGGTATTAAGGAACTGTGGGAATATAATGAAGCTTTCAGAACGGCTGTTACTGAAGCTTGGAATGCCATCTATTCAGCTATTTCTTTCATCGTCCAGCAAGTCGTGGACTTTGTGCTGGAGATTTGGGGGACCTTGGTTTCTTGGTGGCAGGAAAATCACCAATTGATTCAAGATGCTGCAACAACAGTCTGGAATGCCATTTCGACGGTAATCACGACCATCATGGATTTAATTGGCCCTTATCTATCAGCTGTTTGGGAGAATATCAAACTCGTTGTCACAACAGCTTGGGATATTATCAAGACGATAATAGAAACCGTCCTAAATGTTATTCTTAGCATTATCACATTGATCATGCAGGTGATTACGGGTGATTGGTCAGGTGCCTGGGAAACTATTAAGCAAATTGTGTCGACTGTATGGGAAGCGATTCAGACCATTATTGGCACAATTCTTAATGCCATCTGGCAATTTATAGTGAATAGCTGGAACGGTATCAAGGACAGTGTTTCAAATATATTGTCCGCTCTTTCTTCTTTATTTTCATCCATTTGGAATGCGATTCAATCTACGCTAACGGGGATTGTTCAGGGGATTGCAAGCACACTATCCAATATTTGGAATGGTATCTTGCAGACCATCTCAAATGTCCTAAATAGCATCTTCTCAACTGTTCGAAATATTTGGGATGGCATCAAAAATGCCATTTCTGGAGCGATTGACGGAGCTAAGAATGCCGTCTCCTCTGCCATCAATGCTATAAAGAACCTCTTTAATTTCCATATCTCTTGGCCGCATATTCCCTTACCTCATTTTAGTGTCAGTGGGTCGGCGAACCCACTTGATTGGCTAAAGGGAGATATTCCACGAATCGGGATTGAATGGTATGCCAAGGGTGGGATATTAACCAAGCCAACCATCTTTGGATTAAATGGTGCGAACCTCTTAGCAGGAGGGGAGGCAGGCAGAGAAGCAGTGCTTCCCTTAAACAGAGAAACATTGGGTCAGATTGGCCGAGGGATTGCCTCTACCTTGGATGCTCTGCCACAGATTACCATTACAATTTCAGATGTTGTAATTAGGGAAGAAGCGGACTTAGAGCGCTTGGCAGAACATGTGGCAGGAAGGCTGGCAGATGAACTAGCCAGACAAAAACAATTGAAAGGATTGGGAACATGATTCGACACAATGAATTAGTGATTGATGGAGTTCATACCTCCTCTTTTCCCTTTAAGGTGATTGTAGAAAACAGCCCACCGATTGTCATGAAGGATAGTAAAACACAGCTCCTCGAACATAGAGGAATCAGCGGTGCTGTAATGGAAACTAACAAGCACCGTAATGTAATGGAGTTGGCTTTTAAAATTTATGTAGTCAAACCAAGTGAAGAACAACTCTTTCAATTTTTGACGCTCTTTTCTAAAGAACAGTTTTGGTTGGAGTGTGAGCAGTTGAAAACAGTCCAACTCTGGTGCTATAAGGTCCTTGTTTCAAAAGTTATAAAGGACAAGCATGAGGTTTATGAGATGGAAGCGACTTTCCAATGCCATCCCACAAAGTTCTTTAAAGATACAGATAGTCAGTCGTTCACTCAAAATGGTGCTCTGCGAACGAAAGGTTCGGCTTTGGCTTTTCCCAAATTGACAATAGTTGGAAACACCTCAACTGAAACCAGTTTTACGATTGGCAGTCAGGTTGTTCGTTTGGAGAAAATAGAGTCTGGTGAAACACTGGTGATGGATAACAACCCTGCCAAACCAAGTTTTAGAACCTCATCAGGAAAAAGAATCAAGTGGTCTGGTGATTTTTTGATGATTGATCCTTCAAAAGCTACAACAGTAGGTGTCGTATTGGGGACTGGGATTCAGTCCATTCGTTTTGAGATTGTCTGGGGGTGGGCTTAATGCTTTATTTATTGGATAAGGAAGTACAGACCGTTAAATGGAACGGTATCCCTCTTTATGAAGCGGTATCTGCTAGGGTAAAGGAAACGTTGAATGGAGATTTCACCTTAACCCTCAGGTATCCTATAACGGACAGCCATCTTTATCGGCTATTGAAAGTAGATAAACTCATTAAGGCTCCTGTCCCTGAATTGGGAGAACAGCTTTTTCGTATCAAGAAGCCAGTTGAGATGGATGACCACGTGGAGGTACTGTGCTATCACATCACGGATGACATCCTGCAGCATTCTATTAAGCCAATCGGAAATTCTCAAGTCGGCTGTATGACGGCTTTATCTAATATGGTCCAAGCAGCCAAGACAAGTCTTGGGCCTTTTTCTTTCACTAGTGATATTGCCAAACGCAGGGATTTTAATACGACTGAGACAACTACGCTTTATAACGTCTTGCTGGATGGTGCTCATTCCATTGTCGGAACCTGGGAAGGGGAACTGACTCGAGATAATTTTTCCTTCTCTATTCAAGAGCATCGAGGAAAGAATCGTGGTGTCATTATTACGACTCATCAGAATCTGAAATCCTACAAACGGAATAGAAGCTCCCAGAATGTTGTGACCCGTATCCATGTTCATTCAACCTTTAAGCCAGAAGGAGCTAAAGAAGAGAAAACGTTAACCGTGACCGTTGACAGTCCTTTGCTTAGTGCTTATCCCTATATTAACGAAAAAGAGTTCACGAATAATAATATCAAAACCCTTGAGGAATTGCGAAAATGGGGTGAGAGCAAATTCTATCATGATAAGATTGACCGAGAGCAGGATGCCATTGTGATAGAAGCCTATGAGTTAGATGGTCAAACGGTTCACTTGGGAGACTGGGTCACTCTAAAAAGCCGAAAGCATTATGTAGATTTGTTAAAGCAGACTGTGGCTTATGAATATGATGCGCTGGCTAAAGAATATGTCTCATTAACCTTTGATGATACTGCAAAAGCAAGTAGCCATGGCAGTTCTTCAAATTTAACAGCTGCAGCACATTCCATTTTGAATCTAGCTCAAGGCAGTCAAGAGTTGATGATTGAACGAGCCTTGGAAAATGCCAATCGGGCCTTTGAAGCTGCTTTTGAGAAGCAAGAGAGCAAGGTACTAGACGGCATTGAAAAGGCCAAAGCAAAGGCAGAAGAAATTGCAGCTCAGACTCGTGATCAGATTCAGAGTTCGTTTACTGCTTTTACGAAAACGACGGAATCTACGCTTCAAGCAATTTCCCAAAAGTCAGAAGAAGCCTTAGGGAAGGCAGGAGCTACTCAGCAAGCTCTGAACAAAGTCCAAGAAGTGACGAATCGAACAACAGCAGAACTGACGGCTTTTCAAACAGAAACTCTTCAGAAAATGGGGACTTTTGTCAGTAAGACAGAAGTTAAACAAACTCTATCTGGCCTTGAAACAACCCTCCAACAGGTTCAGGGGTATGTTTTAAAAGATGGAGAACGGAGAGAACAGCTTGAACAGTATGTACGGACAGAAACAGCTAACCGAGCTAGCGCTGTTCGAGAGCAGGTGGCTAAGGATTATGTCGCAAAATCTGTTTATTCTGAAGATGTAAAAGGCTTGAATCGTCGCTTTGAAAGTCTGCAGATAGGGGGACGAAACTATATCCGTCATTATGATTTTGATGGCTTGTTGCCCCTCATTTCCAATGTGTCCGAATGGAAGTTTGAACGGTTACCAGATACGAATGCTAAAAGTGGCTACCATCTCAAAGCTACCTGCACAAAAGCTGGGAATGGTGGTTTTCATAAGCCTATTTTTGACATGAGAGGAACGGAATGGCAGGGGAAGAAGATGGTTTATGCGGCAGACATGAAAGCTAGTCGTTCGACTGTGGTTCGCTTTGGTTTTGAGACAGGCGGTGTTTCAACAGTGACGCTTCAAACTGACTGGCATCGGTTTGTGCATCCCTTTACCGTGAAGTTCGAGAAATTTTGGTCCTGGGTTTGTTATTCAAATGGTTGGCAAGTTGGTGATGTTCTCTACATTCGAGACCCTCAATTGGAAGATGGGACAATTGCGACGACACCGAGTCCAGCTCCAGAGGATGACCGGCAATACACAGAAACCAAGATTGCTTCTTATTCTCAAACAGTGGAGGGACGCTTTTCAGAAATCATGCAGGCAGTCAATGGCAAAACCAACAACAGTGACTTTCAAAAGGTTCAAGAAACAATCAATCTGTACTCACGCGTCATTGGTTCAAAAGAAGATACCGTTAAACATAATCTGGCCCAGATTGTGTTGACTGATTCTTCCTATGTGACCAAGGTGACGGATTTGACCCAGAAGGTATCAACTGTTCAAACTCAGCTGGCGAATAGTTGGTCGGTTCAGCATTTGACTTCAAATGGGACGGTCTTAAACAGTTTGAATCTATTAGCGAATGGAGTGAATCATATCCATGGTAGACTTACTCATATCACAGGGCAAACTTTAATTGACCATGCCGTGATTAAGTCTGCTATGGTGGATAAGTTAAAGACAGCCAACTTTGAATCAGGATCAGTCACAACGGCTATCTTAAGTGCAGAAGCAGTGACAGCTGAGAAACTGAAAGTGGACGATGCCTTGTTCAACAAGTTGTCTGCGACGGAAGCCTATCTTAAGAAACTCTTTTCAAAGCACGCCTTTATCAGTCAGGTTCAGTCGGTAACTTTATCTGCGAACAAGATATCAGGCGGTATCCTAACAGCCATTAACCGAGCTATGGAAATCAGTCTCAATGCGGGTCAGATTTTGTATTATACAGACCAAGCAGCATTGAAACGAGTTCTAGCTGGTTATCCAACCCAGTTCATTAAGTTTGCGACAGGAAATGTGGACGGTAAGGGGAGGGCTGGTGTGACAGTTATTGGGTCTAATCGCTATGGCAGTGAAAGCTCTAATGATGGTGGTTTTGTAGGTATTCGGGCTTGGAATGGGGTTAATGTTGACTCGCTCGATGTGGTTGGGGATGAATTGTCTTTTGCCAGTTCTGCCTATGATAATAAAGACGGCTGGGTTATGACAACAACAGGTAAGCTTCAGTTGCGTCCAAGTAGAAAACAGGATAGACGAGACTCAACCATTAACGTTGGGGACGTTTGGCTTTATCTGGATACTAGTGGAAATTATGTATCCCTTCATGAGGTTCTTCAACGCATGTCTAATAGTATTGGAGTGCTGTATGAATATCGTGGGAGCCATGGGGAGGGCTATCCTGGCTGGTGGGACACCAGAAGTTTAGTTGGCCGTTTATAAGAAAGGAAATAAATGAACCAAGAAGAAATTAATCAGGCTCTTCGTTTAACCATTGAAGAGCTGACCAGAAAACTGGCTGATGAGATGACTTCAAAGAACCTCTTAGCCATTCAATTGACTCAGAAAGAGGAGGCTTATCAAGCTCTCCAAAAGGAAAAAGAAGAACTGGAAGCCGCTCTTGAAGAAGTGACAGCTCCAGAAGAAACACGCGGAGGTAACAAAGATGGAGAATAAAGAATTATTGCCGGACCTCAGCAAAATCACAGAACCCTTTGATTTAGCTGCAGCTCTAACCTATATGCGGGAGAATGGCGAATTCATTCGCTGCAAAAATGAGGGGGAGGATTTTTATATGTACCGAGAAGTACAAAAGCGTCCTGTGATTAAAGAAGGACGACGTCAGTTGATGGAAGTCGAAACAGTGGGAGCTCTAACTCAGTGGGGAGCGACAGTCCCTACCATGAATTTGTCTGAGTTATTCCATAAAAACTTTTATATCATGCAATTTGATGAAAAGGGAAATCCCGACTGGAGTGAACCGCATAGAAAGGAAAATGCATCATGAAGCAGTTAGTTTTTGCGAATAAAGTCCTATTTACTACGGTAGGAGGACTTTTAGGAAGTGTTTTTGGCGATTGGGATGGTTTTATTTTTGCCTTGATTGTCTTCATATCTATTGATTATATCAGTGGGTTGATGGCAGCCATTGTTGAGAAGAAACTTTCCAGTGAAGTTGGTTTTCGAGGGCTTTTTAAAAAAGTCATCATCTTGATGTTAGTGGCCATGGGGCAGATTATTGACACCCATATTCTAAAACAGGGTGGCATCATCCGAACCGCTATTATTTTCTATTACCTGTCTAATGAAGGTCTCAGTATTATAGAAAATGCGGCTCGGATTGGGCTGCCAGTTCCAGAGAAACTCAAACAAACTTTGAAACAATTAAAATCGGAGGAAAAATAAGATGGCATTATTTGGAGTAGATATCAGTGAGCACAATGGCTTTATTGATTTTGATCAGTTGAAGAACAATGTTGACTTTGTGATTATTCGTTCGTCTTGGGGTAGCTTTGCGGAAGACCTGCGTGCACGGCGAAATGCTTCTGAATGTGAGCGGGTTGGCATTCCGTACGGTTTTTACCATTATAGCTATGCCCGAAACTTGGGAGAAGCACAAGCTGAGGTCAATGCCTTTTTGAACTTTGCCCGGCAATTCCATCCTTCTATGCCGCTTTATATTGATATGGAGGATGCGGACGGATGGAAAGCTAACAATGGGGGCGTAAGCTGGGAAACCTCTACGGCTATTTGCCGACTGTTTTGTGACAATGTAGAAGCCGCTGGTTACTGGGCTGGTGTCTATGCAAGCCTGTACTGGTTCCAGAATATGGGTGACTTGTCCCGCTATACGAATTGGGTAGCTCAATGGCAGGTGGCTGCTTGTACTGTTCCAACAGATATCTGGCAGTTTACCAGTGATGGAATTGTTGGCGGTATCAGTGGCCGAGTAGATTCCAATTATATGTATCGAGATTTGCGTTCTGTTTATACTGGACAGGTGCCAGAACCTCGGCCAGAAGTGCCACAGCAAGCAACAGCCCCAGCGTCAACTGGGGCTTACACGGTTCAAGAAGGGGATACTTTATCGGCTATTGCGGCTCTTTATGGGACAAGTTATCAGGAATTAGCAGCTATCAATGGGATTGCCAATCCTGACTTGATTTATCCGGGACAAGTCTTGCAGGTGACTGGAAGTTCGCAAGCACCTAGCAGCACCACTTATACAGTTGAAAGTGGCGATACGCTTTCAGCCATTGCGGATATGTATGGTACTAGCTATCAACACTTAGCGGCTATCAATGGAATTGAAAATCCAGACTTGATTTACCCCGGTCAAGTACTGCGGATTGAATAAGCCGACAGAGGCTGTGTGGATATTCCATGCAGTCTCTTTACATATACAGCATTTGGATTTAAAAAATGCTTGAATGAGTGGGCTGAATACTTGATAAATTCAGACTTTAGAGTGATATATAGTAAGGAAGAAAGGAGAGTGGGATGAAGCCAGAAAAGAAACGAGTCTGTGCTTATGCGCGGGTTTCAACCATGACAGAAAAGCAACAAGATTCCCTCACCAATCAGCAAGCCTACTATAGCCATCTCTATCAAAATAAAAAAGATGTTGACTTTATCGGGGTTTATTATGATCAGGGGATTTCGGGAAAACTAGCTAAGCGCCCAGGCTTTCAGCAGATGCTGGAGGATTGCAGGTCTGGAAAGATTGATGTGATTCATACTAAGTCCATTTCCCGTTTTGCCAGAAATACAGAACTCTTGCTTGAAGTAAGCCGAGAGCTGAAAGCCATCCAAGTGGATATCTTCTTTGAAGAACAAAATCTCCATACCTTGTCAAATGAGGGGGAAGTCATGCTTACGGTTCTTGCCAGTTACGCAGAAGAAGAACTGCGGAATATGAGTGAGAACCAACGCTGGGCTTTTCAGAAGAAGTTCCAGCGAGGAGAGCTGGTAATTAACACCAAGCGCTTTTTAGGCTATGACAAGGATGAGAATGGTGAGTTAATCATCAATCCTGAAGAAGCTAAAATCGTCCAACGAATTTATAACCTTTATTTATCTGGCAAGGGAGTTCATGCCATCGCAAAGCTTTTCAATGAAGAGAAAGTTGCTACGGTAGACGGTGGGCAATGGTATTCAAGTACCATTACCAATATTCTAAAAAACGAAAAATATAAGGGTGATGCAATCCTTCAAAAATACTTTTTTGCGGAAATCAAGGCCAAACAACGACTCAACCAAGGTCAAGTTCAGCAGTACCTGATTACGGATAACCATGAAGCCATTGTATCCAGAGAAGATTGGGAAACCGTTCAAAAGCGCCTGCAACAGAATAGAAAGGCAAACCTAAGCTTTGATTACAACCGGCGGTATCCTTTGAGTGGCTTATTGAAATGCGGGCATTGTGGCTCTACTTTAAAACGGCAGAAGTACTACAAAGGAAAGGTTGTATGGGTCTGCAGCAAGTATATCCGTGAAGGAAAAGCTGCCTGTATTGGTATGCGCGTGCCGGACAGTGCAGTTCAGGATTGGAGTGTCTATGAACCCACCGTGGTAAAGGAGGAGAACATCAGTGGCCAAAAACATTACAGTTATTCCTGCCAAGAAAACGATACAAGTCGAGCAGAAGCAACACATTCAGAAAATTCGGATGGCGGCTTACTGCCGAGTGTCCACAGACCAAGACGAACAGCTATCAAGCTATGAGAACCAGGTCCGTTACTACCAGGACTACATTCGGCAGAATCCTCTCTACGACTTGGTTGATATTTATGCGGATGAAGGGATTTCAGGAACCAATACCAAAAAACGTACTGAGTTTAATCGGTTGATAGCAGACTGCCGAAAAGGCAAGGTGGATAGAATCATTGTGAAGTCTATCAGCCGTTTTTCCAGGAACACGCTGGACTGCTTAAAATATGTCCGAGAGCTTAAAGAGCTAGGAATTGGGGTCACTTTTGAAAAGGAGAATATTGACAGTCTGGATGCCAAAGGAGAGGTGCTATTAACTATTCTTTCTTCCTTGGCCCAAGATGAATCCCGGTCCATATCAGAGAATGCGACTTGGGGGATTAGAAAGAAGTTTGAACGAGGCGAGATAAGAGTCAACACAACCAAGTTTGTAGGATATGACAAAGGAGACAATGGAAATCTCGTCATCAATGAGGAGCAAGCCAAGATTGTCAGACGAATCTTTCGGGATTTTTTACAAGGAGAAACGCCAGAAAGTATAGCAAGAACTTTAAAAGAAGAAGGGGTTCCAGGTTGGAATGGGAAAGCTAACTGGTATCCGACTACCATTCAAAGAATGCTTCAAAACGAGAAGTACATGGGAGATGCCCTCTTGCAGAAAACCTATACGGTGGATTTTCTGACCAAGAAGCGCAGTGAGAACCAGGGACAGGTCAACCAATACTATATCGAGGGCAACCATGAAGCCATTATTAATAAGGAAGAATGGGAGTTGGTTCAGCTCGAGGTGGAGCGGAGAAATCAGTTTAGGCAGGACAATCACATCAATTTTTACATTATTCAGTGCGAACAAAACCCGTTCACTTGCAAAGTATTCTGTAAAGAATGCGGTGGTCTGTTTGGCAGAAAGAACTGGACCACGAGCAGAGGGAAACGTCCTGTCTGGCAGTGCAATAACCGGTACAAGGTTAAAGGAGTTCAGGGCTGTATCAATCGTCATATTGATGAGGAAACGCTGCAGCAGGCTTTCCTCAGGGCCATCGAGGTTCTTCGAGAAAATAAGGGAAAGCTAGAAGAAAAGTGGGCTAACTTTAGCGAAGAACAAAAGCTGGAAAAGTATCATGCGGCGCAATTACAGGAGATGCTTGATAGTGATCAGGAACAATTCAATAGAAGAAAGATGTGCCAGGTGCTTGAGAAGATTACTCTTGGTGAAGACGGCAGTATCTCTATCAAATTTTTAGAAGGAACAGAAGTAAATTTATAAGGCCATAGTTAAGAGAGGAGGTGCTCTAACTATGGCCTTTTTTGCGTTTATGGGGTAAAATAGAACTAGTAATTAAACAGAGGAGAAGCCCAGAATGAGTAGCATTGATGAGCCATCACAATCCAATAAATCTGTAAACACTAAAATATTAAACGAGGACTATTTTGAAGAGCTTGATAAGAAGTTAAGTAGATTTAAAAACTTAAGGACTGAAGCAGTTGAACTTTCTAAAGGTATAATTGGTAACAATTTATTCCAGAAAGATCAGTTTTTTACATCTGCATTGGGAAAATTAGTTGATGTGTTGGATGGTCTCTCAATAATGCTTAGGGAAAGAAATATTTCTTGTTCGGGAGTTTTACTTAGAGTTCAATTAGATAATTTGATGCGAGTGTTTGCAGCTTTTATATCGGAGGATAGAAAGAAATTTATTAGCAGTTTTTTAGAAGGAATCTCTATAAATAGACTAAAAGATGATGATGGGAAATTAATGACGGATGTGAGGTTGAGAAGCAGACTGGCTTTGTACTGTCCTAAGATTGATAAAGTATACAAGGAAATGTCAGGCTTTGTTCACCTTTCTGATTCAGCTTATGAGAAAACTTGGTGGTCTATTCAAGATAATGGTAAAAATGTGGCAATAGGTATTCCGGCTAGAGAGGAGCTGAATCCCAAGCTTCTAGAAATTGCGGATTCGTTTATCTATTTTGTAGAGATAGAATTTGAATTATTCGATAAGGTAGTAGCTTCAAAGATTGTTGCAGATGAAGAACTACAGAACAAGTCTATTTTGAATGAATGACTTACGTTTAATGGTTTAATTCAAACATTCAGATGCGCCATATTTCGTTTCATAGTATAGGAAGCTAACGTCAGCACATGTTGAGGCGGTATCACTGCTTATTCGAGCTGAGACCTCAGTGAAGTAGAAGCAGATGTTCCGCCTATGGAATAGGACTCGTAGAATGGAGGGAAACCGACGAAATGATACGGTAAGTCCGAACTACTAAGGTAATTTAATAGAATAAAAGTAAGGCAATAACAAGAGTAGAAATCATTGTTTCTAATGTTTTTTCTGTATTTTTAATATAAATGTAATAATATTTTATTTACGGAGGGAAATATGAGTAAAATAACTAATCCAAATTTAAATGTGGTAATGGAGTATGCTTCATTAGTTATTAAATCAAGTACTGACACTGATCAGTCTATGGATGTGTTTTTTTGGTTAGAAGATTATTATGAAGATGTATTGGAGTGTTGGATTAAGCCACAAAAAGTTACAGCGATACATAAATACATTGAATACCTTGTTGTTTATTCTATAGAATGGTTGCTTGATAAGCATTTTCCAGTAGAAGGAATAAAGGAAATGTTTTCAATTCTTGAAAATTACGATATTGATTATTCTAAAGTGGGGAGATTGGATATTTCTGAATTTGCTTATGATGACTCTACAGAAGAGTTAGAAGAATATGCGACCCAGTTATTTAAACTTTTTTTTGATGTTGCGCTTGACCATTTTGTTAATGATGTGTTTACTAATTTATTTTGGAATAAGAATTTCTTATATGAGTTTAATTTCCAATGTGCTCAGTATATCAGTAAAATAGAAAAAGACAAATATCCCGAGATTCTAAAAGAAAATGGGATTTTATATCGAGCGAAATATATACCCGTTTGGTTAAAGAATGCAATAATTTATAGAGATAAGTATAGATGTTCTATTTGTGGTTGTGACCTATCGAAAGCACATACAACAGTGACAAAGGAAAACTTTGACCATATTATCCCTTTACAAAATGGAGGAAATAATGATCCATCCAATTGGCAACTTACTTGTGAACAGTGTAATAAGTCAAAGGGGTGTAGGAGTAATAACTTTACCAATGTTGTTATGCCATTTTGGGAAATGTAGTATTGTTTTACGGTATTAATTTAAAATCATTTTCACTTTTATTCGTCAGATAGTAAAGAAGAAAGCTTTCACCACGTGTTTAGACGATATCACTGCTTGTACCACTTGAGGTATCAGCGAAGTAGAAGTAGAATAGCAGTTTATATTCTTACGGAAAATCTAGAAATTTTTATAGAAAAATATTATGGACTGAAAGAAGTTGATAACTTTTTAGAATATTACTACAGTTAACAACTAAAATTGTTAGTTTGGAGAATAAAATAGGATTTTAATGGGTTAATTATATTCTAGGTATTGGATGGAATCACTATCGAAAAAGAAAATGTTTCTGTTAAATTTTTAGATGGAGCAGAGATAGAATTGTAAGAGACTGTGACTGTTTGGTTGCATTCTTTTTGTGGCTTTAGTGGTATAATGAACTATATAAGTAAGCTGTTTGGAGGACTAAATGATTGATAGTAATGATGCGAAGAAAGTGGAAAGAGATTCTATAAAAATTGCGGTAAACAACGTAGCAAAACTTTCTGAGAAGATCAAATTGGGACAAAATATTGCAGCTATTTCTATTTTGTCTGATACTCTTAGTAGCTTTCAGTCAGCAGTAAATTCTTCCGATATTTCAGGATTCATTGCGACTTCAATGCAATTAAGTGCATCTAAATTAATGAATATAGCTAATTTTACGACTCCTTCGGCAAGTCTGACTTCATCAATTCAAATGGATAAAAGTGCTATCGATGCTATGTCAGAAGTAATTGCTTCGTACAATAATATGTTGTCGAGTACACACTTGCAAGCAATTCAAAACATTGCAGAATCCACTAAAAAGTTAATTGCTAGCTATCAGATTGATTATTCAAAGATTTTTAGTAACATCAATGAACTTTTAAAGTCACTGCCTTCGACATACACAAATGAGGAAATTAAACAGATTATTTCTGGAGTTAAACTTTTGGCAGAAAGTGGTTGGGTTATTTATTTTCGTGATAAAAATGTTTATCAGCATATACTTGCTGAGGAATGGAATTACTTGGAGGAAGAATGGATTGAGTTACTTAGGTACAAACTAAGAGATAGGGACTTTATTATTGACTTGCAAAAGTCGGAATGTTACTCAGAAACCTTAGTAAAATCAATGGTTGAGTGCTATTTAAATCAAAATTTCTATGCAGCATACACTTTAGGCAGTTTGGCGATTGATGGCGGACTAAATAGAGTTTCCGAAAGGACTTCTTCAAGCAAGAGAATACCCGTTGGGTATAAAGCGGTTGAAGAAATTGATACTATATTTATCGAGAAGTCGTTTAGTGATGTAGGGCTAATGCATTGGTTGTATAATTTTTTCAAAGATACGAATAGATTTACACTTGATGAACCAAATAGACATATGGTGGGACATGGTCGTTGGGAGAAGGAAATCGAAGAAAAAGATTTTTTGAAATTATTTAATACAATATTGTATATCTATGATGAGTATGATAAGTGGTTAGAAAACTTAGATACTATTGGACAAAAAATTATGAGAGAGTTGAAAATATGAAGATCAGTAAAATATTTAAATATATGTTGCTACTTATAGTGGTAGCACTGTTACCATTTTTTTGGAAAATTATAGTTAGTGAAGTTATTTCTACTAATTTGAACGCTTCTCAAGGAAATTTGTTACCTCTAACTTTTATATATTGGATAGAATTACTTTTAGTATTACTCATATATGATTTAGTAATAATAAAGATTTTTAGCAAAATAAGTTATTGGTTAAATAGATTGGGACGATATGCAATAAGAATGAAAAAGTTAGGGATTACCCTTTACATAATTAGATTGAATTATTATTTACTAAGACTAAGTCGATTATTACGTTTAGGTTGGGTAACTTATGGTAGTGGTGAAAAAAGTTCAGTCTGGAGAGGGTTATCTAAGCTCTCCTTGACTCAGTTATTAGTTAGTATTTTTAGAATTATAATAAGTGTCCCTATGCTCTTTGCATTTTTATTTGCTTGTTTTTCATTGAGAATATTGAGAGGAGATATTGATTATTATTTGTATAAGCTTCAAGAATTTCTAAGAGGTATTTTACAAATGAAAGTAAATATTGGTGATATCTTTTCAAGGTTACCAGCCCTTGTAGCTTTGATGACGATATTACCAATCGTCTTTTTCTTCTATTTCTATAGTCAAAAACGTGATGTTCGAAAAATGATTGATAAGGAAAATAGTCAATATTTTGAAGAAGTTGTCTTATTGTACGAAAAATTATTGATTTGGATTGATAATCATATTTATCAATTATCTGAGAATTTTGATTATATTATTAATTGCCAAGACTCAATTGTTGAAATGTTTTTAGAAAAGGAAATTCCTAACTATAGTGCATTAGTTGGGAAGAAGTATTATATACCCAGAGAGATTGAGACATTTAGATTTGTTGAGATAACTGATTTGACTGAGTTTCGAGAAATTATGAGTAAATTATCTAGTGATAGCTTAAGGAAATATACACGAATATTCTCAGTTAAACGATTTGATATCTGGTATCTTAATTTTTTTGATTTTCCTTTATTGAATAAAGAAGAGGAAATCGAAAGATCTTTCTATACTAAAAAGGGGATGACTTCTAAATTAGATAAACGCCACACTTATCCGTATGATTTTACTCAAGAGAAAATTGAGAAGAGGAGGAAAGAGGAACTTTCTCTTTTATCTTGGTCTATTTATGACGACTTGGAGTTATTATACAGGTTTAAGAGAGCAAGTGATTCGTTAAGAAAATATCTTTATTCTTCAACAACAGAGCGACTGCTACTAAAAGCATTAAATAAAGATAAATAATTTCATTCCATAGTATAATTTTAAACTTGGCTGACTATATTCGTTCTATGGTGCAGGGATGCTATATCACCACATGTTGAGTGTGTAGCTCTGCTGGTGAAAGCATAGGAACATTTTAGATAAAGGTTTTTTAAGCCCTTATATCCCCGTCTAGATAAAAAAAGACCATCTAAGTTGGTAAATAACTTCAGGAGGTTTATACGCTATGCTTAGATCTTATGTAACTAAAAAGTATTTATTCTTCTATTTTGTGGCGATTATGATTACTTGGCTGGAGGCTGTCATTACACCCGCTTTGATTCAGTATATTGTCTCTAGTTTTACCAATCACCAGTTGCATTTGCTGTGGCAGGTCTTGATTTGGGGGATTGTGGGGAATTTGATTCTCTTGCTGGGTTTGGCGGGGAAACGCTATTACTATGCACGAGTGCTGACGGACTTCAAGTCGGGCATTAAGCAGGCTATCTTTCAGACTTTCTTATATAGCCGTCGGATAGCGGATGAAGAGGTTTTGTCCGACCTGGAAAATGATGTGAAACAGCTAGAAGATAACTATATTGAGCCTACTGTCATTATCATTTCTTCTTTGGGATTTACAACTGTCTCCATCTGCTATGCTCTCTGGACAAATTTTTATCTCGGCTTGCTCTTTATCATTTTTTATTCGATACCGGTTCTTTGTAGTAGCATAGGTTCCAAACGCTTGGATGCGATTTCTGAGCAGAAGTCCCTAGCTAACCAGAGCTATGTCTCTCAAGTGACCAATATGATTGCGGGTGCTCGTTCCATACGGCATTATCGGGGACAAAGCTTATTTTACAAACTGTTTTCCAAAGATTTGCACAAGGCTTTAGAGCAAGAAATCGCCTATGAAAAGCAACGGACGCTAAACAGTCTCTTTATCAATGGGATTGATGCTTTTTGCTCGGTTGCGCCTATTGTCATTGGTGGTTTCATGACCTTTTATAACTACCTATCTGCAGCCAGCTTTGTTGGGATTTACCTAGTATCGCATAATATTGGCTACCAATTTCAGGAGTTATCTTACTTTATCAATACTAGAAAATCAGCCAAGTCTCTCTGTGATAAGTATCAAAAATTGCTGGGAGAGGAGTGGAAAATGCCTTCTGTTCTTGAAGGTTCCGTCTTTCCTATCCAGCTAGATCAAGTCAGCGTAGAGCGTGATGGTCGAGAAATCCTAGCCCCTTGCGACCTTACCATTGGGGAAGGGGAAAAGATTGCCATTATCGGAGAAAGCGGGTCTGGGAAAACAACCTTATTGAACCTTATCTATGGAGAAATCAAGCCTAGTCAAGGTCGGATTCGTTACCATGGACAAGAGCTAAGCTCGGATGAACTCTATCAGGCAGGAGCCTACATTCTCCAGTCAAGTCATATCTTTGATGGATTGACACTAGAAGAAAATATCGCTTTGGGACAAGAACTTGATTCCAGAAGGATGGAAGAGATTCTGCAGCAAACCGGTTTGAAAGCTCTCCAAGGTAAAACACCCAGCAATCAAACTCTGTCAGGCGGTGAGAAGCAGCGGCTAGAAATTGCCCGCGCGCTCTATCAGAATCGCCAATTTATCCTGGCTGATGAGGTCAAAGCCAATCTGGATCTTAAAAACCAAGAGAAAATCAGCCAGCTTCTCTTCTATCTCCCACAAGCACTTGTAGAAGTGATTCATCACTACAGCGAAGAGGACTTGAAGCGCTATGATAAGGTGATAAAACTCGATAAATAAAATGATACATAGTTTACAAAATAAGATGATTAGCTTTTTTCCATTTATAATATACAATAAAGTTAACTAAGGAGTATAGAAGAGCGATGTAATGGATAATAAAAAAAACTCTGTCTGAAAATATCAGTATAAAAATGTTAAACGAAGATTATGTTGAAGAACTTAATTGGTTAGTACAACGATATCAAATTTTTAATTTATGAGATTAGAATAGTGTTCACTGTATTGAATTTTCAAATGTTCTTCCCCTAAAATATCAAATATTCTAATATGCTTCATGATAGTATTGAGAGAGAAAAATTTAGAGACCTCCTGAACTTTGTCTACGTTGGTAGAAAAGCACATTAGTTACGTTTAATGGTTTAATTCAAATATGCTGACCCTCTACATTTCGTTTCACAGTATAGGTAGCTAACGTCAGCACATGTGGAGTGTGTAGGTTTGCTTGTAAAAGCCTAGAAACCTTTTGATAAATCGCAATAATGAAAAGCTTTGATTTTAAGGATTTTTGTGATGTATGAGGAAGTATCAGACTGAGAGCAACAGTTGAGTGTCTTGGTCCGATAGGTGGTGTTACTGAGTTTTTATTTCCATTTACACTTAGGGTATACATTTATTACTAATGAGCATGGCTTTATGGGAATGAATGTGTACCCTCTTATATATGAAACTTAGGCAAGATTTGGTCTTGGGGAAATTTGTAGATGTTGTTGATGAATTTCTTAACATAGCTTGAGGTGTTATTTTTGAGAACATTAAGAGTAAAATTATGATTGTTTATTTGAAAATTTCATGATAGAATAAGATTGAAATATTGAATCCTCTGTTATCGGGGATAGGGGTTCGACTCCCCTCCTCATCATTTGCTGCTAACCGATATTTCAGACTCCTCGACCTTTTTGCTTTTGTCCACACAAGTTGGTATAGAAATACTTATAGACTTAGTAAGCGATGGGTTGTTCAATGCATTGAATGTAATGGAGGGCAAGATTATGGCGTTAATAATTTCGCAGGGTTCAAAATTTATAATGTGTCTCGTCGCAGCGGTGAGGAGCTTCGGTAGCGTTTATGCAGAGCTAGCGAGACACTACAAAAGAGTATTGCAGATAATGGAATACTCTTTTGTAGTGTTATATAGATTGGAGTTATATTGTGGTAGATTCTATTATTGCTAATGCGTTAAAAAGTGGGATCGATAGTCCTAAATATGAAGGATTTGATGCCTGTGCTTACTTAACTTTTGATATTCTTACTGGTGAGAAAGATAAGTTAATAACGAAAATTTCTTCGGGTGAATATCTTTCTTCAGAAGAACAGTATTTTTTGGCAAGACTTGATAAACTTATGAAAGTTCTCAATGAAGAATATAACGAATTTAAGTTTTAATCTATAGATTAGAGTAATTTGAAGTGGCTGGGCAAAAAATGTCCAGCCTTCGATGTTTAATAGGCGTAACTGTATGACGCAGTGGTTGATTGGTATGTTCGTTCGCTTTTTAAGCTCCAAAGATGACCTAATCAACTGTACGGGGGTGGGAAAACGAACTCTTTTTAACCAGTCAGGGTTCTTTCCCACTCCTTTTATTTTATATACTACAATTGTAGGTTTCTGGAAAGGAGATAAAACATATGGTAAGAAGGAATCCAAGAAAGACTACTCACCAGCAATAGCGTATTCTTGACGCATTCGAAAATGAACATACAGCTGAAATTATTCTAGCTAAGCGTGAGTTTACTGATGTAAAGACTACCAAGTTGCGCGTTGCTGCATATTGTAGGGGGAGCAACTTTGATGAATCACAGTCTGGGAGTTTTGGACTTCAGAAACAAACCTATACTGAAAAGATTAACAACAATCTAGACTAGGAACTTGCTGGTATTTATGCGGACCAAGGTGCTTCAGGTACAACTATTAAGCGGCGTGAGCAATTTAAACAGATGATTGATGACTGCCGTGAAGGTAAATCGATTTAATAATTGTAAAGAGCGTTAGTCTGTTTGCCCGTAATCAGTTATACTTTATTGGTATCTATCAAGAACTTAAGGCTCTACCAAATCCAGTGGGAATTTATAACGAGGATATCAATCTCAATACCCTAGATACAAATAGTCATTTTATTATTGGAGTTATGTCCATCGTTGCTCAAGGTGAAAGTGAGCAAAAGAGTGCATCAATCACTTGGTTGGTAATAGAACGATTTAAGAGAGGAATACCAATCATTCCCACTCATAATTTACTCGGCTATACAAAACCAATATGGACGTATTGTGATATATGAGTCAGAAGCAAAAATAGTCCGATTCATTTATGACTCATATATCGATGGCATGTCTGTTCGAGAGATTGTAGAGTCATTAATGGATAGTCACATTCCTACAGTCATAGGACTAGATAATTGGTCTAACCTAGCAATCTATAACATTCTTAAGAATGAGAAGTACAAGGGTGAAATCATCATTTAAAAGACTTTTACTGTTGATTGCTTCAGTCATAAGTCTCGTAAAAACAATGGTGAGAAGCCTAAGTATCATCTAAAAAATGGAATTCGCTCAATCATACCAGGATCTAGATGGGAATTAGTGCAAGAACTTCTTAAACTGCCAAGAAGATCGAAAACTACAAATAAAGCGATTGCACCAAAACTCTACATCAAAAAGCTTAAAACAGGTAAGTTGAGGAAGTATATTGTACTTGACCCTAGTTGGAAAACTAAGGATATCAAAGAAGTATTTAAATAAGAAAGAGGAAAACTATGAGTTTTAAAGATTTTAGATTAGAAGTAGTAACCGTTGAACGTGCATCATTCGATTATAGCATGACGATTAATAAAAACTTTGTCACTTTTAGTAAGGGAATTGTACAAGAACTTGATTACCTTGCACAGGTTTTAATTGCTTTCAATAAGGAAACTAAGGTTATGGGAATTCAAGTTTGCCGTGCTAAAACTAGAGGTTCGTTCAAGTTTTCAAAACCAGAGGATGAGCAGAAGGGGATTGTGCAAGTTATGAATAAGAACCTGAAAGAAATCTTGCTTCATTCATATCATGCCAGAGTAGAAAAGCGATAAACGTTATAAAATCGAGGGTATCCATATACCAGAGGATAAGGCATTCGTCTTTGAATTAACAAAATTTGAAGAACTGCCTGACTTTCGTAAGAACGAATCAGATGTTAGGAAATAATTAAGTTGGAGCCCCTATACTATAGTCACTCCTAAATAACTTTATCTTTTTCACAATCTCCTAAAGCAATATTATTATTGTTGTGGTCTTGCTTTTTTAATATTTTATGTAAGCGCGTTCGTGGTATAATATAGTCAGATAATGCTCAGGAGAAATTAATATGCAAAATGATATTCAACCATCACTACAGACTATAGTATTACTAGTGGTCATAGATGATTGCATTTAAAATTGACTAATATGATAAATTTATAAATAGAAAGGAAACCGAGTTAAAAAGTTATGGTAACATATCATTTAAAATCTAAGTCTGACAATGGAGGGGACACATACCATTTAGATAATATCGAATTATTATCACATATTGATTTTCACAGTATATTTGAAGAAATTTCTAGTTCGGCTAAGATCGACATCGTTACCTACAGTTTATATGATGATGAATTTGTAAAAGAACTTTTCCGTGAAAAAAGAAATGTTAGAGTCCTATTAAGTAAAATACATAAGCAAAGTCAACATTATGCAGATTTAATTCGGGAGATTGTATCTAATTCAGAGGTGATTCAAGTCGAAAAGACCCATGCTAAAATTATTCTAGCTGAGCCTAATTTTGTGTATCTAGGATCTCAAAATATTGATCAGTCAGACTGGTTTCAGACCGGTGTTATTATTCGGGATCAAGATATCTATAATTATTATCTCAATATTGTGGATGATTTAGCAAACGGGAAACCGCCTTACAATTTTTCACATAAAAGTTCGGATTATGTTTCACCAAATTATACTAAAATTCCTTATGAGCCCTTTAAACCGTCAATTTCATCAAAAACATTGCATAATGTTGAAGTTAAATTCTCTAAACAGTTAAATTGGAATCAAAAATTCAATGGATTACATAATAGAAAAATTATTATTACGACCTATACACTCCCAAATTTAGACTACATTCGCACAATGTTAAAAAAACTCTTTAAACAGCAAAACGATGTAACAATCTATGCAAATTCAATAGCTTTACCAACGCTAAAGAATCTTAAGAATGAATTTCAAAACTTAATTTTTGAAACAAGACCAAATTTACATTCAAAGATGGTTTTAGTTGATGATAATATCGTATGGATTTCATCTCAAAATTTCGGGACAAGCACTTGGTTCGAGAATACATTGAATATTAAGAGTGATGCTGCTTATTGCTTTTTTGAGACTACGCTAAGGGAGTTCCTACTAGACAAATAATCAATTGTTACGTTGAAATTTATTTCGTTTATAAATAGGAAGTTGATTAAAATAAACGATGTTCCTAAATATTGTATTTCAAATCATTTAGATGATTTGAAAGTTTATGTTTTCAATATAAGGTGCTGTATTATTTGGAGTTATAGCAATTATGATAGTTCTTATTGCTTGCGGTCTTCCTTTGGGAGAATATACAATGGGCGGACAACATAAAATCTTACCTAAAAAATTTAAAGTTTCGGCAGTCATTTCGATAGCTATCCAAATTTTTGCAATGATCATTGTTTTGTAAGCTGGAGGTTGTATTCCCTTGTGGCTGTCTTTTAAGGTTACTAAATATATTTGTTTCTTCTTTGCCGCTTACCTATCTTTGAATACGATTATGAACATGATTTCAAAAAGTAGGAAAGAAAAATATGTTATGACTCTGATTTTACTTATAGCCGGAATATGTTTTTGGATAACGGCATTTAAGATGTAATATGTAGAAAATAATGTTGAACGCGTAGGTAGTTAATATCATGAACTTTTTGCATAGAATTTTAAAGAATATATTGTGTTAAGTTTTGAAAAGAACATTAAAAGCCTTGTCTCCAAGGCTTTTTAATATTCTCTGCTATACCTCCTATTCCCAAACTTGAACAATAGCTTGCAATCATTTTTTTAAAATAGTATACTAGAGTCACATTATGAAAACGTTTGCTTTAAAAATTGAAAGAGAAGTCTAGGAGATGAAAAGTATGGAATTAACAGCCATTTATCATAGACCGGAGTCGGAATATGCCTACCTTTATAAAGAAGGTCAAGTTCATATCAGAATAAGGACTAAGAAAGATGATGTAGAGAAAATCGTTTTGCACTATGGCGATCCTTTTGTTTTTCTTGAAGATTCTTATGAAGATGTAAAAGAGATGGTCAAGGTGACCTCTGATTCCTTATTTGATTATTGGCAAGCAGCTGTCTCTGTGCGCTTTGCTCGGATTCAGTATTTGTTTGAGCTTGAGGATAAAGAGGGGCAAAGCGTCTTGTATGGTGATAAAGGTTTCACTGATAATTGTCCAGAAAACCTTGCTTTAGAAGGCAATGGCTTTAAACTCCCTTATATTCATGAGATTGATGGCTGTCAGGTTCCTGACTGGGTTTCAAAAACGGTCTGGTATCAGATTTTTCCAGAACGTTTTGCCAATGGAAATGCTGAACTTTCGCCAGAAGGAGCTCTAGATTGGGATTCATCTATCAGACCTAAAAGTACGGATTTCTTTGGTGGGGATTTACAAGGGATTATTGATCATCTGGATTATTTGCAAGACTTGGGCATTACAGGGCTTTACCTCTGTCCCATCTTTGAATCTCCAAGCAATCACAAGTACAATACGACGGATTACTTTGAAATTGATCGACACTTTGGGGACAAGGAGACTTTCCGTCAACTGGTGGAGCAAGCTCATCTGCGTGGCATGAAGGTCATGCTGGATGCGGTTTTCAATCATATGGGCGATCAATCCGCTCAATGGCAGGATGTTCTCAAGCATGGTGAAAAGTCTGTTTACAAAGACTGGTTCCACATTCAAAAGTCCCCAGTGACGAATGACAAGCTTGAGAATCCAAAAGAACTCCCTTATCATACCTTTGCCTTTGCCAGCTATATGCCTAAGTTAAACACGGCAAATCCTGAGGTGAAAGAATATCTCTTAAGCGTTGCGACCTATTGGATTGAACATTTTGACATTGATGCATGGCGGCTGGATGTGGCTAACGAGGTTGATCACCAATTCTGGCGAGATTTTCGTATGGCTGTTTTGGCCAAAAAGCCTGACCTTTATATTCTTGGAGAGGTTTGGCATACCTCTCAGCCTTGGCTCAATGGCGACGAGTTTCACGCTGTCATGAACTATCCTCTATCGGATAGTATCAAGGACTACTTTTTGAGCAGGAGCAAGAAGACCAGTCAATTCATAGCTGAGATTAACTGCCAGTCCATGTACTACAAGCAGCAGATATCTGAAGTCATGTTCAATCTCTTGGATTCGCACGATACGGAGCGAATTTTGGCGACTGCCAAAGGTGATATCCAGCTTGTCAAATCCGCACTCGCCTTTCTCTTTTTACAAAGAGGGACGCCTTGTATCTATTATGGGACTGAGCTAGAATTGGGCGGAGGTATGGACCCGGATTGTAGACGGGTCATGCCTTGGGATCGGGTGTCTGATAGCAATTACATGCTCAATTTTATGAAGAACTTAATTCAGCTTCGCAAGGAAACTGCGGATATTATTCAGTATGGGAAATTTACCCTAGAAGAAATCGAGCCTGATGTACTGGCTTTAGATTGGCAACATGATCATCAAGTAATCCGAGCTATTTTTAATCAGTCCAAAGAGAATTATCTCTTAGACAGAGATTCAGCTGATTTGGTGAGCCATTGCCAAACTGATGACCAGCAACTTGTCATCTTACCAAAGGGATTTGTAGTTTACTCTAGACTCTAACCGTAGCAGTAAATGTCTTTCTTTCCTTCTTTCTGATATAATATTATCAAATTTCATTTTCACAAGATGAAAATTATCCTGCTTCCGGGCATACCTTCTTGATGATTATTGTAAGGTAGTTGTTGATAAGTGGAGAAACTATGCAAAGGAGTGCAATCTTATGCCTAGACCGAAAACTAAAGAAGATTTGATGCTGGCTGCTAAGGAAAACTATGAGAAGCTACAAACTCTCATTTCTAAGATGTCTGATCAAGAGTTAAATACGCCTTTTGATTTTTCTCGGGATGAAAAGAAGAAAGAGGCCCATTGGAGACGAGATAAAAATGTAAGAGATGTTTTGATTCACCTCTATGAATGGCATCAGCTCTTGTTGAATTGGGTGCATTCCAATCAAAAGGGGCAAGAGCAGCCCTTTCTTCCTGCGCCCTATAACTGGAAGACTTATGGAGGGTTGAATCTGGAATTTTGGAAGAAACATCAGAATACTTCTCTTGAAGAGGCAACTGAGATCTTTCATCAGTCCCATCAAGATGTTTTGAAGTTGGCAGACACATTTACAAATGAAGAATTGTTTTCAAAAAATGTCTATAAATGGGTCGGAGGCACTGTACTAGGTTCCTATTTTGTAAGTGCTAC
Source organism: Streptococcus sanguinis (assembly GCF_020729725.1). Classification (GTDB taxonomy): domain Bacteria; phylum Bacillota; class Bacilli; order Lactobacillales; family Streptococcaceae; genus Streptococcus; species Streptococcus sanguinis_V. The sequence continues at coordinate 555,000 of NZ_JAJEPA010000005.1, read as the reverse complement.
TTCCAGCCATTATGACTGGGCCATGAAAAAATTGAAGGCTCATCAGAAAAATTGTAAAGCAAAATAGTCTGTAGAAGACAAGAATTAGAGAGAAATAAGAATGAAGAAATACAGCAAAATAATTATGTCCTGCGCCTGTCTGGTTTTGACTTTTGGGCTGGCAGCATGTGCTAGTTCGCAGAAAAATAAAGAAACAAGTCAAACTACATCGACTTATTCAAATCTAAACAGTAAAAAGAGTGTCGAAGAAGTCAAGAGTTTGTTGGCAGCTGACTTGGATAAAGACAGTGTCGATAACTTTGTTAATCTAGTCAATGACTACAATGGACTTGTCGGCTCCACTGGATTAACGGGCGATTTCACTAAGTTTACCAAAACCGAATATGATGTAGAAAAAATCAATCCTCTGTGGCAGGCAAAAAAGGGCGATTTTATCGGGACAAATTGTCGGATTAATACTTACACTTTGCTGAAAAATAGCATCGAAATTCCTCAAATAGAAAAAGATGATGAACTCTTGTTCATAGATAATGATTCGATTGACAAGGGCAAGCTCTTTGATGCCAAGGATAAGGAAGAATTTAATATTCTGTTTTCAAGAGTCAAGACTGAAGCGACCCAAGATGTAAAAGTCCATGCTAAGAAGATGGAGGAATACTTCAAACAGTTCAAGTTTAATGAAAAGGCTCGAATGCTCTCTGTCATTGTTCATGACAATCTTGACGGCGATTCTCTCTTTGTCGGTCATGTCGGCGTCTTGGTTCCAGATAAAGATGGCTACTTATTTATCGAAAAGCTGACCTTTGAAGAGCCTTACCAGGCTATCAAGTTTGCGACCAAGGAAGATGTCTACAAATACTTGCAGACCAAATATAAAGACTACACAGGAGAAGGACTGGCCAAACCCTTTATCATGGACAATGATAAGTGGGTAGAGGATAAGTAGTATGCTTGAGTTAGCATTAAGAAAATAGAACTGGGAGATTTAGCGTATGGAATTAAAAGATTTTACAGAAAAAGAGCAAGAGCAGATCAATCAAGGGCTCAGCACCGCAGAAATTTCCGATAAGGAAGCTGCCAAAAAGATTCTGGCACTTGTCCCCCAAGAGTGGATTAAGAGGATTCCTTTTTTCGTGAGAGGGCATGCGACGACCAAGACGGTTGAGCGAGTTGCTAAGCAATATCCTGAGTTGTACGCTGTCGCTAAGCAGCAAGGCGAACTTCCTGACAAGGAAAGAGAAGAATTGCGCGTGATTATGACAGAGATTTTTGAAGAAAAGATGAATAAGCATAAGATTAAATGAGCCCTTACTTTGAAAGAAGTGAGAGCCTTAGGAAGTCACTGGAAGCAGTGGCTTTTTCGTTTTTTATGGACATGATGAGGATGGTCACTAAGACTATCTTTAGATGATGGGGTTTAATCGGGTTTTGGGACTATTCTCCATGAGAATTATTGGCAAAAATGGTATAATGTTCCTATATTTTCTAGAGGAAAAGGCAGGCTATGAAATTACTTTATACAGATATTCGCCATTCTTTGACCAAGGTTTTAGTGGCTGAGGCTGAGAGCTTGGTGGCGGCTGGTAAGCGAGTCTTTTATATTGCGCCAAATTCGCTATCTTTTGAGAAGGAGCGGGCGGTTTTGGAGTGCCTGAAGAACAAGGCTTCTTTTGCCATTACAGTGACGCGCTTTGCCCAGATGGCTCGGTATTTTGTCCTCAATGATGTTCGGCAAGGGCAGAGTTTGGACGATATTGGTCTGGGAATGCTGATTTATCGGACCTTGACAGAGCTAGATGACGGAGAGCTTAAGGTCTATGGCAGGATTAAGAAGGATCCCCAGTTTATCCAGCAACTGATGGATCTTTATCACGAACTGCAGACTGCCCAGATGTCCTTTGCGGATTTGGAATTTCTAGAGGAGCCTGAGAAGCGGGAGGATCTGGTCAAGATTTTTACAGCGGTAACTGTTGCTCTGAATAAGGGGGATTTTGATTCGTCTTCTCAGATTGCTACTTTTGCCCAGCATATTCTAGCTGGCGACACAGATGAGGAGCTGGCAGATTTGGCCCTGGTCATTGATGGCTTTACTCGTTTTTCTGCCGAAGAGGAATACTTAGTCGGTCTTCTGCATCGGAAAGGTGTGGAGATTGTCATTGGGACCTATGCCAGCCAAAAAGCCTATCGAGCAGCCTTTCGTGAGGGCAATCTCTATCAGGCCAGCGTGGATTTTTTGAGAAAGCTGGCCGAGGACTATCAGGTCAAGCCTGACTATATCCCTCATGCGGAAGCAGAAGATGCCTTTGGGCGGATTTCTAAGATTTTGGAGAGTCGCTATGACTTTTCTGAGTCGGCTGTTGAAGTTAGTGAGAAAGACCGCTCTCAGCTGCAAATCTGGGCTACTATGAACCAGAAAGAAGAGCTGGAGTATGTGGCTAAGTCCATCCGGCAGCGAATTCATGATGGGGCGCGTTATAAGGATATTCGTCTGCTTTTGGGAGATGAGGAAGCCTACCAGCTTCAGCTCAAGACTATTTTTGACCAATATCAGATTCCCTACTATCTGGGGAGGAGCGAGTCGATGGCCCAGCATCCGCTGGTTCAGTTTGTTGAGTCCTTGGAGCGACTCAAGCGTTATAATTTCCAACTGGAAGACCTGCTCAACCTCTTAAAGACAGGGCTCTACGGAGATTTAACTCAGGAAGAGCTGGATCATTTTGAGCAATATCTGCGTTTTGCGGACATTAAGGGAGCAGCCAAGCTAGCCAAAGATTTCACGGTCAATAGCCAAGAGAAATTTGACCTAGACCGTCTCAATCATATTCGTCGTCGGGTCATGACTCCGCTACAAGACTTTTTCAAATCCCGCAGCCAGACGGCGTCGGGACTCTTAGCTAAGTTTACGGAGTTCGTCCAAGCAACCCGTTTGTCTGACAATTTGACAGCTCTGCTACAGGGAACAAGTCAGCAGGAGCAGGAGCGTCATGAGGAAGTCTGGAAGGCTTTCAGCCATGTCTTAGAGCAGTTTGCTCAGGTTTTTGCGGATAGTAAGGTCAAACTAGACGACTTTCTGGCCTTGCTCCTCTCAGGTATGCTTTTGTCCAACTATCGGACAGTGCCGGCGACAGTAGATGTGGTCAAGGTCCAGTCTTATGACCTGATAGAGCCTTTAGCAGCACCTTATGTCTACGCTATTGGACTGACCCAGGAGCGTTTCCCGAAAATCGCGCAAAACAAGAGTTTGCTCAGTGATGAAGATCGGGCTCGACTTAATGAAGAGACGGATTCTCAGGCAGAACTGCAGATTGCCAGTTCAGAAAATCTCAAGAAGAATCGCTACACAGCCCTGTCGCTGATGAATTCTGCCACAAAAGAGCTGGTCTTGTCTGCGCCAGCCTTGGTCAATGAAGTAGAGGACAGCATGTCGACCTATCTGCTGGAATTGACTGCAGCTCCGCTTTCCTTGCCCATCATTGTCAAAAAGCCTCAGGCTTCTAGTGACGATATTGGCAGCTACCGAGCTCTCTTGTCTCAAATCATCGAGCTCCATCAAGAGGAGATTGACCGAGAGTGGACAGCAGAGGAGCAGACTTTTTGGGCAGTGGCTGTGCGGGTTCTCCGCAAGAAATTGGCAGCAGAAGGCATCAGTATTCCGCAAATTAGCAAGGAACTGAAAACGGAGCCTCTGCAACCGGAAACTCTGCAAACCCTTTATCCAAAAGATCAGCCCCTCCGACTTTCAGCCTCTGCTTTAAACGAATACTTCAAAAATCAATATGGCTATTTCATCAAATACGTTCTGGGATTACAGGAAGAGTGGACTATTCATCCAGATGCTAGAAGCCACGGAAATTTTCTGCATCGAATTTTTGAGAAAGTACTTCAGGAGGATACTAGTCGAGACTTTGACCAGCGATTAGAGGTGGCAATAGACGAAACCATGCGGGAGACTGAATTTGAAAGCCTCTACAATGAATCTAGTGAGAGTCTCTTTACTCGTCAGTTGCTACTAGATACAGCTAAGTCAACGAGCCAAGTTCTGGCCCAGTCAGCTGGGATTGAAACGATTGGGGAAGAAACAGTCTTTGGGAACAGTAAAGAGCCTTTCCTTATCTTGGAAGATGGCAGATCTGTTAGTGTTCGAGGCAAGGTGGATAGAATTGACCGTTTGCTAGCTGATGGGAGTCTGGGAGTCGTGGACTATAAGTCCAGTGAGACTAAGTTTAGCTATGAAAAATTTTTTAATGGTCTGAATTCTCAGCTTCCGACTTATCTAGCGGCTATCCAGGAACTCCAAGCTCAGCAGGAAGGTAGAGATCTTTTTGGTGCCATGTACTTGCAAATGACAGAGCCTATTGTTGCCCTTAAAGATAACAAAGAGCTAGGAGATGCGGTCAAGGAAGTTGCGAAAACCATGCAGTACAAGGGGCTCTTTTTAGCAGATAAGCTGGCCTCTTTGGGTCCTGTTTATGAAAAGAGCAAGGTTAATAGTCTCAGTCAAGAAGAACTGTCTATTTTACTAGCTTATAATGAAATTCTCTATAAAAAAGTAGCTGAAGGCATTCTAGCTGGCCACTTTGAGATCAATCCCTACACAGAAAATGGCCGGAATATAGCACCTTACGTCGATCAATTTAAGTCTATTACAGGCTTTGAAGCCAATCGCCACCTAGGCCAAGCCAGACAGTTAGATAAATTAGATTTGACTAAATTTGAAAAACGTCCAGTTGGTGAGAAACTGCGCCAAGCATGGATAGAAAAGATGAGGGAGGAGTTGAAAAAATGAGGAAGAAGTCTTTTTTAAGTCCAGAAGAAATTAGTCAGCTACAGCATTTTGAAGCCACTTCTAATAAAGAACAAAAACGGACTGCTGAGCAGATTGAGGCTATCTATTCCTCAGGTCAAAACATCTTAGTCTCTGCATCAGCTGGATCAGGGAAAACCTTTGTCATGGTCCAGCGGATTATAGACCAGATTCTTAGAGGTGTTGCTGTCAGGCAGCTCTTTATCTCAACCTTTACCGTCAAGGCGGCAGGCGAGCTAAAAGAGAGGCTGGAGAAGGAATTGGGCCAGGCCTTGAAGGAGGCCAAGAGTCCTGAACTCAAGCAACATTTGACCCAGCAATTAGCTGATCTGCCCAATGCCGATATTGGTACCATGGACGCCTTTACCCAGAAAGTGTTTAGTCGCTATGGTTACCTGCTTGGTTTGGCACCGAACTTTCGGATTCTCCAGTCTGCCAGTGAGCAGCTGATTCTGCAAAATGAAGTCTTTAGCCAAGTATTTGATCGTTACTATGACAGCGAGCGTCAGGCTTTGTTTAGCCGTTTGGTTAAGAATTTTACTGGTAAGCGGAAGGATTTATCAAGTTTCCGGGAGCAAGTTTATCGGATTTACAGTTTTCTGCAGTCAACCAGCAGTCCTCAGCGCTGGCTGGAAGAAACCTTCCTCTATGGCTATGAGCACAGTGACTTTGCAGCAGAGAGAGAGCGGATATTCGGTCAAATCAAATCAGCCCTTTGGGAGCTGGAAGCTTTCTTTTCTTCCCATCTGGAGCATGAAGGAAGAGAGTTTGCGGGCGCCAAGTATCAGGAGAATGTCCAAGACGCTCTGACCGCCTTAGCAGGGCTGAATGAATTGTCACCGATAGAAGAAACAGCTCAGGTTCTCAAGCAGATTGTAGCACTTTCCCAACTGTCCAATGGCCAAGCCTTTACAGCTCGGGTTGGCAAGAAAGCAGACGAGCTCAAAAAAGAAATGGCCAAGGATTACAATGAAGCCAGGAAGCCTATGATTGAGCAGCTACGCAGCTTTGACCAGCAGCTTTATCAACTGGACTTTATTGAGCAGCATCAGGATGAGTGCCTGCCTCTAGTTGAGCTTCTGCGGGATTTTGTGGCGGATTTTGCACAGGCTTACTTGGAGCGTAAGAAGGCGGAAAATACCTTTGAATTTGGTGATATCAGCCATTTTGCTATTGAGATTTTAGAGAGATTCCCAGAGGTGCGTCGCTTTTATCAGGAACGCTACCACGAGGTCATGGTGGATGAGTATCAGGATACCAACCACACGCAGGAGCGCATGCTGGACTTGCTTTCCAGAGGGCAAAATCGCTTTATGGTAGGTGATATCAAGCAGTCTATCTACCGCTTCCGTCAAGCGGATCCGCAGATTTTCAGTGATAAGTTTAAGGCTTATCAAGAGGATAGCAGTCAGGGCAAGCTAATCGTCCTCAAGGAAAATTTCCGTAGTCATCTTGAGGTGCTGGAAGCAACCAACGATGTTTTCAAACGCCTGATGGATGAAGAAGTCGGTGAAATTGACTACAATGAAACCCACTATCTGGTGGCTGGCAATCCATCCAAACGCGAGCCTAATCCAGCTAACCGCGCTTCCTTCTTAATCTATGAAGGATCCAAGGAGAGCCTGGAAGAGGAGGTTGATGAGGGCTTGCCGCAGGCAGTATCAGCTGGGGAAGTGGACCTAGTCATCAAGGAAATCATCCGCCTGCACAATGAAGAAGGAGTGGCTTTTAAAGATATTACGCTTCTGACGGCATCCAGAACCCGTAATGATTTGATTTTAGCTGCCTTTGAACAGCACCAGATTCCGCTGGTACCAGATGATGGCGCCGCAAACTATCTGCAGTCAGTGGAGGTTTTGGTTATGCTGGATACCCTTCGGACCATCAATAATCCACTGAATGACTATGCCCTGACTGCCCTTCTCAAGTCTCCCATGTTTGACCTTGGTGAGGACGAGCTGGCTCGGCTGTCCCTGCAGGCCAGTCAAGAGCATTCTCAGGAAAATCTTTATGAAAAGCTGGTTAATGCCCTTCAAGGAAGAGGTTTGAACTCTGATTTAGTCACTCAGGAACTGCAGAAAAAACTGCAGCATTTCCATGAGACCCTACAAAGCTGGCGGACCTATTCCAAGACGCATTCCCTGTATGATTTGCTTTGGAAGATTTATCAGGACCGTTTCTACTATGACATGGTGGGAACTCTAGCCAATGGTGCCCAGAGACAGGCCAATCTCTATGCCCTCTCTTTGCGGGCCAATGAGTATGAAAAGTCTAGCTTTAAAGGCCTTTCTCGCTTTATCGGGATGATAGACCGTATCTTGGAAAATCAGCATGATCTAGCCAGTGTGCCAGTGGCGGCGCCTAAGGACGCCGTTCGTCTCATGACCATTCATAAGAGTAAGGGGCTGGAGTTCAAGTATGTCTTCCTGCTCAATATGGACAAGGCCTTCAACCGTCAGGATAGTAGCTCTGCTATTATCCTTAGCCGGACCAAGGGAGTTGGCATCAAGTATGTGGCGGATGTATCGGTGTCTGTGGAAGATCCTTATGCGCCTAATCAGCTGCGCATTTCCATGGATACGCTGCCTTATCAGCAGAATCTAGCGGAGCTGCAGTTGGCCAGTCTGTCTGAGCAGATGCGTTTGCTTTATGTGGCCATGACGCGGGCTGAAACCAAGCTTTATCTGGTCGGTAAGGGCGGTCAAGAGGCCTTGAAAAAGCGTCAGTGGGGCAAGAGCCAACAAGGGCGTTTGTCTGCCAGTCTGCGCAGCCAGCTCAACAATTTCCAAGACTGGCTCTATGCCATTCAGGCTGTTTTTTCCGATGAGAATCTTGCCTACGAGACTCGTTTTGTCACTGATGAGGAGCTAACTGCTGAAGAGATAGGGCGAATTAATGAGCCTGTGCTCTTTCCAGCGGATGATTTGGCAGATAATCGTCAGTCGGATGATATCCGTCGGGCTCTGGATATTTTAGAAAGCGTGGATCGACTGAATAGCCAGTATCGCTCTGCCATTGAGCTGCCTAGTGTGCGAACTCCAAGCCAGATTAAGAAATTCTATGAGCCCATCATGGATACAGATGGTCTGGATATCATGGATGAGCGAGCAGCTTTTCGGCCTCAGCCTAGCTTTGAGTTGCCTGATTTTGGCAGAAAAGCCAAAGTGACTGGGGCTCAAGTCGGCAGTGCCGTTCATGAACTCATGCAGCGGATTCCTTTGGATAGCCGTCCCAGTATGGCTGTACTTCGTTCTGCCTTGGCTCAGGTTCAGGCCGATGAAGCGGTTAAAAAGCAGATTCAGCTGTCTAAGATTGCATCGTTTTTCGAGACGGATTTGGGGCGACTCTTGATTGAGAACAGTGACAGAGTTCGTCGAGAAGCACCGTTTGCCATGCTCAAGAGAGATGAGGCCAGCGGTCAGGAATTTGTTTTGCGGGGGATTTTGGATGGTTACCTGCTATTTGAAGACCGGATAATTCTCTTTGACTACAAGACGGATAAATACAAGGCCCCATCTGAGTTGATTGCTCGCTACCGAAGCCAGCTAGACTTATATGCTCAAGCTCTCAGCCGTTCTTATGGCATTTCGCAGATTGAAAAATATTTGATTTTGCTAGGTGGTGAACAGCTGCAGGTGGTTCAGGTGAATTGATTATTTTGTCGTGTCCAGAAAGGAAGGAAGCCTGTGGAACAGTTAGAACGCATTCAAAAAATGGAAAAGCACCTGAATAAATATTCTCAGGTATTGGCAAGAGCCCAGGAAGCTTTAGCTGAGTTGGAGCACTGCCAGTCAGATTATATTCAGTTGAGGGACTACTATACTGGTCAGGAATTTTTTGATGATTTAGAGTTCTCGAATGGACCGGATTTCCCTGAAAATATAGCTTGCGGCGTCTTAAGCGAAGATGCTGTCTATGACCTGATGGGGGAGCATTTTGAAACAGCAATTAATCTGTTGGATTTGTCTAGCTCTATGCTGAAAGAACGTTAATTTATTTAGAAAGGAAAAAATAATTAATTTTTTTCAATTTTCCTCTTGCTTTTTAATAAAAATTCATGTAGAATAGTCAACAATAAATTGAAAGCGATGAGAGAAAAAGTCTAAGACAAGAAACAGAGAGTGCCTAATGGTGAGATAGCATGCAATCCTTAGACGACACATTCTTGAGTGCGGATGCGAAATCAGTCAGCAGTCTGAGACTAGTGTCCGACGGCTGATTGCCGTTATCAATCTGGAGTCTCGTACTCCCAGAGGGTCCTCAGGCGACTGAGGTCTGAATAAAGGTGGAACCGCGTGTCAACGTCCTTGCAAAGTTTTTTTGCGAGGGCTTTTTATTATTTTTAAATCATAGGATTCCCTTATTTTCCTTTACTAAAGCGGTAAATTTCGTCTTTCATTTATTAGAAGTTCTAAAAGATAATCAGAGTCAGATAATGGCTAATGTGTGAAAGAGAGGTGGCAAGATGGTTAAGCTAAAAGGTCTCAGGCAGATCAATCCCTATGTAGCAGGGCAGCAGCCCAATGAGCCAGATATGATTAAGCTTAATACCAATGAAAATGCTTACGGACCAAGTCCTAAAGTGGCAGATGCTCTACAGAACTTTGATGCCCAAGAGTTGCGCAAGTATTCCAGTTTGGATCAGGCGGAGCTCTGTCAAGCTTTGGCGACGAATTTGGGTGTATCGCCCGACCAGCTCATTATCGGCAATGGGAGTGACGACATCTTGTCCATGGCTTTCCTGGCCTTCTTTAACAGCGGCGAGTCAGTCTTATTTCCGGACTTGACCTATGGTTTTTACAAGGTCTGGGCGGACCTCTACCACGTGCCTTTTCGAGAAATCCCTTTGACAGATGATTTTGAGGTCCATCCGTCAGATTATTTTGGAGACAATGGCGGTATTATTCTAGCCAATCCTAATGCTCCGACGGGGATTTATCTGCCGCTGGATCAGTTGGAGGAAATTCTGGCGTCCAATCAGGATGTGGTCGTGGTGGTGGATGAGGCTTATATTCACTTTGGTGGTCAATCTGCCCTGCCTCTTCTAGAAACCTATCCCAACCTCTTTATCACACGAACCTTTTCCAAGGATGCGGCCTTGGCTGGTCTGCGGGTGGGCTACGGCATTGGCCATTCAGACTTAATAGCTGTCATGAAAGCTGTTAAGGACTCCATCAATCCTTATTCAGTGGATATGTTAGCAGAGCGCTTAGCCCTTGCGGCCGTTGAAGATTGGGATTATTATATGGAGACCGGTAGAGCCATTCAAGAGACCCGAGATTGGTTTGCTGGGGAATTGGCTGCGCTGGATTTCCAAGTCCTGCCCAGTCAGAACAACTTTGTCCTAGCCCAGCCTACTAGAATCTCTGCAGCAGAGCTTTTCCAGCAGCTAGAGGAGCGTCGGATTTATGTGCGGTATTTTCCAAAAGCGGAACGAATCAAAGACTTTTTACGCATCTCTATCGGACGGCGAGAGGAGATGGAGACAGTTCTAGCAGCTATCAAAGAAATTTGCAGCAGCTGAGAGTTTGACTCAAAGCCAGCCGGTGTAAGAATAGAGCAAGAAAGGAAAGCAGCCTATGAATAAAATCACCCTTCCGATTGGCATGCATGACAAGCTTTTCAAGAGGGCGCGTGTGACCTACGAGATTGAGCGGGACATCAGTGATTTTCTGATGGCTCAGGGCTTCAATCGGATTGACACGCCGACTTTGGAGCATTTCGAGGTTTTCAGTGACCATGTGGAGCCCCATCATTATCATCTTTTCGATAAAAAAGGCGAGCTATTGGTGCTGAGGCCAGATGTGACCAGCCAGATTGGTCGGGTTATTGCTTCGACTAGGGTGCATACGCCGACCAAGTTTTCCTATTCGGGCAAGGTCTTTCACTATCAAGAAGAGCTGCGTGGTCTTGCCAACGAGCTCAGCCAAGCTGGTATTGAGATTATTGGCTATCCAGCTCGCGAGGCGGTGCTTGAGGCTATCAAGACAGCCAAGCAGTCGCTGGATTTAGCGCAGGTTAAGTCTTATCAGTTCGAGTTTTCTCATGCAGCAATCCTGCAGACAATCCTAGAGAGTTTGACCTTGGATTCGCAGGAGGAGGCCCAGCTGCTAGATTATATTCGCAAGAAAAATAGGACGGGACTCTTTGAATTCACCCAGACCAGACCTAGTGAATTTGATGATTTTTTGCAGGAGCTGCCCTATTTGTTTGGTCCTAGCCAACAGGTTTTAGCTAGGGCTAGAGAGATAGTTGACAACGAGCGGATATTGACGGCTTTAGATGATGTGGAGCAAGTTTTGCAGAGCCTTTCAGGCTTGCTGGAGCAGACAACCATGGACTTGGGGCAGGTAGCGGCCATGCCTTACTATACTGGCCTTACCTTCAAGGTCTTTGGCGACCGAGTGCCAGATGCTTTTCTATCTGGTGGTCGCTATGACCAGCTTTTCAAGCGCTTCGGGGCAGCAGAGCTGACAGCTATTGGCTGGTCCCTAGACATTGACAGTGTCTATCAGGCTATTCATGATGACCTACCAGACGAGGGCGGAAAGGAAGGTGACAGCAGATGAGTCAGATTACCATTGCCCTGACCAAGGGGCGGATTGAGGAAGATACGGTCAAGCTCTTGACCCAGGCTGGCTTTGATATGTCCTTCATGGCAGACAAGGGGCGCAGCTTGATTTTCGAAAGTTCAGACAGCTGTTTTCGCTTTCTCTTGGTCAAAGGGCCTGACGTGACGACCTATGTGCGCCACGGAGTCGCTGATTTGGGCATTGTCGGCAAGGATATTCTCTTTGAGCATCCGACTGGCTATCTGGAGCTGCTGGATCTGAACTTTGGCCTTTGTAAATTCTCACTGGCCTCGGTGCCCAGCTATGACCCTCATGATCACAAACGCAAGCGGATTGCGACCAAGTACCCAACAGTGGCGACTGATTATTTTAATCAGAAAGGGGAAGATGTGGAAATCATCTCCATCCAAGGCAGTGTGGAGATTTCACCGGTGCTGGGTCTGGCGGATGCCATTGTTGATATTGTGGAGACGGGGCATACCCTGTCAGCTAACGGCCTGCTGGTTTTTGAAGACATTTGTCGGGTGTCGGCCCGGCTCATTGCTAATCAGGCTTCCCTGAAAAATAACCCGGATATCATGCCTTTTGTGGCAAAGATTGAATCCCTAGTAGGAAGAAGAGAGGTGGCTTTTAAATGACAATTATTAAGCGTTTAAGCGGTAGTAACGAAGAAATTTCACGGATTTTATACGAAGAGCAGCTGCAGCTCAGCCAGCAGAACTTAGATGTGGAAGAAGCGGTGGCTGAGATTATTGAAACGGTCAAACAAGACGGTGACCAAGCTTTAAGAGACTATACCATGCTTTTTGACAAGGTTGAGGTGACAGACTTTGAGATTGGGCAGGAGCTGATTGACCAAGCTTTTGAGGAGATTGATCCAGAGGTCTTGACCGCCCTGAAAAATGCCCAAGCTAATATTGAATCCTACCACCGCCAGCAGTTGGAGACTGGTTTTGAGGATAGTCCCAGTGAGGGCGTTGTTCGTGGTCAGTTGATTCGGCCGATTGAGCGGGTTGGCACCTATGTACCTGGGGGCACCGCAGCATATCCGTCCTCCGTTCTCATGAATGTTATCCCAGCTAAGATTGCCGGTGTCAAAGAAATCATCATGATTACACCACCTCAGGAACACTTTACGCCAGCGATTTTGGTCGCTGCCAAGCTTGCTGGTGTGGATCGGATTTTCCAAATTGGCGGAGCCCAAGGCGTAGCAGCCCTGGCTTATGGAACGGAGACCATTCCCAAGGTGGATAAGATAACTGGACCAGGCAATATCTTTGTGGCCACAGCCAAGAAGATGGTTTATGGTGTCGTGGGGATTGACATGATTGCTGGACCCTCGGAGATTGGAGTAATTGCAGATAGTTCAGCCAGTCCAGTCTATGTGGCTGCCGACCTTCTATCGCAAGCTGAGCACGACAAGCTGGCTCGGGCTATTCTGGTGACCGACTCGGAGGAACTGGCTGATCAAGTGGAAGCAGAGCTCGACAGACAGCTGAAAGAGCTGCCGCGGGAGGAAATCGCGCGTGCTTCGATTGAGAACAACGGCCGTATCATCCTTGCGCCTTCTAAGGAAGCTATGTTTGAACTCATGAATCAGGTGGCACCGGAGCATTTGGAGATTGCCATGGACGATGCTTACAGCTATCTGGATCAGGTTGAAAATGCTGGCTCTGTCTTTCTGGGACACTATACCAGCGAGCCAATCGGTGACTACTATGCGGGAGCCAACCACGTTTTACCGACAACCAGCACCAGCCGTTTTTCATCAGCTCTGGGTGTCTATGACTTCATCAAGCGCATCCAGTACACCCAGTACAGCCGTGCTGCTGTAGGGGCGGCTGACAAGGATATTACCAGTCTGGCCTATGCAGAAGGTCTGCAGGGACATGCCAAGGCCATCGAAGCCCGCAGACAGGAAAAATAAAAGGAGTTGCCATGAGACAAGCTGAAATCAAGCGTAAAACACAGGAGACCGATATTGAACTGGCTGTCAATCTTGATCAACAGGAGCCGGTAGCTATCGAGACCGGTGTCGGATTCTTTGACCATATGCTGACTCTTTTTGCCCGCCACAGTCGAATTTCTCTGACGGTCAAGGCTGAAGGCGACCTTTGGGTGGACAGCCACCATACGGTCGAGGATGTGGGCATCGTATTAGGACAGGCTCTGCGTCAGGCTTTGGGAGACAAGGCCGGCATCAACCGCTACGGTACAAGCTTTGTGCCTATGGATGAAACTCTAGGCATGGTCAGTCTGGACATATCCGGTCGCTCCTATCTGGTCTTTGAGGCGGATTTTGATAATCCCAAGCTAGGGAATTTTGATACCGAGCTGGTGGAGGAATTTTTCCAAGCCCTAGCCTTTAATCTGCAGATGAATCTGCACCTGAAAATCCTTCATGGCAAGAACAGTCACCATAAGGCGGAAAGCCTCTTTAAAGCGACTGGACGAGCTCTGCGGGAGGCTATTACCATAAATCCAGAGATTCATGGAATCAACTCCACCAAGGGCTTGCTCTAGCTTGTCCTTCTGAGTGAAAGGAGTTGATGTAGAGATGATGATTGTAATTGATTATGACGCAGGAAATACAGCAAATGTCCTCCGTGCTCTGGCTCAGGTCGGACTAGAAGCGCGCCTGTCAGCTGATCCGCAAGAAATTTTAGCTGCCGATGGTTTGATTTTACCAGGTGTCGGTGCTTTTCCTACTGCCATGCAGGAGTTGGAAAGGCGAGGACTGGTCTCCGTTATCCAGCAGGCTGTGGCTGATGGCAAAACTCTCTTGGGCATTTGCTTAGGCATGCAGCTCCTGCTGGAGTCTGGATTAGAGAATGGTCAAAGCTCTGGACTGGGCTTGATTCCCGGTGTTTGCCGTCGGATTCCGGACCAGGCTGGTCTGCCTGTGCCCCACATGGGCTGGAATGACTTACAGATCCAGCAGTCGTCTGCTTTGACAGCTGGTCTTGAGGGCCAGTCAGTCTATTTTGTCCATAGCTACTATACGGATGTTCCGGAGGAGTACTTGGATGTAACGTCTGATTATGGGTTACCTATCCCAGCCATGATTCACCGAGGATCGGTCTTTGGCTGCCAGTTTCACCCAGAAAAGTCTGGTGCTGTTGGCCTCGGTATCCTAGAGAAGTTTAAGGAGTATGTCTATGAAAATACTGCCCGCTATTGATATCAAAGACGGTCAGGCCGTCCGCCTTTTAAAAGGGGATTTTAGTCAGAAGACGGTAGTCAATCCCGATGTCTTGGAGCAAGCTCGAGTTTTCAAAGAAGCTGGGGTTACCATGATTCATGTGGTTGACTTGGACGGGGCCTTAGAAGGTCGGGCGGCCAATCGAGATTTGATTGCCCAGATTAAAGCGGAAACTGGTCTAGCTATCCAAGTCGGGGGCGGCATCCGCAGTCTGGAGCAGATTGAAGATTACCTGGCGGTTGGCATTGACCGTGTCATTATTGGCTCTATGGCTGTTAAGAATCCTGAATTTGTTGAGGCTGCGCTGGAGCGCTTTGGAAGCAGCAAAATCGTGATTGGCATTGATGCGAAAGAGGGTCTAGTTGCGACTGAGGGCTGGCTAGAAACCAGCAGTCAGGACTATATCAGTCTGGCGCTGGCCATGGAAAAAATCGGTGTCCGTCTCTTCGTCTATACAGATGTGGACAGAGACGGGACTCTCACTGGCCCCAATATCCAGCATTATCAAAAATTGCTGGCAGCTCTCCAGCATGCTCAAGTCATTGCTTCTGGCGGCATCCAGTCAGCGGATGACTTAGATGAACTGAAAAAACTGGGCTTGGCTGGTGCCATTGTTGGTAAGGCCTACTATAGTGGACGAATTAGCCTAGAGCAGATTAAGGAAGCAGAAAGGGGCTAGCCATGCTGAAAAAAAGAATCATTCCCTGTCTGGATGTCAAGGACGGTCGGGTGGTCAAGGGCATCAACTTTGTCAATCTGACTGATGTGGGAGATCCAGTTGATGCGGCCAAGGCTTACTATGAAGCTGGCTGCGATGAGTTGGTCTTTCTGGACATCACCGCCACCCATGAGGAGCGGGACACGACGGTCGAGATGGTCCGGCGCGTGGCGGAGCAGGTTTTCATTCCCTTTACCGTCGGGGGCGGCATTCGCACGGTTGAGGACATGAAGCGGATGCTGCAGGCTGGTGCGGATAAGGTTGCAGTTAATTCCTCAGCACTGGCAAATCCTCAGCTTTTGGCTGACTGCGCTGAGAAATTCGGCAGCCAATGTGTGGTGCTGGCCGTGGATGCTAAGAAAGAAGCGGATGGCAGCTGGCATGTCTATCTAGCTGGCGGCCGCAAGGACAGCGGTCGCGACCTGTTAGACTGGGTTCAAGAAGCCGTCGGTCTTGGAGCGGGGGAAATTCTTCTGACAAGTATGGACAAGGACGGGACCAAGTCCGGTTTTGACTTGCCTATGCTGGAAGCCGTCTCTCAAGTGGTTTCCGTTCCTATCATCGCCTCTGGTGGTGCTGGCAGTAGCCAGCATATCCTAGAAGTTTTTGAAAAGACTGCAGCGACAGGTGCCTTGGCAGCTTCAATTTTCCATTATGGTCAGGTCTCCATCTCAGAGACCAAAAAAGCCATGCAGGCAGCTGGGTTGGAGGTGCGCATCTAATGACAGAAGTGAAGTTAGATTTTCAAAAGCAAGGCGGTCTTATACCTGCCATTATCCTAGACCACACTAGCAAAGAAGTCCTCATGCTGGCCTATCTCAATGAAGAAGCCTACCATCTGACCCGCACCAGTGGTCAGATGTGGTACTGGAGCCGGTCACGTCAGGAACTTTGGCATAAGGGAGCCACCAGCGGCCACTATCAGACTGTCAAAAAAATCACAGCTGACTGCGACCAAGATACCCTGCTGATCGAGGTAGACCAGCTGGGAGCAGCCTGCCACACCGGTGCCAAATCCTGCTTTTTTCATACAATCTGGGATGAAGAAGACGGCAAAATTGACTAAAAGCTCCCTTACTTTAGTACTTGGTAAATGCAAGAATAAAACTAAGAAGTCAGTATCAAGCCACCAGCCTGCAATTGGAAAGAATTGCTTTTTATAGTAAAATAAGGACAGTAACAAGGAGATACTATGCTAGAAACCCTCTATCAAGAAGCCCTCAAACGCAAAAAAGAGCCCAAGGAAGGCTCCTATACCAGCTATCTCTATGACAAGGGGCTGGACAAGATTCTAAAAAAAGTCGGTGAAGAAGCGACAGAAGTGGTCATTGCTGCTAAAAATGCTGACAAAGACGAGATGGCCAATGAGACAGCTGATCTGCTCTACCATCTGGCGGTTGCTCTCGTCGAGACTGGCGTCAGTCTAAAAGAGATAGAGGCCGTCCTCCAGGCCCGTCAGGGCAAGCAGAGCCGGATTCATGACCGGCCTGAAATTAACCAATACTAAACGGATATAAGATTTGCAGAAAGGCGGTCCAGCATGCGCGACAACCATCTTCATACCTATTTTTCCTATGATTCTGAGGCAGATTTCTGTGACTATCTGGACCATTATGAGGGCGAGATTGTCACCACCGAGCACTATGATTTGTCTAATCCCTACCCCTACGAAGCAGCCTCGCCTCATGATGATGTGCCTGACTATGCGGCCTATTCAGCAAAAATAGCAGAGCTGAACCAGCAATATGGCAACCGCATCAAAAAGGGGATTGAAATTGGCTATTACGCTCCGCGTAAAGACGATATCCTATCTTTCCTAGCGGACAAGGATTATGACCTCAAGCTCCTGTCTGTCCACCACAATGGCAGCTTTGACTATCTGGAAGAGCCAGTCCTGCAGCTGGATAAGATGGAGCTGATTCCCCGTTACCTGAGAGAGTTAAAAGAGGCTATTGAGGCTGTGCCAGCAGATGTACTAGCTCACTTTGACTATGGTTTCCGAAAATTTAAGCTTACCGTAGAGGAGTTAAAATTTTTTGAACCAGAGCTGCGACATCTTTTTCAAAAGATGATTGATTATGGTCTGGCCTTTGAGCTTAACTGCAAGTCCATGTATCTATATGGTCACGAGGAACTCTATATCTACGCTCTTTCTCTAGTTAAGGAGCTGGGCGGTCAGCGCTTTTCAGTGGGATCAGACGGCCACAAGCTGGAGCATTTCCGCTTGCAATTTGACCGAGTTGCCAAAATCTTAGCGGAGACCGGCATAGGCGAGGAGCAGTTGATCTAGAAGGAGAAGTCATGACTGAGATTAGACCCTTAAAACAATAGGAAATCCCGCTCTTAGAGGAATTTCTTTACCAAGCTATTTTTATTCCATCAGGTCTAGAGTAGCTGCCCAGAAGTATCTTGAAAGAGCCAGAACTAGAGATGTATATCAAGGATTTTGGTCAGCAGCCAGATGATTGGGCTTTAGCAGCAGAAGTGAACGGCCAGCTGGTCGGAGCTGTTTGGGTTTGCATCATGAAAGATTACGGCTATTTTGACGACCAGACACCCTCTCTATCCATTTCATTCCTGCCTGACTTCAGAGGGCAAGGACTAGGCCAGCAGTTGATGATGGCCATGCTGGACTTGCTCAAGGCCAAAGGCTACCCAAGTGTCTCCCTCTCCGTTTCCAAAGATAATCCCGCCGCTCACTTTTATAAAAGATTAGGCTTTGTCACGGTTGAAGAGAGGGAAGATGATTATTTGATGCTGTGCCGATTGAAATAAGACAAAAGATAGGTTGTAGGGTTATTGTGAATCTCGTAAAAATAATTATTTAGGAGTAAATACAGACTGTTTAGGATTTTATTATCTTATTTTTAAGAAAAAGTAGTATATTTTAAGTACCACTCGCGAGGGGAAATTATTAAAATGAATTTGGCTAAAAAGATAATTTAAAAGCGATTTAGTCAATTCTCAAATTTTGAAAGGAGTTTTTTATGGACTCAAAAAAAGAATTTTATTTTGAAATAATGGATGACAATGCTCTGACAGCTGTTTTGGGAGGTGACGACAATACCTCATACAACTTTTTCTATAAAGTAGGCAAACGGATTGGACAATTTCCTGTTCTCAAAGCGGGATTTTGCTCACCGTTAATTTGTAATTAGTTCTTGGGAGGTAAAAAGATGAAAATAAAAATGTTAAATGAAAAAGAAATGGAAGAAGTAGTTGGTGGAAGTGTTTTTCCTATTTTGCCTAGTTGGTCAGAATTTTTAAGCTCAATATGTGGGTTCTTTGATGGTTTATCTGGATCTAGAAATAATGGTGGATGTTAATAATAATCATATTAATTGAAGTGGAAAGAGTCTTAAAAATAGATAATTTAAAAGTTTAACTTTTTTCTTTGGCAAGGTAAAGTAGGATGAATTTGTGATGTCAGATATTTAGAGTCCTACTTAACTTTTAAAACTACTAGTTATGATTGCATTATTTTCTAAAGAAGTTTCTAGCTAGTTAAGAGTTTTGATATTACTGGGTGTTGGATTGATTATTGTTAGCTTTCTATTTTTTCATTCATATTTTAAAAAGAAAATTCCAGAAAACCAATCTAAAAGCTTGTCTACAAACAAGTTACTATTAGTTATAGTAATAAATCCTCTTCCAATGCATTTTTCAGGTGTACTTTTTGCAGGAATTTCGCTTAAATTCATGGCCTTTCTGTTTGGCTTTGCTCATACCTATTTAGTTGGGAAGTAATGTATCTTAAGATCGCTCAAAGAGCGATCTTTTTTATAATATTAATGTAGTTTTTCCTTTATTTGTGATAAAATAAAGGAGAGAATAATGGACACTTTAGTGCTCCTTTCCTGTCATCAGAATCTTTTCTGTCTACCGTTTAAGACTTTCTAGGTACCATTGAGGATTTTATATCCTTTTGGAAACTTGCTTGTGGTATGCTAGAGCAAAGGAGGTAGACAAATGGCTACAATCGTTATTAAAGACGGCAACACTCTTCGGAAGTTGGATCTCTCATCAATTTTCTATATCCAGTCCCATCCTCAAAAGCCGCATTTCGTCCTTATTGTGACCGGAAAAAGAAATTACAATCTCAGGGCTTCTCTGACTGAACTAGCAGAAAGCTATCCTAAAGACCTGTTTCGTTGTAATCGTCAAACTCTTGTTAATCTCGCTAAAGTTAAGGGGGTTGACAGGGAGCATAAAACCTTGTTCTTTGAGCAATCTAGCCCAGGAGAACTTGTCTGCTCTAGACGCAGTTTTGCCAGTCTTATTAAGCATTGGTCTAAGGAAGGAGGAAAATAAGATGAAAATCTTTGTGTTAGAAGATGATATCAAGCAGCAATTCTATATGGAGTCAACCATTCTGAATATTTTGAAAAAAAACGGCTGGAAATGTCAGTTTTTAGAAATCTACAGCAATCCCCAAAAGTTACTTGATGCTGTTAGGGAACGCGGAAGGCACCAGATTTTCTTTTTGGATATTGAGATAAAAAAAGAGACACAGAAGGGCTTGGAAGTAGCTGGTCAAATTCGTAAGTTAGATCCCTATGCTTTGATTGTTTTTGTGACAACTCACTCAGAGTTTATGCCTTTGACTTTTCGATATCAGGTATCAGCTTTTGATTTTATTGATAAAGGGCAGTCTGAAGAGGCCTTTATTAAGCAGGTTGAAAAGGATCTAGCCTATCTATATAAAAGAAAGGACAGTTTCCAAGCTGAGGAAACCTTTCTATTTGAAAATTCCAAATCTGAAATTCAAGTTCCTTTTAATGAAATTTACTTTTTTGAAACATCGGATGTTCCCCATAGACTTATCCTCTATACGAAGAAAGAGCGCATTGAATTTTATGGACAGCTTTCTGAGATTGTTAAGCAGGACAAGCGCCTCTATCGTTGCCACCGATCTTATGTGGTCAATCTAGCCAATATCGCTCAAATAGATAAATTGGAAAACATAGCTTATTTCCCAAATGGCGCTAGCTGCTATGTTTCTCGACTTAAGATGAAAGGATTGCGGGCAGCCTTAAAAGCAGAAGGGAAGTAGTATACTAGAAGTAGGAGAGGGATTTGTGTTCATAGGATTGCAAATTGTAGCATTGATATTTCAGTCTTTAGCCTTATTTATTCTCTTTTCGAATATCAGTGGCGCTAAAATGGATTGGAAAAAATATATATTAGCAACTTTAGGATTGAATTTTATAGGGATTTTACTTGCAATCATAGAGTTGATTACTGAGAATAATATTTTTTCATATGTTAATTTTTTAACCATTCCTATATATTTTTTAATTTTTTCATTGCTAATAAACAAATATACACCAAAAGTTCTAGCTATATTTTATGGTCTCTTTCCAGTTGTTCTTTGGAATCTTTTACACCGTCTTTTTTCTTTTTTTTTAAGAAATATAATGCATTCCCATACCCAGGCTCAGTTAAATCCTGATAAATATATTCTATATATTTCAGCAATTTTAGCTAGTTTACTATCCTTATTTCTGCCTCAGTTATTGCACTATAATTTTAAACGATTGAGGGAATATAAATTAAATAAAAAAGATATAAAATTAATTGTTTTTCTAAATATTTCCATGATTTTCTATTATACATTTGTTCAATATTTTACTTATATAGAAAAGCATCATCAATCTTCTAACTTGTATAATCGTGAACTGATAGTAGTTATTTACATTATTCTCTTTCTAAGTTCAGTTAATATTTTAGACCGCAATTTGCGAGAACGAATTCAACAGCAATTAAGTGAGCAAAGAGAATTACAATTGAGGAACATGTCCGACTACAGTAAGCACATTGAGGAGCTTTATAGTGAGTTAAGAAGTTTTCGTCATGATTATGTCAATATTTTAAAGAGTATAAAATTAGGAATTGATACTCAGGATTTACCAGCAATTGAAATGATCTATAATCAAGTCCTAAAGAACTCTGGTCAATCGCTCAACCAATCTAAGTACGATCTGGGACGTTTGTCTAATATTCATAACGATGCTCTCAAAAGTGTCTTATCTGCAAAATTTCTTGAAGCTCAGAGTAAGCATATAGAGACCGGATTAGAAGTTCCGCAGGAAATTGAGCTTCGAGGAATTGAATTGCTTGATTTCGTCACCATTGTTTCCATACTGGCTGATAACGCTATAGAAGCAGCTATTGAAACTAATCATCCAGTAGTTTCTTTTGCCTTTCTTGAGCAAGAAGGTAAACAGGTTTTTATCATAGAAAACTCAATAAAAGATTTCTCAGTGGATTCCAATAATATTTTTAAAAAGGGCTTTAGTAGCAAAGGAGAAAATAGAGGGATTGGCCTTTATAACGTTCAAAATATCATCAGTCGTTATCCCAATGTTTCTCTGCGTACCATTAGTCATGATAACAAATTTAAACAAGAGATAGAAGTAAAACTGTTAAATGTTTTTTATAGCTCTATCTAACAAAAAGCCAATTTCAATTTGTTGATGAAATTGGCTTTTTATTATTTATAATTAGATTAGAGGGCTGGATTTTTTATTATCTACCAAAAACAGCTTCAAACCAGTTGGAAATCCCTCTTAACCAATTCTGTCCCCCTCCTGAAATATTTTCTAATTCTTCAGGCGATAGTGCGTTGAATTGCTTAAATAATTTCTTTTTGTTCATAATATGAACCTCCTTGTTTTTAATGATATTAGAATAACAAAAATATTAATGTTTTTGCAGAGAAAATCCTAATTAGTTTTTATTTATTCCTGAATGGTAGGTTATTTATTATACCAATTTAATTTTATTCGTTATGATTAAGAATTTTGTCTTTATAGTAGTTAAAATAACTTTTTTTTGCGATGACGCTGGTTACGCGTCCCTGAAGTCCATATCGGACTAGTCTGCTATTTTCCTTGGAGAGCTTAGCTTTGGCTATTACTTTGAATACACTACCTTCCTTGGTCTCGGTGGCAGTTTGGTCAATGCTATTGATTTTCCCAGTGATAACTAGTGGTTGGTTTCCTATTTTTTCCAGACTGAGGCGGACAGTTTGTCCTTTTTTCAGATTAGGTAAGTAGGCTGAAGTTACATAGTAGCTGATAAAGACTTCTTGATTTTCCTTGATTTGTGGATAGAGTTGGGCTATTTCAGTTCCTTTAGGTAATAAGTTCTTCCCTTTATAAGATTCATTTAGATGAATAACACCATTTTCAGGAGATATTAGTTGATTATTTTGAAGTTGGTCATCTGTTTGGTTAAGCTGATTCTCTAAATCGGTAATTTGTGACTGAATAGTTACTAGTTGTTGATCTGCATTTTGAATAAACTGAGTTCGTAAAACTTCTATCTTGGTTGTTGCACTACCATCATATACGCTTGGACTGCCTGTACCTGCCTTTTGTATCTCTAGATTTGAAATAGAGGATTCTAGACTTGATATATTTGAGCCTATTTGTGTTAGATATTGGCTGGTGATGCTGGTATCTTGGTTTACTTTATACTGATTAAGATAAGAATTAAACATATCTTGATAAGAGTTTCCTTCAGGTAAGCTGGACGAGTTGTTGGAAATAGCGTTGTAAAGGTCATTATAATCTTTTATTTGGGCTTGTAGTTTAGATATTTGATTATCAATGGCAGCGACAGCATTGCTAGCGATAGCGGTTTGATTGCTTACCTCTGTATTTGCTTTAGAGATTCCAAGATTGATATCATTGACTTGGTTGACAAAGTTGTTATAGATATTACCATAACCAAACTCATCATTATCGCCAAAGAGATTATTTCCTTGCTTCAGGCTAGTTTTTAGAGTTTCCAAGCCTTCTTTCTGGTGTTTATAGCGTTCGAGCTGTGTTTCAATAGCTTGTTTTTGAGAAGCCTCTAAGGTTTCAGTGTAGCTAATCAGAAGTTCTCCCTTTTTGACAGTTTGGTTTTCGGTGAGATTGTTGACTTTAACAGTGTGATCACTGGTTGATTGGATGGAAGCGACAATATTGGTAGGGGTAATCTGACCAACAGAAGTTACAGTCACCTCTTTTGTAGCAAATAAAGAAAATAGAACTAGGAATATGACTAATAAGGTTAACGGAATTGTCAGAACCGTTGCAAAATTATGGTACCGTCTCTTGTAAAACTCAGTACTTTTAAAGAGATTAGGATTCATAGTATACCTCCTTTTTATTTATTAAATAAATGTTGATAGAATCCGCCCTGTTCCATTAAGTCTTTATGAGGGCCGATTTCAATGATTTTGCCGCGGTCAAGGACAATCACTTGATCAGTCCGCTCAGAAATACTAAGCCGGTGAGCTACAAAGATGATAGTTTTTTCTTTCATGGCCATCAGATTATCAATAACTTTCTTCTCAGTTAGGACATCAAGTCCACTGGTTGCTTCATCAAGGATAAGAACAGGTGATTTAGTTAAAAGTGCGCGTGCCAGAGCAATTCGTTGTTTTTGACCTCCAGATAATCCAGCTCCATCTGATAGCTCTGTCTGATAGCCCATAGGCATTTGCTCTATATCGGAGCGAATTTCTGCAATCTCACAAGCCTGAATAATGTCAGACTGATTGATAGTTTCATTGGCTCCGAGGGTTAGATTTTCCAGAATAGAACCACTAAAAATATAGGGTTGTTGAGGAAGGTAATTGATATACTGACGCAGGATTTTTTTATCAATAGTCTTAAGGTTATGGCCGTTGATACGAACTTCACCTTGATAGGGTTCGTAAAAGTTGACGATTAGTTTAGCGAGAGTTGTCTTGCCTGAACCGCTAATACCGACTAAGCTAACCTTGCTCCTTTCTTTGATAGTTAGCTGGATATCAGATAAAGTATCTCGTCCAAAACCATACTTGTAGGATACATTATCAAAACTAAGGTCACCTGCTAAAGCACTTGTTTTTGTAATGGGCTGTTTTTTTGCAAATTCAGATTCTACTAGATATACTTCGTTTAGTCGATTATTAGCAACTCTAGCTGATTGGAGTTTAGTTTGAAGGTTGATAATATTTTCTAACGGATTTGTAAAATAGGAAAGCAAGGTATTGAAAGTAATTAGCTGACCGATAGAAATATGATTGTTCATAACGAGCTGAGCTCCTAACCAAAGAATTGATACATTTAAAATCAGATGTGCTCCTTGTTTTAAAGAACTTTGTATAATCGAAAACTTATTGAGCCGAAAGGACTTATCAAGATAATCTACAAATTCTCCATCAATTTTTTGGTAACGGACCTCTTCGCTAGTTAAAGATTTAATCGTTTCAATACCATTAATATCTTCAATAATAGCAGAGCTGACCATGGAGTTCGCTTGCATCACTTCATTATTCATTTTTTCGAAGAATTTCATAAAACTAAAAATAATGATGATATAAATAGGAATTGCCAGCAAGGTCATTAGAAATAAATTAGCATTTTGTAGGAATAAAGTGCAACCGACAATGATTAAGATAGATAAATCTAAAAAGAGAGATAATATAGTGGATGCTAGAGCGTCAATGATAGAGTTAGCATCCGTAAATCGGGAAATAACCTCGCCAGTCCGCCTAGTTGCAAAGAAGGACATAGGGAGCTCGAAAATATGGCGGATATAGGATAAAATTACATCAATACTCAATCGTTGGCTAAGGATAGTCAATAGGTAGTCTCTAGAAAAAGACATGAATTGCTGTAAGACATAGGTGATAATTAGGCCTATAGAAATAATGCCTAGAGTTGTTTTCATCTGATTGGGAATGTACTCATCTAGAATTCCCTGAAGGTAGTAAGAACCCACTATATTCATCAATGTTACAAGAAGGCTGGATAAAATAATATAGAATATCAAAAACTTCTGTCTTAGAATGAGCGGTATAAAACTCATTAATCCAATTTTTTTGTCTCGGTGAATCTGGTAACTGGGTTCAGGAGCTAGAAAGATTGACACTCCAGTCCACTCAGATGCAAAACGTTTTAGGCCCATCCTCGTTATTTTGACCGTTGGATCTGGATCTCCGATGATAAGGTGCTTCTTTTCTTTTTTGTAGACGACATAGTAGTGTTGAAGTTTACCATTTTTATTGACATGAGCAATAAATGGATAGGGCATATCAGATAGTTCAAAGAGCGACATATCCGCTTTAATCGCTCGTGTCTCGAACCCCATCTCCTTTGCGGCCTTGACAATTCCCAGAGCTGTAGTGCCTTCCTTGTCAGTTTTGGCAAGCTCTCGCAGATGTGCTAAGGAGTAGTTGGAACCATAATATTTTGCAATAGAAGCTAAGGCAGCAATGCCGCAGTCTCTAGCATCTATCTGAGGGACAAAACTTTTACGATATTTGAACATAAAATAATCTTCCTTTCTCCTACTATATATGCATTCATATTATCGCACGATTTAGAGTAAAACGGTCTCAAAAATCTCAAATGGTTGTTATGTTATCCTAAATGGTAAAATTTTAAAAAAATTTTATCAATTACCGTTTAGGAGTAAATAATAGCTATTCATGATTTTGACCTTACAATTTTTAGGAAAAATGTTATACTTTAGGTGTGGTCGCGATGCACAAGAAAAATAATAGGAGGTATCTATTATGGATACAAAAGTAATGTCACAGTTTGATGTGCTGGATGAAAATACGCTTGCTACTGTCGAAGGTGGTTGGGGCTATGTATGGCAATGTTCAAATAAATATAAAAGCGCGTGGCATGCTCAACGTCGGACAGCTCAAGAAAATGCTAATGCATATATGAGAATCCATCGTGGAGTAGTTTGTGCAGTATTTAATGCCTAACATATCAATTACATAAGTTCGAAGAAGAGATCTGGGTAGCTTACATATAAATTTCCAAAAGATACTCTCATCTATGAAGTCTTATATAGTAATTGTAGGCGTTTATTCCAGCATTATCTTTTATATCATAACATGATTAGTTGGCTGATTAGTTTGTTAGTCTTATATATAGTTGGGGGAAGAAAATGACGATTTTCTGTCCCCTGTGTTGTTTTTTGGAATGGAGGGCCTTTATGAAATTAGAAATGATAGGCATTAGCAAGAGTTACGGTTCTAAGACTGTGCTCAGTAATATTTCCTGTAAATTTACAGAAGGAGTTTATGGCTTGCTTGGAGCAAATGGTACAGGTAAGACAACCTTAATGAATATTATTTGTGATCTTATTAAGCCAAGCCAAGGAAGAATTAGATTTGATAGTTCCTCGCCTGCAGAGGATCATATCCAATATATTGGGTTCTTACCTCAAAATTTTTCTTACTACCCTAATTTTTCAGGGATAGATTTTCTCTTATATATGGCTACTCTTAAGGGAATGACTAAAAAACAAGCCAGAGCAGAGAGTGATAAAGTTCTAAAACTTACTGGTTTATCTGATGTCCGGGAAAAGAAAATTGCTTCCTATTCGGGTGGAATGAAGCAAAGATTAGGAATTGCGCAAGCTCTTCTAAATGATCCCCAGATTTTGATTTTAGATGAACCAACTGTGGGACTAGATCCCAAAGAAAGGGTGAAATTCAGAAATATTATCAGTGAGCTATCGGCCGAAAAAATTATCCTTTTATCAACCCATATCGTATCCGATATAGAAGCGATTGCCAAGGAAATCTTAATCCTAAAAGATGGAAATTTTATTGAGAGAGGTAGTGCAAAGGAGCTTCTTTCGCTTATTGAAGGACAAGTTTGGGAGTTTCAAGTTTCAGAGAGTGATTGGCAATATTTTGCAAGGGATTATGTGATTGTTAATGAGCGGATAGAGCCTGACGGTATAATCTTGAGGGTTATTAGTATGTCAAGACCGGTCGAAAGGGCAAACCAGGTAGTGCCTAGTTTGGAAGACCTTTATATTTATCACTTTAGAGAGGAGACTGTTTGATGAAAGCGTTAGTTACTTTTGAGTTAAAAAAACTAATAAAAAAGAAGTCTGTTTTAGGTGCAGTTTTGGCTAGTATTCTAGTTTTATCTGGATTATTTTATCCTACTTTTTTTTACGATGGTCAGCTAAGCGGTATTTCCACTGATCGTATTCATGGTATAGAGTCGGTTCGCATACAAGAAAAGATAGCAGAAGAACACACTGGTTATTTATCTGATAATTTGATAGGTAAAATTGTCAATGATTATGCAGAAAGGATGCCTTATCTCAAAAGTACTGATATATATGATATATTTTCATGGGATAGTATTGATCGACTTGTATCAAATGGGAAAGAAATCTTACTTCAAACTTATCAGTCAGATGAGGTATTACATTATGAAAATGCCAAACTCAAATCACAAGATGAGTTAGATTCGGCGCTGCCATTGAATAGTTTAAAATTAGGTAATTATGCTTCATGGAATCAATTATATACAATGTTAAGTAATGCTTTTTCATTGATACTTGTTTTATTTATGTATATCTGTTCCTCAGTATTTTCGGGAGATACTGCAAAAAAGATGAATTCTCTGCTCCTAACAACAAAATATGGTAGAAGCAAATTGACAGTTTCAAAAATCTTCGCTGTTTTTGGGATAGGTATACTTATATTTTTAATAGTTCATACAATTATTTTGTCTGTCTTTACTTGGTATTTTGGATGGAGTGGAGCAGATACCAGCGTTCAAATGAACTTGTATTGGATTAATATAGCTCATAACATTTTGCAATTTCCTGTAAGGATGAACTTATTAGAATTGTTAATTCGCCTTATCTTATTCCAGTTTGTAGGTATGCTCTTTATCATGGGAACGACGATTCTCATATCCAGTTTGACAAAGTCACCCTTGGCTACGTTCGCAACTTCTGTAGGATTCTTCTTGGCTCCAGATTTTTTGATGAATATTTTTAGAGATGGTGTGATAAATAAAATACTGACTATTTTTTCTGTTTCAACTGGTGAAACAGAAGGACTTTTGTTAAAGCTCTCTAGTAGCAAAGGTTTCTTCTTTAACGATTTTACTGCAAATGGTATTACCATTATTATTATACGCTTGATCCTCATGTTACTATGCTGTCTGATTTCTTATCGGATAATCCGCAAAAGAGGAGTCTAGTTGGTTTTGAAATAGTCTAAAACTCTGTTACTGCTTCATAAAGATTCAGAAACAGGCTGATTTTTTAAAACAACCATTAAAGAGTAAATAAAGTCCATTTAGGATTTTCTTGTTTTATTGCTATCAGAATAAGTTAAACTAAATTTATAAAAAAAAGAAGGAGCTTATTATGAAAAATAAAATGTTTATTTCGATACTACTCTGTCCGCTTTTGCTTGGCCTAGGTGCTGTATCGGTTTCAGCTGATACGGGTAGTATAGATGTGCAAGGTGGTCAGGAAGAAGCAGAAGTCAGCAGAAGTACCGATATAGCTTTTTCTACTGTATCAGATGCTGTGCCTGAATCTAATGGGAGGGCAGAAGCAAGCCAGCCTACAGAGCAGAATTCGGATCGCTCCGAACATACTGAGGCTACTCAGGCAGAAGTGACTCAAGCCAGTTATTTAGAAAATGTAGCTGATTTTCAAAAAGTTTCGATTAATCAAGTGTACCAATCTTTTACAGAAGATGGTCAGGAGCATACAATCTATGTTGGTCGGTCAACTTGCTATTACTGTCGGCAGTTTTCTCCCGTGCTGAAAGAGTTTAATCGATTAATTGATAATCATCTTGAATATTATGATATTGATGGAAAAGACCTTGATGACAAGGCAAAGACATTTTTATTTGAAACTATAGGAATTCCAGGAACTCCTACAGTCCTGTATCTAAAAAATGGGAAACTTATTTCTGGTTGGGCCGGAGGAGGAGCAACAGCTCAACAATTATATGAACACTTGTACACCAGTACAACAGATAAACAAGAGAAAACAAAGGAACAATCGAACGTAACAAGTGGTGAAAATAATCCTACTGTTGTTTATCAAGAGACTACGTCAACTTCCCATGAAAGTCAAATAAGATTTTCTATGTCAGATCTGCAGGACAAGAGAGAAGTTAAGAGTGGCCAATATCCTATTTTAATTGATAATGATTTTAAAAATCAAAAGAGGGAGGATGTGGCTAAACAATCAATGCCAAGGACATTGCCGCAGACAGGTGAAAAGACAACTGAATTCTTCGCACTTCTAGGCTTTATTTCACTAGCAGCAACTCTTATGGCTTTTCTCAAAAAGATAAACAGACTTAATTTAGTTCCACTAATTAATTTAAAAAGCAGAAAAGGAGCATAAGTCATGTTTTACAAAGTGATGAGCAAAAATGATTTGGCTTAAATAAATGGTGCTTGCTTTTTCATTTAAGATTTGGAATATATTTACCTATCTCCTAAACAAATAGAATCCTAAAAGAAATGAATCCGTTTGCTACAAGAATTCCTCAAAGATCGATTTATAAATGATATAAAATAATTACATTCTCTATTTAATAGAGAGTGTATTTTATTTAAATGACTATTTAGGACGAAATAAAAGCTATTTATTATTTTTGTATCTATCAATCTTTAAAAGTTCTATACTATTGGTGTGTTCGCGACACAAAAGAAAAAAATAGGAGGTATTCTTATGAATACAAAAGCGATGTCACAGTTTGATGTGTTGGAAGATAAGAAGTTGGCTACTGTTGAAGGGGGTGTTACAGGAGTGCTTGAGGCTATAGGGATTGGAATAGGAATCGGATGGGGAATCTATTCATTTGGTGAAGCCGCAGGTCGAGCATATTATTATGCAACACATCCCTAGTTACTATAGAGTGTATGTTGGAAAGAAATGAGTTGAATAGCATGAGACAAAAATTATTTCTAAAAACTGTTCTATTTATGTCTTCCGTGATAACAACGGGGGTCCTTCTTTTGTTGTATTGCTATTACTTTTTTGCTTATCCAATTTTTAATCATACTACCATAGGCTTGATAGTTCCATTTTTAATTATATTAATCATATTTATTAATTCATATCTTAAAAATAATGATTAAACGTTTCTAATAAATTGGAGGACGACATGAAAAAAAATACATATTCTAATAAAATTATTATTTTAAGCGAAGAAGATTTATCTCAATTTGGGGGAGGAGGTATTAATCCAGTTCAAGCAGGGCTTGCTTTAATGTGTCTTTCAGGGCCAGTGAATTGTTTAGCAAGCGGTTTGTTTGCATGGGGATTCTATAACGGCTATAATGGAGCAGCGCGTCCTTGATGTTATAACAGGGAATATTAGTAAAAAAATGTATTAAATTATTTAACAGTTTTTAAATCATAGCTGTTATTTACTTTATATCTGTCATTTTATATAATATTTTGGTCTATTTTAGATTGAAATTTCAAACTTATAACTAAAAATAGCAATTACCTCTTGCTTATTACTTTGATGGCCGAATAAAGTCATTAGAACAATACACAATTGCATACAGCATTTGATTTTATCAGATGCTGTATTTTATTAAAATAACCATTTACGACAAAATAAAGACTGTTTATGATTTTTATGTTTAAATTCTTTAAATGTGCTATACTGTAGGTATGATATCAAAATCAAAGAAAAAGTAACTGGTATTTATTATGGATATAAATGTAAGGTCGCAGTTTGATATGATGGATGATAGAATCTAAACTACTGTTACTAATTGAGCATAGTATTCCCTATATAGAACTCAGTGAGTGATAATAAAAGAGCTATGAGACTTAATGAACCCTAGCTACGGTTATTAGTAACATTCTAACTTTACATTATTCTCTAGAAAAAATAAATTTGATTATCTTATGACAATTATACAAGGAAAAAAGAGGTCACTAATATGGAAAAAAATTTGTTTTTTAAAATTTCTATGCTTATATCTTTTGTGCTAACGGTAGGAGGTCTATTATTAACACTCTATAATTCTTTCTTTTTTAATTATCCGTTTTTAAACCAAACTACGGTAGGTTTAATTGTCTCGTTTTTAATTGTTTCGCTTATATTTTTTAGTTCTCATCATAGAAATAGGAATTGATTTTTTGAATTGCTTGAGAATAAAAAGAAAAAACTGCTAAAGAAATTCTTTGAATTTATCTTTTAAAGGAGTTGATTTTATGACTAATACTAGGCGAGCAGTGGTAGCGCTGAGCTTGGGTGTTTTGTTATTGATAGTGGTGGGAATTCTACTGCAGGTTCATTTTTGGAGAATGATCATTTTGCTAGGTCTATTCTTTTTTGCGGAAGCATTTATCATCTGGTACTCGGGAAGCAAGTCTAAGTCGCAGATCAATGGCAGGCAAAGCCTTGACCTCTTCTGGCTTTATATCAAACGCTTGAAAATCTTTTATGTCATAATTGTGTGTCTCGCAATTCCTTTCGTTTCTCTGTCTTCCAATCCTGCTTTCGATTTGTTTTTTGTTCTTGAGCTGTTAGTATTCTTACTCTTAAGCAATTATATCTTAAGCTCTCATGGTATTCAACCGCCCAAGAAAGAGAGGGCTCTTAGAGTCTAATTGCTTTGTTTGCAGCAGTCGATTTGATTGTTGTTCTTTTAAAAAAGAAAAAAGCCTGGATTTTTCCAGGCTTTTTAGTGAAATGTGCAGGCTTAGTGTGCTACACGTTTGCGAGCTGCTTTTTTACGGTTTTCTTCGATGAAAGCCGCTTTTTGTTCTTCAGGTTCGATGACTTTTTTCTTGACTGCATATACTGCGCCTGCCACGGCAGCAACAGTAGCTGCAACTCCTGTAAGAACGCCTTTTCCAAATCCTTTAGCCATGTGATTTCTCCTTTTCTGAACTTTTATTATTTATGTTATAATTAATAGTAACGAAAAATCAAAATTTTTTCAAGGAAAAACGATGAAAACCAAGATAATTGTGATAGTGGGGCCTACGGCAGTTGGAAAAACAGCTCTGAGTATTGAGGTAGCCAAGCGCTTCAATGGCCAGATCATCAGTGGTGACAGCCAGCAGGTCTATCGTGGCTTGGATATTGGCACGGCTAAGATTCGTCCTGAAGAGCAAGAGGGCATTCCCCATCATCTGCTGGATGTGCGGAAGGTTGGAGAAAGCTACTCAGCCTATGATTTTGTGACTGAGGCAGCTCAGGCCATTCGTGAGATTGCGGCTCAAGGTCAGCTGCCCATCATTTGCGGCGGCACAGGGCTCTATATCCAGAGCTTGCTTGAGGGCTACCATCTGGGCGGATCCGTTCCTCACGAGGAGATCCTGGCCTATCGGGCGCAGCTGGACAGTTGGTCAGATGAGGATTTGTTTGAAAAAATAGCAGAGCTGGGTATCGAGATTCCCCAGCTGAATCGACGCAGGGCTATGAGGGCGCTAGAGATTGCTCAGTTAGGCGGACAACTAGAAAATAATCAACCAGACTATGAAGCCCTGCTGATTTGTCTAGATGATGAAAGACAAACACTTTATGAGCGAATCAATCAGCGAGTAGATCTGATGCTAGAAGCCGGACTCTTAGAAGAAGCCCGTTGGCTGTTTGAGAAAGCTCCGACCAGTCAAGCCAGCAAGGGTATCGGCTACAAGGAACTTTTCCCCTACTTCGAAGGTGAGATGAGCCTAGAAGAGGCCGTGGACAAGCTCAAGCAGAATACCCGTCGTTTTGCCAAGCGCCAGCTAACTTGGTTTCGCAATCGGATGTCCGTGACCTTCTATCAGGTGGGAAAACCAGACTATAAAAATCAGGTCATGGAAGACATCAAGAATTTTCTGGACAAGTAGCTGGCTGACCAAGTCTTAGTAAGGATATGAGATGATAGAAACAGAGAAAAAAACAGAGCGTGTCTTTTTGGTCGGTGTGGAACTAGCAGACACGGAGAATTTTGACCTATCCATGGAGGAACTGCAAAGTTTAGCTAAGACGGCAGGGGCTGAAGTAGTCGGCTCCTATAGCCAGAAGCGGGAAAAGTATGACAGCAAGACCTTTGTTGGCTCTGGTAAGTTAGAAGAAATCCGGCAGATGGTTGATGCTGAGGAGATTTCGACCGTCATTGTCAATAACCGTCTGACACCTCGCCAAAATGTCAATCTGGAGGAAAGCTTGGGGGTTAAGGTCATTGACCGTATGCAGCTGATTTTGGATATTTTTGCCATGAGGGCTAGGAGTCATGAGGGCAAGCTGCAGGTGCATCTAGCCCAGCTCAAGTATCTACTGCCTCGCTTGGTTGGCCAGGGGATTATGCTCAGCCGTCAGGCTGGTGGAATTGGCTCCCGCGGGCCTGGTGAAAGTCAGCTGGAGCTCAATCGACGTAGCGTCCGCAATCAGATTCATGATATTGAGCGCCAGCTCAAAGCAGTGGAGAAAAATCGGGCTACCGTTCGTGAAAAACGGCTGGAATCCAGCATTTTCAAAATCGGCCTCATTGGCTATACCAATGCTGGAAAGTCTACAATCATGAACTGCTTGACCAGTAAGAGCCAGTATGAGGCCGACGAACTTTTTGCGACGCTAGACGCCACGACTAAGAACATCAACCTCAGTGGTCAGCTCAATGTCACTCTGACGGACACAGTTGGTTTCATTCAGGATTTGCCTACAGAGCTGGTATCTAGCTTTAAATCCACACTGGAAGAGAGTAAAAATGTCGATTTGCTTGTCCATGTTATTGACGCCAGCGACCCTCATCATGAGGAGCACGAAAAGACTGTCCTGGATATCATGAAGGAGCTGGATATGCTGGATATTCCCCGGCTGACTCTCTATAACAAAGCGGACAAGGCTGAGGATTTCACTCCGACCCTGACTCCTTATTCTTTGATTTCGGCTAAGGCGGACAATAGCAGAGCTCTTTTGCAGCAAGTCCTGCTGGAGCGGATGAAAGAGCTCTTTTTACCTTTTACCATCAAGGTAACGCCGGCTAAAGCATACAAGATTCATGATTTAGAAAAAGTCGCGATTATGGGGAATCGAGAATACATAGACGATGTCGAAACCATTTCAGGTTGGATTGCCGAGAAAAACAAATGGAAACTGGAAGAATTTTATGACTGATTATATTGACCTGGCCCTGAAATACGGCGGTTTTACTAGTCTAGACAGGGTCTACTTAGAGCAAGTATTGGCTGGACTGACAGAGGAGCAGAAGCGTAGTTTCATCACACCGCCGCCCAGCGTTATCAATGCTTACTTTGCTGAGCTTTATCAAAAGAAAAGTCCGGAATCAGCGACAGCCTATTTTCTAGAGATTACCCAAGCGCTCGACTTGTGGAATGCGGAGCCTAGCTTTATAGAAAGCAAGCCTTTTGTCCGACTCAATCTTTCTGGCAAGTCCTATGGATTTTGCTATGAGAGCGAGAAAGTCGGCTTGGTCTTCCCTGAAAAGCCAGAGCCGGTAACAGCTGACTTGCTCTTTGAAATCGCTCAAGTCTTTCCACAGTACTTGGTCTACGAAGAAGCTGGGAGAATAAAAATGGCACCTCTCAAAGCTGAGTCTCAAGTCGTGGACAGTCAGGCTCTGACTACTTTGACTGATTGGCAGCAGCTAGCGGATGGCAGCCAGAGAGTTCTGGGCTACAATCAAGATGAAGTCAGTCAGCTGGCTCAGTCCTATGCTGGCAGGAAATACTATCACTCGCAGAATCGCTCTGCCATGATTTATATCATTTAGAAAGAAAAACATGCAATTACAATTTTTAGGAACCGGAGCCGGTCAGCCATCCAAGGCTCGCAATGTGTCCAGTCTTGTCCTCAAGCTTTTGGAGGAAATCAATGAGATCTGGATGTTTGACTGCGGTGAAGGTACCCAGCACCAGATCTTGGAGACGACGATTAAACCGCGCAAAATCAGCAAGATTTTCATCACGCATCTGCATGGCGACCATATTTTTGGCCTGCCGGGCTTTCTGTCCAGTCGTTCTTTTCAGGCTAATGAAGAGCAGACTAATCTGGAAATTTATGGTCCCAAAGGTATTAAAAACTTTGTCCTGTCTAGCCTGCGCGTGTCAGGTTCTCGTCTGCCTTATCGGATTGATTTTCATGAGTTTGATGAAAACAGTCTGGGTAAGATTCTGGAAACAGACAAGTTCACAGTTTATGCGGATAAGCTGGATCACACAATTTTCTGTGTGGGGTATCGGGTGATGCAGAAAGATTTGGAAGGAACGCTAGATGCAGATAAGCTACGAGCAGCGGGTGTTCCCTTTGGTCCCCTTTTTGGAAAGGTTAAGAACGGTCAGGATATCGTCCTAGAAGATGGGACCAAAATTATTGCAGCAGACTATATCTCAGCTCCTCGTCCGGGCAAAACCATTGCTATTTTGGGTGATACTCGGAAGACTGCTGCAAGCGTTCGCTTAGCAGTGGCAGCAGATGTGCTGGTACATGAAGCGACCTATGGCAAGGGAGACGAAAAACTGGCCCGCAATCACGGTCATTCTACCAATATGCAAGCTGCAGAAGTAGCCAAGGAAGCTGGTGCTAAGCGCCTTCTCCTCAACCATATCAGTGCTCGCTTTCTAGCCAAGGACATCAGCCAAATGCGCCGCGATGCCAGTGCTGTCTTTGAAAAGGTCCATGTGGTCAAGGATCTGGAAGAGGTGGAGATATGAGAACCATCATCATCACAGGGGCTAGCGGTGGGCTGGCTCAGGAAATGGTTAAGCTCTTGCCCCATGACCGACTGATTTTGGTCGGACGGAGCAAGGCTAAGCTGGAAAAACTATATGGAGAAAGGGAAAATCTTGACTTAGTGGAGCTGGATATCACAGATAGCTCAGCTTTGGAAAGATTTGCTGAGCGGATTGACAGTCAGTACGGCCACGTCGATGTACTAGTCAATAACGCTGGCTATGGGATTTTTGAAGAATTTGATAAAATTAGCTCAAACGATATCGAGGCCATGTTTGAAGTCAATACCTTTGCCCTGATGAACCTGTCCCGTATCTTTGGAGCGCGCATGAAGCAGGCAGGTCAAGGACATATCGTTAATATCGTTAGTATGGCCGGCCTCATTGCAAGTAGCAAGTCTAGTCTTTATTCAGCGACCAAGTTTGCAGCGATTGGTTTTTCCAATGCCCTGCGTTTGGAACTCCTGCCTTTTGGGGTTTATGTCACGACGGTGAACCCAGGTCCTATCAAAACAGCCTTTTTCGATCAGGCAGATCCTGACGGTTCCTATGTAAAAGCAGTCGACAAGTATATCCTTGATCCTGACTTTGTAGCGAGCAAAATTGTCAGCTCCTTTGGCAAAAAGAAGCGGGAAATTAATCTACCAGGGATTCTCAATCTAGCCCACAAGCTTTATACCCTTTTTCCAAGAATTGCCGACAAGATGGCAGCCAATATGTTTAACTATAAGTGAGGTTTTATGACAGCTAATCTACAAGCCTACAAGGCTCATCTGCAGGCGCCTTGGGGCAAGCTTCAGTATGATATTGTTTTTGCCTTTCTAGAGTCGCTGAAGGGCCAGAAAATTCTTGATTTCGGTAGCGGTTTTGGGATTGTGGCTGATTTTCTAGCGGAAAAGAACCAAGTGACCGCCATCGAGCCGAGTTCAGAAATGATTTCCGAGCGCAAGCAGAACTTTTCCTATGAGCAATTGCATGGCAGTTTGAACCTTCTGCAAACATTTCCAGACCAGTCTTTTGATGTCATCATCTGTCATAATGTCTTAGAGTATGTATCAGACCCTGCTCTCTATTTAGCAGAATTTTCCCGCCTCTTAAAAAAAGACGGCAAAATTTCTCTGGTTAAGCATCACGAGGTTGGGCGTATTATGCATACAGTGGTTTTTGAGAATGACACAGAGAAGGCTCAGCAGATTTTGGCAGGTGAGGAATATCAAACCCACAGCATGGGAGCTGCAAAGATCTATCAGATTAAAGAAGTGATTTCAGGTCTTCCGTTAGAAGTTGAGAATTATCAGGGAGTACGAATTTTTTACGGGCTGCAGACTAATGACTATAAAAATGTCCCTGATTGGGCTGAAAAGATGCTTGAAATGGAGCTGGCAGTCTGCAACCAATCACCTTATCGAGACATCGCTGCCTTTCAGCATGTTTGTCTAGCCAAGTCTTAGGTTAAAGAGAAGAAGTGCTCATTTACATCTTAAACAACCCCCGTAAGGAGAAAGCTTGATGCAAAGGAGAGAAGTCATAGAGTCAGAGCAGCCAGTCAATTATGCCCTGCTCAGCCTTTTTAAATATATCGCTTCCGTTTTGGTAATTCTGGTTCACTGTCAGAGGCTTTTTGAACATGAAGCCCTGCATTTTGTTCAAAAGAGTATGTTTGGTCGCATGGCAGTGCCATTCTTTTTAATTTCTTCAGCCTATTTTTTCCGAGTACGCTGGAAGCGAGAGCACGGTTCTACGAAACTGACTCTGTATATCAAAGGTATTTTAAAGGCCTATGGCTTTTGGAGTTTGGTCTATCTTCCCTATGCTTTGACTTACTTCCAATCTCTGCACTGGCCTCTCTACCTAGCTCCGCTGGCTATTCTAGCAGCGCTCTTCTACATCGGAATGAGCTACCAGCTCTGGTATATTCCTGCCTTTCTCTTAGGTTTGCTGCTTGTACATTTTTTATATAGGAAGTTGGGTCCCAAGAAAACATTTGTTCTTTTACTAGTTCTCTACGCTTTAGGTGCTATTGAGACTTATCATGCCTATCTGGCGCCTAGTCTGCTGACAGACTGGTATGATACCTATGCCAAGCTCTTTTTCACTAGCAGGAATGGCCTCTTCTATACGCCCATTTTTATCTATTTAGGCTACTTTCTAGCTGATTACGAGCAGATAGCCTTATTTCAGAAAAAACGCTGGCTGTCTCTTCTGTTGGCAAGTCTTTTCCTGGCAGGCGAAGGAATACTGGTTTACATCAGGCAGGGACTGGATAAAAACTTTTTCTTTGCTCTCATTCCCTTTACGCTCTTCTTATTCAATTGGCTGTTAAAAACTCAGTGGAAGCGTGAAAAAAACTGGCGACATTTAAAAGATTTAAGTATCCTTTATTTCTTCCTCCATCCTATTTTTATTGAGTTATCTTTTTTTCTGCTCAAATCCCAGCAGCTGACCAAGTGGGAAAATGGCCGTTGGGCCTTCCTTCTGACGATTATCCTGATCCACCTGACGTCAGAGTTGGTGATTCGATGGCGAGGGAAAAAACAGAAAAGAAGTGAAAGTTTAGTTTTTGAAGAAAATCAAATAGAGCGTTATGATTAACTATCAATTTTGAATAGAATTAGCTATAAAAACATTTCAAAGGAGTTCCACATGCTTGAACGTCTACAACAGCAGCTGGCTTTTACCAATGAGCTGGAAAAACTGAAAGCCACTCATCGCAACAATCGAACCTTGGATGCCTATCGTTTCGAAAATTCTGCTGAGCATAGTTGGCAGGGTGCGCTCATGGCGCTAGTTTTTCGAGAATATATTCCCGAAGAAGTTAATCTGGAAAAGGTCATGTCTATGTTACTGATTCATGATCTGGGAGAAATATATGCTGGCGATACTTTTATTTTTGACGATGTAGGCAAGAGTGATTCTTACGATAGAGAGCTGGACTCCTTGAAAATCAGTTTGGACAAGCTGCCATCAGATCAGCAAGATTCCTTTTTAGAGCTTTGGCAGGAATTTGAAACCGGCATTAGCATAGAGGCTAAATATGCCCGAGTGCTGGATGCTCTGGTTCCCCTGCTCAATCACTTAGAAGTCGCTCAGCCTCATGATAACCCTCATGGTTTGACCAAGTCGCAGGTTATTGCTAAGAAATTCTTTATCCAACAAACCTCTGAAACTCTTTGGGAATTAGCCCAGGAAGTAATTGATCAAAGCGTTGCTAAGGGGCTTTACCTAGATGAGTGAGACTGAGAGTTTTGCTCGTAGATAGAAAGTTTGAGACTGGTTGAACCAGTCTTTTCGTGTTATAATATTCAGACAAGATTGAACGGAGAAAGTGTTTCACTTATCATGATTAGCTCAAAATATGACTGGCAGTTTGCCACTAATTTTACAGACGAAAATTTTTTAAAAAAGGCTAAAAAAGCTGGATTAGAACCTGCCGCTGCCAGTCTTCTTTACCAAAGAGGTGTGCAGACTGAAGAGGCTTTACAGGAATTTTTGGAGCCTAGTTTAGACCAGCTTCACGACCCTTATGACCTGCATGATATGGATCGGGCAGTGGAGCGCATTCGCGCAGCAATTGAGAATTATGAGCAGATTTTGATCTATGGTGATTATGATGCTGATGGTATGACCTCGGCATCGATTGTCAAGGAAGCCTTGGAGCAGCTGGGGGCTGAGTGTCAGGTCTATCTGCCCAATCGCTTTACGGATGGCTATGGTCCTAATAGCAGTGTTTACAAGTATTTTATTGAAAATCAAGGCATCTCGCTCATTATTACAGTGGATAATGGAGTAGCGGGACTTGAAGCTATCGAGCTGGCCCAGTCTTTGGGCGTGGATGTCATCGTGACGGATCACCACTCTATGCCTGAGCAGCTGCCAAACGCCTATGCGATTGTCCATCCAGAGCATAGCGGAGCGGATTACCCTTTCAAGCATCTGGCTGGCTGTGGGGTGGCTTTTAAGCTAGCAACAGCCTTGTTGGAAGAAGTCCAAGTCGAACTTTTGGACTTAGTGGCCATTGGGACCATCGCTGATATGGTCAGTCTGACGGGGGAAAATCGGATTCTGGTTAAATATGGCCTTTCTGTTCTCAAAAATACCCAGAGAGTAGGACTTCAGGAACTCTTCAAAATTGCAGGCATTCAGCCAGATGAGCTAGACGAAGAAACGGTTGGTTTCCAGCTTGCTCCCCGACTCAATGCCTTGGGACGGCTTGATGATCCAAATCCGGCGGTTGAGCTTTTAACAGGCTTTGACGACGACGAAGCTCATGACATTGCTCTCATGATCAACCAGAAAAATGATGAGCGCAAGGAAATCGTCCAGCAGATTTATGAAGAAGCACAAACCATGCTGGATCCTAAGAGACCAGTGCAGGTGCTGGCTAAGGAAGGTTGGAATCCTGGAGTGCTAGGGATTGTCGCTGGGCGCTTGCTGGAAGAGCTGCACCAGCCAGTCATAGTGCTCAATATTGAGGATGGCATCGCTAAGGGCAGCGCCCGCAGTATTGAAGCGGTCAATATTTTTGATGCCTTGGACAGTCATCGTGACCTTTTTGTAGCCTTTGGCGGCCATGCTGGAGCAGCTGGTATGACTCTTGAAGCAGACAAGCTAGAAGAGTTGTCTGATATTTTGACAGCTTACATCTCAGACAATGATTTGGATTTGACTGGCAAAACAGCCCTGTATTTAGATGAGGAGTTGTACTTGCCAGAACTAACCCTGGATACACTCAAAAGCTTTGAAAAACTGGCGCCTTTTGGTATGGACAATAAGAAGCCGCTTTTTTACCTCAAGGACTTTAAAGTGGACAATGCTCGGACTATGGGAGCTGGCAATAGCCATCTCAAGCTAAAAATTTCTCAGGGAGATGCTACTTTTGAAGTAGTAGCTTTTGGGCAAGGAAGCCTGGCGACAGAGTTTGCCCAAACCAAGAATCTGGAGCTGGCTGTCAGCCTCTCTGTCAATAAATGGAATGGACAGACCAGTCTCCAGCTCATGCTGGTAGATGCTCGTGTGGACGGTGTTCAGCTTTTCAATATCCGCAGCAAAAATGCGACGCTGCCTGACAAGGTTCCAGTCTTGCGTTTCACAGAAGAGCTGCCAGATTTGACAAATAGCAGAGCGGTTGTGGTTTATGACCTGCCTGATGATTTGCAGGTTTTGAAGAAGATTCTTCAGTCTCAGGATTTTGAAGCGATTTACTTTAAAAATGAGATTGCCAAGCCTTATTATCTGACTGGTTATGGCAACCGTGAGCAGTTTGCCAAACTCTACAAGACAATCTATCAGTTCCCCGAGTTTGATGTTCGCTATAAGCTAAAGGATCTGGCAGCTTATCTGAAAATTGATCCGATTCTCTTGGTTAAAATGATTCAGATTTTTGAAGAGCTGGGCTTTGTCAGCATCACTGAAGGCGTCATGAAGGTCAATAAGGAAGCAGAAAAGAAAGAAATTGAAAGCAGTCGTATTTACCAAGATCTCAAGCGCCTAGTCAAAGAACAAGAACTCATGGCTCTGGGCACCGTGCAGGAGATTTATGATTATTTGATGGAAGCAGACTGAAAATTGTGCAGGTAATCACGTTAAAAAGTGAATGACTTGGACCTATGGCTCAGGCTTTTAGGGAAAAGGAAATTTCGTTCTTGGATCTAGTGGAAGAAGTGATTGTAAAGATTAACCAACTCTATCTCAGCCTCAATATGGTGGTCTATAAATGAACGAAACATACTCTTTTAAATTAAATAACCTATCTCCTTAAAAAGTAAGTTTTTCTGTTACCATTTGGATGAAAAAGTGATATAATAGAGAGTAAAAAATTTTTATTATAGAAAGAACATTATGAATTTAAAAGACTATATTGCAACAATTGAGAATTATCCAAAAGAAGGTGTAACCTTCCGCGATATTAGCCCTTTGATGGCAGATGGAAATGCATACAGTTATGCTGTTCGTGAGATTGTCCAATATGCTACGGATAAGAAGATTGATATGGTAGTTGGACCTGAAGCTCGTGGCTTCATAGTGGGCTGTCCAGTTGCTTTTGAGTTAGGAATTGGCTTTGCTCCAGTTCGTAAGCCTGGAAAACTTCCTCGTGAAGTCATCTCAGCTGATTATGAAAAAGAGTATGGCGTAGATACTTTGACCATGCATGCGGATGCTATCAAGCCAGGCCAGCGTGTGTTGATTGTTGATGATTTATTGGCAACAGGTGGAACTGTTAAAGCAACTATTGAAATGATTGAGCGCCTTGGTGGTATCGTTGCAGGATGTGCCTTCCTTATCGAATTGGATGAATTAAAAGGTCGTGAAGTTATTGGTGAATATGACTATAAAGTATTGATGCATTATTAATACATAGTTTCAGGCTATACCTAGGTAAAGATAAAATATAATTGAAAACTATATCTCCTTTCAGTATAATAAATATATTAGAGAATAGGAGATATTTTCATGCCAATTAAGATCGATAAAAAACTACCAGCTGTTGAAATTTTAAGTTCTGAGAATATCTTTGTAATGGATGACGATAGGGCGGACCATCAGGATATCCGCCCTCTGAATATTTTGGTACTCAATCTCATGCCCCAGAAAATGGTGACGGAGACTCAGATACTGCGCCACTTGGCTAATACGCCATTGCAGTTGACTATTGACTTCCTCTACATGAGCTCGCACCAATCCAAAACTACACGTGCAGAGCATATGGAGACTTTCTATAAGACTTTTGATGAGGTTAAAAATCGCTATTTTGATGGCTTGATTATCACTGGTGCACCGGTAGAGCATCTGCCTTTTGAAGCGGTGGACTACTGGGAAGAGTTCCAGCAGGTGATTGAATGGTCCAAGACCCATGTCTTTTCGACTCTGCATATCTGTTGGGGGGCTCAAGCTGGACTTTATGCTCGCTACGGTGTGGACAAGCAGCAGATGACGCGCAAATTATCGGGTGTCTATAGCCAGTCTGCTGACAGTAGCAATCTGCTTTTCCGTGGCTTTGACGATGAGTTTTATGCGCCGCATTCCCGTCATACCGAAGTTCTTAAGGAAGATATTGTCAATCTGACTAATCTGGAAATTCTCTCGTATGGTGAAGATACTGGCCTCTCTGTGTTGGCTAGCCGGGACTTGCGAGAGGTGTATAGTTTCGGTCACATGGAGTACGACCGTGATACTTTATCCAATGAGTATTTCCGCGATTTGAAGGCAGGGAAGAATCCACATATTCCAGAGAATTATTTCAAAAACGATGATGTCCATGCGACACCGGCCTTACGCTGGAGTTCGGCTGCTGCACTCTTTTTCAGCAATTGGGTTAATTATGCTGTCTATCAGGAGACACCTTTTGACTGGGAAAGTCCTGAAAATGATGTATCGTTTTTTGCTTATCTATAAGAGGTGACATGACTTATTTATCAGCTTTTAAATCGGGCAATCTTGTAATCCCGAGTGCCCTTCTTTTACATTTTAAGGACATCTTTGATTCCAGCGATGATTTTTTGGTCTGGCAGTTTTTCTATCTGCAAAATACGACTTCTCTGGAAGAGCTGGCGCCTAGTCAAATTGCGGAGCATATTGGCAAGACCCTGTCAGAAGTCAATCGCTCTATGTCCCATCTGACGGAGAAAGGTCTCTTACAGTATAAGACCATTGAGCTGAATGGAGAGACAGAGGTTATATTTGATGCTTCACCGGCTTTGGAAAAGCTGGATGAACTGCTGGCAGCTAAAAGCGGTCATCAGACTGTGGCAAAGGCACCTCAGAATGTTTTGAAAGACTTGGTGGAGACCTTCCAGCAGGAACTGGGTCGTCTCTTGACACCCTTTGAAATTGAGGACTTGACCAAGACTGTTCAAGACGACAAAACCAATCCTGACTTGGTCAAGGCTGCCCTTCGTGAGGCTGTGTTTAATGGCAAGGCCAACTGGAAGTATATTCAGGCTATCTTGCGCAATTGGCGTAAGGAAGGCATCATCACGCTTGCTCAGGTAGAAGCCAAACGGGAAGAACGTGAAGCAGCTAACCCTCAAAATGTGACAGTTTCAGATGATTTCCTCAATGCCATGAATTTGTGGAAGGACTGACTTTATTAGATTTAT
Source organism: Streptococcus sanguinis (assembly GCF_020729725.1). GTDB lineage: Bacteria > Bacillota > Bacilli > Lactobacillales > Streptococcaceae > Streptococcus > Streptococcus sanguinis_V. The sequence continues at coordinate 511,118 of NZ_JAJEPA010000005.1, read as the reverse complement.
AGTGGCCTGTTAGATATGACAGGCCCTTGGTTTTATAAAAAAGGAGAAAAGTATGACCTATCAATTGCCAAAAGTCTGGTCTGCTGCGGATAGCGACCAAGGAAAATTTTCAGGTATCAATCAGCCTACTGCAGGCGCGCGTTTTGAGCAGAGGCTTCCTGTCGGTAAAGAGCCTTTTCAGCTATATTCACTTGGGACTCCAAATGGGGTTAAGGTGACGATTATGCTGGAGGAACTACTGGCAGCGGGTATCACTGAGGCAGCCTATGACCTCTATAAGATCAGCATCATGGACGGCGACCAGTTTGGCTCAGATTTTGTGAAAATCAATCCCAACTCTAAGATTCCGGCCTTGTTGGATCAGTCAGGTCATAAGCCGATTCCTGTCTTTGAGTCTGCGAATATCCTGCTCTATCTAGCAGAGAAGTTTGGAAAGCTAATTCCGTCAGATTTGGTCGGTCGGACTGAGGTGCTCAACTGGCTCTTCTGGCAGACAGGAGCTGCGCCCTTTTTGGGAGGCGGATTCGGTCATTTCTTTAACTATGCTCCAGAAAAGCTAGAATATCCCATCAACCGCTTTACGATGGAAGCCAAGCGACAGCTGGATTTATTGGACAAAGAATTAGCCAAGAAAGCTTATATCGCTGGAGATGACTACAGTATTGCTGATATTGCTATCTGGTCTTGGTATGGGCAGTTAGTGCAGGATAAGCTCTATCCAAGCGCAGCTGAGTTCTTGGATGCCACCTCCTACAAACATCTATCTGCTTGGGCGGAGAAGATTGCAGCTCGTCCGGCGGTTCAGCGCGGTTTAGCTGCCGAGTATCAGGAAATTAAATAAATAAGTGTCGGGTGGGAACATCCCATCACCAAGTGGCGAGACAAAATCAGTTTATCAATAGGCTGATTTTTCTTTCGCTGCTTTTTTTATACCCTTAAAAATGATATACTGAGTAGAAGAATGTTTAGAAAAGAGTAAGTAATGCAAAAAAAGACTATTTCCCAACGCTTGGAGCGAGTAGCTGCTTTTGTGCCGGATGGGGCAAAGTTGCTGGATGTTGGGAGCGATCACGCCTATCTGCCTATTTATTTGATTCAGCAAGGACGGATTGAGAAGGCTCTGGCCGGAGAAGTGGTAGAGGGGCCTTTTCAGTCTGCTCAGAAGAATGTGGCAGAGCATGGGCTGACGGAGCAGATTGAGGTTCGTTTGGCCAATGGTCTGGCGGCTTTTGAAGCGGAAGATCAGATTGATACCATCGTTATAGCTGGCATGGGTGGTCGCTTGATTTCAGAGATTTTGGAAAATGGCAGAGCTAAGCTTGGGTCTATTTCCCGCTTGATTTTGCAGCCCAATAACCGAGAGGATGAGCTTCGCAGCTGGCTTGTATCTAACGGCTTTCGCTTGCTGGCTGAGGATGTCTTAGAAGAGGCTGGTAAGTTTTACGAAATCCTAGTGGCAGAAGCTGGCCAGCAAACTTTGACAGAGCAAGAAAAACGCTTTGGTCCTTTTCTGATGAAGCAACAGTCACCTGTTTTTCAGCTAAGATGGCAGAAAGAACTGAAGAAACTTGAAGGAGCTCTAGCCCATATCCCAGAAAAGAATCAGCTGGAACGCTCTGCTATGTCCCAAAAAATCGAAAATATCAAGGAGGTGCTCCATGTTAGCAAGTGAAATCATCGCCCGTTATGAGGCCTACTGCCCGCAAGAACTGTCCATGGAGGGCGACATTTCAGGTCTGCAAATCGGGACTTTGGATAAGGAAGTGGACAAGGTTCTAGTGGCGCTGGATATTCGTGAGCAGACGTTGGCGGAGGCTATTGAGGCAGGTGCAGGACTGATTATCGTTAAGCATGCGCCTATCTTTCGCCCGCTCAAGGACCTAGTGGCGGATAAGACGCAAAATCAGATGATTTTAAGCCTCATCAAGCATGATATTGCTGTCTATGTCAGCCATACCAATATTGATGTCGTGGAAGACGGGCTAAATGACTGGTTCTGTCAGCTTTTAGAGATTGAGGAGACAAGTTTTCTCAGTCAGACGGGGCCAGATCACGGTATTGGTCGCGTGGGGAAGATTGCTCCTCAGACCTTTGGGGACTTTGCGGCTAAGGTCAAGGCAAGTTTTGGACTAGATAGTTTGCGTATGGTCACTTATGAAGAAGCAGACCTCGAACGCGTCATTGAGCGTGTGGCTATCTGTGGTGGCAGCGGTCAGTCCTTTTATCCGGAGGCCATTGCCAAGGGAGCGCAGGTCTACATTACAGGTGATATTTACTATCATACTGCTCAGGAAATGCTGACAGAAGGTCTTTTGGCGCTGGATCCTGGACATCATATTGAGGTTCTTTTTACGGAAAAATTGAAAGAAAAATTTGATCTTTGGAAGGCAGAAGAGGGATGGGAGATTGAGATTCTGGCTAGTCAGTCTTCTACCAATCCTTTCCGACATATTTGAGAGGGAGCGACATGAAAAAAGTAGCAGTGATTGGAGCTGGGATTGTCGGATCAACAGCCGCTTACTATCTGTCCAAATCCCCAGATGTGGAAGTGACTGTCTTTGATGACGGCAAGGGGCAGGCAACCAAGGCAGCTGCTGGCATTATCAGTCCTTGGTTTTCCAAGCGTCGCAACAAGGCTTGGTACAGGATGGCGCGTTTGGGCGCTGATTTTTATCAGGACTTGATTGCGGAACTGAAAGATGCTGGAATCCAGACAGACTTTTACCAACATACAGGTGTTTATCTGCTTAAAAAGGACGAGAGCAAGCTGCAGGAGCTTTATGATTTGGCTGCTAATCGTCGGGAAGAGTCGCCCTTAATAGGGGAGTTAAGTCTTCTCAGCCGTCAGGAAGCGCAGGAGAAATTTCCAGACTTGCAAGGTTTTGAGCGGCTTCTCTATGCTTCCGGCGGTGCCCGTGTGGAGGGGGCACTCTTGACGGAGACACTTCTGAAAGCCAGCAAAGCAGAGCTAGTTGAAAAAAAGGTAAGCTTGACAGTAGAAGGAGAGCAACTTCTGGTGGACGGACACGACTTTGACTGTGTTATCTTAGCTGTGGGGGCATGGCTGGGAGAAATCTTGCAGCCACTGGACTATAAGACAGATGTTCGGCCGCAAAAAGGACAGCTACGTGATTTTAAGCTGGCTGAAAAGACAGATGACTACCCTGTTGTGATGCCTGAGGGCGAGTTGGATATCATTCCTTTTCTAGCAGGTAAGGTCAGTGTCGGTGCCAGTCATGAAAATGATCAGGGTTTTGATTTGAAGGTAGATAAGAAAGTGCTGGATCAGTTGCAGCGAGAAGCGGAAACTTACTTGCCAAGGTTGTCTAATGCAGAGATTCTAGGTGAGCGCGTGGGAACACGGGCTTATACCAGCGACTTTGCACCTTTCTTTGGAGCTGTTCCAGACTTACCGCATGTCTACGCTGCCAGCGGATTAGGCTCTTCTGGTCTGACAACTGGCCCGCTTATCGGACGCCAATTGGCCCAGATGGCTCTAGGAGAAGCGGGGCTGCTGAATCCAGCTGACTATCCTATCGAACGGTATGTGAAGAAGGTTTGATATGACAGAAACCATTTTGAATTGGGTCAATATTTGTGTAAAAAAAGATGAAGAAATCCTACTGCTTAATCGCCGGCATGATAATTTTAAAGGGTGGATACAACCGGGCGGGAAAGTGGAGTTTCCAGAATCTTTTTTTGAAGCTGCAAGGCGCGAATTAAAAGAAGAAACGGGGCTAACTGCTCTAAACATGGAATTGAAGGGAATTTCAGGCTTCACTAATCCGAGTAAAGAAGAACGTTATGTGTATTACGATTTTCTTTGTACTGCCTTTGAGGGGCAAGTCAGGGGAAACGATCATGAAGGGGAACCAAAATGGTGGAAGATTTCTGAACTTGACCAAATAGATATGCAGGACGACATACGTGAACGTTTGCCCCTCTACTGGCGGAAAGGCTCTTTCGAGCGGATTCATTACTGGAATGAGGAAGAACACTGTATCGAGGAAACCAAGACGATTTTGTATGATTGATTTCAGAGGATAAGGAGAAGTTATGGACTGGTTACGATCGCAGCCTGTAGTTATGCAGGCATTCTTGGCTGGGCTTTTTACATGGGGATGTACCATTGTGGGCTCGGCTGTTGTATTTTTCTTTAAAAAGGTCAGTCGCAAGTTGCTGGATATTATGATGGGCTTTGCGGCAGGCGTCATGATTGCGGCTTCCTTTTGGTCGCTTCTGGCACCGTCGATTGAGTATGCCCAAAGTTCTTATGGCAAGCTGTCCTGGCTGCCGTCAGCGATTGGCTTTCTAGTGGGAGGTTTTTTCCTGAGGTTGATTGATGCAGTGGTACCTCACTTGCACTTGAGCAAAGACATTTCGGAGGCAGAGAGTGTTCCTGAGCATAGCCGAAAGAAGCTGTCCAAGACGGCTCTGCTCTTCTTAGCCATTACCATTCACAATTTTCCAGAAGGTTTGGCAGTCGGAGTAGCCTTTGGTGCTTTGGCCGCCAATCCTAGTCCGGAAGCCTTTGTCGGTGCGATTGGCCTAGCTTTGGGAATTGGCCTGCAAAACGTCCCAGAAGGAGCGGCTCTATCCATTCCGATTCGGACGGACGGCAAGTCTCGGCTTAAAGCCTTTTACTGGGGCTCCATGTCTGCGATTGTAGAGCCAATCGGAGCTGTTCTGGGAGCAGTAGCTGTTATGGCCATGACGGCTATTCTGCCCTATGCCCTTTCCTTTGCAGCAGGAGCTATGATTTTCGTGGTGGTAGAGGAGTTGATACCGGATTCGCAGACCAATGGCAATACTGATGTGGCGACTTTAGGTCTGATGGTGGGCTTTGTTCTCATGATGGTCTTGGATGTGGCTTTGGGATGATGTCAACTTGGAATCAAAGAACGGAAGAAAGTGGAATTTCCGCTCTTTTTCTTTTATTTAAGGGTAGTGAAAAGGATGACATCCGCTTTCAAAAATGGTAGAATAAGGAGAATACATTAAGAGAGGAAACTCATATGAAAGGTATTATTCTTGCAGGTGGTTCTGGTACACGTTTGTATCCATTGACCCGCGCTGCGTCAAAACAGCTCATGCCGGTTTATGACAAACCCATGATTTATTATCCATTGTCAACTCTTATGCTGGCTGGTATCAAGGACATCTTGATTATCTCCACTCCAACAGATTTGCCTCGTTTTGAGGATCTGCTGGGTGATGGCTCTGAGTTTGGTATCAAGCTCTCTTATGCAGAGCAGCCAAGTCCGGACGGACTTGCACAAGCCTTTATCATTGGGGCTGATTTTATTGGAGATGACCGCGTGGCGCTGATTCTTGGGGATAATATTTACCATGGACCAGGTCTGAGTAAAATGCTTCAAAATGCTGCTGCTAAAGAAAAAGGGGCAACTGTTTTTGGCTACCATGTTAAGGATCCAGAACGCTTTGGTGTAGTAGAATTTGATGAAAATATGAATGCTATCTCCATCGAAGAAAAACCGGAACAGCCGCGCTCTAACTATGCAGTGACAGGACTGTATTTCTATGATAACGATGTTGTAGAAATTGCCAAGAACATCAAACCAAGTCCTCGCGGTGAATTGGAAATCACTGATGTTAACAAGGCTTACTTGGATCGTGGTGATTTGTCTGTTGAGCTTATGGGACGTGGTTTTGCTTGGTTGGATACAGGTACTCATGAAAGTCTTTTAGAGGCAGCTCAATATATCGAAACAGTTCAGCGGATGCAGAACGTTCAGGTGGCGAATCTGGAAGAAATTGCCTATCGTATGGGTTATATCACTAAAGAGCAAGTGCACGAATTGGCGCAGCCATTGAAAAAGAATGAATATGGCCACTATCTCTTGCGCTTGATTGGAGAAGAATAAGAAGATGACGGAACAATTTTTTGATAAGGAATTAGCAGCGCGTGAGGTTCTTGGAATTCCAGGTATGCTGGAGTTTGACATCCCTGTTCGTGGAGACAACCGAGGCTGGTTTAAGGAGAATTTCCAAAAGGAAAAAATGCTGCCGTTAGGTTTTCCTGAAAGCTTCTTCGCAGAAGGAAAACTGCAGAATAATGTCAGCTTTTCTCGTAAAAATGTCCTGCGTGGTCTTCATGCTGAGCCATGGGATAAGTACATTTCAGTCGCTGACGATGGTAAAGTACTAGGCTCATGGGTAGACTTACGTGAGGGTGAAACCTTTGGTAACACCTACCAGACAGTCATCGATGCCAGCAAGGGGATTTTTGTGCCGCGTGGTGTAGCCAACGGCTTCCAAGTCCTTTCTGACACGGTTTCTTATAGCTATCTGGTGAATGACTACTGGGCTTTGGAACTCAAACCGAAGTATGCCTTTGTCAACTATGCAGACCCAGCTTTAGGCATCCAGTGGGAAAACTTAGAAGCAGCAGAAGTCTCAGAAGCAGACAAGAACCATCCATTACTCAAGGATGTTAAACCTCTAAGAAAAGAAGATTTGTAAGAAGAGTGAATAGAACAAGTGTTTGAATATATTATCTATTTCTTGCTGATTATATTCTATTTTCTTATTTCTCTAGGACCATTAGGATTCATTCTGATGATGGTTCTCCTCTTTTTGTTTATTTTCTTAGCCCTTTATATAATTTCAAAATTACTATTTTTTACGAAACAAATAATTCCTTATTTTGTTTTATTATGGAGAAAAAATAAATCAATGACTGAATATAATAAAATTATCGTGACAGGTGGAGCTGGTTTTATCGGTTCTAACTTTGTCCACTATGTTTACAATAACTTTCCAGATGTCCATGTGACAGTGCTGGACAAGCTGACTTACGCGGGTAATCGTGCCAATATTGAAGAAATTTTAGGCGACCGCGTTGAGTTGGTTGTTGGAGATATTGCTGATGCAGCCTTGGTAGATAAGCTTGCTTCTGAAGCTGATGCTATCGTTCACTATGCGGCAGAAAGTCACAATGATAACTCGCTCAATGACCCGAGTCCATTTATCCACACCAATTTCATCGGAACTTACACACTTTTGGAAGCAGCACGTAAGTACGACATTCGTTTCCACCATGTGTCGACTGATGAAGTCTATGGAGATCTCCCTCTGCGTGAAGATTTGCCAGGTCTTGGAGAAGGGCCAGGTGAAAAATTTACAGCTGAAACCAAGTACAATCCAAGCTCGCCTTATTCATCAACCAAGGCAGCTTCAGACTTGATTGTTAAAGCTTGGGTGCGCTCATTTGGTGTCAAAGCGACTATTTCTAACTGTTCAAACAACTATGGTCCTTACCAGCACATCGAGAAGTTCATTCCGCGCCAGATTACCAATATCTTGAGCGGTATCAAGCCAAAACTTTATGGCGAAGGTAAAAACGTCCGTGACTGGATTCATACTAATGACCATTCATCAGGTGTTTGGACGATTTTGACCAAGGGTCAAATCGGCGAAACTTACTTGATTGGTGCTGATGGCGAGAAGAACAACAAGGAAGTGCTGGAGCTGATTCTCAAGGAAATGGGACAGCCAGCAGATGCTTATGACCATGTGACAGATCGTGCCGGCCACGACCTCCGCTATGCCATTGATGCCAGCAAGCTCCGCGATGAGCTAGGATGGAAGCCAGAGTTCACCAACTTTGAAGCGGGTCTCAAAGAGACGATCAAGTGGTACACGGACAACCAAGACTGGTGGAAATCTGAAAAAGAAGCAGTAGAAGCTAATTATGCTAAGACTCAGGAAGTAATTAAGTAAGAATAGGCTATCTATGATGAGCCTTGTAAAACTAGCGCTATGTGATTGAGAGGCTGGGATTATCTGTCCCAGCCTTTTCTCACAGGATTGTTAGCTTTTTAATATGTTTGTTACAGAAAATTATGCAAAAATAGTGTAAAATAAGATAAATCCTTTCTGTGTTTTTAGCTAAAGGGATTTTCTCAAATTAAAGGAATACAAACATGAAAATGGTAAAAAGAGTAGTGGGAATTGCTTTGGTGCTGTTTCTTGCAGCGGTGCTGTTTCTGGTTCCTGCATCTGTTAATCAAAGTGAACAATTAAAGAATGTTCAAGGCAGTGCTTCCTGGATGAGTATTATTGAGCCGGCTTTGAGCAATGCCAATGTGACGGCACAGGGAGTCAGCACGGAGGTTTCTCTCAATAGCGTCCAGCTTAATCAGGTGCTCAAGTCTTCTCTGACTGACTCTGAGAATCAGGAGCTGCTGAACAGTGTTTACAGTATTGAAGGCAATAAGCTGCGCATCCAGTATCCAGTCAAATTGCTCTTCATTGGCAGTAAGCTGGACCTAGAGGTGGATGTGACGGTGAGAGATAATGTCTTGCACATCACAATCGATAGTGCCAAGCTGGGCTCTCTTCCTATCCCTAAATCTTGGGTGACAGGCATGCTGAAGCAACAAATGCAGGCCTCTAATTCATCTATCACAACGGAGGGAGATAGTTTCCTTCTAGCTCTGCCGCAGAGTCAATTCAGCATTAACAAGATTAGCTTCCAGAACGGTGCTGCTAAAATCCAGTTCAGCATGGGTTATGGAATCTAAAAAAGAAAACTTCATTTGAGGAGGAGCCCTTCCGAATCAAATGGAGTTTTTATACTATTATTTGAATAATGTCATTGTGAGGGAGAGAAGATGCCTATTCCTAATATCCAGCAAGAGGAGCTGATTGTTATTGATGACAATCTGCGTTTGCGGGCCTATGATGGCCAGTTTGAGTTAGCCTTAGATTGGTATCAAGATCCAGATACGATTTATATGATTGATGGCAGAAGAGATCCCTATCCGCCGGAGCGAGTTCAAAGAATGTATGAATATCTTGCTAGGCAAGGTGAAGTGTATTTTATTGAAGTATGGGAGCAGGAGTGTTGGTTGGCTATTGGGGATGTGACCTTTTGGCAAGATGATTTGCCGATTGTCATTGGAAAAGCGGACTACCGTGGGAAAGGAATTGGCAAGAAAGTTCTTTCTGCTTTGATGCAGCGCGCACGCAATCTAGGCTATCAGAAACTAGCAGTTCAAGAAATTTATGATTTCAATCAGCCCTCTCGCAGTTTGTTTGAGTCGCTTGGTTTCTATCCAACTCTTGCTACAGAGAAAGGCAGATCCTATACACTTGATTTGACCTTGCCCATAGCGCAGATCCAGCCCAGTCAGTTCTACCTTTCACGGGAAAAGCTGGACAGGATTAGCATTGATTTTGACCAACAAGAACTTGAAGCTTTACCTGTCAAGCGCATGGATGGAAAAGTTTTCTTTACTGATGGACATAGCAGAGCCTTTAAGGCATATCAGGCTGGCCTCTCTCATATCCCCATCTATTATGATAGGGATGAGCTTAACTGGGATTTTTATCAATACTGTGTTCAGGCTTGTCAAGAAAGAGGCATCTTCTCGATAGCTGATTTACAGAACCGCATCTTATCCAAGGAAGACTATCAGACCAATTGGCTTGATTGGTGTAAAAGAGAAGCTAGAAAATTTGATAAGAGCTGATATTGAGAAGTTCTTGTGTTATAATAGATAGAGGAAATCAATATATTAAATCAGAGGTGAGATGATGCTTTATGAATTTTGTGCGGAAAATGTAACCTTGTTAGAAAATGCTATGAAGGCGGGAGCCCAGCGGATTGAGCTCTGTGATAATCTGGCTGTCGGAGGCACGACACCCAGTTACGGCGTAATTCAAGCAGCAGTTGACTTAGCCAAGCCTTACGGTGCGACTGTAATGACCATGATTCGGCCACGGGGCGGTGATTTTGTTTACACTGATCTTGAAATTGAGATTATGCTGGCAGATATCCAAAAAGCCAAGGAAGCCGGTAGTCAGGGAGTGGTTTTTGGTGTCTTGACGGAGAAGAACGAAATAGATGTTTCGAAGATGCAGCGCCTGCTAGAGGCTTGCAAAGGACTGGAAGTAGTCTTCCACATGGCTTTTGACTCAATCCCAGCTGAATACCAGTTTGGCCAAATGGACTGGCTGATTGAGAACGGTGTCCAGCGAATTTTGACCCACGGAGGACCTGCTAATGAGCCGATTGAGGAGCATTTTGCTTGGCTAGATGAATTAATCGAGCATGCTGCTGATCGGATTGATATCATGCCGGGAGGTGGCATTCATCTAGGCAATCGTCAGCAAATTATAGACAGTCTGGCAGTAGACCAGCTGCATGGAACTAAAATTGTATTTTAAGGAGGGGTAAGCTGCGCTAGCAGCGGCTAAGTAGATGTTGGAACTATTTGAAAAATACAAGGCTAATCCAGATAAGCTTCAGACTTACGGTTTTAAGGAGTCTGATGGAGCTTACCGTTTCTCGCAGAAGATTATGAAGGGTGACTTTCGCTTGGAAGTGACTATCAGAGATGGAGAGCTGGACTATCAGGTTTTTGACTGTGACACTGATGACGCTTATCTGCAGGTCAAGATGGAGCAGGTGACGGGGGAGTTTGTCGGTCAGGTTCGTGAAGCTTGTCAGGCAGCTCTTCTGGCTATCCGTCAGCACTGTTTTGACGAAGTTGGCTTTCTCTATGAGCAGAGTAAGCGACTGCGGGATCACGCGGCTGAGGTTTATCAGGGGCAAATAGAGTACCTCTGGGAGAAGTCATCCAGAAAGAGCTCGACTAAAGCAGGGGTTTTCCGCCATCAGGACAGTAAAAAATGGTATGGGGCTTTTCTGACCACAGACTGGTCTAAGTTTGAAGCAGAGCGAAGCGGCGATATTGAGGTGCTAAATGTTAAGAATGACCATGTGGCGGAGCTGATTCAGAAAAAGGGGATTTACCCGGCCTTTCACATGAATAAGAAATATTGGCTCAGTCTGCCCTTGAATGATACCCTGAGCGATCAGGAAATCTTTGATTTACTGGCTGTTAGTTACCAGCTGACCAGTAAAAAATAAAATCGAAAACACAGCGCTCCAATCCGCTGTGTTTCATTTTTCCTCAAAAAACAGTATAATAAAAAGACTAGTAAGAATAGGAGAAATTATGGACCTCATTAGAAAATTAGCCTGGTTTTTTAAGTTAGAAAAGCGGCGCTATATCATCGGTATCTTGGCCTTATCCTTGGTCAGCGTCTTCAATCTGATACCGCCTAGAGTCATCGGTCAGGTTATTGACCGAATTGCTAGCAAACATCTGACTTCTCAAGAGCTGCTCTTTAATTTGCTGTTGCTGATTGCTTCAGCTTTTATCATGTATGGCCTGCGCTATGTCTGGCGCCTTTATATCTTAGGGACATCCAATAATCTGGGACGAATTCTGCGCTCTCGATTGTTCGAGCACTTTACTCACATGTCCCCCTCTTTTTATCAGAAATACCGTACAGGGGATTTGATGGCTCATGCGACCAACGATATCAATGCAGTTGTTAGTCTGGCTGGTGGTGGAGTCATGTCAGCTGTGGATGCTTCTATTACAGCCTTGGTAACCCTGCTGACCATGTTTTTCGTTTTGGACTGGCGGCTGACCTTGATTGCCATTGTGCCCATGCCTTTCTTGTCGTGGGGCACGGGCTTGATTGGTCGAAAGAATCATGAAAGTTTTAAGGCTGCTCAAGAGGCATTTTCAGATTTGAACAATAAGGTACAGGAGAGCGTTTCAGGGATTCGAGTGACCAAGTCCTTTGGCTATCAGGAAGCGGAGACTCAGTCTTTTGCCAAGACCAATCAGGAAGTCTACGAAAAAAACGTTTTGGCTGCCAAGTACGATTCTCTTTTTGACCCCTTGGTTTTGCTTTTTATCGGTCTTTCTTATGTTTTGACCTTGATTTTCGGTGGGATTTTTATCTCCCAAGGGCAGTTTACCATAGGAGAGTTGGTTACCTTTATCACTTATCTGGATATGCTGGTTTGGCCGCTGCAGGCTACAGGCTATCTTTTTAACATCGGCCAGCGAGGGGCTGTTTCTTATGAGCGAATTGAGAAACTGCTGGCTCAGGAGTCAGATGTCAAGGAAGCTGAACAACCCCTTTCTCATGCGGAAAATGGTCGATTAGATTATGACATTCGGAAGTTTTCTTATGCCGAGGAGACTAGTTTATCGGATATTCATTTTTCCATTGAGCAGGGACAGACACTGGGAATTGTCGGTCAGACGGGCTCAGGGAAGACCACTCTTCTGCGCTTGCTGCTGCGGGAGCAGGATATTCAGGAGGGGGCTATCTATCTGAATGGCCATGATATCCGGGAGTACCGCCTCAAAGACTTGCGCCGTCTTATCGGCTATGTACCACAGGAACAGATGCTCTTTGCTCTGTCCATTCGGGACAATATCCGCTTTGCTAATCCCCAGCTGACAGATAGCCAGGTTCTAGCTGCCGCTCAACTATGCGGTGTGTATGAGGATATTCAGGTTATGCCAGAGGGGCTGGATACGGTTGTCGGTGAGCGGGGTTTGTCTCTGTCTGGTGGACAGAAGCAGCGCTTGGCGATGAGTCGGGCTATTATTACCAATCCTGAAATTCTGATTTTGGATGACTCCCTGTCGGCTGTTGATGCCAAGACGGAGCATCTGATTTTGGAAAATCTAAAGTCAGAGCGTGCTGGCAAGACAACCATCATCACAGCTCATCGGCTGTCGGCCTTGGTGCATGCAGACCTGATTTTGGTTATGGAAGAGGGACGGATCAAGGAACGGGGCACTCACCAAGAGCTACTGGAGCAAAAGGGCTGGTATGCCCAGACTTATCACAATCAGCAGCTGGCAGAAAGCTTGAAGGAGGAAGATTAATATGAAAAAGAAAGCAACTTTTCATCGCCTCCTAGGCTATATGTGGCGCTACAGGATAGTGAGCAGCATGGCCTTGACCTTCATTCTGCTGACGACTCTGGTCACAACAGCATTGCCGCTTCTGGCCCGCTATTTTATTGATCAGTTTATCGGCCGTAACCAAGCCTGGGCTGGCCTGCCTTTGCTGGCTCTTTACTATGGTCTTTTCCTCTTGCGGGTACTTTTTACTTTCTTGGGAAAGTATTTCTTTGCGCGTGTGGCTCAAAGTGTGGTTCGGGACTTGCGACAGGAAAGCTTTGCCAATATCCAGCGTCTGCAAATGGCTTATTTTGATAGAACGCCAGCTGGTGCTATCGTTTCCCGCCTGACTAATGATACTCAGGCAGTAGCAGATATGTTCAGTGAGATTTTTTCTAATTTTTTGAGCTCCTTGCTGATTTTAGTTGTTACTTTGAGCGCTATGTTTGCCCTCAACTGGCAATTGACCCTGATGATTGCTCTCTTTTTACCTTTGATGGCAGCCTCTATCTTGCTCTATCAGCATCTATCCAATCGTCAGCTAAAGCAGGTTAGGAATAAGCTCAGCGATTTAAATGTCAAGCTATCTGAGAGTATTGAAGGGATGCGAATTATTCAGGCATTCGGGCAAGAGAAGCGCTTGTTGCGGGAATTTGAAGAAATTAACGGTCAGCATTTAGGATTCACCAATCGCTATCTCAATATCAATAGTCTCTTTCTGAGGCCGGCCATGTCTCTGCTGAAAATCTTGGCTTATGGAGTGATTCTGACTTACTTTGGCCTGACTTGGCAAGTGGCGGGAATTACGGCTGGTATTATGTATGCCTTTATCCAGTATGTTAATCAGCTTTTTAATCCTTTAATTGATGTTATGCAGAATTACTCTGTTTTACAGACATCTATGATTGCTGCGGAGCGGGTTTTTGAAATCATGGACCGTACTGACTACGAGCCTGAGCAGGCTAACCAAGACTTGCAAATCCAAGATGGCAGCATCGAATTCAAGCATGTTTCCTTTTCTTATGATGGAAAACGAGATGTTTTGCGGGATATCTCCTTTTCAGTCAAAAAAGGGCAGACGATTGCCTTTGTGGGTTCGACTGGCTCTGGCAAGTCCTCCATTATCAATCTCTTTCTGCGTTTTTATGAATTTGAGCGGGGGCAGATTTTGGTTGATGGACGCGATATTAAAGACTATAGTCAGGCGGAGCTGCGGCGAAAGATTGGCCTTGTTTTGCAGGAACCCTTCCTTTATCACGGTACCGTTGCTTCCAATATCCAGCTTTACCAAGAGCAGCTGACGCGAGAAGAAATTATAGAAGCGGCTAAGTTTGTAGACGCTCATGGCTTTATCAGTCAGCTACCTCAAGGCTATGATTCCCCTGTGACTGAGCGGGGAGCGACTTTTTCCAGCGGTCAACGGCAGCTTCTAGCCTTTGCCAGAACCATCGCCACCAAGCCTAAAATCTTGATTTTGGATGAGGCGACAGCTAATATTGATTCAGAGACAGAGGAACTTATTCAAGGCTCACTGAGAAAAATGCGGCAGGGGCGGACAACCATTGCCATTGCCCACCGTCTGTCTACCATTCAGGATGCCGACTGCATTTATGTCTTAGACAATGGCCGCATTATCGAATCCGGCAGCCACGAAGAATTGCTAGCTCAAGATGGCACCTATAAGAAAATGTACCAACTGCAGGCTGGGATGATGGAGTCTTGAAAAACCTGATTATAAATGAAAGGTGTAGAATTCCGAATGAATTCTACATCTATTTTAAATAGTCTTTTAATTTCTCTACATTTTCTTCTAAGTTATCATAAGGAAGCTTGGCATACTGGTAAGGGCAGCTAGCAAGGTAGCTTTGTTCAAAGAAGTCAAGCGGAAGGCTGCTGTGTTTGAGAGCACTGACAGAAGAAAGTGACCTCAAGTCTAACAGAATGCCGTCCTTGGTCAGATAGCTGGCTAGTGGCAGCTGAGCTTGCTCCAGTAGTATCTGCGCCTTTCTTGCTTCCTCTTCTTGAAGCTGCAGCAGCGCCAGCCTATTTTTTTCAAACATGAGACTGTCGATGTAGAGCGATAGGGCCTTCTGCATGATGAGGTTGCTGTCATAGTCCACGGCACTTTTATAAGCGATAAAGGTCTTTTGAATCTGGGGCGGAAGGAGCAGGGCGGTGATTCTTAGGGCTGGGAAAAGGCTGGTAGAAAAAGATTTGATGTAGATGACCCGCTGGCTATTGTCTAGATAATGAAAGGTTAGCTCCCGCCGGCTATCAAAGTCTGATAGGTAGTCATCTTCTACGATATAGACATCATAGAGCTGGGCCAGTCGAAGAATCTCTTCCTTGTCCTGCCGACTGTAGGAGTGGCCCAAGGGATAATGAAAACGCGGGATAGTGTAGAAAAACTTGATCTTTCCGCTTTTAAAAATCCTCTCCAGTTCTTGCAGGTCAATCCCCTGTGGTGTTCTTTCAATGGTTTCATAAGGAAGTTTTTGCGCTAGCAGAAGATCATTAATCCGATGGTAGGTCGGCTGCTCTACTAAGATATGCTCTTTTTGGTTGGGAAAGTCAATCTGTGAGAGGATATAGAGGGCCTGCTGGGTGCCGGAAGTCAGAACTAGCTGATCCCTAGAAGCATAGACAGCAGAGTCCAACATTAACTTTTGCACAGAGAGGCGCAGATCCTCCAGTCCTTCCTGCTGAGGGTAATAGTTGAAGAGATAATTTTCCCGGCCGATCAGAGTTTCATTTACACAGAGTCGGAAATCCTCATAGGCTTGGTGGCGGTCATCCCTCACAGGCAGCTCCAAATCCAGCTTTTCTTCCTGAGCATTCTCCAGCACATAGTAGCCGCTTTTGGGAACGGCATAGATGTACTTCTGATACTTGAGCTCAATCAGAGCCTTTTGCGCAGTATCCTTGCTACAGTGATAACGCTCTGCCAGCTTCCGGACAGAAGGAATTTTCTGACCAGTTGTCAGTTTTCCCTCTTTAATATCCTTAGTAATCTTATCGACGATGCGTTGGTATTTTGCTTTAACCATGAAACTGTCCCCACACAGATTTGATTTTTTCATATTGTAACTCATTTTCAGATATTTTACAATAGAGAGCAAGTAGGAGGAGTCATGAAAACAAAAACAGTCATTCTGGCCACAGATATTTCTGGCTTAGGTAAGGTTGCCGCAACAGCTGCCCTGCCGCTCTTTGCAATTTGCCAGCTAGAGGTGGCCCTCTTGCCAACCATGATTTTATCGTCCCATACAGGCGGTTTTCCAGACGTCTATATAGATGATTACACGCATGGGATGCTTGCTTTTTTGAAACAATGGCAGAGCCTGGAATTCGACTTTTCAGCTCTGGTAACAGGATATTTGAAATCTGACATACAGGTGGAAAATTTGTTGCGCTTTAAAAAGGAAAAAAGCTTGCCCCTTATCGTGGATCCTATCATGGGAGACAAGGGGACTTTTTATCAGGGATTTTCAGATGCCCATCTAGACCATATGCGTCGCCTCTGCCAACATGCCGATTTGGTTCTGCCTAATTTGACGGAAGCCTGTTTGTTGTTAGAAGAATCCTACGAAGAGAGTTTATCAGAAGATAGATGGGAGGACTACAGCAAACGTTTGGCTGAGTTAGGACCGAGCAAGGTCTTGCTAACTGGCTTGCCCATGAAAGAAAATCAGATTGGTGTGGCCTATTTTGATGCGGCAACAGAGGAGTTTAACCTCTTTTCTAGTCCAGCTTTGCCCCAGCAATTTTTTGGAACGGGTGATATATTGACGACACTTGTAGCTGCGGCTTTTGTTCAGGGGATTGACATCAAGCAAGCCCTGCCGGTGATTTTGAAGTTTATTGAAAAGAGCTTGGTACTTAGCTTTAAAGAGCAAATAGATCCAAAGAAGGGCGTTTTTTACCAGCCCTATCTAGGAGAGCTTTTCGCTGATTTTCAAGCCTTAATGGAGGAAAGAGATGAAGAAACAAACACTTGATTTGCAAACCTTAACCATGATTAGTTTATTTGCTGCTTTGATTTTTCTGAGTATTCAGTTTTTTAAAATTCCTGTCGGAGCTCAGTTTATTCACTTTGGGAATGCGCTGGTGGTAGTGGGTTGTCTGATTTTTGGCAGTAAGCTCGGTTTTTTAGCAGCTGCCATTGGACTAGGAATATTTGACTTGTTAAATGGTTATGCGGCAGAAATCCCAATTATCTTGTTAGAAGCACTTGCGGTGGCCGTGGTGATTCATTTTCTGTATGAGGGACTCTTTCAGAGAAAGGATAAACTAAGAAATATTCTTATGACAGCAGTAGCAGCTGCTTTGGTGAAGATTGTGCTCAATATTTTCAAGTACACTCTGACAGGAACACTGTTTGGTGGGAGTAGTTTACCAGCAGCCTTTTTACTGGCAGTAGCTGAGATTACTGGTACATTTGGCTCCAGTCTAGCGACAGTCATCGCTGTCCCAATCTTATATCCAATCTTTAAGCAAGTCAGAAAAGCGCACAAGCAAAGAAGACCACTGAAAAGTAAGGATGAATCAATAAACAGCATAAAAAAAGAAACCGTTTGAGAATCCTCAGACGGTTTTGTATTTTTTCTTACATAAAGTAAACGATAGCAAGGTATTGCAGGGCAGAGGCCGCTAGAATGAAAAGGTGCCAAATCATGTGGAAGTAGGGCTTCTTTTGAGCATAGAAGCCAGCTCCTACAGTATAGCAGAGGCCACCAGCCAGCATGAGTCCCCAGAAGACTGGTCCGGTTTGACCGATAATCTGCGGAATGATAAAGACCACCAGCCAGCCCATAATCAGATAGAGAGCCAAGCTGAATTTTTCATTGACCTTCTTAGCGAAAATCTTATAGAGAATGCCAAAGATGGTGGTGCCCCACTGGATAGCAATGATGAGATAGCCAAACCAGTTATTCATCAGCGACAGCACGACTGGTGTGTAGCTGCCAGCGATGGCGATATAAATCATGGAGTGGTCGATAATGCGCAAGATATACTTGTGGGTCGAGCCATAGGACATGGAGTGATAGACTGTCGAGGAGAGGAACATGAGAAAGAGGCTAATGACAAAGATAGAAGTTCCGACAGCGGCCACCAACCCGTGCCCTTCATAGCTATAAATAGCTGAGATAGGCAGCAGAATCAGCATCAGAACGGCCCCTACCGCATGGGTAACAGCGTTGGCAATTTCCTCTCCGAAGGATAGTTTTTTACTGAGTTTAAGCGCGTAGTTCAAGATTTTCTTCCTCCTCATTTGGTACTTGGATTAGGGATAAGGTCTTTTGATAGAGTTTGACCGTCTGGCAGGCTGTGGAAATGATGGGGGCCACCTCCAGCTTGCTACCGTTCATATAGTCAACGAAGTCATCATAAAGTTCTCGCGAATCTGCTTCTTTATGCAACATATTTAAAGTAGCTGAAATTTCCTGGATAGAAAAGACCGTTTTTAAGGTCGTAATGGCAATCAAGCGAGCTACTTGGCGGCGTTGATATTTTTTCTTGACCGGCTTGGCAATATAGCCATGCTTGACATAGTTGTTAATCATAGAAGCGGTCAATCCCTTGTCAGCGGCTGAAATGGAAGAGCCACAGACATTGTTTACATAGAGCAGAACTTGGTCTAAATATAGCTCCAGTTCTGGTAATTCGTCCCATTTTGGAAAAACTTGTTGAGCGTTCAAATCTTTATCACTTTCTTATCTAGTCTTTATAACTAGATGATAACATCTCTGTAAATCAAAGTCAAGCAAAAAATAGAATGTCCCATTGAAATTTGATATAATCTTAAAAAGAAGAAAGGGAGGTTTCAGATGAAAAAACAAATAATCTTTGATATGGCAGCCTTCCTAGGCAGTCTGATTTTCTGGTCTTGGCTCTATATGCGCTTTTTTTATGCCTACGTAGCCGTCGTCTTTTACAAGAATCAGCCAGAGTGGAACCTGCTGATACCAGCTTCTATCATTCTGACTTTGACAGCTATCAGCTCGCTTTTTATTCGTGGCCTCTATAGTCGGCATATTCCTCGTTGGCTGGTGCTAGCCAGTTATGCCCTCTATTTTCTCATTCTATTCTATGCGCTCTTTTTGAAAAATATCGGCAGGCAGGGCTTTAGTTTGGACCTGCAGTCTTTTACCTATAATTGGATTTATGGAGATAAGCTTGTACCAACCATGAATATCATTATGTTCATCCCGCTGGGCTTTCTCTGCAAGCTATCATGGAAACATGTGGCTTATTTTACCTTGGCTATCAGTCTGGTTGAGGGGAGCCAATATCTCTTTCACCTTGGCATTTTTGACTTGGGTGATATCTTGACCAATCTGCTAGGCTTCATCATCGGCAGCTATCTACTAGAGACAGCCTTGGGAAAATGGGTTGTCCTCCATATTCACTAAATGAAAGAAGGTAACTATGAAAATTCTTATCCCAACTGCGAAAGAGTTGAATCTAACCGCACCATCTGCAATTCCTAATCCACCTTCAGCACAAACTCAATCTGTGTTGGATGAGTTGGCAACCATGTCAGTAGCTGACTTGGCATCATTTTATAAAATCTCCCCAGAAAGAGCGGAGGTAGAGTGGCAAGCCATTCAGGCTTTGCGAGAAGGAACTGCGCAGCATGCTCCAGCCCTTTATCTTTTTGATGGACTCATGTACCGTCATATCAAGAGACAGGACTATACCAGGGAGGAAAGTCAGTATATCGAGAAGCATCTTGCCATCACATCAGCGCTTTACGGTGTCATCCCAGCCCTGGAGCCCATAGCGCCCCATCGCTTGGACTTTATGATGCCACTTAAACTAGATGGGAAGAGTCTCAAGGCATTTTGGAAAGAAGCTTATGACCAGGCTCTGGCAGAAGATGAGGTGATTTTCTCCCTCCTGTCCAGCGAGTTTGAAACAGTCTTTTCCAAGGAAATTCGCCAGCGCTTGATAGGCTTCAAGTTTCTAGAAAATCGAGGCGGCAAGCTAAAAGTCCATTCGACCATTTCTAAAAAAGCGCGTGGTGAGTTTTTAACAGCTCTTATAACTAACCAAGTGACAGAAGTCAAACAGATGAAAAAATTAAGCTTTGCAGGCTTTACTTACCGACCTGACCTGTCTAGTGAACAAGAGTTGGTTTATGTCAAGGAAGTGTGAAAAGGGAAATCAATTTTTATAATATCTACGTAATATTTTTGTGATAAAATTGTTATAAAAAAATGAATTTTCTAAGGAGTTTTAGAACTATGGGAAAAATCAAGTCGGATAGTATTTCCGCTCAGAATGCTATTAGTGAATTGGTTGGGGTAGATACAAGTGACAAGCAAAATCAGCAGGTAGAGTTCAGCTATACTACAGAGATTGCTGGGATGGAAGCAGGCCGTCAGGTATGCAATCAAATGCTGCAGGCTGTCAGTGACTTTAGCGCAGCAGTCCTGACTCAGGCTAATAAATTTCCTGATATAGCTTATAAAATTGAAAAGCGTGATGTAGAGCAAGCGCAACGTTGGAGCAAATGATGATAAAAGATAAAAATCAAGAAAAACGTGAGCAATTACATAAGCAGATTATTCAGCTTGAGAATCAAGAAGAAGATCTTTTAGTTCTCAAAAGGCGTTATGAAGAGAAGGTAATGGATTTTCGTACAGATATTTGGACGATGAATGCCCAAATAGAAAACTTGATAGATCCCGTATCAGAGACTAGTTCTACTAATCGTAAAATATGGGAAGAAAACCAAGCCTTGCAGCAAGCAATTGACAGCTACGTAGAGCAAGAGTTGGACAATGTTTCCAAACAAACAAGGAAAGTTCGGCAAAAATTAGATGAAAATCGAGAAAAATTGACGAAAGAAAGGAACTCTTTACCATGGGAGTAAAGTACAGTGCGTCAGAGTCTTCACAGCTGATGGAGGCTATGTCTAGTAATATTCAAGTGGCTAATGAGGTGACAGACCGATTGTCTCAGGGATGTGACCACCTAATAGCTACCCTAGACTCAGGAGAACTCATGGGAGCAGCTTATACAGCAGGGAAAGGCCTCTTTTCAGAGATTATCATTCCTGCCATTAAGAAGCTACAGACTGCAGTGGACGACATTCAAACGGAGTTAAATTCATACAGAGTTGCCGATGCTCAGGTATCAGGGTATGGAAACCTTGATCTGGAACAGCTGAAGAAGACGAAAGAATTGAGAGAGCAGCAGCTAGCCTCTGTCAAAAAGGCTATTGAAGCTAAAGAATCTTTCTTAGAGCGCATGAAGTCTATTGCTACATTTAATATCGTTTCTCACATGCAGTCTCTGGTGATTCTTTCTAGTGCAGAATCGCAAATTGAATCACAAATCAAAGAATTGGAAGAGAAGATTGAAAAGCTGGAGTTCTTTGTCGCTCAAGTTTCTCAATATTTCAGTGATAGTCTGGAAGTCCTCCGTCTAGCTATCCAAGGAGCTAGCCAGCTAAGCCAAGTCCTAGTAGACAGCAACGGTAATCACTATGTTGATGGAGTGGATATGAGCTGGGTCAAGAAGATGAAAGAGCAGAAGATTGAGAGCATAAAATATGATTCTTCTAAGAAAACCAAAGACTTGCATAAAGAGTATCAAAGTATTTTAGACAAGTTGGAAAAGGGCAAAGAGCTGAGTGATAAGGAATTTGAAACCCTAGAATCTTATGCTCGACGTTATCCGAAAGCTCAGTTACCAGAAATTGTCACCAACAAGCTGATGACAGAAGCTACTAATAGAGCTAATCCAGAGAAACTACAGGAAAAGGTTGAGAAAATCAAAAAGAGTGATAAAACTTCGACCGAAAAAGCAAACCTAATCGTCAAAGCTTATGAAGATTATCTGTTTTACAATAATAGAGCTGCTTTTGATAAGTATTGGAAGAAACGAAAGGCGATGGATGATGATTGGACGAGTAAGGATCCAAATATGATTAAGAAGAAAGAAAAAATTGAAAAGGAATTCAATGATTCTTTATCAAACTCTAGAGTTAATGTAAAAGAAATAGCCCAGCAACTTGGGGATGATGTTCTAGATGTAAAAAAAATGGAAGATGGGAAGAGAGCAGAACTAATACAAAAGGGGAGAGAGACCTGGAAGAGTCCTGGAGACAATGGAGTGACAGATACTTCTGTTCTGATTGGAACAAAATTAGGAGATAATGCTACCTTCATTGATTTAGTCAATACCAAACAACCTCTTGACCTTAAAAATCGTGTCTATAGAGAAGATTACCCATTTTCAGTTTGGGGTCGCCAATGGGAAGAAGGGATGAAATCAGACTACATGGGAAATTACCTCTTTGGCTATGTTGGAAAAGGATATCTAGAATCAAGTGATGACTATTTAAAATATGGTGCTGGAGCTGCCCAATTTGTCTCGGATAAGTTCAGTACAGTAGAAAAATTTGGTACTGAAGCACAAGTTAAGTATATTATGAGTATAGCTAATGGACAATATGGTGATAATCCTGGAGATGCACAAGACATCCAAGATGGTATGGACGATTATAAGGAGATTCACAAATGACCTTGAAAAAACAATGGAATTGGAATTTAGGTTGTAGTTTATTGCTTGTTGGAGTTCTGGCATCTGCTTTTCTCTTTTATTTATGGGCACAAAATCTTGGTAAATATACCCTACAACCTGGACAGTCGATCAGCCTAACGGTCAATCCTCGGATACAGGATGTGGAATATTATTCAGAGTTAATTCTAAAGAAAAATGATAAAAATAAACTAGAGTTAAATGGCAGAGAGTATTGGTCTGTAAGTGGTAGTGAGTTACATTATGATTTAAGTAATCAAAATGTGTTCAAATGGGTCAGAGATGAGTCGGGAGAGTTGACTGAATCTTATGTAGAAAATAGTGATTTAGCTGATATTTATATAGAAAAATCAAATTTAATTATTCAGTATCAAGGTGAAAAAGCTTTTGACGTCACGAATAACAAACCCTATACTATCACCATCACCAATGTAGACAATAAACCAGCTAAATTTGAGGCTCAAGTGGTGGACAAGTAAGGAAAAACATTGGCAACAACTTATAAATTAGCAATCAAGTAACAGATCGAATACGGATGAGCATAAAAAATCAAAAGAAGATTTTTATAATTATTTGAAGCGAGGAGAAGATAAAAATGTCGGTACGTAAAAAAATAATAAGCATCCTATTTTTGATAATAACTGCTTTTGTTATTTGGTTGCTCTTTGGGCCTGGTGATAAACCTGAACCAGATTTTTCTTCTGCCAATAAAATTGAATTACTGGCAAGTATCCTCGCAGGTAACAACGAGGATATTATCCGAGATGCTGGCTATGGAATTCCGGATGACCCGGTGGTTCGCCGATGGGGGATAAATAAACTTAAAATACCTGGGGAATTAAACTTGGATGTACGCCCACCGACTAGTTTGGAAGACAGTGAGCTTCTAGTTCTTTTTTCTACTATGATTAATGGTAAAGAAACAGATGTAGCGTTTTTCTTAGATAAAAAATTGAATTTAATTGATTCGAGTTATGATTCTATAGAGGAAGGTGGTACTGGGGAAAAAATTGAAATAGATGAGACTCAAGAAAAAGAGCTACTACATCAGGTTCAAACAGAATTGAATCAGTTCTTTGAAAAAATGAAACAGCAACTAGCTTCTAAATAAAGTGTGAGATATTGTGAACAGGGAATAGTGAAGCCTTTCTTGTAGATCATGGTAAAACTGTTGAAGAGGAAAAATCAGGAATACTTTTTGACTATTTAGAAAGAGGGGCTGATACAATGTTCGTTAAATTCAAACGCTATAAATACCTGACTATTGTTTTGTCCCTACTTCTGATCCTTATTCCTTCCTATTTTGCTTATGATCGTTATCAATGTGACGCTTTTAAGCGTGCTTATGAACAAAAAACAATTTTGGGGAGAAGTAAAATTTAGAGATGTTTGGAAAACAGAATAGGGAAACTAATACTAAGGTTAGCTTACTTCAGAATTATTTCAAAACAAAACCTGCCCAATCTTTCTTAATGCTCATTGTGCTTGTTTGGTCAGTATACGAGATTGGTGCGACCAGTCTGGCTAGCAACTCGGCCTTGACCAAGGAATTCATGCATAGTCGGTATGTTATGGTTTGGCCAATGGTAGATAAGAAGGCGAATCTATACCATTATGCGGAAGAATGGACTAGTAACATTTTGGATGGCATTATGCATCTAGACTATGAAAATATAAAAATGACCTGTTACCCTAGTAAATATGATGATCAGGTCTCCGCTCAATACAATCAGATTCCTAATAAGGAAAATTACGCGATTTCATTTCCTTTAGACGAATCGTTGTCCAAATCAAATTTTTCGACATTAGACACTAGATACTATCTCATACCAAAGAATGCTGCTATTGTGGAGCAAAAGACGGGTAAGACTATTGAGGAATTAACTCATGAGATAGGATATGCAAGGAAAAACTTCTTGTCAGCTCTTGGAAAGATGAAAATCCTTCGTTTGGTCTATTTGATTCTTCGTATGATAGTACTGTTGCTATGTATCAGGTTGTCGGGTCAGCGGAGAAAATTGAAAGAGAACGAAATCTTACAGAATGGATAGAGATCCAAGATGGTATGACGACTATAAGGAGATTCACAAATGACCTTGAAAAAACAATGGAATTGGAATTTAGGCTGTAATTTATTGCTTATTGCAGTTCTGGCATCTGCTTTTCTATTTTATCTATGGGCACAAAATCTTGGTAAATATACCCTACAACCTGGACAGTCGATCAGCCTAACGGTCAATCCTCGGATACAGGATGTGGAATATTATTCAGAGTTAATTCTAAAGAAAAATGATAAAAATAAACTAGAGTTAAATGGCAGAGAGTATTGGTCTGTAAGTGGTAGTGATTTACATTATGATTTAAGTAATCAAAATGTGTTCAAATGGGTCAGAGATGAGTCGGGAGAGTTGACTGAATCTTATGTAGAAAATAGTGATTTAGCTGATATTTATATAGAAAAATCAAATTTAATTATTCAGTATCAAGGAGAAAAAATTTTTGATGTGACAAACAACAAACCTTACTCCATCACCATCACCAATGTAGACAATAAACCAGTTAAATTTGAGGCTCAAGTGGTAGATAGGTAAAGTTTAGGAAGAATTTGATTTCTCTCAGTCCTAGTTTTTTATTAATATGATGGTATTGAAAAATGAAGAAAACGAAATCTATGGTTATCATAGGCGGCTTTCAAGGTCGAAACATCTTTTATGATGTGAAAAGAAAAAAAGTATATTCTAATAAAGTAAATGAGAGAGTTTTTCCTAATCTCAGATGGTTAGTAATCTCCTTTGGAATTCTAGGAAATGCTTTTCTCATTCAAGTAAACAATATAAAATTTGAATCCCCTATTTTCAAAGTAATTGTTTTATGTACGACTCTTATTCTTATATCTTTGGTTTGTCACTTTGGATTTAAAGATGAGTATTTAGGGCAAAACGTTGAGGTGTTTAATCCCAAATTATATGAACATGTTGGTTGGTTGAATTTTTTAGAAGAAGAGAGAAACCGATTATACATTCTGCTTATTACATTTGCAGTGAGTTCCTTCTTGACTGTTTTTCAAATGAGAGAATATTTGAACGCTCCTACTATGACAAACTTAATAGAAGTTATTGCCTTTTATTTTATATTTTATATGGCAATAGCCAAAAGCAATTTTATGAAAAGAATGACGGCAGTAAAGCAATTGATGAAAAATAAATAAAGAGTTTTAGCTTATAATCTATGGATCAAGGTAATGTATGAACAATTATTGAATGGAAGTGCTATGATTATGAACCGTCTCTACTTGGAGTAAATCAATGAATAAGAATGTATTTTGGTTGGGTAATTTCAGAGATAAAAATATTTTTTATGATAGAAAAACTGGACAACTATACTCTATAGATAAGAAAGAAGAGAAAGCTCCTAATCTCACTTGGGCTATTCTGCCTGCTTCCTTTCTTTTACGAAACATTTATTCAGAAGCAACAGCACCTCAGGTTGCCAGTGTGCCTATCAGAATATTTATTTTGTGTTCGACTGTTCTCAGCGTTTTAGTTTTGATAATATTTGTTCTAAGAAATATTAGAAAAGGAACTATGAAAAATTTTAATCAGAAACTATATTTTGACTGGCCTAATTTTCTTTATAACCAACAAACACAATGTAAAGGAATATTGTTTTTTGGGACTATACTATTTTTTACGTCAATTAAATTTATAATTGATTATTATTTTTCAGGAAGCTTCCTTTATTTTATGGGTATAATTGGTTTTCTCCCGGCATCTGGGCTCATTTTAATAGGAAATAGACCGTTAGAGAAATTGATTATCCTTAAAAGATTGGAAAAGCAATTAAAATGAAGAAAAAAGAATATTTAACCTATCTCTTGACTTTTCAGGGGAGAAACTATTATATGAACCTAAAAACGGATAAAATTTATGCAAATGTTCATAGTCCACAATTCCATCTGGATCTCACGAAATATGTTCTCGCAGCTAGCATTATGCTGCTACATGGATTTACTTCTGTTTCGAATAGCCACTTGTCCTTCCTGTGGAAGTTAATCTTGCTAGTTTTGGGTTATGTTTTTGTTGGATATCTAGTAGAATTGCTTGCAAGGACAAATAAAGAGCCGTCATTTAACGAGTTTCATTTTGAAACACTACCTATAAAAGATGAGTTTTTATATATTTTTAGTCGAAATGTATATGGGAAGTTTGGAATTGGCATGATTTTTGCTGTTTTTGCCATCTATCAATCTGTTGAGTATTTAAGCAAAGGCAGCTATTTGTCTTATTTGCTAAGTGACATGGGCTTCTTTATTGCTTATTTTGGTCTTATAAGGTCCCATTTATTCAAACAGATAAAAGTTCCGAAAAGTTTAAAAAAGAAAAATACTTAGAATTCTAGAGAATTATTAAAGGAGATTTCTAATGTCTAAGTTACTACCGATAGGGAGTGTCGTTCAGCTTAAAAATGGACAAGTAAAAATTATGATTATTAACCGTTGTCCTCTTTATGATAACAAAGGTGAAATTGGCTATTTAGACTATTCTGGCTGTGTATATCCTTTTGGGATGATAGATAATCAGGTTTGCTTCTTTAACAATGAAGATATTGAAAAAATTTGGTTTGAGGGGTATATTGATGAATCAGAAGAGGAAATGCAAGTAACGATAGAAGATAAATTATCTCATCTTCCTCATCCTAAATATTCTTTAGCTGATTTATAATACCTGTTCCTGTCAGTAAAGTATTCTAAAAACCCCTCGCAATTATTTGCGGGGGGTTAGTGTCTTATAAGTTTTCTTTTCTTTTTATAATCTTCTCTTTTTAGTTAAGGGCTGCTAAAAGAGCATCAGCCTGTGCTGAGAGTTCAGCAAGTTTGTCTTCTGCGACAGTCAGTTGTCCAGTTCCCCATGCTTCTGGGTTGATACCAATACCTGTGAATGGTTCTACCACATTCATACGGATGAAAGGCAGCAGGCTGCGGTAGTGCTTGAATACTTCATCTGGTGATGTGCCGTTAGCTACAGATGAAACAGTAACAACCTTAGCATTCAGAGCAGATGGGCCAGTTGGGTCTGACAGTTCCAGAGCGCGTGAAGCCCAGTCCAAGAGGTTTTTCACTACTCCTGGAATAGCCCAGTTGTAGACAGGTGAGAAAATCCAGATGGCATCAGCGGACAAGATTTCTTCACGAACCTTAGCAACAGCAGCTGGAGCAGGGCTTTCGATGTCTTGGTTGAAGAATGGTACATCTTTGTAATCAAGATATGAAACTTCTGCCTTGCCAGCCAAAGCTTTTTCTGCTTGCTCAGCCAATTGGTGGTTGAAAGAACCTTGACGAAGCGAGCCGACGATGAATAATACTTTAGACATTGCATTGTCTCCTTTTTTATAAAATAAAGAGAAATTTCTCTTGTTACAATATATGTTACAACATTAATCACTAGTTAGCAATTATTTAGCTCAATTTTTTGAAATTTTTTAAAATGCGAATCAAATCTTGTTTATCGTCTTCTTCGAGAATGGAAAGAGCTTGCTGAATGTTTTTGATATGATCAGGCAGGGCGGCTTCAATTTTAGCTCTGCCTTGTTCCGTCAAGCCAATCAAAAAAGCCCGGCGGTCATTGGGGTCGCAGGTGCGGACAATCCAGCCGTCGCGTTCCATATTTTTGATGACGACAGTCATGTTGCCAGAAGTAGCCAATATGCGGTCAATCAGGTCCTGAATACGCAGTTCTCCTTTACTGTACAAGGTTTCTAAGACGGAAAACTGAGTAGGAGTCAAATCATGCTTTTTAAAAATCTGGGCTTCAATGGCACGGATGGTTCTTGCTGCCTTGTGAAAGACAATCATGGTTTTCAAATCAAGCAGAGCTTCTTTGTTTAAATCGTCTGTAATCTTCATAACAATATTTTACCAATAAATAGTATCATATGCAAGGATATTGCTTTAGAATTTTGAGAATATTCTCATCAAAAAAAGATAGAAAAATAGGAGTATTTGTAGTATAATGACGGAGTGAAATATAAAAATAGAAATAAAGCCAGTTTTCCAATTTGGCAGTACCTTATCGGTATTTTTATCGTTCTCAGCGTTCTTGTATTTTCATTTTTTGCAGTTTTGCAAGTATCTATGCAGCCGAGACAGTCGGCTAAGGAAGCAAGCAGACGCTTGGCCAAGGAATACGCAGATCTTGAAAAAGTGGATTCTTTTGCCATCTACAATGGGCAGGAATCTTACTACAGTCTGCTTGGTAAGACTAGTAAAGGTGTCGAAAAAGCTGTTTTGATTGCTAAAGATTCCAATGAGATTCGGGTCTATCGACTGGACCAAGGTGTCAGTCAGTCAGAGGCGGAGAGCATTGCCAAGGACAATGGAGCAGGAACTATTGATAAAGTGATCATGGGCTATTTTAAGGCTCAGCCCATCTGGGAAGTCAAGTCGGGAGGCAGCTATTACCTGATTGGTTTTGAAAGCGGGCAGTTGGTCAGCAAGGAGGGACTATGAAATTATCAAATCGTGTCTTAAAGATGGAAGAAAGCGTGACTTTAGCAACAGCAGCGCGTGCTAAGGCTTTGAAAGCGCAGGGGAGGGATATTCTATCTCTGACTCTGGGAGAGCCGGATTTTCCGACGCCTAAGAATATCCGAGATGCGGCTGTAGCTGCCATTGAGGATGGGCGTGCTAGCTTTTATACGGTGACTAGCGGTCTGCCAGAGCTAAAAGAAGCAGTGGTAGAGTATTTTGCCAACTATTACGGCTACACAATCCAGCCGAATCAAGTGACGGTGGCAACCGGAGCTAAGTTCTCCCTCTACACCTTCTTTATGAGTGTGCTTGACCCAGGTGATGAAGCTATCATTCCGACGCCTTACTGGGTAAGCTACGGCGACCAGATTAAGATGGCCGAGGGGACACCTGTTTTTGTTCAAGCCACTGAGGAAAATAATTTCAAGGTGACGGTGGATCAGTTAGAAGCTGCTCGTACTTATAAGACCAAGGTCTTGGTTTTGAATTCTCCGTCCAATCCGACGGGTATGATTTATACAGCAGAGGAGCTGCTGGCGATTGGGAACTGGGCTGTAGAGCATGACATTCTGATTTTGGCAGATGACATTTATGGACGTCTGGTTTATAACGGAAATAAATTTACGCCAATTTCCAGTCTATCAGAGGAGATTCGCAAGCAGACAGTGGTCATCAATGGTGTCTCTAAGAGCTACTCCATGACAGGCTGGCGGATTGGCTATGCAGTTGGTGAGCCAGAGATTATAGCAGCTATGAGTAAGATTGCAGGTCAGACGACTTCTAACCCAACAGCAGCGGCTCAATACGCAGCTATAGAAGCGCTGACTGGCAGTCAGGAAACGGTCGAGACTATGCGTCAAGCCTTTGAAGAGCGTCTGAATACCATCTATCCTCTCTTGGCTCAAGTGCCAGGATTTGAAGTGGTCAAGCCGCAAGGGGCCTTCTATCTCTTTCCAAATGTCAAGAAAGCCATGGAAATGAAAGGTTATACAGATGTGACCGACTTTACGACTGCTATTTTAGAAGAAGTCGGTGTGGCTCTGGTGACCGGAGCAGGATTTGGTGCTCCAGAAAATGTCCGCCTCAGTTATGCGACAGATATGGAAACACTCAAAGAAGCCATTGGACGTCTACAGCATTTTATGGAGAGTAAATAAAGCTCTCAATCTTACACTGCTTTCGAAGATGTATAAACGATAAATATGGACGGACTCAGAGTTCGTCCTTTTCAATTTATTTTTTACTGTACTGGTAATGAGTTAAATAATATAGTAAAATAATATAGAAAGATATGGAAGCGTTTTTCACTCTAGTCAAAATCAGCAAGCTTTAGCAAGGATAAATGTTAATTGGCTTCGCTTAGAATTCAGCTGATGAAGGATTTAAACAATAGTGGAGGGAGAACAATATGAAACGTCGTTTGATTTTCTTATTCTTGCTAGGCGGTCTAGTCTTGCTAGGAGCTTATGTTTTCTTTAATTCAGAGGTGGGTTGGACCACTATTTCCGAATCCAATGGCTATAGTCTGCAAGTCAAAGGTCATCGCTATCGTATCCAATATTATGAGAATGACTCGGCCCGAATAGACTGGTATTTGAACAATTACCAGCCAGAATTGAATTTAAATATGAGAATCTTAGAACGCCCAACTGCACCTGGTTCTTACACTAAGTAGGAGATATCTGGACTGGGCTCTGCACGCTTTTTGATGGTTTGTAGAACTTGGGGTTCTGCAGAGAACAGTCAAAAGTTTTTAATTAAACGTGCCCATTATAAGGTTCATATTAGACTTAATAAAAAGATGGAGGTAGATACTGAGAAAAGCAGTATGACCTACTGGAAGACGGAGGAAGAGGTAAAGAATGATCCGCCTATTGATTAAAAAGCAGCTATCAATGGCAGATTAACTAAGTATAAGTAACTTTATGATAAGAATCACCAGACGACTTAAAAATTTGAGGAGTATTTAGTTGAAGACGAGGGTGTTTCGGTGTATAATAAAAGAAGTCCATTTGGTCTAGCCCTGCATTCTATTGACTTGCAGTGTGTTCCTCATGGTCTTTTTACTTAAGTAATAATAGGGATGAAGATTATTTTGTACAAAAGGAGATAAAATGGGTTTTATCAGAAAGGAAATAGGGGAAAGAGAGAAGAAGCTTCTCGAGGATTTTTCTATTGAAGAAAAAGAACTGGCTCTGCCATTTTTACTAGAGGATGAGAAGAGAGGGATTTTTCTCTGCGTCAAGCAATTTCGTATTGGTGAAGGGAAATATCAAGTCTTAGCCATGATTCTAGGTAGGCACTTGCTTGAATTTCGCCTAGAAGAAGAGCGGGCCGATAGATATCCAGTTCGCAATGAGGAAGATCAAAGTGTAAAAGGTCTATCAACAGAAACAATCTCCCAACTTGTAATTCCCAAGGTTTTAAAAGGACGAGAGGACAAGATCGTAACAGTGATTCAACATGCCCTGTCGCAGATTAACCCTTATTATGATACAAAGATAAGGGAAGTAAACCATGTGGAGTACAGATAAAGAGGAGATAGGATATGGGATTATTAGAAAAGTGTCTGGATTTTTTACCGACTAGGCGGGCTGTCAGTGACATAGAAGAAGAGATGACTTGGGAGGAAGAATTTACCCCTAAAAGAGTTCATCATAAAGAAGTCAGTAGTAGTCCTCAGAAGGAGACTGAGGGAACAGCAACTCTTCCCCAGGAAGGAAGTTGGAAGTTCGTGCACGAGATGATTTCTGAAGAAGGGATTGAGCTTTTAAAGAAGGCTGGGATTGATGACGAGCTAGTCTTTGAGACGGGCGATTGGGTTGCAGATCATGATTTGGGGATTTATCTGGTCCTTTATCGCTTTGGTGGCAGAACCAACTGGAAGAAGACTTATAAGCTAATCTTGCAAGGACAGATGATTGAATTTAAGACTAAGACCATTTTTCATCAGCAGGATTTTTCTTATGAAGATGGGGAATTCACTAAGGGAGTGATTGTCAAAAATGTCTCCAATATGCTCTTGCCTTTAGCTTTTGAAGGTCAACAGCAGCGCGTGCTCCATATCATTCAAGCAGCTCTGTCAGCAGCTAGCCCAAGCTATGATACGGTCGTTTACAGGGCGAACTTTGATTTGGTTTAGGAGGGGAAAATGATATATATTACAAAAGAAGATGTTTTGACTTGGCTGGACAAACATGAGTTAGTGGCCAATCGTCAGAAGGACATTGCGGCTTTTCATAAAGAACTGTCGTTTCGTCTTCAAAGAATGGACTTTCGACCGTCTACCAGTTCAAAAGATCCTCGGAGAGATGTTTGTGAAGACCCTGACCAAGAGCTCACTGTAGCCTTTACTCAGGATGGGGAGGGGAATTATGCGACGATTGATCAGAGTCCAGGAGGTCAGATTCTCAGCGATCAGCGCTTTAAGATGGCTTTGAAAAAAGTCTTGAACTATGATGATGACATGGTTGATCGACTGCTATATGGAACAAAAAATTAGTCCTCTTATTCAGAGAGAGTTATCCGCCAGCCTTTAGGAGGCTGGTTTTTTAATTTTTCTGAGATTTAGCCTTTTCAAGGATAGCTATTGCAATCGCTTTATGGTAAAATATAGAACAGATGTCCAAAAGATTTGTCTTGAAATAAAGTGACATTTAGCAACCAATCTAGGAGGCAGATATGATTGATCATTTTGGTATTAAAGTCAAGGATTTGGAAGCCAGCAAGCTCTTTTATCAGAAAGCTTTAGAGCCATTGGGCTACAAGATTGCCTTTGAAATTCCTCAGGCAGTAAGTTTTGCTGAACCTCGGACGGCTCCAGCTGGAGATTTTTGGTTAAGTCATGGGCAATCAGATGCATCTCATTTTGCCTTTCGTGCAGAGACTAGGGAGCATGTGGATGCTTTTTATCAAGCTGGCCTTGCAGCGGGTGGCAAAGATAATGGCGCCCCAGGCATTCGTCCCCAATATCACCAGCCTTATTATGCAGCCTTTGTCTTGGATCCAGATGGTAATAATGTCGAGGCAGTCTGTCATAAAGAATAAAAAATAGAAAAGAGAAAAAACGTGTCAAAGAAAATCGTAACAATTATTGATGTGAAAAATTATGTTGGTCAAGAAGTGACCATCGGTGCTTGGGTTGCCAATAAGTCAGGTAAGGGTAAGATTGCTTTCTTGCAGTTGCGCGATGGCTCTGCCTTTTTCCAAGGGGTGGCTTTCAAGCCTAACTTCATTGAGAAATTTGGCGAAGAAGAAGGATTGGCGAAGTTTGATACGATTAAAAAGCTTAGCCAAGAAACTTCTGTCTATGTGACAGGGATTGTCAAGGAAGACGAACGTTCAAAATTTGGCTATGAGCTGGACATTACAGATATCGAAATCATCGGTGAGTCAAATGACTATCCAATTACGCCAAAAGAACATGGAACGGACTTTCTCATGGACAACCGTCACTTGTGGCTGCGTTCTCGTAAGCAAGTGGCTATGATGCAAATCCGCAATGCCATCATCTATGCTACCTATGAATTCTTTGATAAGAATGGCTTTATGAAGTTTGACAGCCCAATCTTGTCAGGAAATGCTGCTGAAGACTCAACTGAGCTCTTTGAAACAGACTACTTTGGAACTCCAGCATACTTGAGTCAATCAGGTCAGCTTTATCTGGAAGCAGGTGCTATGGCTCTTGGTCGCGTCTTTGACTTTGGTCCTGTATTCCGTGCCGAAAAATCAAAAACCCGCCGTCATTTGACGGAGTTCTGGATGATGGATGCAGAGTATTCATACTTGACGCATGATGAGTCACTCGACTTGCAAGAAGCTTATGTTAAAGCCTTGATCCAAGGTGTTCTTGACCGCGCTCCTCAAGCTTTGGAAACACTGGAACGCGATGTAGAACTTTTGAAACGCTATATTGCAGAGCCTTTCAAGCGTGTTAGCTATGATGAAGCGATTGACCTCTTGCAAGCGCATGAAAATGATGAGGATGCTGATTATGAGCATCTGGAACATGGAGATGACTTTGGTTCACCGCATGAAACATGGATTTCAAACCACTTTGGTGTACCAACCTTTGTCGTGAACTACCCAGCAGCTATCAAGGCTTTCTACATGAAGCCAGTTCCTGGAAATTCAGACCGTGTCCTCTGTGCAGACTTGCTTGCTCCAGAAGGCTACGGTGAAATCATCGGTGGTTCTATGCGTGAGGAAGACTACGATGCCCTCGTTGCTAAGATGAATGATCTTGGTATGGATACGACAGAATATGAATTCTACCTGGATCTTCGTAAGTATGGAACAGTTCCGCACGGTGGCTTCGGTATCGGTATCGAGCGCATGGTAACCTTTGTAGCAGGAACCAAGCATATCCGTGAAGCCATTCCATTCCCACGTATGTTGCACCGTATTAAACCGTAAATCAATGAAAACGCCCATGTGGCGTTTTTTCAACATTGAACAATGAAATAATCCAGATACAAAATTTTAGAGAAAGAAGAGGTAGAGGTCATGTGAACAGCGGATTAACAAGTGATAAAGGATAAAAATGAAGAAACACTTGTTAAAGGAGAAAATATGTTTAAAAGAAGTTATCGGAAAAATATCGGGCTGATGGCCGGTGTAGAATTTTTTGCCTTTCTAGGCATTACTAGTTTTTGGATTTTATTTCTAAGTCAAAATGGCATGTCCCTTTGGCAGATTGGGCTTTTGGAAAGTATCTTTCATGCCACTAGTGTCATCTGTGAAATTCCTTCTGGGATGTTGGCGGATCGCTTTTCCTACAAGACCAATCTTTATCTGAGCCGGATAGCTGGGATTGTGTCTTCTGTTCTTATGTTGGCTGGGCAGGGGAACTTTTGGGTTTATGCACTGGCCATGGTGATTAGCGCTTGGTCCTATAATTTTGATTCGGGGACAAGTGCGGCCATGGTTTATGATTCTTCTCTAGAGGCTGGACTTAAGGAACGTTACTTATCCATCTCCAGTTTTATGTCGGGGGTGGCTGAAGCGACCCGGTCTTTGGGAACGGTCTGGGCTGGATTTTTTGTCCATGGACAATTGCATCTGACCTACTATATCATGATTGGCACCTCTATCATCGTTCTTTTTTTGACCTGGATGTTGAAGGAGCCAAGTGTCAAAGCAGTGAAAGCAGAACGTTTGACTATGAAAAAGATTATCTGGGCTGTCAAAGAGGAGTTGCAGAGAAATCCCAGCCTTTTTATCTGGATGATTCTTTCCCAAATCATCGGAACGCTGATGTGTATGTTTTATTTTTACTATCAAAATCAATTGCCTGACTTAAAAGATTGGCAGATTTCGGTAGTCATGCTAATTGGCAGTGCTTTGAATATCTTGGCGGTCTATCTGGCGAGTATGATTGGAAAGAAATATTCTGCCTTAAAACTCTTTCCTTCAGTGGTTCTTCTAACTGGAGCAAGCTACCTGCTGTCCTATTTTGGAACACCAGTCATCTATATTTTGATTTATCTAATCAGCAACGCCTTGTATGCTCTTTTCCAGCCGATTTTTGACAATGATTTACAAAAGCAGCTGCCAAGTAAAGTGCGGGCGACCATGCTTAGTGTCTACTCTATGATGTTCAGCCTGAGTATGATTGTCTTTTTCCCTGTGACGGGCTGGTTGATCGATCACTTTGGTTTTGACTGGACGTTTATAGTTTTAGGCAGCTTCTTATTGGCAACGACACCATTTTTGCATATGGGGCTAAAGAAAATAAGCCAGAGTTTACAAGAAGTCTAATATCAATGTTCTCTTTCTGCTTGTCAGAAGGAGAATATTTTTTAGCCTTTGAAAATTATGGTAAAATAAATACAGTTTAATGGAGAAGTAGGCAGTATGAAAGATTTATTGAAATATTTCAAGGGCTATATCAGGGAGTCTTTGCTGGGACCCTTGTTCAAGCTTTTGGAGGCCAGTTTTGAACTGTTAGTTCCGCTTTTGATTGCGGGGATTGTGGATGAGACCATTCCTAGACACGACAGCTCCCATCTCTACTGGATGGTTTTTCTTTTGATGGGCTTGGCTGCTCTGGGCGTGGTGGTTGCAGTGGTGGCCCAATATTATTCGTCAAAGGCGGCAGTGGGCTTTACTCGTCAGATGACAAGTGACCTCTATCAAAAAATCCTGCGTCTGCCCAAGGCTAGTCGGGATGAGTTGACGACTTCTAGCTTGGTGACCCGGCTGACGAGCGACACCTATCAGATTCAGACGGGCATCAATCAATTCCTTCGTCTCTTTCTTCGGGCGCCTATCATCGTTTTTGGCTCTATCATCATGGCCTTTACTATCAGTCCGGTCATTACCTTGTGGTTCTTGCTTATGGTGGCAATTTTAACGGCTATTATCGTCTTCATGTCTCGTCTGATGAATCCTCTCTATGCTAAGATTCGTCAGCTGACTGATCAGCTGGTCAATTTGACTCGTGAGCAGCTACAGGGCATGCGGGTTATACGAGCTTTCGGTCAGACCCAGCGCGAGGTTCAGACCTTTCGCAATCGCAATGAGCTCTATAAAACCTGGCAAATCAGGACGGGAGCTCTGGCTAGTCTGATTAGTCCTCTGACCTTTCTTACGGTCAATGGTACTCTGATTGCTGTCATTTGGCAGGGGAATACCTTTATCGGCAAGGGCATACTGACTCAGGGGATGCTAGTGGCCTTGGTCAATTATTTATTGCAGATTTTGGTGGAATTGCTCAAGCTGGCTATGCTGGTCAACTCACTCAATCAAAGCTATATCAGTGCAGGTCGTATTGGTCAGGTATTTGAGCAAGCAGAAGAAGATGTCCTGCAGGAATTAGTGCAGGAAACAGCTCTGCCAAATCAAGCTATTAAAGTCCAGCAGGTCAGCTTTTCCTATCCAAATGCAGCTAGTCCAGCCTTGACTGGTCTGACTTTTGATTTGAAAAGAGGTCAGACTTTAGGTGTTATTGGCGGGACAGGTTCAGGGAAGTCTACTCTGGTTCAGCTGCTAGCTCATCTTTATCCTGTGGCTGCTGGTCAGTTGACCATCTTTTCCCAAGGACGCAGCCCTAAAAATCTGAGTGAATGGCGGTCTTGGATCAGTCTGGTACCTCAGAAGGCGGAGCTTTTCCAAGGAACTGTTCGCTCCAATCTGACCTTGGGTATGTCAAGCAAGCCAACTGACGCAGACTTGTGGCAGGCTTTAGAGATTGCTCAGGCAGCGGACTTTGTCTCTCAGAAGGAAGGTGGCTTGGATGCGACTGTAGAGGCCTTTGGTCGGAATTTTTCTGGTGGACAGCGTCAGCGTTTAACCATTGCCAGAGCTGTCTTGCGGAAGGCTCCTTTCTTGATTTTAGATGATGCAACCTCTGCTCTGGACTATTTGACAGAGGCAAGACTCCTGCAGTCTATTAAGAATGAATTGACTGAGACCAGTCTGGTCTTGATCTCACAGCGGACCAATAGCTTGCGCTCAGCGGATCAAATTTTAGTCCTAGATAAGGGAGAACAAGTGGCTCTTGATCGCCATGAGGAACTCTTAGTCAGCTCTGCCATTTACCGAGAAATTCATCACTCACAGCATAGTCAAGGAGAGGAGGACAAGCATGAAGCATAAGAAATCATCTAGCAGCTTGAGGCGTTTGACTCGCGATTTGCTGCAGGCGCGCTGGCTCTTTCTTCTAGCTAGTCTGGGAACGGTGGCTCAAGTGGCTCTGACTGTTCTTCTTCCAGTTTTAATCGGGAATGCGGTTGATAGTGTTCTTCTTCCTCATGCGGAGCAGCATGTGATGCCGATTTTGGGGCAGATGCTGTTGGTCATCTTAGCCAATACGCTGATTCAGTGGCTCAATCCCTTGCTCTATAATCAGCTGGTTTATCGCTACAGTCAGCAGCTCCGTCAAGGTGTTATCAAGAAAGTGCACTATCTGCCTTTGGCCTATCTGGATCGGCAGGGAACTGGCGACTTGGTTAGTCGGGTGACGACAGATTTGGAGCAGCTCAGCAATGGCCTGCTTATGGTTTTCAATCAATTTTTTGTGGGTTTGCTGACAATTTTAGTGACTATCATTAGCATGGCCAGATTGGACTTTTTCCTCTTGCTTTTGGTTCTGCTTTTGACGCCCCTTTCTCTCTTCTTAGCTCGCTTTATTGCCAGAAAGAGTTTTAGCTTTTTCCAACGTCAGACGCAGGCGAGGGGAGCGCAGACCCAGCTGATTGAGGAAAGTCTGACCCAGGAAAGTCTAATCCAGGCATTTAATGCTCAGGAGCAGTTTGATACAGCTTTTACTCGCAGCAACCAAACCTATGCAGACTATTCGCAGGCGGCTATTTTCTATTCTTCGACGGTCAATCCTTCGACTCGTTTTATCAATGCCCTGATCTATGCTTTGATTGTGGGCTTTGGGGCTGTCCGAATCATTCAGGGAACAGGTTTTACGGTTGGGCAGCTGGTAACTTTTCTCAACTACGTCAACCAGTACACCAAGCCTTTCAATGATATATCGTCAGTCATGTCAGAATTGCAGAGCGCTTTAGCTTGTGCAGAGCGGATTTACAGCGTTTTGGACCAAGAAGAAATAGCTGAGCCCGGTCAGGAAATTCTTCATCCTGAAAATGTCAAAGGACAGATTAGCTTTGAGCATGTGGCTTTTGGCTATGATTCTGGCAAAGAGCTGATTCAGGATTTGAATATAAGGATTCCGGCAGCTAGCAAGGTTGCAATTGTCGGGCCAACTGGTGCGGGCAAGTCTACTTTAATCAATCTCGTCATGCGCTTTTACAATGTTGATAGTGGT
This sequence comes from Streptococcus sanguinis, assembly GCF_020729725.1. Classification (GTDB taxonomy): domain Bacteria; phylum Bacillota; class Bacilli; order Lactobacillales; family Streptococcaceae; genus Streptococcus; species Streptococcus sanguinis_V. The sequence goes on along the minus strand of NZ_JAJEPA010000005.1, from coordinate 472,513 downwards.
CTTATTTCGCTAGACGGTATTCCCATCACGCATTACACTAGATCCTCTTATCGTCAGCAATTCGGTATGGTACTGCAAGAGACTTGGCTTAAGACGGCGACTATTCACGACAACATAGCTTTTGGCCGGCCAGACGCCAGCCGAGAAGAGGTTATTGCAGCTGCCAAGGCGGCCAATGCTCATTTCTTTATCCAGCAGCTGCCTCAGGGGTACGACACCTACCTAGCGGATGCTGGGGACTCCCTGTCTCAAGGCCAGCGGCAGCTCTTGACCATTGCCCGTGTCTTCCTTTCCGTTCCTAAAATCCTAATCTTGGATGAGGCAACTTCCTCCATTGATACCCGGACAGAAGTCTTGATTCAGGAGGCTTTCAGCAAGCTCATGGTGGGTCGGACTAGCTTTATCATTGCCCATCGCCTGTCCACTATTCAAAATGCGGACATCATCCTCGTTATGTTAGATGGTGATATCGTCGAGCATGGTAATCACCAGGAGCTCATGGCAGCCAGAGGTGTTTATTACCAAATGCAGACGGCGCAGGAGTAGAAGGGGAGCTTTATTAAAGTTCACAGATTGATGCTAAACAAAACTAAAAGAGTTGGATTTCCAACTCTTTTTGCTTATAGTCCAAGTTTGCCTAACTTGTTTTCTGCTAAAAATCAGTTTATGAAATAGTTATATTTCCCATATTGCAGTTTAGATCAAAGATAGGGGACTCACAATTGGTATTTTTTTGCTTATGAGAGGTATTCGTATAGCTAAGACCATTTACAGTGATAAGGCCACTATTGACTTTCAATTTGTAAGAGGAGGATATCTGATATCCCGAAAAAATTATATTTCCCATATCACATGTGAAATTAGCGTTCTGTTGAATAGTACCTTGAAGCGATGTATTCCCCATGCCACAAGCTAAGTTACAAGTATTACATTCCAAATTGTTAATAAAAACACTCCCTCTAGCCGTATATAGATTAATATCATCAGCTTTGAGCCATTGAAATGTTGCTGTGCTATCTTCAACTTTAACGTTGTAAGTTTCAACCTTGTTGAAAGGAATCGAAATAGTGATTTTGGGAATCATCCAGAAACAGATTGTTTTAAATACATTCATTTCTTTCAGGATAAATTCGGAATCATTGATTATAATTTTATAATCCTCTCGGGAGCAATTTTTAAAAGATAATTTGAATTCTTTTCCTTTTTTTACTTCAAAGTCAGTTCGGCTTACATCAATTTCAATTCTTTTCATGTTTTATATCCTTTGTTTGTAAATAAATATCCCGTTTTGCAAATAATAAGGAAAGGAAAAGTAGGGCGAATAGGTAAGGAATCCATATTTTATAGATAGATAGGTAGGCTTCGGATATTTTCTGAGGAGTATGGACCGTTAGAATTTTGATATTATTTGTAAGTATAGAGATAAATACGGAAACTCCTATAACTGATCCAATTTGCCTTACAACACTAATGACGCTTTGAGAAGCCGTTAACAATTCTCCATCTAATGTAGAAGCTGCTAAAACATTAATAGGCCCTGCAATAATACCAAAGCCAATCCCCAAAACTAATGTTGAAAAACTCATGGTTAGTGTATTGTTAGGATCTAATGTTATCAATAATATGTAAGAAATTAGAATTGCTAGCAGACCAGTAAATACCAATAAGCGAGGACCAAGTTTATTAATTGCTAGGCTTCCCAAGCCTCCAAAAATGAAAACAGTTAATGACATAGGGAGTAGTATTAGAGCAGCATCTAATTCGCTCTTCCCTTGAACAGTAGTAAAGAAGGTTGGTAGAATAACAATAACGCCAATGTAGAAAAATTGAGCAATAAATGCGACTAATGAGGCAGATGAAAATTCTTTGATCCTGAATAAATTCAGATTAATCATTGGAGAGGAATTTTGTTTTTCTATAATAATAAATAGAAAACCTGTGATGATAGAAATACTAAAGCAGGTGATGCTCTTCCAGTCATTGAAACCCCAATCTCTTACTTTAATTAACCCGAGAGTCAATAAGCAAAGTGATATCATAGAAATCAAACTACCATACCAATCAATTCTGGTTGAAACTGTAGTATCTTTTTTAAAGTCAAAAGATTTTATCAATAATAGAAGAGCAATTATAACAATGGGAATATTGATAAAGAATATCCAATGCCAAGATAAGCTATCGGTAATAATACCTCCAAGTGTAGGACCAATTGCAGCTGCTCCTCCTTGAGTGAGTCCTAAAGCGGCAACGATTTTAAATCTATCTTCAACTTTCCAAGAAGAAATTCCTAGTATATTTCCTACTGGTAATAAGATTGATGCTCCTAGACTAGCAATAACTCTACCTAAAATAAGCTGATAAAATTCCATTGCCAATCCAGAAATTAAACTTCCGATACCAAAGAGTACTAATCCAATAATAAGAATTTTCCCTTTCCCGTAAATATCTGCTAATTTACTCAATGGGATAGTACATGTAGCAAAAATAATGGTATAAATGTTTAAAGCCCAAGATAAACTGTCAAGTCTAACATTTAGTCCTTTCTGTATAGCAGGCAACGTAATGTTCATGATAGTTGTGTCGAGCATGACTAAGAAAATAGCCAAACACATTGCAATAGTTATTATAGTTTTTTTATTCATTGCAATTCTCCTTTCTAAAACATGAGTTATAACTCATGTTTAATTGTACTCTTTTTTAGTTTTGTGTCAAGTAAAAATGAGTATTTGCTCATTTTTTTGAAAAATAAAATAGCATATTATTGCTATTCATGGCATTTAAAAGAATTTTTACTGGAAGTGTGATATCATAAGAGAAAGATTGCTTAGAAAGGATGAAAGTATTGTCGAAGAAACTAGTTCGAAAACCTGTTCAAAAAAGAAGTTTAGATAAATTAAACACGATTTTAGCTGTTTCGAAAGAATTATTTGCAAAAAAGAATTATTTTAATGTTACCACAAATGAAATTGCAAAAGAAGCGGGGATTTCAATAGGGACACTATATTCTTATTTTTCAAATAAAGAAGAGATTTTATTTTTAATATTAAAAGACTACAATGAATCGTTTATTGTAATCTTTAACCAACTGAATACTAGTGAAAATTTGGAGTTATTCAGTAGTGATTACAAAGGCTGGATTGAAAAATTAATTGATAATTTAATTAGTTTAGAAGATAAAGAGTTTCACGCGCAAATTGAGATGCTTTCTTATTCCATTCCTGAGGTTAAGGGAATACAGGATCAGCACAATGATAAAATGAAAGAATTCACTTATCAATGTTTAAAACATTACGTAGGTAATAAAGAAATAACAAATCTAAAATCTATTTCTAATGTCCTATTTAATTTTATCACCTCTATTGTAGATGAAATTTTGTATTCCTCGCATTCAGACGAAGAGATAACTGTTTTAAGGAAGACCTCGTTAGATTGCATAGCTCTAATCTTAGAAAACTTACTTTATAGTTAAAATGATAAAAGAGGCTGGGACAAAAGTCTAACCTTAAATATAAAAAGCGAACAAAACGGAGTTATCTGACACTCAGAAGTCTGTCTTGTTCACTTTTTTGTCTAATCTATCGATTTTAAAAATTTATAATAAAGAATTCCTAAAATCAAAATCTTTTTGTCCCAGCCTCGTTCAGTCTTATTTGTCAAGAAAAAATCAGAAGTATTCATCGATGAGGTAAAAAGGTGAAATTCCAACTTACAAAATTGTAAGAAAAATGAGAGAAATGTAAGCTAAAGAAATGGAAAAAAGAACCTCTTTCTTGTATCCTAGGAAAGGAAAAAGGAGGATCCTATGAAAAAAATAATTGACAATAGCAGTTTGAAACTGCTTGCTATGCTTGCCATGCTGATTGACCATATCGCCTGGGTATCTTTTCCACTGGCTACCAATATGAATATTCTCTCTCCTAACTGGCCGGCCAATAGTATGCACATAATAGGCCGCCTGGCTTTTCCAGTCTTTGCCTTTTGTATCGCGGAAGGATATCGGCACAGTCATGATGTGCGCAAGTATATGAGACGATTGGGGCTGCTGGCTCTTATCAGTATCATCCCTTTCTCTCTGATGGGCTGGGTTACTGGTCTTGGCTTTATCATGCAAAATACGGTTGTTACTCTCTTTTTGGGGCTCTGTGCTCTTTATTACAGTGATCAGCAAACAGCAACCTGGAGAAAAGTTCTAATTATTCTACTCTGTTTTACTCTGTCCATTATCGCTGACGGCGGACTGACGGGAGGTGTTTTTGGTATCTATGCCTTTGCAAAGATTAAAGACCCAATCTTCCGAAAAATTGGCGGTGTCTTGGTACTGAACAGTGTGCAAATCCTAATTTTGGCCTTCAATTTCTCCTATGATGGTCTGGCTGATCTGGCTGCCACCTGTCTTCTGTTTCTCCTCGTGACCTCTTTCTACAACGGTCAAAAAGGGGCCAATATTGGAAAAGTATTTTACTGGTTTTACCCCCTTCATTTGCTCGCCCTGTCTCTGTTTCGAATTGCCTTTCTCTTATTTCTAATGTAGTTAATGAATGTGTTAAAAGTTGCAGTAGAAATACCTGTTAAGTTAATTTTTCTTTTGGTAAGTCTCAATAATAGAGTAAAAGAGTCTGGGACAATAGTCTCTTTGCTACAAAAAAGAGTTTGAGACAAAAAAATTTCAATTTTTAAAAATTTTAATTATTAAGCCCTTCTAATCTATAATTAAATGCGAAAAGCGAACAAAGCAGAATTCTGATTACCAGAAAACTAGTTTTGTTTGCTTTTTATATTTGAGGTCGGACTTTTGTCCCAGCCTCTTTTGCTTATAGTTCAACTTCTTCCAATCCCTCCTCCGTAAGTCGATAAATCTTCTGGCAGACTTCTTTGAGAAAGATCCGATCGTGGGAGACAGCGATAATGGCGCCAGGATAGGTCGCCAAAAGCTGGCGAACCTGAGGCTGAGAGGTGGGAGAGAAGTTGCGGGTTGGCTCGTCCAGAAGGAGGAGATTTGGGCGGTCTAAGACTAGTTTGAGCAGAAGAAGCTTGGCTTTTTGACCGCCGGAAAGCTGCCCAATCGGGTGGCGGGCCTCGTCGCGCGTGAACTGGAGACTGGCTAGATGAGTCAGGATTTTCTCCTCCTGGGACTTGTCGCCAGAGGGAGCCAGAAAGTCCAAGGGACTGCTCTCATCAGCCAGCAAGTCACCATAATGCTGGGGCATGTAGCCTACTCGCATATCTGTCCGCTCACGCAGGACCTTCCATATTTCCTTAAGCAGAGTAGATTTGCCTGCACCATTAGCACCAATCAGTCCGATTTTTTCCTGACCGCAGACCTCCAGAGTCAGGTTCTCCGCCAATTGTCGCTCGTTTGTTTCCAGTTTCATTCCTTCTAATTTGAGGATTCTTTTGGTCAATGGCAGAGCTTCTATGTCTGAGAAGTGAAGGCTGATGACATCTTCCTGTGTCGGGATTTCGGTCATTTCAGCACCTGCCTTTTCAAATCGTTTGCCCTGTGAGAGAACATTTTTCATTTTCTTAGCCACCAGTCGACCTGCAGTAGCGTCATGGGTGTTTCGTAAAGTATGCTCTACACTCTGCTTAACCCGTCGGTGTTTTTCCACGGTCTTGGCGTGTTCTTCCCGCTCTTTCCGTGCCAATTGACCTTGTTTTTCAAAGGCCTCCTGACGCTGATGGCGGTAATTTTCATAGTCCAGACTCTTGACACTGGTTCTAGCTTCCTGCTTCTTTTTGATTCGCTCCAGATGAACAATCTTGGTCGCGGCTTGAGCGAGGAAGTGTTCGTCGTGAGAGACGAAAAGGACAGTTTGCTGGCTGTGGCTGATAAAGTTTTCCAGCCAAGTCAGAGTTTCAAGATCAAGGTCATTAGAGGGCTCGTCAAGAAAGAGAATGTCCCAATCACTGGCTAGTTTCTTGATGAGCTGAACTTTAAGCTTTTCTCCTCCAGATAGGCTAGAGAGCTGCTGCTGACTGGCAAAACGCTGGCTGTCAAAGTTGAGCTCTCCAGCATAGCGGTAGAGCTTAGCATAGTCCAGCTCGGTCTCAAAATCAGCAAAGAAATAGTCATTGAGCGTCAGTTGGGCATCCTCTGAAGGTAGCTGCTGGGGCAGGTAGACAGCAGCAGTATAGGACTTATCAATCTGTCCGCTGTAGCTGACATAGGAGCTGACCAGTCGCTCGTCTAGCAGGAGCTTGAGCAAGGTGGACTTGCCATTGCCCTCCTCACCGATAATAGCGACCTTGTCTCCTTGATTGACAGTCAGTGACAAATCTTTGACTAACTCTTTCAGGTCTTTTAGGTGGGTAATGGTTAGATTTCTTATTTGAAGCATAGATGTCTCCTTCGTTTTATAACACAAAATACAGCCCTGCTTTATTTAGCAGAGCTGTTTTTAATTGCACAAAGCAGACACAGGAGTGTCCAAGTAGGATTATTCGTTCATAGGCTTCCAGCTTACACGGTCATAGGAGCGACAGGATTGATCTAAAGATAAGCAAATAGAAGATAGAAAGCACAAAAAATGAACATCCCGCGGATATGCAGAAACATGACAAAATCTACTAAATAAAGTTTCCTTTAAAAAATAGACTTAATTTTTCATGTCTCCGTGTACCTCCGAAATAGTTCTGCTTTAAGTCTAACAGAAGAAAGTAAATTCGTCAAGCGCTTTCAAATAAATAAAAATTTTTAAAAGATTTTTGGAGCCCATTTTTATAAACCTTCTAAGAATATTGATTTCAAGGCTTGTAAGCTGATTTTGATATATAATTTTTTAATTATATAAAAATTTGACATATACCAGAAAATTATATATAATCTTCTTGTATATAAAATTTATATATATAAAATGATTATACAGATAGGCCTAAAATTTGTAAAAAATAAGAAGAGCTGGAATGGGATAGATTCCAGTCGTCATTTTAAATTGTATCTAAGGAGTAAGAAACCATGCCAAAAACGTTATTTCTCTGGCTTTTGACAGTCCTAAGCTTAGGGCTAGTAAAAACGCCTCAAGCTAAGACGATGGAGCAATCTTTGAAGTCTAACACGGCGGCCATTCAGATTAGCCAAAAAATTCAGGACCATGTCAAGAAAGATGGAGCGACAAGGGTGGCTGTAGAAGCAGTGACTTTTGATTAGATGATGCAAATCATTGCTTAAGAAAGGAGAAAGATATGCTAAGAATTTTTATCCGAATGGTATACAGAAGTATCGCCTATGCGATTGTTGAAGCTAAATAGAAAGGAAATATCATGAAAAAATCATTTATTCTAACACTTTTAACGATTATAACTCTAGGACTCTTCCGGCCGGTTACAGCCTTGGCTGAGGATCAGAAGTTGCCGTCTGGCACGGAGCGGAGCCAAATCGGTCAGAAAATCCAAGACTTTGTCAAGGAACATGAAAAAACAACGGCTGGTTTGGCGACGACGGTCTTTGATAAGGATGGCACCATCTACAAAGGAAACTTTGGCTATATGAACAAGGAAAAGAAAGTCAAAACGGATGATAGCAGCGTTTTTGAATGGGGATCGGTTACCAAGCTGACGGTTTGGGTCTCCGTCATGCAGCTCTGGGAAGAGGGAAAGATTGACCTAGAGGAAGACATCCGCACCTATCTGCCAGAGGGATTTTTAAAAAACCTTCGCTATGACAAGCCGATCACTATGATTGATCTCATGAACCATCAGGCGGGATTTAGCGAGTCAATTCAGGGCCTTAAGGAAGAGACAGGATTGACAATTGAGGAAAGCTTAGCCAATAATCAGCCAACCCAGTCCTACGAACCCGGCACCATGACCAGCTACTCAAACTTCTCTGCCGGTTTGGCGAGCTATATCGTCGAGCGAATCTCCGGACAGGACTTCTCTACCTATGTCCATGAGCATATCTTCCAGCCATTAGAGATGAATGATACAGCTATGTCTTCAGATTTGAAGGATAATCTTAAGGTTTATAAGAAGCGAATGGAGGCCTTGTCCTATAGTGCAGATGGTCAGACTTCGAAGGGGACTGCCTATTTATACTCAGCGCTCTATCCAATGGGAAATGCTGCCTCTACCATGGCTGACTTTCAGAAGTTTGCCCAAGCGCTTTTGAAGAAAGAGAAGCTCTTCCAGCGAGCTGAGACTTGGGCGACCCTATACACAGTGACCTCGACCTATCCAGGGACAGAGCTGCCGCTCAATATGCACGGTTTCTGGGCTACAGAGTTTGGCATGACTGTTGTCGGCCATAGCGGTAATACCTTGGGGTATTCCTCTTTCATCCTGCTAGACTTGAAAAATGGCATCGGTATGACTATCATGACGAATCAAGAACACGAATTCGTCTACAACCATGAGATGCCGGCTTTGGTCTTTGGACCTAAGAAAAAGACAGACTCAGCCACCTTTGACAAATTCCAGTCTGGAAATTACCGATTTACTCGCTACTTTGCCAGTGGTCCTATGTCTATCTCTAGAAGCTTATTCCTCTATACTAGTTTTGTCAAGAAATCCGAGGACAATCCACTTTTGAGTCAGGATTTTTCAGTAGTCAGTGGCAGCGGAGATAAGGTCAAGGTGACAACTCCTTATGCAAGTTATTTCAGAGTCAAGGATAGCGAAATTTTGGCAGACTGGGCCATGCTTATTGCAGCGGTAGTCGGAATTGTTTTCAGTATCATTCTCTTTTTGGTACGGGGTGGTTTAGATCTTTTCCGATTGGTATTCAAAAAAGGCCAGCCTAAAACACCTAAGAAACTTCGGATTTGGACTTATCTGACCTCTTTAGCAGCAGTAGGAGTGGTTTTAAATTTCTATGGCCTTGTTGTAGCTTTTCTAGCAAGTGATCGTAGTTATCCCTATAGCATATGGCCTTATATAGTCTTTGCAGCTCTAGGTTTAATCTTAGCAGGATGTGCCATCTATCCGTTCTTGAGTAAGGCTCGAAAGGGACTTGGCAAAGGTCGGCTCTTATTGACAATCATGACGAGTCTATCTGCTCTCGCTATCGTAGCTAACATTCTTTATTGGTCGCTCTACCAGTGGTGGGCGATGTGATAAGTTGCCTGTCTTCCTTCGGGAAGGTGGGCTTTGTCTGCATAATTCTGCAAAGGAGAATCGCATGAAAAAATCATTTATCCTAATACTTTTAACTATATTAACGCTTGGTTTGTTTCAGCCAGCTACTGCTCTAGCTGACTCGCAGAAGCTGCCGTCTGGTACGGACCGCGACAAAATCGGTCAGAAAATCGAAAATTTTGTCAAGGAACATGAAAAGACAACGGCCGGTATGGCAACAACTGTTTTTGACAAGGACGGGACTATTTATCAAGGTAGTTTTGGCTATATGAACAAGGAAAAAGGCATTAAAGCCGACGACAACAGCGTCTTTGAATGGGGGTCAGTAGGGAAACTAACTATCTGGGTCTCCGTTATGCAACTCTGGGAAGAGGGCAAGATTGACCTTGACGAAGATATTCGCACATATCTGCCAGAGGGATTTATGAAGACTTTGCGCTACGACAAGCCCGTTACTATGACAGACCTCATGAACCATCAGGCCGGCTTTGGTGAGTCTACCCACGCCTACAAGGAAGATAAGGGCTTGTCTATTGAGGAGATTCTGGCAGTTAATCAGCCAGAACAGTCTTACGAACCAGGCACCATGACAGCCTACTCAAACTTTTCAGCTAGTCTGGCAGCCTATATCGTCGAGAGAATCTCTGGTCAGGACTTCTCGGCCTATGTCCATGAGCATATCTTTCAACCACTAGGGATGAAAGACACTGCTCTATCAGCCGACTTTAAGGAAAATCCAAAGATTTACCAGAAGCGGATGGAGCAAATCTCTTATCGGGCGGACGGTCAGACATCTATGGGAACTAGCTATTTCCATCTAGGGCTTTACCCGGCAGGGAATGCCGTCTCCACTTTGGCTGACTTCCAGAAGTTTGCCCAAGCGCTTTTGAAGAAAGAAAAGCTCTTCAAGCATGCTGAGACTTGGACAACTCTCTACACAGCAACATCGAATTATCCAGGAACGGATATGCCGCACAATATGCACGGATTTTGGACACGGGAGTACGGCACGACGCTTGTTGGCCATGGAGGAAACTCGACTGGCTACTCATCTTATATTCTGTTGGACTTGAAAAATGGTATAGGTATGACCATTATGACGAATCAGGATCATGAGTTAGTTTATAATTATGAAATGCCAGCCTTGGTTTTTGGACCTAAGAAAAAGACGGACTCAGCTACCTTTGATAAATTCCAGTCTGGCAATTACCGATCTGCTCGCAACTTTGCCAGTGGTCCTATATCTATCTCCAGAATCTTGCTTTACACTCAGTTTGTCAAGAAATCTAAGGACAATCCGCTTTTGACCCAGAATTTTTCAGTAGTCAGCGGTAGTGGAGACGAGACTAAGGTAACAGCTTCCTATGGCGACAACTTCAGAGTCAAGGATAGCGAGATTCTGAAAGACTGGTCCTTGCTTATTTCAGCGGCAGTCGGACTTGTTTTCAGTATCATTCTCTTTTTGGCACGGGGCGGACTGGATCTCTTCCGCTTGGTCTTCAAAAAAGGTCAATCTAAAACACCAAAACCTCTTCGTATCTGGACTTACCTAACTTCCTTGGCTGGAGTAGGTGTGGCTATAAACTTCCTCCTCCTCTTTAACACATTTGCTACCAGCGATCTGAGCTTTTTAGCTAGCTGGCGCTACATTGTCTTTGCCGGTCTGGGATTGATTCTGGCTGGCTGTGCAGTCTTCCCGCTTCTGACCAAGGCAAGAAAAGGATTGAGCAAGAGCCGACTCTACCTGACGGTCATGACTAGTCTATCTGCGTTGGCCATTGTGGTTAATATCCTCTACTGGTCCCTCTATCAGTGGTGGGCATTGTGATTATTTGCTTGTCTTTTCTGGGGGAATGGACTATCTCATGAGGTAAACCGTTTGATTAATTCTTTTTACAATCTTAAGGTTAGTGATTTTTCAACAGGAGCTGAAGTACAATAGCTGTCTTTTATACAGAGCGCGGCTAAATGAGGCAAAAAATCAAAGACCTTATCAGAGTACAAAAATCAAACCATTTAAAGGAGAAAGTTCTATGACCAATGAAACAAGAAGCAAACCACAACCAAAACTAGTCTGGCCGTTCCTAGCCTGGAACTTCGGCTGGACTTGGGGATTTATGTTGCTAGCTATCATTCTCAAAAATCTCTGGCCGGAAAATCCACCTATACTCTATCTGGCTCTGGAAGGCCTCCTAATGAGTCTCAGTATGTTCGGACCGGTGATAGCAAGCCTAATGGTACTGAAAATAAAAGGCTTCAAAGCCATCTGTTCCTTTATCTTCTCAAGCAAGAAAGGGACTTGGCTCTATCTCCTACTCTTCAGTGGAGGTCTGGCAGTGACTTTTGCATTAGCTTCCGGAGGCAAGCTAGTAGACGGAGCTCTGCTTTCATTTATTGGATTCTTTATCTACCTTATGACCTTGGCTGGTGGCATGGAAGAGCCTGGCTGGCGAGGCTTTCTGCAGCCGGCTTTGGAAAAGAAGTTCTCTATGCTTATCGCCTCCTCAATAACTGGACTAGCTTGGGCTTGCTGGCATATTCCTCTCTGGTTTTATGACCGTTTTTATGATCGAAGTCAGAATCCCTTTCTAGTCTTTATCATTGTAACTATAGTCCAGTCTATCTGGTTTGCTGCACTGCATAAGAAGACGAAATCTGTCCTTGCCTGTATGATTTTTCATGCCCTGCTAGACATTCTGATAGAAACGTTTGTCGGCATCAACCTAGCTGATAAGTTTGATTTCTCTCAGGTCAACTCCCTCTTTTACCTTGGCGGCTTGGGCATTCTGACCCTTTACAGTATTTATCTCTGGTGTCGGGCGGATAAAGAAGAGAAAAACGCATGATTAAAAAATAAGAATAAGCTGATTCTAAAATTAAAGGGAGACTGTACAAATTATCTGACCTTAGCTCATATGAATCTTTGAGTCGAACAGAAAGGAAATGCTATGAAAAAATCATTTATTCTGACACTTTTAACGATTATAACTCTAGGAATCTTCCGGCCGACAGCTGCTTTAGCTGACTCGCAGAAGCTGCCGTCTGGCACGGACCGCAGCCAAATCGGTCAGAAAATCCAAGACTTTGTCAAAGAGCACGAAAAGACAACAGCCGGTATGGCAACAGCAGTCTTTGATAAAAACGGAACCATCTACAAGGGAAACTTTGGCTATGTGGATAAGGAAAACAAAGTCAAAGTTGACGATGACAGTGTTTTTGAATGGGCTTCAATCACTAAACTGACGGTCTGGGTATCGGTCATGCAGCTCTGGGAAGAGGGCAAAATCGACCTAGAAGCAGACATCAAAACTTATCTGCCAGAAGGCTTTCTCCGCAATCTTCGCTATGATAAGCTTATCACCATGCTGGATCTGATGAACCATCAGGCTGGCTTTGATGAAATGCCACTCTACAAAAAGGGAGATAAGAGCGACTTGGAAGAGCAGTTCCGCGATTACCAGCCTATTCAGTCCTTTGAGCCGGGTACGACGACATCATACTCTAACTTCAGCACGGCTTTGGCATCTTATATCGTGGAGCGGATATCTGGGCAGAAGTATGCAGACTATGTCCATGAGCATGTTTTTGAGCCGCTGGACATGGATCGGACTGCTATCTTGCCTGACTTATCGGACAACGCTTATGTACAGGAAAAGCGCAAGGAGGATAAGGGTTATGATGACCAAGGTAAGCTCTTGGGAGATACACCATTTAAGCTCTGGATGTACCCAGTCGGAGGGGCTGTGGGGACTCTAGGAGACCTGCAGAAATTCGCCCAGGCCTTGCTGGAACGTAAGACGCTCTTTCATCATCCAGAAACTTGGACCGAGCTTTACTCAACAACCTCTACCCACCCTGGTACGGATATTGTTCGTAATGCTCATGGCTTTTGGGCCAGTCACTACGGTGTTACCTTGCTGGGACACAGTGGTAATGCTGATGGCTTTTCTAGCTATCTTTACTTGGATCTAAAAAATGGCATCGGCCAAGTCATCTTAACCAATCAACTGTATGAACAAGTTTACAATGTTCAAATGCCAGAGCTGATATTTGGCAAGATGCAGACTGTCAGCGAAGCTACTAAAAAGCAGTTCAAGCCTGGCTCTTACCACTATCTGAGAAGCTATAATAGGGGACCACTGTCCTTCATGCTCATGATCCCTGGGGCCATCCAAAAGATCAACAAAGTATCAGATCAGCCAGATCTGCTGAGCACTTTCTGGACCATAGACAGAAGTCAAGGTGCTGACCGCCTCGAATTTGGTGTCCTTAATGCAGAAAGGATTTCCGATTCAGTTCTCTTTAGACATTATCTAGTCGTGTTTCTCGGAGCTCTGGCGCTCGTGTTTGCTCTGGGAAATGTCTTGATTAGTTTTCTGATTGGCGGTTTCCGTCTCATGCTGCGTAAAGCTAAAAGTTCGGCTCCGCGCTCTTGGAAGATCTGGAATTGCCTGACCTCTCTAGGGATGTTGCTGTTTACTGGCAATCTCATTTTGCTTTTACTGTCTGCCTTGACTCAGGATTACTCAATTGTTCAATCTTGGCGCTATATGGTCTTTGCAGGTCTGGGCCTATTCTTAGCAGGATGTGCGGTTTTTCCGCTCTTTAGCAAAGTGCGAAAAGGCCTCGGAAAAGGTCGCCGCTTCCTGACAGTTCTGACTAGTCTATCTGCCCTAGCTATAGTAGCCAATATTCTCTATTGGTCACTTTACCAATGGTGGGTGATGTGATATAAGTTGCTTGCTTTCCTTTGGGAAGGCGGGCTTTGTCTGTGTAATTCTGCAAAGGAGTATCTCATAAAAAAATCAGTTGTTCTCATACTTCTAACTATTTTAACATTGGGTCTTTTTCGCCCAGCCACTGCATTGGCTGACTCTCAGAAGCTGCCTTCGGGCACAGAGCGCAGCCAAATTGGCCAGAAAATCCAAGTCTATGTCAAAGAGCACGAAAAGACAACAGCCGGCATGGCGACAGCTGTCTTTGACAAAGACGGCACTATCTATCAAGGAAACTTTGGTTATATGAACAAGGAAAAAGGCATCAAGGCCGATGATGACAGTGTCTTTGAATGGGGCTCCGTGACTAAGCTGACTGTCTGGGTCTCTGTTATGCAGCTCTGGGAGCAAGGTAAGATTAACCTAGAAGAAGATATTTGCACGTATCTACCAGAGGGCTTTCTTAGAAATCTCCGCTATGACAAGCCTATTACTATGCTGGATTTGATGAACCATCAGTCTGGATTTGACGAAGCCCCTCTCTATATGCAAAGGGGCAAGAGTTTAGAGGATTTGCTGCTCCAATATCAGCCGGCTCAGTCCTTTGAACCGGGAACAACGACAGCTTATTCCAACTACAGTACGGGGTTAGCAGCCTATATTGTGGAGCGAATTTCTGGGCAATCTTTTGTTGATTATACCCACGAGCATATCTTCCAGCCTCTGGGCATGGAGAGAACGGCTATAGCTCAAGACTTGTCTGACAATGCTTATGTCCAAGCCAAGCGCAAGGAAGTAAAAGGATATACGACAGATGGCAGCCTGTTAGGAGATGCACTTTATGAAGTCGGCCTGTATCCAGTTGGTCGAGCCACAGGAACGCTGAGTGATTTGCAAAAATTTGCTCAGGCTCTGCTAAGTCGTAAAACTCTCTTTACTCGGTCGGAGACTTGGGACAAACTATACACCGGCACTTCCTATTATCCTGGTACAGACATCGTTCGTAATGCTCATGGCTTCTGGGCCAGTGAATTTGGCGTTACAGTGCTAGGGCACGGAGGGAATACAAATGGTTTTTCCAGCTATCTTCTGCTGGATCTGAGGGATGGTATCGGCCAGGTGATCATGACCAATCAAGGCGTGGAAGAAATTTATAATGATGGCATGCCAGAATTGGTTTTCGGAAAGCGTCCGACAGCCAGTGCAGAGACTCAGAAAAAGTTCGAACCAGGCTATTATCAAATCCTTCGGAATTTTAATCAAGGTCCGCTTTCTTTGTATCAGCTCTTTCCAGGTAATTTGCTTCATATGAAGAAGCCGTCCTCGGAGAGAATGGATCATTTGTTTTGGACTATTTATAAAAGTGGAAATGGCAAAACGCGAATCGCTACTCCAGTCAGTGATTTCGAGAAAGTTCCTGACTGGGAAATCTGGACTAAGTTTGGGTTGATTGCTTTGGCAGCTCTAAGTGTCGTTTATGCTTTGGGTAATCTACTTGTGCGGCTTGTGCTAGTCCTTTATCGACTGGTCTTTGGCAAAGAAAAAAGCAAGCAAAATCGAGCTTGGAAATGGTGGCACATCTTGACAGCTGCAGGAGTAGTGGTCTCAGCTGGAAATTTACTCTTGCTCCTGCTTAGCTCAAGCACTACGGATCTCAGTATCATCGCTCAGTGGCGTTATATGGTTTTTGCAGGTTTGGGATTGTTCTTAGCAGGCTGTGCGGTTTATCCGCTCTTTAGCAGGGCTCGAAAGGGACTCGGAAAAGGTCGCCTCTTCCTGACAGTTCTGACTAGTTTGTCCGCCCTCTCCATAGTAGCTAATATCCTCTACTGGTCGCTTTACCAGTGGTGGTTGGTGTAGTTTAAAAATTTTTGAAACAAGAAAAGAGCCGGCATATAAGCTGGCTCTTCGTTTGGTTTTATACATTTAATACTTTGTCCAAGAAGTCTTTGAGGCGTGGGTGCTGTGGATTGTCAAAGATTTGGTCAGGCTTGCCGTCTTCTAAGAATTCACCGTCAGCGGTAAAGATAACGCGGTTGGCTACTTGACGGGCAAAGCCCATCTCATGGGTCACAATCAGCATGGTCATACCTTGCTGGGCCAGATCCTTCATAACGTTGAGAACATCGCCGACCATTTCAGGGTCAAGGGCAGAAGTAGGCTCATCAAAAAGCATGATGTCTGGATTCATAGCCAGACCGCGAGCAATAGCTACCCGCTGCTTCTGACCGCCGGACAGGCTGTCAGGGCTGGCATCAGCCTTATCAGCCAAGCCAACCTTTTCCAAAAGCTCCATCCCCAGCTTATTTGCTTCGTCTTGGGTCAAGCGCTTGTGCTCAACAGGAGCAAAGGTGATATTTTCCAGAACAGTCATGTGCGGGAAGAGGTTGAAGTGCTGGAAGACCATACCGATATTTTCACGGACCAGATCCACGTCAGTCTTTTTGTCCGTCAAATCAAAGCCATCAACCGTGATGGTTCCGCTAGTGACTTCCTCTAGCAGATTGAGACTGCGCAGAAAGGTTGACTTACCAGAACCGGAAGGACCGATGATGCAGACCACATCGCCCTCGTAGAATTTAGCAGTAATCCCCTTTAGGACTTCGTTTTCCCCGTAGTATTTATGAAGATCGTTCACATCGATTTTTAATTTTGCCATTACTTAATCCTCTTTTCTAAGCGTTTTGCCAAGCGGGTCAAGAGCGTGATAATGATGAGATAGAGCACAGCTAGGATAGCATACATCCGGAAACTCTGATAGTTGCGGGCGATGATGTCTTTACCCGTTTTGAAGAGCTCGGCCAGTCCAATAGCTGAGACAATCGTTGTATCCTTGAGTGCGATGACAAACTGATTGACAAAGTTTGGCAGCATAATCTTAGTTGCCTGTGGCAAGATAATCTTGCGCATGGTCTTGGAGTAGGAAATCCCCAAGCTGCGGCTGGCTTCCATCTGTCCAACAGGAACGGCCTGGATACCTCCACGGACAATTTCTGCGATATAGGCGCCAGCATTAAGAGAGAGGGCGATGGTTCCTGCAACGAAAGCATTGATTGGGCTTTGTTGGCCAGTCATGGATTCGATTAGGTTAGGAATACCCCAGAAGATAAAGGCCGCCACAATCATCAGCGGAATACCACGAATGACATCAACAAAGATTTCTGCAATCCAGCGCAGCGGTTTATAAGGGCTGACGCTGAACATACCAAAGATAATCCCGATGACCATAGCAATCGCAAATGAAATCAGTGCCAAAGCAATCGTCACTCCCAGACCTTTAAGAAGTTCTTGGTAGTTGTTTTGCAGCAAGCCCCAAATAGTGGACTCATCTACAGTGGATTCTTTTTCCTCGCTAGCCAGATACTTGTCTAAAATCTCTTGGTATTTGCCGCTTTCTTTGAGGTTGGCCAGTCCATTGTTAAACATCTCAATCAGCTCAGGATTGCTGCCTTTTTTGACTGCGAAAGCGACTTTGCCGCTTGGTGTACCTTCAATAGGTGTTTTAAGCTTCTTGCCTTGTTTGATAGCGTATTTGACAACGGGCTCATCATCCATCACAGCTGCGACAGAGCCAGTATTGAGGCTGTCATACATGGAAGCTGCATCTGAGAATGTTTTAATAGAGTAGCCGTACTTGCTCTTGTTTTCCTCAAGGAACGTTTGAGAAGCGGTACCAGTTTTGACACCGACTGTCTTGCCCTTGAGTTCGTCGTAGGACTTGATATTACTGCTGTCCTTGACTGCCAAGATAGAGTTGGCTGTATAGTAAGGGTCAGAATAGTCAAAAGTTTTCTTGCGGGCATCTGTGACAGACATACCGGCGATAATTCCGTCAGCCTGACCGGTCTGAACGCTATTGATAGCTGCATCAAAGCCAGGATTGGTTACTTCCACGGTAAAGCCTTGGTCTTTGGCAATAGCCTTAATCAGCTCCATGTCAATCCCAGTGTATTGGTTGCTGTCATCTTGGAAGACAAAAGGAGCAAAAGATGAGTCGCTGGCAATAATGTATTTGTCTTTTTTCGGAGTAGCTTTTTGACCGGCGGGAGTAGAAGTCTCTGGTACGGCGGAGTCAGAGCTGCCTTTAGAAGCCGTCCATTTATTAATGATTTCATCCAGACTTCCATCTTCCTTCATCTGCGCCAGAGCTTCGTTAAACTCAGTAACTAAGTGCTCATGCTTGCTACCTTTTTTGACACCGAAAGCAAAGCTTCCAACAGCCTCACCCTTCATAGAAATTTTCAGGTTTTGGCCTTGATTGATGGCGTACTCAATGACCGGCTGATCATCCATCACTGCATCGACATCACCAGCAGAAAGGCTATTATACATCAAGTCACCCGTGTCAAAGGTTTTGAGAGTGTAGCCGTACTTATCCTTGTTCTTCTCAAGGAAACGTTGGGCAGCCGTTCCTGTTTTTACACCGACTTTCTTTCCTTTCAGCTGTTCGTATTTGCTGATGGTGTTTGCCTTAGTCGTCGCGATAACGACCTTAGTGTCGTAGTAAGTATCAGACATGGTAAAGACTTTTTCACGCTCGCTTGTCTTGGTCATACCAGCCATGATGGCATCCGCCTGGCCGGCTTGGACCGCATTGACAGCTGCATCGAAGCCAGGGAAACTCATGTCAATGTCCCAGCCTTTGATTTCTGCGACCTTGTTGATGATATCAACGTCAATCCCCTTGTAAGTCTGATCAGAATCTTTAAATTCAAATGGTGCGTAAGCAGTATCGGATACGATTTTGATCGTATCTGCCTGGGCTGTCGCCCCTAACGCAAAAAATGGAAATAATGTTAGCAAGATTGCTAAAAATTTTTTCTTCATTTTCTTCCTCCTTTTTAGCATTCTAGCATTATAGCAAAAAAACACTGATTAGGCAAATTTCTCCTGTTTTTATGTTAGATTTTCTGACATATAAACTCTGTGTTTTTTGTAAGAAGAACTGTAACTTTTCTTTGTTCTTAGAGCAAAGTCTGCTATACTGGAAATGAATGAAAGCAAGATTAGAATGAGGTTCTTATGAAAAAATCACGTATCTTGGACGGAGTCAATCAAGCTCGCTTTGTCCCTCCTTATATTTTGTCTCTTTTTCTGGCGATTGTTTTTGTGCAAGGAGGACAGCAGTTGGCTTATTTGGCTTTGGAGCCAATTTCTGCTTTCCTAAGTCTTATGCTAGGTTTCTTGGGGCAAGGCGGATTCTTTGAAATCTTCTTCAATTTTGCCCTGCCTTTTCTTTTGTTTAGCTTTGTTTTTATGATACTGGTTCTCTTTCTCTGGGTGCGCTGGGCTGAAGGACGACCGCTCGCGACTCTGGGCTTTGTTAAAAAAGGAAGCTTGGTGGAGTTAGTCAAAGGATTGACAGTAGGTTTTCTCCTCTTTAGTCTAGTCGCTCTGCTTATGCTGTTGAGCGGAGCTGTCTCTTTCGAATGGGGACAGCTGACGCTGGAACCTTTCCTCTATATCTTGATTTTGCTTCCGCTTTGGATGATTCAGGGCGGGGCAGAAGAGCTAGTGACAAGGGCTTGGCTTCTGCCAGTTTCAGTCAAAAAGACCAACTTGCCCATCGGTTTGCTGACTTCAAGCCTGCTCTTTGCCCTCTTGCACCTAGGCAATCCAGATATTGGTATTCTTTCCATTCTTAACATTGCCTTATTTGGGCTCTTTGCAAGTCTCTATCTGCTCCGGACGGACAATGTCTGGGGGATTATAGGACTTCATACTGCTTGGAACTTTACCCAAGGAAATATCTATGGTTTCAGCGTTAGTGGTACTGGCGTTGACGCGGCAGTCCTGAACTTTATTCCAAAGTCAGAATGGAGCTGGTTGACTGGTGGAGCTTTCGGCGCTGAAGCCTCTGTTTTCAGCTCGCTCATTCTCTTGTTAGCCGTGCTTTACTTGCTTATCAAGATGAAAAAAGACGGTAGTTTGACTGAGTTAGTGGGGAAGATGTAGAAACAGTGTTAAAATAAAGAGCAGTTTTATTTTGCCTAATAATATGCTAGAATTGGGTTATAAAAGTAAATTTGAGGGAAGAGTCAATGAAAGAAATTAAAAGCGATATTTTGATCGTTCAACAATTAGCGTCAGCTATGAAGAATGGAGGAGATGCCCTAGCTAGTGTTTCAAATGCTTCTAAGGATGAAAAGACTAAACTTTTGGGAAATGATTCTGCGCATCATGCAATAGATCTTTCTCAAAGTAAAGCCAAGGATATTTCGTTGGCCATTCAATCAGCTTGCACTAATATTAAAAGTGTGGCTGAGCAATTTCAAGCAGTTGATGAGGATAGTGTTGGAAGGTTTCGTTTAATTGAAGGACAGAATCGTGAATAAAGAGAAGAGACTTGATGAACTGAGAGAAAAGGAAGCGGGCTTGTTTTTGCAGGAGGAAAGACTGCTGCGGGAAAAAAGATTGTTGGAGAACCAAAAAGAAAATTTCGATTGGTATCGTTCAGAAGCGCAAACTCAACTTTGGGATTCATTCGAGTCTTATCCCTCTTCCAGAATTTTTTTTGAACAGTTATATTCAGAAGCGTTTCATGAATCGAATATTGTTTCTGAGAGTTTTTTAGATGATTTGGATGAGATTAACCTTCAAAAGCGTAAGCTAGAAGATGATTTGAATGACATTTATCATGAACGTATCAGAATCAATCAAACGGAGGATAAAGTAGATGGGAATTGAAGTTTATTGCGGAAGTTTAGATTCGCAAGTTGAGAGTACTACAGCTATGACTAAAAGCCATTTGGATAGCTATAAAGAATTAGGAAATTCTCTCGAACAAGTGGAAAATTCGGTCTCGGACTTATCTGGTAAAGCTTATGATTCCTTTAGAGCTTTTATTACCAGTGTCATTATTCCATTAAAAGAAACAGGAGTAGCATTGGCTGAAGCAACTCAGGCAGATGTTAAATCTCTTCCAAAGGAGTATCGTGCACAAGTTGCAGATGAGGATTTACAAGAGGATAAGCTAATAGAGGATATTCAGCATTATGACCAGCTTATTGCAGCCAATCAAGCTTCAATAGATACCATTGCAGCGAGCAAGTCAACTAGTTCGGGAAGTTTTCAGCGTTTACAGGGACTGCAGAAACTTGGAGATACCTATTCTGCAGCTCGAGATAAACTTCAAGAAAAATTAGATAAACTCAGAGCTTTTAATGCTAGTTCTCCTGAAATATTTGGAGATATTGACGCTTTGGCGCAAGCAATTGATACTGGTGTGGGGCAGCTAGCCAGCTCTTGGGATGCTAATACAGGGACCTATAGTATTCCTGCAGATTTATCGTGGACGACCGTAGCGGGAGAACTAAAAGCAAATCGTGATTTTGCTAAGAAATATCAGATTGAGCGACCACAAAATCTTTCATGGAAGGAATACAATTCTTATATCACGGGACTGCGCCAACAGGCTGAAGAGTTGAAGAAAGTTGATGGCTGGGATGATGCGGCTGTAAAGAATTATATCAATCAGGTTAAATCAAGCACAGCAAAACTTCAGACAGGCCAAGAGTTCTACAATAAACGTGACGAACTATATGCTCAAACAAAGGAAGTAGGATCTGACGTCTACACAGGCATGTATGCAGCAAGTAAGATGAGTTCCAGAGAAAAATTAGAATTAGTTCTCAAACATTTAGGAGCTGAAGTAGATGAACATAATTTCATGCATTTAACCAGTGCTACTCATAAATTTTCTGATAAAATGTCACCTCATGGAGACTTTTTGATGTATTTTAGAAAAGATGTAATTTTGACTTTTAAGGATAAATCGCTTAAGGAAGATAAATCTGGCTTAGGTCAACAAATTCACCTGTTCCGCTATTATCTTGATCGTCAAGCAATTTATTATATTCGAAATAACTATGAGGGTGCTAGTGATTATGAAAAGCTTTTGGCGTACGGTGAAGAGCAAGGGCTTACTTTTGATTATACTACGGGAGCTAACTATCATAATCGTTATGATAAAGATACAGATGTTTTCAGACGTCCTTACAATATGAAAGTTCAAGTTCCTCAAGAAAGCACTGTTAATCCAAAAAAAGGTTTCAATAATGCTCGAATGGTTGAATTTATTGTGAATCTCGAAACAGGAGAATTTGAGACACAGTGGGATGCCTATGATCAGCATAAGCTACCTAATGGTAGATATGATTCCAATCCAGAACATTATACTCATGATGAATTGCATGAAATTGCTAATACAGAGTCCTTTAACTACGGTCCGTCAAAAGGGAATAATGACGCAGTCACTGGAATTTATGCTGACCAACATAATAGATTGGATGTTACACAGCCAGCAGACTCTGAACTCAGGCAAAAAGCTAAGAGTATCTTCAAATCTGAAGAAGATTTGGACAAAAAGGGCGGTCAGTATGCAGATATTGTAAAAGGAGGAGGACATAAAGATTATGAAGCTTGGCAAGAAAGAACAAAGGGTATGTCCGAAGATGAAAAAGTGGCAGAGTATAATAAATATAAAGAGTATGCTAGTGGTATCAAGCCTAGTAATCGTGGTTATTATGGTTACAGTCGTAGCAAACAATATCAAAAAGACCACAAGTGATGCATATTCAATCTTAATGAATAAAAGATTTGTTTTTGTTAAAAGCATGTCAGATATTGAGGCAAACAATGATTTTGGAACAGGATTTGATTTAAAAAATAAAGAGTTTTACTATTTTCATGGAGCTGCGATTAAAGACAACAAACTGTTTGGGGGGAGTAGTAAATATGAAGCTAAGGAATATTATGAAAGAGCGTTAAATAATGAAATATCCTCAATTCTTCTTAATTTAAATGTTAGACCTGATGAAATAAAAAAATCAAACTATCAAATTACCCGCTCACCTGAATCACTAGTGAATAAATCTTTATTAGAAGAAAAATATCCACCCGAATTTGAGTTACAATACATCTACAGGGAAGAAGATCAGTTTTCAAAGGTGCGCATCACATACAACAAAGATTTTCTGCCAACTAAGATAGAATGGTATTACAAAGGCGATGAAGGGCTTAAATGGTATACTTGGCGGACTTATTCTTATCCCTTCAAGAATAAGGCGGAATTTGATAAACGGTTAGACGAAGAAATAACAAACATTGAAGAGATTACTAGAGAAAACGAAGGGGACTGATAGATTTTTCTAATTTATTATTTAGTAATATAGCGTCAATGGGTGAGGAACTGAAAAGACTTAGATTATTGAAGTTGATAAGACAACTAAAATGGTTCAGACCGTTCTCTTTTGCTCATCCTAAAATAATGTGCTATAATAAATTCAAACAAGGAAAGGAATGTGTATATGTTTAAATCTCGTATGTTGGATGCTATCAAGCAATCGCGTTATATTCCGCCGATTTGGTTGGCTATCTTGATTGCTATTGGTTTTGTTTATGTAGGTCGTTTTGCTGGAATGTTCGGAATGTTTCCGATTGGGCTTGTTATTGGTATTTTGTTCCGTGCGACAAACCCTACTGGCGGACAAGCAGCACTTATGGAATTTTTCCGTCACTATAGTTTATTTTTTGAACTGTTTACTTTCTTCTTTATCGCCCTAGCAGTTTTCCTCTGGGTTCGATATCGTGAGAAGCGTCCTTTTTCTAGTCTGGGATTTTATAAACAAGACTGGTTCAAAAATCTCCTCAAAGGCTTCCTTATTGGAGCCGTTCAGTTTTCACTAGTTGTTGTCTTGCTCTTGGTAACGGGGACAGGCAGTCTGAAATTAGGTCAGCTTAACTTGCAGTCTTTTATTTTCGTCCTAGCAATCATTCCTTTCTGGATTCTCCAAGGTGGGACAGAAGAGCTAGTGACGCGTGGTTGGCTCTTTCCAGCAGTTAGTGCTAAGTCAAATATCTTCATTGGTATCTTGATTTCCAGCGCTCTATTCGGGGCATTGCACCTCTTTAACCCTGGTGTGACCGTTCTTTCTATTGTCAATATCATACTAGACGGTATCTTTGCTTGTTTCCTTATGCTCAAGTATGACAATATGTGGGTACTGGCTGGTATGCACGGCGCTTGGAATTTTGTGCAAGGAAATATCTATGGCATTCAGGTCAGTGGCCAAGGAGCATCTACCTCTATCTTGAACTATAGCTCGCAATCTTCTGTCGATATACTGTCCGGCGGAGCCTTTGGTGCTGAAGGATCTATTTTTGCCAGTATCGTCCTGATTGGCTGCATTGCCTATCTCTACTGGTCACTCAAAAAAGAAAATCGCCTGCCTCAAGCTCTGATCTTTAAGAAATAACCATTTCGCCCAGTTGAGCTGGGCCTTTTTTATGTCTTTTAACGAGATGTATGACAAGGGACAGACGATGGTAGAAGCGTGGCCATTCTACCTATACCCAAATCCAGAGAAAATAGGGCAAATATGGTAAAATGATAGAAGCACAATTTGAGGAATAAAAGATGATTAACAGAATAACAGATAATAAATTTGAATTGGTTTCCAAGTACGAGCCTTCAGGAGATCAACCCCAGGCTATTGAGCAGTTGGTGGACAATATTGAGGGGGGCGAGAAGGCTCAGATTCTCATGGGAGCGACGGGTACTGGTAAGACCTATACCATGAGTCAGGTTATCGCTCAGGTCAACAAGCCGACTCTGGTTATCGCCCATAATAAGACCCTGGCCGGCCAACTTTATGGTGAGTTTAAGGAGTTCTTCCCCAATAACGCGGTGGAATACTTCGTTTCCTACTATGATTACTACCAACCAGAGGCTTATGTGCCTTCCAGTGATACTTATATCGAAAAGGATAGCTCGGTCAATGACGAGATTGACAAGCTCCGTCACTCAGCGACATCAGCCCTCTTGGAGCGTAATGATGTGATTGTCGTGGCTTCGGTCTCGTGTATCTATGGTCTGGGATCGCCTAAGGAATACTCTGACAGCGTGATAAGCCTGCGTCCTGGACTAGAGATTTCCCGTGACAAGCTGCTCAATGATTTGGTAGATATCCAGTTTGAGCGCAATGACATTGACTTTCAGCGGGGGAAATTCCGGGTTCGTGGAGATGTGGTGGAGATTTTTCCTGCTTCTCGGGATGAACATGCATTTCGGGTAGAGTTTTTCGGAGATGAGATTGACCGGATCCGTGAGGTCGAAGCCTTGACAGGTCGAGTTTTGGGTGAGGTGGACCATTTAGCCATCTTCCCGGCCACTCACTTCGTGACCAATGAAGACCACATGGAAGTAGCCATTGCTAAGATTCAGGCCGAGCTAGAGGAGCAGCTGGCTATCTTTGAGAAGGAAGGCAAGCTTCTGGAAGCCCAGCGCTTGAAGCAGCGCACAGAGTATGATATCGAAATGCTGCGTGAAATGGGCTATACCAATGGAGTTGAGAACTATTCTCGCCACATGGATGGTCGGAGCGAAGGAGAGCCGCCTTATACCCTTCTGGACTTTTTCCCTGATGATTTCTTGATTATGATTGACGAGAGTCACATGACCATGGGACAGATTCGGGGTATGTACAATGGTGACCGCTCTCGTAAGGAGATGCTGGTTAATTATGGTTTTCGCTTGCCATCTGCCTTGGACAACCGTCCGCTGCGCCGGGAGGAGTTTGAGAGCCATGTTCACCAGATTGTCTATGTATCGGCTACGCCGGGCGACTATGAAAATGAACAGACGGATACTGTTATTGAGCAGATTATCCGGCCGACAGGGCTTCTGGATCCAGAGGTGGAAGTCCGCCCAACGATGGGGCAGATTGATGACCTCTTGGGTGAAATCAATGCTCGTGTCGAAAAGAATGAGCGTACCTTTATCACAACCCTGACCAAGAAGATGGCGGAAGACTTGACGGACTACTTCAAGGAAATGGGTGTCAAGGTCAAGTACATGCACTCGGACATTAAGACCTTGGAGCGAACCGAGATTATTCGAGACCTGCGCTTGGGTGTCTTTGACGTTCTGGTTGGGATTAACCTGCTGCGCGAGGGAATTGATGTGCCTGAGGTTAGTCTGGTAGCAATTCTTGATGCAGACAAGGAAGGTTTCCTCCGCAACGAACGCGGTCTTATCCAGACTATTGGACGGGCAGCCCGCAACAGCGAGGGGCATGTGATTATGTATGCGGACACCATGACTCAGTCCATGCAGCGCGCTATTGATGAAACTGCCCGCCGTCGGGCAATCCAGATGGCTTATAATGAAGAGCATGGCATTGTACCGCAGACCATCAAGAAAGAAATCCGCGACCTAATTAGCGTGACCAAGGCTGCCCTGCCAGACAAGGACGAAACTGTCGAAATTGAAAGCCTCAATAAGCAAGAGCGCAAGGACATGATCAGGAAACTGGAAGGCCAAATGCAAGAAGCTGCCGGACTTCTCGACTTCGAAC
Organism: Streptococcus sanguinis; assembly: GCF_020729725.1. Taxonomy (GTDB): domain Bacteria; phylum Bacillota; class Bacilli; order Lactobacillales; family Streptococcaceae; genus Streptococcus; species Streptococcus sanguinis_V. Next base: position 446,370 of record NZ_JAJEPA010000005.1, on the reverse strand, counting down.
TGGCCGCACAGATTCGCGATATGATTCTGGAAATAAAGGCGATGGATTGAGGGATAAATATGATCTGTTTAAGAAAACTAGTGGAAGAAGATTTAATGCCTTTGTGGGAGATTGCTTATTCGCATCCTAATCCAATTTGGAAACAGTACGACGCTCCTTACTTTGATGATTATCAGTATTTTACAAATTTTGAGGAGTTTAAACTACAAAAATCAGAATATTTTCTAAATAACTCGAATCGTTTAGGAATTTTTGTAGATTGTAAACTAGTTGGAACTGTTTCACGTTATTGGGAATGCCAGCAAACAAGATGGATGGAATTAGGAATTGATATCTATGAGAGTGAATACTGGAATGCTGGCATAGGAAGAAATGCTATGTTGCAGTGGATAGATAGGACCTTTCAGGATTATTTAGAGCTAGAGCATTTGGGTTTGACGACATGGTCAGGGAATTTTGGTATGATGAAATTGGCTGAAAAATTAAGAATGAAAAAAGAAGCTCATATTTCAAAAGTTCGTTATTATCAAGGTGTTTATTTTGATAGTATTAAATACGGCATTTTGAGAGAAGAATGGGAGAAAACAAATGGTCATCACTATCAAAAAAATGGAAACAGCTGAGGAGATAGAAGGGAAATCCAGAGTTCATTGGCAGACATGGCGAGAAGCTTATGATGGCATCTTGCCAGCGGATTTTCAAGAACAAATGACTTTGGATAAGTGCCGATTTTATAGTCAAAAGTATCCTGAAAATACCTTGATCGCTTTGGATGATGCTAAAGTGGTCGGCTTTGTTAGCTACGGTGATTTTCGAGATCCAGCTAGGATAGCTGGTGAAATTTTCGCTTTGTATGTCTTAAAAGATTATTATGGCAAGGGTATAGGACAGCAGTTAATAAAGGCTGCTTTTGCTGCCTTGGATGGTTATCAAGAGATTATGTTATGGGTTTTAGAAGATAACAAACGTGCCATCGCCTTTTATGAAAAAACGGGTTTTGTTTTTGACGACGAGGAAAAGGTCATTGACCTAGGAAAAGCCGTGAAAGAAAAACGGATGATCTACTCGAAAAACTCTAATAGTTAGTTTGGAAATAATAGATATATTTTTAAGGAGCACCACATGCGTTATGCACTTTTACTCCGCGGCATCAATGTCGGCGGGAAAAACAAGGTCGTTATGGCTGATTTGAAGAAGGATTTAGCTGGGTTGGGTTTTGAAAATCCGGTTTCCTACATTAATAGCGGCAATCTTTTCTTTGAGAGCGAGGAGCAGGAGGAGAGGATTCGGGAGATCTTGTTGGCTTATTTTAGTCAGTCTTACGATTTTCCTCTGCCTTTCGTCCTTGTCAGCTCTGCTATGCTTCAAAAAGAAACAGCCAATCTGCCTACTTGGTGGCAGGATGAAACAGCCTTTCGGCGAGATGTTCTTTTTTATCTGCCGGAGACAGACAGGGAGAGTGTCCAAGAGCTGGCAGGCAGTTGGGCGAATGACAAGGAGCAGCTGCATTTTGGTCAGACGGCTTTCTTTTATAGCAATGCTGACCAAGCGGACTATCTCAAGTCCAACTATCATAAGAAACTGCTCAAGTCCAGTTTCTACAAGCAACTGACTATCCGAAATGGCAAGACTTTCCAGAAGATTGTGGAGTTGGTGAATGAGTAGTAAGACCAAAAAGAAAAATAAAAACAAGAGAAAAGTAAAAGCTCAGGGAAACAAGTTTATCCTTTGGTTGGAAAAACATTGGATAGTAGAAGCTCTTTTAGGTTATATATTCTTTATAATGGTTGCGATTGGAGTGGGATTTTTAACATTTGGAAATAAGTCTATTCCGGGTCCGCTTCGTGAGTTTAAATATATTAGCCCTTTATATTTAAATTTGACACTTTTGATTGTTCTCCCATATTATTCCTGGTTTGGAAGTCTAAGAGAAGAAGGGTTCAACACACTAAAAGGTTTTTCAGAATTTTTTCTTTATCTTAATGGTCTAGTTTTTCTTTTGCATTATTGTGTAGGAATAGAATTAGAAGACGGAGAGGGGGTTCTGCCACCATTGTGGAACCTGAATCCTCGCTATGTTTGGTTTCCGATTGCTACCTATCTAATCTTTTTCTTTATACCAGCATTAACGATGTTGATTTTGAAATATAATGAAATAAAGAGGAAAAAACATGACCAAAGAAAATCTCTCTAAGTTATTTTCATTTAAAACACTCTATCTGGCCTTGCTAACCTTTGTCATTCTTCATTTGATTTTGTTAGCTTTTGGTCTATCCTTTACTCCGGTTTTGTGGAATACTTGGTTTTTTATTCTTTGTTTGACCTTCTTTATCCATTCTTGGATAGTCTTTTTTAGGATAAGAGATTTTCATTGGTATCACCTCATTTTTGAATTATTCAGTGCACTAGTGGCACTTTATCTTTGGTTTTCGGCATTCTTTGCTTTGTCAATCATTCCGAATACTGCCATGCCCATCAATATAGACTATCATATACAAGATAAAGAAATCATTATTGTCAGAGGTTTTGTGGTTCATAGTACCTATGAGCATCATGAATTGATTAATCCCTTTGTCATGAAGTTAGAAGTGAAATATAATGAAGATATGTTTTAATAACTTAGAAAGCGAGTGAATCCATGTCACGTTCCCAAAAAACAATCCTAACAAACATCTGCCTTGTTGAAGATGCGCCGCGTGGTAAAGTCCTAATGCAGTATCGCTCTCCTGAGCGCTATCGTTGGTCTGGATATGCTTTCCCAGGTGGGCATATTGAGAAGGGTGAGTCTCTCCATGATTCAGTTGTCCGTGAGATTTTAGAGGAAACGGGTTTGACTATTACTCATCCAAAACTGGTCGGAGTTAAGAACTGGCATACGGATGAAGGGGTTCGCTACATCGTCTTTTGTTACAAAGCGACTGAATCCTCTGGTCAGATTCACTCGACTGAAGAGGGCGAGATCTCTTGGGTAGACAAGGAAACCCTGCCTCAGCTGGACTTGGCCTACGATATGTTAGAACTTCTGCGTATGATGGAAGATGAGGAACTGTCAGAATATTACTATCACGAGCGCATAGAAGGCGGTTGGCGCAAGAGTATGTACTAAAAAGACTGACTAGGTTGGGGCCTAATCAGTCTTTTTCTTTCTTGCTATTCATTCCTGTAAAAATCCTAGGTCTCTCAAGGCAGATTCTACATAGTCCAAATCCTGCTGGGAGTCGGCTTGTACTAGGTGATAGTGGACTCCATCTGTCAGCTCAGATAAGGGACGAAAGGCACAGGATGCGACCTGTTGGAGAAAATGCTGGACATCTCGGCGACAGGTCAGCTTCAGGTAAGTCTGGATTTCTCCGTAAACTGGATGCTCAATCAAAATAGTCTGTACGCGTCCGCCATTATCCACGATAGCCAGCAGCTCGGCCTCCATATCCTCAGCCCTATGCTGAACCTTGAAGAGCTGATGAACAGCAGCGCTTTCTTGGCGGTCTTTATAAAGATAGCCACGGTTGGTTGAGAGGATGGGAGCACCATCAGCCCGCAAGAGGGCAATATCTTGCACGATAATCTGTCTGGTCACATGGAAATGCTCCGCCAGTGACTGGCCATTGAGGGCAGCAGATGATGTTTTCAAAAGGTCTAATAGTTCTTCTCGTCTTTGCTTGGTCATAGCTTCATTGTAAACCAAAAGTCAGGAATCTTCAAGCTCTAGCGAATCTTTTTTAGCGCTTGATAGATGAACTTAGCAATGACAAAGTCGACCATGCTATGGATGACCGTACCAAGTCCAACCAGACCAAATAAGATATAGAAAGCATTAGCAGGATAGGCAGAAGTCGTGTAAAAGAGGATGCAGACGACCACTTCGCCAAAGGCATGAATCAAGGCCAGTAGGAAATTAAATATCCAAGTCTTCTTCTGGCTGTCCAGTGTGTCCGGGTGCTTTTGCAGATAAAGAGCGCCGATGCTAGCAAAGAGCAAGTGGGACAGGGCCCTAAGCGTGATGATAAAAGGAAGTCCGGACATTCCAAACCCAATAGCAGAACCAATCACGACAATCACCGTCATAAGAGGGGAGATAAACATAGCCAGAAAGATAGCGACGTGGCTGGCTAAGGTGAAGGAAGCGGGCGGAATGACAATTTTAATTGGCATAACTAGTGGGATAACAATAGCTAGTGCAGTCAAAAAAGCGGTCAGCGTCATAAACTGATTTTTAGATTTTGGTTTCATAGTGACTCCTTTTTATCTGTATATACACTAGTATAGTACACTGTTTTTGTAGAAAGGTCAAGACCTGTAAAAATCCTGAAAGAGATTTGTCAAAATGCTTAAAATAGCTTATACTAGAATGGTGTGGAAATAGGAGAAAACTAGATTTTTAGGATTTAGTTGACCTTCACATAGCTTAGTGTTCTGCTGGACTTGAAAAATGAAGGAAGAGCTTAATCATATATAGAAGGCTGGTATGGGAATTTAGCAGCCTTGACTAGAATGGAGAAAAAATGAACAACTTACCAAACTGCCCCAAATGTAATTCAGAGTATGTCTACGAAGATGGAACGCTCTTGGTCTGCCCAGAGTGCGCCTATGAGTGGAATCCAGCCGAGGTCCAAGAAGCAGAAGAAGAACTTGTAGCGATCGATGCTAATGGCAATAAGCTGACTGATGGCGACACAGTTACCTTGATTAAGGATCTGAAAGTCAAAGGAGCACCTAAGGATCTCAAGCAGGGAACGCGCGTGAAAAATATCCGCATCGTAGAAGGCGACCATAATATCGACTGTAAGATTGACGGCTTCGGTGCGATGAAGCTCAAGTCAGAGTTTGTTAAGAAAATTTGAGGTCTCTATGAATCGTCGTTTTATCTTAATTTATCGAATTATTCTTTTTATCCTGGCCTTTTTGGGTGTGTATCTGGAAATCACTAAGTATGGCGTGGGCATGCTCATGTACTATACGGTTTTGTCCAATCTCTTGGTCCTGCTCTTTACGGGCTATCTGGTCTATCTGATGATGAGACCTGGCGATGCTTGGAAGGCTCCGAAAATCTTGCGAATCAAGGGCGGGGTGACCATGTCCATCATGATTACTTGTGTCGTTTATCACCTCTTGCTAGCCCCAATTGCGACAGATTTTTACCGTCTAGAGAATTTTCTGTGTCATTATATAGTACCCTTGGCGTTTCTTTTGGATACAGTAATCTTTGACAAATCGCGCCAGTACCGTTGGTTTGATCCGATTTCTTGGACAAGTGTGCCTTTGGTCTACATGGCCTTTGCTCTCTTTAATGGCTTTTTCTTGAAAATAGATATTCCAAGATCCAAGGATAATCCATTTCCTTACTTTTTCCTCAATGTCTTTAAGAAAGGCTGGCCTTATGTCATCCAGATGTCTCTGATTATCTTTGCAGCCTACCTGATCTTTGGTTTTATCTTTTACGGGATAAAATCCATCTCTTTCTCAAAGAAAAAATCTTCAGAGTGACATGTGAATTTTAGGTGAAAAACAGATTTGCTCTGTTTTTTTATTTTACTTCGATTTTTTCTTGCCAATATCAGATTTGTATGATATATTTAACTAGTTAATGATTAACCGGTTAAATAAAAAAGGAGGAAGAAATGAAACGCAATCAAAAACTGTTAGGATTAGCAGGAATCATCTTAGCTTGTAACCTTTGCTTGGCGGCTTGTCAGTCTCGGCCGTCTCAACAGGAAAGCAGTAAGGATAAGGTTAAGACCAAGCAAGAGGTGAAGAAGAAAAGTAAGGCGACCAAAAAAGGACAGGTTCCTGGAGTTAATAAGCCGACGGATGATGGTTTTCTCTTCAAAAGTGAGTCACAAATTAAAGCTAGAACCAATGAAGGTCTGATTTTAGAGCATGATGGTCATACGCATTTTATATTTTATTCTGATTTGAAAAATAGTAAATGGGCCTATCTGATACCAAAAGATGGGCAAGCGCCTGGGGGAACGGATCAGCTGGCAAATCAAATGAGCATTGCTGATGATGGCTATGTTTTTAATCCTAGAGACATTGTGTCGGAAGACCAATACGGCTATGTTGTGCGTCACGGGGATCATTTCCATTATATTTTGAAACAGTCTGTGGGGAATCTTGCACAAGCACCGACCTATCGTCCAACACCTTCTAGCAATCCTACGGGACATATTTATCAGCCAACGCTTAGACCATCTGTCCCCCAGCAGCAAGGGACAACTAAACGCCAGTTTGCTGGAATTGATTACCCTACAAGTGATGGATTCTTATTTAGAGGCACAGGGGTAACAGGCAAACTTGCGACAGGATTGCTGGCAGATCATAATGGTCATACTCATTTCATCCCCTATGAGCAGCTGATTGCTTCTCCTTGGGAGTCATTGATTCCCGCAGAACATAAGAAAGCTGCTGAAGATGCCTACTATGGCCGTCAAGGGCAAGCACAGCCTTCACCAGCACCAGCTCCTGCACCTGAACCTACTCCAAGTCCATCAGACAAGGAAGAAGAAGTTGCCAAGAAAAAGGCCTATTTGGCTCAGCAATTAGGAATCGATGAAAGCCTGATTCAAGTGAGCGATACAGATAAAGGAAAGGTATTTATCTATCCGCATGGTGATCATAGCCATTCGACCTTGGTCAGTGAGATTGATACGACTAAGCCTTTTGATCCTCATGGAAATCCACACGCTCATGACGCAGTTGGTATGGCAACCTTGAAAACTCTAGGATTTGATGATGAGATCATTGAAGATATTTTACATGCTACGGCAGATACCCCATTCCCATCAGATGAGAAGGATAAGGAAAAGATGAAAGCCTGGCTGGCAACTGTAAAGTATCTAAATATCGGCCAGCGCAAAGATCCGCTGGAAAGAAAAGGCTTGGAACTGATGCCAAATATTGAGGTTCTGGGGATTGGCTTTACTCCGATAAAGAACATCAGACCAGTGCTGCAATTTAAACATTTAAAACAGCTGTGGATGACAAAGACGGGCGTTACCAACTATGATTTCTTAAAAGAGATTCCGACCTTGGAAGGCTTGGATATTTCCCAGAATGGCATCACTGATTTATCTTTCTTGAAGGATTACCCAAACCTCAAAACAGTGGCAGCAGCGGGTAATGACCTTGCCGATATCTCACCGCTGGCAAAGTTGAAAAATCTGGAGTCATTGAACCTTGACTACAACAATATCTCTGATATTTCTGCTTTGACCAAGCTTCCGAAATTAAAAGCGGTAAGTTTAGAGCATAATCAACTACAAGATGTTTCTGCTCTGAGCCAAAAAGAAGATTTAACAAGGCTTTTCTTATCCAATAATCCAAACTTAAATCTCAATACCCTCAAAGCTTCCAAACTTGAAGAATTAACAGCTGATAATTCCAATGTTGAGAGCTTGAACTTCCTGAAGTTTAATCCAAATCTGACAACTCTAAGCCTAAATGGCAATCGTCTGACTTCACTGGCAGGAGTTGAAGCTGCTAAGAACTTAGTTACCTTGTCCGCGAGTCAAAACAAGATTACATCTTTGGATATTCCAGCCGCTCAGTCTTCCTTGAAGAATTTAAACTTGGCTGAGAATGAGCTGAAAAACTTGGAAGGGATTAATCAGTTTAGGGCTTTAGACAATCTGACTGTCAACAAGAATAAAATTACAACCTTAGCGCTGCAGGAACCAAATAAGACGGTGACTTATATCAATGTCAGCGACAATCACATCCCTAAAGAAGAGCTTGAATTGAATGAAAATAAAATTCCGAAAGCTTTGGCGCAGCATTTCCCAGATGTTCAGGGTGGCAGCATTGACAATAATAAGCCTGCTGATGCAAAGGACGAAAAGAAGGAAGCACCTAAGCAAAGTGAGCCTATAAGTGCAGATGTACAAGGTAAGCCAGCCTCATCTGAAGCAAGCAGCCAAGGAGATTCTAATGATAGCGAGCATCCAGCTGGATCTCCTGAAGCAGAGTTAAACAGTCAAGCTGAGAATCTAGAAAACTCTTCTAAGCCTTCATCAGAAGAAGTGCCAACTACTGAAAATCCTGAATTAAAAGACGAGCCATCTCAAGCAGCAGACAAAGAAAATCAAAAGGATTCAAAAGATAAGGAAAAAGAAGAGAAAGAAGCTAATCACTAACCCTTATCCAGTCAAACAGAAAAAATACAATTTTTTTCTTGAAATAGTTTTGAATTTGTGATATAGTATAAAAAATTGAATAATCCTTTAATTCTATCCAGAGAGATAGACAAGGAGCAAGTAAAAAGATGGGTGGAGTGTAAGCAAGTGCGTCTTGTTTTAGCTTGCCTGACTAGATTTTTCTGAAGTCTCCTTGTATAAGGAGACTTTTTCTGTTATTTGAGGAGGAAAGAATGAAAACAAAAGAAGTTGTCGATGACATCACCATGAATCGCGCGATTACGCGGATTACCTATGAAATCATCGAGCGCAACAAGGACTTGAACCAAGTGGTCTTGGCTGGCATTAAGACCCGTGGGGTTCACTTGGCTCACCGGATTCAGAAGCGGTTGTCTCAGTTGGAGAATATCGATATTCCAGTCGCAGAAGTAGATACCAAGCCTTTCCGAGATGATATCAAGGTTGAGGAAGATACGACAGTGATTCCAGTAGATATTACCGACCGTCAAGTAATCCTGATTGACGATGTCCTCTACACAGGACGGACCATCCGAGCAGCTATCGACAATCTGGTCAGTCATGGACGTCCCTCTCGGGTTGGTCTGGCTGTCTTGGTAGACCGTGGTCACCGCGAGCTGCCTATACGGGCAGATTATGTCGGCAAGAACATTCCGACTAGCCAAACTGAGGAGATTATTGTTGAGATGACCGAGACAGACGGTCAAGATCGCGTTTTGATTATGGGGGAGTAATAAGCTAAATGAGTCAAGATGTTAAGTATGATGTGCATGATATGCCAAAGCCAGGTCTGCTTTTAGGACTATCCTTTCAGCACTTGTTCGCCATGTTTGGGGCGACGGTCTTGGTACCGATTCTGGTGGGAATTGACCCAGCGGTAGCCCTCTTTTCCAGCGGTCTGGGAACACTGGCCCATCTGACTGTTACCAAGTACAAGATTCCGGCTTACATGGGCTCTAGTTTTGCTTATATCGCAGCCATGCAGATGCTGATGAAGACAGATGGTATCGGAGCGGTTGCACAGGGAGCCATCACTGGTGGTCTGGTCTACTTTATCGTGGCACTGATTGTCAAGTTTGCTGGAAATGCTTGGATTGACAAGGTGCTGCCGCCAGTAGTGGTTGGGCCTATCATCATGGTCATTGGTCTGAGCTTGGCTGGAACAGCTGTTAGCGATGTGATGAATAAGACAGCAGCTAATGGTGAAAAGGTTTATGATTTGACCTACTTCATTATCGGTATGGTCACTCTCTTGGCAGTCATCCTCTTTAATATCTATGGTAAGAAGATTGTGGGAATCATCCCAGTCTTGCTAGGCCTGATAGTCGGCTACATCTTTAGCTTGATTCTAGGGGCCGTGACTGGCCAGGAAATTGTGTCTTTTGCCAAGGTAGGGCAAGCTTCTTGGTTCCATCTTCCACCAATGAGTCTGCCTTTCTTGGACTACGATGTGAAATTTTATCCTAGTGCGATTTTAACTATGGCGCCTATCGCCTTTGTAACCATGACAGAACACTTCGGGCATGTTATGGTGCTGAATAGCTTGACAGGCAAGGATTTCTTCAAGGATCCGGGTCTAGACAAGACTTTGACTGGTGATGGTCTGGCTCAGATTATTGCAGGGCTTTTCGGAGCACCGCCAGTGACTAGCTACGGAGAGAATATCGGAGTTATGGCGCTCAATAAAATCTACAGTGTCTATGTCATTGCTGGCGCAGCAGTGCTGGCTATTGTCATGAGCTTTGTTGGCAAGGTATCTGCATTGCTCCAATCCATTCCGAGTCCTGTACTGGGTGGTATTTCCATCGCCCTCTTTGGGGTAATTGCTTCGAGCGGTCTCAAAATTCTGATCGAAGCACAGACCAACTTTGACAATAAAAAGAACCTCTTGATTGCCAGTGTTATCTTGGTATCTGGTATCGGCGGTCTGACCTTGCAGCTGTCGGGTCTGCAAATCTCAGGAGTTGCCTTGTCAACTATTCTGGGAATTGTACTCTATCTTGTCCTGCCTGAGCCCAAGGATTGAGCTAGGTGCTAAATCATTAACTTTCGTTCAAAAATAGCTTGCTCTCAGAGCGACTTTACTTGCAGCACTCTGGAAGCCCTCATTCTTTCATAAAGGAGAATTACATCATGTCATCCAATCAAATCGCTCTTAAGAACCTTGTTTCTATGGAAACTCTGTCAAATGAAGAAGTTATGGCCTTGATTAAACGCGGAATCGAATTTAGAAATGGCGCTAAAGTCCATTATGATGAGCAGCATATCGTTTCTAACCTCTTCTTTGAGCCTTCGACGCGGACTCACAAGGCCTTTGAGGTAGCAGAGTTGAAGTTGGGTTGCGATCTTCTGGACTTTGATGTCAAGACCAGCTCGGTCAATAAAGGAGAAACCTTGTATGACACTATCCTGACCATGTCTGCCCTTGGCGTCGATGTTTGTGTCATTCGCCACCCAGAAGTGGATTATTACAAAGAGCTAGTGGAAAGTCCAACCATTACGACTTCTATCGTTAACGGTGGAGACGGTTCTGGTCAGCATCCTAGCCAAAGCTTGCTGGATTTGATGACTATTTATCAAGAGTTTGGTCGCTTTGAAGGACTAAAGGTTGCGATTGCTGGTGACTTGGACCATTCGCGCGTGGCTAAGTCAAACATGCAGATTCTCAAGCGCTTGGGGGCAGAGCTCTACTTTGCTGGTCCGGAAGAATGGCGGAGCCAAGAGTTTGCGGACTATGGTAAGTTTGTCACCATTGATGAGGTAATTGAAGAAGTGGATGTCATGATGTTCCTGCGCGTGCAGCATGAGCGCCATGACTACGAGTCCATCTTTTCTAAAGAAAATTACCACAGATTGCATGGTCTGACTCAAGAGCGGTATGACCGGATGAAAGATGCGGCGATTCTGATGCATCCGGCTCCGGTTAACCGTGATGTAGAAATTGCGGATCATCTGGTCGAAGCACCAAAATCGCGTATCGTTGAACAAATGACTAACGGCGTCTTTGTCAGAATGGCTATTATTGAAGCAGTTCTGAAAGGCCGTCAATAATCTCGGACAGTAGGCCGGGAGTGGGTGAAGCTATGTGAAGCAATCCCACTCCCTATTATTATATATCTTATGTGGATGGTCGTGGGCGGTCTGCATCTTGGACAGGAGGGAACAATGGCAAAGAGACTTTTAATATTAGAAAACGGCATGATCTTCGAAGGGGAAGCTTTTGGAGCGGATCTTTTTGTGACAGGCGAAATCGTCTTTAACACAGGCATGACAGGCTATCAGGAATCGATTACGGACCAGTCTTATAACGGCCAGATTTTGACCTTTACCTATCCCTTGGTTGGAAATTATGGTGTCAATCGAGACGACTATGAATCCATTCTGCCAACCTGCAAGGGAGTGGTGGTCTATGAGTATGCACGTCGTGCCAGCAATTGGCGCCAGCAATTGTCTTTGGATGAGTTCCTCAAAATCAAGAAGATACCAGGCATTTCGGGAATTGATACAAGGGCACTAACCAAGATTATTCGCCAGCATGGAACCATGCGGGCAACCATTGCCAATGCAGATGATAGTATTGAGCATTTGCAAGACCAACTGCAGGCGACAGTTCTGCCGACTGATAACATCAAGCAGGTGTCTACCAAGCAGTCCTATCCAGCTCCGGGAACGGGTCGCAGTGTGGTATTGGTGGACTTTGGCCTCAAACACTCTATCCTGCGGGAGTTAGCCAAACGCAACTGCAGCGTGACGGTGGTGCCTTATGATACTAGTGCTGAGGAAATTCTCCAGCTCAATCCTGACGGGGTTATGCTATCCAATGGACCGGGAAATCCGGAAGATGTGCCGGAGGCTCTGGACATGATTCGTGGTGTTCAGGGCAAGATTCCAATTTTCGGGATTTGTATGGGACATCAGCTCTTCTCCATGGCTAACGGTGCAAAGACGCATAAGATGAAGTTCGGTCACCGTGGCTTCAACCACGCGGTGCGTGAGATTGCGACAGGCCGAGTTGACTTTACCAGTCAAAATCACGGCTATGCAGTCAGTCGTGAGGATTTGCCAGAATGCCTGATTGTGACCCATGAAGAAATCAATGATAAGTCTGTCGAAGGTGTGCGCCATCGGGATTATCCTGCCTTTTCTGTGCAGTTCCACCCAGATGCTGCGCCGGGACCGCATGATGCAGACTATCTCTTTGATGAGTTTATGGAAATGATGGATGCCCATCAGGCTTACTAGGAAGCAAGATTGAGAGGTGCACTATGCCAAAACGTAAAGATATTCAGAAAATTATGGTCATCGGTTCTGGTCCTATCGTTATTGGTCAGGCTGCGGAGTTTGACTATGCTGGGACTCAGGCTTGCCTGTCCTTGAAAGAAGAGGGCTACAGTGTTGTCTTGGTTAATTCTAACCCAGCGACCATTATGACGGACAAGGAAATTGCAGACCGAGTTTATATCGAGCCTATCACGCTGGAGTTTGTTGCTCGGATATTGCGTAAGGAGCGGCCAGATGCTCTTCTGCCTACTTTGGGCGGCCAGACCGGACTCAATATGGCCATGGAACTATCCAAGTCAGGACTTTTAGAAGAGCTGGGAGTGGAGCTCTTGGGGACAAAGCTGTCAGCCATTGACCAAGCGGAAGACCGGGATCTCTTCAAGCAGCTGATGGAAGAGCTAGGCCAGCCCATCCCTGAGTCAGAAATTGTCAATACAGTTGATGAAGCACTGGAATTTGCGGCTGGCATCGGCTATCCAGTCATTGTCCGTCCGGCATTTACACTGGGAGGAACTGGCGGTGGTATCTGTAGCAATGAAGAAGAGCTGCAGGAAATCGCAGAAAACGGCCTCAAACTCTCTCCAGTGACTCAGTGTCTGATCGAGCGCTCCATAGCGGGCTTTAAGGAAATCGAATATGAAGTTATGCGGGATGGTGCAGACAATGCGCTGGTCGTATGTAATATGGAAAACTTTGATCCAGTCGGCATCCACACAGGTGATTCTATCGTTTTTGCACCTAGTCAGACCATCTCAGACTATGAATACCAGATGCTGCGGGACGCCAGCCTCAAGATTATCCGTGCGTTGAAGATTGAGGGGGGCTGTAATGTGCAGCTGGCTCTGGACCCGCATAGTTTCAAATACTATGTTATCGAGGTCAATCCACGGGTTTCCCGCTCATCAGCCCTTGCCTCTAAGGCGACCGGCTATCCGATTGCCAAGCTGGCGGCGAAAATCGCAGTCGGACTTACATTGGATGAAATCATTAATCCGGTGACAGGCTCTACCTATGCTATGTTTGAGCCGGCTCTGGACTATGTGGTCGCTAAGATTCCACGCTTTCCATTTGATAAGTTTGAGCAGGGTGAGCGCCGTCTGGGAACCCAGATGAAGGCGACAGGGGAAGTCATGGCTATCGGGCGCAATATTGAGGAGAGTCTGCTCAAGGCCTGCCGTTCTTTGGAAGTTGGTGTGAACCACAACGAGCTGCCTGCTCTCAGTCAAGTAAGCGATGATGAACTGATGAGGAAGATTGTCAAGGCGCAAGATGACCGACTTTTCTATATCTCAGAGGCTATTCGCCGTGGTTACAGTCCGGATGAAATTGCTGAGCTGACCAAGATTGATGTCTTTTTCCTGGATAAGCTGCTTCATATTTACGAAATCGAGCAGGAACTGGCTTGTCATATCGGAGATAGCTATGTGCTCAAGAAAGCCAAGCAAAATGGCTTTGCGGATACTAAGATTGCTGCCTTATGGGACACAACAGCTGAGCAGGTACGTCGCATCCGGCAGGAGCAGAAGATTGTGCCGGTTTACAAGATGGTAGATACTTGTGCTGCTGAGTTCGAGTCTGCGACGCCTTATTTCTACTCTACCTATGGCTTTGAAAATGAATCTGTCAAATCCAGCAAGGAATCAGTTCTGGTGCTGGGTTCTGGTCCTATCCGAATCGGGCAAGGGGTCGAGTTTGACTATGCGACTGTTCATTCTGTAAAGGCTATTCAGGCAGCTGGCTATGAAGCAATTATCATGAACAGCAATCCGGAGACTGTGTCGACTGACTTTTCTGTCTCAGATAAGCTATACTTTGAGCCGCTGACCTTTGAAGATGTCATGAATGTCATTGAGCTGGAGCAGCCTAAAGGTGTTATCGTTCAGTTTGGCGGTCAGACAGCCATTAATCTGGCAGAGCCTCTGTCCAAGGCTGGTGTTAAGATTTTAGGTACCCAAGTGGCGGACTTGGATCGAGCTGAGGATCGGGATCTCTTTGAACAAGCTCTGAAAGAGTTGGATATTCCGCAGCCGCCAGGTCAGACAGCCACTAATGAAGAGGAAGCGGTAGAGGCTGCTCGTAAGATTGGCTTCCCTGTTCTGGTGCGGCCTTCCTATGTCTTGGGGGGCCGTGCTATGGAAATCGTAGAAAACGAAGCGGATCTACGCTCTTATATGCGGACAGCGGTTAAGGCAAGTCCAGACCATCCGGTTTTGGTCGATTCTTATATTGTCGGTGATGAGTGCGAAGTGGATGCCATTTCTGATGGTCGTCAGGTCTTGATTCCCGGGATTATGGAGCATATCGAGCGGGCAGGAGTTCACTCAGGAGATTCCATGGCGGCCTATCCTCCACAAACCCTATCGCAGAAAGTTAAGGATACCATTGCAGACTATACCAAGCGTTTGGCTCTGGGACTGAACTGTATCGGTATGATGAATATTCAGTTCGTCATCAAAGATGAGCAGGTCTATGTCATTGAGGTCAATCCACGGGCCAGCCGGACTGTTCCTTTCTTGTCCAAGGTGACCGATATTCCGATGGCGCAAGTAGCGACTCGTTTGATTCTTGGGGAAAGCTTGGCAGAGCTGGGCTATGAAGACGGTCTTCATCCAGAAAGTTCCATGGTTCATATCAAGGCGCCAGTCTTCTCCTTTACCAAGCTGGCGAAGGTTGATAGTCTTTTGGGGCCTGAAATGAAGTCTACCGGCGAAGTCATGGGCAGTGACCGAACCTTAGAAAAAGCACTCTACAAGGCTTTTGAGGCTTCCTATCTCCATCTGCCAAACTTTGGAAATATCGTCTTTACTATTGCAGGCGATAGCAAGAAAGAAGCCTTGCAGCTGGCTCAGCGTTTTGCCAGTATTGGCTATGGTATCTGGGCAACTAAGGGGACAGCCTCTTATTTCGAAAATCACGGTCTACACGTCCGTCTGGTAGAAAAAATCGGCAGTGATGATGACAAGGATATCCCAGCCTATATCCGCAAGGGCAAGGTTCAGGCTATTATTAACACAGTCGGAACCAAGCGGACGGCAGATAAGCATGGTCAGATTATCCGTAGCTCAGCTATTGAGCACGGAGTGCCCCTCTTCACCGCCTTGGACACGGCCGATGCCATGCTGAAAGTGCTGGAAAGCCGTAGTTTCACTACAGAGGCGATATAGAGCGATTTCCAATTTCCAGATCGTCATTTGACAGTCTGAAAGTCGAAAAAGTAATCTCATATAGCTAAGCCTGAGAAATGCATCTGTCCAAGTTTATCCTGTCCTTGAATAGTCATAATAAATAACCTTTCAAAATATATTGAAATTAAAAGCAAAGAGGAAGTGGGAATGAATCCTACTTCCTTTTTTCTTTATTTTCTTAAAAAACTTGACAAAGAAGTTGACAAAGTGTATGATATTAACCAGTTAATAAACTGGTTAATAATAAGTTAAGGAGATATTATGAAACGCGCTTTAAAATTCTCAGCTTGCCTTAGCCTTCTGGCCCTGGCCTTGTGTCTCTGGGCTTGTCAGTCTCAAAAAGAATCCAGTCCATCCAGTCCGTCGCAAGGATTGAGGATTGTAAGCAGCTTTTATCCTATTTACTCCATGGTTAAGGCTATATCGGGCGATCTGAATGACGTGCGCATGATTCAGTCTAGCAGCGGTATTCATGATTTTGAGCCTTCAGCCAATGACGTGGCAGCCATCTATGATGCAGATGTCTTTGTCTATCACTCACGGACTTTGGAGTCCTGGGCTGGAGAGCTGAATCCTAGTCTCAAGAATTCCAAGGTTCAAGTTCTTGAGGCTTCTCAGGGAATGGAGCTGGATCGAGTCGCTGGCTTGGAAGATGTCCAAGCAGGAGAGGGAGTGGATGAGAAGACGCTCTATGACCCCCATACCTGGTTGGATCCTCAGAAGGCTGCGGAGGAAGCTCAGATTATCGCCGACAGGCTGTCGGAGCTGGATAGCGACCATCGGGATACTTATCAGGCCAATGCCCGAAAATTTCAAGAAGAGGCCAAGGAGTTGACGGAGCGCTATCAGGAGATTTTTGATAAAGTACCCAACAAGACCTTTGTAACCCAGCATACTGCCTTTTCTTATCTGGCCAAGCGCTTCGGGCTGATCCAGCTGGGCATTGCTGGTATTTCACCGGAGCAGGAGCCTAGTCCGCGTCAGCTGACAGAGATAGAAGACTTTGTAAAGGAGCACCAGGTCAAGACCATTTTTGTGGAAAGCAATGCTTCTTCCAAAGTGGCTCAAACCTTGGTCAAGGCGACCGGTGTACAAATCAAGGAGCTGAATCCTCTGGAAGCAGACCCAGCCAACCAACTATCTTATTTAGAAAATTTAGAAGAAAATCTAGCTGTTTTAGCTAAAGATTTGAAAGGATAAAAGACAACCATGAAAAAGAAATATTTCCTTGCTTCAGCTACTGTATTAGCTCTCGGTCTCGGAACTTACGGTCTTATCCAATGGCAATCTCAGCCCCGACCCCAGACCAAAAATAACAAAGTAGCCTATATTGAGGACAAGACTTCGGGTGACAAGACGGATAAAAATAAAAATTTGACATCTGATCAAATCAATGATGAAGAAGGTATCGAAGCAGAGCAAATCGTCGTGAAAATCACAGATCAGGGCTATGTCACTTCCCATGGAGACCATTATCATTACTTTGATGGAAAGGTGCCTTTTGATGCCATTATCAGCGAAGAGCTGATTATCAGGGATCCTAACTACACGCTGCAAGAAGCAGATATTGTCAATGAGGTCAAGGATGGTTATATCATTAAGGTGGAAGGGAAGTATTATCTCTACCTCAAGGATGCCAAGCATACCAGCAATATCCGATCGGTGGATGAGATTGCGCGGCAGAAGAAGCTGCATAAGACTAAGGAAGAAGGCGATAGTGGCAAATCTTCCGCAACAAAATCAAGCAAGACTCGCGATTTCAGCCAGCCTAGCAAGTCCTTAGCTGCAGGAAAGACAGCCGCAGATCTTGCAGGAGCTTCTTACCAAGGCCAAGGGGGATATAGGACGGATGATGGTTATATGTTTAGTCCGTCTGACGTCATCGAGGATACTGGCGATGCTTTTATCGTGCCGCATGGCGGGCATTTTCACTACATTCCTAAGAGCGACCTGTCACCAGCAGAATTGGCCGCGGCTCAGAGCTACTGGAATAGCAGGCAGGCCGGCGGACGGGTGAATCCGCCTAACTACGGTAGGCCGATAGTATCTTCTAACACAAGGAATCAGAATAGTGCTATCAATCAGGGGGGACCTGTCTCAAATCCGTCTCCACAGCTACCAAATTATTCAAAGATTGAGCAACCAAGTACTGGCTTAGCGATCACTCAGCCGAGTCCGTCCAATTCGTCTCAGCCGTCTCAGCCATCGTTGCCAAGTCTGCTGCAGCAACTCTATGCCCTGCCTCAGTCTCAGCGCTATCATGAAGGGGACGGCATAGTGTTTGATCCGCTGAAAATCAGCCGTCGGACAGAAAATGGGGTCGTTATACCCCACGGAGACCACCATCATTTCATTCCTTATGACAAGCTGTCAGACTTGGAAGCGAAGATTGCCCGCTTGATTCCTATTGGTTATACTTACCAGCCGCTAGGCGATCCTCTGCCTCAGCTACCGTCACAGCCTGAGCACGACCATGGTTTTCATGCGGAGGCTGTCATTGGCAAGGACGATCAAGGCTACATGGTATCGCACGGAGATCATGCTCATTACTTTTACAAGAAAGACTTGACTGCTGAACAGATTCAAGCAGCGGAGCAGGTCTTGGCCAAGCAGCAGCCAGCAAAACCGTCTGCAGCAGTCAATGACGCTGAACGCTATTCACGCGATGCCAGCGATGAGGAAAAGATTGCTTATATCTGCCAAACCTATGGCGTTCCCAAGGAAGCGGTTCGCATCTCAAATGGCTTCTTTGTCTTTAATAACCCTGACCAAGCCTATGATCCGACTCATATCCACCCCTATGCTGTCCGCAAGGAGCATGTCCGCATTCCTCTGGTAACGGGCAATGCAGAGCTGGACTTCATGAATGAGCTCTACACAACAGCCTTGCGCTCAGGTCTTTCGCCTTACAGTCTGCAGGTAGAAGATGGGCAGTTTGTCATTCCTCATGGCGATCATAACCACTATATCAAGATCCAGTCTAAGGGCGCAGCAGAAGCCTTGAAAAATCGTCTGCCTCAGATTCAATCTAAGTATGAACAGGGCGATTATGATGAGGCCGCTATTTTGCAAAAAGTAGAAAGCCTAAAAGCAGACAGTCAGCGTCTCTATGCTGATGATCCTCTTATGCAGCGGCGGATTGAGCTTGCTTTGGGGCAGTTTGTGGAAACTATGAAGAAGCTGCCTAGCAACTCAACAGCTGGTTATTTGAACAGTCTGGATAACTTTGATAAGCAATTTATCCATGTGGATCAGACGGTCAAGCCAATCCAAGAGACCGAGCTGGACAAGACTTATCAAGGGCTTTTGGAGAGAATGAACCGACTTGACACAGATAGCTATGGACTGAAGAAAGCTGACTTGCTGCAGCGTCTGCAAAATGCTTATGCTGGCCAGAATCAAGCTGAAATGGCAGAGCTAGGACAATTACTATCAGCTTTAGAAGATTATCATGATCGGACAGGCGTCACAGCGGTTGATTATATTCGCTATTTCTACCAAGCATTAGAGGATGGACGCTTGAGCCCTGAGCTGCGCAGAAAAGCAGCCGAGCTGACCTTGACTCTCTATAAGTCTCAAGCCTTTATAGAAGCGACTAATCTCCAGCAGCTTTTTCCTGCCCTCTATCAGACTAAGAAAGAGATTGCAGCAGCCCTTGCTAGCGGCCAGCCTTCTGCGTCCTCTGAAAAGACAGAGCTGGATCAGGGAGAGCCAAATCAGCCAACCTACAAAGCCATGATTTATGACTTTTTGAAGGGTATTTATGATGATTTTGGCACCTCGGATGAGAGCGAGAAGAGCGCTCAAGCGCTTGTCTTTCTTGGAAAAGCGCAGGAACTGCTTGGAGAAGTAAAGGACCAAAACAGCCGAGCAGACTATGCAGCTAGAATCTTAGAACTAGGCAAGGAATTAAAGAGTAGCAGCTCAGACAAGCAAGCTCTGCTGGCAGCAAGTCAGAAGCTTTTAAATCAGATGAGCCGGACTATTGCTGGACAAAAGGAAGAGCCGGCTAATACGGAAAATCAGGAAGTTTATCAGCAGCTTTATAATCTGCTCATGTCTATCCATCAGTATTTGGAAAAGAATCAAGGAAGCGAGCAGCAATACCAGCAGCTGGACCAGCTTTTTGATAAGCTTGGACAGAGAGCTACAGACAAGAAAGAGCTGCTTAAGGAAATCCTGGCCTTCCAGCAGTCACTCGTCCATCCTGAGGGGGCAAGCGAGTCCGATTCTCAGCATAGGGAAGATGATGACTATCACTTTAATCTGCAGGATATGGTCGGAGCGGATGAGCAAGGCTATCGAGTAGCCCATCTGGACCACGAGCATTATATCTACAAGAAAGACTTGTCAAAAGCTGAGCGTCAAGCTGCGGATGCCTATGCGGTGCAAAAAGGCTTCCTCAAAGCATCGGCTGAACAGCCTACTTCTGGCCAGCCAGCTAGCACCAGTGCTCCAGAAACCCCGCAAAATGGCAATCTATCTTCCGAATCTGCCACTTCAGAAACGGCCCAAAACCAATCTGAGAAGCCAGTAGAAACTTCGACGCCAGCAAATCCAGCTGCTCCATTAAGCTTAGCAGCGAGTTTTGGCATGACAGAGGAAGCATTCAACCAGAAATTGCAGGAGCTTTCTCAGCTCTACGGTGTCAGCCCAGAGACTTTCAGCTACAATCCAGCAAGTAGAAGCATCAGCTTTACAGGAGCTGACGGCCAGCTGAAAAATGTTCAGATTAGCTAAGCTTACATTTTGATGTAAAACAACAATAAAACGAATGATGAAGACCAAGCCAAGTCTAAGACCATCATTCGTTTTTGATTTTCACAACCCTATACTTATTTGATTGATATTGTGTTAAAATAAACAGAGACTGATAGATGTTGATTTTCCATATTCAATAAACTAATGGTTTATTAAATATGGACAAAATGCCAGAATAATTAAATAGGTAAAAAAATGATTAGAGCAAAATATGGTGAAAATATTGTTGTCGCTTTTAAGTACAAAAATCAGTATTCTTGGTATATTTCTGACTTGGAGCTGTGGTATATTAATTACGAAGAAGCGGGATATAGTGTAGAACATATTGATAAAGAGAGATTGCGCTCCCCGTTTTTATTGCACGAGAATGTCCTCTATTTTTTAGAGGATATGCAAAAATATAGTTGCGACCTTTCAGAGTTAAGGAAAGTCTTTACTAATGAGTATAAAAGGGATAAACTGAACGCTATTTATGATTTCGCCCCATCTTTATTTGTTGATATGGATAATTTGTTGTTGTACTCAAATTACACAGAATCTATTTCTTTTGAAGAGTATGTATCAGCTCCATGGATTGGGAAATATCAACATTTCCTAGATTTAATTCCAAGAGAGTATTGGTTTTGGACAGATATAGCTGATAATGTGTTTGATAAAAACAAAATTAATGAATAGACTAAAGATAATAAAGTGAATAGAGGGAATAAAACAAAGGTGTTGTAAATGATAAAAGAGGTATATATTCAAATCGTACTAATTTTCACCGCTGTTTTTGCTGTGCTATTTCTGATATATATTTTATTTTATAGAAGGGAGAAAAATATTCAGAAATATGCAACAACAAAAGTTGTTGGCAGAGTAGTTAGACATAGCTATTTAAATAGTTCAGTTTAAGCCGCTTTACCAGTTGTTGAATACGTGGTAGATGGCAAAATTTATGAAAAACGTTTATCCTATTAAACTTATGAAACTACAACTTCAAAAAAAGCTAAGGCTGAGGTATTAGATACAAAATATATTAGAAGTCCATATCATGTATTAAATTTGGCAAAAATATTTCCAGTTGGTTCTAAAATGTCAGTATGGTATAATCCACAAAATCCTTATCAGGGGTTTGTCGAAAGGTATCCTGGATATGATAGTATCTTAAGAATACAAATGATTGTTTTTTTCGTGATATATCTATTATTGATAGCGTTACTTACATTTGTCTATTTAATTTAAAGTAATGGAGCGCTTAGGACTGAAGTATATTATTCTCTTCATACTACAAACAACAAAAACCACAGAAATTCCTCATGAACTTCTGTGGTTTTCTTTTACTCTTGGTAGGTAACAATGCCGATGATGGTATCGACAGCGCGTTCCATGGTTTCTAGGCTGACATATTCGAAGCGGCCGTGCATGTTTTCGCCGCCGGCAAAGAGGTTAGGGGTCGGGATGCCCATAAAGGAAATTTTAGAGCCATCAGTTCCACCACGGATAGGCTCGATAATAGGCTGGATGTCCAGACTTTCCATGACTGCTTTGGCGATATGGATAGGTGTCATGTCCTTTTCAATGACCTGTTTCATGTTGTAATACTGGTCTTTGAGGGTCAAGATAACGCGTTCGTTGCCCAGCTCTTGGTTCATCTTATCAGCGATGGCCCGCATAGCAGCTTTGCGATTTTCAAAAGCCTCTGTCTCAAAGTCACGGACAATGTAGCTAGCTTGAGCTTCTTCGACAGTACCGGTCAGGTTCATCAGGTGGTAGAAGCCTTGGTAGCCCTCAGTTTTCTCTGGTCGGTCGGCTTCTGGCAGTTGGTTGTGGAAGTCAATAGCCAGCTGAAGAGCGTTAACCATCTGGTCTTTAGCAGTTCCCGGATGGACATTGCGGCCTTGGAAGGTCAGTTCTGCTCCAGCAGCGCTAAAGGTTTCGTACTGGAGTTCTCCTAGAGGGCCGCCGTCTACTGTGTAGGCAAAGTCCACATCGAAGTTCTCAGCATCAAACTCATCAGCCCCGATACCGATTTCCTCATCCGGTCCAAAGCCCACTCGGATTTCTCCATGCTTGATTTCTGGATGGGCAGACAGGTATTCGATAGCAGTCATGATTTCAGCAATACCTGACTTATCATCTGCTCCCAAAAGAGTGGTTCCGTCAGTCGTAATCAGAGTTTGGCCCTTGTATTTATGGAGACTGGCGAAGTCCGCAGGATCTAAGTTAAAGCCAGATTGTCCTAGCGGAATCACACCGCCATCATAATTCTCAATGACCTGCGGCTGGATGTTCTCTGCGTTGAAGTCTGCTGTATCCATGTGGGAAATAAAGCCAATCTTGCGGGTAAAGCTAGGGTCGTTGGCTGGCAGAGTTCCAATCGCAAAGCCGTTGGGCAGGTAGTAGACATTTTCCAAGCCAACCCGCTTCATTTCAGGAATGAGGACATTGTTGGCAAAGTCCACCTGACTCTGGGTGCTGGGTGTAGTAGTAGATGTCTCGTCTGAGCGTGTGTTGACCTTGACATATGTCAGAAAACGCTCTAACAGATTAGGATATTTCATAAATGCTCCTTTTTCATTTCATTTAAATCTATTTTAGCATATTCAGGAGAGAGTGAGAAATGTTTTTCGTTTCTTGAGGGCAAAGGTAAAATCTAGCAATTAGTTTTATATCTTGTCAAAATCTGGTAAACTATATCTATGCAAATGGAAAAAACAATCAGCAAAGCTGTCATTTTGGGGGCTTCGGGAGGTATAGGTCGTCAGCTGGCTAAAGAACTGGCTCAAAGGACAGACCAGCTGGTCTTGGTTGGCAGAGATGAAGCTAAGCTCACTCAGTTGCAAGAGGATTTGTCTGGAGTTAGAGCTAAGCTTTCCTGCATAGTTTTGGATTTGCTGGATGCGGCTGCTGTGGACGATTTTGCTCAGCAGCTAGAGGCAGATCTACTGATTAATTGCTGCGGTCTGGCTAATTTTGGTCCAGCGCTATCTCTTTCGGAAGCAGATGAAGAGTCCCTCTGGCAGGTTAATTACCAAGCGCCAATTCGGCTAATGAAGCAAGTCGCAGAGCGCAATCGCAAGATAAGTCTTGTCCAGCTTTCTTCTTTAGCTGCCCTTTGTCCCCATCCTTATTTGGCAGCTTATAGCGCCAGCAAGGCCGCTTTGCAGACCTACTGCTTAGCCTTGCAAGAAGAGCTGCAACTTAAAGGCTCTGAGGTGACGGTTTGTCTTTACGTTTTAGGACCGGTTCGGACTGCCATCTTTCCTCCAGAGTTACAGAATGCTTTAGGTGGAAGTCAGTTGCAAATGAGTCCGGAGATAGCGGCACGGCGCATCATTAGACTGCTTCAGCAAGGCAGTTCTTATGCGATAGTGGGCAAGAGATATCGATTACTGGCTTGGCTCATGAAGCTACTTCCGCAAAGATGGATTATCCGTTTGATTGGTGCTTATCTACGAAAGGGGCTTTAATCATGAAACTTATTTTTTTCCTGCTGACTGCTACCTATTTGCTTCTCTTTATCTTGCGTTGGCTCTTGTCTTTGATTTATTTGAAAAAAGGGCAGAGCTCTTCATCGGACTTTCAAGAGGAGCTTTATACGGTGGTTCAGCCCATCCTATCTGGTGACCCTCGTTTGGAAATTGACTTATTAGCCAATCTCCAACAGACTGAAGCAGTTGAGTTTTACTGGCTAATTGATCAGTCTGACCCAGAGGCGCAGCGAGTTGCTGACAAGATTTGTCAAAATCCTTCTTATGCCCAGCGTATTCGCGTTTTTCTCATGGAGGATGTCCCACAGGGGATTAATCCTAAGAGTTATAAGATTGAGCAAATTATAGATGAGTTGACCCGGCCATATCTGATTGTTCTCGACGATGACAGTGTCATTGATTTTTCAAAAATGGGGGAATTGACAGCTCATCTAGGTGAGAATGTTATTTTGACAGGCATTCCCTATAATCAGGAGCGAAGTAATTTCTGGTCCAAGCTAGTAGCAGCTTTTGTCAATGGAAATTCTTTTATTACCTATTTTACCATGGCTGAAGTCAAAGCCAACCACTCGATTAATGGAATGTTCTACATCCTGCCACTTGAACTGGCTAGGGAGCAGAAGCTCTTCAGTGCTATTAAAGACTATCTTTGTGATGATTTGGCTGTAGCGGATTTTTTACGCCGCAAGGGAGTTGAGATTATCCAGACGCGGGTGACTTGTAATGTCCGGACTACCATCAAGGATGCCAAGCAATATTTGCTGCAAATGAAGCGTTGGCTGCTTTTTAGCTCTATCTATCTGAAGGAGCACTTGGACTGGAAGGTTATTATTTTAATTGTTTTTCCTAGTTTTCTGTCCTTTCCTGCCTTGCTCATTAGTTTCTTTCTTGGCTGGCCTTTTGTACTTCTGGCTTTGCTTTTGCTCTTGATCAAAGCGGTTTGGATGCTGGCGTATCGTCGCCTTATCCTAACTGCTCGGCCGTATCCTGATGAAGTGTTCTACGAGGTGCTGAATGACCTAGTCTTGCCTTGGCTTTTCCTCTATGTCTTGCTCAGTCCGCGGGTGATTAACTGGCGGGGAAGGAA
Source organism: Streptococcus sanguinis (assembly GCF_020729725.1). GTDB lineage: Bacteria > Bacillota > Bacilli > Lactobacillales > Streptococcaceae > Streptococcus > Streptococcus sanguinis_V. The sequence continues at coordinate 421,433 of NZ_JAJEPA010000005.1, read as the reverse complement.
GATTCGAGTGACGGATGGGAAAATCCGCTATGAGTAAGATGAAGCAGTACTTGGATAAGTTGGATGCTCTGTCGCTAGACCAAACCTTGATAGAATCTAGTAAAGTCTTGCTTTTTCTCAGTGGCAGCAGTCATTTGAACTGCGCTAGTCTGACCGCAGGACAGCTTGAGTTTCTTGAGCAGATTTGTCCACCGGGTTTCTCAGTGGTGGCTAGTAATTTTCCGTTTAACCAGGGATTTGAGCATGAGCGACAAACCCAAGTTTCCTTGCTGAATGCTTCCATTTCCAATATCCGTTACTATTGGCATACTCTCTACAATTCTCGCTTTCAGGAGGCTTTGCAGCGGCATTTATCTCCTTTACTGGATGCTGAGGAGGCTGTCATTATTTGCAAGAGCTCGGGACTCAATATGCTGACCCAGTGGCTGGAGGATTTGGTTGAGGAAAATCTGCCGATCAGACTGAGAGTGATTGCGCTGGGGCCTGTTTCACGGAGACTCCTAAATCGCAAGGATATTGACTCGCTGGTCATCAAGGGCAGGAAGGATATTTACAGCAGATGCCTAGATGGCCATCCAGCTGATGTGATGGTGGATAGCAACCATTTTGATTATGAATACAGGGAAGATGTGAAAGGATTAGTTCATGACTGGATTAGAAAAAGTGATAAAGATTGATGTGATTAGTGTGCCATTTAGTGGGCACCTACTGCCTACTTTGACCTTAGTCAAGCCTCTGCTGACGGATCCGCGTTTTCGGATTCGGGTCATCACTGGCTGCCAAAAGAAAGATTTAGTAGAGGAAATCGGTTTTGACTGTCTAGCCCTCTTTCCAGAAAGACCGACGGTGATGGAGGATATCGCCAATACTCCGCAGCAAAGCAATCTTTTGATTGCCTATCAGCAGTTTCGGGCCAATTCTAGACTAATTCCAGAGGTTCTAGACGAATTAAATCGAATTTGGCAGGAGGGCGGCAAACCGGATTTGGTCATAGCGGATTTTGTTGCTTCACCAGCAGGTCTGATTTCTGATCGCTTTGACATCCCCTGGATAACCACAATTCCGAGTCCGGTTGCGATTGAGTGCCGGACGACAACGCCGACCTATTTGGGGGGCTGGAAACCTCATCAGGGTGCCTTATACAAGTTCAGAGATGCATTGGGCAGGCAAGTTATTCGCTGTGGAAAGAAAATGGCCTTTGCTTTAGTTCGGAAGAGTTTGGGAGACTATCAAGATTTTAAACTCTATAGGGAAGACGGCACAGAAGCTATTTACTCGCCTTACTCTATCTTGGCTTTGGGTATGAAAGAGCTGGAGTTTCGAGATGATTTTCCCAAGCAGCTTCGCTGGGTTGGCTACAAATGCCTGTCCTTTGATTGCCTGCCTGCAGATCATGAGTCTTATTTTGAGACTGATAAGAAGCGGGTTTTAGTGACTTGCGGTACGCATTTAAAATGGGAGAAGGAGCGCATGGTGGAGCGGGCGAAAAAGCTAAGCAAACTCTACCCAGACTATCTTTTTTACGTCACCTTGGGAGAAGCTAGTGGCTTGGGAAATGTTCCTCGCAAACTGGCGGAAAACCTGCTGCTCTTTGACTATCTGCCTTATACAGATATTCTGGATAAGATAGATTTTGCAATTCACCATGCGGGGACGGGTATCATGATGGCCTGTATTGAGCATGAGATTCCCAGTCTCATTTTGCCGCAGGATTATGACCAGTTTGACAATGCCGTTCGTGCTGAGTTGGCTCAGGTGGGGCTGGTTGCTCGCAGAAAGACTGATGCAGAAGTGCTGGGCCTTTTTAAGGAATTGACGGATCGCACGGACTGGTCTCAGTTGAAAACTCTTGCCCAGCAAAGTAAAGAATATCAGCCTACAGAGATTCTCTATCAGGAGCTGGGGCGCCTGCTCAAGCTTGATTTATAACTGGAGAATTCAACAAACTATTTAAGCATATCTCCAACATTAAAATATCTGAATTATTAAATTTCCCTATTCTTTTCAAGGAATAGGTTTTTTGGTCTATTCAAGTCTTTTTTAAGATGTTAAAATGAAAGTGATTACAAAAAAGTCATCGGAAAGTCAGCTTGGCTTTCTCTGAGTGACTGAAGAGGAAAGATAATGAAGAAAGCAATTCTAATGATGACTTTTGGCTCGCCAGAGGAGATTAGCTTTGAGGGAGTGGCTGAATTTTTTACCAATATTCGTCGCGGTGTCCGGCCGCAAGACCATGAGATTCAGACCCTCTATGATAACTATGTCCTCATCGGTGGAACGCCTCTGCAGCGTATCAGTCTAGAAGAGGTAGAAAAGGTCCGTCAACGTTTATCTGGTGAGTATGCGGTTTATTTTGCCAATAAATTCTCACGTCCTTTTATCCCAGATGTGATTGAGCAGATGGAAGAGGATGGTATTGAGGAATGTATCTGTTTGATCCTGGAACCTCATTTTTCTTACTATTCTGTCATGGGTTATGAGAAGTTTATCCAGAGTGATTGCATCCGTTTTAATATCATTAAGGAATGGTATCAGGAAGAAGCTATTCTTGATTATTGGTCAGAGGAGCTGAGAAAGATTATTACTGAAGAGGTTGGAGAGGAGACCTTCAAGATTTTCTTCTCAGCCCACAGTGTGCCTATTCTGGCCTTGGATTTCGGAGATCCTTACATTGATCAGATCTATGACAATGCCCGCTTGATTGCTGAAAGGTTAGGTCTGACAGAAGAGGATTATCTCAATGTTTGGCAGAGTGAGAGTGACATCGGACTCCCTTGGATCAAACCTGACGTTCTGGACTACATGCGCCAGAAAGAAACACATCCGCAGCATTATATTTTTGTGCCGATTAGCTTTATCAGTGAGCATATAGAGGTCCTTTTTGATAATGACGTGGAGTGCAAGGAACTTTGCGATGATCTGGGTGTTGCTTATCACAGACCGCCTATGCCCAATGCAGACGACCGGCTAATTGATGCCCTGATTCAAACTATCCGCCGCCATGAGCATGAACCCTTCAAAGAATGTTTTCCAGAAGAAGAAACCTTCGATGAATTACAGCCGTCGGAGGAGAGCAGCCAGATTCTTGCAGAGGATGAAGAGCTGAAAATGCCAGATTTCGTCAAGAAGCTGATTGAGAAAAAGGGGCGCGAGAATGTTAAGATGCCGTATTTTGTCAAGAAAATGCTGGAGAAAGCAGGAAAACTGCCCAAGAGTTGATTGTTCATATTCGTTGATGACTTTATAAGATTATTCTAGAAGAAGAAAATGTGAGACTTTGGCACCAAGATTTGATTGAAAAACTTCCGCGCCAGCAGCTTTTAGGTCAGCACCGAGAGTGTGCAGCCTTACGAGGACGAGGGTGGGGCAAGCCGCATGCGACGGTCAACTATGTTTTTGAGCACAGTCCTTATTGCCTCTATGCTTATCATCTCTTGATTATGGAGGAGATGCAAAAGCGGGGCTATCAGCCGGATACCCTTTGGCTGGACAAGGACTACCGTGGCAAGACCTGTCCACCTTACCAGGAGTTGCAAGCTGAGGAGCTCGAACATCCCATTTATCCTGAGCATGATGCAGCCTATCTGCAAGAATGCCTGGAAAATCTCAAAGAGAAGGGGATAGATATTGTCTGATTTCCAAGTGCCAAGACGGCATAGTGTTAAGGTTATAGAACAACAAAAAGGAAGATATAGTGCTCTTCCTTTTTTATATGTTTTTTGTGATAAAATACCAGTGACTTTTAGGAACTAGAAATTTTTTTAAATTTCCGAGTTGTAATTATTGACATTACAATATCATGTGTTATAATTCTGGATGTAACAAAAAATATTACAACAAAGGTTTGTAAGTTAAAAGGAGGAACATATTATGGCAAATATTACAATTTTTGGACAAGGAAATATGGGACAAGCAATCGCAAGTGTATTCACTTCAGGTGGACATGAAGTTGATTTTGTAGGGAAAGAAGGTCTTACAAAACGTGCGGGTGATATTGTTGTATTGGCTGTTCCATACGCTGCAATTGCAAGCATTCTTGAAGCTAATAAAGCAGCGCTCGCTGGAAAAATCTTAGTAGATATTTCTAACCCTGTAAACTTTGAGAATATGGATGAATTGCTTACACCAGCTGGGAGTTCAGCAGCAGAAGAAATTGCTAAGTTAATTCCTGAAGCTCGTGTGGTCAAAGCTTTTAACACAAATTTTGCGGCGACAATTGCTTCGAAACAAGTCGCTGATAAAGCAAAAACATCTGTTCAATTGGCATCGGATGACCAAGAAGCAAAGAAAATTCTTGCTGGATATATCCAAGAAGGTGGCTTAGATATGATTGATGCTGGTGGCCTCAAACGTGCCCGTGAATTAGAGGCAATGGGTTTCTTGCAAATAACACTTGCCGTACGTGAGAAAATCAACTGGACAGCTGGTTTTGCTGTTATTAAATAAAGAAAAAAATTAGCCTCAAAGCAGGCTAATTCTTAGACTGAAAACAAAATCCTCAGAAGTTTTACTTCTGGGGATTTATACTTTTACGAATTCAAAATATACTTCTCGATAGCTGTAGCGACCCCATTTTCCTCGCAGCTGTCTGTGACGGCATCGGCTAGGCTTTTGACATGGTCTGAAGCATTGCCCATGGCAACACCGAGGCCAGCATATTCCAGCATTTCGATGTCGTTGTTGGCATCACCGATTGCCATGATTTCCTGAGGATTGACGTCCAATTGTTTAGCCAATCGCTCTAGGGCAAAGGCTTTTGTCACACCGGACGGCATGGCCTCGTAAATGACTGGCTGGGAGCGAACACCGCTGAAACGCTGGCAGATTTCTTGGCCAAAGTCGGCTTCAAAAGCATCTACCTGCTCTTGGCTGCCTAAAAACATAGCTTGAAACATTCTGTGTTTGCCGCTGCAAGCCTCTTCCAGACTAATCTCGGTTGGAGTGGTGAATACTAGGCTAGCATCATTCACGACATAGGAACTGGCTTTTTCTCCGAAGACGAAATAATGCTCCTCATCAAAGAGAGTCAGCTGGACAGGGCTATTTTCAGACAGGCTGTAGAGATAGCGAATATCCTGACCGCTCAGCTCTTGCCAGTCCACCAGACTCCAGTCGCTGGTCTGGTGTGTAGCGCAGCCATTGTCCACGATGACATATTCGTTTTCTTGTGCAAGGCCCAGCTTGTTGTAATAAGGCTTGACGCCGACCAAGGGGCGACCTGTACAAAGAACCAATTTGACTCCTTTTTCAATAGCTTGGTGCAGAGCTTCGATGTGAGCCTGGGGAATTTCTTTTTTGCTATTTAGCAAGGTACCATCCATATCAAGTGCAAGAATTTTAATCATAAAGTGTCTCCAAAATTATTCTCTGACTAGTATAGCATAATTTATAGAGAAAGTCCGAGTCTATAGGAAAAATCACTGGTCTTGTGTTATAATAAATAGAATACCCTAAAAGGATGAGAAAAATGAATTTAGAAGATTTGAAAAAACGTCAGGAGAAGATCCGCAATTTCTCCATCATTGCCCACATTGACCACGGGAAATCAACCTTGGCTGACCGGATTTTGGAGGCGACTGAGACGGTTTCCAGCCGGGAAATGCAGGCCCAACTTTTAGACAGCATGGACTTGGAACGGGAGCGAGGTATCACCATTAAGCTCAATGCTATCGAGCTCAATTATACCGCCAAGGACGGTGAAACCTATATCTTTCACTTGATTGATACCCCGGGACACGTAGACTTTACCTATGAAGTATCGCGTTCTCTTGCGGCCTGTGAAGGGGCTATCTTGGTCGTGGATGCGGCTCAGGGGATTGAAGCTCAGACCTTGGCAAATGTCTATCTAGCGCTGGACAATGACTTGGAAATTCTGCCAGTTATCAATAAGATTGACCTGCCAGCTGCGGATCCAGAGCGGGTGCGGGCAGAGATTGAAGATGTGATTGGACTGGATGCTAGCGAAGCCGTATTGGCTTCTGCCAAGGCTGGCATCGGAATTGAGGAAATTTTAGAGCAGATTGTGGAAAAAGTTCCAGCTCCGACTGGAAATGTAGAAGCACCGCTCAAGGCCTTGATTTTTGACTCGGTCTATGACGCCTATCGTGGGGTAATTCTGCAAGTGCGGGTGATGGACGGCGTGGTCAAGCCGGGGGATACCATTCAGCTCATGAGCAATGGCAAGACCTTTGACGTGACTGAGGTCGGTATCTTTACGCCCAAGGCCATTGGTCGTGATTTCCTAGCGACAGGGGATGTTGGATATATAGCAGCCTCTATCAAGACGGTACAGGATACGCGGGTCGGAGATACAGTGACCTTGGCTGACAATCCAGCTGCAGAGCCACTAGCTGGCTACAAGCAGATGAATCCGATGGTCTTCGCTGGTCTCTATCCGATTGAGTCCAATAAATACAATGACCTTCGTGAGGCTCTCGAAAAGCTTCAGTTAAACGATGCCAGTCTGCAGTTTGAGCCAGAAACATCGCAAGCTTTAGGATTTGGTTTCCGTTGTGGCTTCTTGGGCTTGCTGCACATGGACGTTATTCAGGAGCGCTTGGAGCGTGAGTTTAATATTGATCTGATTATGACGGCGCCGTCTGTTATCTATAAGGTCAATATGACGGATGGTGTCTCCCTTGATGTGTCCAATCCGAGCGAGTTTCCAGACCCGACCAAGATTGATTCCATTGAGGAACCTTATGTTAAAGCACAGATTATGGTGCCCCAGGAATTTGTCGGTGCGGTGATGGAGTTGGCTCAGCGCAAGCGCGGTGACTTTGTGACCATGGACTATATCGATGATAATCGGGTTAATGTCATCTATCAGATTCCGCTTGCTGAAATTGTCTTTGATTTCTTTGACAAGCTCAAGTCCTCTACTCGTGGCTATGCTAGCTTTGACTACGAAATTTCTGAGTATCGATCGTCCAAGCTGGTGAAGATGGATATTCTCCTCAATGGCGACAAAGTTGATGCTCTCAGCTTTATCGTTCACAAGGAATTTGCCTATGAGCGTGGTAAGCTGATTGTAGACAAGCTCAAGAAAATCATTCCTCGTCAGCAGTTTGAAGTACCCATTCAGGCAGCCATCGGACAGAAAATCGTGGCTCGTACAGACATCAAGGCCTTGCGTAAAAATGTTTTGGCCAAGTGTTATGGTGGTGACGTTTCTCGTAAGCGCAAACTCCTAGAAAAACAAAAAGCCGGTAAAAAACGGATGAAAGCTATCGGCTCTGTCGAAGTCCCACAAGAAGCCTTCCTCAGTGTCCTGAGTATGGATGAGGAATAAAGCCTTATATCTCTAGGTAATATATCCCAAAAGGAGAAAATCATGAAACGATCGTATCTGCTTGGAGCAGTTCTGGTATTAACTTCACTTACTCTTGCATCGTGTGCCAATTCTGGACAAAAGCCTGATCAATCTAGTTCTTCGACTAGTTTCAGTGCACAAGTGAAAAAGAATTCGTCAAATTCTTCTTCTAAAAGAAGCAAGAACAAAACCAATCAAGAAACAAAACGTGTTGGTTCTCGAGAGTTTGGTTATATCGATATCCCAAGTAAATGGATTAAATTTTTTGATGCAGAAGTTGAAGGACTTATCCAATATACCGACGGTTCTGCTTATAATATCGTTACCATGAATGCTGTTTCTAAGGCAGAAGCTGAAGTAGCAGATGGTGAGATTTTCAATGCAGAAACAATTGCTCAACATGTAGCCTATAATTGGAGTCAAAAAGATAATATTGAAAAGATGTGGGGCTCTAAAAGTACTGTCTCAGGAATAGAAGCCTTTCAAATAAATATCATTCTGAAATCGAGACAACTTGCTAATACATTGGTTTTCCAAAAAGATGACAAAGTCTATATACTATCCTTTGAAGGCGACGAAGAAACTCTTGATGATTTCATTACAAACATGAAAGATACTTGGAGTCTTGATAGCAAGGGAGCAGTCAGCTAATAATAGTTTAAAAAAACAAGAGGCCTATTTATTAAGTCTCTTGTTTTTTAGTGTAGAAGCTAATTGTGCTTCACAAAAACATAGTGACAAATCAGAAAAACGTTCGAGTACTACCAAATCTAAGTAAAAAGACTTACAAAAATTTGTAGGTCTTTTCTTGAAATCCGAACGTTAGAAAATCTTTTTTTGATTTTACTTGACATTTTCTGAAATAGGAATATGATAAAATGTGAACACTGCATAAGACAAATCTTGTGTGTGTTCGAAAATAATAGAGCGTTGCATCCGTAAGTCAATTTGACACGGCTCTTAAAAAACAAAAGGAGAAAGAATGAATACTTATATCCAAAAGAAAATCGCAAACATGAAGCTGACGCTTTCTGAAATGTCTGGTGGCTATAAACGCATGGTGACTAGTATAAAGAAGCTCGGCTTTTCTGGTACCTTGAAGCTTATCTGGGACGATTTGTTTGCTCATCGCAGTCTAGGTCAGTGGTTTTATCTCTTGATTCTAGGGAGTTTTCCGCTCTGGCTGGAGCTGATATATGAACATCGCATCGTGGATTGGACGGGGATGATTTGCAGTCTGACTGGGATTATCTGTGTGATCTTTGTTTCTGAAGGACGGGCTAGCAATTACCTCTTTGGTTTGATTAATTCTGTGATTTACTTGATTTTGGCTTTGCAGAAAGGCTTCTATGGCGAGGTCCTGACGACTCTTTACTTTACCATCATGCAGCCAATTGGACTCTTGGTGTGGATTTATCAAGGTCAGTTTAAGAAAGAAAAGCAAGAGTTTGTTGCTCGTAAGCTAGATGCCAAAGGATGGACAAAATATCTATCACTCAGTGTGCTTTGGTGGTTGGTCTTTGGTTTGATTTATCAGTCTGTGGGGGCTAATCGTCCTTATCGTGATTCAATCACAGATGCGACAAATGGAGTAGGGCAAATCTTGATGACGGCTGTTTATCGCGAACAGTGGATTTTCTGGGCAGCGACCAATATTTTTTCTATTTACCTCTGGTGGGGTGAAAGTCTTCAGATTCAAGGGAAATATTTGATCTATTTAATCAACAGCTTGGTCGGATGGTACCAGTGGAATAAGGCTGCTAAAAAAGCATAGTCCTATAAACGGAAAAGAAATCGGATGCGACAATGTCTCTCTTTCCTTTCGTCCAAAAAATATGGTAAACTAGTATTAGTAAAATTTATTAGATTTAGGAAGGAATGACCATGAAAAAGAAGTACTTTCTGCTCTCTCTGACAATCTTAGCCGGCCTCTCCCTGTCCTCTTGTAGCCTCGTCAAGAGCTATAGCAGTCGGAAACCATCTGATTCTTCCAGTCGGGTTTCCCTGAGAGATGACAGTGATACAAGCATTAGCAGCAGTAGAGACAAAAAAACGTCAAAGACTACTGGTACACAGCGGGTTGGCTCTGATGATTATGGCTATATTAGTATTCCTGATAATTGGATTAAGTTTACAGATGTAGATGGTGGCGATAGCGTCCAGTATACGGATGGAAGTGGCTATAACATTGTCACGATGAACGCTTATACAAAAGAAAAAGCCAATATCGGAGAAGGCGAAGAATTCAACGCTGAAACCATTGCCCAACGGATTGCCTACCACTGGAAGGATAATAAGGAAGTCGATGATTTTTGGGGAGCAAAGAGTACCGTAGCTGGAAATGAAGCCTTTCAGATTAATGTTGTTTTAAAATCCACTCAAAACCTAACGGTTTGGGTCTTCAAACAAGGCGATAAGGTCTATATGATGTCCTTTGAAGGCGATGAAGACACTCTGTATGAGTTTATCCCCTATATCGAAGAAACTTGGAGCGTCAGCAAGGACGGTGGAAAAAGCATTTAGCGATAGCATTTGATGATAACTCTCTAAGTTTATAAAAAGCAAATCTGGGACTCGTTCTCAGATTTTTTTGTGAGGTGGAATATGTCATATTTTGGAGTTTTGATGACATTTAAGAGCGCCCATTTTATGATATAATAAAAATAATTTGAATACAGAAAGAAAAATATATGACTCAAGAAATTGACCTTGAAAAGTACCATCAGCTAGCCCTGCAGAAGCAGAAAGAGCATCGAAAATTTTTAGCCAGTCTCAAGAAAAAGCCACCAAAAAACCTCGATAAGATTGCCCATCAGATCCATGATGAGGTCTTTGAGGAGATTGACTGTACAGCCTGCGCCAATTGCTGTAAAACTCTGGGGCCAGACTTTAAGGAAGCTGACATTGTCCGTATTGCCAAGTATTTCAAGATGAAGCTGCCAGCTTTTGAAGAGGAATTTCTGCAGGTGGACGAAGACGGCGACAAGGTCTTCAAGGCTATGCCTTGTCCTTTTTTAGGTGGAGATAATCTCTGCTCGATCTACGATGTCCGTCCTAAGGCTTGCCGCGAGTTCCCTCATACAGACCGCAAGAAGATTCATCAGATTAATCATCTGACAATTAAAAATACCCTGACCTGCCCAGCGGCTTATCTTTTTGTGGAGAAGCTGCGGGATAGGTTGTAGAATCCCCCTCTAAATCTTGTACAAAAATTCTAGGGCAGAGTTTCTTATATCTGTTAGACTATAGTTAGAATTGAACACGGCCTAAAGCTATGTGAAAAAGATAAAATTTTCTCGGAGCAGGAGCCCCTCCGCCAATTTTCCTATTTCCACTTTGCTTTTAACGGCCTTAGTATTTTTTGTGAGGTGAAAAAGAATATGATGCATCAATTCAATCGAACCATGGAATATCTGGAAAGTAAGTTGGACGAAGAAATGGATTTGCAGAAATTCCAGCAGCTGTCAGGCTATTCATATGCTCTCTTTAGCAGGCTCTTTTCCATCCTGGCGGATATGACTTTAGCAGAATACTTGCGCAATCGTAGGCTGTCAGAAGCTGTGACGGACTTGCGGGAAAGCTCTGAGAAAGTCATTGATATAGCACTGAAATACGGCTATGAGTCTTCGGATGCCTTCAGCGCAGCCTTCAAGAAATTCCATGGTGCGACCCCCTCAGAAGTTCGAAATGGAAAACCTTATAGGGTCTTTCCTAGACTTCAATTATCCTTAAAGATTACAGGAGGAAAGAACATGGATATCAAGATTCAAAAGAAACCTGCTTTTACCGTGGCAGGTGTCCTATTGGAAGCTATTGACAATAGCCAGTGCCCGTCTGCATGGGAGCAGCTCTATGCAAATCACAGCTTTGAAAGCCTAGAAAGTCTGGGCAGTGGCCAATCCTTTGGTGTCTGCTCGGATGTCAAAGAAGGCGAAATCATCAACTATATGGCTACCTATGATGTGAAGAATAAAGCGAAAGCAGAAGAACTAGGTCTGTCAATCAAAGAAATCTCAGAAGCAGAATATGCCATCGTACCAGTCAAAGGCGCTATTCCAGCAAGCATCCACCATGCTTGGAAATATGTCTTGGAAGTCTTTTTCCCAGAAACTGGCTATCGCCACTCAGGAGCACCAGATTTTGAAGTTTACTCCGAGGGTGACATGTCCTCGCCAGACTATCAAATGGAACTCTGGATTCCTGTTGTGAAATAAAATGGTGATTGCAAGTCATTTTTTAGGTGTCGATTACAGAGGAGGATGATGCTATGCAGATATATTTTGGGGACGTTTCTCTTTGTTATACATATTCACTTGCGATGGCGTTGCATTCGTATGGTTATGATGTTCGCCCTGAGTTTTTGGAAGCCATTATGGTGATGGGAAATGGTTCTAGTATTATAAAGGAAGATGAAAAACACCCCTTAGTCTTCTTTGATAATGGGATGCCAGATAGTTCTATCAGCCATTCTTTAAACATTCTGGGTTTTACATATGATGAATACTATATAAAGGATTCAAATGCGGTGGATCTTCTCTCTATCAGAGAGATTTTCAGTAAGTTCTTGCTCAGCGGGCCAGTTGTTCTTGGCCCTTTGGACATGGGTTATCTCACTTATAATCCCAATCACATTCATTTGTATGGGGTGGACCATTTTGTTTCAGTTTATGATCTAGATGATGAGTTCATCTATTTCCATGATCCAGCAGGTTTTGCTTGTATGAGAATGACTTTCTCAGAATTTTCGAAAGCCTGGGAAGCTAAAAATATCGACTATAAAAGAGGTTCTTTCTCCATGTGGGGAAACTTTAAAAAAATCAAATCTCCAACTTCCAAAGAGATTTATCAGAAAACATCTATGCTGATGAAGCAACGATATGAGCACGGCGAGGAGAATGTGATAACAAGATATGCTAAGTCGGTAGCGGACAATGGTTTGAATGAAGAACAAAAACATCTTCATCAATACTTTAGTTTCAAATTAGCTTCTATCAGAAATCTATACATGAGTAACTTCTTAAAAGACCACGATACGGTCAGATCTGAACTAAAAGAAAATTTAGCAAAGTTGTTCGGCCAAGCTCATCTATTTTGTATCAAGGAGGATTATCAGAAACTGTCAGAAGTCTTGTATGATATTGCAGCGCTAGATAATAAGTTTAGAGATTTGTGTATTCACTATAAAGAAGAGTAGAAGAAGTGAGAAAAACGAAGATGCTGTTTGGTAATGCAGCAGGATTGAAAGAAGGGATAGCAGACTATCAAATGGAACTCTGGATACCTGTGGTGAAATAGATTAGAAATCAGCCGTTTATTTTTGAGCGGCTGATATTTTTGTAGCTTGTGGTATAATGAAGCTACTACAGTTATAGAAAGGATTTATACCTTGTCATACAAATTTCTACTATTCGACCTTGATCATACGTTGCTGGATTTTGATACGGCAGAAGATATTGCTTTGACTCAGTTTTTGGAGGAGCAGGGCGTAGCGGAGATTCAGGCCTACAAAGACTATTATATTCCCATGAACAAGGGGCTTTGGCAGGATCTGGAGCGGGGGAAAATCACCAAGCCGGAGCTTGTCAACACTCGCTTTTCTCGTCTTTTTGCCCATTTTGGCATTGAGAAGGATGGCGCCGAGTTGGCCCTTCTCTATCAGCAGTATATTGCTCAGCAAGGACAAACATATGCTGGTGCTAGCGAGCTTTTGGACAGTCTGACAGAAGCTGATTATGAGATTTACGGAGCGACCAATGGCATCACGGCTATTCAGACCGGCCGCATGGCCCATTCCGATATTTCTCCTTATTTTAATCACATTTTCATCTCAGAAAAGATGGGGACTCAGAAGCCCGAAGCTTTGTTTTATGAAAAAATAGCAGAGCAAATACCAGATTTTGACCTGTCTCAGACTTTGATGATTGGAGACTCTTTGACAGCTGATATTGCTGGCGCTAATAATGCTGGATTGGACTCTATCTGGTACAATCCCAAGCAGCTAGAAAATCAAAGTCCTTTTCAACCGACCTATACCGCCTATTCTTATGACGACATTATCAGACTCTTGGTTCCATAAGGAGATTGTAAATGAAAAACTATTGTTCTTTTAAACAAGAAAGACTAATCTAAAAAAATTTTTTAACTCTGTCAAGAAAAAAACTTGACAGCTATTTTTAATCTGCTATAATAGAACATGTGCTTAATAGCTCTGCTATTTCACCAAAAGAAAAAAATAAAGAAAAGAGACCTTAATAATGGCAGTAAAAATCCGTTTGACTCGTATGGGTTCTAAGAAAAAACCTTTCTACCGTATCAATGTTGCAGACTCACGTTCACCTCGTGACGGTCGTTTCATCGAAACAGTTGGTACTTACAACCCACTTGTAGCTGAAAACCAAGTGACTTTGAAGGAAGACCGTATCCTTGAGTGGTTGGGTAATGGTGCACAACCTTCTGATACTGTACGCAACATCCTTTCAAAAGAAGGCGTATTGAAGAAATTCCACGATTCAAAATACTCTAAATAATAGAAGCGTAGGTTGACATATGGACACGATTGAAAATCTAATTATTGCGATAGTGAAACCTTTGATTTCACAGCCAGATGCCTTAACTATCAAGATTGAGGATACACCTGAATTTTTAGAATATCACTTGGATCTTGATCAGAGTGATGTTGGACGTGTAATCGGTCGTAAAGGTCGTACTATCTCCGCTATAAGGACGATTGTTTACTCTGTCCCAACTGAATACAAAAAAGTTCGCATCGTTATTGATGAGAAGTAAGAAGAACGGGACCGGTGTGTCCCGTTTTTTCGTGAAGAGCGGAAGATATTTTCTTGCTATTTTATGGTTTTAAAAATTTATGAAATATTGGAATACTAATAAATATAAAAACAAAATTAATACTGTTGAATTTTATAAACATTTATATGAGGCTCATGATGTCAATGACTACATCAAGTTATTGAAATTATCTGGGGTTTTTACAAGTGGAAATTCTAGTGATGGTACTAAACTTATAGCTAAATATATTTTAATGAAGAAATTTTTTATATTGAATGAACAGATTGTAAATAAATTTCTATATGAGGTCTCAATCTTGAATCAACTTTATGAGATGATTCAGATTGAAAAAAATATAATTCAAAACAAGATGAAGTATATATTATTGATGAGATTGATTTTTCTAATTTTATGAATAGGAGAACACCTCAGATTCATGTTAGTGAAAAAGGAAATATATACTCTGTAGATATATTTCCTCAATTATATTCTGGTGAGGCAACTGTTGAACAATTATTAAATCTTTTACAATCAAATCATAAAAGAGAATTGATTACGCAAAGAATAAAATATAGAAATATACAGTGTAACATAGGTGATAAAAAGATCTCATTAAGTTTTAAGATATTAGAAGATATCAATGATACTATTTTGTAGTTTCGATAAAATTATCTAATTATGTCAAATGTGGAAGGATTTTTGAAAAACCTCCAAGAAAACTAGGAATATTCTCTTTTCAGTAATAAAGGAGTTTTTCACCTAGTTTAGGCTAGCTAGTAATAGAGAAAGAGAAAGCAATGAAACCAGAAGATTATGCATGGAATGAGTTTGAACGAACTGCTTATAAGACTAAAATGAATCACCTACCCAGTACTTACAAAGTTGCCATTTGGGATGACTCTGAGAAAAGATTGAAACTGGAGCAAATCTTGGTAGAGCTTCCTCAGCAGCAACTTGCCCAATGGGCAATGGAACATGCCACTCGCTTTATAGCTCTGATAGATATTGGTGACGATCTAAAAAAACAGCAAATCTTGACTCAAGTTCAGGAAGTGTTTGAGGCGCGACTTGTGGGAAATGTTTCTGCCTATGAGCTGAGGAAGGCTGGTTTCTTGGCTCAGAAGCTATCTCAGCAAGCCAAATCACCAGTCAGCAAGTATGCCGCTCGTGTCTTTGCCCAAGCGGTTGCAACAGCCCATATGCGAGGTCATGCCATTGTCTCGGCGGATTATGCTGTCAAAGTTCTAAATCTGCAGAGTCCAGATGATATGCAAGCAGTTGTCAGGGAAAGAAAGCAACAGATAGAACTGGCCAAAGAATCGCAGAAAAGTATAAATGAAATCTAGAGTGGAGGCGATAGGATGGATTATATCGAAAGAACTGATGGCAAGGTATTTTATCGGATGGACGGACGAGGTCACAAAGAAACGCTCGTGCTCCTGCATGGTTTGAGTGCTGACTCGGGCATGTTTCAGCCTCAGATAGATTTTTTTAAGGATCGCTATCAGGTTATTACGCCTGATTTACGAGGAAATGGGCAATCAAGCCAGCTGACTTGTCAGGCGGATCAGGTTCTAAATATACAGGCAGCAGATGTGCTGGCGATTTTGGAAAAAGAAGGCGTCGGCCAAGTCATAATTGGAGGGACTTCCTATGGCGGTATCTTAACCATGCACCTCATGACTCAAAATCCGCAAATCTTTAAGGGAGCTTTCTTGTGCGATACTTTTTGTGCGCCGGATTTGTCGCCAATGATGAACTCTCTGGCTCAACTTACGGCTCCTTTAGTGAAATACTCATGGTTTATGAAGCTATCAACCTTGCCGATTTATAAACGATGGCCTTTAGCTCGCTCCTATTTTGTTGATTTATTCGACCGGATGCGACCTGAGGAGTCTGTTTTGCAGCGCAGGGCAATTGAAGCTATTGATTATCGTGCTGCCTTGGATAAGTGCAAGATTCCTACACTTTTGCTGGCGGGGGATTTTTCAGGAAAATTAGTCCAAATGATGAAAACAACTAAGGAACATCTTAGTCATGTTCAAAATGTTGTCATTGCTGATTCGTTTGATCCGTCGAATCTATGCCAACCAGCCAAGTTTAATGCTCTGGTAGAGGAATTTGCTAAACAGGTTTTCGAAGAGAATGCCTAACACCTTCTAAGGCAATACTAGCAACTGCCTCTTGTGACACGGTCCTTGGTTGAATATGAAAAATTTCTGGTATTGGGGTGTCCTTATTCCACTAGTAAAATAGCTATCTCTCAGATAGTAGTGTGTGCCCAGATAATATTGTTAAGAATTGATTGGAAACATTATGAAAGAAAAAATAATCAAAACGAAAGTAGGACAGCTATTTGTATCCTATCAACCTGCGGAAAAGATTGCTGTATTTTTAAGCGGTGCAGGGAGTCTGCCGACCTATGAAAATTTTTTGCCAGTTATTCGGAAGTTACCTAAAAATTGGGGCTATTTAACAATAGATTACCCTAATGCTGGCCAAAGCCCACTGGAAAATCAAGAAAATTTTGTTTTGGATGATTTGGTTCAATCTATTATAGAGGTTTTATCGCATTTTAAAGTCATTCAGTATGCTATTTGCGCACACAGTATTAGCGGCCTTATAGCTGTTAAAATTGCTGAGTCAGAGCCGCTTTGTCAGGGACTGATCTTGATTGAGCCGACCACTTATTCTGTTCTATACGGAGAATTAGCGCAGAATCCTTATCCCGAATTTTTATCCTTACAGGAGAAAGTTCAGACGCTCGGTGGAGGATATGAATATCTGAAAAAAATAGGACAAGAGAGTTTTTCAGCAGCTAATTTTAAAATCTTATGGGAGAAGGCAGAAAGGGGGTTAGATAGATTAAAATCTGTACAAGAAGGATTTCAATATTACTGCAGTATCGCAGAAAGCGATTTTCAGAACTTAGATATCTTTTTTCAATTCCCGATTTTTATCCTTAGTCAGGCCTATCGAGAACAAGAATATAAAGATTCCGAATTTGCGTCACAAAATACTCAGATTATTTTAGGAGGAAGCCATCATTATTTACATTGGAGTGAGTCAGAAAAGATAGCTGAGCTTCTTTTAGAAATGTGATGAAAAGTTGTATGCAAACTTTAATTAGTATATCGAAAGCGGGAGTAAATATACATGCAAAATAGCTGAGATTTTAATCTCAGCTATTTAGTACGTATTTATGAGAGTCTACCCTAGAATATCAGCAATAGCATCTCGAATTTCCTGAACGGTTGCGGATTTGCTATGGTCACTGGTATCAAACTCAATGTATTTGCCATCAGCATCAACAGTTCCACCGACAGGACCTTCGGATCCATCGACTAATGTTCCAATGGCAGGGGGTTGGCTTGTATCTGCATAGTCTATCTCAATAACGATGATGCGTGTATTGGACTCCAAATCATCTATCATTGGAAGAGACGATGCAGAGGTCATGTTCTGACTAGCATAGTATTCTAGGAAAGCCTTGATGGTTGGGTTATCAATTTGAGCAATTTTTTCGTCAAGGGCTGAGACATTTCTAGTTTCTTTCGTTTCATTTTCCATTGCTTGGCCTTTTTTGACCTGTGTCAAAGCAGTTAAACTGGCGGCTGTGGTAGCTAGAATAGCAGTAGAGAGAAGGAGTTTGCTTAATTTTTTTCCCATAGGTATCACCAACTTCTTTCTGGTTTTGTGTAAACACACCTAGGTGTCTATAGGGTTGAGGCTCTATATGTATAATTATACGCTAAACAGTAACTTTAATCAAATAAATATAGGCAAGAGAATTCCCCCTTATCTCCCTTGTACATTCCCCTATATCATGATAAAATACTAGGCAGAGTATAATATGTTGGAGTCGAGATGAATTATTTTAATGTTGGAAAAATCGTCAATACGCAAGGTTTGCAAGGTGAGATGCGGGTTTTGTCAGTGACGGATTTTGCAGAAGAGCGTTTTAAAAAAGGTAATACCCTTGCCCTGTTTGACAAGAAGGATCAGTTTGTCATGGATGTGGAGATTGCCAGCCATCGCAAGGTTAAGAACTTTGATATTATCAAGTTTAAGGGGATGTACCACATCAATGACATTGAGAAATTTCGTGATTTTACTCTGAAGGTCCGAGAGGAAGATTTGACGGACTTGGAAGATGGTGAATTTTACTACCATGAAATCATCGGACTTGAAGTCTATGAAAATGACATTCTTCTTGGTACAATTAAGGAAATTCTGCAGCCAGGAGCTAATGATGTCTGGGTGGTCAAACGTAAAGGCAAGCGCGACTTGCTGCTGCCTTATATTCCGCCAGTAGTGCTGGGGATTGACATTGAGCAAGGTCGGGTTGATGTAGAGATACCGGAAGGGCTGGACGATGAAAATTGATATTTTGACTCTCTTTCCGGAGATGTTTGCACCCTTGGAGCACTCTATCGTCGGTAAAGCGCGGGAAAAAGGCCTCTTAGAAATTAACTACCACAATTTCCGAGAAAAGGCTGAAAAATCTCGGCATGTAGACGACGAGCCATACGGCGGAGGTCAGGGTATGCTGCTACGGGCTCAACCTATTTTTGATGCCTATGATGCCATTGAAAAGCAGCAGCCGCGCGTGATTTTGCTGGATCCTGCTGGTCGGACTTTTGACCAAGCCTATGCTGAGGAACTGTCTAAGGAAGAGGAACTCATTTTCATTTGTGGCCATTACGAAGGCTATGATGAGCGGATTAAGACTTTAGTGACAGATGAGATCTCGCTTGGGGACTATGTCCTTACTGGAGGAGAATTGGCGGCTATGACCATGATTGATGCTACCGTTCGCCTGATTCCAGAGGTTATTGGCAAGGAAGCCAGTCATACTGATGATAGTTTTTCATCTGGACTCTTGGAATATCCTCAGTACACTCGCCCCTATGATTATCGCGGCATGGTCGTTCCTGAAGTCCTCATGAGTGGCCATCATGAAAATATCCGTAAGTGGCGTCTCTATGAAAGTCTGAAAAAGACCTACCTAAGACGTCCTGACTTGCTGGAACACTATGAAATGACGGCCGAAGAAGAAGCAATGTTAGAAGAAATTCGACAAGCTCAATCGAACTGACAAGCAAAATTAACTCTTAGAAAGAATCTAGGAGTTTTTGCTTTATTTTATACAGAAATGCTCATTTTTGTTGGAAAAACCAGCTTGTTTTTCTAATAAAACATTTTTGTAACTAAAATGTAATAAAAAAACTATTAAAAGGATACGTTTGCTACTAGTTAATACTAGCGTTTTGTGATAGTATATTACTATGCGGGCTGCTATACCCAGGTTAATTATAGCATGTGAGATTATAAAAGGAGAAAGAGATTATGGAAAAGAAAATTAGTAAGTCTGTTGTAGCAACTGGTATTGCAGCTACAACTATTATTTCTGGTGGACTGACCCATCAAGTGCACGCGGATGAGTTGGTTGAATCAGCTGTAACAGCTCCAAAAGCGACTGAAGTAACTGAAAAACCGGTGACTGCAGCAGATGTGGCTGTAGCGCAAGAAAATGCTGAAGCTGCTAAAGCTAAACTTGATGAACAAAGATCAACAGTAGATACTGCTAAAACAGAAGCTGAAGATGCAGAAACTAATGTAAAAGAAGCGGAAGCTGCTGTCGAAGCTGCTAAGGAAAACCAAGCAGCAGCAACAGAAGAAAATATTGCCAAAGCAGAAGCGGAAGCAAAAACAGCAGAGCAAGAGGTTGGCGCAAAAGACACTGCTGTTCGAGAAGCAGCGGCTAAAGCTGCCAAGGCAGACCAAGCTGTTAAAGATCAAGCAAATACTATTAAGGCAAGCCAATCTCTGGTAGACGTTGCCGAGACTGAATTGAAACAAGCTAAAACACCACTTAACTCAGAGGAGCAAGCAGTAGCAACTGCTAAGAGCCAGCAAAGTCAAGCACAGACCGCTTTAGACAATGCAAAGACTGAGTTGACAAAGGCAGAGCAAGCAGCGTCTTCTGCTCCACAAGTGCAGGCTGAAATCCAGAATAAAATCAATCAGGCAAAGGCATCTTTAAGCCAAACTAATCAAGCTATCAGCTCTCTTGAAGGACAAATTCCTGCTGCTGAGAAAGCAGTAGCAACAGCTCCTGTTGACCTTCGCAATACGACTTATTCTCAATTTTTAGAAAATGTTCGTAACAATGCGGCCAATCAAGAAATTCGTGATGCTGCTAACAATGCACTTGCTGTTTACCAACGTGGACAGAATGAATTTGGTATCTCAGTTAATTCTGATCCAACCAGTCCAGCTAGTCTAGAAAATAACCTGCAAGCTTTAGAGTTGGTGAAGGCGATTAATGCTTACCGTCGTAATGCCGGCTTACAAGAGTTGTTGGTTGATCCGTATGCGAATGTGGCTAGCCAGATTCAGACTATCTACTTTGAGCGCAATAACTGGCATATGGGCAAGCTTATTGGTAACGAAAATGTAGCGATTAGTTTTGACCCACAAGGAGCTGTCAATTTCTGGCACAGTGAAAAAGAACTCTATCAACGGATTGCAGCGCAGTATGGACTGCCTACTGATGAAACTCAGATTGATGCTAATGCTATCTACATGAGAGTTGGAGCAAATGTTTTTGCTCAGATTGGCCACTATGTTCAGATGATGGACAATAAAGCGAATGCTATCTCGGCTGCTTATGATAAGCATCCAAACCAATGGGGCACACCTCATGGTACATCCGAGGTTGGTTTCCATCACATTAGCAACTTTGACCAACGTGTTAATAACGGCACTCTATTGACTGTTGCTGCTATGGAGCAGTTGTTGCGTGCTGGTGGCGGTCGTTCTGTAGGTTCTAACGCAAATGTTACAGCACTTAAGAATCAATTAGCTGAACTCAAGGCTCAAAAAGTTGGTCAGGAATCAGCTATCAATATCCTCAATGCTCAATTAGCTGATACTCAAAAGGCAGCGGCAGCTCAGATTGCAGCAGTTGAAGCAGCTCGTCAGAAGGTAGCGACTGCTGAAAATAATTTAGCTTTAACCAAGCAGAATGTTGCTCTCAAGCAAGAAGCTCTTAACAGAGCAACAGCTAAGATTGCAGCAAGCTTGGCTCCTTACCAAACTAACTTGAGCAATGCTCAGGCAGTTTTAGTGGCAGCTAAGGATAAGTTGGCAGAACTTCAGTCAGCTCAAGAAGCTGCGAAAGCTAATTTGACAACTGCTCAAGAGGACTTGCTGTCTGCTCAAAAAACATTAGCAGCAGCTAAAAAGAAAGTTATTGACCTTCAAAATGCTCCTCAGTTACTTGCAGAAGCAGAGCGAGAGTTGGCAGAAGCGCAGCTTGATTATGAAGCTAAACAAGCAATCTTAAATCAAGAGACTGCAACTTTAGCTGTCCTTGAGGAATCCTACAACAGTCTTCAAGCGAATTATGAAACCCTCTTGAATATCTTGAATCAAGCAGCTATCCTGTATGGAAATGCTCTGAATAGTAACTATCGCTCAGGTGAAGATAAACAGCCTCTAACTGCTGTAAAAGCCGGAGCTGCTGGTCCAGGTGCAGAGGATGAATCTAAGAAAGATTCAGATGCTAAGACTGCAGAAGTTCATGCGAACACTCGTGAAGTCAAAGGAGCAACTACAGGTGCTGTTCAAGCGGCAGGTGAAGGATTAATTGCTGATTTTGTTGTAAATCCTGCTGCTCAGCTTGCTAGCGTGGCTACGACTGCTGATAAAGCTCCAACGGTACCTGCTATTCTGCCAAATACTGGTTCAGAAGCAGAACGCCTTGCAATTTTTGGTATGGCACTTGGTGCAGGGCTCTTTGTCAACTGTAGTGGGTTGACTAAATCTAACATCGAGAGAGGACAAGATTTGTCTTCTCTTTTTTGATGTTGAGGGCAATGAAAATGCGGGTTCTGAAGTTGTCAAAGTTTCGAAAGCCAAAAGCATTGCGCTTGATGACTTTGATGAGGTTGTTGGTGGCTTCGAGTTTGGCGTTGGAGTAAGGCAGCTCTAGGGCGTTGACAATCTTATCCCTGTCCTTGATAAAGGTCCGAAAGACCGTCTGAAAAAGAGGAAGAGCAGAAGGGAGCGCCTCTTGTATCAAGCCAAAGAATTCATCGGGCTGTTTCTCCTGGAAGTGAAAAAGCAGGAGCTGATAGAGCTCATAGTGGTGCTTGAGTTCTTCCGAGTAGCTGAGCAGCTTTTGGACAATTTCCCGATTGGTCAGATGCATGCGAAAAGTTGGCCGATAAAAGCGTTTGTCACTGAGTTTGCGGCTGTCCTGCAGAATGAGCTGCCAATAGCGCTTAACAGTCCGATATTCAAGAGATTTCCGCTCGAATTGATTCATGATTTGAATGCGCAGCCGGTTCATAGCCCGGCTGAGGTGCTGCACAATATGGAAACGGTCCAGGACGATTCGGGCATTAGGAAAGAGTTTCTTGGCAATGTCGTAATAAGGGCTGAACATGTCCATAGTGATGATTTGAACTCTTTCCCTGATCTTTCTGTGATAGCGAAGAAAGTGATTTCGGATAGTGGCCTGAGATCGGCCGTCCAAGATAGCCAGGAGATTGCCAGACTCAAAATCCTGAGCGACAAAGCTCATTTTTCCTTTCTTAAAGCTGAATTCATCCCAGCTCATAAGGGCAGGCAGGAAGTTTAAATCGGTCTTGAACTGAAACTCTTTGAGTTTTCGGATAACGGTAGAAGTGGAGACAGAGAGCTGCTCTGCAATAGCTGTCATGGACAGTTTCTCAATCAGTTTCTGAGCGATTTTTTGATTGAGAATGACCGGAATCTGATGATTTTTCTTGACCAGGTCTGTCTCAGCAACCCTGAGGCTTTTTGGAAGTCGTATTTAGCCATTTTGCCAGCACAAGCGGGACATTGAGGAGGCTGGTAATCCAATTTGGCCAGCAGTTCTTTGTGAGTTCCTTGGTCCAGACAATCAATCAAAGTGATGTTAAGGTCTTTAAGATTGAGCAAGTTTGTGATAAAATGAAGTTGTTCCATATGAACCTTTCTAATGATGGTTTGGTCGCTTTTCATTATAAGTCATATGGGACTTTTTGTATACAATCAAAAAGCTCTATAATCCCTGCAGTGGATTTACCCACTACAGAAATTATAGAGCCTTTTTTTATCCAAGCTAATGAGTAATCTCATATAAAATGGACAGAGAAGCTAAGTTCTGAATTTTCTAAGATAAAAACTTCCGATTTAAATTGTCGGAAGTTTTTGATATACATATTAGATTCTATTTGACCGCTCCGCCTGTTACACCTTCTACGTAGTATTTCTGCATGAAGATGAAGAGAAGAGTGATTGGGATAGCGATGATAATTGCTCCAGATGTGAAAGGCAAGAACCATTTATTGATGGCGTCCTTATTAAGCATTTGGAAAAGTCCCAAAGCCACTGTATATTTTTCCTTGACATCGCCTAGAATCACAGAGGCAAAGATGAAGTCAACCCAAGGTCCCATGAAAGCCATAAGCGCTGTATAAACGATAATCGGTTTTGACAGCGGTAATGTAATAGTCCGGAAGATTTGGAAGCGAGTTGCTCCGTCAATCATAGCGGATTCGTCCAAGGAATATGGGATTGTATCAAAGAAACCTTTAGCAATATAGAAGCCTAGAGCCGCTCCAGCTGAATAAACCAGAATCAGTGATGTAAGGGTTTGTGTCAAATTGAGTGCTTTCAAGATGTAGTAAACCGCAATCATAGACATGAAGCCTGGGAACATGTTAAGTACCAGAGCCAGCTTGAGGAAACGATTTTTATGCTTGAATTTGATACGGCTGAGTGAGTAAGCCATACCCACAGTAATCAAAGTAGACAGGATACAGGTCGCTGTTGCAACAATCAGGGTATTCATAAACCACTGAACAAAAGGATATGTGTTGTTATTAAACAGTCTGATATAGTTGTCAAGAGTATAAGTCTTAGGGAAGAAGTAAGGGACTGCATTAGAGCCTTCACCACGGAAGCTGGTCAGAAAAATCCAGATAATCGGCGTTAGCCAGATAAACGCTAGAACAGCCAGTAAGACATAAATCCCTAATAAACTGAGTTTTTTTCTATTTTTCATTATTTAGCAGTTCCTTCCTTGAATGATGCGGATCTAGTATAGGCTAAGAGACTGAAGGCTGCAGAGATTGCAAAGATCAGGATACCGATAACAGATGCCAGATTGTAGTCCTTGGCTGAAACGGTCAGTTTATAGAGCCAGGTAACCAAGAGGTCAGTTGAGCCTGCCTGATAGTAGGAAGAGTTAGTAGGTCCACCGCCTGTCAGGAAGTAGATAACGTTGAAGTTGTTGATGTTTCCGATAAACTGCTGGATGAGTGATGGCGCCATAATCAAGAGAATTTGAGGGAAAGTAATGCTCTTGAAGATTTGAAGCTTGCTAGCTCCATCAATCTCAGCAGCCTCGATTTGCTCGCTAGGGAGGTTCATGATAATTCCAGTCGCTACCAGCATGGTAAATGGAATACCAATCCACATATTGACAAGGATGATTGAGAACTTAGCCCAAACAGGGTCACTCAAGAATGGAATTGGATGCTGAATGAGATGGAGGCTTTGCAATAATCCGTTCAAAGGTCCATTGTCATTCAGGAAATTACGCATCAAGAGCAGGGATACGAATTGTGGCACAGCAATAGTGATAACGAAGAGTGTGCGCCAAACTTTCTTGTACTTGAGGCCTTTTGTATTGAGCAAGAGAGCTAAAACGATTCCGAAGAAGAAAGTAGTAGCTGTCGCAGCAACCGCCCAAATCAAGGTCCAGCCTAAAAGTGGGAAGAAGGTGCTAGCCATACGACCTGAGAAGACATCACCGAAGCTGGAGAAGCCAACCCAGTCAAAGAGTGACTTAGGAGCTGGATGCTTATGGTCAAAGTTAGTAAAGGCCAAGCAGATCATGTAGATCAGAGGTAGGATGGTAAAAAGCAGTACTCCGATAAGAGGAATGCTCATTAAGCCCATGTGAAAGCGGCCGTCAGCCAACGTCTTAAAGTCCTCAACGAAGTTAGGAATCTTCTGACCAGACTGCTTGAGGGCCATCAAGTGACGAGCACTTTTCAGATTACACCAGTAGATGTAGGCGAAGACTGCACAGAAGATGAGAGAAGCAAGTCCAAAAATCAGCATCAGCATAGAGTTGTCACCGGCTACTTGAACTGTGATTTCCAAGCCGTTAACTTTTTTGATAGCCTCTCCCTGCTCTTGAGTCCCCAATGTAATCATGCCGCCAATAGCTGGTATGATTTGGACTGCAAAAGCAATCAGGAAAGCAATTTCTGAGAAGAGGAAGAGCAGCCCCTTGATAAATTGTTTGTTTACAAGGTTGCTCAGTCCCATTACCAGAAAAGAGAGTTTGACATCCCATGTTCCCTCTTTAAAGATCTGAACCATGGATGCATTGTCATAGGATGACTGAGTCATAGTATTCTCCTTATATTTACAAAGAAAGAAGTGAGGAGGCTGCCCTCCTCACTTCAATGCTTATTTTTATTCGTTTGAGTATTATTTAGCTGCTGCTAAATCTTTATCAAACTGTTGTAATTTTGCGAGGTATTGATCTTCACCAAATTTACCGTTGTAAGCATCGCTGAGGATTGCAGCACTTTCAGTCCAGAAGACAGACATTTGGCTAAGTTTAGGCATAACTGTTGTGTAGGTATCAGAAGAACCCATTGTAATAACAGCTTGTGCCAAGGCATCTTTCTTCACATCTTCAGACTCTTGTACTTCTTTGTTAGCAGGGATGATGTGACGTCCTTCAAACTTGAATTGGTTTTCTTGGCTTTCTTTGCTAGTAAGTGCTTGAGCCAGTTTGTAGCTTGCTGCGATACGTTCTCCGTCACCGTTTGAAGGTGTTTGGTTAACTGCGTAAAGTTTTACACCAAGGAAGGCTTTTTGTTGAACGTCTTGTCCACCGATGTTAACAGTTGGGTAAACAGAGATACCAAGGTTGTCTTTACCGACAGCTTTTTCAGCAGCTGCGTAGTCCCATGGACCTGATTGGAAAGCGTCAACTGAACCATCTTCAAATTTAGCAAGAAGGTTAGAAGCATCTACGTTTACAAAACCGCTGTTATTCTTTTGAGCTGCGATGAACTTCAGAACGTTCACACCGGCTTCGTTACCCCAGTTTGTTCCGTCTACTTGCTCACCATCTTTACCAAAGAGAGTGTCGCCAACAGAAAGGAAGAGTGGAGCAGTGATGTATCCATTAGCCTCTTTCAAGTTTCCACCAAATTTAGCTTTAGAAGTGATGGTTTCATAAGACTTAACATCATCAGCGGAAAGCTTTGATTTGTTATAGTAGGTTACTTGTGATTCGATACCGTATGGGAAAGCATAAGTTTTGCCTTTGTATTGAGCACCAATTGCTGCTTGTTCAGTATCGTTTTTCTTGACTTCTTCTGCCATTTTAGAAGGAACTTCTTGAATAGCTCCAGCTTCAACTAATTTACCAAGTTGGTCGTGTGGCAGAGAGAAAACATCAGCAGCAGTACTAGCATCTTTTGTCAGATTTTCCTGAGCGTTTGGATCTTCCATTTCGACTACATCAACCTTGTAGCCTGATTCTTTCTCGAACTTGCTAACTGTATCAGAGTAAGAATCTTTAGAACCAGTTGGTACCCAAAGTTTCAAGGTCTTGCTATCGGCTTTAGAAGAAGAGCTCTCCTTGCTGCTATTCGAGCTACAAGCTGCTAACAGCGTTCCTGCAGCCAGCAAGCTGACACTGCCCAATACTACTTTTTTCCATGTTTTCATTCCTATTTCCTCCCGGAATTTTTATTTACAATTCTATTATGCAACCGTTTGCAATTTTTGTCAAGTCTTTTTTGAAAAATTTTTTAAAAATATATTAATTTTTCTAAAATTTTTCTATTTTATTTCTGTTTATTTAATCAAAGCCTATTAAAATGGCTGTGCAATCGCTTGCTTGATTTTTACTTAGAAAACGCTTTATTATGAAGAGAATCATGTTTCTTTTGAAATAGATTTTTGGTACTTGAAAGAAGATTTAAAAACAGGTTATAGATCATCATTACCTATGGAAGGAATCAAACTTATGATTTTCTAATAATCTAGTGTCTACCTGTTGAATGCTTCCCTTTTCTGCTATAATAGACCTATGAACAAGCTAATCCAATCAAAGCTGGAACTGCTGCCGACCAGTCCCGGCTGTTACATTCACAAAGACAAAAATGGTACCATTATCTATGTCGGCAAAGCTAAGAATCTTCGCAATCGGGTCCGTTCTTATTTCCGTGGCAGTCATGATACCAAGACGGAGGCTCTGGTTTCTGAGATTGAGGATTTTGAGTTTATTGTCACCGAGTCCAATATTGAGGCTTTGCTTCTGGAAATCAATCTAATCAAGGAAAACCAGCCCAAGTACAATATCATGCTCAAGGACGATAAGTCCTATCCTTTTATTAAGATTACCAATGAGACCTATCCGCGCCTGATTATCACGCGCCAAGTCAAAAAGGACGGCGGACTTTATTTTGGTCCTTACCCCGATGTTGGTGCGGCCAATGAAATCAAGCGTCTCTTAGATCGGCTCTTTCCTTTTCGTAAGTGTACCAATCCGCCTGAAAAGGTCTGCTTTTACTACCATCTGGGACAGTGCAAGGCCCACACTATTTGTCAGGTAGACAGCCAGTATTTCAAAGAGCTGGCTCAGGAGGTCGCGGCTTTTCTCAAAGGACAAGATGACCAGATTATTGAGGATTTACGGGGGAAAATGGCTGGCGCTGCGCAAGCTATGGAGTTTGAAAAAGCAGCTGAGTACCGCGACTTGATTCAGTCCATTGGCACGCTGCGAACCAAGCAGCGGGTTATGGCTAAGGATTTACAGAATCGGGATGTCTTTGGTTACTATGTAGATAAGGGCTGGATGTGCGTACAGGTTTTCTTTGTCCGCCAGGGCAAGCTAATTGAGCGTGATGTCAATCTTTTTCCTTATTACAATGATCCTGATGAGGATTTTTTGACCTATATCGGCCAGTTCTATCAGGAAAAATCCCACCTCAAGCCCAATGAAATTTTGATTCCGGCAGATATTGACGAAGAAGCTGTCCGAGCCATGGTGGATACCAAGGTGCTTAAGCCCCAGCGAGGCGAGAAGAAGCAGTTGGTCAATCTGGCTATCAAAAATGCCCGAGTCAGTCTCCAGCAGAAATTTGACCTTTTGGAGAAATCTATTGAAAAGACCCAAGGTGCTATTGAGAATCTAGGGCAGCTTCTTAACATTCCAACGCCAGTTCGCATTGAGTCTTTTGATAACTCCAACATCATGGGGACCAGTCCAGTATCAGCTATGGTGGTCTTTGTCAATGGCAAGCCCAGCAAGAAAGACTATCGCAAGTATAAGATCAAAACAGTGGTTGGACCAGATGACTATGCCAGTATGCGAGAGGTCATCAAACGTCGCTATAGTCGGGTGATTCGGGATGGACTGACTCCGCCTGATCTGATTGTCATTGACGGTGGACAGGGCCAGGTCAATATTGCTAAAGAAGTTATCCAAAATCAGTTGGGATTAGATATTCCCATCGCTGGACTGCAAAAAAATGACAAGCACCAGACTCATGAATTGCTCTTTGGTGACCCTCTGCAGGTTGTAGAATTATCCCGTAATTCGCAGGAATTTTTCCTACTCCAGCGTATCCAAGATGAGGTCCACCGCTTTGCTATTACCTTCCACCGCCAGCTCCGGTCTAAGAATTCTTTCTCATCACAACTAGATGGCATTGAAGGCTTGGGACCAAAACGCAAGCAAAATCTTATGAAACACTTCAAATCTCTAACCAAGATTAGAGAAGCCAGTGTTGACCAAATCGTCGAAGTCGGCGTACCACGAGCAGTGGCAGAAGCAGTGCGGGAGAAGTTGAATCCAGTAGACCAGCAGAAAACATCCTTGTCAGAAGTAGCAGAGCCACAGGTGGATTTAGAATAGACAAATCTCATATGAGGACTGTGTATGCAGGATTTCTTTAATAATTAGGAAAAAATTAACAGAAATGGATGGACTATTACAATGCCTATAATGTTTGACAATAAAATAATTTTGTATTATAATATGTCTATTCTTTATTAATAGGAGACAGTAATGAGAAAAATTATTACAGCTAGTGTAGCGCTTTTATCGGTTATAACTTTAGCAGCATGTTCTGGAAAAACAACATCAGATTCTTCTGAAAAAGCTTCAAGTTCTGTAGAAAAAACATCTACTTCAAAGAGTAAATCAAGTAGCTCTGAAACTTCATCAAAAACAGCTAGTTCAGATGTAGAAATCCCAGAAATTGTTCTTTTGACAGATGAAGAAATCGACAATGCTAAAACAATTGGTGACATGAAAGCTCTCTTTAGTAAGTTGATTGATAATTATAAAAAGTACATTGATGAAATTGGGAACAAAGTACCTGAGGCTGGGAAAGAAGCATACAATCAACAAGTAGAACCAGCTATTCAATCTATGGAAACTTCAAGAGAAACTTTTAATGAAACGCTCTCAAGTGCTGGTTCAGATGATACAGAAATTCCAGAACAAAATCGTGCTCTATTTGCTCAGCAATTGAAAACAGGACGTGATGCTATGAAGAAGGCTATTGAAGGGGCTTATAAAGCTCTTGGTCAGCTTAAATCTGGACAATAATATTAACAAAGCAGGTAAGAACCACCTGCTTTTTTTGTAGCAAAATGTAAAATAGATGGAAATTTAAGTGACTTAAAAGATAAGATTGAATCAAAAAATTTTTAAATAAAATATTGTTTATACTCAATTATAAATAAAAATAGGCATAATTTAAGCATTTCTAATAATGATTTAGTGAAATTTATGAAAGGAAAAAAACTGCAAACTCTTACAAAATATGATAAAATGAAGCTAGTATATTTAGAAAAGGATGCGACTTATGAAATTTCTAGAACTCAATAAAAAGCGTCATGCGACCAAGCATTTTAATGACAAACCTGTGGATCCAAAGGATGTTCGCACAGCCATTGAAATTGCAACTTTGGCACCCAGTGCTCACAATAGTCAGCCGTGGAAGTTTGTAGTAGTACGGGAGCGTAATCAGGCTCTAACTGAGACAGCTTTCGGTGGAAATGTGGACCAGATTAAGGAAGCACCAGTGACCATTGCCCTCTTTACGGATACAGATTTGACCAAGCGGGCTCGTAAGATTGCGCGTGTGGCTGGAGTTAAGAATTTCTCTGACGAACAGCTCCAATTCTACATGCAGAATCTGCCTGCTGAGTTTGCTCGCTATAGTGAGCAGCAAAAGAGCGATTATTTATCTCTCAATGCTGGTCTGGTGGCCATGAATCTTGTTTTGGCTCTGACTGACCAAGGTATCGGTTCTAACATCATCTTAGGTTTCGACAAATCTAAGGTTAATGAGGTTTTGGAAATTGATGAGCGTTTTCGTCCGGAACTCTTGATTACGGTTGGTTATACTGATGAAAAACTAGAACCAAGTTATCGTTTGCCAGTTGATGAAATCATCGAGAAACGTTGATATAGTTATGTTTACGATTTAATTCATAGTTTAAATGATTTAAATCGAATTGGAAATTGGGGTGAAATAATGACAATTGATTTTAAAGCGGAAGTTGAAAAACGCAGAGAAGCTCTCTTAGCTGACCTGTTCAGTCTTTTGGAAATCAACTCAGAGCGGGACGATTCCAAGGCAGACAAGGAGCATCCTTTTGGACCTGGACCTGTTCAAGCTCTGCATAAGTTTTTAGAAATTGCTGAACGCGATGGTTATGAAACGAAGAATGTGGACAATTATGCTGGTCACTTTACTTTTGGTGAGGGTACGGAAGAACTTGGGATTTTTGCCCACATGGATGTAGTCCCTGCCGGAAGTGGCTGGAATACAGATCCTTACAAGCCTGAAATTATTGATGGCAAGCTTTATGCGAGAGGTTCATCCGATGATAAAGGGCCAACTATGGCTTGTTACTATGGTTTGAAAATCATCAAAGACTTGGGATTGCCAGTATCTAAGCGCGTTCGCTTTGTGGTGGGGACAGACGAGGAATCCGGTTGGCAAGACATGGATTATTATTTCAAGCATGTTGGTTTGCCTGAGCCAGACTTTGGTTTCTCGCCAGATGCAGAATTTCCAATCATTAACGGTGAAAAAGGAAATATCACAGAATACCTCCACTTTGGTAACAGTAATGATGGCAGCTTTAAACTCAAGAACTTCACTGGAGGACTTCGTGAGAATATGGTGCCTGAATCAGCGACAGCTATTTTTACAGCAGCAGTTGATGCAGCAGAATTGGATGCCAAATTACAAGACTTTGCTGCTGCCCACAAGGTTTCAGCTAGTCTGAAAGCAAATGGCGACGCTCTTGAAGTGACAGTTATTGGGAAGTCAGCTCATGGTTCTACACCAGAGGACGGTATCAACGGAGCAACCTATTTAGCTCTCTTCCTCAACCAATTTGACTTTGCAGGCGACGCCAAAGCTTATCTGGAAGTTGCAGCTCAAGTTCTGCACGAGGACTTTGCAGGTGAGAAGTTAGGAATTGCTTATACAGATGCTAAAATGGGTGCTCTCAGCATGAATGCTGGTGTCTTCCATTTTGACAGCGCCAAGGCTGACAATACCATTGCTCTGAACATCCGTTACCCGCAAGGTACTGATCCGAAAACGATTCAGGCCGGTCTTGAAAAAGTTGCGGGTGTTGTGTCAGTAAGCCTATCTGAGCATGGACACACTCCGCACTATGTCCCAGCAGATGATGAATTAGTAGCAACTCTTTTGAGTGTTTACGAAAAACAAACAGGTCTCAAAGGACACGAGCAAGTCATTGGTGGTGGAACTTTTGGCCGTCTTTTGAAGCGCGGTGTGGCTTTTGGGGCTATGTTCCCAGACTATGTCAACACTATGCACCAAGCCAATGAATTTACAGATGTAGAAGACCTTTTCCGTGCTGCGGCCATTTACGCGGAAGCTATCTACGAATTAATCAAATAAAAAAGAAGAACTCGTTTGGTCTTGCCAAATGAGTTTCTTTGCAAGGAGTTGCTATGCATACTTTAGAAGATATTACTAAGGCCATCATGGCCGACCCAGAAAATAAAGAATTTACGGAGCAAGGGATCAAGCCGCTTTTTGCGGCACCAAAGAATGCTCGAATTAACATTGTTGGTCAGGCGCCGGGGCTGAAAACTCAAGAGGCAGGGCTTTACTGGAAAGATAAGAGTGGTGACCGGTTGAGAGAATGGCTGGGTGTTGATGAAGAGATGTTTTATAATTCTGGCTACTTTGCAGTTTTGCCCATGGATTTTTATTTTCCGGGACATGGGAAGTCTGGAGATTTACCACCTCGTAAGGACTTTGCGGACAAATGGCATCAGCCTATTTTAGAGCTTTTGCCAGATATTGAGCTGACCATTTTGATTGGTCAGTATGCACAGAAATACTATCTGCATCAAAAAGGAAATATCAAGCTGACCGAGACAGTTCAGCATTATCAAGACTACCTGCCTGACTTTTTCCCTTTAGTACACCCATCGCCCCGCAACCAAATCTGGATGGCTAAAAACCCTTGGTTTGCAGAGCAGGTTGTGCCAGACTTGCAAGCGTTGGTACAAAAGATTATTCATCAATAAAGGAGAAAAACTATGGATGCTTATCAACAAGTGGCTAATAAGTTGCAAGAGTTGGGGATCACCTTTGATGTGGTAGAGCACCCACCTGCATTTACGACAGAGCAAGCAGATAGCTATATTGAAGGCATGGAAGGAGTCCGGACTAAGTCCATGTTTTTGACCAACAGGAAGAAAACTCAGTATTATTTGCTGATTATGGATGACAAGAAACGATTGGATATGGATGACTTTAAAGTTCAAGTGGGAGCCGATCGGATTCGCATGGCCTCATTGGACTCCTTGGCTGAGAAAATGAACTTATCAGCAGGAACGGTTTCACCTTTTGGGTTGTTAAATAATCAAGAAAAAGACATTCTAGTGTATTTTGATAAGTACATCGTATCAAAAGAAATCATGACTTTCCATCCCAATACCAATGAAAAGACCATCTTTATTTCTACAACAGATTTGTTTGAATTTTTGGAGGATTTAGGCTACTCTTACCAAGTTCTTGAGCTTTAACTAACCGTTTTGCTGTGATAGAGTAGTGCTATCCAGCTTCTCTTTCAAGTGATTAAACCTAGCAGATTGTTATCACTCGTTTGCTAGGGTCTGTACCCCTATCTTAATCTTGGATGAATGACGTAGCTAGCAACTTGGTTCCCCTCAGGAGATTCTCAAACAGTCAGCCAATGATTTTGTCAAAGTTCAGTTTGATTTTCAGAAGTATCTAACTGTCTTTTTGAAAAGTCTAAGTTTAGAATGCTAAACTTTGTAGAAAGCGAGGTGATTCTATGGAAACGATGAAGGCTATAGTCATTTACGAAGCGGGGGGGGCAGAAAAGCTTCTGCTGGAAGAAAGACCGATTCCAGAACTTCAAGAAGGCTGGACCTTGGTCAAGGTCAGAGGGTTTGGGATTAACCGCTCGGAGATTTTTACTCGTGAGGGTTTATCGCCTAGTGTCACCTTCCCTCGGATTTTAGGCATTGAGTGTGTTGCCCAAGTTGCCGAGACGACTCGAGCAGACTTAGAGGTCGGCCAGAAAGTGGTTTCCATTATGGGTAAAATGGGGCGAGCTTTTGTCGGTTCTTATGCTGAGTATGTCCTCTTGCCGAACGACCAAATTTATACAGTCGAGACCAACCTGACCTGGACAGAGCTGGCTGCAGTGCCAGAGACCTATTATACTGCCCTAGGCTCTATGAAAAATCTACGCATTAAGCATAATGACAAGATTTTGGTTCAGGCTGCCACTAGCGGTGTCGGTTTGGCCTTTGCTCGTCTGGTCAAGGCACAGTTTCCAGGCACACATATCGTCGGATCAGTCAATAGCGGTTCCAAACAGTTTCTACTCAAGCACCAAGCCTATGACGATATCATTATAGACCAGGATGGCCGACTGGAAAAAGAGGATAAGTTTGACAAAATCCTTGAGTTGGTTGGTCCGGCAACTGTCAAGGATTCTTTTGACCATATCGAAGAGGGTGGTATTATCTGTGTGACCGGACTCTTGGGAGGTCAGTGGGAACTGGACGATTTCAACCCGATTGAGGAAATTAAAAATAACAGTTTTCTGACAAGTTTTCACTCAGCTCATGTGAGCCAAGACTTGATGGATGAATTATTTGACTATATTGACCGCTATCAGGTCAATCTTACACCAAGGCGTGTCTTTTCCCTAGAGCAAGTGCCCAAAGCTCATGCATTTATCGAAGGGACGGCAGGTTTTGGAAAAATCGTGATTATGAATGAATAGGAGAAAAAGAATGCCAAAAATTAGCGCGAAAGATTTATATGACAAATTGCAGGCAGAAGAATTGCAGTTGATTGACGTTCGCGAGGTGGATGAATTTACTGCTGGACATATCTCCGGGGCTCAGAATCTGCCTCTCAGCACCCTGCCTGAAAATTATGGAAAATTAGATAAACAAATCCCCTACCATATCATCTGTCAAAAAGGAGGACGTTCAGCGCGTGCCTGCGAATTTTTGGAAGCCAAGGGTTACCAAGTAATCAATGTCGAAGGAGGAGTGGAGGCTTTCCCTGCTAAATTGACGATATGAGAAGCGATTAAGAAGAGCAAATGCTGGAATAGATTGAATTTCCGGCCCTTTTTTTGTATACTATAGTAGTATAATAATTTATAGATAGGAGATATTTTATGTCAAAACAAGATTGGCTTGAATATTTTGAGGCCGTTAATGGACGCTCGGCTACAGAGGAAGAAATTGCCCAAGCATTGGCAGCTGGAGAATTTGTTGAGGCTGAACAGGTTAGTGCGGAGCAAGCGCCTAGTGACGCTAGCCCAGCTTCATCAAGCTTTGAACAGCCACAAAACTTCCAACAGTCTTTTGCTCAGCAGGCTTCTCAACAATATCAAGAAGTTCCTCAGCAACAAGCAACTCCAAATCAATTTGCTAATCAGGGACAACCATATCAGCGACAAGGATTTCAACAAGCGAGTCCCTTTGCTGGACAGCCTCAGTCTTCTGGTCCGCAAGCTTATCAGAACAACCCACAGCAAGGACAGTTCAATTCACAAGTACCTCAACAAGGACCGCAGGCTTATTACAGTCAGCAACCTCCTCAGCCTAGCGAGTTTTCTAAAACAATGAAAGGTTTCTGGACTTGGCTTGTTTCAGCTTGGAAATCGCCGACATCTGAAGTTGAGAGCAGTAAGGTGAATGGCTATCTATCGCTAGGTTTGACAGTGTTCTTTTTTGCTATTGTCGCAAATTCCAACGTTTACAGTATCATCAATATGTTTAGGGTTTACAGTTTTAGTTTGTATGATGTTGTTCCGTCTCTTAATTTCAAAGTCTTCTTTGTTTCCCTGATAGCAGCAGCTCTCTTCCTTTTTTCTATCATTTTGGGTGGTTTTGTTGTGAAGCGTTTGGTCTATCAGGATGGAAGTTTTACCTTCAATAAGGCTTTTGATTGGTACGGCCGACTGTATGCTATAGTTCTTCCGTTTATTGCTATTTCAGCTCTATTTGCCCTACTGGGAGTCATTCAATTGTCCCTTTTATTCACATGGATTGGAATTTTGTTAATTGGAGTTGGAGCGACCTTTGCTTTGATTTATTCTAAGACAAACAACTCTATGGATCCTTTTTATAAATATCTATTGGCCATTATTATCAATGGTGTGATTACAATTATCTTCTCTTTCATCGCTTTTTCTCTACTAGCTAGTATCGCAATGATGTAATAATTGGAGGAGATTTATGGCGACAAAAGAAAAATGGGTTGATCTCTTTGAAAAAGTAATTGGTCGAAAACCAACTGCAAGTGAGTTCCAAGCCGGCAAACAATCTAACTTTGATCCAAAAAAGATTAAGGAGATTGCAGGCGAAGCAGGGGAAGCAACCACAGATACTTCATCAGTAGAAAATACTACTGATGAAGCTTCTGATAATCAAGATATTGTTCAGGAGACACCTTCTGAAGATTCTGTCACAGAAGAATCGGTTCAATCATCTTCCAAAGATGAGAAGCAAGGCGCATTTGAATCTAGCCAATATGAAGAGCTTCGTAAGAATTGGCTACGAGCTTTTGAAAATAATATTGGTCGAAAACCTACCAAAGAAGAATTTGCAGAAGCTAAGAGTCAAGGATTCTCTAACTTGCCTATTCGGTCTGAATTGCTCGACTCGCAATTACCACAGAAACCAGTAAAAAAGGCTAAAAAGAGAATATCAAAGAAGCAAGCAATCATGATTGGGGCTCCAACCGTTTTAGTTGCCTCTTTGATTGGAGCTTTCTTCTATCTAAACTCTATAACTGGAGTTAAAGTGGTCACAGACCATTTTGCAAAAGCCGTCTCTAGCAAAGACTTCGATGAAGTGGCAAGTCTTCTTTCTACTCAATCCGATAAGTGGACGCGCGCTGAAGCAAGAGCTTTAGTTGAGCACCTAGAGAGCCAGGAGATTAATCTCGAAACTGAGCTAGATAACATTGTTGAGTCAAATGGCAAATCTGCTTATATCGATGACAACAATAATAAGATTTTAGGTGTTACTGAAAAGAGTAAGAAATTTGGTATTTTCCAGGAATATCAGATGGTTTCCTATCCAGTCAAAGTTAAAGTCAATACAAATTTGGATAATGCTACCATTAAACCTGGTGAGAAAAAAACTATTACTCTTAAGAAAAATACAGACACTGAATTGGGTGAATATCACTTTATCAAACAAGACTTTACTCTCAAAGGAAAGACAGATGTTGGAGATGTAGAGAGTAAGGTTCAGCTTGATTTAGCTACGGCTAAAGATAATGAAATCAAACTGGATCTCAAGTCTGAAAAGAAACAGCTAAAAATTACGATGCCTTCTGAAACTTCAAAAGCAACAGATATTAAAATCGTTGTTAATGGTAAAGAAAGTGGTAGCAGTTTGACCCCTGAGCTGCAGCTTGTTCCTTATCAAGAACTTGAAATTTATGCCAAGTTTACTATCTCTGATACTACCTTTACTACCAATAAAGAGACAGTAATTGTGGAAGATGATACTACTAATGTGAAATTATCGCTTCCTAAGGAAGTGGTTTCTAAGATTAGAGAAAAGAACGAAGAAGCGAAAAAGGTTGAGGCTCAAAAAGCAAAAGTCTCTACTTTCCTTAATGACTACCGCAGTGCTGTTTTCAGCTCTGTTTCTAACAGAAGCAACAACTATTCTCAATACTACGATACCTCTAGTGCAGTATATCGAGAAATGGTTGAGTGGACCACTGGTGGTGGTGTTAAGAAAGCAAAAATTAACTATTATGAGCCAGGAGCTTTGGATATCCGCGAAATCAAGGAAGAAAATGGTTCCTATATCGTGACAACATATGAGGACTATACAGTCCACTATGTCGATAACACTCCAAATAGTGTAAATCGTAAAAATAAGACTTATTACTTGAAACCTAGTGGGGATTCTTTTGTAATCTATAATCTTGAAGTTTCAGAAGGTTGATATTATGACAATGAAATACAGTAAACTAATTCTTCTTGCAGCATCTGTTCTTGTTCTAGGCGCGTGT
Organism: Streptococcus sanguinis; assembly: GCF_020729725.1. Taxonomy (GTDB): domain Bacteria; phylum Bacillota; class Bacilli; order Lactobacillales; family Streptococcaceae; genus Streptococcus; species Streptococcus sanguinis_V. The sequence goes on along the minus strand of NZ_JAJEPA010000005.1, from coordinate 383,681 downwards.
TCGTCTGGTAAAGACACTACTGGAGATAGCACTGATAAACAAGCGCCTAGATCAACTAGTACAGTTAAGAAACAAGATGCTGAAAAAGACAAAAATTCTAGCCAAGATACGACAACATCTTCAGACAGCACTGATACTAAAAAGGAGCAAAATCACGAGGCCAAAACTCTTGATCAAAATGTTTCTTATAACGGCAGCTACTACAGTGTCAAAGGGAAATATGATGAGATTCTTCTTGTCAACAAACACTACCCTTTGTCTTCTTCCTATAACCCAGGTGAGAATGCGACTGCTAAAGCAGAATTGCTCAAACTGATTGCAGACATGCAGGCACAAGACTATGCCATTAGCGACCAATACAGTGGTTTCCGTAGCTATGATACTCAGACAGAACTCTATCAAAACTATGTCAATCAGGATGGTAAGGCAGCTGCAGACCGCTATTCAGCTCGGCCAGGTTACAGCGAGCACCAGACTGGTTTGGCATTTGACTTGATTGACAAGAATGGTAATCTCGTACAAGAAGCTGGAGCAAGTCAGTGGCTTTTAGACAACGCCTATAAATACGGTTTTATCGTTCGCTATCTAGAGGGTAAGGAAGGTTCAACTGGCTATATGCCTGAAAGCTGGCATCTGCGCTATATTGGTCAAGAAGCCAAGGAAATTGTTCAATCAGGCAAATCTTTAGAAGAATATTTCGGCATTACTGGTGGAGGCTATGAAGATCAGTAGTCACATCATCCATTAGAAGGAGGAAGAAAATGAAATTTTTTGTTACCAATCCCAATAATGATTTTGCAGAAACACCTGTGCAAGAAGAAGGCAGAATCATCCATCATCTGCATCTTGCTAAAGGAAAAGAAGTACCAGAGCACAGTGCTGATGCACTAGTAACAGTTGTTTGTTTGTCGGGAGATGTAAGCTTTTCTGCTGGCGAACAAACCGTTCGGTTAGTGGCAGGTTCCTTTTTGACGATGGAGCCCAATGAGCCACACAGCTTGGTCGGGGAGGAAAATAGCCACCTCTTGGTTATCAAACAACTCAAATATTAATAAATTCAAAATACTAGAAGCTGGAATAAATGCTTCTAGTATTTTTTACTACTTTTTAACACTTATTCATTTCTGTAAATAAAAACCCATAAGCAAGAAATTCATAAATAGATTCTTTGATTCTTAAAACAAACTTAAGATAAGCTTAAAAAAGGCTTAAGATAAGCTTAAAATAAACTTAAACAAGAAATCGAAATGAGAGGGTGAGAAGTTTTTATAAATAAACAATAAAAATAATTTACACGGTGTAAACCAAATCATAAACATTTTTCCATTATTTTAGTTCGTTAAAAAGAAGAGTTTATAGATTTTTAAAGATAAAAAACAGAAAAATAAACAAAAAAACGAACTATAAAAAATTACCCATAAAAATAATTTACACCTTGTTAACTAAAATGCTTGCATTCAAAAATTTCTTGTGCTATAATTCGTCTTGAGGGTGAGATATGCATAAAAAAGTATTTTCAAGCATATTGACTTCTTTGTTTCTAAATCAAATGTTATAAAAACATTTATGTGCAACCTTTAATCAGGTGGATTCACTAACTAGTGATTCGTTTTTTTGCGTTTGATAATGATGGAGTAGTCAACTGTCGGCTGACAGTATTTTCGTGAAATTCTTTTTTATGAAGTTGTGCACAAAAAATAAATTCCCCCCCACAAAAAAATAAAGTGATGTTGGTCACTTTGGAGGTTTAATTAATATGAACAATCGTTTCAGACTCTTATCAAGATCTGTTGTAGCGGCTGCGGCTATTATTCCAGCAATTGCTCTTGCAAATAATGCTCAGGCTCAAGATTATGGCTATAACTACTATCAACCAGGTTATAATTACTGGAATGGTGGTTATAACAATTATAACTATGGTTATAACAACTATAATTACCGTAACAACCGCAACTATCGTTACAACAATTACAACTATGGTTACAATAATTATAACTATGGTTACAATAACTACAATTATGGCTATAATAACTATAACTATGGTTACAATGGCTATAATTATGACTATGGTTATAATAACTATTATCCAGGCTATAACAACTGGAATTATAACTATAGCAACAACTACGGATATAATGGTTGGAATAACTACAACAATCTGGCAAATGATGAGAACTATATTTACTGGAATGGTAACCATTACTACCGTATGACAGATGGTTCTTACCGTATCTATCGTGATGGTGAGTGGAAGCCACTGACAAATACTAACAATAACAGCACATCCAATAACAACCTGGAAAATGATCCACATTATCGTTATGAAAATGGCTATCATTACTATGTATTGGATAATGGTGACTATTACTACTATCAAAATGGTAAGTGGGTGTTTGTTAAGGATTCTACTGATAACTCAACTAATCCAACAACTCCAAGTCAGCCGGAAGAACCAAAACCAGAAGTTCCAACTCCGACACCAGCAGAACCAGAGCAACCAACTCCAGCTCCAAATGATAGACCTGAACAACCAACAACTCCAGCAGAACCAAAACCTGAGGTACCAAGTGTTGATTTGCCAGAAAATCCTCCAATTAACGGTGCAGAAGGCGACCTCAATCCATTTGCTCCAAAACCAGAGCAACCAGCAGAACCAAAACCAGAAACTCCAACAAGACCTGCTGTACCAGAGACTCCTGGTTTGGTAACAACTGATAAACCAAGTGAAGATCAAATTCCGCCATATGTTGAAAAACCAGCAGAAGGTCTTGAACACTTGACATGGGCACCAAATGGACGAGCTCCAAAAATTATCTACCCAACTGGAAAACCAGGTGACAAGGCTCTTGAGTCAGATCCTAACTATTACTTCGATGGTTCTACCCATTATTACCGTATACCATCTGACTCAGAAGCGAATGGCTATTCTCCATATTGGAAATGGTTTGGTGACAAATGGAAACTTCAAGGTATGACTGATCCAAACGATCCAGCTCTTGATCCAAAACTTCACGAAAACACTGCTGATGATGAATACATGTACAGTGATAAAGACTCTAGCGTGAAATTGTACTCAACTAACCTAGTGACAACGGCTAAAGCTGGTCAGCCGCTGCCATTCAAGAACGTTGAAGAGTTCAAGAACTACGTTATCGAAAAGATGAATCCTAAGTTCCTTGATAATGCAGGATGGGATGCCAAAGTTGAATGGGAAATCGAAGATCCAGAAATCTTTGAAAAAACCAAAGAAAACCCATATGCTAAGGATTATGTCTTGATTGCAAACCTTAAGAGTGGCGTTGAGGACAAGAAATACAGTGATGTAGAATTTGGTTATGTTAAGTTTGTTTACCGTGTTGAAGCAACAAACGATACAAACTATGACTATGTTTCAAAAGCTAAAGAAGCTTTCGCTAAAATCAATGAAGAGCGTAAAGCTCAAGGCTTGAAAGAGTTGACATGGTCAGAAGACATTTATCAAAATCAAGCACTTCCAAAAGTAAATGAAATCTCACGTCAATACGATAGCTCAGGCTTTGTTGGACGTCGTGATGAAGATGCCTCTGTTGTCGTTAAGAAATGGGCTAACAGCGGTCTGAGAGAATTGCTTCTTGATCCTAATGTAACTGAAGGTGCAGTAGCGACAGTTGTAGACGGAAATGGCGTATACTACTGGGCTTACAGCTATAAATAATAAGGAATTTTATTCTTAAACATCTGTGCTCTTAATCTTTGGTTGCATATAAACCACACTCCAAAAGTTAGATTTTAATCGTCTGACTTTTGGAGTTTTTTTGTTGAATTAACTAGGAAGCAAAAGTAGCGGTTGTGAACAGATTTTAAAGTTTAAAAAGGCGAAAAGAAATTTTTAAATACAAAAAAAGCACCGATTGGTGCTTAAGATTATTTGAGACCGTATTTTTTGTTGAAACGATCCACACGTCCATCTGCTTGAGTGAACTTTTGACGTCCAGTGTAGAATGGGTGTGAGTCTGATGAAATTTCTACACGGATCAATGGGTAAGTTTCCCCTTCGAATTCAACTGTTTCGTTTGAACGCTTAGTTGAACCACTAAGGAACTGGTAGCCGGTAGAAGTGTCCATGAAGACAACTGGGCGGTATTCTGGATGAATATCTTTTCTCATTTTACAAAAATTTCCTTTCTGCCATGGTCTCTTTGCGAGCCATAGATTAGTTACTTTGATAGTTTATCAAATTCTGATTGATTTGACAAGACTTTTAGACTAATTTCTTACTTTTTTGCCAATTCTTTCATCTCAGTGTAGATTTGCTCAATTTCTTCTTTAGAAAATGCATTGGCTCCGCTGGCTAAGGGGTGTCCACCGCCGTGATGATTTTTAGCAATACCATTGATAGGAATAACCTTGCTGCGCATGCGGACACGATAGTGCCCGTCTGGTTGCTCAACAAAGATAGCCCACAGACCGACATCTTCAATTCGTCCAGGTGCCCCGACGATGGCTGCTGTATCAGCATCGGTCAGTTGATAGGCTTGTAAAATTTCCTGAGGTAGAATGACCCGCGCAGTTCCATTTTCATCTATTTCCAGCTGCTCATATACGTAGCCCTGCAGTTTAGCTACCTGGCGGCTGATAGAGTCCATTTTTCGAGACAAGGCTGAAAAGTCGAAATCATATTGACGCAACTTGGCAGCTACTTCGAATGTGCGGGCGCTAGTGGAAGGATAAAGGAAGCGGCCAGTGTCGCCGATGATACCAGCATAGAGGAGTTCAGCAGCTTCCTTGCTCAAGTCTAAGTTATTTTCAAAGGCAAAGAGAGCAATCATCTCACTGGCACTGCTAGAGCTTGTATCTACCAGAGAAATATCTCCGTAAACCTCATCATCAGGATGATGATCAATTTTGATGAGGAAATCGCCTGTCGTGTAGCGTTGGTTGTCAATGCGAGCTGTATTAGCAGTGTCACAGACGATGACTAGGGCCTCTTGGTATTCTTTGTCTGCGACTTGGTCCATTTGTGCCAACCACATGAGATTGGGCTCATCGTAGCCTGTCGCTTTAATTGTCTTTTCTGGGAAGTGGTACTGAAGCAGCTTTTGCAGTCCGACCTGACTGCCAAGAGCATCAGGATCTGGCCGCATATGGCGATGGATAATAATAGTATCGTATTCTTTGATCTTACTTAAAATATCATGATAAAGAGTCATAAATAACCTCGTCAACTTTCTTTACCCATTGTAGCATAAGAGTTTTTATTTTTAAAATAAAAAAGATATGATATAATGAGAGCAGATTAGAATTTGGAGGAAACTATGACCTTAGCGAAAATTGTATTTGCCAGCATGACTGGAAACACCGAGGAAATTGCTGATATTGTGGCGGATAAGCTAAGAGACCTGGATGTAGAAGTTGAAGTGGACGAGTGCACCACTGTCGATGCAGAAGATTTCTTGGAAGCAGATATTGCGATTGTAGCGACCTATACCTATGGTGATGGTGAGCTACCTGATGAAATGATGGACTTCTACGAAGACTTGTCTAGTTTGGATTTGTCTGGCAAGGTCTATGGGGTGGTCGGTTCAGGCGATACTTTCTATGACGAATTCTGCAAGGCTGTCGATGACTTTGATGCTGCCTTTGCTGCTACAGGAGCAGTGAAGGGCTCAGAAAGTGTTAAGGTGGACCTATCTGCGGAAGATGATGATATTGCGCGCTTGGAAGCTTTTGCAGAAGGCTTGGTTGATAAAGTTTAAAGTGATAAATAGAGAAAACGGCTTCTGCCGTTTTTGTTTTGCGAAAGTGTTATTTTCTGACAATTCTCATGATTAGGAGTATAATGTAAGTAAGCGCTATCCATCAGATAAAGGAGGAGTTCCTATGAAAGAACGCGACTATGCCTTTGGTTTTCATGATGATGTCAAGCCACTCTTTTCGACTGGTAAAGGTTTGACCGAAGAAGTTGTTCGAGAAATCTCAGAAATCAAGAATGAGCCCCAGTGGATGCTGGACTATCGCCTGCGCTCGTTGGAACTCTTTCATAAGCTGCCTATGCCCGACTTTGGCCCTGATTTGTCAGGGATTCGCTTTGATGATGTTATCTACTACCAGAAGCTAAGCGGAGATCGGGCTCGCAGTTGGGATGAAGTTCCAGAAGAGATCAAGAAAACCTTTGACCGCTTGGGAATTCCAGAAGCCGAGAAGCAGTTCCTATCTGGAGCTGTTGCACAGTATGAATCTGAGGTGGTTTATCATAATATGAAGGAAGAGTTTGCCAAGCTGGGGATTATTTTCACCGATACGGATACGGCTGTCCAGGAATATCCGGACTTGGTCAAGCAGTATTTTGGTACTGTGATTTCAAATGCTGAGCATAAATTTTCTGCTCTTAATAGTGCAGTTTGGTCCGGCGGCACCTTTATCTATGTGCCCAAGAACGTCCAGTGCCAAGTTCCTGTTCAGACCTATTTTCGAATCAATGGCGAAAATGCCGGCCAGTTTGAGCGCTCCTTGATGATTATCGAGGAGGGCGGCTCCATCCAGTATATCGAGGGCTGTACAGCACCGACCTATACAAGCAATAGTCTTCATGCTGCAAATGTCGAAATCATTGTCAAAAAGGATGCCTTTTTCCGCTATACAACCATTCAAAACTGGTCGGACAATGTCTATAATCTTGTAACGGAGCGGGGGATTGTTGAGGAGGGTGGCACCTTAGAGTGGATTGATGGTAACTTAGGCAGTAAGGTCAATATGAAATATCCCTGTAGCATTCTTAATGGCCGCAATGCAAGGACTTCTGTCCTATCCATGTCCTTTGCCAACTATGGTCAGCACTTGGATGCGGGTTGTAAGGTTTTTCATAATGCGCCCAAGACTTCCAGTACTCTGATTTCTAAATCAGTTGCCAAGGATGGTGGAAAGACAGACTATCGTGGTCAGGTCCGCTTTGGTAAGAATAGTGCTGGTTCCAAATCTCATATCGAGTGCGATACCATTCTCATGGATGGTGAATCCAGTTCTGACACCATTCCTTTTAATGAAATCCATAATTCAAATGTCGCGCTAGAGCATGAAGCCAAGGTTTCCAAAGTATCTGAGGACCAGCTCTACTACCTAATGAGCCGAGGAATAAGCGAAGAAGAAGCCACAGCTATGATTATCAACGGATTTATGGAACCCATTACCAAAGAACTACCAATGGAATACGCCGTCGAACTCAACCAACTCATCAATATGAGCATGGAGGGCTCAGTTGGTTAAAAACTCGCTTTTGCGAGTTCTCCTTAATCCAAGGTTCGGTGGACTTTTTTAATCTGCGGATGAGAACCGACGGTAGTCGGTTTACCTTGAGACAAGCCTAACGGGTATTTTTGGTTGTGGCTAAGCACTCGGTTAAGCGAGTGCTCTTTAATAAGGTTCGGGGAACCTTTTTAATCTATAGATAGGAGCTGTTTTAGGTTGCAGATAAAGACTCGCCCTTGCGAGTTCCCTTTGAATCATGGTCCATTGGACCTTTTTATTTAGAATTTAACTAGAAAATTTTACTATTTTTTGATATGATAGATAGAATATAAGGAGGAAGTAGATGACGTTAGAAGAAATCAGACAGGAAATTGATCAAGTGGATGATGCAATCGTTGCCTTGTTGGAGCAACGCATGAATCTGGTTGGCCAAGTCGTAGCTTTAAAAAAATTAACAGGCGCAGCTGTCTTGGATAGCAAGAGAGAAGATGTGATTTTTGCCAGAGTGGCGGATAAGGTTGAAAACAAAGACTATAAGGAAACTGTTGTTGCGACCTTTTCTGACATTTTAAAACGCTCGCGTGAATTTCAGAATAAAAAAATCTAATGAAAGAAGTACAGAACTCGATAGCTGTGGCTTTATCTGCAATGGCAGGCGGTTGGCTACGTTACCAAGTAGCTCTCTTATCAGTTTTTGCTGATTCATTTCCGCTGGCTGCCTTATTGGTCAATTATTTGGGAACTTTTTTGCTGCTCTATATTATCAAGGGCTATCTTAGCAGTAAAGTTAAGTCCCAGCGTCTGCTTTTAGCACTTTCGACCGGTTTTTGCGGAGGTTTGACGACTTTTTCTGGTCTTCTGCTAGACAGTATCAAACTAGCAGATTCAGGGCGCTATATGGAGCTTCTTATCTATCTAGTCTTAAGTGTAGGTGGTGGCCTTGCAATCGCTCTATGGGCTGGAAAGCAGGTGAAGCCATGATGTGGGCGATGTTAATCTGCTGCGGCGCTGGCGCTCTTGTGCGTTATGTTTTCTCCAAGGTCAATAGCAGAGCATCTCTGCCGCTTGGGACTTTATTGGCAAACTTGCTAGGTGCTTTTCTCATTGGTTATTTTTATAATCATATAGAAGACAAGCAGCTTTATGTGATTTTGGCAACAGGCTTCTGTGGTGGTCTGACGACTTTTTCTACAATGAACGCTGAGCTAGCAGAGCTCTTTTCAGAGAGAAAGAAATTTGTTTTCTATTTGGCTTCGACATACATACTCGGGTTTTTAGCGATTCTTTTAGGAATTTTCATTTAAACATCTTTACATTTTTAGAAATTTTGATATAATATACTTTGTGCCTAATGGAAGCACAAAAAACGGCTAATCCGCTGCGGTCTTGAACCTTAAGATTAGTAAGATAGGAGTAGAAAAAATGAATCCATTAATCCAAAGTTTGACTGAAGGTCAACTTCGTACTGACATCCCTGCATTCCGTCCTGGTGACACTGTCCGCGTTCACGCGAAAGTTGTTGAAGGAACTCGCGAACGTATCCAGATTTTTGAAGGTGTGGTTATCGCTCGTAAAGGTGCTGGTATCTCAGAAACTTACACCGTTCGTAAAATCTCTAACGGTATCGGTGTTGAACGTACTTTCCCAATCCACACTCCACGTGTTGACAAGATTGAAGTCGTTCGTTACGGTAAAGTCCGTCGTGCTAAATTGTACTACCTTCGTGCATTGCAAGGTAAGGCAGCGCGTATCAAAGAAATTCGCCGTTAATCTTAGAAAGACTCTGTCGTTGGGCAGAGTTTTTCTCTAAGTCCCCTTAGTTCAATGGATATAACAACTCCCTCCTAAGGAGTAGTTGCTGGTTCGATTCCGGCAGGGGACATAAAATCCTAACAATAACCCTTGATTTACAGGGGTTTTTGTTATAGTCGGCCCTAATCTGCCCCAAAAGTTTCAAAAGTCTTTCTTATCTGATTATGATTTTTTCTTTTTGTTGTTCTAAATGGTGGGTGTAGACTTCTGAAAACTCAAAACAGATGGTTTGTCGCCATTCCCAAGTTACGAGAGTAATATCATTCTTCATAGCTGCAGATATGGAGATATTGAAGAATGAAAAATGAGCGCTACAGCAAAAGCTGTAGCGTTTTTTTAGTAAAAAGTGACAAAAATACTCATTATCTATTGAATTTTTGAGTTTTTAAGTTTACAATGATATTAATATAATGTGTAATGAGGTGGAGTTATGAATGGAAAAATTTTAGGGCTAGATATCGGTGTAGCTTCTGTGGGTGTGGGAATTATAGACAAAGAATCTGGTGAAATTATTCATGCCAGTTCACGAATTTTCCCAGCGGCTACTGCTGACAGCAATGTTGAGAGACGAGGATTTCGCCAAGGTCGGAGATTAGGACGCAGAAAGAAACATCGAAAAGTTCGTCTAGCTGATTTATTTAGGGATGCTGAGCTTGTAACAGATTTTTCAAAAGTATCTATCAATTTAAATCCTTATGAATTACGAGTTAAGGGACTAATTGAGAAATTAACTAATGAAGAATTATTCATTGCGTTGAAAAATATTGTCAAAAGGAGAGGGATTAGTTATCTTGACGACGCTAATGAAGACGGTGAGTCTTCTTCCTCAGAATATGGCAAGGCTGTTGAAGAAAATAGAAAGCTGCTCGCAGATAAAACACCAGGACAGATTCAGCTGGAACGTTTTGAGAAATACGGACAGGTTCGAGGTGATTTTACCATTGAAGAAAATGGAGAAAAACACCGTCTGCTTAACGTGTTTTCGACCTCGGCTTATAAAAAAGAAGCAGAGCGAATCTTGACAAAGCAGCAAGACTATAATCAAGATATCACTGATGAATTTATTCAGGCTTATTTAACGATTTTAACTGGAAAACGTAAGTATTACCATGGACCAGGGAATGAAAAGTCTCGTACGGATTATGGACGCTTCAGAACAGATGGAACAACTTTGGATAATATTTTTGGTATTTTGATTGGGAAATGTACCTTTTATCCAGAGGAATACAGAGCTGCTAAAGCTTCTTACACGGCACAGGAATTTAATTTACTCAATGATTTGAACAATCTGACTGTTCCAACAGAAACTAAGAAGCTCAGTGAGGAGCAGAAGAGACAGATTATTGAGTATGCAAAAGGGGCTAAAACTTTAGGTGCCGCTACTTTATTGAAGTATATAGCAAAATTGATTGACGCGTCAGTGGACGATATTAAGGGCTATCGGATTGATAAAAGTGAAAAACCAGAAATGCATACTTTTGATATTTATCGAAAAATGCAAACATTGGAAACGGTTGATGTTAAGCAACTATCTAGAGAAGTTTTAGATAAGCTGGCTCATATTCTCACACTCAATACGGAACGTGAAGGAATCGAAGAAGCGATTAAAGTATCATTTACTAAAGGAGAATTTGAACAAAATCAGATTGCTGAATTAGTCTCATTTAGAAAGTCTAATAGTTCTTTGTTTGGAAAAGGCTGGCATAATTTTTCAATCAAATTGATGATGGAGTTGATTCCAGAGCTTTATGAAACATCTGAAGAGCAAATGACAATCCTTACACGATTGGGCAAACAAAAAACAAAGGCAAGATCTGAACGAACCAAGTATATTGATGAGAAGGAATTGACCGAAGAAATTTACAATCCAGTAGTTGCTAAGTCAGTCAGACAAGCAATTAAAATCATAAATCTTGCTACAAAGAAATATGGCATCTTTGATAATATCGTTATTGAAATGGCGCGCGAAAATAATGAAGAGGATGCAAAGAAAGATTATGTGAAGCGTCAAAAAGCCAATGAAGATGAGAAAAATGCTGCAATGGAAAAAGCTGCTCATCAATATAATGGAAAAAAGGAACTACCAGATAGTATTTTTCACGGGCATAAAGAATTGGCTACGAAAATTCGTCTTTGGCATCAGCAGGGAGAAAAATGTCTCTATACTGGGAAGAATATAACAATAGCAGATTTGATTGAAAATCAGTATAAATATGAGATTGATCATATTTTGCCTCTTTCTCTTTCATTTGATGATAGTTTAGCAAATAAGGTACTAGTTTTAGCAACAGCCAATCAAGAGAAAGGACAGCGTACACCATTTCAAGCACTGGATGGTATGGATGATTCTTGGTCATATAGAGAATTTAAATCTTATGTCAAAGCCTCTAAGGCACTCAGTAATAAAAAGAAAGATTACTTGCTGAATGAGGAAGACATTAACAAAATTGAAGTCAAACAAAAATTTATTGAGCGCAATCTAGTTGATACTCGCTATTCTTCTCGAGTAGTTCTAAATGCTCTTCAGGATTTTTATAAATTAAATGATTTTGATACCAAGATTTCAGTGGTGCGCGGACAATTTACTTCTCAACTTAGAAGAAAGTGGCGGATTGACAAATCGCGTGAAACTTATCACCATCATGCAGTCGATGCATTAATTATCGCGGCCTCCAGTCAATTAAGACTTTGGAAAAAGTGGAATAATCCTCTGATTTCTTACAAGGATAACCAATTTGTGGATTCTGAAACAGGAGAGATTATTACATTGACTGACGATGAGTACAAAGAATTAGTATTTAGAGCCCCTTATGATCATTTTGTTGATATGCTAGGCAGTAAAAAATTCGAAGATAGTATTTTATTTTCCTATCAAGTGGATTCAAAGTATAATCGTAAGATTTCTGATGCAACGATTTATGCAACTAGAAAAGCGAAATTAGGTAAAGATAAGTCGGAAGAAACTTATGTATTAGGTAAGATTAAGGATATATATTCTCAAACGGGTTATGATGCTTTCATAAAGCTTTATAAAAAGGATAAAAGTAAATTTCTGATGTACTGTAAGGATCCGCTAACTTTTGAAAAGGTCATTGAGGAGATTTTAAAAACATATCCTGATAAGGAACAAAATGAAAATGGAAAAGAAGTTGCTTGTAATCCCTTCGAGAAATATAGACAGGAAAATGGTCCTATTCGAAAATATAGTAAAAAAGGAAAAGGTCCAGAAATTAAGAGTCTGAAATACTATGATAACAAATTAGGGAATCATATAGATATTACCCCAGCTAATAGTGAGAATCAGGTTATATTACAATCTTTATCTCCATGGCGTACAGATGTCTATTTTAATCCAGAGACTGAAAAATATGAATTATTAGGCTTGAAATATGCTGATTTACAGTTTGAAAAGGGAACTGGGAACTATTCTATAACTCTAGATAAATATTACGAAATCAAAGAAAAAGAAGGAGTAAGCGAACAATCAGAATTCAAATTTACCTTATATAAAAATGATTTACTTTTAATTAAGGATACAAAGACTAAGGAACAACAAATGTTTAGGTTTTTATCTAGAACTATGCCAAACCAAAAACACTATGTTGAATTGAAACCCTATGATAAAGGAAACTTTGAAGGTAAGGAGAAAATTAAAGTATTTGTTACAACATCTAATGGTCGCTGTTTAAAAGGATTGGGAAAAGCGGACCTCTCCATCTACAAAGTTCAAACAGATGTTTTAGGGAATAAACGTTTCATCAAAAAAGAGGGTGATGCTCCAAAACTCGAATTTTAAAATAATCTTTAAAAAGAGTTGCAATTAGCTCTGCAATATATTATAATGATAATTGTAAGGGACGCCTTACACAGTTACTTAAATCTTGCAGAAGCTACAAAGATAAGGCTTCATGCCGAAATCAACACCCTGTCTATTGGCGGGGTGTTTTCGTATTTTAAAGGGGAAATTGATGACTTGGAGAATTGTACATGTATGTCAAAGTGAAAAAATGAGATTAAAACTAGATAATCTCTTAATTAAAAAGATGGGAGAAGAATATACCATTCCTTTGAGTGATATTTCTATCATAGTAGCAGAGGGTGGAGACACAGTTGTTACACTTCGTTTACTGAGTGCTCTAAGTAAATACAATATTGCTTTGGTCGTTTGTGACAATGAGCATCTGCCAACCGGTATCTATCATTCTCAAAATGGGCATTTCAGAGCTTATAAGAGATTACAAGAACAATTGCTTTGGACGCAGGAGCAAAAAGACAAACTCTGGCAAATTATTACTTATTTCAAGATTAATAATCAGCAGGATGTGTTAGCCATGTTTGAGAAAGATTTAGCTTGTATTCAATTGTTGGCTGACTATAAAGATCATATTGAACTAGGTGATAAAACTAATCGAGAAGGACATGCAGCTAAAGTTTATTTTAATGAATTATTTGGTAAAAAATTTGTTCGCGTAACCCAGCAGGAAGCTGATGTTATTAATGCAGGTTTAAATTATGGTTATGCAATTATGAGAGCTCAAATGGCAAGGATTGTGGCTGGTTATGGCTTAAATCCCTTGATTGGAATCTTTCACAAAAATGAATACAATCAATTTAATCTGGTAGATGATCTGATGGAACCTTTTAGGCAGATTATTGATGTATGGGTTTATCAACATTTAAGGGAAGAAGACTATTTAAAATATGAATTCCGATTAGCTTTAACGGATTTATTAAATGCAAAGATTCGTTATGGTAAGGAAAATTGCACTGTAACTGGAGCTATGGATAAATATGTAAAAGGATTTATTAAATGTATTGCGGACAAAGATACAACAAAGTTTTATTGTCCGATTGTCTCAAGTTTGGAATCGAGTAAATAAAATGAGGTATGAAGCAATGAGATTGATTTGTTTTTTTGACCTTCCTATGGAAACTAATCAGGAAAAGCGAAGCTACCGTAATTTCCGTAAAGAATTGATTGCAAATGGTTTTGAAATGCTACAGTTTTCCGTATATTATCGAACTTGTCCTAATCGTAGTTTTGCTAGTAAATTTTACAAAAAACTAAAACAAAGTAATCTACCTAGCGGTAATGTTCGTTTACTAGCTGTAACAGAAAAACAGTTTTCTGAAATGGTTCTAATCATTGGTGGCAAAACTAAACAAGAAGAAGTAGTTAGTGATAAAAAAATGGTGGTTATATGAAATGGAAATTCACACATCCTTATCGAGAAGATTTATCAATAAACTTTGGAAAGTTTACTCAAATAATAGGAGAAAATAAACAGTTAAAATATTATATTTGGCAAATACTAATCTGGTATTTTGATGGAAAAAAATATAGTATGGAAGACCTAAGTCTTTTTGAGCAAAATGAGCCAGTAATTTTTTCTGACGAAAGTGTTTTGAAAAGAACAGATTATAAGATTATCTCAATTTCAGATATACAAGATTTAATCGAACAAATGGCTTATAAGAAAGGTACAGTTTCCTTTGATTATTTAAAAAGTAAGCTAAATGATTTTGAAATAATGGGACTAATTGATGTGATTAATGACAAATTGGATCTCATTTCAAGTAGTGTGAATCAAAGACTTAATCTTCACATTGGAGAAGTTGAATATCACACTGAAAGCCAGTATTTCAACCCAGAGCAACTAATTATTAAAAATTTTCTACCTTATTTCGGTCTAGGTGATAAAAACATCTCCTTTGAATTTTTAGAGAATGAAACAAAATTTTTCTTCTTTTTAGACATGATATCAGAAGTTGCGTGTCAAAGCAGTAGTAAGATAATTCTTATCACTCATAACATGGATAGTTATTTAAACTATAGTGAGTTTATAAATTGTTGTAAAAAGATGAATGAGATGACTATGGATTTACAAAATTTTCACGTTATTAACTTTCTATCAAGCGAGGGATATATTTATATAAATAAAGAAAATATAATGAATGTTAATATTGTTGCGGATTTAGTAGAACACTTTTACGAATTTTCATTTATGTATGAAAGATTTTTTGGTCAATATCCTGCTAATGAGGTACCGGATGAAAAGGTTTTTTTAGAGTCGTTACAAAAAGTTTCATCATATCTTTTTAGTAAGGATATTGCTCATATTAGTTTATCAATTCCAGATATAGTTACTTTGAAAATTATAAATCATTTGTACCAATACGATAAAAAGCCAAGAATTTGTTCTACGATGTCTAATCCGCTATTAATTAAGTTTTTGAATACCTATAATTGACAGGAATCGCAATAGGCATTATAATCAATATATGAGTATAAAAATCACAATTTTTCCATTTGAGGTTTTTGTACTCTCAAGATTTAAGTAACTGTACAACTTTCTGTTGTATAAATATTAATATTACCATGTTTTTGTACTCTCAAGATTTAAGTAACTGTACAACCCAAAGCCAAATCGTCTGTAGTAGTATCCAGTTTTTGTACTCTCAAGATTTAAGTAACTGTACAACTGGGTTGAGTATCATTATGAGTTAGAGGAAGTTTTTGTACTCTCAAGATTTAAGTAACTGTACAACAGGATTTCTCTTGATTTCTTTCTTCATCCAGTTTTTGTACTCTCAAGATTTAAGTAACTGTACAACACTGAAGCTATTTTAGAGGACAATCCAAAAGTTTTTGTACTCTCAAGATTTAAGTAACTGTACAACAATCCTCTGGTACATCAGAACGCAACTTGCGTTTTTGTACTCTCAAGATTTAAGTAACTGTACAACTTAAACCCGTTTTACTTTGCAAAGACAAGAGTTTTTGTACTCTCAAGATTTAAGTAACTGTACAACAAAATGTATTAAATCAAGTGCTTAAGTATCGTTTTTGTACTCTCAAGATTTAAGTAACTGTACAACCAGAATATTGACCGATAAAATCTTGTTCCAGTTTTTGTACTCTCAAGATTTAAGTAACTGTACAACTATGACGATAGCAAGCTTTTATCCACGATTGTTTTTGTACTCTCAAGATTTAAGTAACTGTACAACAATCCTCAGGCACATCAGACCTTAACTTACGTTTTTGTACTCTCAAGATTTAAGTAACTGTACAACCTTTATTTTAAAGAGGTTTTACATCGGTCAGTTTTTGTACTCTCAAGATTTAAGTAACTGTACAACGCCAATCTGGAGGTGCTGGTGGACATGTAGGTTTTTGTACTCTCAAGATTTAAGTAACTGTACAACACGATATATCCCGCATCGATGTCTGTATTGGTTTTTGTACTCTCAAGATTTAAGTAACTGTACAACATTAGATGGGGATAGATACCTTGAATTGCAGTTTTTGTACTCTCAAGATTTAAGTAACTGTACAACTTCAGCAGGCAGAGGTTAAGCCTCAAGGCAGTTTTTGTACTCTCAAGATTTAAGTAACTGTACAACCTTTCGGAAGTAAATCTATTTTACTTTCGGTTTTTGTACTCTCAAGATTTAAGTAACTGTACAACAGAAAGGCCTCTTATAAGACTAAGAAAACGGTTTTTGTACTCTCAAGATTTAAGTAACTGTACAACAGCTTACTATAGACCAGATAGCGTTGTTCTGTTTTTATTATAGTTTAGGATAGAGGGGAATCTGTAATGTTTTATCATAAAAAGGGCTGAGTAAATCAGTCCTTTTGTTCTCTATTTCCCCAAGCAGAATTGGCTGAAGAGTTGGGTGATGAGTTCGTCTGGTGCGGCGTCACCAGTGATTTCGCCGAGGATTTCCCAGGTGTGGGTCATATCGACTTGGAGAAGATCTACGGGCATACCCATTTCCAAGCCTTGGTTGACGGCTTGCAGGCTTTCTAGGGCTTTTTCAATCAAGGAGATATGGCGGGCGTTGGACAGGTAGGTAGCGTCTTGCTCTACGATACCAGCATTTTCAAAGAAGAGCTGATTGATGCGTTCTTCAATTTTATCGATATTTTGATTGTGGAGGACAGAAATCTTGATGACATCAGTTGGCAGCTGATCCAGCTCAATCTTTTCCTCAAGGTCAGTCTTGTTAAGCAGGACGATACGATTACTATCTTGACTGATTTCGAGCAATTGTTTGTCCTGATCCGTCAGAGGCTCGCTGGCATTGAGGACTAAAAGAACCAAGTCAGCTTCCTGCAGGGCTTTTTTAGATCGTTCAACTCCAATCTGTTCTACAAGGTCATCGGTTTCTCGAATCCCTGCGGTATCGATGAGCTTGAGCGGCACACCCTTGATATTGACATACTCCTCGATCACATCACGGGTCGTACCCTCGATATCAGTCACAATGGCCTTGTCCTCGCGCAGGAGATTGTTGAGCAGGCTGGACTTGCCAACATTAGGCCGGCCGATGATAGCAGTGGAAATGCCTTCGCGTAAAATCTTACCTCGTCGTGCAGTATCGAGAAGATTGCTTAACAGAGCCTCGAACTCAGCTGTTTTTTCTCGCATAAGCTGGGTTGTCATTTCTTCCACATCGTCGTACTCGGGATAGTCAATATTGACCTCGACCTGAGCCAGTGTGTTGAGAATTTCCTGACGGGTATTGTTGATAAGATTGGAGAGAGAGCCATCCAACTGCTTGACAGCATTGTTCATGGCTTTATCGGTCTTGGCGCGGATGATGTCCATGACAGCCTCAGCCTGAGTCAAATCTACGCGCCCATTGAGAAAAGCCCGCTTGGTAAACTCACCAGGCTCAGCCATTCTAGCACCCTCGCGGATAGCCAGCTGCAAGATTTCATTCGTGACCGCAATCCCGCCGTGGGTATTAATCTCAATGATATCCTCGCGCGTGAAGGTCTTGGGAGAGCGCATAGCACCAAGCATAACCTCGTCCAGAATTTCCTGTTTTTGAGGGTCGACGATATGACCGTAGTTGAGCGTGTGGCTTTCCACTTTGCTTAGATTTTTCCCTTTGAAGATTTTTTGGGCAATAGCAAAGCTATCAGTCCCGCTTAGTCTAACAATGCCGATGGCTCCTTCGCCAAGAGGCGTAGAAATCGCAGCGATTGTATCAAATTCTCTGGTAATCATATTGCATTTTTCCTTGTGTTTAAAATCAATTACTCTAATTGTAACGCAAAAATCAAGGAGGAGCAAGGCTTTCGATTATCAAGCGGAAGGAATGAAATTTAAGTCTGGTAAAGAAAACACTTTCATGTTAGTGAGAATCATGATATAATAAAAGTAGTGTGATTCGAGGAGGTGCTATGGAAAATCTAAAGAAACTGGCAGGAATCAAGGCTGCTGAATTTGTCCAAAGCGGGATGATAGTTGGTCTCGGGACGGGTTCGACTGCTTATTATTTTGTCGAAGAAATTGGTCGGCGGATCAAGGAAGAAGGATTGCAGATTACAGCTGTTACGACTTCCAGTGTCACTAGCAAACAGGCTGAAGGGCTGGGCATTCCGCTCAAGTCTATCGACGATGTAAATCAGGTGGATGTCACTGTTGATGGTGCTGATGAGGTTGATTCAGCTTTTAACGGTATCAAGGGCGGTGGCGGCGCGCTTCTCATGGAGAAAGTCGTAGCGGTGCCTACAAAGCACTATATCTGGGTAGTCGATGAGAGCAAGATGGTCGAGAAGTTAGGTGCCTTCAAGCTACCAGTAGAAGTTGTTCAGTACGGTGCTGAACAGCTCTTTCGTCGCTTTGAGCGTGCTGGATATAAGCCAGCCTTTCGTGAGAAAGATGACCAACGTTTTGTCACGGACATGCAGAATTTCATTATTGACTTAGATTTAGGTGTGATTGAAAATCCAGTTGAGTTTGCACAAGAACTTGATCATGTTGTGGGAGTAGTGGAGCATGGACTGTTTAATCAAATGGTAGACAAGGTCATTGTTGCTGGAAAATCGGGTCTCCAAGTTTTAGAGGCCAATAAATAGAAAGAGGTATTTTATGCCAAAATTTAATCGTATTCACTTGGTAGTCATGGACTCAGTTGGTATCGGTGCTGCACCAGATGCCAATAACTTTGTCAATGCAGGGGTACCAGATGGTGCTTCAGATACTCTGGGACATATTTCCAAAACGGTAGGACTGAATGTGCCAAACATGGCTAAGATCGGTCTAGGAAATATCGAGCGTCCTGCTTCTTTGAAGACCGTTCCTCAAGAAGAAAACCCTAGCGGCTACTATACCAAGCTGGAAGAAGTATCGCTTGGAAAAGACACGATGACAGGCCACTGGGAAATCATGGGTCTCAATATTACTGAGCCTTTTGATACTTTCTGGAATGGCTTCCCAGAAGAAATCCTGACTCAAATTGAAGAATTTTCCGGTCGTAAAGTCATTCGTGAGGCTAACAAGCCATACTCTGGTACAGCAGTTATTGATGACTTTGGCCCTCGTCAGATGGAAACAGGCGAGCTGATTATCTACACCTCTGCTGACCCAGTATTGCAAATCGCGGCACACGAAGAAGTGATTCCTTTGGAAGAGCTTTATCGTATCTGTGAATTCGCCCGCTCTATTACTTTGGAACGTCCTGCACTTCTGGGACGTATCATCGCTCGTCCTTATGTAGGTGATCCATGCAACTTCACTCGTACAGCTAACCGTCACGACTATGCCGTTTCTCCGTTTAATCCAACTGTGCTTGATAAGCTCAATGAAGCTGGAATTGATACCTATTCAGTTGGGAAGATTAACGACATCTTCAACGGAGCTGGAATCAACCATGATATGGGACACAATAAGTCTAACAATCATGGTGTGGATACTTTGGTCAAAGTTTTGAAAGATGAAAACTTCAAAGAAGGTTTCTCATTCACTAACCTAGTAGACTTTGATGCTCTTTATGGTCACCGCCGTGATCCACATGGCTACCGTGACTGCTTGGAAGAGTTTGATGCTCGCATCCCAGAAATTATTGAAAACATGCGTGAAGATGACTTGCTCATGATTACTGCTGACCATGGTAATGACCCAACCTATGCCGGAACCGACCACACTCGTGAGTACATTCCGCTTTTGGTCTTCGGAAAATCGCTGAGTGGTCATGGTCATATTCCTGTCGGACACTTTGCGGATATCTCAGCTACCATTGCGGAAAACTTCGGAGTGGACAAGGCGATGATTGGTGAAAGCTTCTTGGACAAATTAGTATAAGCATTATATGAGAGTGAGGGAAATATTTTATGACAAGCTTATCAGAAAAAATCAAAGCAACAGCGGCTTTTTTGAAAGAAAAAGGTATGACAGAGCCTGAGTTTGGTCTGATCTTAGGATCTGGTTTGGGAGAATTGGCTTCTGAAATCGAAAATGCCGTTAGTCTTGACTATGCGGATATTCCAAACTGGGGTCGCTCAACTGTTGTTGGTCACGCTGGTAAATTAGTCTATGGAGACTTGGCAGGACGTAAAGTCTTGGCGCTGCAAGGCCGTTTCCATTTCTATGAAGGAAATCCTTTAGAAATCGTTACTTTCCCAGTGCGTGTGATGAAGGCCCTTGGTGCGACAGGTGTTATTGTGACCAATGCTGCCGGTGGTATCGGCTATGGTCCTGGTACACTGATGGCCATTACGGACCACATCAATATGACTGGCCAAAATCCTTTGATTGGTGAAAACTTGGATGAATTTGGTCCACGTTTCCCTGATATGTCGAAATCTTACACTCCAGAATACCGTGCCACCGCTCAGAAAGTTGCTGATAAGCTTGGTATCAAGCTGGATGAGGGTGTCTATATCGGTGTCACTGGACCGACTTATGAAACACCTGCAGAAATCCGCGCTTATAAGACGCTTGGAGCGGATGCAGTCGGCATGTCTACTGTTCCAGAAGTGATTGTAGCAGCACATTCTGGTTTGAAAGTCCTTGGAATTTCATGCATTACAAACTTTGCTGCTGGGTTCCAAGAAGAGCTTAATCATGAGGAAGTAGTTGAAGTAACAGAACGTGTCAAAGGTGATTTTAAACGACTTCTTAAAGAAACACTTGCTGAATTGTAAAAAATGTTGAAAGGCGGAGTGTCTGGGTTGGGAATTAAACCCGGAACAGCCTTTCTATCTAGCTGATAAAATCATTAAACTAAAGAAAGGTAGAGCGAGGTGTTCAGATTTGAACACAAGCGGAAAACTATCTTTCAAATAAACACAGAAAGGAAGGGCGTCTGAGTTTGAATTGAACTCGGGCTAGAGGCGGTGCAAAAAAGATAAATCTACCTAGATGCAGTCGCATCTTCGTTCGTTTCCTATTTTTGCTTTGCCTCTTTTAAGCCCTTAGTATCTTATATTATGTCTATTCATATTTCTGCTAAGCCAGGTGAAATTGCTGATAAAATCCTTCTTCCAGGGGATCCGCTTCGGGCTAAATTTATTGCGGAGAATTTCCTTGAGGACGCTGTTTGCTTCAATGAAGTCCGCAATATGTTCGGCTACACTGGAACTTATAAAGGCCAGCGTGTTTCAGTTATGGGAACTGGGATGGGGATGCCATCAATCTCTATCTATGCGCGTGAGCTGATTGTTGACTATGGTGTGAAAAAGCTGATTCGTGTGGGAACAGCTGGTTCGCTGAATGCTGATGTCCATGTCCGTGAATTAGTACTGGCTCAGGCGGCTGCGACTAACTCCAATATCATCCGCAATGACTGGCCACAGTATGATTTTCCGCAAATCGCTAGCTTTGATTTGTTAGATAAGGCTTACCATATCGCCAAAGGTCTTGGTATGACAACCCATGTTGGGAATGTCTTGTCGTCAGATGTCTTTTACTCAAACTACTTTGAAAAGAACATCGAGCTTGGTAAGTGGGGCGTTAAGGCAGTTGAAATGGAAGCTGCGGCACTTTACTACTTGGCAGCTCAACACCATGTGGACGCTCTTGCTATCATGACCATTTCTGACAGCTTGGTCAATCCAGAAGAAGACACGACAGCAGAAGAGCGTCAAAACACCTTTACCGATATGATGAAGGTTGGTTTGGAAACCTTAATTGCAGAAGCATGAAAGTAGATGTCAAAGAAGCCATCCTCTTTGCTATTTCCCGCTATGACTATGCTTATGCCCATAAACTAGCTGAGCGAGCAGGAAGCAGTGTCCAGTCTGACTTGGTCCTTCTTCTTGAGGCTTTAGCGGAGCGAAGAGAGCTCAATATCCAATCTATGATGAATCTAAAGTTGGAAATCACTAGGTCTGACCTAGCTGATTTTCAGCTTTTTTGCCATGAAAATGAAGCGGATGAGCAGCTGGTTAATTACCTTTATGATCTGGAAGCCAAGCTGAGAAATGAGCAACTGATTGACTTTATCCGAGCTGTCAGCCCGGCTATTTATCGGATTTTTATGCGACTGATTCGCATGCAAATACCGGATATTGACTGCTATATTCATAATTCGCGAGGAGCAAGTTACGACCGTTGGAAGTTTGAAAAGATGCGACATTCTGATAATCCTGACCTGCAAAATTTTCATGCGGAAAGCACGGTCAATTCTTCTAGTTTGACGGAGCTGATTTTGCAGTTGAATTTGCCCGAATCTGTCAAAGAATCAGCACGGCAACTAAGAGAGTTAGAAAAGTCAGTCCGCAATCCGCTAGCTCACCTTATCAAGCCTTTTGACGAGGAAGAATTGCACCGGACGACAGGTTTTTCGTCTCAGCACTTTATGGTTCTTCTGGTTGATTTGGCGCAGGAGACAGGCATAGTTTATCAGAAGGAACCTTTTTACTTTGACCGAGCAAATGGGGTCATAGAAAGTCTCTTATAAGGAGTAGCAGGATGGATAAGATTGCAAGGCTGCAAGAATTGATAGATCAAAGCCAGAATATTGTCTTTTTCGGTGGTGCGGGTGTTTCGACGGAGTCCAATATTCCGGACTTCCGCAGTTCAGATGGGGTATACAGTGTCAAACTGGGACGGCATTTTACTGCAGAGCAGCTGGTTTCTCACACTATGTTTGAGCGCTATCCGCAGGAGTTTTTTGACTTTTACAAGAAGTACCTGCTCTATCCGGATGCTAAGCCCAATGCTGCTCATGCCTACTTGGCAGACTTGGAGAAGACTGGCAAGCTCAAGGCTGTAGTAACTCAAAATATAGATAGCTTGCATGAAATGGCCGGTTCAAAGAAGGTTCTCAAACTACATGGCAGTGCGGATAGAAATTACTGTCTGAATTGTCAGCTATTCTACGATTTGGACGGTTTTCTGGCTCTGGACGGCACCATTCCTCACTGCCTTGACTGTGGCGGTATTGTCAAGCCAGATGTGACTCTCTATGAAGAGCCGCTAGATATGGAAGTTTTCCAGCAGGCAGCTCAAGCTATCCATCAAGCGGACCTGCTGATAATCGGCGTCACCTCCTTAGTTGTCTATCCCGCAGCCAGCCTCATCCAGTACTTTGCAGGTAAGCATCTGGTCGTCATCAACAAGACCAGCATCCCTCAAGACAGCCAGGCAGACTTAGTGATTGAGGGCAAGATTGGAGAAGTGTTGGGGAAATTGAAACAATAGCAAAAACACCTGAAAAAGCTTTTTCGGGTGTTTTTTGCAGTCTATTTATCAAACTTCACTTCCTCAATCAGATAGTCAATGAAGCGTTCTCCCATTTTGGATAGGCTAGCTTTTTCATGCTGGATGTAGACCAGTTCAATCGGATCATCAATGTCCAGTGGGATGGAGACGATATTATCACCATTGAGGTTGCTGTTGAGGATACCGGTTGCAATAGTGTAGCCATCCAGACCTATCAAAAGGTTAAAGAGCGTCGCGCGGTCACTGACGACGATTGATTTTTTATGGTGTTCCTGAGAGAGAATTTCCTCAGAAAAGTAGAAGGAATTGTGAGTCCCTTGGTCATAGCTGAGGTAGGGGAAGTTTTCTAAGTCAGATAACTGGACCAGCTTTTTCTTGGCCAGCGGATTGGACTTGCTGACAAAGATATGGGGCTGAGCCGTAAAGAGATGAGTCGCAATCAGATGATTGTCATCCAGCATCTTGGATAGGACATCGCGGTTGTAGCTATTGAGAAAGAGGACGCCGATTTCGCTGCGGAAGTTTTTTACGTCGTCAATAATCTCCCAAGTCCGAGTTTCCCGCAGAAAGAGCTCGTATTTCTCCATATCGCTTTTTTTAAGCAGGGAGACAAAGGCATTGACCACAAAGGCATAGTGCTGGGCAGACACGCTAAAAAGCTCACGGTGGGCGACAGGGTTTTTGTATCGCTCCTCTAGAAGCTGAGTCTGCTCAACTACCTGCCGGGCATAGGAAAGAAACTCCATGCCGTCCTTGGTCAAGGTAATTCCTTTGGGATTGCGAATAAAAATCTCGATACCCATTTCATTTTCCAAATCCCGCACAGCATTAGACAAACTAGGCTGAGTAATGAAAAGCTGCTTGGCAGCTTCGTTCATACTGCCAGTCTCGACAATTTTGATAATATAGTGTAACTGTTGAATTCTCATAGGACTATTTTATCACAAACTGGGGATTTTTTCCCGGTAAATCAATGAAAGCTAGCATGGTTTTATAATTGAATCTATCAAATGGACAGATGGTAAAAGAAATTCTATTGGATATAGTGACATTTTTAAAGTTTATTCTTATCGGAATTATAGAGCGATTTTATCAAGTCTTTTATAATGAAACAGGTTTTGCAATTTCAAGTTATTCGTGATATGATGATTTTTAGACTGTAAAAGGAGTAGTTATGAAGAGAAAAGAAGATTCTTTTGAAGATATTGCTCTTGAGTTAGAGAAGGAGACATCTAAGTCTAAGTTCTTACCATTCGTTCTATTAGCCATTATTGGCTTTTCTATCGTTGGAGCAGTTTTTTTGATGCTTTCTATATCGCAAAAGACTAAATCTAAGCAACCGGTGAGCCAGTCAAGTCAGATTATTTCACCATCAAAAAAATTAGAGGATAAGAAGACTGAAGTAAAAAAATTCGCTGAAAGTCTTACAGTTCCTCCAGAAAAAAGTGGTTCCTTTCTTTGGACGGTTGACAAGGCAGTTTCTCTACCCATGGACAAAGCTAAAGGCGGAGCGGCCTTGGAAGATGTTTTAAGAGAATTTGGAAGACCTGTTGAAGCTGGTTCGTGGATTGATTTTTCATCAAATAATGAAATTCAAAAGCATATTCGTCTTTTTTGGAAAGAGAAGGATGGTGCTCTTGGTTATGTTTCTTTAACCTTTGCTGAATTTGATGGTGTCTATAAGCTCATTTCCAAGTACCATTCTAACCTTGCAAGTGATGAAATTAAGGTGGATCAAAATCCTAATAGAAACTTTTTATGGACACAAGAATATATAGATAGTCTTGTTATTGGTGCTAGAGAAGGTACTGACAAAGGTACGGTGTATGATGAGATTGTTTCAAATGTTGGTTTGCCGCTGTATCAGACGATTTTGGGAGAGGACAATCAACTTCAAATGCGAGTTACTTATCATAATCCTCATTCTTTGACAAATCCGGAACAATTGAAGTCTGTCAATCTAGAATTCTATAAGCAAGAAGATGGAACATGGCGTTTGGTTTCTAAACAGAATCAGTAAACTAAAATAAAAAAGACAGAGGAGATAATCTTGAGAAGGAGTAGCAAGAAAAAACATGATGCTAATTCATTTAAAGCCATAAAAAAAGAACTTTATCAACAACAAAAGATAAAAAGAGAAGAACTTAGCATGATGGCCATACAGGAGGAGAAAAAAAGGATTAATTCGGCCTTTATTCTTCTTTGTTTGACCTTGTCATTTGCTTTATTCTTTGGCTTCTATTATTTTTCTCAAAAGATTCCTAGAGCCAACCTTAAGTACAAATATAATAAGACAGTGTCGTCAGTTAGTAAAGAAAGCTCTACTACTCAGCAAGATGAAGATGAGTTAGAAATGGACAAAAAACAGAAGGAACTGAAAAAGAAAATTGTTGAGGAAGATGAAAAAAAGTTTGTTTTTAATTGGACATTAGACAATTTTGTAGAACTCAAAATAGCCAAAGTCGGGGAGTGGGAAAATAATCCGACTTTGGAAGAGGTTATTACGAAATACGGTAAGGGTTCAAATGTGAGTTTTACCGAAAATGGATTGACACTAACTTATAAGACAAGAATTGTAGATGTTCCGAGATATGGTTCATCAGGACATCCTCAGGAAATCAGTTTGGGTTTTTATGACCCCGATTCCAATGGAAAAAAGTACTATTTAATAACTAAAACGGCAGTTTACTTGGATGACATTCATAACCTACCAGCTATCAAAAATGAGTTTGTTTTTAAGTGGAAGCCAGAAGATATGGATACATTGACAGTAGGTGATAGTCAATATGGAAAAGGTGGAATGACATATCAGGAGATTGTTGCTCGATTTGGACTGCCTTCAGATAGTAATTTTTCTGGAAGCGATACAGATTATAGCCCGTTATCGTTGCGGGTGAATTATTTTAATATTCATCGTCCACCTGCTGAACGAAAATTGGATAGGGTGTCTTTGATTTTCAAGAGGCAGGAGGATGGCAGCTTTCGTCTTGCGGATGCAAGAAGTGAATTTGACAAGGACTGGTAAAGCTGTGGTAGGTCGGAGATCTTAAAATTCTAATATTTTTTATGGCTTGACAATCCATATCTCTAACGATATAATGTTTACAATTTAACCTTTAATCAAGTCCAGTGAGGCTGTAAGGTAGGAAAAACGGTATAAGAGGCAGTTGGCTGCCTTGTTTTTTGCGAAAACTTGCTGTGGCGAGGTTTTTTCTTGTAGAAAGTGAGGTTGTCATGGTTAGTGACAGTTGCAAAAAGAGATTTGGCAAGATTATGCTGGAGCAGATGGAGCTGCTGGAGCAAGTTGAGATTGCACCTAATATTTTTTCCATGATCCTAAAGGGCCAAATGGTCAGCCAGATGCAGGCTGGGCAGTTTTTACATATTCGGGTACCCGATGACAGCAAACTTTTGCGCCGGCCTATTTCAATTGCTGAGATTGACAGAGATAATCTGACTTGTCGTATCATTTATCGGATAGAAGGTGGCGGGACGGCTATTTTTTCTCAACTGCCAGTCGGCTCGTTTCTTGATGTTATGGGGCCTCAGGGAAATGGCTTTGATTTGAGTCCTGTAAGGGCAGGTAGCCGCGCTTTGGTTATCGGTGGTGGGATTGGTGTCCCTCCCCTGCTTGAGGTTGCTAAAGAATTGCTTGCCAAGGGAGCTCAAGTGACAGCTGTACTGGGATTTGCTGACAAATCTGCTGTTATTTTAGAAGAGGAAATGAAAAAATACGCCGAGGTCATTGTCACGACGGATAATGGTTCCTATGGTCGCAAGGGCTATGTATCAGCGGTGGTAGATGAGATGACCCAAGAGTATGCGGCTGTCTATTCCTGTGGAGCGCCAGCTATGCTCCAGTATGTGGATCGTAAGTTTCAGGACCATCCGCATGCTTATCTCTCCATGGAGTCTCGTATGGCTTGTGGCATGGGCGCCTGCTATGCCTGCGTCGTTCATATTGCAGGTCAGGACGAGTCGGTCAATAAGCGGGTTTGTGAAGACGGTCCGGTCTTTGAGACGGGCACGATTATTGTCTAGGAGGGGAAATAATGAGTGACCAACGTTTAAGAGTTTCCTTGCCAGGCTTGGACCTGCAAAATCCAATTATTCCAGCATCTGGCTGCTTTGGGTTCGGACAGGAATATGCCAAATACTATGACTTGGACTTGCTGGGTTCTATTATGATAAAGGCTACGACTTTGGACCCCCGCTTTGGCAATCCCACTCCGCGGGTGGCAGAAACGCCAGCTGGGATGCTCAATGCCATTGGCCTGCAAAATCCAGGTCTTGAGGTTGTTCTAGCTGAAAAACTGCCCTGGCTGGAAAAGCATTATCCCAACCTACCAATCATAGCCAATGTAGCGGGCTTTTCCAATCAAGAATATGCCACAGTGGCTGGGAAAATTTCTCAAGCCCCTAATGTAAAGGCTATTGAGCTCAATATCTCCTGTCCTAATGTTGACCATGGAAATGCTGGACTGTTGATTGGTCAAGTTCCGGCGTTGGCTTACGAAGCAACTAAGGCTGCAGTTGATGCTTCTGTTGTGCCAGTCTATGTCAAATTGACTCCGAGTGTGGCAGACATCATTCAGGTAGCCAAGGCTGTTGAAGACGCTGGGGCTGCTGGTTTTACTATGATTAACACCTTGGTAGGTATGCGGTTTGACTTAAAGTCGCGCAAGCCTATTATCGCTAATGGCACTGGTGGCATGTCTGGTCCGGCTGTCTTTCCGGTAGCGCTCAAGCTGATCCGTCAAGTGGCGCAGGCAAGCAAACTTCCCATTATTGGTATGGGGGGAGTTGATTCGGCGGAGGCTGCTCTGGAGATGTTTATAGCGGGCGCTTCAGCTATTGGAGTGGGAACTGCCAATTTCACGGATCCATATGCTTGTCCTACCATTATTGAAAACCTGCCTAAAGCTATGGATAAATACGGCATCGAAAGTCTTGAAAGCTTACGTAAAGAAGTTCGAGAGAATTTACTTTAAAGTTACATTTTTACTTGACAATCCTGCTGTGAAATTATAGAATGAACTAAATATAACCTTTAAAGAAGTCCAGAGAGGCTACTAAGGTACATACGTTTGAATGGCAGATACTGCCACATTTTCGTGTAACCTTGCTCTCGGGCAAGGTTTTTCTATGTCTCTGAGCCTAATGTGAAGGTTGTTTTTGAGATATAAATGCCTAATGGACTTTTTTGAAGATAATAATTTAAAAGGAGATTTTCCCCTCATGCGTGAAGAACGGCCTATTATCGCCCTCGACTTTCCATCTTTTGACGATGTCAAAGATTTCTTGGAGCATTTTCCGGAAGATGAAAAACTCTATGTCAAAATCGGCATGGAATTTTTCTATGCCATCGGTCCAGAAATCGTTCATTATCTGAAAGGTCTTGGACACAGCATTTTCTTGGATCTGAAACTGCACGACATTCCTAATACAGTTCGCTCAGCCATGTCTGTCTTAGGAACTTTTGGTATCGACATGGTGACGGTCCATGCAGCAGGCGGTGTAGAGATGATGAGCGAAGCCAAGAAGGTCTTGGGGGATAAGGCTAAGTTGGTTGCGGTGACTCAGCTGACCTCGACCAGCGAGGAAGATATGCGTGATTGCCAAAATATCCAGACTACGGTTCAGGAGTCTGTTGTCAACTACGCTCGGAAGGTCAAAGAAGCCGGTCTGGATGGTGTGGTTTGCTCAGCTCAAGAAGTTGAACTGATTAAGGCGGCAACTGCGGATGATTTCCTCTGTGTGACGCCGGGTATTCGGCCAGCTGGATCAGAAATTGGCGACCAGAAACGGGTCATGACTCCGCAGGAAGCCCATCAAATCGGCAGTGATTATATTGTAGTCGGCCGTCCGATTATCCAAGCTGAAAATCCTTGGGATGCCTACCACGAGATTAAGAAGCAGTGGAATAGCTAGGAAAAACAAGAGATTCGAATTAAATCGTTTATAAAAATTAACAGCATCATAAAAATTCAAATTTATAAGGAGCAAAAAATGACTTTAGCAAAAGAAATCGCGCGTGATTTATTAAAAATAAAAGCTGTGTATTTGAAGCCAGAAGAGCCTTTTACATGGGCGTCGGGCATCAAGTCACCTATTTATACTGACAACCGTGTGACCTTGGCTTATCCAGAGACTCGGACTTTGATTGAGGATGGTTTTGTCGAAAAGATTCAGGCGGAATTTCCTGATGTAGAAGTCATTGCTGGAACTGCGACAGCAGGCATTCCTCATGGAGCCATTATCGCAGATAAAATGAACCTGCCATTTGCCTATATCCGCAGCAAGCCCAAAGATCACGGAGCGGGCAATCAAATCGAAGGTCGCGTAGCGCCTGGACAGAAGATGGTTGTCATTGAAGACTTAATCTCGACTGGCGGTTCGGTCTTGGATGCTATAGCTGCCGCTAAACGTGAAGGTGCGGATGTGATTGGCGCAGCAGCTATCTTTACCTATGAGCTGCCAAAGGCAGAAAAGAACTTCAATGAAGCGGGTGTCAAATTGGTGACCCTTTCTAACTACACTGAGTTAATCACTCTAGCCGAAGCAGAGGGTTATGTCAGTCCAGAGGGCTTGGCCTTGCTTGAGAAATTTAAGCATGACCAAGAGAATTGGCAGTCTTAGACCGAATACAAATAAAATGATCTGACTCTTATTCAGGTCATTTTTCAGTAAAACGTCCTTGTATTGCCTTTAAAAATGGCTTAAAGTCTCGGCGTTTGGTATAATAGAGCTATGTCTAAGATTTATCATCTATCCTTTTCGATATTACAGAAAGTTATGTTGGTTACGGCTGTTCACTGGTTTCTGATTGCCATCTGGCATGTTGCAGAGCTGAATATTTTGGCTTTGTTTGCCTTTGCTGGCTTGGCTTATCTGGCCTATCGCTATCGGAATTTGCTAGGAAAAACTTATCATTGGCTGATGAAGCATAAACTTCTTGTTATGCTAGCTGCCTTTATTTTTCAGCTGATAATGCTCTTTTCAGCAGAGCTTTTGATTAGGCGGGATGCAGCAGTTGTCTTTACAGGAGCTTTCAAAACTCTGAAAGAAAGCTCTATTTCCAGCTATCTGACCCGCAACCCTAACAATGTCTCTCTCTTTCTATACGAGCGTTTTTTCTTTAATGTATTTGGGGGATCTGGTCTATGGGTCATGCAAGCCTTGAATATTGTTTATACTAACGTAACGGCCTTGATTCTCTACAAGGGCTGCCAAAAGTATTTTTCCCAAAAGGCTGCAGATGCTGTCTTTAGTCTTTATGTGCTTTTACTGGGCTTTTCTCCTTATTTCTTTTCAATGTATACCGATATTCCCCCCCTTCCTTTCATCAGTCTGCAGATTTTCCTAGTTCTGGGATTGCTGAAAGGAGAGGAATCAAGCCGGCAGCTGGTTTGGCGAAGTATCTTGCTTGGGCTAATGACTAGTCTGGCTTTCTTCTTTAGACCAACAGTAATGATTCTGCTGATAGCTGTCTTCGGAGTTCTCTTTTTCAAAAAGAACTGGAAGAAGTTCTTTCTGATACTAGTCGTTTTTTCTTGCAGTTTTGCGATTAGTTACGCCCCGCTGCATTACTGGTCCAAGCATCAGACGGAAGTTCCGATTATGAAGGGAGAGGGACTAGCAAAAGGTCCTCTGCTCTTTATCAATCTAGGTCTGACCTTCAATGGACATAATCAGGAAGATATGAAAGAAGGGCTCTTGCAGTATATTGAGCCCGATAAGCAGTATGACTATAACAATGGCATGTTTGCCAAGGAATATGTTATCAAGGAAATCAAGCGGCGCTTAAGTGAATATAATCCTTTGACTTTAGCTCATCATCTCTTCCACAAGCAGTCTCTGACTGTGGCAGAAGGAGATTTGGGCTGGCTCTACCGCAGTGTTGAAAATGAAAAGACGCCTTATATATCGCCTTTTTACCAAGATACGAAGGATAATCCTTTAACTCAGTTTGTCCGTGACTTCTTCTTGAATACTGACAAGTCAGAATTTGTCTATTTCTCGCTGTCCAAGCAGGTGGTCTGGATTGTCATGGCAGCAGGACTTGTCTTTGCCCTTTGGAAATATCGCTCCAGTGACGAACTGAATTTTCTAACCTTAGCTGTTTTTGGCGGTCTGCTCTTTTTGCAGATTTTTGAAGGAGGAAAGACCCGTTATCTGATTCAGTTTTTGCCACAGATTTTGATTTTATCCTCCCTAGGATTAGCCCAGTATCCTCAAGTTCTAGGGAAGTTTCGCTTTTGGACTAGAAAGAAGGACTCTTTGAAATGAAAAGACCTGTTCCTATCTATGAACCGCTTTATACCTTGAAGCCCATTGCTGAGAATATCTGGATTGTAGATGGTGATTTGATTGAGATGGATGCGGTGCTGACAAATCTGCCCTTTTCTACCCGCATGACTGTCATCAAGTTAGCAAATGGCCAGCTCTGGTGCCATTCACCAATTCAGCCAAATCAAGCTTTGTTTGACCAGTTGGACGCTTTGGGACCAGTTGCACACCTTGTCTCGCCTAATAAGATTCACTATGCCTATATAGCTGACTGGAAGAAGCGTTATCCTGAGGCAATTGCTTGGTCTAGCCCAGGAGTGGAAGAGAGAGCAGCCAATCAGAAAATACCAGTCTCTTTTGATGAAAAGCTGACGGATGAGGCTCCAGAAGCTTGGGCAGGTCAGATAGATCAGTTGTTTTTCAAGGGAAGTACTTATATTGAGGAAGTTGTCTTTTTTCATAAGGGCAGTCAAACCTTGATTTTGACAGATTTGATTGAGAATTTTGAAACAAATCATTTTCCAAATCAGATTCGCAGCAAGGTTTATAAATTGGTTCGTGTTGCAGCTCCAGATGGACAGACGCCTATTGACTACCGTATGACCTTTATCGGTCATCAAAAAGAAGCCAAAGAATGTCTAGAGCAGATGCTGGCTTGGCAACCGGAGAAAATCATACTAGCCCACGGTTCTTGTTTTCTGGAAAATGGCACAGCTGAACTCAAAAGAGCGCTTAGGTGGATAAAATAGAAAAAAATACTTATTGCCTTGTTCCAAGGAGGATATCTCTAAAATTTTATGATAAAGAGAAGTTTGTTTTTTAATTTTATATACAAAATCGTTTTTCTTACGCTTTTGCTTTTGCTGACCGTTTTTGCTTTTTCTTATTTGGTTCATAATGGAAGTGGATATGTACGGGAAGAAGCGGGTAAGAGTGAGAGAAAAAGTGCTTATGTGGGAGTCGCTGGTGGAATTATTATTTCTGGTTTCGCTTTTGTTCGATTTCTTGAATTAACTGAGCATATCAGCAGGCATAGAAAATATCTTAAAATAATGACGGAGGAATTATCTCCAACTCCTGATTTTGGAACAATAGAAGAAGAGGCTGACTTTCATGACAAAGAATTAAAGCTTTTGATTTATAAGAATTGCCTCATTACTTATCATAACTATTTCTGTTTTAGGAAGATGGATTCTCAAATTTGGCAGATTTTCTTGAATAAATATCAGAAATATAGTCGATACAAGGGCAAGAAAAGCATGTCTCTTTTGCCGCCGAAATTCTTCCTTATTGTCAGAAATCAAGATTATAGGGAACAGTTTATGCCATTTAGGTACAAAGAGAAAAATTGGAGTCGCTTTAGTTCTTATCTAGCCGACCATTATCCGGCCATAGAGCTAGATGAACAAGTTCGTGAAATTGAGACGTAAGGAGACATGTATGCAGCATTCAGCTTGGCACGCTTTGATTAAGGAGCAGCTGCCGGAAGGTTATTTTGCAAAAATCAATCATTTTTTAGATGAAGTGTATGCTTCAGGGACTATTTACCCACCTCGGGAAAAGGTGTTTAATGCGATTCAGACAACAGATTTAGCGGATGTTAAGGTGGTTATTTTAGGGCAGGATCCCTACCACGGACCGAAACAGGCACAGGGCCTAAGTTTTTCTGTACCCGATGATATTCCAGCTCCGCCTTCCTTGCAGAATATTCTCAAAGAACTGTCTGATGATATCGGAGTGAAGGAGTCGCATGATTTGACTTCCTGGGCTAAGCAAGGCGTTCTCTTGCTCAATGCTGGTCTGACAGTACCTGCTGGCCAGGCCAATGCGCATGCTGGCTTAATCTGGGAGCCTTTTACGGATGCTATTATCAAAGTAGTCAATGAAAAATCTGATCCAGTTGTCTTTATCCTCTGGGGTTCTTACGCGCGCAAGAAAAAAGCCCTGATTAGCAATTCTCAACATTTGATAATCGAGTCAGCTCACCCAAGCCCTTTGTCTGCTTACCGTGGTTTCTTTGGTAGTAAACCTTTTTCTCGTACCAATGATTTTTTAGTAGCTAAGGGCTTGGAGCCTATCGATTGGTTAGCTTAGGAGGTAGTATGGTTCAGTTAGCGACGATTTGTTATATCGATAATGGTCGAGAGTTTCTTATGTTGCATCGCAATAAAAAGCCCAATGATGTTCACGCTGGAAAATGGATCGGTGTCGGTGGCAAGCTAGAGCGTGGAGAAACCCCGCAGGAATGCGCTGCACGCGAGATTCTAGAAGAAACAGGTCTAAAGGCCAAGCCCGTTCTCAAAGGTGTTATCACTTTCCCAGAGTTTACTCCCGACTTGGACTGGTACACCTATGTCTTTAAGGTGACTGAGTTCGAGGGTGAACTGATTGACTGCAATGAAGGGACTTTGGAATGGGTGCCTTATGATCAGGTTTTGTCTAAACCAACTTGGGAAGGCGATCATACTTTTGTTGAGTGGCTTTTAGAAGACAAGCCTTTCTTTTCAGCAAAGTTTGTTTATGACGGGGATAAGCTGTTGGATACGCAGGTGGACTTTTACGAATAAGGAGATAAGACGATGCTATTAATCAAAAACGGACGAGTTATGGATCCTAAGACTGGTTTTGACCAAATTACTGACCTCTTGGTCGAGGGGAAGAAAATCGTTAAAATCGGTCAAGATTTGCAGGCAGAAGGAGCAAAAGTTATTGATGCCAGTGGTTTGGTTGTGGCTCCAGGTTTGGTGGATATACATGTTCATTTTAGAGAGCCGGGCCAGACTCATAAGGAAGACATTCATACGGGGGCTTTGGCAGCAGCAGCAGGTGGCTTTACGACAGTTGTCATGATGGCCAATACCAATCCGACCATTTCTACAGTTGAAACTCTGAAAGAAGTGCTAGAGTCGGCTAGTCGTGAAAATATCCATATCAAGTCGGTCGCGACGATTACAGAGAATTTTGATGGGCAGCATCTGACAGATTTCCAAGAACTCTTGGCGGCTGGTGCAGTAGGTTTTTCTGATGATGGTATTCCGCTGACCAACGCTGGCATTGTCCGCAAGGCGCTCGTGGAAGCACGTAAAAATGACACCTTTATCAGCTTGCATGAGGAAGATCCTAATCTCAACGGCATACTTGGTTTCAACGAGCATATCGCTAAAGAGCATTTTCATATCTGCGGCGCGACAGGTGTGGCAGAATACAGCATGATTGCCCGCGATGTCATGATTGCTTATGATGCAAAGGCTCATGTGCATATCCAGCATTTGTCCAAGGCTGAGAGTGTAAAGGTGGTGGAATTCGCTCAGAATCTTGGCGCTCAAGTCACTGCTGAAGCAGCACCTCAGCACTTCTCTAAGACAGAAGCTCTGCTATTGACCAAGGGCAGCAATGCTAAGATGAATCCCCCTCTGCGCTTAGAATCGGACCGGCTGGCGGTTATTGAGGGGCTCAAATCTGGTGTCATTTCTGTTATTGCGACGGATCATGCTCCACATCATGCTGACGAGAAAAATGTTGAAGACATCACTAAAGCGCCTTCTGGCATGACTGGGCTTGAGACTTCGCTTTCTCTGGGACTGACCTACCTAGTTGAGGCTGGTCATCTGAGCTTGATGGAACTTTTAGAGAAAATGACTCTTAATCCGGCTCAGTTGTATGGTTTCGATGCTGGCTTCATCGCTCAGGATGGTCCAGCCGATTTGACTATATTTGATCCAGAAGCAGATAGACTTGTGACTGATCATTTTGCCTCCAAAGCAGCCAATTCACCTTTTGTTGGTGAAAAGCTGAAAGGCCAAGTGAAGTTTACCATCTGTGATGGGGATGTTGTCTTTGAGGGATAATATAGTTCAGACTCTGATGAATTTCAGAGCCTTTTTTAACACAGAAAATTTTCTAGTAATTTTCTGAAAAACCGAATGTTTGTTGAAATAGTGTTGATTTAGTTCCTTTTTAAGCAAAAAAGATGTATAATATAACAAAATACTAAAGAGGAGTGTTCGTTATATGAAGAAGAAATTTTTCATCTTACCTGTTCTATCGACAGTGCTTTTGGCACCTGCTTTTTTGGCTCATCAAGTCTCTGCAGAAGAGGCTCAGGCTAGTCCAGAGCCAGCAAAGGCT
Organism: Streptococcus sanguinis; assembly: GCF_020729725.1. Taxonomy (GTDB): domain Bacteria; phylum Bacillota; class Bacilli; order Lactobacillales; family Streptococcaceae; genus Streptococcus; species Streptococcus sanguinis_V. The sequence goes on along the minus strand of NZ_JAJEPA010000005.1, from coordinate 347,763 downwards.
GAGTTGACCAATCAGCCAGCTGCTGAGGCAGCATCTGCAGCGCAACCAACTGCTCCAGCAGCTTCAGCAGAAGAAAAGCCAGCAGATAGTCAGAATGCAGCTGCTCTGGCTGCTCCAGCTGCGACAGAAGCCGCTGCAGCTCCAGCCCAGTCTGAAAACTTGCCAGAGGCTACAATTCTCCATACCAACGATGTGCATGGCCGCATCGTAGAGGAAAAAGGCGTTATCGGTGATGCTAAGCTGGCTACTGTTATCAAGGAAGAGCGCGCTAAAAATCCTAAAGTGCTAGTTGTGGATGCGGGTGATGCCTTCCAGGGGCTGCCAATTTCCAATAGCTCAAAAGGTGAAGAACGAGCGAAAATCCTCAATGAAATAGGCTACGATGCTATGGCAGTCGGAAACCATGAGTTTGACTTTGGTCTAGATGAGGCAAAGAAATACAAGGAAATTCTTAAATTCCCACTCCTAAGTTCCAATACCTATGCCAACAATGCTCGAGTTTTCCAAGCATCTACTATTGTAGACAAGGATCCAGCGGTTGAGGGAGATGAGTTTGTGGTAATCGGTGTGACAACACCTGAAACTGCCACAAAAACTCACCCTAAAAACATCCAAGGTGTGACCTTCACTGATCCAATCACAGAGGTTAATCGGGTCATTGATGAAATAGAAGCACGCGCAGCGGCAGAAGGAAAAAACTACAAAAACTACGTTGTTCTGGCTCACTTGGGTGTTGACACGACCACGCCAATTGAGTGGCGAGGCTCAACATTGGGTGAAGCTCTTTCTAAAAATCCTAAGCTCAAGGGCAAGCGCGTAACCGTTATTGACGGCCACTCCCACACAGTAGAGTCTACTACTTATGGCGATAATGTCACCTACAACCAGACCGGTAGCTACCTACACAATATCGGAAAAGTGACATTCAAGGCCAATCAACTTCTTGGTAATCCTCAGCAAATCCCTGCTGAAACAGCTAAAAAAGTCGCTCCAGACCCAGTAGTAGCTGACATGGTCAGCAAGATTAAAGCCAGATACGACGCAGATAATGCTAAGGTTGTCGTGGCAAACAGCCCTGTAGAGCTTAATGGCGACCGTGAAAATGTCCGCGTTCGTGAAACCAATCTAGGTAATGTCGTAGCTGATGCTCTCTACGATTATGGTCAAACTGGCTTTGCCAATAAAACAGACCTGGCTGTTACTAACGGAGGCGGCCTGCGGGAAACTATTGCTAAAGACAAGCCAATCACCAAGGGAAATGTTATCGCTGTATTGCCTTTTGGGAACACTATTTCTCAAATCAAGGTAACTGGTCAAAATATCGCAGATATGTTTGCCAAATCTCTGGGCTCTATTCTTCAGGAAAAAGATGGCAAGCCTGTGCTGGATGAGAATGGACAACCCTTGCTAGAACCAAGTGGTGGTTACCTGCAAATCTCTGGAGCTAAAGTCTACTATGACACCAATCTGCCAGCTAATCAGCGTGTTCTCCACATCGAGATTAAGAACACAGAAACGGGTATTTATGAGCCTCTTGATCCAAATAAGACTTACTATCTGACGACCAATGACTTCCTGGCTGCTGGTGGTGACGGCTATACCATGCTGGGTGGCCCTCGCGAAGAAGGACCATCTATGGATGTGGCCTTCGCAGACTATCTTGCAAAAGCTGATTTGACTGCCTATTCAGTTATCAATCCCAACTCACGTGCTATCTCTATTTCATCCACTAAGGATACAGATGGCGATGGCTACACTGATATTGAAGAAATTAAGCAAGGAACGGATCCAGCTAATGCGGCTTCCTACCCAACTGGTGCCAAAGCAGCTGATCCTGGAAAACAGGCAGCTCCACTGGTTAATACTCCAAAACAAACTAAGCAAGTAGCCGTTCATGTTGCTAAGACCTTCACTAAGGATCCTGCAGCTAAAGAACTGCCACAGACAGGCAGCGAATCAGCAGTTGCCTTGAGCCTAGTTGGTATGGTTTTAGGATTCTTTGGGTTGGCAGGAATCAAGAAAAGTCACAAAGAAGACTAGTTAGAAGACACAATAAAACGGAAGTTGTTCACTTCCGTTTTATTTCTTTGCCTCAGGATTTTGATGGGTGATATTCAAGCCCCAAGGGATTAAATTTTCTTTTTTCTGTTTGATGCGTTGGATATTGTCCTTGTGCCGGAGGATAATAATCAAAGCCAGTGTAATGATAATCAGAGTGAAGAAGAGATCATAGCTAGGCAGTATAAAGCCAGCTAGAGGAAAGAGCAGAGCCGACAGGATAGCGATGACTGCTGAGAGCACGCTTGCTAGAGAAATCATACTCCCCAGATAGAGGATGCTGGCAAAGACGACAATCAGATAGACAAAGAAGGCTGGTGAGAAGCCCAGAACAACCCCCGCACTGGTTGCCACAGCCTTGCCGCCCTTAAAGCCAGCAAAGATAGGAAAAGTATGGCCTATTACAGCCAAGAGGCCAAAGACAAGCGGCGAAACTCCCTCAATATGCAAAAAGAAAGGCAGCAGGGTCGCTGCAGTTCCTTTGAGAAAGTCAATAGCAAAAGTAGCCGTCCCCGCCGTCTTTCCCAAAATACGGAAAGTATTGGTCGTTCCGGTATTGCCGCTGCCGTATTCTCTCAGGTTTTTTTTAAAGAAAATTTGCCCAATCCAAAGTCCAGTCGGAATAGAGCCAAGTAAGTATGCTAGTATTAATCCAATTATCGTGTTCATCATGATTTTATTATACCATTATTTCGCTTTCTTACAATAGAAAAGGATAGAATTTATAGCAGGAAATGTCTACTCGGATATTGGATCGTTTTTCGTGTAAAATCAGTCCTTATCAGCAGTTTTTTCAAAAAAATCTTTGCAATATTTGCTAAAAACTTGTAAGATAGAAAAGATGAATCATTAGGAGGTTCTTGTGGCAAAAAAGGAAATCAATATTAACAATTATAATGACGATGCCATTCAGGTATTAGAAGGGTTGGATGCGGTCCGCAAACGTCCGGGGATGTATATCGGATCGACCGACGGAGCGGGACTCCACCACTTGGTCTGGGAGATTGTGGACAATGCTGTCGATGAGGCCCTGTCAGGCTTCGGTGACCGGATCGATGTGACGATAAACAAAGACGGCAGTCTGACGGTTGCAGACCACGGACGTGGTATGCCAGTCGGAAAGCATGCTAGGGGTATTCCCACGGTTGAGGTCATTTTCACCGTTCTCCACGCCGGTGGTAAGTTCGGCCAAGGTGGTTATAAGACCTCAGGCGGTCTCCATGGTGTAGGTTCCTCTGTTGTCAATGCCCTGTCTAGCTGGCTGGAAGTGGAAATCACACGCGATGGGACTGTTTACAAGCAGCGCTTTGAAAATGGCGGAAAACCAGTCACTACGCTCAAGAAAATCGGCACGGCACCTAAGTCCAAGTCTGGAACCAAAGTGACCTTCATGCCGGATGATACGATTTTTTCAACGAAAGACTTCAAATATAATACCATTGCTGAACGGCTTAAGGAATCAGCCTTCCTGCTCAAGAATGTCCGTCTGTCGCTGACCGATGCTCGCACTGGCGAAGAAGTAGAGTTCCACTATGAGAACGGGGTTGAAGACTTTGTCAGCTATCTCAATGAAGACAAGGAAACCCTGACTCCTGTCCTCTATTTCGAGGGCGAGGAGAGCGGCTTCCAAGTCCAGGTGGCTCTCCAGTACAACGACGGCTACGCCGATAATATCCTGTCCTTTGTCAATAACGTCCGCACCAAGGACGGCGGTACCCATGAGACGGGGCTCAAGACCGCTATTACCAAGGCCATGAACGACTATGCCAGAAAAACAGGTCTGCTCAAGGAAAAGGACAAGAATCTGGAAGGTTCGGACTACCGCGAGGGTCTGGCAGCTGTCCTGTCCATTCTGGTCCCTGAGGCGCACCTGCAGTTTGAAGGCCAGACCAAGGACAAGCTGGGCAGCCCTTTGGCTCGTCCGGCCGTGGACTCTATCGTCTCTGACAAGCTGACCTTCTTCCTCTTGGAAAATGGCGAGCTGGCATCTAACCTTATCCGCAAGGCTATCAAGGCCAGAGATGCCAGAGAAGCGGCCCGCAAGGCGCGTGACGAAAGCCGGAATGGCAAGAAGAATAAAAAAGACAAGGGCTTGCTCTCTGGTAAGCTGACTCCGGCCCAGTCTAAGAACCCAGCCAAGAACGAACTCTATCTGGTCGAGGGAGACTCTGCCGGTGGCTCTGCCAAGCAAGGCCGTGACCGTAAGTTCCAAGCCATCCTGCCCCTGCGCGGTAAGGTTATCAATACTGCTAAGGCTAAGATGGCCGATATTCTCAAGAACGAAGAAATCAACACCATGATCTACACGATTGGAGCGGGTGTTGGTACAGACTTTACCCTTGAGGATGCTAACTATGACAAGATCATCATCATGACTGATGCGGACACTGACGGTGCCCATATCCAGACCTTGCTGCTGACCTTTTTCTATCGCTATATGCGCCCACTGGTCGAGGCTGGCCGCGTCTATATCGCCCTGCCGCCTCTCTACAAGATGTCCAAGGGCAAGGGCAAGAGCGAAGTCGTCGAGTATGCTTGGACCGATGGCGAGCTGGATGACCTGCGCCGCAAGTTTGGCAAAGGTGCCATGCTTCAGCGCTACAAGGGGCTCGGTGAAATGAACGCCGACCAGCTCTGGGAGACGACCATGAATCCCGACACCCGCACCCTCATCCGTGTCACCATCGAAGACCTAGCCCGCGCCGAACGCCGCGTCAATGTCCTCATGGGCGACAAGGTCGAACCACGCCGCAAGTGGATTGAGGATAATGTCAAGTTTACGCTAGAAGAAGCGACTGTGTTTTAAGGAATAAAGGATAAGAAATGACAAGGAAGAATTATTTTGAATTACTAAAAGAAAATGAAATGGATCCACATAATGAATATAAAAAAATAGTTCAACTATTAGAACATAAGGTTGTAATGTGCTTCCCGAAAATGAAACTTTCCCCCAATGGAACACCAGTGGTTGATGATTTTGTTGACGTTGATGGTTCGACTCATGAGGATTTCTTCACAGATGAATGGACATTAATGAATATGATTCACAATGATTTTTTTGGGTATGAAAAAAGAAGAACTACAACTTCGTTTACTCAGTTACTGGACGAATTAGAAATTAATCACTGTAATGATTTTGATACTCTATATACATTTTTTGAATGTTTGCTGGATGTGTTTGAGGGCTTGAATTTAGATATAAGAGTCCGGAATTATGAAGGATTTATTGATTTAATAAGTGAAATTAGAAAAAATATAAACATAATTTTAGATGAATCAAATCATGAACTGATTACTTTAGAAAATGGTGACAAAATTATCGTTGAAAAGAATGTTTATGCCTCGGAAGTTTCTCAGATTATATCTGAAACTAATATTGAAGATGCGATAAAGGTTTTAGAATATAATCATTTTTTAAATAAGGGAAATATACAGCGTAAGAAAGAGATACTTCTTTCTTTAGCAGGCTATTTGGAGCCGTATCTCAAGGAGTTTGAACGACCTAAAAAACTATCTGATGAATCAAAAGTCATTTATACTGAATTAAAAGAAGTATTGCGGCTAAATAAGGATAAATCAAAAATTATTGCTTTTGATAGGCTCTCTGAGATGTATAACAAGGGAGGATTAAGGCATAACAACGATAAGCAATATCATCTAAATATGAATGATGAGGAATTGGAACAATGGTATGATAATATTTATTCTTCAACCTTGTTTGTGATTCTCAGTATGGAAATGGGAAAAAATTTATCTAAGTTAAATGAATTGAAAAAGAAATGACTTCACCCCACACGAAGAATCATCCTCGTCACCTCTGAAACAGTAAATTACACATGAAGAATTGCTTGTTTCAGAGCAAAAAACCAAATCACACATGTGTGATTTGCATTTTTAGAGCAAAAGCCGAACGTTTACATGTGTTCTGAGCGGTTTTGTAGCAAAAGATTAAAAAACACATGAAGAAAGAGGAGTTTTATGAAAAAAGAATATGGAATCACTAGTTTAACTGTACGCAATTTAGAAAACAATGAATTTTTCCAGCTCATGTCTGAGAGTCGGAGCGAGGTTGCGGCATTTATCAAGGAAAATAAGGTGGATGGCATTTACACGACCAAGCTGGATGAGATGGACAAACTTCTGGAACAGCTGCAGGGTGGGCTTCATCAGACCAAGTCCAGCAAGCTGGTAGCTAGTTTGGATCAGGCTGACCGCGAGCGTGATGATGCTTTGGGCACGCTCCAGTCTTTGGTTCGGGCCTTTGCACGGGTCAAGGACGCAGCGACAAAGGAAGCTTACGAGACCCTGTCTCAGCTCCTGAAAAACTACACTGGTCTAGCTGCAACTAGCTTGGAAAAGGAGACCGAGGGCATCAACCACCTACTCCTAGCGCTGAAAAAGCCGACCTACCAGACAGCACTGGCTAAGCTTCATCTGGAAGCCCATGTCGACAGTCTGGCTGCTGCTCAGAAGGCCTTTGAAAAGGTCTACAAGGAGCGATTGACTGAGCTCAAGGGCAAGACACCGAGCCAGAATAAGAACGTCCGCTTCAAGCTGCAAGAAATCTATGATTTTCTAGTGGATTTCACTGCAATCATTGCCTACGCTTATCCTGAAAGAACTCACGTGGTCAATCTCCGCGACCACCTCAACACCATCCGCAGCCGCTACAAAAAACGCAAACCTGCTAAGAAGGTGAAAGAAGAAGTGGCGGAGGCGAACTAGCAACTTCTGACGAAAGGAGACAGCCGATGACTCTTGACAATAAACTGGGTCTGACGGATTCGCTTGAACTAGCAAAGATGGAAGAAAAAATCAGCAAGACCCGAGCTAAAGAGCTTTTTGAAGAGCAGCTTCTGGACGATAAAGCAGCTGGCACCTATGCCACTCTGGCCTTTATTCATGCTTTCTTGTTTGAAGAAATCTATGACTTTGCTGGTCAGATTCGGACAGTCAATCTTTCAAAAGGGAATTTTCGCTTTGCTCCTGTCATGTATCTGTCAGCTTCCTTGGAAAATATTGACCGCATGCCTCAGCAGACCTTTGATCAGATTGTCGAAAAGTATGTGGAGCTAAATATTGCCCATCCTTTCCGCGAGGGGAATGGTAGGAGCATGAGGCTTTGGCTGGACCACCTACTCAAGGCTGAGCTGGGGCAAGTTGTGGACTGGTCTCAAGTGGACAAGGAAGATTACCTCCTAGCCATGGAGCGCAGCCCCATTCGAGACACAGAAATCAAGCACGTCCTCAAGCAAGCCCTCACAAAGGACATTCATAACCGCCACCTCTACATGAAGGGCATAGACCATAGTTACTACTATGAAGGCTATAGCCTATATAAAGCTGAGGAGTTGTGAGATAAGAACGTTTGTAGAGGAGTGATTAGATGACAATGCTTAAAACTGACCGTCTCATTTTACGGAACTTACAGGAATCTGATTTGCAAGCTTTGATTGCTCTGAATCAGGATCCAGAGGTCATGCAGTATTTCCCAAAGCCATATAGTCAAGCGGAGTCCTTGCGTATTTATCAGGGTATTCAAGATGAAGTTAAGGCTTATAGCTACAGTCTTTGGGCTGTTGAAGAAAAGAACAGTCGGGAGTTCATCGGCTTGGTAGGTCTGCACCATTCGGATTTACAGATTTTCGCTGGAAAAGAAGCTGTAGAAATCGGCTGGCGTCTGCGAAAAGAGTTTTGGAATCGTGGTTATGCAACGGAGGCTGCCCAAGCCTGTCTAGACTTTGCTTTTCAGCAAGCTGGCTTATCAGAAGTTTACTCTTTTACATCCTTACTCAATCTCCCTTCGCAAAAAGTCATGCAAAAGCTAGGTATGGAATTTGTCAAAGAATTTGATAATGAAAAAGTTCCAGCTGACAGTCCGCTTTATAGACATGTCCTCTACAGAATCAAGAGTTTCAACTAAAAAGGCAGGTATTCTCATGAGAACTGAAACCGAGATGTTTGATGTGATTTTGCAAACCGCAAAAGTGCTACAGGTTTACGCTGTCGCTATGTCCGGCTCGCGGACAAACCCAAATGCTCCCAAGGACGAGTTCCAAGACTATGATGTGGTCTACATTGTGGAGGATTTGGATGCTCTGGTGGCTGACCTTGCTTGGTTGGAAAAGTTTGGCAAGCGCATGATTGAGCAGCATGTCCTACTAGACCATCGCCGCCTCTATCTCATGCTCTTTGAAGGTGGCAATCGGATAGATTTGACCCTTTGCTCCAAGGAGCACATCAAAGAGTGGGTAGATAGCGAAGCGGATTTCACGGTTCTGGATGACCCGCAGGGACTGTTTGCTCCCTATGCACCGACACCCAAGCGCTATTGGACCGCACCAGCCAGTGCGACTGACTTTGACAAATCCTGCAATGAGTTCTGGTGGGTATCAGCCTATGTGGTCAAGGGCATTCATCGGAACCACCTGGTCTATGCGACGGATCATCTGTATGGAATCTGTCAGCAAGAATTGCTCAAGCTTTTAGCTTGGAAAGTGGCAGCGGCTAAGGGAACAGTCGATGTTGGCAAGAACTACAAGTACCTCTTTCAGTATTTGCCTACCGAGAAAGAGAAAGAATTTACAGCCTTGCTTGACTTTTCTGACCAGAAAAGCCTTGCCAAGTCTCTCTTAGCTACCATGCACTTTTTCCACAAAGAAGCACAAGACTTCTCTCTCAAAACTGGCTTCCACTATGACAAAGCAACTGCAGAAAAGATGATTGAGTATGCTGAGGCAAGACTTCCCAATCACTGACTAAATAAAGAACGTAATTTAAAACATTAAACTACAGAAAGGATAGTTTGGTTACTTATAGTAACTGAACACGGGACTAATTTCCGTAAAATATCCTTTATTTTATAAAAAACTACTCTACATTCTTTGAAAGGAGTTGAACACGCCCTAAATACTGTGTGAAAAAGATAAATTCTCTTGTGAGCATCGCTCACTGCAAGAATTTCCTATTTTCGCTTTGTATTTTACGGGATTTGTATCCTATATGAGTAACATTCAAAACATGTCCCTTGAGGACATCATGGGAGAGCGTTTTGGTCGCTACTCCAAATACATTATTCAAGAGCGGGCCTTGCCGGACATTCGCGATGGCTTGAAACCTGTTCAGCGCCGTATTCTTTATTCGATGAATAAGGACGGCAACACCTTTGACAAGGGCTACCGCAAGTCAGCCAAGTCTGTCGGGAACATCATGGGGAATTTCCACCCTCACGGTGACAGCTCCATCTACGATGCCATGGTTCGCATGTCTCAGGATTGGAAAAACCGTGAGATTCTCGTTGAGATGCACGGGAACAATGGTTCCATGGACGGTGATCCACCGGCGGCTATGCGTTATACTGAGGCGCGGCTGTCTGAGATGGCTGGCTATCTTTTGCAGGATATCGAGAAAGATACCGTTCCTTTTGCTTGGAACTTCGACGATACTGAGAAGGAGCCGACCGTTCTGCCGGCAGCCTTTCCTAATCTCTTGGTCAATGGAGCAACTGGGATTTCCGCTGGTTATGCGACCGACATTCCACCTCATAATCTTGCCGAAGTCATTGACGCTGTCATCTATATGATTGACCATCCGTCTGCCAAGGTGGACAAACTCATGGAGTTTCTGCCAGGTCCAGACTTCCCAACAGGAGCTATTGTCCAAGGCCGTGATGAGATCAAGAAAGCCTACGAGACTGGTAAAGGTCGCGTCGTAGTCCGCTCCAGAACTGAGATTGAAAAGCTGAAGGGCGGAAAAGAGCAAATCGTCATCACCGAGATTCCTTACGAGATTAATAAGGCGGTCTTGGTCAAAAAGATTGACGATGTGCGGGTCAATAATAAGGTGGCTGGCATTGCTGAGGTGCGGGACGAATCCGACCGGGACGGTCTTCGCATTGCCATTGAGCTCAAGAAAGACGCTAATACCGAGCTGATTCTCAACTACCTCTTTAAGTACACCGACTTGCAGGTCAATTACAACTTCAACATGGTGGCTATTGACAATTTCACGCCGCGTTTAGTGGGGATTGTGCCAATCTTGACCAGTTATATTGCCCACCGCAAGGAGATTATTCTGGCTCGCAGCCGCTTTGACAAGGCCAAGGCTGAGAAACGGCTCCATATCGTGGAAGGACTGATTCGGGTTATTTCCATCTTGGACGAGGTGATTGCCCTGATTCGTGCTTCAGAAAACAAAGCAGACGCCAAGGAAAATCTTAAGATCAGCTATGATTTCACTGAGGAGCAGGCTGAGGCTATCGTCACTCTCCAACTCTATCGTTTGACAAATACAGACGTAGTGGTTCTGGAAGAGGAAGAAGCAGAGCTCCGTGAGAAAATTGCGATGCTGGCAGCCATTATCGGTGATGAGCGAACTATGTATAACCTCATGAAGCGGGAGCTCCGCGATGTCAAGAAGAAGTTTGGCAATCCGCGTCTCAGCGAGCTGCAGGATACAGCAAACGCCATCGAGATTGATACAGCTAGTCTGATTGTTGAGGAAGAGACCTATGTCAGCGTGACACGTTCTGGCTATATCAAGCGAACCAGTCCGCGTTCTTTCTCGGCTTCGACCCTAGAGGAGATGGGCAAGCGTGACGATGACCGACTGATTTTTGTTAGCCCAGCCAAGACGACTCAGCATTTATTGATTTTCACCAGCCTGGGAAATGTTATTTACCGGCCTGTTCATGAGCTGTCAGACATCCGCTGGAAAGAAATCGGAGAACACCTCAGCCAGACCATCAGTAACTTTGACACCAAGGAAGAGGTTATCTATACAGAATTACTGGACAGCTTTGAGGAAGGCACTTACTTTGCAGCGACCAAGCTGGGTCAAATCAAGCGTGTAGAGCGCAAGGAGTTCAGTCCTTGGCGGACCTACAAGTCTAAGTCACTCAAGTTTGCTAAACTAAAAAATGAAGACGACCAGGTCATTGCTCTGGCGCCGATTAAGCTGGATGATGTTATGCTCGTGACCAAGAACGGCTATGCCCTTCGCTTCAATATTGAGGAAGTTCCTGTGATCGGAGCTAAGGCAGCTGGGGTTAAAGCCATTAATCTCAAGAAAGACGATGTCCTAGCGGCAGCCTTTATCGCCAACACAGACTCGCTTTACCTCCTGACTCAGCGCGGTTCGCTCAAGCGTATGGCAGTCGCAGACATTCCTGTTACCAGTCGGGCAAATCGCGGTCTTCAAGTTCTGAGAGAGCTTAAGACCAAGCCGCATCGTGTCTTTGCAGCCGGACCAGTCTTTGGTGAAGCAGTGGACTTTGACCTCTTCACTACTGAAGCAGAAGCCAGTGAAAAGCAGATTTTGCAGGTGCTTTCTAATAAAGGAACTGCCTATGAGATTAATCTAGCTGATCTCAGCCTGTCTGAGAGAACTAGCAATGGAAGTTTCATTTCTGATACCATTTCAGATGAAGAAGTCTTCTCAGCTTACATCAAGTAATCATCAAACCAGTTCGCAGGAGCTGGTTTTTTTCAATTTCTATGAGTTTGATAGCAGAAAAAAGATTGGATAACAAAATTTTCTGAAAATTGAAAATAATACTTGAAAATATCTTAAAAAGGTGTAAAATAGGGAGTATCTAAAAATGAAGTTTGGAAGAAGAGGAGAAAGACCATGACTGTAAATCTTGACTGGGAAAATCTAGGATTCTCATATATGAAACTACCTTATCGCTATTTAGCTTACTATCGCAATGGCCAGTGGGAAGAAGGAACCCTAACGGAGGATGCTACACTCCATATTTCTGAGTCCTCTCCTTGCCTTCACTACGGTCAGCAGGCTTTTGAAGGTCTGAAGGCTTATCGAACCAAGGACGGCAGTATTCAACTCTTCCGTCCGGATAAAAATGCAGAGCGTCTGCAACGAACAGCTGACCGCTTGCTCATGCCGCAAGTTCCTACAGAAATGTTTGTGGACGCAGTCAAGCAGGTTGTTCGAGCTAATGAAGAATATGTGCCACCTTATGGAACAGGCGGAACCCTTTATATTCGACCTCTCTTGATTGGAGTCGGCGATATTATCGGCGTAAAACCAGCTGAAGAATATATTTTCACACTCTTTGTAATGCCAGTCGGCAATTACTTCAAAGGCGGTCTGACTCCGACTAACTTCATTGTGTCAGATGACTATGACCGCGCGGCACCGCATGGAACTGGTGCGGCAAAAGTGGGTGGCAATTACGCTGCTAGCTTATTACCAGGAAAGATTGCCAAGGATAAGCATTTCTCTGATGTGATTTATCTGGATCCAGCAACTCATACCAAGATTGAAGAAGTGGGTTCTGCCAACTTCTTTGGTATCACTAAGGATAATGAGTTTGTAACACCGCTTAGTCCGTCAATCTTGCCATCCATCACTAAGTATTCTTTGCTTTATCTGGCGGAGCACAGACTAGGACTCAAGCCGATTGAGGGAGATGTTCCACTGGCAGACTTGGGTAAATTCACTGAAGCAGGAGCTTGCGGAACGGCGGCTGTTATTTCTCCTATCGGTGGTATCCAGCACGGCGATGACTTCCACGTCTTTTATAGCGAGACAGAAGTCGGTCCAGTCACTCGGAAGCTATATGACGAATTAACTGGTATTCAATTCGGCGATGTTGAAGCGCCAGAAGGTTGGATTGTAAAAGTATAATCTAAAAACTGTCCTTGATTGGGCAGTTTTTCTGTGATTCTAGCCTAAGATAGCTTGCGAAGTCAGCCTTTTTCGTGTACAATAGAAATTTGAAAGAGGTAAGTTATGAGTAAAAAAGATAAAAAAATTGAAATTCAAATCACAGACAACAAAGTGAAGGTCGGAGCAGACCAATTTGACGGTTACAGTCTTGCTATAGGCAAGAAGGTTATCGGAGAGATTGCCGAACTAGATGGCCAGTTTGCAATTATCAAAAATGGAAATGCTGAAAGTTTTTATAAAAAACTTGAAAGAGCTGTGGAAACTTTGATTGAAACCTATAATTTAAGCAAATAGGGCTTGCATTTTCATTGTATCAATGTTATAATAGATAGCGTTGATTGTCGGAGAGATAGCGAAGAGGCTAAACGCGGCGGACTGTAAATCCGCTCCTTCGGGTTCGGGGGTTCGAATCCCTCTCTCTCCATTCTTTATATTAATGGGGTATAGCCAAGCGGTAAGGCAAGGGACTTTGACTCCCTCATGCGTTGGTTCGAATCCAGCTACCCCAGTTCTTAGGTAATAGATCTGATAAAATAATAAAATGTCTTTAGGTGTTTTATTTCTTTATAGGATGGAAATCGTTAACGATAGATCAATGTCATTTGCGGGTGCTTAGGAAAATAAATAAGTAGTATGTCAAGCGTAAGCTTGATTGTTGGAGGATTTTTTTAGATGAATGAATTTGAAGATTTGCTAAACAGTGTTAGCCAAGTTGAGCCAGGTGACGTCGTTACTGCTGAAGTATTGACTGTTGACGCTAACCAAGCTAATGTTGCAATCGCTGGAACTGGTGTTGAAGGTGTTTTGACTCTTCGTGAGTTGACAAATGACCGCGACGCTGATATCAACGACCTTGTAAAACCAGGTGAAACACTTGAATTGCTTGTTCTTCGTCAAGTAGTGGGTAAAGATACAGACACAGTAACTTACCTGGTATCTAAAAAACGTTTGGAAGCTCGCAAAGCTTGGGACAAATTGGTTGGTCGTGAAGAAGAAGTTGTCACTGTTAAGGGCACTCGTGCTGTTAAAGGTGGACTTTCAGTTGAGTTTGAAGGACTCCGTGGATTTATTCCTGCTTCAATGCTTGATACTCGTTTCGTTCGTAACACTGAGCGTTTTGTAGGTCAAGAGTTTGATGCTAAGATTAAAGAAGTAGATCCAAAAGAAAACCGCTTCATCCTTTCACGTCGTGAAGTTGTAGAAGCTGAAGCTGCAGCAGCACGTGCTGAAGTCTTTGGTAAATTGAATGTTGGTGATATTGTAACTGGTAAAGTTGCTCGCATCACTAGCTTCGGTGCTTTCATTGACCTTGGCGGAGTTGACGGACTGGTTCACTTGACTGAATTGTCACATGAACGCAATGTATCACCTAAGTCTGTTGTATCAGTTGGTGATGAAATCGAAGTGAAAGTTCTTGATTTGAACGAAGAAGAAGGACGCGTATCCCTCTCTCTTAAAGCAACTACACCTGGACCATGGGATGGCGTTGAGCAAAAACTTGCTGCAGGCGATGTGATTGAAGGAACTGTAAAACGTTTGACTGATTTCGGTGCTTTCGTTGAAGTATTGCCAGGTATCGATGGATTGGTTCACATCTCACAAATTTCACACAAACGTGTTGAAAGCCCTAAGGATGCCCTTAAGGTTGGTCAAGAAGTAACTGTTAAGGTTCTTGAAGTGAATGCTGCTGATGAGCGTGTATCACTTTCTATCAAGGCTCTTGAAGAACGTCCAGCTCAAGAAGAAGGACAAAAAGATGAGAAACGTCAATCACGTCCTCGTCGTCCGAAACGTCAAGAAAAACGTGACTTTGAACTTCCAGAAACTCAAACTGGATTCTCAATGGCTGATTTGTTTGGCGATATTGAATTGTAATTAGATAAAAGAAGTTGAGATTTCTCAACTTCTTTTTCTGATTTTCACTTGTATTTTCAAAGAAAATCAGTTATAATGAATTAGTTGCCACCCTTAGTGTAATGGATATCACGCAAGATTCCGGTTCTTGAGATGGGAGTTCGATTCTCTCAGGGTGGATAACTTAAAACTGGACTCTTCGGAGTCTTTTTTTGCTCTTTCTTGGAGGAACATGCAATGACAGTAAAATTAATCGCCCATATCTTGATCGAGAAAGAGGGGAAGTATTTGCTTATCAAACGCTCGAAAATAAAGCGAGGTCGTCCTAATGTCTATCCATCTTATTGGGACATTCCTGGTGGGAGTGTAGAAGAGAATGAACTGCCTAGAGAGGCAGCTCTACGTGAGGCTATGGAAGAGGTTAATCAAAAAATTCGGATTGATAAGATTATCCATGAAGATAGTCAGTTTGATGCTAGCAAAGATAGTGTTTTCACACGCTTAGTTTATGCGGGTAGAATTTTGGAAGAGCGTGATATTATATTAGATCCAGAAGAGCACACAGACTTTGTCTGGATTTCTTCTTTGAAAGACATAGAGAGCGAGCTCATCGTACCTTATTTGATTGATATTTTTGCTGTTAAATCCATATAAAACAACTAAAAAACATCCCCTTTTATTAGGAGATGTTTTTTTATAATTAGTTTTTAGATGCTTCTTGGAATTCTGGATTCTTCCATGCTTCATCAATAATTGCTTGTAATTCTTTAGCAGATGCTTGCATTTTTTGTGTTTCAGCATCGTTCAATGGGATGTTTACTGGACGTACGATACCGTGAGCACCAACGATAGCAGGCTGACCAATGAAGACATTTTCAACGCCATACTGGCCTTCTTGGAAGACTGACAAAGGCAATACAGCATTTTCATCGTCAAGGATAGCTTTTGTGATACGAGCCAAAGCAACTGCGATACCGTAGTAAGTTGCTCCTTTTTTGTTAATGATTGAGTATGCTGCGTCACGGACGGAGATGAAAAGATCAACCAAGTCTTGTTCGTTCAAGTCGCGGTTAGCTTGCAACCATTGCTCCAATTTGACACCTGCAACGTTAGCATGTGACCAAACCGCAAACTCAGAGTCACCGTGCTCACCCATGATGTAGGCATGGACAGAACGAGCATCGATACCAATCTTTTCAGCAAGAGCTTGACGGAAGCGAGCTGAGTCAAGTGAAGTACCTGAACCAATAACGCGCTCTTTAGGGAAACCAGAGAATTTCCAAGTTGAGTAAGTCAAAACGTCAACTGGGTTAGCAGCAACGAGGAAGATACCGTTGAAGCCTGATTCTACGACTTGAGTAACGATAGATTTGTTGATAGCCAAGTTTTTACCAACAAGGTCAAGGCGAGTTTCACCTGGTTTTTGAGGTGCACCTGCAGTGATAACAACGAGGTCAGCATCCGCACAGTCTGCATAAGTAGCTGCATAGATTTTTTTAGGTGAAGTGAAAGCAAGGGCGTGGCTAAGGTCTTCAGCATCACCGACAGCCTTTTCAAATAATTGAGGGATTTCAATGATACCAAGTTCTTGAGCAATACCTTGGTTCACAAGAGCAAATGCGTAAGATGAACCTACAGCACCGTCACCGACAAGGATGACTTTTTTATGTTGTTTAGTAGCAGTCATTTCTAAACATCTCCTTATTTTTTTAGGGAATATTTCCCGTACACATTCATTCTACCACTTTTGCCATATTTTGTCACGGTCAACTTGTGTATCTAGCGATGTAAACGTTTTTACAAACGGTTCAAAATACTGAAAAATTAAAGAAAATGTGGTATAATAAAGGGTAGTTTAATATGAAAGAAAGGCATTTTTTAATGCAAGACAGAAACTTAGTAAATGTTAATCTGACTAGTGAAATGAAGACAAGTTTCATTGATTACGCGATGAGCGTTATCGTGGCTCGGGCACTTCCAGATGTTCGTGATGGTCTAAAGCCAGTTCACCGTCGGATTCTCTATGGAATGAATGAGCTGGGCGTGACGCCTGAAAAGCCTCACAAGAAATCAGCTCGTATCACAGGGGATGTCATGGGTAAGTATCACCCGCATGGTGACTCCTCTATTTATGAAGCGATGGTGCGGATGGCTCAATGGTGGAGCTATCGCTATGTGCTCGTAGATGGCCATGGAAACTTCGGTTCTATGGACGGAGATGGGGCCGCTGCTCAGCGTTATACAGAAGCACGAATGAGCAAGATTGCTCTTGAGATGCTTCGTGATATTAATAAAAACACTGTTGATTATATTGACAACTATGATGCTAGCGAGAGAGAGCCCGTAGTTCTTCCTGCTCGCTTCCCTAACTTGCTTGTGAACGGTGCGACAGGGATTGCAGTTGGGATGGCGACCAATATTCCACCGCATAATCTTGTTGAGTCTATTGATGCAGTTAAGCTTGTTATGGACAATCCGGATGCAACAACTCGCGATATCATGGAAGTCCTTCCTGGACCAGATTTTCCGACAGGAGCACTGGTTATGGGCAAGTCTGGTATTCACCGGGCATATGAAACAGGGAAGGGTTCGATTGTTCTTCGTTCTCGCACTGAAATCGAAGAGATGAAAAATGGCCGTGAGCGAATTGTCGTAACCGAGTTTCCATACATGGTTAATAAGACCAAGGTCCATGAGCATATTGTTCGTCTGGTGCAGGAAAAACGCATTGACGGTATCACAGCTGTTCGTGATGAGTCCAACCGTGAAGGGGTTCGTTTTGTCATTGAGGTTCGCCGTGATGCCTCTGCTCATGTCATTCTAAATAACCTTTTCAAGCTGACTCAGATGCAGACCAATTTTAGCTTCAATATGCTGGCTATTCAAAATGGTGTGCCGGAGATTCTGTCTCTGCGTGAGATTTTGTTGGCCTACATTGAGCACCAAAAGGAAGTGGTGACTCGACGGACTGTCTTCGATAAAGAAAAGGCAGAAGCTCGAGCTCATATCTTGGCTGGTTTGCTGATTGCGCTGGATCACATTGATGAAGTGATTCGGATTATCCGTAATAGCGAAACGGACGCAGAAGCACAGGCTGAATTGATGGCTAAGTTTGAGCTATCTGAACGCCAGAGTCAGGCTATCCTCGATATGCGTCTGCGCCGTCTGACTGGTTTGGAACGTGATAAGATCCAGTCAGAATACGATGAGCTGATTGCCTTGATTGCAGACCTGGCTGATATTTTGGCTAAGCCAGAGCGCGTTATCGCTATTATCAAGGAAGAGTTAGATGAGGTCAAGCGTAAATTTGCGGATGACCGCCGTACTGAGCTGATGGTGGGAGAAGTTCTTTCTCTTGAAGATGAAGATTTGATTGAGGAAGCGGATGTTTTGATTACCCTGTCTAATAAAGGTTATATCAAACGTCTGAACCAGACTGAATTTACCGCTCAGAAACGCGGAGGCCGCGGTGTTCAAGGAACTGGTGTCAAAGATGATGACTTCGTCAAAGAGCTGGTTTCAACAAGCACCCACGATAGACTGCTCTTCTTTACAAATAAAGGTCGAGTTTATCGTCTCAAAGGATATGAAATTCCTGAGTACGGTCGGACAGCCAAGGGCTTGCCAGTAGTCAATCTCTTGAAGCTTGATGAAGGAGAGACTATTCAGACTATCATAAATGTTCAGCAAGACCGAAGTGATGATTCCTATCTCTTCTTTACTACCCGTCATGGGGTGGTCAAACGGACCAGTGTGACAGAATTTGCTAATATTCGTCAGAACGGTCTTAAGGCTTTGAATTTGAAAGATGAAGACGAGTTAATCAATGTCTTTCTGACGGACGGCGCTGCAGATGTTATCATTGGTACTAAGTTTGGTTATTCTGTCCGCTTCAATGAGACAGCTGTCCGGAGCATGAGCCGTATAGCGACTGGTGTTCGCGGAGTTAATCTTCGAGATGGTGACCAGGTCGTTGGAGCTGGTGTGATTGCTGAGGGAGACGAAGTGCTTGTCATCACCGAAAAAGGCTATGGTAAGCGAACTCTTGCTAGTGAGTATCCAACCAAGGGCCGTGGTGGTAAAGGGATTAAAACAGCCAATATCACTGATAAGAATGGACCTCTCGCTGGTCTGATGACTGTTACTGGAGAGGAAGATTTGATGATTATCACTAATACAGGCGTCATCATTCGGACCAGTGTGGCTAATATTTCTCAGACAGGCCGCTCAACTATGGGTGTTAAGGTCATGCGTCTGGACCAAAATGCACAAATTGTCACCTTTACAAGCGTCGAAGCAGACGATAAAGAAGATGTAGCAGAGGAAGAAAACGAATCGTAAAAGAGGACCTCTATATGGTACAAGGAAAAAGAAGTCGAAAAAGAAAACAAAAAAGTAAAAGAAATATTTTTATCAATATTGTTGCGACATTATTAATTTTTGTGGCCCTAGGCTTAATCTTTAATGCGCAAATCCGAAACATGATTATGGTTTGGCATACCAACCAATATCAGGTCAGCAAGGTTTCCAAAGACTCTATTAATAAAAATAAAAATGCTGAGACTAGCTTTGATTTTAATAAGGTAGAGTCGCTTTCTACAGAAGCAGTTATCAATGCTCAGTGGAAAGCCCAGAAGCTGCCTGTTATCGGAGGTATCTCAATTCCAGAAGTATCCATGAATTTGCCGATCTTCAAAGGGCTGGATAATGCTGGATTGTATTATGGTGCTGGTACGATGAAAGAGACTCAGCAGATGGGACAGGGAAATTACGCCTTGGCTAGCCACCACGTCTTTGGCATCACAGGGGCTAGTAACATGCTCTTTTCCCCACTGGATCGTGCTAAGGCTGGTATGAAAATCTATATCACCGATAAAGGGCAAGTCTATACTTATGTAATCACCAGTGTTGAAACGGTAACTCCAGATCGAACGGATCTGATTGAGGATACTGAAGGCGTTACAGAGATTACTTTAGTTACTTGTGAGGATGCCGCGGCAACCAACCGGACTATTGTCAAGGGAACGTTAGAAGGCTCTGTCGAGTATGACAAGGCTCCTAAGGAAGTTATTGAATCTTTCAGTAAGTCTTATAACCAAATGCAGATTTAAAGACGAAAACTAAAAAAATTCACTCCAAAGGTTAGGAAGAACTCTAATTTTTGGAGTTTTTTTATATCAATTCTTGCTGATTTTGACTCTTTTTCCGAATTATAAGGTAAGGAGGTTTCTATGTATAGCATTTCATTTCAAGATGATATTAGTATGATGCCGCGGGAGCGATTGATGAGAGAGGGGGCTGAAAAACTCAGTAACCAGGAGCTCCTATCAATCTTTCTCAGAACAGGGAACAAAAAAGAAACTGTTTTTCAAGTTTCTCAGAGAATTTTATCATCTATTTCTAGTTTGAACGATCTCAAGTATTTAACTTTGCAGGAATTGCAGACTATTTCTGGAATCGGTCCGATTAAGGCTGTGGAGCTACAGGCCATTATCGAATTAGGTCGTCGGATTAATCGAGCAGAGGTTCTGCAGAAAGAGCAGATTATGGGCAGTCAAAAGTTAGCACAGAAAATGCAGCAAGAACTTGGAGATATGAGGCAGGAGTGCTTGGTTGCTATTTATCTTAATAGTCAAAATCAAATTTTGCACCAGCAGACTATTTTTATGGGGACGGTAAGCAGAAGCATTGCTGAGCCAAGAGAGATTCTCCACTACGCTCTCAAGCATCTAGCGACATCTATCATACTGGTACACAATCATCCATCAGGCTCAGTCGTTCCCAGCAGAAATGACGATGAGGTGACCCAGCATATGAAAGAAGCATGTGAGATGATGGGCTTGGTCCTTTTGGATCATTTGATTGTGTCCAAATCCAACTACTATAGCTACCGAGAGGAGACAGATATGATATAATTTGATTTACTTGAATATAAAAAACTTCTATTCGAGTAGAACAGAAGTTTATCTAGGAATAAAGGTTTTTAAAGAATATTGACAACATAATCAAACAGAGCTAGGTCCCCTTCTCTGGAGCCAAACAAGAACTCTGGATGCCATTGGACGCCAAGGAAAGGACTGTCGTCAGTAGAAGTGATGGCTTCAATAATCTTATCGCGAGGATCATAGGCGATGACTTCTAGGCTAGTAGCCAAATCCTTGATACTCTGATGGTGGAAGGAGTTGATTTCGGATGCTGGTCCATAGATTTCGTGCAGAATAGAACCATTCTTGGTCACCATGCTTTGGGTTGTGTACTCAGCAGAGCTATCTTGCCAATGATCTTCAATATCTTGATGAAGCGTACCGCCTAAAGCGACATTATAAAGTTGGGTTCCGCGGCAGACAGTGAAGATTGGTTTATTTTGGCGGCGAGCTTCCTTGATTAAAGCTAACTCAAAAATGTCTCGCTTGAGTAAATAATCATCGCTGTCAATGGTTTTCTCTTCACCATAGAATTGAGGGCATACATTTTGACCTCCTGTGATGATTAATTTATCGACAATGGAAACATACTGTTTAGCCATTTCTTCATCACCGATTGGCAAAATCATTGGAATTCCGCCAACTTCTTTGACACCCTCAACGAATCCTGTCGCTGTATAGCTCATATGGATGAAGTGATCGTCTGGGATTTCTCTTTCATTTCCGGTTATTCCAATAATAGGTTTACTCATAGAGTGTTTAATACCTCTTTCAAATTAATAATCATTTTTTCTCATGAAGTAGAGCAAAGTCTGCAGTTCGCTAGTCAGGTCAACATACTGGACGACCACATCCTTAGGCAGGGATAGGTTTACAGGTGAGAAACAGAGAATGCCCTTGACACCAGCCTGAACTAAGATAGATGCGACTTCTTGAGCTTTTACGCTAGGTACAGTTAGGATGGCAGTTTGCACATTTCCTGACTGTATTTTTTCTTTGATTTGGGAAATTCCATAGATAGGAATCCCATCGCTGGTTGTGCTGCCAACTTCTGGATGGTCATCTGTGTCAAAAGCCATTACAACCTTCATTTTATTGCGCTCATGAAAACGATAGTGCAGCAGAGCCCGCCCCATATTACCAACACCAACAATCATGACATTGGTAATAGCATTGTCGTTTAAGAGGTCAGCAAAAAAGTTCATCAATTTCTTGACATCATAACCAAATCCTCTGCGGCCAAGCTCACCGAAATAAGAAAAATCTCGTCTGACAGTAGCAGAGTCAATACCAATGGCTTCAGCGATTTGCTTGGAGTTGGCTTTTTCGATCTTCTCAGCATTAAAACGTTTAAAAATACGATAGTAGAGCGAAAGCCTTTTAGCAGTAGCTCGGGGAATTGTAGTATTTTTTTCAGTTTTCACAAAATCACAACCTTTCTAATTCTATTTTATAGGAAGTTTGTGAAAAAATCAACTAATTAAGGATGTTTGATTTATAAAAAAGAAAATCAGTAATCGCTGGGAATAATAGCGTTGAAAAGCTCAGTCCTGGTAGGGGCTCAGGTCTAACTGGTACATCTGGCGGTACAAGTCCCCAATTAGCCCTGCAAAAGGCAGCCGGTGTCCATTATAAGTGATGGAAAGTACTTTGAGAGAGTCAGGAACTGTGACGCAGCCAGAGAAGGCTAGAAGAAATTCGTCGAAGTCTTCATAGGTGAGTGTTCGTTTTACCTTATATGAGTCCAAATAGGTCAGTTCAACCATCGTTAATCCTTTCCTTGTGTTCTGTTGGTCTTTTCTTCAAGTGTTCTAAGTAGGAATCAAGCTTGCTTAAATTTTGAAGTGTCAAAACCAAAAAAGCAAAATCGCGAGAATCTTGCTTATTGTGGTGTCTTTTCAAAAATATTTCTTTCAACCAGGCTATCCATCAAGAAATAAAATTTTTGCTGAATAATGTGATGGTCTTCTGATTTGAAAATATTGACCAAGCGCAGGCCTGATTTGTCAGTGATGTTGATTTTGAAACCATTCAAATCTTTATTGACGATGATTTTCAGCAGAAAACCATTTCCGCTGTTGGGAACAGATTCCAGCAGACGAGAGAGTTCATAGTTGCCAACCTTACTTTCCGCGAATGTATTGTCGCGCAAGGTAAATTTCTTGACATTTGGGTGAAGTGAATAGGTATATTCACAGTTTGCTAAGCTAACAGATGTTTGAAAGGCCATCTTATCCTCCTAAAATTTCTTTTAATTTCTTTGTAAATGATTGAATCTCTTGCAGAGTCGTCTGGTCCGAAGTACTGATCCGAATGGACTCATGCAAGCGGTTGGAATCCTTGCCATACATAGCTTGCAAGACATGACTGGGTTGTATAGCTCCGGCCGTGCAGGCTGAGCCTGTTGAAATGGAAAAGCCATTTAAATCCATTTGAAGTAGAAGCAGGTCATTCTTTTGATTGGGAAATCCCAAATTGATGACATATGGCAAGCTTGGCTGACTTTCATTTAAGTAAAAGTCGATATCCGATAAGTCAGCAAGTAAGCTGTCTTTTAAGTATTGCGCATGCTCTAGATTTCCCTCAAGATGTTCCGTGCTATCTGACAGAGCCGCCGCCATACCTGTGATAGAGATTAGATTTTCAGTTCCGGCCCGGTGTTTTTCTTCCTGGTCGCCACCGTGCATGAAATTGTCAAAATCCATCTTCTTGGCATAAAGGAAGCCAACGCCTTTGGGACCATGAAATTTATGCGCTGAAGCAGAGAGAAAGTCAATCCCTAGCTCTTCAGGGTAGATGGGAAGTTTACCAATTGCTTGGACAGCATCAACGTGAAAAGCAGCAGGATGTTCTCGCAGTAGTTCACCAATTTTCTTAATGGGGAGCATGGCACCCGTCTCGTTATTAACCGCCATGACAGATACAAGAATAGTGTCAGGTCTAAGAGCCTTCTTAATATCCTCTGCTCGAATCTGACCATCCACCGGCTGAACAAAAGTAGCTTCGAAGCCGAATTTATCTACTAAGTACTCCACCACTTCTAAGACAGCATGGTGTTCAATAGCAGTGGTGACAATATGCTTCCCTCGGTTCTGGTGACGAAGGGCATAGCCTTTGATAGTAGTATTGTTGCTTTCAGTACCGCCTGAAGTAAAAATAATCTTATTGCTTTGAGTATGCAGAGATTGAGCAATATCCTCACGCGCCTGTCTAAGGAGTTTACTAGCTTCTCGGCCATGACTATGCGTACTGGATGGATTTCCAAAGACGGTCATCGTCTTGGTCATTGCTTGGATTGCAGCAGGCGACAAAGCAGTTGTAGCGGCATTATCTAAATAAATCACTCCGGTTACCTTATTTCTTTTGATAGGCAAAGAGTGGGCTGACTGGTTTTCTCTCTTGGATGCGGACAATGGCATCACCAATCAGTTCACTAGCTGTAATGTAGTGGAGATTCTTAGGTGTTTTTTCTTTGGTATCAACAGAGTCTGTCACAAGAATTTCCCTGATAGGAGAATTATCCAGCAATTCCGCAGCTTTATCTGCAAAGAGACCATGACTGGATACAGCATAGATTTCGACTGCGCCTTCGCGACAGACAATTTTAGCTGCTTCAGAGAAAGTCCGACCGGTATTTAAAATGTCGTCAATAAGAATAGCTTTCTTGCCCTCGACATCTCCAATGATATATCCCTCAGAGCGACCCGCCTCATCTTCGCCATAATCAATGATAGCGATAGGGGCATCCAGATATTCAGCCAAATTGCGGGCGCGTTTTACACCAGAGTTTTTAGGGCTGACGACAACGACATCATCGCCAGTAAGGCCCATATTGCAGTAGTGTTTGGCAAAGAGTGGGATAGTGAAGAGGTTATCAACTGGGATATCAAAGAAACCTTGGACCTGCACGGCATGAAGATCCAGAGAAATCACGCGATCTACTCCAGCGCCGACAAGCATGTTGGCAACCAGTTTAGCTGTAATTGGCTCGCGAGGAGCAGCAGTCCGATCCTGACGTGCATAACCAAAATAAGGCATGACAACATTAATCGTATTAGCACTGGCACGCTTGCAGGCATCCACCATAATCAAGAGCTCCATCAAGTGATTATTGACAGGGAAGCTAGTAGACTGAATGATGTAAATGTCATAGCCACGAACACTTTCTTCGATGTTAATCTGAATTTCGCCGTCTGAGAATTGGCGGGAGGAAAGTTTCCCCAATGGAACCCCAGCAGCTTCAGCGATTTTTTCAGCTATGGAATGATTGGAGTTGAGGGAAAAAAGCTTCATATTTTTTTTATCTGACATGAGTTGGACCGTCCTCTTTTTGTCTCATTTCTATATCTAATGCTCCATGAAATTTATTTTTCAATAGGCTTTAGATTGCTACCTTTTATTTTACCAAAAAAATTAGATTATTTCAGCTATTTGTGGTCGTTGATTTACAAGTTTTCAGAAAATCTTGCTATCTTGCTCTTGCCAGGCTTGTAGTCAATCTTATGTTGTTTTAGGAAGTTGAGGAAATTTTCTTTTCCTTTTTCGAAATCTTCAACTTCGACTTCGAGTTCGAAGTCTTTTTTGCCCAAGTAGTGACTCTCATCCAGAGCAAGCAGGCCAATTTCATCTTCTTTTTCATAGCGAATAGTCTCTAGAGAGCCTAGAATCTTCAAGTCTTGGATGGGAATTTCTTTCTGAAGCAGTGTCTCTAAAATCTCTCCCGTAGGAAATTCATTGTTCTGCAAAATATTTTCAGTTTCTTCTGGTGTCAAGTTCTGATTGAGTTCCAAGGCTCCGACTTCTTGAGGAATCTTGAGTGTCAGCTCAGCTTCGCGACGGTTAAAAGTTCGTACTCGAAAAGCCATGTGTGCGTGTCGGATACTTTGTTGATCTGACTCGATGTAGTAGTTGGTCTGGCTAATAGGAGAAATATCAGCAAATAACTGGAGCAGACGGTCGTGCTCTTCTTTGGTCAGCATGGTTTTGAATTCAATTTCTAAGTGATTCATTTTCATATCCTTTTCTTTTTTTTGAAAGCGATTTATGTTATAATAACAGTTGTGTTTATTTTATACAAAAAATAATGATATGACAAGGTAAGTGTATGACAATAGAATGGGAAGAGTTTCTAGACCCCTATATTCAAGCGGTTGGAGAGCTGAAAATTAAGCTTCGTGGAGTGCGAAAGCAATACCGCAAGCAGCAACGTCATTCTCCGATTGAGTTTGTGACCGGACGTGTTAAGCCGATTGAGAGCATTAAAGAAAAGATGATTCTGCGAGGCATTCGCGAGGAAAATATCGAGCAGGAGATGCAGGATATCGCTGGCTTACGGGTCATGGTCCAGTTTGTCGATGATGTTGATGAAGTTTTAGAAGTCCTGCGAAATCGGACTGATATGCGTATTGTCCAGGAAAGGGATTACATCAAAAACAAAAAAGCCAGTGGCTATCGGAGTTACCATGTTATTGTAGAATATCCAGTTGATACGATTAATGGTCATAGGCTTATTCTGGCTGAGATTCAGATTCGCACCCTTTCGATGAATTTTTGGGCTACGATTGAGCATTCTTTGAATTACAAGTATAAAGGAGAATTTCCCGAGGAAATCAAATGCCGCTTGGAAACGACAGCTAATCTTGCCTATCAGCTTGATGAGGAGATGGGTGCTATCCGTGATGCTATCCAGGAGGCGCAGGCTCTCTTTGATCCTCTTCACCGCAAGTTGAATGACGGTGTGGGAAATAGTGATGATACAGATGAAGAATACAGATAAAAAAATAGCGATTATCCGCAATCGGAAAAGACAGAGTGAACAAGTTTATCAAGATTTAAAGCAGAAGCTGAAACAGAATGGCTTTATTTTAACTCCTAAGAATCCCGACATCGTGATTTCGGTGGGGGGTGACGGCATGTTACTATCGGCTTTTCATATGTATGAAGAACAGCTGGATCGGGTCCGCTTTGTCGGTGTGCATACTGGCCATCTTGGCTTCTATACGGACTACCGTGATTTTGAATTGGATAAGCTGGTCGAAAATCTTAAACTGGATACTGGCGCTCAGGTTTCTTATCCAATTTTAAATGTGAAAATCACTTTTGAAAATGGTGATACACGCACCATTCGTGCTTTGAACGAAGCAACAATCAAGCGTTCGGATCGGACTATGGTAGCCGATGTCATTATCAATCGGGTTCATTTCGAGCGCTTCCGAGGTGATGGGATTTCCGTTTCTACTCCGACAGGCAGTACAGCCTATAACAAATCTCTAGGTGGAGCGGTATTGCATCCGACAATCGAAGCCTTACAGGTGACAGAAATTGCCAGTCTAAACAATCGGGTTTATCGGACGTTGGGCTCGTCGGTCATTGTTCCCAAAAAGGATAAGATTGAGCTGGTGCCAACCCGCAGTGATTATCACACGATTGCGGTTGATAATCAGACTTTCTCTTTCAAAAATATTGTCCGTATTGAGTATCAGATTGACAATCATAAGATACATTTTGTGGCTTCACCAAGCCATACCAGCTTTTGGAATCGTGTCAGAGACTCCTTTATTGGAGAGTGCAAGGAATGAGGTTTGAGTTTATTGCTGATGAGCATGTCAAGGTAAAGACTTTTTTGAAGCGACACGAAATTTCCAAAGGCCTCTTGGCTAAGATAAAATTTTCCGGCGGAAACATTCTTGTCAACCATCAACCTCAGAACGCTATTTATCTCTTGGATATTGGCGATAAGGTGACGATTGACATTCCTTCTGAAAAAGGCTTTGAGAGTCTGAAAGCTGTTGATAAGGACTTGTCTGTTGTCTATGAGGATGAACATTTCTTGGTTTTGGATAAGCCGGCAGGGGTGGCTAGCATTCCCAGTGTTAATCATTCCAACACTATGGCTAATTTCGTCAAGGCTTACTATATTCGTCAGGGCTATGAAAACCAGCAGGTGCATATCGTGACTCGCCTGGATAAGGATACAAGCGGTCTCATGCTTTTCGCTAAGCATGGCTATGCTCACGCCAGATTGGATAAACAGTTGCAGAAGAAGCTGATAGAAAAGCACTATTATGCTCTGGTTCGGGGGACTGGTGACTTAGAAGAGCAAGGTGAGATTATTGCTCCGATTGGCCGCAACCCTGAGAGTATCATTACGAGGCGCGTGACAGAGGATGGTAAGTACGCTCATACCAGTTATAAGATTATAGAGCAGTTCGGAGATGTCTATCTGGTGGATATCCATCTTCATACCGGGCGGACTCATCAAATCCGTGTTCATTTTTCACATATTGGCTTTCCGCTTTTGGGTGACGACCTTTATGGTGGGAGTTTGGAACACGGAATAGAGCGTCAGGCTTTACATTGTCATTCTTTGAAATTTTATAATCCTTTTAGTGGTCAGGAAGTTGAGCGTGCCAGTCCTTTGCCAGAAGATTTTAAACAAGTTATTGAGAAATTAAAAGATTAAGAGATAAAGGAGTTTTAAGAAACATGAAAATTTTTGATTCAATTCGTGAAGCCTTGAAAGATAAGGAAGTAAAAATTGTCTTGCCGGAGGGTGAGGAGCCACGGATTTTGCAAGCAACTAAACGTTTGGTGAAAGAAACCGATATTACACCAGTTCTTTTGGGGAATCCTGATAAAATCCGTATCTATCTAGAAATTGAGGGAATAAAAGAAGGATATCAGGTTATTGACCCTTCAAACTGTTCCTGCTTTGAGGAGTTGGTAGAAGCATTCGTTGAGCGCCGTAAAGGAAAAATCACTGCAGATGAAGCACGTCAGTTGCTCAAAGAAGATGTCAACTACTTTGGGGTTATGTTGGTTTACCTTGGTAAAGTCCAAGGAATGGTTTCAGGAGCAATCCACTCTACAGCAGCGACTGTTCGGCCGGCTCTTCAAATCATCAAGACCCTGCCTTGGGTTTCTCGTACTTCAGGAGCTTTCCTCATGGTGCGTGATGACGAACGCTACATTTTCAGTGACTGTGCCATCAATATCGATCCAGATGCCAATGTTTTGGCGGAGATTGCTGTTAACTCAGCTTTGACAGCACAAATTTTCGGTATCGATCCAAAAGTTGCTATGCTCAGCTATTCGACCAAAGGCTCTGGTTTCGGAGAAAAGGTTGATAAGGTTGTAGAAGCGACTAAGTTGGCTCAGGAAATGCGTCCAGACTTAGCTATCGATGGTGAATTACAGTTTGATGCAGCTTTCGTTCCTGCAACAGCAGAGTTGAAAGCGCCTGGCAGCCCGGTAGCTGGTCAAGCGACTGTCTTTGTCTTTCCAAGTATCGAAGCTGGGAATATCAGCTACAAAATGGCAGAGCGTTTGGGCGGATTTTCAGCAGTAGGTCCTATCTTGCAGGGTCTTAACCATCCAGTTAACGACCTTTCTCGAGGCTGTAATGCGGATGATGTTTATAAGCTGACTTTGATTACAGCTAGTCAGGCAGTCGGCCATTATTAAACGATAGGAAACAATTGGAGGGCGTAAGCTCTCCTATTTTTCTTGCCTTATGCTATACTAGATTTATGTTAGATTTGAAAGAATACGAAATTGAGATGTGGCAGGCAGATAAAATTGCCTCTTTTCGTGAAAAATTATTGACTTGGTATGATGAAAACAAACGCGACCTGCCTTGGCGCAGAACAAATAATCCTTATCATATATGGGTTTCTGAGATTATGTTGCAACAGACTCGGGTGGATACGGTGATTCCTTACTATGAACGTTTTCTTGACTGGTTTCCGACAGTAGCTGACTTAGCGCAGGCACCAGAAGATAGACTGCTCAAGGCTTGGGAAGGACTGGGATATTATTCGCGGGTGCGAAATATGCAAAACGCGGCCCAGCAGATAATGACGGCTTTCGCTGGGAAATTTCCTGATAGCTATGAAGGAATTGCTAGCCTCAAAGGGATCGGGCCTTATACGGCTGGTGCAATTGCTAGTATTGCCTTTGGACTAGCTGAGCCTGCGGTGGATGGCAATGTTATGCGGGTGCTGAGTCGATTGTTTGAAGTTGATTTAGATATTGGCCAACCTAGCAATCGGAAGGTCTTTCAGGCTATGATGGAGATTCTGATTGATCCAGATAGACCAGGAGATTTTAATCAAGCGCTGATGGATTTGGGGTCAGATATCGAAGCTCCTGTTAATCCTCATCCAGAAGACAGTCCTGTAAAGGAGTTCAGCGCAGCTTATTTGAATGGAACAATGGATAAATACCCAATCAAAGCACCTAAAAAGAAGCCAGTTCCAGTCTATCTGCAAGGCTTGATTATCGAAAACGAACAGGGACAGTTCTTGCTTGAAAAGAATGAGGCTGCTGGCTTGTTATCAGGTTTTTGGCATTTTCCTTTGATTGAAATCGAGGAATTTCAAACTGAAAATCAGATGTCCTTGTTTGAGGTGGCTGAAAATCAGCCCAGTCTGGACTTGTCTCCTCAAGAAAGCTTTGAGCAGGATTATGATTTGATTGTTGATTGGCAGCAGCAGTCCTTTTCAAAAGTGCAGCATGTTTTCAGTCATCGCAAGTGGCATATCCAGTTAGCTTATGGCCGTGTTAAAGATAGCCAGCACGCGGCTGATGGAGAAGTCTTGTGGCTTCATCCAGGAGACTTTGGCAATTACCCCTTTGCCAAACCCCAGCAGAAGATGTGGGAGGCTTTTCAGGAAGCTAGAAATAAATAAAAAATCTGAGACTCTTTTTGTCTCAGATTTTTGAATTGAATCAATTTTATAAGTTTGCAAAAGCTTTAATCTCATCTGCAGTCATAGAAGAATCACAACGAACAGATACTTGGCCGTCTTGAATATGAACAAAACCAGGAACCGTCGGAATGCTGTATTCAGAGCGGAAAGCTTGCAGTTTCTCTAATTCGCTGGCTTCTTCGCTATTGATAAAGAAAATATGTGCCTTGGTATCAGCGACAACGCCAGCAAGAGTAGCAGCGAATTTTCGACAGTAAGGGCAAGTTTTGCGACCAACGAAGAAAGTTGCAGTCTCTTTGTCAGCAATTGCTTGACGAGCGCGGTCAACAGTTGCGACTTCCAAGTCTTTAATATTTTGAGCAAATTGTTCCATAAATAATCCTCATTTCTTTTGATAAAACTAGTATGCCATAAAAAGCAGAAAAATGCTTGATTTGGAAACGAAAAACCAGAGAATGTGAAATTCATCCTCTGGTTGATAGTGTTTTTTTACTTGATAAAGGCATTAATCTCTGCTTCAATAGCAGTAATTTTTGCTTGAGCGTCTTCATTACTGTCACCAACAACGGCAATGTAGAACTTGATTTTTGGTTCTGTTCCGGATGGACGAACAGCAATCCATGAACCGTCAGCCAAGGTGTATTTCAGCACGTCGCTTGGAGGAGTCGTCAGAGCTGTAACAGTACCGTCTGCGGCGGTAGAAGTCTGAGCCTTAAAGTCTTCAGTAACAGAAATAGCAGTAGCGTTGAATTCTTTCGGAGCATTGTCACGGAACTTAGCCATGATAGCCTTGATTTGCTCAGCTCCATCAACACCAGACAGGGTTACAGAGATAGTCTTTTCAGCAAAGTAACCATACTCTTTGTAGATTTCTTCAATACCGTCAGCCAAGGTCAAGCCACGTGAGCGGTAATAGGCGGCTAGCTCAGCCACAACTAAAACAGCTTGGATAGCGTCTTTATCACGTACAAATGGCTTAATCAGATAGCCGAAGCTTTCTTCAAATCCCATCATGTAGGTGTGGTTGTGTTTTTCTTCGAATTCTTGAATCTTTTCAGCGATGAATTTGAAACCAGTCAAGACGTTGAACATGGTTGCGCCGTAGCTTTCAGCAATCTTAGTCACCAAGTCAGTGGAAACGATAGACTTGCAGAGAGCTGCGTTAGCTGGCAGAGTTCCAGCACTCTTATGAGCTTCCAAGATGTATTTAGCCATGATGGCTCCGATTTGGTTACCTGAAAGGTTGAGGTAGCTGCCGTCTTTTTGCAGAACTTCTACACCGACACGGTCAGCATCTGGGTCAGTTGCGACCAAGACATCTGCACCAACTTTACGGCCTAATTCCTCCGCCAAGGCAAAGGCTGCTTGGCTTTCAGGGTTTGGAGACTTAACAGTAGAGAAGTCTGGATCAGCTACAGCTTGAGCTTCAACAACTTCAACAGAATCAAATCCTGCTTGAGCCAAAGCGCGACGAGCCAACATTTCACCAGTACCGTGCAGAGGAGTATAGACAATCTTCATGTCCTTACCGTATTCATCAATCAGTTTTTGGTTGATATTGACATCTTTAACTTCCTTGAGGTATTCAGCATCAATAGCATCGCCAATCACTTCAATCAAGCCAGAAGCTTTTTCAGCTTCAACATCAGCAACCTCAATAGCAAAAGGATTTTCAATCGCACGGATGTAGTCAGTCAATGCATCTGCATCATGCGGAGGCATTTGTCCGCCGTCTTCACCATATACTTTATAGCCGTTAAATGGAGCAGGGTTGTGGCTGGCTGTAATCATGATACCAGCAAAAGTTCCCAGATAACGCACTGCAAATGAAAGCTCTGGAGTTGGGCGTAGACTTTCAAAGACATAGGACTTGATGCCGTGCTTAGCTAAAACAGCAGCAGATTCAAAGGCAAATTCTGGTGAGAAATGACGGGAGTCGTAAGCAATCGCGACACCGCGTTTTTTGAACTCATCACCTTTTTCTTCAATCAAGCGAGCCAAACCTTCGGTTGCCTGACGGACAACATAAATATTGATACGATTGGTACCAGCGCCAATTAAACCACGCATTCCAGCAGTACCAAACTCAAGATTGGTGTAAAAGGCATCTTCCTTAGTTTTTTCGTCCATACTATTCAAGTCTTCACGAAGATAGTCAGGAAGTTCAGCATAATCAAGCCATTTTTTGAAGTTATCTTGATAAGTCATAGGTGGAGTCTCCTTTATTTTTGAAATGAAGAGATGGAAATTTTAGTAAAAAATCCTGCTCTTAAATTTTCTTAATCGCTTACATTGTAGCATATTTTCATTAATTTTGAAAGAGGTTACCTAGAAAACGATGAAATACTTTTCAAGGTATTGTTTCAAGAATTTCAGAATGGTATAGCGGAAATG
The DNA here is from genome assembly GCF_020729725.1 of Streptococcus sanguinis. GTDB lineage: Bacteria > Bacillota > Bacilli > Lactobacillales > Streptococcaceae > Streptococcus > Streptococcus sanguinis_V. Next base: position 315,134 of record NZ_JAJEPA010000005.1, on the reverse strand, counting down.
CTGGATTAAAAAAGACCAAAGCATTGCTTGGTCCAGAAAACTAAATCATCATCATTTTTGCGCTTTTTCAAGCGCAGGAATGATAGTTGCTGTCAAAACCGCAGAAATGATTAACTCGGCAATGGAATTTGCTGATAGAATCACAGCCAGAAGTGCTTTGATATCTCCTTGGTATACATTTGAAAAGAGAAAGAAGATACCGCCCAAGACGAAGATGGTATTAGTGGCAGAACCAACGGAACCAGCTACAATCAAGCCAGCCTTATTTTTCATTGCTTTATATACGAAATAAGGAGTGATACCGATGAGAATTCGAGGCACCATGGCAACAAGAAGTGAAGAGAGGCTTCCATTTGGCACAAAAGGGCTAAAGAGATAGCTGGTTGGCAGCAGTACCAAGGTATTGGTAATAACACTGATACATCCCATGAGGCCACCTAGAACAGCTCCGACTTTAGGGCCATAGAGGATACTGGCGATAATCACTGGGATGTGAATAATCGTAGGTTTAATCGGTACTGGAAGTAAGTTGAAAATAACCGAGCTGAGCAGGTGCAGTACCAACATAATGGCAAAGAAAATAGCAATTTGAGCAATTTTAGACTGTTTTTTCATAAATAAGTTCCTTTACTGTATCAATAATTGTATCAACTTCGGCTAGAGCACCTGTCCCCTGATCACCACAGGCTAGAACAGCTTCGCGTGGTTGGATAATTTTCCATCCAAAACGCTGCAGACGCTCCAAATTGTGCTGAGTTAGTGGATTTTCAAACATCTTAGTGTTCATAGCTGGAGCTAAAACTTTCTTCGTATGAGGCTGCAGAGCCAGTGCAGTAGCTGTCACCATATTGTCAGCTAAACCGTTGGCTAGTTTAGCGATGGTATTGGCTGTAGCGGGAGCCAGTAAAAAGAGGTCAGACTTTTTAGCGATATCAATGTGATTGACCTTGCTAGGGTCAGGTTCTTGCATAATATCAATTGCAACTGGCCTTTGTGACAAGACTTGCAGGGTCAGTGGTGTGATAAATTCTGTCGCTGCATCTGTCATGAGGACAGCTACTTCAAAGTTCTCTTTCTTTAGACGGCTAGTGATGTCAGCAGCCTTATAGGCTGATATACTTCCACTGACAGCCAAGGTAATCTGAGTCATCTTAATCCTCCTTATGTATTGCGGATATGCTGGTAGAGGAGCTGAGCAATTTCTTCTTTGGATTGAGCTTCAGTTACGGTCTCTTTTCCGACAAGGTAAGCTCTGTGCTCTTGGTTAGAAATCTTTGTTAAATCATTGGCGACAATGATTTCTGCTTGATTTTTTATGAGACTGGCTCGAGCGGTCTTGAGTAACTCTTCCTTAGTAACATTGACCAAGAGTTTGAAGCCAATTAAGCGAATGTCTGGATTCCATTTTTTTACCAGGCTGATGATTTTTGGTGTCTTTTTGAGAAAAAGAACTTGAACATCAGCCTGAGAAGAAATCTTGCTTTCTGAGTTAGTTTTATTCAGAAATTCAGTCATATCAGGGCTAGCAGCTACAGCTTCCAAACCAGTCATATAGACGGGGGTGTAGTCTGAGACAGCCATTGCATGAATCAGTACATCATGTGTGTGAACGAGCGGCTTCAAGCTTTCAAGCAGTTCTGCAACATTTTCAATCTGGACAATGGTAAGATTGGGATGAGCTGCCGGGCGGACAGCCTTGGGAGTCGTCACCAGAGTCACCTGATCGCCTTTGTCTAGGAATCTTTCAGATATAATTTTCCCTAGCCTGCCCGTCGAATGATTTGTAATAGAGCGGACACGGTCGATTTTCTCGCTGGTCCCGCCAGAAGTAATCAATATGTTCATAGCACTATTTTACAAGAAAAAAGAAATTTAGTAAAATAATTCTAATTGCAGAGTGTCACAGCGGAAAAGTGACTCTAAAATCTTATAGTTTAGAGGACAAAAATTTCCAAGTTTTTTGTTTTTCCCGAACATTAAAATCTATTTAGAGCTTAATCATGTAGATTTTGCTCTTTTTTGTTATAATCTTTATATTAATTGATAGAGGAGTTCTTGATGAAAACAGATATTGAAATTGCTCAAAGTGTTGAATTGCAGCCTATTGTTGATGTAGTGAAAAAAGTTGGCATCAACTATGACGACTTGGAATTATATGGTAAGTATAAGGCTAAGCTCAGCTTTGATAAGATTCGTGAGGTTGAAAAAAATCCTGTTGGCAAACTGATTTTGGTAACGGCGATTAATCCGACACCTGCTGGGGAAGGTAAGTCTACCATTACCATTGGACTAGCTGATGCGCTCAATAAAATTGGCAAGAAAACTATGATTGCCATTCGCGAACCGTCTTTGGGGCCTGTTATGGGAATCAAAGGAGGCGCAGCTGGCGGCGGTCACGCGCAGGTTCTACCGATGGAAGATATTAACTTGCATTTTACTGGTGATATGCACGCCATTACGACTGCTAACAACGCCCTGTCAGCTCTCATTGATAATCATTTGCATCAAGGAAATGCTCTGGGAATCGATCAACGCCGCATTATCTGGAAGCGGGTGGTTGACCTAAATGACCGGGCTCTTCGCCATGTGACCGTTGGCTTAGGAAGTCCTGTCAATGGTATTCCGCGCGAAGATGGTTTTGACATTACGGTTGCATCTGAAATCATGGCGATTCTTTGCTTAGCCACGGATATTGAAGATTTGAAAAAGCGCTTGGCTAACATTGTCATCGGTTATCGCTATGACCGCTCACCAGTCTATGTTCGTGACCTTGAGGTAGAAGGAGCCTTGGCTTTAGTCTTGAAAGATGCGATTAAGCCAAATCTAGTTCAGACTATTTATGGGACACCAGCCTTTGTTCATGGCGGACCATTTGCTAATATTGCCCACGGCTGTAACTCTGTTTTGGCGACTAGCACAGCGCTGCGGTTGGCTGATTATACAGTGACTGAAGCAGGATTTGGTGCAGATCTTGGTGCTGAAAAATTCTTAGATATTAAAACTCCAAACTTACCGACTTCTCCAGATGCAGTCGTAATCGTTGCAACCTTGCGCGCTCTTAAGATGAATGGTGGAGTAGCTAAGGATGCACTTACAGAAGAGAATGTTGAGGCGATCCGAGCTGGTTTTGCTAATCTCAAGCGGCACGTTGAAAATATGCGTAAGTTCGGTATTCCAGCAGTAGTAGCCATCAATGAATTTGTCTCAGATACGGAGTCTGAAATTGCTACGCTTAAGGAACTCTGTGCAGCAATTAAGGTACCAGTTGAGCTTGCTAGTGTTTGGGCTGATGGCGCTGAAGGTGGTGTGGCTTTGGCTGAGACTTTAGTCAAAACCATTAATGAAGAACCTGCTCATTACACTCGCCTCTATGATAATGATCTTTCTATTGAAGAAAAAATAGAGAAAATTGTCAGAGAAATCTATCGTGGTTCAAAGGTGAACTTTGAGAAAAAAGCGCAGACTCAGATTCGGGAAATTGTCAAAAACGGTTGGGACAAGCTACCAATCTGCATGGCCAAAACACAGTATAGCTTCTCAGACAATCCTGCTGCTCTGGGCGCGCCAGAAAACTTTGAAATTACCATTCGTGAATTGGTACCAAAACTTGGGGCAGGTTTTATCGTGGCTTTGACAGGAGATGTCATGACCATGCCAGGATTGCCAAAACGCCCTGCAGCACTCAATATGGATGTGGCAGCAGACGGCACAGCGATTGGTCTATTTTGATCTTGGTTTAAAAGGCTCTTTACGAGTCTTTTTTGGTATAATAGTGAAAATAATGAGAATAGACTACGGAGTCAACATGAACATTAGATTAGCAAACCCATCAGACGCTGCGACCTTGCTTGCTATTTATGCGCCTTATGTAGAAAATACAGCCATTACTTTTGAATATGAAGTACCGACTATTGAGGATTTTGCAAATAGAATTGAGAAAACATTGGAAAAATATCCTTATCTCGTAGCGGAAGAAGATGGTTTAATTTTAGGTTATGCCTATGCTTCGACTTATTATGCGCGTGCAGCCTATGATTGGGCGGTAGAATTGTCCGTCTATGTCAGTCAAGATGCTAGAGGAAAAGGAGTCGGCAGTAAGCTTTACGATGCTTTGGAAGAAATGTTAGAGCAGATGGGTTATATCCATTTTCTAGCCTGTATTTCTCTGCCTAACGAAGCTAGCCTAGCTTTGCATAGCAAAAGAGGCTACCAGCAGGTGGCACATTTCCCTAAAATTGGCTATAAATTCGAGCGTTGGCATGACATTGTTTGGCTGCAAAAGTCCTTAGACAAGCAAGCTGGCCCCATCAAACTTTTAAAAGAAATGGAGTGGAAATGATGAAAAAGAAACATTTATTAATAACTCTTCTAAGTATTGGTCTTTTGACCTTGACCGGCTGTCAGTCCGTTGAAAATTGGTTCAAAAATGCCAAAGAGGAATGGTTGGGGTTGGAGATGACGGTTCGCACCTATGATGAGAATTCCCAACTCATTGACCAGATGTCGGGCAAGTCTCTATCCATCTCGCGTAACGAGGAATTTGACTCAGTTGATGAGGAAGGAAATTCAAAGGAAGATTCATCTGTGCTCAAAATCACCTTGGGTAAGTATGAGATTGACCATGTGGGCTCTTCCTTAATTGCAGAAGAAAAAGGCTTGAAAGATGTCTTTGCTCAATATCAAAAGACTGCAGATGTTGAGGAGAATAGCCATTCAGTTCCCGTTTTAAATCGCATGATTTCAGCCTTTAAAAACGACTTTACCGGAAAGAAAAAGGTCATTTTGATTCGATCTCAAAACGGCACTCCGTTGGCTACCTATGCTGGAGACCGTGTCTCTCTTGATAAGTCAGATGCCCCCAAAACTTCTGAGTTGCTGATTGACGGCAAGCGCCTCGTGATTTACCGCTGTGACTACACTATTTATGACCGTGAATTGTTGGAGTAAACTATGGATGTAGAGGAATTAGAAAAAGAGTTAAAAGCTGTAGCTAACCCAGATGATGCGGTGGCTATGAAAGCCTATATGAAAAATAAATTTGAGTTTCTAGGAGTCAAGACTCCGGCCAGACGGAAACTCGCAAAGACTTTTTTTAAACAGCAGACTGACTCCATTATTGACTGGGATTTTATAAATGAAGCTTGGAATAATCCCTATCGAGAATTACAGTACACCGTGCTAGATTATCTGGAAAATCGCAAGAAACTATTGACTCCATCTGACTTGCCACGTTTGAAAAAGCTAGCCCAAACAAAATCTTGGTGGGATACCATAGACTTTTTGGACCGCTTGGTTGGATCAATCATTGCCCGATTTCCAGAAACCAAAGAGATTATTTTAGCTTGGAGTCGTGATGAGGATATTTGGCTGCGGCGCTTGGCTATTGATCATCAGCTTCTTCGAAAAGAGGAAACAGACATAGAGTTGCTAGAGAACATTTTAGTCAATAATCTAGGCCAAACAGAATTCTTTATTAACAAGGCCATCGGCTGGGCGCTGAGAGATTATTCCAAAACCAATCCAGACTGGGTCAGAGATTTTATAGAACGGTATCAAGCAGAAATGGTTGCCCTTAGTATTCGAGAGGGAAGTAAGTATTTATGAAACATATTTATTTAAAATATCTGGAAGAGGAGGATTACTTAGTTTGGATGGAAGGATTTTCCGATAGACTTCCTTCTCAATCACCATTTGATGATGGGCTTTTAGATATGACAATTTGTACAGAAAGTTGGTTTGCGGACTTGGTGGCTAAGCACCGCGATTTCCGAGAGAAAGACCAGCAGTATATTTGGGGAATTTATGACGCAAAAAGCGGAAAACATGTTGGTATGGTTAATTTATTTGTGCTAGCTAGAGATGACTTTCAATGGGCGGAAATAGGTTATACGATACATAATCAATTTTGGCGTCAGGGCTACGCCAGAGCTATGCTAGAAGAACTCAAGAAAGTCAGTCGCGAACTAGGATTTCATCGTTTAGAAGCACATGTTGATCTACAGAATATCCCTTCGCAAAAATTACTAGAGCAATCTGATTTCTATCTTGAAGGAGTACGGAAACAATTCCAAAAAGAAGGTCAGGAGTGGAAGGATAGACAAGTTTTTGTTTATATTTTAGATTAAATACCTTGACAAAACGGAAAAAGATAAGGTAAACTATATTTCGTGCGATGAGTCGATATGCAGATTTTCTGCAAATTGAAGCATGGGAGGTCATAAACGCAGGAGCGGACCTTGATCAGTTGTGTGAACCTGCTGATCACACGAAAGTGCCCTTATCCCCAATCTACGGATTGGGGATTTTTCTATGTCTCTTAGAGTGGCAAGACGGTTAGTCGTAGCCGAACTTAGAGACATTGATGCTGATACGATAGGCGTTGAGAAGTGCTATTGCTCTTGATGAAACAACTTCGCAGAAGGCAGTTGAGTCGTAGAGCAATGGATGCAGTTTTGTTCGTGAGAACAAAATCTGTAAACCTTGAAACTTCTCTTAGAGAGGAAAGAAGGTTAGTTGAAGCCGAGCTTAGAGACATTGATACTGAGACGGTCGAAGTCGTGAGTGCTATTGCTCTTGACGAAACGAGCCCACAGGAAGAAGTTGAGCTGTAGAGCAATGAATGCAGTTTTGTTCGTGAGCACAAAATCTGTAAACCTTGAAATCTCTCATAGAGAGGCATGAGAGTTGGTGTGGTTTATCAAAATATCGCACTTATATTCTTCAGAAATATTTGCATTTTTTCCTAAAAATAGTATAATACTAACAATACAAAATTTTTTGAAAATTCAGAGAGGTTATCGCATGGGATATACAGTTGCTGTAGTAGGTGCCACTGGTGCCGTTGGATCTCAAATGATTAAAATGCTGGAAGAATCTAGCCTTCCAATTGATAAAATACGCTATCTGGCGTCTGCTCGTTCAGCTGGTAAAGTTCTCCAATTCAAGGGACAAGATATTACTATCGAAGAGACGACTGAGACGGCTTTTGAAGGTGTAGATATTGCTCTCTTCTCAGCTGGCGGTTCTACTTCAGCAAAATTCGCTCCTTACGCAGTCAAAGCTGGAGCAGTAGTGGTCGATAACACCTCTTATTTCCGTCAAAATCCTGATGTTCCTTTGGTTGTTCCAGAAGTCAACGCCCATGCCTTAGATCAGCACAAGGGAATTATCGCTTGCCCTAACTGCTCGACAATTCAGATGATGGTGGCTTTAGAGCCTGTTCGTCAGCAATGGGGGCTGGAGCGCATCATTGTGTCTACCTATCAAGCTGTTTCTGGTGCAGGTATGGGAGCCATTCTTGAAACCCAAGCTCAATTGCGCTCTGTTCTCAATGATGGTGTAAATCCTAAGGACACGGAAGCCAATATCCTCCCATGTGGCGGTGATAAAAAACATTATCCTATTGCTTTTAATGCCTTACCTCAGATTGATGTCTTTACAGATAACGACTATACTTACGAAGAGATGAAGATGACTAAGGAAACGAAAAAAATCATGGAAGATGATTCTATTGCTGTTTCTGCGACATGTGTCCGTCTTCCTATTTTGTCTGCTCACTCAGAGTCTGTCTACATCGAGACTAAGGAAGTTGCACCTATTGATCAGGTAAAAGCAGCAATTTCAGCCTTTCCTGGTGCTGTTCTGGAGGATGATGTAGCTCATCAGGTTTATCCGCAAGCAATCAATGCAGTTGGTAAGAAAGAAACCTTTGTTGGTCGGATTCGCAAGGATCTTGATGCGGAAAAAGGAATCCACATGTGGGTCGTTTCAGACAATCTTCTTAAAGGAGCGGCTTGGAATTCTGTTCAAATCGCAGAGACACTGCATGAGCGTGGTTTAGTTCGTCCGACAGCAGAAGTGGTTTTTGAATTAAAATAAAGTGACCAAGGAAACTTGACAGCACAGGGTTGAATAATCGTTCTTTCAACCCTCTTTTCGTACAAAGAGAGGTAAGTTTATGGCGTATGCGGATTTGAAAAACTGTAAAATCATCACAGCTTTTATTACTCCTTTTCATGAAGATGGCTCCATCAATTTTGAAGCTATTCCAGACTTGATTGAGCACCTTTTGGCCCACCATACAGATGGGATTTTGCTGGCTGGAACGACTGCTGAAAGTCCAACCCTGACTCACGATGAAGAGTTGGAGCTATTTGCGGCAGTTCAAAAGGTTGTCAAGGGGCGTGTTCCTTTGATTGCGGGTGTCGGTACCAACGAAACGCGCGATTCTATCGAATTCGTCAAAGAAGTAAATGAATTTGGTGGCTTTGCAGCTGGTCTGGCAATTGTTCCCTATTACAATAAACCTTCTCAGGAAGGGATGTATCAGCACTTTAAAGCCATTGCGGATGCTTCAAACCTGCCTATCATTATCTACAATATACCTGGCCGGGTTGTTGTTGAGATGACACCTGAGACTATGCTGAGGTTGGCTGAACATCCAAATATTATCGGTGTTAAAGAATGTACCAGTCTGGCGAATATGGCCTATCTGATTGAGCATCGTCCAGAGGAGTTTCTGATTTATACTGGTGAGGATGGCGATGCCTTTCATGCTATGAATTTGGGGGCTGATGGAGTTATTTCTGTTGCTTCTCACACAAACGGTGATGAAATGTTTGAAATGCTGGATGCTATTGAGCACAATGACATCAAAAAAGCAGCAGCTATCCAACGGAAATTCATCCCTAAAGTCAATGCTCTTTTCTCTTACCCAAGCCCTGCCCCGGTCAAGGCAGTCCTTAATTACTTGGGCTTTGCGGCAGGCCCAACTCGCTTACCACTTGTGCCTGCGCCCGAAGAAGATGCCAAACGTATTATCAAGGTTGTGGTCGATGGCGACTACCAAGCAACCAAAGAGACGGTTAAAGGTGTCCTGAGACCGGATTATTGATTGATAGAAGCAGTTTTAGGATTGACATAATAAAAATAATAAAGAAAGAATTGAAAATTGTGACAGAAAAACATAGTGAACGAATTGAGGACTATAAGGCTAAGCATAGACTGGAAAAACTTGATGGCAAAAAAGTTTATGATAAGCCAGTTATCCGAACTGGTGATAAGGCTGGTTGCTATGGTTCAGGATTGATTTTACTTGGATCTGTTTTAGGAATTATTTATTTACTTCTTATACTGATAACGGATTGGGATTTGAAACTTTTCTCTTTCATCTGGGAAACACTTGCTGCGTTAGGGATAGTTTTCAGTCTTTTTGGAGCTTTTAAAATTGGTCAGTTGGAGCTACACAGTTTGTCAATGGTGGCAGACAAAGAGAAAAATTTTGAAATTGATAAAGCTTTCAATCTTTATAACATCATTCACAAACCAACAAAGAAAATTCTACTTCAATATGATAGCGAGGATGATAGTTTAATTTCTCTGAATGCTGGAGGAGAGTTATTAGTTGAGCTCTTAAAGAGAGTTGAAGAAGAAAAATTGTCCTTTAAGGCTATTAACAAAACATTGAGTTTAGAAGAAGTGTCTGAAAATCACTGGAAAATGCACTATCGTTACAAAAGACAAGACATAACATTAGAGAAATCCGATACATAATGTTTTGCTTGCTAAGTTAGTCGTATTGACTTAAACTGAAAAGTGAATTCGGAATCTGATAGTTGTATGAAGAACATTGGAAAAGAATTGTCCAGAGCGGTCCTTTTTTATATGGTCTTTTAAGGATAAAAAAATGGAAGCATCCTTTGAAAAATATTGGAAAAAATTATATAATGTTAAGGTATGGTCTGACTTTGAGATTTCTTTTTGAGCGGACTATAGACAACTGGATTGGCAGCAGTCATGTTAGAGACATACATTAGATTAGAAATATATAATATAAAAGGAGTTTTTTATGCAAGTTATTAAACGGAGCGGTGAGGTTGTAGAATTTGACCCAGATAAAATTTATCAAGCAGTTTTAAAGGCGGCACAGACTGTCTATGTATTGACAGATGATTTGCGTCAGAATTTAGCGCAGGTTACAAAGAAAGTGGTTCTGGATTTGGAAGAAGCAAAGGTTGAGCGTGCGACGATTAGCATGATTCAGTCTATGGTTGAAAGTCGCCTCTTGGGTGCAGGTTATATTACTATTGCTGAGCATTATATTTCCTATCGCTTACAGCGCGATTTAGAGCGCAATGGCTATGGAGATCATATCGCTGTGCATCTGCATTTTGAACAGGTAAGATAAAGTTAGAAAGCCCGCTAGGGCTTTTTTTGCTCTTGAGGTAGAGGGTATCACTTTAGAATTCATCCGCTTAAATCCTAGAAATATGTTAAAATAGTTAAAGATATAAAATTTTATCAATGATATTCGTTGAAAGGATAAATTATGGCAACGATTCAATGGTTTCCGGGTCATATGTCTAAGGCACGGAGACAGGTACAGGAAAATATTAAGTTTGTTGATTTTGTGACAATATTGGTTGATGCGCGACTGCCTTTATCTAGTCAGAATCCTATGCTAACTAAGATTGTGGGCGATAAACCTAAGCTTCTGATTTTAAACAAGGCTGATTTGGCAGACCCTGTTCGAATTAAAGAATGGCAGAGCTATTTTGAAAGCCAGGGGATTTCGACTTTATCTATTAATTCTAAAGAGCAATCTGCTGTAAAAAAAGTGACAGATGCAGCTAAGAAACTTATGGCTGATAAATTGGCGCGACAGAAAGAAAGAGGAATTCGCATCGAAACTCTGCGTACCATGATAATCGGTATTCCCAATGCTGGCAAATCAACCCTCATGAATCGATTAGCTGGTAAGAAAATTGCCGTTGTAGGGAATAAGCCAGGTGTGACCAAGGGGCAGCAATGGCTCAAGTCAAATAAAGACTTGGAAATCTTGGATACACCAGGGATTCTCTGGCCTAAGTTTGAAGATGAGACGGTTGCTCTCAAGCTTGCCCTGACTGGTGCTATCAAGGATAATCTGCTGCCTATGGATGAGGTGACGATTTTTGGCCTCAATTATTTCAAGGAGCATTATCCTGAAGAGCTGACAGCACGCTTCAAACAGCTGGATCTAAGCCAAGAAGCGCCAGACATGATTATGGATATGACCCAAAAACTTGGCTTCCGCGATGACTATGATCGTTTTTATAGCCTTTTTGTCAAAGATGTCCGCGATGGCAAGCTAGGCCGTTATTGCTTGGATACGGTTGGAGAACTAGATGGCAACGATTAAAGAAATCCAGCAACGTTTAGAGTTAGTGACTGATTTGGCTGATCCTTTTCTGGCAGAAGCGGCGAATGATTTGCGCAGCGGAGTTCAAAAGGCGATTGAAAAGCGTAAAAGAGTCATTCAGGCGGAGTTAGATGAGGATTTGCGTCTAGAGCAGATGTTACGGTATGAAAAAGAACTTTATCAAGCCGGCTATCAGACGATTGCTGGGATTGATGAAGTCGGTCGCGGTCCTTTAGCTGGTCCTGTTGTTGCAGCAGCAGTTATCTTACCTCCAGGATGTAAGATTAAGGGCCTCAACGACAGTAAGAAGATTCCTAAGAAAAAGCACCAAGATATCTATCAAGCAGTCATGGATAAAGCCTTGGCAGTCGGTATTGGCCTGATGGACAGCGAGATTATTGATCAAGTCAATATCTACGAAGCGACTAAGCTGGCTATGAAAGAGGCTTTGTCTAAGCTTCGTCTCAAGTCAGATTATCTGCTGATTGATGCCATGAAACTGGATGTTGATATTCCGCAAGAGTCCATCATCAAAGGTGATGCTAATTCTCTGTCTATCGCAGCGGCCAGTATTGTTGCTAAGGTCACTCGGGATAAGCTGATGACAGACTATGACAAGGAATTTCCTGGCTATGATTTTGCGCAAAATGCGGGTTATGGCACTAAGAGCCATTTACAGGGCTTGGATCAAAACGGCGTAACCCCTATTCATCGCAAGACATTTGAACCCGTAAAATCCATGTATGAATAGGCACGAAGAGGTGAGGCATGCTTATCAGTAAAATCTTAAACAATAATGTGGTGATTTCTGAAGAAAACCAAGAAGAAGTTATTCTCATGGGACGAGGACTGGCCTTTGGTCGAAAAGTTAGCCAGGAGATTCCAGATGAGCTGATTGAGAAAAAGTATGTCTTGTCAGAAAATAGACGACAGCTTCTGATGGAGTTGCCAGCAGAGGTCATGGAAATGTCAGATAAGATTATTTCTTTCGCAAGGGAGAAACTGCAGAAGAAACTCAAAGACACTGCTTTTCTGGCGATGGCAGATCATATCCACGGAGTCTTGCTGCGCTTGGAAGATGATATTTATCTCAAGAATTTCCTCATGTGGGATATTAAACGCTTTTTTCCTATCGAGTTTGAGGTTGGTCAGTATGCAAAACAGCTTTTGAGTGCTTATGTCAGCAAGAAACTTCCAGATGATGAAGCAGCATTTATGGCGCTGACCTTGGTCAATGCAGAGTTGGAAAATGGCGATGGAACTGCGCGTGATTTGACTATGATGATGGAGGAAATCATGACCATTGTCAAGTACAGTTTGGAAATTTCTTTAGACGAGGAAGACATCTACCTTGAGCGCTTCATGACCCATCTAAAATTTTTCTGTGAGCGAGTTCTGACTGATAGAGGCCACCGTGATTTAGAGGACAATGAGATGTTTGACTTACTTAAATGTAAGTATCCCTTGGCTTATGAGACAACTAGGAAGATTGCTGAATTTTTAAAGCAAACCAGAAATTACCAAACATCAGAGGATGAACAACTGTACCTGACTATCCATTTGTCACGCATGAAAAGGAGGATGATATGCAAAGCGAATACGAAAAAATGATTGCTGGAGAGATTTACCGACCACAAGACAGTGAATTAAGAGAATTGGCAGCAAGGTCAAAGGAATTTCAATATCGTTTTAACCAAGAACAAGACAGTGTCAAGCGCACGGCTATTATCAAAGAATGGTTTGGCAGCACAGGGGAGAATCTTGCTATGAAGCCTGACTTGGTCTGTGATTATGGAATCAATATTCATCTAGGGGAGAATTTTTATTCTAACTGGAATCTGACTATGTTGGACGTTTGCCCGATTCGCATCGGAGATAATGCTTTGCTTGGTCCAAATTGCCAGCTTCTGACACCTCTTCATCCGCTTGATCCAGTGGAAAGAAATTCCGGTATTGAGTACGGAGCACCAATCACTATTGGTGATAATTTCTGGGCTGGCGGCGGTGTGACGATTCTGCCAGGCGTGACACTAGGAGATAATGTGGTAGTCGGAGCAGGAGCGGTTGTGACCAAGTCTTTTGGTGACAATGTAGTCTTGGCTGGCAATCCTGCTAAGATTATTAAGGAAATCCCTGTTCATAAAGAATAAAAGATGTGTTAAAGGTGATAGGCATAGAAACCAGCTATTGACAACATCAAATTTAATAGAATCGTAAAGAAGGAACTGTATTGCAGTTCTTTTTTTGAACTTTTTTACGAATAAGAAAGTGAGGTGAAAAAATGAATAATTTTGAGATTTATAAAATGAAAAAAGCTGGTTTGACTAATCATCAGGTTTTAAATGTTTTGAGATACGCCGAGAGTAAAGATGGCAAGCTTTCTCTGCGAGATAAGGCTGTCGTATCTGAGTGCCGCAATCCTGCACTCTTTATAGAGAAATACAAGAGGCTTGATTTACCAGCTTTGAAGGAAGAATTTGAACTTTTTCCGTCCTTTTCTATCTTGGATGATATTTATCCTTGGGATTTATGTGAAATTTACGATGCCCCGACTTTGTTATTTTATCAGGGAAATCTAAATCTACTAGAATTGCCCAAAGCTGCGGTCGTTGGCAGTAGAGACAGCAGCAAGCAAGGAAATGCCTCAGTACAAAAGATTATCAAAGAGCTAAATAATGAATTGGTTATCGTCAGCGGGCTGGCTCGAGGGATTGATACAGCAGCTCACATGGCTGCTCTACAAAACGGAGGTCAGACCATTGCTGTCATTGGGACGGGATTAGATGTCTTCTATCCCAAGGCTAACAAAAAATTACAAGCTTACATTGGCAAAAATCATTTATTGCTGACAGAGTATGGTCCAGGTGAACAGCCTTTGAAATTTCATTTTCCAGAGCGAAATCGTATCATCGCTGGTCTCTGTCGAGGCGTCATCGTGGCAGAAGCTAAGATGCGTTCAGGCAGTCTGATTACCTGTGAGCGAGCCATGGAAGAAGGGCGAGATGTCTTTGCTATTCCGGGGTCAATTTTAGATGGAAAATCTGACGGTTGCCATCATTTGATCCAAGAGGGTGCAAAGTGCATTACATCAGGCTCTGACGTTCTTTCTGAGTTTGATTTTTAAAACAAGTTTTCCTATAAGAAAAGTTAGCAGTTGACATCTATCAAAAAATAGTTTAAACTCTATGAGATTTATTTCTTATAGAAGGTGTCTAAATTGGTAACAAAAACAAAGAAAAAGTCTACGACCAAGAAAAATCTTGTCATCGTAGAGTCGCCTGCCAAGGCAAAAACAATAGAAAAATATCTGGGAAGAAATTATAAGGTTCTGGCCAGTGTGGGGCATATTCGTGACTTGAAAAAGTCCACTATGTCCATCGATTTTGATAACAACTATGAGCCGCAATACATCAATATTCGAGGTAAAGGTCCGTTAATTAATGACTTGAAAAAAGAAGCGAAGAAAGCTAAGCAAGTCTTTCTAGCAAGTGACCCGGACCGCGAAGGAGAAGCTATTTCTTGGCATCTAGCCCACATTCTGAATCTGGATGAGAAAGAGAAAAACCGTGTCGTCTTTAATGAAATCACCAAAGATGCGGTCAAGAATGCTTTTAAAGAGCCGCGCCAGATTGATATGGATCTGGTCGATGCCCAGCAGGCTCGTCGAGTTTTGGACCGCTTGGTTGGTTATTCCATTTCTCCTATTCTCTGGAAGAAAGTCAAGAAAGGTCTGTCAGCTGGTCGAGTGCAGTCTGTTGCCCTCAAGCTGATTATCGATCGGGAAAATGAAATTAATGCCTTCAAACCAGAAGAATACTGGACAATTGACGGAACCTTCAAGAAAGGAACCCGTCAGTTTCAGGCCAGCTTCTATGGTATGAATGGCAAAAAGATGAAGCTGTCTAACAACGACGAGGTCAAAGAAGTTCTGTCTCACCTCAAGGGTGATGACTTTACAGTCGACAGTGTCGAAAAGAAAGAGCGTCGACGCAATGCTCCGCTGCCCTACACGACTTCCTCAATGCAGCAGGATGCCGCTAATAAGATTAATTTCCGGACTCGTAAGACCATGATGGTGGCTCAGCAGCTCTATGAGGGGATTAATATCGGTTCTGGCGTACAAGGTCTGATTACGTATATGCGTACCGACTCGACTCGTATCAGTCCTGTAGCGCAAAATGAAGCAGCAAGCTTTATCACGGATAAATTTGGCGCTAAATATTCCAAACATGGCAGCAAGGCTAAGAACGCTTCTGGCGCTCAAGATGCCCACGAGGCCATTCGTCCTTCCAGCGTTTTCAATACACCAGAAAGCATCGCAAAGTATCTGGACAAGGATCAACTTAAGCTCTATACGCTGATTTGGAACCGCTTTGTAGCCAGCCAAATGACAGCAGCAGTCTTTGATACTATGAATGTCAAGCTGGGGCAAAATGGTGTCCAATTTGCCGCCAATGGCAGTCAGGTCAAGTTTGATGGCTATCTGGCTATTTATAACGACTCTGACAAGAATAAAATGCTGCCAGATATGGAAAAGGGGGATACAGTCAAACGTGTCAATACCAATCCAGAACAGCACTTTACCCAGCCACCTGCTCGTTATTCTGAAGCGACTCTCATCAAAACTTTAGAAGAAAATGGTGTTGGTCGGCCATCTACCTATGCACCGACTATTGAGACCATTCAGAAACGATATTACGTTAAGCTGGTTTCCAAGCGCTTTGAGCCGACGGAACTAGGTGAGATTGTTAATGCACTGATTGTCGAATTCTTCCCAGGTATCGTAAATGTGAAATTTACAGCAGAGATGGAAGCAAAACTGGATGATGTTGAAGTTGGAAAAGAGCAGTGGCAGAAAGTCATTGACGAGTTTTATCGACCTTTTGAAAAGGAAGTAGCTAAAGCCGAGACCGAAATGGAGAAAATCCAAATCAAGGATGAACCGGCTGGCTTTGACTGTGAGGTCTGTGGCAGTCCCATGGTCATCAAGTTGGGTAGATTTGGCAAGTTCTACGCCTGCAGTAATTTCCCAGACTGCCGTCACACTCAAGCTATCGTCAAGGAAATCGGCGTGACCTGTCCACAGTGCCAGAAAGGTCAAGTTATCGAGCGTAAGACTAAGCGAAATCGTATTTTTTATGGCTGTGATCGTTATCCAGACTGTGATTTCACATCTTGGGACAAGCCAGTTGGTCGGAACTGTCCAAAATGTGACCATTATCTGATTGAAAAGAAAGTTCGTGGTGGTGGCAAGCAAGTGGTCTGCAGCAATGGCGATTATGAAGAAGAAAAAGTGAAATAGTTTTTACATAATTTATATTATGCAAATATTTTTTTCTGAAGAAGAGGTGCAGTTTTATGACAGATAAATTTGGAGAATTTCTAAAAATCGCGTCTCAACTGAATAAGATAGGAATTGTTCCACTGCTGATGGGCTCCTTGGGGTTGGAACAGGTTACTGGTCAGGACTGGCAGGCGCGAGATATTGATATTCACGTTCATGGTGATGAGCGTGGCTGGGAAGCTCCAGACGAAGAACGTATTTATGATATGGACAAGATTGAGCCTATGATGGAGCGCTTGGGCTATCGTTTAGTCGATCTGCACGAGCATGAATTTCAAAAAGAAGATTTGTCTATTGAATTCGGAGCCATGGAAACCTTGGAGGCTTTTTCGGGTGTACCGCTAGAGAAGTTGACTCGAAAAGAAGTTGAAGGTGTTGAATTTCTACTGCCAACTGCAGAGCAATTTTTAGCTATCTACCGCGCCTCTTCCCAAGATTCTTACCGAAATGATAATAACAATCATAAGGATTTTGCTAAGATTGCTTATTTGGAAAAAATGACAAAATGACGGACAGACGGGAATTCTCCTGTCTGTCTTTTTTACTATCTTTTTGTTATAATGGTCAGAGTGAAAATCTAGAAATATCCAAGGGAGAGTATCATGTCATCATCCTATATCAATGTTATCGGTGCTGGTTTGGCTGGCAGTGAAGCAGCTTACCAGATTGCCAAGCGTGGCATCCCAGTCAAACTCTATGAAATGCGGGGCGTCAAATCAACTCCGCAACACAAAACTGTGGACTTTGCAGAACTGGTTTGCTCTAACTCTTTGCGAGGAGATGCGCTGACCAATGCAGTCGGTCTGCTCAAGGAAGAAATGCGACGGTTGGACTCGGTTATTTTAAAGTCAGCAGAAGCGACTCGAGTGCCCGCTGGTGGTGCTCTAGCTGTTGATAGAGAAGGCTTTTCGCAGCTGGTGACGGAGCTAGTGACTAACCATCCATTGATTGAGGTCATTCGCGAAGAAATCACAGAAATTCCAGAGGATGCCATCACAGTCATTGCTACGGGACCCTTGACCAGTGATGCTTTAGCAGAAAAAATCCACGCGCTCAATGGAGGTGACGGTTTTTATTTCTACGACGCAGCAGCGCCGATTGTTGATGTCAATACTATTGATATGACCAAGGTCTATCTCAAATCCCGCTATGATAAGGGAGAAGCAGCCTATCTCAATGCACCCATGACCAAGCAAGAATTTATGGATTTCCATGATGCTTTGGTCAATGCTGAGGAAGCACCGCTCAATTCCTTTGAAAAAGAAAAATACTTTGAAGGCTGTATGCCTATTGAAGTTATGGCTAAGCGAGGCATTAAAACCATGCTTTATGGTCCGATGAAGCCGGTTGGTTTAGAATATCCAGACGACTACCAAGGACCTCGAGATGGTGAATATAAGACACCATACGCTGTGGTGCAGCTTCGTCAGGATAATGCAGCTGGTAGTCTTTACAATATCGTTGGATTTCAAACTCATCTCAAGTGGGGTGAGCAAAAGCGAGTCTTTCAAATGATTCCTGGCCTTGAAAATGCAGAATTTGTCCGCTATGGTGTCATGCACCGTAACTCTTATATGGACTCTCCAAATCTGCTGGAACAGACTTTCCGCTCTAAGAAACAGCCAAATCTTTTCTTTGCAGGTCAAATGACTGGTGTTGAAGGGTATGTAGAGTCAGCAGCTTCTGGCCTAGTTGCTGGTATCAATGCCGCTCGACTCTTCAAGGGAGAAGAAGCACTTGTTTTTCCAGAAACAACAGCAATTGGCAGCCTGCCACATTATGTTACCCATGCTGACAGCAAGCATTTCCAACCTATGAATGTCAATTTTGGCATTATCAAAGAGCTAGACGGCCCTCGGATTCGTGATAAGAAAGAGCGCTATGAGAAAATTGCTGAGCGCGCCTTGCAGGATTTACAGCCTTATTTGGATAAATAATCTATTTTCTATCATTATCTAATAAAAATCATCAAAAAGTTAGGAAATTCCTAACTTTTTTGCTTAATTTGTGATATAATAAATAAAAATTTTGAAAATAGAAAGTTTTCTGAAAATGAATAAATCCTATTTTTACCTTGAAATGAAAACACATGAGTTGGTCGTTCCTTATACCAAACAGAAACGTCGTGTTCGCGTCTTGCTTCCAAAGAACTATAGTCAAGACACAAATAAGACGTATCCCGTCGTTTATTTTCACGACGGTCAAAATGTTCTCTATAGCAAGGAGTCTTTCAGTGGCCATTCGTGGAAAGTCATTCCGACAATCAAGCGTAATCCAGATATTGAAAAAATGATTGTCGTGGCTATTGATAACGATGGCCAACGGCGCATGAATGAGTATTCAGCTTGGAAGTTCCAAGAGTCCAATATTCCCGGTATTCAGTTTGGTGGCAAGGGAACGGAGTATGCGGAGTTTGTCATGGAAGTCGTCAAGCCTTTCATTGACCAGCATTATCGGACCAAGTCGGATCGGCTACATACAGCTATGATTGGCTCTTCTCTTGGGGGTAATATCAGCCAGTTTATCGGTGTTGAATACCAAGATCAGATTGGTTGTCTGGGCATCTTTTCATCAGCAAATTGGCTGCATCAGGAATCCTTTGACCGTTATATTGAGAGAAAAAAACTTCAGGCTGACCAGCGAGTTTTCATTTATGTTGGAACAGAAGAGGCTGATGATACAGATAAGACATTGATGGCTGGTAACATCAAGCAGGCCTATATTGATTCATCGCTCAGCTATTTCCGGCAGTTACTTGTATCTGGGGTAGATTTGTCCAATATTCAGATTAAGATCCAGTCTGGAGCTATTCACAACGAGATCGCTTGGGCGGAGCACTTGCCGGACTGTTTCCGTTTTATCAGCGAGAAATGGTAGTCTAGTTAAACAGTGAGAAAGAGGTAGAAACTATGCATGTAGAATTTTTAAGCCATTGGAGCGGTAATCTAGGCCGTGAAATGTATGTCAATCGCTATGGCCACGCTGGGCTCCCGATTATAGTCTTCGCATCATCAGGCGGCAGCCACAATGAGTATGCTGACTTTGGCATGATTGAAGCCTGCGCTGGCTTTATTGAGGCCGGTAAGTTCCAGTTTTTCACTCTCAGCAGTGTTGATAGTGAGAGCTGGCTGGCGGACTGGAAGCATCCTCACGACCGAGCAGAAATGCATCGTGCATATGAGCGTTATGTCATCGAGGAAGCGATTCCATTTGTCAAGCATAAGACAGGCTGGTTTGACCCTATGATGACGACAGGCTGCTCTATGGGCGCTTATCATGCTGTTAATTTCTTCCTGCAGCATCCAGATGTTTTCAATAAAGTGATTGCCCTTAGTGGTGTCTATGATGCACGTTTCTTTGTCGGTGACAATTTGAATGACGAAGTCATTTATCAAAACTCGCCAGCTGACTATATCTGGAACCAAAATGATGGCTGGTTTATTGACCGCTATCGACAGGCGGATATTATCGTTTGTACTGGCTTAGGCGACTGGGAGCAGGATGGCCTTCCTTCCTTCTACACGCTGAAAGAAGCTTTTGATCATAAGAATATTCCAGCTTGGTTTGCTGAATGGGGCCACGATGTTTCCCATGACTGGGTTTGGTGGCGTAAGTAAATGCCTTATTTCCTTAATGAACTCAATCTTTAAAGGAGGTTTCCTATGAATTATATCGTTATTTCTCCCTACTATCCGCAAAATTTTCAGCAGTTTACAGTGGAGCTGGCTAACAAAGGAATCACTGTTCTGGGAATCGGTCAGGAGCCTTATGACCAGCTAGACCAGCCTTTGAAGGATTCATTGACCGAATATTTCAGAGTAGAGAATCTTGAAAACCTTGACGAAGTCAAAAGAGCGGTGGCCTTTCTTTTCTACAAACATGGGCCTATCGATCGGATTGAGTCTCATAACGAATATTGGCTGGAACTGGACGCTGAGTTGCGTGAGCAATTTAATGTTTTTGGAGCAAAACCAAAAGATTTGAAAAAGACCAAGTTCAAATCAGAAATGAAGAAACTCTTTAAAAAAGCAGGCGTTCCAGTCGTACCGGGGCAGATTGTCAATACAGAAGCAGGCGCTGATTTGGCTGTCAAGAAACTTGGTCTGCCTTTGATTGCCAAGCCTGATAATGGAGTGGGGGCAGCTGCGACCTTTAAATTGGAAACAGCAGAAGATGTTGAACGTTTCAAGCAAGAATGGGATCATCAGACAGCTTATTTCTTTGAAAAGTTTGTCCAGTCTGGCGAAATCTGTACTTTTGACGGTTTGGTAGATAAGGACGGTCAGATCGTCTTTTCGACCACCTTTGACTATGCTCATACACCGCTGGATTTGATGATCTATAAGATGGACAATTCCTACTACGTTCTTAAGGATATGGATCCAAAACTGCGTGCTTATGGAGAAGCGATTGTCAAAACCTTCGGCATGAAAGAACGCTTTTTCCATATTGAGTTCTTCCGCGAAGGTGATGATTATGTAGCCATTGAGTACAATAACCGTCCAGCTGGCGGCTTTACCATTGATGTCTATAATTTCGCCCACTCAATCGATCTTTACAGAGGCTATGCAGCGATTGTAGCAGGAGAGCCTTTCCCAGCTGCTCACATGGAGCCACTGTATTGTTTGGCAACCTCGCGCCGTGCATCGACAAACTATGCTTACCCTGAGGCTGACTTGCTGGAGAAATACAGAGATAATTTCAAGGTTAAAAAAGACATGCCAGCCGCTTTTGCAGAGCTGCAAGGTGACTACCTCTATATGCTAACAACACCAAGCCGTGAGCAGATGGAGCAGATGATTGCAGATTTTGCTAAACAGGCGGACTAATCAAAAGCATGCTCTGCTATTATTTTCGTATAACAGTTTCAAAGTAGTAAAAACTACTCTAGCACAAAAAGTTTGTGAAATTTCTATTTTGGCATCGAAAACCAGTTTATCCAATGGATTGACTGGTTTTTCTTTGTGAAATGCAAGTGAGCAAAAGTTTTGACAGTGCTTACAGCTTTAGATAGAATTAAATAGAAGAATTATGCTTAGAAAGGCAAAAAAATGGCAACTTTAGATAAAAATCTTTTGTTAGAGATGTTCCGTAAGATGGAAGAAATCCGTCGCATGGACTTAAAAATTGCTCAACTTGTAAAAAAAGGAAAGGTTCCTGGGATGACTCACTTCTCGGTAGGTGAGGAAGCAGCCAATGTCGGTGCTATGCTGGCCTTAAATGAGGATGATTTGCTGACTTCTAATCACCGGGGACACGGTCAAGCTATCGCCAAAGGAATCAACCTCAACGAAATGATGGCTGAAATCCTTGGTAAATACACTGGAACCTGTAAAGGAAAAGGCGGCTCTATGCACATTGCGGATCTAGATGCTGGAAATCTTGGTGCTAATGGTATCGTAGGTGGTGGCATGGGAATTGCTGTCGGAGCAGCTCTGACCCAGCAAATGCAGAAGACAGGTAAGATTGTTGTCTGCTTTTTTGGTGACGGGGCTACCAACGAAGGTGTCTTCCACGAAGCAGTCAACATGGCTTCTATCTGGAATCTACCAGTTATTTTCTATTGTATTAATAACGGCTATGGCATTTCTGCTGATATCAAGAAAATGACCAATGTAGAGCACATCCACGAGCGCAGCGCAGCTTATGGCATTCCAGGTATGTTCATCGAAGATGGAAATAATGTTCTGGATGTTTATGAAGGCTTCCAAAAAGCTGTAGAGCATGTTCGCAGTGGTAAAGGACCTGTCTTGATTGAGAGCGTCACTTATCGTTGGTTGGGACACTCTTCTTCCGACCCAGGTAAATACCGTACTCGTGAAGAAGTAGAAGAATGGAAGAAAAAAGATCCAATCGAAAATCTTCGTAAATACTTGCTGGAAAACAAGATTGCAAGCGAGGAAGAGCTGGAAGCTATCCAAGCTGGAGTCAAAGAAGCAGTAGAAGCATCTGTGAAGTTTGCAGAAGAAAGCCCATTCCCACCGCTTGAATCTGCCTTTGAAGATATTTACGCAGACTAAAGAGAGGAGAAAAAGAAAATGGAAACTAAAACTATGTCTTTTCGTGACACCATTATCCTCGCTATGTCTGAGGAAATGCGTCGCGATGAAAATGTACTCTTGATGGGAGAAGATGTCGGAGTCTTTGGTGGAGATTTCGGAACATCTGTTGGTATGCTGGAAGAGTTCGGGCCAGAGCGTGTACGTGACTGTCCGATTTCGGAAGCAGCGATTTCTGGAGCAGCAGCTGGAGCAGCTATGACAGGGCTGCGTCCAATCGTAGACATGACCTTTATGGACTTCTCTGTAATCGCCATGGATGCTATTGTTAACCAAGCTGCTAAAACTCGCTATATGTTTGGCGGAAAAGGACAAGTGCCAATGACTGTCCGCTGTGCAGCAGGTAATGGAGTTGGCTCTGCCGCTCAGCACTCGCAGTCTTTGGAATCTTGGTTTACCCACATTCCAGGGCTTAAGGTAGTCGCTCCAGGAACTCCGGCTGATATGAAGGGTCTTCTTAAAGCATCTATCCGAGACAACAACCCGGTCATTATCCTGGAATACAAGTCTGAATTTAACCAAAAAGGCGAAGTGCCACTGGATCCTGAGTATGTAATCCCACTTGGTGTTGGTGAAATCAAAAAAGAAGGTACTGATGTAACAGTTGTTACCTACGGAAAAATGCTTCGCCGTGTCATGCAGGCAGCTGAAGAATTAGCAGAAGAAGGTATCTCTGTAGAAGTGGTTGACCCACGTACATTGGTGCCGCTCGATAAGGATATTATCATCAATTCTGTTAAGAAGACTGGAAAGGTTGTTTTGGTTAATGATGCCCACAAAACTAGCGGTTTCATTGGTGAAATTTCGGCGATTATTTCTGAGTCTGAAGCATTTGACTATCTAGATGCGCCAATCCGCCGCTGTGCAGGTGAAGATGTGCCAATGCCTTATGCACAAAACTTGGAAAATGCGATGATTCCGACCGTTGAAAGCATCAAAGACGCTATTCGGAAGACATATCACAAAGAATAAGGTATAATAAAGAAAAGGCTTTCTTATGAATTAGATTACATAAATTATTTTATGTAATCTAATCTTGTGTAGAGGGTTAATGAGGTTTAGGATTTTCTAATTGCAGAAAATCGTTCTTCAGATTGATTATAGCAGATGAGCGAATTAGTAAGTCTACAAGGTTGATCGCCGATAGCGGTAACCGTAGTAACTTGAGATAGGCTTGTATCCAAGTTACTTGTAGAGTTTAACATGGGCTAAAAGCTCGAAAAAAAGATAAATCTCCTTGGCTTCATCGAAGCCTGCGTCGATTTCCTATTTTTCAGTCGCTTTTAATGCCCTTAGTATCATAATTAGAATTGGAGAGGTCATGGCTGATGATAAGCTAAGAGCGACTCCTGCAGCTAGAAAGTTAGCGGATGATTTGGGAATCAACCTCTATGTTGTTTCTGGCTCAGGCGCAAACGGTCGTGTCCACAAAGAAGACGTGGAAACTTATAAAGATACAAACGTGGTGCGTATTTCACCACTGGCAAAACGAATTGCCCAAGAACACAATATTGCTTGGCAAGAGATTCAAGGAACTGGCCATCGTGGCAAGATTATGAAGAAAGATGTTCTTGCCTTCTTGCCTGAGAATGTTGAGAGCGATACAATCAAATCTCCTGCTCAAATTGAAAAAGTGGAAAAAGTGCCTGATAATGTCACTCCTTATGGTGAGATTGAGCGTATCCCAATGACGCCGATGCGGAAGGTTATAGCTCAGCGGATGGTAGAATCTTACCTAACTGCGCCGACCTTCACCCTCAACTATGATGTTGATATGACAGAAATGCTGGCCTTGCGTAAAAAAGTGCTGGATCCAATCATGGAAGCAACTGGCAAAAAAGTAACTGTCACAGACTTGCTTTCGCTGGCTGTTGTGAAGACACTGATGAAGCATCCTTATCTCAACTCAACCTTGACAGAGGATGGCAAGACCATTATCACACACAACTATGTCAACCTTTCAATGGCAGTCGGTATGGATAACGGCCTGATGACACCAGTTGTCTACAATGCAGAGAAAATGAGCCTATCAGAGCTTGTGGTAGCCTTTAAAGATGTTATCGGACGTACTTTGGAAGGCAAGTTAGCTCCGAGCGAGCTGCAAAATTCAACCTTCACAATCAGTAACTTAGGTATGTTTGGTGTTCAGTCCTTCGGTCCTATCATCAACCAGCCAAATTCTGCTATCTTGGGGGTAAGCTCAACAGTAGAAAAACCTGTCGTTGTTAATGGCGAAATTGTTATCCGTCCAATTATGAGTCTTGGCTTGACCATTGACCACCGTGTAGTTGACGGAATGGCTGGAGCTAAGTTTATGAAGGACTTGAAGGCTTTGATTGAAGATCCAATTTCAATGTTGGTATAAGATTTTCTTTGCTAGTTTAAAAAGTAAAGAAACGAAACACTCAGCAAGTGAAAAATTAAATTAGAAAAGGAAAGAAAAATGGCTTTAGAAGTAATTATGCCAAAAGCCGGCGTGGATATGACCGAAGGGCAAATTGTCCAATGGAATAAGAAAGTCGGCGAATTTGTCAAAGAAGGGGAAATCCTTCTGGAAATCATGACTGACAAGGTCAGCATGGAATTGGAGGCTGAAGAAGACGGCTACCTGATTGCTATTCTCAAAGGCGACGGAGAAACTGTTCCAGTAACGGAAGTCATCGGTTACTTGGGTGAAGAAGGAGAAAACATCCCAACTGCTGGCGGTTCTGCACCTGCGGAAACACCAGCTCCTAAAGCAGCGGCAGCAAGTGCTGATGAAGATAAGAGTGATGATGCTTACGATATCGTTGTTATCGGCGGCGGTCCTGCTGGTTACGTGGCAGCTATAAAAGCAGCTCAGCTGGGTGGCAAGATTGCCTTGGTTGAAAAGTCTGAGCTCGGCGGAACCTGCTTGAACCGTGGCTGTATTCCTACCAAGACTTACCTGCACAATGCTGAAATCATTGAAAACATTGGCCACGCTGCTAATCGCGGTATCATTATCGAAAATCCAAGCTTCTCAGTGGACATGGACAAGGTTCTGGAAACCAAAAACAAGGTTGTCAATACGCTTGTTGGAGGTGTTGCTGGACTTCTACGCAGCTATGGCGTGGATGTTCATAAGGGAATTGGTACCATTACTAAAGACAAGAATGTTCTTGTAAACGGCAGCGAGCTGCTAGAAACGAAGAAAATTATCTTAGCTGGTGGTTCCAAAGTCAGCAAGATCAATGTTCCTGGTATGGAATCATCTCTTGTTATGACCAGTGATGATATTTTGGAAATGAACGAAGTGCCAGAAAATCTGGTAATTATCGGTGGTGGTGTTGTTGGTATTGAGCTTGGACAAGCCTTCATGACATTTGGCTCAAAAGTCACCGTTATCGAAATGATGGACCGTATCGTCCCAGCTATGGATGCGGAAGTTTCTAAAAACCTTCGCCTCATTCTGGAGCGCAAGGGCATGACAATTCTAACTGAAACTAAGTTGGAAGAAATCATCGAAGAAAACGGAAAACTCCGTATCAAGGTTGAAGGAAAAGAAGATATTCTAGCAGATAAGGCCCTGCTTTCTATCGGACGCGTGCCAGACCTAGAAGGTATCGGTGAGGTTGAATTCGAACTGGATCGCGGCCGTATCAAAGTCAATGAGTACATGGAAACTTCTGTTCCAGATATTTACGCACCAGGTGATATCAATGGTACTAAGATGCTGGCTCATGCAGCCTTCCGTATGGGTGAAGTTGCTGCTGAAAATGCTCTGAAGGGTAACCACCATGTTGCTAAACTCAATCTGACGCCTGCAGCTATCTACACCCTGCCAGAAGTAGCAGCAGTTGGTTTGACAGAAGAGCAAGCTCGTGAGAAATACGATGTAGCGATTGGTAAGTTTAACTTCGCTGCTAACGGCCGTGCTATTGCTTCAGATGCAGCTCAAGGCTTCGTTAAAGTCATCGCTGACAAGAAGTATGGTGAAGTCCTCGGTGTTCATATCATTGGTCCTGCAGCGGCAGAATTAATCAATGAAGCATCAACCATCATCGAAATGGAAATCACCGTAGAAGAAATGCTTAAGACCATTCACGGTCATCCAACCTTCTCAGAAGTTATGTACGAAGCATTTGCAGATGTACTGGGATTAGCAGTTCACTCACCTAAGAAAAAATAATTTAAAAGATAGATTAGACTGGACATAAATCATTGTTCCAGTCTCTATCGTATAAAGAGGTAGCTTATGAAATACATTGTTAACTACTCAAATGACACAGCTTTTAATATTGCTCTGGAAGAATATGCTTTCAAACACCTCTTAGATGAGGATGAAATTTTCCTGCTCTGGATTAACAAACCCTCTATCATAGTGGGACGTCACCAAAATACCATCGAAGAAATCAACCGTGACTACGTTCGTGAGCATGGCATTGAAGTTGTGCGTCGTATCAGCGGCGGCGGAGCTGTTTATCATGATCTAAACAACCTTAACTACACCATTATCTCTAAGGAAAGTGAAGATAGAGCTTTTGACTTCAAGAGTTTCTCTACGCCAGTTATCAACACCTTGGCAGAACTTGGGGTAAAGGCTGAATTCACTGGCCGTAATGACCTGGAAATTGACGGTAAGAAGTTCTGCGGCAATGCGCAGGCCTATATTAACGGCCGTATCATGCACCATGGTTGCCTGCTCTTTGATGTTGATTTGTCTGTCTTGGCCAATGCGCTTAAAGTTTCTAAAGACAAGTTCGAATCAAAAGGTGTTAAATCCGTTCGTGCACGCGTGACAAATATTGTCAATGAATTGCCAGAAAAGATTACTGTCGAAGAATTCCGCGACCTGCTTCTGGACTATATGAAGAAAGAATATCCAGAAATGACAGAGTATGTCTTCTCTGAGAAAGAACTGGAAGAAATCAAGCAAATAAGAGATAGCAAGTTTGGAACTTGGGACTGGAACTACGGTAAATCGCCTGAATACAACGTGCGCCGTGGCACCAAGTTTACCAGTGGTAAGGTAGAAATCTTTGCCAATGTTGTTGAATCCAAGATTCAGGATATTAAAATCTATGGAGACTTCTTTGGTATTGAGGATGTAGCAGCAGTGGAAGATGTGCTGCGCGGCGTTAAATACGAGCGAGAAGATGTCCTTAAAGCTCTTGAAAGGATTGATATTAGCCGCTACTTTGCTGGAATCAGCAGAGAAGAAATTGCCGAAGCTATCGTTGGTTAAAATATGACATAAAGAAAACCAAGCTCTTGAAGAGTTTGGTTTTTCATGTAAACAGTATATTTCAAATCAACAACATTCTTACGTTTCCTTAACCAGCTAGTTTTCTCTAGGCTTTATTTACCAGATATGATAAAATGATAGGGAATCAGAGAAAGGGGTGCCTTGATGCAGAAAGTCCCAGTAGAAAGCCTTGGTTTGTTTGAGCAGTTGGACCGCACAGTTGTAGCTTTTCTGAAGAAAAAACCATCTCCTAATCCAGACAATTTTTATGTTAGCATATCTCCAGAAGATTATGAGAAAAAGAAAGAAGAATTTGAAAAATCAGGATATCAAGCCGTGAAATTGCCGCTTGGTATGGCGTTAGATAATGTTATTCAGCAACCTTCTTTCCAAAACCTAGTCATTGGTGGGCTCTACATGGTAGATATCTTCGTTCCCAAGGAAGATCTGATGCCTTTGAAGGACCTTGTTGACAGCTTTTGCATTATGTTTGCAGCAGCTAATAATCGAATAGAGAATATCAAGGCTTACGATCTGATGAAGAGTAAAACGGTCTATTTTATCGGAAAACTCTTCACGGATAATCCTCAGCCAGGCGATGAAGTTAGCTTTGAAGGGCTGAATAGAGAGACAGCAGAAGGATCCTACGAAGCGGTCAAATGCTTCCTAACTAGAGAAAGTGCTGAAAAGTACAACACCAAAAATCGACCAGTCACAGCAGCAAACCTAGAACATCTCAAGCACTTCTGGAACAAACCGCTGATTGTTGAACCCCATCGTAATTATTGGATTGAGTTTTTATAAAAGAAAGGCGAAGCATCTAAAATAGATTTTTCGCTCTTTTGTTATCATTCAATGCACATATTTTAAATTATGTAATATTACAATTTGTCCAAAGCATTCTTTTGCTCGTCATTGACAATATGGGTGTAGAGGTCCGTCACCTGAGTGCTAGCATGCCCTAGCTGATGGCTGACGAGAACTTGAGATTTGGTTGCATCGTATAAACGTGTAGCAAGTGTGTGGCGGAGTTTGTGAGGCGTCACTCGCACCTTGAAGTCCTCGGAATACTTGGCCACCATTTTTTCGACACTGGAAGCATCGATTCGATTAGGAGTGCCGCGGTATTCAGTCAAAAAGAAGGCTGTATCAGTCTTTTCGGCCTTGTATCGTTTGCTTCGAATGTTTAGATACTCTTCTAAATAGGACTTGGCAAAAGCAGCAACATTGACAGAGTCCCTTTTACCGCCTTTTCTTGTTACTTCGATAACCATCATTTTGAGATTGATATCTTTCAGATCAAGATTAACAGCTTCAGACAGACGAACACCAGAGGCTAGCAGCAAGGCAATGATGGCTAAATCTCGTTCCTTGTTCTTGTTAAAAGAGGACAGGGCGCGATTAGAGAGCTTCTTAGGGTACTCCCTATCAATATACTGGAGGAATTCTTCTGTCTCATCCCCTAAAAAGAGCTTCTGCTTAATATTCTCTGCACGAGCAGCCAGAGTTTCCTTTTTCTTCTTAGTAGCAACCTTTTTCATCACATTTCGATAGAAGTAGGGCTCTCCCTGCTCGTTTTCAACTTCCTCAGTCAAATATTTGTAGAGGCTGGACAAAGCTGACAGAGTTCGGTTGATAGTTGTCTGAGAAACACCGTTTTGTGTCGTGTTGGCATTGAGAAGCGGCCGCTCTCGCAGATACAGAATGAAGGCTTCCATGTCTTTCTTGGTCATATTTTCCAAGACCGAGAGAGGAATCTCAGCAATATGCGAAGCATCCGTTATACCAGATTCTAGTACCCAGTTAAAAAAGCGATCATATTCTTTGAGATATTCGTATAAGGTTGTAAAACTATAAGGCACCGCCAGTTTTGATTGGTAATATTCCAGAATGTACCAGGGCATGGTAGCCTTAAGTTTATCAATTCTTTCTAATAACAGTTCACGTCTCATCATATTTCTCCGTTTTTTCTATAACAGTAGTATAGCATATCTAGATATATTTTTCAAGAAAATTATAGTTTTTCGGAAAGATGATAGAGGGAAGTAAGCAATCTAACTTTACTACAAAACAAATAATAAAAACAAGACAGAATTGAGAAATTCAAAAACTAAACTCTGTCTTGTTTTACATAAAACTTATTCTTCTAATTCGATTTTTTGAAAATAATCCAGTTGCCATTTTTGTGTTGCCTGAGCTGTTTTATTTAAATTTGTGCACCAGGACGGATAAAACCGCATTGCCATCTTTCCTTTACAATCCTTTGTAGAAAGAATTTTTTTACTGATAGCCACCTCTTTGGGGATTATAAATATACCGCAATGACGGTCGTCGATGACGACAACAACCAGTTCATCACCTAAGTCTTTATCAGTATAAGGAATATTCTTGTTGTCTTGGTCTTTTTTCCAAAAGACTGTAAAGTATCCTTCTTTTTTAGGTGTTTTCTTTGCCAAACGGCATCTTTTATATTCTTGATTACCCTTTGGCTTAATCAAAATGCTTTCATAGTCTTCATTCCATTTTTCATTTATCAGCTCAAAGTCACCATAATACCCATAATACCTATGAAGAATGTCTGTCATTTTCATTGTTTTATCGTCTTTCTAATTTTTTACCAAAATTAAATTATGTAAAAAATACTAGAATAAAAACCCTTTAATTAAATCAATTACCTGTTCATTTTGCGGCAGGGAGGAATGATGTGCATTCTTGCCTACGATGACTACCTCTCTATGTGAAGCAATCTTTCCTTTGTAAATCAAACTCCCAGCCTCTACGCTGCTTCTATGGACAATTCCGTCACCGTCTCGGAAAAAAATTCCCAAAATCGACAAATGCTGCAGCTTCTTAGGCAGTTTTTCCTGATTGGCTACAAAGTCATCTAGCATCGGGACTCGATGATTAAGATTTTTCTTGTTCAGATTATAAGGACTGCCAATAGTCAGTAGCTTTTCCATCTCTAGCTTAGAGTGGTTTGCAAGGTATTGCTGAAGAAATACTGTATAAACTAGTCCACCATTAGAATGCCCCAGCGCCTTAAAGATGTTAAAAGAATACTTCTCTCGCAAAACAGTCAAGGCAGCATCAAACATGGCCGCCTGCTGCTTGATGTTTTCATAGCCATCACGATTATTTTGAAAACCAACCACAAAAATGGGATTTCTATCCTTGCGCTTCAAATGCCCTCGGTAAGTTATATGCCCGTCATTCCAGACTTTAATACGAACCAGACTATGATGTGGATGCTGATTGCGGTTGAGTTTTTTAACCATTCGATTAAAACGATTCTCTGTCGCCGAACTACCTGGGATCATGATGATCGGGCTGATTTTTACCTTGCTGTCAGGAAGATGAGAAATAGGGTGGCTAGGCAGCTTATTCAATAATTTTTGAAAGGTTTTAGCAAGTCGATGAATTAATTGAGTCAAAAAAGGCCTCATTCTAGTCTCCATATCTGAATCTGACGTTTTCAAAAACAAGCCACATAAAACTTAGTTATGTGACTTGTTTTTTTGTTGTTACTTCCGCTTCTTCTTGTTTTTCTTCATTTGCTTGGCCATTTTGTTCATGCTGCGGCGCATTAGAAACTCCCCGGCTTTGCCCTTGAGTCCGCCGCCGAACATTTGGCTCATATCCGGCATGCCGGATCCTCCTAAGCCTGACATATCTGGCATGCCGCCTTGGCCCATCATACTTTCAAGAGCTGACATGTCGGGCATTCCTCCGCCACCAGGCATGTTCTTAGGCATATTGTTTGGATTGAGCCCCATTTGCTTCATCATCTTGCTCATATCGCCTGATAGAACGCCCTGCATCATCTGCTTAGCTTGATTGAAGTCTTTGATAAATTTATTGACATCAACGAAACTGTTACCTGAACCATTGGCAATCCGCCGGCGACGGCTAGGACTCAGCAAGTTAGGATTTTCTCGCTCAGCCGGTGTCATAGAGGATACGATAGCACGTTTGCGGGCAATTTCTTTCTCATCCACTTTGATATTCTTGAGAGCAGGATTATTGGCCATTCCTGGAATCAGCTTGAGCAAGTCTTCCATAGGTCCCATGCCTTGTACCTGATCCAACTGATCAATAAAATCATTGAAATCAAAGGTGTTTTCCCGCATCTTTTCAGCCATTTCAAGCGATTTTTTCTCATCGTATTCTTGAGAGGCTTTTTCGATCAGAGTCAGCATGTCCCCCATGCCCAAGATTCGACTGGACATACGGTCTGGGTGGAAGGTTTCGATATCAGTAATCTTTTCACCGGTACCAGTAAATTTAATAGGCTTACCAGTAATCTGACGGACAGACAGGGCTGCACCGCCACGAGTATCGCCATCAATCTTGGTCAGGATAACCCCGGTCACTTCCAGTTGGCTGTTAAATTCGCGAGCGACATTAGCTGCCTCCTGACCAATCATGGCATCGACAACCAAGAGGATTTCGTTCGGATTAGCCAGCGCTTTGACATCTGATAGTTCCTGCATGAGCTTTTCGTCAATCTGAAGGCGCCCAGCCGTATCAATCAGGACATAGTCATTGTGGTTGGCTTTCGCTTGCTCCAAACCTTGACGGACAATCTCAACAGCTGGAACTTCCGTACCTAAAGCAAAAACAGGTACATCAATTTGCTGCCCAAGTGTTTTCAGCTGATCAATAGCCGCCGGACGGTAAATATCCGCCGCAATCATGAGCGGACGAGCATTTTCTTCTTTCTTGAGCTTATTAGCAAGCTTTCCAGCAAAGGTGGTCTTACCAGCACCCTGCAGACCAACCATCATGATAATAGTCGGAATCTTTGGTGACTTGATAATCTCAGCAGTATCAGAACCCAAGATAGTTGTCAGCTCTTCGTCAACAATTTTGATAATCTGTTGCGCTGGATTGAGGGTATCGATAACCTCGTGACCGACAGCGCGCTCACGGACTTTCTTGATAAAGTCTTTGACAACTGGCAGGGCAACGTCGGCTTCTAAAAGGGCCAGACGAATCTCTTTGGTTGCTTCCTGGACATCGTTCTCAGAGATTTTTCCTTTTCTGCGCAGATTTTTAAAGACGTTCTGCAAACGTTCCGTTAAACTTTCAAATGCCATTTTTTATTTCTCCTAGTTTCTATTTCAATCAATTCAGTGGAAATTTTCCAAAACGTGTTAAACAAGCGTATTCCTCAGCAGAGACTTCTTTCATAATCTCATTTGGGTAGCCCCAGCAGCTGAAGCCTTCTTGCATTGCCTTAGAAAGATCGTCAGGGGAGATGAGTTGTACCCTAGCAGGAAAAGGTTCTTCCGACTCCAACAACCAGCAAGGCATTCCTTTGTAGATAACTTGTTTAGCCATGGTCACTCTCGGTTGTCAATACCAGACAGAATCCCGATCTGCTCCTGCAGATAGCTGTCGTCAGGGTATTTCTCCGTAATCTGGTCAAATATCTGACTTCTGACAATGTAGTCCGAGTACATGTGAAGCTTTTTCTCATAGTCTTCCAGAATCTTCTCCGTCCGCTTGATATTATCATAAACAGCCTGACGGCTAACACCAAACTCCTCAGCAATCTCTGCCAGACTGTAATCATCTGCATAGTAGAGCTCGATATAGTTCATCTGCTTGTCAGTCAAAAGCGCCGCATAAAACTCAAAGAGAGCATTCATTCGGTTTGTTTTTTCAATTTCCATAAGAAACATTATACCAGAAAAGCATGATAAACTCTAGTCTGACAAGGGAAATAAACACTCGAAATATGAGATTGCGAAACTTCAATCAGCATTTTCTGCCAAGTGAAATACAAGATAAAAACCCTTGGTGATAACCAAGAGTTTTGCAATAATTAATTGTTTTCTAAATAAAATTCAAAACGTTCGCCAACATACTGGCTTTTTACATATTCAAAAGCTGTTCCGTCGTCAAAGTAAGAAATCTGAGTCAGTCCTAATATAGCATGGCCGCGGGGAATATCGAGGTAATTGGCGATTTTTTCCTTAGCCAGCCGAGCATAAATCGTCTGCTGGGACTTGCCGATTTTATAACCATGTTCCTGCAAGGTCTGGAAGAAATGACTGGTCACCTCTTCTTTTTTGAAATTCTTAATGAACTTCTCTGGAATTGAAGCCACCTCGTAGACCACCGGCAAATCGTCAGCATAGCGGACCCGCTCCATCCGAATGACATTTTCTGTCTTATGGATGCCTAGCTTCTCCACTTCCTGCTCGCTGGGCAGGGTACGCCGATAAGAAATAAGCTGGCTGGATGGCGTTTTGCCTTGCGCCTTCATGATTTCCGTGAAGCTGGTGGTGCCGCGCATTTTCTCCTGAACACGTGTACTGGCTACGAAGGTACCACTGCCGACCCGACGCTCCAGCACCCCCTCATCAACCAAGAGCGTAATGGACTGACGCAGGGTCATACGGCTGACCTTAAAGGTTTCGGCTAGATCTCGCTCACTGGGCAGGCGCTCTCCAATCTCCCAAACGGCATCGTCGATGTCTTTCTTAATCTGATCATGAATTTTGATATATGCGGGCAACATGTTGACTCTTCTTTCTTATTTGGTACCTTCCTTTATTTTAGTACCAAATACTTCAAATGTCAAACTAAATGATAAGGATTAGCTCTCAAATACTTGCTTTTCTCACGATTCTAGCAGTTTTGTCAAATAAAGACTCATATTCGTTTTTTCAGCACTCTTGCTCCTTATTGCCTTGGAAAAATTCCTTTTTTGTGATAAAATGAGGGGAAAAGATTACTTCTTTTAAGAAAGGGAACAGATGACTACTAGAACTGAATTGCAAGATGTCGAAAAGATCATCGTGCTTGATTACGGCAGCCAGTACAACCAGCTGATTTCACGCCGCATTCGTGAAATCGGTGTTTTTTCTGAGCTCAAGAGCCACAAGATTACCGCTGACGAAGTCCGTGCTATCCAGCCTGTCGGGATTATCTTTTCCGGCGGTCCGAATTCTGTATATGAAGACGGCTCTTTTGATATTGATCCGGAAATTTTCGAGTTGGGAATCCCGATTTTGGGAATCTGCTATGGTATGCAGCTTTTGACTCACAAGCTGGGGGGCAAGGTTGTCCCTGCTGGTCATGCTGGAAATCGTGAATACGGTCAGTCAAATCTGTCACATACTGCTAATTCCAGCCTTTTCAACGGTACGCCTGAAAGCCAGTTAGTTCTTATGAGCCACGGAGATGCAGTAACAGAAATTCCCGCTGACTTTGTCCGTACTGGTACTTCTGCTGACTGTCCTTTTGCAGCTATTGAAAATCCAACTAAGAAAATCTACGGCATTCAGTTCCACCCTGAGGTTCGTCATTCAGAGTTTGGTTATGATATTCTTCGTAACTTTGCTCTGAATATTTGTGGAGCTAAAGGCGACTGGTCTATGGATAACTTCATTGACATGGAAATTCAAAAAATCCGCCAAACTGTTGGTGACAAGAAGGTGCTGTTGGGACTTTCTGGCGGTGTAGACTCTTCTGTTGTCGGTGTTCTCTTACAGAAAGCAATCGGTGATCAACTAATCTGTATCTTTGTGGATCATGGTCTTTTGCGTAAAGGTGAAGCTGATCAGGTCATGGATATGCTGGGCGGCAAATTTGGTTTGAATATTATTAAGGCTGACGCAGCTAAGCGTTTTCTTGATAAACTATCCGGCGTCTCAGACCCAGAGCAAAAACGTAAAATCATTGGAAACGAGTTTGTCTATGTCTTTGACGACGAAGCCAGCAAACTGAAAGATGTAAAATTCTTGGCTCAAGGAACGCTCTATACAGACGTTATCGAATCTGGTACCGACACTGCTCAGACTATCAAGTCCCACCATAACGTTGGTGGTCTGCCAGAAGACATGCAGTTTGAGCTGATTGAGCCACTGAACACGCTCTACAAGGACGAAGTGCGTGCTTTGGGTACAGAGCTTGGTATGCCTGATGAAATTGTTTGGCGCCAGCCATTCCCAGGCCCAGGGCTTGCTATTCGTGTCATGGGAGAAATCACAGAGGAAAAATTGGAAACTGTCCGCGAATCTGACGCTATTCTCCGCGAAGAAATCGCCAAAGCTGGTCTTGACCGCGACATCTGGCAGTACTTTACTGTTAATACAGGTGTCCGATCTGTTGGGGTCATGGGAGACGGCCGGACTTACGACTACACAATTGCGATTCGTGCTATCACTTCTATCGATGGTATGACAGCTGACTTTGCCAAGATTCCTTGGGATGTTCTGCAAAAAATCTCTGTTCGTATCGTCAACGAAGTAGATCATGTCAACCGAATCGTATACGATATCACCAGCAAACCACCTGCAACTGTGGAGTGGGAGTAAAAATATAAATAAAAAAACCAGCCATCTCAGCAGAAATTTCTAAAAGGATAGCTGGTTTTGATTTTGATAAAAATACTTTGCTTAATGTTTTGACTTAGAATCTATGAATTCCTTAACTTGTCTCTCCCAATGCTCTATCAGTTGTTTTTGGTTAAGGATGGAAAAACACCTATATTTTTTCAGATACTTTAGTGCATATAAAAATATTAAAACAAATGTAAACGCTTTATTGTTTCGCTTAAAGTGTTATAATATAAATTGAAAAAGGTTCATTATTTTACAGTTACTTTTCCCTAAACGGAAACCATTTGTTATTAGAAGGAGGAATTTCTATGGAAAAAGACTCTAAGCAAATTAGTTGGCTGATGATTGCCTTAATTGCTTTTAATATTGTTTGGAGCTTAGGAAATGTTGTCAATAACTTTGCCCAACAAGGGATCGTTGTTGTGACATCCTGGATTCTACTACTAGCCATCTACTTTGTTCCTTATACCTTGATGGTAGGACAGTTAGGATCAACCTTCAAGGCAAGCGAAGGTGGGGTCAGTGATTGGATAAAGCTAACTTCTACTAAACGACTGGCCTTCTTTGCAGCTTGGACCTATTGGGTTGTTCAAATTCCTTATCTAGCTCAAAAGCCTCAAACTATTTTGATTGCCTTAGGTTGGGTTATCCAAGGGAATGGTGAATTTTTGGACAGTCTCTCCATGCCTTTGTTGGTGGGACTCTGTCTAGTCGCTTTTCTTTTACTTCTCTATATTTCTACCAAAGGTCTAAAGGCTTTGAAATTTTTAGGAACCTTAGCAGGCGGAGCTATGCTGGTAATGTTAATCCTTTTTATACTCTTAGCTGTCGGGATACCTTTTATCAAACCAAATTTGCAGTTGGAAACGGATAACATGGATAAATTACCTACATACATTCCAAAGTTTGACTTCTCTTACTTTACTACAATTGCACTTCTGGTATTCTCTGTCGGAGGAGCTGAAGCTATCTCTCCCTATGTTAATAAAGTGAAGAATCCAGCAAAAGGGTTTCCAAAAGGGATGATTGCGATGGCTGTAATGATTGGAGCTTGTGCAATCTTAGGTTCGCTTGCCATGGCTATGATTTTTGATAGCAATAACATTCCTGTTGATTTGATGAGAAATGGTGCCTATCAAGCCTTCGCAGTTTTAGGTAAGCACTGGGGGTTAGGCGGTTTTCTAGTAACAATTTACGCTATTACTCAAACTATCGGCCAAGCTGCTACGCTAGCCATTTGTATTGACGCTCCGCTACAAATATTTTTAGGTAGTGCAGACGAAGATTTTATTCCAAGTTGGCTACGCAAGCGGACTAAGTCAGGAATGCTTATCAACGGTTATCTTTTAACAGGAATTCTAGTTACTATTATCATTGTATTGCCGCTTCTTGGACTTAAGGAAATTGATGGCCTAGTAGTATGGATGACAAATCTCAATGCTATCGTCTCCCCTATGTGTTTCCTTTGGGTTTTTATAGCTTATATGTTCTTGTACCATAAATGGGAAAAGTTTAAAAATGCTGAATACATATTTGTTAAAAATCGTATGCTCGGCTTTCTAGTTGGTGCCTGGGGCTTTGCTTTTACTGCTTTCGCTTGTATCCTAGGAATGGCTCCACAGGTAGATTTGGCAACTCATCCAACCGAGTGGTGGTTTACGCTAGCAACTAACATTATCACTCCTATTGCTCTTTTAGGGCTAGGCCTTATCCTCCCATGGCTAGCACAACGAGAAAAGAAACAATCTTAACAAAAGGGCGAAAAGCCCTTTTTGATTGCATTGACTTCGTACACCATTTTTTATATAATGACTAGTAAAATATTGATGAAGGAGTTAGAGATGAAAAAATCACTGGAAGCTTTTCATTTGAAATTGATTGCTATTGCTGCTATGCTTATCAACCATTTGGGACATACGCTAGAGTTGGAAAATCAGAATATTTACTTGTATTTCTTGACCGAAACAATTGGACGACTAACTTTTCCAATCATGGCTTATTTACTGGTTGAGGGCTTTCAGTATACACGAAGCAAAGGGAAATACGCACTTCGTCTAACTCTTTTTTGGTTGCTCTCCATTCTGCCATTCTATTATCTTTTTGAAAGCCACAAACCTTTGACAGTTGATAATAACATTCTCTACACTTTACTCTTAGGGCTTTTATTGCTAGTATTTTTGGAAAAGGTTCAGCATTCTTTTCTGCGCTTGCTCTTGATTTTAACATTCTCTTTTCTGACTTGGCAATCTGACTGGGCCTTTTTGGGAATCTTGACGATTGTTGGTTTCTATGAAAAACGGGAGGAATCAGACGGCTTTGTCACACCAATCCTCACCCTTATGGTAGTGTCTATTCTGATAAATCTTTGGGCCTTTTACACAGATCCCAATCCTGTCCTGCTCTGCGATGCGGCTGCTATGTTGGGCCTACTCCTGACTCTGCCGCTTCTCAAAGCCTATAACGGCCAGCGCGGTTATTCGCCTGTCTGGGTAAAATGGGGCTTTTATGCTTTCTATCCGCTTCATCTTTGTCTGCTGCTGCTCTTCCGTATTTTCTTTTTAAAAAGCTAAATTAAAATTTCATTTCTAGACGTAAAACAAGGCTGGGACTAAAATGTCCTAGCCTTGTTTTACATAGTCTTGGAATTAACCTCCAAACAATCCTTTAAAGAAGTTGACAATGGCATTCCAGATATTAGAAAAGAAATTACCGCCTTCTTGAATGAGGCCGTTTGCATCAAAGTTGAGGTTAATATTGTTAAAGGTATCCCCTGCCTTTGAAACAATGCTGTCTTTCAAGTCACTAAGGGTCTTCGTAAAGTCAGAATCCGTAATGACTCCACTGTTTGAAAGATTGATAGCAAAATTCACGATGAGGTTGATTTGGTCATTGGTCACTGACTGAGTCAGTCCATAGTTTTTCAAGGTTTCTTCAACAATCTTACGGACATCATCTGCTGTCAGATTGCTGTTGTTCTTCTTAGCATTGGCGATAGCCGCTTTGATATCAGCCAGAGCTACGTTAAGCTTGTCCGCATCATAGCCTTCCTTACCTGTATTTTCAGCATTGATACCAGAAAGGGCAGCCAGTTCTTCCTGCGCTAGGTTTTTATTTTCCTGAGGAATGGTCGCGCCATTATCCTCAAGAGAGTAGTAAATCCCTGCCAAAGCACTCTCACCTGTTACCGGAATCGGTGCCGCAACGGTAATCTGCGCGTGCTGAACACCTAGAGTAACAGCCGCGTTGCGATACATATCTTCAGTAACCTTGGTGATGTTTTGCGGAGTGACAATTTTGACCTCTAATGGCTTATTGCCGCCTAACTTCTGGATTTTTACAGAAGAATAAAGCTGCAGGCTAGGGTCATTAGCAACGTCCATGATTTTTGAGTAGACTTCTGGAGTCATGGTCTTAAGTGGCT
Source organism: Streptococcus sanguinis (assembly GCF_020729725.1). Taxonomy (GTDB): domain Bacteria; phylum Bacillota; class Bacilli; order Lactobacillales; family Streptococcaceae; genus Streptococcus; species Streptococcus sanguinis_V. The sequence continues at coordinate 275,574 of NZ_JAJEPA010000005.1, read as the reverse complement.
TGCTATCGCTGGATGAATTGTAACCCAACATCTGCAAGGTCTGCTGTTTTTGGCTCTCATCTAAGGAGTAACCCAGCACATACTCAGGCTGTACGTATGTCTCATCAATGACTTTCTGAACATTTGAATCGGCAGCTGCGGTTGATACAGTAAACAGAGTAGCCAGCAAGGCTCCTGCTGTCATTAAAGTTTTTTTGAATTTCATATTTTTTCCTCTTTTCCTCCCGCCATAGTTTCCCAAATTCTATAGCTTAGCTGTTTTATACAGTAAACTTTCTATCTGACTGCCTCTAATTTCTGTTTCTTGAGCTTGTGATTTTCGCTCCTTTTGATGTTTAGAGTGCTTCAGTTAAGTTGCTGCAATGATGGAGTTATTATTATCTCATCCATTGAGGGCTTGAGATAATAGATACATTTTACAACATTTCTCAAAGAAGTTCAAAGAAAAAACAGTCACTGGATTTGCTTGCCAGTAACTGCTCTTCCCTACTTTTTCCAAAGGAAGTCAATCAGTAATTCGTCTACTTCTGGATTCTCATGCAATTGGCTGTGCTGAGCCAACTGACCTGTGATTTTCTTTTCCTGGTAAGATTTGGCATTCTCAACCAGGAGATATTTGAGGCTGCGGGAAGAGGTATTGAGTACGGAACCGTCGGATTCATTTTTAAAATCACCGTAAATGTTCAGAACATCTACTTGCTCTTGCGGATAGATTTCTCGTAATCCCAGTAGTTTTTGATAAGTCTGGCTCATAGCACTAGGCTGGCCAGTTTGGTCGTCTAGAATTGTCAAATCTTCAGGCAAGTCCCTTCCTTGCAGACCATTAACATGGTTGGCAATATTGACCTGCTTTTGCAGCTCGGGCAGCTTTTCATCCTGACCGTTCTCTAACATATAAAAGAGGATGGACATATTCCCCATCGAATGGCCTACCAGATTCATCTTATCAAAGCCATAAGTCTCTTGTAACTTACGAATCACAGCTGCTGCATATTTGCCATCTTGAGCATAGTCAGTATTGCGGTTATCTTCATAGTTTACCTTAATAATGGGATTGATAGCACCTTTCGGTATCTCGCCTAATAAGCTTACTTGCCCATTTTTACTGACATTTGCCGTGATAATTGTCTGAGTAACTCCAGCTTTTTTGGCTGCCTCTGTCATATGATTTTCAGCGTTAGAGCTGGATCCAAAACCGTGGAAAAACAAGGTCGGCGTTGTTGACTGCACATATTGTTTTGTGTTGAGCTCAGTGGCTTCTTTATGGTTGTAAAAAGCTGTTAGACCGGCAATTGTCACCAAGACCAGAACGAGGAGCTTAAAACCAAGTTTCTTGTTCATTTTTCATTCCTTTTTATGATAGATGTACAAAATTATATCATGTATCCATGGTGGTTACAAATATCTGGATTATTACTTCACCATCAAAAAAAGAAAGAAGCTTGAAAACTTCTTTCTAAAACCATTTTAAGAGGCGCATGATGTGCATGTTCATCTTGACCTGACGGGAATAATAATAATTACCGCCGTTGATATAGAGTTCTGGACCGTGGAAAATTGAAATCAGGTTATAGTAGCCGTAGGTCTTGCCAGTTACATTTCCTAAGCTTGGCGCTACCACATCTTTGGAATATTTCTTGGCTAGCTCCAGCGTATTTTCGCCACCGTTTTTAGCGACGTAGTCGATATAGGCCTGACCGAAATTATAGGCTTGTACTGCTGTCCAAACATCGACCTTTTTTTCACTGGCTAACTCTAGGTTATCAGATAAGGCCTGAACTCCTTGGCGAATACTTTCTTTGTTGTCCGTGATGGCATTAGTCTGACCAGTCGCGCTTTCACTGGACTGCATGACATCGGTGTCTTTTCCCTTGGTCTCTGTATAAATCATGGCCAGTACCAATTCTTCATTGGCCGCTGTATCCTGCTCGTCCAGCACTTCTCTGACCAAAGTCTGATACTTCATGACCTGCTTGACATCATGATGAACCTGATAAATCTTATAGCCGGCAAAGAGCACGAAAAGGACTAGAATCAGTCTTCTTAGAAATTTAAACATTATTTATTTTGGATATCCTCGATGTTCTTAATCAAAATAGAATAGGTCCCGTTGTCGTTCTGGATAAATTCTACCGACTCTGCGTCCTGATATATATTATTGGGAACGATGAGCTCAATTCCATTTGAAAGGGAGAGTTTCTGATTTTCGAACTTTTTCTTCTGGCGGCTGCTGTCAATCTCATCAAACTTGACTGGCTCAGGAATAGCTTCCTTGACTTGGTCAATAAAGGTAAGTCGGGCAGTCAGATTGCTGTCAAAAAGATCATCAGCCAACTTTTCAGGCGACAGTTCGTCATTTTCTTCCAGATTTTTGAAAATACTGGATTTGACCTTGGACTGGAACTGAAAATCGTCTTTGTTAAAACTTTCAGCAACCTTCTGAGCAGTCTTCTCAAGTGCTTTGATTGATTTCTTAGCTGAGATTGTCGGATTGACCTGCAAGAGATTATCTGACATATAATTGAGAAAGGCACCGTTATACTTGATGCGCTTTTCAATCAGATGGTACTTGCGAGACTTGAGATTGATGACCAAAGCCTCGTCTGCCCCCGTACCAAAGCCAGGCAGATTGTTCTGCGTCAGCTTGATAGGATTGTCCACCTCGCCACCTAAGTGGGTCAGAGTTTCCCGCAGAGCAATCCGCAGAAAAGCAAAGTGCTCCACACCCTCTTTGTCAAACTGGACAAAAATCAGATCGTTGGTTTTCTGGTTTTCACTGACAGAAAACTCCTCCTGCCAGAGCTTGGCCACTGTAACTGATGTTTCCAGTAGGTCGTCTGAAAGCTGGGCTAAAAAGACGTTTTCGGGGTCGAAAACACCTGTTTTAGCATCATCAGAGTATACCCGCTCAATCTTCTTGCGCAGATATTCTTCAATCTTGGGAGTAATGTTGAGAAACTTATCCGCCAGCAGCAGTTCGGTGTCAGCTGGGCTGAATTGATGAATAATCGCTTTTTTTACGTAAATATCCATCTTAGTTCAAGCCCTCATAGAGTGGAAAAGCGTCCGTTAGTTCGCGAACTTCCGCCCGCACTTGATTCAGCACTGCTTCGTTTTCAGCGTTTTCCAGAGCCTTGATAATAAGCTCTGCTACCTTGATGCTTTCTGCTACACCAAAGCCTCGAGCTGCAATGGCTGCTGTACCGATACGAATTCCGCTAGTCTTAAACGGTGACAAAGTCTCGTAAGGAATGGAGTTTTTATTAAGGGTAATATTGACTTCATCCAAGAGATTTTGCGCTACTTTCCCATTTTCTACAACCCTAGTGACATCAACCAAGAAAAGATGATTTTCAGTACCGTCAGAAATCACACGGAACTTATCATGCTGACGGAAGACTTGAGCCATAGCTTGGGCATTGTCCAAAATCTGCTGAGCATAAACCTTGAAAGCTGGATCCAGTACTTCTTTAAATGCAACTGCTTTAGCTGCAATGACATGCTCTAATGGTCCGCCTTGAATGCCAGGGAAGATAGCTGAGTTGATTTTCTTAGCTAATTCTTCATCATTTGTCAAAATCAAACCACCGCGAGGACCACGTAAGGTCTTGTGGGTTGTAGTTGTTGTGATATCCGCATAAGGTACAGGGCTTGGGTGGAGGCCTGCAGCGACTAATCCAGCGATGTGAGCCATATCAACCATGAGCTTAGCGCCTACCGCATCAGCGATTTCACGGAATTTTGAAAAGTCAATAATATGAGAGTAAGCTGAAGCCCCCGCCACAATTTGCTTAGGCTGTACTTCCTTGGCTTGTTTGAGAATAGCATCAAAGTCCAGTAATTCTGTTTCGGGATCAACACTATAGGATACAAAATTATAGGTTTGACCAGAGAAGCTGACTGACGCACCGTGAGTCAAGTGGCCGCCAGCAGACAAATCCATACCCATAACAGTATCACCTGGCTCAATCAAAGCCATATAAGCAGCGCAATTTGCCTGGCTACCTGAGTGAGGCTGCACATTGGCAAACTTTGCACCAAAAATTTCTTTAGCACGCTCAATCGCTAGACTTTCAATTACATCCACTACATCTGTCCCACCATAGTAGCGGCGACCTGGGTAGCCTTCGGCATATTTATTGGTCAAAATAGAACCTTGAGCAGCCATGACAGCTTTAGAAACGACATTTTCTGAAGCGATCAGCTCAATATTATGCTGCTGACGTTCTTCTTCTTTAGCAACTGCTTCCCAAATCTCTGGGTCAAATGCTTTGTAGTCTTCTTGGTCAAAAATCATAAGGTGTCTCCCTTCTTTTGCGAAAATAGGACCTTAGGTCCTAAAAGTTAAAATTTTATATCATCTACTTGGGCGAGAATATCCTCGCGAGTGATTGCCCCTTGGCGTAGAATAAGTGCCTTTTCTCCAGACAAGTCTAGAATAGTTGAATCCTGACCTGTCAAGGATGCATCATCTTCTACCCCTGAGACTTGCTCTTGAAAATCCATCATAATCTGCTGGAAAGAAGTTCCACTAGCTTTTCCAGAAAGATTGGCGGATGGACCAATCAAGGGACCATACTTACGAATCAAGTCCAGTGTAACTGGATGCTTAGGAATCCGAAAACCCACGGTTTCCATACCTGAGTTTATCCAAACAGGCACTCGGTCATTGGCCTGGAGGATAATAGTTAGTGGCCCAGGCAGAAAGGCCTGATAGAGCTGCTCTAGGTAGCTGGGCTGGTTCTTAGAAAAAACATAAATCTCTTCCAAGCTAGCAACATTGAGATTGAGAGCCTTGTCACGAGGTCTTCGTTTTAATTCGTAGACTCGTTCAACCGCCTCTTGATTCAAAGCCTGAGCAAAGAGGCCATAAACAGTTTCTGTAGGCAGGACAACTGCTCCGCCTGCTGCCATAGTCTTCTCTATCTTATCCATTGTCCATCGCCACCATTCTATCTTTGCCGAATTGATCTTTCAGAACTCGGATTCGTTTTTGAGGGAAGGACTTTTTCAGTAATTCCCTGACGCCATCGCCTTGCTTGTAACCAATTTCCAGATAGATTTTCCCTTTTTTTGTCAGATAGTCTCCTGCCTGCTCGGCTATTTTCCGATAGACGGCATAGCCATCCTCCTCAGCAAAGAGGGCCATGTGAGGCTCTGAGGTCAGAACATTGAGTCCAACTTCGTCTTTATCTGCTTCTGAAATATAGGGTGGGTTGGAGACGATAATGTCAAATTTTCCTTGGATTGCATCCAAGCAATCAGATTGGACAAAAGTGAGGCTGAATCCGCAGGACTGAGCGTTTTCTGCTGCCAGGGAAAGAGCGTCTTCCGAAAGGTCAGAAGCAGTAATCTGCCAGTCTGGACGCCTGTTTGCCAGTGCAAGAGAAATGGCTCCGCTTCCTGTTCCGATATCCAAGACAGACAGAGAACTTTCAGGATTTTCTGACAAAATCAGCTCCACCAGCTCCTCTGTCTCAGGCCTAGGAATTAGAACCCGCTCATCAACCTTGAGAGTCAGGCCGTGAAAGTCACTGCTGCCAATGATATACTGAGCCGGCTTATGAGCAAGCAGCTGCTCTTGAATCGCTTTTAGCTGGTCACAATCTTCTTGGCTGACTTCTGTCCGAAGTTTGAAAACAAAGTCGGTAAAGGAGAGCTCGTTGAGAGCCCGATAAACGAAAGACAGGCTTTCTGCTTCTTCTCCCGCTGCTACTAGCTCTTGCTCTAGCTCAGCTAAATATTGAGCCAACATCATTATTTATTCAGCTCTTCTAGTTTTTGTGTTTGGTCATAGAGAACCAGAGCGTCAACGACTTCATCCAGTTTGCCAGCTAAAATCGTGTCCAGCTTTTGCAAGGTCAAGCCAATACGGTGATCTGTCACCCGGTTTTGTGGGAAATTATAGGTGCGAATCCGCTCTGAGCGATCACCAGTACCAATCGTAGACTTGCGCTCTGCATCTTGCTCATCTTGAGCAATTTGAGCAAAGTGGTCTGCCACACGAGCTCGGATGATTTTCATAGCCTTATCCCGGTTCTTCTGCTGGGTCCGCTCTTCCTGCATTTCAACCTTGATATTGGTTGGCAGATGGACGATACGAACAGCAGTCGCAACCTTATTGACGTTCTGTCCACCTGCACCAGATGCGTGGTAGATGTCAACGCGCAGATCTTTAGGATCAATGTCGTATTCGACTTCTTCGATTTCTGGCATCACCAAGACAGTTGCTGTTGAGGTGTGAACGCGACCTTGGCTTTCGGTTACAGGAACCCGCTGTACGCGGTGAGCGCCAGATTCATACTTAAGCTTTGAGTAGACCGACTGGCCTGAGACCATAGCGACCACTTCCTTTATCCCACCTACACCATTATAAGAAGCTTCCATAACTTCGAAGCGCCAGCCTTGGCTTTCAGCGTATTTTTGATACATCTGCAAGAGATCGCCGGCAAACAACTGTGCTTCGTCTCCTCCCGCTGCACCCCGGATTTCCAAAATGATATTCTTATCATCGTTTGGATCTTTAGGCAAAAGGAGGATTTTTAGTTTTTCCTCGTATTCTTCTTTTTCAGCCTTAGCATCCTTGAGCTCCTGCTTGGCCATTTCTTCTAAGTCCGCATCGCCAGAGGCGTCTTTTATCATTTCTTCAGCGTCTGTGATGTTTTGCAGGACTTTCTTATACTCTCGATAAGCCGTCACTGTATCGCGGGTGCTGGCTTCTTCCTTAGAAAGCTCCATAAATCGCTTGGTATCGCTGACTACATCAGGGTCGCTTAGGAGTTCACCAAGCTCTTCGTAGCGATCTTCAACCGCTTGTAACTGTTCATAGATGTTCATAGATTTTTCATCATCTCCTTTTTTCTATCGTTGGATTACTTAATATCGGGGTTAAAATAGTGCTTGCGGCAGACTGAGATATAGGTCTCGTGACCGCCAATTTTTATCTGCTCACCATCATAAACTGGCTTTCCGTTATCAGTCCGTAAAACCATAGTGGCCTTACGAGAGCAATATTGGCAAATGGTTTTAATCTCCTCAATCTTATCAGCCAAGAGTAAGAGATGTTTGGAGCCTTCAAAGAGTTCATTGCGAAAATCATTTTTCAGACCAAAAGCCATAACCGGAACATCCAGCTCATCCACCACTCTAGCCAAATCATAGACATGATGGCGTTTCAAAAACTGAGCCTCATCAATCAAAACACAATAAGGTTTTTCAGGCAGCTGCTGGATATAGCCAAAAATATCTGTCTCATCCTCAATAGCTATGGCATTTCGTTTCATGCCGATGCGACTGGAAACAACCCCAAAGCCGTCTCTTGTATCGATAGCCGAGGTCATGATGACGACGCTCTTGCCTTGTTCTTCATAATTGTGGGCGACTTTTAAAATCTCAATGGTCTTGCCCGAATTCATCGTGCCATATTTGTAGTATAACTGAGCCATAATTTAAATCTTTGCTAATCCACTATCTCCATTTTTACTTCACATTATTTTACCATAATTCACTACTCTTTAAAACCTCATTTGTGATAAAATAATGATAAAGAAATAAAGGAGGCAAAAAATATGCCATTTGTTAGAATTGATTTATTTGAAGGTCGTACTCTGGAGCAGAAAAAGGCTCTTGCCAAGGAAGTAACTGAAGCCGTTGTCAGAAATACAGGCGCACCTCAGTCTGCTGTCCATGTCATTATTAACGACATGCCAGAAGGAACCTACTTCCCACAAGGAGAAATGAGGGAAAAATAAAAAAGAAAAAGGCCAGCAGGTTATGGAGATTTAACCTGCTGGCCTTTTTCTTTATCATTCAGGAATGAAATTCACCACTCATTCTTCTATCAGAAAACCAAGTCGTAAGGAGACTCCAACTTGTCCGCTAGACTGGCTAGAAATTCCGCTGCGGGCTGACCATCTACGACTTGATGGTCAAAAGTCAAGCTGAGCGGCAGGAATTTTTGCTCGTAGACCTGTCCTTGGCTGTCAAGAGCCAGCGACGTTTGCAATGCACCAACTCCTAAAATGGCTACTTCTGGTGTATTTAGGATAGGAGTGAAATACTCAATTCCTGCTCCCCCGAGATTAGTAATACTGAAGGTTGAACCTGAGTAAAGAGCTGGATCCAAAGTTCCTTTACGAGCTTGATTAGCTTCCGTTTTGATAGCTAAGCCCAAGTCAGCCAGCGTTAGCTTATCCACGTGACGAATGACCGGAACCACTAAACCATCACTAAGTGCCGTCGCGATACCAATATGAATATCTTCTACTTCCTGATACTGACCATTGAAATACCAAGCGTTGAGCTGAGGGTGATCTTTCAATGCCTTGGCAACTGCCTTTGTCAGCAGAGTCGTGATGCTGATTTCGCCATTTTCTAGTGGAGAAGCGACCTTATCCTTCATATCCTGTCTAAAGGCTATCAGCCGACTGATATCCACCTTACGGTGCAAGGTCACCTGAGCAGATGTCTGGAGACTATTCATCATCCGCTCTGCAATAGTCTTGCGCATACCTGTCAATCCTGCACCATAGTCAACTTGACCAGCATGCTGAAGGACTGCTGAGCTACTTTCAGGTGTTTGGTTTGGAAGTGCCTCTGGTTTATAGTTTTCCACATCCCGTCGGGTAATACGGCCATTGCCTCCCGTTCCTGAAATCAAGGAAATATCATATCCTTTTTCCTTAGCAATCTTACGGGCAAGAGGAGTGATGAAAATACGTCCATGTTCACTGTTTCCGACAGAGTTGGAACTTGCTGTCGCAGTTTTTTCTGCTAGTCCAACCCCTGCATCAGCTGCCCCATGCTCACTTTCTGACTGGTTCGCAGAGGCTCCTTCTGCTTCCATACCTGGAATAGATTCTCCTGCTTCACCAATCCATGCAATTACTTTCTTGCACGGGACAGTATCGCCCGCCTGACTGATAATTTTTAAAACAACTCCTGCGCTTGGCGCCTCTACATCGCTGGTCAATTTTTCAGAACTGATTTCCAAGACAGGCTGACCAGCAGCTACGGTGTCGCCTTCCTTGACCAGCCAGTTATTTATCAAACCTTCGGTCATTGTTAAGCCTAGCTTAGGCATTACAATTTCTGTAGCCATACTTGCCTCCCTTCTATCTCTTCAGATCGTCAATCAATTCTGCAGCAACAGTCAGAACCTTATCAGCATTAGGGATATAGAGCTGCTCCAGATTCACAGCAAATGGCACTGGCACATTTGGCGCGCAGACGCATTTTACTGGACCATCAAGATAATCAAAGCATTTATCAGTCACTACAGCTGCAATATCCGTCGCTGTGTTATTGTGAGGGTTGGATTCATCAACGATAATCAGTCGTCCAGTTTTCTTGACTGATTCAAAGACAGTCTCCTCATCCCAAGGAGCTACTGTTCTCAAGTCAATTACTTCGACCGAAATACCATCTTTTTCCAAGCGATCTGCTACCTCATAAGCGACATAAAGCATTTTACCGATAGTAACGATAGTGAGGTCTGTTCCTTCACGGCGGACAGCAGCCTTTCCAATTGGAACTGTATAATATTCTTCTGGTACCTCTCCCTTGATACCATAGAGGGTCTTATCTTCTGAATAAATCACGATATTGTCGTCTTCAATGGAAGCCAGCAGTAACCCTTTAGCATCATACGGAGTTGCTGGAACAACTACCTTAATACCAGGAATGGAACCAAAGAGACCGTAATAAGAACCCGAGTGCTGAGCTGCAGCCGAAGCTCCTGCCCCATGCATGGTCCGCATTGTCATCGGAACCTTAGCCTTACCGCCAAACATATAGCGCATTTTTGAGCCTTGCCCCAGAATGGCATCAAAGCAGAAACCGATAAAGTCATTGAACATCAGCTCCGGTACTGGCCGCAAGCCAGTCAGAGCCATTCCAACAGAAGCTGACACGTATCCGTGCTCAGAAATTGGAGTATCAATCACTCGCTCTCGTCCGTATTTTGGCATGAGTCCCTTGGTTACACCCATTACGCCGCCCCAAGCATCTTCGTTTTCTTCTTCCAAGTGCTTGACTGTTACACCGCCAGCAATATCTTCTCCCAGAAGGATTACGGTATCATCTTTTGCCATTGCCTGATCCAGCGCTTCATTGATTGCTTTCATAAATAACAGTTGTCTAGCCATTTGATCAACCTCCTTCTATCAATTAGCAAATACATCTTCCAGCAGAGACTCGGAACGAGGTATTGGACTGTCTTGAGCAAATTTGATAGCTTCTTCCACATCCTTTCGAGACTCCTCTAATATGGCATCAAGTTCCTCTTCAGTCAAGAGGCCATGCTCGATAGCGTAGTCACGGAAGACATCTAGAGCATCCACATCAGCCCAGTCTTTTTCTTCACCTTCCAAAGCCTTATACTTCTGCTCATCCCCTTCAAAGTGACCATGATCGCGATATGTTACAGCTTCAATTAAGGTAGGTCCTTCCCCTCTACGAGCCCGCTCTACAGCTTCCTTGGCTACTTGGTAGACAGCGAATAAATCCTTACCATTAACCCGAACGCCGGGCATATTATAAGCAGCCGCTCTCTCAGCAATGGTGCCAGACGCTGAAGAATACCATTGCGGTGTCGATTCTGCAAAGAGGTTGTTTTCATTGACAAAGATAACTGGCAGTTTCCAAATTGATGCCATGTTGAGACATTCATGGAAATTCCCTTCATTGGCTGCACCATCACCGAAGAAGCAGACAGCCACACTATCGGTTTTCAAGTACTTGTTTCGCATAGCAGCACCGGTAGCTAGACCAAAGCCTCCACCAACCATACCATTGGCACCGAGAATTCCCTTGTCCAAATCGGCGATGTGCATAGATCCGCCTTTTCCTTTTCCAAGCCCAGTCTCCTTGCCAAAAATTTCTGCCATCATTCCCTTTAAATCACCGCCCTTAGCAACACAGTGACCGTGTCCCCGGTGAGTACTGGTAATATAGTCCTTGTCTGTCAGATTTGCACAGACGCCAGTAGCAATCGCTTCCTCCCCAGCATAAAGGTGAACAAATCCAGGAATCTGTCCTGCAGCAAAGAAACGCCGAGTATTTTCCTCAAAATTACGGATATCCCACATGGTTTTATACATGGTCTTGGCTTTTTCTTTGGAAACCTGCTCTACTTCAACTTCAGTAGCATCATAGACTTTTAAATCTACTAGCTCTGATACAGCACTTTGGTTTCTTGTTTTGCTCAATTGTTGTGGTAAGTCTTTATAATTTGACATATTTTTACCTCCTCATTAATCGTCCTGAACGAGTCTTTTAGCGACCTCTTGTATTAGTTCTGATGTGGTAGGATGAGCAAAAACTGTTTCAAGAACTTGATCCAGCGTTGCTTCAGCCTGCTTCAGCAAAATCAAATTCTGCAGAAGATCTGTACCGTTCGGACCAACGATGACTGCACCTAGTAGAAGATGGTATTTCTTTTCTGAGATTAGCTTGACATAGCCCTCTGTCTCACCTATAGCAATAGCCCGCCCGTTATAAGAGAAAGGTAGCTGTTGGACCTGAACATCATATCCCGCCTTCTCAGCCTCATCCTTGCTGAGACCAAAAGAAGCTACTTCAGGACTGGTGTAGAGCGAACGGGGGACACCGAGCGGATCAACTGCTTCTTCAGCTCTTCGGCAGATAGCTCTCACAGCTTTTATTCCTTCTGCACTAGCTACGTGGGCCAGCATATAAGATTCTAAGAGATCACCGATAGCATAAACATGCTCTTTGGATGTTTCGTAGTATTGATCTACCTTGACAAAATTTCGCTCCGTCAAGGCTAATCCCATATCCTTCGCTAGCTCTAGGTTTGGTTTGCGGCCAGTAGCGACTAAAAGATGGTCGAAAGCAACCTGCTCGTTCTCAAGCAAGACAGAATTACCAGTTACTTCCTTTATCTGCGCCCCCTGATAAATCATCACCCCCATTTTCTTTAGTTTCTTTTGAATCACATGTCGCGCTTCTGCTTCTTCGGTCAAAAGAATTTCTGGAGCAACCTCGATAACAGTAACAGCAACACCCAGAGGAGCCATAGCGAAAGCTAGCTCAATTGCGATAACTCCACCTCCGATAATGACTAACTTCTCAGGAAGTTCCCTCAAGTCAAAAAACGTATCTGTCGTTAGGTAGTCAACCTGTTCCAGTCCCTTAATAGGAGGTACAAAAGGATAACTGCCAGTAGCCAAAATCACATCTTTGCCACTGATTTCTTTACCATTGACGGAGAAAGTTCGGTCTTTGACAAACTTGGCCTGACCTTCTATATACTCAATGCCTAAAGACTTAAAGCTAGCATGAATTCCAGATTGTAAACTGGCAACAACCTGATTCTTTCGGTCTACCAATTTCTCAAAATCAATCCTTTCAAGCTTGCTCTCAATGCCATAACGCCTAGCTTCTTCCATTGTCAGCAGCCAATGGCCGTGCTGGAGATAGGCCTTAGACGGTATACATCCTACATTCAGGCAGGTTCCGCCGATAGACTTCTTTTCTACCACAGCCACCTTCTTACCCAACCGAGCTGCTTCTTCAGCAGCCACATAACCGCCCGGTCCAGCACCGATAATCAAAACATCATAAACAGACAAAACAGACCTCCTTTCATAAAATGCAAAGGGTGCTCAAACAATCAAAATGATTGCTGTCGGCTATAGATACAAGAAGTATCTCATTATTTTTCGTATACCTAAGATTCATTTCAAAATCTCAAGATACAGTCTGCTCAGAAACCATGAACCTCCTTTCTTCATTTTCTTCGTCTACACATAGTAAGCGCTTGCTTTTTAGAAGAAGCTTATACCAAATAATTAAACTCCAGTTGGCTATCCTTCAAACTGACTTGAACTTTCATTTCAGTTGTTTCCTTATTTTCGACCAAATAACGAGCCAAAGGCGTTTCTAGATAGCGCATAATGCTTCTTTGAATAGGACGAGCACCAAACTCTGGTTGGTAGTCCTTCTGGGCTAAAAAAGCATAGACTTCTTCTCTCAGATGAAGCTGAATCTTCTGTTGTTTCAGCCTTTCCTGAAGTTGGCGAACCGTAATTTTTACGATATTGACCATATCTTCTGCCCTTAGAGGGTTGAAAATAACCGTCTCGTCAATCCGATTTAAAAACTCTGGTCTAAAGCTATGTTGCAGCAAGGACAGAACTTCTTCCTGCGTTTCAGCAGTCAGTCCCTGTTTACTTTTGAGACTTTCCAAAATCTGCTGAGAGCCAATATTGCTTGTCATAATCAAAATAGTATTTTTAAAGTCAATAGTACGCCCTTTAGAGTCTGTCAAGCGTCCCTCGTCCAAGACTTGCAGCAGGGTGTTGAATACATCCAGATGGGCTTTTTCAATCTCATCCAGCAAGACAATCGAATAAAGCCTCCTACGAACAGCTTCTGTCAGCTGTCCTCCCTCTTCAAATCCGACGTAACCTGGTGGCGGACCAACTAAACGAGCTACGGCATGTTTTTCCATGTACTCAGACATATCCAGTCGAACCATTTCCAGCTCATTACCAAACAGCCGCTCAGCAAGGGCTTTAGCCAAAGCAGTCTTCCCAACTCCAGTCGGCCCCAGAAAGAGAAAGGACCCGATAGGACGCTTTGGATTTTGAATTCCTGCTCTTGAGCGTAAAATCGCCTCCGAAACCTTTTGAACAGCTTGGTCTTGCCCAACAATTCTCTGGCGCAGGAGCTTGTCTAGATTTAGCAGGTGTTTACGCTCATTGTCCATAATTCCCTGCACTTTGATTCCTGTTATACGCTCTACGATACTGGCTATATCTTCACGACTGACGTCTGGTCGTTCAGTTTCCGCTTGAGCTAGCCGGATTTTCTTAACAGCACACGCCTCATCAATCAAGTCCAGTGCCTTATCAGGTAAATAACGATCTGACAGATAACGAATTGAAAGACTGATTGCTGCCTGCAAGGCTTCGTCCGTCAGCCTAACTCCGTGAAAGTCCTGATAATTCTCCCGCAGTCCTTGTAGAATTGTCAAAGCTTTATCTTGATCGGGCTCCTCAATGCGAATCCGCTGAAAACGCCCCTCCAAAGCTTGATCTAGCTCGAAGCTTTCTCGATAAGCAGCAAAAGTCGTTGTGCCAATGATATTAATCTGTCCCTGAGCCAAGAGTGGCTTTAAAAGATTGCCTGCATCAAGAGAGCCCTCCGTCCGCCCTGCTGTCACGATTTGGTGAATATCCTCAATGTAAAGAATAATCTTCCCCTTAGCAGCTAGCACCTCATCCAAAACAGCCTTGAAGCGCTCTTCAAACTCTCCTCTATATTTAGTTCCAGCAATCAATCCGCCTAGATTTAACTTAAAAACTTCCTTGCCCTGCAATTTTCCTGGAACGTCATCTGCAAGTAATCTTCCAACAAACCCCTCTATCACTTTGGATTTTCCAACGCCTGGAAAGCCTAGGAGAATGGCGTTGCTTTTCTCTTTCCTACACAGCACACGGATAATATCGTCAATTTCGTCTTTTCGACCAATTACCTGTCTATCGGTCTGGTCAGCCAGCCACTGATTAAAGTTAGCCGCATATTTGTTCAGGGCCTGATAGTGACTTTCCTGGTTTGAAGAGATTGCTCGTTTGCCTTGGCGAGCCTTATTCAACTTTGCTGCAACTAGCTCCTTATCAATTCCTGCCTGTTTCAAAAAGACAGTTATCGGATTTCGCTGCTGATGAAATAGACTGAGAATCAGGTGCTCTACTGTTACCACCTCGTCCCTCAGTTCCGCCCTTTCAGCCTCTGCATCATTCAAAAGATTCTTGAGACGTTGACTATACTGACGTCCGTAGCGGTTCGTATCCGTATGTGAAAATACAGGAATCTTGGCTAGTTCCTGATTGATGACGCTGATAAATTCATTAATATCAAGGTCCAGACCGGTATAGAATTCCAAGGCAAAAGCTTGAGGCTGGGTCAGCACTGTCCAGACATGCGGAATGTCCACTTGATAATTGTGTTTTTGAATAGCTAATTCCTTTGCAGCATTTAGTACTTCTTGCAAAAGATTGGTATAGTGTTCGGTCATATAGTTTCCTCGCTTTTCTACTGAAAACCAAAGTCAACTGCAAACAACATTTTAAAAATTAACCTATTTTAGCAAAAACTTAACTTGATAATCTTATGTTTATTATATCATTTTCACAATCAATATACTAGAAAAAATGTAAGCGTTTTTCATGTTTTAATCTAATTTTAACAAAAGATTGTGAAAAAAAGAGCACTGACTTATCCTAAAGGGACAAACCAACACTCTTTAATTTGTAATATTTTTAGCCAAACGATTAAGTCGCCACTGAAAGAGAATGCCGCTCATCACCAAGCTGGCAATGAGACCAATCCAATATCCATAAGGGCCTAAACTAGTATAGTGATCTAAGAAGAACCCCAGAGGCAGCGAAACTCCCCAATAAGCAATCAAACCTAAGTAAAATGGCACCTGAGTATCCTTGTAGCCCCGAAGAATACCCTGCAAAGGAGCCGCAAAAGTATCTGCTAATTGGAAAAAGAGGCTGTAGGTCAGAAAAACAGATGTCATACGGATAAACTCGGTATCCGACCCATAGAGAGCAGCCACACGGTCGCGTAAGATATAGAGAAAGAGGAAAGTAAATCCAGCAATTCCCAAGGCCGTCAGCCGCCCAAGTTTACAGAATTTCTTAACATCGTCAGGACGATTGGCTCCAATTTCATAAGAAACGATGATAGACATAGAAGTTGAAATACTCATAGGAAAGGCATACATTAAGTTTGAAAAATTCATGGCCGCCTGATGGCTGGCAATGATTAGTGACGAAAACTTAGCCATGACCAGGCCAACAACCGAGAAAATCACAACTTCTGCAAAAAACGTTCCGCCGATAGGCAGTCCAAGTCGAATGCCCTCGATTAAGCCCTTTTTATCTAGCGGTCGAATCTTCCATAGTTCATATGCTCGGATTTTTGGATGTTTGACTGCTACTAACAAGGATATGAGAAGCAAAACCCAATAAGCCAAAGAAGTCCCAAGTCCGGCTCCAGCTCCGCCCATTTCTGGAAAACCAAATGCTCCGTAGATTAGGGCATAATTAAAAGTGCCATTCAAAGGTAAAAGTAAGAGCATGAGATACATGGAAAGCTTGGTCAACCCCAGAGCATCAAACAGAGAACGAATGATGCTAAAGAGCAAAAGAGGGATAATGCCGAGCGCTAGATACCAAAGATAGTTCTTTGCCACTTCTTCTACCAAAGGCTCTAGGCCAAGGTGAGACAAAACTAGAGGAGCGCCCACAAATACCAAGGCAAATAAAATTAGCGATAGCCCCAAAGAAAGATAAATAAACTGATAAAAATCAGAAGCAATCTTTTCTTTTTTCCCTTGTCCTAAATGATGCCCGATTATGGGTACCAAGGCCGAAACAATCCCTATCAGCAGGTCGAAAAATGGAATCCAAAGACTAGTTGCCATAGAAACACCAGCCAGATGCAAGGTGTCATACTGACCTGTCATGGTCGTATCGACAAATGAGGCTGAAAAATTGGCCAGTTGGTAGATCAAAATTGGCAAAAAAATAGAAATAAAGAGCCGCATCCGCTGCTGTAAATTATGAGTTTGGTGCATAGAAATCCCTCAAAAACTTTTTCTAGCCAAGTGAAATCAATGAGCTTAGATTTTTAGAATATCAACTATCTTTACTATACTATAAGCCAGACAGATAGTCAAAAGGAAAAGGAAATCATATATCTGCCTCAGTAAAGACAACCTGACCTTTCTCAAATCCTGCGATTCGCGCTAAAGAAAGGACACGATATCCAGCTGTTTCTAAAAGCTTGCGGCCATTCTGAAAGGATTTTTCAATGACAATGCCAACTGCCTCAACCTGGGCTCCTGCTTGCTCGATAATGGTAATTAAGCCCTTGGCTGCCTGACCATTAGCCAAGAAATCGTCAATAATCAGTACCTTATCGTCAGAGTTGAGAAATTTCCCAGCAATCGAAACGGTCGAAGTCACTTGCTTGGTAAAAGAATAAACATCAGCCGCCAAAATCCCTTCTGTCATCGTGATGTTTTTGGCCTTCTTAGCGAAAATCATTGGTAGTCCTAGCGCTTCTGCTACGTATACAGCCGGAGCAATACCAGAAGCTTCAATAGTTACTACCTTGGTAATTCCTGCGTCCTTTACCGCCTCCGCAAAGACCTGGCCAATCTCTTTCATCAATGAAAAATCAATTTGATGGGTCAGAAAAGAGTCAACTTTCAGTATATTTTCACCTAACACTTGTCCATCCCTGAGAATCCGTTCTTCCAATTTTTTCATTCGTCTTCCTTCCTTTCCAAAATCCATCTTGATTCTAGCAGAAAAAGCACAGATATCCGTGCTTTTCCTTTACTCTTTTTCGTTTTTATTCTCGGTCTTTTCTTCTTCTCCAGCGTGATTGACTGCCTTTTTGAATTCCGAAAACATTTTACCGATAGATTGCCCCAGTTCGGGCAGGCGTTTTGGTCCGAAAATAAGCAGGGCGCCCAGAACAATAATGATTACCCCAGGTACTCCGATGTCTTTTAAAAGTCCCATTAGTTTCTCCTCGTTGATTTTCTTTGATAAATGATGCGACTAAGTAAGATGCTGACTTCATAGAGCAAAATCAGAGGCACTGTCATAGACAAGTCGCTGATAAAGTCGGCCGGTGTCAGGACAACTGCTAAAACAAGCAAGATGAAGTAAGCGTATCGTCTATATTTTACCAAAAATTTCGGATTGAGCAAACCGATAGAAGTCAGAAAGGACACCAGAACCGGCAACTCAAAAAGGCAGGCAATCGGAATAGTGGTATGAAAGACGAAACTAAGATAATTCTGCGCTGTCAGTCGTGTCTCAAAGAGGCCCTCACCTAGCGACAGCAAGACCTGCAAAATAGCTGGAGTCACAAAGTAAAAGCCAAAAGCCAGTCCCAGAACAAAACAGAGAAAGGTAGCCGGGATATAGGCGAAAACAGCTCGTGCTTCATTGGCTCGCAAAGCTGGTCGGACAAATTCCCAGACCTGATAAACAAGAAATGGCAAGGTTAGGGAAAAAGCGACCAGACTAGCCAGACTGATATAAATCCAAAGGATATCATCCGGCCCCAGCACCAGCAGCTTCTGCTCAAAATTACTGGTCAGCCATCGGTAAATATCAGCTGAAAAGAGCAAGCTAACCAGAAATACCACGAAGAAGCAAGCCAATACCGCTAGAAAACGCCGTCTAAACTCTGTCAAATGCTCAATAATAGTCTGCTCTTTTTTATCCATGCCGCTGCTCGCTTTTCTTATTTTTCCAGCTAACATAGACCACCAGCAGGATAAAGAGCGCCTGACTAACTACCACTTCTAGGCTTGGATAAATCCCCATCCAGTCTACAGTCACAAAGCCATTGATTAAGTGAGTCGGTAGGATATTGGTCAGCTGAAGGGCATGGATGCTGACGCCCAGCATTTTAAAGGCCAGAGCATAGATTAGCCAAGTCAGCCAGAAGAAAATGCTGTGTGGCTTGAGAAGACCAGACGCCTTGCTCATGATAAAGGCCAGCAAGACCAAGACCAGAACAGCCAAGCCGATTCCCAAAAGGAAATCAGTCATAGTGATGCGCGGCAGAATTCCCGCATAAAAAAGGATGGTTTCAGCCCCTTCACGGAAAACTGCCAGAAAGCTAAGAGCAAACATGGAAAGAAAACTGCCTGTGGCTGTTACAGCCTTCATTTGGCTTTCCATAAAGTCATTCCATTTCTCAATAGATGCCTTGCTGTGCAGCCAGATACCAACTAATATCATCATGGCGACAGCGAAAATTCCCACTGCACCCTCGATAATCTCACGATTGGATCCAGAAGCAACTACTGGGAAAAGAAACTGTAGCAAAGCTGCAATCACAGCGCTGGCTAGAACTCCGCTTGCTGCGCCGGCATAAACCCATTTGAGCCCTTTTTTCATCTTAGAGGCTTTCAGAGTCGTTATCAAAGCCATGACAATCAAAAGCGCTTCTACACCCTCACGCAGTAAAATCAGCATAGCATCAAAGAAATGGTAGGAAGCTGTCGTGTCAATCTGTGACAGCTCACTAATCAAGGATTCTAGCTGCTTTTGATACTTCTCTTCGCTCCCCTTGACCATAATAACTGGCGTCTGACTCTCTACCTTGGTATAAAGTGAAGGATTATTGACACTGACATCTCCTTCAATCGTTGGCCAAATGGTGATGAACTCTTTCATCTTGGCAGCAGCCTTTTTATCATCTCCGCTTTGAAAGAGACTTAAGGCCTCCTCTAGCAGCTTAATTCCATCTTTCAGCGTCAGATTACCAGCAGTTTCTTGGACTTTCTCACCTTTGACAAAATTATCAATGGCGGTTTTCAAATCATCAAAAGAAGACTGAATCATATCAAAGTCAGTAGGCTCCGTCTCAATGGCGCTGCGCAAGAATGAAATAGCTGTTTCTACCTTGCCGTAATGGGCTGTGCTGTTGTCTCGAACCACGCTTTCATTGGTAGTCCAGGTACTATTCATCTTCTTGTATGCTTCTCTTGTCGCTTCTAAATCCTTAGCGCTAATGGCCTTTTGTAGGTTTTCAAATTTTGGCTCTAACTTACTGAGAAGCTTCTTTTTCTCAGCCTCTAAGTCGACTGGATTCTGCTCTTTTTCAAATTTCAAGAGGGCAGAAGAGATTTGTGTCAGCTTCTCCTCCGTCACCTGACCCGATAAGTCTAGTGCCTTGCTTACCTCTTGTCCCGCTGCAGAGTCGTGATTAGCCACCTTTTCAAAGTCAGTCTTGATCTCTCCGACTAGCTGCTTGGCTTTTTCCTGGTCCTTCTGCTTGACTGCAGTGCTGGCATCAGTGATTTTGACGAATAGACTGCTGTAGCTATCATCCGCTAAAACCGGCTTAGCCAAAAAGATCAGCAAGAACCCCATGACAAGTAAGCTTTTATTCAAATAATTTTTGACCAAGGTATTCTCCTTTTTTCACTCCACCAAAGCAAGCAAACAAACCACTACCGATATGCGTGACGTATTCATTCATCTTATCTTGAGCGCCTAGATTAGTTAGAACTTTGACAAAGCTGTCTGGATCTTTCTGGAAGGAAAGAAAGAGTAAGCCTGTGTCGAACTGACCAGTAGTTTCATCAATCCCGTCCGAGTAAGAGTAAGACCGGCGATATATGGGCTTATCAACCTCCTTGGCCAGACGGACATGTGAATCCTCTGGCAGCAGGTCCAAGTCAACCTCGTCAAACTCGTCTTTCTTGCCAAAAGGCGCTCCGCTATCTTTATAGCGGCCGAAAGTGTTTTCCTGCTCCTGCAGATTGGTTCGGTCCCAGGTCTCAAGGAACATCTGGATTCGGCGGACAGCCATGTAAGAGCCACCCTGCATCCAGTCCTTGCTATCGCACCAAATGACCTTGTCGAAGTCTTTTTCCTTGGTCACATTGGCTGTGCCGTCCTTAAATCCAAAGAGATTACGAGGCGTTGACATCCGGTCTCCGATAGCAGCAAAGCCTGACTGACTCCACCTCATAGTGATGGCATTTCTCCCCTTGCGGACCAGATTGCGGACCGCATGAAAGGCTACCTGCTCATCATCCGCGCAGGCCTGGATGACAATATCGCCACCCGTATATTTTTCTTTAAGCTGCTCCTTTGGAAAAGGAGGCAAATCCCGAAAAGCCTTAGGTCGTTTGTCTGACAAGCCCATTTTTTTCAGAAAAGAGGCTGAAACACCGAAGGTCAAGGTCAGTCGATAAGGGTTTAGACCAACAGTTTCTCCAGTATCCGTTGGCGGCAAAAGAGCATTGGAATTATCTTTTTTGACCAATTCTCCATCTACCAGCTTCTCGCTATAGGCTGTCCAGTCCTTGAAGAGCTGGATAATGGTCTCCCTATCTGTCGTATGCAAATCCAGAATAACGAAGTAGATATTCTTCTGCATCGGAGTTGTAATACCAGCCTGATGCTCCCCGTAGAATCTGATTTCTTCCTCACCGTCAACGAATTTCTTATCTTCCTTGGCCTGATTAGCGAAAAAAGCAGATGCACCAGAGACACCCAGTGCAAGACCAGCGCCTCCAATCCCTGCTTTTTTAAGAAATTCACGACGATCCATCTTTTTATTAAACCATTTTTCGTCGTTTGTCATATGATTACTCCCCGTTTAGAATGACTCCCATTTGTGAAAGAGGCTCACCCAGTTTGGTCACAGCTTCCGCCAACTCTTTGGTGTCTTCTTTTGTCAATTCTGTATAGAGTTTGTAGTTTTCAGAGTCAGTCATGTGCTTGTCTAGGAGACTGTTTACATTTTTAAACTCAAGTTCCAAGGTCTTAACAAGCTTCTCATCTTTATCTTGAATCAATGGCTTGAAGAGCTCAAAAATCTTTTCTGCTCCTTCAATATTTGCTCGGAAATCATAGAGATCTGTATGAGAGAATACTTCTTCCTCACCTGTAATCTTGCTGGTCGCCACTTCATTGAGCAAGTCAACAGCGCCTGTCAGCATCATATCCGGCGTCACTTCAACCGTTGCGATTTTAGCTTTTAGCTCCTTGATATCGTTGACCAGCTGATCGGCATAACTTTCAGTTCCTTTGGTTGTATTTTGCTCCCACATGATTTTTTCAATGCGGTGGAAACCAGACCAGCCTTCTTCGGTCTTGTTTTCATCCACATAGTCGACTAAGCGGAAGTCAATTTTAACATCTGATTCACCAAAGCTCTCAGCAATCGGTTCCGAGCGCTCGTAGGCCATACGGATAAGCGGATATTGCTTTTTAGCCTCATCAAGCTTGCCTTCTTTAAGGGTATCACGAAACTTCTCCGTATCTGTCAGGAGCTGATCGATTTGTCCCTGGACAAAAGATTTGTAATCCGCTGTCGCCTTGTCCAATTCTTTCTGATTGACAGCCGTTTGGCTGCTGGATGCTTGGCTACTTGAGCCAGTCTTGTTTGAAGAGTTGTTGGCTGCGCAGCCAGTCAGTAAAATTGCTGTTGAAAATAGGACGATGCCAAGTTTTTTCATGGTGACTCCTTTGTTTTCTCTCCTAGATAGAGATTATTTCCTGTAAATTATACCAGTTTTTCTCTCATATTTCAAGAAATTGTCTGACAATTTAATCAAAAACTATATATTAAGACCATTAAAGCAGCTCTTCTTTGATTTTTCCGATTTCCGTCTTTTTCAGCACCAAGTAAATCGTATCTCCTAGATAGAGGCGCGTGCTACCATTGACCGTTTGAGTCTTTCCCTTGTGGACATTCATGGTAATCAAGACCCCATCAGGCAAGTTTAGCTCATGCACCTGCCGACCAGCAATCTTTTCAGAAACAGGGATTTCAATTAAAGTAGTATCTCCTTGGTCCTCGATACTATCTGGCAACATTTTTTCCAGCATGGCTTCATAGACTGGCGCTCCTTTTAGCAGATCCATGATAATGTAAGCAGTCAGAGTGACCAGTCCCAACGGCATGAGATTACGGATGTCGCCGACCATCTCTGTGACCAGAATCATAGCTGTCAGTGGAGCCTTGGAAATAGCTCCAAAGTAGCCACTCATGCCCAGAATAATGAAAATCGGAAATTGCTCCTGAGAAATCAAACCCAGCTGCAGACAGACTGCCCCCATTGCTCCGCCCAGAAGTGAACCCAGAGCAAGGATAGGCAGAAAAATACCACCTGGTAGCCCGCTTCCGTAACTCAGCATGCTCCAGATAAAACGCAGAACAAAAAATAAGAGCAAGGTTCCCACAGTATAATGACTAGCGGTCAAAGATAAAATCAACTGATTGCCCCCGCCCAGCAAGTGAGGCAGGAAATAACCAATCGGAAGAATCAAGGCAAAGGCCAGAATGGGATAATAGGCTTCTGAAATTCGAAACAAGCGCCCCAAAAACTGGTAAACCTGCTGAATATTCAAAATGACTTTCTCATAAATATAACCTGACAAACCTAGCAGCAAGCCCATGACTAGGTAAATCCAATACTGCTCCAGCTTCATGACCGGGATATTATCCGGCATGTCCAGCACTGGCGTTAGGCCAAACATGGAGAGTGAGACAAAGTTAGCAACTAGACTGGCCGCCAGCGTAGAAACCCAGAAAAAGCGTGAAAAATGACGGTAAACCTCTTCTACTACGAAAAGCAGGCCTGCGATTGGTGCATTAAAAGCTGCTGCTAAGCCTGCTGCTGCACCGCTAGCAATGAGCGCTCTCTCCTCAGCAGCACTTAGGTTTAGAAATTTAGAGACACCTTTTCCGCTCATTGCACCTAGCTGAATACTTGGTCCTTCTCGCCCCAACATCAGACCGCTAGAAATGGCTAAAATCCCCAATACAAACTTCTTCCAGAGAACACTCCACCAAGAAAGCGACATCAGGCCTTTCAGCTCTGCTTCGACCTGCGGAATACCTGATCCCTTGATATTTTTCTCCGACTTTACCCAGCGAGCGTTGAGCAAGACGATGAAAGCATAAAGGAACACCAAAGCCAGCAACCAAATCATAGACTGCTGACTCCAATGGTAGACATCCTGCACTAAATGAAAGATTTTTTCAATCAGAAAGCGAAAAACGCCCACCACCAGTCCAGCAAAAATCCCAACTAAGACACCTCGCAAAACCTGAGAAATAATCGAATGAGTTGCGAAATTAAATTCTCTCTTGATGTCGTCCTCACGTGAGATAGACTCTTTTGCCATTCCCAATCTCCTCTAAAAAGTTACTTTACCACTATTCTAGCACAAAGCAGGCCTGATAAACAGATGAAATATAAATTTCTTCTTTTACTTTTCTTTTTACAGCCTCTACAAAAAAGTCTGGAAATTTATTCCAGACTCATTTTCTTATTTTGCTTTCAAAGCTGCTTGAGCAATGTAGTTGTATGGTTTGTTGAAGTGTGGCAGGAAGAAAAGATCCAGCAAGGCCAATTTATCAATTGTAACCTTTTCCTGAATGGCCAATGAGAACATGTGAATACCCATAGACATATCTTCTCTAGAAACCATCTGAGCTCCAAGAACTACACGCGTGTCCTTATCATAAACAATCTTAATTGTAACATCGTGGTGTTCAACTTTTTCAAGGAAGGTTGGTTTTTGAGTATCTTTAAACTCGACTACAGCTGGGCTGTAACCAAAGCGTTTTGCTTTTTCTTCAGTTAGACCAGTTGAAACCATCTTCAAACCAAAGATTTCGATACCGTTAGAACCTTGAACACCATTAGACTCCAATTCATGTCCGCAAGCATTATGAGCTGCTACGATACCAGAGCGCAGGGCGTTAGAAGCCAAAGCGATGTAGTTTGTATCGTTGATAGAGTTATCGTAGACAGTCGCACAGTCACCGATTGCATAAACATCTTTGATGCTAGTTTCTTGTTTCTTATCCACCAAGAAAGCACCATTGCGGAATGTTTCCAACTTGCCAGCGCCAAGACCAGTGTTTGGTCGGAAACCAACCGCGAGAACAACCATATCTACATCATAGCTAGCTTTATCCGTTACAATGCGTTCTACCTTGCTTTCACCTTCAATAGCTTGAACAGTTTGCCCAAAGGCTAATTGAACACCGTTATCTTCAAGATTCTGACGCATCATTTCAGACAAGTCGTGGTCATAGTAACCCGCCAAACAAGTATCCACAACGTCAATCAGAATCACTTCTTTACCAAGGCGTTTGAAGGCTTCTGCCAACTCAACCCCAATGTAACCAGCTCCGACTACTGCCACACGTTCGATATGTTTGCTCTTGTCTTGCAATTTTTCAATAACATCTGCAGCATTTTGATACAATTTTACGAATTGCAGATTTTCCAAAGTTGACTTAAATTCCCGACTGTTAGGATCCATCTCAGCACCTTTAATCGGAGGCAGAATTGGCTGAGAACCTGTTGCCAAAATCAATTTGTCATATGACTCTACATGCTCTTTACCATCTACAATAGCTGTAACTTTTTTCGCATCATAATCAATTGACTCAACTGGTGAATTCATATAAACTTTTGCGCCTTTTGCTTCAAAAGTTTCTTTATCTGCATAAAAAAGTCCATCTGGCTTGCTGATTTGCTGTCCAATCCAAAGGGCCATTCCGCATGCCAAGAATGAAATGTTTGAGTTTTGGTCAAAAATAACTACTTCGTTTTCTGCACCATAATTGTCCAACATTGTATTAATACACGCTGTACCTGCGTGGTTTGCACCAACTACAACGATTTTACTCATAAGAATAGTCCTACCTTAATTTATAATTTACTAGAACAGTATATCATCTCCTGTGAGCGTTTACAAGAAATTTGCTCGAGATTTTCAAAAATTCTTATACTGCCTAAAATGCTTTACCACCGCTGTCTTATTGCTTCGAAAACACAGCTTTGTGCGAAAGTTAATTTTCTGAAAATATAACAATTTTAAGATTGTGAAACCGGTATCTTTTTGATATAATAAGGTTAGAGAGGTTAATTTTAGAAAGGTTGTGATAATGTGGACTTTGCTTCTCGCTCACTCCATTTGATGGGGAGTACGATTTGCATCTCTCTCTATCATGAGCGAGCGGAAATACTCTTAGATGAGGCAGTCCAACTGCTTCATCTCTATAAAAATCGCTTCAGTGCCAATGATGAAGACTCTGAACTTATGAGTATCAATCATCTGGCAGGAATTGAAAGTGTCTCAGTTCATCCAGAGCTTTTTGAACTGATTGAGCTGGGAAAATATCACAGCCTAGCAGAAGGCAGCCACTTAAATATCACTATTGGCCCTCTCGTTCAGACCTGGCGGATAGGATTTTCAGATGCCCGTCTACCAAGTAGGGAGGAGATTCAGCAAGCTCTGAGCTTAACTGACACAAACTTGCTTGAGCTGAATCCAGAAGATTGTAGTGTCTTTTTGACTAAGAAAGACATGAAGCTGGATTTAGGTGCCTTGGCTAAAGGTTATATCGCTGATAAGATTAAAGACTATTTGCTGAGTCAGGGAGTGACCTCTGCTCTTATCAATCTCGGTGGCAATGTACTAACCATTGGGCAGAATGCAGTCAGCCAGCGTGCCTGGCGAATTGGCATTCAAAATCCCAAGCTGCCTCGTGGCAATCACTCAGCAATACTAGCTGTCAGCAATCAGTCAGTGGTCACATCAGGAATCTACGAGCGAACCCTTACAGTTGAAGGGCGGAACTACCATCACATTCTGAATCGCAAAACAGGCTATCCTATCGAAAATCAATTGGCTAGTCTGACCATTGTTTCAGACAAGTCGGTAGATGGCGAAATCTGGACAACCCGTCTATTTGGTGAAAGTCCGACATCAATTCTGTCTCAGATTGAAGAGCAAGCAGGGATTGAAGCCTTGATAATCACCCAAGACAGTCAGCTCTTCTGTAGCTCAGGTCTTTTAGAGCAGATAATTACTGCTTCTTAATTCTCAAAAGTGATGAATTTGCTACAGCACTAAGCGGTACTTCTATCGCTCTAGCTTTTATAAATAATGCCCATTTAAAACGCCCTCTCTTTCTTTTGGTTTTACTTGCCTAAAGAAAAATAACTGCACCTACGAGGGATTTGTATCTTCATTTCAGAAAGGAAATTTTATGTTAAAACTTATTGCAATTGTTGGAACAAATTCTAAACGTTCTACAAACCGGCAACTTCTTCAATATATGTCTAAGCACTTTGCTGACAAGGCTGAAATCGAGCTGGTAGAGATTAAAGATATCCCAATGTTTAATAAACCTGCTGACAGAAACGTCCCTGAGTTGGTATCAGAAATTGCCGAAAAAATTGATGCAGCAGACGGCGTACTTATCGGTACACCTGAGTACGACCACTCTATTCCAGCTGTGCTTATGAACGCTCTGGCTTGGCTTTCTTATGGTATCTATCCACTGCTGAACAAGCCGGTCATGATCACTGGTGCTTCTTATGGTACACTTGGCTCCTCTCGTGCCCAATTGCAGCTCCGTCAAATTTTGAACGCTCCAGAAATCAAGGCAACTGTTCTTCCAGATGAGTTCTTGCTTTCGCATTCCCTTCAAGCTTTTGACCAAAGCGGAGACTTGGTAGATCTTGATGTTGTCAAAAAATTGGATGCTATCTTTGATGACTTCCGTATCTTTGTCAAAATCACTGAAAAATTGCGCAACGCACAAGAATTGCTTCGCAAAGATGCCGAAGAATTTAACTGGGAAAAATTGTAAGATAGGAGACCGAAAGAATGAAATTTGTTGGAATTGTAGGATCAAACTACGAACAATCATACAACCGAAAATTATTGGAATTCATCCGCCGTCAGTTCAAAATTAAATTTGAATTGGAAGTCTTAGAAATCGATGAAGTCCCAATGTTTAACCAGGATGAAAAATGGGATGAAAGCTTCCAGTTGCGTTATTTGTATAACAAAATCACACGTGCAGACGGTGTCATCATCGCAACTCCTGAGCACAATCATACTATCAGCGCTCCTTTGAAGAGTGTCTTGGAATGGCTCTCTTTCGAGGTTCATCCTTTCGAAAACAAGCCTGTCATGATTGTTGGTGCATCATACTACGACCAAGGAACATCTCGCGCTCAAGTTCACCTGCGTAAAATCCTAGACGCACCTGGTGTCAATGCTTACACTCTTCCAGGCAATGAGTTCTTGCTGGGCAAAGCCAAGGAAGCTTTTGACAATGATGGTAATATCACCAACGAAGGAACTGTGAATTTCCTTGAAACATGCTTAGATAACTTTATCAAATATGTAGAGGTGGTTTCAAAATTGAAAAAACCAAAACCAATCGAACCTGAAGATTTAGACTGCGGAAAACCAATCGCTACGACAATTACAGAAGTTGATCCAGATGATCCAGAATGGGTGGAAAAAGTCGCAGCAATCACTGGCGCTGTTTCTGGTGATACTTATGTCAAACTCGACCATGGTATCTTGACCGTTAACCAGATTGATATGTTCTTAAAAGCTATGCCATTTGAATTGA
This sequence comes from Streptococcus sanguinis, assembly GCF_020729725.1. Classification (GTDB taxonomy): domain Bacteria; phylum Bacillota; class Bacilli; order Lactobacillales; family Streptococcaceae; genus Streptococcus; species Streptococcus sanguinis_V. The sequence continues at coordinate 247,590 of NZ_JAJEPA010000005.1, read as the reverse complement.
CATACGCTGACGATAACAATCAATTCCTCTACTACAATAACGCCCACCAAGATCCAGACACTATGTTTGCTAAACGTGTGCCACCTCAATCAGGTAGCCGCATGTCAACTGTTCATGGTTCTCTTCCACCAGCTCGGATGAAGAATGTAGAGTGGGTTATTGGAACACTTCGCAACGGAAATCAAGAATACGTACGTACAATCGTCCCAGGTTCACCTGCAGGCGTTATCAATACCCACAACTACCAAGCTATGTACTATCCTGACGGATCATACGCAGGTATCAATGAAATCGTCTTTAATTTCCAACCATGGCTTGACTGGTACTTAAAAGAAACTGGTCAACGTTTGGTTGGAGGCAGCGGACCATTTGCTCCTGCCGGAGGTCATGGAGACGCAGACGCTACTTCTGGTGCTTCTGATGCTGGAGGCGATGGAGGTCATGGAGACGGAGGAGCCGATGCGACATCAGGTGCTAGCGCTTAATTACCTTTCAAACTAAAAAGAATGGATGATAAGTCCATTCTTTTTTGCTTTATTTCATTTCTTTGAAAGCTGCTTCTGCATCAGTATTGCTGATAGCCCCAAACTGGATTTTCCCGATTTTCCCTTGACTGTCAATGAGGATTTCAGTCGGGATACTGCGGATCTGATAGGCTTGGAAAATTTCTCCCGAAGTGTCAAATAGAACTGGTACATCTTTATAACCTTGTTCTTGAAACCATTTTGGGAATTCCTCGGCAGATTTCTCTCCTTGGAGACCTGGTGCTACAACTGTCAAGATTTCGAAATCACGGTCCGTTTTACCAGCTAATTCGACCAATTCTGGCATACTCTTCTTACAAGGTCCGCACCAAGAAGCCCAGAATTTTAGATAAACCTTCTTGCCTTTATAGTCAGAAAGCTTGACTGTTTTTCCATCCATAGACTGCAGAGTAAAGTCGGGAGCCTCTTGACCGACAGCTGCTTGGGTGACTGTACTTGTCTGAGCAGCCTCACTAGATGAACTGCTGGTTGTGGTCATAGTCATAGGCTTATCCTCCTGCTCCGAGCAGGCCGCCAAAAAGGCTACAGCTGACACAGTTGCTAATAACGTAACAAATTTTTTCATATTTCTTTCTCCTTTTATCCAAAAAGTCCAGACAGGGCGTTGAGCTGTCCTAGCATCAGCAGAATTCCCATCAGAATAATCAGGGCTCCACCGATTTTCTTCATCAGGCCCATATAAGGCTTGATTTTATTAAAATACTGCATAACAAAGCTAGATGCCAAAGCTAAGATTAAGAAAGGCAAGGCCATTCCCAAAGTGTAAATCAAGGTCAAAATTGCTCCCTGAAATGCACCATTCCCACCCGAAGCCGCTAAGGCTAAGACTGAGCTGAGAATCGGACCAATGCAAGGAGTCCAACCAAAGCTAAAGGTAATACCTAATAAGAATGCAGACCAAAAATGATGTTTCTGACCGTTCTTTTTGAAAGTCAAGCTCTTTTGAATCTGTAACTGGCGAATATTAATAAGCTCCATCTGGTGCAGACCTAGCAGAATGATGAGGCCACCCATCACATAACGAAAGGTCGGACTGTAAATAATCGTTCCTAAAAATCCGGCTCCAAAGCCTAGAAAAAAGAAGACTGTTGAGATACCCGCAATGAAAAAGAGTGTTCTAACCATTCCCTGCCAAGCAAGCTCTCGGCCGAATACTTTCAGGGTCTTGACCTCCTTGTCATCCAATAAAATGCCAATATAAACCGGCAATAAAGGAAAAATACAAGGGGAAAAGAAGGACAAAATACCCGCTAAAAAAACTGAAACAAAAAATAAAGGCGACTCCATTTACTCTCCTCTAACTCCTTACCTAGAATATTCATTCATTTATCATTATAAATGAATCTTATAGATTTTTCACAAATCCGCTACGGTAATTTTCTGGTAAACATAATGTGACTAGGAAAATAGAAAAATTCGCTTGATGAACAGCAAAACCAGTGCATTTTTTCAAACAGTAAAAAGCCGGAGAAAATCCTACCGGCTTGAATATTTTAAAACTTAATAGATTTAATCATCTGTAACTAGCGGCAAATAAAGACTAATCTTGGTGAATTTATCTGGTTCAGAATCGATTTCCATATGGTAGTCGTCTCCGAACTGCAATCTCAAGCGTTGATCGACATTTTTCAGACCGACACCGCCTAAGCGAGGGAGAGTCATGTCCGTAGAGTCGCGGAGTTCAAAACCACGGCCGTTATCATAGATAGACAGTATCAGCTGCCCCTCTTCTGCTGCTGACGTCACCCGAATCATGCCTTGTCGGTCAATTTCCTTGATACCATGGTAGATGGCATTTTCAACCAAGGGCTGGAGTACCAGCTTGGGCAATTTATAATCAGCTAGAGATTCATCCTCTTCAATCTCATATTGGAGCTTGTCACCATAGCGCTGCTTCTGGATAAAGAGATACTGACGAACGTGGTCAATCTCATCTTTGAGAGCAATCTGTTCATGTCCTTGATTGAGCGCCAAGCGGAAATATTGAGCGAGTGATTTCGTTACCTCAACAACACGCTTACTGTCATTAAACTCAGCCATCCAGACAATCGTATCCAAGGTATTATAAAGGAAATGGGGATTGATTTGAGCTGAGAGAGCTCGGAGCTCATAGCGGCGGACATTTTGTTCTTCAGCCTTGACAGCTTCCATTAGTTGTTCAATTTGGTCCAGCATTTTATTGAACTGCTGAGCCAAGTCAACCAACTCTGGAGAACCCTTAGCTTCCGCTCGCAGATTTGAGTCGCCTGCCCCAATCTTCAGAATAACAGCTTGTAGATTCTGAAGAGGCTTAATCCACAAACGCAGGACAAACCAAATACCAGTCAAGCACATCAGGAGTGCTAAAACGCCCATTCCTATAAAAGAATAAAGCATCTGTGACTGAAGCATCTGTAATTGCTCTAAAGAGGCAACGCCAATTAAAGTCCAGTCGCTGTCTGCGATATCAATCTGATAGACAAAAGCCTCTTTCTGGTCTGCGTAACCATCCTTGACCGAGATATAGGACTGCATAGCTTTCATTTCCTGACTGGAGGAGTAAACACTTTTCTTAGGATGATAGACAAATTCATGCTGGCTATTGACAATAAAGCTAAAGCCCTTCTTTCCTAGCTGAAGCCGATCCAAATAGGCTTTGAGACTATTGTAGCCAATATCCAAACGTAAAACACCTAGATTCTGCCCTGTTTCATCCACTACTTCCTGAGTGACGGAAACAACCCACTTCTCTTTCTCTGATGACAGAGACTCTTTGCGAGCAGGAGTCAAGACAGGCATGGCTCTGGTATGGACAGCTTCCTGATACCATTTTTCATTCATCATATCAGAGGATGTCTGCATGCTGATTTGAGTATCTGTCGAGACCACGCGCCCGTCCTTGGTAACCAATACTGCCGACACCAAATCCGGATCTGTTTCAATGATGGTTTTCATCAAAGCCTGTACTGACGTTTCGCTGCTTTCTTGATTCTGAGCAAACTTCCGAATCGTTTCTTCCTTGCTCAGTGTGGAGGTGGTTTGTTTTAATTTTTGCAAATAGGAAGCAATGAACTGCCCGCTTTGCTCCATGCTATTGCGCGTCGTCCGCTCTGTCAGCTGCCGAATAGTCCCCGAGCTAGTCTGATAGTAAAGACTCCCAACAAACCCCAAGAGTAAAAGGACCAGCAGAAAAATATAGACAATCAACTGGATAAGAAGCGGATATCGTTTCATTTCTCCCCTCCTTTTTTAAACTGTCGAGGTGTCAGCCCGACCACCTGCTTGAAGCGCTGAGAAAAATAGTTCATATCTTCAAAACCTACCTGCTCTGCTATTTCATAAATCTTCAAATCTGTAGTCAGGAGTAAGAGTTTTGCTTTTTTCATCCGCTCCTGAATCAGATAATCTTGAAAGGGCAAGCCTAATTCCTTTTTGATAAGAACGCTGAGATAGGACGGACTAAACCCCAATTGGAAAGCCAAACTTTTCAGGCTTAATTCTGAATCAGCTAGACGCGCGTGAATAACCTCTTCCAACTCAGAGCGCTGCCCCTGATCGACCAAGTTTTGAATCTGGGATTTTTTACGTTCCTTATCAAGCTTGGTCTGCACCTTGGCCAACATTTCCTCAACATCATCCTTGGAAAATGGCTTGAGAAGATAGTCATCTGCACCTAGCTTAATAGCTGTCCTAGCATAGTCAAAATCATCATAGCCTGTCAGAAAAACGATATGGCACTTAGGAGCCTGATCTCTGACTAGCTTGGCCAGTTCGAGACCGTTCATCTGTGGCATATTGATATCGGTCAGCAGGATGTCAGCAGGATTTTCCTGAAATTTCTTCCAAGCTTCTATTCCATTTTCAGCCTGGGCGATGACTTGCATACCAAACTGTTCATAGTCTACCAAGGATGCAATCCCCTGCCTTACCAGATACTCATCCTCTACAATCATAATTGAATACACAAGATTCAACTCCTTATTCTTACTGGATTTATTATAGCAAATTTTCAATCAAAATGCTCTTAAACATAATCCAAAAGATAACCGTAGCCCTTCTCCTCCATCTCAGCTTTTGGAATGAACTTAATGGACAAACTATTAATACAATAGCGCAAGCCGCCCTTTTCCTTAGGACCATCTGTAAAAACATGCCCCAGATGTGAATTTCCAGCCCGACTGCGAACTTCTGTCCGTGTCATATTGAAACTCTTGTCTTCTTTGTAAGTCGCAACATCTGGACTGATAGGACGGGTGAAACTGGGCCAACCGCAGCCTGAGTCAAACTTATCCTTTGATGAAAAGAGTGGCTCTCCTGTCACCACATCAACATAGATACCAGCATCGAACTTATCCCAGTAGCGGTTAGAAAAGGCCCGCTCTGTGTCATTCTTTTGTGTGACTGCGTATTCTTCAGGAGAGAGCTTAGCCTTAATCTCTTCATCGCTAGGCTTAGGATAGCGACTAGCTTCAATAACAGGGTAGGCAGCTTGATTGACATCGATATGGCAATATCCATTAGGATTCTTTTTTAGGTAATCCTGATGATAATCTTCTGCTTTGATAAAGTTTTTCAGAGGTTCTTTTTCAACAGCTAAAGGCTTATCATATTTCTTAGCAACCTCATCAAAGACCTGGTTAATCGTATCTAGATCAGCTTCATCCTTATAATAAACACCTGTCCGGTACTGAGTACCCTGATCATTTCCCTGCTTGTTTTTAGAAGTTGGATCAATAATGCGGAAATAGTGAAGCAGAATTTCTTTTAGCGAAATTTTCTTGGCATTGTAAGTGATGTGAACCGTCTCAGCGTGACCAGTTTGAGAGACCAATTCATACTTGGTCGTGTCTCCCTTACCATTTGCATAGCCTGATACTGCATCAAGTACACCTGGCACACGAGAAAAGTACTCTTCTACTCCCCAAAAACAGCCACCGGCCAGATAAATCTCCCGCTTGTCCTCTTCCTTGACATCTTCTGTCTTTTGTTTGGCTACCGCTTCTGTCTTGCTCATTGAAGCTTTCTTAATCTGTTCAGGAGATGATTGCTTACCATTCCCCGCAATCACATAGACCAGTCCAAAGCAGACAAGCAAACCAAGCATAACCAGAAGAATTTTCCATTTGCCTTCCATGTTCATTGCTCCTTTTTACTTGATTTCTTTCAGTGTTTTCTCAATATCTTCCTTGCTCATGTAGCCAATATGTGTCTTAGCAAGAGAACCGTCGCTGCCTACGAAAAGAGCAGATGGATAAGAGCGAATACCGTATTCTTTCAGCAATTCTCCCTTAGTATCCATGAGAACTGGGAAGTCTTTGTAATCTAAAGACTTGTACCATTCCTTGAAATCATCAGCAGACTTTTCTCCGTTAAAAGTCGGAGACACCACCGACAGGACAACATAATCTTTTCCTGACTGCTCCTTAGCTAAATCATTAGTATCACCAAGTGTAGATAGGCAGATAGAGCACCAAGAAGCCCAAAACTTTAAATATACTTTCTTGCCTTTAAAATCAGACAGTTTGTAGGTCTTGCCGTCCACACCTTGCAGACTAAAGTCCTTGGCCATCTTGGTAGATTGCCCAGAATCAGCTTTTGTTTCCATATTACTTTTATCACTTTTAGAAACTTCCGAGTTCATCTTCTGATTTGAACAGGCTCCCAAAAAGCCGACACAAAGCAGACTGATAGTCATTATCGATAACTTCTTCATCGTTTTCTTTCCTTTCAAAATAAGGAGAAAGCCGACAAAACTGACGACTTTCTTTCCTATGGTGGAATTCTTATTTGTCAGATGACATTTCGGATGAATCTTTCATATCATCCTTCATGCTTGAATCGCTTGATTTCATATCATCTTTCATGTCAGAATTACTGTCGGACATCATAGAAGAGTCCTTCATATCATCCTTTTTCATTTTATCATCAGACATGCTAGAGTCTTTCATATCCTCTTTCTTCATGTCGTCTTTTTTCATATCATCTTTCTTCATATCATCTTTCTTCATCATGCTGCTGTCATCCATCTTCTTCATGTCAGAATCTGATTTTTGATTAGAGCAGGCAGCTAGGACAAAGATACTAAGTGCAGCGATTGTAAGTGTAGTGATTTTTTTCATGATGTGTCTCCTTTAATTATATAATTTTTATCCAAATAATGATGCTAAAGCGTTTAGATTTCCAAGCATCAGCAAAATTCCCATGAGAATGATGAGTGCACCGCCGATTTTCTTAAGCGTTCCCATATAAGGTTTGAGTTTCGCAAAGCGCTGTAATACCCAGCCAGAAGCCAAAGCCATAGCTAGAAAAGGAAGTGCTAATCCAAGTGTATAAACCAACATAAGCAAACCTCCCTGAAGAGCGCCGTTACCGCCAGAAGCAGCAATTGCTAAAACAGAACTCAGAACAGGTCCCACACAGGGCGTCCAACCAAAGCTAAAGGTGATACCCAAGAGAAAAGCGTTAAGAAAATCACTTCTTTTACTATTCTTTTTAAGTTGGATGCTCTTTTGCTTTTGCAGTTGCTGGATATTAATGATTCCCATCTGATGGATTCCCAGTAGAATGACAATCCCACCAAGAACGTAGCGAAACCAAGGGGCATAGAGGACTTGCCCCAAAGCACCAGCTCCATAGCCCAAAACTAAGAATACAGTTGATAAGCCAGCTATAAAGCAGAGAGTCTTAGCTAGACCATACCAGGAAATATCTTTTCCCATAAACCGAACCGTTTTCGGCTGATCCGAATCCAGCAAAATCCCCACATAGACTGGCATAAGCGGTAAAATACAGGGCGAGAAAAAAGATAGAATCCCCGCCAGAAAAACAGAAATAAAGAACAAAAAACTTGTTGCCATTTCAAAAACCTCTCTATCAATTTCTGACTATAGTATAAAATAAAAATCCCCCTAAAAATAGGGAGATAGATTTGAAAAAACTTGAATTTGATGTTATCTTTGCTAAATCAAGCGTTAAAAATGTTTATCACTTATTGTGGATTTATGTTAAGTTGAGAGTAAATGTAAAAGTGCTTCCTAGGCCATACTGGCTTTCGACCGTTATTTCCCCACCCAGCTGATGAGCCAACTCACGTGCAATAGCAGGGCCCAGACCATGCCCACCTGTCTTCATATTTCGAGAAGTTTCCACACGGTAAAGGCGTTTAAAAATCTTATCCAAATTCTCAGGAGAAATACCCCGTCCCTCATCCTTCACACTGATTGTCAAGATTTGCTCAGTTAACTGAGCCACGATCTCAATTTTAGTCCCAGGGTCGGAGTATTTAAAGGCATTATTTAGCAAGTTGAGCAAAATACGGGAAAGTTTATCGTAATGGCTCTTAATTTTCGCTGACTCGGGAGACACTTGAATGTAGATATCCCGCTCCTCCCGCTCAATCAATAGTTGAAATTCACTCATGACCTCAATCAATAGCTGGTCTAGAAAGACTATTTCAGCTTCTTCATCTGATTCTATTTGAGGCTGGGCATTAAGAGTCAAAACATCTAATTCTTCCACCAATTTATTCAAACGCTCTGTCTGACGGCTAATCGTGGTCAAGTAATGAATCTGCTCCTCTTCTTCAATCACTCCATCTAAAATCCCCTCCACAGTCGCCTGAATAGAGGTAATGGGAGTTTTAATATCGTGAGAAAGCTGGGCAATCATCATTCCTTTTTCTCGTTCACTTTCATCAAGCGACTCAAACGTTTCTTGCAAATTATGCGACATATCATTAAAAGCCTGACCCAACTCTTGAAATTCGATAGGGCCCTTGGCGTCAATCTCTGTACTAAAATCCTTGTCAGCTATATTCTGAGCCTGTTTTTCAGATGCCAAAGGGAAGAAAATACTGGCGATAAAAGAAAGAGACTGACTGCCGCTCCTATAAAACTAGCAATCAATGTCATTCCAACTAGGAAATAAATCTCGCTTTTTACAATCAACATTCGCTGGACTGCCCAGAAAACGAGTAAAATCGTTAGTAGGCTAGAAATTAGGTACCCTACTAGAATGTAACTTTTTAATTTCATTTTCCACCTCGTGATCTTTCCATTTTATACCCAAGACCCCAGACAGTTTTGATGGCAGGAGTGTTTGAACTGGCATACTTGGTCAATTCCTGTCTCAGAGCATGGATATGAACATTAAGTGTATTGGTATCATCTACGAAGTCTTCCTGCCACACCTTCTCGTAAAGCTCCGTCTTTGAAAAAACTCTCTCAGGATTACTAGCTAAAATCCAAAGCAGTTCAAAGGACTTCACTGTTAATTCCAACAAACACTCCCCGATACGAGCCTCATGAACCACATGATTCATCATCAAGTCACCGAGCTCAATTTGTTCGATCTCACCTCCACGATGAAGTCGGCGCAAAATATTATTGACTCTTAGAACTAGCTCGCGTGGACTAAAAGGTTTGGCTATAAAATCATCTGCTCCTAAGCTCAACCCGTAAATTTTGTCTTGCTCGCTGGTCTTAGCCGTTGTAAAAAGAAAAGGTTGATCAGGTACTATATACTGAACCTCACTGATAAAGTCATAGCCGTCCATATTTGGCATCATAATATCCGTGATGATCAGGTCAACAGATTTCTTTCTGAAAAGCTCTAATCCCTCCACGCCATCTCGAGCCACTAAAACTTGGTAGCCAGCCTGCACAAGATAGCGCTTTTTGATATCCAGAATATCCATCTCATCATCAACAAGTAAAATTGTCTTTCCCATTGTCAATCTCCTCATAAAAACAGTGTTATACTGGCTTTAGTATAACACTATTTTTAGTAATTTTTAAATGATTTGAACCTTACTTAATCTTTTTGTCTTTCTTTCAAACCTAGAAAGCCAAGAATTCCTGCCAAGGCTAGCCCAAAGAAACCAATTGTTGCTGTAGAAGTCTGGGCTTCACCAGTTTTTGGTAACGAAGGCTTATCATTTTTTTCACCATATCTGCCATCGGATTAGAAGTGGGATGTTTCTCCTTCAGATCAGTTATACGGTGATCCACTTCTTTCATACCCTTAGCTGTTCTCATAGAATCTGTTGTAGAAGGTTTCACATTCATTTGTTCTTGTTGATATGGTTGTGCAGACATTTCTTTTCCATACAGCCGAATTATTACTTGGCGAGTTGCGATAAGATTAGTCAAATCTGGTTTACCATCTTTAGCGCCATAGACTTTGACAGTCGCTTGGTAAGCATGAGTGCCATTAATGCGAAGTTGGTCAAGAAGGGCTTGTCCGTCTTTACCTGTAGTATTGCCGTTCAAATCCACTTCGTAGAAGTATTGACCTTTCGCCAAGCCTTCAAGTGGCAAGAGAGCAGGATTTTTAGCCGAACCATTATCTGACCATGGGGCTTTGTCTGAGGCTTTTAACAAGAGGCGAGTCAACATACCATCTCCACCGAAAGCTTCATACGGAATAACTTGATTAACACCTGCCAAGAATGGACCAGGAACGTTTGCTTTTTCTAAGTAGCTGGCTGGGACATCAATATGGTCTTTAATATTTTGGGTGACTGAGTCTTTGACTGATTCTTTTGAAACAAGGCCATTTAAACTAACAGTTACATTTTTTGTTGCTACAAGATTAGTCAAATCTGGTTTACCATCTTTAGCACCATAGACTTTGACAGTCGCTTGGTAATCATGGGTGCCATTAATACGAAGTTGGTCAAGAAGGGCTTGCCCGTCTTTACCTGTAGTATTGCCGTTCAAATCCACTTCGTAGAAGTATTGACCTTTTGCCAAGCCTTCAAGCGGCAATAGAGCAGGATTTTTAGCCGAACCATTATCTGACCATGGGGCTTTGTCTGAGGCTTTTAACAAGAGGCGAGTCAACATACCATCTCCACCGAAAGCTTCATACGGAATAACTTGATTAACACCTGCCAAGAATGGACCAGAAACGTTCGCTTTTTCTAAATAGCTAGCTGGAACATCAATATGGTCTTTAATATTTTTGGTGACTGAGTCTTTGACTGATTCTTTTGAAACAAGGCCATTTAAACTAACAGTTACATTTTTTGTTGCTACAAGATTAGTCGAATCTGGTTTACCATCTTTGGCACCATAAACTTTGACAGTCGCTTGGTAATCATGAGTGCCATTAATGCGAAGTTGGTCAAGAAGGGCTTGTCCGTCTTTACCTGTAGTATTGCCGTTCAAATCCACTTCGTAGAAGTATTGACCTTTCGCCAAGCCTTCAAGTGGCAAGAGGGCTGGATTGTTAGCTGAACCATTGTCTGACCAAGGAGCCTTGTCAGAAGATTTGAGCAAGAGGCGCGTCAACATACCATCTCCACCGAAAGCTTCATACGGAATAACTTGATTAACACCTGCCAAGAATGGACCAGGAACGTTCGCTTTTTCTAAGTAGCTGGCCGGAACGTCTACTGAGTCCTTAGTATTTTCTTCAACTCCTTTTCTAACTTCATCTGGAGTAGTTACCGATTGAGAAGTAGCCGCTTCACGATCTTGGTTTGAAACTTCAACAAGAGTTGCCTCCGGTTTAGCTTCTTTTTTTTTGATTGCTAACTTCTGCCATAGTCTGTTCTTCTTTTGGTTCTACCATTTCTTCGTTAGGAGCTAGGCTAGACTTATCTAGAGAAATAGTTTCATCAACCTCTTCCTTAGTAGCTGACTGATTTACAGGTAGAGCCGAATCCATTTCTTCTTTTAAAACTGTCTCTGGCAACTCATTCTTTTCTAATAATGACGAATCTTCTTGAAGAACTTTAGTAGGAGTTGAGGTGAGATCGTCTGCATGTACGGTATTTGGTTGACCAACTAGCAAAAAGAAACCACTGGCAACAACAACGGAAGCCACACCCACGCTTAAACGACGAATTGACCAGCGGGTATATTTTTGATTTGAATTGAATTTCATAAGATTCTCCTTTAGGTTTGTTTTTTTATGACTTTAGTATAATCTCCTAAGATTAAAAATGGTTAAGAAAAAGTTAAAATTTTTCTTAAATCTATCTTATAAAAGGATTATATTGTCCTATTGCTCATAAAAAAAACAGCTTGAATTCCTTCGCCATAAATTCCCTACTATAATTGACAATGAGTCAAAAAAATCCACCACATTGTGGCGGATGTTATCTATTAGCTCTCCATCTCAAAACGCTCACTCTTCTGCTTGTTTGGCAAAAAGAGAGAAAGTAGGATTCCAACTAGAGCTGGCACCAACCAAGGCAATGAAGCCTGAGCAAATGGAAGAGAATTTATAATACCACTTATCCTAGTGATATGGAACTGCTGTCCGAGAATACCCGCAAAGGAAATCAGAGTCACTGCTGCCACCGTCATTTGCATACCGATTTTGGACAGTGGTAAGAATTTATTGACAATGACAATCAGAACGATAACAATGGTAATTGGATAGAGAATTTGCAAGACTGGAACAGAATATTGAATGATGGCATTGAGGCCAAGATTAGCAATCGCAAACCCAATCAAAGTAAAGACAGTTGCGTACACTTTATAAGATACCTTAGGGAAAGTTTTATGAAAGAATTCCCCAGTCGATACAATAAGTCCTGCTGTTGTTGTAAAACAAGTCACAGTAACCATAGCTGCAAGGAAAATCTGTGCTGTAGGTCCAAAGATAGCCTGTGTCGCCTGCGACAGGACATAAACACCAGGATTGCCTTTGGCAATAATCTCAGCTGGAACTAGGAAATGATTGCCTAGAAAAGCCAAACCGATATACATGGCGCTAAAGCCTAACGCCACCATCAAACCAACAACCCAGATGGTTGAAACATATTCTTTTTTATTCTTGAAACCTAGCTGATTTAGAGTCGTTACTGCGATTACGCTAAAGGCCACTGAAGCCAAGGCATCCAAAGTGTTATAACCTTCCAAGAACCCTTGCCCAAAAGCTGACGCAGAATAAGCTTGCGAAGCCTGCTGAGGTGCATTTGAGCCGTATTTCAAAGCTCCTAGAATCACTAAGATAATAATCAAAACTGCAAAGACAGGCGTCAGAATACGCCCAATCCGATCCAAAATCTTAGATGGATTCAAAGAAATCAGGTAAGCAGCCGCAAAGTAAAGTGTCGTGAAAACAATCAATCCGATACCAGTCATATTTTTAGACAGCATAGGAGCAATACCAACTTCATAGGCCACCGTCGCTGTCCGCGGAATAGCAAAGAAAGGCCCAATTGACAAATACAAGGTTACAAGATAGACAATAGCAAACCAAGGCGCAATCTTCTGAGAAATCTCGTGAATATAGCCCTTGGGATTGAGCGTTCCGATAATCAAAGTCAGAACAGCAAGTCCAACCCCAGACAAGACAAATCCTGCAATAGCTGGCCAAAAATGCTGACCAGATAATGTTCCAAGTGAAGGCGGGAAGATCAAGTTTCCAGCACCGAAAAACATTCCAAACAGGAGCAAACCTGTCAAAGCACCTTTTTTAATCACGAGAATCTCCTTTTTAATTTTTCATGCTTTATCATTATATACGTAAATAGCCCGCTCCGCAACACTTTTAACTTTTCACGGTAAGTTAGTTTAAAAAACGAAATAAATCGAAATATTTTTGAAGATTTTTAGCAAATTCCTGACTTATCCACAGATTTAAGGCTTATTTTAAAGTAATACAAATAAATTTGTTTTAAATCGTATACTTTACCGACCTATCTCTATCTTTTTTTGATGGTTTACTTTCTTAAAACAGACATGCTCTACTGTTTCTTAATGCGAGAAAAATACAATATTGTACATCCTGATCCAAAACAAAATAAAAGAGATTTTTCATAGTAAAAAGGTTGAGACATCCTATCTCAACCTTTTAAAAATGGCTATAAATCATTTAGCAAACTTTACACATCGCTAAATCTTCTGTACTTAATTTCGAATTCAAAGAAGTTCTTCTCTTGCAGCATATGGAAAATATCTCGATAAGCCTCCTCATCAAAATGATGTCCCAAATACAAGATTTCAAAGCTTAATCCTTCATATTCCAGAAAGGCATTGGTCGTTCGAAAGCCATTACGCTTATAGAAGTCCATACGTGCTTGACGTTGCTCTAAATTATCACATTCTTCATCGACACGTTCTACCTCTAGAACCATGGTCTTTTGATAAAACTCTGTCAGTTTATGAATGATTTCTCCCCCATAGCCATGGCTGCGAAGGTGCGGCATAATCGCAAAGAAGCTGACATAGAACATTTTTTCGTTATAAACTGCAAAAGCAAAACCAACAAATTCTTCCTCATTATAGAAGGCAAAGAAATGAGACCGTTCATCATTGGTATAGCGGAGAAATTCATTAATAGGAACTCTCTCTTCTTCTGGAAAGGCTTCTCGATTAAGAGCTTCTACCTTATCTAAATCAGGAAATTCTGCTGTAATAATTTGACTCGTTAAAGACATTGCTACCTCACTTTGCTTATATTCTAGCAGTTATCAAATGATTTAGCAAACCTTTTAAACTTCTTCCGCTTTTTTAGAAAATTGACTCTGATAAAGGTCATAATAAAATCCTTTATCAGCCAAGAGACTCTCGTGATTGCCTTGCTCGATAATCTGACCATCCTTGAGCACCAAAATCTTATCCGCTTCTTGAATGGTCGACAGTCGGTGAGCAATGACAAAACTGGTCCGCCCCTGCATGAGAGTCTTCATAGCTTTCTGAATCAAGAGCTCCAGCCGTGTATCGACAGATGAGGTCGCTTCATCCAAAATCAGAATCTTAGGATTGGCCAAAAGAGCCCTCGCAATCGTAAGCAACTGCTTCTGCCCCAGCGAGATATTGCTGGATTCTTGATTCATTTCCATATTGTAGCCACCTGGCAAAGTCCGGATAAAATGATCCACATTAGCCGCCTTGGCTGCCTCTACAATTTCTTCATCAGTGGCTTGCAGATTGCCAAAACGAAGATTTTCCTTGATAGTCCCCTCATAAAGCCAAGCATCCTGCAGCACCATACCGAACTGTTTACGGTAGTCCTGACGGGACAGATGTCGTATATCATGGCCATCCACCGTAATCGCGCCTTTGGTCACATCGTAGAAACGCATAAGAAGATTAATCAGCGTGGTCTTACCAGCACCAGTCGGACCAACAATAGCCACCATTTCACCTGGTTTGACTTCCAGATTGAAATTCCGAATGAGCGGTTTGGCTCCCACATACTGGAAGTCCACATCCTTGAAGCTAACCTGACCTGTCAGATCTTGATCCAGCTTTTCTGTCTCATCATTGACTTCGTCTGCTTCGTCCAGCACTTGGAAAATCCGGTCCAAAGAAGACTTGGCACTCTGCAGCTGACCAGCCAGCTGAGTCAGGTTTTGAATGGGTTGGTTAATCTGCCAGACATACTGAACAAAAGCCTGCATATTCCCGACTGTCAAGCGCCCAGCAATAACCTGAAGGCCGCCCAGCAGGGCCAACAAGAGGTAGGTCAGATCTGAAATAACATTCAAAACAGGCATCATTAAACCAGAGATAAAGCTAGCTTTAAAACCTACTTTCTGCAGTTTTTGCGTAATTTGTCGAAAATCCTCCTGCGAACTTTCTTCTCTGACATATAGCTTCAAAATATTAAATCCTGTCAGATTTTCCTGAACAAAGCCATTCATAGCCCCCAGTGCATCTGCCTGCTGTTTAAAGTAAGGCTGGGATTTCTTCACGATAAAGCGAGCACTGAGGTAGGTAATCGGAATCGAAACTACCACAATGATACCCAACTGCAGATTGAGCACCAATACCATGACGATAACCAAGATCAGAGTAAAGACTGCATTGATAACCTGCAGAAAGGACTGCTGCAAGGCGTTTGAAACAGCTTCGACATCGCTGGTAAAACGCCCCAGCAAATCACCAAACTGATGTTTGTCAAAGTAAGAAACGGGGATGCGATTAATCTTATGACTAAGTTCATCGCGCAAGTCACGAATGGTAGCCTGCACTGCATTAGTCATAAAGTAATTAGAATAGTAAGAACCGATTTCATAAAAAATCGCCCGCACAAAATACAAGACCATGACCCAGCCGACATAGGACACATTAATCTGGGCACCAGCCACACCTTTAGCCATATCCAGCAAATTATTTGTCAGTTCAGTAATGGCAAGACCTAAGACAAAGGGCTCGACGACGCTCATAACGACGCTGAGGATTTTGAGGAAGATGGCAAAGGCGACTGCAAATTTATAAACTTTTAGGTAGCTCCATAGACGAGCAAAACTTGATGTGTTTTTCATGTCAGTCTCCTTTCTATTCCTCTGTCAAAGCTTGATTTTTCAGCTGCGAATCCGCAATTTCACGATAGATATCATTGGTTTCCATCAGCTCTTCGTGCTTCCCGCGTCCAACGATTTCGCCTTGATCCAGAACGATAATCTGGTCAGCGTCCATGATGGTTCCCACCCGTTGGGCCACAATCAGCACCGTTGCCTGACCTGTCACTTCTTTGAGACGACGACGCAGCACCGCATCCGTCTTATAATCCAGAGCAGAAAAAGAGTCGTCGAAGATATAAATTTCCGGCTTTTTGACCACCGCGCGGGCGATAGAGAGCCGCTGCTTCTGCCCTCCGGATAGATTGCTGCCTCCCTCGGCCAGATGAGTCTCAAAACGCTCTTCCCGACTCTCGATAAAGTCCTTGGCTTGAGCCACCTCAGCTGCCTGACTCAGCTCTTCCTGACTGGCCTCTTCCTTTCCATAGCGTAGGTTTTCTGCGATGGTTCCGGTAAATAGCAGAGCCTTCTGTGGGATAAAGCCAATCTTCTGACGCAGTGCCTTCAGATTGTATTCACGGACGTCCACACCATCCACTAAAATCTTACCTATTGTTACATCATAAAAGCGCGGAATCAGCTGCACCAGTGTAGACTTACCCGAACCAGTTGAACCGATAAAGGCAATAGTCTCACCCGGCTTAGCCTTGAAGGAAATATTATGCAGTACAGGACTCTCTGTCTCACCGGGATAAGCAAAGGTTACATTGTCGAACTCCAGATACCCCTGCGTATCTGTCTCTGTTACACCATCTTCATTAGGATTGATGGAAATGGGCATGTCCATGACTTCCTTGAGCCGCTGGCTCGATACCGCCGTCCGTGGATACATAGTAAAGAGATTGGCCAAGAAGAGGAAGGACAGCAGGGCGTGAAAGCTGTATTCGATAAAGGCAACGAGATTTCCGATTTCAAGACTGCCGTCCCGCAAAGGATCTAGGGCAAACCAGACAATGGCCACAATCATCGCAATAATAATCTGCACAAAGAGTGGCTCTGTCAGACCAGTCAGCTTAAAGAGCTTATTGGAGTTTTGCGCATAGACCTCATTTTCATCAGCAAAACGCTTCTCTTGAAACTCCTCTCTTGCAATAGCTCGTATAACACGCAGACCGGTCAGATTTTCTCTCACATACTGATTAATCTTATCAAGGGTCTTCTGCTGCTTTTCAGACAGGGGCTTGGTTTTAACCGCTACATAGATGACCACGACTGCCAAGAAAGGCACTGAAACAGCTACAATCCATGCCAGAGACGGACTGGTCAGAAAAATCATGAGAATACTGGACAGCATCATCATGGGAGTAATGACACCCATTTTAAGGGTTTGCTCCGCAAACTGCATGAGTACAAAAGCATCCGAAGTCAAGCGCGTGACCAAAGAAGACACTCCAATCTGCTCATACTCATGATGAGAATACTCTTGCAGCTTGGCATAGAGATCATTGCGCATATCCTGTACCATGGTCGTCGTCAGCTTCCCAGCCGCATAAGCCAGAACGATTCGCCCCAGCACTCCTAAGATAATAACGCCAAACATGACCCAAGCCCAGAAAAAGAGCCGGTCTGTCTGCTTAGGATTGATTCCCTCATCAATCATCCGAGCCAGCACCGTTGGCAACCCTAGATTGACAATCACAAAAAAGATTGCCGCAACAAAGTCCAAGACCAGCCACTTAGGATATCTCTTCAAATAAGACCAAATGTATAACATAACTCCTCCTTCACCATCTATTCAAAAATAACTCACTCTAAAGCACCCATGTGCTTTCTAAACACAGAAAAGAGCGCGCAAATGCACGCTTTAATACAAATATTATAACAAAAATATGAAGTAGGGTAAAGGTCATTTCAGACTTTTTTCTGCTTATCATCAGCCTCATAAATGACTGTCAGCAGCAAACTTCCTGAAAGCAGACTAGCAACTGTTTTAATTGCATGACTTATATAGAAAAACAAACCTAGTTTTCACTAGGTTCGTCATTTCTTATCTGCAAGAAGGTCTGAATTTAAGAGTAATTCAAGCTCTGCCCTAACATTTCAGACTTGCAACTTTGCAGTCCATTTGATAAACTCAAACCAATCACTTCTGGTTTTCAAAGATTGATTTTCTGAAATCATTGGTTTGATCAAGGTAAGCTTTGAAGACTGCTTTTTTAAGCTTGTGTACAGCACTGTCATGTTCTGGTTTATAGCCACTCCAAGAATACCAATTATCGTTTGCATCTTTGAGAACTGCTTCATCCATCAAGCTTTGCAACTCTTCAACAGTACTTATAGTCTTAGTAGCAAAACTTGTCCATGGTTGTCTTGTATCATCAAATGTGACCTTGTTCAGACTGTCGAACTTGTTTTTACGTTCTTCATACATAGCCTTCTTAAACTCAGTCCAACTATTAAATTGACCGTTGAAGACCTTGCGTAAAACCAAGTCATCTGTTACCAGACCTCTGGTCTTACCATAGATACTGATCGTTTTCCCGTTTTGCTTAGCATCATCTTCATACTGATTAGAGATATAAGGGACCATACCATCTTTGAAGCCCTTGGCTGCCAGAAGCTCATAAGCCATACGCCGTCCCATAAGATCTCCAGGCGTTCCTTTTTCACTGCTTAAAGCCGAATAAATCGGAGAGAAGAGTTTAATCGTATGGTAGCCATTTCTTTCTACATCACCATTTTTGTACTCACGCGCTGAAAGAATATCATTTTCAATGAGACTGTCAAATGAATTTAATTTTTGCGCATCCGCAATTGTAATATTTTTTATCACATTCGTTGCGTAAACATCATTTCCATCAGCATCTCGAACATATTTATTCTCGACTTTTCTCAGCGCATTCACTTTTTGCACATCAGACAGACGGTTCACGATTGACATTCCTTCTAGGTACTCCAACATATAAATGACATCAAACATGTTATGAACATAGTTTTTCAAATCATCCGCATTTTGGAATTGTTGAGTTGGATCCAGGACTTGCAAACGAGATTTTTCAGATGCATCATTCTTGTCATATTTGAGAATTGAGTTGACCGTGATTGTCGCATCATCTGGATGATCTGGTGCTTGCAACAAGCCCTTGGCGAAGAATTCTGGACCAAGTCCGCTTCTTCTTCCATATCCGCCTAAATAGATTTCATTATCAGAATCATGCGTCATTTCATGGGTATAGGTAATGGCTCCGTCCTTGTCCAGCATACGATAGCCCATGTAGTAAACACTATCACCAGTAGCATAGGCACCATGCTTATTGTGTACAACCTTGTTTCCAACAGGTCCGAAGAAATACTTCATAGCTGGATTAGAACTGTCAAATTGTGCCTCCGCTGTAGCCTTGCCGACAGTAGCATCATCACCAAACTTATAGGCATCATAGAGCAAGATGTTTCGATAGAGCTTTTCACGGCTCTGCTCGTCTAATATTCTATACCAATAATCATAATGATCGCGTTGGCGTTTTGCGGTTTCCTGAGCATTATCCTCAACAAACTTATTGAGTTCTGCTCCTGTTCTGTGCTCATTATTTCTATATCTGTCATAGGCACCAAAACCAAGACTGGATATAGTCGAGATGACAAAGACAGATCTTTCAGGCATTGTCAGCAAAGGTAGGATCATATTTCGGTATTTCCAAGTGTCGCTGGTAATTCGATCATATACCCCGATAGAATACTTGCTACCAGCCTGCTCTTGTTTGACCCTCACCTCATCAATAGCTGATTTTTCTTCAACGATATAAGCCTTGGTTTGCTCTTTGAACCATTGATTATTTGTTTTGTTTGGTAAAAATACCTCTCGGTAATTGGCTAGCGTGCTGAACAAATCTTTTGTTCCATTATTGTTTGCTAGGCTGATGCTATAAGCATCTACGTTGTTCTTGGCCAGAAGATTGTTAAAGCCAGATTTACCTAATTCAATGATCGTGTCTAGCGGTGATACGTTGTCCTTACCAAAGAAATCCATGTGGTACATGACTAAGTCTTTGATATTAACGTCACCATAGTTAAAGTTGTACCAGCGTTCTAAATAAGTCAGACCTAGAAGCAAGGCTTCCTTGTTGCGTTTGATTTTATCAACGACGTAACCATTAATCGTTTGATTTTCGCTGGCAATGACTGCATCAGCTGACAAAAGTTTTTCCAGTGTATTTGCTAGATTTTCCTTGGTTTTAGCAAACTGCTCTTCTAAGTATAATTCCGTCAGTGAAACACCTGAAGAAATACCTAGGGTGTTTCTGATAGACTCTAACTGATAATCGACTGCTCTCAAATCAGGCAAAACTTCATTGACGATTGAACTATGATTTTGTAAGAATTGATTTGGCGTATAGATGAGACCTGTATCGCCCACGCGATATTCTGCTAACTTACTAAAGTCAGATTGGTAGATGAGATCTAGCTTTTCAGATGAATGATCCTTATAGTGAAGCAAGAGCTTATTAGCCGCCTCTTTATGTGAAGCAATATCTGTAATCACTTCATTATCTTTCATCATGACTGCAGATAAGACTTCTTTTTCATGCAAAGCGCTATCTTCTTTTACCAGATTACCGTATTTGACAATGGTTGCCTTATTATAAAACGGCAGTAGTTTTTCTATATTCTTATATGCTAAAGCTCGACTGGCTTGATAGCCTTCAACCTTAGAAAAATCGCTTTCTTTATTAGTGCTAGTCAGCAAGGTTTCGACTTTCGGTACAGAAAGAGAGTTAATTTCAGATTTCTTACTTGCGATTTGAGAAGCATCAAGGATTGTACCTCTCTCTTCGAGAGATTCCTTGGTGACAACCTCATCCTTTTCAAGAGTCACTTTGTAGACTCTGTTGTCCTTGTTGCTATATGAGTCAGTTATCCTCATTCCTCGATAGTGATAACCACTAATCGCATTCCCATTCATAACATTGACATCGCTAAGAACATTATGCAATCTTCCAGCATGTCTCTCTTCACTAGAGTCTCTATCCCACAAGTAGCCAGCCACACCAGCAACACTTCCAAAGCGCTTCACATTATTAATGTCACCCTCGGCGTAACTATTGCTGATAAGCGCATCTTTCTCGACAAGACCTGCAAGACCGCCGACAGTTTGGTTTGTGCTATCCGCATTTGACGAGATGGTAATCGTAGCTTTTGACTTATCAACTACTGCATTGATGCCAGTCAGTTGACCTACTAATCCTCCAATATTGTATGGTGCCCTCGTTTCATAGGAGTTGATAATTCTTCCCTTGAAACCACTATTCGTAATCTTAGAATTATCAGCCTTCCAAACCAAGCCACCAATGCCACGTTCACCAGCCAGAACACCGTCTACATGGACATTGTTAATCCTTGTTGCATTATTCGCTTCATTTGCAAGGGCCCCAATGTCAGATTTCCCTGAGATATTTACATCTTTAAGAGCCAGATTTTCTACAGTAGCTCCACTCAAAGTGTCAAATAAAGGCTTCTTCAAATTATAAATAGCATAATTTTTTCCGTCTTTGCTGCCAAAGAGCTTACCTGTAAATCTGCCCTTTATATAACTGCTAGCGCCATTTTCTAGTTCGACCTCATTGGCATTCAGACTAGCACTTAAATAATAAGTTCCTCCAAGATCATTATTTATAGCTTGAACCAAATTACTAAAGGAAGTAAAGTTTGTGACTTCTCTCTCAGCCTTTTTAGCTAGATAGAAAGTAAAATTGTCCTCGTACTTATTGTTGATATCCTGTTTTAATTTTTCAGTACTTGCAGTAATTTTATAAACTGGCTGACCATCTTTCGTGCTATTTACTATTGACGAAATCGGCAAGAAAACATCTTTAAATTTAGAAGATTTTACTTTCACGAAATAATTCTCTTGATTGCTTGGAATAGCCTCCAGAGAAACGTGCTGTTTGTATTTTCCATCAGTTAGACTATACAGCTCTACATCAGATACATTTCTTAGCTCGATATTCTTTTCTGGTTCTTGCTTCGGCTCTTTCGGCTCTTGAGCTTTTTCAGCAGGATTTTCCGCTTCTGGCGCTGCTGGTTCGATGTTTCCAGTATACTCTTGCGGAGGTTCTACCTGCTCAGGCTCAACGATCGCTCCAGCTTGAGTTCCTGTATATTCAGGTAACGAAGACACTTGTTCAGGTTCTACGATTGCTCCTGCTTGGACTCCTGTGTACTCCGGCAATGGAGTAACTTGCTCGGGTTCTACAATTGCACCAGCTTGAGCTCCTGTGTATTCTGGTAAGGGAGTCATTTGCACAGGTTCTACTATCGCACCTGATTGAACACCTGTATACTCTGGCAATGGAGTAACTTGCGTGGGTTCTACTATTGCGCCGGATTGAGTTCCTGTATATTCTGGTAATGGAGTCGCTTGTTCGGGCTCAACTACCGCACCTGATTGAACGCCTGTATATTCAGGCAACGGTGCGACTTGTTCGGGTTCAACGATTGCCCCAGATTGGACACCTCCAATCTCCGGTTCAATTTGTTCAGGCTCAACGATGGCTCCAGATTGGACTCCTGTGTACTCTGGTAAGGGAGCGGCTTGCTCGGGTTCCACTAAGTTAGAAGCTACTGATTTTTCGCTAGTCGCTTCAAGCTTTTTAGTCCCTTTTTCCACTATTTTAGGAGTTGCTTCCTCTATTTTAGTCGAAAGAACCTCTCTAGAAACTTCCGCATTATCTACAGTAAAAATTCGAACGACTTCGATTTTACGGCCTAGTTTACCTTCTTGTTTTACTCTTACAGTACCTTCAGGTAAATCCGGATCTTCTTGTATTTGTTCTCCAAAGGCTATCTCAGTTTCAATGGTCTCTTCTTTGTATAATAGTTCAGGCTTAACTACTCGGCCAGACAAGACTTCATCTTGGGGCTCAATTGTATTAACGCCAAGAGTTTGATTTTTCAGCCCATTCTTATCAAAAGAAACTGAATAATCTAGATTCTTATTTTGGTTTAAAACTTCTTTATCCTCATTAGCATTCTGCTGATTATCAAGAATCTTATTGTCTAATAATTTTTTAATTGATTCATCTTTTATGTAGCCAACATAGGTATAGCCTGAGATTTCACCTGGTGAAGGCAGACTTTCCCCAGCCGACACTTGATATTCGGCATTATACTGTAGCAAGATCCCATTTTCCAGCGCATCGACAGATAGTATCAAGCCTCCTCCGACACCAGCACTCACCAAAACAGTCAAGAGGAACTTGCTTTGAACCTTTCTTTTTGACACAAGAAAAACAACCAATCCTATCGTCGTTAACAGACCAGCCGTCATCATAGTATTGGAATTGTTACTGTCGCCTGTATTAGGTAAGGTTTTTGCTCCAGCATTTGAGTTTAACCTGTAGACAAGATAGTAAGTCTCCTCATTGCCTTCTGACATTTTAGGAAATCCACTTACAATCAACTCCTTTTCTTGCAGAGTTATTTCAGTATCTGTCACGTATTTATAGTGTACATTCAACTTTTCCTGCGCTTGAACAGAGTCAACCCCAACGATAGACACAAAAAACAAACTAGAAATAGCAGCCGAAACAAGTCCGACAGCTAATTTCCTAAAAGCAAACCGAGTTTGCTTCTCCCCAAAAAACTTTTTCATAAAATCCCTTTCAAATTATTCTAAAAAGAATAACAAATCCTTTAACCAGAGAATGAGCAACAGTAAGCCATTGCATTCATTCATCTGAATCCCCCTAACAAAAATCTCCTAATCAACAATCTCATATAACTTTTATCTTATTCATAATATCTCCTAAATCGCAATAATCTGTCTAAATTATATCATACAATCCTATATTTTGTTAGCGTTTTAACGTAAAAATGATTTTTGGATACAAAAAAACCAAGTCTTTCGACTTGGTTGATTTCTATGATAGGAAACTCTATTATTTAAGAGTAACTGAAGCTCCAGCTTCTTCCAATTTAGCTTTAAGTTCTTCAGCTTCTGCTGCAGCAACGCCTTCTTTGATAACGTTTGGTGCACCATCAACAAGTTCTTTAGCTTCTTTAAGGCCAAGACCAGTGATTTCACGTACAACTTTGATAACGCCGACTTTCTTGTCGCCAGCAGCAGTCAATTCGATATCGAATGAATCTTTAGCAGCGGCAGCTTCACCAGCACCAGCAGTAGCTACAGCTACAGGAGCAGCTGCAGTTACACCAAATTCTTCTTCGATAGCTTTTACAAGGTCGTTCAATTCAAGGATTGAAGCTTCTTTAATTTCAGCAATAATGTTTTCAATGTTCAATGCCATTGTTATTTCCTCCAAATAATTTTTAAATTTATAATATTTTTTTCGTAGCTAGGCTACGCTGCGTAGCTTAAGATTAAGCTGCGTCTTCTTTGTTTTCTGCAACTGCTTTGACAGCAAGTGCAACGTTGCGAACTGGCGCTTGAAGTACAGAAAGGAGCATAGAAAGAAGTCCTTCGCGGTTTGGAAGAGTTGCAAGTGCAAGAATCTCTTCTTTTGATGCGACAGCGCCTTCAATTGCACCACCTTTGATTTCAAGTGCGTCAGCGTTCTTAGCAAAGTCGTTCAAGATTTTCGCTGGAGCAACAACATCTTCGTTAGAAAATGCTACTGCAGATGGTCCAACAAAAACAGATGCCAGGTCTTCAAGTCCAGCTTTTTCAGCTGCACGACGCAAGATTGAGTTTTTGATAACTTTGTACTCAACTTCGCTTCCACGAAGCTCACGACGAAGAACGGTATCTTGCTCAACAGTTAAACCACGAGCGTCCACAACGACGATAGATGCAGCGGCTTTCATTTTTTCAGCAACTACGTCAACCAGTTCCGCTTTTTTGGCAATAATAGCTTCACTCATTTAGTGTTTCACCTCCGTAATTATTTTGCTTGGGGAATTTTCCAAAAGAAAAACGCGCCCAAACCTAGACACGAAAGTACAATACGCTTCTTTTTACATGATACGTTTTGTCCTCGGTAGGATCTTTATGAGTCGAGCTCCCCTACTGTCTTAGGCAGTTTTTTCAAACCATTGATAATTATAGCAAAAGAAAAAAAAGATTGCAAGCTTTTTATACAATCTTTTTTAAATTTAGTCATTATTTTCTGCAAATTTCTTACTTGACTAATATCTACTTCTTTCCCTTAGTCGAAAGTTTCGAGTTCAATATAATCAAAGTTCTCTCTTAAATAATCAAATAAGGCATCTTTACGAGCTTTCTGATTCATTCCAATAAACTTTCGCAACTCATCTGTCCGGAGTCCAGATTCACTGCCATCAAGGTACCATGCAGAAAAATGAACTCGTCTTACCTCACGAAAACGGGAAAGACGAAAAACAGACGCCTTCATAAATGCACCTATCTTAGAACATTCTGGCAGGTAGGCAATATCAAATGTCCTGTAACAAATGAGATGATCGCCATAAACCAAAACTTGCAAATCTTTGTCAAAGTAGTCCGCATCATTAAGATTTTGCCAGTCCTCCTCAAGCTCAGGGTAACAATCTCTCAATTCCTGAATATTACTGTTTAACAAAAGATTATTTTTTATCATTCTATAGATAGACTCAACTAAACTCATATGGATCCAAATAAAGAAAAGAATCAACATAAAATTTTCACGAATCAAATCTAGCCAAAATGATAATCCTACTTTTAATGTATGATAAATAGCACTACACGAATATAAACCAAAGAAGATAGCGCCAAACATTGGACCGATCATCATCAAAATTCTAGCTTTTAGCGGCGAAAACTTAATTCTTTTTCCCACTTCCCCCAGCTCCTCCTAAACTCAATTCTTTATCTCCTTTTATACCGCATTTCCCCTCTTGTGTATTTAACTTTGTTTCCATCTGGATACTGAACAGTGTTCTTATTCATAACATCTTCTTTTGTTTGTATAATATACCAAATTAATTTAACAAACTTAAGCATTTTCCACTGGGTAAGTTAAGCGCAACACATACGCTGTCAATTCACTACTCATTATCATTCACCTCTCTATATTCATTTATTATAGTTTCTGATTTTAGGGAACGCGAAGTGGACATATTAACTTGAACATATTTTCTATCATCACTGATATTTCTGGTAAACGAAAGAACAAAATTTTCATTTTGATTTCTCCAAGATGAATCCAAGTGATTCTTTTTTGCTAATTCCTCATCCAAATAATATGCCAAATGATAGGCAGGAATGTCAGGGTCATATCGACTATTAATTAATTTATAGCCGGCCAATATTTTTTCAGAAAAAACATTGGATTGAAAGAGAAAAGTGATGTTTTTCGCTTCTTCCTCCATAACATAATCTGAATCTAAACTCTCCCACCCTTGAGCAGAATATTGAATATTGTGTTTGTACTCAATCTCACTAGTTGTATCATCTTCAAAAAACCTTCCAGTCTTTTTTTCAATAAATCCTTTAATGGATTTATCAATAGGATTCCCTGAAACATTTATAGAATATTGAACATCTTTCCCAGTCTCGTCAAAATTTGAAACTGTATAAATAATTTCAAATCCTTTTGGATAAAATTTAAACAAGTCCGAAACATTTGCAGTAGAATAAATCTTTTCTAAATCCACAAACTGACTTTCCACATGAGCTCGGCTATTTTTATCACAACCGAACAAATTTGTCATAATTACTAAACCTCCTAAAATTATAATGAATATTTTTAAAAATTTCTTCATAACCTTCTCCTTTTCCTTACCCATCATCCTATTGTTTGAAAAACCATGGTTTATCCTTGTGATTTTATTCCATTATCTCCTCTTTCATCTTGGTCATTTCCTTAAGCATTTCTTGAACTTGGTGCAGGGAAAGACTGATAGAATCCTGACCAGCAGGTTTTTCACAGGGTTTTATCCATTTATAAATCGTCTGATTAGAGATGCCATACTCTTTGACTAATTCCGAGACTAGCTTACATGAATCATGTAAACGAACAAGGGGTTCCTTGAATCCTTGGCTGTACTTTTGTGATATGTAAACATCTCCCTTGGTTATCTACTATTCTACAAAATGCGTCCATGCAATCATACTAACATTATCAGTATAAACATCATTATCTAATACAAAATAAATACTTATTTCTATGTAGTAACGGATATGAAATCTATCCCCTAAATTTTTATACTCTTTGCATAAATCTCCTTTTATAACATATTAACCTACACCCTATTATAGATTACTTTGATTGTTTTGTAAATCAATTTTGAAGATAAATACGAACTTTTAGTTTTATTATAATTTTATAGTTCGTGTTTAGGAAGTTATACCAATTTCAAATAAAAAACTAGAGGAATTTCATCTCATTCCTCTAGCTATTTGATTAACTTCCAACAAACTGCTCTGTAAAGAGATTGATGATTGTAAAGTAGCTTATCACAAACAAATAACAATGGGTTATCAAATTTGTCCATAAGGTTGTATTTATTTAAGGAGACATCAAAAAAAGGATTCGAAAATCCTTTTTTTGTCAGTCCACATAATTATTTTCTTCCTTATTAAACCAAGCGTACGGCAAACCTATGAGTAGGCCACCACCGATGAGGTTACCGATAAAGGTTACGCCCCAGTGGCGTAGGATATTTCCAATACCAAAATTTTGCACTTCCGCTGCTGCTGAGCTGAATTTCACGATAGCAAAGGAAGCAAAGTTGGCTGCCAAGTGTTCGTTAGTCAGGAATACAAACATATAAATGGCTGATATAACTAAGAAGAGCTTAGCTGTACTATCCTTGACCAGAACGAAAGAAAGAATAGCAATATTAACAAAGATATTGGCTAAGACTCCCTCGAGCAAAATCAGCTCATTAGATCGAGCAAGCTTCATCTGCACAACACCAGAAATGAAACTATCTTTGCTAAGTCCCGCATAAGCAGCTGAGTTAGCAAAGAGCCAGCCGGCAATCAAGGCGCCAATCAGATTGAAAAAGGTACAATAAAGCAAAATCACCAAAGCTTTTTTCCAGTCAATCTTCTTCAAAAAGGTACCAGCAGTCAGAAACATCATGTTGGAAGTCACCAACTCTGGATTTAGAAAGACAATGTAAGCCAATCCCCAAGCAAAGATGAATGGAAAGAGAAAGCGCCCGGTTCCCGGAACAATCTTATTCGTCAAATCCGCTGCAATGGCTCCAGCCCCAGTACTAAAGGTTAGGAAAGCTCCAGCAAAGATGGAACGAACAGCGTACTTGGCCTTGCTTGTATCAAATAAAGCTTCTTTCTTATGGCAAGCTGCTTCAATTTTAGGAATAAATGTTGATTCAGGCATAAAAAATTCTCCTATTAATTTAAACTATGTATAGTATATCACAAAGTTCTTTCTTTTGATAGCGTTTTCGAGAACCTTTTTAAATTTTCTAAAAAAGGATTGAAAATCTATTTTCAACCCTTAAATCCTTTTGCTAACTGAGCAATATCTTCTGGCCGTGTTCGACAACAACCACCAAAAAGCCGTACACCTTGATTTTGCCAAAGTTTACTATTTTCCAGCAAGCTCAGCTCCTGCTCTGGATCATCATGCCATGTCTTGGTCAAGCCATTATAAGTTTCGCCAGAGTTAGGATAAGTCAGAAAAGGTTTGTTGCACACTTTTCCAAGCTCACCTAATAAAGAAGCAATTAAATGTGGAGCTGTACAGTTAAAACCAACTGCCAAGACTTGTGGGCTTTCTTGAGCCAAGTTTCCTAATTCCTCAATCTTAGTGCCATCTGATATGGCATTCTCCGACTGGGCGACAAAGGACAAATAAGCCTCAGCTTGCGGAAATTCCTCAGCTAAAAGTCGGAGGATTGCTGCCGCTTCTGCTCCATTTGGAATCGTTTCAATAGCCAACAAGTCACTCCCAGCTTCCAATAAAGCTTGGATGCGTGGACGGTGAAAATCTTGAAACTCTTCTTCACTCAGCTGGTAGTCTCCCGTATACTCGGAACCATCAGCTAAATAGGCAGCATAAGGCCCTACCGATCCTGCAACCAGAAGACGGGGTCGCTGCTTTTGCTCTTCTGGAGATAATCCCGTCCAGACATTTTCGATTGCCTTTTGTGCTAAGAAGACTGTCTCTTTTAAAAGATTATAAGCCTTTTCAGGAGTTAGTCCTGCCTCTATAAATGCTGGAATGCTGGCCTGATAACTGGACGTAGTGATGATGTCACTGCCAGCTCTCACATAGCTTTCATGCACATTTTGAATAATCTGAGGCTGGTCTAATAGGTATTGAGCTGACCAAAGCTTACCAGATACATCATATCCCAGGCTTTCCAACTCTGTACCTAAGGCTCCGTCTAAAATAATAATTTTTTGCTTGTCAAGCAAATCTTTAAATTTTCCCATGAAATACTCCTAAAATCTACGATTAAACATAAAAAGAGGTCTCCCTCTTTTTTGTTGTCTTTATTAAAATCTATTCGCCCAGGCAGTATCGACATCCAAGATATCTTGAGTAGTGTATTGCTGACGATAAGGATTGTAAACGATATAGCCAGCTCCAGACTCATAGAGTGGTGAATCAAAGCGAGTCAAATCATATTTTTCAATAATATAATTCAATTTAGTATTATAGCTAGTATCTGTCGCATAGACACCAGTCAGGGCAGCTGTTGCATCCTGATAGGTTGGCGCATTGCTCTTCCATGCACCTGCAAAATGCCCCTGCTTGAGAACCGCAACATAGTCTTGCAGAGACTCTACATAGCTAGGATATGAACGGAAACTGTCGTTGATGGTATAAGCATTTCCCTCTCCGTCATCTTCCCAAGTCTCCATATTAGCAGATTGGCCATCATAGTGACCTTTGATACCGAAAAGGTTATAATGAGGCTCACCAGACAGACCAGACTGTCCTGAACCACTTTCCAAAATAGCCTGTGCAATCATAACAGAGGCATAAAGATCATTGTCCTGTCCCAACTGACGCGCTGGCTCACCGATTTGTGAGATGAAATAGTCTGTTTGATTCATAGGCTGCTGGTCGCTATTATTGGCACTAGCAGGATTAATATGCTTTGCCAAGACGAAACCAACAGCAATCGTTGTTGTCATGATGAATAAAGCTGAAAGGATTCTCTTACCTTTTTTTGAAATTCTCTTTTTCACAGCACTTCTCCTGAATAAGATGTTAATGATACCATTGTAACATACTAAAGATTAAAAAAACACTATTGATAATTTACAAGTATATGACATTTTTCGTTTTATTTCAAAAAATCCAACTCAAAAACGAGTTGGATTTAATTCGTATTATTAAATTTTTGATAAAATCGCGTCCCAAGCAGCATCTAAGCCATCCTTGGTGACTGAGGAAAAAAGAATGAAATCATCATTTTTGTCAAAATCCAGTTTTTTCTTAATGGCCGACTCATGCTTATTCCATTTTCCGCGAGGGATTTTATCAGCTTTGGTCGCTACTAGTATAACCGGAATGTCATAATATTTCAGAAATTCATACATCTGCACATCATCTGCGCTGGGATCATGCCGAAGATCAACTAGGCTGACAACTGCTCTGAGATTTTCACGACTGGTCAGATACTCCTCAATCATCCGCCCCCATTTTTCACGCTCTTTTTTGGAAACACGGGCATAGCCATAACCTGGCACATCAACAAAACGCAGCTTGTCATCAATGTTAAAAAAGTTTAGCAGCTGAGTTTTTCCAGGTTTTCCTGAAGTTCGCGCTAAATTTTTACGATTGAGAAGTGTGTTGATGAAGCTGGACTTTCCAACGTTTGATCGGCCAGCTAAGGCAATCTCTGGAATATCATCTTGAGGGTAGTGCGATTTATTGGCTGCACTCAGCAAAATCTCTGCGTTGTGGGTATTGATTTCCATAAGCACCTCGTTAGGCAGTTTCTAGAATAGGCTTATCTGTTCCATCTACTGCTTCTTTGGTAATGCGGACAAGTTTTACATTTTCCTGACTTGGGACCTCAAACATGACATCCATCATAGTTTCTTCAATGATAGAGCGAAGTCCGCGTGCACCAGTTTTACGTTCGATCGCTTTATTGGCAATCTCCTGCAGAGCATCTTCGTCAAATTCAAGCGTAACATCATCATAAGACAGAAGTGCCTGATACTGCTTAATAAGGGCGTTTCTAGGCTCTTTCAGAATACGGACCAAATCATCAACTGTCAGTTGCTCCAGAGCAGCAAAAACAGGCAAACGGCCAATCAACTCAGGAATAATTCCAAACTTTTGAACGTCTTCTGATATAATTTCCTGCATATAGGAACTATCTTCGTCGATTGCTCGGTTGTTCTGACCGAAACCAATGATTTTCTCACCCAGACGCTGTTTTACGATTTCTTCGATACCGTCAAAAGCACCACCAACAATGAAGAGAATGTTCTTAGTATCAACCTGAATCATTTCTTGCTGGGGATGCTTGCGTCCACCCTGCGGCGGTACACTAGCTACTGTTCCTTCGATAATCTTCAGGAGAGCTTGCTGAACTCCTTCACCCGAAACATCACGGGTGATAGAGACATTTTCGCCTTTCTTAGCAATCTTGTCAATCTCATCGACATAGATAATCCCACGTTCTGCACGTTCAATATTAAAGTCAGCCGCCTGCAAAAGCTTGAGCAGGATATTTTCCACATCTTCTCCGACATAACCAGCTTCAGTCAGAGCAGTTGCGTCCGCAATGGCAAAAGGCACATTGAGACTGCGAGCAAGAGTCTGCGCCAGGAAGGTTTTACCTGACCCGGTCGGGCCAATCATCAAAATATTTGACTTTTGAAGTTCCACATCTTCTTCTTCGCGGCTGTCGTGGTAGTTAATACGCTTGTAGTGATTATAGACCGCTACTGCTAAGGCACGCTTAGCTCGGTCTTGCCCGATAACATAGTGGTTCAAGATATTCAGCAGCTCCTGAGGTTTTGGTACCTCAGATAGATCTGCCAGCACTTCCTCAGCTAATTCTTCACGGATGATTTCCTGCGCCAGCTCCACACATTCATTACAGATAAAGGCGTTGTTGCCAGCAATAATCTTCTGCACCTCATCTTGATTCTTCCCACAGAAAGAACAAAAAACCATCATATCATCATTACGACTTGTAGGCATTGTTTACTCCAATTCTAAAATTCTAAATCTATTTATTTTCTTTCGCACATGTTAAAAAAGTGTCATATAAAAAGCATGAATGGAATTTACCAAGTTTGTAAAAGCATTCAGCAAAAATAAAGCCGCCAGTCCAAACCGCTTTTTCCGAAAGGTTTGAACGGCACAAATAAGACAAATGACACATAAAAAGGCCGTAAAAAAACCAAAAATACTACGTTCCATTCTTACGAGTCCTTCCTTTGGTATCTTTTTATAGTGAAATCATAAGGGTTCTTTTCATCTTTAGCATAAAATTCACTGCTAACTTCCTGATAAGGAGCCCAGTCAAATGTCTCAGGGAAATAGGTATCTCCTTCAAGTTTAGCAGCAATCTGAGTCTGAATCAATTCTTCCAAATACGGCTCAAAAGCTCTGATAATTTGCGCTCCGCCGATAATATACAAGTTTCTATCCTGCTTGTGGTACCACTCCAAGACATCTTCCACATTGCTGAACAACAAGACATTTTCATTGTCAACTTGATAGTTCTTATCCTTGCTCAAAATCAGACTTATTCGATTTGGCAAAACGCGACGCTGCAGACCATCAAAGGTCACACGCCCCATTAAAATAGCATGTCCAGTGGTTGTTGCTTTAAAATGCTGCAATTCTGCCGGGAGATGCCATGGCATGACCTTGTCTTTTCCAATCAGACCATCCTCTGCCTGAGCCCAAATGGCAATAATCTTCTTTGTCATCCTTTTATCCTTTGTATTAGTAACTCTATTCTATCAAATTTGCTGTAAAAAGGCATGTTTAAAGTATGATTCAAGCAGAACTTTTGCTGAGGTTGGCAGTTTTCGCATACACTTATCAAAATCTTTAAATAGCCAAATCGAACTTCAGCTGAGGTTTAACGGGATCATAGTCCAGCAACTCAAAATCTTCTGCTTTGATATCAAAGAAACTAGTCCCATCAGGTACATTTAAAAGGAGTCGAGGTTGGCAGTCGCTGGGTTCGCGGCGCAAGAGCTCTTCCGCCTGGTCGAACTGATTATCATAGATATGCAAGTTATTGATAAAGTAAAAGAACTTGCCGACCTTCCAGCCAAAATGCTTAGCAATCATCATCTGCAGAGCCACATACTGCATAGCATTGATGTGATGAGCAACCAACATATCATTTGAGCGCTGAGTAAGAGTCGCATCCAGATAAATGTCTCCATCTACACGCCGAACATCAAACATGGTCTGAAAAGCGCATGGAAGCAAGCCATCTGTTTCTTCAAAAGCTTCATAATCCCAGAGAGAGATGATATTGCGACGGTTCCAAGGATTGGCTTCCAGCTGTTGGAGAATTTTATTGATAATATTGTGCTTCTTGACAACTGCTCCGTAGCGCTGCCCGATAGTACCCGTATCGCCAACTTCCCAGTCATTCCAATAGTGAACATTGTATTTGTCATTGAGCAATTCTAAGCTATTAGACTGATCTTGATAGATCCAGAGTACTTCCTT
This sequence comes from Streptococcus sanguinis, assembly GCF_020729725.1. Classification (GTDB taxonomy): domain Bacteria; phylum Bacillota; class Bacilli; order Lactobacillales; family Streptococcaceae; genus Streptococcus; species Streptococcus sanguinis_V. Next base: position 214,264 of record NZ_JAJEPA010000005.1, on the reverse strand, counting down.
GATGGCAGACTTGATAGCAATAGGGCGCAGAGTCGTGATTGGGAACTCTCTCTTGCTCAAATCGTATTCCGCAAAAGAACCAGTGATATATTTGGAATTGGCCACATTTCCATCCTTGTAGCGCGGACGAGCATTTTCAGAAAAAACACCTTGCTCCATAATCTTTTTAATATTCTCTTTGAAAATCGTATCTGCTAACGTCATGATTTCTCCTTCGTTCAGTGAGCTTTTTCTAGTATAGCAAATTTTCTATAAAAATTCTCCTACAGAACTTTCTGCAGGAGAACAAATAAAGCAAACTTGTATAATTTATTGTAAAACCAATGATGCTGCTCCGATAACACCAGCATCATTTCCAAGAGTAGCCAAGGCCAACTTGGTTGAAGTACGAACCTGCGGGAAGCTATTCTCTTCATAAACCTTGCGTACGCCATCCAGCAGGAAATCACCTGCAGCTGATACACCACCCCCGATAACGATTGTAGATGGGTTGAGGATAGAGCCGATATTGGCACAGGCAATTCCTAGATAGCGAGCGAAATTGCGATAGACAATCAGAGCCAGCTCATCGCCTTCTTTCGCCAAGTCAAAGGCGATCTTCGCATTGACATCCTCACCATTGTCAATCAGTTTTTTCAACTCGGCATCACCAGCATATTCATCAGCATAGCGGCGAGTCAGATTGACAATACCAGTCGCAGATGCCACAGTCTCTAGGCAGCCCTTCTTGCCACAAGTACATTGAATCGGCTGATCAAAGTCAACAGTGATGTGGCCCAACTCTCCTGCTGCCCCAGCAAGTCCGTGCAAGAGCTTGCCTTCGGCAACAATTCCTCCGCCAACACCTGTACCCAGTGTCATAAAGACTACATCAGGCTGGTTTTCTCCAGCTCCCATCCAGCGTTCACCCAAAGCGGCAACGTTAGCGTCGTTGTCAATATAGAAAGGAATCCCAGTCGCTTTTTCAATCTTATCCTTGACCGGCTGCAGCGTCTTCCAATTGAGATTGTAAGCACCGATAACAGTCCCTTTCTCACGGTCAACTACTCCTGGCGAGCCCATACCAATCCCGATAAAATCCTCTGCTGAAAGCTGAAGCAAGTCCAAACGATGCAGGATTGACTGAATCATATCATCTACGATGTGGCTGCCTTCGTCCAAAATATTGGTTTTAATGGACCATTTTTCCTGAATTTCGCCCTCTGAAGTCAAAATAGCAAACTTAATAGATGTTCCACCAAGGTCAATTCCGATTATTTTTTTCGACATGATATTCTCCTCTGTGTTTTATTTATCATCATTATATCAGATTTTTTCAGTAAGGAAAAGGTTTGCATAAAGAAAAGTAAAAATCAAATCCATCTTTATTCCCAAAGTAAACTCACAACTCTTTTGTATAATAATATCTTTCACCAGTATAGGGGTATTCTTTCAACGCGAACACTTCTGTATAGCCGTGCTTTTTATAAAAATCTGGGGCTTGAAACTGATACGTGTCTACAAACGAATATTTGCATTTCCTTTCTCTGGCTTCCTGTTCAGCCCTGCACAGTATTTCTGAGCCTATACCTTGCCCTCGCAAATCCTCGCTCACATACAAATACTCAATCTCCAGCCAATTTCCAAAAGTTTCGGCCGCCATACCAGCCAGCAGATTTCCTTGTTCGTCTTCTACATAGATGTTAAGAGGTTCGCTTTTGGAGGGCTCCCTCTTAGATTGATTGTAGGCCCTGATTAAATTTCCCAGTTCTTGAGTTTTTTTCGATTTTCTACTTTCCAATCTTAGTTTCATAGATGCCTCCGTTCCATCTCTAAACGTTTTAGATTAACAGTATATGAAACTGTTCGGACTATAAACTTCACCTTAATTATCCTTCTGACTTGCTCGACATTGATTATGGTAATTCATCATCATTTCATAAATACACTTTGGTTTCTCTTTTTTCAGTAACATAAGAGTAATTTCTAACGGTTCAGGTATACCAAACTTCAATTTTTTACTCATTCTATAAGCAGTTCTTCTTTTTAAAAGAGGAAGATTTACAGAATGGAAATGAACTGTCAAAATATGTCTCTTATTGAATAATTGGATCTTCCCATAATGTCGAATACGTTCAATTCTATAGTCTATCCTCTGGATTTCTTCCCAACTATAAAACGAAACTTCTCTAAAAAGAAGGGGTCTGAAGTAAAATCCCTGTTCCGTTAGATGAAGAAAACGTTTATCTCTAAACAAACAAAGCCATACTAAAATAGACAGAAAATCAAAAACAATTGTACCTATCACCAAAAACATTTTTTCAATCACAGAAATATTGGAGTCAAATAATAGGTATCCGTTTTTAGATGGTAATACAAGAACTGCAGTCATAAAGACAGCAAGAGCGCTCGCCAATAAAGCAAAAAGGAATATTTTCAACCAGCTCTGCCTAAACACTACTTCTTTCATCCATCTAACCCGCTCAGGTATTCATAGCGCTCGTATTTTTCCAGAAGTTTTTCGTTCTGCTCATCCAGTTCTTGCTGGAGTTGAGATAGGCGAGCAAAGTCCGAGCCATTCTCCTGCATGGCCGCTTCAATCTCAGAAATCCGCTCCTCCAGCGCCTCGATATCAGCCTCAATAGACTCCCACTCCTGCTTCTCAAAGTAGGTCATGCGCTTTTTCTCCTCGCGCACTTTGACCGTTTTTTCCTTTTCAGTCTTTTGGGAAATGGCAGAGCTTTCTGCCAGAAAGGCTTTTTCATCTAAGTAATCCGTGTAATTTCCGAAAAAATCTCTGATACTTCCATCCTCAAAAGCCAAAATCTTGCTTGCAACTTTGTCTAGGAAATAACGGTCATGGCTGACTGTAATAACTGGACCTGCAAATCCTTGCAGAAAATTCTCCAAGACCGTCAGAGTCGCAATATCCAAATCATTGGTCGGCTCGTCAAGAAGCAAGACATTCGGCTTTTCTAAGAGAAGCTTGAGCAGATACAGCCGCTTTTTCTCTCCGCCAGAAAGCTTTTCGATTAAAGTCCCATGAGTAGAACGAGGAAAAAGAAACTGCTCCAAGAGTTCTGCAATGGAAGTCGTTCCACTGCCTATCTTGACTTCCTCAGCCACTTCTTGCAGATAATTAATGACCCGCTTAGACTCATCCAAACCCTCAATCTGCTGAGAGAAATAGGCCACTCGGACTGTCTCTCCGATAATGAGCTGGCCAACCTGAGGCTGGAGTTTACTGGCAATCAGATTGAGCAAGGTCGACTTGCCGACACCATTATCTCCGACAATCCCAATGCGGTCCTTGTTCTGGATCAAAAGACTGAACTGAGAGAGAATAGGCTTCTGATCATAAGCAAAGTCTACATTTTGAAACTCGATGACCTTCTTACCAATACGGCTGGTTTCAAAGTTCATTTCCAGATTGCTGTCAGTCGTCTGACTGGTCAAATCTTTTTTGAGGTCATGGAAACGATTGATCCGAGCCTGTTGCTTGGTTGCCCGGGCCTGAGGCTGCCGTCGCATCCAGGATAGCTCCTGCTTGTACAGCTGCTGTTTCTTATGAAGCAAGGCCGCATCCCGCTCATCTTGCTCCGCCTTGAGACGGACATAGTCTTGATAATTTCCTTGGTATTCAATCAAGCGACCGCCATCCAGCTCAAAAATCCGAGTTGAAATATTATCCAAGAAATAGCGGTCGTGGGTGATGAAAAGGACGGTCTTCTTTGAATTTTTCAAGAAATGCGTCAGCCATTCAATGGTATCAATGTCTAGGTGGTTGGTCGGCTCATCCAGTAAGAGCAAATCTGCATCACCTAAGAGAACCTGGGCCAGCTGAACTCGACGACGAAGACCTCCTGATAACTGACCGACCTTAAGCGACAGATTTGTCAGACCAAGCTTGGACAGGACCGTCTTGACCTGGCTTTCGATTTCCCAAGCATGGAGCGAGTCCATCTCGGCCATAACTGCTTCTAGTCTAGACTGCTGACTTTCATCATAAGCTGTCAGGAGCAGCTCATACTCTCGAATCAACTGCATTTCCCGTAAATCACTTGATAAAACAGTGTCAAGCACCGTCTGCTCCTCATCAAAATCAGGCTCCTGAGTCAGATAAGCAATCTTATAGCCCGTCTTAGCAGAAAAAGGGCTGACATCTCCATCAAAGCCCGACTTGCCCGACAACACATCCAGCAGCGTTGTCTTTCCTGTTCCATTGACGCCAATCAGACCAATCCGGTCTAAATCATGAATGATAAAGGAAATATCCCGAAAAACAGTCTTATCTCCTACTGATTTGGTTAGCTTGTCAACGATAAAATCGCTCATTTTTTCTCCTTGATATAGGCGTAAATGGCCTCTAAGTCATTAGGTAAGTGGCCGTCTACAATAGCATATTCTAACTCTTTCAAAATTTGTCCAAGTTTTGGTCCTGGCTCAAAGCCGAACTCCCGCATCAGCATGCCGCCATTGACCACCATTTCCTGCTTGCTGTGAATAGTCAGACTGGCATCAAGATTCTGAATGGCAGAGAAATCAACTGCCAAACCTTGCGCCTGCCGAAGCTCTTCTGCTTGTAGCAATAAGTCAATATCATAGTCATAGCAGTCGCGCTTGGTCAAGTCTCGTTCTAAGCGAATGGCAGCAATCTCAACTAAATCTTCTACTTTTTTGGCAAATTCACGAGAGGTCTTCCATTTTTTCAGAAAGCCTTTGACATTTTGCACATCCAAGGCCAGTAAAAGCGCAGCCCAAGCCTGTTCAGATGCTGAAAAGCAAAAATCTGAAGCCAAGTCAAAGAGCCTTTCTAACTTAGCTCTGCTTCCCTTCAAATCTGGCAAAAATTCTATGGCACCACTTGTCAAGAGTGCCTCTAAGCCCTTGCGCCAAAACGGAGCCAGCAGTAGCTTGTCGAACTCGATAAAAATCCGTTCAACTGAAATCTTTTCAAGCAAGGGAGCACAATCCTTCATAGCCGCAAAAGTATCTTGTTCCAGGTCAAAATCCAAGGCAGCTTGAAAACGAAAGCCCCGCATGATGCGGAGAGCATCTTCATTAAAACGCTCTGCAGCCGTCCCAACCGCCCGCAAAATCCGATCTCCCAAGTCATCCAAGCCTTGGAAAAGATCAATAACCTGGCCGTTTTCATCCAAAGCTAGAGCATTGATGGTGAAATCGCGCCGCTTGAGATCTTCTTCCAACGAGCGCACAAAAGAAACCTTGCTGGGCCTGCGGTAGTCCACATAGACATCCTCGGTCCGGAAAGTCGTCACTTCGTATTCACGGTTATTTTCCAGAACCAAGACGGTCCCATGTTCAATCCCTACATCAACTGTACGGTCAAAGATACGCTTGGTTTCCTCAGGATAGCTGGAGCTAGCGATATCCACATCGTGAATAGGTCGCTGCAAAAGGGCATCTCGAACAGAGCCGCCAACAAAATAAGCTTCAAAACCAGCCACTTTTATCTTCTCTAATACTGGCAAAGCCTCCTGAAATTCAGAAGGCAGAGTTTCTAATCTCATAGTAAATGTTCCAATCCATAGACTAATTCTGAGCGTTTGACAACTTCTTTAATGGCGAGATTAACTCCTGTCATAAAGGAAGCACGGTCATAGGAATCATGCCGTAGGGTTAATCCCTCTCCCTGGCTGCCAAAGATTACTTCTTGATGGGCAACCAGACCTGGCAAGCGAACTGAATGGATACGCATGCCATCGAAATCAGCTCCGCGAGCGCCAGCTATAGACTCTTCCTCATCAGCAGCTCCCTGCTGCTTGCTTGGTCTGACTTGGCTGATGAGCTCGGCTGTCTTGATAGCTGTTCCACTCGGTGCATCCTTTTTCTGGTCATGATGCAACTCGATAATTTCTACATTTGGAAAATACTTGGCTGCCTGAGCTGCAAACTGCATCAGCAAAACAGCTCCCAAGGCAAAGTTTGGAGCAATCAATCCACCCAGCTCCTTTTCTCTAGACAATGTGATTAACTCTTCCAACTGGTCTGGTGTAAAACCTGTCGTTCCGACCACTGGGCAAAATCCCTGTTCTAGAGCGAAGCGAGTATTGTCATAAGCTACTTTAGGGGTTGTAAAATCAACCCAGACATGGGCTTCCAGTTCAGCCAATTCTTCCTTGGCATTGAAGACGGGAACACCAGCCACTTCTTTTTCATCCGTAAAAGGATCCAGCAGCCCAACTAATTCTAATTCAGGATCTTCTGTCACCATTTTATAGGCTGCTTGGCCCATTTTTCCTTTAAAACCAGCAATAATAACTTTGATACTCATGTTTTCCTCCTTACAAAGACAAGCTCAGACTTTCAAGCAATCAGATCACAGGAATATAGCCCAGCGCAACACTGCCCTCACCCAAGTGCGTCCCGATAACACTGCCAAAGGTTGCGATAGGGACTTCACCAGCAATACCAACGTCTAGCAGATTCCGCTGAAGCTCAGCTGCTTTTTCTGGCGCATCGCCATGGATAACCATAATCTGATAAGCACCGCCCGCTGTTCTTTCTTGGACGAGTTCCAGCATACGCTTGGTAGCTTTCTTCTCCGTCCGAATCTTTTCAAAAACCTCTATCACGCCATGTTCATTAAAATACAGAATAGGCTTGATACTGAGCAGATTTCCTAGAATAGCTGCGCCGTTAGACAGGCGTCCTCCTTTGACCAAGTGGTTCAAGTCGTCTACCATGATAAAGGCGCTGGTGCCATCGATCTGCTTCTGGACATTAGCTAAAATTGTGTCAAACTCCAGCCCTTCTTCTGCCCATTCTAGAGCTGATTGGGCCATGATACCAAGCGGAGCACTGGTAATCTTGGAATCCGGAAAGGCAATTTGCAAACCGTGAAATTCATCTTTCAGATACTGAATATTTTGGTAAAAACCAGAAATACCGCTAGATAGAAAGAGTCCCAGAACATGGGTATAGTCTTTGCCGTCTAGAATGGTAAGAATCTCTTCTAGGTCCGCAATGCTAGGCTGACTGGTCTTGGGCAATTCATCTGACTGAGCCATTTTTTCATAAAATTCACTAGCTGTTAAGTTTCTTCCTTCGACATAAGACTCACCGTCAATCACGACCGGGATGTCCAAAACAAAAAGATTTTCGTTCTCTAGCAGCGAAGCCGGCAGATAGGCCGATGAATCTGTGATAACCGCTAACTTCATGATTAAAACTCCAAATTAATGCCTGGCAAATCCAGAGCAATTTCTGTCACTTCATAAGTTAAGCGGTTGAGCATAGTTAAGCAAGGCCGAGCCAGCTCTTCCACTTCATCGTGGTCAAATTCACTCGGTTCCTCAATAAGACGACCGTGAATGTGGTTGGCTTGCGAAATAGTTCCGCTGATAACAAAATTCTCAAAAACAATCATAAAGGTCAAAATCACAATCAATGAAGTTGTGTGTGCTTCGACATCTCTTTTGACCAATTGGAAATTCACATCAACCTTGGTTTCAGGTGTTCCATTTTCTTTTTCCCACTCAAAATTTCGGGCGTCAAAATGGTACTGACTAACAAATTCTTTTTCGCGCTGTATGTTCATTTTTATTCTCCTAAAAATATGCGATAGGCCCATTATACCATATATCGAGCGAAGTTTCCATGCTAAAATTTGCAGGCTGGAAAACACAAAAAAGAATCTCACTAACAAAAGCGAGATTCTTTTAAATATTATTTTTCAAGTGGTTTGCGCAGGTAACCAAAGATAATACCGCTGACTACTGCACCAATCAATACATATACCAAGTAAAGGATTGGATTGTTTGTCAAACCGATAACGAAGATTCCTCCGTGAGGAGCCATGAGCTTGATACCTGACAATCCTACAAGAGCACCTGTTAGAGCTGAACCTACGATAAAGCTTGGAATAGCACGGGCTGGGTCAGCAGCTCCAAAAGGAATCGCTCCTTCTGTGATGAAAGATAGTCCCATGACGATGTTTGTCAAACCTGAATCACGTTCTTCTTCAGTAAATTTATGTTTGAACAAAAGAGTTGCAATAAATACTGCCAAGGGCGGAACCATACCAGCTGCCATAACTGCTGCCATAACAGGTGAACCACCAGTTGAAACAGTGCTTGCAAGTGTACTAGTACCAAATACATAAGCCGCCTTATTAACTGGCCCACCCATATCGACAGCCATCATACCGCCTACCAAGAGGCCAAGAAGGACAGCAGAGCTTCCGCTCAGACTTGCCAAGAAATCGTTCAAGGCCGTATTGATTGCTGACATTGGAATATTGACCGCCAACATCACAAATCCAGTCACAAGAACGCCCAGAAGAGGCAAGAGCAAGATTGAACGGATACCTTCAAGTGAACGAGGTAGACCTGCAAGAAGCTTGCGAAGAAGCAAGATAACACCACCGGCTAAGAATCCTCCTACCAAAGCACCAAGGAAACCTGATGATACACCAACTAAATCAAGAGTTTTCTGACCGCCTTCAGCATAGGCAACACCGCCAAATGATGCACCGCTGCTCGCAATTGCGCCAGCTACGAAACCAGAAACCAGACCTGGCTTTTCAGCGATTGAGTAAGCGATATAACCAGCTAATACTGGCAACATGAAGCCAAAGGCTGCTCCACCAATTGCTTTAAACTGAGCTGCAATCTCATGGTAACTTCCTAGATTAGAAAGCTGATCTTTTGGCACTCCTAAGATCTGATCCAGCAAGAATGCAATGGCAATCATAATACCGCCACCAATAACGAATGGCAACATTTGGGAAACACCGCTCATCAAGTGCTTGTAGAAAGCACCACCCAGGCTAAGCTTTTCATTGCTTGATTCCGCAGCACCGCCACCGTTAGCCGCCTTGTAAACCTCTGCATTTCCAGAAAGGGCTAGATTGATGAGTTCTTCTGTCTTACGAATACCATCAGCAACCGGACGATTGATCAACGGCTTGCCGTCAAAGCGATTCATCTCTACCGCTTTATCAGCTGCTATGATAACAGCTTTGGCATTTTTGATATCTTCTGCTGTCAGTTTATTTCCAACACCACTGGCACCGTTGGTTTCAACCTTGATACCGACACCCATTTCAGCTGCAACCTTCTGCAAAGCCTCTTGAGCCATATAGGTATGCGCAATTCCTGTCGTACAAGCTGTTACAGCTACAAGGAAGTCTCCCCCCTCATTGGCAGGTTCAACAACAGCAGGTTCTTCCGCTTTTTCCGAAGCTTGGTCAAAGAGCTCAATCACCTGATCTGGTGAAGTCACTTGACGCAGTTTATCCGCAAAACCATCCTTCATCAAGTATTGAGACAATTCAGCTAAGGCAGCTAAGTGAGTATCGTTAGCACCTTCTGGAGCTGCAATCATGAAGAAAAGATCAGTTGGCTGGCCATCCAAACTTTCGTAATCTACGCCTTTATTTGACTTGGCAAAAAGGACAGTCGCTTCTTTCACTGCAGCATTTTTGCTGTGAGGCATAGCGATTCCGTCACCCAGACCTGTAGAAGTCAAGGCTTCACGAGCCAAAATCCCTTCTTTGAAAGTCTCGAAGTCTGTCACATAGCCATGTTCCACTAGGCTTTGAATCATTTCTTCGATAACAGCTTTTTTCTCTGTTGCCTGCAAGTCTAGCAACATCACATCTTTTCTTAGTAAGTCTTGAATTTTCATATTTTTTCTACCTCTACTTTTTCATAGATTTCTTTTATGTAATCAGCTGTCGCCAAATCATCTGAGAAGGTGGTTGCCGTTCCGCAGGCCACTCCCCATTTGAAAGCTTGAATAACATCGCCAGACCGGACAAACTCTCCGGTAAATCCAGCCACCATAGAGTCACCAGCACCAACAGAATTTTTTACATTGCCCTTGATAGGTTTAGCGAAGTAGGCACCATCTCGAGTCACCAATAAGGCACCGTCGCCAGCCATGGAAATAATCACATGTTGGGCACCCTTGTCTAAGATTTGACGGGCATAACTCTCAATCTGATCTAAGCTTTCGAGCTTGACTCCGAAAATATCACCTAGTTCGTGATTATTTGGTTTTACCAAAAGCGGCTCAAACTCTAAAGAATCCAGTAGCGTCTGGCCTTCAAAGTCACAGACAACTTGCGCTCCTGTCTTTCTGGTCAGGCCAATCAACTCCTTGTAGACAACGTTTCCTAGATTTTTAGGACTGCTGCCTGCGAAGACTACTGTATCTTCCGAAGTCAGAGAAGAAAGGAACTTCTCAAGTTCTTCTAGTTTCTGACTGGAAATTTCTGGACCAGGTCCGTTAATTTCTGTCTCAGCATCTGCTTTAATTTTGACATTGATACGAGTATCCTGCTCAACTTCTACAAAATGGCTGGAGATTCCTTCCTCTTCCAGAGTTTCTGTAATGAACTTGCCAGTAAAACCACCGATAAAGCCAGTCGCTGTATTCTCAATGCCTAGACGTTTGAGAACTCGGCTAACGTTGATTCCCTTCCCGCCAGCGAATTTATCATCACTGTCCATCCGATTGACGCTTCCTATAAAGACCTTGTCCAGACGGACAATATAGTCGATGGAAGGGTTTAGTGTGACAGTATAAATCATACTTCAATCACCTCCGTTTTTTCTTTGAGCGCTTGAATCACTTCTGATTCATTTTGATTAGTAATAATGCTTGCTTTGGCAAGAGGAGCAACCTTGACAAAGGACGTCTGTCCTAGTTTAGAAAGATCAGCCAAGATATAAGTTTTCTTAGCATTCTCCAAAATCGCTCTTTTGACAGCTCCTTCTTCCATATCTGGAGTGGTAAAGAAGCCATCGTCAATGCCATTCATTCCAATAAAGGCTTTATCGAAATTCAACTGACCGATTTGATTCAGAGCCACACCGCCAATGCTGGCATCCGTTGAACGCTTGACCTTTCCGCCGATAATGACCGTCGGGATATTGCGCTCTACCAACTTGGTCGCATGGTGAATGGAGTTGGTGACAACAGTCACTCTAGGATCATGCAACTCGTTGACTAAAAGCTCATTGGTTGTCCCCGCATCAATAAAAATCACATCATGTTCTTGAATCAAGCTTGCTGCCATCTTGGCAATAGCTGTCTTTTCTTGAATGCTTTTGATAGATTTTTCCTGATTACTCTCCTCTTCCTGTAGAAAATGAAGGCTTTCGGCTCCTCCATGAACTCGTCGCAGCTTGTGCTCGCTCTCCAATTCATCCAAATCTCTTCTGATAGTTGATTCTGAAGTGTTTAAAGCATGTACTAGATAGTCTAAAGAGACAAATTTTTCTCTTATGACTGTCTCTAGAATAACTTGCTTTCTTTCCGACTTCAGCATAAAGCACCTCCTTTGGAATCGTTTACGATTATTATTATACCTCTTTAATTTTCAATGTCAAGCATTTTCTATCAAAAACTTTCAATTTCTATCTTTTTACCGAACAAAAAAGAGCTGGGTTATATCCAACTCCTTTCATATCGTTGCATACCTGCCAAATAAAAGGCAATTAGCTATTATTGATCAAGGATACAAGATAGGCTGCCATGACAGGCAGAAAAGTTCCAAGAAAAGTAAACACAACCAGAACCCAGAACCAGACTGACTTAAAAGCCTGTCGGTAGGTCCCTGGGAGCGAACGATTGGCGTCAATATATTCCTTGAATTTTGGCCATTTCAAAATTAAAAGCAAAAGAAATACTGTGCTGCCAGCGATTAATAGGCCGTAAAAAACGATGTTAACAATAGGCTCTGGAGCTTTTTTTGAAAGAAAAGCTATACCTTCTGCTATGACAAAGTTATTGAGAGCATGAAAAATGATAGACCAGATAATCGAATACTCAAAAGCGATATAGCCAAAACCTAAACCAATCAAACTAGCAAAATAAAACTGATAAAGATTTTCATGAAAGAGACCAAACAAAATCGCAGTCAGAAGAATGGCAAAAATCTTGCCATGCTTCTCTAACGCTCTCAATCCAGCACCTCTAAAAATGATTTCCTCCGTAACCGGAGCCATCAAGGATGAATAAATCAACATGGTCAGCGTTTCAGAACCGCCGCCTCCCGATTCCATACTAGATAGATCTAGATTGAAGAGTTGCATGATAGCCTGCATCATCTGATTGACAACGGCTGTAAACAATTGGGCGAATAAAAGGAAGCAAATCATATAAAAGAAAACTTTAGGAGTCATCTTCCGCCCCTTGCGGCGAAGGTCGTATTTAAAGAGCTGCTTACCCCTAGACACCGTAAAAGTAAGAACACCAAGACAGGAAGCTAGAATATAGGCTCCGCCGTCCTTTTCCATGAATTTGGTAACAATGTCTTGCGTCTTTTGAATGTCCATACCTTGTCCTGGCATGATGACAAAAAAGGCAACAAATACGTAAATGAAGACAGCAGCAACCATGACCCACAAATAAGTAAAGCAAGTCGCTGAAAATCGGCCTAGATCTTTTTTAGGATTTAAAGGTTCGGGCATATAATACATAAAATCTCCTATATTAAATTTTTTCTTTACCCTTTCGGCTTAGAAAATACAAGGTTAAAAATATTCCCTCATAAAGTAAAGCAAAAAGAATAAAGGCGTGCATGAAAAATTCTTCTGGTAGAATCCAAATGACTGGATCCTTAGTTGGATCAAACATCCAGGTATTGTCTCCGGCAAAGAGAACTTGATGAAAGAGTGTAAAAAAATTATTAAAACCAATCATAAAAGCCAGTCCAGCAAAGACAAGTGGCAAGATACTAATTAATAGAAAAGCCCGCCTGTAGAGACCTAAAAATCCCTTTTTGACTACTTTTTTGATAAAGAAAATCAAAGCAGGCAGAGTAACTAGAAAAATAGCTTGCGCCAAATGAAAAAGATACTTGACTGCCTGAAAATGATGTAGCCCTGCAGCTGACGAGAGAAAATCTGGCATCGCCAGTTTCTTACTAAAAGGATTGGTCAGGTAATTCATCAGAATATTAAAATTATACTGGATGGTCTCTGCTTTCAAATACACCTTATCTGGCAAGTTGAAATAAGAAATCTCCATCGGATATAAGAGCCAAGCCAGATAAATGGTTAGTAATATCGCTGCTGCCAGCAAGCACAAGACGCTAGCTGAAAATCTCAACTTATCACGCATCGAAGTCCCACTCCGCTAGACTGGACAAGACATGCGTCGGTTGGATCGGCAGATTGGGCACCTCTTCTGGCAGGGTAAAGCCTGTCGTAACTAAGAGCGTCGGAATGCCATTATCAATTCCCGCTCGAATATCTGTTAGATAGTTATCACCCACCATGACCACTTCTTCACGCGCCAACCCTAGATGCTCTATGGCTTTTTCCATGATGATGGCATTGGGCTTGCCGATAAAGGTCGGTTCAACCCGAGTGGCTGCTTCCAAGAGGGCATTGATTGCGCCAGCTCCCGGCTGCAAACCTCGCTCAGTCGGAATGTTGAGATCTGGATTGGTTCCGATAAAGTGGGCACCCTTTTGAATAGCCAGAGTCGCTATTGTCAGCTTCTCATAATCCACTTCCCAGTCCAGCCCAACTACTACATAGTCTGGATTTTCTGTGTCTTCTATATATCCAGCTTCTTCAATAGCATGTTTAAGTCCCACATCACCAATGACGTAGACTTTCTTGCCCAGATTTTTCTCCTGCATATAGTCAATGGTAGCTAGAGTTGCTGTGTAAATGGTATCAAGTGGCGTCTCAATATTAAAATTCTCCGCCAACATGGTTTGCACTGTTTCTGGCGTGCGCGTGGTATTATTGGTCACGAAAAGATAGGGAATCTTGCGCCTCTGCAAGTCATGCACAAAGGCTTCACCAGCCGGAATCCGGCTCTTGCCCTTATAAATCGTCCCGTCTAAATCAATCAAATATCCTTTATAAGTCATTTCTGCTCTTCCTCATTCTCATGTTTAAACTCTTGCCAGGTAACCAAAGCCTGGGCATTGACTTCGCCGTTACTGGAAATTTGGTGATTGCTCTGCAGACCTTCTAGGTCGTAGCTAGAAGCAATCATGCCGCCTGGTCGAACTTCCTTGACATACTTGAGATGGACCTTCTTAGGAATATGTTTCGTGAGGAAGTCTGCACCCATGACCTCAAAGATCCAGTCCAGATACTTGCTATTATTGACATGGCCATTCATATCCAAGTCGTAAAAGCGCACATGGTAGTCCTTGCTGACAGGATTTTCCAAGTCTGGATACTTAGGACCGCGCAGTAATTTCTTGGAAAAGTCAGATTGATATGGCGCCACAATCTCCGGATCAACGGCACGAACCTTGCGGCTATCCCGATCCATAAGAACAAAGGTTGCCATCATCTGTATAATGACTTCACCCGCTTCATCAAAAATCGTAAAGCGACGGTAGCAAAAGAGCCGATTATAAGTTAAGGCTTCTGTTTCGATAGTAATCTCCTCTGCAAATCGTGGCAGACGTGTCACATCAATATCATAGTCCGTGATAATCCAGACTAGGTTATACCGCTCCAGCATATCCTTGTCACTGACGCCAAGCTCGATTGACTGCATCCCCGATACCTGCAAGGACAGCAAGATGACATCCGGCAGCTTGATATGGCCATTCATATCTGCCATATCAAAAGGAATTTTCATTTTCATTTGATAAGTTAAGCCCATGATTTACTCCAATATAAATTTCTCAGCAACCGTATCGCCCAAAAAGAGGCCTTGTTTGGTCATGCGTACGATGTCTTTGTCTGCCACTAGCAAGCCCTGCTCAGTCAGTTCAGCCACAACAGCTCCGTACTGGTCTTCAAAGGAAAGACCGAATTTTTCCTTGAAGCGTTTTTTTGAAACACCTGACTTCTTACGCAAGCCCAGAAACATCTCTTCTTCCATCTGTTCTTTCAGCGTCAGCACTTCTTCCTGCACACGGGCATTGCCCGCTTCCACCGCCTGCAGATAATGGCGAATTGGCCCGTGGTTTTTATAGCGGACACCATTGACATAGCCAGACGCTCCCGCTCCGATACCATAATACTCCGCATTGTTCCAATACATGAGGTTGTGGCGGCTCTCAAAGCCTGGCTTGGAAAAATTTGAAATCTCATAATGCTCAAAACCTGCTTTTTCTAGCTCAGCAATAATGTAATCAAACATCTCCGCTTCCAAATCTTCCTTGGGCAGAGGCAGCTTCCCTCGCCGCATCCGATTCATAAAGACCGTATGGTTTTCCAAAATCAAGCTGTACAGACTCATGTGGGGAATGTCTAGGGCAATAGCCTTGTCAACATTGATTTTCACATCTTCCATAGTCTGCTTGGGCAGGGCATAAATCAAGTCAATTGAGATATTGTCAAAACCTGCTTTTTTGAGATTTGCAATATTCTCATAGATGTCCTGTTCCGAGTGACTGCGGCCAATCTGCTTGAGCATGCGATCATTGAAGGTCTGTACGCCCAGCGAAACCCGATTGACAGGTGAATCTTTGAGTACCGCAATCTTCTCCTCATCCAAATCCCCAGGATTGGCTTCAATGGTCAGCTCTTCTAGATAAGACAAGTCCAGCTTGTCTGTCAGCTTTTCCAGCAAAAAAGCCAACTGGGGTGCCGATAGAGCCGTCGGAGTCCCACCACCGATATAGAGGGTACGGAGCTTTTTGATGTCGTAGGAATCATACTCCTCAATCAAATGCTCCAGATAACTATCTACCGGCTGATTTTTGATAAAAACCTTGGAAAAATCGCAGTAATAACAAATCTGAGTACAAAAAGGAATGTGCACATAAGCAGAAGTCGGTTTGGTTTGCATAGTAAGATTATAACATAAATCATAAAGACAAGCGGGATAAATGTTGGATTAATAAGGTTAAAATCATAATCGCCAAATCCCTGCTTCAAGCTTTAAACACTTTTATTAAGCAAGTATTATTCAGTAATTTTCAATATGAGAAAATTAATCATTGCTTCTTCTTTGTTGAATTTTTCTTTTTGATATTTGATTAAGTTAGCTTCTTTTAGATTTTCATTCAGATAATACAAATGAATATCTAAAAATCTCTGCAAGGCATAACGAAAACAAACAGTTTTATCGATTGGTCTGGAATAATATTTAAAAAAATTATCTAGCATTTCTTCATATTTTGACCTTTCAACTTTCTGCAGGATTCCCCAAAATAAGGTTCCAATATCCTCTTCTGGTAATGAATATCTGCAATCTCCAAAATCCAATATAGCTACTTCCTTTTCGCAAAGCAGCAAATTTTCATTATGTAAGTCGTTATGAATAAAAATATTCCCCCTCTCAGACTTCATTGACTTCAAAGTTTTTGTGTTCTTTTGAAATATTTTCCACAATACCTGATAGCCTGGAATGATTCTTTCAAGCTGAGGATTGTAAGAAAAAGCTCTGAAATGTAAAGAAGAAATCAAGTCGTCATAAAAGGGGACTCTTTCAAATGTCATCAAATATCTCTGAGAAAAATTATGTATATTTGCTAATTTTCGAGCAAGTTTTGTCAAATTATAGGAAGAGAAAGTCATTCGTTCACCTCTTAAATAAGGATATTTCAGAAAAAAGAGACTTCCATCCTTCACATCCAACCGATGAATGAACTTCCCATCTGGAAAAGACAGATACCGAAGCGGATTTAACTTGTTCTCGTATAAAGTATTGACAAAATACACTTCTCTTTCTAGATACGGAAAGGCTTGCGAAAAAATTGGCGAACTTTTGGCCAAATAAAGCACACGAACCACCAACTGGCCGTCGAGCAAATAATTTAGATTTTCACTACCTTTTGAGAGTTGAGAAATCTGACAATCATGACCATACCATTTATGAAGATTATTCAAGATAAAATTTTCATCTGCAAATTGTTGAAAGAACATAATTCCCCCTCTGATTTGACTACCAACCTATACAAAATCTACCAGCTTAAAACTGGTAGATTTCTTTATTTCCCCAACTCCTGCGTCCTCTTGTAGGCAGCTTGAACGGCATCCATGACCGTTCCTCGAAAAGCATTTTTTTCCAGACTAGCTACCCCGGCGATGGTCGAACCAGCCGGACTGCAGACCTGGTCTTTGAGCTGAGCCGGATGTTGCTCACTAACCCGACTTAGCTTGGCAGCGCCTAAAAGAGTTTGATTGGCCAGTTCAAGCGATATGTCGCGACTGAGTCCTGCTCGGACACCAGCGTCTGCTAAGGCCTCTATAAAGAGATAGAAGAAGGCTGGTCCACAGCCAGCAAGAGCTGTCGCCGCATCCAACTGCTTTTCCTCTAGTTTGACCAAAAGGCCAGCAGAAGACAGTAGCTCACGCAACAAATCTTCGTCTGCTTGATTCGCCTGCTGGGATAAGGCATAGCTAATAACACCCTCGCCAACAGCTACTGGTGTATTAGGCATGATCCGAATCCAACGATGGTGGCTAGGTGTCAATTTTTCTAATAGCTCCAAGGGCAGACCAGCAGCCATCGAAACCAGCAGAAGAGAATTCCGTTTTTCTAGAATTTCCTGATATTCAGTCAGCAAGTCAGCGAATTGAGCTGGTTTGATACCCAGAAAAATCACCTCTGCCTGAGCAAAAACTTCTTCATTACTGACCGGTTGTCCACCAACTTCCGCAGCAATCTTTTCAGCCTTGTCTCGACTGCGATTAGCCAGGAGTAATTCGCTTCTAAATCTTTCATCTTGGGCAACTAGGCGAGCAAGACTGCCGCCCATATTTCCCAGACCGATAAATCCAATTTTCATCATTATTTCCTCACTTGACCAGTCCCTTGGATGACGTATTTATAGCTGGTCAGCTCTTTCAGCCCCATAGGGCCTCTGGCATGCAGTTTTTGAGTAGAAATCCCCATTTCGCAGCCAAGGCCAAATTGACCACCATCTGTAAAACGGGTTGAAGCATTGACATAAACTGCAGCACTATCCACCTGCTCTGTGAAGTAAGCTGCCGCTGAATCGTTCTCCGTCACAATGGCATCCGAGTGATGGGTGCTGTGAGCTTCAATATGCTCCACCGCTTCTTCCAGCGAGGAAACCAGCTTGACCGCCAAGATATAGTCCAAGAACTCGGTGTCAAAATCTTCTGGTCTAGCTTGCGAGCCCGAGATATACTGACCTGCTTTCTCATCCAAGCGTAATTCAACAGGGTTTTCTTGCGCAGCATCACGATCTGTCACCAAAGTCTTCTGCAAACGTGGTAAAAATGCACCTGCAATCTCTTCATGAACCAGCAGTACCTCCATGGCATTGCAGACAGAGGGGCGACTGGTCTTAGCATTCTCAATAATCGCCAAAGCCTTGTCCTGATCAGCATCCTTATCTACATAGACATGGACAATTCCAGTACCTGTCTCAATAACCGGCACAGTCGCATTCTCCACGACTGCCTGAATCAATCCCGCGCCACCACGAGGAATGAGCAAATCCAGATAGCCCTTGGCCTTCATCATTGCCTGAGCTGAAGCCCGACTGGTATCAGAAACCAATTGGATACAATCCGGCGAAATCTCCGTCTGAGCCAAACCTTTTTTCAAAGCTGTGACAATAGCTTGCGCTGTCTGATAGGCATCCTTGCCACTTCTGAGAACGACTGCACTGCCACTCTTTAGCGCCAGAGCCGCAGCGTCTGAAGTGACATTGGGCCGACTTTCGTAGATAATCCCAATTACGCCCATAGCCACCCGCTTTTTACTGATGACGAGGCCGTTCTCAAGCTCAGTCCTTTCCAAGACTTGCCCTACAGGATCCTCCAAGTCAATCAGCTGGCGAATGCCATCTGCCATGGCAGCAATCCGCTCCTCATCTAGATAAAGGCGGTCCAGCATCACATCTGAAATCTTACCTTTAGCCGCTGCCATATCCAGTTCATTAGCTGCTAAAATATCAGCACGAGAAAGCCAGAGCTGCTTTGCCATTTCTTCTAAAGCATGGTTTTTCTCAGCCGTTGTGGCCGTATTAATCGTCTTCTTGACTTTCTGAACCTTTTCAAAAATCGCTTGTGTTGAGGTCATCGCTTCTCCTTTCCTCGTCTTCTAAAGTTCTGCAAATAAATCATTCAACTCCGGTGTCAGAGAAATCCAGTCATCTCGATGAATGACAACACCCTTAGGCTTATTGGACTTGAGCATATCTTTAAGAGCTGACTTACCAAAGCGCACGCGCCCTTTACCAAGAATAGCTCCGCTGCCATCTTCATAAACTGTTACCGTATCCTGATAGGCAAAGCTCCCCGATACAGATACAAGACCGGATACCAACAAACTTTTTCCATTATTTCTGAGAGCGTCGGCTGCTCCTTGGTCTACATAGATTTCCCCTTGACTTTTAGCGTAGAAAGCAAGCCATTGCTTCTGCGTTTTTAGACCCTTTTCCTGGGCTAAAAAGAGACTGCCATCCTTGGTTTCCTCCGCAGCTTCCAGCAGAGCATCAGTCTTGAGTGAAGAGCAGATATAGACCGGAACGCCAGACATGGTCGCAAGAGTTGCTGCTTTTATCTTTGTCAGCATACCACCAGTCCCGTTGCTCGTTCCTGCACCGCCCGCCATATCAATCAGCTCAGAGCTAATCTTCTCAATCTTTTCCAGTCGACGAGCATCTGGATTGATAGAGGGATTGGCCGTGTAGAGTCCATCGACATCTGTCAAGAGCACTAGGAGGTCCGCCTGAACCATAGCTGCCACCTGAGCACTCAGTGTATCATTATCTCCGACCTTGAGCTCCTCGATGGCCACCGAGTCATTTTCATTGATGATAGGAATTGCACCGCGATTCAGCAAGACAGACAAGGCCTGATGGGCATTCTTATAACGCCGCTTATCTGCAAAATCATCCTGTGTCAAAAGAATCTGAGCAGAAATGATTTGCTTCAAAAGAAGATTGGTTGTATATTCCTCGAGGAGCAAGCCTTGTCCAACCGCAGCTGAAGCCTGTTTATCCGCCACCTTGGTCGGTCGCTTTTTAAAGCCCAGAGAAGAAAAGCCTGCCGCAATAGCTCCTGATGAGACCAAGATCAACTCATGTCCTGCCTCATGCAAGAGAGCCAACTGCCGAGTGATTTCCTTTACCTTGGCGCGTGACAGACTGCCATCTGCGTTTGTCAATGACGAAGTCCCCACCTTAAATACGATTCGCTTTGCTTTCATTTCCTTTTCCTTCACTGCTAGATTGTCTTATTATACCACGATTTACGGAAAATAAAAACGACCGCAATTGAAGCGGCCGAAGGAAAATTTGTATTTTAATGATGAATGGACTTGCGCTATCCTTGTCGCAATTTTTCCAAGGTTTCTTGGAAAGTAACTGGCACTTCAGCTGTAAATTCCAGAACTTCACCAGTTCGAGGATGGGTGAAGCCCAGCGTTCGTGCGTGAAGAAACTGGCCGTGTCCTTTTAGGGTCTTGCGCGGTCCATAAACCTCATCTCCAGCCACAGGGTGTTCGATGTAGGCCATATGGACGCGAATCTGATGGGTTCGGCCTGTTTCCAGCTGAAGCTCAACCAAGCTATAGTCACCAAAACGTTCCAAGACTTGGAAACGCGTCAGAGCAGGCTTGCCTTTGGCTGTCACGGCCTGTTTCTTGCGGTCTTTTTCACTGCGCCCAATCGGTGCTTCAATCACTCCACGGTCATTAGACAGATTTCCATGAACAATAGCCCAATACTTGCGTAGGGATTTCTTATCCTTGAGCTCATCAGCCAGAGCCACATGGGCTTGGTCATTCTTAGCAATCATGAGAAGCCCAGAAGTGTCCTTGTCAATCCGATGGACAATCCCTGGTCTTAGGACTCCATTGATGCCAGACAGGTCTTTGATGTGATACATGAGCGCGTTGACTAGCGTACCGCTGGTATGACCCGCAGAAGGATGGACCACCATTCCTTGAGGTTTATTGACGACTGCCACGTCCTCATCTTGATAGACGATTTCTAGCGGAATATCCTCTGCCACATACTCAACCACTTCCGGCTCAGGCAGCTCATAGGAGATGACATCGCCTTCTTTGACAGCGTATTTGGCTTTTTTGGCTTGTCCATTGACCAAAATCCGGCCGTCCTTGATCTGCTCATTAGCCAAACTCCGCGATAAGTCTGTCAGCTCGGCAACCGCCTTGTCCAATCGCTGACCAGCTACCGAAGCCTCAATTCTTACTTCCATCTTTTTCTTCCTTCAAAATCATCAACAGTAAAATAGCTACACCAAAGGTTAGATACATATCCGCCACATTGAAAATAGCAAAATTGATAAAATCTAACTGAAACATATCCACAACAAAACCTTGACGTATCCGGTCGATAAAGTTCCCCAAACCGCCAGCAATCACCAAGGTCAGCCCAGCCAGCATCCACTTTGAGGCATGGAGGTGCTTGATGAGGTAGTAAACAGCTCCGCCGATAACCAGAAATGTCACCAATGTAAAGAGCCATTGTTGATTTTCTAGCATGGAGAAGGCTGCACCAGTATTCTGGAGATGGGTTAGGCTCACCAGACGAGGAATGAAACTCTTGACCTGCCCTAGCTTAAAATCGCTGACGATATACAACTTAACCAGCTGGTCCACAGCAATAAGAACCAAGACTGCAAAAGGAATAATAATTTTTCTTTTCATACTTTATTTTTTCTGTGCAAAATACTCTTTCATAACCGATACAAAGTCTTCCCCGACCTGAGTCAGCTCCACATCTTCACGCTTGACATAGACCATATGGTTGTCCAAGTTGTCACGAAGCTTGATGACAGTAATACCATTTACACTATTGCTGTCCAAAAAGCCAGACCCCGTCGCATAAGCATCGGTACGCTCCAAAATCCCATTCAAAGTCGCTCGGTCCGTCACATTAAACATCTGTGAGCTGGCACTGGTATCGACAAAATTCTCTGAATAATAGAGATACTCGTCCTTTTCCTGAGTGAAACGAACAGTTGGCAAGGCAGCTAAATCTTCCATGACCAGCTCATTCTTCTGAGTCAGAGGATGATCTTCCCGCAGGTAAATGTGGGTCTGAAAAGGAATCAACTCAATTACTTCCAAGCCTAGCTTTTCCACCCGCTGCATAATCCCCTTGGTATTTTGATTATTGAGGTAGATAATGCCAATTTCACTATGGCCCTGCGCTACTTCGTCCAAAATCTGCACGGTTGTTGACTCAAAAATTCGGAAATTCTTATACTCTGGATAGGTCTGAGAAAATTGTGTAATCAAAGGTGGCAGAAAATCATAGTGCTGGCTGGCAATAGAAAACTCATCCCGCTCCTCTTCAGGATTAGCATATTGATTTTGAAAAACATCAAAACCCTTGACCAAGTCTTGAGCCTTTTCATAAAACTCCATTCCTCGGCGTGTCAGAAAAGTCCCGCTGCTGGTCCGACGAAAAATCTTGAAACCCAGCTCTTTTTCCAGATCACGGACAGAGATAGACAGACTAGGCTGACTGACATACATTTTTTCCGCAGCTTCTCGAAAAGTCCCACTGTTAGCAATGGCGACCACATAACGCAATTGTTGAATATTCATAATATTTTCCTTCTTTACATATCGTCTCATTATACCATAAACCAAAGCAGAACAAAAGAAACCAACTGTAAGAAGCCAGTTTCTCCTTTTAAGTTAATGAGTAATCTGAGACAAATTTGCTATTTTTCTTTTAGATAGACAACCTCTGTCATCTCTTTGAAGCCTAGCTTTTTATAAAGTTTCAAAGCTCGGGTATTCTGCTTTTCTACGACAATCTGAAACTCCTGTCCATTGAGTTTATTCAAATCCTGCATACTTGCAAGCAAGAGATAACTTCCTAACCCCTGCCCTTGAAAATCTTGATTAACCGCCAAGCCAAAGAAATAATTAGTGCCAAAATCCGTATCAACCGACACAGAAGCTACAACTCTACCATCTTTCTTCAAGATGTAAAGCAGACTGGAACCACTGCTAACGGCTTCTCTGGCGTATTTCAAGGCAACATCTAGCGGTGTCTCAAAGACTTGGGACTGAAAGGCTGCAATCTCTTCAGCCAAGTCCAAACTCCCCTGCAAAACCTCAATCCCTTCTCTTTCTTCCAGAGGAAAAGCTTGAGCAGGCTGTGCCAGCCAAATTTCCGCTTCATCTGTTTGGTAATCAAATCTCCTAGCAAAATCGGGATGACCATTCAAAAAGACCAGCTCCGCTACATACTCAATCTCGGTCAAATCATACTGATCAGCTACTTTTGCAAAAGCAGCCAGAAGCAGATTAGCCACACCCTGACGGCGATACATCGGCAGAACATAGAGAGAAACCTCAGCTTGGCCAGGTTCATCCGCGTAGACTGATAAAAAGCCGATGGTCTGGCCATCCATCTCAGCCAAGAAGAAGGCTGGCATTTCAGGATCTGCATTATAATTATTATCCAGGTAGGGCAGTCTATATCCTCCGTCCACCTTATTACACTCTTGAACTAATTCAAACAATACTTGCTTTTCTTTCTCAGGCAATGCACTATAAATTCCTATTTGCATCCGTCTCACTTCCTTCCAGTATTTCTTTCTATTTTACTACAAAAACCTCGGTCAAGCCATTCAAAAAGGGGCTGGAAAAATCCAGCCCCAATGTCGCTAAGTGAATCGTTTTTTATTTTTCAACGTGGTCAGCAAGTTCTTCCTGGGCTTTTTTATTTGCCGCAGTAGCTTCTTCTTTCCATTTTTTCTTAGCAGCTTCATATTCTTTGGTCGTTACAACATCCTTCTGAAGCTGAGTCAGCTTGAAGTTGTAAGCTGAACCTTTGACACCAACTGGTGAGTAGGCCTTTGTAAATGGCACTGATTTAGTAACCGACGGCGTTGCCCCTTGTGAAACAGTCGGGATAATTAAGCCACTATCTAGCAACCAAGCTTCCGCTTCTGCATACTTTTCGTAACGCAGCTGCACATCGTTGGTTTCAGCATTGGCATCTTCCAGCATCTTAGTATATGTATCCAAGCCTAGCTCTTTAATCTTATCATTGTCTTGACCAGGTTCAAAACCAAAGTTTTGCAAGCTTCCACCGTTCTTGATATTAAGAGTGTCAAGGTAGGTAGATGGGTCTTGGTAGTCACCAGTCCAGCCACCAGTAGACATATCATAGTCTTTCTGAGCAGCAGAATTAGCAAAATAGGTGATATTATTAAGATCGTCTGTGCTCATCTTTTGCAGGTCAATGACGACATTTTCTGCTCCAAGAGCCGATTCGATAGACTGCTTAGTTGAGCTAGCCCATTGAACGCCAATCGTGCTAGACTGATCCACAGGCATATCTAAGTGAATTGGGAATTCAACTCCTTTAGCCTGCAAGGCTTGCTTAGCTTCTGCAAATTTCGCCTTAGCTTTTTCAGGATTGTAGTAAGGATCTTGAGCGTCAGAAAGATCAATTCCTTGCCATTGGCTACCATAGTTGACTAATTTTTCCCCAACAACGGTTCCAAAGTCCTTGTCGCCAATTTGAACAAAAGTAGGCGGCACTAAGGTGTTTCTCAAGACCTTAGTCGCTCCGTCTTCACCATTTCCTTGCGCACCATAAGATGTACGGTCAAAGGCAAAGTTAATAGCCTGACGGAAGTCCTTGTTCATGATTGCTTCGTTAGTAGCAGATTTTTGAGCGTCTGTTGTTTTAGAAGTATGATTGTAAGACTGACGGTTGTAGTTGAAATTATAGTAATAAGAAGTAGAATCCTGCGGGCTGTATACGATATTGTCCGCATATTTCTTCTTGACTGAAGCAAAGCCAGAGCTATTCGGATAGAGACGAGCCGTGCTGTAAACGCCATCGCTGAAGTTGCGAATCAGCGCTTCCTGATCATTTCCATCGTAATAAGTCAGCTTGATGCTATCCAGAGTCACATTGTCTTTGTCATAGTAGTTTTGGTTCTTGACAAATTCCATCACAGACTTGGAAGTCAGAGACTTAAGCAAGTAAGGACCATTGTAGAGGATGCTAGATGGCTTGACTGAGCCAAAATTGCTTCCTTCTGCTTTCAGAAACTCTTCATTGACTGGAAAAAGAATCGTGCTGGTCGTTTTAGAGTTCCAATATGGCTCAGGGCGAGCCAGAGTGTATTGCAGAGTATGGTCGTCAATAGCCTTGACACCAACATTGTCAAAATTCTTATCTTCACCCTTGATATAAGCATCCAAGCCCTTCACAGAGTCCTGAACGAGATAAATAGCTTCAGAATTTTCATCCGCTGCATACTTCAAGCCAGTCACAAAGTCCTGAGCTTTTACTTCTGCATATTCTTCACCATCGGATGTGTACCATTTAGCATCATCACGCAGCTTATAAGTATAGGTCAGACCGTCCTTAGAAACTGTCCATGACTTCGCGATAGAGGGAACCAGATTTCCGTACTCGTCATTTTCAAAAAGTCCATCGACCAGGTTGGAAATGACATCATTTGTCGTTGCACGGTTTGTAGCAAGATAGTTCAAGCTGTCAGGGTCTGAACTATAAACGTAAGTATAATTATTTGTGCTAGATGAAGACTGGCTACAAGCCGTAAGCAATAGCCCGGCACTCAGTGCAACTCCAGTCGCAATCAGCCATTTAGATGCTTTCATGGATAGAACCTCCTTTGATGTTACATTTTATAACATGAACTATTATACCAAAAAGCGTATAAAAAGTAAATAGTAAACTGATGACAGACGAGTAAAATATTCAAGCCTACGTATTTTTAGAAAACTCGCAAAGCTCTCTGCTGCAGCATTCCTACAAATCTCCAAATAAAAAAGGAAGAATCCGCTTTTACTGCAAAGTTACTTTGGATTCTTCCTTTTTGTTATTTTATCAAGAATAAGTAAAACTGTGAGCTCTTCAACACTGCTCGCTCGTTCTTTTATTGCTTATAGTCTGCGAGAGGACAAGTCATACAGATAGACAGCCCCAAACAAGAACAAGGCACCCAACAAGACTAAGAACAAACTGCTGCTATCTCCTGTTTTAGGAAGCTGGCTAGCCTGTGTAGCCTGCTGACTTAGTTGCTGACGAGAACTTACAGGTTCAACAGAACGCAAACTCAGCTGCGGAGGATTTTGTTGACCTGGAACCATGCTCTGCCTAGCTGCAGTAATCTGAATAAGCTCCTTATAATAACCTTCTCCCATGCTGAATTCTCTGTCTTGACTGTCAATCAAGGTCAGGGAAAGCACTGGACTGAACTGACCTTCCACTAAGCCTTTCAAACCAATCTGAACTGGATTGGTATCGTTGGCTTTTTTAGAAATCAGAACAGTATCGCCAGAGATGGTATAGTCAGGACTTGGCAGGATGTTGAAATGCTGACTATCCATCTTAAGGGCAAGACGGTAGTCATTTTTTTCTAAACCGTTTAGTCCACTCAGGGTAACGGTAGCTGTAAAAGGCTGATCTAGCTGAGCAGATGAAGGGATATTCACCTTTATATCCTTAACTGGATCGGTATAAAAGAGACCATGCCCTATAGGATAGGCCACCTCTGTCTCTGACATGATACCGTCCTTGATGAGCGGCACATTTACTGGTAACCTCCCAACATGATTTTGACCATTGAAAATGACTTCCACACCTGCTGGGATATTAGGACCGAAGGCATTGTCAGGCTTCAGAGACTCTGTTGGATCCATGCCCTTGTTTCCATAAACTGCTACAATAGCCTTGGCATTAGAATAATTCGCTACATCATAAGGTTTGGAAATGCTCATGACAGCTGCCTGTTTTCCAGTTGCATTTGCATAGTCCACAACTTCTGTCGGAACTCTTGTCAGCCAGAAATCGCTGGCTAGTTGAGATTGACGTCCAATTTCAGAGATTAAGACAAGGTGTGTCGCTTGGTCAATCTTTCCTTTCAAATCTTCTAACTTGGTTGTTTTGTTGTAGTTTAGCGCTTCGTATGTGACACCTGCTGGAATCACTCCGTCCGCTATCAGACGCTTGACACCCAGCTCTAGTCCAGGCACTTCATCGTCATAAGCCGCTAACAGCAAAATCCTGTCGCCAGATTTGACTTTAAAGGGCAGAACAGTATCATCGTTTTTAACTACAGTCACTGCGCTAGCAGCGATTTTTCGTTCAGTATCTCTGTTTAACTCTGAGCCAACAGTTGCTTCAGCCTTAGCTTGTGTGCGCTCAGATGGGTCAAAGTCTAAAATACCTCGTTTTTCTTTTAGGTTCAAGATGCGGGTCACAGACTCATCCAATCTGCTGACTGGAATATCACCTCTCTGAACCGCCTGTTCAATATCGTTGATAATCTTATCAATCTTGGCTAAATCACTCTTGCTACGTAAGACGGTTGGCATCAGCACCACATCTACACCTGATTTGATTGCCATGATAGCCGCTTCAGATTCTCCGAAATTTTTGGCAATCGCATCCATGCCCATAGCATCAGACACTACCACTCCCTTGTAGCCAAATTTCTTGCGAACAATGCCGGTAATAATGTCATCAGACAAGGTAGCAGGGATATAGATGGTTTCGCCAGTTTGCTTAGATACAACCGTGTCTTTTTCAATCTGAGGATATTGGATATGAGCTGTCATCAGCATATCAGCGTTTTTGTCAATGGCAGCCTTGAAAGGAAGCAACTCCAGTGCTTCTAACTCTGCATAGGACTTATCTACCAGAGGCAGACCAGTATGAGAATCTACCGCCGTATCACCATGCCCAGGGAAATGCTTAGCCGCTACTGCAACATTGTATTTCTGAATCCCCTCCATCATAGCCGTTCCCAAACGGGCAACCACCTTAGGATCAGAAGAGAAGGACCGCAAACCAATAACGGGATTCTGCGGATTATTATTTGTATCAAATACTGGGGCAAAGTTGACATTCAAACCTAGAGCCGATAATTCCCGTCCGATGATTTGACCTGCTTGATTGGCTAATTCTGGATCTCGCGTCGCGCCAACTGCCATATTGCCTGGAAGAGCAGTCCCACTGCCCAAACGATAGACAATACCACCTTCTTGGTCTATAGCAAGCAAGAGCGGCAACTTACCATTATTATCTTGGTTGCTGATAGCTGCTTGTTGCAGGGCCTGTGTCAAGGCTAAGGTTTGAGCAGTTCCCTTCACATTTTCAGCAAAAAGAATAACTCCGCCAAAGTCGTATTTATCAACCGCTTCTGCCACTTCTTTATTCAGCTCCGTCATATCAGACTGAGAGGCCTGGCCCTCTTGCTGCCATTTTCTGAAGTCTGGCATCAGCATCTGGGTGATCTTCTGACGAAGCGTCATATCCTCCACAAGCTCCCGCACTCTCTTAGAAGCAGACGGTGTATCACTCGCTGCCTGATCCTGCGTCTGATTGGCAGCTAAGAGAACTTCTGCAGGCTGGGCAGTCGCTGGTTTGGCAGAATCTTCTACTAAATTACCAGTATTGCCTTCTTTGGTTGAAGCAGCAGTTTCAGTAGCTGCAACTGACGGAACATCAGAGACTGACAAGGCTTTTTCGGCAATCTGACTATCCTGACTTGGCGTGCCCCTAGCCCCTGCACTACTATCAGAAGAGTTTGTTACAACTGCAGCACTTGCTTGTTCAGACTGGTTAGCAGATTCTGGCGGCTGATTAACCGTATCTGCCTTTATGGCTCCCAATGGCCAAAAAACTAGTAATGATAAGGCAAGCGCCAATAGCAATTTATACCTTTTCATCATAGGCATTCTCCTTTCATCCCTATAATAGCACAAAAAACGATGTTTGTAAACGTTTACATATTATCTAATGATTGTTCGTTTTTATCACCAATTAGTAATATAATCTCTATAAAAATGAAATAGTATTACAATATTATAGAAATGTTACAGAGGTATAATTTTATAGAAATAACATAACCTAACTGTTAAAAATGAGATTCTTTAATCTTGTGCTAACAGTTGCATAGAAAGGATTTGCTATGAGACAAGAAAAGAACACCAAAGCAATGTTCAACCGCCGCTATTGGCTGGGCCTCTCTCTCGCTTCTGCTGCGACTTTGGCCTCTGCTTTGATTTCCACCGGAACAGTCCAAGCGGAGAACAAGTCAATCCCTGACTGGGTTTCTAGACGTGAAGTTGGTATTTACGATCCTAGTGTACCAGATATTGAGGACGACCCTACTATCTTTGATGATCCAGGACCTATCAAGGTTCCGGAGGCTCCTAAGCGTGAATTCCCTGCTGCTTTTTATGATGAGTCTGGGGAAATAATTAAAAATAGAATCGTACTTCATGAGGGTAAATACTATCTCGCAAACCAATATGGAGATACATACAAAATTCAAGATGACCCAGCAGAACAAATTCCGACAAATCTAAAAAACTCCTTCTATACCAGCCCAACAGGTAAGGTCTATTATTTTGACGAAAAAGGACGAAGGGTCATCAATCTTTACAGTGTAGACGGCAAGCAATACTTCTTTGATTCTTACGGAGAAATGGTCAAAAACAGATTTGTTAGTTACTCTGAATATACTTATTACTTTGGAGAAGATGGGACACCTTATAAAAACGGACTTTATAAGATTGGCAAGTACTATTATTACTTTACCGAGTATGGCGATCTTTTGAGGCAAGGTTCTTTCGACTACAAAGGAAAGACCTATTATACTAATTGGCATGGCGTTGTTAATATAAAAGATGAAGAAGTTACACCATAACGAAAAATACCAGAAATGAGGACGTATGTCTTCGTTTCTGGTATTTATTTTATTCAAAATCACTCAAATAGAAAATTCATTTTTTATAAGCAGATGGTTATTGTTCTTTTGATTTTCTTACACTAATACCTAGCCCCAATCCAGCCAGAAGCAAACCAAGTCCCACAACACTATAGACCGCCTTTTCGCTACTTCCTGTTTTAGGAAGAGACTGTTCAGATTTGGCCAAAAGTGTTGGTGCCTGAACATGGTAGACGGTAGATGTAGGCATTGTAGTACGACGCTCAAGATAGAATTGATAACTATCTTTTATGATTTTATAGTAACGAGCTTCATTGACACTTTCAACAATCCATGAAGTGGTTCCCTTTGTCAGAGCATCTGCCAAGTTATTTTCGATATCAAGCACTCTGCCTTCTGTTGCAAAATTTTTGTAAATTCCCTCAATCGCTTTTACCGTCGCTACGGTTCTTTCTATACCAGCAGCTTTTAGAGCAGCAAGTGTATCAGCAACCGTTGGAATTGAAGGGTCTTCTTTCATTTCAGCATCTGTCAATAAAACGACGAATTTCTTATTTTTAGATGACTTAGACCAATCATAGGTCGAAATAATCTGGTTCAGGGCAGGAGTTGGTGTTTCTGGAGTATCTCCTCCACTCGCTATACGAATTGCAGCCAACGCTTTTTCGAGCTCAGCCGGATCAGTTGTAAAATAAGATGACCCAAACCGTGTTAGAACCGTATCTTCATCTTTGCTGCCAGAATTACGGCCGTAGACCTCATCACTAAATGTCGCCAAGCCAAAACGTGCTGTAATCCCCTCTTTAGTAATATTTCGCACAAATTCATTAATATTTGCACGAACAATATCAATTGTGCTACCCATGGATCCTGAACGGTCAACAACAAAGACAATATCAGCTGAACCAGCTTTTGTTACAGTTGGTGGCGTTGAGGTGTAGGTAATGGTTGTAGTCTTATCTACTCGCTCGTACTGCGTATAGGGATTCCCATTTTCATCTGTGCCAGATAAAGTATTTTCAGTACGTCTAGTTATTGGATCTGGCGCCTTATCAACCTTTGCCGGAGCCACTTCTGTCTTTGTAACATCAACAGTCGCCGTTTCAACATGGACTGTTTGATTGCCGTCTTGACTTTCTTTGACATCAACAGGCGATACATTTTTTGAGACATCAATCAAGTCTCCTGGTTTCGCTGTAGATTCTTCAACAACAGGTTTCGTCGTATCAGCAGCAATTTCAGTACCAGCAGCTTCAATCGGAGACCTTACTGCTTCAGTTTTTGCTATACTGCTTGATGAAGGTGGTGTACCAACCTGGTCTGCAAAAACATGCGAAGCTTGTGAAAAGGCAAATAGAAGAGTTGCTGATGCTAATCCAACTTTCAATTTGTACAATGAAAAGCCTGGAAGTTTAAATGATTCTTTTTCCATAATTTCTCCTTGTCTTTTTAGACTTAGAAACATGATTGCATCTATTTTATATAGAATAACATAAAAAAATAGGAAATGCAAGCGATTTCAGATATTTATTAGTCTAAAAATTAAAATTTTAGAATATTATCAGAGTTTGTATACCAAAATCGATGAGCATCATCATGAATGATTAAACAAATGCTTTATCGTGCCGTCTCTAATAAGAAATCCCCATGCTTAATTATCCGAGCATGGGGATTTCTTATTAATTATTTAGCGATTGGGTAAACAGAAACTTGTTTCTTATCGCGTCCTTTGCGTTCAAAGCGTACTACGCCTTCAACTTTTGCGAACAAAGTATCGTCTCCGCCGCGTCCAACGTTGACACCTGCATGAATGTGAGTGCCGCGTTGACGGTAAAGGATAGAGCCGCCTGTTACGGTTTGACCGTCAGCTGCTTTAGCTCCCAGACGTTTCGCTTGTGAATCACGTCCGTTAGATGTAGAACCTCCACCTTTTTTGTGGGCAAATAGTTGCAAGTTAGCAAGATTCATTTTTAACATAATGTTTTTCCTCCGTGTTAGTTTTCTGTGATAACTCTGGTTTGGACGAACTCAGATGAGTCCTCCGATAAGTTTGCCATTCCTAGGAAAAATGATTCAAAGAAAAGCTGAGTCATTTCTCTTTGGTGCGACGGTATATCCTGAGGAATTTCAACCTTCAGATAACCGCCTTCTATTTCGTTTAATTCTAAGTTTGGTTCGTAGCCTGCGAATTTCTCAACTGAATTGACAAAATTAATGGCGAGCGTCGAAACGGACGCACACACGACATCAAAGCCGTATTCACCACTCGCGGCGTGACCTGTGATTTCTGCACGCCTCAGTTCGCCATCTTCGGCTCTTTCAAAGACTGCGTGTATCATTTAATCTCCTTAAAATTAAGCGTTGATAGCGTTGATGACAACTTTTGTATATGGTTGACGGTGACCTTGTTTACGATGGCTGCCTTTTTTAGGTTTGTACTTGTAAGTAACAACCTTCTTTTGCTTGCCTTGTTTTTCAACAGTTCCGACAACAGAAGCTCCAGCAACAAGCGGAGTTCCGACAACAGTGTTTTCACCACCAACAAGAACAACTTCGTCAAAAGTAACGTCTTGACCAGCTTCAGCGTTCAACTTTTCAACGTAGATTGCTTGACCAACTTCAACTTTAACTTGTTTTCCGCCAGTTTTAATGATTGCGTATGTGCTCATTATGCACCTCCTATGATTTTTAGGGTTTCCCCAGATTTTGTGAAGACTCGCCTAGCATCGTGGGACGAACCACTTAAGAGAAGAGCTCTAAGTATAACAAAGAATAAACTAGGAATTGAGCCGAAGGCATAACTTGTGTTAGGCAAGGCGATAATGACGAAGTTTAAATTTGTTATACGACGAGCAACGATGATCGTGCGGTTGCACAGGAATGTGCATAGTCAACTCTATAAGTATAGCACTTCTGCAGCTCTTTAGCAAGCTTTTTCATCGCATGAAAACGGATTTTCAAGGATTATCTTTAAATTTTATCTACTAATGAACAAAGACTATTTCACCCTTACTATTTACATAAACGGAAATATTTGTTGGCGTTTCAAGATTTTCTTTTAAAAATTCTGCCTCATACTGTGTGGCATCGGAAATGTTCACTTTACGAGTCCCTTCTTTTGTTTCAACTATGAAGATAAGATTACTAAATATCTTTCTTCCATACCTACCAGTCGTAGTATGTATATCTATATCAATTAAGCGAACAATATCAGCGTGCACGTTTTGTTCTTTGAAATATTTATAAACATGTAGAGCTTCTATAGGTCTATGAACTTCATGAAAAACAAGAACAAGAATCGTAATTGGTAAACCAAAACCAAGAACTAATACAGATTTAACTGGGTTCTTTTGATATTCTTTGCTAATAAGAGCTTTCCAAGAACCTGCTTTTAATTTAGCAATATTTAAACCATAAAAAACAAGAAAAGTAATCAATACGGCTAACAAAGAATGCGAGAAGACACCTAACAAATATGATTCCCCTGGCACGTCTCTTAACAAAGCATTGTCATAGCCGTCTTTCCAAGAAAATGATTGAAGCAAGCCTCTCGAAAAATAATCCCAATATCCCATCTCAAACTCCATCTAGTATTAATTTTGTTACAAATCAGATAAATAGTATTTCTATTGTTATCCGCTAACCGCCTTGTTAAATAATGATTAGATAAAAAATTTCTAAATATAACGCCTCACCCTATCTTGATATTCTTGATAAGATTTCCCGAATTTTTCAAGACACCAGCGCTCCTCAGAGAGGATAATCCAGTGGGACGCAGTCTGAAACATGACTAGAATCAAAAAGAAAATCACTGACTTGGTCAAAAAAGCTATTCCCAAAAAACAAACAAGGTAAGCTACATACATGGGATTACGGGAATAGCGATAAAGACCCTTTGTATTCATGCCGTTTGCTTCTGGTCTAGCGAAATCCCTCATACTGATAGCACACAAAGCCAAACCAAACAGGTAAATAGCCACTCCAGCATAAAAGAAAACAGAAGAATGAAAGTTGATTTCAAGGAAAAAAGAAATTATGAACAAGGCTAGATTGCTCAATTGATAAATCATATAAGCTATCTTTTCTTTTCCTTGGACTGGTACAAAATAAGCTGCGCGTGACAAAGCGTTTTTGCCGAAATGACTCAATAAAGGAAAACGAATCAGCAAAAAAGGAATTAAGAGAAAAACAGCAAGCATAAACGTCACCTTCTCTCGCTTTTACAACAGCCCTTCAATCAACTCGTCAACTTCATCAGCCTCTGCTTGTGGTGTGATTTCTGTAATCATGATGCCTGCAACAGCGCGCTCAACCAAGCCTTCAACATCTAGGTAAGTTTCGTACTTCTCAGCATTCTTGATTTTCGGATTGGTCTTAGGACGGTCTGGAGCAAAAATAGTACAGCAGTCTTCAAATGGCTGGATAGAAATTTGGAAAGTATCAATTTTCTCTGCAATGTCAATGATTTCCAGCTTGTCCATGGTCACGACAGGACGTATAATCGGTGTGTTGGTTACAGCGTTGATAGCCTGCATACTCTCAATCGTTTGACTTGCCACCTGACCAAGACTTTCTCCGTTGATAATGACTTGAGCGCTCCGCTCCTCTCGAATCCGGTCCGTAATACGCATCATAAAGCGACGGGTCAGTGTCATGAGATAGGCTTCTGGAGCCTTGGCCTTGATTTCCTCCTGAATCTCTGTAAAAGGCACTTCGATAAACTGGATGTTGCCGCCAAACTTGGTTAATTTCCGAGTCAGATCCTGAGCTTTTTTCAACGCACCTGGACTGGTGTAAGGCGGACTTGCAAAGTGAACCGCCTCGATATCTACCCCCCGCTTGAGAGCCAGATAGCCCGCCACTGGTGAGTCAATGCCGCCAGACAGCATGAGCATACCCTTGCCCGAAGTACCAACTGGCAACCCACCAGCACCTCGAATCGTCTCGTAAGAGATATAGGCCGCTTCTTCACGGATCTCGACACGAAGCTCAATATCAGGCGCTTTCATCTTGACCTGAACATTGGGAATGGCCTCAAAAACAGCATCCCCAAGCGTTTGGTTAAGCTCGCGGCTATCCAATTCAAAGCTGTGGTCACTGCGCTTGCTGGTAATCTTAAAGGTCATGCCTTCCTGATAGACTTCCTTCATGATGGTTTGGACAGCTTCGATTAGGGCTGGTACAGATTTTTCAATTTTGTAAGACGGCGAGAAATTCTGAATCCCGAAGATCTGCTTGAGTGACTCAGCGACTGGCTGATAGTCTGTACCGTGCAGATAAACATGGGTCCGGTCACGGTCAGCCTTGACATGGACTTTGGGATAGACTGACAAGACAGCCTGGATATTGCGTTTGAGTTTGTTGATAAAGCGCATGCGGTTCTTGCCCTTAGTAGACAGCTCACCGTAGCGCACCATAATTTCTGAATATTGCATTGTTTACCTTACTTTTCTGGTTTTTTCGTAAATAATTTTAAAAGTTGTCAAAAACTGCTCCATCTGGCTCATATTGTTGTCAAGAACCAAACTGATACGAACAGCAGTTTGAGCGAGAGACTTTTCGACGCCCATAGCGATTAAAGTCCCCGCTGGCTTTCCAGCCTTAGAAGAACATGCACTAGTAGTCGAGATATAGATCTCGTAGTCTTCAAATGCATGGACGAGAACTTCACCCCGTACTCCCTTGATACCAAAGGTTAGTATATGGGGCGCAAAATTTTCCAGATCTGAGAAAATCACCACATCTGGATACTTCTGCAGCTCTTCAAGGAGAATCTTCTTCATCTGAGCCGTCCGCTGGGCAAATACTTCTTGCTTTTCCATGGACAAACGCAGAGCCTTGGCTGTCGCTGCAATGCCAGCTAAATTCTCCGTCGTTGAGCGCTTGTCCGACTCCTGACCGCCACCAGTCAAGAGGGGACTGATTTTCTTGCCAGACTTGATATAGACAAAGCCTACACCCCGAAGTCCGTGAAATTTATGACTGGAAAATGTAGCGAAATCGACGCGATCCATCAGATAAGCAGCTGTTGGAATCTTCGTAATAGCCTGTACAGCGTCCACATGAAAGGAAATAGTCGGCTTGTCTGCTAACAGTTCAGATATTTTCTGAATGGGCTGAATACTGCCGATTTCATTATTGACAGCCATGATGGAGATCAGTGTGGTGTCTGGTCGAATTAGCTCTGCTAGCTTGTCTACATCAACAAAACCTGCCTTGTCCACTGGGGCAAAATCTATTTCAAACCCTTGACTCTGTAGCCAGAGGGCTGATTCTTTAACAGCGGGATGCTCAATGTTGGATACGATGATGTGTTTGCCAAAGGGAACTTTTTCAAAAGCAACTCCTTTAAGCACCCAGTTGTCCCCTTCTGTCCCTCCGGACGTAAAAAAAATCTCCGAAGAAGACTTGCCTAAAAGCTCTGCTATTTGCCTGCGTGAAGCTTCTAAGAGACGAGTTGCCTGACTGCCTAAACTGTGCAGACTGGATGGATTTCCCCAGATTTTAGAAGCTACCTCCGTGTAAGCGGCCAAAGCCTCAGGATAAGGCTTGGTTGTCGCTGAATTATCTAAATAAATCATGTTCTTTCCTCTAAATTTCAATACTCCTATTGTAACATGAAAGAGAAACTGGAACAAGAAAGAAAAAGCCCTAAATTCTGTTAGAACTTAGGGCTAAACATCACCGGTCATAAAACTCATGCAGCAAGCCAAAGAGTTCCTGTTGTTGAGCGAACAAGCTCTGACCGATGGTAGTAGATTTGATGAGGGTTCGTTCCTCTACATTTTCAATCACCTTTTTCAGGGAGGTCTGAGCAAAAGGCGATTCTACAACTTTTTGAGCATTTTGGAAAGGCTGATGGGTCACCAGCTGGAAGCCATAGGAATTATTGAGCAGTGAATAGCCAGCCGTTCCAGTCTTCTTCTGATAAGCCTTGCAGAGACCACCATCAATGACAAAGAGCAGACCGCCCCCACGGATAGGCGACTCTCCCTTGCCTGTCTTAACCGGAGTATGACCGTTGACCATCCTAGACTCTTGAGAAAAGAGACCAAATTCTTCCAAAATCAGCTGGCAGACTTTCTCAGAATTACGATAAGAAAAATAAGAATTTTCCACTTCCTTGTGGGTCTCCTTATCTTCAATGAAATAGCGCTCCAAGGTAGTCATCTTTTCTTTGCCAAACAGAGGAGAAAGCTTACCTTTCCAGCAATACCAAATCAAATCAGTCGACAAATCATCGCCCACTTCCTTATCCTTGGCCGCCTGTCGAATATGATACTCAAAGAAATCCAGCAATTCCTTGCCAGAGTAATGGACTTGATTGAGAATGAAAGGCTGGAATTCTCCTGACGGCTCCAGAGGAATGCAGCCGTGAAAAAGCAAGTGCTGATTGTAAATCTTATACATAGAGCCCTTGTTCATCAGAAGACTCATATGCTCCGCCATCTTAAGCGAACTTTGGAACGAGGCCAGCATACTGTCTACAGCTTGATTTTCTTCTGGTGTCAAAGCTGACGGATTTTCCGGATTAACCGTTTGGAAACAAGTGTTGACCAGGGCATGCTTGGTATCGTCAATCGTAACACTTTCTTCCCAATAATCAATCTTGTCCAGCATCACATGGTCCTGCATCTGGAATTCAGGCCGTCGTTTGATGAGTTGATTTTCCAGCTTGAACTGGATAATCGCCAAGGCTTGGTGAACCTTTTCCAGTTGCAGAATTTCCTCATCTGAAAACTCCTGCTCTTTACCGCCTAGAATAGGCCTAAACTTAGGATTAGACTGGTAAGTCTTGTCTGCAAAAAGAGTCAAGGAGCGCAGGTTTAAACCATAATCTTTCTCGATATCCCAGAGATAGCCATAGCGAGCTGCGATACGCAGCACATTTAGCAAGCAAGCCTTGGAGCCAAAAAATGCTCCCATCCAGATAATGTCGTGATTGCCCCACTGAATATCAAGCGAGTGAAAACGCTGCAGTTCATCCATGACCTGAGCACTACCAGCTCCTCGGTCAAAAATATCTCCAACAACATGAAGATGGTCGATCAACAACTGCCGAATACTTCGGGCCAAGCCTAGAATAAAAGGCACCGCTTCCCGCAATTCAATCACATAAGTCAGGATATTCTCAAAATAGGACTTTTTATCAGCCAAAGCCCTGTCGCTATAGAGCAACTCCTCGATAATATAGGCATACTGTGGCGGCAAAGCCTTTCTAACCTTGGAGCGACTGTATTTTGCACCTGCAAAAGCCAGCAAGTTCAAGAGCTGGGGAATGGTTTCCTGATACCAGTCTTGGCCTTTAGTTTCTTCCCCCAGCACAAGCTCAGGATAGGAAACCAGCGCTGACAGCCGATCCTTATGTGCTTCTGACAAGCTGTCCCCAAAACAGTCCTTGATCTTCTCATTGAGGATACCTGCACAGCTTCTCAAAATATAGTCAAAAGCAGCAAACTCCCCGTGAATGTCACTGATATACAGCTCAGTCCCTTTGGGCAGGTTCAAAATTGCCTCTAGGTTGGTCAGCTCTGTAATGACCTTCTGCCGACTATCAAATTCTTTCAGTAAAATACGCTTATATTGCTCCATCTTATGCCCTCACTCTATAACCGCTTTTTGCAATCTTCTCTCTTATCTCAATTTCTTCAAATGGTCTTCAATCAAGAAAGCTGTCTCCTCAATTGATTTATCCGTGATATTGATGACATGTGCCCGATACTTTTTAAAGACTTCTTTTGAGTAGTCCAGTTCTTCGTATATTTTTTCCAGATCTGTATAGCTGGTTGACTGGGTCAATCCCAGAGAATTCAAACGATTACTGCGTATCTTAGACAGTTTTTCTGGCTCACATAAGAGGCCGATAATCCGCTCCGGATCAACCTTATCCAAGACCTGAGGCAGAGGGACTTCTGGAATCAAAGGCAGGTTAGAAACCTTGTAGCCTTTATTAGCCAGATAAATACTGAGTGGCGTTTTGGATGTACGGGAGACGCCCAAGAGCACCAAATCCGAATCCAAAAATCCTTGCGGCGCCTTGCCATCATCGTATTTGACTGCAAACTCAATAGCGGAGATTTTATTAAAATACTCAGTGTCCAGCCGGTGCAGAGTACCCGGCACCTCTATAGGACTGGTGCCTGTCTTTTCTCTGATAATCTCAAAAAATGGATGCATCAAATCCAGATAAGCAAGGCCGTTGGACTTACTGAACTCCCTAGCTGCAGCGGCTAGCCCACCATCGACCAGTGTACTGATGACAAGGGCATCGTCCTTGATGGCATCACGCAGAATATCCAGCAATTCTTCTTCTTTGTTGATAAATGGAAAACGATAGCTGTTATTAAAAATAATATCTGGGTACTGGGCTGTCACCGCAGACAATAGCTTCTGCGAAGTCCCCCCCAAAGAATCTGAAATGCTGTAAACAATAATTTCTTTCTTCATGTTCATTCCTCTTATCTATTAACCTCAGCGCTTCTGGCCTCTTGAATAATATAATCCAGCAGGGCTGACTTGGTCACAGTTCCTAAAATTTTACGCTCATTATCCTCATCAACTACCGGCAGTGAATCAATCGCAAAATCCTGCAAAACTGCCGCCGCTTCCAAAATATTCATATCCTTGTAGCAAGTTTTAATATGGGGCATTCGGGTCATGCAAACCGCTACAGGCGTGCTGTCAATGTTAGTATTGAGCGAAGCCCGCAGCAAGTCTTTACGCGACAAAATCCCCAAGAGCAGCTTATGCTCATCAATGACATAGAGAACATCCGCATCATACATAAATAAGGTAATAATGGCATCTTGAATAAAGGAATCATGAGATACCAAAACAGGCGAAGTCATAATCT
Source organism: Streptococcus sanguinis (assembly GCF_020729725.1). Taxonomy (GTDB): domain Bacteria; phylum Bacillota; class Bacilli; order Lactobacillales; family Streptococcaceae; genus Streptococcus; species Streptococcus sanguinis_V. The sequence goes on along the minus strand of NZ_JAJEPA010000005.1, from coordinate 174,847 downwards.
CTGCCACTTCCTTTCGAAAGGTATCGAAAAAGAAAAGCGTCTCTAAATCCGAGCCCGAGTATGTGTAACCAACTTTAGGCGTAGCCTTCAAAATCCCAACCAAGGTCAGAAAAGACAGGTCCGAGCGCAAGGTCGCCCGAGAAATATCGAGTAATTCAGAGATTTTCTCACCGCTGAGTGGCTGGTGTTCTTTTACAATTTCTACAATTTTCTTTTGCCGTTCACTTAATTTCAAATAGGTCTGACTCCTTCGTTCTTTATAATAGATGACTAGCCTGATTTCGCTTAAAATTTAGGAATTATTACTCATATTTCATTTTCAGACGTTTAAATAATCATTATTTTGTAACACATTATAACAAAAAAAGAAAAATTGTCAATAAAATAGGATGCTTTTTTCTGTTGACAAATATATGTGATGTATATTACAATGTAGTTGTCCTACAATATGACACATATTTCATAATTTTGGAGGTAAATATGGCGAAATGGATTTACTCCTTCGAGGAAGGATGTGCAGATGACAAGGCCCTACTTGGCGGAAAAGGAGCCAACCTAGCTGAAATGACCAATTTGGGACTGCCTGTCCCTCCAGGTTTTACTATTACCACAGAAAGCTGTATCGAATATTTAGAAAGTCCTTATTTCTTTGAATCTTCTTTAAAAGAAGATGTTTTGAAAGCGGTTACTGAATTGGAAGAAAAAACCGGTAAATATTTCAGTGGCAACGACTCAGCCCTGCTCTTAGTGTCTGTTCGAAGCGGAGCCAAGTTTTCCATGCCGGGCATGATGGACACTATTCTCAATCTAGGTCTAAACGATTTAAGAACCCAGACTCTGGCTGAGCAGACCAACGCTGACTTTGCCTACAACTGCTATCGACGTCTGCTGCAAATGTTTGCTGATGTAGTTTATGGCATTTCCAAAGATGAGTTCGATGACCTTTTGGGCTATTTTGAAAGGAATGCTGGCAAACAGGCCAAGGATTTCACATTGGATGAACATCAAGCATTAATCGACCAGTACAAGCAGCTTTATCGTGAGCATCATCAAACCTTCCCCCAAAGCTCGAAAGAGCAGCTTTATGCTGCTATCAAGGCGGTCTTCAAGTCTTGGAATAATCCCCGAGCTCAGGTCTACCGCAACTTGAATAATATTCCTCATGATTTGGGAACAGCGGTAAATGTCCAAGCCATGGTCTTTGGCAATAGCGACCAAGCCAGTGGTACAGGAGTCGTCTTTACGAGAAACCCCGCCAGCGGTGAGCATCAGCTATTTGGTGAATTTTTGCTCAATGCTCAAGGAGAGGATGTCGTAGCCGGCATTCGAACCCCTGAGCCTATTGCTGCACTTGAGACAGCTCTCCCTCAGGCCTATGCAGCCTTCCAAGACTATGCTAAGATTCTCGAAAACCACTACAAGGACATGCAAGATATTGAATTTACCATCGAAAAGGGTAAACTCTATATTCTCCAAACTAGAAACGGTAAACGGACCGCCAAAGCATCTTTGAAAATCGCCTTAGATCTGGTAGACGAGGGCATTATCAGCAAAAAAGAAGCTCTCCAGCGCGTATCTCCTACTACGATTAGCCAGCTCATCCATCCTGTATTTGAAGAAAAAGCTCTGCAAGATGCTCCTTTCTTGGCTCAAGGACTGCCAGCCAGCCCTGGTGCAGCAACTGGCGAGATTGTCTTTACAGCTGAGCGCGCCAAAGACTACCACTCCTTGGGTAAAAAGGTCATTTTAGTCCGTCAGGAAACTTCACCTGAAGACATTGAGGGCATGGTTGTCAGTCAGGCCATCGTAACCAGTCAGGGCGGTATGACCTCTCACGCAGCTGTCGTAGCCCGGGGAATGGGAACCTGCTGTGTGGCTGGCTGCAGTGAGCTGAACATCAGCGAGGAAAGCAAGACCGTTTCCTGCGGAAATCTTGTCTTGACCGAAGGTGACGTCATTTCAGTTGATGGCAGCTCGGGACGCATTTATAGCGGTGAGATTCCGACCGTCCTAGTCGAAAATGACCAAGAACTCCAACGACTGCTTTCATGGGCAGACGAAGTCGCACAGCTCAAAGTCCGTGCCAACGCAGAGACCGTTCAAGATCTAAAAACAGCTATTAAGTTTGGGGCAAAGGGCATTGGTCTGGCTCGTACCGAACACATGTTCTTTGGTCAAGAGAGAATTCTGGAAATGCGGCGCCTGATTCTAGCCGACAACGAATTGGAAACCAGATCCGCCCTCAAAAAACTGCTAGAGTTCCAAGAAAATGACTTCTATCAAATGTTCCAAGCAGTACAGGACAAACCTATGATTATCCGTCTTTTGGATCCACCTATGCACGAATTTCTACCTAAAGATTCACAGGAAATCAAGGCTTTGGCTGACAAGCTGCACAAGTCACCAGAAAAACTGACTCGCCGCATTGAACAGCTGCAAGAAAGCAATCCTATGCTAGGCCACCGCGGCTGTCGTCTGGGGATTACGCAACCAGAGATTTACAAGATGCAGGTTGAAGCAGTCTTCAAGAGTGCTATCAAGCTGAGTCAGGAAGGATTGACCGTCAAGCCAGAAATCATGATTCCGCTGATTGCAGACAAGGCTGAGCTGGACTCTGTCAAAGCCTTTCTCACCCAACATATCGACAAACTCTTTAGGCATCATGGTCTGGAGCCTTTCCCTTATGAAATTGGCACCATGATTGAACTTCCGCGTGCCTGTCTGGTTGCAGACCAGCTGGCTCAGGAAGCAGACTTCTTCAGCTTTGGTACTAACGACCTGACCCAGATGACCTATGGCTTTTCACGGGACGATATTGGAAAATTCATCGGCCATTATAAAGAGAAAGAAATCCTCCCTTTTGATCCTTTCCAAAGCGTTGACCAAGCGGGTGTTGGTGAATTGATGCGGATAGCTATCAGCAAGGGCCGTCAAGTCAAGCCTGACCTTCCTATCGGCATCTGCGGTGAGGTCGGTGGCGATCCGGCTTCCATCCCCTTCTTCCAAGAAATTGGTGTCACCTACGTCTCCTGCTCTCCTTATCGGGTTCCAGCAGCAAGGCTGGCTGTCGCTCAAACGGTACTCCAAGATGAAAAAGCGTAATTACTTTGCCATTCTAGCTCAAGAAGCTGCTCAACCAAAACTTGAGCAGCCTCTTTTCTTGACAGCAATCTTCTGTGTGCGTTTTCATAGATAAAAATTTGATTTTTTAAAGACATTTTCAGATAAAAAACGTATAATGAGAGATAAGAAATCATTGAAATTTTAAAAGGAGATTCTTGCAAGCATGGAAAACTATTCTCGCAGTAATAAAAACAAGACAAAATCATCTAAAAAACCTACTAAACAGCATATTAAAACAGGTCTTTCAGCTTTCCAAAAGACTATTGCAACGGTTGCCAGTATCTTATCTATCATCATTGCCAGCATCACGATTATGAATCTGACTGGCCATAAGGATGAAAAATCAAAAACTGATACCAGTAGCTCTACTGCAACGACTACTATTATCAAGGAAATCGAAAAAGAAACAAGCAGCCCTGCTTCAACAACTGCAACTGATACAGCTGCTTCCAGCAGTGATGCAACAGCAGTTGAGACTAGTGCGTCTAGCTCTACGGCTGATACAGCAGCAGGCGACACTACTGCCTCTAGCTCTGCTGCAGATACAGCAACCAACACTCAGACTGAAGCTTCAAACTAAGCAAGCAGCAAACGCCCAGCTCATTGAGCCAGGCGTTTTTTTGTATTCATCAAGTAATTATTTGACTATCATTTCCGATACATCTTGACTTGAAGATAGAGGTCATTGTAGGTTCCCAACCATTTAGGGCCCAACTGCTCATAAACTTCCAGATGTTTCATCGTTTCCTCAGTCGGATAAAAAGCCTCATCTTCCTGAGTTTCCTTAGGCAACATGGCCTTGGCAGGAAGATTTGGTGTCGAATAACCAACATAAAGGGCGTTCTTATAAGCATTTTCCGGTCTCAGCATAAAGTTAATAAACTGATAGGCTGCTTTTTTATTTTTGACCGTTTTAGGAATGACAATATTGTCAAACCAAAGGTTGCTGGCTTCTGTAGGCACGACATAGCGCAGGTCTTCATTGGCCTCCAGCATCTGACGAGCCTCACCAGAAAAGGTCACACCGATAGCAGCATTGTTCTGAATCATGTATCCCTTCATCTCATCAGCCACAATGGCCTTGATATTTGGCGTCAGAGTGTAGAGCTTGTCGACAGCCTCCTGCAGCTGATTAGCATCTTTGGAGTTGAGACTATGACCATCCGAGTTCAGACCAAGTCCCATGACTTCGCGAGCTCCGTCAATCATCATGATGGAGTTTTTGTATTCAGGACGCCAAAGGTCATTCCAATGCTCAGGAGCTTTATCAACCATTTTTTCATTATAGACAATACCCAGCGTTCCCCAAAAATAAGGAATCGAGTACTGATTTCCAGGATCAAAAGGCTGGTCTAAAAAGTCAGATCCGATATTTTCCAAACCTTTAATCTGGCTATGATCTAGCTTTTCTACCAAGCCTTCCTTCATCATCTTGGCAATCATATATTCACTGGGAATAGCAATGTCGTAGGTTGTGCCGCCCTGCTTCACTTTTGTATACATGGCTTCATTCGAGTCAAAGGTATCGTACTGGATTTGGACACCAGTTTCCTTAGTAAACTCAGTCAGCAGCTCAGGATCAATATAGTCACCCCAGTTGTAAATAACTAACTTATCGCTTTCTTTACTCTGCGTCCGACTTTCGATCTGGTAGCTGACACCCCACAAGACTAAGATAATCAGTAGAATCCCCGCTAAAAATGAATAGAGTTTTCTCATACAGTCTCCTCCTTCTCACGGGTGATAAAGTAATACCCAATTACCAAAGCAATGCTGAAGAGAAAGACCAAGGCTGACAGGGCATTGATTTCCAGAGAAATTCCCTGACGAGCGCGGGAGTATATTTCAACAGACAGAGTCGAGAAGCCATTGCCAGTAACGAAGAAGGTCACAGCAAAATCATCTAGCGAATAGGTAAAGGCCATAAAGTAGCCAGCGATGATGGCTGGAGTCAGATAAGGCAACATGATTTCCTTCAGCATTTGCAATTGACTGGCGCCTAGGTCATAAGCAGCCTTAATCATATCATCATTCATTTCCTTCAGACGCGGAAGAATCATCAGCACCACAATCGGAATGGAAAAGGCCACATGGCTAGCCAGTACAGACAGGAAGCCCAGCTGGAATTTTGCAGTAGTAAAGAGAATCAGAAAACTTGCCCCAATCATGACATCCGGTGCCACCATGAGGATATTGTTGATAGACAGAAAGGCATCCTGATATTTCTTGCGGGCTTGATAGATATAGATGGCTCCAAAAGTTCCAATCAGCGTCGCAATTAGCGAAGACAGGAAAGCCAGAAAGAAAGTCTGAACCAAAATCAAAATCAGACGTGAATCCTCAAAGAGATTTTGAAAATGACTGAGACTGAATCCTGTAAAACGATTCATGTCTTCCCCAGCATTAAAAGCATAGGCAATCAGGTAAAAGATGGGGATGTAGAGCACCAAAAATACAAAGGCCAAATAGAGATTTGCAATTTTTTTCATCGCCCTCTCCTTTCCTTGGTCGCCCACATGGTAAAGAGCATAGCAACAATCAGTACCACTCCGATAGTAGAGCCCATGCCCCAGTTCTGAGTAGTCAGAAAGTGCTGCTCAATGGCAGTTCCCAGAGTAATTACTCGATTACCACCAATTAAGCGAGTCAGCATGAAGAGACTGAGACTAGGGATAAAGACTGACTGCACTCCACTTCTGACACCATTCAAGGACAAAGGAAAAACAACCCGACGGAAAGTCTCCCAGCGATTAGCTCCCAAGTCGTAACTGGCATTGATAAGATTAGGATCTAAATCATCCAGAACGTTGAAAATGGGCAGAATCATAAAAGGTAGCTCAATGTAGCTGGCTACAAAGATAAATGAAAAGTCCGTAAAGAGAATCTGTTGCGGTCCTACTCCAATAAAAGTCAGGAATTGATTGATTGAGCCATTCTGACCGAAAATACCAATGAAAGCATAAGCTTTAAGTAGGAGGTTAATCCAGGTCGGAAGGACAATCAGCATCAGCCAGAGCTGCTTGTGCTTGAGCTGAGTCAAAAAGAATGCGGTCGGATAGGAAATCAGCAGGGTTACGACAGTAATAATCCCTGCATAAAGAACCGAATTCAGACTCATCTTGAGATAGGTCCAGTTCTGCGATGTGAAGTAGGTCTGGTAATTTTCCAGCGTAAACTGCCCTTCAATGTTAAAGAAGGATTTCCAGATAATCATGACAACAGGTGCTAGGACAAAAAGGAAAATCCAGAGCAGGTAGGGCAAGAGAAAAAGATTAGAGGTTGTTTTCTTCATCGCGTTCCTCCTCAATAGCATTGATCAGACCCGCTTCCTGCTCTTCTACTTCTACATATTCTTCGATACGGGCATCGAATTCTTCTTCAGTTTCATTGAGACGCATGATGTGGATATCCTCTGGCTCGAAATGAAGACCAATTTCTTCTCCGACAATGGCCTTGCGAGTCGAGTGAATCATCCATTCATTGCCCAGTTCATCATAAGCGATAATCTCATAGTGAACGCCGCGGAAAAGCTGGGTATCAACTTTAACCTGCAGCTTGCCTTCTTCTGGCAGAGTAATCCGTAAGTCCTCCGGCCGAATCACCACTTCAACAGATTCATTTGGGCGCATCCCACCATCCACTGCTTCAAAGCGCTTGCCATTAAACTCAACCAGATAGTCCTCAATCATCTTACCTGGCAGAATATTGGACTCGCCAATAAAGGTTGCAACAAAGTGGTTGATAGGCTCGTCATAAATATCAACAGGCGTTCCCGACTGAACAATTTCACCGTCATTCATAACGAAAATCCAGTCACTCATAGCCAAGGCTTCCTCTTGGTCGTGTGTGACAAAGACGAAAGTAATACCCAGACGCTGCTGCAATTCCCGCAGCTCATACTGCATGTCCGTGCGCAACTTCAAATCCAGAGCAGACAGCGGCTCATCCAGCAAAACGACTCGCGGCTGATTAATGATTGCCCGCGCAATGGCTACACGCTGGCGCTGACCGCCTGACAATTTACGAATAGAACGGCGCTCAAAACCTTCCAGCTGAACCATTTTCAGCACTTCTGCAACTCGCTCTTGAATTTCTTTTTTATCAACCTTGCGCAGACGCAGCGGAAAGGCAACATTTTCAAAAACATTCATATGCGGAAACAGTGCATAGGACTGAAAAACCGTGTGGACGTCTCGTTTATTAGTGGGAATATCATTGATGCGGACGCCATCAAGAAAAATATCCCCGTCTGTCGCGTCTAAAAGACCAGCAATGATGTTCAGAATCGTTGATTTACCAGAGCCGGAAGAGCCCAGCAAAGTATAGAACTTTCCTTCTTCCAGCTCGAAATTAATATCTTTCAGAACGACAGTATTATTATCTTCAAAAACTTTTGAAACGTTTTTAAACTCGATGATTGGTTTTTTCAATTGTCATAAATTCCTTCTTTCTCGTATTAACAGATTAAGGGTTCTGTCAGACCGCTGCTACCTCGTGAGGGCTGTAAAGGCCCTTTATAAATTCCGTGTCGATAGGCTTTCACCCCCTTACTAAGTTGCAGCCAGCTGCAGTTCCTTATCCAGCATACTTCTACTGGGAATCATATCTGTTTTACAGAGATTCACCAATGATGCGGACTTCGCGCTCCAGAGTAATACCTGAATTTTCCCGCACCCTTTCAATCACATGAGCGATAAGATTTTCGTAATCTTGAGCCGTTCCTTCATCGACGTTAATCATAAAGCCGGCATGCTTCTCAGATACCTCTACACCACCGATCCGATGACCTTTGAGTCCTGCTTCACTAATGAGCTGACCAGCAAAGTGACCCAAAGGACGCTTGAAAACAGAGCCGCAGGATGGATATTCCAAAGGCTGCTTGAGCTCCCGCAGATGGGTTAAGCGCTCCATTTCCTGACGAATCGTTCTGTGAACACCAGGTGAAAGTGCAAATTTAGCAGAAATAACAATGTCGCCTGTTTCCTGAACCAGTGAGTGACGATAGCCGAACTTCATATCCCGAACATCCAGCGTTTTGACTTGCCCCTGAGGAGTCAGTACCTTGCAAGACACCAAGACATGAGCAATCTCGCCGCCATAAGCCCCAGCGTTCATAAAGACTGCTCCTCCGACACTGCCTGGAATACCGCAGGCAAACTCAAAGCCTGTCAGACTATTCTGCAGGGCGATATGGGTTGTCTGAATCAGATTAGCTCCAGCCTCTGCCTCAATCATATAGCCATCTACTGCTACATTATTGAGCTTGTCAAACATAATCACGAAACCTCGGATACCGCCATCTCGCACAATGATATTACTGGCATTTCCCAGCACCATCCAAGGAATGTCTTCTTGATTAGCAAAATTGACAATACGAGCCAGCTCATAACGATTGCGGGGAAAAACTAAGAAATCGGCTGCACCACCGACCTTTGTGTAGGTGTATTGACTCAAAGGCTCATTGAAGCGAATGTCGATTCCCTCTAATTCAGATTTTAATTTCTCTAGTTTTTGCATGATTTTCTCTCTTTTATGTAAACAAAATACACTCTATTATATCAAAAATCTATGGCATTTACGATAGATTACAAAGAAAAAGCTGAGAAAGGTCAGCTTTTTAATGATTATAATTGCCTAGTAACAAAACGTTGTGTTTGAGTAGAAAGAGCATTCCTGATAGCTCCGAAAGCCCCAGCTCCAGTGAAAACATAGAGCAAGATCAAGTTGAACCAATAGTTATCTGGGATGATTCCATTAAAAATTGATTCGTTGACAGCTGAAAAGGCATCAAATACATTCGCGTCTGGATATTCTCGAACAAGTAACAAAGCATAGTCAAACTGATTGACTAAGAAAGTCACCAAGACCATGAACACGATACTAATAGCAATACCTGCTTTAGATAGCTTTTTACCCAGCAACTCATACCCTTTGATAGTACAGTAACCCATAGCCAATCCTCCAGCAACAGCCACATAATTCATCTGCGCAATCAATAAGATTACCGCTCCTCCGATGAGACTGCCAACAAAAGCACCAACAATACCACCAACGATACTTTCTTTTTGATTGTCATAGATCTGATTTTCCAGCGAAAGACCTGAACTCAGAGTCTCAAAGCTTTGCCGTGACAAAATCAGGATATTTCCTCCCAATTGATAGACATCAATCTGCCCAGGCTCACCACTCTGCTCACAAACATTTACAAATCCTCTTTCCTTGAAAAAGACAAGTGCTTCTTGAACAGCTTGTGCAAGAGCTTGATTGGTTTTGGCTTTAGCATAAAGTACTAGCTTATAGTGATTCAGTTGGCTACTGGTTAGAACCTCTGAGTTTTTAATCAAATCATCAAAGGCATTTGGCGCAGTAAAAGCATCGCCAGCCTTAACAGAAAAACAAATCCTATATTGCTTTCTTTGCTCTGTGGGCTCAATATAGAGCGTGTAACCTTCTATCTGTCCGAAGACAAGAGACGAAAATTCATCAAACTGTAAGCCTAGCTCAGTCGCTAGAGCCTGTAATTCTAAATGATCCATAAAGTGAATTATCCTCCTTTAAGCTAGACCCATTATAGCACAGTTAGGTATAAAAAGATAGGGATATCAAATCCTTATTTTACAAAAAGAAAAAGAGGTTCATGGAAAACCTCTTGATGATTTATTTTTCTACTCGGACACCCTCAGTATCCACCTGAAGTCGGAAGATTTGCCCCTTGAAATTCTGTTTTTGCAAAAGCTGGTATATCTTTTCCGTCTTGTGCTTAGGCGAAAGGACCATCACGGTCGGCCCCGCTCCTGAGATATAGGTTGCATAAGAGCCATTTTTTCTGGCTAAGAACTTAATATCTGAAAATTCCTTGATCAAAGGCTGACGGTATTTTTCGTGGAACAAATCAGACTCGATAGCCCGACCAGCGATTTTCATATCACCTTTTAAAAGAGCAGCAATCGCAACATTGGCAATGGAGCTGGCCGCAACAGCTTCCTTGTAAGAAAGACGATTTGGTAAGACTTGGCGGCTCTCAACCGTCCGAAGCTCATAGTCTGGGATATAGGCGATGAAGTCTGCATCCGGAAAGTCCGCTACCACAGCAGACACCTGATTTCTAGATGAGCTAGATACGACCAAATTACCATAAATAGCCGGCGCAACATTGTCAGGATGGCCTTCAATCTTTGTAGCGATTTTCAGTTTCTGATAATCCGACAAATTAAGATGAGCCAACTGGTTGGCCAATTCAATCCCAGCCACAATGACCGAACTAGAAGACCCAAGCCCACGAGCCAATGGAATATCACTGGTCATTTTCAAACGGCGTGGCTGAATATCTGGAGCCAACTGCAGGGCAATCTTAACCAGTAAATTGCGTCGGTCCTTAGGAATTCTCGGATTGAGGTCATGCTCAATCACCCACTCCTGACTTTCTTCCAAGACTTCAATTTCCAGATATTTTGAGAGGGCTACCCCAACGGAGTCAAAGCCAGGACCGATATTGGCACTGGTCGCTGGTACAATAATTTTCATCTTAATCTCCTAATACTTTGAAGGTATTGAGCAAGTCAAACTCAGCAACTTCTTTAAGCTTAGCAGTGACATTTTCCAGCTGTGTCTTGCTGACAGCATGGGTAATAATCACCACGCGAGCCTTCTCACCATCTGTACCTTCCTGCAGAATCTGCTTAAAGGAAATATCCTCAGCATTGAAAATCTCAGCCAAATGCAGAACTTGACCTTTAGAATCAGGTGCCAAGATAGAGAAGTAATAGCTGCTCTGCACATCTTCTGGCTTAGCTAGCACTAAGTCACGGCTGAATTCATTAAAGGCCTTGCCAACTGTTCCTTCATTCAAACGGCGGCTGATACGGACAATATCTGCCGCAACACTAGTTGCGGTTGGTTTTTGACCTGCTCCTGGTCCGTAGTACATGGATTCTCCGATACCGATGGACTCAACAAAGACAGCATTCATCACCCCATTGACACTAGCCAAAGGATGCGCTTTAGGCAGAAATGTTGGAGCTACTTCTGCTGCAATACCCGATGCCGTTTCTTCGATAGAACCAACCAGCTTGACTACATAGCCCAGATCTTGAGCAACAGCCACATCCTCTGGTGTGATATTTCGAATTCCCTGATGGCCCACATCTTCAAATTTAACATTCATACCAAAGGCGAACTGGCTAAGAATCACCATCTTGTAAGCCGCATCAATGCCATCTACGTCATTGGTTGGGTCGCTTTCAGCAAAGCCAAGGCGTTGTGCTTCAGCAAGAGCGTCTTCATAAGACCAACCCTCTTCCACCATCTTGGTCATCATAAAGTTAGAGGTTCCATTGACCACACCCAAGATACGGGTAATTTTGTCAGAAGCCAGTGAATTAACCAAGGTACGAAGGATCGGAATTCCGCCGGCAACAGCTGCTTCATAATAGAGAGCTACATTTTGCTTTTGAGCAATTTCCAACAACTCTGCTCCGTGAACAGCCAGCAAGTCCTTATTAGCTGTTACCACATGTTTGCCAGCTTCAAGAGCACGAGTGATGAACGTTTTCGCTGGCTCGATTCGTCCCATCAATTCTACAACGATGGTAATTTCAGAATCCTTCAGAATTTCTTCAACATTTGTGACAAAGTTAAAGTCATTTCCAGCTGCTAAAAGACGATCTTTTTCGGCATCGTCCTTGACCAAGACTTTAGCAACCTCAATCTCTGAATGAGCTGCTTGAACGATTTTTTCTCCGTTTTCTTTCAGTAAAAAAGGCACACCGCTTGCCACTGTTCCAAAACCAAGTAAAGCTATTTTAATAGACATGAAGCACTCCTTGAAAATTTCTTGTATAAAAAATATTATAACAAAATTATATAAAAATGCCTACAAAACTACTTCTTTATTTGTTATAATAGATGTAAATTTCCGCAAGGAATTGTAATTTTTTAAAAAAAGGAGATATTATGACAGGAAAACACCGAGGAAATCGCATGCAGCAACGCAAAGCTAGAAAAAGAGCTATTTTGCTTTCTTTAACGAGTTTATTACTTTTTCTTGTCCTGATTGTAGGTGGCTTTTCTTTACTAGCCAAGCTGCAAAACTCGCACAATCAAAAAGAAGCTAATAACGTGTCAACGAACCAGGTTAATACTTCATCTAAAACTTCGTCAGCTCCAACTCGGGATAAAAAGACGACTTCGGATGACAACAGTAAGGACAAAGTCAAATGGGTTAAGCAAGACCAGCCAGTTCAAGTTCCTATTTTGATGTATCATGCCATTCACGTCATGGACCCATCAGAAGCAGCTAATGCTGGTTTGATTGTAGATCCAGCTACATTTGAAAGCCATCTGAAAGCCTTGAAAGACGCAGGATACTATCCACTAACACCGGCAGAAGCATACAAGGTACTGACGGAGAATGTCTTGCCAGAAAACAAAAAAGTTGTCTGGCTGACCTTCGATGATAGTTTAAGGGATTTCTATACCAATGCCTTTCCGCTTCTCCAGAAATATGACATGAAAGCAACCAATAATGTCATTACTGGATTTGTTCAAGCGGGTCGTGAAGATATGCTGACGCTAGATGAGATAAAGGAAATGAAGGACAAAGGCATGTCTTTTGAAGATCACACCGTCAACCATCCTGACCTCTCAGCGACTGCAGAAGACCAACAAAAAATTGAGTTAAAAGACTCCAAGTCTTACTTGGACAAAGAACTGTCTCAAACCACAACAACCGTTGCCTATCCATCTGGACGATACAGTGATGCAACCTTGCAGATTGCTGAAAGCCTTGGCTACAAGATGGGATTGACGACCAATAACGGACTAGCTTCCTTATCTAATGGCTTGCTCACACTTAACCGAGTACGCGTTAATCCAACCACCACTGCAGAAGACCTGCTAAATGAAATTGCAACCAACTAATCTTAAAAAGCCCGCTTCACTTGAAGCAGGCTTTTTCTATTACTATGATTATAACTTTTTTCAAACTCCCAAAAAACACCAGCTCCAAAGAACTGGTGTAAAGGTTTATTTAGACTTGATATAGTTGATACCATCCGCTTTCGGAGCAACTGATTTACCAAAGAAAGCGGCTAAAACAATGATTGTCAACGCATAAGGCGCGATACGAAGATAAACCGCAGGTATATGAGCAAGGAAAGGAATCTGAGTAGAAACAACAGCCAGGGCTTGGGAAAGTCCAAAGAAAAGACTTGAAAGCATAGCACCTATTGGATTCCATTTACCAAAAATCATGGCAGCTAAAGCTATAAATCCAGGGCCAACAATCGTCGTAGCAGAGAAATTAACCGAAGCAGATTGAGCATACAAAGCTCCACCTACTCCTCCCAAAAATCCTGAAATCAACACTCCGTAGTAACGCATGAGATAAACGTTAATCCCTAATGTATCAGCAGCTTGAGGATGTTCACCTACTGAGCGTAAGCGAAGCCCAAATTTCGTCTTAAACATGATGAACCAAGCTAAAAATGAGAATCCAACAGCTATGTAACCCATCAAGCTAGTATTCTTAAAGAAAATATCTCCAATAACAGGAATGTTAGACAAAATCGGAAAATCAAATTTACCAAAAGATAAATCAATATTATTAGTTTGTCCTTTTCCATAAATAGCCTTGACAAGAAAGACAGCTAAAGCTGGCGCCAGCAAGTTCAGTACAGTACCGCTGACAACATGATCAGCACGAAAATTAATGGTTGCTACTGCATGAATCGCAGAAAAAATAAGACCAACTAAACCACCTGCGAGAAGAGAAAACCAAATAGTCATTCCTCCTAAGCTTTCAGCGAAAGTCAGGTTAAAAACAACTCCTGTAAAAGCTCCCATGACCATGATGCCTTCCAAGCCAACATTAACAACACCAGCATGCTCAGAATAAGCACCTCCAATACTGGTGAAAATGAGAGGAGCGGCATAGACCAGCATATTTGATACAAGTATTGTTAGAATAGCAACAATATTCATCTTTACTCTACTCCTTTCATTCGTTTTTTAGGTTTGATATATTTTTCAATAATGTAGTGAGCACTTACAAAGAAGATAATGGAAGCTGTTACAATATTGACAAGTTCTGGAGGAATAGTAGCCGTTGTCATACCAGGCGCACCAGTTTGCAATGTCCCAAGTAGAAACGCAGCAAAAATGATTCCGATAGGAGAGTTGCTAGCAAGAAGAGCAACTGCCATACCATTAAATCCAACAGCCAGAGATCCTGCTTGAACATAAACGTTCTGGAAAGTACCTATACCCTCAACTGCTCCTCCAATACCACAAAGAGCTCCAGAAATCACCATTGAAAGAATAATAGTACGTTTCGCCGACATCCCTGCATAATCTGAAGCATTTGGATTGAGACCTACTGAGCGAATTTCAAATCCAAGTGTGGTTTTCTTTATGATAAACCAAATTACAGCAACAGCAATCAAAGCAATGAAAATTCCAATATTCATACGTGACTTAGTAAGCTCTGTAAGAAAGTCTAGACGATAGCTAGCGTTTGCCGAAACAGGAATACTCGATTCGGAATCAACCATTAGTTTTTTAGGAAAATTCCGAATAATTTCATTTCCAGCAAAAAGAACAATATAGTTCATCATAATGGTAACAATAACTTCGCTTGTACCTAAAAATGCTCTTAACAAACCCGGAATTAAACCGATTAAACCACCGGCAACTGCTGCTACAAGGACAGTCAGCGGTAACATTGCAAAACGAGGAATGGTTGGAAAAGATAGGGCAAACCAAACAGCTGCAATCCAACCTGCCAAAGCTTGACCAGGTAAACCAACATTGAAAAAACCAGCACGACTAGCCACTGCAAACCCAAGAGCAATCAAAATTAGAGGCCCCATGGTTCGGAAAATTTCTCCAATATTTTTAATGGAACCAAAAGCTGTTTTGAACAACTCTTCATAACCCCACAAGGCATCATAACCAAAAATCCACATGATGATGGCGCCAAGTAAGATTCCTAAAAGAACTGAAATAAAAGGAATAGCAATTTGCTGTGTTTTTTTATCCATTAGAACCCTCCTTGATTTTTCCACCAGCCATGAGAATACCAAGCTCTTGCTTATTAGTTTCAGATGGCTTTACAATTCCTTGGATCTTTCCATCGTGAATAACAGCAATACGGTCTGATAAATTAAGAATTTCATCTAATTCAAAGCTGACAACAAGAACGGCTTTCCCTTTATCACGTTCAGAAATTAAGCGCTTATGAATATACTCAATCGCACCAACATCCAATCCGCGAGTAGGTTGACTGACAATTAATAGATCTGGATTACGATCAACTTCTCGAGCAATAATAGCTTTTTGTTGATTTCCCCCTGACAAAGCACCTGCTGGAACAAGTTCACTAGCTGCTCTAACGTCAAATTCTTCCATCAATTTACGGGCATATGAATTAATTTGATTATAATTCAAAACACCTTTGTTACTGAGCGGTTCTTTATAGTAAGTCTGGAGAGCAATATTTTCAGAAAGCATCATTTCAAGTACCAAACCATCACGATGACGATCCTCAGGTACATGACTTACTTGCATTTCTGTAATCTTTCGTGGAGAAAGTCCTACAACTTCCCTTCCTTTGATTTTAATACTTCCTGATTTTACTTTTCGAAGTCCTGTAATAGCCTGAATCAACTCACTCTGACCGTTACCGTCAATCCCAGCAACTCCTACGATTTCACCTGCATGAACATCAAGAGAAAGCTCTTTAACAGCTGGTACACCACGATTCTCATTCACTATCAAATCAGAAATTTGAAGTACAACGTCTTTCGGTTTAGCTTCTTCCTTTTCAGTAACAAAAGAAACCGAACGTCCAACCATCATTTCAGCCAAATCTTTATTTGAAACGCCCTCAATGCTAACAGTTTCAATTGATTTTCCATGGCGAATAACTGTGACACGATCCGCTACTGCTCGAATTTCATCTAGTTTATGAGTAATCAGGATAATAGATTTCCCTTCTTTAACAAGAGTTTTCATAATATCCATTAATTCCAAAATTTCAGCAGGGGTCAATACTGCCGTTGGCTCATCAAAGATCAAAATTTCGGCACCACGATAGAGGGTCTTCAGGATTTCTACACGTTGTTGGGCACCAACAGAAATATCTTCAACCTTAGCTGTTGGGTCAACAGCTAAGCCATAGCGTTCTGATAATTCAAGGATATCTGCATTAGCTTTTTTCAAATCTAATACACCTTTATTCGTTATTTCGCTACCAAGAATAATGTTTTCAGCAACAGTAAATGCTTCAACCAACATAAAGTGCTGATGAACCATTCCTATTCCGAGAGCTGCAGCCCTAGAAGGAGAATCCAATTTTTCCGATTTTCCGTTGACAAAAATTTCTCCACTAGTTGGCTCTAAAAGACCAGCCAACATATTCATCAAGGTAGATTTCCCAGCTCCATTTTCACCAAGAAGTGCATGAATCTCACCTTTACGCAGTTGTAGGTTGATTTTGTCATTTGCGACAAATTCACCAAAAACTTTGGTTATCTCACGCATCTCAATGACATTTTCATGTGCCATTAGAGTATTCCTTTCTAGAAAATTATATTTTATTTCAGTAGAGCCTACTAATCAAGTTAGTAGGTTCTATTGAGACAAAATGTCTCAATACCCTAAAAAAGCAACCCAAGAAGGTTGGGTCGCTTCTGGATCTTTATTATTTTTCAGGTGCTTTTACACTACCATCAATAATCTGTTTCTTAGCATCTTCTACAGCTTTTTTAGCATCTTCAGATAGGTTAGAAGTTGTCAATTCAACTCCACCATCTTTCAAACCAAATGTAATTACTTTCCCACCCGGGAATTTACCATCAGCTGTTTGAGTAGCAATCTCTTGAACAGTTTTGCCAACTTGTTTTAAGCTGGAAGCAAGTACAAAGTTAGATTCCTTGCCATCTTTAGACTTGTATTTACCTTCTTCAGCTTGATCACGATCGACACCGATTACCCAAACTTTTTCATCTTCATTTTTCTTCTCATTCAAGTCTTTTGCTTCTTTAAAGACACCTGCTCCAGTACCACCTGCAGCTTGATAAACTACATCAGCTCCTGCGGCATATTGGGTTGCAGCAATAGTTCTTCCTTTTTCAGGATTATTAAAGTCTTCGGCATATTGAATATCAACTGAAATATCTTTGTTAACAGACTTCACTCCTGCTTCAAAGCCTTTTTCAAAACGAGTGATAACTTCGCCACGTGCCCCTCCAATAAAACCAACTTTGTTAGTCTTCGTAGTTTTTGCAGCAGCAACACCTGCAAGATAAGCAGCTTCATTATCAGCAAAAACAGCAGATGCTACATTCTTCTTGTCTTTGATAACAGAATCAATAATAACATAATTAATATCAGCATTTTCATCAGCAGCAGCTGTAACAGCAGGTGCTAATTTATAACCAACGCCATAAACTAATTTATAGCCATTTGTAGCTGCTTGACTGAAGTTATTCGCAAAATCCGCTTCACTTGTAGACTGGTAGTAAGTAAAGCCGTTATCTTTAGAAAGACCGTTTTCTTTACCCCAAGCTTGCAAACCTTCCCATGCAGACTGGTTAAATGACTTATCATCAACACCGCCAGTATCAGTTACGATAGCAGCCTTCAAATCAGTTTTCGCGTCTGAAGAATCTGAGCGAGAAGCACGGTTTCCACATGCAGCAAGTCCGAATGCTGCGACAGTTACTAGACCAAGACCTAGCCATTGTTTTTTGTTCATTTCTGAACCTCCTAAATAAGATGTGCAACACAGTTGCAAGTTTGAGTTTGGTCAGATGACCGATAACAGACTTATGTTAAATCTGTAAAAGAATATGGAAGTAATTCCTTGACCGTCATCACGACCGTCGATTTATCTTTAGCGACCAAGGTCACTTTTAGATCCTCAGCAAAAAATTCTGCCATTACTTGGCGGCAGGCACCACAGGGTGATATGGGTTTTTCCGTCTCACCATAGACAATCAGCTCCTCGAAGTCTAAAGTCCCTTCTGAAACTGCCTTAAATATAGCTGTCCTCTCTCCGCAGTTGGTCAAACCAAAACTAGCATTTTCAACATTAACGCCGGTAAATACCCGTCCGTCTTTAGCGACTAAAACCGCTCCGATAGGAAAATGAGAATAGGGAACATAAGCATTTTTGCTGGCTTGGACAGCCAAGTCAATCAACTCAGTAGTCGCCACTAGCTTCTTCTCCCTTCATAATCGCCACTCCGGCCGAAGTTCCGATACGAGTCGCACCTGCTTCAATAAAGGACAGCGCATCTTCATAAGAACGAGCACCGCCAGAAGCCTTGACGCCCATATCAGGACCAACTGTTTTTCTCATAAGGGCAACATCTTCGACTGTTGCACCACCAGTTGAAAATCCTGTAGAGGTCTTAACAAAATCAGCTCCAGCTTTCTGAGCCAGTTGGCAAGCCTTAACCTTTTCCTCATCTGTCAGCAGGCAAGTTTCCAGAATCACCTTGACCAAGGTACCGTTAGCAGCTTCTACAACCGCACGGATGTCTCGCTCTACCAAATCATAATCTTTAGACTTCAGAGCACCGACATTGATGACCATATCCACTTCGCCAGCACCCTTTTGGATGGCGTCCTTCGTTTCAAAGGCCTTTACATCGGAAGTGTTGGCTCCTAAAGGAAAACCAATTGGCACACAAACCTTGACATCTGAGCCTTTCAGCTGCTCCGCAGCAAACTCTATCCAGGTTGGATTAACACAGATACTGGCAAAATCATAAACTTTTGCTTCTTCAATTAACTTCAGAATCTGCTCTTCTGACGCTTCTGGTTTTAAAAGCGTATGGTCTATGTATTTGTTTAATTTCATGTTGGCTTCTCCTAGAATTAAGCAATAACCTCGATAATCTCGCTTACTGCAACGCTTTCATCACCTATTTTAACATTTTTTTGAAAATCTGTAACTAGTTCTTGAGAAATTTTTTCATTTGAATAAATTTTTGCGAAAACTTCTCCAATTTCGACCTTGTCTCCGACTTTCTTTTCGAAAACAATTCCAGTTTCATAATCCAAGTCGTCAGATTTAACTGCACGTCCTGCTCCAAGTCTCATAGCAAAGAGTCCGAATTCCATAGCAGGCAGTTCAGTGATATAACCTGCCTGTTCTGCTTTCACTTCTATAATATGAGCTGCACTTGATGGACGATAGAGGTCTTCCAAGTCACCTCCTTGAGCAGCAATCATAGCTTCAAATTTCTTCAAAGCAGAACCGTTGGTCAACTGTTCTCTTACTTCTTCCACCGTTTTCTCAACATCTGCCAGTCCGAGCATAATCTGAGCCAACTCACAAATGAAAGTTGTGAGGTCTTCACGACCCCTGCCCAGCAAGATATCCAAAGCTTCTAAGATTTCCAGACGATTGCCGATGCTGGTTCCCAAAGGCTGACTCATATCTGTCAAAACAGCTACCGTTTTTCTTCCGACAGCCTTGCCCAAATCTACCATAGTACGTGCTAGTACACGAGCGTCATCAATATTTTTCATAAAGGCGCCTTCACCGACCGTTACATCCAGAAGGATACTATCGGCACCAGCCGCAATCTTCTTACTCATAACAGAGCTCGCTATCAGCGGAATGGTATCAACAGTCGCTGTTACATCTCGCAAGGCATAGAGAAGTTTATCCGCCAGCACCAATTGATCTGACTGACCAATTACAGACAGACCAATTTCCTGCACCTGCTTGATAAAGTCATCCTGACTGCGCTCTACCTGAAATCCTTTAATGGATTCCAATTTATCAATGGTTCCTCCAGTATGGCCCAACCCGCGGCCGCTCATTTTAGCAACTGGCACACCAAAGCTAGCCACCAAAGGAACCAAGACCAGAGTTACTTTATCACCAACACCGCCAGTAGAATGTTTATCTACTTTTATTCCCGCGATTTCTGACAAGTCAAACTGTTCACCGGTTCCAACCATGGTCATGGTTAAATCAGAAATTTCCCGAGTCGTCATGCCTTTAAAATAGACAGCCATCGCAAAGGCTGCCATCTGATAGTCTGGCACAGTCCCATCCACATAGCCCTCAATCAGCCACCGGATTTCCTGACTGGTCAGCTCAAGACCATCTCTTTTCTTTTGGATAATATCTACAGCACGCATCCTATTTTTCGCTCCTTAGTATATAGTAGCCTTTGTCTTTCTTAACAATCTCACAATTACCGAAGACAGCTTCCATCTTCGACTTGGCACTGGGTGCTCCCTGCTTTTTCTGAATCACAAGGGTCAAATCACCGCCTTCTGTCAAATGCTCATAGCTTCCGCTGATGACTTCGTGCACGACTTGCTTACCAGCACGAATAGGCGGATTACTGATAATATGGTCGAAAATGCCACTGACCTTTTCATAAACATTTGACTGGAAGATATGAGCAGATACCTGATTCCTCTCAGCATTCTTCTGAGCCAAGTCCAAGGCCCGCTGGTTGATATCTACCATGGTCGCAGCCACTCCGTACGCTTTGGCTAAGGTCAAACCTAATGGGCCATAGCCACAGCCAACATCCAGCACCCGTTCTTCAGCTTCAAAGTCTAAGACAGACAAAAGAACCCGACTGCCATAATCAATCATCTTTTTACTGAAGACACCAGCATCTGTCAAAAAAGTTAGCCGCTGTCCTAACAGTTCTACATTTAATTCATGAATATCATGTTTGGCATCAGGATTTTCTGCAAAATACATTTTAGTCATACAACCATTTTATCATAATTTTCCTAGAATTGTAAATCGTTTTCATTTCTCCAAAAAGTATGTTATACTAAAGTCCATCATACAGGAGTAACTTATGACTAACGAATTTCTTCACTTTGAAAAAATCAGCCGCCATACATGGCAAAACCTGCACCGTAAAACAACTCCGCCTCTGACTCAGGCTGAACTTAACTCTATCAAGAGTTTCAATGACAAAATTAGCCTGCAGGACGTGACGGACATCTATTTACCCTTGACCAATCTCATTCAGATTTATAAACGTTCTAAGGAAGACTTGGCTTTTTCCAAGGGGATTTTTCTACAAAAGGAAAGCCGGAAACAGCCCTTTATCATTGGCGTTTCTGGCAGTGTGGCCGTTGGGAAATCCACCACTAGCCGTTTGCTGCAGATTCTGCTTTCTCGGACTTTTTCAAATGCGACAGTCGAGCTAGTTACCACAGATGGTTTTTTATTTCCGAATAAAACCTTGGAAGATCATGGCATTTTAAACCGCAAGGGTTTTCCAGAAAGCTATAATATGGAGCTGCTTCTTTCCTTTCTGGACAGCATAAAAAACGGTCAGGATTTCCAAATTCCAGTCTACTCACATGAAACTTATGATATCGTCCCTCAGGAAATGCAAGGGGTAAAGGCTGCTGACTTTGTTATTGTCGAAGGCATCAATGTTTTCCAGAATCCTCAGAACGAGCGCCTCTATATGACAGACTTTTTTGACTTTTCAATCTATGTCGATGCAGAAATCGAAAATATCGAAAACTGGTATCTGGATCGCTTTAAAAAAATGCTGACGCTGGCTGAAAACGACCCAAAAAACTACTACCACCGCTTCACCACTCAATCAGAAGAGGAAGTGGTAGCTTTCGCCCATAATGTCTGGAAAAGCATTAACCTTGTCAACCTGCTAGACTACATTGAACCAACTCGCAATCGAGCAGAAATTATCCTGCACAAAGCCGAAAATCATGAAATTGATGAAATTTACTTAAAAAAATAAAAAAGCTTGTCAAATCCTAACTTTTCATATATAATTAGATAGTTAGTATTTTCAATGGAGGTGAAACAACTTGGCAAACATTAAATCAGCTATCAAACGTGCTGAATTGAACGTGAAACATAACGAAAAAAACTCAGCTCAAAAGTCAGCTATGCGTACTGCAATCAAAGCATTTGAAGCAAACCCATCTGAAGAACTTTTCCGTGCTGCTAGCTCAGCTATCGATAAAGCAGAAACAAAAGGTTTAATCCACAAAAACAAAGCAAGCCGCGATAAAGCACGCCTTTCAGCTAAACTTGCTAAATAATGCATACAAAGGGAGCTCTCAGGAGCTTTTTTTGTTTCTCACACAAAGGAGGTAGGGATGAAAATAGCAATTATTGGTTATTCCGGTTCTGGCAAATCCACTCTAGCAGCACAACTGTCCAACCACTACTCCATTCCCAAACTTCACATGGATAGATTGCTATTTTTTACTCAATGAAAATCAAAGAGCAAACTAGGCAGCTAGCCGTAGGCAGTACTGGCGTACGGCTAGGCGACGCTAACGTGGTTTGAATTTGATTTTCGAAGAGTATCAACCTGGCTGGAAGGATAGTGACCATGATTGGATGAGTAAACAGATAGATAATTTTTTGTCAAAAAATACCGACTGGATTATTGATGGCAACTACTCTTGGTGTTTTTATGAACGTCGGATGGCAGAAGCCGACCAAATCATCTTTCTGAACTTCTCTCGCTGGAACTGTCTTTATCGAGCTTTCAAACGCTATTTAAAATACCGCAACCGGACCAGAGAAAGCATGGCTCCAGGCTGCCCCGAAAAGTTTGACTGGCCGTTTATCTGCTGGGTTCTTTGGAAAGGACGATGTCAGACTGCACTGGCAAGATATAAGAAAATCCGACAAACTTTTCCTCAGAAATTCTACGAATTAAGTAGCCAAAAAGAACTGACCAACTTCTTACAGAACCTAAAAACAAGCGAGCCCTAATGACTCACTTGTTTTTATTTGATTTCTTTTTCTGTGGGAAAAGAGGTAGGCCTAAAGAAGCTATTTTTTCAGCTGGAACCTTCATACCGTCCTTAATCCACTTGGAAAGAACGGAAACAACTGCCGAACTCCAGAAGGAATTCATGTAAGAGTTAGTCGATTTCTTAGCATTGCGATTGCGCTTTTCCAAAAAGTCGAATACGGCCTGAGTAAGCAGCTTTTCAAAATTATAGTCAATGGCTAGACTGATTACCCGAGCTTCTTTCTTGGCTTCCTTAAAAAGAAAAAGCCAAATTTGGTACATCTCAGTTTTAAAGTTAAACTCTTCCAATTTATCCGTAATACCTTGAACAGTGTTTTTAAAAATCTCTTCCAGAATCTGCTCTTTAGAGCTATAATTGCGGTAAAATGCCGCACGGGAAACCCCTGCTCGCTCAACCAGCTCTGAAATCGTAATTTTTTTGAGTTCTTTCTTCTCCAGCAGCTGCATGAGAGAAATTTCCAGAGACTCTCTCGTGATTTGATTGGATTCCTGATTGTATTTCTTTAAATTCGCGAGTGATTTTTCCGATATTTTCTTTTCCGACATAACAATTTCTTCCCTCTTGTATCAGCTGACAGTTTCCGCTTTCTAGTAAGCATCCTTCATGTTATAATTTTAAAAAAAGACAGGTTTTTTGTCAATTTTTTTATTGTACATACTTGACAAAAAAGGAGAAAAATATGACTTGGAAAATTATAGCTGACTCTGGCTGTGACTTTCGTGAAATGGCAAACTTGGCTAAAGACACCCAGTTTGAAAGTGTTCCCTTGACCATTCAAGTGGAAAATGAGATTTTTATAGATGATAAGCAGCTTGATATTGACCTAATGATGGAGAAGATGTATGCTTCTTCTGCTGCTTCAAAGTCAGCCTGCCCTAGTCCAGATGACTATCTCAAAAGCTTTGAGGGAGCAGACAAGATTTTTGTGGTTACCATCACCGGCACTCTATCTGGTAGTAATAATAGTGCACAGGTTGCTAAGAAAATCTTTTTGGAAGAACATCCTGATGCCCAGATTCATGTCATTGATAGTCTTTCTGCCGGCGGCGAGGTGGACTTACTTGTGACTAAACTCAATGAACTCATTCAGCAAGATCTCAGCTTTGATGAAGTTGTTGAAGTCATTAGTCGCTATCAAGAGAAAACCAAGCTTCTCTTCGTTCTAGCAAAAGTAGATAACTTGGTCAAAAACGGTAGACTGAGTAAACTTCTGGGAACCGTGGTCGGCTTACTCAATATCCGTATGGTCGGTGAAGCTAGCCAGACTGGCACGCTAGAGCTTCTGCAAAAGGCACGCGGTCCGAAAAAAGCACTTGCTTCTGCAATCGAAGAGCTCCTCAAAGCCGGTTACAAGGGTGGCCGACTCATTATCGCTCACCGCAATAACGAAAAATTCTGCCAGCAATTTAGTCAACTGGTACAAGAAAAATATTCTCAAGCTCAAATCGAAACGGTACCGACTTCAGGTCTCTGCAGCTTCTATGCTGAGGAAGGCGGAATCTTAATGGGCTACGAAATTTAATACAGTATCTAAAAAGTAAAGGATTAGGCTCAAATAATTGACCTAATCCTTTACTTTTTCGATTTAATTCGCTATAATAAAACCAAGTAAAGGAGTTGATATTATGGCCAGAGGAAGAGGCGCCGCAAGCCCCCAAGATAAGGAAGCAAGTCTTCTCATTTCTAAAAAACTCAAAGAACTTCTCAAGGAAACAGGTAAAAAACAAGTTGAGCT
This sequence comes from Streptococcus sanguinis, assembly GCF_020729725.1. GTDB lineage: Bacteria > Bacillota > Bacilli > Lactobacillales > Streptococcaceae > Streptococcus > Streptococcus sanguinis_V. The sequence continues at coordinate 150,189 of NZ_JAJEPA010000005.1, read as the reverse complement.
ATCTCGTGAAACAGGCATTCCTGCTAGTACACTGACTGGCTATATCAAAGGGACATCTCTGCCTATTGCAGCCAATCTAGAAAAAATTGCAAGATTTTTTGAGGTAGAGGTTGAAGAAATCGACCCTCGTTACCGACTAATTGCAGATATCCCTCAACAATTTCCCGATTTAAATCGTATTTATCAGCAACTTGACCAAGACAGACAGGAGAAAGGATTAAAGCTACTAGAAGCTAGCCTGACTGAGCAAGAAACACAAGCCAGCTTAAAGGATGACTACTTCCCCTACTTGGTCTATGAGAATTACTATCTCTCTCAGCATAAGCCTGAACAAGCTGATTTAGTCTGGCTGGACAGAGAAATTGACTACGATATTGCCCTTTGGGTACGAACTGACTCGTTAGAGCCCAAGTATCCGAGAAATTCCGTAGCGCTAATCAAGCAGACTCATTTCGAGCTTGCTGGCGCTATCTATGCTATCGATTATGATGGCCAAACCATTATAAAAAGGGTCTTCAACGATCCATCTGGTATCCGTCTGATTTCCCTTAATAAAAAATACAGTGATAAGTTTATCCCACATGAGGAAGAGCCTAAACTCATCGGCCGAGTCATGGCGACTTTCATGCCACTGGATGTAGAAAAAATAAAGAAAAACAAATAACAGCTCTGCGAATGTGCAGAGCTGTTATTTTTACAGTCAAAAAATCAGAAAGTCTTTCGACTTCCTGATGCTCGTTTAATAAAATACTGCTAATTCTTCATTCAGCTTCTTCATGTAGTGTTTGTGGACTATGTAAGACAACACAGCTAAGCCTGCTAAAACTAGAGCGACTATCATATAAATTACCAGAGGCGCAAGAACATTGGATATAAAGAAGAGAAGAGTAATGACAATCAACATTCCTAAAATCAGAGCGATGGCTAAGAGAGTTTTCACCATATTATTATCTCGGCTCATCAATTCTGTGACATTGGACCAATTAGTCACAAGATGCTTGTAGTCTCGGTAGTAACCCCAAGAACTCCACATTAGACTAATCAAAGCCCAAACAATCACCATGCCCAAGAAAGTCACTGGATGCATACCGGAAACAAGGCTGGTTATCAAAAGCAAGGTCAGAGGCAGGATAGACTGGACGGCAAAGAGTTGCCAAAACTTCAGATGAATATATTGCTTCAAATCAAATGGGAGAACCTTGAGATAATCAAAATTTTCCCTTTCCAGAGAAATCCCAATAGCAGTAAGGTTGCTACCGCCTGAGTTTAGTGTTGCAATCAAAACAGCCAGGGCCATCATTGGCAAGAGAAAGCGCGGTCCCAGATAAGAAGTCAAAGACAGGCCGCCTTGTATCATGCCCATTCCCATACTGAAAATGACAATGTAAGGGAGAAAGGCCGACATAAAGATGGCCTGCATAATGACAGAACCCTCGCTCAAGAGCCTGATATTGTAGCGCCAGACAAACTTTTTGAGATTTTTTGCTTCCGCAATATTGATGTCATGCACGCGCTCCCGCTTTCCTACTGAAGATCCCGTCATGAGAGCTGCCTCATAAAATTCTGGAATGACCTTGGTCTTTACGATGAAAAATAGAAGAGCCGCAACTGCCACCCATCCCAAAAATCCCAGCAAGGAAGCTGCATGAAAAGGATGAAGAATAAAATCATAAAAGGCTTGAACTGGCAGGAAGAAAGCTTTAACCTCTGTACGATTTACAACGCTTCTGCTGTTCATTTGATTAATCATAAAATAGAGGAAAAAGGATCCGACGGAAACAAGAGCCAAAATGACATTGGACAGGATGGTCTTGTACTTTCTGAAAAATGCTGTCTTGGTAATAAAGTGGACGGCAATCAAAATCAGAAAGGTGATAACTGAACTTAAAATCAGAATAGCAAGCAGAGCCGAGGGAAGCCCCAAGAAAGGATTGCCACCTTGAAAAGCCAAAACCAAGAAATAACTGAACATAGGCAAAATGGCAATCAGCAAGGTCAGAATAACTGAAATGCTTTTGCCGACGATGATTTCTGCTTCGCTAAAAGCGTAGGGACGATAAGACTGCAAGTCCTTGCTTTCATAAAAGACATTGTAAAAAACCAGAAAGCCCTGAGACATAGAAAAGAGAGCAAAAGCAGAAACCAAATTGGCAAAGAGCCCCGGATTGCCAACCAGTTGGTTCAGGGAGCCCATCAAGCCGAAAAGAAAGAGATAGACCAGTCCTAAGATCAGATACATGCGGATGGCCTTCAGCGATACATTGACCTTGCGCTCAGGATTCTTAGCTTGCATCTTGCGGTACTGCTGCAGCTGAGACGGCTGAATAGCATAGAGGATGTTGATATCAACGAGTTTTTTTATAGCTTTAATGCGCATCAGGACTCACCTCTTCTCTACGGCCTGCTAGACCAAGATAAATGGTTTCAAGAGACTGTTCTGGATGTTGGCCTTTTAGTTCTTCAATCGTTCCGTAGAAAATCAATTTTCCTTTTTTAAGAATGGCCACCTTATCACAGAGCTGCTCTGCAACTTCCAAGACGTGGGTTGAAAAGAGAACTGTATTTCCTTTATCTGCATGCTGGCGCATCATCTGCTTGAGGTCAAAAGCTGCCTGCGGATCAAGACCTGTCAGCGGCTCATCCAGCACCCAAATATCTGGATCAGACAAAAGAGCTGCAATAACGAAAACTTTTTGCCTCATCCCATGAGAGAATGAATCAATGACCTCATACCGATGAGAGCCAAAGTCGAAAAGATGAAGCAGATTTCCCAATCGCTCTTCTACTTCAGCATTAGTCATATCGTAAGAAGTCGCTACCAGTTCCCAGAACTCATTGGCAGTTAGGCGCAAAAATAGATCTGGTGAGTCAGCTACATAGCCGATTTTTTTCTTGATTTCCAAGCGATTAGCGGATAATTCTTTCCCATCCACAAAAATCTGACCACTGCTAGGATTGATAACACTGACCAATGACTTAATGGTAGTAGATTTTCCGGCGCCATTGTGACCAATCAGACCGACGATTTCTCCGCTTTGCAAGGTCAGATTCAGCTGATTGAGAGCTACCGTTCCTTCATAAACTTTAGTGACATCTTTAAATTCAATCATAAGAGAGCTCCTTTACCGATTTCTATACAGATTAGTATACTCTTTTTGCGCCTTTTTGTCTCGTCTCTGCCTAAGGTCTTATATAGGATAAAGTTAAAAGCAGCTGAACTTCATCTACCTATGAAATTCTAGCTGCTTTTTTAAACAGAACGACTACGGTTGTTTGTATTTCTTTGCTAAACTAGATAAGCCAAGTGTGCTGACCAGCAGAGCCAAACCAAGATGCAGGATTCCCTTATCTGAATTGCTGCCAGTTTTAGGTAAGGTAACTGGAGCTTGCTGCTTGCTGATCTTCTGAACTTTTCCTACTGCCTGATCATAGTGTTCTGCATAGTGAACTACCAACTGAACTGACGGAACTTCTCCGCCTTCCTCGCTATCTAAGATATACTCAGGAACTTCTAAAATTGCTGGTGCGACTAATTTCGCACCAATAATCTCTGGTAGAGCTGCATAAGCTGTATCAAGAGCATTCGGTATATAGTTTGCCTTTTGCAGGCGACTAGCTTCCAAAGTAGGTATTAGCGCACTGATAGAGTCCGTCTTGAAAGTCACTTCATATTGACGATCAATCGTGAGGTCGCTTGGGTCGTACGTGTTGAAAACCAGAGCCAGCTTATGGCCTTTTTTCACCGTATAGAGATTAGGCTGCAAATAGACTGTATAGTCATGGAATTGACCAATTTGAGGATCAATACTATTTTGCGAGCTAGACGGCACATAGCCCGATTCTGGATTAGCCAGATTGACCCAACCTTTGGCAATGACTTTGTATTTGGTTTTGACAGTCGCAAAATTTTTGATATCCATATTGTTGAGATTGCTGCCCATCCAAAAGCCGTCTTTCTGACTTTCATCACTGGCTGCGCCGTTTCCAACCACATCAAACTCTTGGTCTGATACATCTACTAGGAGGGCATTGACCTGCAGATTACTGCCGCCCCCCTTTGCCAGAGCTGCCTTGAAATGGACTGGGATATGTCCTTTAATGGTCATATCCTCTTTGACATCTGTCATAAAGGTCAAATTAGCTTTAGAAGAAGCTTTTCTAACCGCTTCATCACGCTTGCTGGTATCAATTCCCGCTCCTGCGTAGTCACTGGAAATCGTTTCTTCTAAGCGCTTGGACTGAGCTGTCAGAATCAAGCGATTACTGCTTTTCCAATCATCATAACTGGTCCATTTATTTGGATCATAGTTATTTTGTGCCAAAACAGCAGGAAGTTTGCTGACATCATTTTCTACATCATAGAGGTAATGAGAGAACCAAGTATTGAGCAGATCATAAAAATCTTGCTTGTTAGCTGTAATACCAAAGCCTCTAGATACGGCAGCAGGATTGATATGATTCCCTTGGTGAAGATAAAGTTTCACATCTTGACCGGCTTTTTTTAGCGCATCATACATGAGCTCAAAGTGTTTGGTTTTGACATTGTCATCATTCAAACCATGAACTAGCAGGGCACTGGTCTTTATCTTTTCTGGATGTAGCGTGTAATCCCTCTCCTGCCATACCGGACTATAGTTACGGCCGTGCGCATTCTGGTCCTTATTTAACTGATTAATGTAGTCAGCATACTTGTTACTAATAGCAGCCCAATCTTTTTGATCTAGCAAGCGTGTAGCGACATAGAGAGAAAGCCAAGATAAATCACTGTAAGGCGGATTGGTGTAAGCCGACCCTTGACTATTGAAATAATCATACCAGCTGGCAATTCCAGCTGCTGGAACAATGGTTTTCAATCCTTCAACGCCAGTCGTTGCCACACCGAAAGTTGTCGTACCAGCCCAAGACAGACCAGTCATACCGACCTTTCCATTAGCCCAGTCGGCTTTGATTTCGATATTGCTAGTTCTGTCTGTGTAGGCTGTTCGTTTACCATTGACCCATTCGACAATATTTTTAAATGCTTCAATTTCTAAATCAGAGCCAGTTGTATTAAAACCTTCAGAACCTTTGGTTCCTAGACCAGCGCTAGAAACAAAGGCATAACCTCGGACGAGGAAATAATCATACCAGTTCAAGTTTTCATAGTCATAAATCCCCTCATATGGACTGTAATAATACCAATCCGATGACATTGCTCTTTTTGCTGCATCAATACTGCTCATGCTAGAAACTGGCTGGCGCTTAGCTGGCTGATTGCGCAGGCTCTTCATGTCATAAGAACCGTTTGTCGGCAGATTGAGACTTTCTAGCGTCACATGGTCTTCGTCCAAGGTTCCAGCGACATAGGGACGAGCTTCCAAGATTGTCGCAGCCTTATAATCACCCTTAGCAACTGCTTTAGGAAGCTGCACAATAGCCTTAACTAAATCTCGCTTACCGTCGCCATCCGTATCGTAGTCAGTCTCTACATAGACTGGGAAACGAACAATCTCACTGCCTTCATAAGTATACTCCTCATATCTGTCTTCACCACTACTATATGGAAAAATTGGCTGTGAACGACCATTTAAAAAGAGGGGCTCTTTCTTTTCGGAGCGATAAGCATCATGCAGTCGCTTGGCAACCGAATACATAGATTGCAGATTAGCACCCTGGACACTGGCTGTCAAATCAGCCTCTTTTTCAATCATCCCCAGACTCTTTGCAAGATTTGCTCTATCCTCGGCACTGCTCCCCAACTGAGAATCACTGACTGCTGCCCACTTGAGTAACTCATCCACAGCCTCTTGCAGGGTTATTTCCTTATCTGAGAGGGAAGGATTTGAAAGAACGCCAGTATAGGCAGATAAATCTTGGCCTTTCACAGCAGTTGAGGCAGCGGAGGGTGCTGAGCTGACATCTTTAGCCAAAGCAAGAAGCTCCTGCTCCTGCGCTGGGCTAAGGCTAGGTACCGTTCCCTCAGCCGCAAGCGGTGCCTTGTCTTGCTTTTCCTGCACCGAATCTTCTGAAGAAGTCTGATTTGAAGTTTCTACTGCCGTTGACTCTTGGTCCTTGGAGCCAGTTTCAGAAGCCTTTGCAACTGTTTCTGTCTTGAGATTGTCCGTGCGCTCGCTGCTAGCTTGAGTCGCCTCATCCGCCTGAACAGCTTGCGCCAATACCAAAGGTGCAAGTAACAAACTTGGTAGGAGTAATGTAACTAGTCTTTTCTTTCTCATAAAGACACCTTTCTTTAGATAAAATCTTTTATAATAAGTCCATTATACTATGTAAGCGCTTTTATTTCAATCTATTCTATCTTTTATCTATGAAAGATGTCAAAATATCTATAGAAGCAGAAAGACGCAAACGATTGCGCCTTTCTGCTTCTTTTGGTACAATAAAGCCAATCAGTGAGAATGAAGAGGAAAATTTATATGGAAAACCAAACCTTAATGCAGTATTTTGAATGGTATCTGCCAGATGATGGTCAGCATTGGAATCGCTTGGCAGAAGATGCACCAAACTTAGCAGCGAAAGGAATTCGCAAAGTCTGGATGCCACCAGCCTTCAAAGGAACAGGCTCTAATGACGTCGGCTATGGTGTATACGACCTTTTTGATTTGGGTGAATTTGATCAAAAAGGGACCGTCCGCACCAAGTATGGATTGAAAGAAGAATACCTCCGAGCGATTGAAGCACTTAGCCAGAACGGTATCGAAGCTATTGCAGATGTAGTCCTCAATCACAAGGCCGCAGCAGATTACAAAGAGCGTTTTACTGTTGTTGAAGTTGATCCTAACGACCGCACAAAGGTCTTGTCAGAACCTTTCGAGATCAAAGGATGGACTAAGTTTGTCTTCCCAGGCCGCAATAAAACATACAATGACTTCGAATGGCACTGGTATCACTTCACCGGCACTGACTATGATGCAAAAAACAACAAGTCAGGCATTTTCCTCATTCAAGGGGACAATAAAGGTTGGGCAGATGATGAGTTAGTAGACAATGAGAACGGCAACTACGACTATCTAATGTATGCGGATATTGATTTCAAGCACCCTGAAGTCATCCAAAATCTATACGACTGGGCTCATTGGTTCATTGAAAGCACTGGTGTACATGGATTTCGCTTAGATGCTGTCAAGCACATCGATTCTTTCTTTATGAAGAATTTCATCCGCGATATTACTGAAAAATACGGTGAAGATTTCTATGTCTTTGGGGAATTTTGGAATAGCGATGAGAAGGCCAATAACGATTATCTAGAAAATATTGACTACCGCTTTGATCTAGTCGATGTTAAACTTCATCATAATTTATTTGATGCCAGCAAATCTGGAGCAGACTATGACCTACGAACTATTTTTGACCAAACACTTGCAAAAAATCACCCCAAATCAGCTGTGACCTTTGTGGATAATCACGATACTCAGAGAGGTCAGGCTTTAGAGTCTACAGTTGAAGAATGGTTCAAGCCTGCGGCCTATGCTCTCATACTTCTTAGAGAAGCCGGATTGCCTTGCGTCTTTTACGGAGACTACTATGGCATTAGCGGAGAATTTGCCCAAGAGAGCTTTCAAGAGGTATTGGATAAACTCCTAGATATCCGCCTCAATCTTGCTTATGGTGAGCAGACCGACTACTTCGACGATGCCAACTGTATCGGCTGGACTCGTCAAGGCAAGGAGGATGGTCAACCCATCGCTGTCCTTATCAGCAATGACCAAGCAGCTAGCAAATCCATGCTAGTTGGCACAGAATGGGCAGGCAGAGAATTCAGTGACTATCTAAGCAATAGCTCCCAAATCGTAACCATTGACGATCAAGGCTGGGGAGAATTCCCTGTGGAGGAAGGCTCTGTCAGTGTATGGAGTGTTAGATAAGTCACAGCAAAATTATGGAAATGAAAAAATAAGACCAGATTGGCCTTATTTTTTTCGTTCTTTCTTGGAATGTAGTAAGCCAACAGAAGCCAAAAGGCTGATAATTGCTGCTCCCAAGAATGATGAATTTGTGTTTCCAGTATTTGGTAATTGATGTTTGGACACTCGAGATAGAACCGGACTAGTCTCAGAGTTTTCAACCCTTACAAGACTCTTCTGCTCAGAAGTTTCTGTTCCCAAAGGTGTTTGAGTGTTCGTTTTTGGCTTGTAAACATAAGTGCGAACGCCATTGGCATCTGATACAGAAACGAATCCATACTCCTCAATAGCCTTAGCATCTAGCAAACCAAATTCCTCAGCTGCTAAAGGTCTTCCTTCTACATCTACAAAGCGAGTGATTTCGATAGAAGGCTTGTCCTCAACTGGAGCATCTGTCGGTACTTCATGTACGCTGGCACGATAGACATGAGTGCGAATACCGTCCGCGTCACTGCTGGATTGGTAGTCATAACCAGCGATACTCTTAGACGCCTCCAAACCACGCTCTGGATCTGACAGTTCTTGGCCACTTTCATCTACAAAGCGAGTCATTTCCATGACTGGGCGCTCTTCGCTTGGTGCATCTTTCGGTACTTCATGCACGCTGGCGCGATAGACATGCGTGCGAATGCCATCCTCCTCAGTACTAGACTGGAAATCATAGCCAGCAATACTCTTAGATGCCACCAAACCTTGCTCAGGAGCTGATAACTCTTGACCTGTTCCATCTACAAAGCGGGTCACCTCCAAGACTGGCCGTTCTTCGCTTGGAGCGTCTGTCGGCACTTCATGCACGCTGGTACGATAGACATGAGTGCGAACACCATCTTCGTCGCTGCTGGACTGGAAATCATAGCCAGCAATACTCTTAGATGCCACCAAACCTTGCTCAGGAGATGATAATTCTTGACCTGATTCATCTACAAAGCGGGTCATTTCCATGACTGGCTTGTCTTCACTTGGAGAGTCTGACGGTACTTCATGCACACTTGCGCGATAGACATGGGTGCGAATACTGTCCTCGTCACTGCTGGACTGATAGTCAAAGCCAGCGATAGTCTTAGAAGCTACTAAACCGCGCTCTGGGTCTGATAACTCTTGACCTGATTCATCTACAAAACGAGTCATTTCCAAGATGGGCTTGTCTTCGCTTGGTGCATCATTTGGAAGCTGGAACTGGCTGAGTTCATACTTATAGACGATTTCTTTGGTTCTTCCTGCTTCGTACTCTCCCGATTCAGCATCATAGGCAGTTAGTCGAGATTTATAAGTATAGAGCTGATTCTTATGGGAAATAAGAGGTTTAGGGCTGACTGTGTATCTAGTCTTACCTGGTTGCTCATCCGTAATAGGGTTAGCAATAGCATGACCCTGCTCGTCTTGGTAACGGACAAGAACCTTGCCCGGTTCCGTATCACTCGCATAAACCTTCTTAACATCCGAAACTTTAAAGACGAAGCCATCAGCTTTGACAGATCTAAAAGCTGTATCTATGAACTTTTGGTCAATTTTTAAGCCAAGTGTTGTCTTCCCTCCCTTGTAAAGAGTTGATTCAACAATTTTAAGTCCACCATCAGGCGTCTCAATTAACCCATGTACACCCTCAATTTGAATCGTATAGTCCCGATCGATATAGTAGCGAGTCTTATCACCAGGTTTCATCAGATACAGTTTGTAGTGGAAGGTTTTAATATTGTTTTCACCAAACCAAGGCTCCGTTACTGTCGGATTATTCCCCAGCCAGTCGATATACACTAGGTCGTTATATTTTTCTAATCCCATCCCTTTTTGTAGTTTAAAAATTCTACCAATTTGAGACTCATTGAAACGATAATTTTGTTGTCTCCATGATTCAATAGGATCTCTATAACCAAACCCTAAGGAATCCGTATCTCGTGTATCAAACACTCCATTCTTTATATCCCTATTATGGAAACGCGTGGAAAAAAATTCGAGCTCCTTTTGATTAATCACAATTCTCTGAAAGTACGGATTTATAGGTCCTTTTTCAGAGAATTCCCTTTCAATAGGATACGCTTCAACTCGGACCATATCAGGATTTTTAGAATATATCTGTCTTATCTCTTTCATAGATAATATTCTACGATCTGACGAAGGCAGATATTTTCTAGAAAAAGCCTCTTCATAGGTTTTCCAACCATCCCAGTCTCCACGCCAGTTTCGTGGATGATACGCGTTTCTCAAAAACACTCTTTTTGGAATAGATTCATCAACTGTCAGATCCAATTCGGAGCGTGGAATAATAGCTTTTGGTATCTTCGCTACTTCTTCAGGTGTTGGATTTGGATTGAATATAGCCTCCCACTTATTCAAAAAGAAGAGGGCAGTATCATTTTGGATAAGTGTTGCTATTCGAGAACCTACATCCCTAAAATCCTCATCTCTAACTAGATTTAAATTTTCTACTTGTTTTAAATCAATATATTTAAAGACTCCATCCATCTTGCGAATAGCATATGCATAATCATACTTTTTAGCTGCTTCTTGTATTTGTTCGTTTGACTGCATCTCCGGCATGACTGATGTGAAGTTTGCAGCCTTAGTTATTTCAGAGCTATTTTCCTTAGTATGATAGTCATAAAATTCCTGAGCTAATTGTTTGATTTCAGGCGTGACTTGGGCTGCGCCCTTCTCTCCTTCTTCTGAGATGGTCAGACCGGAAGCTTCCTCTGCTGGTGTATTTTTGATTGTCCCATCATTTGGCAGTTCTTGATTTACAGGAGGAGTCGCTTGGTTATTTTGGACTTGATTCCCCTCTGTTTCACTACTTACCTCCTCAGCCTGCACAGTCACTGCCATTGTCCCAGCAAGCAGTAAAGACAGAGGAATTGGGATTAATTTCATTCCCAGTTCTACTTTTTTTCCTAAAGTCTTTTTCATATTATTCTCCTTTTAATCTCCTATTTTTGAAATTTTAAAAACTTTTTCCCATAGATTGACTAGTAATTCTTTGTGATAGCGATTGGCAAGTTCTTTAGATCTTGCCGAAAATTCCCCCCATTCTTTTTCTCCAAATTGACTAAATTGCTCTAGATGGGCAATATACTGATTAGCGTCATTATGCGGTATCAGCCAGCCATTCTCTCCATGCTTAATATAAGCGCTATTGGCATAACGCACATCCAAACCTATCAGAGGCAAGCCATTGACCAAAGCCTCATAAAGTGATGTCGCAAAGGCTTCCGATAAGGAGGTGCTAATATAGGCATCATAAGCTTGATAAGGCACCTGAGACTGATAGCCCTTAAAATGAACCATATCTTCCAAATCATTGAGCTGAACTACATCTTGCAGCATAGCCATATCTGAACCATCTCCATAGATATCTAACCTAAATTGCTCATACCCTTTAAATTTTAGCAAAGCCATGATTTTCAGCAATAACAGAACATTTTTTTCCTCAGACAAACGACTGACTGTCACCAAGCGAATCTCCTTAGGATCAAAGACTCTCTCTCTTGGATATTGGACCACTTGATCTGCATAGGTTGTTGGAATAAAGAGGGCCTTATCCCTCATCTTTTGAGGTAGATAAGCCTCTTGGCCTTCCCCAACTAAAACCAAAAAGTCTAACACATCCTGATCCAGCCAGCTCATCACCTTTTTATTTAACTCTTGTCCGAGGGCAATCATATGATCCTGATGAAGGACGCGCACTACATGAAAATCTTGTCCACGTCTCAAGAGAATATTTTCTGGAATATCCAGACGCTCCATTATCAGCCAGTCTTCTGGCTCAAGCTCCTCCTCAGCAAACTCCTGGACACTTCGTCCCCCCAACTCTAAACCAAGAAAACGAACCTTGGTCCTATCAATGCCCAAGGCTTCATAACTGTCCAACACAAGCTGCCTAGAAGAGGCGTTAGTATATATATCTGTATCCGCTTCAGAAACCCACAATTCATAAGGCACTTTCATGCCTTCAAAAAGTTCAAATCGATTGCGGAGAGCTATGTCAATCCCAAAGGCCTGGGAACGAATACAGGAATCCACACAAACTACTTTCATTTTCTCCCTTTTAACCTAAAGTAATTCTATATACGAACATAACATATTTTTAAGAATTATACCAATAATTCGAGCAATGTTTTTGGACATTATTAGACACTCTGTCCGACTAATCCGTTTCTAAGATATGCATCCACCATACGCTCTGTTGCGACGACTGAATCAATATGGGTACGCTCATAAGAGTGGCTGGATTCGATGCCAGCGCCTAACAGGGCATGCTTGACTTCTGCTCCTGCGCTCATTGCTGCAGAGGCGTCTGACCCGTAAAATGGATAGATGTCCAGTTTATAAGGAATATCCTGTTCCTTAGCCAAATTTACCAAATGCTGGCGGAAGCCATAGTGATAAGGCCCTGAAGCATCCTTAACACAGATGGAAACCGTATACTCATCCGTCTGCTGGTCATCACCCATAGCGCCCATATCAACAGCCAGATACTCTACCGCTTGCTCCGGCAGGCTGGAATTAGCCCCATGACCAACCTCTTCAAAGACACTAAAAGCAAAATGAGTCGTCACCGGCAGCTGAATATTTTCCTCTTTATAAACGCGCAAAAGATTGAGCAAAATAGCTGCGCTGACCTTGTCGTCCAGAAAGCGAGACTTGATAAAGCCTGACTTGGTAACTGTGGTACGAGGATCAAAGGAAATAAAATCCCCGACTTCGATTCCTAAATCCCGCGTTTCTTTCTCACTTGTCACCTTTTCGTCCAAACGGACTTCCATATTGTCCTGAGTTCGCTCAACAGTTCCAGCATCTTTATAGACATGACAAGATGTTTGGTGAACTAAGATTGTTCCGCTAACTGTCTTACCGCTACTTGCCACATGGACTAGACAGTTTTCGCCTTCAATCATGTTCCAAGGGAAACCGCCAATCCGATCCAGCTTGAGACGACCGTCAGACTTAATAGCCCGAACAATAGCCCCCAGTGTATCCACATGGGCAGTCACTACCCGATGCTGGGCGTCATTTTTCCCCTTAACCACGACATGGACGCCGCCTTTATTGGTCCGAACAGGCTCATAGCCCAATCCTTCCAGCGTTTGTACCAAATAGTCTGCCACCTCAGCCGTAAAACCCGTTGGGGAAGGGATAGCCGTTAATTCTTGTAAATATTGAACAGTTTGATTCATGAATGTCTCCTCATCGTTTTTCTTTATTATAGCACAAAGAAAGCCTGAGCAAATAGATTTTCAGCAGGCTTTTAATGATTTTGAGAAATTATAACACCTCAATTACTATCGCCGTACTGCTACTATTTCTCCTCCTGAACTCCATTCTTTTCCAACTCCCAAAAGAAGAGATTGCCCAACAATCCTAAGAGAAAAAGCAAGAGAGGAATGGCATAAGGTGCTAGGGAATTATATGCTTCTCCAGCACTAATTTCCATCTGAGGGCCGTATGGAGCTATCAACTGATAATAATTAAAACCGCAAAACAAAATCGAAAAGAAAAAGATAGAAAAGTAAAGCCGATAGAGATGCCCTAGCAGCTGTCCTTTGAATAAATAAGTAACTTCCCCCATCAGTGTTGCAAAATTCATAACAGCAACTACAAAATAAGCAATGACAACAGGAACTAAAAAAAGAAAAAGGTAAAAATAACCATAAGCAACCCCCGGCTCTGGCTCAATTCCCGAATAACCGTACAAATACACCAGTAGATACAAAACTAGGGGCAAAAAAGGAATCACCCTAAACTTCCTATTTTTCATCAACATCTCCCTTTAAACAAAGAAACTTTTTCTTATTTTATTATAACAAATCTTCTTTATAAAACAAGAATTCACTTTTATTGTCAAGTATTCATTGACTGTAAAATCAAGCTTAGCAAATATTAGCCACCGTAAAAACATCCATTTGAATGACTGCTTGCTTTAGAGTTTATAAATTTAACCGTCAGTACATTATCAAGGATAGATGATGACAAAGACAAGAAAAAATCATCTCAGCTAGCTGAGATGATTCGTTTGGCTAATATTAATTAGCTTTTTTGAAACGATAGGCAAGAGCTGATAAAAGAATCAGTGCAAATCCTGCTGCTATCGCAAAGATAGATGTTTCACTGCCTGTTTTCGGCAAAACTTTTTTGCCAGTTGCTGATCCAGTAACATCTTTCCCTTCTTTATCTGACGAATTACCTGGGGTTCCATCAGTCGAACCAACTGGTTTGTCACCAGATGATGACGGTGGTGGTGTCGAACCTGAAGAAGGTGGCGGTGTAGCTGGTCCTTGTGGACGTCTAGCTTCAAATGTCCATGTGCCTGTAAATTTGACATCTGAGCCTGCAATAGTTTTACTATCTGCGTCATATTTGAGGAATTTCCAAGTACCATCACTTGCTTCAACAGTTTTCTTAGCTGGCTGAACCGCTTGAACGGCAGCACCGTCTGCATATTCAGTGGCATCATTTGGTAACAAATCTGTGACTTCTGCTGGCAAGCTACGGTTCGGATCTGCACTTACAAATTCATAAGTCACCTTGTATTTCGGTGCTGGAGTGAAATTCCATTTTCCGGTAAACTTAAGATCCTTATCTGCTACAGTCTGGCTATTCGTTTCCGCATAGCCTTCGAAAGTCCATGTGCCTTCAGTAACTGTAACACTTGTTTTAGCAGGCTGCTTAGCGTCTACATTAGTACCACTAGTGTAGCGATTAGCATCTGCTGGAAGCAAATCTGTTACTTCTTTTGGCAGATTTGGATAGGCTGCATTGCTGCTGAGAAACTCATAGCTAACACCAAAGTCTTTATAAGTGTTTGTGAATACTGGATTATTTCCTTCGACGGTAGCTTCCAACTTGCCCTTGCTTGCGGTCACTGTGACAGTCACTGTATGTTCTGTACTGTCATAAGTCACTCCAGCTTCATTTCCAGCTACTTCCGTCAGCTTGTAAGTATAAGTGCCTTCTTTATCATAGTTGATTCCAAGGAACTTGATATTACCATTGGCATCGTTAGCTGCTTGAAGCTCCAAGTTATTTCCGCCAACCTCAGTTAGTTTGAAAGTATACTTTTCAGCTTCAAGTGCTTTACCATCCAGAACTTTCTTAGCGGTAATCGCTGCAGTTGCTGGCTCTAACTTGTATGTATTGGTAAAAGCATCACGGTCATAGGTAACCGCTGCTGTCTTAACGCCGTTGTTGTCTGTTACAGTAACAGTAACATTGATGTCTGAATTGGCATCGTTTGTCACACCTGGCAGATTACTTGCTCGTTCACGAATGACGTAGTTAAAGGTTCCTTCTTTTTTGAAACGAAGTTTCTTAAAGGTTACGGCACCAGCTTTATTAGTTACCGTTTGAACAACTTTGTCGTTGTCATCCTTATTAATCAAATCAAAAGTAAATTCACCATCTGCCAAATTACGGCCAGTCAATTCCTTTTTGACTTTAAAGATAACTTCATCAGAACGGGTACCTTCGCCAACACCATCAAGAGTTGTCAAAGGAGCGAATGGACGTGCTAACAAATCAGGCATCTTTTGCCCATTAGATGTAACGGTTACATCGTTAAAGGCTTTTTTGGTTACCTTATCTACTGGCTCAGTCAAACGAGTCCGGTAGATAACATAAATACCTCTTCCACTCAAATCCCCAGCATTAACTGTGAAATGATTGGAGTCAGTGATTGTCACAATCTGGCTCGGATTAAAGGATTTACGTGTGCCAGAAGCACCTTCCCACTCAGTAAAGTAGTAACCTGTAATCCCTGAATCTTCATCCAGCTCTTGGCCTTCTGGAATAGCGTCCTCAATGACAACTTGACCAAGATTTTGGACATCACGATTGACACGGATACGCCAGTTGACATAGTTAGGATCCTTAGAATCCTGAACCCCCCACTTGGAATACCCCTGAGGTTCTTCATCAACCTTGATACGCTTCAGCCTATAGGTTCTAGCACCTGGGAAATTAACTTCTTGCTCTTGATCATAAGGCATATTATCAGCCCAAACCACTGTGAAAGAAGATTGAATACGCTTGGTATCTGGCATTTTCGCAAAATACTCAGCATTTGTGACAGTAATGGTCGCTGTATTGGTAACAGGATCTGTCACCAACTTGGCAACAACAGTACCATCCGGTGCACTTATGTTTTCCTCCAAAGTTCGCTCAATTTTGAACTGTGATGGAACACGATAAACCATTGTATCACCATTATTTAATACTTTGCTATCTGCAAATGTATAGGTCGGAGCAATGTAAAATTTACCTTCACCGTATCCTGTATCCTTTAAAGGATTAGTATTAATGGTGACATCTGTAGTTAGCTGATAATCACTTTCACCTAACTCTGCAGCAGAAACCCTAGGACTTGAGCTTAACAAGGGAAGAAAGGTTGATACCAAAAGCAGCAAAGTCATCAGAGCATGAGACACTTTATGATAAGTTTGTTTCACCTTGAATGCGGTCCTCCTTCTTTTTATATTTTATTTTTGACAAATGCTGGCAGGCACACCATCACTTGTCTACCCCCTCATTTTCAGCCGATTCTAAATCAAGATTTATTACCAAACTAAAAATGATAGCACCGTATATGATAAGCAAATATGACATATACATATCAATTATAACATAAAAATTATAATTTACGCCTTGTAAACTACAATTTTTATTAGCATTTTTCTATTCTTTGTCTACTTTAATTACAAAAAAAGTTACAAATTGTTTTTTAATCTAACTCGGATGGGTTATTATTGATATATTAGAAATAAATGGCAGAAAAAATACCTAGACTTTTTTAGTCTAGATATTTTTAAAGGTATTTCTGAAAAACATTTTGTCGCTTACTTATTAAAGATTGACTGCCTGAAGTCATCTGTCTCACGAATATAAGCATTGTAAATCTTCTTCTTGAGCAGGTTAACCCAGCTAGCATCAACACGGCTAGTTGCATTAGTAATGTTGCGTACATCCTCTGCTACTGCTTCGTCCATCAGCTTCTGCATCTCTTCATAAGAGCGAATGGTTACTTTCTTGGTACTGCTTGGGTTTCTGAGCTCGTACTCAATGGTGATTGGTTTAAGCTTGGTCAGCTGATCAATCCGCTCCTTATACATAGCTTTCTTGAAGGCTAGCCAAGAGTCATATTCACCCTTGAATACATTTTCCAAGACTTTCTGGTCTGTTATCAGACCAACATCTCTTCCGGACCATCCATCCCATGTTTTCTTACCTTCATCAAAGGCTTCCTTAGAGTACTTACCAGAAACATAAGGGATAAATCCTTCATGGTAACCCTTGGCTGCCAGTAACTCGTAGGCTGTGCGGCGGAACATGACATCACCCGGCGCTCCATTTGGATTGCTCAAGGCTGAGTAGATTGGTGAGAAGAGGCTGAGACTGAGGTAGCCATTTCGACCATATTTGCCACTATCCTTATTCTCCCGACGAGTGATGACATCATTTTCAATCAGAGAGTCAAAAGTCTTCAGCTGCTTGATTTCCTCAGCAGTAAAGCTTCGCGTCTGGTTACCGGCATGGGTTTCCTTACCATACTTATCTGTAATATAGTAATTCTCCATCTTCCTGAACCACTGAAGCTTAGCGTCATCACTCTGCTTAAGCATAGAGGTACCTTCTAGGTAATCTAGCGTGTATATCATGTCAAACATACCATGGACATAGTGTTGTAGGTCTTCTGCATTTTGAACGCGTTCCTTGAAGTTATATGTATGTAGACGCGTCTTAGAGTCCTTGTCCACCTTGAAGAGGGTATTGAGAGTAATGGTAGCTTCGTCTGCACTTGGAGTGGACTGCAAGAGACCGCGAGCATAAAGCTCAGCTCCCAGACCTTCGCGGCGGCCATTGCCCTCAAAGTAGATACCACCGTCAGAATTATGGGTCATCTCATGCGTATAGACAGAGTTACCATAGTCTTCTAACAATTTAGCTGCATCAAAGTGGGTTACACTTCCTGTAGCATAGGCATTATAGCCCTTGCTAGGATACCACTTGCCGGCTGGTCCAAAGAATTCCTGCATAGCCAGTGATTTTTTGTCATTAGCTGGAGCCCAATATTTTTGACCATTCTTGTCAACCAATGAGAATCCATCGTAAACCAGAACAGAACGGAAGAGCTTGTCCTTGCTTTCATCGCTTAGAATCTTATACCAGAAGTCATAGTGATCGCGCTGGTATTCAGCTGTTTTTCTCACTCGGTCTTCGACATATTCAGCTAGTTCAGCATCTGTTCGCACCCTGTTATTGGCATCAAGGCGATAGCGATCATAAGCCCCCATAGAGATGGTAGACATATTGGAAATAGCATAGACACCCTTCTCAGTCATGGTCAAGAGTGGCAGGAGCATGCCCTTGTGTTCCCAATTATCAGCAGTAATCTTGTCGTAAACACCGACAGAATACTTGCTCTTGCCCTCGGCAGCATCCTGAAGCTGTCTCGCTTCTGGCACATCCGACTTGGCCTCAACGATATAGGCTTTTGTATTGGTCTTGAGCCATTCATTATTGCTCTTGTCCGGCAGGAAGAGCTGACGATAGCCTTCCAGATAGTTAAAGAGCCCTCGTTTACCAGTCGCTTCAGAGAGCGAGATATCATAAGCCATATAGTTATTCTTGGCTTTAAGATTATTAAAGCCTGACTTACCTAGTGAAATGATGGTATCCAGCGTTGAAGCATTATGATTTCCAAAGAAGTCAAACTTATAGGCCGACAAATCCTTGACATTGATATTGTCATAGTTGATATTATACCAACGGTTGAGATAGGTCAGACCAAGCAAGAAGGCTTCCTTATTGGCTGTAATCTTCTGAGCTACATAGTCAGCCACGACATCGCCTTCAGTATTGATAGACTTGTCCATAGCCAGAACCTTGCGTAACTCTTCTGACAGCTTGGTCTTGACTTGGTCAAAGGCCGTATCCAGATAGAGATCATCCAGAGATGTGTCAGCATTCACACCTAAAACAGTTCGCATAGTTGGTGAGTCAAGGACAACCTTGTTCAACTCTGGCAGCACTTGATTGAGAACCCTGCTATAGTCTGATAGGAAGGCTTCTGGTGTATAAAGGAGGTCTAAGCCGTTTACACTGTACTCTGCAATTGCCTTATATTTGAAATCTCCCTTATAGGTCAGATCCAGGTAGTCAACCGTATTATCCTCAAAGTGCAGCATCAGACGGTTAATTCCGGTCTTGTTGCTATTGATATCAGTGATAATCTGGTCGCCCTTCATCGGAACAACATCCAGCAAGTACTCTGTATTGAGCTTGTGATTATCTGGAAGTTTATTTCCATAGGCAACGATGGTCTCCTTATTGTAGAACGGAAGGAGTTTTTCCATGTTAGCATAAGCTATCAGACGATCTTCTCGGGCATTCTTTTCCTGAGCATAGTTGACAGAATAAATATTGAGATTCGTGTCTTCTAGCGTGGTCGTAATGTCTAAGCTAGCTAGCTTCTCTTCTGCCTCGTTCAGAGTCAGTGTTGAAGTGACAAACTTGTCATTTTCCAGCGTTTTATTTCCTTCAACGGCATAAGCTTCTGTGATACGGTTATTCTCATATCCCTGATCGCCAGAAATACTGTAAACATTTGTACCGCTGACATTGCTGATGACATTATCAATCAAGCCATTGAAGTAATTGGAGCCAACCACTCCGCCAATCTGACCGTTCTTAGTAGAGTTTTGAATCTTTCCAGCTACATAAGATCGGCTGATGCGGGCATTGTTTTCCAAACGGCCAACCAGACCGCCAAAGCGTTGGTTGTCGGCTCTAGCGCCTGCTAGAATAGTCACATCTGCCCTGCTTTGGCTAATCAAGGAGTTTCCTCCCTTAAGATTGGCAACCAAACCACCGACATTGTATTCTTTGCCCTGTTTATCATTTGACACGATAGTTCCAGTAAAGGAGCTATTGGTAATTTGGGTATTGTTAGCAATAACGACCAAACCTGCTACTTGAGAAGCATTGTCTTTTACTTCTACTCTACCTTGGACTGAAACATCTGTGATTCGAGCATTTTCTGCATTGCGAGCCAAAGCCGCTGAGTCATAGGTGCCTACAATATTAACCTCTTTCAGGTCCAGATTGGAAATAGAAGAACCACTCTTGAGGTTTTCAAATAAAGGCTTAGCTAGATTATAAATCGCGTACTGCTTGCCATTATGATTACCTGTCAGACTGCCTGTGAAGTTCCCTTTGAGGTAGACATAGTCCGCAGGTGCCAGACTGACCTCGCTAGCATCCAAATCTGCTCCCAGAACATAGTTTCCAGCCATATTTTTCTTCATAGCGTCTATCAAACCAGCAAAGCTGGTGTAGACATTTTGCTGGCTAGGGACTGCCTTACTGATATAGAAGTCATAGCCAGACTTATAGCCTGTCTCACCTTCTTGGACCAGCTCAGGCAGAGAGACTGTCACCTTATAAACATCCCTGCCATCCTTATGGCTTTCCGCTATGCTGTGAACCGGCAGGAGCATTTCCTTAGATTCACTTGATTTGACTTTGACAAAGTAGGTAGACAGATCTGTAGGCATAGAGCTCATAGATACGACGCGCTTAAACTGGTCGTTTTCTTTTCTGTAAAACTCAGCCGAATCAATATCTCGGAAGGCAATCTTCTTGTATTCCAATTCGAAATTGCGGCTGTCCGTTTCAAGATCTGTGAAGCTGCCATTATCCAGTTCATAAGTAAGCTTGGTTTTCAGGGTATAGCCTGTGTAGTAGTCTAAGTCGCCAATCTTCAGACTTCCTGCGAAATTGGTAATCGGAAGAGTACGAACAAGCTGATCACCCTGGTACAATTCTGCAGTTGCTGAACGGAAGGACTGGGTCAGGTCTTCTAATCTATATTGGACTGTAACCGACTTGTCATCTGCATTTTCTGTCAAACTTAGAATAGAAACTGTCGGCTTAACTTTAGGCACTCCATTTAGAGCTTCTTTAGCTGCTGTCAGGCTAGCAAATGCTTGATTGACCTGCACTTGTGTAGCAGTTTGATTGTTCAGAACCCCTTCTGCCTTGGCCAATTCGTCAGTATAAGCTGTCTGCTTATTTGAATCCGCATTTTTATATTTAGCAGTTGTTTTAACAGTTGGATTTAAATCGTACTCTGTTTGAAGAGCAGTTTTGACAACTTCAAGACCGCTTAATTGAGCCTTGGCTTGATTGATTTGTCCCACCAGTTGGTTAACTTCTGCTTGGCTAGCATGTGATTGACTCAGAAGCGCTTGACCCGCTGTCAAAGCAGTATCATAGCTAGATTGATGACTCTGACTATCATTGAAATAACGTGCCTGAGCTTTAATCTGATCTGCTTCCGCTAATAAATTATGCAGTTGAATTAAATCGAACTCTTCTAAAGCATCTGCTTTTGGCGCATCGTTCGGTACCATATGCGGCTTAGCTGTTCCGACTTTGACCACTTGCGTTACCGGAGCTAGAGTTTCTTCATTGGAAAGCTCCTGGCGGTCGATTTCTTGTCCGTTGGAACTATAGACGCGAGTCTTAATCGTACGCTCACCCTGAACTCCTGGAATGGCGATTTGACTGGCATCTCGAACAAGCTCGTCTGTCTCTTCTTCACGAATAGAGAAGTTAATCTTCTCAACACGCGTTTCATCCGTGTAAGTCAGTGGATACTCTGGCAAAGCATCTGCTTTTGGTGCATCACCTGGTACCATGTTCGGCTTAGCAGTACCAACTTTTACAACTTGCGTTACTGGAGCCAGAGTTTCCTCATTAGATAGCTCTTGGCGGTCGATTTCTTGACCGTTAGAGCTGTAGACGCGGGTCTTGATGGTTCGTTCACCTTGCACACCTGGAGTGGCAATTTGACGGGCATCGCGAACTAGCTCGTCCGTCTCTTCTTCACGAATTGTGAAGTTGATTTTTTCAACTCTAGTTTCGTCTGTGAAAGTCAGTGGATACTCTGGCAAAGAATCTGCTTTTGGTGCATCACTCGGTACCATGTGAGGCTTAGCCGTGCCAACTTTGACGACTTGCGTTACTGGAGCCAATGTTTCCTCGTTAGAAAGCTCTTGGCGGTCGATTTCTTGACCGTTAGAACTGTAGACACGAGTCTTAATCGTACGCTCACCTTGCACTCCCGGAGTTGCGATTTGACGGGCATCCTGTGGCAACTCATCGGTATATTGTTCCTCGATGTTGAAAGCAACTTTCTCTACTCGGGTTTCGTCCGTGTAAGTCAGTGGATACTCTGGCAAAGCATCGGCTTTTGGTGCATCACCTGGTACCATGTTCGGCTTAGCAGTACCAACTTTTACAACTTGCGTTACTGGAGCAAGAGTTTCCTCGTTCGAAAGCTCTTGCCGGTCGATTTCTTGTCCGTTGGAACTATAGACGCGAGTCTTAATCGTACGCTCACCCTGAACACCCGGGGTTGCGATTTGACGGGCACCACGAACCAATTCGTCCCTTTCTTCTTCACGAATAGTGAAGTTGATTTTTTCAACTCTAGTTTCGTCTGTGAAAGTCAGTGGATATTCTGGTAGTTCTTCAACCTTTGGTGCTTCACCTGGAATCAGACTTGACTTACTTGTTCCGACCTTAACAACTTGCGTTACTGGAGCTAGAGTTTCTTCATTGGAAAGCTCTTGGCGATCAATTTCTTGACCGTTGGAACTATAGATGCGAGTCTTGATGGTTCGCTCACCTTGAACGCCCGGAGTCGCAATTTGACGGGCATCACGAACCAATTCGTCCGTTTCTTCTTCACGAATTGTGAAGGTGATTTTTTCAACTCTAGTTTCGTCGGTGTATGTCAGCGGATATTCTGGAAGAACTTCTGTTTTTGGCACATCACTTGGTACCATGTGCGGTTTAGCTGTACCGACTTTGACGACTTGCGTTACGGGAGCCAAGGTTTCCTCATTGGACAGCTCTTGACGTTCAACTTCTTGACCATTGGAACTGTAGACACGGGTCTTGATAGTCCGTTCACCCTCAACACCTGGAGTGGCAATTTGACGGGCGTCCTGAGGCAATTCATCGGTATATTGCTCCTCGATGTTGAAGGCTATTTTCTCAATACGAGTCTCATCCGTATAAGTCAGCGGGTATTCTGGCAAGGCGTCTGTTTTTGGTGAATCGGTTGGAACCAAATATGGTTTAGCTGTACCAACTTTGACTACTTGCGTCACTGGAGCTAGGGTTTCCTCATTAGATAGCTCTTGGCGATCAATTTCTTGACCATTGGAACTATAGACACGGGTCTTAATCGTACGCTCACCCTCAACTCCTGGAGTCGCAATTTGACGGGCATCACGAACCAGCTCATCAGTCTCTTCTTCACGAATAGTATAGTTGATTTTCTCTACGCGCGTTTCGTCGGTGTATGTTAGCGGGTATTCTGGTAGTTCTTCAACCTTTGGTGCGTCAGCCGGAATCAGGCTTGACTTACTTGTTCCAACTTTAATAATCTGAGTGACTGCTGCAAGAATTTCTTCATCCGATAAAACTTGGCGGTCAACCTCTTGGCCATTCGAGGTATAGATACGAGTGGTAATAGCCCGCTCACCCTGGACACCTGGTGTGACAATTTGGCGACTGCCTTCTGGAATCTCATCAGTATACTGTTCTTCGACGGAAAAATCGATCTTTTCTCTTCTTGTTTCATCCGTCGCAGTCAGCTCTAATTCTGGAGCTTGATGCATGGGTGCTTCATCTGGTGCGGTACCATAAGTTGTTAGTTCCGGAACTTCTTGTACTGGCGCTGTATCTGGTGCAGTGCCATACGTTGTCAATTCGGGAACTTCATTCACAGGTGCGGTATCTGGCGCAGTGCCATAAGTTGTTAGCTCTGGGACTTCTTGAACCGGTGCTGTATCTAGCGTTGTGCCATAAGTCGTCAATTCGGGAACTTCTTGCACGGGTGCTTCATCTGGTGAGGTACCATAAGTTGTTAGCTCAGGCACTTCTTGTACTGGTGCGGTATCCGGTGTAGTTCCATAGGCCGTCAATTCGGGAACTTCTTGCACGGGTGCGGTATCTGGTGTAGTTCCATAAATAGTCAATTCTGGGACTTCTTGAACTGGCGCTTCTTTTGGAACAGATTTTACTGCAGCAGTTCCAACCAACACAATTTCCGAAACTGGCTCTGCAGTTACCTGGTCTGAAACCACTTCGCTTTTTACAATTTCTTTACCTGCAATATAATTGCGAGTGACAACAGTACGTGTACCAGCGACACCTGCGCGAATGACCTGAGATTGCCCCTCTGCGAGCTCATTTGAATATTGGTATTCTGTTTGATAAGGCAGGACTTGGGTTTGGCTGCTTTCTTGGCTCTTGAATTCCAGTTCTGGTACTTCAGTGACTGGAGAAAGCCGAGCAAATTCGCGCTCTTTGGCAGCAATAATCTCTTTTTCTTGCTCGGTTAGTTTCTCTGTTTCAGTAGATGCTGGCTTGTTGGCAGCACTCGGATTCCCAGAAAGACTAGCAGATTTGCCCGCCTGCTGATCGACTTCAACAGCTGACAAGTCCTTCTGTGCCGTAGGAAGCTGATGACTTCCTGCTGTGTTTTCCTTGCCTTGTTCACCTCTTTTAAGATAGCCGACATACTCAAAACCAGCAATCTCTAAAGGCTCCGGCAGCTTATCTCCTACTGTCAAATTTAGCCTTTGATTGTAGGCGGCTAATTCAATATTAGTCACTGCAAATACAGAAGGAGCTAGGAGAATAGAGCCTAGACCCGTCACCAGTAAAATAGAAGACAGGTATCGCTTACCATTTCTACCTCGTGCAATTACTAAGACTGCTAAAGTCAGCCCAGCAGCTGCAAAAGTTGCTTCCCACAGACTTGAGTAGCCTGTCTTTGGCAAACTTTTTGCCGAAAGCCCCTGGGTCTTAGGACGGTAAACCAGATAATAAGCATCAGAGTTTTCTTCCACAAACTTTGGAAGCTCCTTAACAACTGCATTCTTCTCAGCTTCAGTCAGTTCAGACTCTACTACGTAGTGATACTGAACTGGAACGGTTTTGCCGGCTGAGACTTCTGCAGCCTCAACCGTACTTATATTTCCCCCTATTGCGGTACTCAAAAAGAAGCTTCCGATAGTGGCGGAAACCAATCCTACTGATAACTTTCTAAAAGAATAACGCTGGAGCGTATCGCCAGTGATTCTTTTTTCCATAATAATTCCCTTTTCTCCATATAATAATCTCTTAAAATTTTACAGAATTTCCTACAAAAATTCAATGCTTTTGCTTAAAAATATATCTTTGAAAGCTGAAATCATCATGTTTTTGAACAACCTGAAAATAGTGTTCATTTTTAACTAAAAAAACAAATCTTCGGTTAGAAAATTTGCTTTTTAAAATGTGATTTACTTTGTTAGTCAGGAGTTCAAATTCAACTCAAAGAGACCATACTCATGCTTGTCTCCTTGCAATTCCGCTGCATAGTGGCGCGTGACTGTTTTTTGATGAATCAAGGCTCCAATAGCTGAGGCTTGTCGCTTCTGCGCTTCTTTAAAAATCGGATAGGCCAAGGCAGAGCCCAACCCCAAGAATTCTTCATCTACTCCTAGATACATAATCGTATAACGTTTGGGAAAGCGCTTAGCCCAAAAAAGCTTGGCTAGGTTAAGAGGAGTCAGTTTTTGATAAACCAGAGAACCGTAGTCCGGCATGGCAATCAGAAAACCAGCCAGCATGCCCTCCTTATAGGCCAGCTTAACCATAGAAAAATCAAGAATATACTGGTATTTCTGAAAAATCTGACTGAACTGCTGACTGGAAATAGACCGATAAATCGGAAAATTTTGATAGAGGCGATTGAGGAGCTCAAAAACCTGCAGCGAAGCTTGATCCCACTCCTGCTTCTTTGAAGAGCAAATGGTGAATCCTGCTTCTTCAAAAGACTCAAAGCGATGAGCTAGCTTGTCCTGATGAGTTTGATTGCTTACCTTGGGATAAAAATTGGACAGATAGCGCTCCTTGAGCTCGAAACCAGCAGCCTGCCATAGCTCAGGATAATAGTCTGGATTATGAGGTTCTCCAGTAAAAGGGAGCTCCTCTGTTCCAGTCAGCTGCATTCGATAACCCAGCCAAAAGCTTGCCTGTACGGGGCCGATAATGCTGCTAGCTCCTAGACTGCGGGCGAAACCTGCTAAATGCTCGATAAAAGCAGATGAAATCTGCTGGTCATTGATCGACTCGAAAAATCCCAAGTAAGCAGCCTCATCATCTGGATAGAAGGTCAGAAGGCCTCGAATACAAGAACGACCGTCCTCATAGCCAATAAAGGCATAGGTTTCTAAGTCAGAACTCAGCGGGTGACTGCCCTCAATCAAAGATAACTCTTCCTCTTCCGACTGCATAAGGTGGTCTGGCTGGTAAATCCGCTTGGGCAGGGCTAGAAAATCGTCCAGCTCTACAGTATTGGGTTTGACTGGTTTAATTTCCAGCATGGTCTTCCTCCTTGATCAGTCGAATCTTGCCAGTAAGGCCATCCATCTCAATCCAGTTGCCATTTTGCAGCTGGCTGCAGGCACCTCTGACATTGACAATGGAAGGAATACCCAACTCGCGGGAAATAATAGCCGTGTGCGAGAGCAAAGACCCCTGCTCAGCAATGACACCCTTGGCTTGGGTCAGAAGATAAACCCAGCCCGGATCGGTCATCTTGGTCACGATAATCCGGTCCTGAGCAGACTCAATCTCCTGCACATCTTCCACGACCAAAACCTGGGCCTTAACGCAGCCAGGTGAGCAGCCAATCCCTTGTAAGACTTGATTACCTGTATTATGACTGCTGGTGCGGTTTTGCGGTTTCAGATATTTCTCAAAGACCTGTCCAGCAAAAACATAGCGACTAAAAGTTGGCAGCTCCTTATCCGCCTCCATCTTTTCTCGACGATCAGCTATCAAACTGCTAACATCTCTGGGTGTTCTGGTAAGCTCAAACAACTCTTCCTTTGTCAGGTAAAAAACATCGTCTGCTGTAGCCAGAAGCCCTTGCTCGGCTAATTGCTGCCCAAGCGTTCGGAAAATCTGTCGCATCATGCCGTAAATCCGTGTTCGGTTTAAGCGAGAGCTTTCCCGATATTTAACACCAGTCATGGCTCGCTTGCGAAGAAAATTCGTCCACCAGCCTGATTTTTGCACCTCTTCTTCAAGTTTTTGAGGGGCCAACTTCTTCTCCTCTTGCTGGCACATTTGCAGCAGGAGCTTGAGCAGACGCTCTGGATGCGTTCGAAAAGTTGGAGTTTCTAACTTCAACTCTTCTGGAGCCCGATCACCAAATTCATGGATAAAATGGACTATTTCTTGAACCAAAGGGTGCTGGCGATTTAGAAAGACTGCTGGACTTTCGCTTGCCATGGCCTGTCTAATCTCTGCATTTTCTTCTGCTTTCAGCTGAGCTGTTAAAGCCTGCAGAGCCAAGGCTGGCCGCATACTTTCAATCTGTTCAATTCCCGCAATCTCAGCCTGAACAGCCCCGCCGCGACGCGACTTCTTCAGGAGTCCAGTATAGACAAAAGCATAGAGGTCATTGACCAGTGTAATGTCCCAGTGAGCCAGAATATTCTCTTTTAGCTTGCTGACCAAGGCAATCAAGGTCTCTGCATCTGCGTCGGGAGAAAAGCTCGCTTCGTATTCGCGCTGAATCTGGGCAAACTGTTCTTCCAATTGCCGCATTTGCTTGGGTGCAGTCCAAAACTCTCGGATGATACGAAGCATGATTTGCAGGCGTTTAAACGCAGACAGGTGCACCGGCATCTGAGGAACCTCTGTCTCTCGCACTCCCAGCATATCCTGCCAGATAGGGATGATTTTCTTTGAAAAAGGCAAAAGCTGTAAGAGCTGATACCAGCTCTGAATCTGGTAATAAACCCGGCTATTGACCGGCTGCAGCATATTTTGAAAAGTGGCTTCATAGGCAGCCAACTCAGGGGCACCCTTGCCAACCAAGCGCTGAGCCAGACTTCGGAAAATGCTGGCATAAGCCTCTTGAATAAAGCTAATGGTCAGAGGACTGGAAACGCCCGGATAGCTCTCGACAATATTGCTGTTATCCAGAATAATCTGCTGGCCCTCTGGCAAGGTGGTAATAGGTCGTGCCTGCAAGAGATAGAGCTGGCCATTTGCGAAGGTAAACTCCATATCCATATAAGGTCCGAAAAGCTGACTCACCTGACTCGCCAAGGCCTGTATCTCCTCGAGTTGTTCCATTGATACGCCTGGTGAATCCTCCGTCTGCTCTGTATAAAAGAGCTGGTCCTTGGGATGAAGCGTCACCATTGTTGTAGGAATCTTATCCTCGACAACCTTATTGCCCAAACCCCGACCGATGACAATGATGTGCTCGTTCAGAATGCCCTTGGGATTAGCTGTGAAGTAAATCCCAGACAAGTCTCCCTCCTGCATGACCTGAACAAGGCAAATCATCTGCGCCTGCTTCAAGGATAGTCCTTGCACAAACAGATAACTAAGAGCTGACTCCTGATAAAGAGAGAGCAAGGTCGCTTGAATAGCTTCTTTAAGCCCCTCTGGCTTCACATTGAGCTGACTCTCAAACTGACCGGCAAAGGATGAGGCCTTCCCATCTTCGATGGTAGCAGATGAGCGGACTGCAAAGCGACAGTCTGTCTGAGAAAATTCCTGATGAATCCAGCTTTCTGTCGCTGTCAGATCTTCTTGACTAAACTGCTCTCTGGCCCAGTTCTGCAATTGCTGACTGAGTTGGGACAAGTCCAACTCTCCAGACCGATAAGCTTCTTCCATCCGCTCCAAGTCAGCAGAGCTGGCAGATTCTTGAAAAAATTCAAAAGCAAACACTGCAAAATCAGGAACTGGCAAACCAGCAGCCTGCATTTTCAGCAAATGATAGGCCTTGCCTCCGACCTGGTCAAGCCCTGTCTGCTTGATTCTTTTCATCAAAATACCCCCATCAAGAGATAAACAGCAACGGACAGAACCATGGTCGTCTCCGTGATATAAGTATAGCGCTCCACCCGTTCCCGGATATTAAAGCGAGTCGGATCCTTGATAAACTGCTCAAACTGGACGGTCATCCAGATAACATTCAGCACTAAGACCACCACTCCAACACGGGAAATATTCCAAAGGAGAACGAAATTGGTCAAGATATCCAGAAGAGTCACCACCTCGATAAAGCGAGTGGCTTTTTTGTAGCCAAAAAGCATAGAATAGGTCACATACTCGGTCTCGTCTTTTGGTGCCCGAATCTTGCGGCAGACTTCCCAGATCAGACTTGGGAAATACATGGTAAAGGCCAGCAAGACGGTTGGTAGGGACAAGAGGGGCAGATTGTACTTGTAGCAGACAAAAGAAATCGTATAGAGATTCAAAATCATCATGACCGGATTATGGGTTACTAGAGCCAGTGGCAGAGAATTTTGAATCTTGTCACGCTTGAAGAACCAGAAGGACATGAGAGTTCCGTAAATATAGAGAAAGAGGAACCAGCCAATATTGTTCATAAAGAGAACATTGAGAAGCACAGACACAGTTACGATAAAGCTGAGGGCAATAGCCAGGTCCTTCTTTTTCACTCGTCCAGATGGCAGAGCCCGATGAGGAAAGAGCCGTCTGTCGGTCTCGTAGTCCTTGAAATCATCTGCAATCCGCAGAATCATCAGAAAGACAAAAATCGTAAAAATTCCGATTAACTCCTGATGGTCAAAGTGAAAGGTGGTCACTCCGTCATTGAGCAAGAGGACAAAATAAATCTCAAAAAACATGATGGCGGCCACAAAAAATCGTGGCAGCAAAGGAAACATTTCCTTATAATAAACAGCTAATCGTTTAAACATAGCTTTTCTCCAATCTTTTCACCCATTTGAATCTGGGTTTCTATTCCGAGGTCTGAGTAAGTCAGGATATCCTGATCCAAGCGAATCGTGCCTGCTGGATAGAGGACAAGAATGGTCGAGCCGCCCAGACCAAAGCAGCCCTTCTCCTGTCCCCTGACCAAATGGTCCTGACCGTGATTGTATATTTTTCCGACCAGAAGAGCGCCTACTTCCATCTGCAGGACAGGTCCTAGGTCGGTATCTAAAAGACAGTATTCTCTTTTATTTTCCTTATAAATCAAGCGCCGCTTCTGGGCTACCTGTCTGACCGTATGGAGGCGTCCCTTGATTTTTCGTTTTTGGGTAATTCTGCCGGATTCAGCAGCCAGATAGCGGTGCAGGTCTTCCACTCCCAAGCGATAGACCAGCGCTGTTCCGCCAGTGAACAGCTGAGCTAACTCTTCATCCAACAGTAAGTCAGCTAGCCTGTATGTCTGACCCTTTATTGTCAGCCGTAAGTCCTGACTAATGGTAAAAACCTCCAGCTTGGCATCCGCCACAGCCAGTACTTGACTGTCAGGACAGACTGGACGCAGACCAGGCTTGATTTTCCGCTGGAAGAAAGCCGCAAAGCTAGAATAGGGGCCATCTTCATAGTCAGCCAGATTCAGCTGATAATTTTCTACAAAAGCTGCAATTTTCTTACGAGAAAAAGAAGTGTAGTCTTTCAAAGTCAGAAGATAAGACAGGCTAGGTTGGGTCAAGATAGGCAATAGGAAGCGGCCCCAAGCAGTGCCATAAAGCTTGTCTAACAGACCCGCCTTGTATTCTGTCGGTTCCACTACTTGGCCAGTCTTTCGCTGATAGACCTTAACCATGCGGGAGAACTCCCAGACCAATCAAACTTGCAACAGCTAAAATCGCAAAGACCAGATAGGCCAGCTTATTGGGCTTGGGAATACGGCAGTTATAGACAAATAGGAAGGGCAGCAAAAGAGACAAGCCCAGCCACACCCAAGCAAAGAGACCAGGCGCCAGCCATTGACAGACCAGATAGGTCAGAGGGAAAAAGAGGGCGCTGTAGGTCACGGGCAAGCCGATAAAATAAGCGCCAGATCCTTCATCATGCTTGGCCAAGCGGTTAAAATGCGCTAAGCGCGTGACAGCAGCTAATACATAGAGGACAGCCAAGATGATATTGGCCGCTCCCAAGGGCAGCTGAGTCATGAGGAGCACAGCCGGGAGAGCCGCAAAGCTAATCATGTCGCAGAGGGAATCAATCTCAATGCCGAAGCGCTTCTGACTTTCAGTCCGCTTCATCCGTCGCGCCACGACACCATCAAAGAGGTCACAGATACCGCTAACGATAAAGGCCATCATGGCTAGCCGCAACTGGGACTGAATGATGGCATAGACTGCCAAAAGTGCAAAAGCAGCGCCCATATAAGTCAGGATAACAGATTTGTCGTATTCACCGATAAACAAAGGTTCATTCTTCTTCATGAATTCTTATTTCTCCTCTTCTTCCATCTAAAGTTACCATCATGCCAGTTTCTAGCAGCTGAGTTGCATTCTTAGCGCAGACCAGAGCTGGAATCCCGCATTCCCGAGCGACAATAGATGCATGGCAGAGAACCCCGCCATACTCTGTCACAAGACCGCCTAGAATACCAAAAACATAACTCCAACCCGTATCTGTATAGCGAGTGACAAGAATTTCTCCCGGTTCAATCGTCTCAATATCAGCCAAATCCAAGAGAACTCGAACCCGACCGGTTACCTGACCGCTGCTGGCTGGCATCCCCGTCAGCAGAGCCTGACTATCATGGACCACTTCTTCCAAGCTCATCTCTTTGTCGGTCAGATCACCCACTGGCTCAAAATTCCGATAGGCCTGGCAATAATGCCGATTATCAGCAGCTTCTTCTTGAAGCTGGTCAGCTGTCTTTTGCCCTTTCATAAAGTCGGTCAGACTTTCTTTCTTAATGTAAAAAATATCTTGTTCATTTTTCAGAAAGCCTCGCTTTTCATAAGCTCGGCCGAGTTTGAGGCTAATCTGACGAATGAGGTGGTAATAGCGCGTGGAAATATCCTTGAACTCCTCCCGCCACCAGAGCAAGTTCCGCAGGTCTTCGCTAATTTTTTCAATCTTTTTCTGCTTGGCTCGAGATAGATGGGCAAGATCCAGCTCAGACTCAGAGACAGGATTGAGCGAAGCTTTGGCCGCCTGGTAGTAAGCTGAATCAGCAACCAACTGCTGGATTGCTGACATAACCTGATGAGCATCTTCTTCGTAACTAGCTACTCGCAAGTCCAGCTCCCGAGCCGAGTGATAGCCAAAGTCCTTTTGGAAATCCTGAACCTTGATGAAATCTGCTCGCTCAGGATATTGTGCTGCCAGTCCCTGCAACTCTTCCACCGATAGCTTCAACCAGTCGTCTGTCAGCTTCTCGTCTGCCAAAATAAGATCCGCAGCTTCCAGCATCCGAGCCAAAGGCTTGGTATGCGAAACATTTCCCAATTTAGCTATCAGTTGGAAAAATTCATCGACCGTCAGCCATTTAAGCAGACTGGTCTTTTTCATAGACAGCTGGACCGTATTGATGTAGGCCTGCCAGAAATAAGTTCCCTCACTGTCTAAATAAGCCTGATTTAGCACCAACTGCCAAAGACTTTCGACCTGCTGGAGCGGGCTTTGGTCGTTCAGTTCTCGTATTTCTTGATTTAGGCGGGTAAATTGCTGGCGCAGCTCTTGCAGCTTGTCTGGCGCCTGATGCAGAAAATTCTTAGTTACTTTTTGAGTTTTCAAAGATACGCGCAGGAAATTCAAGAGCAAGGCTGGACTTAATTTACTGGTAAAACCTTGACCTTGGTAGTCTTTATTAACTCCCAGCTCATCATCAAAGTCTCGCTCAATGTACCCCGGAATCTGCTCCATACCTTGCTTGACCACGCCTAAGTTCCAGAAAGGCCGTGCATAGTGCAGGCGCATCAGCGGCGGCATCACTCCTTCAGGCTCTAAGCCAATTGCCAGCAAAAAACTGGAGAGTGCCTCTTGCCAAGAATGGCGGTAAAGGCTCCACATCAGATTTGGACAGGGCTGGGCCGCCACGCCACCATCCCGAAAATTCGCCGTCGTCCAGCGGCCACTGTCGATTTTAGTTGGTACTGTCGTGATGGGCCGAGCCTGCAGCAAATAGACTTGCTCTTGGACAGCACACCACTCAATATCCATCGGCCGACCAAAATACGCTACAATCTCCAACACCTGCACGTGCAGTTTCTGCAAAACTGTAAGAGAAATTTCAGCCTTTTCAAACTGAAGCCAGTCTGGCTTGTACCAAGGAAGAGTCAGCTGCTCAGGATTAACTTGACCGCTAACCAAGCTCTCAGCCGAGCCTTTTACATACTCCAACAGCATGGTCTGGTCCTGATTAGTCGCTACATCTAGGGAAAAGCAGACACCGCTGAAGTCGGGCTCTATCTGCTCCTGAATCAGCACTGCCATGGCAATATCCTGCTCTGCCAGACCCTGACGCTGCCAGTAAGCCAAGGCCTCTGGATTAAAAAGAGAAAGCAGACAAGAGCGAATGCCCTGCTCAATTTCTGACAGTGTCCGGCAATTGCCAATCGAGTCATACTGCCCAGCAAATGACATGTTCTGCCCGTCTTCTAAAAGGGCACTGCTACGAACGATATAAGCTTGATTTTCCTGACAAAAGTCTGCTAACTCCTGTAGCCAAGCTGGCTCCAAGGGATACTGCTGCAAACGCTCCGCGATTTCCTCCTTGCCCAAATGAATTAACTCTTTAAGTCCCTCTTTTGAGTATTCTGGCAGAGCTGCGCTTAGCCAATCCATTACTTGGTCCGCCGGCAAAATCAAACCCTTAGGAACCGAAAGCCCCAGCTGACAAAGGTTGATTAACTGATTGATTTTACCGCCATAGACGGTCGAAGGCTCTTTTTCCAGCCATAGTTCTTTCATCAAAAACTCCCATCTCACATACGATTTTTTCTAAGCTTAGCCCAGTAGAGCAGACGATTGACTCCTAGATGCGTACCCGCACCTAGGATTAGAATGCCCAATATCTGTTGCCAAGACAGAGGGATATAGAAAAGTAAGAAAATAATACAGCCAATCAAGGAATCAATCTGGTCTATCCAGATAAAGGTCCATTTCCAGCCATT
The DNA here is from genome assembly GCF_020729725.1 of Streptococcus sanguinis. Taxonomy (GTDB): domain Bacteria; phylum Bacillota; class Bacilli; order Lactobacillales; family Streptococcaceae; genus Streptococcus; species Streptococcus sanguinis_V. Next base: position 116,318 of record NZ_JAJEPA010000005.1, on the reverse strand, counting down.
CTCCGCCGTCTTGCCCTCTCTGATTTCCAAACGACGCTTGATGAAGCTATTGGGCAGCTCAAACAAAACATAAGCTAGCCCCAAAAGAGCCCCAAGGACCAGATTAAAGAGCACGGTATTTTCGTAGAAGGCATAGACCAAGTGCAGCGTCTCTAGGGTAGAAATACTCTTCAAGAGCAATCCCCAAAGGATCTGAGCCAAAGCTCCCCAGACAATCATGCCGAGGAAGCCTTTCCAGGTCTTGTTAGCCCCAAACAGCCTCTTACCATCCTTTAAAATCAACCCACCATCCATTGGTCGATAAGCCACCTCTAGCAGTGAAGACTTGCAAAAGATCATATTCAGAATCCCAGCCAGAATGACCGGCATCAGGGTGATATATAAGGCAAGAATCGAGTGCATACTTATTTCCTATTCTTTTTATGAAAATCAGCTTGAAAAGATTAAGAGACTTCTCAAACTTTTATGGCTTCATTATATCATAAGTCTCTAAAGCCCTTACACAACAAACTGTCAACAACTGTCACATCTGATTGTGATACAAAAATTCGTTATTCTAAAATGTTGCTTCCCGTCGCATCTGTAACTACCTGATTTTTTAAGACATACTAAGAGTTAGTAGCAACTAAACAAGATTTCAGATAATATGTCAATCAATCTTCTTTTTATTATAAAATGCTTTTAAAAATTTGTAAAGAAGGGTTTTATAATTCAAAGTAAAAAACCAGCCTTTCTAGCTGGTTTGTCAGTTTATCCTCTGTCATCATAGCCATTTGGATGACTTGAGTGCCATTTCCAAGCAGTTTCGATAATGGTTTCGATATTGTCAAATTTCGGCTGCCAGCCCAGAACATTTCTTGCTTTTTCAGAGGAAGCAATCAGTGTATCCGGATCCCCTGGGCGCCGCTCTGCTATTTCCAAAGGAATAGGATGTCCGGTCACCTTGCGGGCGGCTTCTACAATCTGCAGATTGGAAAAACCAGTCGAAGAGCCAAGGTTAAAGGCATCTGAAGGATGTCCAGAACGCAGATGCTCGACAGCCAGAATATGGGCGTCAGCCAAGTCGAAAGGATGGACATAATCGCGGACATTGGTGCCGTCTGGAGTATCGTAATCATCACCAAAGACAGCAATCTTCTCACGTTTGCCCTGAGCCACCTGAAGCACAATGGGCAGGAGATGGGTTTCAGGTCCATGGTCCTCACCGATTGAGCCGTCGGGCTTGGCACCCGCCACATTGAAATAACGCAGGGCTACAAACTTAATACCATAGGCCTGGTCTGCCCAACGCATAATGGTCTCCATCATAAGTTTGCTCTCACCATAAGGATTGATAGGCTTTTGAGGCGTCGTTTCCAGAATCGGCACTTCCTCAGGAATGCCATAAGTCGCCGCTGTCGAAGAAAAGACAATATTTTTAACACTGCATTCCTGCATGACCTCCAAAAGAGAAACCATGCCGGCCGTGTTATTATCAAAATACTTGAGCGGGTCCGCCATGGACTCGGCGACCAGTGAAAAGGCAGCAAAGTGAATGACTGCATCGATGGATGGATGTTTGGCAAAAACGCCACGCATAAAGTCCTTATCCGCCAAATCCCCCTCATAAAAGACTGCTTGCGGATGGACGGCTGCCCGATGGCCAGTCACTAAATTATCAACGACGACTACTTCTTCCTTTCCTGCTGCTACCAGACGGTCTACCATGTGCGAGCCGATATAGCCAGCACCACCTAATACTAAAATTGCCATAAAACTTCCTTTCCCTCTTGCGCTAGATTCATTATAACACATTTCCTAGGGCTGGATGCCGACGGATTGGACAAAGCGCATGAATGCTTCCTGCCCCTCCTCTGTCCGCTTGTAAACACCCGCATCTTCCAGTACTCGGCTGAAAATTTGTCCAACCGATGCCTGAACTACTCCTTCCACTGTCTCAGCGGTAACATCTGGATTCTGGTCTTTGAGCTGATTGGCCCACTCCTGATGATAGGCTGCAACCTGACAGTCTTCTCCCAGCAAGAAAAGTTCCACCTGCTTGAGTTCTTCCTTGAGCCGAGGCGGCAGAATAGCCAGTCCCATAACCTCAATCAGGCCGATATTTTCTTTCTTAATATGCTGCACATCCTTATGAGGGTGGTAAATGCCGTCTGGATGTTCTGGGGATGTTTGATTGTCCCGCAAGACCAAGTCCAGCTCAAAAGATCCATTTTTCCTGCGGGCAATCGGCGTGATGGTATGGTGAGGCTCACCCTCAGACTCTGCCAACACCTGCACACTTGGGTCAGAATAAGTCCGCCAAATTTTCAAGATCTTGTCAGCCAACTCAATCAAGTATTTTTTCTTCTCAGACCTTAGACGAATAACGGACATGGGCCACTTGACAATGCCTGCCTCCACCTCTTCAAATCCGCTAAAAGTAAAGCTGCAATCCAGCTCTGCTATTTCCATAGGGAAGGTATGACGTCCGCCCTGATAGTGGTCGTGGATCAGGATAGAGCCGCCGACAATAGGCAGGTCGGCGTTAGAACCTGCGAAATAGCCTGGAAAGGTCTCAACGATGTTCAGCAGGCGCTCAAAGGTCAGCCGGCTGATGGACATAGGAAGGTGCTGGCTGTGCAGAAAGATGCAATGCTCATTAAAGTAGGCATAGGGCGAATACTGGAAGCCCCACTCCTGTCCAGCCAAGTCAAATCGAATAATGCGATGGTTGGCACGGGCTGGGTGGTCCAAGCGCCCTTGGTAACCTTCATTTTCCATGCAAAGCTGGCAGGCTGGATAATGGCTGGTCTTTGCCTTTTTAGCTGCCGCAATTTCCTTGGGATCCTTTTCTGGCTTAGAGAGATTGATGGTGATTTCCAAATCTCCATATTCAGTCGGTGCTTTGAAAGCAATGTTTTTAGCAATGGCCTTGACCTTGATATAGTCATTCTTTTGACTAAGCTGGTAAAAATCAGCTACAGCTTGCTCAGGATTGGAGGCATAAGTCGTCCAGAAGTCCCGATTGAGCTGGCTAGGGGCAGGTGTGATTAAGTTCATGAGCTCAGCTCCCAGTATATCCTGCTCAGCCAGAGTATCGCCAATCTTCCCATTCTTTACAGCCACAGCTACCAAGTCATCCTTAAGGTCAATTAGATTCTCAGCCTCAGTCTCCTCCTCCGCCACTGTCTCTCCAACCAGAGCCATGACACGATTTCTCAGATAGATGGTGTCCATTTCCTCAAAAGCGCTATTGTCAATCACTGCTGATACGAAAGTATCCAGTAACTTCTTGGACATAGTTCTTCCTTTCTCTTGCTAGTAAAGAGAGTGGGACAGAAATCGGTAATTCGTTAGAATTCGATTTCGTCGTCCCACCTCCGCACAGTTGATTAGGGCTGTAAAAGCTGATGAAGTCAGCGTAATAGAGCCCACTCAACCACTGCGTCTTGCTTGACAATCCAAAGACAATTGAGAGGCTAGGACTTTTGTCCCAGACCCAAGTTCCTTTTCTGCCATTTAATCCAGCACTCGGCTTCCGCCAGCTACTTCTGCAATGTAAAAGCTAGGGGCATAGCCGACAACTTCTTGATACTTGCGACCAACATTTTCTTTGAAAGATTCCACCGCATCCTTAGCAACTAAAGCAATGGCGCAGCCACCGAAGCCTGCTCCGGTCATACGAGCCCCTAGAACACCTTCTTGCTCCCAGGCCGTGTGAACCAAGGTGTCCAGCTCTAGACCTGTCACTTCATAGTCATGTTCCAAAGAAACGTGGGAAGCATTCATGAGACGGCCAAACTTTTCAAGATTGCCTGCCTGCAAAGCTGCCCGTGCTTGCAAAGTACGTTGATTTTCCAAAACAGCATGGCGAGCCCGTTTGAGACGATTTTCGTCCTCTATCAGATAGCTATACTCGTCAAAGGACCACTCGTCCAACTCACCCAAGGTAGTGATAGACAACTTGCGGTTCAGCTCTTCAACAGCTTTTTCGCACTCTGCACGGCGTTCATTGTACTTAGAATCCGCCAACTCACGACGCTTGTTGGTATTCATAATAACTACGACATTGTCCTTGAGATCAAGCGGTACCAAATCATACTCAAGAGTATTGGTGTCTAGGTAAATAGCCCGCTGGTCAGCACCCATTCCGATAGCAAACTGGTCCATAATACCAGAATTAACCCTGATAAATTCATTCTCAGTTAATTTACCGATTTTCACTAGGTCCAAACGTTCCAACTGCAAATCAAAAAGTTTCTCCGCAATAATACCGGTCAAAAGCTCTAGTGACGCAGAAGATGATAAGCCAGAACCATTGGGAATATTTCCGTAAACATAGACATCCATGCCTCGGTCAATTGTATGGCCTGCCTCCTGCAGAAAATGCAGAACTCCTTTTGGATAGTTGGTCCAGTTATGCTCAGGCTCAAAGTGCAGGTTTTCCAGCGACATTTCAATAATCCCTTTTTCTTCAAAATTTCCTGAGAAGAATCTCAAGACCTGATCGTCCCGCTTGCGAGCCGCTCCATAAGTTCCTAGAGAAATCGCAGCAGGAAAAACATGGCCGCCGTTATAGTCCGTATGCTCACCAATCAGATTGATCCGACCGGGTGAAAAGAAAGTGTGATCCGCTTCTACTCCAAAAACCTTGGCAAAATCTGCGCGGACTTGCTCCGCTGAAATTAGGTTTGACATAAGCTAAACTCCTTTAAAATGAATAATCGATATTGTAATCGTTTTCTTGGTTTTATTATAACTGTTTCCGAGTAAAAATTCAATAAATTTAGTAAAATTTTACTAATTTTATAGATAGATTTTTTTTAAAAATCCAAACAGTAATCTGTCTGGATTATTTTATAAGGAGCAATAGATTAGAAAATATTGTCTTCCGTCTCAGCATCAAAGTAATGCGCCTTGTTTAGGTCGAAGCCAAGTTTAATACTGCTTCCGGTATTCATATGATCACGTGCATCAACTTTGGCAACAAACTCACTGCCACCAACCGCACAGTATAGGTGAGACTCCGCTCCAAGCAACTCAGAAACAGAAATCTTTGCAGTTAGAACCGACTCAGGGAAGGTTTCCAGAAAGGCTGGTTCCATGTTGATATCTTCAGGACGAATACCAAAAATCAACTTATTGCCTTCATAGCCCTTCTCCCGCAACCTCTTAAGATTGCCCTCTGGGACTTGGAGACTGAAGTCTCTGTTTGATCCGACAAGACGGCCATCTTCCAGTGTCACTTCAAAGAAGTTCATAGCTGGGCTGCCAATGAAGCCGGCCACAAACTTATTTGCCGGATGTTTATAGACTTCCTGCGGCGTACCAATCTGCTCCACTCGACCAATCGTTCCAGTTCCAGCAGGATTCTTGGTCGCTGACATGATAACGATACGATCCGCCAAGGTCATAGCTTCAGTTTGGTCGTGGGTAACATAAATAGTTGTTGCCCCGATACGGCGGTGAATCTTGGCAATCTCCGCCCGCATAGAAACACGCAGCTTAGCATCCAAGTTTGACAAAGGCTCATCCATAAGGAAAACCTTTGCATCCCGAACGATAGCGCGTCCCATAGCTACCCGCTGACGCTGACCACCAGACAAATCAGCTGGCTTACGCTGCAAAAATTCCTTCAAGCCCAGAATTTCTGCTGCTTCATTGACCCGTTTTTCAATATCTTCCTTGCTGTACTTGCGCAGCTTGAGACCAAAAGCCATGTTGTCGTAGACAGTCATGTGCGGATAAAGGGCATAGTTCTGGAAGACCATGGCGATGTCGCGGTCTTTTGGAGCTACATCATTGACCACTGTACCGTCAATAGAGGCAGTTCCTTCAGTGATGTCTTCAAGACCTGCAATCATACGCAGCGTAGTTGATTTCCCGCAACCGGACGGACCGACAAAGACGATAAATTCCTTGTCCTTGATATCTAAATTGAAGTCTTCCACTGAGTAGTGGTCGCTGTTGGGATATTTTTTATAGATATTTTTCAGATTTAATTCTACCATTCTTCTTCTCTTTTCTTATCTCTATTCAAAAGTGATAGCTTGGTCATTTTCACTAGCGCTATATGTCAATTCTTTGAGGTTGATAACTACTTGAGCAGTGACCGACTTTTCTGCATTGCTACGGACAATACGGAGGCTATTTTCATCCAATAGATTCACTTCAATAGTGCCATCTAGGTCAAAGGCAGCAGACTGGTTGCGGTAACGAAAAAGCTTGAGCAAGGCTTGCACAACTGGACGCTTGATTTCTTCAGCAATCTCCTCATTACTGTAATAATGACGGTTGATATTGCGGCCTTCCTTAGTGTTTTCTAGCAGTTCAAGGTCATTTTTCCCAGCTAAGAAACCAACATAATAGACCTGTGGAATCCCTGGAGCAAAAGCCTGAATCAGACGGCTAATGAAGTACTTCTTGTCGTCATCGCCCAAGGCTGAGTAGTAAGTCGAGTTAATCTGGTAAATGTCCAGATTATTGTACTCAGCCGAGGAATACTTACGCTTGACATTAGCTCCTACCTTATATAGTTCATTGGTCGCAAAGTCAATTTCTTCATCAGTCAGAATATCCTTAACATCAACAACCCCAATACCATCGTGAGTATCCAGTGTTGTGAATTGCTTCATAGGACTCATTTCAAGCCACTCGACTAGACGCTCTGCTTTACCACTGTATAGAGAATAAAGAGTTACCATCGGCAGCGCAAAATCATAGACAAAGTAGCCATGCTCTGCAATCTTGAACTGGATAGAATAATGCTCATGAATTTCTGGTAAAATATCCGTCCCAAACTCAGCCGCTTGCTGCTGGACTTTTTCTAAGAGATCCCAGATTTCTGGCTCAACAAAGAAATCATTGGTATCTAACTTTTTGACCGCATAGGCAAATGCATCTAAACGAATCAGATCACAGCCATGCTCTGACAGTTGACGCAATGTTTTCTTGATGAAATCATTAGTTACCTGACTGCGAACATCTAGATCAATCTGCTCTTCACCAAAGGTGTTCCACAGATACTCAGTGCTTCCATCTGCAAAGACGATTTCCTGCTTAGGTGCCCGATCCTTACGCTTATAAATCAAATCAACATCAGCTTGCGTCGGACGATTTTCTGGCCAAAACTTATCCCAGCTGAGAAAGAGGTCACGATACTCACTCTGATCCTTCTTTTCCTGAAAATCCTTATAATACTTGGACTGGCGTGAGATGTGGTTGATCATAAAGTCAAACATGAGATAATATTTCTCGCCCAGCTTTTCTACATCCTCCCAGTCACCAAAGGCTGAATCAACCTCCTCATAGTCTACAGGGGCGAATCCCCGGTCACCAGTTGATGGGAAGAAAGGGAGCAAATGCACTCCTCCAACCGCATCGCCAAAATGCTTTTCTAAATTGTCATATAAATCTTTTAAATTCTCCCCCAGGCTGTCTGAGTAAGTAATCAGCATGGTCTTATTTTGAATAGCCATAGTCTTCTCCTCTAAAATCTTGTCTTATATACTCTTTCCCGTGCGCTGAATGGAAAACGCCCTAAGCTCTGTATGAAAAAGCTGAAGCTTCTTTTTCCAATTCCCTATTTTTCCACAGGCGTTACAAATTCAATAGTTTACGGATGTGGTTGCCTTTGTATGCACTGTGAGCTTTTTACAGTCTTTGTATCTTGAGCTTACTTCACTGCCCCGTTGCTCATTCCAGCAATAATATTGCGCTGGAAGATGAGATAGACGATAGTAATGGTAATAATCCCAACAACATAAGAAGCAAAGCTCGGTCCATAATCATTAAAGTATTGACCTGTGTAGTTATATTGGAAGAGTGGCAGAGTCCACATCTTGGAGTCTTTATTGAGTACCAAGAGAGGAAGCATGAAATCATTCCAGAACCAGAGGGCATTGATAATCATGGTTGTCGCATGCATGGGTTTCATCATAGGAAAGATAATCTTGAAATAGGTTGTAAACTTTCCAGCACCGTCAATTTCTGCTGCCTCATCCAGACTGTCTGGAATGGAAATCTTAATGTAGCCTACATAGAGAAAGAGAGTCTGTGGAACAGCGTAAGCCAGATAGAGGATAATTAATCCCCAAGTGTTGACTAGTCCTAGCTTACTCATCATAACTGTAATAGGAATCATGATAACTTGAAAAGGAACGAAAATCCCTAAAATCAAGAGCGTGTACATAATACCAAAAGATTTTCTCTTAGACATATTACGAGCGATAGAGTAAGCAGCCATGGGAATAAAAATCATGACAACAGCCAAAGATAGAACCGTGATTACAATCGAATTCCAATAGTAGCCTCCGATACCATCAGCCAAAAGGCGTTGAAAATTTTCTAAGGTCGGTTGAGTCGGAAATCCGAAAAAATTATTAACGATGTCTTTGGTAGACTTAAAGGAACTGAATATCGTTGCTAAGAGTGGAATTAAAATGATAATAGACCCCAGTGTTAGCAAGATATATTTACTAAAATTAGCTTTTCTTTCTGCATTTTTCATCGGGCTTCTCCTCTTAGATTTCAAATTTCTCAGATACTCTCAACTGGATAATAGAAATAACCGCAATCAAGAGAAACAAGATAACAGCAATGGCATTGGCATAACCAAATTGATTGCTCTTAAAAGCATAGTTGTATACCAGAAGTCCTAGAGAGGTGGTCGCATTATTCGGACCTCCGCCTGTCATGGCAAAGACCTGGTCAAACGCTGTCAAACCACCTTTTAGAGCCAAGATAAAGACCATGGAAACACTTGGTAGGAGATAAGGAAGTTCCACCTTCCAAAAAATTTGTTTGCTGCTAGCTCCATCAATTCGAGCTGCTTCTGTAATCTCAGTCGGGATAGACTGAAGGCCAGCTAAGAAGATGATAATAGGCATGGCTACCCCTTGCCAAAGCAAGACGAAGATTGCTGCAAAGATTGCACCGCCATTCGTTCCTAGAAGGCTGGTTTTAAGAAATTCAATTCCTAAGGTATTCCCTATAGCTGGCAATCCGTAGTTGAAAAGTTGCTTAAAGATAAGAGCCACAGTCAATCCAGATAGGACAGCAGGGAAGAAAAACCAAGCTCGGAAGAAAGTTTTCCCCTTTATCTTCGAGTTGAGAGCTCGTGCTATCCAGATTCCCAGCATAATCTCACCAACCACCATACAAATAGTAATGATAAAAGTAAAGCCTATCGCGTTCATAAACTTAGGATCGCTCATGAGGAGCATAAAGTTATTGAGTCCGACAAACTTATAATTATAGGTCAAACCAGTCCAGTTTGTCAGGCTGTAGAAGGCACCTTGAAACATGGGCACATAGAAAAATACAGCCTGTAGTACAAGGGGAACAAGGACAAAGAGCCAGCCCCAATATTTCTCAATCAATTTTTTCATAGTAGATCTACTCCTACTCTACGTCTGCTTTCATCGGATTGAAGAAGGCATTTAGTGCTTTCGCCATATCCTCTTTGTCTCCAGTTGTAATATAGTTCCCAGTCAAGGTATAAAAATCACTTTCACTGGTCCAGTCTTGAGCTAGCCAAACGAGGTGTCGGTCTGTAAATGCTAGTTCAGCAAGACCGGCTAGCGGTGCATCTGACCCAGCTTCCTTGACACCTTCAATAGCTGTTGGTGAGCCGTCCACATCATAATATTTCTGCATAACTTCTGGACGTGACATATATTCAACAAAAGCATTGGCTTCTTTCTTGTGCTTACTACTTGACGAGATAGACCAAGCTAGGTCTCCTGCTCCAATGGTCAAGCTTTGTCCTTTTTGCTTTCCAGGGAAAGGGAAAGTTCCAACATTAAACTTAGGATCTTGCGCATTGATTGCTGTGATAGCCCAAGAGCCATTTGGAGTCATCAGGGCATCGCCTCTAGCGAAGGCACCGACAACATCAGTATAGCCTGCTCCCTGCCAGTTGGTTTGCATGGCACCTTTTTTGCGGAATAAATCTAACAGCCTGAAATCATCTTTAAGCACTGAATCTGAAGACTTGATGGCATTTGGCTTGGAAAAACGTAGGTAATCATTCGCTTCCTTACCGCCACCTGTAGAAGTGGCAAGAGCCAACTGATGATAACCATTCAAGGTCCAAGTATCTGCTCCTGCAATGGCAAAAGGCGTTTCCCCTTTTGCTATAATCGTATCAACTAATTCCTCAAATTCCTCCCAAGTCTCTGGAACTTTCAATCCCAGTTCTTTAAATTTATCCTTGTTGTAATAGATACCATAAGCATTAGCAGTATAAGGGATATTGTAAATCTTTCCATCTATCGCATATTTATCTGCGTAATGATTCTTAACTCGCTTGAGATAATCTTTATTAGATAAATCTTCAAAGTACCCAGCTTTAGCCCATTCTTGCAATTCAATAGACTGGGGATAGATATTGACAACATCAGGAACATCTCCAGCCAGAACGCGAGTTTTGAGTACTTCCCCAGCGTTAGGGACATTCACCACTTTCACATGCACATTCGGATTTTCTTTTTCAAAGTCTTTTGCAATCTCACGAAGGGTATCAACCATTTCACCCTTCTGATTGAAATACTCAATCGTTACCTTGCCATCTGTCGACTCCCCTTGGCTGCTGCAAGCTGACAGCCCCAAAAGGGACAGTCCTGTAATAGCAGCTAAGCTCATCTTTTTATACCATTTCATGGTCTAGCCTCCTTATTTTTTAATAAAATGCAACTGTCTGCTAAGATAATCTCCTTGCGGAAGATTCATAGTGATACCAGCATACATGAGTTCTGCACCTGAGTAAACTGCGCCATTTTCCTGCAGCTCATAAAGTCCTTCTTCCTCTAAGTCTTTTAGTTTCAAGGTTGTTTCCATCGTTTCCACAACTGATAAGACTCGGACATAGGTTACAATCGTTTGATCTTCATAGTTAAATTGAACCGCTGCTTCATTGGAGCCAACATCTGGATTGATTAGTCTGTACTGACGCCCTAACTGGACCACTGGCCGTAATTCTTTATACAACTTCACCTGGTCTGCAATCGCCGCTTTCTCTTCATCCGATAAACTAGTCAAATCAAGCTCATACCCCAGATTTCCCATCATAGCCACATGACCCCGAGTTGCCAGCGGAGTAATTCGTCCCATCTGATGATTAGGCACTGCCGACACATGGGCACCCATTGAAATAGTCGGATAAAGATAAGAAGACCCATATTGGATTGGTAAACGAGCTATGGCATCGGTATTGTCACTAGCCCAGACTTGAGGGAAATACCTCATCATACCAAGATCATTTCGTCCACCACCACCTGAGCAGGACTCAAATAAAATATTCTCATATTTCTCTGTCAAATATTTTACAATTTCATAAAGCCCCAAGATATACTTATGCGACTGCATCTTGGTCGCCAGATAGTTAGTGCCATTCCCAAGATTAGTAATATTACGATTCATATCCCATTTTATGTAGTCAATATCGTGCTGACTCAACAGCTGATCCAGTGTTTCTTTGATATAGGCTACCACATCTGGATTAGCAAAATCCAATACGAGTTGATTGCGAGAGTAGGTATGATCCCGATCAGGCACTTGAATAGCCCAGTCTGGATGTGCCCGATACAGCTGACTGTCTACGGAAATCATTTCTGGCTCAACCCATAAACCAAATTGCAATCCTCTGCTATGAACTTCTGCTATGAGCTCTGTCAAACTGCCGCCTAGCTTATCTTCATTGACAAACCAGTCGCCCAGAGCCCGATTGTCATCAAAACGGTTGCCAAACCAGCCATCATCGAGAACAAAGAGCTCAATACCAACTTTCTTCGCTTCATCTGCTAACTCTAGCAACTTCTCTTTTTTGAAATCAAAGTAAGTTGCTTCCCAATTATTGATTAAAATTGGCCGCTCTCGCTTCGCAAAAGCTCTAGGAATGATATGCTCCTGAACAAAAGTTTGGCTCTCATGACTAAGACCAGTCAAACCCTGAGCCGAATAATTCAACAGAGCAACAGGACTATAGAAAGTCTGCCCCGCTTCCAGTTTCCAAGCAAAGTTATCTTCATTGATACCGATACCTAGCCGAACTTCATTCAACTGATTTTGCTGAATCCAAGCTTCAAAGTTTCCGCTATAAAGGAGCTGAATTGCCCAAACTTGACCAGCCTCTTCCGTCGTTTCACTATCACAAAGGATAAGGCTTGGAGTTTGCGCGTGACCAGAAGCTCCTCGGTTGGAAGCTATTTTGAAAATTCCCTGTTCTAACTTGTGACGACGAACTGTTTTCTCCCTAGCATAAGCTCCCTGTAAGCTAATCACATCATAAGTCCCTGCTGGCAAATCTGCCATTAAGCTCAAGTTCTTATGTATGACTGCTGTCTCTCTACCTATATTTTCCAACTTAGTAAAGGTTGCAATGGTATTGTTATCCTCAAAAGCTGTGTAATAGAGAGTGAGGCGTAAATGAGCTACTGCATCCTCTAAAATAAAGGCCAGTGTTTCAGCATCTTCTGTACTGTGAGGGCTAGGTAGTCCTGGAACTTCCAAACCTCCCTTAATCAGCTGACTCTCAACAAGCCGAAAATCTGTTACTTCATTATTAGCATGTTGGACTTGCAGAGAAGGTTGCCGAAAGTCTCCTAAACCATGCTGACCCAAAACCTGCCGCTGGGTATCTAAGCTAAAACTTCGCTCATTCGATCTCGGATTACCAGAAAAAGCATGATCTCGCTCAAATACTGTATTGGAAAAATGATAGGATTCGATTTTTCTGCCTAAGTGTTTAAGCAAAAGGTAGCCATCCCTTTCCTCAATGATAAGACTGGAATTTTTTGTATTGATGTAGAATAGATGTTTGTCTATTTTGATAGCCATTTCTGAACCTCCATATTTACTAATATTTTACCTTATGAAATCGCTTCCTAAAATAGAATTATGTTAGGGAAATATGGTAAAATGTTAGGTAGGAGGCAAAATATGCTTGTTTTTTCAGAATACCAAACAGGAACCATTGATCTCTCACTTAGCTTCTACGGTTATGAAGAGTGCACACCTAGCTACTCTTTTGGACCAGCTATTAGAGATACCTACGTTCTTCACTACATTACCAAAGGGAAAGGTCAATTTCATTACAAAGGAAAAATTGTGGATTTAAAAGCTGGAGATCTCTTTCTGCTCAAGCCAAATGAACTTACCTTTTATCAGGCTGACAAAGAAGAACCTTGGTCTTACTACTGGCTGGGAATGACTGGCGGTAGGGTTTATGACTACTTCAATCATTCTCAGATTGCCGAAGACTGCTACCTACTTGCTAACCAGGAACGAAAAACAGATAGAATTGGGAAAATTGTTGAGAACTTGGTTTACTTCGCCGAGCAGACCAAATCTAACCAACTAGCTCAACTCCACATTATGGGCCAACTTTATGAACTCATCTTTCACTTGGGCAGCGTTGCCTATAAGCCCCAGGCAAATACCCTATCTGCAAGCCAGCAACTCTATCTAGCCTGCAAGCAGATAATTGATACTCAATATCCCAATCCTAACCTCAGCATTCAAGATATGGCAATTAAGTTGTCCGTTCATCGCAGCTATCTAACAACCATTTTCAAGGAGGAGCACCAAAGCTCACCTAAAGAATATCTGGAATATGTCCGAATGCATCGAGCTAAACAACTCCTCAAAAGCACCCGTGAGCCTGTCCAATTTATCGCCTATTCTGTCGGTTTCTCAGATCCCCTTTACTTTTCAAAGGCTTTTAAAAAATATTTTGGCTTTTCACCCAGTTCATTTCGAGAACAAAGTTAAGTTTTACTAAACATATCTTTGTTATTTACTAATTTTTGAGTTATAATTTATGTAGACAGTAAATTAAAAAGGACCAAATCAAATGGCTACTATCAAAGATATCGCCCAGACTGCTGGTGTTTCTCCCGCAACTGTTTCGCGGGTTTTGAATTATGACAAGTCCATGTCTGTCAGTGATGAGACGCGTAAAAAGATTTTCGATATCGCTGAACAGCTTAACTACAAAAAAAGCAACAGGCAGAAAAAGACTTTACCTCAAACACACCGCATTGCCATCGTTGAATGGTACACTGAGCTGGAAGAGCTGGAGGATCTTTACTATTACTCCATCCGCTTAGGCATTGAAAAGAAAGCCCAGGAACTGGGCTATGATATCGTGCGGATTTTCAACAACGACTCTCTAAACCAGCTAGAACAGATTGACGGCATCATTGCCATCGGAAAATTCAGCAGCCAGCAAGTCAAGGAGCTGGAGCAATACAGTCCTGCCCTGGTTTTCGTGGACAGCGATACGCTCGACCAAGGCCACAGCTGTGTGACAACGGACTTTGAGCATGCCGTTACTCATGTTCTCGATCATTTTCTTCAGCAGGGCTTTCGAGAAATCGGTATGATTGCTGGACGTGAAGAGACCGCAGACGGAACGATAAGTCTTGATGACCCGCGCTTGGCCTGCTTCTGCCATTACCTTAGTAAAAAAGGTCTTTATCAGCCGGCCTATGTCAAGATCGGCAAGTTCTCCTCAGAGTCTGGCTACCAACTAATGAAAGACCTGATTGACCAGCAAAAAGAACAGATGCCCAAAGCATTCTTCATAGCCAGCGATGCTCTGGCAGTCGGTGCCCTCCGTGCTCTTCAGGAAGCGGGAATAGCTGTTCCCCAAGATGTCCAGATTATTTCCTTTAATGATACATCCATCGCCAAATACGTCTATCCGCCTCTCAGTACTGTGACAGTCTTTACAGAGGAAATGGGCAAGCAAGCTCTGCAGATGCTGGACCAGATGATTAAAACTGACGAAAACCTCATCCCTTACATGATCAAACTCTCTACCAAGCTGACACTAAGAGAAAGCAGCCTTTAAGCTAGAAAGACCGCCTATGAAAACCTACGAAAAAATCTTTGACATCCTCAGTCAGGCTGACGACTATGTCAACGGCGAAAAAATAGCCCAAGAATTGGGCATTTCACGAACTTCCATTTGGAAAGCCATCCAAAAACTGGAAAAAGAAGGCATCCAAATCGAATCCGTCAAGAACCGAGGCTATCGATTGACAGCGGGTGACTTACTAATTCCTGATTGGATTGAGGAACACTCACCTGTTCAGGTCTCCTTTAATCCTGACTGCCAGTCCACTCAGATGGATGCCAAGGCTGGCATGGAGGCCGGACGCCCTGCCGACACTCTCTATCTAGCCGCTGCCCAATCTGCTGGCCGTGGCCGTTTCGGTCGTGCTTTCTTCTGCCCCAGCCAGGGCGGCTTTTACATGTCTCTCCACCTCAAGCCCAACCTCCCCTTCGACCAGCTCCCCTCCTATACAATCTTGACCGCAGGAGCTATCTACAAGGCAGTAAAAAATCTAACCCTTATAGAGGTTGATATCAAGTGGGTCAATGACATTTACTATCGAAACAAGAAAATTTCCGGCATCCTGACCGAGGCTACGACTTCTATTGAGACAGGACTCGTCACCGATGTCATCATCGGTGTTGGCTTTAATTTTTTCATTACAGACTTTCCAGCCGACATCAAAGAAAAAGCCGGCTCTCTCTTTGAAGAGAAACCAGCCATTAGTCGCAATGAGCTCATTGCAGAGATTTGGAAATGCTTCTACGAAAGTGACCCAGAAGAGCTCATCTATCTCTACAAGCAGCAATCCTTGGTGCTGGGACGGCAAGTAAGCTTCAGCCAAAAAGGCGCAGACTACCAAGGTTTGGCCAAAGACATCTCAGACAGCGGGCAACTCTTAGTCCAGCTGACAGATGGTCAAGAAATCTGGCTCAACAGCGGTGAAGTCTCGCTAAACAGTTGGTAATCAGAAAAATTCATTTCAAAAGGACTGAGTCTTAATGACTCAGTCCTGTTTTCATTATTTCGGTCCTAAATGTTTATCGATTTCATCCACAATCCGCCCCATGACATAGGAAATCTGCAGATTGCGCAACACCAAAACTGCCCAGAAAGCAGCCATGAAATAGTGCCCCGCCATGATGGATTCATTGAAAAAATAGGTTTCTAAGGCCGTAAAAACAGCCATTACAATAAATTGTCGTCTGTTCATAGATTTATTATAACACGAAAGCCTAGAAAAATCTTTTTTTAGTCCTCTTGAATGGTAATTTTTTCTGCTAAAAAGTCAAATCCCTCTGGAATCAGGCTTTCCTCTTCCTTCTCTTCAACCTCTACCTTGCCATTGCGGCTGCGAGCCGAAAAATCCGCTCGAATCTTGATCCACTCTTCTAAGGAAATAGCCAAAATCTCTGGTGAAAATCCTGCCGCATTGCTGAGAATATTACCAAACATAGTATTGAGATTGTCCCGCTTCATGGTCTGCTCAGCGTTGAAATTAGACTCAAAAGCTAAGATCGCGTGACTTTCGTTGGCCGCCACCGGCTGCGATCCTGCCAGCAAGGCCCTATCAGCTCCAGCCAGACTTTCGATAATCTCACCCCAAGCATTCTGTAGCTTAGTCAGATTGCTGCGAGCCAGACTAGGATTCTCAACAGCCTCTTCTAGGATGGCATTGACCTTATTGAGGTCTGCTCGATAGCCCTTAGACTTCTGCGGTCGAATATCCGAAGTTTTGACAGCTGCTGCAGGTTTCCCATTGCCATTAGCCAGCTGCTGCTTAAGACTATCAATCTCTTGTCTCAATCCCTTAAGCTCATCGGCTAGATTATCTGGAATAGCTGCTACCGTAGGAAGACTGCTGGTCTCTGCCAGTCGAATGGTCATCATTTCTGTATAAATCTTAGGCTGCAGGCTGTTCTTGATATCTGCCAAACTCTTGGTCGCCATATCAATCATGGCAAAAAGAGTGTCCTGCGGTGTCTTGAGATTTTCCAGAAAGAGCTCGCTGGCATGATGATTTTCCCCGCCAGTTTTGACAATAATCAAGTCACGCAGATATTGCAGGAGGTCCGTCACAAAACGAGCCATGTTTTTACCGCTATCAAAAATCAGATTGAGATTATCCAAGGCTGTGACTGCATCATGAGCAATCAAGGCTGCTACATAGGCATCCAAGGCTCCTAAGCTGATAGAGCCAGTGATTTCTTCAGCAATATCAGTGGTCAGACGGTTTTCCTGGGTTAAACTAAGAGCCTGGTCGAGTATAGACAAGGCATCCCGCATACCACCTTCCGCTCGACGGGCAATAATCTGCACACCTTCTTGCTCAAAATTAATGCCTTCCTGCTCCAAAATCCACTCGATATGACCAATAATGTCCTGCGTCTTGATAGACTTAAACTCAAAACGCTGGACACGGGAAAGAATGGTCGCTGGAATCTTATGCAGCTCTGTCGTTGCTAGGATAAAAACCACATTTTCCGTTGGCTCTTCCAAGGTCTTAAGCAAGGCGTTAAAAGCCCCAGTCGAGAGCATGTGGACCTCGTCAATGATATAGACCTTGTGCTTGGCAAGACTGGGGGCATAGGTTGACTTGTCCCGAATGTCACGAATCTCATCTACCCCATTATTTGAAGCAGCGTCGATTTCGATGACATCTTCAAGGCTCCCCTCAGTAATAGCCTGACAGATATAGCAGTCATTGCAAGGCTCACCGTCCTTTTGATTCGGACAGTTCATAGCCTTGGCAAAAATCTTAGCAACACTAGTTTTCCCTGTTCCACGAGGACCAGAAAAGAGATAAGCATGGCTGATTTTGCCTTGCTCAACAGCCTGCCGCAGAGTAGTAGCCACTACCTGCTGACCCACCAGCTGACCAAAGGTCTGACTGCGGTACTTCCGATATAAAGCTTGATACATTAGGCTTTTTCTCCAAACATTTCAAAATTCCAAGTCGTTTTTTCAAGCAAAATCTGAACAAACTTTTCCAGATATTCCTGATCTACCTTATCATAATCACCCGTCAAGGCTGAGTCCAAATCCAGCACTCCTAGCAGGCGACCGTCTTTTACCATGGGCACCACAATTTCACTCTTAGCCCGGCTATCACAGGAGATATAATTGGCATGCTGGGTCACATCATCTACGATAATCGTCTGCTCTTTCTCCGCGGATTCCCCACAGACACCCTTGCCTAGCGTAATATGAACACAGGAAACACCTCCCTGAAAAGGCCCCAAAATCAGCTCGTTCCCATCAAAAAGATAGAAACCTGTAAAGACTGAATTAGGCAAGGCTTGATTGAGCAGGGCGCTAGCGTTCGATAAATTTGCCAAAGCATTGGTCTCTCCATACAGCAAGGCATCCAACTGAGCCAGTAAAAGTTGATAATTTGAAATTTTTTCTTTTGTGTTCATAAAGTCTATTATATCAAAAAGCAGGCACAAACGCACCTGCTGATACTGATTTGAAAAAACTAACCAACTAGAAGGAACACTTCTTGCATAGAAACGAATAAGTAAACTCTATGTCGTTTACTCATTCGTTTCTCCCTCCTTTGGGTGAGCGGCTACCCATGCCGCAAATTCATCATAAGATTTGATCTGAGTTCGTTCTCCTGTTTTCTCATCAGTTGCATAAAGCTCCATTACATCTTGACCTTTTGGAGCAAACCAATGTATCAGTTTATCAAACCACTCCTTTTCCGTATACTGTTTTGGGCGAAAATAGAGATTTTCTAAATCCTTTGCTTTTTTAGCTACTTCTGGGTAAAGAGCGGCAAAGTTTGTGCCAGCAAGATTAATATATCCTATATCTTCGTATCTATCAGGATAAATAGTACCTACTGTATATGCTAACCCAAACTCCTTCAAATTATCTGTTATTTGTTGGCTAATCCCCCCTTGACTCCAGCCAAAAACTGTCTTATAAATTGGTTCTTTAGTTAAACCAGGATTACTTTTTTCCAACTCTTCAATTCTTTCTTCAGAATTATCAGTAATCAACTCTCCTCTCGCCGTAAAGAGAAGTTTTTGTTCCCCCTCTTCTTGATATTGGATCAGTGTCATAGGCATAACAAAATAGTCCGTTCCATTTTGATAATAATAGTCGATACTACCCGTTGCTCTATAAACATTTTCTTCACCCAAAAGCTGATAAACATCAAACTCTCTTTTAAAAAGATTTGGAGTATTAAGATCATATGTAATAATCTTAAAGTATTCTTCATCTCCTATTTTAGGAGGAGTCTTCATCTCACCTGTATAAAGGTTTTTTTCTGAAACAGTTGCCACATAATCTTGGCCATAGAAAACACGAATCCCATATCGTCCTTTTTGGCTGACCATTACAAACTTCTGGTCATCAAATACCTGAATACTGTCAAAAACTTCTGGTTCTTTTTTAAGATATATTTTTTTATTAGCATCCAAATATGCCTTCACTCCCCAAAAGAGAAAAACTAATAGCAAAAGCACAGAAAATACAAATACTTTTTTCTTCTTTATCATTCCAATCCTCATATGGTCAAAAGCTTCTCTGTTTACTCACGAAATCTATTATATCAAAAAGCCGGTCTTTCAACCAAGCTTTTCTTTAATTTTGTTATCCAAAAATTCATCAATCAGTCTATTTACAATATCGGGTTTGTCGGTATTAGAATTGTGCCCCGCCTTATCAATCCATTGAACAGACTTCCCAGTATTTCTTTCATAGGCCTTCAAATATCGTATACAAGACCCTGCACGATCTTCTTTTCCACATATAACCAATTGTGGACATTTTACTTCATAGGAAAGTTTCTTCTCCACTGCTTCTGAAAATATCTTATATCCGTATCCCGCAAGACGAGCATACCTTTCTTGATCGCCATCATAAATCATCATCATATCATACATCAGTTTTCTTCCATAGTCTGTTGTTGATACGCTTTTAGGGCCTGATTTCAAAAGAGATTTCCATGGATAGATTCTATAAATTGCCTCCATATTTTTTAAGAGCCACAATTCCATAGCTGTATAATACTTCCTTTGAAGGGATGGTGAATCAATCGTAACAAGACCTTTTAATTTCTCAGGAAAAAGTTGAGCATAAACCTGTCCTACATATCCTCCCATTGACTGACCAATTACTATTGGATTTTCTATTCTCTCTTTGATAAATATTTCATCCAGCCAACTTGCTAAATCAAATAAAGTAAAATCGAGACGAAATGGATAAGATGAAGCATGTCCAGGTGCGTCCCAAACCAAGACTCTATATGTATCTTTAAAATATTCTATTTGTTTTTCAAATAACCTATGGTCAGCAGTTAGCCCAGGTAAAAAGATAAGAGCACTTTGGGATGATTCAACAGCATCATTTGTCCAATAATGAATTATTCCACTTGGTGTTTCATATATTCTTTCAATCAAAGTTCAACACTCGCATTCTAATTTGTTTAATCTAGTTTATCTCAATTGCACTCAGTCCTCTTATTAGAGTTTCTCAAGTAGGTCAACTAGAACATATATTCTGCTTACTTATCCTCCTCCAAAACCCTCACTTCTTTACCCTTCACAAGCACAGCTTGGTGATTATTGAGGGGAAGCAGATTCAGCTGGTCGCTGTAAGTATCCAGAGTTGCCTGAGCGCTTTCGACAAAGGGTTCTTCGCCAACATGAGGAAGAACATAAAAATCCACCTCGTTTAGTGCCTCTGTATCATTCAGTTCCTTAGCGACCGCCTTATCGTCCATAAGCTTATTGTAGTCAATGTCTTGGGCTGTGATGATAGCACCAGCGGATTCGCCCACATAAACCATGCCATCCGCAATCTGCTCTGTTATCAAGGATAGAAGCTGCTTTTTCTTAAGTTCTTGCAGAAGATAAAAAGTATTGCCACCAGAGACATAGAGGAGTTTGCTTTGGAAAATTTTGGCCTGAGCTGTCTCTCTATCACAAGCTGAAATATCTAAAATTTCTACTTGAAATCCCAAATCTGCAAATGTCTGCAGGGCTTCGTCAATATAACCTCTGTACTCTTCTACATTTCCAGCCGTCGGAATAAAAAGCACATGTTTGCCCAATTGCTTTTCAGATGCATATTGTCTGAACAAGTTCTTGACTCCCGCAAAATATGAACATAAAAATAATTGTTTCATAGGATACCTCCTTTTTTTTAACGATCTTATAAAGAATCCATTGACCCTTTCTTTGACTATCGATGAGATGCAGGTCCAAATCTGTCAAATAGTTTTCCAGTTTTTCTTGCTTTGTAAAGTCTGGTTGGTAATAAGCTAATTTGCTCCATTCAAATGCCAGTAAGATGATTCCATCTGGCTTAAGTATCCGCTTAAGTTCTAGGAACGCTTGAGTTAGATTTGACCAATGAAAATGAGTCTGAAAGGCTGTAATCAAATCAAATTTCTCAACCGGAAGATTTGTATTCTCAACATTTTTCACCTCAAAAGATAGGCCAGGCTCAGCCAATTTTTCAGCTGCTCTGATGGCAGTAGAAGAAATATCAATCCCCAAAACTCGACTATTAGGAAAATGTTTTTTCAAATATTTCGAGGATTCCCCATTTCCAACTCCAACATCCAAAATAGCATGAAATAGCTTCTTATGACCCCGCTGACTGACTGCCCAAACAACCATGGGCATATAAACACGATTCCATAATTTCATCATCCATAGCCCTATAAAGCCAGACGGTCTCTTTGATTGGTAAATCAAGTAAAGAAAAGCAAGAATAATCAGAAAGCCAATAATTGGATAAATCATCTATCTTCCCTCTCATATCTTCTGCCATAAAGCTTTTTAGCTTCCTCTGTATAGTTCTTGATAAAATCCGTTTTCGCCTCTGTATAGGCATCACGATTGTGCTCATATTGCTTCCATAAGGATATCTTGAGCTTTTCATAATCTTTGGCTACAGTAGGATGCTCCTGTAAATAGTCTCTAAAGTAAAGTTCATCATGATCGCCCTCATAGCGCAGATGCAAATGGAAAACCCGCTCCGCAAAACCACTCGGTGTGTAGCCTTTATTAAATGACATCCGCCCTTGGCTTTCTGACATGAGCAGATAACCATTTTGCAGCAGCAAGTCTCTCATTACCGCCATATCTGTTTCTTTAGGAATTTCCAGCAAGATATCCACTATAGGCTTGGCCCAGATGGTCTCTACCGATGTCGACCCAATATGACTAATCCGAACCAGCTGATTTGCAGGCAAAAAACTCAAGAGCTGAAGCCGCTCCTCATCATACCAGTCTTTCCACTCAACCTGATGCTCTCTTAAAAAAATCGGAAAAAGCTGCCACAACTCCTCGAGTGACATTTCCTCTAAAGATGGACTCATAAGCACCTCCTTAGGTAATTTATACAAGCGTTTTCTCTAGTTATGATTATAGGAAAAATACACATCCTAGTCAAACCCTGCACTTATTGAACAGATATTTATTTTTGTAATATTTTTGAAAAGTTTTAGTTGTCAAACAATCTATTTTTTAGTAGAATGATGTCGGAGATATATTATTTAAAAGGAGTTCTTTATGAAAAAGTTTAGGTTTGGCACTTGGCTTGTCCTGTCAGCCGGCTCTTTGTTGTTACTTTCACAGGCTCTTCCTGCAGAAAATGTTGCTGCCAATCAGAAGAACCAGATTAAGGTCCAGCTGCTTAACCATAGCGATGAAACAGCTATCGGCACTCTGGAGTTGAATGGAGAGTATCAGCTAAAGCTTGGGAAAAAGGACAAATACGGTCGGGCTACTGCTGCTCATGTACAAATGCAGGAGCAACACAAAGCCAAAAAGAAAAAGGAGACCAAGGTCACTTACAATCCCATCGGTTGGCACAATTACAAATTTTACTACGGAAATGGAGATGATCGGGCTTGGCTCATGAATCGCGCTCATCTGATTGGCTTCACTTTCAGCGGCCTCAATAACGAAGGGAAAAACCTCGTTCCGATGACCGCTTGGCTCAACTCTGGCAGTTTCCAAGGACTGGACGACAATAACCCAGACAGCATGCTCTATTATGAAGATCGCTTGGAGCGCTGGTTAGAGGAGAATCCAGATCATTGGCTGGATTACAAGGTTACTCCGATTTACACGGACAATGAGCTGCTTCCTCGCAAGATTGAGCTCCAGTATGTCGGGCTTGACGCAGAAGGAAATGTTGTCAGCATCCAGCTAGGTGGCAAGGAAACAATAGACGAGGACGGAATGTCTCATGTCCTCTTGGACAATGTCTCTCCAAATGCAGAGATTGACTACCAAACAGGCACTGCTGTCAATACTATGATTGAGTAGAGTTATAGATCAGAACATACAAACAGACCATCGCTATGATGATCTGTTTTTTTATTTTTTTACCAATACAGACAGCCATAAACCAACAAGACTGCAATCATACTGAAAAGCGAGCCAATCAGGTAGTATTCAGCAAAGGACTGACTTTCTGAAATCTTATTATAGCGGGCAATAGACTTAGCCGTAAAGACTAACCCAATGGCAGTAAACTGCCCGAAAATAAGAGAAAGTCCCATAATCAAGCGCTCCAAAATCCCAATCATGGCACCAGCCCCCGCAATAGTCTCCCCACTGTCTTCTCCTGCCTGATACTTGCTGAAGAAGAGTTTAAAGAGGATATTAACCGGCTTACCAGTAAGGGCGAAGAAAAAGAGAGCCTGCAGCATGAGGTAGCGCTCAGACAGCCAATTAGGAGCTGGAATTTTCTGCTGCCCTAAGAGAAAATAAAGAGCAAAAATGCTAATCAGATGCAAGACCTGATCCAGTATAAAGGCAAACTTTTGAGCATGATGCCGGACAATCAAAGAATTCAGCCTATACTTCAAGAAGTCAATAAGCGCATGACTGAACCAGACCAAGGCGAAATATAGCAGATAATTAGGTAAGATGAGCCCCAAGAGCAACAAGGGCAGCAGAACAATTCCCAAATGGAGAATTAAGAAATTCATCCTCCGGCTTTTAAGGTCGGCCATTTTCTGACTTTGAAGCTGAAAATCAGCTAGTACATGAGCCAGCAAAGTTAGTACAAGAATCGGATTCTGCATGAAAAATTCTGAAAATCCCATAAAATTTGTCATTCTTCAGCCTCCTTTGCTGCCTGTAGAATCATTCTCATAGCTAAACGGCGATTTCTCAGATAGATCTTCAAACCAGAGGACTTGAGTCGCTTACTAAGCGCACTGGGACTAATCTGCAACAGCTCTGCTATTTCTCCATGAGAAAAATTCTCGTCATAGATATATTCCATGAGCATCCGCTCCAGAACCTCTCTCTGACTGTTATTCCACTTGCTCTGGATAAATGAAGTAGCTGCCAGCACCGTATTGACCGCCTGACTGAGCTCTTCATCTCCCAAGGATACAGCTATACGGCTGCTACCATAGTCGTTCTTCTCATGAATAGCCTCAATGGCTGCGCGTGCCCTCCAGTAGGCCGGACCGTCCGCACCAATACTGTGCTCCCGATTAATATCCGTCACAATCTCCCCCAGACCAAGTCCAAAGCGAATCGGATGAGGAAAGCCCAAGGCAATCTGATCAAGGAGCTGCATAATCTCTGGATTAGGCCGCAGCAAAGCCTGAAACTCATCTCCAGTTGTTACTGTAAAAGGTGACACCAGATAATCCCGATAATCCTGATTTAGCACCGCCATCATGTCCTGCAGATCCTTCTGAGCCTGCTTACGATTTTTCAGCTGTTTGGATTCTATTAAATCTCCAATAAGAGCAATATAAAGCATACCAAACCTCCTTTAAGTCCATTATAAAGGAAAATTTTAAAAATGTCTATTTAAACAGCAACTTTTTAGAATATCCATTGTAAAGGAAAGACTATTTTTTCTTTTTTGGTGCTGGTAAGGCAGGATAGGCAGCTTCAATCAAATTACAGAGAAAGGCAGCATCTTCTACTTCTTTTATATGAAGCATTGGCTTTGCGCCTGGATAAGGAGACTCATAAACCGGATTTTCAAAAAAGTCCAAGGCTGGCTGGACTGGCTTGAGCAGCAAGCGATTGTCATAAATCCCTCCGAATAAGCGCCCCCGATAATAGAGCAAATACTCTCCCATCATCTTGCGAAAGCTGATTTCTTGGCCTAAGCCCTGCAGCTGCTTCAGAATAAAATCCAAATATTCTTGACTAGATGCCATCAGAACACCTCCATGAATTGATACTTTATTATACCAAAAATGGATGAAGATTTCCTGACTAAGAGATCAACACATCTTCTTCAATCCGTAGTCTGTCTATCCTCAAGTAAGTAAAAAAGCTAGACCTTACAAGTCTAACTTTTTTACTTCTTATTTTTTTAGAAGTCCTTCCTTGACCAGATAGTCACGCGCAACAGCTTCCGCTTTTTTGCCTTCAATGCCAACTTGATAATTCATCTGGCTCATCTGGCTTTCCGTAATTTTACCAGCCAGCTTATTGAGAACACCTTCCAATTCAGGGTGTTTTTCTAGCAGTTCAGCCTTCAGGAGAGGCGCTCCTTGATAAGGAGGGAAAAGATGTTTATCGTCTTCTAAAACTTGTAAATCATAACGCGCAAGTTCTGCGTCAGTCGAATAGGCATCCGTGATTTGAATATCACCCGACTGGATAGCTTGGTAGCGAAGGGCTGGTTCCATGGTTGACACATTGAGATTCAGTCCATAGACAGATTGAAGTCCCTTGTTCCCATCTTCACGGTCGTTAAATTCCAAGGTGAACCCTGCCTTGAGCTTATCTTGGACTGCTTTAAGGTCAGAGATGGTTTTAAGATTGTATTCTTTAGCAACACTCTTAGGTACTGCAATTGCATAGGTATTTTGATAAGCCATGTGATTGAGCAAGACTAGATTGTCCTGTTTTTTGATTCCATCACGTGCTGCTTCAAAAACTTCTTCAGCATCATTGCTGACCTTTGGAGCAGGCTGCAAGAGAGTTCCAGTAATCGTACCGGTAAACTCAGGATAGATATCAATATCACCTTTTTTCAGAGCTTGATAAAGGAAGTCGGTCTTCCCAAAGTTTGGTTTGACTGTCACAGTCATATCCGCATTTTCCTCGATGAGGAGTTTATAGATATTCATGAGAATTTCTGGCTCTGGACCCAATTTCCCAGCAATAACCAGATGATCCTTCTCCTGCTTGGGAATCAGACTCGGCGAGTAAGAAGCGCCGAGGCCGAGGATTAAGACAGCAAAAACTGTAAATACCGTCCGAAGCTTAGCCTTTTCCATCCATTTAAGGAGACTATTGAAAAGAATAGCCAAAACTGCGGATGAAATAGCTCCAATCAAGATTAGACTGGCATTGCGACGGTCAATTCCTAGAAGGATAAAGGAACCTAGTCCACCAGCTCCGACAAGGGCTGCCAGAGTTGCTGTCCCAATAATCATAACCGTTGCCGTCCGAACTCCTGACACGATGACGGGCATAGCTAGAGGCAGTTCAAACTTCTTGAGTCGCTCCCACTTGGTCATCCCAAAGGCGATTCCAGCTTCTTCTAAACTAGGATCAATTCCATTCAAGGCAGTGACAGTATTTTCTAAAATCGGAAAAATAGCGTAAATCACCAGAGCAGTCAGTGCCGGCAGTGTACCAATCCCCATGAGGGGGATAAAGAGCCCCAGCAAGGCCATTGAAGGAATGGTTTGAAAGATTCCTGCAATTTGCAACACCCAATTGGCTGCCTTTTTGTGACTATGAAGATAGATAGCGAGCGGAATGGTCAAGAAGATGGCCACCAGTAAGGTCAGGAGAGACAGTTGGAGGTGTTGCCCTAAGGATATCAACCATTCGCCAAAGCGCTCCTGAAAGGTAGAAAACAAATTAGCCATGTTGAACACCTCCAAATAAATCTGCTACGAAACTGGTCGCAGGTGCAGATAAGATTTCCTCAGGTGTCGCCACTTGACGAATCTCTCCTTCCTGCAGAACAGCAATCCGATTCCCCAATTTCAAGGCCTCGTCCGTATCATGAGTCACAAAGATTGTCGTCATCCCAAACTGGTCATGGATACTCTTGGTCAAGCTCTGCAATTGCTTACGCGAGATAGCATCAAGAGCAGAAAAAGGCTCGTCCATCAGTAGGATTTTGGGTTGGGCGATAATGGCACGGACAATACCCACCCGCTGCTGCTCACCACCAGACAGCTCGCTCGGCATACGCTGGGCATAGTCATCAGCAGGCAAGCCTACTAGCTCCAACAATTCATCAGTCTTCTGCTGAATATCTGCTTTGCTCCATCCTTTCATTTCAGGAATGAGAGCAATATTTTCAGCCACCGTTAGATTTGGAAAGAGGGCAATCGCTTGTAAGACATAGCCTGTAGAAAGGCGCAGCTCACGCTCATTATAGTCCTTGATCCGCTTATCATCCATATAGATGTTTCCATCTGTTGGCTCTAAAAGACGGTTGATCATCTTGAGCATGGTTGTCTTACCGGACCCAGAAGGACCTACTAAAACCATAAATTCACCATCCTCAATCTGTAAGTTGACATCTCTCAAGACATCCTTTTCTGTATAGCGTAGCGCTACATTTTTATATTCAATCATTCTTTGTCCTCAATTTAAAACTTCCCTCGATTCGTCAAGTCTTCTACCTTAGGCATGACTTCTTTGTTGTCCCAATGCTCTACAATCAATCCATTCTCTAAACGGAAGATGTCATACTGGGCATAAGCCACCCCATCTATCTGAGTCTGTCCATAGCTAACCACATAGTTTCCTTGTCCCAAAAGCTGGAAAACAAAGTCAAAAGTAAGCCCGTGCTCTGCAACATAGTTTTTATAGGCCTGACTTCCTTGGCCAATCTCATGATTATGCTGAATCAAATCTTCTGCCACATAATCACTCCACTGCTCTAGCTCCCCATTTTGGAAAATTTCTGTCAAGAAACGACGAACGGTTTTTTTATTTGCTACCGTCTTGTCCAAATCCGTGATTTCAAAATCTCCAAAGATCTGATCTAACTGCCCATTTTCTGGAGCACGATAGTAGTCAATGACATCCCAATGCTCCACGATACGACCATCCTCATCCGCACGGAAAGTATCTGTCGTCACCCATTGAGCTTCTCCACCATTGAGATATTGATGGACATGAACAAAAACCAGATTGCCATCCTCAATGGTGCGAACGATCTTCATCTCACGCTCGGGATGGAGCTCAAAGAAATTTGCAAAGAAAGCCGCAAAACCTTCTTTCCCATCTGGCACACCTGTCGAGTGTTGAATGTAGGTATCCCCTACAGACTGAGCTTGAGCCTCGGCGACTCGCCCGTCTTGAATGGCGTGAATGTACAGATTGTGTGCATTTTCAACTTGTTTTGACATGATCTAATCCTCTTTTTCTTTCAAATTTTCTAAAATACGTTCCTGATAATTTTCAAACTGGCGAATTTCTTCCTCTGAGAAACCTTTATAAAAAATAGCATCCAGTTTTTGACTGACACGATGGCCAACTTCTTTCTGAGACCAACCTTGATCCGTCAATTTAACATATTTTTTTCGCTTATCTGAACCACACTGACTAAAGGTCACCAAGCCCTGCTCTTCCAACTTTTTCAACATAGTTGTCAGCGTATTATTGGCCAATCCTGTCGCCAGCGCAATATCTGTCGCCGTCGCACAGCCCGTTTCACTATTCCATAAAACTGTGAGAATCTTGCCCTGTTCACTGCGATAAAGAGCTTCTGGATCTTGACTCAGTAACTTTTGAAAAATCCGCCCATTCAACAAACGAATATGATAGGCTACTAAATGACTGTCTTTCATACTTCCTCCCCAATTTATTTCTATATCGAATCGTTTTTATAAATTGTAACACCAAATATTACATCTGTCAAGAATTTTGTTTTATTTGGAAATAATTTTAAACTGGGTAAAGATTTTAAACTCAAAGTTCCAAGCTAAAAAGCCCAGTGTAAAGAGGCGACTCCTACACTGAGCTTCTTTTTTTATCTTAGTAATATTCACCCTGACGGTAATCCCATGAGTTGAAAGTATCGGACAGGTGCATCATGATTTTGTCAATGTCCAAGCCTTTGCGGATGACCACTGGTGCTGGTGAGATGGAACGTTGGCCACCTTGTTCTGGAATCAGTTTTCCATCCTTGTCAACCATAGAGACCATAACACCTTGCTCATAGCGAGTTTCGATAGTCTTATCTGGCTGGATAGAGGCTACATAATCATCTGCTTCAATAACCAAATCAACAGCATTTTCGATGCGTTCGCCAATTCCTTCGACCTTGCCGCGGTTTCCTTTACCGGATGGGTTGGCTGAGGAAGCATAGACCATCTTGCCTTCTTCCCAAAGCTTAGCTGACAGCTGCTCGCCCGCCTTACCAAACTTAATAACAAAACAGCTAGTTCCACGAACATCTGTCATCAGCTCTTCCCGACCGTCACCATAGGCTTTAAGCTTTTCAAATGCTTCTGGCTTCCATGGAAGGATACAGCCCAAGAGGATGTCTTCATCCCAATGCTTTTGATAAAAAGCTTCAATTTCCGGATTTAGCTGAGCCAAAGCACGGAGCTCATCCATACTGCCACAGAGGACAACACCTGGCTTATTACGGTTACGAGCCTTAGCTTCGAACTTACGCTCCAAGCCAGCTTTATCGCTAGTCATGATGATGTAACCCACCTTAGTCGGGCAAACGATACAGCCGCCGTCGCCTTTCAAGATGTCATAACCTTCTTGTGAAAGCTGTCCGTTCCATTGAATGTGTTTTGTCATAAGTTTCTTCCTTTTCTATTAAATTAAGATTTATTTTACCATATATTTTTATCGGAGACAAGGTTTTTTCAGAATTTTCTCAATATAGCAAAAATGAGGTTACTGCCAATAAGATGGACGATTTTTTTCATATTCTGCAATCAAATCCTCATACTGAAGCGTAATGCCGATATCATCCAGACCGTTGAGGAGCTTATGTTTCCATTCTCCATCAATGTCAAAGGAGAATTCTCCCACTGGTGAAAAAATCTTCTGCTGCTCCAAATCCACCGTCACTTCATCCGTTGGCTTCAGATTAGCTAAGGCTTGCCGTACTTCGAGCGGCTGGACGATAGGCAGCATACCGTTGTTTAGTTCGTTATTGTAGTGAATATCCCCGAAAGATCCGGCAATAACTACCTTAAAACCATAGTCAGCCAAGGCCCAAGCAGCGTGCTCGCGAGAGGAACCGGCTCCGAAATTGTCCCCTGTAATCAGAATAGTCGCCTTGCGGTACTCCGGTCTATTAAAGACGAAATCAGGATCTTCCGTGTACTGATTGTCCAGATAGCGCCACGCATACATGAGGTACTTGCCAAAGCCTTTTTTATCAATCAACTTGAGAAATTGCTTGGGTAAAATTTGGTCTGTATCGATATTATCGTTCATGAGGGGAACTGTTGTCCCCGTGTAGATTGTAAATTTTTCCATAAAACTGCCTTACTGGACCTCCGGTAGCTGGCGGACGTCTACAAAGCGACCGGCAATGGCTGCCGCTGCTGCCATGGCTGGACTGCAAAGATGTGTCTTAGCTCCAAATCCCTGCCGATCCTCAAAGTTCCGATTGCTGGTCGAGGCACAGTGAACTCCGTCTGGCACCTTATCTGGATTCATTCCCAGGCACATAGAGCAGCCGGGATCGCGCCACTCAAAGCCTGCATCCATGAAAATCTTATCCAGTCCCATTTTTTCAGCAGCCCTCTTGACCGGACGAGAGCCTGGTACGACGATAGCTGTCAGATTGGGAGCAATGTGCTTACCAGCGACAAACTTAGCAGCCAGCTGCAAGTCACTGAGCCTGGCATTGGTGCAGGAGCCTATAAAGATATAACCTAGGTCAATATCTTCTGCTTTCTTACCCGGTGAGAGGTCCATGTAATTGTAGGCCCGCTCATCGTTCATATCACGGATTTCTGGGAAAGCCGCGCCAAACTCTACCCCCATAGAAGGATTGGTTCCCCAAGTCACCATAGGTGCCAACTGGGAAACATCAATCTCAATGACCTTATCATAGACAGCATCAGGATCACTGACCAGAGTCTTCCAATCGGCTACCGCCGCCTCAAAGTCCTTTGGAGCGCCCGGCCGTCCTTTAACGTAATCATAGGTCTTCTGATCGGGGTTCATAATGCCCATCTTAGAGCCAAATTCTATGGACATATTGCAGATAGTCATGCGCTCTTCCATGGTCAGATGGTCAATGGCATCCCCAGCATACTCGACCACATGACCAACACCTGCAGCCACACCATATCGGGCAATCAGAGCGAGGATAAAGTCCTTGGAATAGACACCTTTAGGTGGCACCCCAGTAAATTTGACCAGCATTTTCTTAGGCTTAACCTGCCAAATGGTCTGCGTGGCAAAAACGTGCTCCACCTCTGAAGTCCCAATTCCAAAAGCAATAGCTCCAAAAGCTCCATGAGTGGCCGTGTGACTGTCACCGCAGACGATAAATTTGCCCGGCTGAGTCTTGCCCGTTTCCGGTCCAACCATATGGACAATCCCCTGCAATTCCGATCCATGAGCCGCATGCTCGATACCAAAATCCTTGACATTCTCAGAAAGTTTATCAATCTGAGCCTTGGAAATCACATCCCGAATATCATAGATATTGACCGTAGGAACATTATGGTCAAAGGTTCCAAAGGTCAAATCCGGCCGTCTAACTTTGCGCCCTGCATCTCGAAGGCCTTGAAAAGCCTGAGGGCTGGTTACTTCATGAATATAATGCTGATCCACATACATAAGCTGGGGCTGGCCTTCTTCACCCGTTATCAGATGCCTTTCCCACAGCTTATCAAAAATCGATTTTCCAGCCATACTAGCTTCTCCATATGTAATATAAAATTCCAATTTCCACTATTATTTCGCAAATCCAAGCCAGCCAGAAATACCATTTTCTGGTCTTGTGATGAAAGAGGCGACCGCCTAATAAAGCGCCCAAACCTGCGGCTGCCAAAGCTGACATCAGCAAAGTCTTCTCTGGAATGCGGTAGTGATTTTTCTTAGCCTTACGCTTATCCCAGCCATAAAGCAGGAAAACGATAAGGTTCCAAAGCAGGCAAATACCTGTTAATATCCATTTCATAAATTATTAATAATTGACTCCGTCATTTGAGTTGTTGTCGCCTGACCGCCCAGATCTCGGGTTAAAATCCCTTGAGCCAAAGTCTTCTCCACTGCTGCTTCAATCGCTTCTGCAGCTTCAAACTCTGCAAAACTATCCCGCAGCATCATGGCTACAGAAAGGATCATACTGATAGGGTTGGCAATACCTTGCCCTGCAATATCAGGAGCCGAGCCATGAATAGGCTCGTAAAGACTTGGCCCAGCAGCCGAATGACTGGCTGATGGCATAACTCCCAGCGTTCCTGACAAGACGCTGGACTCGTCTGAGAGAATATCCCCGAAGAGATTTTCCGTTACAACAACATCAAACTTAGCAGGATTGGTAATCATGAGCATAGCAGCGCTATCCACCAGCTGGTGCTCCAAGGTCACATCTGGATAATCCTTGGCCACCTCATCTGCTACTCTGCGCCAGAGTTTAGATGTCGCTAGCACATTTTGCTTGTCAATACTGGTCACGCGCTTTCTGCGACCACGCGCAATGTCAAAGGCCTTACGAACAATCCGCTCCACCTCTTCATAGCTGTAGTCGTTGATATCCCGCGCAGATCTGTCCTCCAAAATATGCTCACCAAAGTAAATCCCACCAGTCAGCTCACGCACGACCACGAAATCCACACCAGCAATTCTTTCAGCCTTCAAAGGTGACAAATGCTTCAAAGAATCGAAAATCTTAACTGGGCGGATATTGGCATAGAGTTCAAGCTCCTTGCGCAGAGCGAGCAAGCCTTGCTCTGGCCGAATCAGAGCATTATCATACTGGGGACTGCCGATAGCTGCTAGGAGAATAGCATCCGCCTCCTTGGCTGCTTCTAGAGTTGACTGAGGGAGAGGATGACCTTCCGCATCAATACCAGCACCCCCAAAAGCTTTCTCCGTGATATGATAAGTAAAACCGAACTTGCCCGCAACAGCAGCCAGTACTTGGAGGCCGGCTTCCATGATTTCTGGGCCAATACCATCACCCGCCAGAGCTACAATTTCTTTTGTCATAGTCGCTTCCTTCTAATTATTTGCAGGCAGATCGCGATAAGATACCTGATGGCCGATTTCACCAGCATTTTCCTTTTGCACAAAGGTGTTGGCATGGATATAGGCAATGGCGCTGGCCTTAAGAACATCAAAGTCAATACCAGAGGAGTTGAAAATCGTATCTGTATCCGTATTTTCAACAGCTACCAAGACACGAGCCTGAGAATCAATACCATCCGTTACCGCTTCGATATTATAAGACAAAAGCTGAACAGACTGGTTAAAGAATTGATCGATGGCATTAAAGATGGCTTCAACGCTTCCTTTACCTTCTGCCACACAGCTGACCGTCTCGCCGTCGCCATTAACCAGCTGCACATCCGCTGTGATAGTATGGTCGTCGTTGGTCGTCAGCTGCAGATCATCAAAGTGGAAGCCTTCAGGATTTTCGACGGTCGTTCCGGCAATCAGAGCCCGAATATCAGCATCCGTGACTTCATTTTTCTTATCAGCCAAGACCTTAAACTTAGCAAAGAGATCATTAATTTCAGATTCCGCAAAGTCCAGAGCCAGTTCTTTGAGTTTTTCGACAAAGGCATGGCGGCCAGACAGCTTGCCAAGAGGCAGTGAATTGCTCTTGACTCCAACCAGCTCAGGTGTGATGATTTCATAGGTCAGTGGATTCTTAAGGACGCCATCCTGATGGATACCGGACTCATGAGAGAAGGCATTGCCACCAACGACCGCCTTGTTCTTAGGCACTGGAATACCTGAGAAGCGGGATACCAGCTCAGAAGTGTTGATGGTTTCATTAAGGACGATATCCGACTCAACCTGATAATAGTCTTGACGAATCTCCAATGCAACTGCTACTTCTTCCAATGCTACATTTCCAGCCCGCTCACCAATACCATTGATAGTTCCCTGAACACGACCAGCACCGTGCTTGATAGCCGTCAAAGTATTGGCCGTTGCCATGCCAAGGTCATCATGGCAATGAACACCAAATACAACCTTATGATCAGAAGTCACATTTGCCACTAGGTAGTCGAAAATGTTTGCAAACTCTTCTGGCGTGGTAAAGCCGACTGTATCTGGAATATTGATATAAGTCGCACCTGCATCCACTGCTGTTTGTACAACCTGAAAGAGGAAATCCAGCTCTGTTCGTGTCGCATCCTCTGGTGAAAACTCGACTATCTCAAACTTGGAGCGCGCGTAGGAGACATGTTCTTTCACCGCTTCTAAAATCTCTTCCTTAGACTTTTTCAGCTTGAACTCTCTGTGAATGGGACTGGTCGCAATGAAGACATGAATCTGTGGATGCTTGGCATCCTTGAGCGCTTCATAGCAGGCGTCAATATCGGACTTGACCGAACGCGCCAGCCCAGTAACAGAAGCTTTTGTGATGACTTTAGCAATCTCCTGCACCGCCGCAAAAGAATCTGGACTCGCAGCAGGAAAACCAGCTTCAATGACTGAAATACCCCACTTCTCTAACTGCTTGGCAATAGCCACCTTCTCCTTGATAGAGAAATTCACTCCTGGTGTCTGCTCGCCATCCCGGAGGCTGGTATCAAAAAACTCAACTTTGCGTGTCATAGACAACTCCTTTTCTAAGATACATAGACCATTTAGGAAAAAATCTTCCCCAACTTCTAGGTCGTGTTCATTGACTGAGACGGTATAAGACAAATTGATTTCAGAAAAATCAAGATGTAGCCCCACTCCCGTCGCTCCTTTAGAATCCATTTCTTCCTCATCAGAATTTGAGATAAGATTGGTGAAATAAAAAACATCTCACTTGAGGAACAAGCGAGATGTTGATTTACTCCCGCTTGGTAAGCCAAACAGGACTAATGCTTTTGCACTAGCCCGAGTAACGCAACAACAAAGCAAAGTTTGAAGATTGGGTTGACTTCATGTTTGACTAACTCCTTTTTGAGATGGTTTCTTATTGTTTAGTATTTTAACACA
Organism: Streptococcus sanguinis; assembly: GCF_020729725.1. Lineage (GTDB taxonomy): Bacteria > Bacillota > Bacilli > Lactobacillales > Streptococcaceae > Streptococcus > Streptococcus sanguinis_V. The sequence goes on along the minus strand of NZ_JAJEPA010000005.1, from coordinate 81,416 downwards.
GTATCATAAACCTGTCAAGAAAAAGTCGATATTTTCTGAAAATTTTTAATATGCTGGATTATTTTTGAGGATTTAAAATTGTAAATACGAGAAAATAGAAGTAAGGTAGCTCCTGCTTCTTCTAATATTTTATTAATTACAAAGTTAAAATTTTGCTAACCAGTTATTCCTCCCCATTAAAATAGAACTATACGCGGCAAATCTGACTAAAAATTATCAAAGTTTTTTAAATTACTATTACTCATATAAGAACCAGCCTCCATCTCGTAAAATTCTTATCGGCTGCATTTCATAAATAACCAGCTTCTCAGGAACTTCATTTGAATTGTGGTTTAAAGGAATTCCCAATGTAAATTCAGTGTCTTTGTTATTATTTATTCTACCGTCCAAGGTTAAAATATATCCACCGCCTTGTGGCGTGCCATTCCCTATATCTTCGACTTTCATACTCTCCCAATCAAATTGAACGCTTTCAACTTTAGAGTTTAAAGATTTAACAAAGTCGGCCAACTCTTCTTCATATTTCTTAAGATAAGCTAGCTGTTTTTCATGCGGATCTTGCTCTTTCTTTTTCTCCTGCTTGGTTCCATCTGTAAACAGATTTTTATTTTGAACTATTATAATTGCACCTAGAAATACAAGTATCAGCGATGCTACAAGTAACGTACTTTTGATAGTTTTCATCTCAAATCATCCTTTCAACTCCTGACATTATTATAGTATGGATAGGTTTACAGCCTCACTCTCATACTTATTATTAAACTCCAAAGCAAAAGAATCATCATAAAATATTCCCTATAAACACACTAATCATTACTTACTATATAACTTTGCTTTTTTCTAATACTTTCAAATATTTAGTTTTTTTAAATTGCCCAGACAGGAGCAAGAGCAAGAAACAATACCATATGACAATCGTCAAAAATAAAAGTAGGAAACTGCCAAATAGAAGATAAAGCCAAGAAAAAATAGCAGAAATCAAGGCAAAGAGTAAAATGAGAGCATAGGTTTTAAGACCGTTGGATTTTTGGGTGGCAAAATAGTCTCTGGGCATCTCATAAGGCACTACTTCAACTACTGATTTTTCCCTTCTATTTTTAAACTGGTAAAGAGCCAGTAAAAGCATGAAAATGAAGGAAAAAAGTAAAGGGAACAAACCTTGTACAGTCAAATTCTCCGTTAATACATACAGGCCATAAGAAAAACCAGCACTTGGTAGAAAAATCATTGGAAAAGGCACACTTTTCCCTACAAAAAGCTCATTTCGCTTAATATCATAAAACACAGTCCTCTTGACATTTCCTTGATCTGCTCCAAATTCGATAAAATCAGTCAGCTTCCTAGTAACTGCCAATGCTGACTTTGGTTCTTCATGCACCTCATCTTCAATGATCTCTAACTGACCAAAAGTATTCAGCTTCCAAGAATCTTCCTTAGGCAAAGGGGGTATTTTCCCTTCAAGATGTTCTTGAATAAAATGCTGGAATTGACGGTTCTTCCACTTACTTCCAATCAACTTCAGTGTTACTTTTTGACCGCTGCCATTTGGGGTCAATGCTTCCCCTACAATAAATAAGGGCCATTCATAACTACCGCGATAAAGGTGTCTGTTCTTACCGAAGTAAAATGTAACCAAAGAAAGAGGAAAGCGATAGCATTTGAAATTTCGGAAAACAAGCAAGTCTTGGTCATCAAGCTCTATTCTCCCCATAAAAACAAAAGCCATCCATCCTACTGTAATTAATAAAACAACTGACCCTAAGAAATATAAAAAATTTGCCAACAAATTCCCATCTAAAAAGAGGTTAAAAAGACTTACGACAATCATTAAGCTGAAAATACTAATCAGACCAATTCCTTTTAGTGTATATATCGCAATCGATGTTTTCTTTGTCAATTCTGCTCCCTCTCTAATACTTCTACAAATACCATTTTGCTCATTAAAATCCTACAAGGCTTAGCTTACATCGCCTCTGATAATTCAAATTTGAATCAAAAAGGCGTATAACGTTCTTTTAGTGTAAAATACTTATTAAATTCTGTCTGGTTTAGAATAGCCTATTCACACTCTCTCTATGGTTTCAGAGTACTTTACTTTCAAATTCCCCATATTTTCTTTAGAAAAGCGCTGACTTCCCTCTTTAAACCAGATATCTAGAAAATAAGTGTAGAGAATTTGGTCAGATTTTTCTGCCAACCAAGCCTGATCAATATCGTAATTCTTCAGATAGTCCAAAATCTCCTCTTTTTACACTAAACTCTTACGCGGGGGCTCTCCCCCTCCAATAGAGCGATATATTTCACTAGCAGTTTCATCATATCCTATTTTTTTAGACCGATTAATAAAAGCTTGAACAACAAAATCCGAAACTTTAGAGAAAGCAATGGAAACATTTTGTCTAACGAAGCTGCCCTCACATACATAGTCAATATTGAGATAAGTATCTCCTGATAACTTTTTACTATATAGAACAGCAAGCAGACCATCGGAATTGATATATAGCTGCAAATCTTTCTTCACCTAATTCGGGATCATCATAAATGACACCTCGACCTATAATAATTAATTTTTGCATCCCTTCCTCCAAAATTACAACACTTCCCAGCGGCAACATATTTTTATCAAACATATAAATTCCCTCCATATTTCTTTAAATATTTTTTTCCATACCATTCTTCTAGTGTTTTTTCCTCAAATTGACGATATTCTTCCGAATACTTACGGCGATAATAGCCATATAATGAATATGGCAAAAGTAGTATTATAAGCATACCTATTAAAAATATATTTACTATAAATATCAAGCCTATTGACAACAACACACCTGAAACATCTGTCTTTACCTCACCAATACCCGGAAGCAAAATTTTTAGTGTCAGCCATCCAGCAACAACTAACCCGATTGAAAGTATGAATAACTGTATCACCTTTCTTTGTTTCTCAAGTGAATCATTAGTTGCACTTTTATAAAGTCGATATTTAAGAGAAGCAAGTCTTTTTTTAGTCAACCACAATTCAATTAGAATAATTAAAAGATAAAAGATAATTAAACCATATACCGTCATAAATTTCCCAAAAAAAGTAATAAAAAATAAGTTTATTGATACAATCATCCACATCATATAAAGATTAGCGTTCAGGATACCAATGTAGGGTACTTGGGCACAATATTTTTTATATAAATTTACTCGACAAGAAATAAACCACAAAATCCAACATAGGAAAAACATCCAAAGAGGTAGAAAATTGATTCTCCATGTTTCCATAGGAGCATCAGAAGCTGGATGACGAACATTCGCATCGGTAAAAATAGCAATGCCAAACATAACCAGCACTCCTAAAATAGAAAATATTTTTCTTGCAACACTAAAGTATTCAGTATAAAGTCCACGGCTATTAGTATCTCTAACCATATACTCTATTAAAGCATCATGACGCAATCGACGACTTTCATAAAAATTAGCATTAAACAATGTTTTTCTCATTAATTATCATCCTCCAAAAAATCCTGAAAACATTTTCGAAGCGCCCCCTACAATATTGCCAACGGCTTTTTCCGTTGCTTTTCCAACAGCATTGGTAACTTTCGAAGCATCATCAATAAACTGCTTAGTTCCCTTTTTTATATCACTATAAAGGTGTGGATTTACCATTTGAACTACCGTATTAACCGCTCCCAAACCGAATCCAACTGCCGTTCCAACCGGCCCAAACATCGACCCAATCGTTGCACCTTCCAATGGACCAATTGATTTAATTGTATCTAATGCCCCAACAGCCACTGCTTTCCCAACATGACCTGATTCAGAAAATTCTTGCATAGCACTACTAGTGTAAGTTATAGCCATGTCAGCAACAGTTAAGAAAGTGCTTGCTTTCCCTAAAAACTTTGCAGATTTTCCTAACCAAGCATTCTTAGATAATGTTTTGTATACATTTGAATTTTTAACAAATTCTGTCACCGTCTGTTTAATTGTAGTGGTTGGTAATAGAAAACCCAAGCCTTTATTAAAAGAATCTATCTTTTTACCAATTGAATTAGCAGATATGGTCCATTTCCCCAATTTTAAATTCTTATCGCCTAGTTCACTATACGACTTAATCAGTTTATATATCCCTTCTCTATTGAGGCACAAAGTAAATCAACAAGGGCAAGAAGTAGACAATCAAAAAGGGGCGTTCTACATCAAGAAGATAATATTCATCCTCAGTTTTTAATATACGATAGCGGAGATTTCTTTTAGCCAAGGGCTCCATTTCAGCCTTTTTAAACATTTATATAATACCTTTCGTAACGTCTAATAAAGTGATAATTCATCCGTTTTGATTTCATATGAAAATTCTCTAAGACTTACATAGCCTCTGATAATTCAACCTTGAATCGAAAAGGGATATAACGTTTTTTGAGTGATAAATTGAGAAAACAAAGATAATGATATAACTAAAAATAGTAAATTAGATATCCATTCCCTTGTATGCCCTATTATCCCAAAATCGTACAAAGTCTAAAAAATTAAAAGTTGTCATTTTGCAGAGTTTGAATAATGAAGGGCCATTTTTTTAATAGATAATCTGCATTTAGTATAAATAAAGAAAGTAAAGCCCCTAGAAATATCAGAAAGACATCTCCAAGAACACCTGATAGAAATAGCCAAGCACAAATCAAAATTGCTAAATATATCACTGATTTCAGTGTAAGAAAAACTATGCGTCTTCTTCTAAGGCTTTTTACAAAATTAGCCAACACATGTTTATCAAGCGCGGATTTTTGAAGTTCTAGCTTTGATTGATAACTTTTTGTAATCCATTGGGCCAATAGATAAGAGATTACAAGTAGAAATAGAACTAGGAAAATCCGAGTACTCCCACTTTCAAATATACCAGTTTTTTCAATACCAGTCATCAGAAATCTTAAAACGTAAACAGTTATCGGCACTAAAATATAAGACCAATAATTAGGAGGTCTCACCTCTTCTAATAATGTTTTATTTTCAAAATCAAAATGGTAACACTTATCCTTATAAGCACCTAAATTCACCAACTTTGCTTTATTTTTCAATCATATTCTCCTTAGTAATCAGCTTATTTCATTCTCAATTTGTTTCAAATAATTGCCAGCAATTATCATTCGTGACAATCATTTTTAATACATTATCGCCCATACTAAACTTTTTCAATATCATACCAAAATAGTCTATGATAATAATTTCATCCTTATTATCATAGAGCTGACTGACACTTCCTATTGGCAATAAATTACCCTTTAGATACTTCCTCTGATAATTCCTTTAGCATCAAAAATTTTTTGATCGGTCGAAGCTTAATTGTCGAAAAATAAGAGACCGGGACAAAAGGCTAAACAGGATATAGTTATGCAGGTTCGCTTCTTGAAGATAGGCCAATAAAAATTGAAATGTCATTATGGAGAAAACAATACCTGTCAATAAGAGGAACAACAAATTATTTTTGCACTTCTTAATAAAGTCAGACCAACCAAAATAATTATTAGGATTATAAGTCATCAATTTTGGCTCATACTTTGGCTTCAGAGCCCACTCTGCTAAAAGAACAATTGCCATTATCATACTTATAAGCAAGCCATATTTTACAAAAGGAACTGAGAAAGTAAGAAAACCAATAGAAGAGAGTAGGTTGGTTAGTATCAGTCCAGAAGATAAAACGGCCCATTTAATATCCCATGATTTATCTGATTGATAAGAGTAGGAATAGAGCTCCCCTGATTCAAAATGATAGAAAATATCTTGTTCTTGAAAATTTCCAACAAACAACATTTTTTAATTGCAGGCATTTTATTCTCCTTAATCATTGAATCATTTAACTTCTTCAGAATTTTATTTTTACTTTCAGTTCATCTAACACACTAACTATCCTGCTCATAAATAATAAATTAGTTATCTTATATTCGTTTCTAATATACAAGCTAATGGAGAAAACTTCTTTTACTGTAACAGAGCTTACTAAAACTATCAGGCAATATACTGTCCCACATTTAGAAATCTAATCCTTCCATTCTTTCTCCTCTTTTCTCTCTATTATATACTGACAATTCTCACTATAGCTTAGATCACCTGCTAAAAGTAAACTAATTAGTAACATAAGACCATGAAATATCAGGAAGATTATAGTTCCCCAATTTAAAATGAGATAGCTAAACAAAACAATTAGGAAGTTGAGAATCAGAACACTCTTAAACTGCTTTTTCATCCAAGGAGCTAATTTAGCTAATTTTATTTTCCCTTGCTCTTTTGTATAAAGACTAAAATTAAATTTCTTTGCTAAAGATCGAGATGATAAAAAATGGACTAGATTTGCAAATAATACTGCTAGTATAAAAGTAAGAAACCAATAAATCAATCTTTCAGTGAATGAGAAGCGAGGTGAATTAAGGTAAGTATCTAAGCTTTCACTAGTTCGTATCCGCCCTGCCCAGACTGAAACAGCTAAAAATACTGGCATTGGAATTACAAGTGTCTCCAACCAATGTTTTTTACGCATTCGAACCTCCCAAAATTGCGACTCTGTCAATTGGTATATCGTTCGATTGCTAAACCAATTCAGATAAGGAAAAAAATAACCCCACAATGTCGGTAGCTTATCCAATAGAAAATATTCCTTACCATCCTCCAGCAATATATATCGAAAATTTACATGATGCGCTCGCATAGCAAACCTCCTACAATAAATATAAAAATAAACAGGTCTTGTTTGAATCAAATCTGATTGTTAATTTCCTTATTTCTTCCCTTTTTTAGTTCTATCTTTTGATTTTTTAATTTTCGATAGTATAAAACTAGCCAAGCAATCTACTCCTATTAGGTAGATGAAAACTCTGCCAATGAAATTTAGCCAAAGAGGATGTTTTATACTTGGATTCGAATAGTTAGTATTATAAAAAACACCTAAGAATATTGCAAAAGCTAAGATTTCAATAGGAATACGAATTTTTGTTTTTTTCAAACTAAATCCTTTAAATAGATTTCGAAAAGTTTCTTTCTTTTTAGGAGCCTCTTCCCAATATTCCTCACTCTGAATTTTTAGATATAAAAGGTATGTAACCTCTATGATTAGTTGGGAGAACGCATAGCTGAAAAGAAGAGAACCAAAAATCCCAAAGATAAGAATTAACTTTCCTGAAAGAATTCCTCCTAACATAGAGAGACCGAAAATAATGAGAAGAGAATTTCGACTATAGACGCTAGATTTCGCTAAATAGTTGCCCACTGTTCTATTAAAAGAGAATCCATTTTTAAGCTGCCTTTTTAACCAAAGATAATGATAGATAAAACTTAGAACTGTTTCTACGATAAATAGTGGCACAAAAAATGGTGAGTACTTGGGAAACCCTATCGTAAATTCTTTTGTTGATATCGAAGTAACTACAATTAAAAGCATCATCAACTGTAAAGAAAAGAATATACTTGCATAACATAATGCTAGAAAAGCAGTTGATAAAATTTGCCTTTTGTAAACAAAGGAACCTAAAAAAGGAAGAAAAAAAGCTATAACAAGATAACATGCAATAAACACGAGTAAATTAAAAAATATATTGCTAAATGGATTAATTTCCAAACCTATATTAAAATAGTAATAAAAAGCAATAATTTCAATAGCCAATATTAGTAATCCAGTCCATGCAATAACCAGCATACTGACAGATGCTCGTGTGTTAGCTAGACTTTTAAAATACAGCTTATTTGCATCTTTAATTTCTTTAAACGTATTTTCTTTCAAATCTTTATACCTAAAAAATAAACTAGCCGTGTTCCCTTCATCCTTACATGAGCATTTTGTTCAATCTATGAAAATGCTGTCGATAATACTCAGCATTATTGATAAATTAATCCCTATAAAAAATCTGCACTATAAATGAAGAACAAAGAATTCAATTTTATTTATCTTTCTTCCCCTTTTCTTCTGCAAATATCACTTTCCCTTGCTCATACTTCCGCACGGCTAACAACCAGCGGATGGGGTTGTTTTGGAATAAGAGTAGTACGACGCTAATTGGAATAATCGTTGCTCCGATTGGTACCATGAACATAGACGGCTCAAACCATTCATGTTCATAGTAAGGAATGAAGGTTGCAGGTATGACAAGGAACACAGCAATAACCAGACAGAACAAAAGAACAAGGATAACAAATAGATACAAGATGATTTTATCGACTGTTGGTTTCTTATCTGGAGATTTTCTCCAAAAGGTACTTCTTTCAACTGCCTGTTTAAACTGCTCTTCACTTGCTGGAACGACAGACTCGACCCCACTGTAGAAGAGTTTTTCGAATCCATAAACACTTCCGATAAAAACGAAAAGGATTGCGGCTAGATGGATAGGAATCATCCACTCACTCAATCTAAAGGGCGCTATCAAGGAACGAATCCAAATACCGATGATAGCAACTAGCACGAAAGCAAAGAAGAGAACCCAAAGCCACTTGGATTTCTTTGAACTGATGACACCATCGGTGTCTGAAACGGTGCTAGATTCTGTCGCTAACGCCTCTCTTGTCCTTGTATTATAATACACGGATTGCAGGCTTCCTTGCCCTATATAAATGATTTTTCTCAAATTCTTTCTATTTATTTTTTATTTTAATAAATACGATCCATTGGCATTCAGCAACTTCATCTCCTCGCATACTGAATGCCTCGGAAAAGGAGAAAGGCTGTTAGAATCAGGGAAACCAACCAGATGGTTTTTAATAGGTAAAATTGAATCAGATAGGTAGAGATGATAGCTCCGGCTACAAAGCTGGCCAATAGGGCTACAAAGAAAAGACCTTCTTTCAAATCTTTTCCTTTCTTGTTTCGGGCATAGTTACCAAAAGCTACCATGGTTTTCTTGATATTCCCCGTCATAAAGGAGTTGTTATAGACAATGCCATCCACCTCGCCAAAAGCAGTCGCAACCAGGCCCATACAGAAAGCCAGTGGCGGCACAATATAGAGATGGGGGACATTTGCTGGCAAAAATCCAGCGATAACTGTCGTCAATATCAAAGGAAAAACACTGGACAGCCTGCGCCAAGAATGAGCAAAATGATCTTGAAAAACTGTCATCAGAAAAATCCCCAGCATAAAAGCCAGCATAGTTGCTAATTTAACTTCGATTCCCTTTGTCTCCTGATTGATAAGCTCAACCGAAAGGAAAACGACGTTTCCCGTCTGACCTGCCACCAAGGTACCACCCCTCTCAATGAAGGTATAGGCGTCGATAAATCCTGCACAAAAGGTCAAGAGACAGGCAAAAAATTTTGAACGAGAGTGAAACTCTCTTTTTACAAATTGTTTCATAAACCACCTACAAAATAAGGGAGTGACCGGACTCGGAAATCCTTGATTTCAGTCCGTCCACTTCCCCTTGCTAGATTACATTTCAAAAATCTTGCAGCTACTGCTTTTTACCAGATTTACAGCTATTTATTTCCTCAAACGACTAATCTAGAAAGCTGCTTTTCCTAGCCTTCTCTGGCTTCCTTAAGGATTTTTTCAATCTTGGTCGTAATCAGGTCAATAGCCACCTTGTTAGAAGCCCCCTCTGGAATGATGACATCCGCATAGCGCTTGGTCGGCTCAATGAATTGATGATACATAGGCTTAACGACACCCAAATACTGCTCAATAACGCTATCCAAACTGCGTCCACGCTCTTCCATGTCTCGCTTAATCCGGCGGATAATCCGAACGTCGTCATCTGTGTCTACAAAGATCTTAATATCCATCAAATCCCGCAGGCGCTGATCTTCTAAGACCAAAATCCCCTCAACGATGAAGACATCCTGAGGAACTTGCCGATAAGTCTTTTTGCTACGAGTATGCTCTGTATAATCATAGGTGGGAATGTCCACCGGACGACCTGCCAAGAGCTCCTTGATCTGCTCAATCATCAGGTCCGTATCAAAGGCAAAAGGATGGTCATAGTTGGTCTTCACCCTCTCCTCAAAAGTCAGATGCGTCTGATCCTTATAGTAGGAGTCATGCTCAATCATGGCAATATTTTCGTTTGGAAAATTAGCTAAAATTGCTCGAGAAACACTGGTCTTTCCGCCTCCGGAACCACCAGTCACACCAATAATAATAGGTCTATTTTGCATTATAAGCTCCATCTCTTGTTATCTTATCTATTTTACCGCAATTCATGTTATAATGAAAGAGCTAAAATGAAAAAAGTAGATGCTTAAAAATAGAAAAAAGGAGGTTTTTATGTTCAAACTTGGAATCATCGGAACAGGTTCTATTTCTCATGAGTTCATCAAGGCCTCTCACTCAACAGGTGACTATCAGCTGGCAGCTGTCTACTCTCGGACTCTGGCTTCTGCTGAGCGCTTTGTGCAAAACTATGAAAATACAGCCATCTTTACTGAAATGCTGGACTTTCTGTCGTCTGATATCGATGTTGTTTATATCGCCAGTCCCAACAGCCTGCATTTCAATCATGCCAAGGTAGCTATTTTGGCTCGTAAACACGTCATTGTCGAAAAGCCTGCGGTTTCTCGTCCCAAAGAATGGCGGGAATTGATCAAGCTGGCTGACGAGCACCAAGTCTATCTCTTTGAAGCTGCCCGCAACTATCATGAGCAGGCCTTTGATACGATTAGTGATTTCCTCAAGGACAAGACCGTCTTAGGAGCTAACTTTACCTACGCCAAGTATTCTTCAAAAATGCAGGCTCTGCTTGCAGGAGAGCAGCCCAACGTTTTCTCAGCTAAGTTTTCTGGTGGTGCTTTGATGGACTTGGGTGTCTATCCCATCTATGCGGCTATCAGACTTTTCGGCCATCCGCGCTTCGCTCGCTACAGCGCCCAGCAGCTAGCCAATACGATTGATTTAAATGGAGCCGGCTGTCTTATCTATCCAGACTTTCAAGTTCAGATTCAGGCGGGTAAAAATATAAACAGCAATCTGCCTGCAGAGATTTACACAGATCAAGGAACTCTGACTTTAGACGGGATTGAATTTATCAGCTCTGCTATTTTCCAAAATCTGGACGGTCAAGAGGAGGTACTGCCTATCCAGCGTGCTTCCCACACCATGTTGGAAGAGGCTCAGGCTTTCGCACGAGTGCTCAAGGGCGGACAGGATGCGGCTTACGAGAGATGGTTAGATGCGGCTGCGGCTGTTCACGAAAGCTTATTTGCCATGCGTAAGGACGCTGGCATTAGATTTGAGGTTGATGATGATTAAGGAACAATTTCCCCCGAGCTGGCAAAATCAGCTGGCTCAGCTAGGCTTTGAAGATTTGACGGCTATTCAGGAAAAGATGTTTGAGCCTATTTCTGCAGGTGATACGGTGCTGGGAATCAGTCCGACTGGTACTGGCAAAACTCTGGCCTATCTCTTTCCTAGTCTGCTCAAGCTGACACCTAGAAAAGCACAACAACTCCTGATTTTAGCTCCTAATACTGAGCTGGCCGGACAAATCTTTGAGGTTTGCAAAACTTGGGCGGAGCCTTTAGGGCTGACAGCCCAGCTCCTGCTCTCCGGATCCAGCCAGAAGAGACAAATCGAGCGCCTTAAGAAAGGTCCGGAAATTATCATCGGAACGCCTGGGCGAATTTTCGAATTGGCCAAGCTCAAGAAAATCAAGATGATGAATGTCGAAACCATTATTTTGGATGAATTTGACCAGCTGCTCAGCGATTCTCAGTATCACTTTGTAGATAAGATCGCCCACTATGCGCCTCGTGACCACCAGCTGGTATATATGAGCGCCACCGCTAAGTTCGACCACGATAAGATTGCTGAAAACACTCTAGAAATCAGCATTGACAACCAAGTTTTGGATAACATCCAGCATTTTTACATGCAAGTCGAAAAACGTGATAAGGTGGACTTGCTCCGCAAGTTATCCAATGTTGAAGATTTCCGTGGACTGGTCTTTTTCAACGCTCTGTCAGACCTAGGAAGCGCTGAGGAAAAACTCCAGTATCGTGAATCCAATGCAGTTTCTCTAGCCAGCGATGTCAACGTTAAGTTCCGTAAGGTTATCTTAGATAAGTTCAAAAACCATCAGATTACTCTTCTGCTAGCCACTGACTTGGTTGCTCGTGGCATTGATATTGACTCGCTAGAATGTGTCGTCAATTATGAGCTTCCACGCGATTTAGAAACCTACACCCATCGCTCTGGCCGAACCGGCCGCATGGGCAAAGAAGGCTATGTCATCACCCTCATCAGTCATCCAGAAGAGCTGAAAACATTGAAAAAATACGCTTCTGTTCGCGAAATTCTACTAAAAAATCAAGAACTTTATGTAACGAGTTAAGCTAAAAAAGCTTTGGAAATCTAATGTTTCCAAAGCTTTTTGCTTTTACTCATTGCCAACAACGATTTCAAAAAATCTAACCCCAAGGGCTGGATTAGTCTCTGCCGTAATAAATACGATGGGGCTCCAGCTGACCTTCCAGCAGCTCATCGACCGTTACCAAAGTATATCCGTTACTCTTCAGATACTCGAGGACACTTGGCAGAGCGTCAATACTGGTCTGGTGAATATCATGCATGAGGATAATCGAGCCTGGCTGGGTTTTGGCAATCTCTTGCATGATAGCTTTAGTATTGCGTGTCTTCCAGTCTAGGCTGTCCACATTCCACATGATAAAGGACTGGTCAACCGAATTTTGAATTGTAGCATTAATAGCTCCATAAGGAGGCCGCGTAATCGTTGGCTTGATGCCTATGACATTGTTAATAGCGATCTGGGTATCAAGGATTTCTTTTTGGGCTGTCTCCAGAGGAAGTTTAGTTAAGACTGGATGGTCCCATGTATGAATCCCAATCTGATGACCTTCATTGTGCACGCGCTTGACGATCGCTTCATTACCAGCAATGTTTTGACCAACCATAAAGAAGGTCGCCTTGGCACCATATTTCTTGAGGATCTCCAGAGCCTGCGGTGTTGTCTTAGGATCAGGACCGTCATCAAAGGTCAGAGCAACCATTTTCACATGCTTCTTAGCCTCAAAACTCTGATAAGCTGCCAAGTCATCGCCGGTCAGATAGTCCGCATTGATCTGGTTATAAAAGCTAGATAAAGGAACGTCAATGCTGGTTAAGCCTTGCACTTCCTTGCTCAATTTGATAGAAAAATGGCTGTACTCATAACGGAAGGACCACTGACCCAACTCCGTTCCATTAAGGTTATTGAGAATTTCCGTCTGCACTGCCTCATCGGCCTGTCTAAAGGTCAGCTGGCTGGAGATTTCATTGATGAAGATTTCCTTAGCTGCATCAGGATCCTGAAAGAGCTTATCCAGAGTGAAAGGGCTGCCATCTGCACCGAGATAGCTGTCAGCAACTTCCCGTTCTTCTCCTTTACTGATTTTCATCTCCTTGACATGATAGTCCTTGCGATGCACCAGTATTTCTTTGACGTCCTTCAGGCTCGTTTCTTTTTCCTCAGCATAGTAGAAGGTCAATTCCTCAATCTTATCGCCCTTCTTCTGATTATCCTTAATCGTCTGGCTATCAGCGTCCATCTGCTCCTTAACGCTTGCCATAACCTGACCATCTAGCAGAGGATAAAAGGCCTCTACATAGTGGCTGCCAATCATCTTGTTCTGCTTTTCAGTATTTTCAGCGTGGAAGGTCTCTTCTTGGGCAATCAGCACACTAACTTTCTCTTGCAGTTCCTTTTCTTGGAAAATAGCGTAAATCTTTACAGCACCCAGAAATAAAGCAGCAATAAAAGCTAAACCTAGCAAGCTGAGAACAATGAGTGTTTTCTTTCCTTGTTTCTTGTTATTTTGTCTTTTCATACACCTGTCCTAAATGAATAAAAATCATCATTTATCTTGCAAAATTAACTGTAGCTAGATGTTAGAGACTCTTCTCACGAATGACTTCCACCTTGTAGCCATCAGGATCTTTTACAAAATAATAATTGGGCGGGTTGCCAGGAAGACCCTTTGGATCTGTCACTTCATAGCCTTTGGCCTTGTGCTCAGCGTGCAGACCTTCCAAGTCTGGCGTGCTAAGTGCCACATGAGCAAAGCCGTCCCCAATCACATAAGGACCATGGTCATAGTTATAGGTCAGTTCAAGCTCATAATCATCGCCTTCCAAACCTAGATAAACGATAGTAAACTGATAATCTGGAAAATCCTTGCGGCGCAGCTCTTTAAAGCCAAAAGCCTCTGCATAAAAAGCGATAGACGCTTCCAAATTCTCCACACGCAAACAAGTATGTAACATTTTTGATGCCATAATTTCACCTCATTCTTTCTTGTTTATTATTATACCCTATTTTGGGCAAAACTTATATTAAATTTTTAAAAAAGTAAATAAAAGCAGATAAAAAGCAAGCCTCAAGGCCTGCTAAGAATTGTTTTTCAAAAAATTTGTCAATGAAAATCACTCTTCCGCTATTTAACAGAACGCTTTTTCGTTTCTTTCAATAGCAGTTTAACTTCAAAGACCGTACCTCTTGGTTTGTTGTCCTTGACATAAATAGAGCCTTTGAAAGCATCGACAATCTGCTTGGCTAGAGAAAGTCCCAGACCAAAGCCACCTTTCTGACGGGTCCGAGCCTTGTCCACCCGATAAAAGCGATCAAAAATCTTCTTCTTATCTTCATCGCTGATACCAGGGCCATTGTCCGCCACTCGGAAAATAAGGTAACGATCTGTCGAAGTAGCCATGACACTGATTACGCCATCATCATCTGTATACTTGATAGCATTGTCAAATAGAATAGTCATCAGCTGCTTGAGGAAAATTTGATCGGTCACAATAGGGTGCTTAATCATATTTTCTGAATGAAAGGCTTTTTTATTCTCCCTTGCGATAATACAGTAATTAGCAAAGGTCGTATCAAAAAATTCTGGTTCGACTTCACCATATTGAGGTTTGATGCCATCATCGCGACGGGCCAGATTGAGCAGATTGGTCGTCAGCAAGCGCATATTTCGTACTTCATCCAAGCTAGAAGCGATATTTTCACTGCTCTGCATAATTGTAGCTTCAGGCTTACGAAAGAGCGTCTCTAAGCGGCTCTGCAATACTGCCAGAGGAGTCCGTAGTTCGTGACTGGCATTTTCCACAAAAGCCTTCTGCTTCTGGATACTTTCCAGCAGAGGCTTGACACTCATCCGAGCCAGATAAATACTGGCAATCAGAGAAATTCCCCAGAAACTGACCATGACCATGGCAATCAACTGCTCATGCTTGCTGCTGGTCTGCTCCAGCTGGCTGATACTAGTCATGACCACAGCGTACTTGATATCAGGATACTCATTTTTAGGATCAATATCAAAGAGATAAGCCCGATAGCTTTCTGTCTGACCAAAGCTATTACCAATCACAATTTCCTTGATTTGATTTAGATAGGACTTGTTAAACTCTAATGAATTAAAGTCCAGAAAACCATCGCTCTTGCTGGTGGAAATATTTTTATAATCATCATCCAAAAGCAGGGCAAAAGTATTAGAGCTGACATTTGGCGTAGTTAGATTGTTAGGCTTAGGCTCTTCATCTGAATCACCATCTGGCTCTTTACTGCTTTTAGGACTTTTAGAATTGACCTTATTACTCGGATCAGACTGCTGACCTGTCGTCCAATAGGCCAAATCAGCTACTGAACTAGGATCATTACTCAGGTTTTTCAGATTTTCATCAACTGACGTATAAAGGCTGGAGCGCATAACCTGAATAATAATCAAGGTCATGGCTGAGAAGATTAATGTAAACAACCCAAAATAGCGAATGAAATAAGAGAAATCATCCGCATAAAAGGTCTTCTTGATTTTATTCAGCATCTTTTAAAATGTAGCCGACACTACGAAGAGTATGTAGGTTTTTCGCAAATGCCGTTCCTTTCAGTTTTTTACGAATCTTTGAAACGTACACTTCGACAACGGAAACAGTGGTATCACTGTCAAAGCCCCACAGACGGTCAAAAATTTGAGTCTTAGGCAAGATTACATTTTGATTTTGCAGGAAATAAACCAAGAGGTCGAACTCTTTACCAAGCAACTCTACGTCTTTACCTGCCTTCGTGGTTGAATTTGTAGATAGGTTGACAGTTACATCACCATAAGAAAGAGTATTCTCGTTGAATTTACCAGCGCGTTTCAAGAGCGCTTGGATCCGCATTTTCAGTTCTTCCAAATAGAAAGGTTTTGTCAGATAGTCGTCAGCTCCGAGCTCAAAGCCATGTCCTTTGTCATCCAAGCTTTCCTTAGCTGTCATGATGAGAACAGGGGTTGTGACTCCTTTTGCTCGGAGATCTTTCAGCACTTGAAAACCATCCTTTTCAGGCAGCATGAGATCCAGTAAGATAAGGTCATAAACACCGCTTTCTGCTTCATATAGACCTTCTTCACCATCAAAAACCTGCATTACATCTGCAAAATCATCTAAAAAATCAAAAACTGAGTTTGACAGTCCAAGATCATCTTCTACCAATAGAATTTTAATCATTTTTCTTTCCTCCAATAAAACTTTCCAAGATTATGTCTTTTGGTTTTTGTTTTATTTGCTATTCTTATTATATCATGACTTGGGTCAAAATCAGTAAGTTTTTTCTACGACTGCGACGTTTTATTTTCTTTTGTCGACTTATTATTGTTCTTGTCCGATTGTTCATTTGTGTTCGTTGAAGACTTTCTCTTGTTTTTCTTCCCGTTGTCATTTTGCTGAGCAGGAGAATTCTTGCTCTTGTCATTGTCAGACTGCTGGCCGTCTTGAGACGGCATGCCTTGGTCTTGACCGTTCTGTCCTGGTCCACCATCCTGCGGCGGCATGCCATTTCCTGCATTCTGTCCCTGCTCCAGTGCTCCAGGCATAGTAGCTGGCTGTTGAATAGCTGATTGCTGATGTTTTGTACCGTGAATAGCTGTCGCAAGACCATAGCCACCCATAAGTCCGACTGCTAGAGCACCACCCGTCGCAACTGTCAGCCACCATTTGGTGCTTTTTTCTACAACAATCATTTTTTCCATATCCATTTAATATGTTCCTTCTTTCTTTTGTAAATTTTTCTATCTGTTTCTATCAAACAAGAAGCTAATGAAGCTTGCAAGTCATCCCATACACATCCTTTCACTTGAATAGCATTATCATATAGATTTTTACTTAAACAGGACTGAATTTTTTCTTAAAAAAGGCTGAAAGATAGGGAAAATGGTTTATGAAAAGTGCTTTTTCAATATACGGCTATATTTATCTAATAAAAGAAAATCAGCTAATCTTGAAGACAGAAGGTTGAGTTTAGCAAACAAAGATGCCCCTCGTCCCATTAGGATGACTCTTTGATGAGACTTAATACCTTTTAGCAAAGCTAGGCAAACTTCGTCTGTAGTTGAAATCTTAATCCCCATTTCTTTCCAAACAGGATGGTAAGGCTTTTCTGAGGGTGTGTCCGCAGCATTGGGACAAAAATAGGTTAAATACACCTTTTTCTGCTCCTGCTTTAATTCGCGATTCATTGATTCAATAAAAGAAAAAATCCCTGCGCGACTAGCCACATCTACGCTATAGTAAGGGAAAGCGAGCCGCCCATCTGCAAAACCGCCAGAATGCACAATTGTAGCACCTTTTTCATTTGCTAATAAGGGCAGAAAAATCTTGCTAATCAGAATGGCGCCAGATAAATTGATTAATAGTGTCTGCTCTATGTCCTCAAGGTAATGCGCTGACAAAGACTTTCTTACATCAAAACCAGTTGCATTGATAACAATATCTATACATTCCGACCACTCTTGTATCTCTGATACTACATTTTTTAGAGACTCTTCACTTGTAATATCCACTGAGCTTATTGGAATAAAAGACGAAAATTCTTTCACAAACATCGTTAACTTCTCTATATCTCTTCCTAAGAGATATAACCTAGCACCTGCTTGATGAAAAGCTCGTGTATAGACTCTTCCCAAACTACCACTTGCACCAATAATTACAACCTTTTTATTTTTAAAATAATTATCAAACATATCATTCTCCATTCTCTAGTGAGTCTTTTGTGATAAATTCAATAAAACAAGTCCGACAATAACTAGACTTATCCCTAAAAGACTTACAGCTGTTACTTTTTCGTGCCAAAGCAGAATAGATAATATCGTTGTCCCTACTAGACCTATTCCAGACCAAATAGCGTAAGCTAGATTTAACTGAATGCCTTTTAAAGATAGAGATAAAAAGAAAAAGCACAAGCCATAAAACATCAAAGCAAGGCAAGCAAAAAATAACTTCGAAAAACCTTGAGATAGTTTTAAAAGACTTGTGGCGGCAATTTCAAATAGAATTGCGAGAGATAAATAAAAATAGTAAAACATTGTTTTCCTCCTAATATTCTAAATAACTAAAAAGTTAGCAGGAAAATCAATAGAACTATCCGAGAGATGAAACAAAGCAAGTCCAAAGTGTACAGGCATTTGTCAAAATCATTGATTTTATGCTCGAATCTTTGGAGATAGATAAAGCTTTTCTACCACATAGCTCATCTAATGAAATCTGGTAAAAATCAGCTAGACGAATAAGACTTGCACTATCTAGAATCGTCTTATCATTTTCCCAGTTCGAGATGGTCTGCCGAGTCGTCCCTAGTGATTCTGCAATCTGAGCTTGACTATATCCTTTTTGCTCCCGTATAAACTTCAATTGTTTTCCTAACATTATCTTTTCCTCCTCATCATACTTATTTTTTAGTTGTTTGGCTAGATGAAATTCTTTAACATTAGTGATTATTGTAGGTAAAAATTCTTTGACATGGCTATTATAACACGATTTACGTTCATCTTAAAATACTTGCCTATCTAAAACACTTGATACATCTATCAAACATTTGCCCCAAAAATCCGCAGCAAAAAAGACTGGGACGAAATTGTCTCAGTCTTGATTTATCATGTTCAAAAGCTCTGGATGCAGGAGCTGCTTATCGTTTTATGACTCTTTCTTAGAAAGACGGAAGCTGGATGAAGCTAGCAAGGTCGCAAAGCCAAGATAGGTGAGAAGAGAGCTCGCATTGCTACCAGTTTTAGGCAGTTGACCTTGACTGGTTTGGTAGCTGACAGATAGCTGCAAGTTACTTGCTTGCTTATTTGCAGAACTTTGATGCTGCCAAATCTGGTTTGACAGAGGCTCAAATTTCTGTGCTGTTTGAATAGTAATTTCTGCAGGAGGTGTTGAAACACTAACCTGATTGGACTCTATCCGGTATTGATTATTAATCAGCAAGCTGAAATGATTGGTATAAGTTCTGCCTGGATACAAGAGTCGACCGACTGCTGCTGGAGCTAGCGTCTCGGTCGCAGTATTCAAGTCAGCATTGTAGCCTTCAAGCAGACCTAGTGCAGCAACAAAAGTCAAGACTCTGGTGCTCGGGTCATAAGAAACTTCATAACCAGGACTTTTCGCTCTAGTCGCTTCTAGATCCAATTCAAAACCTTCTGGCAGACGATCTTCCAATACGAAAGAGTGAATTGGCAAGCGATAAGCAGGCAAAGCATCCGTTACCAGATTAAGGACAGCAAAACTTCCATGGCTAACCTCTTGTTGATGAATATTCTTCTTGGACTCATTCTCCACCTCTTCTCTGACTTTTAACTGGATAAAGAGCTGGTTAAAGTGATAAGTTTGAGTCGGCGCTTGCGGACGGCTTGGCAAAGCTTGATAGCTAGGTTTAGCCGGTTTTTGAGGAAGATCTTGATAGGTCGGCTTTTCAGGCTTCTCAGGCAAAGGCAGGTCACTTTCTCTGACAGGTACCTGAGGCTCAGGCTGAAGAACTGGTTCTTGAGGGAGCTGAGGTTTCTGCATATAACTTGGTTCCAGTGGAAGGTCTTGTAAAGCAATTTCATCTTCATAAGCAGGCGGTTTCGGTCCTTCTCCCGTGCTTGCTTCAGGAGCTTTTTGAGGTTTTTCTGGTTCCTTAAAATAAGATGGTCGTTGAGGTGCCTGTGGCAGTGGATCTTCGGCCGGTGCTTGCGGAACGCTCAGCAAGGGCTGCTCCTTCTCATAGGTCGGCTCTTCAACTGCAGTCGGCTCTGTCAATAGAGAAGGGGAGCTAGGTTCTTCTGGCACTTCCTGATAAACTGGCTTTTGAGGTTGAAGCGGCTCAGGCAGATAAGTTGGCTCTTGCGGCAGACTTTCCGAATCTCTTTCCGGTAGAACTGCTGGCTCCTCAGGCCGATTTGGAAGAGGAAGAGGCTGAGTTTCTGTCGGCTGTTTAGGAAGTTCTTGATAGGTCGGCTGAACTGGCTCTTCTGGCAAAGGTTGATAGACTGGCTGACTCGGAAGAGGCTGCAAGGCCTTGACTTCCTCATAAGCCGGTTCCTGAGGTTGAGCAACTTCTGTCGGAGCAACAGGCTTCATTGGAACACCTTTGGCTTTAATATCAGAGTTAAATACAAACCAAGCAGAACCCCGATTTCGTGAACCAATATCAAAGGAAATGACATCTCCCCGTGCCTTACCTACGATAGCGCCATACCAGTTATAGGGACTGTTCGGCGAGTCCCACTTGTTATATTCAAAGCGAGAGCCTTCCCGCTCAAAGTTAATAGAAATATCAGCGTGAACACTAGTATCTGGGTGAACATTAATGGCAGAGCCTGTAATAGGAATATATTCACCATTAAAATTCTTAATGTACTCAATTGCAACTTTGTTCGTATTTAAAGATGAGAAGCTGACAAGCGAGCCTGTCATATCAAGCCTTTCTCCAGCCTCATCGAAAAACTCCGCTTGGACATTGACCCGAGAATGGCCATAAAAATCTAAGGTCCAGACAGTCAAGGTCGGATCCTTAACTAAGAAAACTGGAAGCTTATCCTGACTCTTTGTTGATTCTTTCAGAGTATAAGTGTAGACAACTTTAGCGATTTTCTTGCCTTGAATACTGGAATTTTTTATATTGGTATAAGTAGCTACCAGAGGAACATCTTTTTGTAAAATGACTTTAGTCTGATGCTCTTTCCCTTTTAAAACACTGGTCAAAGCAGTTATTCCTTGTTGATCCATTCCCCAAGAACGAACCTCATCACTCAGCTCATTATTGGTATAGGTTCTAATAGAGGGATCAAGCGTCAAGACAGCCTGGGGCTCAGATTTGAAAACAAAAGGCTGGCTTTCAACCTTACTGAGATAGCCTTCTTCATTTTTCTTAGCTTCAGCTTCCTGCAACTCTCTCTCAAAAGTTACAAGAGCTGCATCATACTTAGTTTTGACTGTATCATAGGCAGCTTTTGCCTTCTTATATTCTTCTAAGAGCTTATCATAGTCAGCTTTCAAGCGGGCATTTTTTCCTTTAATGCTTGCATTTTCCTGCTCAATCACTGCGTTCTGTGCTGAAATAGAAGCAAGGTTTGCCTCATAGTCTTCTTTTAGTCTTTGATTTTCTGCTTCAATCCTTGCAAGATTTGCTTGGTAGGTCGCTAAGGCTGCCTGATCAGCAGCTAATTTATTCTTGTTTTCTGTCTCAATCCGAGCAGTCGCCTCCTGATAGGTAAGTAAGGCTTTCTCATATGCTTCTCGACTTTTCTGATTGCTCTCGGTGATTCGAGCCACATCCTGCTCATATTGAGCTAATTGATTTTTATAAAGCTCTTGTTTTTCCTGATTTTGCTGACGAATCTGGGCGTTTTCAGCTTGAATGGCAACATTACGGGCTGTTATTTCTGCTTTTTCTGTCTCATAGGCTGTTTGCCGCTTCTTATTTTCAGATTGAACACGTTCAAGTTCAGATTGATAGGCAGTCAAAGCTGCTTGATGATCTCTCGCTTTGGCATCATTGGCCGCCTTGATTTGAGAGCGATTCTTTTGATAAGCAGCTAATTTGCTCTCATAGTCTTTCTCTGCCGCTTGATTTTTTTGACGAATCTCAGCCAATCGCTCTTGATAAGCAGCTAAATCAGCCTGATACTGCTCCTTTAAGGCTATATTTTTCTTCTGAACAGCTAGATTTTGGGCCTCAATCTCTTTGTTCTGCTCTTGGATTTTAGCCAAGGCTATCTCATAAGATTGTTTAGCTGCTTGATTGGCTCTTTGAATGCGTTCTACTTCCTGTTGGTAAGTCGCCAATTCTGACTGATACTGCTGCTCTAGCTCAGCATTTTCTTTCTGAATCCTAGCCAATTCTTTCTCATAATCAGCCATGGCTGCTTGATAAACAGCTTCTTTTTCTGCCTTAACCTGAGCCAGTCGGGAAACTTCAGCTTCATACTGCTTGACTGCTTCCTGATAGGCCTTTTCAGCTGCCTGATTTCGTTCTGCAATGGCTGCATTTTCAGCTTGGGCAGCTTTATTTTGAGCTGAGACCTGAGCAAGCCTTTCTTCATAGCGACGCTTTGCTTCAGCATTCTTCTCCCGAGTAACTTTCAGCTCTGTAGCATAGCTCTCCATAGCAGTTTGGTAGGCAGCTTTCGCTTGAGCATTTTCCTGTAAAATCCGTGAACGCTCCTCTTGATAAGCTGCTAAAGCTGCTTGATAGGAGGCTTCTTTCTCTTGATTGATTTTTACTATACGGCTCAATTCTGCCTGATAAGCCGTCCGTTTCTGCTCATAGTCTGCCTCTAGCTGAGTATTTTCAGCCTGAATGCGACTGGACTCTTGTTCATAGGAAGCCAGAGCCTTGTCATATTGGTCTTTCAGGGCTTGATTGGCAGACTCTTTCTGACTGAGCTCTTTCTCATAGGTCTTCAACTGCTCTTGATAAGCTGCTGTGTTTTCACGTATTTCCTTGATTTGAGTCGCATAATCCGCTAGCGCTGTCTCCCGTTTACTCGCAGCTTCTTCTGGATTTCTAGCTGTTCCTAAATCAACAGTCGGCTCCTGCTTTATCTGAATTCCTGCTTTCTCGGCCTCAGCCAAAGCCTGATCCATTTCCGAATGGGAAACCTCCAAAGGGAGCTTGTCTTGCCCTACTGGCTCTGACTGAGCAGGGGCAGCAGTTGGCTGGGGTGCTTCGGTTGGCGAAAGAGCTGCTTCAGAAAGGGCAGACTGGTCTGCTGCTGAAGATACCTTCTCCTCTGCTTGAACTGATCCGGCCGCTACCATCAAAGCCGCACCCAAAACAGCTCCGCACAAGCCCTTAGAAAGGGGGCTCTTGCGGAAGCCATAGACTATTTTCTTTTCCATTATAAACTCCATTTCTCCTTTAAACAGTTGCCTGTTTATTTTACATACTTTTCTATTTTATCAAAGCAAAGGCATATAAGCAATGTTTAAATACTCAAAATGATAAAGAAAAAGTCTGAGATAAGATAATATCTCAGACTTTCTTGTCAATTCAATTATAACTATCAGATAGCAGCTCGAATTGCTTTTTCCACTGCTTCTTTCTCGCGCTTCACCAGTTCAACACGCGCAGCGATTTCCTTGATTCCCATGCTGATGTTTCGGCTAATCGCCATATCGTCCAACTGTGGTTCAAAGAAGGCTTTGTATTCTGCTAATCTCTTTTCTGTCTTGAAGACCATTGCCGGGCTAATGACAAAGCTATCAAAGCTCATGTCGCCACCTAATGCAGCCTTGATCCAGTCCCAATTCTCACGCGCCCAAGTCCATACTGCTTCTTGAGTAAAATCCCGGCTGAGGAAACGACCATACCAAGCTGACAAATCCTGCGGTTTTACAGTAAATTTATCCTTCCAAGTCCCTAAAAGTTCATCCAAGGTTTCCTTGTTCTTCGTATAGGAAAGGGCTGTAGAAAGGGCATTTTTGAAGCTTCCGTCATTTGAAGCGACATATAGGTCCAGATAAAGCTTAGTCAGTTCCTTGCTTTCATGATGCTTGATTTGGTTGACCAATACCTGCAAACGAATAGCGGCAGGGAGTTTTTCCAAATTATCACGATAGCGGTCAAAAATCTGACTAGCTTGAGCTTTAGCCGTTTCATCGTCAGCCTTAATCATATTGCCCACAATCAGCTGACGAACCATCTCATCCTCATCACTTTCGCCTTCCTGTTTTTCAAAACCAAGACGGTCGAAATTGCTTTGACTGAGAACTTTCAGCAAGGCTTTGTAATCTTCTTCTGTCTGACTGCCCTCATCCACAAAGCGGTTCAATCCTTCCAGTACTTGGGAAACAGCTGAAACTACCATATAAGAAGTTTCGTTCGCCAGCTTGCTGATAACTGGCAGCAGGTCCGCATAAGAAATCTTACCTGACTCTGCCAGAAGTCGGCGCTCCTGCACGATTTGCAGTTTACTGATATTGTCCAAAGAGCTGAGATTATTCAGAAGAGCATCCAGCAACTCACCCTGATAATCTGTAATATAGTGAGCAGTGTTTTCTGTATTGAGACGCAGGGCTCCTTCATTTTGCGCTGCTAAGGCTACATAATTAGGAATTTCCAGTCTTTCTGTCGTCAGAGTATCAGGAAGTCCTTGCCAGTTACTGTTAAGAGGCACTGGCCATAGACGACCTTTGTCTTCGTGCTCTCCAATGAAGAACTGCTTCTGGGTCAAAATCAAGCAGTCATTTTCGACCTTAGCAGTGACAACTGGATACCCCGGCTGCTCCAGCCAAGCATCCATAAAGGCTGCTACATCACGGCCAGAAGCTTGAGAAAGAGCGTCCCAAAGATCACGACCGATAGTATTGCCATATTGGTGCTTCTCAAAGTAGGCGCCTAGCCCCTTACGAAAAGCATCATCTCCCAGCCAACGACGCAGCATGTGCATGAGACGGCTACCCTTAGCATAAACAATCGCTCCATCAAAAAGAGTATTGATTTCATCTGGGTGCTTGACCTCTACATGGACCGACTGGACGCCATCTGTCGCGTCACGCTTGAGGGCATAGGGAGCTCCGCTGGTCTGGAAATCTTCAAAAATCTTCCAGCTAGGCTCAATTGCATCAACTGAAACATACTCCATCATATTGGCAAAGCTTTCATTGAGCCAAAGGTCGTCCCACCACTTCATGGTCACTAGATTTC
This sequence comes from Streptococcus sanguinis, assembly GCF_020729725.1. GTDB lineage: Bacteria > Bacillota > Bacilli > Lactobacillales > Streptococcaceae > Streptococcus > Streptococcus sanguinis_V. The sequence goes on along the minus strand of NZ_JAJEPA010000005.1, from coordinate 56,517 downwards.
CGAACCATTGGTGAGCTAGTTCGTGTGCAACAACCAAGGCAACTGTCTGACGGCTTAGAGCTGTTGAATTTTCATCCACCAACAAATAGATTTCCCGATAGGTCACCAAGCCCCAATTTTCCATAGCCCCAGCAGAAAAGTCTGGCAGAGCCACATGAAGGGATTGAGTAATAGGATACTTGACTCCATAATATTCTTCGTAAAATTCAATACAGCGAACCGCAATGTCCAAAGCAAACTCTAGATTGCTCTCTGGGTGGGCCTTGGTCGCATAAACTCCTACCAAGGTTCCATTCTTGGTTTTAGCAGTAATTCCTTGCATATCCCCTGCAGCAAAAGCCAAGAGATAGGAAGACATACGTGGAGTCGTTTCAAACTTCCAAACGCCAGTCGCTTTGCGGTTTTCAACATCAATTTCCGGCATATTAGACAGAGCCAACTCACCCTCTGCTTGGTCAAATTTCAAATCCAAATCAAAAGTTGCCTTAGCTTCTGGCTCATCTACACTCGGAAAGGCTTCGCGGGCAAAATGGCTCTCAAACTGCGTAGAAATAATCTCTTTTTTCACACCATCTACCGTGTAGTAAGATGGGTAAATCCCTGTCATATTGTCCGTAATCTTACCAGTATAAGTTATTGTCACCACTACATGCCCAGCTGCTTCCAGCTCAATATAAAGAGCTTCATTGTCCTTATCAAGAGTGAAAGGACGAGCTTGGCCAGCCACCTCTACAGCTTCAACTGTCAAATCTTTTTGATGCAGGGAAATCTTACTTGTCTTAGCTTCCCCAGTAATGGTCACCTTGCCTGAAAAAGTCTTGTCGGCACGATTCAAATCCAAAAAGAGATCATAGTGCTCAGGAACAAAAGTTTCAATAAAATGTTTAACTGCTTGCATCAGCTTCTCCTCATCTAGCGAACAACGTAGCAAGATTACTCTGCCATTCTTGTCCACTTATAATCTGTTATTATTGTATCATATTTAAAGGATTTCAGTGCAGAATAAATGCAAACAAAAAGACAGGAAAACCTGTCCATGTGTTTTATAAAATGGAAGAAAGGTCAAGAGTTCTTCTTTTCTTTCTCAAGTTCCTCTAATTTTTTATTATAGATTCGATTTTCTTCGTGATAAGTTTTGTTTAGCCGTTCTTCATAACGCTGAATTTTTCTCTCAAAAATTTCCCTGTTTTCCTCTATTTGACTTAATTCATACGAGGGGACGGTATCAGGACTATTGCGACAACAAGATAATATCCATTCGCTCATTTGCTCTGAAACATTTTTAGCTTCTCGTCTCATGTCCTGATAATCCCATTCATACTCGCTGACTTTCTTTCGAAAAGCTATGTGATCATCATCAAGACGATTGATCTTTTTCTGAATATCCATAAAGCCTCCTATAAGATAGGGCTGGTCAAACTAGGCTTAGGAACAGCACCTAGTACCTCCTTGATGGAATCTGCTGCTCCACCGGTAAAGGCCCCGGATAAGTCGGCAGGTACTTGAGTGGATGCAAAAGTTTTCATAGCCTCAGCTTGACTATCCAACCAAGTTTGCAAAGCTTGACTTTCTTCAAGAAGGACAGCTCTTTTAGCTGAAATCAAACCTCGAATGGCAATACGTTCCTGAATCTTTAAATATTCTTTTTTTATACGTTCGGCTTCAACTCGATCTTCTGTATTTGGTTCAATCATACTCTACCTCCTAGCTTTTCTCAAAAATCTGGGCACCTTGTTGATCGATTTCTACTATCCTATCTGCAGCTTTGTTTAAATTCCCTGCAATACCAGTCATTGTAGTCATATAAGAGTTTGCTGAGGCAAGGGTAGTTGCTTCTTTTCCATCATTCCAAGCAGTTGACATGCTCAACTCAGATAATAAGCCCTCTACCTCATCAGCTGAAAGATTATGGGCTAGAGTATAGGCTGCATTGCTCAGTTCTGAGATGTGTGCTTCAACTTTCGATTTTGCACTTGCTAACTTATCTTTAATCTCTTGCTCGTAGACCTCAGCTTGAAGCTGAGCGGTTTGAGCGCTTGTGCGAACGAGTTCCTCTCTTAAACTAATTGTTATTTCGCCAGAACTAATTCTTAAAGAAGCATGCAATTCATCAATGTATTTCCTATTTATGGCGATTAAATCATGCTTAGAAGGCTCAGGAGCGAAGTCTCCGTAGTCCCTTAAATACTCAAGAACATAATTTTCAGGATTCTTTTTGGCATAGTCTAATCCAAAATTTGCGGTTGCTACATTTATTTCATACATTTTTGCTTTATGTTTTGCAATCTTTCTGACTTGCTTTTCGGTCATAGCAGTGCAGAAAAGACCATTTTTTTCATACCACTCAAAATCTAGCCTATTACCTTTAATCTTTGGTAATCCAGCATTATGATTTTTTCCCTCTACAGTATATACTTTTCCATACGGAATGATTCCTCCATGACCATCCCAACTTGTTAAATCTTTCCCTTGATCACTGTATGAATGTAAGTGTTTATTAATATATGCTAATTCTTCATCACTAATACCTCTATAATCGGCTGTATTTTTTGTCAACGAATTCCACGCACCCCAGTCCATGAAATTTGTAATCTTCTGGACTTTCATTTCCGCAGCTACTTTAGCAACTGCTGGTCCAGCTTGACTGAATCCCGACATATTACTAATATCAACTTCCTGTCCTGTTCCAGCCATTTTTTTAGCACTAGCTAATGATTGATTATAAAATTCTCGAACGTCCTTTGTCTGTTCTGTTAATTGATTTCTTGCTATTACCGCATTGAATACTGATTCTGTAACATGGTTATTATTTTCGTTATTAGGTGATTGAGTACCAGCAACAACAATAGTAGTTTGACTGAAATCTGGATTCCCTTCCTTATCAAGAGGCGCAACAGCAATAGCTTGGGTGGTTTCGTTGACTTCGTTAATCAGTTTATATTTCTTTCCGCTCTCATCAAGTGAGAACTCATTCCCATTTTTTTCTTCTTTTATTATATTAAGAACTTCAACTTGTAATTCCTGTATGCTCTCGTCTGTTAAGGCCATTCTAAAAAGTCTCCTTTCCTAATTTCTGTATTATAGACAACTTCTGCATCAGGACTACCGTTCTCGCTTTTTTTAACATCTACGAGCTGATGTTCTTGAACAAAAGCTTCTATATTCTCATCAATTTTTGGTTTAGTTGATAATTTGGCTTCCACAGGTAATTTTTTACTCTCGGAAATATCAATAAAATCGTCACCAACCTTTAATTCTATGATTTCTTCATCCCAGCCATTAAAATCAAGCCTAACATCCCAAAAACTACCATAATGACTGTAGGATTTCTCACCAATTTTTTTTCCCAAGTAGGCTTTATTGCCTTGTAAATCATAAATCACAGGAACAATATTTGCACGAAACATGCTCTGCCCATCCCCACCTTGAACAAAAATTGGCGAAAACTCAATTTTACTGACACCAGAGTAATGCTCTTTAATGTAAGTTGCCAGTTGTTCTTCCAACAAACGAAATCCTCGTTTGTAAAGTTTTACTCCTTTATCGTCTAAAACATCACTAACATTATATGGAGAGTTTTTGTGTTCAATCCACTTTGTCATACAATATACTCCTCCTGAAATTAAAACTATTAGAGCTATTCCGATTGCAAAAAATTTTTTCTTCATCAGTCTCCTCCATTTTATTAATCAAATTGCAAACAAACAAATTACTTACATACATTATATCATAATTAGTAATTTAAAGATATTTCTACCTTAATTTTAAGAAAAGTATATTTTGTTGAAAGGATTTAATACTATCACCTTGACTCCTTCAATGCCATTCCAAATGGTCTCCTTTCCTAATTTCTGTATTATAGAGAATTTCCGCTTTTTGACTACCTTTTTCACCTTTTACCACATCTTTTAGGTGACCAGCATTGACAAGCGCTTCAATATTTTCATCAATTTCTTTAACAGAATTAAGTTTTGCATTTTCAGGTAAACATTTACTATCAGATATATCAATAAATTCACTACCAACTCTTATTTCAATGATTTCTTCATCCCAGCCATTAAAATCGAGTCTAATACTACTAAAATCATCATAATGAGCAAATGTTTGATTTCCAATTTTTTTACCTAAATACGCCTTATCTCCATATTCATCATAAACTATAGGAACAATATTGGCATGAAACATATATCGTCCGTCACCTCCTCGAACTAGTATAGGTGAAAATTCTATTTTAGTGACTCCGGAATAGTGCTCTTTAATGTAAGTTGCTAGTTGTTCTTCTAACAAACGAAATCCGCGTTTGTAAAGTTTTACTCCTTTATCGTCTAAAACATCACAAACATTATAGGGTGAGTTTTGGTGTTCAATCCACTTTCTCACACCAAAGATTCCACCTGGAATGAGAAGTACCAGAACTGCCAAAGTGAAAATGATCTTTTTCTTCATAAACATTCTCCATTATGTACTCATATAAAAATATATAAACTTTAACTCTACTCTCGTAGTATAACATAGTTAGTTGTAAGTTAAAACACAAAACAGAATGCTAACCATACTTGAGATTATACAAAAAAGACACGAAACAAATCGTATCTTTTGTTCATTACAACTCAATAATTTTACCTGTTTCAAAGTAAACAACCCATTCACAGATATTCTTGGCATAATCGCCGATTCGTTCCAAGTAAGAGATAACTTGGAAGTAGTCGCGGCCAGTCACAATCAGCTCTGGATTTTGTTTGATTTCCTCAGTAGCTAGATCGCGAATATCATCAAAGTATTGATTGATTTTCTCATCTAGAGCTGCTACGGCATAAGCTTGGTCTACATTTCCATTGAGGTAGACGTTCAGAGTTTCTTCGACGAAATTCTTAACATCGCGCCCCATCTTGCTGATAGCATCCTCTACGGACTCGATGCGGACTTCTCCCTTCATCCGAACAGTGGCTTTGGCGATCGATACGGCGTGGTCACCCATGCGTTCCAAGTCACTGCTGGCTTTCAGCACGGTGATAACAGTCCGCAAGTCCTGAGAAACAGGCTGTTGTAAGGCGATGATTTCCAGAGATTTTTTCTCCAGTTTGACCTCGTAGTCATTGACTTCAGCATCGTCTTCAATGACCTGACGAGCCAGTTCACGGTCATGTGTGACAAAGGCACGAACCGTTCGGTTAATCTGCGATAGGACTTCGTTTCCCATCGCGTAGAATTGATTATGAAGTTTTTCTAAATCTTCTTCAAATTGTACTCTAAGCATAAGATTCCTTTCTGTTATCCGAATTTACCAGTAATGTAATCTTCGGTCTCTTTATGGGCTGGATTGAGGAACATCTTCTTGGTTTCATTAAATTCAATCAAGTCTCCACCAAGGAAGAAGCCTGTTTTTTCAGAAATCCGAGACGCCTGCTGCATGGAGCGAGTGACCAAAAGCATGGTATATTTGTCTTTCAAACTGTATAGAGTTTCCTCGATTTTCCCAGCTGAGATTGGATCCAAGGCTGATGTCGGCTCGTCCAAGAGAATAATCTTAGGACTAGTAGCTAGCACGCGAGCCACACAAACCCGTTGCTGCTGACCACCGGAAAGACCGATAGCGGAATCATGCAGACGGTCCTTGACCTCGTCCCAGATAGAAGCACCAATAAGGGAGCGCTCTACTGCTTCGTCCAAAACTGCCTTGTCCTTGACACCATTAATCCGAAGTCCATAGACCACATTTTCATAGATGGTCATAGGGAAAGGATTGGGCTGCTGGAAAACCATGCCGATTTCCTTGCGAAGCTCTACCGTATCTGTCCTCGGACCATAGATATTGTGACTGTTATAAATGACCGTTCCTGTAGTCGTTACTTCTGGATTCAGGTCGCCCATTCGATTGATAGCCTTGAGCAAGGTTGACTTACCTGATCCTGACGGTCCAATCAAAGCCGTAATCTCATTTGGCATGAAATCAAGTGAAACGCTATTAAGGGCTTTCTTTTTATTATAATAAACCGACAAGTCCTTGACTTGCAAAATAGGTTCTGTCATACGTTTTTCCTTCATTTTATTTTACATTCAACCAAAGACTAAGCTTGTTGAATCGTGATGAATACGGACGGCAGCTTAACCAAAGTGACCTGAAACATAGTCATTAGTGGACTGAAGCTTGGCATTTTGGAAAATATTAGCCGTCTTATCGTACTCAATCAAGTCGCCCAGATAGAAGAATCCAGTGTAGTCACTAGCACGGGCAGCCTGCTGCATATTGTGGGTCACAATGATAATGGTATAGTTATTCTTAAGTTCGAACATGGTTTCTTCCAGCTGCATTGTCGCAATCGGATCCAAGGCTGACGCTGGCTCATCCATGAGCAGAATGTTTGGCTTGACCGAGATAGCACGGGCAATGCAGAGCCGCTGCTGCTGACCGCCAGAGAGAGTCAGGGCCGACTTGTGCAAGTCATCTTTGACCTGATCCCAAAGAGCTGCTTGTTTGAGCGAAGTCTCTACAATCTCATCCAAAACCTTTCTATCTCTGACACCAGCCCGTTCATGAGCAAAGGTAATATTTCGATAGATGGACTTGGCAAAAGGATTTGGTCTCTGGAAAACCATACCGATATGCTTGCGCATTTCATAAACATTGATTTCAGGGCGATTGACATCAATCCCCTCATAGAGGATCTCTCCAGTCACATTGGCAATATCAATGGTATCGTTCATGCGATTGAGGCTGCGAAGATAGGTTGATTTACCCGATCCTGACGGGCCAATCAAAGCAGTGATTTTATTTTTTTCAAACTGCATATCAATGCCCTTGATGGATTCCTTTTTACCATAGTAAACATGCAAATCCTTGGTCGACAGGGCTACCTTTTCTTCAGGAAAAGTAATGATATGTTTTTCATTCCAATTATATTCTGTCATTTCTTCTCCTTTAAGCAGAGGTTAATTTCTTATGCAGATAGCTACCTAGTTTGCGGGCTCCCAGATTGAAAATCAAAATGAAGATCAGGAGAACCGCCGCTGAACCTGCAGAAACAGCCGTTCCATCAGGAATTGTTCCCTCACTGTTGACCTTCCAGATATGGACAGCCAAGGTCTCAGCCTGACGGAAGATAGAGATAGGACTAGTGACGCTGAAAATATTCCAGTTGGACCAGTCAAGAGCCGGCGCTGACTGACCTGCTGTATAAATCAAGGCTGCTGCCTCACCAAAGATACGACCGGAAGCTAGTACAATCCCTGTCACAATACTAGGCAAAGCTTCTGGGATGACCACATGCAGGACCGTTTCCCATCGGGAAATTCCCAAGGCCAAACCAGCTTCACGCTGGGTATGATGGACATGGCGCAGACTGTCTTCGACATTGCGAGTCATCTGTGGCAGATTAAAGACCGTCAGGGCCAAGGCACCAGAAATGATTGAGAAACCATACTCAAACTGGACAACAAAGATCAAATAACCAAAGAGTCCAACTACTACCGAAGGCAGTGAAGACAGAATTTCAATACAGGTGCGGACAAAGTTGGTTACTGGGCCTTTCTTAGCATACTCTGACAGATAAACCCCAGCCCCCATAGAAAGAGGAACAGAGATAATCAGAGTAATCACCAGCAGGAAGAAGGAATTGTATAGCTGAATCCCAATACCACCGCCAGCTTGGTAAGAAGAGGATTTCCCTGTCAAGAAAGACCAGGAAACATGCGGCAAACCTCTAACTAAGATATAGAGGATGAGAGAGGCAAGGATGGCAACAATGATACTCGCTATTGTGTAGAGAACACCAGTCGCCAATTTATCTAATTTCTTAGCGTGCATAGTTTTTCTTACCTCTTTCTTTTGTAATTAGTTTAATCACACTGTTAAAGGCCAAGCTCATCATCAAGAGCACCAGAGCCAGAGACCAGAGAACGTTATTATCCACTGTTCCCATAACGGTATTTCCGATTCCCATAGTCAGGACAGAGGTCAGTGTAGCTGCTGGTGTTGTCAGAGAGGTTGGAATCACCGCAGAGTTCCCAACGACCATCTGGATAGCTAGAGCTTCACCAAAGGCACGCGCCATTCCAAAGACCACCGCTGTAAAAATACCTGAGCGAGCAGCCTTGAGTGTCACCCGCCAAATAGTCTGCCAGCGCGTTGCGCCCATAGCCAGACTTGCTTCACGGTAGTGACGTGGCACAGCACGTAGACTGTCCGTCGTCATAAAGGTTACTGTCGGTAAAATCATAACAAAGAGCACAAAAATACCAGACAAAATTCCAAAACCAGTACCGCCAAAGACTGTACGGACAAAAGGAACCACGATTTGCAGACCGATAAATCCATAAACAACAGACGGAATACCAACTAAAAGTTCAATCGCTGGTTGCAGTATCTTTGCTCCTTTTGGAGAAACTTCTGTCATAAAGACAGCAGCACCAATCGCAAAGGGAGTTGCTATCAGGGCTGACAGAATGGTAACGATAAAGGAGCCTAAAATCATTGGCAGGGCACCGAATTCTTTACCAGAAGGATTCCAGACACCACCAAAAAGAAAATCAAAAACATTAACGCCGTTGACAAAGAAAGTAGATAGACCTTTCTGAGCAACGAAGATTAGAATCATAGCCACAATCACCACAATCAGTGACAGACAGGCAAAAGTCAGATAGCGGCCAAACTTCTCCAAGCGAGAATTCTTAGAAGGCGATAACAACTTTTTGGTTAATTCCTCATTTTTCATTTTGAATCTCCTTCTATTGCTGTGACATTCCCATCAGCATCCTTGCTGACTTTCATATCGTTGATTGAGATATAGCCCATGCTGGTAACTACACCTTTTTGAACATCATCTGACAGCATATAGTCTAGGAACTCAGCAGCCAAACCAGTCGGCTTGCCTAGTGTATACATATGCTCATAAGACCAGAGCGACCAATTATTGGTAGCAACATTTTCTGCTGTTGGCTCATAGTTATTGAGTTTCAAGTTTTTTACAGACTCATCAACATAGGCAAAGGCTAGATAAGAAATCGCGCCGGGAGTTTGCGAAACGATATTTTTGACCATACCGTTGGAATCCTGTTCCTGACTCTGCACAGCTGATTTTCCATCCATGATGACACTGTCAAAGGTTGCACGGGAACCAGAGCTAGCCGCACGATTGATAATCGAAATCTCCAAGTCCTTACCGCCCAACTCTTTCCAGTTGGTGATTTCACCAGTGAAAATTTTCTGCAGCTGCTCGGACGTTAGATTATCCACGTCAACTTCTTTATTGACAATCACAGCAATGCCGGCCACAGCGACCTTATGGTCCACCAAGTCAGACGCTTTGATCCCTTCCTTCTCTTCAGCAAAAACATCCGAGTTCCCGATTTCAACAGCTCCTGACTGCACTTGAGATAGACCTGTACCAGATCCCCCCCCTTGTACATTGACTGTTTTACCGATGTTGTTAGAGCCAAAGTCATCAGCTGCCGCTTCAACTAAAGGCTGCAAAGCAGTTGACCCTACTGCTGTCATAGATTCACCACGGTCAATCCAAGATGAGCAAGCCGATAAGGTGAGTCCTAAGCCCAGAGCCGTCAGCGCTAAAGCAAATTTTTTCAATTTGTTCAAAAGATTTCTCCTTTAATAAAATCAAGAGGATGGGAAGTATCTTTAGTACTTCTTACTTAGCAGAAAGAAGCTTTTTTCCAATACATTCACATCTTCAACTATATCATATAATACCAGCTTTTCCTAATTTTTTATCTAAATCTCAGGCCTTTTGGGAAATAATTTTTCAGGGTTTTTCCAGTGACTTTTGCAAAGCCCAGACCGTTCCCGCCAAGGACTAGTTCGTACCAGCCGTTTAGCTTCGGCTCTGCCAGTTCAATCGTCTCACCTGCCGCATATTTCTTGAAGTCCTGATTACTGATTTCAACTCGATTCAGAACTTCGCTGGGCTTCATAGCCAAGCCTAGGGCAAAGCTAGGCTCAAAGCGATTCTTCTTAAACGTTCCTAGATGCAAACCGTTACGAGCAATCTTTAGCTTGGACAGGTCTGGCAGGCCAGAAGGCAACAAATAAAGATTGTCCCCAAAGGTCTGCAGATCTCCAGTCAAGATTGTTTTTAAATGCTTGCTCTCAAAGTCCTGCCAGAGTTTTCTTTGCTCGCTCGTCAAACGATTCTTACTTGATTTAATCTTCTTGCAGCTATTCTCACCAGTAAAGCGAAAGTGAGCTGCAAACTGACCTTCACCTTTGAAGCGATGCGGATACATACGAGCTGTCTCAGGAAAGCCAATTCCTTCAGTCATCCCGTTTATCTTAGAAATATCAATCAGTTCAAGTGGAAATTCTTCCAGTAACCAAGCAACGATGTCTTCATTTTCTTCAGGAGCCCAAGTACAGGTCGAATAAACCAGACGACCGTCCTTGGCAAGCATGCTCATAGCAGCTGTTAAAATTTCTCGCTGGAGCTGGGCGCATTGGGCTGGGTAATCCAGCGTCCAATACTGGGTAGCATCTGGCTGCTTACGAAACATACCCTCGCCTGAGCAAGGTGCATCTAAAACAATCAAGTCAAAATATCCGCTGAAAACCTGAGCCAACCGCTCAGCTGATTCATTGGTAACAAGAACATTTCTGGCACCAAAGCGCTCAATGTTCTCCACTAAGATTTTAGAGCGTTTACTATTGATTTCATTGGAAACCAGTAAGCCAGTATTATCTAAAAAAGATAAAAGATGGGTGGACTTGCCACCTGGAGCCGCCGCCAAATCTAGGACCTTCATACCCTTAGATGGTGCTGCTATCTGAGCCACCATCTGAGCTGCTGGCTCCTGCGAATAAACCAGACCAGTCACATGCTCAGCAGACTTGCCAGACACCTTGCCATAAAAGCCCCAGTCTGTCTGAGGAATGGCATCTGAGAAATTCTGCTGGCCTTCTTTTAAAGGATTACTACGAAAGGCCGAAATCGGCTCATCATCAAAGGTCGCAAAAAAATCCGCCGCTTCAGCGCCTAAAATCTGCTCATATTTTTCTTTAAAACCTTTAGGAAAGTCCATCTACTGCTTCCCCTTTTCTAAATAAGGCTTCAGATCTGATAGTTTGCACTTAGGCGCCATCATGACAGGCTGCCGAGTCTGAAAATTTAGCTGACTGCCATCCAAGGTCTGAACGATAAAGCCTAGCTTCTCCGCCATTATCGAAGCCGCCGCATAATCCCAAGGCCAGTTGTAGGAAAAATAAGCCAAGAGCCCACCAGACAACACCTTGCTGAAGCTAATACCTGCACTGCCATAGACCCGAACCCCTAAACACTCCCGAGCCAAGTCTGCCAAGCCCCAATCATTGGCTTGCAGCATACCGGCATTGGAAGCCATGAGAAAATCTTGAAAGAGCCGGTCCTCAAAAGCAGGAAGTTTCCGATCATTACAATAGACGTCAAAGTCTCCGCCACCATGATAGAGCTGGTCTCTAGTCACATCATAAATCAAGCCAAAACGACCAATGCCCTTTTCAAAATAGGCAATCATGACTGCAAAATCAGCCTTCTGAGTGATAAAGTTGGTGGTTCCGTCAATCGGATCAATCACCCAGACATTGCCATCAGCAATATTATGTCGGAGTCCATTTTCCTCCGCTAAAATAGCATCTTGTGGATAGCGGGCTAGAATCTTAGCCACCAAATCATCCTGAACCTTCCGGTCCATCTGGGTGACCAAGTCAGTGGCACTGGTCTTTTGACTCACATCCAAATCATCATAGAGATGTTCCCTCAAAAAAGCACCAGCTTGGTAGATGATTTCTTTAGCAAAATGAAATTTATTTTCCAAGAGAAATGCTTCCTTTACCTTTACTTTTTGCCTCTTGAACAGCACGATAAAGCGAATAACCGCTGACATTTTCAAACTCACGGCCGATTCGCTTCTCTTGGCCCTTGCTAGGAACAACTTGCTTGAAAGCCGCATAGGACTTCAAGAGCTTTTCCGCTTGGACTTTCTGCTCATAAGCTGCTTCTACATCATTAAAAAAAGAGAGCACCGAAGCAAGCTCTTCAGTGCTCCACGATAAATCTAGTGGGTAACTATAATTTTTGTTCATCTTTACTGAATATCTGCCCGCATGGTTGCGGATCTTAACTCTTCCTTACGATAACTACGAGGCAGGAAAGCACGAATTTCATCCTCGTTAAAGCCGATTTGCATCCGTTTGCCGTCTAAAATAATTGGGCGTCGCAAAAGACTGGGATTTTCCTCAATCAACTGAATCAAGGTTGAAATGGACAAATCCTCCACATCCAAATCTAATTTCTGAAAAATTTTTGAGCGAGTTGAAATAATGTCGTCTGTACCGTTCTCTGTCAAAGAAAGAATGTGTTGCAATTCGGGAGCTGACAGAGGGCTCGTCATGATATTATGTTCCTGAAAGGGCACTTCATGATTTAGCAGCCAAGCACGCGCCTTACGGCAAGAAGTACAACTCGGCGATAAAAATAATGTAATCATGCGTTTCTCTTCTAATTCTGTATAATAACTACCTCTATTATACTAAATTTTATTTGGCTTGACTATATTTTTTTGAAAATTACTGCCGAATGTCATGAAAATATAAATTTTTCAACTATTTCGATAACCAGTCCAACTTCTAGCGATTCGTTCATCACTCTGCAGCTGAGCAACCAAACTGTCAATACCTTCAAACTTAACCATCTCGCGAATCTTATCCAGCCAGAAAATCCGAATGGTATCGCCATAGATATCCTGAGAAAAATCAAAGATATTGACCTCAAAACGGAGTTCATCACCGTCAAAAGTTACATTTTTCCCAACACTAGCCATACCACGATAGCGCTGACCATTGTGCTCAACATCCGCGACATAGACGCCATCTCCTGGGAGATGGACTCGATCCAAAGGAGCTAGATTGGCTGTTGGATAGCCAATCGTCCGTCCTCTGGCATTGCCATGAACCACAATGCCACGCGTAGATAGAGGATAGCCTAGTAATTCTTGAGTTTTTAGCATATCTCCGGCAGCAATCGTCTCTCGAATCCGAGTGGAAGAAATCTTCCGATTATCCAGATTAACCGAGGGAACGATAACAATCTTGCCATTAAAATAATCTCTCAGCTCATGTGACTCTTTGCGGTCTGAGCCAAAATGATAGTCAAAGCCAGCTACCACGGCTTTGGCACGCAGACGAGATACATACTTCTCAAAAAAGTCCCGAGCTGTATTGCCCGCAAAATGGCTAGTAAAATCAATCAGGTAAAGATAGTCAACACCCAGACTTTCCAGCTGCGCCATCCGGTCTTCAGGACTAGCCAGATGCAGCATGAGTTCAGGCTGATAGCGGACAAAGGCCAGTTTAGGAGACTCTGGGAAGGTCATCACGGCAATCTTGAGACCTTGCTCCGCAGCAATCTCTCTCGCTTTCTCAAAGAGTGCCTGATGGCCCTTATGCAGCCCATCGAAATAGCCTAGAACAAGGACCGTATCTTCTGTCTGATCAATCCCTTTTTCATCTATAATTCTCTTGGTTATCATCATTCCTCTATTTTACTACGCATTTGCTATTTTTACAATATCCGTTCCGTGCTAAACTGCAAAATATTCAAAAAGATTTGACTGCTCTAGTCAGGGCGTTTGTCAAAATCGAAAAAAAGCAAAACAAAAGGACAGCAGTTGTGCAGTTGCTGTCCTTTTGTGAGGTTTAATGAAATTATTATAACATGCAAGCGCACATTTCATATTACAAAAGAGTAACAATCTTTTGACAATTCTACTGCGGATATTAAAGGAAGACCTTGCGGGGCTTGTAGGCGGCTTCCCGCTTTTCCAAAATGGCTACTAACTTCTCCTTATAAAAGCCAGCTAGCTCCGCTTCTTCTGACATCAAGCTGATAAAACGGCCGTTTCTCACATCCTCAACCTGCTCGTCTGAGAGCTCAACTTTCAGTAGATCTCCGATTCCTAATTCGAGTGGTTGGAGGAAGGAGAAATCATCTACTGCTACTCGCTCTGCTATTTCATCCAAGGTTAGGGCATCATCTAAGCTCATACCTGCTGAGGAAGTCCGTGTCAGCTGGGACATGTGACTGGCAAAGCCAAGCTTGGCTCCCAAATCAACAGACAGAGTTCGGACATAGGTCCCCTTGCTGCACTTGACTCGAAAACGAAAGCGTGCTTGTTCACCTTCATAGGAAATCGGACTGGTGCGCTCGAAACTATAGATGGTCACCTGCCGCTCTGGCCGCTCCACTTCTTGACCCGCTCTTGCATACTCATAAAGCTTGCGGCCATTGACCTTAACTGCAGAGTACATGGGCGGAATCTGGCGAATCTCACCAGTCATGGACTCCATCGCCTCATCGATAAGGGCTTCTTCTAGAAGCTCTGTCACCGGCGTCCGCTCTAGGATGTCACCGCTGGCATCCTCTGTCGTTGTTGAGCAACCCAGAGTAATCTCCCCCTCGTAAACCTTGCCTTCCTCCTGCATGAACTCAACCAAGCGTGTCGCCTTGCCCACAGCAATGGGAAGCACCCCTACCACATCTGGATCTAAGGTGCCCCCATGACCGATTTTCTTGGTTTTTAAAATCTTGCGCAGCTTAAATACCGCATCATGCGAGGTCATGCCCGCTTCTTTTCTTAGGTTGATAATTCCGTTCATTGATTAACTTTCTAAAAATACTAAAACTCTCTTTTGGAAATCCTTATGCTGTTCATAGAGTGCATGGCCACAGTCTAGCAAAATAGTGAGCTGGCTATCTTTGATATGTTGACGCAATTCGAGCGAAGCTTCTACACCTAGAACGTCATCTTCTTCTGCTCCGATGACTAGCGTAGGACAATTGATCTTTTCTAAAATTGCCAGACTATCATGTCTTAAGCAAGATATGGCCTGAATAGCAATCCGCTGTTTATCTTTAATGCGACCAAAGATTCCCATTATTCGATAAAGGTATTTAAACTTTCCAAAGGATTTTGGCGTATAAGAGTGACTTGCAATATCCAACATCAGTTCCTTATAGGCTCCCGTCTGACTAAACTCAAACCAACGAGTAATCCGCTCCCTACCAAGATTATTCAGTTTCGCAGTAGTAACTGTCAAAATCAATTTTTCAACTCTTTCCGGGAAATCTGCTGCCAACCACTGAGCAATCATACCGCCTTGAGAAATTCCTAGGACAGCTACCGTTTTCAGACCTAAAACCTTCATAGCTTCAGCTATATCAGTCGCCATATCTTGTGTTGTATAATTCTCTGGCAACTCATTGATTCTGCTAAAAACATAGACCTGGTAAGCTGTTGCGAAGCCCCTATAAGCTAGGGCAAGCATTTGCGCCATTCCCTTAACAGTCGCCAAACCATCTCCTAGACCTGGAATGATGAGCAGTGGCTTATTCCCTTTTCCAAAGGTCACATAATCCATGCTCTTATCATTAAAATATAAGGTTTTCCCTTTTGTTGAAGACATTACTTCGTTTCCCTTACTATTTTACCACGATTATTCATGTTTACTTTTTAAATGCAGAGCAAAGCCGGCAGTCACTTTTTCAAATCCAACCGCCTGATAAAACTGATGTGCAGCATTTCGTTCAGCAGTTAATCCACTATTTAGAGCCAGTGCCTTAACTCCTTCTTTTACCGCTTGCTTTTTCAATTCATCAATTAGCCTACTAGCAATTCCTTGTCGTCTTGCTTCTTTTGCAACTGACAAAGCCAAAATACGATAGTAAGATCCATCTGCTTCAAAAAAGAAGAGCTTTGCATAACCCAAGAAACCTAAAATTTCTCCGTTTCTTTCAGCTAGAAGACAGCCATAATGCGGCTGAGAAAGAATCGTTTCTAAACGTCGAGCCAGCTTAGAAGCGGTCGTTGGATAGCCCAAGTCTTCGTATAGAGACAGTATGGCTTCAGCATCTTTCATGGTTGCTTTTCGTATCTGCATAGGATCCTCCTAGTCTCCTTTCAAAGCTTCAAACTTAGCTTTCATGGTAGGATTTTTGCGTGTCAGTTTTTTGACAGAGACGTCGTCCAGCTTGTTATTAGCCAAACGCAGCTGGTTTTCAGAGGTCGTCAGGAATTTCTTAATTTCTTCCATCCGGCGGATAGCTTTGTCAATCTCTTCGATGGCCTTGCCAAAGTTGGTCGAAGCAGACTGATAGTTCTTGGCAAAAGCTACTTTAAAGGCATCCAAATCCTCCTCAAAATGCGTAATATCAATGTTCTGCTCCCGCACCAAGGCCAGTTCCTGCTTGTACTGAAGCGAGTTGAGCGCAGCATTACGCAAGAGTGTAATCATGGGGAGGAAGAACTGTGGTCGGATAACATACATCTTCTCATAGGCATAGGACACATCGACAATACCCGAATTGTAGAGCTCGCTGTCAGCCTCCAGAAGTGTCACAAGAATAGCATACTCACAGCCTTTCTCCCGCCGATCCTTATCCAACTCTTTGAAGAAATGCTCGTTTTTCTTCTTGGTCGCTGTCTCATCGCCTTCATTTTTCATCTCAAACATGATGGAGAGGATTTCTACACCATTTTCATCCACCTCACGGTAAATGTAGTCGCCCTTGCTGCCTGTTCTGGCATCATTGTCCTTGCCAAACTCAGCTCGTGGGAACATCCCCATACGGTTCTTGTTAAACTCGTACTCGCAGTGCTGTTCCAAACTCTCACCAATCATCTTAGTGGACTGCTTGGCTTTAAAATCCTTGTAGAACTCTATTGTCTCATCTTTCTGCCGCAGCTCTACCTCATAGCGCTCTTTGAGCGAGGTCTGAGCCAGCGCTGCTTCCTTTTCTTGCAAAACTAGCTGATTCTTAACCTCGTCTCGCTCTTTTTCCAGCGCAGATAAGGTCTTTTGCAGTTGATTTTCATGCTCCAAGCGCAGAGTTGTCAGCTGACTTTCCAATTGCTGAACTTCTTTTTCCTTCTCCTGCAATTGAAGACTAGCTGCTTGCTCTGCCTCTTTCTTAGCCAACTCCTGCTGGGTCTCAAACTGAGCAATTTGACTTTGAAGATTGCTAATTTCCTGCTCTTTCTGCGATAGCAGAGCTTGTTGGGCATTCTGGGATTTTTGCTCTGCTAAAGCCAGTTCCTGCTCAATCCGAGCATGAATTTCCTTGTCAAACTCTGCAGTCCGAACCTGCGACAAAAGCTCACTGTACTGGCTCTCATTAACAGTAAAAACCTCCCCGCAGTTGGGGCATTTGATTTCATTCATGGGATACCTCTTCATCTAAAATTAAAATCTTTATTCCTTTTCTTTTCCAAGTTGATAGATTATATCGCTATCATTTATTCTTTGTTATTCTTTTTTCAATATTCTCCCAAATTCACTAATCTACTTCTCACGACTATCAACTATTATACCATTCCTGCCAATAAATGAAAAACAGCAAGCCAATGGCTTGCTCGATTTTCACGGAATTAAAATGCTATGTCCATGATCCTCTGGGAGGTAATAAGATATGTCCCCTGCACTGCTTCCTAGTCTACTCTTACTAAAAATGGAATATAGCTTTGAATCATTCTCAGAATCAATGACAAAACGTCCATTGTCAAAACTTATAGATGCGGACGCTGAAGAATCTTGAAAGATAGATTGTTCACTCTGAGAACGAACCACTCCTTTTATGGTTGCAACTTCTTCAGGATATTTTTCAAAGGATATATCGAAACTAAGTTCTCTAGAAGAAGATGGAAAATAGGACTGATGTTCACTCAGACGAATACTTTGAATCTTTCCCAATGATTGTTCGAGTTCTGGAAGTTCCCTATACAGTTCTGATTGAATCGCTGATTTGAAATTTTCCTGATGTACTTGCAGCCATTCATTAAAGAAACGAGTCGCCCTTTCTTTTTGAACTCGATACACGATATTCTCTCCTGAATCAGCAAGAGCATTCGAAAAATTATACAAGGCTTCCTTTGCCTCATCCTGCTCTCGCTTCCAATCCCAAGAAGAGTCTTCCGATATTTCAATCTCGCCCATATACCAGGTACTCATATCCTGACTTTTGTCTTTATAAGGGTTAGGATGGATAAAAGTAAAGGGTGCAATGCCAGCATCTGGAAAAGACAATTCCGCTCTTAATGATTGTTCTTTATTATCATTGACATAGGCTGAAAAATAGATATGATAATTCCCACTCACGTCACCGCCATTGTCATACTCTCCGCTAGCAGAACCTGGCAAAAGTGTCACAGATTTTATGTGTTTCTTTTCGAAATCCAAGTTTTCAATTATCTTTTTTTTAATAGAATCTTGATGCTCAAGAATAAACTTACCATCGTTACTATATTGAGGCTTAGTCAAAAATGGTAGATTTATAATAAGAATCGGAAGGGCAATAACAATAAAAAGAATAAAAAGCCACTTTTTCGATTTAAACATGAGACTCCCTCTTATTTTGATTAGCAAAGATAGTTTTATTATACCATTCTTTTCTCAGATGAAAAACAGCAAGCCAAGTGACTTGCTGTTTCAGGTTATCACTCCCCCATCTCAATCCGCCAGCTGGCGGCTGTTTTTCTTTCTTGGATAAAATTACTGTAAATGCCTTGTTTGGCTAGTAAGTCTTGATGTTTGCCTTGCTCAACAATGCGGCCTTGATCCAGCACCAAAATCTGGTCTGCATGCTCAACCGTCTTGAGTCGGTGGGCAATCATGATAATGGTCTTATCACGAGTCAGAGCCTGAATAGCCTGCATGAGGGCTTCTTCGTTTTCTGGGTCAACATTGGCTGTCGCTTCGTCCAGAATGATAATAGGCGCATCCTTGATAATAGCCCGTGCGATGGAAATGCGCTGGCGCTCACCTCCAGAAAGACTGGCACCTCCTTCACCAATCTTGGTGTCATAGCCATCAGGCAGTGAGAGGATAAAGTCATGACAGGCTGCTTTCTTGGCAGCTTCTATCACTTCTTCCTGACTGGCCTCCGGCTTGCCAAAACGAATGTTATTGGCAATGGTATCCTCAAAGAGATAGACACTTTGGAAGACAAAGCTGAAATTGCGAATCAGGCTGTCATAGCTGTACTCCTTGACATCATGACCGTCCAAACTGATACTTCCCTGGTCCACATCCCAGAAGCGGGCAATGAGATTGCAGAGCGTTGTTTTGCCAGAGCCAGAAGGTCCGACCAGGGCAGTTGTCGTTTTTTCTGGAATGGTGAGGGAAACCCGGTCAATAATTTTCTTATTCCCATAAGAGAAGCTAACATCTCTCAGCTCAATCCGGCTGCTTTTAGGCTCAATATCCTGACCGCTGATGTCCATCGGCTGGATAGCCAAGACTTGATTGACCATATCAACCGACAAATCAACAATGCGTAGGAGAGAAGAGAAAGAGCCAACGCCGTCTAGATTTTCATAAATCATAAAACCACTGACAATCATCATAATGGTTACCAGCAGCTCCATACTGCCATTGAGATAAAAGTAGATAGAGAAAAGCCCCATAAAGAGACCCGTCAGCTTGGTCACCATGCCCTGGAGGGCAATGTAAGGTGAGGTCACGAGTGTCATTTTGGTATCTAGCTGACTCTTGCCTTCAATAGCCTTGGACAGCTTCTTGGCAGAACGGTTGACCAGATTGTAGTTCTTAACTTCAACAATCCCTTGGCTGTACTCCAAAACAACGGCTACCAGGTCCATATCCGCCTGATACTTGTCATCAGAAACCTTGCCAACTTGCCAACGCATGAGGGTATTTGGCAAGAGAAAGAGGACGAGACCCACCAAGAGAACCAGTCCAACCCGCCAGTCATAGAGAAAGACCAAAATAGTGATGAGTCCAGTCGTCAGAAATCCCTGCACTGTCATCATAACCACTCGCGTAGCTACATCAGACAGCCCTTCCAGCGTATTAGTCGTAACACTAGTAATCTTGCCCAAGCTATTTTGATTAAAGTAACCCATGGGCAGATAGCGCATGTGTTCGGCAATTTCAATCCGCTTCTGAGCACAGGTATGATAGCCTGCTTCCGTCTGCAGCATGGTGATTTTCAGGGTAATCCAGACGTTTAGCACTGTGGATACCAGCATGATGCCCAGAGCCAGCCAGAAAGTCTGCATAGAGAGATTCTTCTCAATCAGTCCCATAACGACTAGGCCAATTGCTGGAATACGCAGAGCGATGATAAAGGACTTGATGACGCCCAGATAAATGGATTGATAAAATTTCCTACGGTCCTCTGACGTACAGAAATCAAAGAATTTCTTCAGTATATTAAGCATGAGTCAGCCCTCCTTCCATCTCACTATTATCCTTGGTAGCAATATGGGCCTGCCACATGGAAGTATAAAGCGGACTGGCTGCCAGCAATTCTTCATGCCGACCTCTAGCTTCAATCCGACCATCATTGACCAAGACTATCTGGTCTGCACTCATAATCGTAGACAGCCTGTGGGCAATGACAATCAAGGTCCGTCCCTCAATCAGACGAGCTAGACTGGACTGGATCCGTGCTTCATTTTCCGGATCTGTATAAGCAGTCGCTTCATCCAAGATAAGAATCGGCGCATCCTTGAGCATGGCACGGGCGATAGCAATCCGTTGACGCTCCCCACCAGATAGATGGCCGCCGCCAGATCCGACCTGAGTTTCAAACCCGTCTTCTAAGTTCATGATAAAGTCATAACAGCCACAGCGACGGGCAATTTCGGTGACCTCTTCATCAGAAGCTGCTGGATTTCCCATCCGGATATTTTCCATAATAGTCTCATCAAAGAGATAGTTATCCTGTGTCACATAAGCAATCTGCAGACTGTAATAGTCTAGCGGAAGCTGGCGAATGTCCAAGCCACCATAGGTAATCTGACCAGAAGTGACGTCCCAGAAAGAAGCTAAAAGCTTGGCAATTGTAGACTTGCCTGAGCCTGATGGCCCAACTAAAGCATTGATGCTGCCAGCCTGAATATCTAGCGAAATACCATGCAGTACTTCCTCTTCATCTGTATAGCCAAAGCTGACATTCGTCATGACCAGATCCCTTCCTTTTGGAAGTTCTCTCAGCTCCCGAGGCCTTTTCAAATCAGGCTTTTCCAAAATATCAATGACTTGGCCAAAAATAGTCCCGATTTTCCGTAAATCGTCCATATAGCTAGCCACTAAAATCAGAGGAGTCAGAAGACTGAGCGACAGAATAATCATCAGAATGAAATTGCCAGCAGTCAAACTGCCTTGCAGATAGAAATAACAGCCAGCCGGAAGCAGAAAGAGCAAGCCTGATGGCAGAAAAGCAGTCACAATGCCCATCTCCAGATTGAACTTGCGCATCCACTCAATAAAGCAGTCTGCTCCTTCTCTAGCAGCTGTCACAAACTTATCATAAGAAAATTTTTCCTTGCCAAAGACCTTGATAACCTCAATCCCATTGATGTATTCCACCGCTGTATCATTGAGCTTTTTGGTCTTGACAAGAGTATTTTGATAGTCCGCTTCGCTATTGGCAGCCATCCGAACATAGGCCAGCACCACAATAGGAATAGTCAGGAGAGACAGCAAGGTCAGCCGCCAATCAATGATCAGCATGGCAATGAGGACAATAATCGGACCAAAAATTCCAGCAGTAAACTCTGGAATCAGGTGAGCCAAGGTCGTTTCGGTCGCATCCACCCGCTCAACGATAATGTTTTTATAACTGCCTGATGACTGACTAAGCACTGTACCTAAAGGCAGCCTAGCCAGCTTGTCTGTCAGGCGGTGCCGCATTTCCGCTAAAATCTTAAAAGTAGCCGTATGCGACAACATGGTGGAAATACCATGGAATCCCCAGTAGCCAATCCAGGCCAGACCTGCCCACGCTGACTGCTGCAGGTAGAAATCCCAGTTTTTATTGCCAGCCAAGAGCTGATTAATCATTCCACCAATAAAGAAATAAGGCAGAAATCCTGAAAGCACAGAGGCAAAGGCAAAGATCAGACTGAGCACAAAATATATTTTATGAAGGGAAACAAAGTCCCAGATCCAAGCAAGGACAGATTTTTTCTTCATAGAATTTCCTTCTTTCTATCAAAAACCTAGCAAACCTCCCCAGTCAAACAAGTTCATGATGGAATGGCAAAATTCCAGCGCCTGCTCTTGGGGCCAGTCTTGAGCCAAGGGCTCAAATACAGCAGTGTAATAAGCTGTCATGCACGATCGCAGAAACTCGTGTTTGACCAAATGATTGTTCTTACCCTCTTTGTATGCCAGCTCCAAATAGCGATAAGTCTCGTCTGCAGCCAAATGAGGCAGACGCATCCTAAAGTCCACTTGCGAAGATCCCTGAGATTTAAAGAGCAAGAGCTGCATAATATCCTTATGTTCATAGAGAATCCGCATCAGGGACTGGAGATCCTCCAAGCGATGGGCCCACATATCAGACAGGTGTCCCTCTTCTAGGAAAGCATAGTCACGTCGCTTCTGCTCTTGTCCATACTGGTCTAAGGCTGTCAGAGTAGGCTCAAGCAGGGCAACAAAGAGACTGTCCTTACTCTCATAGCGCTTATAAAGAGCCCCAGTCGTCAAGCCAGCAGCGTGACAAATTCTCCGCAGTGAAGCATCCTGATAGCCATAAGCCAAGAACTCACTCCTTGCGCTTTCCAAGATTTTTTCGTTTAACTCATCTGTTTCTTTTTTCATGCTTTCAATTCGATAACACTGTTATCACCTTTCTTCCTTTATTATAAATTCTGATAATTCAACTGTCAAGGAAAAACAAAAGAGACCGAGAAATATTTTCATCGGTCTAGTTCTATTCCTTTTTTTCTTGTAAACATGACAAAAGGAGCTTATTAACAAACTCCTATAGAATTTTACTTTTTATTGGGTGCATAAATCATGCCAGTACAGTCGAAATCTTCCTGTCGGCGAAAGCCGAGCTCTTGATAAAAAGTTAGATTTTTATCTGATTGCTCCGTTGCCAACTGGATTTGGTAAACATCCTTAAATCTTTCCAACGTCTGCTGAAGAAGGCTTCGGCCAATCCCCTGACGCTGGTAGTGTGGATACACCAACAAATCCTGAATAAAGACAATGGTAAGCCCATCTCCGACTGCTCGAATCAAACCAACCAACTTATCTTCATCATAGGCCGCCATCACAAACAAAGAATGATGGAATGCCTGCTCTAACTGCTGAGGTCGATTAGTGTAATTGCTCCAACCAACTGAAGCATAGAGGTCTAGCACTGCTGCAAAATCCAGCTGAGGATTTGTTTTATAATGAATCATAGTCCTCTCCTTTTTTTGTTTGATTGCATAAACCATTCTAACGCTTTATCGAACTTGAGTCAGCACTCCGTCTTGCATTTCATAAACCTTATCAACCTCGTCCAGCAGGCGGGTATCGTGAGTAATCATGACCACGCTCTTATTGAATTTCTGGGTCACCTCTTTGAGCAGATGAACCACGCGCTTGGCCCGTTCTGTATCCAGACTAGCTGTCGGCTCATCAGCCAAGATAATATCAGGGCTATTGTAAAGTGCTCGGGCGATTGCAGCCCGCTGCCGTTCTCCGCCGGACAATTCTTTCGGATACTGCTTGAGAGTTCCTTGTAGATCTAGCAACTCAATCAGACTGTCTAGATCCGTCCTTTTCTTTTTAGATAAGCGGTCAATCAGCTGGAACTGGTCTTCGATTTTCAAAAAAGGGATGAGATTGGAAGCCTGCAATATAAAGCCAAAATCATTGAAACGCAGAGCAGCCCGTTCCTTTTCCTTGAGCTGGGAAGTATCTTTCCCATGCAGCAAAATCTGTCCTTTTGAGGGAGTTTGCAAATGGCCCAGCAAGGTAAGAAAGGTTGTTTTACCCGAGCCTGACGGCCCAATAATAGCTACAAACTGCCCTGCTTCCAATCGGAAATCAGTTGGTTTCAGGGCTTGGACCAGCGTATGCCCCTGACCATATTCTTTTGTAACCCCTTTTAGTTCTATGATTGACATTTACTCACCTCCAATCGCTGTGATAGGGTCAATTTTCAGAACCCGATGAATGGACAAGAGTCCGCCAGCCAGTGACATGAACACAATCAGGACAATCAATCCAGCATAAGCTCTCCAGTCACTGTAAAAAGGCATAGAAGCCGGCAAGACTAGCTGGGTTCCCAAGAGAGCCAAGACTGCCAAGCTGATTCCCAGAGTTGACAGGATGAAAATCTGCCAAAAAATAGAAGCAATAATCTTCCCACTGGCAATCCCTTGGGCGCGCATAATACCGTAAAGATGCGTCTTTTGGATGGTAATGATGTACATAAAAATTCCCAATACCAAAAATGTAATCAGAACCATGGCCCCAATCATAAAGGAAAAAGTCAGTACCTGAGGCTGATAACCAGGGATATTTTCTATAAAATCGCTCATAGAGAGCTGACTAAGTCCAGCTTCTTCAATCTTCTGACCATCCTTGACCACAAGTGCACTGATATTCTTAACCTGACTAGAGCCGTACTTTAATTCCCTGAAATCATCTAGATCCATAAAAATTACAGGTTGCGTAAAGAAGCTATTATCCTCTGTGAAACCAACAACCTGATAGAGGCGCTCACTTCCATTAAGCTGAAGCTGGTCGCCTAGTTTCACACCTTTTTGCTGCAGACGCTTATCCGCAATGACTTCATAAGCAGTCTCAGCAGGACGTCCCTCAATAATGTCAGGCGCTAGAAAACTATCCCAAGAGAGACCAAAAACCTGAGCATTGAGTTTATCAGTCCCATCTTCATAATTGGCCACTGCTGACGTTTGTCCCAAAGCAGCGATTGAGTCCCCTTGAAGCAGGCGGCTGTATTCCTCTTCCTTGAGAGTCGAAGCTATTAGATTCTTATTTGCGTACTCCGACAAAACGATCGACTCAGCCTGCCATTGGTCCAAAGCCAAGCGATTGAGCCTAGCCAAACCGACGGAAAGACTAGATAAAAAGAAAACCATATAGGTAATGAGAAAGACCACAGCAACCACTAAACGATAACGCCCACGGCTATAGACAATCTCTTTAAAAGCTAAAAACAAAGCTGTCCTCCTTTGAGATATTCCAGACTATTATACCATAAAGAAGCAAACTGGAAAAACTATCCTGTCAATCCCCCTCCATATGCTCTCTGACAAAACCTGCCAGACCAACAGCGGTCACCCTAGCATGAAAAACACTCATTTGCTGAGCCTTATAGCGAGGATGAGCCAGCCAGTAAGTCAGAGTTCCCATAAAGGACGCAGCTTGATGATTCAGGAGCAAGTCCGCCTCTACCTCCTCTAAATGTGGATTTGCCAAGGAAATACTCTGACAGAAAATCTCCTTCAGAGCTTCCTGCAACCGCCACGAACTAGTCGGACAGCCATTTGGCCCTAAAAGAATGGCTAAGTCTTCCAAGTAAGGCTCAAAAAAATAAAAAAGATTCTGTTTCTCATGGATATAGTCTTCCACTTTAAAATCCTTTTCTAACTTGAACAAGCAGGCAGATTCTAGAACCTCTTGATAATAGGCCTGCAAATCACCTAGCAAGCGGTCTTCTATCTTCTCCAGCAGATCATATTTATCCAAATAATGCCGATAAAAAGTACTTCGATTCATCTCTGCCAAGTCAATCAATTGGCGAATACTGATGCTCTCAAAAGTCTGCTCTTTCATCAACTGCAGCAAGCTAGTCTCTATCCGCTTTTCTGTCTCTCTTCTTTTTTTCTCATACATACCATTCACCTCAAAATGCAACAGTCTATCTAAAATTGATGCTTGTATGCCATCCAGCTCCCACTATATAATAAATATAAGCAGAAGACAAGAACAAGAGGATTAAAAGATGAAGATTATGATCAATCAAAAGGAAGTCAGTCAAGAAAGAATTGAGCACTGGCGGAAGAAGAGAATCCATAAAGCAGCCAAGATACTTAATCTACAGCTGCCCAATACTGACAACACGGAGATTTTAGACCAAGCCCTACTGGAAGCAAAAATGAAGCTGACATACGAAGAGCTAATCCAGCAATTCGGAACCAAACTCAAATGGAGCCAATATTTAATGAAATGGGCCGCCAAATGGTCCAAGAAACCACGAAAAAGAGCTATCATCACGATTTTTGCAAGTGAACTGACTATTGCTTCTTTCAGTAAATGGCTAGAAAAATTGATGTTAGAAAAGACAAATGTTCATAAAAGCGTCAATCTTGGTGCCTGTCCAGACCATTATGCCATGCAGACACACGGCGGTAAACTGGAAGTCATTGAGACAGCAGGAAATAGCCCTCTGCCGACACAGTTTTTTCTTAATCTTGGTGGTGAAGCCGAGATAGAGGAGCCTCGTGATTCATCTTATCCCTTCCAAACTGCTGGTGCTGCCAGTCTAGCGAATGGTTGCAATATCGGTGGTATTCGCCATCAGTTTCGCGACACAGAAAAAGGTCTAGAAGCCCGATTCTGCGTCGAATTCCCCAGCCTTTGTCCAGACAGCCTTATCAAAGAACACCAGCTCCACCTGGCCGCCGAATGGTCAAGGTGGATAGCTTGGTGTAGAGAACATAAAGAATGAATTCCCTTTCCTAAAAAATACCTATCAAGCCATACAAAAACAGCCTACTGCCATCTTAAAGAGACCGCAGCAAGACTGTTTTCTTCTTTACCTAATCAAAGACAATCATGGACTTAATGGTCTTGCGTTCATCCATATCTTTATAAGCTTGATCAATATCTTCCAGTTTGTAGCTTGAAGTAAAGACCTTGCCTGGATTAATATCACCATCAAGAACTGCCTTGAGCAAGATTTGCTTGTCGTAAGTTGTGACAGAGGCTGCTCCGCCTGCCACTGTAATGTTTTGAGCAAAGGTAGAACCGAGCGCACGGTTATTGTAATGAGGAACACCAACGAAACCTAAACGTCCACCATTGTGAAGAACCCCAAGGGCTTGATCTACGGCTACTTCTGTTCCGACACATTCCAGAGCTGCATCTGCACCACCACCAAGGATTTCACGGACCTTGGCAATTCCTTCTTCGCCACGTTCAGCCACAACAGCTGTCGCACCTGATTCCAAGGCCATCTTTTGTCGATCTTCGTGACGGCTCATAAGAACGATTTGGGAAGCGCCACGCATTTTAGCAGAAATCACAGCGCATTGCCCCACAGCTCCATCACCAATCACGACCACCTTATCACCAGGCTTAACATCTGCCACTCGCGCAGCATGATAGCCAGTCGGCATGACATCAGCCAGTGTCAAGAGGGATTTGAGCATGCCTTCTGTATAATCAGAAGGCTGACCCGGAATTTTGACAAGAGCCCAGTTGGCATATTCGAAGCGAATGTACTCCGCTTGCACCCCATTAGACCAATTGGTGCCAATATGGCGGTCACAAGTCCCATCATAGCCAGCGCGACAGGCATCACACTCCCCACAGCCATGGGTGAAAGGTGCAATGACAAAATCTCCCGGTTTGACCGTTGTAATAGCCTCTCCGATTTCTTCGACAATTCCAATGGCTTCGTGCCCACTATTTTGATGGCCGGATTCAATATCTGGATTACGATAACTCCAGAGATCCGATCCGCAAACGCAAGTACGGACAATGCGGATAATAGCATCATCTGCTGCCTCAATTTGCGGGCGACCAATTTCTGCTAGGCCAACTTGGCCCGCTTTTGTATAAACTGCCAATTTCATCGTTTCTTCTCCTTTGATATCTTTATTGCAACTATTATACAACTTAAAGCACCCTTCAAGTCAAATATTTGATATCATTTAAGATAAAATTTTTATAAAAAAAGGAAACTCCATTCTCAGAGTTTCCTAGTTTAATTCCTCACTGCTCATCCTGTTGTCCTGAGCAGAATGAGAAGCGCTTTACTGCTTGGTAAAGGTCAGAGTATCTGGATCATCATCCAATTCGTCCACAATCAGCTGATTGCCATTTTGGCGATAGCTTTTAGCATCATCACCAACTATCAGTCTTTGGTTAGCAGCATCTACTTGTACCTGCTTGATCTCCTTACTGCCATCAACCTCGGTCTCAGTCCAAGTACCAGTCGTACCATTGATTTCTAGGACGTGCTGGTCACCATCATGGTCGGTTGCTTGATAGCGCCCGTCTAGATTAGTAGCCTGCCCTGCATTTGATGATGACGAAGGCTGATTAGAGGAAGATGCAGCTGATGACTGCGAAGTCTGATTTTGCGCAGATTGTGATGTCTGGTCTTGCGTATTCTGTGATGAACTAGTATTCCCTCCTTGGTTGGTATTGCCTGAGCAAGCAGCCAATAGGACTGCTGCTGTCAGAGATAGAATTCCGATAAAGGCTTTTTTTGTAATAGTCATATCGCTTTCTCCTTTTTCTACATTTGTAGTTTATACTTATATTCTACACTTGTCTGTTTCATTTGTCAAGAAAAAGCAGTTTTTATTAAAAGGAAAATACACCTAGCAGTTTTTATTATAAGGAAAATACACCTAAAGGAAATGAGTCACTCTGATTGACATTTGCAATTCAGACGCTACTTGTTCTCTTAGTCTTTTCGAACTCTCTTGACAAAATAGTTCCCTGTCGTATAATGATTCTTAAAAAGATAAAAGGAGAAGATCATGCCAATCAGAAAAGCCCAAGTCAGCGATATTCCTGAACTCCAAGAACTCCTTCAGCAAATCTTGCTTGTCCACCATCAGGCTCGTCCGGACATTTTCAAGGCCAAGGGCAGCAAGTTTAGCAATGAAGAATTAGAGAAGATTCTGGGTCAAGAATCCACCCCTATTTTTGTCTTTGAAAATGAAGCTGGAGGAATCCTCGGTCACCTCTTTTGCTCCATCAAGGAACCTGTCAGTCCTATACTCAATCCCATCAAAACACTTTTTATTGAGGACTTATGTGTGGATGAGAAAGCCAGAAGGCAAAAGGTCGGCGAGCAGCTTTATCGCTTTGCAGAAGACTATGCTCGGAAAATCGACTGCTATAATCTGACTCTCAATGTTTGGAACGACAATGTCGGAGCCCTGCGTTTCTATGAGCGATTAGGGCTTCAGCCTCAGGAAACAGTGATAGAGAAGATTCTTTGATCTTGAAAGACAAATTTCAGGAAGCGCTAGCAATAGTTTTCGGCTATACTCTACCAGTATAATTAACTATTTTATTTGCCGAGAAATTTTCGATACAATAGACCGTAATCCCTAATGAAAGTGAGAAATCTTATGACAAAATCAAAATTTCAACTGGTTGGATCTCTTCTGCGCCCAGAAAATCTCCGCCAGTATAAAACAGAAATTGAGCACCGCGACGACATTCAATACCCCTTCTACGACAGCTTCCCAGGCTACCATGAGACGGAGACAGCTGACATCAAGGAGATTATCGCTGAGCAAAAGGCTAAGGGTATTGACATCCTGACGGATGGAGAATACTCCAAGTCTATGTGGCATCTGGACTTTGTCTGGGGACTTAAGGGAATCGAGCGCTACATTGCTGACCACGGCTATACCTTCAAAGACCATGACGGCGGGCAATACGAGACCCGCAAGGATATTGGTATCCGCATCACAGCACCACTCTCTGGAAAAAATCATCACTTTATTGAGATTTATAAGCTAGTCAAGGAAGAGGCAGATGGTGAGGATACCAAGCTGACTGTCTGGGGACCTGCCCATGCTTATACTGAGTTAGCAGTCTTTGACCGCTTGGCTGGACCAGGACAAGTTTACGAGACCAATGAAGATTTGAAAAAAGGCTTGATACAGGCCTATAAGGAATTTTTGGACGACTATAAGGCTGCTGGCGGACAGATTATCCAGTTTGACGACTGCCTCTGGGAGCTTTTTGACGAGTCCAATCCTGCTAGCTTCTTTGCGGAGGGCAATGCTAGTCTTGCTGACCTGGCAGACGAATTTGTCGCTATTAATAACGAAGTTGTTGACTATGCCCATGAGCTAGGACTGACTGTCTGGACCCACAACTGCCGTGGCAACTACGAAAGCCGCTCTGCTGCTGAAGGCACCTACGAAGCTATCACGGAAAAATTCCTGCGCGACCAACACTATGATCGCTACTTCCTAGAGTGGGACAGTGATGTAGCGGGTGATGTATCAGCCCTAGCAGCTTTGAAAGACAAGGATGCAGAAGTCGTTTTAGGACTGCTCTCTAGTAAGACGACAGGCTTGGATGATGAAAAGCGTGTCCTAGACCTCCTCGAGAAAGCAGCAACCGTTCTACCGAAAGAGCGTCTCCTGCTCTCCCACCAATGCGGCTTTGCCTCTTGTGACTCTGGAAATGAACTCACCATTGAACAACAATGGGCCAAAATCAAACAAGGCCAAGAAATCGCCCAGAAATTCTGGGGATAATAAGCAAAAAAGCGGTATGACCGCTTTTTTCAATGCTTTTAAAATCAATTGTGGTCTCTTTGATAATAGCTAGCATTATCCTCAAAGCTTCTAGAGGAACA
The DNA here is from genome assembly GCF_020729725.1 of Streptococcus sanguinis. Classification (GTDB taxonomy): domain Bacteria; phylum Bacillota; class Bacilli; order Lactobacillales; family Streptococcaceae; genus Streptococcus; species Streptococcus sanguinis_V. Next base: position 26,149 of record NZ_JAJEPA010000005.1, on the reverse strand, counting down.
ATTTTACGATTCTTCCCCAATTCCAGAACTTCATGCCTCATTCCCAAATATCAAGGTCGACTGCTGCAGATAAGGGTTGGGATACTTGACTAGCAGGTTCCTTACAACTCTTACCAAGTCTTTCTGCTCAGCCTGACCGGATTGGTAACGAAGCAAAAGATGCATAAAATCTTCTTTTTCAATCGTACTGGCTTTTTTCTTAAAATAGCCCCAAACATGCTGAAAGGCATTGCTGACCTGACCGCGATTTTCAGGCAGGGCTACCGCCTGGTCAATCAAGCCTTGAACATGTGCCGCTTCCACCGAGTCACTTTTCAGGTATTGGCGGATTCCCAGATAGACCTTACTGGAATGACTGAGAACCAGATACTTATTTCTAGCCCAAAGATTCTGACATTGGGATATTTGGTTTGAATTTTCCATGATTACTTTTCCTATTGATTTTCAATTTCGAATACTCCTCGTTTCGTCTGCATCATTGCTCGCAACCCAGTAATAACCTTGCCAAGACAGAAAGCTAAGCGAAACTGCAAATCAACTATGATTTGAATAGGTTTTCGAAGAGTATTAATCAAAATCCCCAATCACATGACTGGGGAATCGTTCATTAACGTACCTCTGCTCCGAGTTTTTCGGTCAGGGATTTTTCGATTTTTTCCATGTATTTAGCCACTTCTTCGTCAGTCAGGCTGGCTTCTGGATTTTGGAAAGTCAGGCTGTAGGCCATGGATTTGAGGCCGACACCCAGCTTGTCCCCAGAGAAGATATCAAAGAGCTTAATATCTGTCAAGCGCTTAACACCAGCAGCTTGGATTGCATCAAGGACCTCTTGGTGAGTGATTTCTGCCTTGAGCAAAAGGGCCACATCACGGCTGACAGCTGGGAATTTGGTGATTTCTGTAAATGGCTGGGCTGGCTGAAGCTGCTCTTCAATAGCAGACAAGTTGAGTTCAGCCACATAAGTTTCAGGAATATCGTAAGCCTTGGCTGTCGCAGGATGGACTTGACCGACAAAGCCGACAGGCTGGCCATTGATAGAGATTAAAGCAGTCCGACCAGGATGCAAACTCTTAATCTGGCTGCTAGCCGCGTATTCAGCTGTCAAGCCCAACTTAGCAAAGAGTGCTTCCACTACACCCTTAGCATAGAAGAAATCAACTGCTACTGGCTTGGTCTGGAAGTCTTTTTCGTTAACCAGACCTGTCAAAGCAAAGGCAAAGCTATTGATTTCATTTGGCAGGTCTTCCTTAGGATTGCCAGTCTGCTCAAAGATTTTTCCAATCTCATAGAGAGATAGGTTCTTATTTTTACGAGCCACATTGTAGGCTAGGGAGTCCAAAATCCCAGAAACCATGTTCTGACGAAGAACAGAGCGCTCCACTGTCATCGGCCACATGAGCTCAGTCAAGTTGCTAGGATTGAGAGTGAACTCAACCGCCTTTTCTGGCGTCGTCAAAGCGTAGGTGATGATTTCTGTCAGCCCAGCTCCCTCTGCTAAAGTCCGCACTTGTCGGCGCAGTTGTTGCGTTGCAGTCAATTCACCAGCAGTTCCGTCATCTTTTGGCAGGCTAGCTGGCAATTTGTCATAGCCGTAAATGCGGGCAATTTCTTCATAGAGGTCTGCTTCGATTGAAATATCCCAGCGACGGCGAGGCACGCTGACAGTGAACTGTTCAGCATTTCCTGACAAGCCAAAGCCAAGTCTGCGGAAGACATCCACAATATCTGTATAAAGCAAGTCTGTTCCCAAAACTCGGTTGACATCCGCGAGACTAGACACCACTTCAACATCACTAGTGTCTAAGCTACCAGCGGATACGATACCAGCCTGAACGGTTGCACCTGCCAAGTCCGCAATCATGCTTGCTGCCGCATCCATCGCCTCATTAACAGTTGCCACATTGATGCCCTTTTCAAAGCGGGAAGATGATTCTGAGCGCAGGTTAAGGCGACCGCTAGTCTTGCGGATTGATTTTCCATCAAAAACAGCCGCCTCCAGAACAACACGAGTGGACTTACCGGAAATTTCAGTCGCTGCTCCGCCCATGACACCAGCCAAAGCCACTGGCTTATCTGCCACAGTAATAACTAGGTCGCTGACTTCCAGCTCGCGCTCTTCGCCATCCAGCGTCACCAGCTTTTCACCAGCACGCGCTTCCCGCACGACAATCTGGTCACCCTCAAATGTATCCAGATCAAAGGCATGCATAGGCTGACCAAAGTAGAGCAGGATGTAGTTGGTCACGTCCACTACATTGTTAATGGGACGGATTCCTTCGTTCATGAGGAGATTTTGCAGCCACTGAGGACTTGGGGCAATAGTGACATTTTCCAAGATACGAGCTGCGTAGTAAGGGGCTTTCTCGGTTTCAAGAGCCACTGATAGCCTGTCACCTGCTTGCTTTTCATTTTCCACCAGCGGAAAATCTTTAAAATGTACTGACTTGTCATAGATGGCAGCCACTTCATGAGCCACCCCACGCATAGACAGAGCATCTGCCCGATTTGGTGTGATGGAAAGCTCGATAATCTCATCGTCCAAGTCCAGATAAGAGAAGACTTCCTCACCTAGCACTGCTTCTTCAGGCAGGATTTGAATGCCATCCGAAAATTCCTTTGGCACGACAGAATCAGAAATGCCCAACTCACCAAGAGAACAGATCATACCCAGTGACTCCAAGCCTCGGATTTTCCCTTTTTTAATCTTATAATTGTCGGCAATGCGAGCACCTGGCAAAGCCACCATAACCTTGATGCCTGCGCGAACATTTGGAGCACCACAGACAATCTGACGGTTCTCCTCTTCTCCGACATTGACTTGACAGACATGCAGGTGGGTATCAGGAACATCCTCACATGATACCACCTCACCAACAACAATTTTAGACAGGCCAGCAGCTGGTGATGTTACACCTTCCACTTCAATTCCTGTCGTTGACATTTTCTCAGCCAGCTCAGCGCTCGCCACATCAATGTCTACTAACTCTTTTAACCACTTATAACTTACTAGCATATTTAAGATACCAAGGGCGTCAAAAACGACTGAAAAATAGGAGATTTGCTAAGCATTCGATGAATGGTCACAAATCTATCTTTTTTCCGAGTTTTTAGCCCGGGTTCAATTCCTTTCTCTATTCTATCGCTGAGGAACTTGACCAACCAAATTTTAGGGATTTGTCTGAAATCCTGATTTCATAAGCAAATCATCTAAATTTCGAGCTTTTAGGTCGTACCATTTCCTATCTTTAAATTTTCTTGTTTATTTCAATTTCTTGCGCAGCAGCCAGTCTGTGTCCACCGTCTCACCAGTGATATAGTCGTGCTGGCTAAATTTTTCAAAGCCGTATTTGAAGTAAAAATCTTGAGCTCTAAAATTCTTTTCCCAGACGCCCAGCCAGACCCAGTCAAAGCCTCGTTTCTCGGCTTCTTCTAAGGCAAATTCAAACATTTCCTTGCCCAAACCTTGACCATGATAGACTTTCAAGACATAGATTCGCTGAACCTCAAAGGCCTGTGGCAGTTCCTGCTCCGTTTGAGCTTGTCCCCAGTTAAACTTGAGAAAACCAGCAATTTCGCTGTCTTTGACAACAAAATAAGTCTCTGACTCAGGATCTGCCAGTTCCTTTTCGATAGTTGCAAGCGACAGCTCATTGTCAAAATAATGAGCCATATCAGCTTCCTTGATAAATGGACCAAAGGTTTCTTGATAGGTCGCGACTTCCAACTCCCGAAGGAGGCTCGCTTCTTCTCTTTTTACTCTGACTAGCATACTGCACTCCTTTCTCAGAAAAGCTGCATCTATGAATACAGGTTTCTACTTAAACTGCTGAGAAAAACGAATATCTCCTTGGTAGAAGCCACGAATATCGTTGATACCGTAGCGAAGCATAGCTACCCGCTCTTGACCAAGACCAAAGGCAAATCCAGAGTATTTCTCTGCATCAATACCGCTCATTTCCAGCACGCGCGGATGCACCATACCAGCTCCCATAATTTCAATCCAGCCGGTCTTCTTGCAGACATTACAGCCAGCACCGCCACACTTAAAGCAGGAAACATCCACTTCAACAGAAGGCTCTGTGAATGGGAAGTATGACGGACGCAGACGGATACTGCGGTCTTGGCCGAACATCTTCTGGACAATCAGTTGCAGCGTTCCTTGCAGGTTGGCCATGGAAATATTTTCTCCAACCACCAGGCCTTCAATCTGATGAAATTGGTGGGAGTGAGTCGCATCATCGGTATCCCGACGGAAAACGCGCCCCGGTGAGATCATCTTGAGTGGCCCTTTAGAAAAGTCATGAGCGTCCATAGCTCGCGCCTGCACCGGACTGGTGTGGGTTCTGAGCAGGATCTCCTCTGTAATGTAGAAAGTGTCCTGCATATCCCGAGCCGGGTGGTCCTTAGGCAGATTCATCCGCTCAAAGTTGTAATAATCCTTCTCCACTTCAAAGCCGTCCACAACCTGATAGCCCATCCCGATGAAAATATCTTCGATTTCCTCGCTAGTTTGGCTGAGAATATGTCGGTTCCCTACCGGAATTTGACGACCGGGCAGGGTCACATCCAAGGATTCTTCAGCCAGTTTCAGAGCTACTAATTGCTCTTCCATCTCTTGTGCAGTCTTTTCAAAGGCTGCTGTCAGAATGTCACGCGCTTCATTGACATGCTTCCCGATAATCGGCCGCATTTCAGCTGAGATATCTTTCATCCCTTTCAGGACTTCAGTCAGCGAACCTTTCTTACCTAAGACAGCTACACGCAAGTCTTGCAGTTCCTTTTGATTCTCCGCCTTGAGCTGCTTGAGAGAAGCTAGAGTCTCTTCACGCAAACTTTTTAGTTGTTCTTCAATCGTTTTCGTCATTTTCCCTCCAAAATAAAAAGCGCGCCAATCTCCATAAGCGGAGCGTTGACACGCGGTACCATCCGTTTTTTATCTGGCAAGCCAGACCTTACTTATCAATCCTTGAGCAAGTGAATTCACCTAGCTTTCATCTAGAGAGCTTTCAGTCGATGGCTCCCCTCCCTGTTAAACTTCCCCTAGGTTACTGGTCTTGCGGATTGCTATTCAGTTATATTTCATTCTAACAGATTTCTAAACATTTCGCAAGCTCAGTTAAAGAATTTACAAAAAGAGACTATCGAGAAAAAGAAGCCTGTCAAGCAACAGACTTCCTTCTTTCTATTTAATAACCTGACCTGCTTCTTTGAGGACATCTTCTGGTACTGTAATGCCAAGTTCTTTGGCATTTTTTGTATTAATGACAGATTTACCTGTATCGAAAATATCTACTGCAGTGTCAGCAGGTTTAGCACCTTTAAGGACTTTAGCTGCCATTTTACCAGTCGCAACACCTAGGTCATACTGGTCTACAACGACAGAGGCAAGGCCTCCTTCTTCAACCATGGCTGTCGCACTTGGATAAATTGGTTTCTTAGTTTCTTTATTGCTGGATACAACTGTCGCAAAAGCTGACGCAATGGTATTGTCAATTGGAATCCAGATAGCGTCAACCTTGCCTGTCATGACATTCATGGTTGAAGCAATTTCATTGGTCGAAGGAACAGAGTATTCCTCTACCTTGTAGCCTGCCTCTTCAGCCAATTTTTTGAATTCTTCTACCTGAGCTTTGGAGTTGTCTTCGCTGCTAGAATATAGCGCACCGATAGTCTTAACATCTGGAGTCAACTTTTTAATCAGCTCTAACTGTTGCTTAGCTGGATTGCGGTCAGAGACACCAGTGATATTGCCCCCGGGCTTGTCCAGATTTTTCACTAGGTTTGCTCCGACCGGATCTGTGATAGCTCCCATGACAATAGGCTTGTCCTTAGTAGCTGCAGCCAGTCCTTGTGCAGACGGAGTCGCAATCCCAATCAGCACATCATTGTCATTGGACACCAGCTGCTTGCTCATAGTAGAAACCTTACTCTGATCGCCCTCAGCATTCATAAAGTCAATCTTAATCTTGTCGCCCTTATAACCTTCCTCAGCCAGACCATCCTGGATTCCTTTGTAAATCAAATCCAGTGAAGGGTGGCTGACATACTGCAGCACGCCGACCTTGACTGTCTGACTATCACTACTAGTCTTAGTAGTATTGCCTTTACTGTTCAGGCTGGAATAGACTATCCCACCGATTGCCAAAACGGCCAGAAGGCCTAAGATAGTGATTAATCGTTTGTTTTTCATGTTCTTTCCCCATTTCTATGTTTTATATTTTTTCTGTTTAATCCCTAGGGACGCCATCGTTTAAACATAGGCAATTCTCCTTGTTTTTTATAATAAGCAACAAAAAACCTCACACAGGTACTCTGTGTGAGGGCGTAAATCGCGGTGCCACCTCAATTATGGAAAATAACTAATATTCCCCATATCTCTGTCTTGTCATCAAACAAGCTGCACTGTAAGGTGTGCCTACCGAATTCTTATTGTTTCAAATTCATTTTATCAATTAGCCCAATTTCGTAAAGATTTGCTGCTCATTTCCACCAACCACAAGCTCGCTAAAAACAAATACATCTACTACTTTTCTAATTTCCTATATTTTAAGTTTTTCCTGAAAGGATGTCAAGACCTTTTTGAAAATTTTTATAAAATGTTCGGATTTGGTTTATAGAGGCAGTTATAGGAAAAAATTAAATTGCTTTTTGACGAGACTTTAGAAGCTTTTAGCTTGGTTTTTTGTTATAATTTTCTTTAGCAACTTTCAAGGAGAAAAACATGTCTTTCGACGGATTTTTTTTACACCACATGACAGAGGAGCTCCGCCGCGAATTGCTGGGCGGCCGTATTCAGAAGATTAATCAGCCCTTTGAACAGGAGCTGGTTTTACAGATTCGCAGCAACCGCCAAAGCCACAAGCTGCTACTATCAGCCCACTCGGTCTTTGGGCGCGTCCAGCTGACAGATACCACGTTTGAAAATCCAGCTGTTCCCAATACCTTTATCATGGTGATGCGCAAATACCTGCAGGGCGCTGTTATTGAAGCAATCCAGCAGGTGGAGAATGACCGGATTTTGGAAATCAGCGTCTCCAATAAGAACGAAATCGGCGATAGCGTGGCTGTGACTCTGGTCATCGAAATCATGGGCAAGCACAGCAATATCATTCTCTTGGACAAGGCTAGCGGTAAGATTATTGAGGCCATCAAACATGTCGGATTTTCACAAAATAGCTATCGAACGATCCTGCCTGGCTCAACCTATGTCGCACCGCCTCAGACAGGCAGTCTCAATCCTTTCGCTGTGGGTGATGAAAAGCTCTTTGAAATCTTACATACTGAAGACTTAGAGCCCAAACGCCTGCAGCAGATTTTTCAGGGATTGGGCCGAGATACGGCTACTGAGCTCAGTGGCCGTCTGACAGCTGACAAGCTCAAAACTTTCCGTGCATTTTTTGCCAGTCCAACTCAGCCAAGCCTGACCGAAAAATCCTTCTCTGCTCTGCTATTTTCCGACAGCAAGACCCAAATGTCCACGCTATCCGAGCTTTTGGACACTTTCTATAAGGACAAGGCTGAGCGAGATCGAGTCAACCAGCAGGCTAGCGAACTGATTCGTCGAGTAGAAAATGAGTTGGAAAAGAACCGAAAAAAGCTGGTTAAGCAAGAGGAAGAACTTCTAGCAACGGAGAATGCAGAGGAATTCCGTCAAAAAGGGGAGCTCTTAACTACCTTTCTCCATCAGGTACCTAACGATCAGGACCAGGTTGAGTTGGATAATTACTATACAGGTGAGAAGATTATCATCTCGCTTGACAAGGCCCTGACTCCCAACCAAAATGCCCAGCGCTATTTCAAACGTTACCAGAAGCTCAAGGAAGCCGTCAAACACCTGACCAGCTTGATTGAGGAGACACGGACTACGATTCTCTACCTAGAGAGCGTGGAAACAGCCCTTTCTCAGGCCATCCTGACTGAAATTGCAGAAATTCGGGAGGAACTAATCCAGACTGGCTTTATCCGCCGACGCCAAAGAGAGAAAATCCACAAAAGACAGAAACCGGAGAAATATTTGGCAACAGATGGCCAAACTATTATCCTAGTTGGACGCAATAATCTACAAAATGACGAGCTGACGTTTAAGATGGCCAAGAAGGACGAGCTTTGGTTTCACGCCAAGGATATTCCAGGTAGTCATGTGGTCATCACAGGCAATCTTCAGCCCAGCGATGAAGTCAAGACAGACGCTGCCGAGTTAGCAGCCTATTTTTCCAAAGCTAGACTCTCCAATCTGGTCCAAGTAGATATGATTGAGACTAGAAAGCTCAACAAACCAACCGGTGGAAAGCCAGGATTTGTCACCTATACGGGCCAGAAAACCCTGCGCGTCACACCGGATGAAGAGAAAATTAAAAGCATGAAGATATAAAGTTACCCTCTTTAACTATCAAACTGACTTAGGAGCAGGACAGTCATTAGCCAGCTGAAGCTTTCGATTCTTTCTATTAATTCCAACAATTTTTTGTTAAAAAAAACAGGTAGAACATAAGTTCTACCTATTTTTGAGCTTTTCCGAAATTCTTCTAGTTTATTAACGGAATTTCTTCAAGCCTATGTTAGTCTTCAGACTTTTTCTTTCTCTTCTCTAAGCCCATCAGTCCCAAACCTGATACTCCCGCAAGCAAGCTTGCAGCTAAGTATGAGGTTTCTTCTGTACCTGTCTTAGGAAGGGATTTTGCACCCTCACTCTTAGAAAGTGATGGAGGGGCAGGCGTAATCGTCCGCTCTGGCTGAACAGGATTTTCTGTCACAGTCGGAACGTAAACTGCTGAAATCATCTGACCGTTGCGGTCTTTGCGAATCACTGTCACACCGTCAGCTTGGCCGACAAAGCCAGTTTCCGGTACAAAGGTCACTGTGCCATCTGGCGCAATCGTGTAAGTACCTTGACCTGGAACAACCTTTTCAGTACTGCCATCCTCGAAAGTTGGAGGAACGGTTGGATCTACGTCGCCTTCAAAGATTGGTTTACCAGTTTGAGGCTGGCCTTTGAGACCGGTGCTACCGGTATCTTCTGTGGCCGTGCTTCCCAAAACAGTTGGGGTATAGGTTGCCGTCACGGCATTGCCATAAATATCTGAACGTTTCACGACAACTCCGCGAGCAGTTCCGACAAAGTCGGCTTCCGGCACAAAGGTCACTGCCCCTAGCATAGTGAACCGATAAGTTCCTTCTCCTGGGACAACCATTTCGGTGCTGCCGTCCGCAAAGGTCGGTGCTACTGCATGGTCAATCGCCCCTTCAAAAGTCGGCGTGCCTGTTTGAGCTTGGCCCTTGCGGCCACTGGATACACTGTCCTTGCTAGTTGATGGTGCAACCACGGTTGGAACATAGCGAGCTGTAACTGAAGTGCCATTCTTATCACGACGAATAAGAGTCACACCGCTTCCCTGACCAAGGAAATCAGCTTCTGGAGTGAAGGTGACTGTCCCATCTGACGTGATGGTATAAGTCCCCTCACCCGGAATAGTCTTTTCCTTGCTTCCGTCTTCGAAGGTTGGTGCAATCGTCTCATCAATTGGCACCAATGGATTACCTGACTCAAATACAGGTTTGCCTGTTTGAACATGACCTTTGATATTCGTAGAGGTCGCATCTTTACCAGTTGGAGTAACCTTGGCAAACTCTGGACTGTAGGTAGCTGTTACTGGAGTGCCATTTTTATCGACACGTTTTACAGTCACTGAATCTGGTTTGCCTACAAACTGCTTGTCTGGAGTAAAGGTCACTGCTCCATCTGGAGTAATGGTGTATGTTCCCTGACCTGGAATGGTCTTTTCCTTGCTGCCATCGTCGAAGCTTGGCACAACTGAGTCATCAATTGGAACCAGTGGATCACCACCTGCAAAGGTCGGTGTGCCGGTTTGTGGAACACCTTGTGGACCGGTGCTGGTTGTATTGGTGCTAGTAGGAATCACTTCTTTCACTACCGCTTGGTACTTGACGGTTACTGGAGTGCCATTGGCATCGGTACGAGTCAATTCAAGTTCCGGTATCTCACCCTTAAACTGCTTGTCTGGAGTGAAAGTCACCTTACCGTCCGCATCAACTTCAAACTTACCAACATTCGGTACTTCTTTGACAGAAGAACCATTGTCAAATAACGGAGTCGAACCAGCAGGGAATGGAACAGAGTTGTGCCCTGGAGTGAAGCTTACTTTGCCTTCTTGAACTTGGCCTTGCAAGCCTTCTGTCTTAGTGCCAGTACCAGTTGGAGTTACTTTCGTAAATTCTGGACTGTAAGTCGCAGTCACTTCCGTGCCGTTCTTATCTACACGTTTCACAGTGACTGGATCTGGTTTACCAACATATTGTTTTTCAGGTGTGAAAGTCACTACGCCATCTGGTGCAATGGTGTAAGTTCCTTGACCTGGAATCTTTTTCTCCTTGCTGCCATCTTCGAAAGTTGGCTCTACTGATTCATCAATTGGAACTAGTGGATCACCACCCGCAAACGTTGGAGTACCGGTTTGTGGAACACCTTGAGGACCAGTGCTAGTCGCATTGGTGCCAGTTGGAATCACTTCTTTCACTGCTGCTTGATATTTGACGGTTACTGGAGTTCCATTCGCATCAGTCCGAGTCAATTCCAGTTCTGGCGTTTCCCCCTTGAATTGCTTGTCTGGTGTGAAAGTTACCTTACCGTCTGCGTCCACTTCGAACTTACCGACATTTAGCACTTCTTTAACTGCTGAACCATTATCAAACAGTGGAGTTGAGCCCGCTGGGAATGGAACGGAATCATGGCCTGGAGTGAAGATAACATGACCTTCTTGAACCTGACCTTGCAAGCCTTCTGTCTTATCACCAGTACCAGTTGGAGTTACTTTAGTGAACTCTGGACTGTATGTTGCAGTTACTGGCGTGCCATTCTTATCGACGCGTTTTATAGAGATTGGATTCGGTTTACCTACAAATTGCTTGTCTGGCGTGAAAGTCACTGCGCCATCTGGAGCAATCGTGTATGTTCCTTGACCTGGAATAGTCTTCTCCTTACTTCCATCTCCGAAAGTTGGCTCAACTGTTTCATCAATTGGAACTAGTGGATTACCACCCACAAAGGTTGGAATGCCAGTTTGAGGGACACCTTGAGGACCTGTGCTAGTCGCATTGGTGCTGATTGGAGTTACCTTGGTAACGGTCGGAGTATAAGTAGCAGTAACTTCAGTACCATTCTTATCCACACGTTTCACAGTGACTGGTGTTGGTGTACCAATATACTGTTTCTCTGGAGTAAAGGTGACAGAACCATCTGAGTTGATAGTGTATTCCCCTACTCCCTGAACAGTCTTCTTAGACTGACCGTCTTCGAAGGTCATTGGAGAATCCATATCAATTGGAACAGCAGATTCGTCAGGAGTGAAAGTAGGCGTCCCCTTTTGTGGTTGACCTTGAATGCCAGTCGATTCAGCATTGGTGCCAGTTGGGGTTACTTTGGTAACTTCTGGGGTATAAGTAGCAGTTATTTCTGTGCCATTAGCATCGACTCGTTTAACCCTAATAGGTGTCGCCTTGCCAGTGAATTGCTTATCCGGAGTGAAGGTAATGGAACCATCTGAATTAATGGTATAAGTTCCTTGATTAGCCACTACCAAAGTATCAGTTCCATCTTCGAAAGTCATTGGTTTGGTCATATCGATTGGAACCGCTTGGTCACCTGGACTGAAAGTTGGCTTGCCACTTTGCGGTTGACCTTGAAGGCCGGTTGATTCAGCATTGGTGCTGGTAGGCGTTACCCGTATTACCGTTGGCGTATAGGTGGCAGTCACTTCCGTTCCGTTTTTATCTACACGTTTAACAGTAACTGAAGCTGGAGTCCCCACATACTGTTTGTCTGGCTTGAAGGTGATAGTACCATCTGAGTTGATGGTATATTCTCCTACTCCTTGAACCGTCTTCTTAGGTTGACCATCTTCAAATGTCATTGGAGAATCCATATCAATCGGAACAAGTGGATCACCACCTTGGAAGCTCGGGCTACCTATTTGCGGAACCCCCTGAGGACCTGTGCTAGTCGCGTCAGTTCCTCTTGGAACCACTTCTTTCACAACTGCTTGGTACTTGACGGTTACTGGAGTGCCATTAGCATCGGTGCGAGTCAATTCAAGTTCTGGTGTTTCCCCCTTAAACTGCTTGAGTGGGGTAAAGGTAACCTTACCATCAGAGTCCACTTCAAACTTACCGACATTCTGTACTTCTTTCACTGTTGAATGGTTATCAAACAATGGAGTCGAACCAACAGGGAATGGAACAGAGTCGTGCCCTGGTGTGAAGGTCACTTTACCTTCTTGAACTTGACCTTGCAGGCCTTCTGTCTTGTTTCCAACACCAGTTGGCTTTACAGCTGTCACTGTTGCTTGATATTTTGCCTTAGCAAGGGTACCGTTGACATCTGCACGGCTGACTTCAATTTCAGGTGTTTTACCTACAAATGTCTTGACCGGGGTAAAGGTAATATTGCCATCAATATCCACTTCAAACTTACCAACATTTTCAATTTCTTTCACATTGGTACCCGTGTCAAAAACTGGGGTATTGTCTGCTGAAAAACCTACTTCTGGTCTTCCAGCTTCAAAAGTAATTTTACCATTCTGAACCAATCCTTGTGGACCTTCAGTCTGATCGCCAGTTGCGTTTGGAATAACTTCTTCAACAGTAGGAGTGTAAGTGGCCGTTACTTCTGTTCCGTTTGTGTCAAATCGTTTAACCTTGACTGGGGTCGCCTTGCCAGTAAATTTCTTCTCTGGCTTAAAAGTAATGGAACCATCTGAATTAATAGTATAAGTTCCTTGATCAGCTACTACCAATGTGTCGGTACCATTTTCAAAGGTCATTGGCTTGGCCATATCAATTGGGACTGCTTGGTCACCTGGGGTAAAGATCGGCTTGCCGCTTTGTGGTTGTCCTTGCAGGCCTGTTGACTCAGCATTGGTGCTAGTTGGTGTGACCCGTGTTACCGTTGGCGTGTAAGTAGCAGTAACTTCAGTGCCATTCGTATCAACGCGTTTAACAGTCACTGGTGTTGGTGTGCCCACATATTGCTTTTCTGGAGTGAAAGTAATCGAGCCATCTGACTCAATGACATAAGTACCGACCTTGTCTACCTTCTTAGTTGTTTGATTATCTTCAAAGGTCATGGGTTGGGCCATATCAATAGGCACAGACTTGTCACCCGCAGTGAAAGTAGGTGTACCTGATTGTGGTAGACCTTGAAGACCAGTGCTAGTCGCATTGGTACCTGTAGGAACCACTTCTTTCACCACTGCTTGGTATTTGACTGTAACAGGAGTGCCATTCACATCTGCTCGAATCAATGTCAGCTCAGGAGTGGTTCCCTTAAACTGCTTGTCTGGCGTGAAAGTAACTTTACCATTCGCATCCACTTCAAATTTACCAACGTTTAGGACCTCTTTAACAGTCAAACCATTGTCAAAGAGCGGAGTTGTTTCAGCTGGAAACGGCACAGAATCATGACCTGGTGTGAAGCTAACATGGCCTTCTTGAACCTGACCTTGCAATCCTTCTGTCTTATCACCAGTACCAGTCGGAGTTACCTTGGTAACAGTTGGCGTATAGGTTGCTCTTACTTCTGTGCCATTTTCGTCAACTCGTTTAACCGTCACCGCGGCTGGGGTTCCCACATATTTCTTATCTGGAGTAAAGGTAATAGAACCATCTGAATTGATGGTGTATTCTCCCACGCCCACAACAATCTTCTTAAGTTGATCATCGTCAAAGGTCATTTGCTTATTATAGTCAATTGGGACCGCTGGGTCGCCTTCCTTGAAGACCGGCGTTCCTGTTTGTGGCACCCCTTGAGGACCTGATGAAATAGCGGATGTGCTGGTTGGTGTGACCTTGGTCACGTTAGGTATATAGGTTGCAGTCACTTCGGTGCCATTGGTATCAACACGTTTGACCGTCACTGGTGTCGCCTTGCCAGTGAATTGCTTAAGCGGCTTGAAGGTAATGGTATCATCTGAATTGATAGTATAAGTTCCTTCATTGGCTACTTCCAAGGTGTCCGACCCATTTTCAAAAGTCATGGCTTTGCTCATGTCAATTGGGATTTGTTGGTCACCTGCAGTGAAAGTTGGCTTACCACTTTGTGCTTGGCCTTGAAGACCAGTTGATTCAGCATTGGTACTTCTTGGCGTTACTTGGATTACCTTAGGTTGATAACGTGCTCGGTGTGCTTTACCGTCGGTATCACTGACTTGAACTACCACTGAGTCTGGCGTGCCATAAAAAGTCTTGATAGGCTTGAAGGTCACTTGGCCGGTATTTGGATCCAATTCATAGGTTCCCACTTGCTGGCCATTGGCCATGGCAGGCACCGTATTTTCTGTTACCAGTCGTCCATTTGCATCCACAAAGCTAGCCGGACGAGTAGCTTCTGGCATGACAGGGGTCGTATTCGCATCATCATCATTAAAGACTAGCGTTTTATTTTGTTCCAGTCCCTGAAGACCACTTGATTCGTAGTTTGGAATCTTACGGACTGTTGGCACATAACGGCCGTCCATGTTATTCAACTGATCATTTTTATTAGGGTCAGAAGCATCCGTTGAAGTCCAACCAGTCGAGGTGCCATTGCTGTCAGTCCAACGAATATTAATTCCGTCAGCAGTTCCAGAAAAGGCAGCATTTGGTGTGAAGGCAACTTGCACGTCATTGTCCTTGACGGTCAAGCGATAGGTCCCTTCTGGACGAATATAGTTGCCATCAACGGCTGTCAGAACTTGGCCTTGCTTATCCAAAACCTGAGGCGCTTGGGTGCTCATAACTGCATTGATACTGTCGTCTGAGCGATCCGTTCCTTTAGGTGTGAAGTGAAGGACAGCAGTTTGAGTCTCACCTGTAAAGCCGTCCGTAGTCTGCTTCTCCCCCTTAGGAGGATAAATGCGGTGTAAGAGCATATCTTCTACTTCACCACTAAAGGCAATACCGGTTGGTTGTTCAATATCACCTTTATTAGTCGCAATTCGGAAACGCATACCCAATTTCTCCACTTGACCGCCACTAATATTTGGGTTGGCATTGAAGGTCAAGGTATAGTCACCAGCAGCTGTAATCTCTTGTAGGTTGCTACCTTCGCTTTCATTAAAGACTCCATCATTATTGAAGTCTATCCAGGCCTTGACATAAGATTTAGCATTGCCATTTGGGTTAGCTTTGATTTTAATCGTATATGTCCCATTTTTTGCTTTGTCTAAATCAAGCAAATCATTAGAAGTACTTAATTGATCGTCCGCTAGTAATTGGCTGGCCCCCTCGTCCTTGTGTTCCTTTTTATCATCCAGAACCCAATTATTAGCTGTATCAACATCAATGTCTGCTGGAGTAGTCCCTAAGTAAGGCTGATTAATTAGCTTACCAGTCACCGAATCACGTCCTGAAATGGTATGGAAGGCTTCGCCATAAGTCGCTGGCGCATCACTTCCATCCACCACTAAAAATCCCATCATCATAGCCTGTTGCCCAGATGATGCTACATAAAATCCTACTTCAGAAGCTCCTCGTGTCATCACCACAGGAACCGTCCGTTCGTTAGAACGGTTTGGTCCAAAGACCTGAGTCCCCAGACCACCTGTCACAGTATCCGGACTGAGGTACTTATACCAGTCTACGCTTGTATCTCTTAAGATTAAGAGACCTCTTCTTTTTACATTTTCATCATCCAACATTTGCTTGGTAATAACCGTGTAGGCTTCTTTGGCAGTACTCTTATTCTTCCATTCACCGAGATATTCCCATCCTTCTCCGTTAGTAGTGAAGATAGCAAATTCACCTGGGTTGGCATCTTCACCATCGGCCATAACCACCGTAGGGGCCACGCGCTTACCGAGATAGGTTGCCTCAATATTGAATTTCACTCCCCAGTTGGTAGAGTTCTCTGGATAGACAAGCTGCGTCTTTCGTCCTTGCGTATTAAAACCTTGATCGCGGATAGAAGTCCATTGGTTTTGGATTGCCCCCGTCACAGTAGGAGGTATCTTCCCATATTGTGGAGCAGACTTTAAGTATCCATTCTGAGCATTTGGGTCATAAGTATTTGCTGTCGGTGTTCCTTCAACCCGTTTTCTATAAGTTTCAGTCGAGTTAAAAGGTTTAAGCTCAGTGACCGTCAGGGTTACTTCATAGCCAGGTGAAATTTCCTTCTTGAAGGTCGTTCCTACTTGGAGTCCACCTCGTGAATCCAATCCTTTCCAACTTGCAGTATCCGAAAAATCAAGCCAAGTAATCTGTTTGGCTAATTGGGTACTATCTTTCTTGACAGATTCCTCCAAGCTTGGTTTAGGTACTCGTGGCGTAGAGGTAGCATCATCTGCCCCAGCTGGTCCTGTACCTATCGTAACTCCTGTTGTTATGCTGTTCTGTTGTCCAGTAGGTGTAGCATCCCGTCTCACACGACGAGAGCGATTAGGCTGAGATACATCTGCTATTGCTTCTGACTTTTCAGCCACGATAGCCGCGTTAGATGTTTCTGGGTGAACAGTGATTGGCTGAGTATTCTCAACTGGTTTAGTTGCTGTAGATTCAGTAGATTCTTCAACTTTCTCAGGCTCTGAGCTTCTTAGACTAGGATTATCATCTGATTGAGGGGTCTCAGTAGCAAAAGCAAGTGCTGAACTTTCTTTTGCATGTAAATGTTCAGAAGCCACAGTTTCAGCAGAATTCACTGATGATTCGGCTATTCCTGTTTGCGAAACTTCGTTTTGGGCACCAGAATCACTAACTTCATCAGCACTAACTTGTGCCGCTGCTCCCAAAAGAAGCAGGGTTGACAAGAGCACAGAACAAACACCGACGTTTAGTTTTCGAATCGAAAACTTACGCAGGTGAGGATTGAATAAATCTTTTCCCATAATAATCTCCTAAATAATCATCTAGTTACAATAGTTTTATTATACAACATTCCATTTTAGTTAGCTATATATATAACTATAATTATATAAAAAATTTTTAAAAAAATTGACACAAAGCATTTTATAGTCTATTTTTAAAAACAAAAGAAAAAATAGATCGTAGAAAAATACCTATAAATTAAATAAATCTGGGAGTTTTTCAAATTCTACTTTAATCTTTAACATTTTAGAAATGCCATTATTATGAAGTTTTTAAGAGTTTTTCTCTTTGGGCATAAAGAAAAAAGATTCACTAATGAATCTTTCCTCTTTTAATTCAGGAGTTAAAACTTAAGTTCTCTCCTCTTAATCTTCAGACTTTTTCTTTCTCTTGTCTAAGCCAATCAGTCCCAAACCTGATACTCCCGCAAGTAAGCTTGCAGCCAAGTATGAGGTTTCTTCTGTACCAGTCTTAGGAAGGGATTTTGCACCCTCACTCTTAGAAAGAGACGGTGGTGCAGGCGTAATCGTCCGCTCTGGCTGAACAGGATCTTCTGTCACAGTCGGAACGTAAACCGCTGAAATCGTCTGGCCATTGCGGTCTTTGCGAATCACTGTCACGCCGTCAGCTTGACCGACAAAGCCAGTTTCTGGTACAAAGGTCACTGTGCCATCTGGCGCAATCGTGTAAGTTCCTTGGCCTGGAACAACCTTTTCAGTACTGCCATCCTCGAAAGTTGGCGGAACAGTTGGATCCACGTCTCCTTCAAAGATTGGTTTACCAGTCTGAGGCTGGCCTTTGAGACCCGTGCTGCTGGTATCTTCTGTATCAGTGCTTCCCAAAACAGTTGGGGTATAGGTAGCCGTCACGGCATTGCCATAAATATCTGAACGCTTCACGACAACTCCGCGAGCAGTTCCGACAAAGTCGGCTTCTGGCACGAAAGTCACTGCCCCCAGCATAGTGAACCGATAAGTTCCTTCGCCTGGGACAACCATTTCGGTGCTGCCATCCGCAAAGGTCGGAGCTACTGCCTGGTCAATCGCCCCTTCAAAGATTGGCGTGCCTGTTTGAGCTTGACCCTTGCGACCGCTGGACACACTGTCCTGACTGGTCGATGGTGCAACCACGGTCGGAACATAGCGAGCCGTCACTGAGGTGCCATTCTTATCACGACGGACAAGGGTCACACCGCTTCCCTGACCAAGGAAATCAGCTTTTGGAGTGAAAGTGACTGTACCGTCTGGTGAGATAGTGTACGTTCCTTGACCTGGAATGGTCTTTTCCTTACTTCCGTCTTCGAAGCTTGGTTCAACGGTTTCATCAATTGGAACCAATGGATCACCTGCTTCAAAGACAGGCTTGCCAGTCTGAACATGGCCCTTGATATTTGTAGAGGAAGCATCTTTACCAGTTGGAGTTACCTTGGCAAACTCTGGACTATAGGTAGCCGTTACTGGAGTTCCGTTCTTATCCACACGTTTCACAGTGATTGGATCTGGTTTACCTACAAACTGCTTGTCTGGGGTGAAGGTCACTGCCCCATCTGGAGCAATGGTGTAAGTTCCCTGACCTGGAATGGTCTTTTCTTTACTTCCATCTGCGAAGGTAGGCTCTACTGAGTCATCAATTGGAACCAGTGGATCACCACCTTGGAAAGTTGGAGTACCTGTTTGTGGAACACCCTGAGGACCAGTGCTGGTCGCATTGGTAGCTGTAGGAATCACTTCTTTCACTACCGCTTGGTACTTGACTGTAACAGCGGTGCCATTGGCATCCGTACGAGTCAATTCGAGTTCTGGTGTTTCACCCTTGAATTGTTTGTCAGGTGTGAAGGTCACCTTACCATCTGCATCCACTTCGAACTTACCGACATTCGGTACTTCTTTGACAGAAGAACCATTGTCAAATAACGGAGTCGAACCAGCCGGGAATGGAACAGAGTCATGGCCTGGGGTGAAGGTGACTTTTCCTTCTTGAACCTGACCCTGCAGGCCTTCTGTCTTCTCACCAGTTCCTGTAGGAATCACTTTCGTAAACTCTGGACTGTAGGTCGCTGTCACTGGTGTGCCGTTCTTGTCAACACGTTTCACAATTACTGAATCTGGCTTACCTACAAACTGCTTGTCTGGCGTGAAAGTCACTGCGCCATCTGGAGTGATGGTGTAAGTGCCCTGGCCTGGAATCTTCTTCTCCTTACTTCCATCTTCGAAAGTTGGCTCTACTGAGCCATCAATTGGAACCAGTGGATCGCCGCCTGCGAAGGTCGGTGTGCCAGTTTGAGGGACACCTTGAGGACCGGTGCTTGTTGCATTGGTGCTGGTTGGCGTAACCTTAGTAAACTCTGGACTGTAAGTCGCAGTCACTGGTGTGCCGTTCTTGTCCACTCGCTTAACTGTTACTGGATCCGGTGTCCCAACAAATTGCTTCTCTGGCGTGAAGGTCACTACGCCATCCGGAGTAATGGTATAAGTTCCCTGACCTGGAATAGTCTTCTTCTTGCTTCCATCTTCGAAGCTTGGTGCAACGGTTTCATCGATTGGAACCAGTGGATTACCACTCGCAAAGGTTGGCGTGCCGGTTTGTGGAACACCTTGAGGACCTGTGCTCGTTGCATTGGTACCTGTAGGAACCACTTTCGTAAACTCTGGACTGTAGGTTGCAGTTACAGGCGTACCGTTCTTATCAACACGTTTTACAGTGATTGGGTCAGGTTTGCCTACAAACTGCTTGTCTGGCGTAAAGGTCACTGCCCCAGCTGGAGCAATGGTGTAAGTGCCTTGACCTAGAATCACTTTTTCCTTATTACCATCTGCGAAGATAGGCTCTACTGTTTCATCAATCGGAACTAGTGGGTCACCGCCTGTGAAGGTTGGGGTACCAGTTTGAGGAAGACCTTGGGGGCCAGTGCTAGTCGCATTAGTACCTACCGGTGTAACCTTAGTAACGGTTGGAGTGTAGGTAGCTGTCACTTCCGTGCCATTCTTATCCACACGTTTTACTGTGACTGGTGTTGGTGTCCCAACATACTGTTTCTCAGGAGTAAAGGTGATAGAACCATCTGAGTTAATAGTGTATACCCCCACTCCCTGAACAGTCTTCTTAGGCTGACCATCTTCGAAAGTCATTGGAGAATCCATGTCAATTGGAACAGCTGTGTCGCCAGGAGTGAAAGTAGGCGTACCTGTTTGTGGGATACCTTGAGGACCTGTGCTAGTCGCATCGGTGCTAGTTGGCATTACTTGAGTCACTGTAGGTTGGTAAACCGCTTCTGCTGTAGAACCATTCTTATCCCTTACACGAAGATGTGCAGGAGTAGGCGTTCCGTAAAAATCAGGAGCAGGTTGGAAGCTAATATCTCCATTAGCTTGAACAGTGTAAATTCCTTGTAGCTTGCCACTTGCGTCGCTAACTGCCAAGGTATTACCCTGTTGAACCTGCCCATCCACAACGAATTGTGGTCCTGCTGGGTTTAATGGGACTGTTTGTGTTTGGTTATTAACAGTTGCTTGACCTGGAGTAAAGTTAAGCTGGCTAGTTTGAAGTTGTCCTTGAAGCCCAACAGTCTGTGTATCTTGACCTGTTGGAGTTGCGGCCTTAACTTCAGCTTGATAAGCAGCGGTTACTTCAGTCCCGTTCATATCAACACGTTTAACGGATTCAGCGCTTGGACGGCCAGTGTAACTAGGAACTGGTTGGAAGGTTACACGACCTGCGTTATCAACCATATAAGTTCCGACATTCGGAACAACCTTAGTTGTTTGACCGTTATCAAAAGTTGGAGCGACCGTCTCATTAATTGGCACACGATTATCACCTGGCACAAAAATCAAATTACCAGATTGTTCAGCACCTTGAATACCTTCAGAGCTTGCTCCTTGCGCTGTTGGAACAACACGCGTTACTGTTGGTTGATAGGTTGCACGGTGCTCTGTTCCATCGGCATCATGCAATTGTAGGTTAACAGGGTCAACTGTCCCCACAAATGACTTATTCGGAGTGAAGGTCACACGCCCAGTAGCTGGATCTAACTCAAAGGTTCCCACTTCTTGGCCTTGCGAGGTTGCCTTCGTACTTGTGCCAACAATACGATTACCATCAGCATCCAAGAAAAAGACAGGATTCGTTGCAGATGGTTGAGCAGGTGTCTTAGCAGGATTGCCATCATTAAAGACAATATCTTGCACTTGAGGCAAACCTTGTGCTTCCGTCGAACGATGTTCCGTGAAATTCAAAACAGTCGGAATATAGCGGGCATCCATATTATTCAACTTATCGTTGATAACAGGTTCTCCATTATTCTTCGCAATCCAATCTGTACTTGCACCATTAGTATCAACACGGCGGATATTAATTCCTTGAGTAGTACCGATAAAGCCAGTGCTAGGTTCAAATATCACATCCACATTTGCACCCTTGGCTGTTACTTTATATCGTCCTTCAGGAGTACTGTACCAACCGTCGCCATCTGCTGTTAATGTATTGCCAGCATTATCCAAAACAAGAGGTGCTACAGTTGTATCAATAGCTGCTTTCTTGCTTTCATCTTTTTGATCAATACCTTGAGGTGTAAACTGAAGAGTAGCTTTCTGACGCTGGCCGATTATTCCCGTACTTTCCTTCTTTTCTCCCTTCGGTGGATAGGTCAAGATGACTTCTAAGTCTTCAACTTCCCCACTAAAGGCTGTTCCCGTAGGTTTTTCAATATCTCCCTTATTCAGGGCAATACGGACCCGCATTCCCAGCTTGCTAACTTCAGGATTGGTCATCGCTGGATTATTCTTAAAATTAACAGTATAGTCACCAGCCGTTGTTACTTCAGTAAATTCGCTGGCCTCATTTTCATCAAAAACGCCATTTTGATTGAAATCAATCCAAGCACGGACATAGGCCTTGCTATTGCCATTGGCAGAGGCTTGGAGACGAACTGAGTAGTCACCATTTTGAAGACGATTAACTCGGAAAAGGTTATTTGTCTTACCAGTCAAATCTGAAGGCAAGAGCTGATCAACCCCTTCGTCTGCGTGATCAGTATTTTCATCATGCATCCAGTCATTACCCGAAGTAGTATCAATATCAGCTTCAACCCGACCCAAGAATGGCTGAGGAGTTCTTGCACCTGTATTGGCATCATAACCAGAAATAGCATGAACAGCATTTCCATAAGAAGCTGGTGCATCTCCCTCATCTACTACCATAAAACCAATCATAGCAGCTTGCTGACCAGAAGAAGCAATATAAATCCCAACTTCTGAAGCGCCACGTGTCATCACAATCGGAACAGTGTGATCTTTAGAAGTATTAGGACCAAAGACCTGAGAGCCCAAGCCTCCTGTTTTTTGATCTGGATTAGTAAAAGCAGTCCAGTCGATTACAGGTACAGTCGCATCATCCCCTATGTATTGACCATATCTGTTAGGGTTCATCGGTGCATAAGTTTCGGTAATTTCCCGACCATCTGGCCGAACGCGTTTCCATTCTGCCAAGTGTTCCCAACCTTGGCCATTGGTCGTGAAGATAGCATACTCCCCTGGGTTGGCCTCTTCTCCATCTGACATGATAACTGTTGCTTTTACAGGTTTCCCAAGGTAAGTCGCTTCTACCTTGAATTTTATTCCATAGCTAGCACCATTTTTAGGGACTAGTAATTGAGTCTTTCGACCATTGGTGTTAATCCCTTGGTCTCGGACGGCTGTCCATTGATTCTGTTCCGCTCCTATAATTTTCGGTCTAGCTGAATCTCCCTCGACTTCTTGTTTTTGAAATTCTTCTTTTACATATTTAAACCAAGTATTTTTCGCATTTGGATCATAGCTGTTTTCATACGCAGTACCCTTGACGCGGTCACGATAAATCTCTGTTGAGTGGAAGGGTTTTAATTCCGTCACTGTCAGTTTGATACGATAGCCTGGTGAAATTTCTTTTTCATAAACAGTACCAACTTTAAAGGAATCGTCCGTATCTAAGTTGCTGATGGCACTTTTATCACCAAGATCCAGCCAGTTAATCTGCTTCATCAACTCCGTAGGGTTCTTTTTTTCAGAGTCAGCCAAAGTAGGCTTTTCAATTGTGTTGTTAGGGTCACCATCTCGCAGACCAGTAGGTGCCGCATCCCGTCTTACGCGACGAGAGCGACTAGGCTGAGCAGTCTCTGCGACTGCTGCTGGTTGAGCAGGAGCTGGTTGGGTAGTCTCCTCAGACTTAACTTCTGTGGGAACACCTGCTTGTGAAGAGGCAGTTTCTGCCGCCGGCTGCTCACTTGTTGACTTGCCATCTGAATCAGGCCTTGCTGTTGATACAGCAGATGCATCTTCTACCTGAGCTGAAATAGTGGCAGGATTACTTTCCTCAGCTGGTGAATTTAGCAGCTCTGCAGTATTTACTGAGGAATCAGCTATACCTATTTCAGAAACCTCGTTTTGAGTCCCAGAAGAAACAGTCTCATCAGCGCTAACCTGCGCAGCTGCTCCCAAAAGAAGCAAGGTCGATAAGAGCACAGAACAAACACCAACGTTTAGTTTTCGAATCGAAAACTTACGCAGGTGTGGATTAAACAAATCTTTTCCCATAATAATCTCCTAAATAATCATTTAATTCCAACGGCTTTATTATACACTATTCCTTTTTACTTAGCTATATATATAACTATAATTATGGAATTTTTATTTATAAATAGACACTTTTTTAAAAATGGTCTATTTTTAAAAAAGGAAAGATCCACAAACGAATCTTTCCTCTTTTAATTTAGTATCTGAAACCTAAATTCTTAAATTTTAGTCTTCAGACTTTTTCTTTCTCTTCTCTAATCCAATCAGTCCCAAACCTGATACTCCCGCAAGTAAGCTTGCAGCTAAGTATGAGGTTTCTTCTGTACCAGTCTTAGGAAGGGATTTTGCACCCTCACTCTTAGAAAGAGACGGTGGTGCAGGCGTAATCGTCCGCTCTGGCTGAACAGGAGCTTCTGTCACAGTCGGAACATAGACTGCTGAAATCGTCTGACCATTGCGGTCTTTTCGAATCACTGTCACGCCATCAGCTTGACCGACAAAGCCCGCTTCCGGTACAAAGGTCACAGTGCCATCTGGCGCAATCGTGTAGCTACCTTGACCTGGAACAACCTTTTCGGTGCTGCCATCCTCGAAAGTTGGCGGAACGGTTGGATCCACGTCTCCTTCAAAGATAGGCTTGCCGGTCTGAGGCTGGCCTTTGAGACCCGTGCTGCTGGTATCTTCTGTATCAGTGCTTCCCAAAACAGTCGGGGTATAGGTAGCCGTCACGGCATTGCCATAAATATCGAGACGTTTCACGACGACTCCGCGAGCAGTTCCGACAAAATCAGCTTCTGGTACAAAGGTTACTGCTCCCAGCATATTGAACCGATAAGTTCCTTCTCCTGGGACAACCATTTCGGTGCTGCCATCCGCAAAGGTCGGTGCTACTGCCTGGTCAATCGCCCCTTCAAAGGTAGGCGTGCCTGTTTGAGCTTGACCCTTGCGACCGCTAGATACACTGTCCTTGCTAGTTGATGGTTCAACTACGGTCGGAATATAGCGAGCCGTCACTGAGCTGCCATTCTTATCACGACGGACAAGGGTCACACCGCTTCCTTGACCAAGGAAATCAGCTTCTGGAGTGAAGGTCACTGTACCATCTGGTGCGATAGTATAAGTTCCCTGACCTGGAATGGTCTTTTCCTTACTTCCGTCTTCAAAGGTTGGCGCAATCGTTTCATCAATTGGCACCAGTGGATCACCTGCTTCAAATACAGGGGTGCCAGTTTGAACATGGCCTTTGATATTCGTAGAGGTCGCATCTTTACCAGTTGGGACTACTGCTTTCACTATTGCTTGATATTTGACAATAACATGAGTTCCGTTAGCGTCTAAACGAATTAATCCCTGTTCTGATGTTTCGCCCTTGAATTGTTTTATTGGGGTGAAGGTCACCTTGTTATCCGCATCCACTTCGAACTTACCAACATTTGGTACTTCTTTAATATTCTTTCCGTTACCAAAGAGTGGAGTCGAACCTGCTGGGAATGGAACTAATTTATGTCCTGGCGTGAAAGTCACTTGACCTTTTTGAACCTGACCTTGCAGACCTTCTGTCTTGGTGCCAGTACCTATCGGAGTTACCTTGGTGAACTCTGGACTGTAGGTCGCAGTCACTGGTGTACCATTCTTATCTACTCGTTTCACAGAGATTGGATCTGGCTTGCCTACGAATTGCTTCTCTGGCGTGAAGGTCACAATGCCATTCGGAGTGATAGTATAAGTTCCTTGACCTGGAATGGTCTTCTGCTTGCTTCCATCTGCAAAGGTTGGCTCAACAGTCTCATCAATCGGAACTAGTGGGTCCGCACCTTTGAAAGTTGGAGTCCCTGTTTGCGGAAGACCTTGTGGGCCAGTGCTCGTCACGGTGGTGCCTGTTGGAGTTACCTCTTTCACCACCGCTTGGTACTTGACTGTAACAGGTGTTCCATTGGCATCCACACGAGTCAATTCAAGTTCTGGTGTTTCACCCTTGAATTGTTTGTCTGGAGTGAAGGTGACCTTGCCATCTGCATCCACTTCGAACTTACCGACATTCGGTACTTCTTTGACAGAAGAACCATTGTCAAATAACGGAGTCGAACCAGCCGGGAATGGAACTGAATCATGGCCTGGAGTGAAGGTGACTTGTCCTTCTTGAATTTGACCTTGCAGACCTTCTGTCTTGGCTCCAGCACCTGTTGGAGTTACCTTGGTGAACTCTGGACTGTAGGTCGCAGTCACTGGTGTGCCATTCTTATCGACACGTTTCACAGTGATTGGATCAGGTTTGCCTACAAACTGCTTGTCTGGAGTAAAGGTCACTGCACCATTTGGAGTGATGGTGTACGTTCCCTGGCCTGGAATGGTCTTTTCCTTGCTGCCATCTTCAAAGCTTGGTTCAACGGTTTCATCAATTGGAACAAGTAGTTCACCGCCCGCAAAGGTCGGGGTGCCAGTTTGAGGAAGGCCTTGTGGACCGGTGCTAGTTGCGGTAGTTCCTATTGGGGTCACTTTCTCAACAGTAGGCGTGTACTTAGCCGTCACTGGGGTACCATTCTTATCTACTCGCTTAACAACAACTGGGTCTGGTGTCCCAACAAATTGCTTGTCCGGTGTGAAAGTAACAGAACCATCTGGTGCTACTTCAAAGGTACCGACATTTGGAACTTCCTTGCGTTTGCTTCCATCATCGAAAGTCGCTGGAGTATCATTATCCAGTGGTACATTCGGGTCGCCACCGACAAAGTTTGGTTTACCCGTTTGTG
>NZ_JAJEPA010000043.1:0-4796 GCF_020729725.1 Streptococcus sanguinis | reverse complement strand
TGCAATCGGAAAATAAAGAACTACAGTCAAAAGCAAATCAAAAGTATCGTGTAGGAGAATATATTCCTGTTGATACTGGTAATGGACAAGTTTCTTATGGGAAGATTCAGAGTCTTAATAAAAAAGGTGATGGCGGAGTAGTTGTTGTTAAAGAGGGCGATCAAGAACGCACTTTCAGCTTTGGTAGCGAATAGACGGAGGTAAGAATGAGTAGTACGAAAAGAAAAGAAGAGTTTGGTATTCGGTATAATCTAAATAAAAAACGTGGTGATGTAGCCAGTCGTTGGGAGTGGTTAGAAAAGTATGTTGGGCGAACCTATGAAATAAACTCCCTTCGAATGATATATCTCATTGCTTTTGGACTACTGGGTTTTTTTGCAGTTATTTATTACATGATGAGCAATCCAACTCGCGCCTTGTATTTAGGAATTCCTATTTTTATTCTTTATTTAACGGCATGTGCATGTTTGTTATTTATGACCATGACAGATGCTTCTTATGGCTCCCTATTTAGCAAAGCTCGTACCATTTCCCGTTTCAAAAAGCGAGAAAAAGCAATTAAGAATGGGAAAGAAGAGCCTGTTCGTGAAACAGGAGATGGGCAGGTAGATGCTGATGGCTATATTTGGGAAAAAGATGGCAGAGTGGCTCGCGTCGGTAGAATAGAGGGATTTGTATCACCACTTTCTTTCAAAAAAGATGTCAATTCCTTGTTGGATATTTCAACAGCTTGGCAAAGAGAGCGATTAAGAGGTGTACTTGAGTTACCAATATCAACTGTAGAGCCACAAAGTGCCAAGCATCAAATTCGAGAAAATAATAAGCGGATTCGACAGGCAAAGAGAAGCTCTACAAAAGAAATGTGCAAACTGCAAAATATGCCTCTTGAAGCTCAAGTTGAGGGAAGTATGCTAACGATTGTGCAGTATAACTACATCAGTGCTCCCAATAAAAAGTTGCTAGATGACTATTTAGGTTTATACTATGACTATTGTCGTAGAGGGCTGGTTTATTCTGTTCAGATGTTGGATCAACAAGAAGCTAGAGAGTTGCTTAGAAACATAAGGTACTTACAATAAAAAATGGCCAGAGTGATGTCTGGCCTTTAGTGAATAATGGAGAAAAAATGGGAAAACAACTATTACTGAGAGAGTGGCAAAAAAAAGCGATAGAAAGAAGTGACAGAAGTATAGACGGAATATTTCTGGAAGCTCTTGGTGGGAAAGGGAAAACCCTAGCTGGTTTGGCTATTTGTAAGCATAAGAAAGCTAAAAAAGTCTTAGTATTAAATAATCTAACAGTAATTTTGAATGGTTGGCAGAAGCAGGCAAAAGAATTGGGATATGAAGATGCTTTCTCTTGTACCTATATGACAGACAAAAAGTTGAACTCTATATGTGAAAGATTGAGCGAATTAAAAACAGAGCAAAAAGAGTTGAAAAGAAAGATTAAAGATAGAAAGCTTTATAAAAAGAATGCTCAATATTGCAAACTATTTGATGAGATAAAGCAAATAGAGCAAGAGTTGACTTTTGATGTCATGATTGTTGATGAGTGGCAAAACATGTGTAGTGATAAAACTGTCAAAAATTACAAACAAATCAAACGAAGCTACTCTATAGGACTTTCAGCAACGCCAATCCGACAAAAGGGATTGAACTTTTATCCTTTGGAAAAGACATTCTTTAACCAAGCAAATCCTAATAGAAAAAATAGCTGGACTAAATATTGGGGACTCATGGAATGTGACGATTATTCTTATACAAAAGAAACCTGGAAAGATTTTAGAGACTACGAGACATATATTAGTCAACTGGATTCAAATGGCAATTTTATGCGTTGGGAAGAAATAGAGGCGATAGAGCAGTCAGAAGAAAATAATGGCTATGAGGTAAAGCCGTTCAGACCTTGGATTAGAATACCAGAAGAGAATCTTAAGAAAATTGAAGATATGGAAGCATTAAATGTGGTGGAAGTGGATGGTGAATATGTAATGCCTAAAACCAAGTTCGGAGAAGAGCATTTTAGACGGTATTTAAGACAAGCAGTGGTTGGAATTTCATTTCCTAAGATTTGTGTTAAGGAAGACCTCAAAAGCCCCTTGATGGAAGCTATAGGCGGCTTGATTGAGAGAGCGACTCATGGGTTACTGATTGTAGGAAACAGCAAACAGGTTATTACAGCTTTGTACCATCAAAATAAAGAGAACCCTGATGTTGGCTTATGGGCTGGAGATGACCAAGTAAATCATAATGACTGCAAAATTCTTCTGGCCACAACTGCATCTGTTGGAGTTGGGGTAGATCGTTTTCAGTATCGCTTTAAGACCTTGGTTGCGCTTGATCCAGTAGAGCCTGGCAGTGGACGTTACAATGACTATAGACAATTACTTTGGAGAATTAAGGGAAGTAGGCAAATCCAAGATATCAACATAGTAGAGTATAGATACCTAGATACATGGGATAAAATCAATAGGTATAATGAATTAAAAAAGGCAACCTGATTAGGAAGCCTTTTAATTTTTAACTTGTTTTTATAATTCCTTTTTCCTTATTGAATGGGATATTGAGTTCTTTTAAGTAGCGAATCACAGTAGGTTCTGTCACTTGTAAATGATAGGCTGCCTCCGCAATAGTCTTGATTTTCTTAGTTGCAATTTTGTTCTGAAGTAGAAAGAGACGATCGCTCTTTCCCATGCTGCTTGATAAACCTTGATTGGCTAAAGAGGACTGGAGACTAGTTCCGCGGCTAGCTTCTCGTTTATAGTTTTCAATTTGAGATTTAGTCATGGGTTTAGTTTTAGTGATAACCCTTGGATCAAAAGTAGAAGTTGCTTTTCCAACGTGTGTATTATTGGGTTTGAAAAAATTATTTGGATTATATCCAGCCATAGTATTACTCCTTGTGTGTTATATTCTTTGATGTCTATAATTTCAGGAAAAGGGAATAAAAGATTTGTGTTAGTAAGTAGGGCACAAAAGTAGCTAGGGAAGCTGACAATATAATGCCAAATATTTTCTTTCTTGAAGCTAGTATAATTTTTGTGATTATTGGCATTCGATAGTGGTCAGCCAGAAGCCAAATCACTAAAAATACTGGTGGGTATTCTACAAGATAAGTGACAACATACCTATTAAAGAATGATTGCAGAAAGACCATCTTTTATCTCCTTTTAGAAATTTAAACAATTTTATTATATCAAGTAAATTAGATTATGTAAAGGCTTAATTAAAGGTAATATCCTGAATATTTCGGAGATAAAATAAAAAGCAAGATATTATCTTGCTTTATTGTTCTTTTCTTAAATCTTTCATAAGTTCTTCTAAATCCAGCACGCGCACACCAGTAACTTCTGCCTTTTCTACTTTTGTTCGCTCTGCTCTAAGATAAATAAGCTTTTCAGTATCTTCAAAATATTGGTCAAAAGCCTCCTTGGTTTTCATCAAGTAGTCTAAACACTCATTGAAATCAATCTCTGATAAGGTATTCCCAAAGTAGATAGAGGTGTGAAGTTTGTTGATTAGATCATTTGTAGCATCTTTAAAAATTTGTAAATGTTCTTGTGTCTGGTCGAATATCTCTTTTGATTGGGTTGAATTAGAAAAATTTGCCATGTCCTTTTTGCGCTCCTTTTATTCTTTGTGTGGTAATATAATTATATCGCTTTTTCTTTAGAAAAACAAGACAAAATGCTTTGATATGCTTTTATTAAGGTAGTTAAAGTGATATAATAGGATATATAATAAAAGAGTGGAGGATTTTGTTATAAAAACTCATTCAAAGAATATAATGTGGAAAAAAGGAATCCGAACATTTGCCAGTGGAATAATCTTGATTATGGCTATAAACACCTTGGCACCAACTGTTCAGGCAGCTCCTTATTCTGTCATAGATGCTCAGAGAGATAATTGTGCTGCCAATGAAAAAGGGGGGCAGAGTGACCTTCCTAATAGTTCGGTAGATAGTTGGGAACTAGTTCTGGTAAATCGTGATAATAAAAAACCAGAAATGAATCCTGATTTAGCAACAGTTGGTAATATTCAAGTTGACAAAAGGATAGAAAAAAATGTTCAAGACTTACTGGCTGAAGCCCAGAAGATTGACCCGTCCTTTCACTTGATTTCTGGTTATCGTAGTGTTGCTTATCAAGAACAACTATATGAAAGCTATGTCCAAAAAGAAATGGGGACTGGTCTAAGCAAAGAGGAAGCTGAGAAAAAAGTCCAGACATACTCTCAACCCCCTGGAGCTTCTGAGCACCAGACTGGTCTTGCACTTGATATTTCAACTGTTGACAGTCTGAATGAAATGCCCAAGGAAAAAGCTGAAAAGCTAAAACAGGTGGCAGAGAAGTTAGGATTTGTTCGTCGCTTTGAATCAGATAAGAGTGGCTCTACAGGTGTTGGTTTTGAAGATTGGCATTTCCGTTATGTAGGAGCAGAAAATGCTGCCTACATGAATAAGAAAAACTTGTCTTTAGAAGAATATGTTGAGCTTCTGAAAAATAGAAATACAGTCTCCTCTTCTGGGTCTAGTTCATCATCAGGCGGCAGCAGTGCGTCTGATCCTTCTCTTGGTGATGCTGGGGGGAATTGGCTTGTTGAGGGGACGGAAGAATATAAAGTTGCTGAAGCAGTCTATAAAATTCTGACGGAAGTATATGGATTGAGTGGAACGTCAGCTGCTGGTGTTATGGGGAACATTCAATCTGAGTCAGGATTTGCAGCAACTGCGGTAGAGGCAGAGAATGGTCAGAACTATACAGCGCGTGGTTATGGTCTTTATCAGTTTACTCC
>NZ_JAJEPA010000042.1:0-962 GCF_020729725.1 Streptococcus sanguinis | reverse complement strand
TCTCCTGCTCCTCCATCTATTAATTGCCCTTGTTGATTAGTTTCAACCGCTCCTAAAGAACCACCACTAGGTTGGTTAGGATTGTTATCGTCATCATCGTCATCGTCATTTGGAGGGTTTGCACCTTTAGGGCCGCCGTTTGGATAAGTTGGTTCGTCCTTAATATTTGGATTTTGAAGGAAGCCTGTATCATCTGAATAATAACCTCGGCCTACACCAGCATAAGCCATTGTCCGATCTGTAGGGAACATCAGAAGCATACGAGCATGAGCTTGTTTTGCTTGTTCCAAAGGAAAACCGAGAATAGATTCAATCAGCGAACCGCTCCCAATCATACCCTTTGTATATTTGCTTGCTGCATTAGCGACTTTTCCACCTTCTCGACTTCTTGGCTTCACAAGCAGCCATACAATGAACAATGAAAATCCACCCTCTGCAATACCTGCAAAACCATCTAATTGTAGTCCTTCTAAAGCTTTTAACAAAGGAGTAAGTACCGCTGTCACCAAGTTAGTGAATACACCAATCAGGATTCCTCCTAGACTTGSAACTAATAAACCAGTTATCACAATCGCAAACCAGTAAGCAAATGTGGCAAAAGAGTCTGCTACACTTCCTTTCTTCACAGTTTCAATTATTGCTTTAACAAAAGATGCAACACCTGTGAAAATACCAATTTCAGAAGCTGCTACCAAAATAGCAAGATTCATCCAGGTTATTGCAAAGTATTTACCAACCATAGCCATCCATGAACCAAACTGTCCAAGCGGGCCAGCCCCTACAAGAGACACTTCTTTCCATTGTGTTTTTACAGTAGAAAGATTTGTCATTCCTCCTTGAACTCCTGTTGGAGCGATATTATAAGCATAGAAATGCGCTCCACTGGTATCAAAAGAAGATTGTAATAACAAGGCCACTGATTGATTAGAGAAACTAGAACCATTCCCTACACCAGCTTCTAA
>NZ_JAJEPA010000041.1:0-1873 GCF_020729725.1 Streptococcus sanguinis | reverse complement strand
TTTTTGAACAGACTCGTCACTTTCGCCATTATAGATTTTCATGAAGTAGGCATCTGCTTCCAAAGATTCGATTACCTTATCAGCAATTTGATAGTCCTTTAACAACCCGCCCCGTTTAGACATGATTTTGTCTGCGACCGCTGCTTTATATTCCTCATGAGCTTTTTGGGACTCAAAAGCCGTATGAATATAATTGCCAATCAAAAAGACTTTTTTATCTCTCTCCTCTTCCCAGGCACCGTTATCAATAGCAAGCTGCTTGGCTTCACAATCCATATAGGACTTAAAACGGGAAGAAGACATATATTCAGTATCAGAATAGTAGTTTTCTTCTGTCAAAATAGGTAATTTTTGTTCCATATTTTCTCCTTACTTTTGTTATCTTACATAGTCTATTATACCATATTTTTGCCTTATTTTAAAGCTTTTATACCATTTACAAAACAAAAAAATCCAAAGTTTCACCTCTGGATTTTTTCAATTCTCTTTACTTTCAAGTGTAAGATAACAAAAGCAAAAGGAGAATTGTCATAGGCGGCATCAAGATACCACCCAAAACGACACCATCATTTTAACATCTTCTAATTAGCTTGTCAAACAATTCCAGCCGACCTATAATAAGAGGCCGGCCGTCAAAGAATATAACCACTACTCTATTTAGAGCAATGGGAGCTTTTACCTTAACTCAGATTTGGTTTGTAGTGGAGCAAACCTAAGCTAAGGCAACAACTATTATAACATACTCCCGACCTTTTTTGTACCCATTATATAATAATATTTTCACAAATATAATGAGGTTGTTAAATTCTTTGTTCCCCTCTGAAAGAAAAGTATTTCCTTTTCCCGATAATCAACCAGTCCAGCAGTTTTAAACGAAATAAGGCACAAGCCTTGCCCAACTCTTGAGCGACATATAGCTCTGTATCAGTTGGAACGATTCGATCATTATTTCCTTGAATAGTCGCTATAAGAATACCATCTGATCCATTACGAACTGCATGATTTAAAATTCCAGAAACAACACGGTCTGAGCTTAAATCAACTTCTCTCTCTTCAATAATCTGTTTCTCTTCATCTAGGTAAAAAGCAACTGTCCGATACTCTCTTTCGACCAAATACTTATCCAGAGCATAATTGATAAAAGAATTTGCTCCCTTAATGCGAAAGCCTTCTTTTTGGCTTGCCTGGGTAAATCGTTTCATCAGCTCAATAATCGCTTTAATTTCTTGGCTTCGTTGTTCTGATAGTCCATAACCCACCAACTCTGCGACTGTAACGTTGTCAATAAGAGCTAAATCTTTGTAGTTTGCCTCCAGCTTCTTTAACACTTCAGGGCTAGACTTTAAACGGAAGGCTTGCTCTATCAACTCTCTATTTTCAATTTTTGTATAGTCAGGTTCTCTAATGACTATTTTCTTTTTCTTCGTTTTTTTCATGCTCATTACCTTCCAACCATTTTTGTAGCTTTATTAGTGTGTTCACTTCTAATCTACCAAATTCTTGTTTTCCGCTGCGAATATTAGAAATAGTGGCGCGTGACACACCACTTTCTTTTTCAATCAAATAGGCTGAATAGTCAGTGTTGTTTATGGCCGCTTTGATTTTATCAAGATCCAACTGCATTGTCTATCCCCTTTCCTTATTCTTTATCCCTATTATAACGTATATTACTATATACGTCAATAGGTATATACGTTTTTTGAAATTTAAAAAACCCTGTCTATTGACAAGGTTTTCTTTGATATTAGTATCTATTAGCTGCTATTATTCTTCTGTAGCCCGTTTCTTCAAGTACAGTCCGCCTACTAAGGTAAGAACTCCTACTGCTGATACTGCAAGACTCTCAGCAGTTCCTGTTTCTGGGAGTGTTTCC
>NZ_JAJEPA010000004.1:0-976 GCF_020729725.1 Streptococcus sanguinis | reverse complement strand
AATTTACTCACTTACTACATAAAAGTTCATTATTTCCTCTTTATTTTATTCTTCACAAAATGCAAGCCGATAATCTCGCATCGCTTCCCGTACCTTATTCAATCCATCTTCAAGAAGTAAAATTTCTTGAAACATCTTGTCACTATCTTCAATGGCAACTTCCAATTCTTTTTCTTCTCCAAAATAGCTATCTTTTAGCTTCAAACGATAGTCAAATGGAGTTCGTGTCAACCGGCCTTCAAGTTGAACATTAGCATATCGGTCTCCCAATACTAATGAATCACCTTGTTTGACCGCTGATAATGCGATCAAACCTTCCGCTTCAATTCTTTCAAAAAGTTCCATATCTTTACTCCTTTTCTTCAACGTTTCTTTATCGAAACTCTTTAGTTGTATTATATGCGATATTGAAACGTTTGTCAAGGATTTCATTAAAAGTTTTTAAGTTTTTTTAATAAAAAGGGGCAATACCCCCTTGATTTTACTTTTAAATTTCAACGATAGCAATAATATGGTCATCATTCCATGGTAAGTCTTCCAGGTTATTTGTTTGTTCCATAATTTTGTGCTCTTGATCTGTAAATGTGTAGATGATCTCTACCGATTGAGTCTCATCTGGAAAAATCCCTTGACTTTTATAAACGTTATCGCCCCAATTTTCTAAGCTGCGCTTAGGTTTAGTTAACTCAATATATGTCTGTCCTTCAAATCTTACTTTATTTTTCATTCTTCCTCCTCGTCCCTTTCAGGACTCACGATTATTCACAATGACTGCAAGTTATAATTCTGCGTCTTTTTTTGCTTCCAAAGCAGCAAGTAGCATTTCTACTTGACTAATGATATTTTGAGCAGCTATTTCTGGGTCCTTTTTGATAAGGCTTGGAATGCTGTCATAAAACATATTCTTCACTTCGTCAAAATGTTCCATACCCTGCTTGCCATAAAACTCTGTCAATTTTATGGCATTACCAAAAGA
>NZ_JAJEPA010000040.1:0-2452 GCF_020729725.1 Streptococcus sanguinis | reverse complement strand
ACATCAATAGAGCACCATTTTTCAATAGAGATAAAATCTTCATACGCAGCTATATCGCCATCGGTTATATAAGCACTTGTTTGGTCAGTAATTAGATTACCGTACACCCATCCACCTTTATTTTCATCTGCTATTGAYTTTCCTCTGAATTTTGGCAACATTTTATTTTCTCCTTTCTCTAAGGCAACTTTGGCAGCGGCATCCAGTATAGACCTTCTGTTTTTTGAGCATTTACTAACTCTACTCCATCATCAACGTCACACCAATTATCAATCCATATTGTCTTCCCATCACTAACCAAGATGTCTTCGCCAATGTTGGGTACTGGTTTTTCCCAGACTGCTTCAGTATATTCTGGAAAATCTTTCTTTTCTTCTTCAGTCAAATTTCTAATTTTAAATTGATTCCAAGTCATTACTTATACCTCCTTTATTTTCGAGCCTAGATCAAAGACCTGGCCAATTAATCATCTGGTATCTTGTTATTTTTCTAGTAGTTCTTGACTAGCAAAATCCAACAGGAATTTAATCAATTTTGGATTAGCTTTTTCATTTTTGGCTACTTGAATGAAAGCAGTCATTAGCTGCCCAAGCATTTCCTCTAGGTCTATAACACCTGCATGATAGGTTGCAACGTCCTCTCCATGAGTGGCAAGTGTAGTAACACTTTTCAACTGCTGTAGTTCCAATATATTTTCCGCTTGATACTGAAGCACTTTATCAAGCTTTAGCTCTGTCGCAATATCAGCATCTTCTGGAATTTTCTTGATTATATTTAGCTCACTATCTGTCAAAATATAATCTGATCCAGACTGCAATTCTTCATCTTGCAACACACGATTGTATTCAGGCACCGTAAAGAGAAAGTTGTTACTTACTTCACTCCTCAACCATTCTTGAACAGCAGGGTATAACTTAACCGCAAGGTCTATTGTCATATTCCCAATATCGCTTTTTGCTTTTACGTTCTCGCTCATGTATTTAATGAGCATCCCCCTGTTTATGCCTGTCCTTTTTTCCATAGAGTAGGAAGTATGCCCGCTCTTTTTCAAAAAAGCTGTAATGTCTTTCTTGATTTCTTTCATCTGATTTGTCATTTTTTCTCCTTTACACTGAAGTCTCTTCCAACTCCCAATCAAAATCTAATTCCTTGAGAATTTCCTTAAATAAACTCTCAAAGATTGGAACAGGGATGCTGTTCCCTGCTTGGTGATATAATGTTCGATTCATTCGTCCATTTGGAGCTGTATTTACTTTCATAGCTCTATAAAAATCTTCATCAGAATAGCCCTGTAGTCGCCAACATTCTTTTTCTGTTAGGTAACGGTAACGACCATCTGGTAAAGCAATTACTTGAGCTGGTGTTCTATCTTGTCGTGTGGTAACGGTATAGGCAAACTTGTCCAGAACCGTCGCCCTTTTAACTGTTCCCGTCTTACCTACACCTTGTAAGACAGATGGCTGAGTAACTATATGACAATCCATAAAATCATCATCTAGTAAAGCAGATAGGGGCTTCATTTTACTTCTTTCTAGCTTATCAAAACTAAAAGCTTCACTCCCTAAAGCTGATACTGTGAAAACTCGTTCACGGGCTTGTGGAACTCCAAAATCACGAGCATCCAGAACTTCAAAATTATTTGTGTAGCCCAGAGTTTCCATGTAAGAAAGATAATTGTCAAAATTTCTTTTCATGTGTTTGGAGAGAACATTTTTTACATTCTCCCAAATCACATATTTAGGTCGCCATTCACCCATTTCCTCAATGATTCTTACTGTTTCCCACATCAAGCTAGAACGAGTTTCAGACCCCTCATCAGCGCCTTTCTGATGACCAGCGATTGAGAAATCCTGACAAGGGCTACCATGTATCAAAATATCTGGTTTTAAGTCATAATTGACTACTGTTTGAGTTTTATAAGCCAGTTCGTTTGCAAACATAGCATTATAACTGGAGACTGCCTTTTGGTCAATCTCCACATAATCAATAGCTTTAGTCGGTACACCCAGATTGCGCAAGGCAATCCGAGGGCTGCCGATTCCACCAAATAGCTCTAAAATTTTAATCATCATTTCCTTTCTTATCAATATAAACACATATTATCTGAAAAAATCTGAATCAATACAGACCTTGTTTCTTTTGTCCAAAGGTTATAATCCACTCCAGAATGATTAATAAACGCTTCCCTTGCCACTAAAACTTTAGGAATCATTCCTGCCATCCCTTCTTGGTCTTTCAACTTTTTGCTGATTTCCATTTGGTTGTGTTGCATTACTTGGTGAGTATTCAAGTCTAAATCTTCCAACTGTGTAGCTTTGAAAAAGCCAACCGCCTCTTGATAAGCTCTATCTAGCTTAGTATATACAGCCAAATTATTAAGGCGGTTGCTTGGCAAGGAGATATTAGAACTTGAACTCGTATAACTAATTTCCTCACTTACTACATAAAAGTT
>NZ_JAJEPA010000039.1:0-2118 GCF_020729725.1 Streptococcus sanguinis | reverse complement strand
GATTATCAAAAAGACTCTCAAAGTAACTAACTTTATTTGTTTCTTTGCCAATCTTTAGATAAACAAGCGCAACTTCAGTCTCAGTTGAACGCTCAGCACCCTCAAAGGCACCTTCAAGAAACTCAATCTCTGCCTGGTACTTTTCCAAAAGGATCCCCAAATGCTTCCGCTCATTACTGAATGGATTCCTGATGGTTTCAGCATTAAGCAAGCAAACAATCTGACATTCCTTATAAGATTGCTGCTTGGCTAACTCGATCATCTTGAGCAGATGCTTTGCCCCCTCGGAAAATGGAGGGTTGGCCAAAATCATATCGTATTCTGTGAACGTTTGAAAGGTTAAGAAATCCTCGCCAACTAGTTCACACTCCTTATTCATGAGAATACTACGGAGTTCCAGATTTTTTTCTACAACCTCCACAACCAATGCTCTTCTTTCTAAAAGCATTTGCTTCTGTTTTAGATAATCTACAATATCACCTTTCCCAGCCRATGGCTCTAAAATCCTTAATTTTGAAGTTCCATTCACTCCTCCAAGAATCCGCCGATTGATTTTATTTAACATTTTCTGAATCAGTGGCTCTGGTGTCGGATAGAAGTCTTTATCAAACACTATTTCTTCTCCTTTCTTGTCACAAATAAGATAAACATTATTCCTAACAAGATACTGATAGGCAAGGCAGGGACATCTACCATAAAGCCATAAATCACCATTATAGTTGTCATCACTTTCATTTTACTTCTCCTTTTTTTCTTTGAATACAATATATTGCTGCCGTCCAATATTGATTGCAGCTAACTCCTCATAAACCCATTCACCTGTTCCAAATGAGCCTAACGAGAAGCTTTTTTCTTCGTTATATACAGTGGCTTCTGAAACAAAAAATTCAATCTCTTGAATTTGCACCCAGGCACATTCAATTACCGTTCCAGCTGTATAATTAGTAGTAATATCAATTTCTTCAAGCTCGAAGATATCTACTCCTAAAGACTTCAAATATTCTTTTATCACCTCAACCAAGGCAATATCCATTTTGTCTAAATAGGTCATGATTACTACCACCATTTCTTTATTTGATAACTATATTATATGATACACTCTATAAAAAGTCAATAGTTTTGTTAAAAGTTTTTAATAAAAACAGTCCCAAATTTGAGACTGTTTGATATATTTTAAACCGCTAAGGTAAAAGCTCCCAAAGGTTTTTCCTGAACCCTCTTATCCACTATAGAGGCTGATAGGCTTTGCTAAGTCTATCTTGTCCTGGTCATTCCCTCTATAATTATTTTATCCTAGAACCAGAATTGCTGCCTTGTTTTTGTCAAAAAAGAATAGAGCAGATGCCCTATTCTTTTTGTTCTTCATAAATCATTGTTTTGATCGCCTTTGTTATGTAGATAACCACACTTTGAATGCTATCTTTATGCTCCATATTCTCTTTTGCCTTTTCGAGTCCTTTGTCAAAGAAGTTACCCCCAAAAAACTCTGCTGCTGTAGCTGAAAATGTCTCTCTCAGCTTATCCTGAACACCTATCCTGATTTTTTCAACAGTCTGCTCGTTATCTAAATCCAATGCTTTTGGTTTTGATCCAGATAATTTAGTGATAATATCTTTTGCTTTTTGAATGATAGCTTTTGCATTATCTTTTGTCAAACCATTTAGTTCAATCTTAGTGAGATATTCAGCAAAATCCTTTTCTTTTTCAAAAAATTCATTTCTTGAAAACAACTCTTTTTTTAGAACGTTTATATATTCTTTTTGTGCTATAGTTGCACTATAGGTAGTGGGTTGAATTGTCCATCTAAATTCAATTTCTGAAATGTTCCGTCCTTTTTTTATCGGGAGATACTCAATGTTTAACTCCGTATAATCATTGATTTCTTTTTTTACTAACTCTAAGACATGAAATCTGAAGTATTTAAAAGATTGATAGCTGGCAACATCATCACATTTAAGGACTTTTTTCAGTTCCTCTACAGAAATTCGATTGGTTTTTAAATGAACATTTTTTTGATATTTAGATTTCAAGTAAGAATACAGATACCAGCTATATGATGACTTGAAATGTACGAGCATATTCAAATCTAAAGTCATATATTTTTCTACTAACCCCATA
>NZ_JAJEPA010000038.1:0-758 GCF_020729725.1 Streptococcus sanguinis | reverse complement strand
CGAATCAGCTTGCACATCATCTGGACTTTGCGCAATACTCCAGGTATAATCAGCTAAATTTCGGATATTAGCCTTTTCTGTGCTTTTTTCAAATTTACCATTTTTCTTATTAACCTTTTTTACTTCTGGAGCGTTCATAATCGCTACAGACTGTCCTAAAGGATTAGAAGCTTTTTCGTCACCAGCTACTTTAATATCCCCAGCGTAAGTATTTACATTGAAATTCGCATTTGCCATCCAGTCACTAATCAAATTCAATGAAACACCTTGGTCAAAAGCAACTGCATCACCATTGATTGTAGTAAAGTTATCTGAAGGGTTTTTTAGCTTTGCATAAGCATATCCGTTTCGATTAATGTTTTTGATTGTAGCTTTCCCAAGAGGTGTGTATGGTGCATATCTACTATCCACATAGTCTGTTTCAGATGTTGCATACGGACTCTGTCCTTGACCTCCGCCAGTTGGTGACAAATTGCTGTTTGCGACCCAATAGCGATCATTAATCAAATACTCGTCTGCCACGCCACCATTATATTTAACAGTGTCTAAGGTCGTTAGGAAGTCTCTAATCAAATAACCCGTTGCCAAAGAGCAAAGTGGCAAAATGACGAATACAGGTAATATGCGATCGAACCATTTCTGACTCGGCTCCAAAACAGCTCTGCTATTTACTCCTCTTTGGGAAATATTCCTCATTAACCTAAAGGCAAAAGCTGCTGTAATGAAAATAAAGGTAAAGGAAAAGAATGTTCTTAAAG
>NZ_JAJEPA010000037.1:0-841 GCF_020729725.1 Streptococcus sanguinis | reverse complement strand
AGGAAGGTGAATCTATGCTGTATGAAAGAGATTGAAACAAAGGATATGGAGCGGCTGCGGCTCTACTTGGGTTTTTCCAAGAAAGAGTTTAGTAAGCTCTTGACGGTTTCRCCGGCGACCTATAACCGCTACTTGGGAAAAGACACGGTGCCTTTTAAAAAGGTGGGTCTGCCCTTGCAGGAACTGCTGGCACTGAATAAAGAAACCAGTGTCCGCTTGACGGGACGGATTGACTATATCCGCTTCCGCTTTCGGACCTTGGACTGGCTGGGGGTGATAGATGAGGTCTTTGGCCTCAAGAAGAAACCCTTTATCCAGCATGACTTTGGCCGCTATGGCTATAGCGCTCTTGAGAATTTCAATTTTATCAATGTCTACCATTCAGAGAAAGATAGCGAGATGGGGACGCTGGTTGAGATGACTGGTCGGGGGTGCAGAGAATTTGAATGGTACTTAGAAAACGAGCAGAACGGCCGGACCTGGCAGGAGGTTTTAGAGGCAGCCTTGGCTTATGCTAAAAGGAAAACCAAGGCCCCAGAGGAGGCGGCGGATTTTCTCAAGATTACCCGGCTAGATGTTTCACTGGATGAGGGTTATAACAAGGAGGAGGGAAACTATAACTTATACCAACTAAAAGAGAAAAAAGAGCGGGGCTTGATTCAGTCCAAAATGCGCTCTTTCAAGTTTATTGATGGGGAAACCCAGAATCAGGCAGATGGCTGCTCAGTCTATTTTGGCTCCAGACAGTCAGCGGTCCTGCT
Organism: Streptococcus sanguinis; assembly: GCF_020729725.1. Classification (GTDB taxonomy): domain Bacteria; phylum Bacillota; class Bacilli; order Lactobacillales; family Streptococcaceae; genus Streptococcus; species Streptococcus sanguinis_V. Next base: position 80 of record NZ_JAJEPA010000037.1, on the reverse strand, counting down.
CAATTTCTATGAGAAAGACTTTGAGCAGGCTCACCAGTCCAAGGTTTCCTTGGAAACCATTCGGGAGCTATACGGTTATA
>NZ_JAJEPA010000036.1:0-860 GCF_020729725.1 Streptococcus sanguinis | reverse complement strand
GTCTGGATGATTTAGGTCACATGACCAACTGCGGGATTTTGAAGTTTACTTTTGAACATGACCAATTCTATCTAGAAGAGGCCATCGGTCATGATTTTAGCAATTGGGAGGGAAAATGAAAGATTTATACTTGATGCGACACGGTCAGACTTTTTTCAATCAAGAGGCCTTGGTACAGGGAGCTTGCGACTCTCCTTTGACAGAACTGGGGCAGGATCAAGCCCGGCAGGCAGGAGCTTATTTGCAAGGGCGGGGCATTCGTTTTGGTCAGCTCTACTCCTCCACCCAGGAGCGGGCTTCTGATACTCTGGAACTTGTCTCTGGTCGGACCGACTATACTCGCCTTAAAGGCATTAAAGAATGGAACTTTGGCCTTTTTGAGGCTCAGCCCGAACGCCTGCAGCCGAAATTTCGACCAGGAGCCACCTCTTTTGAAGACCTTTTTGTTCCTTATGGTGGAGAAGGAGTGGACCAAGTCGGTGAACGCATGCTGGTCACTCTGACTGAGGTCATGGAGCAGGCAGGAGCAGAGCCAGTCTTAGCTGTTAGCCACGGCGGTGCCATGTGGGCCTTCTATCTCAAGATTGCAGCCCAAGCTCTGGATCCTAAGGTGCGCTTTGGCAACTGCGCCATCTGCCATTACCAATATGAGCAGGGACACTTTAAGCTGGCAGAAGTCATTGACCCGCTGACGGGTAGTGTGTATGAGTGTGAATAAAAAAACTGGTTTCTTATAAAGAAACCAGTTTTTTTATTCTATAAAGATAAAGCTAGTTATTTTATCGTTTTGTTACCTCAACTGGTTCAAGAATCAAAAGCTCTCCTTTAGTAAACTCTCTCATGCTAGCTTTTATGTGCAT
>NZ_JAJEPA010000035.1:0-1737 GCF_020729725.1 Streptococcus sanguinis | reverse complement strand
CTCTATGTTACTCACATATAATAATTTTCACCAGTAACTTCTACAAATTCTATAACCGAACCATCATTTAAAGTCCAAATTGGTTCAGTCCCTACAATTAAAAGTTCTCTTATGAAGTCAAGACTTTCAAAACTCATTCCTCCCTCTTTAAAGCCAACCCAACTTTCAAAAAGCCCAAAATCATGCTCTTCCAAAAAGCTGTCAATAACTGGAACAGTTTCATCGGTTACTACTGGAAACCATCTTGCTTCGCCCTTTAAGGCTGGAATGACTAATCTATCAATAGTCATTCCATTTTTTGTGTTTTCCGTCATATTTATTCTCCAATTTCAACAGTGCTTGGCCAAGTGGGGTAGTCTTTTAACTTAAAAATTTCAACTTCCCCACTGTCTAACAATTCATCTACTTTTTTGCTATCTGCAAATGTCGAACCTTTGAAAATTGGATAATTCATATCCTGAAACTCGATTCGCTCCCTATTGCCTTTTAAAGAGATATGTTTTACTTTGGTTTTATCTACCAATGTAAACTCCATACCGACAGCCACTATAATTTTTTCTGTTGCCATACTATTTCTCCTTTTGTTATCTTACTGTATTTATTATATACTTTAAGATATAATTTGTCAATAGTTTTTAGAAAAAATATTAAAAATTTTTAACAACTCCGATATAAGGGTACTTAAAAAGACTGAACATTTTTCTTGGCCAGTCTTTAAATATGTTTCAAAATCATATATTTCTATTCTTGAATCCTTGCAATCAAATCATTAAGGAATGCAGCCGTTGATTTCTCATAACCGTTAGCTCTTGCTAAACGAGCTAATTTTTCCTTATTCTTCTTCTCCAGTGTGTAAGTTGAAGGAACTAAATTAGGCTCCTCTCGGCTTGGTAAGCTAACGCTAGGTATTTTTTTTTCACCCATCTTCTTTCCCAGATCCTTTTTACTTTTATCTTTAGATGCCATATCGTTACCCCTTTTCATTCGTCGCCTCTCTTTTTATCAACTTTCTTATTCAGGAAATCAACAGTCTGAGCAATTTGGATACTTTTAAGGGCCACTACCAAGGTATTGGCATAGATTGCAAGCTCTATTTGCTTAAACATCATCGCAATTAAGCCAATTACAATCATAGCAAAACAGGTGACATCATTGATAATTTTCATTTCACTTCCTCATTTCTATTGTTTATTATACCTTAATTAGCCGCCAGGGGGGAGTTTTATGATTTTGTCAATAAAGTATAATCTTCAGCGCTCATGCCAATTTCTCCGCTTTCAGATTTCAAGATAACCTTGTTGGCATCTTTGTAGACAACGAACATAGTTATTCTATTGGTTTCTTGGATGTCTTTAGATGTAATTGTGACAGCTTCAATGCTATCTTGACTATCGATGTAAGCCAAGGTCTTTGTATCAGAACTTGACCACAAAAAACCATAAATTGTCTCTTGTTCGCTTTTCAAACTAGTCACACTTTTCTTTTCAAGTTGAACTAAATGCTGGTTAAGAAATTTTAAATAAGGTTCATTATCTTTTTTATATTTAGATAAAGTCGCAACCTCTGACTTTAGGCTATCTACTTGTAAGACAATAGAACCGCCCCAAATAATGAGCGCAATTACAAACAATACAACAGCTTTAAAAGCAAACCCACTTGGTTCAAACCCCGGTGAAATTTTTGATAAAACATAACCTAAAAAAACACAAACAAATATGATTATGACTAGAAAAGGTA
>NZ_JAJEPA010000034.1:0-2571 GCF_020729725.1 Streptococcus sanguinis | reverse complement strand
ATTGTTAGCCTTAGAAATTTCTTCTTGAAGAGCTTTTTCAAGATTATCCTTGTTTGCCTCATACCAAGAAATAACATAATCAGGAACCACTGGCTTTTTCACCTCTTCCAAACTATCAACTAAGTTTAGAACAGCTCGACGTGTCATATAGACATTGTCATCATCTCCAAAAGTAACTTCATAGCATTTCTTCTGGATTTCCTGTTTCAGTTCTTGGACATTCATACTTTTACTACCCCTTATCTTCTAGCAAGTAAGAGGGAATGGTGACATCTTCATCATTCATTCCCAAAAAATGCTTCACCCCAAAACGTAGTGCTTCAGAGAAATTTACTCCCTCTTGTCTTGCAAGTTCGTCCAGGTAAGAGGGAATAGTGCAGTTTTTCTTCACCATTTTTTTCTTTGCCTCTTCAAAGATTGGGGATAGCCATACTCCAATTTCAACTACTTTCCCCTCTTCTTGTAATTCGGCTGTGTATGGTTTAGGAATTTTCTTGCCCATACGAATATAATTGAAAATGGTTACTTCTAAGGCATCACGAGCATTTTTCATTGCTTCTGCCATTGTGCTCCCATCAGTGAAACACTCACCTTTAAAGTCATCAAACTGGACGATAAAAGCTCCGTCTTCATCATTTGTTACCCTTGCTGGGTAATAGAGTTTTTCACTCATTGCCTATCCTTTCTCCAACGCTTACCCCCTAAAGGGGCGGGGATTAAAACTTTATCCCCGTTATCCGTTCAATGTTGCCTAGCGTCCCTTTTCTAACTGTTTTTCCGTCTTGAGGAAAGGGAAAGAATTTATCGCCTTTCTGGAAACCCTCATGGCTTCCTTTCCCTCTTCCTTTAACAAGTTCCCAGCCCTCTTTTTTGAGACGCTTGACAACCTTTCTTCGGTCAAGAATCCTTGACATAAGCGTTGTCCTCTTGTCCTTTCTGTTAAGATTGTTGATTGGTTAAGCCTCCTTGCCTTAACCTTGATTACATTATACGCCTTTTTAATGCGTATGTCAATAGATATATTTTGTTTTTCTGTAAAAAAAATAGCCCACTCCAAAAGGAGCGGACTTTATTGGCTTAACCAACAATCTTAACAAAATTATTATATCATTGCTTTATAGTTTTGTCTAGCTATTATTTCAATCATTTGCAATATAACAACTCATATTCTGACTGACTTTCTTTATTCTATCCTTTGCAATATCAAAGTATCTTGCATCCTTTTCAATACCAATAAAGTCTCTTTCTGTATTCATACACGCAATTCCTGTTGATCCGCTGCCCATGCAATTATCCAAAACTACTTCTCCTTWGTTTGTGTAGGTCTTTATCAGCCATTCCAACAAAGCTACTGGCTTTTGGGTAGGGTGATATTTCTCCTTTTGGGTGTCCTTAGCAAACACTTGCACGTCTATTGGATAGCGTTCTGTCGTATCATAGTCAGCATGATAATGTGTTGTGAATCCATAGATACTTTCACCTGATTTAACATTCCCTGTTTGGCGCTCTACAGATTGTTTTCTGCTGATTGATTTTGAGGTTTTTCTTGGGTGTCCTGTTGTTTTCTGGGGGTTATATGTTGGCAATCCCTCATAGAAAACAAGGATATTCTCATGAGCTTTCATTGGCATTTTTTTAGCGTTAAGATGGCCTGTAGGCTGCGTCTTTTGCCAGATAATCTCATAGCGCAACCACTCCAAATTAGAGCAGCCTAGCACCTTGTCAAAAGGTGTCTGTGCAAATAGTAGAATTGCTCCATCGGCCTTGATAATTCTCTTGTACTGCTCCCACAAAAGCCCTAGTTCGATAATAGAATCCCACTTAGCATTTGTAGTGCCATAAGGCAAATCGCACAAAATCATATCAACACTACCATCTGGAATGGTTTGCATTAACTCCAGGCAGTCCCCAAGCAATAGCTCTGCTCTGCTCTGCTAGAATATCAAGCTGTTTATTCAAAGTCAATCCTTTCTTCAAAATTCCTGCGCACTGGTTCACTCAGCTCGCTCAAGTTTTTTTGAATCAGTCCAGCGTCTGCTAAACGCTCTAATGTTAGTAACTGCTCTTTGGTCAAGCTGCTTAAACTGTAACAACGTTGTCCCTCGTACCAAACAGACACAGCCCTTGAGTAATACAAGAGTTCTTCTTCATAAAAAGTGATACTGAAGTCAAAGTCACTATTAGGCTGATTATGGTTGACAGTCCTTTTGAAATCAAAATCAGAACTAGCCATTCTCTGCCTTACAATGCTATGAATTACCATAGTGTGGCTAGGTCGCACTTTAACAATACGACCGTCTTCCAGAATGATTACTTCACAATACTGGATAAAATCAGTAGGATTATTTTTGGCGTGAGACAGAAATTCTTCTACAGAAAGGATAGGAATTTCATATATAACGCGTTCCTCATCCTTAGTTTCTGCTGGCATAATGATTGGCAGAAAGTTATCTATATTTTTCTTCCTCATTCCAAATTCCAAACTTTGTTTCAGTTTAATCAGAACTAACAATATTAAACCTACTTCACCGAAGAACAAAAAGAATGAAACGAAAAACCACCAGATATTAA
>NZ_JAJEPA010000033.1:0-2340 GCF_020729725.1 Streptococcus sanguinis | reverse complement strand
TCCTAACAGTCCTAAAAATCCAGAAATAGGAGGCTCTAAGCCATCAGAAGCAAGCGATTTGGATCCTCATAAGGGGCATGTAGAGTCCAAGAGTGAAAGAGGAGAAGTAAATCGTAGTGGAAAAACATTAGAACGACCAAATGTTTTTGAGGCTGCTGCTCCTGTTCAAACGACACCTCAAGGAAATCAAAGCGCTCGTGAAATTATGAAACCAAAACCGAGTGAAGATTCAGTCCCAGAATCTGATAAAGCAATCGAGTATGTAGAACCAATCGGTGGGAACTTATCATCTCCTATCATAGAGGAATCAAATACCAAATCATTTGAAATATTTAACGAACTCAGAAAGAAAAAGAAAGATGAGGAGAATGATATTCAAAAATGATTAGGAAAAAAGCTTGATTGAGACGATATTTTAACGTATAATATAGAAAACAAAGAATATAAGGAGTTTAATATGCAAACCATAGTAGAGACTATCAATAAATTTACACCAGGACTAAAATTGTTTGCTGTTGCTTGCTTAACAGCAATAGCACTGTTTCGGGGACTAGCACCAGCTAGTAGGACAATGAAAAATGTTGGTTCTGGGGATTGGAATGGCGCTGGAAAGGATCTTATCGCAACCATCTGTGTGTTTATTATTCCAGTTATTTTCATTGCATTAATTGCTTATGCATCAGTTATAGGTAATGATATCTCAGGTCAATTAAAATAAAAACAAAAGCGGCAGTGCCGCTTTTTTTAATTTAGGAAAACAATATAAAATCATATAAAATACTTTAATTAAGGCTTCAAAAAGAGATATAATATGGTATAATAGAATTAAATAAATCAAAGAATGGAGCTAAACATGGAATTTAATGAACAATCCCATAATTGGGCATTTAATATGGGGGTTGAACCACTTTTTGTTCTGACTTTACAGGAAGAAGTTTGGCATAATAGCAAGGGTGAACCCTTTAAAGAAAAGAAGTTAGATAAAATTTGGTCTAACTTTAACAAGGATTATGTGCAGGGTGGGAAATTCAGAGGAAATCAAAATTATAATCCCATCTTGCTTCCAACGAAACCAATAATTAATGATGACCAGTCTGAGTTAACAAATCAGAGGGAATACGCAGTATTAGATGTATTGTCATTTGGGGAATTGTCTAATCTACCAGAAAGTATTCTCAAAACTTTTAAACTTGGATTGCGACTGTTTGATAGAAATGGGAACTATGTTTCTCCAACATCAATCCCTGACTTAGAAACTGTGTTTGAAGATGGAGAGTTTGGAAGTGTCGCAACTCTTTACACCAGTCTTACAAACGAGCTAGAACGTCGCCAAAAAGAACTACAGGAAGAAATGGAAGACCTGAAGCAAAAAAGAGATGATGAAATCATATTATCAGAGGAAGCCTTAGAAAAAGAGGAAGATACTGAGGAAGAACAAAATGTGGAGCTTGTTCAAGAAGTTGCTTCTGAATCTATAGAGAAAGAGGAGCAAGGAGAAGAGACTTTAACTTCAGAACAAGATGAGGAGCAGGGAGTCACAGCGGAAGAATTAGTTCAAGAGAATTTAAAAACATATATTGAACGTTCAGTAGTTTGTGTTCCTTTAGAAGAAGACTTTACCTTATTAGGAAGTGACTACAAAGAAAACGATCCCCTGCTACCTTTTGTTGATATGACGAGAAGTTCACTTTCTAGTCGCCTTACAGATGCAAATAGAAAATTGCAACAAGCTCAACAAGAATATCGCCAACAAATTTATGAGCTTCTTAACAAACCTCTTTCAGAAAAGTTGGAAGCGTTACTCAGAAAGACAGACCCTGAAAATCAAGATAGTCAGTATTATTTAGCATTGGAGAATGTAAAAGTAGATGCTCGTCAGCAACGTGAATCTATTCAGAAATCAGTTGACGCTCAAGCTAATCAACTGAAAAATCAATATGAATATAATTTGAAAGAACATTTAGAAAAAGTAAAGGAGATAGAAACTCAAAAGTATCATGAAGAAAATCGTCCAAAGCTGAAGGAAGAAATCCGTCAGTATGAATCGTCCTTGATTCAACGATTGGCAGAAGCTGAAGAAATTGCTCGAGAAGATATCTTGAAACAAGCAGATGACCAGTTTCAAGATGAAGTAGAGATTTTGGTTGATAGATTAGTCTCATCAAAGGAATCGGACTTAGAGGCGATTATGAGTAATTATCATGCAACTATCAAAGAAATTGAAAATAATTACCAGGCAACCAAAGAGGAAGAGATAAACGAACTAAGAAATAAAGCAAGTCAGATTACCTCTCAACAGTATGATTATAGTCGCCGAGGAAACGAAGAGATTGAGGCTCG
>NZ_JAJEPA010000032.1:0-1250 GCF_020729725.1 Streptococcus sanguinis | reverse complement strand
AATTCTGATCTAAATCATTTTGAAGACTTAGCAAGTCCTAATTTTTTAAGCATTTTTTGTCTTTTCTTCTTCTGCTTCGCTTCTTGCTTTTTCATTTTTCTTAGACGGCGCTTTTTAAAGAAATTGTAGCTGATAGGTTCTAATTTCTTAATAAAGAATCGGCTAAGATGGAACAAGGCAAAAATATAGGCTGCTATTCCACCTGCTAAGATGATGAAAGATAAAATCCCCCAGGTTCCCCAAACAGTTCGTAAGTCCATAACAAACTTCAAACCTATTGTAGAAATAGTATAACTGAGAAAAATTCCTACTGCTACTGCCAGAGCTTTATGACCTTTGAATTGTAATTTTTCTTCTTGTAATACAGCAGTTGTATTTTGTTTTTTTGCCTGCCGAACGGAGTGCAGGCGCTCTTTTGCTCGTTTCTTATTCTTTGACATTTTCGTTCCTTTCCAGCTCTCTCCTATTTCTTCCTTTTTTCAATTTCTGATTCAATTTCACTGACAAATGTAGGAATGTCTTCTTCAGTAATATGATGACGGAAAAAAGCATTTGTGTATCTTCTTACTTGGTCTTCTGGATCGTATAGTTTTTCTTTTTCAACTTCATTTTCCAGAAACTCCTTGGCTCCCACCTTTTCAACTTCAAAAGCTAGGCTGGTCAATTCTATTGCTCTATCTACTCTTAAAGAATAGACATCTAATGCAGCTTGTCCAACAGTGGTAAATGGCTCTACAATCCCTCTTTTTAATTTATAAAGAGTGGACTTGCCAATTTTTTCAACTTTACTGGCAATCGCTTCTACTGATAATCCACTATATACCAATAGCCACTTTATCATATCTACGTCTATTAGGCAGCCATTTTCTAGGCTACGATAATAGATATCTTCAATTCGGGGAGAATGCTTCTCTCTCCATTTTTTCATCAAAGATAAACCTATCCTGAGTTTTTCCTTATCATAGAGCTTTAATTCATCAACAAAGATAAACTCATCAAGAATGATAAAATCTTCTTTTTCTGTTGCTGCCATTACTCTCCTCCTGATCCATGAACAAGTTCTTGATAAGCAGCTTGTGCTTTATGAATAGAGTCCATGACAAAATCATGGTAATGATAACCCAGCAAAAACAGGAAGATAAAAAGTGCAATTATACCGACAATGCGCATAATATAGCCTACACCTTTGCTGATGATTTTACTAAAGAACTTAACTATGTTTTTCAAAATCAAAATATAGAAAAACCATC
>NZ_JAJEPA010000031.1:0-778 GCF_020729725.1 Streptococcus sanguinis | reverse complement strand
AAGACCGCTCCGCAGATAGCAGCCGACAGCATGCCCTCACCGACAAAGCCAGCGTGRGAAGGCTCATGRCCACTGCCACCRCCAGAAATCAGGCCAACCTTGCCTGTCTTCTCACTCTTGCGGGCAATGATATCAAAGCCCTCCACCCGATAAACCAAATCACTGTGAATATAGGCCAAGCCATCCAGCATCTCGTCCACAACCGCCGTTGGATCGTTGATAATTTTCTTCATAGATGTCCTCCGTTTCTCTGCGCTTCTCTATAATGAGCAATTTGCTCTAAAAAGAAAGCGCTATCATTTTGATATCATTTTAACATTTTATCTTACCGAAAGCAAATTCTGCCACATCTTAGACTAGAAGAAAACATCAAATTAGTTGACAAGAAAAAGTAGACAGTGTATACTAAAGATAGATAAGTAGACAGTGTATACTTTTCGGAGGAGATACATGAAACGCAATACTGCCCAGCTGAAAGAACAGCTCATCCAAACAGGGATTGACGAAATCGGAAAACATGGAATTGAACAGCTTTCGCTCAGGACTGTTGCCAAGGCCTGCGGTGTGACTCACGGCAGCCCTTACCGCCATTTTGAGAGCAAGGAAGGCTACCTTAAGGTCGTTTTGACCCAGCTTTCGCTGTTTCTCAATCAGGAAATCAATGAAAAGATTGATGCGACAGGTTCTGCGCGTGATCAGCTGACCCAGCTTGGTCTTAATTTTATTATTTTTGCCAAGACCTACCCTCATTTTTTCGAAGCTCTTTTTATCAAATTTC
>NZ_JAJEPA010000003.1:0-6005 GCF_020729725.1 Streptococcus sanguinis | reverse complement strand
CCTTCTGCTCTTCCTCTTTTTCAGACGGTCTTTCGGACCTTTATCAAGGACAGGGATAAGATTGTCAACGCCCTAGAGCTGCCTTACTCCAACGCCAAACTCGAAGCCACCAACAACCTCATCAAAGTCATCAAGCGCAATGCTTTTGGCTTTCGAAACTTTGACAACTTCAGAACCCGCATTTTCATTGCCCTCAACATCAAAAAAGAGAAGACAAATCTTGTCCTCTCTCGATGTTAGATTTAGTCAACCCACTACAGTTGACAAAGAGCCATTTTTTCAATCAAAAAGAGGAAACGGCTTCCCATTTCCTCAACTTCTTTTCAGGTTGTAAAGAATGTCAAGAAAAAGGGTACAAAAATGTAAACGCCTACTGAGGCAYCCAGTCTTGACAATTCGCCTATTTATGGTATAATTGTTAGGACTGAGTAGCACAGGTGGATTGTCTACTCGGTGGGTATGAAGTTTGCCGCTTCATACCTATTTTTGTATTATTTTACTACAAAATTACCGCAAGGTCAACAACCACTCTTAAATTTAGTCTATCGCATTTTTTAAAATCTGTCAGATTTACGTCAAAAAATGGGAAAAGCCTTGTTAGAGAGCAAAAGAAAAGCCCCTAGAGGGCTTATTTTTATTGACTTACAAAGACAATATTAGAACTTAGTGAGTTCTTTCAGAACTTTAAACTCTGCCACATTAAAGGATTCTCCACTGCCTGTAGTCTTGATGTAGTATTCCTTGATGAAAGTTTTGGTGCCGTTTATAATGGTCTGTTTGATTAAAAAAACTTCGCTCTCATCTTGGTTGCTGATAAACTTGTTAGTAATTTCATAGCTGCTTTTAGGAGACTCACCACTACCGCTGTTTGACCCTGTGGTATCAATTAGAGAATTTTGATGCAACAGAGGGAATTTTTGTAAGCCGATTGAGTTATTGTAGTAGTCGTTCCATGAGTTATAATAAAACAAAGCATTAAATAGCTGGGTGCTATCCTGCTCCAGTTGATAGATATTCAACTCGCCAGCATTTTTCTCAATGCGAGCCTGGGTTATTGCATTTTCACCTAGTCTCTTTTTGGCCAAGTCCTCCTTTTCTTTTAACTCAGTAGAAAGTTTTTTATATTCTACAGTTTTGCTATTGAGGAAAGCTGCTCCCAAGAAAATTAAAGCTAGAGAAATAGCAACTGCTATTGCTATTCGCATCTTGTTATTCTCCATACAATGTTCCTCCTACCAGTCGATTCTCCTTGTCCAGAATAAAGCTGTAATACTGGCCAGTAAACAAAGGATTGCCATCGAAAGAAATGTTCATTTTAACAAAGAGCACAGATTGATCACTATCTTTCTTTTCAAAATCACCACTTATATCTGAAATTTCGTAAGAAAAACGAGATAGGAACTCTCTCTTTTTGTCTGGATTTCGTTTATCGGCAGAAGTTAAGCTAGATGAAGAAGAGAAAAAAATTGTGCTGAGGATTTTCTCTGCATTTCCATAGCCCTTATAATCTGTTGGATTTTCTGCTTTCATGTAACTGTTTAAGTAGGCTTCCAGAGCTTGCTTCTTTTCTTCTACTTGCTTAGGAGACATTCTTTCCTTGTATTCTAATTTATCCTGCACACGAACCTGGTTAATATCCTGTTGCAACTTATTATTTTTTTGTCCCTGATTGTAACCTAGATAAAGAAAGGTCAAAAGAGCCAATCCTCCTATAGTTACGATAGAGATTTGTAAAATCTGGGCTTTATTCAGCCTATCTTTAAACATTCAAATTCTCCTTTWCACTTCCTAATGAACGTTTTCCAATATCTTGAACAACATCATAAATATTTTCTCTCATAGCATGAAATAAAGCAAGTCTTGCAGCTGCTCGCACGTCATGGTGGTGGGAATTCTTTTTTTTGTCTTTAAATTCCCAAAGGTTCAGCCGTTTTAATAACTCATCTGGGATATCTGTTTTATAACCACTATTATTGCGCGTGATGCAATTCGGGTAACATGACAAGACACATTCCATTGTTTCTTTAGTGGTATTATCCCGTCTGCGCTCACCTTCTCGTACATCATACTCTTCAACAATCACTTGGTCATAATCTAAAGATTGGCCAACTTTTGAAAACCATTTTTTAAAATTCTCTACCCCATAGCTAACAACCCAATAATCAATCAATTTAGCATTATCAAGCAGCACAATCCCTGTTGTGCTGCTTTTGTATCTGTTACTTGATGGATCAATACTTAGGATTTTAGTCATCTACGCTCCTTAAACTAAGCCTTTTGATTTCGCTTCTTCAAAAGTCATTTGTAGGACTTCTGGTCGGTTATCAATATCATAGACGTAAATCAAATTAGGTAATCCTGATCCACGCAATACCTCTTTTATCAGTCCATACTTTTTTAGTTCGTTTTTTACTTCTATCACTTCAGGAATAGAAAAATGGAGACTGATAGACAATTCTTCATCTTCACGAATGATAAAATGTTCTCCGCCAGTTTTTAGATTAAGAAGGTATTCATCTAAGAAATTTTTGGTGTCACCATTACTAATCTTCAGCAGGTGCTCCACGAAAATACCTCTGATATAAGTATAAGCAAATACAGCTTTTTTACTTAATTTTTTGTAAAGAGGAGCATCTACAATTTCTCTTGGCACATAGTAATTAAAGTCATCATACGGCTGGCTGTCTAATGTAATTTTAGGGTTCATTTATTCTCCTTATCCTTGGCTACTCAGTTGTTTAGCTGCTTGTCGTATTTTGTCAACTCGAAAGTCGTTCCAATGAGTGCCATTATCCAACACAACAATAGGCAGGGAACTATAACCTAGTTCTTCTTTGATATAAGGAATGACTTCTGGCTGCTCTTCAATATTAATCTCGTTATAGTCTTGACCGAGTTTAGAAAACAAATCCTTTGTCATTTTGCATTTCATGCAGTTATTGGTTGAATAAATTGTAATCATAATTTAGCTCCATTCGTTCTATTCTTGATAATATTGGCCAGTAGAATAGTCAATACTCCAACTGTTGGCAGTATTAAAGATTTCTACTTGTTCATTGATAATTCCATCACTAGAAAGCATATCCACTACTACACTTCTAGGAATTAATTCATTTTCATTATAAATTGGTTTGACGCTATAGTAAAGGATTATGTCGTGATGAGCCTCAAGATAACTTTGGGCTTTTTTTTCAACATATCTCATGCCACCCTTTTGATCCACTCCTCCAACATTTTGAGTTCGTGTTCCTGTGATGACATTTTCACGAATAGCTTTTCCGCCTAAACTATCAGCAATCAAATGAGATTTGTTCCAGAAATAACCATGATAAATTTTATTATCTTTCCATGGTATAGCAACTTTTTGATTTTCTGCCCAGCCACTAGGAATAACACCTTTAGAAAAGTTTTCTCTTTTACCATAACTGCTTTTTACATTGTCAAAAGTCAGTGAGGCTTTTGCTTCTTGAGTGCGGCCTAGTGAGTCCAGGCTGTTGTAAAAAATCTCTCCTTTTTTTGGGAAAGAGTTTATATCAATGCTGGATTTTCCTAGAACAGCATAATAGTCAGGGTATTTCTCGAAAGACCAACCTGATTCCGATACTTGAGAAGCGGTCTGTGATTCAGGGGGTGTATCTGTCAACTCGTTAGAAATTTCATTCCAATCTTCTTGAGTTCGTTTAAGTTCTTCAGCGGTCTTGTTCTTTAGGTCATCAATATTCTCTGGCGAGAATAACCTCTTAACAATAACAAGAGGATTTGGGCTTCTTGTCTCAGGGTTTGACTGGACGTGAGCTGTATAGAAGCCCCCTACCAAAGCCACGACACCTAACAAGCCAATTAAACTCCCTTCGCTTTTTTTATCTGCCATAGTACCTCGATTCTAAAAAAGACAAGCCCAATAGCTTATCTTTCATTATTCGCTTTGGGCTTCTTCTGAAGAGTTCTCTGCTGGTGCTTCTTCCAGTTGGTCAATCTGTTCAGAGACTTTCTTATTGAGCATTGATAGAATTTGTTCAAATGCTTCATTGTCAACTGCTACATTTGTTTCATCGTCAGCAGTCAGGTCTTGGAAAGTATCTTTAATGATCCTGGTATTTCCCAGTTCCTTAATCAAATCCGCAACATCTACATTTAGAACAAAGAGTGATTGACGGATAGCAAAATTGACAAGTGGACGATATACCAGGGCCAGCTTCACTCCACGGTGCTTGAATGTACCGTTTTCTGTTTTCGCTACCTCTAGGATTTCAAGAGTTTTGAGAGCTTGTTCAGAAATTAGCTCATTATATTGTTTTTCTTCTTTTGAAAAATCAAACATAAAATTTCTCCTTTGTAATTATAATTTTTTATACACTCTAAATATACCATAAAATAGCTTAAATATCAATAATTTTAATATATTTTATAATATAAAAAGAAACAGAGAGTTTTTAAAATGTCCCTGTTTCTTTTTATTACTTCCAGACAAAATTAGAAGTGTCATGGAAAGATTTTTCGGTTAAGATTTCTCCGTCTAAACTGATAATTTTTGTATTCCAGATAGCTGAATAATCAGTCTTATTTTGAAATTCGATAATAGTGTACCAAATAATTGGTTGGGTTGAGTTGATAAAGCTGATACCTTCTTCAAAGATTCTCATATCTTGCTGATTTTGGCGGCTATTCCACCCAACTAACATTTCCTCGCGATCCTCAATACCATGGAACCCAACAGCTTGAATATGAGTCATATCAAAAATATCAACATCTCTTGGATAAATCAATAGATTTTTTTTGAGTTTTCGTCGCTGTTTTTGGCTGCGTGCCTGGTATCTTTTTGAAGAGTTAGTGTCATATTTTGTTGCTAGGATATGGACATCTAAATCATGATAATACAAAGCATTGTCAAACGGAAGTTCTTGTAGTTTCTGTATCGCTTCAGTGATATTGAAACTTTGTTTTTGAGGGAGAAAATTCACTCCTAGAAGTTCTTTGTTATCAACCATTTCTTGGGCGGTTCGTCCTTTATTTCGTTTTCTAGGATTCTGCTGCATCTCTAATGCTAACATACCTTCGTTAGAATATTTATAAGGATTGAACCACTTGTCAATTTTTTGAAAAATTGTATAAGCCATTCTACCTCCGTCTCTTCACAATTCTATTTTTGCTAGAACGATCAAGTGGTCGTTTCAGACGCTCAGAAGTAACGGTTGTCTTAGAGGTATCAGTCACAACAACTGGCACGGGTTGTTCAGAATCGTCATTGTCTAGGGTATTAGAACTGTCGAAAGATGCCATCAATGCTTGTAAGTCTTCTCCATCAAAATCTAAAACAATAGCTTCGATTTCGCCATCTTCAAGGTTAATATCCTCTGGCACCTCTCTTTTTCTTGTTTTTGTTTTTGACTCTAATAATGAATTAGAATTATTAGAATCAAATAGTTCTGACAAACCTGTTTTTTCAAAGAGTTCACTGTTAGAAGTGTCATTTGTTTCAATGGCAGAAGAACGGACTTCCTCGATATTTGCTTGTTTATTCATTTCAGCATAGACCTCATCAAAGAATGATTGATTTTGTTCAGGAGTAAAGGGAGCTAGACCGTCTTGCTTGTTTCGCTCAATCAAAGCTTTCTCACGAGCGTAGGCAAGTTGAATTTCTTCTCGTTCTTCAACAAGATTAGATTTAGACTGTTTGTTTTCAAATAGTTCTGGAGCTGGAGAAAAGATTTTTTGTATATCTTCTTCTCCATTTTCTTTTTCCTCTGCCCACTTTTCAATATCTACTTTAGGTGTTTCGCCAAATAGTTCTTTGATAGCTTGCAAGATACGTTGAACTTCTGGGTCATCTAAGAATATTGCCTGGATCCGCTGCATTCCTCTGCTATCAACTACTTTTAAGAGACTGTCACCTCTACCCAGGAGGTCTTCAGCGCCATATTCATCTAAGATGATTCGACTGTTGTTTCCATCACTGACAGCATAGGATAACCGAGATGGAGACAGCATAGGATAACCGAGATGGA
>NZ_JAJEPA010000030.1:0-2687 GCF_020729725.1 Streptococcus sanguinis | reverse complement strand
TTCTCTTCTTCAGCTAACTCATTAGGGGGGATAAGTAACTGTAAGGTGTCAAATGCTCCATTTTCTGTATTATCCCTTTTTATACTGAAGCTATAAAGTTGGGTTTGTTTAGGGTTGTTCGATCTAATATTCAACTCTTTTAGTTTGCTCTCAAAGTCTTTCTCACAATCACGATACCCCTGCTCTTGCTTCCACAAAGCATAATGAACCAGCTCATGCTCCACTATCGTTCTAATAATTTCAAAATCATCAAACTTAATAACTGCATAAACAAAAACTTCGTTTAAAGTTATAGGTGGGGTAGGTTTATCAAAGAATAAATTTTCATGTCGTTCTGCTGGACAAAAACTTCCCCCTACATATTCATCATACTTCTTGAGATAGAATTGGCTATCCCATTTGATGTATGGAAAGTTGCGTTTTAAAAATCCTATTGCATAAAGATTTAATTCTTCCCTTAGTTTCTCCCACTTTTCTTTAGTCAGGTAGTTTTCTTCCACTCTATAGGAAGTTATATCCTTTACAGTATATTGTAACCCCTTATGTACTGCTGCTCCCAACGTTTCATCTCTGATACTTAAATTCCTTGCATACACAACTGAACCCGTATCAAATATGTAGTTGAAAAAGAAAAATAAGTAAAATACAGCTAAAATAACTATACCTATAACGATTTGCTTCGGTTCCCCACTAAAAACCAAAAACAAGGCATGAATATTGGTTGCTGCTAGAAACAATTTTATTAAAACATGAAACGTTTTTTTGTTAAACATTATTGCTTCCACTCCTTTCCTGCAAAATTAATAATAACTAACCTTTAACTCATACCCACTCTCTAACTTCGGGTTGAAAATTCTCCCCCCCCTTTTTGCAAGCATGAAAATCCTTAAAATAATCTCCATTTCCAAAAATTTGATGACAACCTATTTCTTTCTCATCTTTCAATAACTGTAACATATACCTATTACTCATTTATCTCTCCTTGATTGTTTATCTAGGGTGAGTCTGGGAATGAGTTCCCCATCGTTAAACTAAAGAGATACTTCTCTCTTTTTTTATATAGGGTGTAACCGAGAATACCAGAAGGGGATTGGAAAATAGAAAATGAAAAATCATCTGATTCTTTTAAATCAGGTTGATGATCTGTAACACAAATCAAATGTAAATTATAATTTTTAGACTTATTTACCACATCTTTAACAAACTTTTCTATCTGTTTTTGATTACAATTAGAAATATCTAATAACAAAAATATCCTAACCTTTCCAGAAAAACTAGCTAGATATTCTTTCAGTGTATCAGGATAAGCCGTGTTTTCCTCTTTTAGCTGCTTGTATCTTTTTTCTAGCATTTTATCGAGGTTATCATAATCTTCCCCACCCTCTTCTGCTTTTTCATACAAAAAGCCAGCACCTTCATTTCTTCTATTACTTGCTTCCACCACGGTTCGGTTTAGATGTTGCAGAAAAGATTTTTCTATCAGGATATGAGGCTCCCGATCAACATTCCAATAAAGTCTCTGACCGTTCTGATAACCTAACGGCACTTCAAAATCTTTCCCATTCAGCAACGAACTATCTTTTTTTGTCAATATAATTTCATTGTTCCTAACAGTTAGCTCAAACTCTTCTCCGTTCCATTCAATAGTATCAAGCACTCTCTTAGGCAAGATAACTCCTTGGGAATTTCCCCATTTTTTTACTGATATTTCCATTAAAAACCCTCCTGTAATTGAATGTATAACTAATTATATATTTTTACTGGAGGGTTGTCAAAGAATTTAATACTGTCTAAGTGATTTTGGATTAACTTAATTATTCCTTTCTAATAATTTCTCAATAAATTGAATGTCCTCTGCAATTAAACCAACTTCTTGATTTGGAGCAACATAATAAATATCAACTGTATTTTCTTTACATGAAAACTCTATAGCTCTCCATCGAGCAAAAGTTCGCTCAGACTCATTTGTTGTCATGGACGCAATGAAATCACGCCTGAATAAATCATCAATCACAATGACTGTTTTATTGTGTAAACAAGTCACTACATTTAGAATCGCTTGTAGCTTAGTCTCTGCTAAAACTCCTTTTGAGCTTCCTAATGCTTCAAACTCTGGTATGGATAAATAACGGTTGATGATATTACTGTCATTTCCCCATGTTGAAATCCAATATATTTTTAATTTTGGATTTCTAACAAGTTTCTTCAACCACGCTATGACTTCATCACGAATAGTCCACTTTCCCCAATCATGTGAAATGATTGTAAAATTATCATTTTTGGGTGACCCCTCAAAATTTAAAACTCCATCAATATCCAATAAAATATAGACTTCTTTAGCTTTCCTATTATTGAAAATGTCTGTTATTTTACTAAATATATGTTTCATTTGTGGTTTTTACCCCTCTTTTTGTGATTTATTTTTTTTACTGGTTAGTAGCGACGTAGTTTTCGAATTTTGAATACTCGAACAAGACACGAACCATATAACACAGACACTGGCAGAGCTGCTACCCAAACCCATAAATGAGTTGTAGCAAAATGGAAAACCGATTCTATACTGAAAACATCTAACAATCTCTTTTCATGTTTATACAAGAAAAGAGATGAGATTACAAAGGCAGATGTTATATTTATAAAAATAAAGGCTAGGATATATTGCATGCGTTTAACGATAGAATGTTCTT
>NZ_JAJEPA010000029.1:0-717 GCF_020729725.1 Streptococcus sanguinis | reverse complement strand
TGTAACTATGTATACCAAGAATTATACAGTATCATTCACTGTTAAAATTATAGAAGTTCCCAACACATTGTTGTTAAATTATATTGTTACATATTTCTCTTTGATAGAGCGAACTACTGCACATGCTATAAGAGGGGAAAATAGAAAGAAAAACAAAGCGCTCACTTCAATAACAAAACATAATAAAAAAGATGGATTTTAAAAGGAGATAAATATGAATAGATTGACTAACCATGTTATTCCGAATGGAAAAGAAGTGGTAAAAATAAATACCTTTGGAAAATTTACTGTAAACAATGATGATTTATGGACTCGTTTGTTGGCGGATAATGATAATGGGCCAGTCCTTCCGATGTATGAGGAATGTCCTGATTATTGGGATAAATTGTTAGATGATATTGTTGACGTACTGTCTAAAGAACATGTGATTGGCCTTACAAGTCCAGTATTTGAACAGTACAGAGTTAAAATAGCGGATGAAATCCGATTTGCTTATCAGCAGGAGTATTGGGCAATTTATGCCACTAAAACAAAGCAAAGAAAGGACTTTAGAAAATKAGCAAAACAGCAAATCTGAATGTAGTAAAATCAGCACTTGCAGATCATACCGCCTATGAATTAAGCAAATTCTTAGGCGTCAGTGAGGCTGGGATTGGAAAGTGGAAGAATGGGAAAGTTGAACTTGAAAATATGTCTTTTGGTAATGCCATAAAATTG
>NZ_JAJEPA010000028.1:0-4733 GCF_020729725.1 Streptococcus sanguinis | reverse complement strand
CCTCTCAGACARGCCTTGTCAACTCAAAATTGAATACAATATCAAATCTMACATTTCTCTAAACCATTCGCTGCACTCTGATGAATTTCTTATTCTAGGATAAGTCCTCGAGCGATTAGTATTAGTCCGCTCCATGTGTCACCACACTTCCACTCCTAACCTATCAACCTGATCTTCTCTCAGGGCTCTTACTAACTTGCGTTATGGGAAATCTCATCTTGAGGTGGGTTTCACACTTAGATGCTTTCAGCGTTTATCCCTTCCCTACATAGCTACCCAGCGATGCTCTTGGCAGAACAACTGGTACACCAGCGGTAAGTCCACTCTGGTCCTCTCGTACTAGGAGCAGATCCTCTCAAATTTCCTACGCCCGCGACGGATAGGGACCGAACTGTCTCACGACGTTCTGAACCCAGCTCGCGTGCCGCTTTAATGGGCGAACAGCCCAACCCTTGGGACCGACTACAGCCCCAGGATGCGACGAGCCGACATCGAGGTGCCAAACCTCCCCGTCGATGTGAACTCTTGGGGGAGATAAGCCTGTTATCCCCAGGGTAGCTTTTATCCGTTGAGCGATGGCCCTTCCATACGGAACCACCGGATCACTAAGCCCGACTTTCGTCCCTGCTCGAGTTGTAGCTCTCGCAGTCAAGCTCCCTTATACCTTTACACTCTGCGACTGATTTCCAACCAGTCTGAGGGAACCTTTGGGCGCCTCCGTTACCTTTTAGGAGGCGACCGCCCCAGTCAAACTGCCCGTCAGACACTGTCTCCGTAGATGATRAACCTACCGGGTTAGAGTGGCCATAACACAAGGGTAGTATCCCAACAACGCCTCCATCGAAACTGGCSTCCCGATTTCATAGGCTCCTACCTATCCTGTACATGTGGCACAGACACTCAATATCAAACTGCAGTAAAGCTCCATGGGGTCTTTCCGTCCTGTCGCGGGTAACCTGCATCTTCACAGGTACTAAAATTTCACCGAGTCTCTCGTTGAGACAGTGCCCAAATCATTACGCCTTTCGTGCGGGTCGGAACTTACCCGACAAGGAATTTCGCTACCTTAGGACCGTTATAGTTACGGCCGCCGTTTACTGGGGCTTCAATTCATACCTTCGCGTTACCGCTAAGCACTCCTCTTAACCTTCCAGCACCGGGCAGGCGTCACCCCCTATACATCATCTTACGATTTAGCAGAGAGCTGTGTTTTTGATAAACAGTTGCTTGGGCCTATTCACTGCGGCTGACCAAAGTCAGCACCCCTTCTCCCGAAGTTACGGGGTCATTTTGCCGAGTTCCTTAACGAGAGTTCTCTCGCTCACCTGAGGCTACTCGCCTCGACTACCTGTGTCGGTTTGCGGTACGGGTAGAGTATGATACAACGCTAGAAGCTTTTCTTGGCAGTGTGACATCACTCACTCGCTACTAAACTTCGCTCCCCATCACAGCTCAACGTTAGAGGTATAAGCATTTGACTCATACCACGCCTCACTGCTTAGACGTACATCCAATCGTACGCACGAGTTAGCCTACTGCGTCCCTCCATCACTTCATACTCTAGTACAGGAATCTCAACCTGTTGGCCATCGGATACACCTTTCGGTCTCTCCTTAGGTCCCGACTAACCCAGGGCGGACGAGCCTTCCCCTGGAAACCTTAGTCTTACGGTGGACAGGATTCTCACCTGTCTTGCGCTACTCATACCGGCATTCTCACTTCTATGCGTTCCAGCGCTCCTCACGGTACACCTTCTCCACACATAGAACGCTCTCCTACCATACCTATAAAAGGTATCCACAGCTTCGGTAAATTGTTTTAGCCCCGGTACATTTTCGGCGCAGGGTCACTCGACTAGTGAGCTATTACGCACTCTTTGAATGAATAGCTGCTTCTAAGCTAACATCCTAGTTGTCTGTGCAACCCCACATCCTTTTCCACTTAACAATTATTTTGGGACCTTAGCTGGTGGTCTGGGCTGTTTCCCTTTCGACTACGGATCTTAGCACTCGCAGTCTGACTGCCGACCATAATTCATTGGCATTCGGAGTTTATCTGAGATTGGTAATCCGGGATGGACCCCTCACCCAAACAGTGCTCTACCTCCAAGAATCTTCATGTCGACGCTAGCCCTAAAGCTATTTCGGAGAGAACCAGCTATCTCCAAGTTCGTTTGGAATTTCTCCGCTACCCACAAGTCATCCAAGCACTTTTCAACGTGCCCTGGTTCGGTCCTCCAGTGCGTTTTACCGCACCTTCAACCTGCTCATGGGTAGGTCACATGGTTTCGGGTCTACATCATGATACTAAAGCGCCCTATTCAGACTCGGTTTCCCTACGGCTCCGTCTCTTCAACTTAACCTCGCATCATAACGTAACTCGCCGGTTCATTCTACAAAAGGCACGCTCTCACCCATKAACGGGCTCGAACTTGTTGTAGGCACACGGTTTCAGGTTCTATTTCACTCCCCTCCCGGGGTGCTTTTCACCTTTCCCTCACGGTACTGGTTCACTATCGGTCACTAGGGAGTATTTAGGGTTGGGAGATGGTCCTCCCAGATTCCGACGGGATTTCACGTGTCCCGCCGTACTCAGGATACTGCTAGGTACAGAATCTATTTAAAATACGAGGCTCTTACTCTCTTTGGCTGACTTTCCCAAGTCATTCTTCTATAAATTCTGAGTCCACATTGCAGTCCTACAACCCCGAAGAGTAAACTCTTCGGTTTGCCCTCCTGCCTCTTCGCTCGCCGCTACTAAGGCAATCGCTTTTGCTTTCTCTTCCTGCAGCTACTTAGATGTTTCAGTTCACTGCGTCTTCCTCCTCATTYCCTTAACAGAAATGGGTAACAGGCATCAACCTGTTGGGTTCCCCCATTCGGACAYCCCCGGATCGAAGCTTACTTACAGCTCCCCGAGGCATTTCGTCGTTTGTCACGTCCTTCWTCGGCTCCTAGTGCCAAGGCATCCACCGTGCGCCCTTACTAACTTAACCTTATTTTTGACCTTTCAGTCTTAAACTCATTAATATTCACAGCGTTTTCGGTTTATTTTCTTGTTACTATTTGATATCGGTATTCAATTTTCAATGGACAAGTTCTTTATCTAGTCAAACTAGATAATGGAGCCTAGCGGGATCGAACCGCTGACCTCCTGCGTGCAAAGCAGGCGCTCTCCCAGCTGAGCTAAGGCCCCACATAGCCCTCTCAAAACTAAACAAGACTCAAGTGCATTCCGTRTGTCCTTACGGACTCCTTAGAAAGGAGGTGATCCAGCCGCACCTTCCGATACGGCTACCTTGTTACGACTTCACCCCAATCATCTATCCCACCTTAGGCGGCTGGCTCCTTACGGTTACCTCACCGACTTCGGGTGTTACAAACTCTCGTGGTGTGACGGGCGGTGTGTACAAGGCCCGGGAACGTATTCACCGCGGCGTGCTGATCCGCGATTACTAGCGATTCCGACTTCATGTAGGCGAGTTGCAGCCTACAATCCGAACTGAGACTGGCTTTCAGAGATTAGCTTGCCGTCACCGGCTTGCGACTCGTTGTACCAGCCATTGTAGCACGTGTGTAGCCCAGGTCATAAGGGGCATGATGATTTGACGTCATCCCCACCTTCCTCCGGTTTATTACCGGCAGTCTCGCTAGAGTGCCCAACTSAATGATGGCAACTAACAATAGGGGTTGCGCTCGTTGCGGGACTTAACCCAACATCTCACGACACGAGCTGACGACAACCATGCACCACCTGTCACCTCTGTCCCGAAGGAAAACTCTATCTCTAGAGCGGTCAGAGGGATGTCAAGACCTGGTAAGGTTCTTCGCGTTGCTTCGAATTAAACCACATGCTCCACCGCTTGTGCGGGCCCCCGTCAATTCCTTTGAGTTTCAACCTTGCGGTCGTACTCCCCAGGCGGAGTGCTTAATGCGTTAGCTGCGGCACTAAGCCCCGGAAAGGGCCTAACACCTAGCACTCATCGTTTACGGCGTGGACTACCAGGGTATCTAATCCTGTTTGCTCCCCACGCTTTCGAGCCTCAGCGTCAGTTACAGACCAGAGAGCCGCTTTCGCCACCGGTGTTCCTCCATATATCTACGCATTTCACCGCTACACATGGAATTCCACTCTCCCCTTCTGCACTCAAGTTAAACAGTTTCCAAAGCATACTATGGTTAAGCCACAGCCTTTAACTTCAGACTTATCTAACCGCCTGCGCTCGCTTTACGCCCAATAAATCCGGACAACGCTCGGGACCTACGTATTACCGCGGCTGCTGGCACGTAGTTAGCCGTCCCTTTCTGGTAAGATACCGTCACAGTGTGAACTTTCCACTCTCACACCCGTTCTTCTCTTACAACAGAGCTTTACGATCCGAAAACCTTCTTCACTCACGCGGCGTTGCTCGGTCAGGGTTCCCCCCATTGCCGAAGATTCCCTACTGCTGCCTCCCGTAGGAGTCTGGGCCGTGTCTCAGTCCCAGTGTGGCCGATCACCCTCTCAGGTCGGCTATGTATCGTCGCCTTGGTGAGCCGTTACCTCACCAACTAGCTAATACAACGCAGGTCCATCTGGTAGTGATGCAATTGCATCTTTCAATTAATTATCATGCAATAATCAATTTTATGCGGTATTAGCTATCGTTTCCAATAGTTATCCCCCGCTACCAGGCAGGTTACCTACGCGTTACTCACCCGTTCGCAACTCATCCAAGAAGAGCAAGCTCCTCT
>NZ_JAJEPA010000027.1:0-1793 GCF_020729725.1 Streptococcus sanguinis | reverse complement strand
AATACATGAAGAACAAAAAGGATTAGATGCTGCTATAGTAAATAGATTGTTGGAAGTGGATGCAAAGCTTAATGAGGATAGTAATATACCTGAATGGTCTAATCCATATTACAAGGACTATACCACAAATGAAGAAAAAGAAAAATTAGAAGAGAAAAAACGGAAACTCTTAGAAAAACTTAAAAAATAAATATTAAATTTAGAAAGGAGAACCAATGAGCAAATTCATTGTTGATAAAATCAATGATCGCCGCATCGATATTGATTTAGGCGGACATTGGGAAGCGTTGATGAACTATATCAACCAGAATTATCCTGAATTTCATCTCTGGCCAGACAAAGCAAAAGATGATTGGATCCTAAATGGATTTGAGTTTGGTGAGGATAAACGTCCGCTTAAAAACTGGCTAGACCGTAGCTATGTAGCAAACTTCTCTAAAGGGAGTAAAGGTTACAAACAAGATAAAGCAATGCGAGAGCGGAATGATTTGAAAGAAATCGTTTGCTGGACACAAATGGTTGCTCAACAGACCGAGAAATTCTTGGGGAAGCTCTATGAAGCTCTGGATCAGATTGAAATTTCCATGCGAGGGTATGGCCTAGATGGAACTTATATCACAGCTGATGAATTGGACTACATGGGTTTATCAGCCTCGTTTGAAATTATCAATGGCTGCTTCGTAGCGACTTTTACAAGACTAACATCTGAGGACTGTTACAGCGTAGCTAAGTTTGCCAGAAAAGCAGTTAATGACGCTCTGGTAAATGAAAGTGAGGTGGGAGAGTTTTATAGCTGGTTTGACCTAGCTATGACTGACACCCATACCGCAAAAAGCCTGGTAGCTAATTTGACTAACTGGGCAAGTAAATTGGATAAATGGAAGGAGCAAGTGCATGGCTCAATCTAAAAGAAGCAAGGAAATTGCTGATTTAGTGATTGCCTACTATCTTAAAGAATCTGGCAAAGTAGAGCCTGTCATTTGTCCTTATGGGCATCCAGACATGGTTCATGACGTTTTGGAGCAGACTTCGTATGGAGTCTCTAAGCAAAATGCTCATCATGGGTGGGGAACACGCCATAGAAGAGGGGTTGATAGAATCAATCATGCTCTTAGGCAGGACAAGAGATTTAAAGAATGTCGTGTTAGAGGGCTAAGATTGATGGTTGGATTTGACTACCTTGGAGAAAATCCTTAGAAAAATGATGGAGGAATAGAAAATGACAGAAAAAATTTTAGAGCTAAAAACAGCTCAAGATATGGTCGAAAGCGACTTAAAACGTTATTTCATTGAAGTGAAGATTGAAGATCAGGAAGGCAATATCAAAACTAGTCGATATTCCAAGCGAAATGTGTCAGATGATTATGCTATTTTTAAAGGGAACGAGCTTCCAGAAGCAGAGGAGATTGTTAAATTTTATGAAACACTCTTTGCTGAAACAATCAAAAAAGCAGTTAAAGCGACGATTAAAGAAGACAAAAATGTGGATCCTTTTGCTGACAAGACTTCTTTGCTGGATAAAACAACAGGAGCTTATTACTCAGTCAATGACACCTATATTCACCACTTACTCATTCGGTATGTGGCCTTAAACCGATTTATTCAAGAGGGAGTAATCAATGCAGAAAATTACCTGGAAGTCCTAAATAACTCTTTTAATTGGGACAATTACAATGGGATTGCTTCCTTGCATGACTTTGAAAAGGAAAAAGGGTATAGTAGTCTCCAGCAGGACATGACCTTTGAAGATTTCAAGGAGTTTGCTGCTCGAACTACTTTTGATCACTATGGCG
>NZ_JAJEPA010000026.1:0-6328 GCF_020729725.1 Streptococcus sanguinis | reverse complement strand
TTTTCAGGCTGAGCAGCACCTTCTTCCCATTGACCTGTTTCAGCATTGTTGTGAATCTTATTTTCTTTAACAAGCTGTCGAAAAGTAATTTCCTCTTTTGGGTTTAAACCACTTAAAGGATAGTTGCTTCCTTTTGAGATTTTATCATTAACCCTTCCTACAATATTTTTTTCTCTATGATCCAGCTCTGCCGCGGAAGCTGTAATAATAACAGCAAACAAACTAGAAATAACCATGAGAAATAGAAGAGGTTTGAATAATTTATTCTTTGACTTCACGGCAATATTTTCCTTTCTATGCGTTGAATTGTATTATCATTGCATTGGTGTTGTATTGAAAATGTATTGATATTGTTATGAGGCGATTGTCTGAGGAATCACTAACAATTTACCACCCCGACTATCTTTGCCTTGTGACTCCAGTTTTTGAGCCGTTCCATACTTATCTGCTAGAGCATAGGCCAAATCCTGTTCCAAGTTCGTTTTCCCATTTGTTTTCACGACATAACGTGTGATTTGAGAGTTCCCCTCTTTTATCATTTCATTTTTTATAGCAGAATCAAAGAACTCTTCAATGCTTCTCTCAATATCACGAGCACCACCGCTATCAGAGGTTTTCCCTGATTGCTTTTCAACCGCAAAGTACATGGCAATAGGATTTGCTTTCCCAACATCTTCGTAAAGTAAATCCCAAGATGGTGCCTCTGGAAATTCAATTTCAATGCCAAATTCTTCCCTAAAAATTTTCACCCGCGCTTGTAACATCATTTCAGCGATTTCAACCTTTGTTGCCAGAGTTAAAGCATAAAAAGGAATAATTGTTTTAAAACGGCCATATACTTCTGGTTTAAACCTCGCATTTTTTAATGCAGTTTTAACTTGCTCTTCAGTATCATCCCATAGTTGAAGTAACTGTTCATCAGACATATCTTTTGTTTCTTTAATCGAAAATTCACCCATACTTTTAAAAATATCTGAACCTGCATTTGTTGTAGCAAAAATCATTGTCCCTTTCAAAGAAACTACTTTTTCAATATCCTCACCACCATCATGGGAACGGCGGAAGAATGTAGTCTCTCCCTCGTCTAATGGATCCATTATAGAAGTCTGATTCTCATAAGCTTTCTCTAACTCGTCTAATAAAATAATAGCTTCTGGATTTCTATCTACTTCTTTTCCTAATTTGGAGCGAAATCTCTCCAACCCTAATTCTCCAGTGTAATTTTGCATTTTAAAAGGAATGAAATTTTCTGCGTCACCTGTTATTGCTTCTGCAAAAGCCTTAACCATTGCGGTTTTACCAACACCTGTAGAGCCAAGCATTAAAGCTGTTATTCTAGGACGATTACTAGTTGTGGTTGGATAAACCATGTTCACAACTGCATTTCTAACTTTTAGTATTGCTAAATGCTGTCCTTTAATCCGCTTTTCAATAACTGTCATAATTTTCCGAACATCATCTTTTCTATCTGGAATAATATTCAAACTTTGGAAAGCCTTATCAACCAACTCTTTATTGATAACGACATCATCTGTCTCACTAATGGCTATAATCGTGTCCAGAATATCCAACGATTTAGCAGGTTCAGCTAGGTGTGTTCTATATCGATGGTTTAAATCTATGATATAGTTTAAAACATTATCACCAACATTATGCGAAAAATCATAACCCAGTCTTCCAACGATTTCATTCCGCAAAACAGCTCTAGTCGCAAGCTTAGAAATGTTCGTAAGTCTAATAATTCTGAAACGTCTCACGAATGCTTCATCGGTCGCAATGTACTGGTTATATTCATTTTCAGTTGTTGCGCCAATTAACATGATTGGTGTTTTTGTGGTGATAGTTTTAAGAACATCTGCTCCTAGCTTTGTCTTTACCCCCTTATTATCAAACGAGGTGATAACTGTATGAACTTCATCAATAAACAAGACCACTCGTGCTTTTTCGTCTTCTTCTTTCAGTTTATCTTCATACTTCTTCAACGCAGGTATCAGTCGAATTAACCGTTGCGCCATATCTCCCTCGTTTTCTAAAAGATTCATGTGAAGCGATATAATTTGAACATGTAATTTATCAACTTGATCCTGTCTCAATTTCCAACCACTAACCAAGGCTGTTTTACCAAGACCAGCAGGCCCTAAGATAAGTGCAGTGGGATTTTTCCTATTTGATACATAAGTCAATTCTTTAATTTCTTGTTCTCTCTCTATCACTTCCATATCGGGTGATATCTTCATGATTTCAATCGCGCCGCCAAACTCATCTTTTGACAACACTTCAAAATATTCAGCGGCACTTAAACCATCATATTTTGTTTCATTGGCAATTCGTTTTTCCTCTTCTTTTTGTAATTTTTCCAGTTCGATGACACGGTAAGCATCAACTAGAGCCTTTTCAATTTGTCCCCTCAAGTCATATACTTCTGTATCTATCTCTTTAGGAAGCCAACGAAATCCATTTTGGGTTTCTTTTAAGACGATTCCAACCAAATCAGATTTAGACAGACTTTCGAGTTCTTCTGCCGTCACTTCAGCATTGGGGCAGCCTAACCTTTTCAAAATATCTTCTTTGTTTGTAAGCTCCATATCTTTGATATTCTCCACTTCTTTCCTATTTCTGAACAATCACATTGTAATCTGTATTCATTGAACCAAAGCTTTCCTTGGTAAATTTTGAATCGTTTAGGAATTTCTTCTGTTCCTCATAGCGTTCCAAGTTTTCTTTTTCGTCTTGATATGCTTTTTGAGCAGTTTCTAAATCCCTTGTAGCTTCTTGACTTGTAGGATTTGCTAACAATCGGTCAGTAAATTCTTCAACCCCTTTTTCAATCTCTCCCATTTTTTCTTTTGTGAGTTTGATTTGTGTATCTGTTTCCTTAAGCAATCGCTTCACACCTACTTCGTGAATGATTTTGTTATAATCAATTTCTCCGTTTTCGTCTAAAAAGCTGCCGTCATATACAGTAGTATTTTTAGAATAAGGATTGATGCGGAAATTGATGAAGTCCTGAACAGGCCCTTGGGTATTTGAGAAGTTAAACAAGCCATTCTTATCTGCCTCTTTAAAGGGCTGGTTTGAAATCATGCCTTCAACTGATGTTTTTTCTTTGTCCAAAAACTGTTTTGATTGATACAAGGTATCTGATCCATCATCAAAAGTAAATCTGTTCAACAGATAAAATTGATAAGCCTCTTGCTTCAATTTGCCTTTGATAATTAAGTAGGCATTCCCTTCATTTTCTAAGATACCATAGTTTATTTGCATGCCATCAGGAAGATCTGACTTTTTATTTACAGCAATATTGATACCGTAATTGGTACCCTTTATAGAAAGTTTTTGGCGAGAGGTATTTGAATAACCAAGCTCAATAATGGTTACTTCCCTATTTTTATCTGTCGCTACTTGTTCCAATGTTACAGTAGCCCCTGATTTTGTATAGGTCAACGTCTGGCCAAATGGTGTAGAATTAGATACCACATACTCATGATACCTTTGCCAGCCAATTAGCAACCAAATTATCGCACCTATCGCTATAACCTGCATAGCTTTATAGTACCTTCCCCACCTCACTGTTCTTTTAGTCCGAATGTCATAATCTCCATATTTTCCACCTAATATGGTTTTCCCAACATTCTTTTCTTTAGGTTTTTCTTTTAATGTTTCATGTGAAACATTTTTTTTATTCTTTTTATTCTTTTTAGAAAAGCTGATTTTTTTCAAACCTGCAAAAATATTCTTTGATTTTTTCTTTGATTTCTTATCCCCAGACATCTAACCTACCTCCACTCATTTGGTTATTATCTTGWGCTTTTTTTGGTGTCCTTTTAACTTTTACATCTGCTTGATAGATTTCTCCATTTTCTTCAACAATGAGCTTATCCCCGCTTTTCAGGACATATTCACCCAAACGAATTTCAGAAACACGAATATAGATTCTACCATAATGGTTTGTTGTTTTTTCAATATGGAGCAAATCCTCAAGTTTTACTTCCTGGCCACCACGCATAAGGTCTATAGGAAGGATCGCCTCAGTTGCATCATCTAAAGTGATAAAAATCAATTCACCAGCATTGTCACTTCCAAGTGTCGTATTCTCTAATATAAACCGTAGCTCTTTTTTAGAAAGAGGATAGCTGCATAAAAGAGTAAATTCATCTTGAAACAATTCCTCTAAATCCAGATTCAAAAATTGATTTAACCCAGATAGTTTATATAAATCCAATTTATCTGTCATTCTAGTCCCCCATTCTTACTGTATAAAACTCTCTCTTCTTACCATCTCTGCTTATAACAGCAATGGTATCTGTATAAACCGTAATTTTAGTATGATTTTTAATGTGAACTTTTGAGGACTTATACTCAATTACAATGTTAGCCTCTCCACTTGCCAAAACTTCATTAAGTTTAACATCTTTATCCTTAGATAAAAACACTTCTATTAGCACACCCTCATTATTAGGTTTGTTCCCATCTTTAAAATTATCGTACTTGGTATCATCTTTTTCAATTTCTACTAGCAATTTTAATCGTTTTTTAACACTAAGAACTGCAATTAATTTTAATTGCTTGTCTTTAAAAAAATCCTCTGTGTCAAATTTTTGATAAGAATCGATACCAGTATATCTCTTACTGTTTCCCATAGTTCGTACACGAATTTGTTTACTTTTCATGCTTTTCTCCCTTTCTTATATTCTTCGAGTTTTCTTTCAAATTCTTCTCTCTCAGCCAATTCTAATTGATAGTCATATTCCAGTATCTCCACCATATTGATTGCTTTGTAATTATGACCTTTCAAGCGTTTGCTTCGCTTTCCTACCTTCATCAAAATTGTACTTGACAGATTTTTGTTTGCCAGGTTCTCCTCAAACCACTTACCTATTAGGTAGCTGTTACCTTCAAAAATCAACCGAAACCTTTTGGTGTATTCATTTGTTTCATCGATCTCGTCAAGAGCCATGCAGATCTTCTTTAAAGTTTCAGCAAGCATATTATCCAAYACTCTTTTTCGATTAATACTTACCAGGTTAGTTGCCAAAGCAACTGAAAGTCCACAAGCTACCAACTCCGTATAAAAGGTAGTCCTTGGTTTGATATCAAGCCTCTTATCTATTTTATCAATTAATTCAAAGTAAAACTTCTTATAACCTCCTTTTTTTATTATTTTATTGATTTTACTCTTGGTTGTCTTCATAGCTCTTCCTTTCTTAATACATTTTTTATTATACACTATTTACAAGCTATTCTCAACCCTTTAATTAAGCATATTTTATTATTATTTAAATATTTAGAAAAAAACCTTGACTGGCCAATTAATAAATGGTACAATACATTTACAACGCAACACAATTACAATGCGTTACAATACAAATACAATCACAACGTAATTCGGTTGCAATACACACAAAATACAAGGAGAAAAGATATGAATATCTTTGAAATCGTCAATAAAATCGAGGAAATGAAAATCCTCACCTTCAGCACTATGAAAGGTGGCGTTGGTAAAACTACTAATGCCGTAAACCTCGCAAAGAGACTTTCTGATTTTGCAAGAGTCCTACTCATTGATGGAGACCCTTCAGGGAACGCCTCTGCTAACCTAATGCCTTACGATGAAGATGGCAACGGCTTGTGGGAAAAGGAAAATGAACTAATAAATATTTTCCGCGGCGAAAGTGTCACTCCGTTAGCAGTAAACGAAAATTTGGACTTAATCGTTGGAACGCATGATTTACATGACATTGAAGCAGAATTAGCTAATAAAAAAATTGATAAAGTTAAAATTTTACATAACTGGATCAAACGTAGCAAACTTCATAAATTCTACGATTTTATTGTCATTGATACCCATAATGACAAGGGGCTTATCACACAAAATGCATATTACACCAGTGATTTGATTGTAAGTTCATGTGAACCTGATGAATATGCAGTCAGTGGGTTTACGAGCGCTTACGAACTCTTAGTTGAAATGAAAATTGGATATGTTAATTATGATGATGAGTTAGAGAAAGAAATTTCTCAACTTAAAGCCAATATTGTTTTACTGGGTAGCAATGTTGGTTCAGATACGCTATCTAAAGCTTTCATTCGTGACGTGAAAGATATGGAGGAATATGTTGGTTCTGTTCCTAGAGGAGTTGTTTTCCCGAAAGCGAATTTACAACACTCATCTGTTTACGATTTAGCTAAAAAAGGAGAGTATGCTAGAAAAAGATACATTCCATTTTTTGAGAAAGTTGATGCAGCTTATGCTGCGGTTTTAAGCCGTTTGATTTCATAGAAACACAACACGTTATCAATGCAACACAAATGCATTACATTACAACGC
>NZ_JAJEPA010000025.1:0-3062 GCF_020729725.1 Streptococcus sanguinis | reverse complement strand
AACGAATTTCAGATGCGCTGGGTGAAGCAGGTTTTCCTAGAGCAGCACGTCCTGAAAATGTTGATTTCAAAGCAGTTGCTGAGAGTTTGCTAGACTTTGGTGAAATGGCTGCCCGAATCATTGATTTAGCCCATGAAAATTATGAGGGCATCAACAACATGCTTCATTCCCCAGCAGACCGCTTCAATATGATTTGGAAGACACCTGAATTTATCCGTGGGCTAGACTATAAAGTAACCCTCATGCAAACAGTAGAGGAGTGGTTGGAAGAACACCCAGAAGTGGAAAGTGAAATGGAGTATTAAAGAGCTTAAATCCCTTGTGTTTCCTTGACAGTCAGGCTTTTGTACGTTAGAATTAAACTAGATATATTTGAAAAAATTTAAAGAAAGGGATAGGTATGGCCACTCGAAACGACATCATAAAATCAATGGCAAAAAAGACTAAGTTCACTCAGAGAGAWAGCGCCGAAGCATTAGAAGCTGCCATCGATTCAATTTCTGAATTTCTAGCTTTAGGTGATAATGTTCAACTGACAGGATTTGGAATTTTTGAAGTAAAAGAGCGAGCAGCAAGAAATGGTCGCAACCCTCACACTGGTGAAAAAATGGTAGTGCCAGGATATAAGCTTCCAGTTTTTAGAGCAGGGAAAAAGCTCAAAGACCTTATCAGATAGAATGTGAGCCTATTGAACTTCAATAGGCTCTTATTTTTGACAGAAACCAGACAGGATTTTAAAAAACAAGGTAAAATAGTAGTATCAATAAAATTTGGAGGAACAAACGATGTCTTATAACTTAGAGGGGACAGTCCCTGAAGAAAAAATTGAAGAATTAGAACAAGCTGTCAAAGAAGTTTTCCCGAAAAATATGAAGGTCGATGTTAGAATCAATCCAGATGGCCGAGTTCGGATTTTTGAGGTTGAAACGATGTTGGAAGTAAACGACAGCCGAGACTATGGTTTAGCTTTTCAAATGCTACTAGATATGAATTATACTTCTCAAGATATTGAGGCCGAGTTAAAGAAAAACAGAAAGCAGGACGGAGATCCAGAAACTCTATTTCCATACATTCAAAAAATCAATTTGGATCTCAAGCAATTTGAAGTGGAGCAGCCATTTGTTGATAAATTAAAACAGAACTTAATGGCCGAGGCTTCTCTTGAATACTACCTAACAGATGTGGCTGAAGCGATTGAAAAATATGAGGAGCAAATTATCAATAAATGCCTTCCAGAACCTATCACAATGCAAGAATTTAAAAATGATGGTAGATTGTCATTTATTCTATCTAGTGCTAAGTTCAATCATGTCCTGGTAAACAGCTATGATTTAAACAATCCTAAGAACGTGGAATCAATGTTCAAAAATATTGGAGAATATGGGGTACTATATCGCATCGTGCGCAAACACCCACAACTTGCTGCTAAATTTATGAATCAGCTACGTCGTAGAGATATAGAGCTGTTAGAAGAACTGGTAAAAATCTTTAACAATGTTTTCTCAGAAGTCGTGGCAGGTGAGATTGAATTTCTGGAAGATTTCCTCAATGAAACGATCACCATCTTCCACTACACCAAAATCGGTAAATATTACGTCATGAATACTGAAGTTTGATAACAGGACTAAGGAGTGATTTTCACTCCTTTTTTTGTTGACTATTGATAGTAGAAATTGTATAATTCTTTTATAGAGTGTAACATATAATTAAAAAGGAGATGCCTATGAAAGAATTTTATCGACAGCAAGCAAGGAAAAAAATAGCCCTTGTTCTCGTTTTATTAGTGGCATTTGGCTTGTTAGGAGCTTGGCTATATCCTAAATATAATTTTACTCAGCAGACAGGGCTGCCAATCAGCAAAATGTTTACTAGCTACGAAAAGAAGCCGATTATTTCAGGCGGAGAGCAGAACACTCCCAATAAAACAACTGAAGCTATTTTAGAGGACAATCCAAAAGAGCAATCTGTTGTTTATGTGTTTTACAAAGTTGGGTGCTCWACCTGCCAAGCAGAATTTCCTCAAATAAAAGCTGCTATTAACAACTATCAGGGAGTTTATCCAGTCTATTGGGTGAATGTTCAAAGTGACCTTGGCCAAAAGCTAGTTGAAAAATACAATGTGGAGCACGCTTCTTCTGTAGTAGTTGTTAATCAAGCAGGCAAAGGCAAACTCACCTCACTAAATGAGGGTATGAGCAAAGACGCTATTTTAGCAACACTGAATGAATCAATGGAGTAAAAAACAATGGTTGTAAAAGGAGATGCTCTGGTAGGAACAGATAAAATGATGGCTTTGGCCGTTTATAAAGAAATCATAAGAACAAACCTAGACAAGCACAACGGTTTATTTCGAGATATGATTCGCTCTATTGAGGGCTTACCAGGCAGTGAAGTATATTATGTGACTTCTAGGGTGAAGCGCTCATTTAGGGCCAATGACCTACCCTCAAGGGCTGTCATTGAAAAAATAAAGCCTCTTTTCTCCCAAAAGGAATATTTCTTGATCCAGAGGGTTTTAGAGAGAACTGAAGATGAGGATCCATTTGATTTGCAGTCGGTAGAGCTGGCCAAGCAAATGACGGTCGAAGAAAGACTACTGCAAAGAGAACTGCGCAAAAATGCCAATTTAGCTAAATTATTTGAAGAAGAAAGGGGGAATGACAATGGAGAAGCATAAATTATCAGCAGAGGTACGATTCAAACGATATGTGCTTAAACGTTTTTCACCTCCTGACCTATTTGTGACGGCTGCTTTAGACATCATAGTAACAGTATTAGGCTTGTTACTAGGGGCAAACCCTATCATGTTGGTTATAGCATCGTTCTTAGCGGCTTTGATTTTACGTTATCCAGTGGTTCATTTACTGGCAAATGCAGGAGTTCCAATACTAATGCGGAAAGATTGGAAGTAGAGGGAGGAAAGAGTGGCTAGTTCCAAAGAAAATTTAGTTAGATTCAAAAAAAATAATCCTGAGCGCTGGAGAGAAATTGAAGCTCGGTATAAGAGAAAAAATGTAGGTAGAGTTCGATACTTGAAGTATCGTTCAGGAGCAAGAAGCTAC
>NZ_JAJEPA010000024.1:0-1734 GCF_020729725.1 Streptococcus sanguinis | reverse complement strand
AGTCAAAAAGTTCTTCTACATCAGCTTTGGTGTTTCTTTCTGGATAATATTTTTGAATCAGGCCAAAATTGCCATCCTCATGTTCTGCACGATAATTGCTTGCTACTGCTTCTGGAAATTGAACAGTGCAAAGAATAGTCAGCTTCCAGAATTGGAACATCATGGAATAGAAATAGCCCTCTAAGTTTTGAATCGGCTTGCCCTCTAGTTTCTTAACCCGATATTGGTAACTGAATTTTGTAATTTCTTGATCAATTTCATAACTCCAGCATTCCCCAAGGATAGTTTGTGCGCCAGAAAAATCGCTTAACAAAAATCCGTACTCTTTTTCAGCAGCGCGTTTAGCTTGATAAATTTTATTGATGAGGTTTTTTCCTTGCTCACCAAAGAGGGCCAGTTGCTTAACTGACTTTTGGGAAAGGAAATCAAACTGTCCAGCTTTTAGGACATCAGACATTGACAAATGGTCAATAGGCAAATCATCAGCGTATCGATTAGTATCATAATCTTGATAATTAAGTTTAGATAAATTAGTATTACTCTGGTTCAAATTTTGAACTGCGTGCAGTTCATTTTTTAGACTGCGAGAAAAATCCTGATTTGATGCACGTTTAGGAGGAGCTGATTTTTTCTTTACTTGTCCGATTTTCTCCTGCTGGTTAGCATTTTTGATACAACTGTAAGGAGTGGCTGAGGAGAAGTTGATATCAGATACTGCTTTTTCTTCTTCCTGTTCCTTCCGTTCATCTTCTGAAATCTGCTTCAGATCATTTTTTACTTCTTCTTGAGAGAGAGGAAGTAATTGTAATTCTTCGGTTCCTTCTGCATCGTAAATGACACGGCCAGTGAAATCTTCAATTTTTACTAGTACATATTCTTTCTCTTTGACTTTGCGTCCTGATTTATAAGTTTTCCAAGAATAGACGGTCTTATAGTATCTGCGCTCCTGCATAGCTAAATTTACTTTTTGAACATACAGCAGATTAGGTTTATTTGGCCCTTGGCTAACTTCACGAATCAAACCAAAAGCAGCCAATTCTTTTTTAGCATTAATAGCTGAATTTCTGGAGCAATTTAACGACTCCATAATATTTTCAATAGTGAAAAGAATATAAAGGGCTAGGTTTTCATCAACATAAGTGCTATCCCCTGCATTGTAACGGTAGTTACTCAATTTTGCGCGATCGTAACAGACTGCATAGAAACTTTTACTTCTGTCAGACATATTTACATAAGGGCTGGTTGTAACTACTCTATATTGCTTTCCTTCCTCTTTCAGCTTTTCGGCATACGAATAGAAAACTAGAGGCATCTGCAAGAAGCGGATATCTAAGAAATCATTTACAGTGATATCATTATTTACTTGTGGAATAGATACGTTTTTCATAGTGAACTTCCTAACTAATTATTTCCAAGGCTCACTCTTTGATTTTTTCGGCTCTATAATTTCTGTAGTGGGTAAATCCACTGCAGGGATTATAGAGCTTTTTGATTGTATACAAAAAGTCCCATATGACTTATAATGAAAAGCGACCAAACCATCATTAGAAAGGTTCATATGGAACAACTTCATTTTATCACAAACTTGCTCAATCTTAAAGACCTTAACATCACTTTGATTGATTGTCTGGACCAAGGAACTCACAAAGAACTGCTGGCCAAATTGGATTACCAGCCTCCTCAATGTCCCGCTTGTGCTGGCAAAATGGCTAAATACGACTTCCAAAAAGCCTC
>NZ_JAJEPA010000023.1:0-1299 GCF_020729725.1 Streptococcus sanguinis | reverse complement strand
TTAATGCACCCTAGAGGAGTCGAACCTCTAACCGCCTGATTCGTAGTCAGGTACTCTATCCAGTTGAGCTAAGGGTGCTCATCTTCTTCTACTGCCTCTTACAAGTCTATGCCGAGGACCGGAATCGAACCGGTACGATCGTTACCAATCGCAGGATTTTAAGTCCTGTGCGTCTGCCAGTTCCGCCACCCCGGCCGCCTCAAGCGAACGACGGGATTCGAACCCGCGACCCCCACCTTGGCAAGGTGATGTTCTACCACTGAACTACGTTCGCATCCTATTCAAAAATGCCGGCTACATGACTTGAACACGCGACCCTCTGATTACAAATCAGATGCTCTACCAACTGAGCTAAGCCGGCTCATTATTATCTTATATGCGGGTTAAGGGACTTGAACCCCCACGCCCTAAAGCGCCAGATCCTAAATCTGGTGCGTCTGCCAATTCCGCCAAACCCGCTCTTATGACCCGTACTGGGCTCGAACCAGTGACCCTTTGATTAAAAGTCAAATGCTCTACCAACTGAGCTAACGAGTCTCTTACTTTTATTGAAATCTTCTCGACTTCAACGGTCCCGACGGGAATCGAACCCGCGATCTTCGCCGTGACAGGGCGACGTGATAACCGCTACACTACGGGACCTATTCTTTTCAGAATATGGGAGTTAACGGGATCGAACCGCTGACCCTCTGCTTGTAAGGCAGATGCTCTCCCAGCTGAGCTAAACTCCCAAAGGGTGGAGTCTAGCTCAGCCAACGGTGAGAAACTTCGTTTCTCTCATCCGCTGATTGTAATTTCGATTTCCTCTCAATTACAACTAAGCTAAACTCCCTTCGCTAAGCGACTACCATATCTCACAGGGGGCAACCCCCAACTACTTCCGGCGTTCTAGGGCTTAACTGCTGTGTTCGGCATGGGTACAGGTGTATCTCCTAGGCTATCGTCACTTAACTATTGAATTAACTGTCCTGTCCTCTCAGACAAGCCTTGTCAACTCAAAATTGAATACAATATCAAATCTAACATTTCTCTAAACCATTCGCTGCACTCTGATGAATTTCTTATTCTAGGATAAGTCCTCGAGCGATTAGTATTAGTCCGCTCCATGTGTCACCACACTTCCACTCCTAACCTATCAACCTGATCTTCTCTCAGGGCTCTTACTAACTTGCGTTATGGGAAATCTCATCTTGAGGTGGGTTTCACACTTAGATGCTTTCAGCGTTTATCCCTTCCCTACATAGCTACCCAGCGATGCTCTTGGCAGAACAACTGGTACACCAGCGGTAAGTCCACTCT
>NZ_JAJEPA010000022.1:0-1150 GCF_020729725.1 Streptococcus sanguinis | reverse complement strand
CTAAAATGTCAATGCTGTCATCAGCATCCTGATAATGCACCCCGATTTTAATGGTAATTGTTACCTTTTTCTCCTCTGTTATGGTCAACAAAATCTGTTTGTCAGGCATATTATAGCCAAACTGAATTATTGAACCAGTCAATGAGGAGACCACCATTCTCCCTGCGTAAGGAACATTCGTTTTGTCAGATATATCACTATATACCTTTTTCAATGAATCATAGATTAATTGAAACTCGTCAATATTGTAAGTATTCTTCATTCTTTTTCCTCAACCTCGCTCTCTACTTGTAAATACTCCAACAACTTATTGTAAACAATCTTTTCATCCCATAATTCTTCCTCATTGATAATCTCATGATTGAGTAAGAATTCCATTATTGGCCAGAAATTTTCTTTGAGTTCTGAAAGTTCGTGTTCCGTTTTGTTAAGTTGCTTTTTTGTGCTCTTGAATTCAGTTTGTAGACTTTGATAGTCACCCTTAGTCAAAACAACCGTTTCGTCTGCTAAAGATGACTTATAGTACCTATTGGTTTCTCTAGCCATGCTCCTGGTAATACTCTCCATTAAAAGCGCTTGAGCACCAACTGAAAGCTCATAACGTTTGCATTTTTTGACTATTTTTACAGTATCTACCAAGGCGCTATAATAACACATGATGCCAATTCCATAGGGAATTTTGTCTCTAAACCACTTTTCTTCTTGTACTTCTTCGTACAATTCAACTGGCAGAACTAGGTAATTCCGATGACCAACAAAAGAGAGCTTTGCTGAACTTTTAATATCGGACTTGGATGTCTTGATTTCATAACAGACAAACTCTCCAGAATAAGAGGAAAATGTTATATAGTCCACAAACTCCTCATTACCCGTCATCATGGCCTGCGTTTTTGGGAGGCCAATTTTTACTTCAAAGCAGCCATGAACCTTTTCATGTGTTTCTTCCCACAAAGCTCTTTCTACCTTTTTTGTTAAATCAGTCTTTACCATCTGCCACCTCCTCAAATTTCATAAAGGTCATCCAATGAGTTGTCCCTCGTTGCTGCCCACAAAGAGGACTGAAAGGGAGTAACTCTAGGATTTCTTTAACATTAACTTGAGCATCAGACCATTTAAAAATAAGTGTTCCACCTGTTTTTAACACTCGCAT
>NZ_JAJEPA010000021.1:0-406037 GCF_020729725.1 Streptococcus sanguinis | reverse complement strand
GATTCCCTACTGCTGCCTCCCGTAGGAGTCTGGGCCGTGTCTCAGTCCCAGTGTGGCCGATCACCCTCTCAGGTCGGCTATGTATCGTCGCCTTGGTGAGCCGTTACCTCACCAACTAGCTAATACAACGCAGGTCCATCTGGTAGTGATGCAATTGCATCTTTCAATTAATTATCATGCAATAATCAATTTTATGCGGTATTAGCTATCGTTTCCAATAGTTATCCCCCGCTACCAGGCAGGTTACCTACGCGTTACTCACCCGTTCGCAACTCATCCAAGAAGAGCAAGCTCCTCTYTTCAGCGTTCTACTTGCATGTATTAGGCACGCCGCCAGCGTTCGTCCTGAGCCAGGATCAAACTCTCATTAAAAAGTTTGAGTTTGCACTCATTACTGTCCACTGACAGATTTATTTTCGTTTTTTTGACAGGTTACATATCTCTATGTCACCCTGCACTTGGTTCGTCTTGTTCAGTTTTCAAAGGGCTTTGTCTTTCGCGACAACTATATTAGTATATCACCTATACCACCCAACTGTCAATACCTTTTTTGAAAAAAATTAAAAAATTATTATTTTTAAATTGGTGAATAGTTTTACATACCTTTGAGGATGGTAAATTGACCTACATTCTATCTTTTTAAAGGCGTAAAAAATGCCCTTTCGGACATTTTTTCTATTTTTGTTCTTGTTTATACTTTTCGAGTTCAGCTTTATTAGCCCAGACATAGTGTCCCGGACGAATCTCTGCCATTTCTGGTTTATCAACTGAATAATCGTGCTGTTCAGGATCATAGACCTTCAACACTTTTTTACGCTCCAAGATTGGGTCTGGAATTGGAACAGCTGAGAGCAGGGATTGTGTATAAGGGTGGACAGGATGGTTGAACAATTCCTCTGTCTCTGCCACTTCTACAATGACACCTTTGTAAATCACGGCGATACGATCAGAAATAAAACGAACTACCGAAAGGTCATGGGCAATAAACAGGTAGGTCAAGCCAAGCTCTTTTTGAAATTTTTTCAAAAGATTCAAAACCTGAGCCCGAACAGATACGTCCAAGGCAGAAATCGGCTCATCTGCAATTACGAAGTCTGGTTGCATGACCAATGCACGAGCAATCCCAATCCGCTGACGCTGTCCACCAGAGAATTCATGAGGATAGCGAGTTAAATGCTCAGCCAACAAGCCAACTTCATTGATGATATTTTTGACTTTTCTTTGCCGGTCTTCTTCATTATCAAACAAATGGTAATTATAGAGCCCCTCAGATATGATATAGTCAACCGTTGCACGTTCATTCAGACTGGCAGCCGGATCTTGGAAAATCATCTGAATCTTGCGAATCAAGTCCGCTTCTTCTGCTTTTGACTTTTTCCCATTAATCTTTTTGCCTTCGTAGAAGATATCACCTGCACTGGTATCATTAAGGCCGATAATAGCTCGACCAATAGTAGTCTTACCAGAGCCTGATTCTCCTACAAGAGAGAAAGTTTCCCCCTTGTTGATGAAGAAATTTGCATTTTTAACTGCCACAAATTTCTTACTTCCTTCGCCGAAGGAAATTTCTAAATCTTTAATTTCAACTAATTTTTCAGTCATTTCCTTCCTCCTAAGCTTCTAATTGATTGAAGCCCATTTTTGAACGAATTTTTTCATGTAGATTTTCGATAATCTCTGGTTTATCAACCTTAGGCGCATCTTCGTGTAGCAACCAAGTCTTTGCCCAATGAGTATCTGACACATTGAAAGCCGGTGCTTCTTCTTCAAAGTCAATTGACATGGCATAGTCAGAACGCAAAGCAAAGGCATCCCCTTTGATTGGTGAATAAAGTGACGGCGGAGTTCCAGGAATCGAGTAAAGAGCACCATTCGCATCTGCCAACTGAGGCAAGCTGGATAGCAAGCTCCATGTGTAAGGATGTTTTGGCTCATAGAAGATTTCTTCAACTGTGCCGTATTCTACAATTTCACCGGCATACATGACCGCAACCTTATCTGCAATACTAGCCACAACACCAAGGTCGTGCGTAATAAAGATGGTTGTGAAATGATATTCTTGCTGCAAGGATTTGAGCAAGTCAATGATTTGCGCTTGAATCGTTACATCGAGGGCCGTTGTCGGCTCATCACAGATAAGAATATCAGGACGGCAAGCCAAGGCAATAGCAATAACAATCCGCTGACGCATACCACCTGAGTATTGGAAAGGATATTCTTCGAAACGTTTTTCCGCATCTGGAATCCCGACCTTGCTCATGTAATCGATGGCCATTTTCTTAGCTTCTTTAGCTGATTTTCCTTGGTGCTTGATAATGACCTCTGTAATCTGGCTTCCAATGGTATTAATAGGATCCAAGCTCGTCATCGGATCTTGGAAGATAGTCGCAATTTTTGCACCACGAATTGGCTCCCAATCCTTATTACTCCGAAGAGTTGTCAAATCTTTGCCACGGTAGTCAATGGTTCCTTGAGCTACACGGCCATTTTCTTCTAGCATTCCAGTAAAGGTCTTGGTCAAGACAGACTTACCTGAACCAGATTCACCAACAATAGCCAGCACTTCACCTTCAATCAAGTCCAGAGAGACTCCACGAATGGCGGTTAAGACACGATCGCGAACATCGAATTCCACGACAATATCGCGAGCAGTCAATATTACATTTTCATTCTTTGTCATATTTACTCCTATCTATGTGTACGTGGATCGCTGGCGTCAGCTAAGTTTTGACCAACTACGAAGAAGGTAAGGGATACCAAAATCAGAGTTGTAAGTGGAATCCAAAAGAGGTAGGCATTCGTCGTCACGTTTTGTGAATAATCTGAAATCAAGCGTCCCAAACTTGGCACTGTTACAGGAAGTCCTAATCCAAAGAAGGACAGAAAGGCTTCGTAAGAGATAAAGCTTGGCAGCATTTGTGAAGTGGTGGTCACGATAACAGATACTAACTGTGGCATAATGTTCTTCGTTACAATCTTGAGAGTTGGTGTACCAAGAGTACGAGAGGCAAGGTTGTATTCCAAATCCCGATAGCGCATAATCTGTACACGGATAGTGTAGGCAATACCGACCCAACCAGTAATCGTCATGGCAAAAATCAAATTCCAGAAACCAGCACCGATAGAGTAGGTCAAGACAATGACAATCAAGAGGGCTGGGATATTTGAAATGATATTGTAGATTTCCATCATGACACGGTCAACTGTTTTGGAAATTCCCCAGATACCGCCGATGATAACACCGATAGCCAGATTAATAACCGTCGCAATAATCGAAATGAGAATAGAGTTACGGGCACCAAACCAAACACCGTCAAAGAGAGACTTACCATTACTATCCGTTCCAAACCAGTATTGACCACTTGGCTTGATATAACGCATGCTAAAATCATTTACCTTGCTCACGTCATTAAAGTCGAAGTTTGAAAACATAGGATAAATGAAGCTCATGAGAATAATGGCAATCAGAATTCCCAACATAGTAATGGTTGATTTCTTTTTCAGAAATTGACGCATGACTGATTTCCAGTAAGAATAGGCTGGAGCATCAATTGTTTCAGAGGCAAAATCGTCACGTTTGACAAATTGGAATTTGCTTTTATCAATTGTAGCCATTATTTACCTCCTTTTGATGTTAACTTGATACGTGGGTCCAGTACAGTCATCAGAATGTCACCCAATAAGAGAGCAAAGATAGACAGACATGTGAAGATGAATACAAGACCAACAACCATAGAGTTATTGGATGCCTTAACAGAATCAATCAGCATCTTACCCATACCAGGGAAAGCAAAGACAGTTTCTGTCAAGGTCGCACCTGCAATAACACCAACGATAGAAGCTGGGATACTAGATACCAGCGGCACCATAGCGTTTTTAAAGATGTGCTTGTTAGAAATTTCTTTTTCAGAGAGTCCCTTTGCACGCGCAAAGCGGACAAAGTCCTGAGACTGCAGGTCAATCATATAACGACGAATCCAAACAGCCGTCCAAGGAGCACTCAAAAGCCCTAGAATAACAGCCGGAAGGACATAAGAACGCCAATCTCCCGCTCCCAAGATTGGGAAGGAGTCTGGAAGACCAACAGCAGAGCCAGCCAAACGGACGATGTAGACCAAGGCGATGGTTGGAAGGGACATCATAAAGGTCAAGCCAGCAGTAGAAATGCTATCAAACCATGTATTCTTAAGTCGAGCCATGTAGGAACCGAGCGGAATAGCAATCAGATAAGACAGAGCCACACCAATCAAACCGATAATGGCTGAGCTGGTAATCATGGACGGATTTTGATAGTTGCTTTGAGTCGCTGTATAGGCATCTCCCTTACCAAACTTAGCAATATCCTGTGAATCGGCTTTGCTTGGCGTCTTATAGGTACGAGAGTAAATGTTAACAGACGATGTCTTTTTGCCTGTTGGGAATTGAACTTCAGAAGACTTAGTTTGTCCTTGTCCCTGTGTAATAACCTGCAGTACAGGGATATTAGCATAGGTTGGATAAGAATTACCTAAATTAAAGGTAATAAAGTTCTGGTGGACAAATGGAAACTGACCGTTAAAGTAAAGCAAATATTTATGCTTGGTACCAGAACCTACAAGAGACCAACCAATAGAAGGATCATTTTCAAACCGGATATAACGCTCTAGGTTCGGATTTTCCTCATCTTGAATAACATTTGGATGGTCAATTTGAATCAAATTAGCATAGAACTCAAAGACACGTTCATACACAGGTACTTCGCGTACAGCGTAGAA
This sequence comes from Streptococcus sanguinis, assembly GCF_020729725.1. Taxonomy (GTDB): domain Bacteria; phylum Bacillota; class Bacilli; order Lactobacillales; family Streptococcaceae; genus Streptococcus; species Streptococcus sanguinis_V. Next base: position 401,283 of record NZ_JAJEPA010000021.1, on the reverse strand, counting down.
TTCTCCGCTCAGTGGGAATTTCTGCAATTTCCAACCATTACCAAGTTTATCAACATACTTCTGATAAATCTTCTCGTTTGCTTCAGTAGCTTCTGTGGTAACAGAAGAATCTTCCTTGCTGGCCTTCTCCTGCAGTTCCTTTGTATCATAATAGTCAATGTAGCCCATCCGCTCAAAGATAGTATTTTCATAGTTAGTCTTTTTATCTTTATTGGTCGCTATTTTATTATAGTTAGGATCCTGCTTGAAAATCAACCTTCTTGGCACCATAGTATAGATAATGGCATAAGTCAGGGTCGTCACCAAGAAAATCGACACAATTGAGCGTAAGATACGCATAAAAATATATTTTTTCATTTATCGTTTCCTTTAAATTCCAAAAGAACTTTCTCCTCTATTAGAGAAAGTCCTCTTAGCAAGCTTATTTCACGTGGTCTGCTAATTCTTCTTGAGCTTTTTTATTAGATTCCGCACGTTCTTTATTCCATTTTTCCTGAGCGCTATTATAATCTTTTGTCGTTACAGGCTCATCCTGCAATTTCATGTACTTATAACTTGCTGCTTCACGCGCCTTAGCACCAGACCAAGCAAACGGTGCTGAGAAAGGCACTACCTTAGTCAAGGTTGGACGACCTGTTCTAGAAGTTACCGGAATCAACAAAGCACTATCAGTCAGCCAAGCCTGAGCAGCCGCATATTTTTCATAACGCTTGTTCAAATCTTGCTTTTCTGCACCAGCTTCGTCAACCAGCTTGGTATATTCATCCAAACCAACTTGTTTCGCTGCGGCATTATCTGTGCCATCAAATCCTAAGAAGGTCTTGGTGTTTTCACCACCAGGTTTGATGACATCTAGATAAGTAGATGGATCTTGATAGTCCGGAGACCAGCCGACATTATCTGAAATATCCCAGTCCTCTTCAGCAGCAGAAGGAGCAAACAAGGTAATGTTAGTCACTTCATCCTTAGACAATTGGTGAACATCAATCACAACATTATCTGTTCCCAAAGTCTTCTCAATGGATTGCTTGAGGGATTGAACGCGCTGTACTTTAGAAGTAGCTGTTTGATCAACCGGAATGTCCAGATGAATTGGGAATTCCACTCCATCAGCTTTCAAAGCTTCTTTTGCTTTAGCAAATTCAGCCTTTGCTTTGTTCTCGTTATAGAGACCATCTTGACCATCTGAGAAGTCAACATCTTTCCATTCGTCACCATAAGTTACTACTTTTTCCTTAACTAGGTCACCGAAGGACTTGTCACCAGCCTGCACAAATGTAGGTGGGATGTAAAGGTTACGAAGAAGTTTGTCCGCTCCGTCCTTACCATTAATCTGAGATGCATAGGACTCACGATTGAAAGCAAAGGTCAAAGCCTGACGGAAGTCCTTGTTAAGCAAGGCTTTCTTAGTTGAAGTCTTTTGAGCTTCTGATGTCTTAGCCGTATGATTATAAGACTGGCGATCAATGTTAGTACCTACTAAGAAAGTTGAGGCATCCTGCGGTGTATAGACGATATTATCTTTAAAGTCTTTTTCAACCTTTTCATAAGTCGCACTAGTTGGGAAAAGTCTGGCTGTTGTCAATGCGCCTTGGCTGAACTGATCAGCTAGTTTCCCTTGATCTTGTCCATCATAGAAAGAGAGTTTCACTGCATCTACGTGAACATTTTCTTTGTCCCAATAATTAGGATTCTTCTCAAATTGAATTTCAGATTTTGAAGTCAATGATTTGAGCAAGAAAGGTCCGTTATAAAGCAAGCTTGTTGGATCAGTTGCTTGAGCGAACTTATCACCTTGGTTTTTCAAAAAGTCTTTGTTTACTGGGTAGAGAATTCCCATTGTAGTTTTAGAATTCCAGAAGCTTTCTGGCTCATTAAGAGTATACTCAACGGTATGATCATCGACTGCTTTGATCCCTACTTCTGAGAAATCAATCTTCCCAGAAATATAGTCCTTAAGCCCTTTGACAGAATCCTGAACCAAGTAGATTGTTTCAGATTTATTGTCTGCCGCATACTTAAGACCTGTAACAAAGTCTTCTGCTGTAACATCTGCGTACTCTTCACCTTCGGAAGTATACCACTTAGCGTCTTTGCGAAGCTTATAAGTATAGGTTTTCCCATCTGGTGATACAGTCCATTCCTCTGCCATTGAAGGAACTAAGTTTCCATATTGGTCGTTTTCTAAAAGACCGTCAATGACATTGGCAGTCAAGTCTGTTGTAGCAGCCTTGCTTGAAGTGAGATAGTTCAAGTTTTCAGGATCTGTCTCGTAGATATAATTAAAGGTGTTAGAAGAGTCTGAGCTGCCTGACTTTGTGTTTGGCTTAGAGCCTGAGCAAGCCGCAAGAAAGCCAGCTGCAAGAAGAGTAACTCCTGCTAGCGCAAGGACTTTGCTTTGTTTCATATGGGTTTCTCCATCTTTTAGATTTTTAGATTTAATTAAGATTATAGCATAGATAGTACTAAAAGTAAAATAAATTTTCAGAATATTAAGTTAGCTCACTAACACCCTCAGATGTTTATGTAATCAAGCTTCCTGCATGTCTGTCATCTAGGATTAGACAACCTTAGTCTTGCCCATTCCGACTCTAAAATCATCAAAAATCCCATTGTAGCTACAATGGGATTTTCTTGCTTTATTTAATATGTTCTGCGAGTTCTTTTTGAGATTTTTTGTTGGATTCTTCCTTTTCTTTTGCCCATTTTTCACGCGCTTTTTCATAATCTTTAGTCGTTATTGGTTTATCTTGGATTTCAACATATTTAAAGCTGTATTCACCCTTGTTTCCAGTCCAAGCAAATGGTCCTGAGAATGGAACAACCTTACGGACACTTGGTGTTGCACCAGATGACCAAGCTGGCATCAACAGGGCACTGTCTGTCAGCCAAGCCTGAGCTGCAGCATACTTTTCGTAACGTTTGTTAATATCCTCGTTTTCTGAAGCAGCGTCTTCCAAGAGCTTGTCATATTCTTCAAAGCCAGCCTCTTTAGCTGCCGCATTGTCTGTACCAGGATCAAATCCAAAGTAACTGTCAACATTCTCACCAGTCTTAGAGCCAGTGATTTCCAAATAAGAAGATGGATCGTTATAATCTGGGCTCCAGCCAAGATTATTATTCAAGTCCCAGTCTTCTTGAGATGCCGAGGTCGCAAAGTAGGTGATGTTATTCAAGTCATCATCTGTCATCTGCTGAATATCAATCACCACATTGTCAGAGCCAAGGTTGGCTTCAATAGACTGCTTCAGTGACTGAACACTCTTAACACCATTGGTATCTGCTGAGCTGACCGGAATATCCAGATGAATAGGGAATTCCACTCCTTCTGCCTGCAGCGCTTCTTTAGCTTTGGCAAATTCTGCCTTGGCTTTTTCTGGATTATAAAAGCCATCCTGAGCGTCGTCTAATTTGACTCCCTTCCACTCATCACCGTAGCTAGCTAGATTTTCTTCTACAATGCTGCCGAACTCTTTCCCATTAGCTTGAACAAAGGTTGGCGGAACAAAGGTATTACGAAGCTGCTTGTCTGCTGCTTCTTCGCCATTGGTTTGGGCAGAATAGGCAGTACGGTCAAAGGCAAAGAGCAGAGCCTGACGGAAATCTTTATTGAGCAGTGCTTTCTTAGTGGACGATTTCTGTGCATCCGTTGTCTTAGAAGTATGCTCGTAAGACTGACGATCAATATTAGTTGTGACAACGAAGGTTCCTGAACCTTGAGGAGTGTAGACGATATTGTCGCCATACTGTTTCTTCACACTGGCAAAGTTGGAGCTATTTGGGAAAAGACGAGCAATGGTGTAGTTGCCATCAGAAAAGCCACGCACCAAAGATTCTGTATCTTGACCATCGAAGTAAGAGAATTTGACAGTATCAATTTTCACCTTTTCCTTATCCCAATAGTTTGGATTCTTCTCTAAGCTAATTTGAGATTTGGAAGTGATAGATTTCAAGATAAACGGACCGTTATAGAGGACACTGGTTGGATCTGTCCCCTGAGCAAATTTGTCACCTTTTGATTTCAGGAATTCTTCGTTAATCGGGAAAAGAATCCCCATGGTTGTCTTAGAATTCCAGAAACTTTCTGGCTGATTGAGAGTGTATTGAACAGTAGAATCATCCACCGCCTTAACACCAACTTGGGAGAAGTCAGTTATTTTACCATTGACATAGTCATCCAAGCCTTTAATGGATTTTTGAACGATATAGAGACCATCAGACTTGCTGTCTGCGGCATGCTTCAGACTGGTCACAAAGTCCTTAGCAGTCACATCTGCATACTCTTCACCATCAGAAGTATACCACTTCACTCCCTCACGAAGCTTATAAGTATAGGTCAGACCATCTTTTGAAACGGTCCAATCTTCCGCTAGAGAAGGCACTAAGTTACCATACTTATCGCTTTCTAGCAAACCATCCACTACATTAGCCATAATCTCATTGGTTGCCCGCTTATTGGACACAGTGTAATCCAGTGTATCTGGATCTGAGGTATAAACATAGCTATAGTTTTTCCCAGATGAATTGGAACCACCAAACGAACAGGCAGCCAAAATTCCTGCAGAGAGAATGACAAGCCCAGCAGCTGCAGCTAACTTAGATGTTTTCATAAACTTCCTCCAGTTTTCATTAAGATTACTTTCATTATAGCACTTCTGCGACAGGATGTAAACGCTTCAATGCAATAGAGAGTCATATAAAAAAAGAGACTGGGACAAAATGTCTCAGTCTCGCTTTATCGTATTCACAAACTTTTGATTCCAAACTGTTTATAAAGAATCAAAAATTCGCGGTTCAGAACCTTATTTAATGTGTTTTTCTAAGTCTTCTTGGGCTTTTTTATTGGATGCTTCCTTTTCTTTTTCCCATTTCTTAAGAGCCGCTTCATAGTCTTTAGCTGTAACAATATCATTTTGGAGCTCCATGTTCTTAAAGACATAGGCATCTCCTTTAATTCCGACATAAGAGTAAGACTTGGTAAATGGCACAACCTTCTGAACGACTGGTGAACCACCACCAGAAACACTAGGAATAACAATGGAGCTATCCGTCAACCAAGCCTGAGCTGCTGCGTACTTGGTGTAACGAGCATCTGTATCTTGTTTTTCTTGATCAGCTTCATCCAGCAAAGCCTTGTATTCATTCAAGCCAACCTTATTTGCCACATCAGCATTTTTCCCTTTTTCTATACCAATATTATCTGCAGCATCACCTGTTTCAGGGTTAAAGATATTCAGATAAGTTGATGGATCTTGGTAGTCTGCTGACCAGCCAGACATGTTGAGATCGTAGTCTTTCTGAGCTGCTGTTTCTGCAAAGTAGGCAGAATTATCAAAGTCATCTGTTGACATTTGCTGAACATCAATAACGACATTTTCTTGGCCAAGCGCTGATTCGACAGACTGTTTGAAGGAGTTCGTCCGTTGTACCAAAACCTTGTCAGACTGATCGACAGGGACGTCAATATGGATTGGGAATTCTACACCTTCAGCTTGCAAGGTTTCTTTTGCCTTGGCAAATTCCGCCTTGGCTTTATCAGCATTGTAGATACTATCCTGAGCATCCGCCAGCTTAATGCCATTCCACTCATCTCCATAAGATGAAAGTTGGCTCTCTACTACATCAGAGAAGTCCTTACCGTCCACCTGCACAAAGCTAGGAGGAACAAGCAAGCTACGGATGAGTTTAGTCGCTCCATCTTTACCATTCATCTGAGCTCCAAAAGATGTCCGGTCAAAGGCAAAGTTAATCGCCTGACGGAAGTCTTTATTTTGAATAGCAGCTGTAGTTGATGCCTTTTGAGCATCTGATGTCTTAGACGAATGATTATAAGTCTTACGATTCAGATTGAAAGCAAAATAGAAACTAGTTGAATTCTGTGGTGTGTAAATAATATTGTCTTTGTACTGCTTTTCTACAGAAGCATAGTTAGAGCTCGTAGGGTAAAGCCGTGCTTGAGAATAAGCCCCGTCTGAGAAGTTGCGGATCAAGGATTCCTGATCCGAACCATCAAAATAAGTCAGTTTTATATTTTCAACCTTGACATTGTCCTTATCCCAATAGTTCTGGTTTTTAGCATATTCAATGACAGACTTAGAAGTGAATGCTTTCAGAACATAAGGTCCGTTATAAAGAATGGAAGAAGGTTTTACGGTACCAAAATCTTTGCCTTGTGACTTCAAGAAATCCTCATTGATGGGGAACAGAATCCCCATGGTCGTCTTAGAGTTCCAGTAGCTTTCTGGCTGGTTGAGCGTGTATTCGACCGTGTGGTCATCAACTGCTTTTACTCCAACTGTTGAGAAGTCTTTAGACTCTCCTTTGACATAGGCATCCAAGCCTTTGATAGAGCTTTGGACGATAGGAAGAGCTTCAGAATTTTCATCTGCCGCGTGCTTCAAACCTGCTACAAAGTCTTGTGCTTTAACCTCTGCATATTCTTCACCATCTGATGTGTACCACTTAGCATCTTTACGAAGCTTATAGGTATAGGTCAAACCATCCTTTGAAACAGTCCAGTCTTCCGCAATAGATGGAACCAAATTGCCGTATTTATCATTTTCTAAAAGGCCGTCCACCAAGTTTGTAATAACATCGGACGTAGTAGCTCGATTTGAATTGACATAGTCCAAAGTATCAGGATCACTCAAATAGACATAAGAATAGGTATTACTGGCACTAGAGCTTCCACAAGCAGCTAAGATTAGTGTTGACACGACTGTCAGTCCAGTAATGGCCAACCATTTAGATTTTTTCATGAGCATTCTCCTTCTCAATTTATATTGTATTATTATACAATATTTTTTTATAAAAACAAATGTTTTATGTAGAAAAATAATAATTTTCTATTTTTCAGCTTGTATATCTGTATTATTTCAAATATTTTTCTATTTTGTGAGTTTTTCCGAAAGATGCTTTTATAAAAAATCTCTTTAAGGGGATTACCCTACTTTTCTCTACATTTATTTTGTAACCTTTTATTATCCTTGATTTATAAAAGAAAAGAGAATTTTATGATACAATGGTTATATCTTGTTTTAGGGGAAAGAAATGAAACGATTATTCCTATGTTTACTAGTTTTGGTCGGAATGACCGCCAGCAAGGTTGCAGCAGATGATTTCAACATTGCCGCTAAGAGTGCAATGGCTGTGGACGCTACTTCTGGAAAGATTCTCTACGAAAAAGATGCTAATACTCCAATCGAAGTCGGCTCCATCACCAATCTTTTGACCGTCTATCTGGTCTATGAAGCCATTGACAGAGGAGACCTGACTGCCGATACCTATGTTGATATCTCAGACTACGCCTACAATCTAACATCTAATCCAAATATCAGTAATGTCCCTTTGGAAGCCAAACGTTACAAAGTCAAAGACTTGATTGCCGCTTCCTTGATGTCCAGCTCCAACAGTGCCACGATTGCCTTGGCTGAGAAGGTTGGGGGCAGCGAAGAAAATTTCGTCCAAATGATGAAGGCCAAGCTTAAAGAATGGGGAATCAAAGATGCTACTATTGTGAACTCCACAGGGCTGAATACTCTTCTTCTAGAATACGCAACTGAAGAAACAGAGTATGGCACCTCAGCTAGCACAGCTAAAAAAAGCAAGGACACTGAAAACAAATTCAGTGCCTACGACTTGGCTGTTATCAGCCGGCATCTGATTATGGACTTCCCTCAAGTGACAGAGATCACTTCCAAGTCCACAGCCAAAATTGCGGGGACGAGTCTGGAAAATTATAACTTCATGCTGGAAAACCAGTCCAACTTCCGCTCAGGTGTAGACGGACTTAAAGCCGGCAGTTCGGATAAGGGAGGATCTTCCTTTGTTGCGACGACTACTGAAAATGGTATCCGCATGATTACTGTTGTGCTGGACGTTGAGCAAACTGATGGCGACCCCTACGCACGCTTTGTAGCCACAGCATCTTTGATGAACTATGTTTCGCAAAACTTCACCCAGACGACTATTGTGGCTGAGGGGGAAGCTTACAATAAAAGCAAGTCAACCGTTATTGACGGCAAGCAAAAGACCGTGCCAGCCGTTGCCAGCAAGGATTTCACCATCATTGAGCGCATCGCCAATCAGGCTGAGCACAAGGTGGAATTTTCAACCAACGAAAAAGGCTTCCAAGCTCCGCTGAAAAAAAATACTGAGCTTGGCACCCTGACCTATACCGACCCTGAACCGATTGGCCAAGGCTATCTAGAAAACAAAGCACCTTCTGTCACAATGGTGGCAGGCCAAGAGGTGGAAAAAAGTATTTTCTTCAAGGTCTGGTGGAATGACTTCGTCCGCTATGTCAACGAGAAACTATAAAGAAAAACCGCGAATCAAATGATTCGCGGCTGTTTTGTATGTTTTGATTAAGAAGAAAACAATTAAATTTCGAAGTAGGGCAAAGCACTATCACTGTCTAACGGATGTGTTGGAATTGCCTCTTCCAAGACAGCCCACCAACCAGTCGCTAATTCTTGAAAAGTGAGGCTCGATTCTGGTGAAACAGTCATAATCTTACGACCAAACCAAGCCATCGTTTGAGTTTCAAACTGAAGCATAGCATAATCAATTAAAGGAACACCTGCATCTTTATACTCAGAATTAACCGCACGCGCTACTTCTGGCGCTTGGGGAATAAGATGCTCCTCAAGCTTTTTCACCACATCCGTATCCATTTCCCTCCACGATAAAAGTTTCCCATTAACTTGATAATATAGTTCAAATGATTCCTGTCCCTGTTTAAAATTAACAAGAACAAAAGCACGTTCCACCTTATCGGGTCCACCCGCTGCTTTAACAGCATTTATCAAAATATTTTGTTCCATTTGAAACCAGTAGTTGTCTGCCTCTTCTTCAAGACTAGGAGCAAAGGGTTGGTTCAATTCCTCTATTGTCGCCTCCCCCTTATTAACTTCTTCTACCTTACCAAATAAACGTTTTAAAAAACCCATTCTAACCTCCAGATAAGTCAATGTTATCTTTCATTGCTAAAATTAACCAAACACTATTAGCACTTTTTACCCAACTGATCCTTCCATTTCATAACTGATCAAACGGTTAAGCTCAACAGCATACTCCATAGGCAGTTCTTTGGTGAAAGGTTCAACAAAGCCCATGACAATCATTTCGGTAGCTTCAGATTCGGATAAGCCACGGCTCATGAGATAGTAGAGCTGCTCTTCGGAAATCTTAGAAACCTTGGCCTCATGCTCCAGAGCCACCTGAGAGTTATGAATTTCATTAAAGGGAATGGTATCTGATGCCGAAATATCATCCATGATAATCGTATCACACTCAATATGGCTGACAGATTTCTGTGAATTCTTTCCAAAGGTCACTTGACCTCGGTAATCCACTTTACCTCCGCCCTTAGCAATAGACTTAGACACGATAGAAGAGCTGGTATGCGGAGCATTGTGAATCATCTTAGCACCTGTATCTTGGTGCTGATTGGTATTGGCAAAGGCAATGGAAAGCATAGTCCCACGCGCTCCAGGTCCGTCCAGATAGACAGACGGATACTTCATAGTTGTTTTTGCACCAAGGTTCCCGTCAATCCACTCAACCGTCGCATCTTTCATGGCCCGCGCCCGCTTGGTCACGAGGTTGTAGACATTATCGGACCAGTTTTGAATAGTGGTGTAGCGCATATAGGCACCATCAAGGGCAAAAATTTCGACAATTGCCGCATGCAAGCTATTGCTGGAATAAGTCGGAGCTGTACATCCTTCAACATAATGGACGCTAGCGCCCTCATCGACGATGATCAAAGTCCGCTCAAACTGACCCGAATTTTCATTGTTAATCCGGAAATAAGTCTGCAAAGGAACATCTACCTTGACACCTTTTGGCACATAGATGAAGGTACCACCAGACCAGACGGCGGAGTTGAGAGCTGCTAGCTTGTTATCTGTTGGAGGGACCAGCTTAGCAAAATACTGCTTGAAGAGCTCTGGATATTCCTTTAGAGCTGAGTCTGTATCCGTAAAGACGATTCCTAGTTTTTGGAACTCTTCCTTCATATTGTGGTAGACCACTTCTGATTCATACTGGGCCGCCGCACCAGCCAGGTAGGCTCGCTCTGCTTCTGGGATCCCAATCTTCTCAAAGGTTTCCTTGATCTTCTCAGGCACTTCATCCCAGCTTCTAGCAGGCTTATCAGAGGCCTTTTGGTAATAAATCAAGTCATCAAAATTAATTTCCGACAAATCCGGTCCCCAAGTCTGCATCGGCATCTTCTTGAAAGCCTCGTAGGATTTGAGGCGGAAATCCAGCATCCACTCTGGTTCATCCTTGGCTGCAGAAAGCTCACGAATGACCGCTTCATTCAGCCCTTTCCCTGTCGAGAGAATAGGTTCAACATCGTCATGGAAACCAAACTTGTACTCACCGAGATCAATCGGTTTTGGTTCTACTCTTTCTTCTGACATAATTTCCTTTCACATTCTTACTTTTTATCTTCTTCAATTGCTCGCTTGAGGGCATTCCAACCCAAGGTCGCACACTTAATTCGCTGCGGGAATTTGGCAACGCCTGCTAAAAAGGCGCCATCTCCCAATTCTTTCTGGCGACTGTCTTCTTGGCCCTGAACCATCTGCGAGAAAACTTCTGCTAATTCCAGCGCCTGCTCTTTTGTCTTGCCCAGAACCGCATCCGTCATCATACTGGCCGAAGCCGTTGAAATGGTACAGCCGGAATTCACAAAAGCAATATCCTCTATCTGATTTTTAGCATTAAACTTCACTGACAAGCTAATAACATCGCCACAGGTTGGATTATTGAGGACTACTTGCTCCACATCTTCCAGCTTCCCATGATGATGGGGGTGAGCCGAGTGGTCGGTCACAACCGCCTTGTAAAGACTGTCTAACTTAGAAAGTGCCATTGAAAAACTCCTTTGTCTTTTCTAAAGCATCTACCAGCTTGTCGCAATCCGCATAAGTATTGTAGATATAAAAGCTGGCTCGCACAGTCGCTGGCACCTGCAGATAGGTGAGCAGGGGCTGGGCACAATGGTGACCCGCCCGAACAGCTACTCCTTCGTAGTCCAGAGCTGTCGCGACATCATGCGGATGGAGACCATCTAGGTTAAAGGCAATCACGCCTGAGCGCTGGGCCAAATCCTGAGAACCATAAATAGTCAAGCCTTCCACAGCTTGCAGCTTAGAAAATACGTAGGCAATCAGGTCCTGCTCATGCTGAGCAATAGCATCCATACCCAACTCTTCCAAATATTCAATGGCCGCCGCAAGACCGATTGCTCCTGCCATATTCGGAGTTCCAGCCTCAAACTTCCAAGGCAATTCCTTCCAAGTTGCTTCCTGTTCATAGACAAAATCAATCATTTCGCCGCCGAACTCAACTGGCGACATCTGCTCTAGCAATTCTTCCTTGCCATAGAGAACCCCGATGCCAGTTGGGCCTGCCATCTTATGCCCCGAAAAGGCGAAGAAGTCCGCATCCAAATCCTGCACATCAATCTTCATGTGCGGAATGGATTGAGCCCCATCCACCACCAAAAATGCTTCTCGCTGATGAACCAGTTGGGCAATCTCCTTGATGGGATTGATAACTCCAAGAACGTTAGAAGCATGAGCCAGAGAGACAAACTTGGTCCGCTCGTTGAGCTTGGCACGGAAGTCTTCCATATCTAGAGCACCGTCCTTGAGATAGACATAGACTAACTTGGCTCCCGTCTTTCTACAAGCCTCCTGCCAAGGAATGACATTGGAATGGTGCTCCATGATCGAAATCATCACTTCGTCACCAGGCTGTAGCCTTTCAGCCGCAAACTGAGCCACCCAGTTAAGTCCTGTCGTGGTTCCTCGCGTAAAGAGGACTTCTCTGCTAGAAGCAGCATTGATAAAAGAACGAACTCTTTCCCTGGCCGCTTCATAAGCTGCCGTCGCCCGCTCGGCTAGCGTATGCACACCGCGGTGGACGTTGGCATTGTCTCTAAGATAATAGTTTTCGATAGCTGCCAGCACCTGCTTAGGTTTCTGGGTTGTCGCCGCATTGTCCAAATAAACCAAAGGCTCATCATTGACAATTTGGTCCAAAATGGGAAAATCTTGCTTGATTGCTTCTGCATTAAATCCAGACATGAAGACTCCTATCTACTTACACGGGACAAGGCCCAGCTTTTTATCTTTTTGCGAGAATAATATCGATATTTTCAATCATTTCATCACGAACTTCTTTAACAGGGATTTCCACAATCACTGAGCCCAAGAAGCCGCGCACGACCAAGCGTTCAGCTGTCGCCTTATCAAGCCCCCGACTCATGAGGTAATACATATCCTCCGGATCAACCTGACCGATAGAAGCCGCGTGACCAGCTGTCACATCGTTCTCATCAATCAAAAGGATGGGATTAGCATCTGAGCGCGCCTGGTCAGACAGCATGAGAACCCGGCTTTCCTGCTGGGCATCTGCTCCCTTAGCCCCTTTGATAATATGGCCGATACCATTGAAGGTCAGGGTTCCTTTTTCTAGGATAACCCCGTGCTGCAGGATATTTCCGATAGAGTTGCAGCCATAGTTAGTTACGCGGGTGTCAATTCCCTGAACCTGCTTACCGCTTGAGAGAGCTACCACCTTCATATCCGCATGGCTACCCTTGCCATAGAGGTCACTATCGAAGTCAGCCACGACATTGCCTTCGTTCATAACACCGATAGCCCAGTCAATCATAGCATCGTTGTCCAGCTTACCGCGGCGGCTGATATAAGCCGTTACATTTTCGCCCAAGCGATCAATAGCTGAAAACTTAATCTGAGCTCCAGCCTGAGCAATAACTTCGACAGTGATATTGGCTGTTACTGGAACAGAGCCCTCGCCGTAAGTTTCCAAGCGTTCCAAGTAGTTAACCTTGGAATGCTTGCCCGCGATAATCAAAATATGCTTGTTAAAAGGAACATCGCTTTCGCTGTCCTGATAAAAAATTCCTTCAATTGGCTGGTCAATCTCAACATTGTCCGGCACATAAAGAACTGCACCGCTGTTGAAATAGGCAGTGTGGTAAGCTGCCAATTTATCCTCGTCATACTTAACTGCGGACATAAAATGCTTCTCTACCAGATCTGGAATCTCTTCTAAGGCAGTGTGGAAATCAGTGAAAACCACACCTTGCGCTGCCAAGTCAGCCGGCAATTGCTCCAGAACAGTCTGAGTTCCCAACTGAACAAGCTTGAGATTGTCATCTAAAGCTGTAAAGTCTGGAACACTTGTCAGCGGCTCACTCTCTGAAATACGGCTGTCTCCCAGATTCCAGCGGTGGAACTTAACCCGCTCAATACGCGGTAACTCTAACTGGTCAATTTTATCAAAGGCCTGCTGGCGCAGTTGAAAGAGCCAGTCTGGCTCTGCATGTAGCTGTGAAAATTCTTGAATCAATTCTTTAGTCATGTCATTCTCCTATCTTTTATAAAAGTCAAAAGAATGTTTGACTAGGCTTCTTCGGTATAGGTGAAGCCCAACTCTTCAGCCAATTTAGCATAGCCTTCTTTCTCCAAGCGGACTGCCAATTCTGGACCGCCAGAAAGAACGACTTTACCATCCATCATGACATGAACCACATCTGGAGTGATATAGTTGAGCAGGCGTTGGTAGTGGGTGATAATCATAGCACCAAAGCCTTCACCGCGCATAGCATTAACCCCTTTGGACACAACCTTAAGAGCATCGATATCCAGACCTGAGTCAATCTCATCCAAGAGTGCAAAAGTCGGCTCAAGCATGAGCAACTGCAGGATTTCATTGCGCTTCTTTTCACCACCGGAGAAACCTTCATTAAGGTAGCGCTCAGCCATTTCTTCTTTCATGTTGAGCAGTTCCATCTTTTCATCCAGCTTCATGATAAAGTCGCGGACAGAGATTTTTTCCTCTTCTTCCTTGCCAGCATTCATAGCTGCACGTAGAAACTCTGCATTAGTAATGCCAGGAATTTCACTAGGGTACTGCATAGCCAGGAAGAGTCCCATGCGAGCACGCTCATCCACTTCCAATTCTAAGATATTGACTCCATCAAAAAGCACTTCTCCTTGAGTCACTTCGTAGTTAGGATTGCCCATAATTGCTGCAGACAAGGTGGACTTCCCTGTTCCATTTGGGCCCATAATAGCTGCGACCTCTCCCGTTTTCAGAGTGAGATTCACCCCTTTGAGAATTTTTTTCCCTTCGATTTCAACATGAAGATCTTTAATTTCTAAGACAGACATTTCTTTTTCCTTTCTTTGCTTAGCTGATTTACATACTTTAGTATACCAAAAAAAAGCCCAAAAGGCTTTTATTTTGTTTAGAGCTATTCTTATTTATTCCTCTTTTGACGCCATTTCCGCCGAACTTCCTCACGGTAGGAGGAGTTGCCAATAAAGCGGAGAATATTGAGCAAAGGAGTACGATTAGGCCCCAAAACTCCGACCAGCTCAGCAAAGAGCTCAACACCCAGAAGTAAGCCTATCATCAAGAGCACGCCACCAATTCGACTGGAAACATTCAACAAGAGAGAAATCATGGCAAAGACCAGCGAAATCCCATAGATAACCAGTACTGTTCCTCTGTGAGTCAATCCCAAGGATAAGAGTCTGTGATGAAGATGGTGCTTGTCAGGCGTGTAGAATTTCTGACCAGACAGAGTACGGCGGATAATCGCTAGAAAAGTATCCGTAATCGGCACTCCTAAGATAATCATAGGCGTCACCACCGCAACAGCCGTCGCATTTTTCAGCCCTTGCAAGGACAGAACAGCAATCATAAAGCCGATGAAGAGAGCCCCCGTATCACCAAGATAGATGATAGCTGGGTGGTAATTGTAAGGGAAAAAACCCGCAATTGACAAGACCAAGACGAAAATTGTCAGGGTCAAAAAGAGATTGTGCTGGGGCAAAAAGAAGTAAGAAACAATCCCCATCGTTACCAAGGAGATGATGGACACCCCACTCACCAGACCATCCAGACCGTCAATCAAATTAACCGCATTGGTGATAGAAATAATCCACACCACTGTCAAAATATAGGACAGCCAAGGCTCAAAATGCAGGAAAGGTCCGCCAAAAGGAAGCTTAAAATCATCCAATCGGAAATCTGTCAGCCACCAGATTAGACTGGCTGCCAGAACAATCCCACCCATTTTCAGCATGGGCGACAGCTCTTTGATATCATCGATCAGCCCTGTAAAAGCAATAATCAAACCACCTAGTACAACCGGCCAAACATAATCAAAATAGGTCTGTCCAAAAAAATCTACAGCAACAATCTGTGGCATCAAGAGCAGAGTAGAGATAGAAAAGGCCGCTACAATCGCCAGCCCGCCACTGCTAGGCATGGGCTTTTTATTGATACGACGAGCATTGGGATAATCTACCGCCCCAATCTTAAAGGCTAGGAGCCGAACTAAGGGTGTCAGAATCACCCCGATAAAAAAAGTTCCCAGCAATACCAAGATAAACTTTAAAGGAAAAGTAATCATAGGCATTCAACCTTCTGCAGCCCGGAGACGGCATCTGTCACCAAAAGCAGATGACCGTGCTCCTGCAGCACTGCCCGAGTGATATCTGAATCATCTGCGAATTCACGCATCTTAGCCAAAAGCCAAGCTGGATAGCGCTCTGGGAAGCCCTCAACATCTACTAAAATCGTCAAATAATAAGCTGAATCATACTTATAAAGCTCAGATAAGTCAATCTTATAGTCCACCGTCTGAGCAAAGGCCGCAGCAGCCTTAATATCTTCAAAGCGCAGGATATAGTATATATAGCGCTCTGCATTTTCTGCCGACTGCTCATCCGCCGCCTCCTGAGAAAGCTGCTCTCTTTCCTCTGCTTCGGCTGTTTCCAAAGATTGGACTGCTTCTATATCTTCCTTGCTCTTTTCAAAAATGCTCTTTTCCAGTGTCTTGAGGAATTCGTCTGGAGACATATGAGACAGCTCATCCATATCTGGCAGGTCTGCCAAATCCTCAAAACTCAGATTCTTATCCAACTTAGACTTGGTAACAAAAACATCCACCTTATCTGGCTTAGGCGTCACACGGAAGCTCAGCATACCGCTGTCCAAAAAATTATCCGGCATTTCCAACTCATCTAAGATGGTATAGAAAAACTCTTCCGTCTTTTCTTGGGGAACCAAGAAATCAGCCATTTCCATGCCGCGCTCTTCCAAATCTTCCAGCTGAATCGTGATTTTTATGGTCGAATCACTAATCTGTTTCATTTCCATATCTCTACCTCATACACTTCTAGTCCTACTATTATACTAAAAAATCCCCCGTATTTCAAAAAATAGCTAGTAACGCTTTGAAAATGGAATTTGCAAGAAAAAACTCTCAGAAAATTCCGAGAGCTTCTTATTTCACTACATGAGATAGTTAAGGAAACATTAAAATTGCCTTTTTAACCCATCAAGGCTTTGATTGCTGCATAAACCAGAAGCACGCCGCCTAAGCCAATCCGATATTTCCCAAAAATTGTAAAGTCATGCTTTTTGACGTAGTCTGTCAGAAAACGAATCACGACTAGACTGACACCGAAGGCCACCCCCATGGCAACTAAGAGCAAAAAGATTTGCCCAAATCCCAGACTGTTCCCATTCTTGATAAACTTGAGAATTTTCCAGCCACTAGCACCAAACATAATAGGAATCCCCAGATAGAAAGTGAACTCTGTCACGACAGAACGACTGACACCATTCAGGAGACCGCCGACAATGGTGGCACCAGAACGACTAGTCCCAGGAAAGAGAGCTAGAACCTGAAAGAGGCCAATTTGCAAAGCAGTCTTATAAGGAAGGTATGCCAAATCTGTCACAGCAGGCTCCTCATGCTCGCGCCTTTCCAGATAGATAAAGGCCGCCCCATAGACAATCAGCATCACTGACACAGAGACCAGATTATAGAAATGCGCTTCAAACCAATCATCCAAGAATAAGCCGATAACAGCAGCTGGCAAGGCTGCCACGATGACCTTGGCCCAAAGCTGCCAGGTCTTTTGAACCTGACGTGCTGACTTGCCTGGTTTAAAAGGGTTGAGCTTGTCAAAATAGATAACGACAACCGCCAAAATAGCTCCCAGCTGAATCACAACATTAAACATTTCCATAAAGGCTGGACTTTGATTCTTAAACTGGATAAAGTCTTGAATCAAAATCAGGTGGCCTGTACTAGAAATCGGCAGCCATTCTGTGATTCCTTCGATGATACCGTAAATAATAGAGATAAAAATTTCAATGATAAACATAGAATACTCCTGAAACAAGGGTCTACTCAAGGAAAGTCGCAATTAAATTCCCAAAGAGTATTAGGTCTTATTATATCACAATTTCAAAGCTAGGAAAAGCCAGTACGATAACTTTTCTGGCTAGGAGAGAGCTTGTTTATCAGAAAGCTCCACCGCCTCCACCGCCTCCGCCGCCAGAGAACCCACCACCTGAACTTCCGCCAGATGAGACAGAGAAATTGCTGGCTGTGGTCGCTACATGGCCGTAGTTTGAGAAACTGTGCATACTGCTATAGAAGGCATAGTGCAGGTTAGACTGAACATAGCTGTCCATAGATGGATTTTCCAAGTGAATCTTACGCAGAGCCATGACACGGCTGACGCGATCTGCATAGCCAAAGAGGGTCGCATAGACCAAGAGACGGTTCCAAAGGATAATGCCTTCGATTTCTGTCTTGTCCAGATGGGCAATATCTCGCAGCATATTGGAAAAACTTCTCCACAGATAGTAATCATGCGCGCCTTCATCATTCAGGACGCCATCTCGCCAATAAAGCTGCGCCTTACTAGCAAAAATGCAAATCAAAACAAGCCCCATCAGTGCTAAGGGAATATATATCCAGATAAAGCCTCCAAAAGCGCCCAAGTAGACAAATAAAAATCCAAGAGAAAACAGCAAAACAGCACTAGCTAGAATAATGGCAGTAATTAGTAATCTCTTTTCCTGAACTTTAAGAGGCCGGTAGTGACTAAAGAGACCCAAACGCTTGCCTTCAGAGCGCACTTCTTTAGATAAGGAGCGCAAACTGTTAGTAAATAAGGACTTGATATTACTACCTATGTTACGGATATAGGACTCATCCGCAGAAGACTTGTGCTTATAAATATCTTCTGAAATTTGATAGGCTGAAAATAGATCTTTCACACTGGCTTGGGATTGCTTGTTAAAAGCCATGCCCAGAAAACGTCTCTCAAAATCCGCCAGTCCATCATAGGTCGCTATTTGCAGAACAGGATTTTCAGCATCTCCCTGCAGGAGGAGATTGCCCCTATCCAGCAAGTCTAACAAAGTCGCCTGGACCATGTTTTCAAAGTTCAGCGCTGCCTTGCCGCCCCTTGTTGGGTCGACATCCTCCATGTCTACCGCGTAAATATTTTCCGCCAAGACAAGGGGAGCCAAGTCCTGAGGAGCTTCGTATAGACGGGCATTCTTGGGATAAGACTGCTTAGGCTTGATCTTCTGGGCAAAGACAAAATAAAGAATAGCCGCTACAAGGATGGCACATAAGAGCAGCAAGGGCATATAAATCTCTCCTAGCTGCCGGTAAAAGACCGTCTTGCGGGCAATCTTTTCTTCCTGAGCTTTAAAGGTTGGCAAGTAGTTACTCTCGTCTTCATTCTGGGACACAAGAGAGACCGCTTGTCGATCCCAATAGCCGTGGAGCTCGACATTATCGCCCGAGCCAATTCCATTGAGTTTGACCAGATAGTCAGTGCCATCCTTATCCACGAAAGGCTGGGTGCCAAAGTAGCCACTATGAGCAAAGAGCTCGCTCTTATCTGGATTGCTCAAGCCAGAAACTGTCAAGACGACCTCTCCTATCCCCTGGTCCCAGTCGCTGATAGGAGTCCAGTTGAGCTCAGCAATATCCCTGTGAAGAAAAAGGAGATTTCTCAGCTGCCAAGTTACAGTGACAACAACTCTGTCACCGTCGTTTCCGGAGTTATAGATTTTGACTTCATAGCCATCTCCCAAGTCTTTGACTTGGGGGTTAATGTCCATATCTGGTTCACCATTCGTCAGAACCGAGACCGTCGGATTCCCATCAATGGCAAAGCCATTAGGCATCTTTCCAGCAGAGCCCAACGAAACAATCTGACCATTATAGTCGTCATTAAACTTGTAGGTCACTTTCTCTGTGTAGGTAGCTGTATTGTCCTCACGCAAGGCCAGATCGCCTTGATAGGATTCAATATCATAGTCAACAGCCGAGACAACCCGACCAAAACAAAGGCAGGAAAATAATACTAACAGGAGATAAAAATATCGTTTCATACTCAACCTCTCTTTACAGATATTTTGTTCTATTATATCATTTTTATCAAGTAAGGGCTTACTAGGATTGAAAAGAACGGTGATTTTCGATAGAATAGGAAGAACTATTATTAGATAAGCAGGAGAAACCCATGAAGAAATTATTACTCACTTTATTTACTGCCCTCCTGGTCGCTTTAGGAACAGCCCAAGTTATCCAAGCCGATGACTACCTGAGAATCGGTATGGAGGCAGCCTACGCCCCCTTCAACTGGACTCAAGATGACGATTCCAACGGTGCTGTAAAAATCGAAGGCACCAACCAATATGCCAACGGATACGATGTGCAGATTGCCAAAAAAATTGCTCAAGAGATGGGCAAGGAACCTCTGGTTGTCAAGACTTCTTGGAATGGCTTAATTCCTGCTCTGACTTCTGGCAAAATTGACATGATTATTGCGGGTATGAGCCCAACTGCCGAGCGGAAAAAGGAAATCGCCTTTTCCAACAGTTACTACACCAGCGAACCAGTTCTCCTAGTTCGTAAAGATGGAAAATATGCATCCGCTAAGACGCTAGAAGACTTCAAAGACGCTAAAATCACTTCCCAGCAAGGAGTTTACCTCTACAATCTCATTGACCAACTGCCTGGTGCCAAAAAAGAAACAGCTATGGGCGATTTTGCTCAGATGCGTCAAGCCTTGGAATCCGGCGTTATTGATGGCTATATCTCTGAGCGGCCAGAAGCCTTGACTGCCGAGACTGCCAACTCAAACTTCAAAATGATTCAATTTGAGAAAGGCTTTGAAGTTGGTGAAGAGGATGCTTCCATTGCTATTGGGATGCGTAAAGATGACAATCGTATCGAGCAAGCTAATGCAGCTATCGCTAAGATTACTACCAATGACCAAGTCAAGCTGATGGATGAGATGATTCAGAAACAGCCTGTTGATACGGATAGTGAAGCAGCTAAGGAATCATTCTTCAGTCAAGTAGCGAAGATTCTAGCTGAAAACTGGCCGCAATTCCTACGCGGAGCTGGTTTGACCTTGCTCATTTCGATTACAGGGACCATCGCAGGCCTCATCATCGGACTGCTGATTGGCGTTTATCGGACGGCACCAGCTTCTAAGAATAAATTATTAGCATCACTGCAAAAAATCTTCGGCTGGTTCTTAAATGTCTATATTGAGATTTTCCGCGGAACTCCGATGATTGTTCAGTCTATGGTTATCTACTACGGAACTGCCCAGGCTTTTGGCATTTCTATCGACCGGACTATCGCTGCCATTTTCATCGTCTCCATCAATACGGGAGCTTATATGAGCGAGATTGTCCGCGGTGGTATCTTTGCCGTTGATAAGGGGCAATTCGAGGCCGCAACAGCACTAGGTATGACCCACGGCCAAACCATGCGCAAGATTGTACTGCCTCAGGTCGTTCGCAATATTCTGCCTGCAACTGGTAACGAATTTGTCATCAATATCAAGGATACATCCGTGTTGAACGTTATCTCGGTAGTTGAGCTTTATTTCTCTGGAAATACCATTGCTACCCAAACCTACCAATACTTCCAAACCTTTACCATCATCGCTGTAATCTACTTTGTCCTGACATTCAGCGTTACACGCATCCTGCGCTATGTTGAAAAACGCTTCGACACAGACAACTACACGACAGGTGCTAATCAAATGCAGACAGGAGAAGTGAAATCATGACAGAAACCATTTTAGAAATTAAAAACCTCAAAAAGTCATACGGTGAAAACCAAGTCCTCAAGGACATCTCCCTCACCGTTCATAAAGGAGAAGTGATTTCCATCATCGGCAGCTCCGGCAGCGGAAAATCAACCTTCCTGCGATCTATTAATCTTCTGGAAACACCAACTGGCGGACAGATTTTCTATCGCAGCAAGAATGTCCTGGACGAGAATTACGACTTGACCCATTACCGTGAAAAGCTGGGCATGGTCTTTCAGTCTTTCAATCTCTTTGAAAATCTTAATGTCCTAGAAAATACCATCGTTGCTCAGACAACGGTCCTGAAAAAAGAACGGTCAGAAGCCGAGAAAATTGCCAAAGAAAACCTCAACAAGGTTGGAATGGGCGAGCAATACTGGCAGGCCAAGCCTAAGCAACTCTCAGGCGGTCAGAAGCAGCGAGTCGCTATTGCCCGCGCCCTCTCCATGAATCCTGATGCTATCCTCTTTGACGAGCCGACTTCAGCTCTCGACCCTGAAATGGTTGGTGAAGTTCTGAAAATCATGAAAGAACTGGCTCAGGAAGGGCTGACAATGATTGTCGTGACCCACGAAATGGAATTTGCCCGTGATGTTTCCAGCCGTGTTATCTTTATGGACAAGGGCGTCATTGCTGAAGCTGGCAGCCCGCAGGATATCTTCACCAATCCCAAAGAAGAAAGAACTAAAGAATTCCTGCAACGCTTCCTCAGCTAAATTACTTCTATTTTCAAAAACAAAAAAAGGAATCTGGAACTAAGTCCAGATTCCTTTTTTGATTTAATGAGCAATATCAGTTGCACAATTTTGAAGTTTAGTCTTCAAATTTTTCATGGTTTTTGTCGTAGAAATCAATCAAGCCAAGAGCTGTTTCAAAAGAGATATTTTTCACTTTTGCACGTCCTTGAGCAAGAGCAATGATAGACATTTCACGTGCATTTGTTTCTTTACTAATACGGTAACCGGTGATCTTCTTATCACGTACCCAACTAACAACAGATTCTACTTTCTCGAAATTAGATTTAGCCATTTCTTACTCCTCTCTATTCTAGCTACATCAACTACTATAATTGTTTTTATACAGTTTGTCAACTTAAACAAACCAAATTCGAACAAATTAAATAATTCTGAATTTTCTTTACTTAGCTTTGAGGGCTGAAAGTATCTGAGTCCGAATACTTTCGACACCTTCTGGATTTGCTGGAAGGAAGATGGTATTATTACCCGAACTATCTGCAAAATTATTCAGCGTATCCAGGTACTGGTTGGTCAAAAGAATAGACATAATCTGCTCTTCTGTCAACTCAATATTGGCACCCTTCAATTCCTTGATAGAGTCTGCCAAACCATCCACAATGGCCTTCCGCTGCTCAGCGATACCAACCCCATGAAGACGGTCTTTCTCAGCTTCTGCAGAGGCGGCTGTCACAATCTTAATCTTATCCGCTTCAGCCAATTCCTGAGCAGCCACACGCTTACGCTGCGCCGCATTGATTTCGTTCATAGACTGTTTAACTTCAGCATCAGGCTCAACCTTGGTAATCAAGGTTTTGACAATGATATAGCCATAGGTTGACATTTCTTCTGCCACTTGCTTTTGGACTTCTAGGGCAATTTCGTCCTTCTTTTCAAAGAGCTCGTCCAAGGTCAATTTTGGAACGGAGGAACGAAGGGCATCTTCAATATAGGACTTAATTTGAGCTTCTGGCCGCATAAGTTTGTAATAAGCATCAATTACGTTGTTTTCATTTACACGATACTGGGTCGCAACATTCATAGTTACGAAAACATTATCCTGTGTCTTGGTCTCAACGACAATCTCGCTCTGCAGCAAACGCAGCTGAACACGAGCCGCTATCTTATCAATCCCTAAAGGAAGACGGAAATTGATACCGCTGCTGCTAGTTTTGTGGTAGCGTCCAAAACGCTCAATGATTGCCACAGATTGCTGACGAACCACATAGACTGCACTAAGCAGCAAGAATATAAAGATTATGATCAATATGATAAAGAAAAATGGAATAAACAACATGTTCAAGCCTCCTTGATTCACTATAGTATATTCTAACATATTTAATTTGCAGTTTCAAACGAAAGCATACAAATTAGGCTAAAATATATTTACAATTAGACAAGCATATTGTAGAGTGTTTCATTCCCGTTCAGATTGATAAAGGAGGGATCAAACTGCTCAATACGGTTAATCAAAGAAGCATAATCATGCTTATCTGCCAGAGAAATACCAATCAAAACTGGACCCGTTCCCTTGCTTGCCCGCTTGATATATTCAAAACGAGTGATATCGTCATTAGGCCCTAAAATATCATTCACAAATTCTCTCAAGGCACCTGGACGCTGCGGGAAGTTAACCACGAAATAGTGCTTGATGCCATCGTAAATAAGAGCCCGTTCTTCCATCTCTGGCATTCGGTTGATGTCATTATTACCACCTGAGATAATGCAGCAGATAGTCTTCCCCTTGATATACTCACTCAGCACTTCCAAAGCAGCAACACTTGCCGCACCAGCAGGCTCTGCGACAATCCCTTGCTTGGAGTATAGGTCAATGATGGTCTCTGAAATAAGCCCTTCATCTACACCGATAAGGTTTTGAACATTCTTTTGTGTAACCTCATATGTTGACGCACCGACCTTCTGAACTGCGATACCGTCCGCAAATTTGTCGATTTCTTTAAGCTTGACCGGACCTCCAGCTTCAAATGCCGCTTTCATACTGCGGGCACCGTTGGCTTCCACACCAATAACTTCGATAGCCGGCTGACTTTCTTTGATATAGGTTGAGACTCCTGATATCAGTCCGCCGCCGCCAACTGGTACTAAAACTGCATCAAAATCGATAGCTTCTCTCTTGGCCTCGTCTAAGATTTCATAAGCCACTGTTCCTTGACCAGCTTGGACATCTTCATTGTCAAAAGGATCGATAAAGGTGCGGTTTTCAGCCTTAGTATAGTCAAGCGCAGCCTTGGCCGAAGCATCAAAGGTATCTCCAACCAGCTTGATATCCACAAATTCACCACCAAAGAAGCGGACCTGGCTAATCTTCTGCTGAGGAGTCGTGATGGGCATAAAAATAGTTGCTGGAATTTTCATTTCCTTACAAGTATAGGCCACTCCTTGGGCGTGATTTCCCGCAGAAGCACAGACAACCCCACGCTGGCGCTCCTCTTCATTAAGTTGAGAAATGGCATAATAAGCCCCACGAAGTTTAAAAGAGCGCACCCGCTGCATATTTTCCTTCTTCAGGTAAATCTTGGCCTGGTACTTCTCCGACAAATAGTGGTCGTAGTCAAGCGGAGTATTGACAACCACATCTTTTAACACTTTATGAGCATGCGTGATATCTTTTGCTCTGAGCATATTTTTTCCTTCCCTGTCTCTCCAGTTTATTCTCTATCAAGCAAAACAAGGGGCTGGGAATTCGCATTCCAACCCCTAATGTCTTATCTGCTCTTTACCTTAATTGTAAATCTTGAAAGCATCGTCGTCGTTTTTACCAACGAATGGCATTGCTTTACGCAATTCTGCACCGACCTTTTCAATCTCCAGATTAGCAGCTTGCTCGCGGTAAGCAGTGAGTTTTGGACGACCAGCCTTGTAGTCATTTACAAAGTCATTTGCAAATTTACCGTTTTGGATATCAGCCAAGACCGCCTTCATGTTTTCTTTGACTTGCTCAGTAATCACGCGCGGACCAGATACATAGTCACCATATTCAGCTGTGTTTGAGATAGATTGGCGCATCTTCTTGAAGCCACCTTCATAGATCAAGTCCACAATCAGTTTCATTTCGTGCAGCACTTCAAAGTAAGCCAATTCTGGGGCATAGCCTGCTTCTGTCAAGACTTCAAAACCTGCTTCGATAAGGGCAGTCAAACCACCACAAAGGACAGCTTGTTCACCAAAGAGATCTTCTTCAGTTTCTTCTTTGTAAGTTGTTTCAAGCAAACCAACACGAGCCGCACCAACACCTTTACACCAGTCCATTGCGATGTCTTTGGCATTTCCAGTAGCGTCTTGGTAGACTGCATACAGAGCTGGTACACCAAAACCTTCTTCGAAAGTACGGCGAACCAAGTGACCAGGACCTTTAGGTGCACACATGAAGACATCTACATCAGCAGGAACTTTGATAAATTCAAAATGGATGTTGAAACCATGAGCAAATCCAACTGCGTTTCCAGCTTCCAAGTTTGGAGCGATTTCTGCTTCATAGAGATCTTGTTGGATTTCATCTGGAGCCAAAATCATAATAACATCAGCCAATTTAGCTGCTTCTGCTACTGTATAAGTATCAAAACCATCTTCTTTAGCCTTGTCAAATGACTTACCAGGACGAACACCGATAATCACATCGTGGCCTGTATCACGCAAGTTTTGCGCATGAGCATGACCTTGTGAACCATAGCCGATTACGGCAATTTTCTTACCGTCAAGTGCTGCTACTTTTATATCTTTTTCGTATTCCATTGTTACTGCCATAAGTTTTACTCTCTTTTCTATTTTTATTGCCTGTTAGGCGGTTTTAACAAATTAAAGGTTTGGTTTAATCTCGGGTAAAGCCTGTCGCTCCAGTCCGAGCAATATTTTTAATACCATATGGGCGAATGACTCGAAGCAGAGCCTCGCTCTTCTCTGCATCACCGGTCATCTGAACGGTAATAGAGCTAGGTGCTACATCTACAACTGTCGCCCGGAATGGCTGGATAATAGATAGAATCTCTGCCCGCTTATCAGCTGGAGCCGAGACCTTAACCAGAATCACTTCACGCTCCAAGTGAGGACGGTCTGTGATATCTCGAACCCGAATCACATCAATCTGACGATTGAGCTGCTTGATAATCTGCTCGACTTCTGCCAACGAAGCCACATCAATGATGATGGTGATACGGGAGACTTCTGGATTTTCTGTCGTTCCGACTGAGATACTCTCAATATTAACCTGACGTCTGGAAAGGACACCCGTGAAGCGGTTCAGAACACCCGAACGGTTTTGGAGTTTAGCTGTCAACATTCTACGCATGGAACTTCACCCCCAACATCTCATGATTGCTCTTGCCGGCCGGCACCATTGGAAGAACGTGCTCCTTGCGAGAAATATCTACCTCGATAAACATCGGTATATCTTCCTTCAGCACTTCCAAATCCTGGACAATGGTCTCCGGATTGTCAAATTTATAGGATTTAACACCATAGGCCTGAGCCATGAGCTGGAAATCTGGCAATGTTTCAAAGACAGACTCAGAGGTACGACCATCATAGAAAGCTTCCTGCCACTGGCGCACCATGCCTAACGAATGATTGTTAAGCATGATGACCTTAATCGGAATCTTATAGATATTGAGAATAGCCATTTCTTGGTTTGTCATCTGATAGCCACCATCTCCAACAAAGAGCACCACTTCCTTATCCGGGTTGGCAATCTTAGCCCCAATCGCTGCTGGAACACCGAAGCCCATGGTTCCTAGACCACCAGACGTTACCAGTTGACGCTCGTTTTTATAAGGATAATATTGGGCGGCCCACATCTGGTGCTGACCGACGTCTGTTACAACGATGGCATCACCCTTGGTCAGCTCACCAACGCGCTCAATGACAGCTTGAGGCTGTACGACACGTTCTTTCTTATCATATGAGCGAACCCGCTCCTTGTCCTGCGTTACTTTTTCAATCCACTTGCTGGTATTATTATGCACCTGCTCTTCATTCAACAGCATCTGCAGGGCTTTCTTAGCATCCCCTACGATAGGAATATCTACGCTGATAATTTTTCCAATTTCCGCTGGGTCAATATCAATATGTGCTACTTTAGCGTTCTTGGCAAAGGTTTTCGGATTACCGGTCAGACGGTCATCAAAGCGGCAGCCGATACTAATCATAAAGTCAGCCTCAGTCATAGCAATATTGGCCGCAAAAGAACCGTGCATTCCACCCATACCTAAGAACAAAGGATGGTCTGTCGCAATAGTTCCCTGACCTAACAAGCTAGTGACCACTGGAATCTGATAACGCTCCGCAAACGCAACCAATTCCGCTGCTGCCTCGGCATAGCTAATACCACCTCCCGAAAGAAGGACCGGCTTTTTAGCCTTAGAGATTTGTTTGATAATCTTCTTAATCTGCAATTCATTAGGCTCAATAGTCGGCTGGTAACTCGGCAGATGCAACTTGCTGTCGTAGATAAAGTCTGTTTCCAGAGCCGAGACATCCTTAGGCAAATCAATAACGACTGGCCCAGGACGACCTGTCGTCGCAATGTGAATAGCTTCTGTAATAATACGCGGAATTTCTGCCGTCTCCCGCACCTGATAATTGTACTTGGTAATAGGAGTCGTAATCCCAACAATATCCGCTTCCTGAAAAGCATCTTTACCGATCCCAGCCTTGGCTACCTGACCAGTAAAGACTAAAAGGGGGACGCTATCACTCATGGCATCAGCAATGCCGGTAATGGCATTAGTCGCTCCCGGACCGCTGGTCACAACTGCAACTCCAATTTTCCCAGTAGACTTAGCATAGCCTTCTGCTTCGTGAACACAGCCTTGCTCATGGCGGCCTAGAATATGACGGATGCCTTCAAAACTATAAATAGCATCATAAAGCGGCAGTACAGCGCCACCGGGATAGCCAAAAATCGTATCAACACCAAGATTTTTCAAGGTTTCCAAAACAAGCTCTGAACCTGTCTTAGAAATTTCTAATTTGATTTTCTCCATTCTTCCCCTTTCATTTATTTACAATTTTCTAAAAATTCAAAAAGCTTTCTACTATGATAACATTTTTGAAAAAAATTGCAAGCCATGCAGAATGTTTTTCTACATTTTTTCTCTAAATCCGAATGTTTTTTCTAATAAAAGATAAAAAGTCAGAACTATATTTATAGTACTGACCTTTCATTAGAATTATTAGCTCTCAAATGTTCCGTTTATGGGAAAGCTCCAGCCCCTCATCTTTTCTAAAAAACTGATTCTGCCAGCTATAACCAGCCTTTCTCTTGCCCGATTCGGACGGCTTCTGTTCGATTTTCAGCATCTAGCTTGGTCAAAATAGCAGACATATAGTTACGAACCGTTCCATTTGACAGGTAGAGTTTTTCAGCAATTTCTTTATTGGACAGGCCAGTCGCCGCAGCTTGCAGGACTAGCCTCTCCTGCTGAGAGAGAGGATTCCTACTGGTCATTAGCACCTCCATCAATTCCGGCGAATATTCCTTTTGCCCATCTAGAACGGTATGGATGGTCTTCATCAAATCCGCAATGCTGCGCTCTTTGAGCACATAAGCATCTACATCCGCCTTAACTGCTCGCTCAAAGTAGCCCGGTCGCTTGAAGGTTGTGACGATGATGACCTTGATGTTGGGTCGATTGGCCTTAACCCATTCGAGAACATCTAGGCCGGTCTGGTGGGGCATTTCCACGTCCAAAATCGCTACATCAGCAGTTTCTGATTTGAGGCAATCAATGGCTTTCTGTCCATCCGCAGCTTGATAGACTTCTTCAACATCTGGCTGTAGCTGTAAAAGCTGAGCTAAGGCATCTCTCAGCATACTTTGATCTTCTGCTAACAAAAGTTTCATGCTTCCTTCCCTCCGTATGGCAATTCAATTCGAATCCACGTCGGATCTTGGCTGCTAAGAATCTCAAGCTTTCCTGATAAGGCAGACAGCCGCTCTCGAATACTATGCAACTCCCGTCCGGTCAGCTTCTGAAAACCACAACCATCATCCTGAATGTCTAAAATAAGCTTTTCGTTTTTCTTTACCAAAGAAAAATTACTCTTTTTAGCCTTGGCATGCTTGATGATATTGGTCGCTGCCTCCAGTAAGATCATACTAATCGTTGACTGCTGACTCGGTGGGATACTGGCAACATTGAGCTGGTTATCTATTTTTACCTGAACGCCGCTCATCTCCAGCATGGCACGAATGGTCACTAGTTCCTCGTCCAGCGTCCGATTCTTTAGATCATTAATAATCCGCCGAACATCAGCCATTGATTTCTTACTAATTTCTTGCACTTCCTGCAGTTCTTTTGCTGCCTTGTCATAGGCTTCCATCTGCAAAAACTGCTGAGCCAGCTCCGCCTTAACACTGAGCATGGCAAAGGTATGCCCTAGACTATCATGTAAGTCACGGCCAATCCGATTGCGCTCATTTTCTGCCATAAAAAGATTCAGCTGAGCATTTTGTTTGACCTTTTCTTCCTTGATCCGCTCTGTCGTTTGAATCCGATGGAGACCAAAAGTCAAACCATCCGAAAAGAGAAAGGTTACAATAAAGAAGAGTAGCTCTGCTGGACCAACATGACCCATCAAATAATTAGTCAGCACAATAGCAGGCTGCAAATCAATAAAGGTCCAAAAACGCCAGGATTTAAACGAGACATCATCTAGCTCATAAATCAACAGATTAGATAGATAAAAAATATACCAGGTAAATCCTGTATTTAACCAGACCGAACCATAGTATATGTAAACAACCAAGAACCACCAAGAAAAAAATTGAATAAGGCGATGGTTACTTAGCAAAACCGCATAGTAAGCCGCAACAAAAATAGCTGTCCAGAACAAGAGGAAAAGCGGGTATTCCCCGCTAATCACTCCCGCCACTGGAAAGATGATAAAGACCAGCGCAATATGAAACATATAGTGGACTTGTTTAAGTTTTTCCCACATAGTTTTATTTTACCTCAATTCGCTTTTTGAGTTGCAGCACAAGAATGCTGACCAGAACCGTATAAATCAGAACAATCAAAGCAGCCTTGCCATTAAACTGATGGTGTTCTAGATAAGAAGACACGACCTGCATCAGTTGATAACTTGGCGTCAGCTTACCGATTGATTGGAGCCATTTTGGAAACATAGTCAGAGGGAACCATAGACCGCCTAGAACAGCCAGTGCCATATAAACGATATTGCCCACAACAGACATGAGCTGAGCACTTGGCAAGAGACTGACCAAGACCCCCATAGCAATAAAGACCACACTTCCTACCAGAAGTATCAAGGCAATAATAAGCCAGTCCACCATTGGCAGATTAACCCCGCGAACAAAATGTCCAATTGAGAAGACTACGATAATGGAAAGCATAAAAGTCAACAGCGTACTGCAAAGCTTTGATATATAATATTTTACCATAGAAATCGGCGAGTGCTGAATCATTTTTTGCCAGTTATTATTTTTATCAGACTGCAAAGTGCTTGGAATGCTAAAGAAGGCACTAGACATGATACTAAAAACAGTCATTGAGAAGAGGTAGCCTTGAAGCACAAGAGCAGGCGTATCACTTCCAGACATCATGCCTGAGAAAATCAGATAGAAAACACTAGGCAGACCGATAGAGAGCAGATAATAAGCCGCCTGCCGTTTCATTAAAATTACCTCAATCTTCATGAGACTTGCCATATTTTTCATGATTACTCTCCTATTCTTGTGTTGTTTCAAAAATACTATCCAAGAGGGTACGGTTACGTACTTCAATCTCTTCGATTGTACAGCCGTTTTCCTGAAGAACCTGCCAGACCTGTCCAGCATCTCTGGTAGCAAAAGATAAAGCCTTTTGCTTGATTTCTATATCAGTCACATTATCCAGCTTTTCCAGCACAGACTGATAAGTCAGCGGTAAGGTAAAGTGTTTTTCCTGCTCCTCACTGCGCATGGCATAAGGCGTCGTATCCCGAATCAGCTCACCCTTGTGCAGCACCAAAATCCGGTCTGCCGTATGCTCAACTTCTTCGATATAGTGAGAGGAGTAAACGATGGTCACTCCCTGCTGCTTGAGCTGATTAACAATTTCCCAGAAATGCTGACGAGTGGATGTGTCCATAGCTGAAGTCGGTTCGTCCAAGAACAGAATCTTAGGACGTCCAATCAGACTCAGAACAAAAGAGAAGAGACGTTTTTGTCCACCAGACAGCTTGCTGGCCAACTGGTTCTTTTGCTTGTCTGTAAATTGCAGCAAATCATCAATTTCTTGATTGGACAGACTATTTGGATAAATTGCTTGGAAGAAAGTCAAGAGTTCCTTGACCTTCAAATCCTCCACTACTGTATTTTCTTGTGGTAAAATCGCTACCGACTGCTTGAGATGAGTGTCAGTAGGCTTTAGTCCCTGAATCGTTGCCTGACCTGCTGTCAGAAACTTATCGCCCAGCAAACAATCCATGAGAGTCGTTTTCCCTGCTCCATTGGGACCAATCAAGGCCACACAGTCACCTTGGGAGATTTCAAACGAAATATCCTTTAAAATCTCCTTACCATGAATGCTTTTTGAAAGCTTCTTTACTTCAATCAGTTCCATTTTACTCCTCCTTTGATTTGATAAACCGTATGTGCATCTTTCCTTTATTTTTCCAAAGGCGAAAGAAGAACGAAAGCCAAATGCTTTTTTAATTCTTACAGCAACCTTTTATCATGTTGTTAACTATATTATAAGGCAAAGAAATTTTTCCTACTAGTTGATTTTGTCACCAGCTGACATGACAAATGTCACTATTCTGCTTTTAGAGCACAAAGCTAGCAAATATTGGAATAATCTGTTTATCTCCCTTCTGCATGAAGACACAAAAAAGCCGGTCCCCCTCGTTGAGAGGAGCCGACTAGTTGTATGTCTGTTGCAATTTAGATAGAAGCTGGAATTAAAGCAGCCTAATCTAAAAAATTTTTCAATAAACTAGCTACTCAATCTGTAAGATGAGGCGACCAACGCTTTTAAACTTTAGCTCTGCACCTCTTCTTTGAGACCATTGAGCTTCAGACTCAGAATGAACATCTCAGGTGTAATATCCTTAATGTCCTTTAGTCCAAAGCCTTGGAAGAAACTGTTCTTTTCCACCTCTTCGACATTGACCTTTTGCAAATCAATTTCAATCAAGGTCTGCAGTTTTTTATCCGCTGTAACTGAATAATCAATATTGACACCCTCCAGACTCTTAGCTGCTACATAATTCGAATCAGACTGCATTCCTTCACGAATGATAGTCGTCATTTCCTCTGGAGTCAAAGTAGCTGATGCCGCACTAGCTTCTTCTGGCAAGGAAGTGAGCAATTCCATCCGAAGATTCAAGATTTTCTTGCCCTGATAGGTAATTGTATCACGATGATGGATTTCTTCAATGTCTCCGACTAAAGTTTTAGAGACAATCTCTGTACTTTCAGAAGAAGAACTGGATGACTTGCTAGAGCTGGAGCTAGAGCTGGATTTAGTCCGCCTAGAAGAAGCTGCTGATTCAGAAGAATGTCTAGGACGATGCTTGCTGAAGTTAGGAAACACACAGCCCGTCAAGAGTACCGAAGCAGAAATAACAAGAATGAAAAATTTTTTCATAGTTCACCTTTTTTTACTTTTTATTTGTTACAGTATAACATAATACCAGTTTCTTGTCTAAGTATTTTCTACAAAATGACAAAAGGCAACCTTTCGATTGCCTTTTTATACTATTCAACACTAAAAATATATGGATAAACCGGCTGACTGCCCTGATGAATTTCTACTTCTACATCCTCGAATTGTTCCATCAAATCTTGAGCAAGACTGCTAGCCAGCTCTTCACTGCCGTCCTCACCGATATAGATAGAGACAATCTCGCTGTCTTCATTGAGCATCTTGCTGAACGTTTCTTTCAAAGTTGCCAGCATATCTGGATTAGAAACAACAATCTTACCATCCACCATACCGAGGTTGTCATTTTCATGAATTTCCAAGCCATCAATCGTCGTATCACGAACCGCAGTCGTCACGCTCCCGCTGACTACTTCTGACAAGGCTGCAGTCATACGCTCTTGGTTTTCCTCGATAGTCTTGCTGCCATCAAAAGCTAGCAGACTGGTCAAACCTTGAGGGATTGTGCGAGTCTCAATAACAGCTGCAGGCTGTTCAATCACTTCTGCTGCTGATTGGGCTGCCATGAAGATGTTTTTATTATTTGGCAAGATAATAATATTACGAGCATTGACTTGCTCCACAGCTTTGATAAAGTCTTCCGTTGATGGGTTCATAGTTTGCCCGCCAGAGATGATGTAGTCAACTCCTTGAGCCTTAAAGATTTCAGCCAGACCATCACCAGCCACTACAGCAATAATCGCAAACTCTTTTTCTTGAGCCGGCTTAGCTGAGCGCTCTTCCTTTTCAACCTGGGCTTCGTGTTGGTTGCGCATATTGTCAACCTTGACCTTGACCAAACTACCGTACTTGAGACCTTCCTGCATAACCAATCCTGGATCTTCAGTATGGACATGGACTTTGACGATTTCATCATCGTTGACTACCAACAGGGAATCTCCCAAATCGTTTAGGTAGTTGCGGAACTCATCATAATCAAAATCTTTTACATAGGTTGGTCCTGTTTTAAGAGCCACCATGATTTCTGTACAATAGCCGAAAGTGATGTCTTCTGTCGCCACATGGCCAGCTACAGACTTATGATGCTCAGCATTGATCATCTCAGACATGGTCGCAGGTGTCGCCACAAAGTCCTCAGAAGCGATATATTCGCCTGTAAGAGCAGACAAGAAACCTTCGTAGATAAAGACCAACCCTTGACCGCCAGAATCCACAACACCGACTTCTTTCAGAACCGGCAGCATATCCGGTGTCTTGGCCAGAGCAGCCTTGGCTCCTTCAAGAGCCGCCTTCATAACTTCTACAGCGTCATTAGTGACTTCAGCTTTCTTCTTGGCTCCGATAGCCGCACCGCGGGAAACAGTCAAAATCGTTCCCTCAACCGGCTTCATAACTGCCTTGTAAGCTACTTCTACACCAGACTGAAAGGCCAGAGCAAGATCTTCACCAGTCAGCTCTTCAAGCTCTTTCACACTTTGAGAAAAACCGCGGAAAAGCTGGGAAGTGATAACGCCTGAGTTACCACGCGCGCCCATCAAAAGACCTTTCGCAAAGATACCTGCTGCTTCGCCAACTGTTGAAGCAGACTTGTCCGCCACTTCCTTGGCGCCATTTTCAATGGTCATGCCCATGTTGGTCCCTGTATCTCCGTCTGGAACCGGGAAGACATTCAAAGAGTTTACATATTCAGCCTGTTTATTTAAGCGAGTAGATGCTGCCTGCACCATTTCTTGGAATAAACTAGTAGTAATATTTGCCACGATTATTCTCCTACGACTTTAATATTTTGGATATAAACATTCACTGCATGGGCAGTAATTCCGAGCTTGTTTTCCAAACTGAACTTAACACGCTCTTGGATGTTTTTGGAAACTTCGCTGATTTTGACTCCATAGCTTAACACAGTGTAGACATCAACTGCGATATCACCTTCATCAGTCGCTTTCACAACCACGCCCTTAGCATAGTTTTCTTTTCCTAAAAGGGCTTGAAAATTATCCTTGATTGCGTTTTTGCTGGCCATGCCAACTACACCAAAAATTTCAGTCGCTGCACCTCCGACGATTGTCGCAATCACATCATCAGTCAGCTCAATTTGACCATCTTTTGTATTAATTTTCACAGTCATAATTTGTACCTCAAAAGTATTTTATAGTTTATTCTACCATATTTTATACAGGGTGTAAAAGAGGAAGGGTCTAAATCAACTGTCTAGGCGGAAATTTCCAAGCAAAAAAAGGACGGAAATTTTCCATCCTTTTTAAATAAAGATTAAACGCGTTCAACTTTACCTGATTTAAGGGCACGAGCTGAAGCCCAAACTTTTTTAGGTTTACCGTCAATCAAAACAGTAACTTTTTGAAGATTTGGTTTAACAGCGCGTTTTGTTTGGTTCATCGCGTGAGAGCGGTTGTTTCCTGATACAGTCTTACGACCAGTAAAGTAACATACTTTAGCCATTGATACTTATCCTCCTGATTAGTTTAAGGTGTTTTACCACATACTTATAAAGTCTACCATACTTTACCGAGTTTGGCAAGAGCTAGTTCCCAAGTTTTGCAAATAATCACCTTTTTAAAACAAGAAATAATTAGATATAAATCACTTTCAAATGACCGAAAGCCACGCTGCCTTCTAAATAGAGCGTTTTTTCTTTTTCACTGGTATCGCGAACTTGAGAAACACCGCCAAAAGCACAAGCAACCTTGCTGACAACCTGCCAAGAGCTTGGAACAAAGAGAGTGGCATTACCAAAAGCAACTTCCACTTTAAAAGTCGCTGAATCCCCAGCTATCTTAGCGTTGTCAAAGTAAACCTTGGCACTACCAAAAGAGCAAGTCAGCTCATCATAGCTAAAATTGTCCTTATTGACATAACGGGTGCCTGAGCCAAAGACAATGCCTTCGCCACCAATTTCTTCGCCAGAAAAATGTTTAGAAAAATGCCTTAATTTCCATTTTTTGCTAGGTTTGACCAAGAAATTGACACCGATACAGGCTAGAATACCAGCAAAACTAACTGCGCTTGCTGAGATATTGGGCAAGAGGTCGTAAGTGCTATTAGCAATGATAAAAGCGATAATGGCAAAGATAAAACCTAGCGGAATGTTGCCAGAATAGAAGCTCTCCGCTGAAAAATAGACAAAGCCCATAATGACCAACAAAGGCCAAACATTGATGTGAATAACGGGAATCCCGAAATTCCCCTGCAAAAGTACCCAAGCTGCTAGAAGTAAGCAAGCCAGTCCTAATATTGTTTTTCTCATGATGTTACCTCGTTTCGTTTAACTTTTCTTTTAAAATTTGATAATAGTGCCTAGACACATACACTTCCTTATGGGTATCGTAGAAACGGACGCTGCTACTGCCCGAAAAGGATTTTTCCAGCGAGTAAATCGCCTTACTATTGATAATGCTGGATTTGGATATGCGACAAAAATAATAGGGCAGGCGGTCTTCCAACTCATAGAGCTTGTGCTTGACTTCATAAGCATCCTCACGCGTATGAGCAAAAATCTTGCTACCGTCAGTCTCGAAAAAGAGAATATTGTCAATATCCAGAAAATATTCGCTAGCTCCCTTATAAAAAATAATGGGCGGTGCCGTTGCTTGCTCCAGAGCTTGCTGAATTTGCTCGAGCTGAGCATCAAATCGAGCAGCCCTGATGACAATCTCTACTTCCGCTAAATCCGAATCCAGTTCTACTCGAATTTTCATTGCTACCTCCTTTACTTTCTACGTTTATTATATCAGTTTCAAAATGAGAAACAAGGCTTTTTCAGTAAGTGGTAGATTTTGGGCGGTAAGTGGTTTGCTGCTAACATTGACAAGAATCAAACATCAAAAAACCGGGTCTCGTCCCGGTTTTTTGACAATATAAGGAAAAGGAATTAGTTTTTCTTGTTTTTAGAGGCTTTTGATGACGGAGTGGAAGTCTTAGATACAGATTGTTTAGAGTCAGTTTTAGACTTACCAAAATTTCTGATTTTATCTATTGGAGTCGTTAGGGCT
Source organism: Streptococcus sanguinis (assembly GCF_020729725.1). GTDB lineage: Bacteria > Bacillota > Bacilli > Lactobacillales > Streptococcaceae > Streptococcus > Streptococcus sanguinis_V. The sequence goes on along the minus strand of NZ_JAJEPA010000021.1, from coordinate 364,930 downwards.
TTCCCAGCTTTTTTCGCTCCTCCTGCAGCTCCTTTAAAGTCACCTATATAATCTGTAGTAGTTCTATAAATATCTTTCATCATATTAGCACTCTTAACTGCGTCCCTTTCTTCCCATGCTTTACCAAATTCTGTCATGTATGCTTTGAAAGAATTCCATCGATTAGACATTCGTTCTAACGCTTCATTTTCAACCATCTTGGCTTCTGGACTATAAGGAATGCCTTGTGAGTAGTTAAATCCTGTGCTTAGCAATAGAGCAGCATCTTGAACTTCTTGCTTATCTGCAACTTTGGTAATAGCTCTTGCAGACTTAGTGACTTGATCTATTGCTTTCTTCCCTCTTGAAGACGCAAATGTTCCTATCGCATAGCCAGCATTTTTAAGCATTTTCATGTTTTCACTGTCTGTTGATTTCTTTTTGGTTGAATTTTCAATAAAAGTGTCTAAGTCTTTTTTCTTACCTTCTACATATTTATTAAACTTCTCTGGATATAAACTAAATCCGCCAACAGCAGTCGTCTCTTTGGCCGCCTTCTTTGCCTCTTTTTCTGACGCTGGGGTTTTAAAGAAGTCTCTTTTAATACCATTTGTCAGTGGATCAAAATAGTCCCCAATTTGCTTCTCGATTTCGTTAGATATTTTACTCAGTTTTTTAGTATCCCTATCTTGAAACGCTTTATAAACTTCTTGTTTTAGTTTATGATAACCTGGACTAGGCTCTGTCTTTTTCTCCTTCTCCGCCATAATAGCAGCCATATCCCTCATATCAACAGCAGTAGGGGGCAAGCCATTTGCAGCATTTAAACCAATACTAAGCATTCTTGAAGTAGAGCCAACTCCTGGTTTGTCTGCAAATTTATTAACATTATTTACTACAGCAGTTGCCCCATCTAATGCGAGATTTCCACCTACCACACCTAAATATGCTAACTCATTAGAAGAGGCTCGAATCGCTGCAAGTCTAGAGGATGAGCTAGCTGCCATGTTATCTATCGCAGCTCCAACATAACCTAAGTCTTTGAAACGTCTATCATCTTTGACTTCAAAATCATTTGTCAAATGCTGTTTAGCAGATTTATTCATAGCATTTCTGTAATTATTTATATCCCTGTTAAACTCGTATTGAAATCTTTCAGATAACGCTTTGGGATCCGAGGTCATTCTGTGGTAAGTAGCACCCGGCCCTGCAAACATCGCACCTGCTTGATAGTAGTCTTCTGGTGTTCGACTAAAAGTTTGAGATAAGCCTAAGTCAACCGTCGTTGGAAGAGTTTGGTTAGTGAGTACGTCCTCTGTAGCTAAAGGATTGTTAAAAAGGGTTGAAGTGGGCTTACTTTCGCTGACCCATTGCCAATCTCCGTCTAAAAACGAACCCGGCAATTGATTTTTTCCTGTTGCTGACAGAGAGGATGCATAGTCTAAAGCAAAGCCTGGGAGTCCTTCCTTACTCGTGGTTGTCTGCTTGAAGCCTGCCCAATCAGCCAAAGCCTCTGACATCGTTGGGGTGTTAACAGTTTTTGACTTCTCAGAGATATCAATCTGCTTCCAATCACCCTCGACTGGATTAAAGCCAGACCATTGATTTACTGGTGACGTGCTAACAAAGTCCTCTGTAGGTTTTGTTGCAGAAAGAGTATATTCACCCTCCAATTGAGAGAGACTTGCTGTTCTTGATGCAGCATCCTGAACACTGGCCCAATCACCAAGTGTCAAATCACTTAGAGAGTTACTTTTGTTGGAAAGCTGGCTTCCAAACGCATCGGTTACACGAGTCCAGTCTCCTGTTGTAAAATCATCTGTTGCCGTGGTAGCTGACGAAGCCGAATTGTTGAAAGAATCATTGATTCTAGACCAATTATCTGCCTCCAAATCACTATAAGCAGCGCTTGTCGACGTTTTATTGTCAGTAAAATCTGATACATGCGACCAGTCACCTGCTGTAAAGTCGTTCAGACCTAAGTCGCTTGTTGAAAATTCATCGCTTGATGAATCAGATACTTTTGACCAATCGCCTGAAGTAAAGTCACTCACTGTCTTGCTGGTTGACGAAACATTATCAGCCAAGGTATCAGATGTTCGAGACCAATCACCTGTATCAAAATCACTAAAAGAGTTGGAAATCTCGGAAGATTTCTTAGCAGCTGAGTCGTTGGTGCTCGTCCAATTTCCTGCGCTCAAATCTGCAGAACTTGTATTGCCGTCAGAAATGCTAGACCAGCTTCCAGAACTATAATTGTTGCCCGATGAAATAGCATCACCAAAGCTAGAAAAGTCACTGTTGTCCTTAGACGAACTGGCATCTCCAATACTGGACCAATTCCCAGAACTATCTGACAATCCAAAGATACTATTCGAAGTAGAGTTTCCAAGACTATCATTATCTGAAGTAGAATAGCCACCAAAGCTGGTAGAATCTGAAGAGCTAAAACTTCCAGAATCTGAGAAACCTAGACTATCACTATTTGAAGTGGAGGAGCCATAACTACCGGAGTCCGAGGTACTGGAGCCAAAACCGCCAGAGTCCGAGGAACTTGAACCGAAACCACCAGAGTCCGAAGAACTTGAACCAAAACCGCCAGAGTCCGAGGAGCTTGAACCGAAACTGTCGGAATCCGAAGAATTGGAGCCAAAGCTACTGGAGTCCGAAGAACCTGAACCGAATCCGCCAGAGTCCGAGGAGCTTGAACCAAAACCACCGGAGTCCGAGGTACTGGAGCCAAAACCGCCGGAATCTGAGGAATCTGAACCGAATCCGCCAGAGTCCGAGGAGCTTGAACCAAAACCACCGGAGTCCGAAGAATCTGAACCGAAACCACCGGAGTCCGAAGTACTGGAGCCAGAATCTGAGGAACCTGAACCACCATCATAAGCCTGGACCTGCCCAACGTGGACAAACACAGCGCTCAACAAAATCAAAAGCATTAGTCTTTTCTTCACAAATGCTCCTCCTTTCTTTTTTTACTATTCTAATATACCATAATTTTATTATAGGTTGCTGATTTTTTTGCCATGTAAAAATATTTTAAAGACCTTGAAATATTATGTCATATATAATTGACACTTTGTCCAGTAAAAAAGAAACCTTGCTTTTACAAGATTTCTAAGACCTATTTATACCCCCTGCAGGGAATTTTCTTATTAACCCAAATTTGTATTATATAGTGCTGCTCTTAAATTTGTGATAAAAATAATATCAAGCAGTACCTAAAAATTCCTGGTAAAGATACATATTGGGTTTCGAACCATAAAAAACCTAAGCGTGTATCACTCCAACTGTCTAAAAATAAGCTTAATGCTTCTAACTTCTTCTTAAGTAGGATATAAAAAAATTATCTTTCGCTTGATGAACTAGAAAAAGCTACTGTAGATTATAGAGTTTTCTACAAAAAACGAATTAAAAGGACCGAATCCTGTTCAATATAGAATTCAATCCTTTCAATAATTATTGGTTCAGCTTTGAAATCTTAGTATAGAAACCTAGTCTTTCGATAAGATGTCAAAGAAGATTATTTTTCCTGACTATTACTAGCTCCTTCGGAGCCCTCCTTTTGTCCCCCTCTCATTCCTTGAATTATTCCAAATAGCGAGGGAATGCGATCTTCTTTTTCTCCAGTAATGGGATTATAACCTGTCGTACCGATAACAACATCTAAAGGCTCTACATCTGTTTTAGATCCAACAATATTATTTGCAATAATAGCAATTCGACCAACAGATTCAGGCAGAGGAGAACTATCAGGAACAGCATCAGTTCCTGATAAAGTCTCTCCAGTAAGTCCAATGTAGACATTATTTGCTACATTATGAGTTAAATTATCAGCAATTATACCGATGTATCGTGCACCCGTTTCGCTTGTTCTAATCACCCCTGTTCCAAGAACCGGAGAAGTTCCTTGTGCTATATTATAATTTAAAGATCCGATAGGGGTTAGAACTTCTTCAGGCACTGGCTGAGGATCAGGAGTCACGTATGTTCCCAACTCAGTAAACGTCACTCCAGCCAATTTTCCAAATGTGCCATCAAATACATCATAAACTTCTTCTCCAACAATACCCAAAAGAGTCGTTGGAGTAGAAAAAGGCTTGCCAGTTTCTGTCCCCCACATATTAGGGTTCCTTCTTTCTTCTGCATTTGTTGTATTTGTTGCAGAGACAGTGTAATCAGCCTCCAAGGGAGAGTAATTACCCCAAGCATCGTTTCCCAAAACATTGAAAGTTTCATTTGAATCAACTGCCAAACCGCTACCAAGGTCAACAGAAGATTCGGATCCAGTTCTATCGGCTGGTTTATCCGAAACGAAACTGCCTAAGCTGTCTGGATTAGCTGTCAAACCATTGCCTGCGGAAGCCGCAGTGCTTGATTCAGTTGCCGAATCTATCGAATTAGGCTTGTCAGAGCTTGCCGAGTTTATTGACTCAGTTGTAGAATCTGATTCTGAGATAAAACTACCTAGACTATCTGCATCTGCAGTCAAACCACTGCCCAGGTCGGTAGAAGATTCGGATCCAGTTCTATCGGCTGGTTTATCCGAAACGAAACTGCCTAAGCTGTCCGGATTAGCTATCAAACCATTGTCTGCGGAATCTGCAGCGTTTGATTCAGTTGACGAATCTATCGAATTAGGCTTGTCAGAGCTTGCCGAGTTTATTGACTCAGTTGTAGAATCTGATTCTGAGATAAAACTACCTAGACTATCTGCATCTGCAGTCAAACCACTGCCCAGGTCGGTAGAAGATTCGGATCCAGTTCTATCGGCTGGTTTATCCGAAACGAAACTGCCTAAGCTGTCCGGATTAGCTGTCAAACCATTGCCTGCGGAAGCCGCAGTGCTTGATTCAGTTGCCGAGTCTGCCAAATTAGGCTTATCAGAGCTTGCCGAGTCTACTGACTCAGTTGTTTGATTAGCTGAATCTATAGGAGTCGAGGAAGCCGTCGTTTCATCTGTAGTAGTGACAGAATTAGTTGCATCCGTAAGGGGTGTGGGAGCGGTCGCTACTGCTGCATCTGGTGTGCCCGCCATTATCTCATCTGTGCTCGTTGTTGGATTGCTTGATTCTGTAGAAACTGGGGCAGAAATATTCCCCAGATTAGTCAAATTATCACCATCATTTGCTGACGCATCCAAAGAATCAATAGTTGGAATATCTGAAGCGAAGTCACCTAAACTATCCGGATTAACGGTCAAACCGCTGCCCAAATCAGAGGAAGAATCATCATCAGATGTGTCATCGTCAGAATCCGAAGAGAAGTGACCTAAATCATCTGCATCAGCAGATAAGCCACTGCCCAAATCAGAGGAAGCATCATCGTCAGATGTGTTATCGTCAGAATCCGAAGAGAAGTGACCTAAATCATCTGCATCAGCAGATAAGCCACTGCCCAAATCAGAGGAATCATCATCGTCAGATGTGCCATCGTCAGAATCCGAAGAGAAGTGACCTAAATCGTCTGCATCAGCAGACAGACCGCTGCCTAAATCAGAGGAATTATCATCGTCAGAATCTGAATCATTAGACGAACTGAAACTACTAGAATCTGAAAAACTATCAGAGTCACTGCTATCAGCACGAACTTGTCCTATACCAATAAATATGGAAATTAGTAAAATTAAAAAAAATAGCAATCGTTTTTTCATAAACACCTGCTCCTTTCTTTTTATACTAATTCACTGTATCATATTTCTCTTTGATTTTCTTGATTTTTCCACCATGTAAAGATATTTTAACCTCTTTGCATTCAAACTTTTATAATTGACACCTTGTCCAGTAAAAAAAGAAATCTTGCTTTTACAAGATTTCTAAGACCTATGTATGCCGATTGCAGGGTTCGAACCTGTGACCTACGCGTTACGAGTGCGTTGCTCTACCAACTGAGCTAAATCGGCGCCTTTTCCCCTTTATTTTAGCATCTTGAGTTTTTTTGTCAAGGGAAAATTTCACAACTTTTTAACCCAAATCAAACAAGGGTTGCTTTTATCCCAAAGTTCAGGAAAGATTTCTAACTTTTTAAAGCCCCGAGCCTGATAGAAAGCGTTAGTCCTGTCGTAAGTAGGATAATGACCTGGTGCTACCGTTTTTACCTGCAGATAGGATGCTTTTTGACGAGCAGATTTTTCTAAAACTCCTAGAAGTTGACTGCCAATTCCTGCTCTATGATAGAATTTCTTAACAGCTAGACAGTCAATCTCAGCACAATCTTCACTAGAGTATGATAAGCTTACAAAGCCAGCCAAATCACTCTCCTGATAGGCAGCCCAAACTTGTAAATCCCTAGCTCCTTCAATGTAAGCTTGTGTACTTTCAGGTATTCCAAACCATTCTGGTAGATCCTTTAAAACTTCACTGACTGCTATCATCTTTTGTTTTTCTTCCTTCACTTCTTCAATCGCTACCATCTTTAAATCCTTTCATGTTTTAAGCTTTAGGACTAAACATATTTTCCATCTTACGAACCCGCACTTTCGTAGGCATCCAATCCCCTATCCCAGAGTTTGAGCGAAATGAAAAAGAAAACAAGGGAAATCAGAATCAAACCACCAATGTTAAAGAGCCCATTTTTGTCCTGCAAGAAATAGCTAGCAGGATAGTAGGCTGTAAAAGCAAAAGGAACGATAAAACTAATCAACCAACGAAGGAGCGAATTGTAAATGGAAATCGGGTACTTGGCAAAATCATTAAACATATAGAAAATGTAAATCATAGCACCTGACTGCTTGGTCCAAAAAGCGATACTGGCTGTCGCGATTTTCAAAGAAGTATAAATCAGGGTCGCAAAAGGAATGCAGACTAAGAAAATCAGGAATTTGGGAAAGGTCCAGCTAATACTGGTAACCGTTGTTGCCAGAAGGATTCCACCAATCAAAAGTTCGCCCAAGGCATCAATCTGAAAGGTCTCGACTAGGATGTGAAAGAGAGGATTGATAGGACGGGTCAGGTATTTGTCAAACTCCCCCTTTCGCACCAAGCGTTGCCCCAGTGCCCAGAGATTGTCAAAAAAGAGATGGTCCAATCCCTTGGGGATCAATGAAAAGCCATAGATAAAGGCAATTTCTTGAAAGGTCCAGCCCTCCAAGGAAGGGATGTGTTGAAAGAGTACATTGAGAAATAAGAGGTTCAAGCCTTGGGTCAGGAAGACACCTAAAACACCAACCACAAAATCAACCTTGTATTCCATGATTTGCTTGATGTACTGTCTGATAAAAATCAGATGCATGCGCTGATATTTTTTCATACTAACCTCCTTGAATGGTGATAAATGACTGGACTCTTTTCCAAATCAACTGAGACAAGCCCACCATCACTAAAAGCCAAAACAACTGCAGGAAAAGAGCCTGAAGAATCTGACTGGCATCGTATTTCCCAACGATAATCATAACCGGAGTGTAAATCAAGGATGAAAAAGGCAAAAAGGACAGAATATTTGAAACAATCTTAGGGAAGAAAGCCAAGGGAATCAAACTCCCCGACATAAAGGCCACTAAGGAGGTCTTGAGCAGATTAGACCCCCACAGATTTTTAAAAACAAAGGCTGAAAACCCAAAGCAGATATTAAAGAAAAAATTGATCAGATAGGCTAGGGTTAAGCTAAAGAGATAGATAACAGTTAATCCCAGCACTTCTACACTCCCTTGCCCAGAAAGGATTTTCATCAAGATAATGACACTTAAAAATGGAAGCCCAACACTGACAAAAATCAACCACTTGGAACCAAGCTCGGTGAAGAGATAAGAGGCCGCAAAGTGCACTGGTCTCAGCAAGCGCATGATAATGGAGCCGTCCTTGACCTCCTCTCCAATCATAAAGGAAGAATCCGACTTGGTCAAAAGGTTAGTCACAAAACTCATGATGATGTAGAAGGTGATATCCGCCATACTGAAGCCCTGAATCAAAGACTCTTGCGACGAATCAAAGACTGCCTTCCAAAGATAAAAAGCAACAAAAGCTCCCATGACATCGCCAATTCGATAGAGAATAAAGTTGACTCGATAGGTAATCAACTCCTGAATTCCTGCATTGATAAAGGGTTTATAACGTCTCCACAATTTGACCATCTTAGAGCTCCTTTCGGTAGAAGCGACGGATAATATCCTCAATATCCGTATCCTCCATCTTCAAATCGCGAATCTCAAAATCAGACAAGGTTTGCTTGATAATATCAGCTGACTGGTAACGGGAACTATCAAATTCAATATTGAGGCTATTCCCTTGTCTATCAATGGTCATGTCAGGCAAACCTTCATAGTGAGAAACTAGATGACTTTGACCTGGTAGCAGTTCAAAGGAAAGAGTCTTCATCTTGCCAAAGGTTTCCTTGAGCTGGCTGACCGTTCCATCAAAAATCTCCTGCCCCTTGTCAATCATAAAAATCCGATCACAAAGTTGCTCAATATCACTCAGGTCGTGAGTGGTCAAGAAAATGGTTGTTTCTTCCTCCTGATTGATTTGGGTAATGGCCCGACGAATGTTGTCCTTGACCGAAACATCCAAACCTATAGTTGGCTCATCTAAAAAGAGAACCTTGGGATTGTGGAGCAAGGAAGCCGCAATATCCGCACGCATCCGTTGGCCAAGTGAAAGAGTCCGCACGGGATCCTTGATAAATTCCTTCAAATCCAAGACTTCATTCAAAAAGTCCATCCTCTTATGAAAAAGCGAATCTGGCACATCATAAATCTCCTTCAAGACCGTGTAAGTCTCCTGCAGAGCCAAATCCCACCATAGCTGGGTGCGTTGTCCAAAGACCACCCCAATATCCTTGACATAGTCTTGGCGATTGTCCTGCGGAATCTTGCCATTGATGCGACACAAACCAGAAGTGGGCTTCAAAATCCCGGTCAGCATTTTGATGGTTGTTGATTTCCCAGCACCATTGGCCCCGATAAAACCTAAAATTTGCCCCTTGGGCACCTCAAAGGTTAAATCCTTGACCGCTTCAAAGGTCTGCTTTTCAGGATGAATAAAGGAGCGTAAAGCCCCTTTCAATCCTGGTTCCTTGACTGTCTTCACAAAATTTTTCTGAAGATGCTCTACTTCTATCATTGCCATACGTTTCTCAATATCCTATTATTCAATTCATGTTTCAGACCCTTTCCCCACCTAACTCAGGAAAATAGAATCTCATCTCCTCACTATACTACCACTTTTACTTCCAAACGAACATAGGAAATTCAAAAATAATTATCATATTTTATCACACACAAAAAACCCACCCTTACAGGCAGGTTTCTGTTTTGTAGTCTTCAGCTAGATTAAGCATTAACTTCTCATTTCAATTCTTTAGCCAAGATACTCATGTTTTCTTCTAGATTCTCTAGGTAGTTTTTATCATTTTGAGGATCGGCTTCTAAAGGATTGAGAGTTTTCAGTCTGACTCCCGTTGACTTGACGAGCGTTTCTGCCACTTTCGACGATGCATTGCTTTCGGTAAAAATCGTTTTAACTTTATAGGTTTTCACAAATTCTTGAATTTCAGTAAGCTGCCTTGCATTTGGCTCTTGTTCAGGAGAAATCCCTGCAATACCTAGCTGCTGCAAACCAAACCGCTTTGCTAAATACGAGAACGCAGTATGTTGAGTGACGAAAGTCTTTTGCTTAGCCTTTTCAAAGATTGGTTGGTATTTTTTGGTCAATTCTTGAGCTTTAGAAATGAATTTCTTAGCATTTTTTTGATATATTTCCTTGTGTTCTTTATCAAGTTCAGATAGCTTATCCGCAATAATCTGCGCTTCTTCACCAGCTTTTTCAGGATCTAGCCATGTATGAGGATCATAAAGAGTTTTTTCATCGATTCCTTCGCCAGCTTCCACGTCTTCCAAACCCGGTACACGTTCCAGGGGCATTCCTTCGGAAGCTTCAAGTACTTTCACCTTAGATTTTTGCAAATTTGGATCCAAGCTCCCCGCCCACGACTCTAAGGTATGTGAATGATAGACAAAAACATCCGCATCATAGATAGCCGCTATATCATTAGCTGATGGTTCAAAAGAATGGATCCCTGTACTAGATTGAATCATGCGAACATCATTCAAATCACCAGATACTTCTTTAACCATGGCATAAACCGGATAAAAACTGGTCACAATCTTCAAACCTTTAGCTTGTTGTTCTTCTTTCTGAGTACACGCTCCCAGCATCAAAGCTAGTATACTCAGCATTAGTAATACTGCAGTTCTTTTTTTCATACAATACTCCTTCACCTCAGCTAATCAGTTACTTCTGTACTTGATACAGAAGCTGAAGAAGCAGATTGCAGCAAGGCTAGCATTTTTTCTACTTCTGCCATGATGTTATTATTATCCATAGTCCCTAAATTAAGATTATTTCGCAATCCTGTTAAGGTCTCAGTTGCATTGGATTTCAAACTTGGATCCGTCGTCTTTTCAAGTAAGTCTTCCGCCTCTTGCAACTTAGCTTCTAATTTAGCAGTTTCAACTTGAGGTACTTCTGGCTCAGTTGGTGTTTCCTCTTCAACTTCTTCTTGAGGTTTCTCTGGGCTAACAGAATCCTCCTTGTCATCTTTTTTACCTAAAACATGATCACTTGCATTCCCCCATCCATCGCTAGACTGTGGTCGCTCATCTGGATGTTCAACATAATACTTGATAGTTGCAAATAAATCCTCTAATGTATAGCCATTAGGAGCTCGGTAAGTCTTATCATCGAACCAAGCAAATTTGATGTTGTGGTAGTGTTCCTTATGAGGGATAATCAGATTACCATTTTTTACTGCTACAGTATGCTCAACATTGTAAGGCAGACGAACGAGTGGTATCCGTTTCTCTCCTTGAACACGTTCGTAGATAGCAGCCGCACTTTCTCCACTTGGATTGGCTTTGGAATCATCTGTTGGTGCAGGCGGAAGCAGACCTTTTTCTTTAGTATACGCCTGAGCAGCTGCTTTTTCTTTAACTGAAAGACTATCTTTTCCTATCCAGTGACTGTGTCCCATATGAGGGGTTACATAAGCATCTCCTTCGTCGCTGATAATATCTCGGGCATCAAAGATATATCCATCAGATGTCGTATATTTGTCAGCCAGCTGGGCTACTCGAACTTCGGTTTCAGTATACTCAATCTGTGAATTTGCTTTGCCGAGACGTTCTGGATGATTGATAGGCGCAAGAAATGCTAATAAGTCATCAATTAATTGCACCTTATCACTTGTCTCATCATTTAAACGCTCGACTAAATCATCCAAGACTTGAAAATCTGACAAACGTCCCTTATTTTCTAATAATTGCTGATGGGCCTGATCCAGAAGACCATATACTTTATCGTAAAACTCTTGATTTTTCGGTTCAACTGATTCTTTCTTAGCTGGCAGGACATGAGATATGCTTTTCTGCTTCGCCAATTTATTTTCAATCGCTGTAATAATCTCTTTAGGCAAGTCTTTAGCTAAAAGATAGCGGGACACTCCTTTATCCTCTAGCACATAACCGTCAGCTATTTTCCTAACGACCTGCTGGATTAAATCCTTATCCAATGAATCCGCATGTTCCAAATTTAACTTTGGAGGAAGAATAGGTTTTAAAGCTGGTTGAGATGGAGTTGGTATAGGTCTATAAGGTGTCAATCCTAACATAGGTTTATTAGGCTGACTTATAAGAGGAATTGTCCGAGCAAGCTTTTCTTCCAATTCCGACATTTGTGTATAAGGAATAAAGTGATAATGATTACCATGCGGCACTGCTACTCCATTTTGAGTTCGACTAGTAATTTGTGCTGGATCAAAGATCAAGCCATCTGATTCAACATGACGCTGACTAAGTGGAAGATTATAAAGTTGCTGAAGGAGACCCTTAACATCTTCTCCTTGACTCGGTTGATAGTTGTTTGAAATTTGAGTAAAAGTAGGTTGTGTCTGTATCCAGCCGCTGCTTCCATTATTATACGAACGGCTGACTACAGTACTAGCTACTTTTCCTCTACCTGATAGGTAAGCTTGAGCTGCAGCTAGCTCACTAGGCGACAAATCACTCTTTGGGATATAGTGAAAATGATCACCATGAGGTACAATATACGCATCTCCCGTATCCTCAATAATGTCTGAAGCATTAAAAACATAGCCATCATCTGTTGTATAACGGCCTTGAGCTCTAGCTGTTGCTACTTCATTGCTTATTTTCGTAACATTATGACCATGTTCCTGTTTTTGACGATTAATCTCTTCCTTACTGCGAATATTATCCGCACGAGCTATATCTTTCAGATAAACATAATATTGTCCATTAACCTTGATAACATATCCACCCTTGACTTCATTGACAATATCCTCAGTCCTAAGTTGATAGTTGGGATCTTTCATCAAAAGATCTTCGCTGAAAATAGCATCATATGGAACTTTCCCATTATAATAATGATAGTGATCACCATGAGAAGTGACATAACCCTGATCAGTAATTTTGATAACAATCTGCTCCGCGTTAATCCCCTCTTTTTTGCTTACTTCGTCAGGCGTTAACTCCTCAGACTTTTGAACACCTTGCTTACCATCAATATAGCTAACTCGATTGGATTTTTTAATCGAACTGTTTGCCTGATAATAACCTAACTGATGAGCAAAAAGACCCACAGTAGCAATGACAACAATTCCTGTTAAGTATTTCTTATTTTTTTCCATTGAATATCACTTTCTTTTTTGATTACATAGAATTCGCTAAAACCTATCACAATTTACAATTAACTCATAATATACCCCCAAAGAAATCATCTAAATATTTTTTCTATAAAATATAGAAGAAACTCAATTTTTAACAACTTACTAAACTAATTAACTAGTTAATTAACTGGTTAATATTTTACTCCTCATCATCTAGTCTGTCAAGATTTTTTTATTAGATCGTAAGAAAAATATTATTTATTCTTTACTTGTCCAATTATCATAATACAAAAAAGCCTATCCTTTCGGATAAACTTTTTTAAAAATATATCAAGCTTCTTAAGCTTTACCTTCTGAACCGAATACGTCGATACGTTCTTCAACTGATGCTTGGATAGCTTTTACACCGTCAGCCAAGAATTTACGTGGGTCGAAGAGTTTCTTCTTGTCGTATTCTGCTTCGTTTGCTTCGTAATCGCGAGCAAATTTACGAGTTGCGTTAGCGAATGCGATTTGGCATTCAGTGTTAACGTTAACTTTGGCAACACCAAGTTTGATAGCTGCTTGGATTTGGTCATCAGGAATACCTGAACCACCGTGCAATACGATTGGGAAGCCTGGAAGAGCTTCTGTCAATTTCTTCAAGTGGTCAAGGTCAAGACCTTCCCAGTTTGCTGGGTATGGACCGTGAATGTTACCGATACCTGCAGCCAAGAAGTCGATGCCAGTTTCAACCATTGCTTTAGCGTCTTCGATTGGAGCCAATTCACCTTTACCGATGATACCGTCTTCTTCACCACCGATAGTACCAACTTCAGCTTCTACTGAGATACCTTTAGCGTGTGCTTTTTCAACAACATCTTTAGCCAATTTAAGGTTTTCTTCTACTGGAAGGTGTGAACCATCAAACATGATAGAAGTGTAACCAACTTCGATACACTCAAGTGCATCTTCGTAGTGACCATGGTCCAAGTGAATCGCAACTGGTACAGTGATGCCCATTGATTCTACAAGGTTAGCGATCAAGTTACGAGCAACTTTGTAGCCACCCATGTATTTAGCAGCACCCATTGAAGTTTGGATAAGCACTGGTGCTTTCTTTGCTTCTGCCGCACGCAGGATAGCTTGAGTCCACTCAAGGTTGTTTGTGTTGAATCCACCAACTGCGTAACCATTGTCACGAGCTGCTTGGACAAATTTTTCTGCTGAAACGATTGCCATTCTTATCAGGCCTCCTCTTATTTTTTGTGGTTAAACCACTTACATTGTTTATTTTATCACTTTTTCACTAAAATTGCTAGTTTTTCCTGAAATTTTAAAGAATTACAGGTAGACACTTAGCCTTTTTAAGCGTCTCTAGTGCAAAAAGAAAAAGCTGACCGAAGCCAGCTTACTTGATGCGGAGAGAGGGACTTGAACCCTCACGACCTAAAGCGGTCACAGGATCCTTAGTCCTGCGCGTCTGCCAATTCCGCCATCCCCGCGATTGAGTACCTTACTAGTATAACAGGACAGCTAAGGCTTGTCAAGAAAATTTTTGACTTTATTTCAAAAAATCAACTTTCTACTCAATCAGCAAATCTAGGAAATTTAAGCGAAAATGAAGCTAAGGCAGGAACACAGAAAACTCAGTGCTGCTGAGTCGCAATAAAGACAGCCACCGTTTGGTCGGGATCGTATTTTTCAAAGTCGAAAGTGTAATCTCGATTAAGCTCACCTGTTTCTTCTGCCTGCCAAATCCTCTGCCAAGCATGAAGAATCGCTTGCGGATCCTCCTTATCCGCTTCAAATACTTGATAGGTATGCTCAGAGGTATCAAAATCATAGACTTCCCCATCTGTCAAACGGCAGATAGAGAGACTATAGTCTCCTTTGTAATCACTGGCATAGTCATGATAGACAGCATAGACCGGCTCCCCTTGGGCAAAAGCTTCTTTCACAGCTCCCTCTTGTTCCTGCCAGAGAGCTTGGATTTTTTCTACACAATGCTCATCTTGGAAATTATTAGTACGAATACTAGCTAAAATGTTTAGAAACATCTTCTTTCCTCCTTTTGCTTTCATTATAACATTTCTCTAGAAAAGTCGCTTAGGTCATACAAAACTAGTCTATCTCTCCTGACTCTTTTCTACCGCTGCCGTGACAAAGGCCGTATAAAGACCTTCAGGTCGGTTCGGTCGGCTGGAAAGCTCTGGGTGGTACTGACAGGCCACGAAGAATTTATTTTCTGGGATTTCCACTATTTCGACCAAGCGATTGTCTGGTGAAACTCCTGAAAATACAAATCCAGCTGCCTCAAACTGCTCGCGAAAATCATTGTTAAACTCATAGCGATGACGGTGACGGCGCTGCACGACTTCTTGATAGTCGTAAGCCGCTGCTGCCTTAGAGCCACTCTTAAGCTTAGAAGGATAGAGCCCCAATCTCAGCGTTCCACCCAAGTCTTCTACATCAATCTGATCACGCATGAGGTCAATAATCGGATACGGTGTATCTGGATTGAGCTCCGCTGAGTTGGCATCTGCCAGTCCTAGGACGTGACGGGCGAATTCAACACAGGTTAGCTGCATACCCAAGCAAATCCCCAACATAGGAACATCCTGCTCACGCGCATAGCGGATTGCCTGAATCTTACCCTCAGTTCCTCTCTGACCAAAGCCACCCGGAACGATAATTCCATCTGCACTTCCAAGAAGCTCTGCTGCGTTTTCGGCTGTTACCTGATTCGCATCAATCCAGTCAATCTTAACATCTGCATCATTGGCATAGCCGGCATGCTTGAGCGCTTCGACAACTGAAATATAGGCATCTGGCAACTCGACATACTTACCGACCAGAGCAATACGTACTTGCTTTTTCAGGTTCATCACTTTTTCTACCATAGCTGACCACTCCGTCATATCCGCTGCCGGCACATCCAGCTTCAGATGGTCACAGACGATTTGGTCCATCTTTTGCGCCTGCAAATTGAGAGGAATTTGGTAAAGATGCTCCACATCTAGCGACTCAATGACCGCCTCCGGCGCCACATCACAGAATTGAGCCAGTTTGTTTTTGATGTTTTGTCCAGCTAGCTTCTCTGTGCGGATGACCAGCATATTAGGCTGAATCCCCAAACCGCGCAACTCTTTGACAGAATGCTGAGTCGGCTTGGTCTTCATTTCACCGGCTGCCTTGAGATAGGGCAGGAGGGTCGTATGGATATACATGACATTATCTGCACCGACATCCGCCTTCATCTGGCGCAAAGCTTCTAAAAAAGGAAGAGACTCGATGTCGCCCACTGTGCCACCGACCTCTGTGATAATCACATCCGAGTCCGTCGTCCGTGCTGCCCGCTTGATCTTGTCCTTGAGAGCATCTGTAATATGTGGAATGACTTGGACCGTCGCTCCCAGATACTCGCCTTTACGCTCCTTGCGCAGGACTTCGCTATAGATTTTACCAGTGGTGACATTGGAGTATTTATTGAGATTGATGTCAATAAAACGCTCATAATGCCCCAAATCCAGATCCGTCTCAGCTCCATCATCTGTCACAAACACTTCCCCATGCTGGTAAGGGCTCATGGTTCCGGGATCAATATTGATATATGGGTCAAATTTCTGAATCGTAACCTTGAGACCGCGATTCTTCAAAAGCCGCCCCAAGCTAGCTGCCACAATCCCTTTACCGATAGAAGAAACTACACCACCGGTGACAAAAATATATTTAGTTGACATACGTGCTCCTTTTCATAAAACAATTCGTTCCAGCAAGCATCACAGTTGCTGGAAACTTAGCTATAGGAGGATTTTCCATAATCTGTCTGAAAAAGAAAAATAGCTCCCTGGAAACAGGAAGCTCTGACCTTTAAAAGAGGTGCCCGAACAGTATGATATCGCAAACCTAAAAAATTGTCAAATGTTTTCATTCGTTTTTCATCCATTTTCAGCAATGCTGATGACATGTGTTTCGAATTCTACATCAGGCATGCACTCTGCTAAATCGTGTTGGATTCCTTTCAAGATGCCCGACTTCTTATCTTAAAAATCTTCATGCTGTTTCTCACCATTCTGATAAGAATTCTGCCTGCCGATTATCATCTCTGATTTTTTTAACCTTTTGAATAAATAAAAATCTGATGATAAAACACAGGGCATTCAAGATGACAAACATATAAACGAAAGTAATCCAGTTGAGCTGGAATGGCATATAGTCACCTGTCTGAAGAGAAGTCATAATCTGGATATTCCTTGCAGCATAGATGGCCACTGGCAGAGTGAGCAAGAAAAGTAGATTGCTGATCACAATGTAGGGGTTAAGCAGGATACGGTAGACCTCTCGCTCCTCATATCCTAGTAAATCAAACATCAATAGAGTCTTCATATTACCATTCAAGCCGATAAACACGGCTAAATAAATCAATAAACATCCCGTTATGACACCGATACTTTGGTTGATAATAGCGCTTGCTTTGTTGGAAGTCTGACTTCTTTGAATCGCTGATAATTTTTCCTCTAGGGAGCGAGTTTTTCCCCCACCTTTTTCTTTAGGCTTATTGGTCAATCTGCCATTAAAACGATCGTCAGCTTCATTTACCATAGCGGATGCTTGGTCTCTTGGAATATATATCGTCTTTAAATCAGCATTCTCCGCAAATCCAGCTATCTTTATCTGATGTCGCTTTCCCTTTACTATTAACTCTAGAGTATCCCCAACTTTAAGACCATAATTCTCTCGCAACTCAGGATTTACAAAGACACCTTGTGTGGGATCTAGGATTTCTCCCTTACTGCCAATCAGCTGAAATAATTCATTTTGGCTTGTAAACGAAAGGGCCTGATAGGCTATAGTTTCGCCTTTTATCATTAGATCAACATCGTATCTCAGATAGGTTACAGAATCTGAAGCTGACTCATCCTCCTCCTTTTGGTAGTTATCATAGCTGATTTCATAAGAATAGTGCCGGCCGGCCTTCTGAGATTCAAGGATTTTAGAGGAGCTAAAAGTCAGAGACAAGCTTAAGACAAACATGATGCTAAATGTAACGATAGCAATCAACAAGAGACCCAAGGTGCTGAAATGATTTAGAGTCAGCTTAAATTTAAACTTATGCTTCATCGGCAGCTTTTGAATCAGCTTCTCCATCAAACCGGGGCGGATGCTTTTTCCATCTGTCTGTTTCATCATTAAAGCCAAATCTGTCTTTCTCACTGTCAGTCCCGCCAGATAAGTAAGAGCTCCTAGGAAAAGACTTAGGAAGAGGGTTCCCGTCATAACCGACTGCAGAGAAAGTCCTTTACTCAACCCTTGAACGAGATAGGTCTGGCTATTAGCAGAAAGGAGGATGTCGGATCCCCAGAAACCCAAGACTAAGCCAATCAAGGAACTGATCAAGGATACCCCGCTGATTAATAGCGCATATCTTGCTAGCACACTGGAGAAAGAAAAGCCGAGAGACATCAGCTGGGCCAGCTGTACTCGATTTCTTTGGAGCGTTCCTCTGATGAATAAGGATAAAATGAGGGAGAAGATGGCTACCATGGCGACAGTAATGTTTCTGATTAAGAGTTGATTACTTTTCAAAGCTGTGAAATAATTAGCCTCATTGCCTGATAATTGCTCTCCACCTAAACGAAGTAAATTGGCATCAATCGCGAAATGAACGAAGAAGTACATAAAGGAAATGAATATTAAAATCAGAGATAGAATGGACACCATTGTCCTCTTAGCAAAAAAGTCTCTGGATAGATATTTAAATAGCAAATCCATATTAAATCTCCCAACTCATTTGATCCGGCGACAGCTTCTCCATATTCATGTCGTCCCTAACAATATGGCCATCTTCTAAGAGCAGTATTCGGTCAGCTGTTCTGGCAATTTCTCGATTATGTGTCGTAAAAAGGATACTAGTTCCATAGCTTTGCTTGATAGCATGCAATAAAACAATAATGTTCTTACTATTTTCGCTGTCCAGAGCGCCTGTCGCCTCATCACAAAACAAAATAGTTGGTTTCTTTATAACAGCTCTGGCAAGGCAGACTCTCTGCTGCTCACCGCCCGACAGCTGATGAGGATATTTGTTCAAAAGCTTCTCAATTCCCAGTAGTGAAGCCAACTCTTCTAAGTCTGCTGCCTCAGCGGCATACTTGCTGCCCAACTGAATATTCTCCTCAACTGTCAGATTAGGAATTAGCATGTAGTGCTGAAAGACCAAACCAATGTCTTCTCTCCTAAACTTGGCCACTGCCGATTTACTCAATTGACCTATCTCCTTTCCTTTATATAAGACCTGTCCTGAACTTGGTTTCAGTAGAGAAGATAGGATATTAAGCATCGTTGACTTTCCTGAGCCGCTGTGACCCAAGATTGCTACAAACTGCCCCTGATCAATTTTTAGATCCGTATTCTGCAGGACATACTCATCCTCATATTTTTTGCTGATTGATTTAGCTTCTAATAGTGTTTCTGTCATAGCACGCTCCTTTTTCTTTGTTTATTATACCATTTTTTATTGAGTAATGTCTCCTATTTTCAGAAAAGCAAACTATAATCAATTCCCACCTTTCTCATTTTTTCAACCACGACTCTGACAAAAGAAATCGAAAAGCACTCAAAAAAGCTCCCTGAAAACAGGAAGCTGATAGTCAGTGAGAATCAAAATTGGAAAGCCTATTCCAGTTAATTTTCCTCAATACTGATGACATGTGTTTCAAATTCTAAATCAGGCATGCACTCTGCTAAATCGTGTCGGATTCGTTCCAAGGCTGCCAGACGCATTTCGACAGAGGTATTGGCATTCCCCTGAATGATGAAAATGGCATCCTTGGTCTCCTCATCAAACTTATAATACTCGCTGTCACGTACATCCAACCAAGCCAAAATGCCTTTGGCATCCCGATAGACATAGTCCGTCTTGGCAACATGCTTCTCCTTGGACAAAATAGGCAGAAAAACATCTTCCTTTTGGCTTACAGTGAATTCTATCTGACCATCAATCTTATCAAAATCATGCCCTCCAATAGCCAGTAGAGAATGCAGGGCTTCGACATTATAAATATCAATAATGCTATTAATATGAGGGAGCGAGCCTCGGTGCTGGATATTGCGAATCAGAGCAGGAACCGTCGGAGGATTTTTCTTGACACTGCGACCTACGCGCTGGAGTATTTCTATATAACCTTGAACCACTGGCGACTCAAACACCTCATCCAAGTCGCAGACCAGAGCCCAGTCTTCCATTTCCTTTTTCTTTTTTAGAAATGAGGAAGACAGTTCTGCCTGCGGATTGACATTCTTGGCAATCCCGATAACAACACTCTTAATGCCTAAATCACCCAGACTCTTATCAATGACAAATTTCATAGCAGCCTTCCTCCATCTTTTCTTTATTAAATTTTATTAATATTCTACACCTTCCGAACTTATATTTCAAGGAATATTAAAAGAAACAAGGGACGAAATCCCTTGCTTCTTTTGGTTGATTTATTCTTCCTCTTCGGTCTCCGTGTCCTCGTCAGAATAGTCGTCATCTTCTTCGTTGAGTTCGACTTCTTCACCTAGATCATCTGGAGCGATTTCGTTGATTTCAGCATCATAAGCTTCCACTTCGTTCTTCTCATCATCTGGATTTTCCTCATCGTATGAGAGAGCAGGATCTGCTTCGTAGCCGTCCTCATCTTCTGGATCGTCATCGCTGTAGTCAATGGCATCCTCGTCGCCATCCATAAAGGCATTGACGCGTTTCTTCTTACGTTTCTTAGGTGCATCGTCCTCATCAGTCTCTTCCAAGGCGATGATTTCTTCATCCACTTCGTCGATAGCATACCATGAACGCAGGCCCCATTTATTATCCCCCAGCGGAATAAAGCTGCCGTCTACATTGAGTTCTGTGTAGAATAAAGGCAGAGCATCACGAATCTCACTGTTTGATTTTTCCAGATAGTTTTGAATTTCATTGACCAGATCATTAAAATACATCTCATGGTCGCGGCCGCGGGCTTCCAAAATGGCACGCGCCACTTCAATCATAGAAAGCTCACTTTTTTCCTGTCCAGCAAATACTTCTAATTCCAAAGTTGATCTCCTTTAAGATTAAGTAAAGGCTTGTCGCCTTCTTGCAATTTTTCGCTACTTTCTATTGTACGATAAATTTCTATTTTCGTCAAAAGAAAATCCAGGAAAAATCACGGAACAAGTACAAAAAGAAACTAGTGCATTTATACACTAGTTTCAAATGATATCGTTTTGAATGATGAAACTTATTTCACTTTCGCAGTGCTTGTAATCACTTCAACAGCTTTCTTGATAGCAATGTCGTGTTTCAGCATGTCTTCTGACAGCAATTGACGAACACGTTCTACTTCCATGTTGTAGTCTGTAGCCAATGAAGTTACTTCTGCTTCGATTTCTTCTGCGCTAGCTTCAAAACCTTCTGCCTTAGCAACAGCTTCTACGACAAGGTTTGTCTTAGTGCGTGACTCAGCATCTGCTTCGTATTGTTTGTGTAGATCTTCCTGAGTAGTTCCAGTGATTTGGAAGTACATGTCAGGTGAGATTCCTTGGCGCTGCATATTACCCAAGAATTCATTAACAGCGCGGTGCACTTCTTCGTGGACCATTTCTGCTGGCAAGTCAACGATTTCCGCGTTTGCTACTGCTTGATCAATAGCTGCTGCTTCTACCGCATCGTTATAAGCTGTTTCCTTAGCTTCAGCCAATTCTTTGCGGTACTTTTCTTTCAGTTCATCAAGAGTTTCTACTTCTTCGTCGATATCTTTTGCAAGTTCATCGTCCAATGCTGGAACTTCTTTTTCTTTAACTTCGTGAATAGTTGTCACAAACTTAGCTTCCTTGCCTGCCAAGTCTTCTGCTTGATAGTCTTCTGGGAAGGTTACGACAACATCCACTGTTTCACCTGCACTGTGGCCAACCAACTGCTCTTCAAATCCTGGGATGAATTGACCGCTGCCCAGTCCAAGTGAGAAGTTATCACCCTTGCCGCCGTCAAATTCAACGCCGTCAACAGAACCAACAAAGTCAATCACAACTGTATCACCGTCTGCTGCTGGACCTTCTTTGAGAACCAACTCAGCCAAGTTGTTGCGCTCACGCTCAATGCGCTCATCTACTTCAGCATCAGTTACTTCTTTAGTAGCTTCAACAGTTACTTCCAAGTCTTTGTAAGCACCCAGCTTAACTTCTGGCTTAGTGACTACTTCAGCTTTGATGACCCAGTCTTGGCCTTTTTCCATAGACTCGACATCAAACTGAGGTTGAGCAACTACTTCGATACCTGCTTCTTTGACAGCCGCTTCGTATGCTTCTGGAAGAAGAGCGTTCAAAGCATCTTGGTAGAGGGCTTCTTCACCAAAACGTTGGTTGAAGATAGCACGTGGAAGGTGACCTTTACGGAAACCTGGTACAGCAATATCTTTTTTTACTGAGTTAAATACACGGTCCAAGGCTGGCTTGATTTTCTCTTGACTGATGCTAAAAGTCAAAAGACCGCGATTTGTTTCTTTGTTTTCAAATGATACAGACATTCTGTCATTTCTCCTTAAAATTTATTGAATACAACCCATTATAGCATAATTAGAGTTTTTTTCAAAATTATTTTTCCTTTTATCCCTTCCTGATTTTATCCTCTATATAGGCCGCTCTGACGCCGCCAATTAGCTTGGGACGGCTGGCTAAAGCCGTGACATGGGCAGCTCCTAGCTGCTTGAGAATCGGTCGGATAGGAATCTGCACATGCTTGACATGCATGCCGATAGCAGTATCGCCAATGTCCAGCCCCGCCTGAGCGACAATAAACTCCACCTCGACAGGATCCTTCATGTATTGGAAAGCAGCTAGCTGACCGCTGCCTCCAGCATGAAGAGTAGGCAGAACATTAACAATCTCCAAATCCTTCTTGTTCGCCAAGGCTCTTTCGACTACGAGGGCGCGATTGAGATGCTCACATCCCTGAACTGCTAGAAAGATACCCTTCTCTTCTAAGATATCCAGTATGGTTTTGACAATGACCTGTCCGACTTCCAGACTGGAACTCTGACCGATATGGCCTCCGACAACCTCACTAGAGGATAGACCCAGAACAAAAATATCTCCCTCGACCAAGGCAGCCTTGTCCAAAACATCTAGAACAATCTGACGAGTTTCTGCTCCAATCTTAGCTAAGTCCATGTCTCACCTCGTTTATTTCACTGCGACTGTCTTTTTCAAACTCTCCGGGAAGGCTTTGTAAAGAGCAAATCCAACTGCTAAACCAAATGCATTCTGCATAAAATTACTTGAGATTTCGGCTAGGGCAGCCCCGACACCATTCATGATACTACCAAAGAGGGCATAGCCACCGACCATAGCTGCTGCGGCCAAGACCAGACCAAGATAGCGACTCTTGCCCTCAAAGCCAGCAAAGAAACCTTGAAGTCCGTGGCAAATCAGGCTGAAAATCATCCACTGGGGATAGCCAGCAATCATATCAATCAAAAATCCTGAAAGGCCTCCGACAATAGCTGCTTCCTTGCGGCCAAAGTAGAAGGCTGTAAAATAAATCCCTGCGTCCAACAAGGTCAAAAATCCTGTCGGAGTTGGGATTTTTAAAAAATTCCCCAAAACCACAGACAGTGCTGTGATGAAAGCTAAGATAACTATTTTTTTAACTTGATTATTTCTCATACTGAACTACCCCATATTGATCTGAGCGCTGAATCGCTCGGTAAACAAAATCTTTAGACAATTGAACTGCTGCAAGCGGAGACTTGCCGAGAAGCAGCTGACTGGCAATGCTGGAAGCAAATGTGCAGCCCGCTCCGGTATTGTTGCTGGCCAGCACTGGCGATTCCATGACCTCAAACTCTCGACCGTCATAGTAAACATCCACTGCCCGCTCCTTGCTCAAGCGATTGCCGCCCTTAATCACCACATGCTTGGCCTCCAAATCATAGAGCTCTTTGGCTGCAGTCTGCATATCCTCCAGACTTTTGATTTCTTTTTGGCTCAATAGCTGAGCTTCTGCCAGATTTGGTGTGATGATACTGACATAAGGGAAAAACTTAATGATTTCTTCTCTCAGTGCACTGACTTCCAAATCATGATTTTCCTTGCAGACCAGAACAGGATCCAGCACTACTGGTATATCCCCATGCTGCTTGACAAAAGCCAAAGCCTGCTCTGCTATTTCCAGATTGGGCAAAAGCCCTATCTTAATAGCAGAAAAAGGAACATCCTTGAGACTGGCCAACTGCTGGGCAAAAACCTCTTCCTCAACTGGGATAACCTCAAATCCCTTATCAGTCATAGTCGTCAGGCAAGTCACAGCTACGAAACCATGCAGACCATTGACCGTATAGGTAGCTAAATCGGCATGCAGTCCGCCGCCGCTGAAAATATCATTGCCCGAAAGGGCTAAAATCAACTTATTCTTCATAACGAATCTCCTTTAGATAAAGGCCGTTTGGACCAGCTGTTGGTCCTGCCAGATGGCGATCCTTCTCCGCTAATATCCTCTGAATCTGCTCCACCGGCATGCGCTTATTGCCAATCTTGAGCAGGGTGCCGACCATATTGCGGATCTGCTTGTAGAGAAAGCCATTGCCCGAAAAAGTAAAGACCAGAAAATTCCGCTCTGCATCATAGCGGACCTTGGCCTCGGTAATGGTCCGAACCTTGTCTTCCACACTGGTCCCCGAAGCCGTAAATCCAGTAAAATCATGCGTCCCCTCTAACTGAGCAATCGCTTCTTCTATCAGACCCAGCTCCAAAGGATATGGATAATGCGTGGCATAATGGCGCATCATAGGATTTTTAGGCCGGCCGATGTCCACCAAAAATTCATAGGTCTTGCTGTGCTTATTGTAGCGAGAATGAAAATCATCCGACACCTGCTCCACCCTGATAAAATCAATATCTTCCGGCGTCTGTGTATCCAAAGCAAAACGCAATTTCTCTTCATCCCGCTCTTCTGGTAAATCAAAATGCAGCACCTGCCCCAGAGCATGGACGCCGCTGTCAGTCCGGCCCGCTCCATGAATCACCACAGGCTGGCCTTTATTGATACGGGTCAGGGTCTTTTCAATCTCTTCCTGAACGCTTCTGGCATGGGGCTGCCGCTGAAAGCCAGCAAAGCCATAACCATCATAGGAAATAATCGCTTTATAACGTGTCATGTGTTTATTTTAGCAGGAAAAAAAGCCCCCAGCAAGCCCTAAAAGCAGGAACTGTCTGGGGACAGTTTTTTATAAAAATACCATATAAGAATTAGGGATAATCTGCACTTTGACTTGCCATTATGCAACAAAACAACCCATCTGAATGAGACTGTCAGTGGCGACACAAACAGAGCAAATTCAAATGGGTTATTTATTGCATATTGCTAAAGGTCATTATTTGCAGTTACACATGTAGCAAATCTGACATTTTGACTTAGGAACCCCAAATGGAGTTTTCATCCATAAAGCTGTTGGTGTTCTTGAGCAACTGCGTAAAGACAGCATACTTGAAGTCCTTGGTTGCGCGTTCATCGATACGAGACTTCTTCAGATCCTTGTCAACTGCTTCTGCAAAGCCAGCTTTCAACTCTTCATAAGTAGTATAGACTTTTTCATTGACAGTCACTGGCTTAATACCTGAGGTTTGTGCTTTATCCACAACTTTTCTGAAGTAAGCTTTCTTGAAGGCTTCCATGGTTTCAAATTCGCCCTCAGAAATTTGCTTGATGATAAAGTTGTCGCTCAAACCAGTCACCCCTTGCTCATTGGCTGTCTTACGGTGTTTATTAGAAGCATAGCTTACAAAGCCTTTTTCATAGCCATAGTAACCCCAGATTCTGAAGGTATTATGCTTGAACATCAAGGCGCCTGGCGCTCCAGTATTGTTTTGGCCGCCGCCATAGATACCCGTCATGAAGTCGATAGCAATGTAACTAGAGTCGTAATCAGCAGGATTATAGGTTCGATTGTCAACCGCACGGTTAGACAGCAAGCCTTGGTCAACCAAGTCATCTACAGATGAGACAGACATATTCGCTTTCTCCTCAGCCGTCAACTCTCTTACGACGTCGTATTGGGTGCGAGGATCTACAACCTTCGGTTCAACCTTCTTGAACCATTTAGCTGCGGCTTCATTTCCTTTAGCCACAACCGCTTGGCCTTCAAGGTAATCCAACAGCATGAGGGTATCATTATAGCCCTTCATATAATGGTCGATGTCTGCTCGGTTCTTGAAGAGACTTGGCG
Source organism: Streptococcus sanguinis (assembly GCF_020729725.1). Taxonomy (GTDB): domain Bacteria; phylum Bacillota; class Bacilli; order Lactobacillales; family Streptococcaceae; genus Streptococcus; species Streptococcus sanguinis_V. The sequence goes on along the minus strand of NZ_JAJEPA010000021.1, from coordinate 339,104 downwards.
AGCTATTGAAAATGAGACTACCATCATTTGGACGATCAAAGGCCATATTGAGACCCAGAGCACCCCAGCCCGGCTGACCAGGAACAGGCGATTGGAGCAACCCTTGGGCATAGCCTTCTGGTCCGATACCTTGTCGTCTGCCATGTCCGCCCAGGTAAATATAGCCGTCATTGACGTGGGTGAGCTCATGCGTAAAGACGGACACACCGTATTCTGTCAAGAGGTCAAAGGCCTCAAAGTTCACACGAATTGAACCGGCAGCATGGGCACCATAACCGTTTGACTTGTACCAGCCACCAGCTCTGCCCCCAACTAGGTTAAAGAACTCGCGGGATGGTGCATAAGGATTGCCCTTATTATCATTTCCGTTGACATCAATCCAGCCGCGTCCTTCCACATCAAAACCATCCCATACAGCCGTTACATTTTGCTTGACCATTCTGGACTTGATATCATCTGAGAGCAGTTTGTACCAAGTGTCTACGTGATTTCGATGCTGGGTCGCTACTTCCTTGATGCGCGCATTAAATCGTTCATCAGACCATGACCGGCGCTTGTCTCTGTTGACAAAGGCCATCGTGCTATAGTTTGACAGAATGGCTAAGCGCGTATTCTTCAAGGTTAGCAGCGGAAGGATATAGTTACTGAAATATTCAGAGTTGAGGTTATCAAAGACGCGATACTTAGCAGACTTAATCTCCTCGACTTCTGACTGGCGTTCTTCAAACTGAATAAAGCCTCGGGTTGCATCCTTGAACCATGAATCCATATCCGCAAAGTCAGTCAGTAGGCGACGGTTGTAATCCAAGTAAGCCACCAAATCACTAGACTTGGACTCAGCCTTCAACTGACGTGCAAACATATTGACATTGTCTGCCCCTTTCAGTTGATTTTCTGTCGAACGACCAATCTTAATCAAGCGATCCAGCAATGGCACTTTTTCACCAAAGAAGTCTGGTTTGAAGAGCACCAGCTCCTTGAGGTTGTAGTCGCCAAACTTGAGATCGTAATAACGGTTGAGATAGGTCAGACCGAGCATGATAGCGGTCTTGTTCTCTTCGATTTTAGCTTTCAGAGCTTCGTTGGCTGCTGGATTGTCAGCATGGAACCTTGTCCATTCATTGGCCAGGAGCTTACCAAGCATATTCTGCAAGTTAGCTTTCACCTCAGCTAGAGATTCATCCAAGAAGAGGCGCTTCACTTTGTTGACCCTATCATTATCATTAGGAAGACCAACAGAACGATAGACTTCATCACTGTATAGTTCAAAACTCTTCAAGCTCTCAGTCAGCTGAGTCAGTATGTCTTCTTTGACTGCCGTTGAGTGATTTGGAGTATAGACCGTACCAAGCTCTGCAATCTGATATTCTGGCAGAGCCGTCTGTTCAAATCGTGCTTGATTTTGAAGATTGTAGATGGTCTTGCTTCCGTCTGCAAAATGGACTAAGATCTTATCTGCATCCGTTCCGCCAGCAACAAACTGGTTGCCCTTCAGATCTTGAACTGATAGGACTTTCTTAGTCAACAAGTCACCCGCCTTACCAGCATCCACCAGCTTATTGGCTTCATGAATCAAGAACTCTTGGTTGTAGAAAGGCATAAAGCGCTCTAGGTTCTGATAAAGCTGTTCATTTTCTGCCTTGTAACCTGGCTTATCTTGATAAGTACTTGTTCTCAGGATAGCAGCATTTAGCTTCTCAGTTGTTACTTCATTGGCGCTGCTTTGTTCAAGAGCCGTAATCCGATAGCTCTTGACTTTTTGCTCCGCTTCAGCTTCTGTCAAGCGACGGAACTTGGCATCTTTTCCTGTCTTGGTTCCAGAGCTTTGTCCCTGAACACCAAAGAGGTTTTGGAGTTTTTGTCCCATCCAAGCATGGGTAATCTCATTATCTGAGCTAAAGAGCTCTTTTCCGTTCACTACTGTAGCATAGCTGACAGTGTCATTGATAGTTCCATACGGCCAAATGGAAGCAGCGATACCAGCCGCATTTCTTGAGCCCGCATCCTCCAACTTACCTTTGGCAACTGATTGCATCAGCTTGCCCCAATTCCCCCAGCCTGAACCTGAATTGTCAGTGAAGTTTTGAGCGACCAGCATACCTGCATTTTGACCACTCTTGACCCAAATATCTGCTTCGACGTAAGCTCGGCTTACCAAGGACATGGCGTTAGTTCCAGCGATACCGGCTGTAACAGAGTTTCCACCCTTGGACTTAATACGGCCCTTAAAGGAGACATTTTCAACTCGAGATTGGCCTTCTATATTGTTAACCAGACCGGCAATATGGTCTCTTCCTTCCAAGTATCCTTGGACATTGACATTTTCGATTACTCCTTTATTCTTCAAGCGGGCAGCAATTGTCGCAATAGTATCGCCCGCTTGCGAATCTGGATAAACCATATTGACTCGCTTAAAGTCAATATCCTTGACCGTTCCGCCAGTAATCGTATCAAATAAAGGATGAGCTAAGTCTAAAATCGCATGGCGCTCACCATTTTGCCCACCAATCAGCTGGCCTTTGAATTCACCTTGCAGGTAAGATTTGCTGTTGGCTGGTTTGTCAATCAGCTTGGCACTGATACTGCGGCCCAGAATAAAGGTCCCAGAAGGATCTTCCTTGATGCCGTCCAAAAGGTCTTGGAAGTCATAGTAGACATTTCCTTCACGCTTCTTAGCCTTTTCCAGATAGAAATCAAAGCTGTTTTGAAGACCAGTTGCGCTTCTTTGCAGCAAGTCTGGCAGCTGAGCCTGAATCTTGAAGACAGGCTGGTTATCAACGACCACTTCCTCGATAGAGGTAACCGGCAGGACAGTGTCCTTAAATTGGTCTGATGTAAAGTGCAAGTAATATTGGTCCAGATTTGCTGGTTTTTCAGCCAAAGTAGGCATCAATTTTGTCTGGCCATTTTCAACCTTCATCAAGGAGACATTAGTAATCGATTTGAGCTCTACCTTCTTCAGATCAAGCTGGACTGTCTCTTGAGCTAATTCTTGACTTTCCGAGCCATTTCCTAAATTATAGGACAGAGTCGTCTCAATCTTATACGGTGTATAGTAGTCCAAACCACTGAAGCTAGCAGTCAACTGGCCTGCCGTCAAGTTCTGCTCTGCTATCAGCTGGCCATCTTTCTTCAGACGAACATGAGCACTAGTAAAGGCTTGATCCCTGTCCGTCAGCTGGTATTGAATCTGAGCTGATTTCTGCAATTCATCCTTCTTAACCGCTGAAACAGTCAGAGTTGGTGCTGCTTTAAGGGCCAATAAGTCAGCTAAAGCCTGCTTGAGTTGGTTGACACCCGCATCTACTTCATCTTGACTAGACGAAGTTTGATAAACTGTCGCAGCCATATTCTTAATTGCTTGTAGCCGCTGGTAGGATTGATTAGTGTAAACTGCAGGATCTACAGCCGCTGCTAAAGCTAGCTGCTTGCTCAATTCTTCTTTATTGATGCGAGCCTTGCTACCCCGAGTGACCACTGTATCAACTGCTTCATGCAAGATTCTTTCAGTTATTTGCGGCTCTGATATGCGATTACCACCCAAGACTTCATAGCTGGTAACAATTTCTTTTTGTCCTGGAGTTCCATCGACAGTGGTCTCCTCATTAAGATACTTGCTATCATCTGTCTTGTTGACAACTTGAGGTTCTATCTTTTCTAGCTTGATGTCTGTATGCAGACTAGGCTGTTCTGGCTGAACTGTTGACTCACCATTAACGCCACCTGTGTATTCTGGCAAAGCTGGCTCAACTGGAGCCACGTCACTAACTGTAGCTACTGGAGCATCATAGACCGGATTGTCTGCTTGAACTGCCGACTCGCCGTTAACGCCGCCTGTATATTCTGGGAGGGCGGGCTCAACCGGAGCCACGTCACTAACTGTAGCTACTGGAGCATCATAGACCAGATTGTCTGCTTGAACTAGCGATTCGCCATTAACTCCGCCTGTGTATTCTGGGAGGGCGGGCTCGACTGGGGCTGTGTCTCCAACTGTACCAACTGGAGCAGTATAGACTGGAGTTTCCGCTTGAACTAGCGACTCACCGTTCACAGCACCGCTGTACTCTGGCAAGGCAGGTTCTTGTAAACTTTCTCCTTTTGCCGTTTCTATAGGTGGATTTGACGGCTGAGGAGCTGGACTAGGATTTGGAGTTGGAGCTGGAGTTGGAGTTGGAAGATTCCCTATCTGGCCAGAATCACTTTCATCAGGATTCAGCTGATACTGCAACCCTGCCTGAGCAGCTCGATCAATAGAATCAGAATCCACTTTTGCAGCTTCTGATAATTCTGCTTGCGCTTGAGCCTCTTGACCAGCCGGCAGAGAAGTTGTCTTGGTCTCTGTCAAAGTACGCAAATCAGAAGCGGTAAAGTAACCGATATAGTTATAGCCTGCAATAGTCACATCCGCTTCAGAAACTGCTGACGAAACCGCAACTTGACGGTTATAGGAAAGTAATTCCCGATTTTCTAGCGCAAACGCTTGAGGAGACTGTAATACAGTCTGTCCCAAGCTGCCTAGCAAAAGCACTCCTAGTAACTTACCAGATTTCTTTCGTGAGAATACCAAGACAGCCAAAATAGCCGTTCCCGCAAATAAGCTGAGAAGCGGCTGACCGTTATTTCCTGTACTCGGCAAGACAGTTTGCCCATCTTGCTTCCGATAAATCAAGTAATAATTTTCCCCTGTTTGCAGATTTTCAGGCAGACCTTTCTTAATCAGACCTTTTTCCTGCTCTGTTAGCTCTTGCTCTTCAACATAAGTATAGTGAGCAGTCGCACCGCCTCCAACTTCATCCGCAGCAACAGTCGAACTGGACAAAGAGCTCCCAAAAATCAGAGCTGCAATGGCAACTGAGCCCACACCGACAGACAATTTGCGAATCGAATATTTCTGAATTCGCTCCTGCACTTTTTCAAAACGTTTCACTTTATAAATCCCCTTTTTCCTAAAATGTATAAAGTTAATCTCCCATTATCTTCCTAACCAACTCCCCAGCAGGCTAAAAAGATGCGTTTTATACATATAGTATTATCATATATCTTTTAGGAAATTTTTACAATAGATTTTACTTAAAAAAACAATTAATTTTTGTAAAAGTAAATAGAGAAAATCTCTTTACGCTTTTTATTGTGAATTTCTTTTAATTAAAAGGCTGATTAGAGCTGCTCTCTTACTTGACTACATTTGCCAAATGTCCTTCTAGAAAACATAAAAAGAACAGCATTAGGCTGCTCCTTTTTATATGATTACAAATCTTCCAAGGCATCTTTCATTTTGTCGAAGAAGCCTTTTTTCTTAGGATTGACCGAGATATTGCCAGCTTCCGCAAATTCTTTGAGGGCTGCTTTTTGACGGTCGTTGAGGCCAGTCGGCGTCACAACATTGACAGTTACATACTGGTCACCCATGCTTCCACCACGCAGACTCGGTGCTCCCTTACCACGCAGACGGAAACGCTTGCCAGTCTGTGTTCCTTCTGGGATATTCAGCTCAACATCCCCGTGAACAGTTGGAATATCTACACTGTCACCAAGAGCTGCTTGGACAAAGTTGAGATTGAGCTTGTAGTAAATGGTAGAGCCATCTCGCTCAAACTTGTCACTCGGCTCAACTTGGACCACGACATAAAGGTCACCATAAGGACCGCCGTTAAATCCTGCCTCGCCTTGACCAGACAGACGGACCTGCTGACCAGTTTCCACACCAGCAGGGATTTTCACCTTAACGCTGTGAGCCTGTTTTTCATGCCCCGTTCCATGACAGGTTTCACAAGGACTTTTGATTTCTTTTCCTCGGCCGTGACAGACATCACAGGTCACTTGGCGACGCATCATGCCAAGCGGTGTCTGGGTATCAACATTGATGACACCTGAGCCATGACAGCGGCCACAGGTAACAGGACTAGTCCCTGGCTTGGCACCAGACCCAGCACAGGTATGACAGGTCGCTTCACGGTTATACTTGATTTCCTTCTCAGCTCCGAAAATGGCTTCTTCAAAGCGGAGATTTACACGATACTGGAGATCGTCCCCTTGGCGCGGAGCATTAGGATTACGCGAAGCACCCCCACCGAAGAAGCTAGAGAAGATGTCTTCGAAGCCCCCAAAGCCGGAGCCATCAAAACCACCGAAGCCGCCTGCACCGCCGCCAAAGCCACCATTAGCTCCCGCTGCGCCGTATTGATCATAGGCTGCCCGCTTTTGCTCGTCGCTCAGCGTTTCATAAGCCTCTTGGACTTCTTTATATTTGTCCTCCGCCCCAGCTTCTTTATTAATATCGGGGTGGTACTTTTTAGATAATTTCCGATAGGCTCTCTTAATCTCATCCTGAGAAGCATTCTTAGAGACACCTAGACGGTCATAATATTCTGTATTGTTCATGTAAGATACCAAGACCGTAAAATTCGACTGAAAAATAGGAAATCAGGCGACGGAGCGATGCTCCTAGACTGATTTTTCTTTTTTCTGAGAATTTAGGTCGGGTTCAGTTCCTTTCTTTAAATTTTAGAAAATATTGATCAGAGGGTATTTTCAAATTCATGCTTCATTTCAGCAAACTCTTCATCGGACAAAATAAATATAAAGTCCTCTTCTGAATATTCGTTCTGTTCTTTAAAATAGTTGTCAGTATTTTCTGCCAAACCTAGACTAAGAAGCACTTTTCTCGCAAACGCTTGATAGGCAAAGCCAACAGCTGTAATGATGTTCTTATCTTGCAGAACAGCTTGAGCTTTGAAATTTTCACGCGGAAGAAATTCAAAATAGTCAAAAAAGTTTTGCCAAATCCCACCAGTAAATTTAGTGTCCTTCAATAAACCTGCTTTCGCCAATAAAATGGGCGCTGAGGAAATAGTTGCAATTAAAACTTCTTGCTGCTTCAAACTTCTTAGGAAAGAAATCAATTTTTCATCATGCAAAGCAGGGATAATATTTATCATCCCTGGCAAAATGACACAAGAATAGTCTTCGATAACTACTTCATCCAGTGTTCTAGTAGGTTGACAGGCTAATCCATCTTCCGATCTTATAACATTTCTATCTGAACCAGCATAATCAACCTCAACACCAAAAGATAGCGCTAAAGTACTGGTCAGATCAACTACTTCATAAAGTGAAAAATTAGGATAAATTAAACAGAGCACTTTGTTCATAAGCGTCACCCTCTAGTTTACCGAAAAACAGAGGTTGGTTTATCAACCCCTGTGATTGGACTCATTTAACTTAGTACATTTACTAGAATACCTATAGCAATGGGAAATGCCATTAGTTCTAGAAATTTTTGAAGTAAATATTTTGGTTTCATACCCAGTAATGTCTTATCTCCACCTTCTTTAACAGGATAGGCAATAAGAATCAAACTTCCGTAGATAATGACATACCAAAATAACGTTTTCATGATATCTGCTACGTTATCCAAAAATAACTCCTCCTATTTCTCCGTAAACTCACCGTCTACGACATCGTCGCCTGAGTTATCTGCTGCTTGTGCGCCTTCTGCTCCTGCTTGAGCTTGTTGGGCTGCCGCAGCTTGTTCGTAGAGTTTCACAGCAAGTCCTTGAGCTTTTTCGTTAAGAACTTCCAATTTCGCTTTCATGTCGTCCAAGTTATTATCTTCTTGCGCTTTCTTAAGTTCATCAAGAGCAGCTTGGGCAGCGTCACGCTCTGTGTCGAAGCCTTTACCTTCTGTTTCCTTGATAGTCTTTTCAGTCGCAAAGATAGCTTGGTCAACTTCATTACGAAGGTCAACTTCTTCCTTACGTTTCTTATCTGCTTCAGCGTTTGCTTCTGCATCCTTCATCATGCGGTCGATTTCTTCATCAGTCAGGCCGCTGTTAGATTGGATGACAATATGTTGTTCTTTTTGAGTTCCAAGGTCTTTAGCCTTAACAGATACGATACCGTTCTTGTCGATATCAAAGGTTACTTCGATTTGAGGGATTCCACGAGGAGCAGCTGGGATATCTGTCAATTGGAAGCGTCCCAGAGTCTTGTTATCTGCTGCCATTGGACGTTCACCTTGAAGAACATGGATATCAACGGCTGGTTGGTTGTCCGCTGCTGTAGAGAAGACTTGTGATTTAGAAGTTGGAATCGTTGTGTTGCGGTCAATCAGCTTAGTGAAGACGCCACCCATTGTTTCGATACCAAGTGACAATGGTGTTACGTCAAGAAGGACAACATCTTTGACATCACCAGTGATGACACCACCTTGGATAGCAGCACCCATAGCAACTACTTCATCAGGGTTCACTGATTTGTTTGGCTCTTTACCAGTTTCAGCCTTAACAGCTTCTACAACAGCTGGAATACGAGTTGAACCACCAACCAAGATTACTTCGTCGATTTCTGACAAGCTCAAGCCTGCGTCAGAAAGAGCACGGCGAACTGGTTCTTTAGTACGTTCTACCAAGTCACGAGTCAAATCATCGAATTTGGCACGAGTCAGAGTCATTTCCAAGTGGAGAGGTCCAGCGTCTCCAGCTGTGATAAACGGCAAGCTGATTTGAGTAGAAGTTACACCTGAAAGGTCTTTCTTAGCCTTTTCAGCTGCATCTTTCAAACGTTGAAGCGCCATCTTGTCATTTGACAAATCGATGCCATTTTCTTTCTTGAACTCAGCTACCATGTGGTCGATAATCTTTTGGTCAAAGTCATCACCACCGAGTTTGTTGTCACCAGCAGTTGCCAGTACATCAAATACACCATCACCTAACTCAAGAATTGAAACGTCGAAGGTACCACCACCCAAGTCAAAGACCAAGATTTTTTCTTCTTTATCTTGTTTATCAAGACCGTAAGCAAGCGCTGCTGCAGTTGGTTCGTTGACGATACGTTCTACTTCAAGACCAGCAATTTTACCAGCGTCTTTAGTCGCTTGACGTTGTGCATCGTTAAAGTAAGCTGGTACTGTGATAACTGCTTTGCTTACTTTTTCACCGAGGTATTCTTCTGCATAGCCTTTCAAGTATTGCAGAATCATAGCTGAGATTTCTTGCGGAGTATATTCTTTGCCGTTAGCAGCTACTTTTTCAGATGTTCCCATTTTTGACTTGATGGAAATGATTGTATCTGGATTTGTTACTGCTTGACGTTTTGCCGCATCACCAACGATGATTTCACCATTTTTGAATGACACTACAGATGGTGTTGTACGATTTCCTTCTGGGTTTGCAATGATTTTGCTTTCAGTTCCTTCAAGAACTGCAACTGCTGAGTTTGTTGTACCTAAGTCAATACCAATAATTTTAGACATGTTTTTACCTCTTTTTACTTTAATTTTATTTTCAATACTCTTTGGTTCGCTTCACTCGTTAGAAGCAAAGCTGAACGAATGTTTTCTTACTTCATAGTTTATTGTCTTTCCGGACAAGATTTTTCAAGTTTTCTAGCCTAGTTATAGACCACTACCATTGCTGGGCGCAGGATACGGTCATGAAGTTTGTAGCCTTTTTGGAAGACCTGCGCGATAGTGTCAGCTGGGTGCTCATCGTCAGCTGGAACTGTTTGAATAGCCATGTGATAGTTATGGTCAAAAGCTCCGTCAGCTGGGATTTCTTCGATACCCTCTTCTTTGAGAGCATGAATCAAGCTTTCCTGCACCATTTCCAGTCCTTTTTTGACATCATCTGTCAGACCTTCAACGGCAAGTGCACGCTCCAGATTATCTATCGAAGGCAAGATAGCTTTTGCCAGATCCTGACTGCGATATCTTTGCAGTTGCTGGCGTTCTTCATTTGCACGGCGCTGGATGTTCTGCATTTCTGCATGAGCGCGGAGATATTTGTTTTCAAAATCTTCTGCTCGCTCATTAGCTAGTTCTAATTCTGATTTTTCAGGGCTTGCTGATTCAGCTTGCTCAGCTGTTTCTACAGCTTCCTCTTTTACTTCTACATCTTCTGGATGTTCTTCTTGTTTATGTTTTGCCACAAGGCACCTCCTTTTTAGGAATATTTATACTATATTTAATGGACTTCGTAGTGATTGCTGCTCAGATAGCGATAGAAGTCGGTCAGCTTCATGGTCAGCACGCGGTTGACGACATTCATCTGACTGACCAGCCGTTGGTAGTCAAGATTGACCGGACCGACAACTGCCAGCACTCCGAAGCCTCGATAAGGGATCAGGAATTTGCTGGAAATCAGTGTCAAATCAGCCAAACAGCTTTCTCTACTGTCTGCCACGCGCACGCTTTGCATCTGATCCTCGGCCAAACTGTCGCGAATCTCAAATGCTACTTTCTGCGGGTCATCAAAAAACTGATAGGCCGTCAGGTCTGAGAATTCCAAGAGCTGAACCTTGCCAGACAGAATCACATTTTCCTTGAAAATATCACCAAAGATATGCTCAAAGAGCTGGATGACATTGTCCGTCGTGGTGAAATAGCGCTGAATAATCTGCGGAATTTCCGTCCGAATCTTGTAATGGATGTCCAGCACTGTCTGTCCCAAGAACCGCTCCCTTACCAAGCCCTTAAGCCTATCCAGATCTTCTCTTAGGAAGTTGCGCGGAATCATAAACTGACTAGTGATGGTATTGGACTCATCCAAGGTGAAGACTGCCAGAGCCGTGTGCTGACTGAGCACAACGATATCAAAAGCTGTCAAACGCTGCCGACTGGGTTCTACATCCAGTGCAACAACCGTGCATCCACTGAGCTTGGTTAAAAGGTCCGCTGCCTGTTGAAGAATGTCCTCCAAGTTGAAAAACTCATGGTCAAAGGCTTTGATAACCTCATAAAGTTCATTCTCAGCGAGACGATCAAAAGACAGAGAATGCTTGACAAAGTACTGAAAACCAGCCACGCTCGGCTTACGGCCGCTGGACGTATGCGCCTTTTCCAGAAGTCCCTGCTTTTCCAAAGCCGCCATATCGTTTCGGATAGTGGCGCTACTGGAATTGATGGAATCCTGCAGGGCTTTGGAGCCGACCGGCTCGTGAGTCTTGGTAAAGATATCAATAATCAAATTCAAAATCTCATTTTGACGCTCCGTGACCACGGCATCACCTCCAATCAAGATTCTGCTGTCGATTAGCACTCAATCACCTCGAGTGCTAACTCATGATTCTATTATACACTCTTCTACTCCAAAGTCAAGACAAAAACTCAAAAAATTAGCACTCTTTTTACAAGAGTGCTAAAAATCAGTCTAGCGACCTAGATTAGTCGTCCAAGATTTGCAAACGGCGCATCAAATAGAAAGAAATTCCTGAAAAAAGAAGCAACCAAACTAGAAGAGCCAAAAATTCTCCGCTCCATAAATGGAAATGAGACCAATCTTTCATATAACTAGTAAAGAGGCCCATAAAGCTATAACGCAGCACCTTAAATAAATCCTCGCTCATATTTGAAAACATAGGAATAAATGCCGCCAAGAGCATGGCTGGGACACTAAGAGATTGTGCCATGACCTGATTTTTACAAAACAAGCCAACCATTAAAAAGAAGAAAATTAAGACCAACATGGTCAATAAGAGAACCAAACCATAGCTGAATACATGATTAGAAAGCTTGGCTCCCACCAAAATTGGGGTAATGACGATATAAAAAATCCCAATAATCGCTGGCCAGATTAAAGCGGAGAGAATGTATTGACTAGCTGTCACACCAGCCAAGCGCAAACTTTGCAAATTATGTTTTTCTCTTTCCTCAGCTAGGATGATAATAATGGGTGTTCCAACAGACATGGCTAGAGAAAAAGGCAGGGAGATTGTAAGCAACATAGTAGCTAGTTTATCCGCTCCAATTTCCTTACCTGCTCCATTCAGAGAAAAAATAAATTTATAGAGAAAAATGAGGAAAATCGGCATGAAAACCTGCAACAGAATACTTTTATTAGCTAGCGTCACTTGACCTCTCAGCCAAATCATACCTTTTAATTTATTAGACATTTAAGGTACCTCCTGTCAAAGTGATGAAAACATCTTCTAAAGTTGGTTCGCAGGAATGAATACTGATAACATTGGACAAATCCAAGCCTCCTTGCAGTTCTTCAAAAGCCACTGTCTTAGTCGTCAAATCTTCATATTCTAAACGAACCTTCTTATCTGTATTATACTTTTGGATTATCTCATGTGGACTGCCTACTTCGACTAGTTTTCCTTTACTTAGCAAGGCCAAGCGATCACACAAGAGGGTAGCTTCCTGCATATCATGGGTCGTCAGAAAAATAGTTGTCCCCTGCTCTTTTAGTTCCAGCAGCAATTCGTGAATGGTGCGAGAGGTTGACGGATCCAAACCACTGGTTGGCTCATCCAAGAAGAGCAGTTTAGGTCGATTAATCAAGGCACGCACCAGCAACATGCGCTGCTTCATACCGGTAGATAGTTTTTCAGCCACCTTGTTGCGACTATCATAAAGCCCCACTTTTCGGAGAAGTTCATCGACTTCTGTCATATTAACACCAAAGAGCATAGCATAAGCCTTGAGATTCTTATAAAGTGACATCTTTTCATAAAAACCACTGCCATCGCTGACAATCCCAATCTGCTCCAGCACTTCTGCCTTCAAATCCTCAACCGGTGCAGACAGCACATGAGCTGATCCAGCATCCGCAGACAACTGACCAGTCAAAATATTGATAGTCGTGGTTTTACCAGATCCAGAAGGCCCTAGAAAGCCAAAAATCTCTCCCTCTCGGATGGAAAAATCGATTCCTGCCAGGGCTTCTTGTTCCTTGAACTTCTTTTTCAAGCCTTGCACTTCAATAATCGTCTTTTTCATTGTTTTCCTCGCTTTCATAACAGTATTTAACAAAACCGCAATCAATCTTTCAGTTCCTGCCTCATTTTCCAAAAACGCAAGGCAATATGGACCAGTTGACAGAACAGAATGAGCAATATAACACAGTCTATTGCTAAGATTGACTTGAATAATAGACTTGCTTTCAAACTCTTCTGGAAAATATCTAGAATGAGATAGGTAGTGACACACAAAACTATGATGGCTGGTAAAAACCTCCATACAAGCAAACGCTTGACCATTTCTAGCTTAGACCAAGCGTCATTATAGATTTCAAGATCACTGTATGCATCAAGCTGAGAAACTGGCTTGCGGAAATAAGAAAACTGATTAAAGTTTGTAATATGCTCCCAGCCACAATCCTCAAACAGTTGATAATAGGATTCTTGCTCCGCCTTCTTTATAGGGCGAAAATCTAATTGATAGGTCACTTCCTGAGGCGGACAGGCTTCAAAAGTATAACGAACCGCAACAAGAAAGGGAGAATAACTTACTTTTTTCAATTTCCAGCCTTGGCTATGCATTTTTTTAAAATAAGCTGCTTCTCTGTCATAGTCTGCAATGGTAAAGATTTTATAGACAATCTTCTTTTCCATCAAACTTCCTCCTTACTATTGCGGTAAAGGCGCTCAATCCGCTGAATTTCCAACTCTAAAATCTGTCTTCCAAGCTCCTTGATAGAATAGAGCTTTCTCTTTTCTTCCTCACGAACAAAGGCAATCAGACCATCTTTTTCCATCTTTGCCAAAGTCCCGTACATGGTTCCCGGGCTGATAGATAGCTGTCCTTCTGTCAGCTCCTTGACTTTTTGAGTAATACTGTAACCATGCCTCTCTTGCTGAAGACAGAAGAGGATATAAAAACCTGTCTCTGTCATTGGCACATAGACTCTCCTAAGCTTTTCTGTCAATCCGCTCATCTTTTTATCTCACTTTCACCTCGATATATCGAACCTTGATATACAAAATTATATCGCAGTCCGATATAGTTGTCAAGGATTTGTAAATATTTTTTACAGAAAGTGATTCATTTTTATCTTTCAATGCTTGTAGTTGATTTAATCAGAAGCTAAAAGGATTAGAAATCTAAATCAGCATAAAAAAAGCCAGGAACACCTGACTTACTTGTTTATTTTCCCGCTGCTTTAAGCAGGGCGATATATTCTTCCAGAACCAGATTGTGCTTCTGCATATACTGGGCATTCTCCACACCGACATAGCGGTAATGCCAGTTCTCAAAGTCAACTCCAGTAATGTCGCTCTTGCCATCTGGATAGCGAAGGACAAAGCCATATTGCGGAGCTAGTTGGGCAATCTTAGCTGCCAATTCATCCTCCTGGCCTTCTGGAGCGCTCATATCAATAGCCAAGCCCGTTTGATGCTCGCTGGCTCCTGGAAGCTGCACCTGCTTCAGCACAATGCTGACTGCTTCTTCATTTGACAAGCCTTTGGCGACTTCCCCAGCAACTTTTTCGTTATAGAGTTCCTCCTGCTCAGCTCGGCTGCGATAGCCAGAGATTAGAGTTTCTTCAGGAGCTATCGCTTGGGCTGCAGCTAGGAATTGCCGAGTATTTTCAGCAATACGGCTGTCGACCTGGATCTCTCCAATCTGGGTCAGATCAGGTGTTTTTTCTTCTTGCTGGTTGTCACGATTGACCAAAATCAAATTCCAGTCAGTAGACGACACCTTGGGCAAATCAGACTGTGAACTCTCTGAGCTAGAAGAGCCCTTCGTAGCAGAACTACTAGACGAACCCGAAAACTGAATCTTTGCAAGCAGATCTTGTAACAAGGACGGACGGAAATAAATCACCGTCCCTCCAGCTGCCAGACACAAGACGATTAACAATAAAAACGTTAACCCAATCTTTTTAGACTTCGATTTTCTCTTTTCTTTGCGATGTTTAGCGCGCTTCAACTTCTTCCTCCATTACTCTGGCACCGACCTCTCGATAAGACATGTCTCCGACGCAAGTTACTGTGAATTTACCGTCTTCATAGTCTACAACCGTCACACTGCCATTGTCCAAACCATGAGGTCGAGTTCGATTGATTAGATAGACAAAGGTTCCGATGGTCATGCCGTGGCTGACTACAAGGGCATTCCCACCGCCAGCAGCTTCCAGTTCCTCAGCTATGGCTGAAAAGCCTTCCCAAATTCGGCCGCTGAGCTTTTCCCAGTTTTCTGCCCAGCCAGCTGTATCGACTTCTACAAGACCTTCTGCCAACTCAGCATAGCTAAGCTGATGAACATGCTCAATATTGAAAACCCGGGGCATCACACCCATAAAGAGTTCTCCATCATAACCACCATCAAAGCTACCAAAGCACCATTCGCGAATCCGTTTGTCAAAGGTATAAGGAATCTGATCTGTCAGGCCCAGTTCCTCTAGAATAATTCCCATGGTCTGAATAGTTCGGCCGCTGTCGCTGGAACGGGCCAATTTGAAATCAAGCCCAGCTTCTCTCAGGCCGATGCCCAACTCATGAATGCCACGTTCCCCGACTTCAGTCAATGGGGTATCAGACCAGCCTTGAGCCCGGCCGATAGTATTAAACATGGTCTTGCCATGACGAACCAAGTATAATCTTGTTTTTGCCATTTCATTTCCTCCGTTGTTCTTTTCATATTATACCATTTTATGAAGAAATTGGCTCCATCTGGCTTTCAAAGCAAAAAGCAGGAGTCTCAAAACTCCTGCTCATTCTTGATTTTCTCGATCCAATATAGCTGCACCAACCTGACGGTAAGACACATCACCCAAGGCCTGGATGCTAAAGCGACCATCTTCATACTCCAGCACTGTGACACTGCCATTGTCGACATTAGGATTTTTCGTGATATTCTCATCAACCAGATAAGCCAAAGTACCAATGGTCATACTGTGGCTGACGACCAGAGCATTGCCACCGCCTGAGGACTCCACCTCTCTAGCAATGGCTTCAAATCCTTCTAAAATCCGACCGCTAAGCTTGTCCCAAGGTTCAGCCCAGTCAGCCGAATCCACTTCTACCAGGCCATTCGCCAAATCAGGCCAACTGAGTTCCTTATAATTATCCGTCTTAAGAACTCGTGGGATAACGCCATGAAAGAGCTCACCACCATAAGCACCATCAAAACTGCCAAAGCACCACTCCCTGATGCGCTTGTCATAGCGATAGGGAATCTGGCCAGTCAGGCCCAGCTCCTCTAAGATAATCCCCATGGTCTGAATGGTCCGGCCGCTATCACTGGAAAAAGCCTTGACAAAAGGCAAACCCGACTCTCGCAATCCGATACCCAGCTCACGAATACCGCGCTCACCTTTGGCAGTCAGCGGGGTATCAGACCAGCCCTGAGCCCGGCCAATAGTATTAAACATGGTCTTGCCATGACGGATAACATAGAGTCTTGTTTTTGACATAGTTTACCTCTTTTATTTTTCCTTTGTTTATTATGGTATATTTTGAAAAATGCCTTTGGCTTCTTTTAGATTGAGAAGAGGGAGAACTCGGTTTCCCGCTATGATAGACAGCTTCTCACTGTGAAGTCAGCATCTAATTAACTATAGAGACTTAATATGAACTTTGACGGCACTGACACATCCAAAAATAATGTACAGATAATGGAGCCAATAATTAAGACCAAACTGTCCGGATAAAGCGGCTTTATTAATAGCGATAATGGCTTGCAAAATATTGCCTTCCCCTTGGTAAAAAGAATTGGCATAACCAATTTGAACAGCTACAAAGCTCATCGCTAAAGTAAAAAAGAAACTTGCCACAATTCCTAAAACAGAAATACCTTTGACAAACTTTTCATAGCAAGCAATGCTAAATAGCAGTGTAAAACCTGATATGAAGCCCATGGCCAAGGATGCACCTGTCAGAAAGAAGACAAGACATGCACCAAGTAAGCTCGTCAAGAATGCTCCGAGAACACCCAGAAAATAATGTATTTTCTGCGGACTTTGATGAGGAAGGGAGCGCTTTGTCACCTTATCCTGCGAGATGGAAACCATCCGCTCATAGCTAGATGGCGTGAGAAAGAGCCAATCTCCTTTAAACTGATACAGGTCCACATCTCCGGTTTCACCAGTTTTCTCACAGGCGCTAATCAGCCCTTGCTCCTCAAAGTAGCGGGTGCAGTCCTCGATAGCCTCCTCCAAAATATCCGGCAGCAAATCCCGATCCTGATCAGCCAAAATCTGACAGGCCAGACTGTAGCCAGCTCTTTCAAAATCAATCAAAACCTCGGAATCGTTGATCAAAGCTTCCAAGGTATCTCGACCAATATAACCCTGCTCACATCTGACTGAAAAGAAAATCGCAAATTCGTCGCCATCTGTTATGGTCTCTAGATAAAAAGCATAATCCCTTCTACGGCCATATATAATGCCGCTCTCCTTATCAAAATCCAAACCTAAATCAAGGGCCAGCTCAGCTAGCTCTCTTTTATTCATAACCTAAACAATCTCCTTATAATCCCCTACATTTCAAGCATCCAGCTAGATTCAATCCCGCAAACTCCTACTCGGAAACTGAATAACTGTCCTTTACGCTGCTTTCTTAAAAACTGTTTCAAATCTAGCTTTTTAGTTTTTAAAGCTGTGAATAGGCGCTGGAATCTGACCGCCCCGTGCGATAAAGGCAGCAGACGAAGCTTGATTGACCTTCATGACCGGAGCTGTTCCCAAGAGCCCGCCAAATTCAATCATATCGCCTTCCTTGCCTTTCGGAATAATCCGCACAGCTGTTGTCTTCTGATTGATAACTCCAATCGCCGCTTCATCCGCAATCATGGCTGCGATGGTTTCAGCCGGTGTCGCTTCTGGAATGGCAATCATATCCAAACCTACCGAGCAGATAGCTGTCATAGCTTCTAGCTTTTCTAGATTGAGCGAGCCGTTTTGCACAGCCGCAATCATGCCCTCGTCTTCTGACACAGGGATGAAAGCACCAGACAGTCCGCCAACTTGATTACAGGCCATAACACCGCCTTTTTTGACTTGGTCATTGAGCAGGGCAAGTGCCGCTGTCGTGCCATGAGTGCCGACTGTTTCCAAGCCCATTTCTTCTAAGACACGGGCCACTGAATCCCCAACCGCTGGTGTTGGAGCTAGACTCAAGTCAACAATCCCGAACTTGACGCCCAGACGCTCGCTAGCCATCTGACCGACCAACTGACCGATACGGGTGATTTTGAAGGCCGTTTTCTTGACCGTTTCAGCGACCACGTCAAAGCTCTCACCACGGACCTTTTCCAGGGCTCGCTTGACAACACCTGGCCCAGAAACACCGACATTGATGACCACATCTGCTTCACCGACACCATGAAAAGCGCCTGCCATGAAAGGATTGTCCTCTACCGCATTGGCAAAGACGACCAGCTTAGCCGCACCCATGTCAGAAAGCTGGGCCGTTTCCTTGATAATCCGCCCCATATCCGCAACTGCCGTCATATTGATGCCGGTCTTGGTTGAGCCGATATTGACAGAGGAGCAGACCTTGTCCGTCTCAGCCAAAGCACGTGGAATAGAATTAATGAGGATTTCATCGCCTTTTTGATAGCCCTTTTGAACCAAGGCCGTGAAGCCGCCGATAAAGTCAACACCGATTTCCTTAGCAGCCTTGTCTAAAGCCTTGGCCAAAGGCACATAGTCACTGCTGTCTGTCGCTGCCCCAATCAGAGAAATCGGAGTCACGGAGACCCGCTTGTTGACGATAGGAATCCCGAGCTCTGCTGCAATTTCATCCCCAACTGCTACCAGGTCTTTCGCTTTGGTCGTGATTTTTTTGTAAATCTTCTCCGCTGCCCGATTAATATCTGTGTCGATGCAGTCCAAGAGTGAAATGCCCATGGTGATGGTCCGAATATCAAAATTCTGCTCCTCAATCATGGCAATGGTTTCTGTTACTTGTCTAATATCCATCCTTCACTCCTTAGATATTGTACATGGCATCAAAAATGGCTGCGCTTTGAATGTTGATTTTGACGTTGAGCTCTTGGCCGAAAGCTTCAAACTCATTGCGAAGGGCCGTAAAATCTTGCTTTTCATCGCTTGACACCAAGGCCATCATGGTAAAATATTCCTCCAAAACGGTTTGGGAAATATCATCAATATTCAACCCCAGCTCCGCAATCTTAGTGGAAACTCCGGCTACAATCCCTGTTTTATCTTTTCCGACAACGGTAATAATTGCTTTCATGCTTGGCTCCAATCATTTTTAGTTTGTCTCATTGTAGCATAAATTCGAGGATTTTGTATACTATTTCAGAAAATAAAGGCAGAAGGTTCGGATATTGTAAAGAGCACTTGAAACAAGGAAGATTCTCATATGCGCAGCAATTCATCTGAGAGACCATTTTGGACAACTTTGTATGTTTTTTCTATTTTTTGTTTGAAAGCGCTTTCGATATTTGTTATACTAAATATAGAATGTTTTACACAAAGGAGATTTCCTAATGAACGATTCATACAAGAAGCGTCTCTATACTCAGGCCTTGAGTTTATCAGCCGCTGTATTGATGGCTGTCTTGGCTCAGGGTAAGGCCGCAGCTGACCAGCAGAACAGTACTGAGTCACAGCCAACCGCCAATCAGGTAGAGGCTGTAACTCCTGCAACAGAAGCTACTCAAACCGCTCCAAATCAGACAGGAGAAAAAGAACAGACTCCTGCTCCTGCAACGGACAATCCAGCTGTCTCTGCAGCAGCTCAAACAAGAGCAGCTGATTCTGAAGAAGCCAAGACCCAGCTGGCCGACAGTACCGTTTATATGTCCGAGCCTGCAGAGCTCAAGGAAACCGTCCAAGGACAGGCTTCTCAGGCGGGTAAGCTGACTTGGACTCTGGACAATAAACCAATAGCCGACTGGAAAACCTGGAATATGGACAGCGGCACCTTTACCGGCCAACCCTTTGTCACAATTGAGGAAAAGGTCGACGGTAACGACCTTCATCTGAATTTGCAGTTTCAAAAACTCTTCGGAGACGATCTCAGCCTTCGCTCTCCCCATAATATCCGCCGGACCTATCGAAACTTCATTGGCAGCCATGAACTGGTCGGTACGAGCCAGGACCTGAGCCTGACTATTCGCAAAAATATCGTCTTGCGTCCTTATGAAGACTTCCACAGCCATGAGGAGATGCTGGCATCTATTGAAAAAAGCAGACAGGATGCCAAAACAGATCGTTTGGTACAGATTGAGAACATTGGAAAGAGCGCTCAGGGGCGCGATATCAAGCTGGGTATCATCAGTTCTGACCAAAAGAGCATCGACGACTACCTCAGCACAACTAATCCGCAGGCCTTGACCAAACCAGCAGAAATGCTGGCAGCTCTCAAAAATGGCAACTTAGACTATAAACTGCCTGTGCTCATTAACAACACCCACGCTGATGAACAGCCTGCTATTGATATTATCACAGGTCTATTTAAGACCTTTGCCACCAAAGACCAAGTCAGCTTCAAAACAACCGCTGCCGATGGTTCTGAAAAACTTGTTACTCTCAAAATCCAAGATTTACTGAAGAAGTTTATCTTCCTCTTTGACTTTACGGAGAACCCTGACGGCGATGTCCTCAACACTCGGGCTCTGGCCAATGGCCTTGACCCTAACCGAGATACTGGCTACCAAGCCAATCCTGAAACCCGCACCGTCGCTGGATTGATTAACAAATGGAACCCAATTGCCCTCTATGATATTCACGGCTTTGTCAAGGAATTCCTGATTGAGCCAGCAACCCCGCCTCACGATCCTAACTTTGAATATGACCTTTTAGCCGACCTCATGCTGGACAATGCCCATCATATGGGGCGGGCCGGTGTTGCAAACTCTAGCTACGACAAATACATCATCCCAAAACTGGACTGGGGAGACGGATGGGACGATTCCTTCTCCGGCTACACAGCGGTTTATTCTATGTACCATGGCATCCTGGGACATACCATCGAAATTCCCGAGGGCAATCAAGAGTCCTACAAGGCTGGATATTACGCAGTTCTAGGAGGCCTTGACTATCTAGCTCAGAACCCCGACAAGCTCATGGAGATGCGTCTCAACTTCTACCTGCGCGGCATCAATAAAGTCGAAGATCCTAAGGCAGAAAATGAACTTGTCGGACCAGATGGTCAGGTCGTAGGCCGGATTAAAAAAGGCCAAGAAAAATTCTTCCCAGACTACTATGTCATCCCAATGGGAGTGGACAAGGACAACGATACCCAAGAAGCCTTTAATATGATTGACTATTTCAAACGCAACGGTATTCTTGTCAAAGAACTCAAGGAAGACAGCGGCAACTATAAAAAAGGCGATTTGGTTGTCGATATGGCCCAGGCCAAGCGTGGCTATGCCAACCATGTCCTCTACAAAGGCTCAAATGAATCCAAGTGGGCAGCCATGTATGCGGAATTAGTCGTCAATTTCCCTGATATGAAAGGCTTCAAAGCCCAGCCAGTCTTTGGCGACAAGCTCTTTGAAGGCAAGCTAGGCGACGTGACAGCGCTCCGTGCTGCACGTACCAGTCAGGTTGATCATAAAGCGCCTTATTACGTCATTGCCAATACGTCTGAGAGCGCGGTCAAGGCCGTCAACAAAGCTCTTTCTGAAGGTAAGAAGGTCTATCTGACAGATGACGGCTACATCGTTGATACACCGACCTTTACCAGTCTCCTAGATCGTTATGCCATTTATGGTGACGCCCTTTATAAGATTCCACAGGGACCAACTCTGAAGCCTCTCAAGGTCTACGCACCACCACATCAATTCTCATGGGCAGGCGTGGACGCTCCAGCTCATACTGCCTTAGCTCTGAAGAATATGGGCTTTGAAATCGTCGATCGCCCAGAAGATGCGGACGTCATCGTCCTTGAAAGCAACAACTATGACAAGTCTCTTGTCGGACTCAAGCCAACCATCGTCGTCGGAGGCTCTGCTATGCAGCGCTTGGAAAAACTAGGAATCCTAGACGGCTTTGATGCTGAGCGCTTCAAGAACGGCAGTGACTACGAGGGCTTGATGAAGGCTGTTATCCAAGACCAAGACCCGCTGACCAGCGGCTATAAGAAAGATGGACTCTTTTACTCCAACTCTGGTAACTGGATTGCTAAGATTCCTGCCAACTTTAGGACTCTTGCCAGCATTTCTGGCAGCGACTTCTATATCGCTGGCTGGTGGCCTGGCAATGAGCAGCTAGCCAACAAAGTCGTAGCCATTGCTGGTACCTATAACGAGAAGCCTCTCTTTGTCTACGCTGGTAATCCGACTAATCGCCTTCACCCTGTTCACTTCTACCGCTGGATTTCCAACGCTATCTTTGGCAGCCAGTTGGCCGAGCTGACTGACTTATCAAGTCCTGCGACACCTGACCCAACCTACCAAGCTCCAAGTCAGACTGTCCTTGACTGGAAACCTGCCACTGTCAATCCGCCGGCTCGGACAGTGGCTCTGACCTACAACAATCAGACTCTGCCAGAGACCGGAAGCCAAGAAACAAGTGCTAGCTTCGCTCTAGCTGGACTTCTGGTTGCAGGAGCAGCTGGACTCTTCCTCTTAAAGAAGAAGGAAGACTAATACTTAAAAACACACCTCCCAATTGATACGGGAGGTGTATTTTTAGTTATAAGCTCTGCTATTTTTCCACATAGGTATGAAGTGGATAGGTCGGATAGGCTAACTCACGCGCCAACTCAGAAGTCACATAACCTGCCGGTGCGTCTAACACAGAAGGGATTCGATTGACGATAGTGGCACAGGTCAAGGCTACGGTATCAGGCTTGCTGACTGAGAAGACTAGATTTGGCTCACCAGTAATTTCCCAATCACACATATCTCCGTCATTTTCACGATAGACCTTGCCAATACACTCTACTTCCAACTCAATTCCCTGATGGGTATGAATGGTTGTCACAGCTGACATACCCGTTACTTGCCCCGCCGGAACTGTACGTCCCAGCGTTTCAGAATAAACATCTTCATCCAAAATGTAAGGAACACTCTTTTGTGAAATATCCTGAATGGTCCAGTTCATCTTAGAGCAAATAGCTTCAGCAGCATTCCACATATAGGACGGCAGACTCTCAGCACTGGCAATTTCCTTTTCAAATCGCTCTGAATCGTAACCAGCACCATGCGCTTCTGCCAAAGCCAGACCATAATCTTCCACATTATAGCTGGCAATCCCTTTCACCTTTTGAATGCGATTAAGGCCAGACATAGCCAAGCAAGGCATATTAATCCAGTAAATATCCTGCATGCCTGAGCCCATTACAGTGACACCATATTTTTTAGCCAGCTTGTCCAAGCGGTTTGTTTCGGATGGCGACGTCGTCCAAGGGTAGATGGCTTCCTCACAGGTCGTGATGATATTAACTCCATGCTTGATAGCTGTTTCAAAAAAATCATACATTTCCGGCATATAGGAAGCAATGGTGACAATGGCAATGTCTGCGTCACACTCTCCAAAGACACGTTCAGCATTATCAGAAATCAGGACACCAGTCTTATAGCCTAGCTCTGCAAAATCACCAACATCCTGTCCTACTACAGCAGGATTGTTATCAATAGCTCCAACAATTTCTACACCGTGATCCAGTAGATACTTGAAAATCACTTTAGACATCTTGCCGCAGCCATACTGAACAGCACGAATTTTTGTATTTCTCATGGCAAACCCTCCATTAATTGTTATTATTTTCACAATTATAGTATAATATCTCTAGTAACTAGAGAGTCAATAGAGGGTTTTAAAAAATGAAAAAAATTTTGCGTATCGGAGAGTTTTCCCAAATAAATCAGATTTCCATCCAAACTCTAAGATTCTATGACCAAATCGGTCTTTTAAAACCCTATAAAGTCGATCCAGAAACCAACTATCGCTACTACCACATCAATCAATCTTCTCTAGTTGACTCCATTCAGTACTTGCGTCAACTGAATTTTTCTCTAGAAGACATAAAAGAAATCCTATCTGACAAAGACCATTTTCAACTGCACCAGCTTATCGAGGACCGCTATCAGCGCCTTCTAGAGGAAAAAGAGAATTTAGAAAAACAAATCCAAGAAATCGAAATCTTTCGGTCTGGTGCCCGTATCTATGGCGAAAAGCAGAGCGAGCAAGAACTGGAAATTCTAACTTTTCCTGAACGGCAGCTGCTTACTTTTGAAATTGATCAAAACATTTATCAAATGAAAAGTGAGGAATACGAACTTGCTCTCCGCTGCTTCAAGCAAGAAATCCTGCGTTACAGTCCTTTTTTCACTCATTTCAGCCGTGTTGGCTCTATTATGAAACAAGAAGATTTCCAAAAAGAAAAATGGATTTCCAAGCAACTCTGTCTCTTCCATCATACTCCCAATGAACTCCCTCACTTAAATCGAATATTGCTGCCGGCAGGAAATTATGCAGTCGCTTACTGCCCTTCCTTTGCAGATGAACTAAAAGCTCTGCCGCATTTTCACCAGGCTTTGATCCAAGCTGGATATACTCCCGTGGGCGATTATATCTGCGAGGTCATTCATGAACAGCCACAACTCCAGGAGCAGCACCGCGATATGTTCATCCGGATGCAAGTTCAGATAGAGGAGTTAAAAAAGAGGAAGATGGATGTAGCGAAATTTCTTGCCAGATACTAGAGCATGCTCAGCCAAAAACTAATCATTTCGCAAGCCATAATTATATCAAAAAAGGACGGGAAAACACCCATCCTTTTTATGTGCAAATAACCATTGCTTAGCATCTTAGTCTTCTTGTTTCTTCCTTCCAGCTAGAAGACCCATTCCCAGAAAAGCTAAACCAACCAGAGGCAGAAACTTATCTTCTTGAGTGCCAGTCTTAGGCAGAGCTGAGTCGGGAGCTGGCTGCAATCTTGGCGACGGAATAACTTTCTCTTCCTCACCTTGCTTCAGAGCTTGAGGCTGGGTCCTTATCAAAGGCTGTTTAGCACTTTCAGCCACCACCTTGCTGCCAACTTCTACTAGTTCGTCAACTACTAGAGAGAGCACTTCCTGACCGAGGACGGTTCGCTGACCGTTCAAGACTTCTACAAAGACTCGCTTTTGACCCTTTTGGCCAGCTGCAAGTATCCGCCGCTGCCCTCTTTCCAGTTCTGGATTTTCCTGTTCTCGAGTCTGATATGCAATTTCTTGCATTACGACTTCTAAGAAAGGCTTTTCTTCCACTAGGTCCTTCATCCCTTCTTCCGGAGTGACCTGATGACTTGGTTTCACAGCCAGAGCAGCAAGAGCTGTCTTCAGATCCTGTTCTGCTCTATCTAAATCTGCCTGCTCCGCTTTTTCATCTGCCAAGAGAGACTGGGCTCGAGCCAAGGCTGACTGGTAAGCCTGAACTGTCTCATCTGTGTAGAGGCTTGGATCTAGACTAGCCGTACTGTCTACCACTTTCTGCAGAGAAGCCTTATTAACTGCTGGGGCATGAAGATTGGTCACAAAGAAATTGCGAGCTTCCAAATCCCCATCCCAGAGTCCCAGACCGACGTAGGCATCATTATAATAAGGCTTAACCGCATCAAATTGGTGGTTCAGGTATTCTACACCGTCCACAGATACACTGACACCATTTTTAGTTTTCACTAGCTTAACATGGTGGAACTGGCCGTCATTAAGATGCTTGCCATTCATGCTACTTTCTGCAATCGTCTCCCCCATAAAGCGGTAAAGTCTAATCTTATCATTATCGCCAAATTGAATAGAATAGGCATAGCGAGGGTCAACATTTTCAGACGCATAGAAAATATTAATCAAGCCTTTTTGATACTTGAGATCCACATCCAAGTTATACTCAGGGAAAGGAATCTTCTGACCTCCCATATAATAATCATTGGCGCTGGTATTCTGATTATAGAGACTTTCACCGTCGACATACCACTTACCAGAGATAGCTTTTAAGTCTGGAACATTGGTCTTAAAGTCATTACGGCTGATATTGATGGTGAAGACCTTGGAAAGGCTTGGATTTGCCTTAGAGGTCGCCGTTACCTTGACCACGCCCCTTTGCAGAGCAGTCACTCGCAGCTTATTGCCATCTTCCGTGACAGAGACCAAGTCTGGCTGATCCACACTCCAGCTGACCGCTTGAGAGACACTTGCTGGCATGACATATGCTTTCAAATCCAAAGTATCGCCGACATAAATATTATTTGTCACAGGAGAAGCCTGCACTAGTTCCAGTGGTTTGGTCACTGTCTGTTTGTCTTTCCAGATGCCCTTCAGCGGATAAAGAGCAATGTCAGCCTTAGCAGCACCACCTTCTACAAAAACACTAGCCGCAAGGCTATTTGGCGCAGGGAATATCTGATTGGCACCCGCTACAGTATATCCTTTGGCAAAGACTTCTAGGCTGGAGCGATCCACATAGAGATGCAGATCTATACTGCCATCCGCATTGCGCTTGACGGACTGACTATCCACCTGAGCAAATTTATTACTGAGAAGAATGCCGGACTGGCTGCGGTCAATAGAGAGAGTTTCCTTTTCCAAATCATAGGTAACTCTAGTCACTTCTCCATCTCCAACTCGCAGGTTAAAACCGATTTTCTTGGTCGTTTCACTCGGCCGGAAAGTAGAGACAATTTCATACTGATCACCGGAAAAATCTTTCAACAGCCCATTCTTCTCACTAACTTCCACGTCTTTATACAACACAGCCTTGTCTTCCTGACGCAAAGATTGATAAGCTGCAATTGGCGTCTGAGTCAGCCGATAGCTGCCGTCTTGCTTGATAAGGCCTAGTTTGAGATTAAGATTGAAGGTTCCGTTGAACTTCTGACCGACGGTATCGGCTACCAGATTGCAGTAGTCCTCCCAGGTATTCATCCAGTTAGACTCTATAATGTCAGGCAGGGTTGGATTAGCCTTGCTGCCAAAGTCCTGAACGTAGTAAGTCATGGCCGCATAAGAATCTTTACCAAAGTTCATGACCTGATCAGTCTGAGCAAACTCAGCATCTGGGACGAAAGTCCACTTGCCCTCCACCTGTCTAAAATCACCGACCTTATAGGAACGCCCGCCACGAGACAGGACCCATTTTAGGCTACCATCGTCTGCCAGTAGAGGATAGAGATCTGGACACTCCGTATGGAGATCCGCATAAGTTGACTCCACCTTCCAATTACGCAGATTATCAGACGAATAAATTCTCAGCGGTCCGCCTGCAACGATCATAAACCATTTACCCTCCCAACGGAAGACCTTGGGGTCACGAAAATCCTGAGATTGCAGTGGATCATCCGTCCAGTCAGCTGCAATTTGATCAAGCTTCGTCCAAGTCCGGCCCTCATCCTTACTGTAGGCTAACTTGATGCGCTGACCGTTTCCATCGGCAGTAATCAGCGCGACTAAACCGCCCTGGTCATTGTCAAATAAACCAGAGGAATTAGTGGTATCTGCTACGATAGAGCCTGAGAACATAGCCCCATTAGCATCCGGATAAAATGCAATCGGATGTTCTTCCCAATGAATCAAATCCTTGCTGGTCGCATAGCCCCAGTGCATAGGCCCCCACTTGGTATCATCGTAAAACTGATAGAAGAAATGATAGACTCCCTTGTAATAAACCAGCCCGTTGGGATCATTGGCCCAACCGTCCTTGACCGAATAATGATACTGACCGCGATAGAGCTCATTGTAGTATACCTCATCAGCCTGCCGACGATGTACATTGAGCCGGTAAGTCAGGCTGACCTCCTGCCCATCCGCATCCGTCACAGTACTGGTCACAGTCAGATAGTTTGCCCCCACTGCCAGCGGGATATTCTTCAAATCACTATAGACCCTACCTGCAGCATCGGTCACGCTTACCTTGGCAGCAGGATTTTTCGCTACGGTGGTCAAGTCTACAGTCTCAGCGTCATGCTTGACATACTGGATGGTAATAGGAGCACTAAACTGACCTTTCTGCTCCACTTTCCCAACCGAAGAAGTCACCCTTATATCCTCCAACTCGGGATTAGACTGAGGAGTGATTTCTTTATAAAAGGTATTTTGAAAAAGCAGCTCGCTATTCCAGTTTAATAAGCCAAAATAGCCTTCTGACAGATAAGTATTCTGACCCTTGTCATCTCTCTGAAGCGTGTAATCTCCTGAGCTGGCCACTAGAATATCATTGACATAATAGGATACCCAAGAGCCGATAGAAACAACCTTGAGCCGATATTTATTATCATCCGTTGGCTCGATATGCTTTTCATTGATAAACTGATAGTCACGCCCACCTTGCCAACGCCAAAATTTCACATTGTTGCTGCCACCATCAATATTAACCGCATAGCTGCTCTTGTCATCCGGATTATTATTACTGCGGAAAATGAGGGCTGCCGCCCCTTCCTTACTGAGAAAAGTTACATCCGTCGAGTAAACAAAATCCTTGCCCTGACTTTGAGAGTAAAGGAAACTATCACCTTTGCCTCTGGCATCACTATAAAGACCTTGTTCCCGGACTTCCCAAACTCCATTTTTGTCTCCCTTGGCTTCTGCCAAATTAGTATTGAAGCCTGACTGCTTATCTACAGTCTCTGCGGCAGGGAGTTTTTCCGAAGCAACTTCCTTCGCCGCTGGCTGTTCGTCTTCTTCCTGTTTGGTCTCTTTAGCATTTGCTGTGACTTGATTTTCCTTATCAGTCTTTTGATTGGCTGACTCTACTGCTGCATCCTGACTACCTGCTTCCGTCGCAGCAGTCTCCCCAGCTACAAGGTTTTCTGTCTTATCGGCATTCCTTGTAGGAGCAGCTGTTTCCCCGCTCTCAGGCTCCGAGACAGCTGATGAATCAGCCTGCAAGAGCTGAGCAGGGGCTGGATTAGCCTTACCCTCATCTGCATAAACCACTCCACCGCCATCTAACAAGAAAGCTCCAAAAGCCAGCAGGGCACACCCAAACACCCAACGCTTTCCGCTTTTTCTCATAAACCAATTTTTACACACTTTTTCCTGATGATTTTTCATGACACACCTCAATAATCTAAAAATTAAACCAGACTCCTCACAACCAAATCACTTCTACATAACGCACTCCTTTCAACTTTCTTTGTTCAAAATGAACACCTCATTTAGCACCTAACTCCTTTATAAAAAAGAAGCAATCTCAATAATCTAAATATAACAAATTTTTGTAAGCGCTTCACCTAACGTTTGTCACAAAAACAAAATGACAGATGTCATATTTTGGAAACGAAGAAAAAAAACAAAAAGCCTCCAAAACGGAAAGCTTTTGTTTGTTTTAAATTTATTCTGGATAGGATGCTGCCAGCTCGTTCTTTAGATATTCTGCCAAGTGCTGATGAGCAAAAATTCCTGCTTTTTCTTCTGCTGTCGGATTATAGTTGGTATTAGTATTCACATCATAGACATAGATCTGACCTGCCTCCGACTCTACCCACTCAATTGCCCCCACATCAATGCCAGCTTGAGCTAGAAATGTCTCATAAGCCTGTCTTTGACTAGCAGGTAACGGATCTGTGATTTGAAACTTATCTGATGTTTCTAGCTGAGCATGCCTTTGTCCAACCTGACACCCATCTGCCGGACAAAGCTGAAAACCGTCTGATGAATCAATGGACACCGTATAAAGAAACTTCTGGTTGATGAATTCCGAACGGCGAATGCGACCATCCGTAGGCTTGATATAGGCCTGAAGCAGAGTGATCCCATCCACAGAAGGCTCAAAAGCAGGACTGTCTACATAAGCTTCCAACTCTTCCTCACTATTGAAGAGCTGCACTCCCAAACCTTTCCCAGCCCGATTATGTTTGGTAATCAGGGGATAAATATTAAGCTTTCTAGCTGCCTCAAGAATATTCTCCTGCCCCAAAACGGCTACCGTCTCTGGATAAGCAATTCCAACTTCAGAAAGCTTCAAATACTGTTTAATTTTGCTGATTTCCAGATTAATAGCCCCGCTGCCGTTGATGACCTTGCGACCGTGAGCTTCTAGCCAAGCTAGAACTTGTTCTGTAAATTCTGGTGCATAGCGGTGTCCACGCGTATGAGAAGAAGCGGACATCCGATTGTAGAAAATTCCTGTTGGGGGCGGACTCTGCAGATCGAGGATCCCACTTGACAAATCCCACAGTTCATAGGGCACATCTTTTTCCTCCAGCCACTTGACCAAGTGCTGCGTCCACTCCAAATTTTCATGAATAACGTATACTTTTGCTTGACTCATAAGTCTTCTCTCCTTTAGGAATACCGAACAGCCAGCTTGCTGCTTTTCGATTCTTCTACTACATTGCCTTCCGTCTTTTCAATAACACTGACGGCCAAGACCTGACCTAGAACATTGAGGGCAGTGCGACCAGCATTGACAAAGAAATCAACCGCAAAAATCAGGGCAACGCCTTCTACCGGCAGGCCTAGCTGAGGTGCAGCTGCCAGCAAGACAACAATCGCTCCTGAAGGCACCGTTGCAGCTGTTTTACCAATCAAAGTCAAAAGCAAAACAGTAAAGAAAAGTCCTGACACAGAAAAAGCAATCCCATAAGCATGCGCAATAAAAATGGTTGCTACAGAGAAATACACAGCGGCCCCTTCAAGATTAAAAGTGTAACCCAAAGGCACAACCAAATCTATGACATGCTCATCATAGCCCTGCTTCTTTAAATCTTTTAATAGAGGCGGCAGGACAACACTGGAACTACCAGAGACAAAAGCCAAAGTCAGAAGGCTCCAAATCCGTTGTAATCTTGTCAGATAAGGAATTCTGAAAGCAAGAGCAATCAAAGGAAAAATTACTAAAGCTAGCACCGCATAAGCCAGATAAGTCCCTGCTACAAATTGCCCCAAACCGACCAACTTGTCAACTCCTGTCGTAGCCACATCCTTAGCAATAAAACCAAAAATACCAATCGGAGACAGCTTCACAATCACACCGACAATTTTATAAATAGCCTCAATCCAAATCTGCAGCAGCTCAACAGCTTTCTGAGTCTTTTCTTCCTTGAGGCTTCCAAGCCCAAATCCTAAAAATAGAGCAAAAACAATAATAGGAAGCAGAGCTCCTTCTGAAAGCGACTTGACAATATTAGAGGGAATGAAGCTAAGCAAAAACTCATCCAACTGAATACTTTTGGCAATCCCATCAATGCTGGCTCCCGCCTGACCGATATTGACTCCTTGACCAAAGCCCAGATAATAAGCTGCAAAGACAAAAATAAAGGTAATCGCCGTCGTGACCCCAAAGAAATAGAGCAGACTCTTTGACAAGAGCTTCCCAAAAGATTTCTTACCAATCACACCAGCCACAGCTACGACCACAACCGGAAAGACCAGTGGAATAATCACCATATTAATCAAACTGATAAAAGCTTGACCCAAAAACTGGTAAAAAGCCGAAAACTGCGGCCAGATAAGAGCAACAAGAACACCCAAAATCAAAGCAATCAAGAGTTGCAAGCCCAGAGAAACCTTTGACCATAAAGAAACTAACTTCATTCCAAACTCCTTTAGTCTATTTTGTTAGCTATTTTACTATGATTGCCCCTATCTGGCTAATATATAATTTCTATGAAAGTAATAGAAGAATTTTATAGGTGAGCTAAATAACGTAAAAAAGCACTCACGAGTAACGCCCTTGAATGCTTAGAAGTTTGATGTATCACTAAGTATTAATAGCTTGAGAATCACGATGATTTACGAGGTTTCTTGAGGTCGGGTTTGACAAGGCTTTGTTTTAACAAATTTTAAAATGGCTTTATACCAATCTTTAGCAGGCGCTAATTGCTTTTTATCAAAAGATTACAATAAGTTTGTTTGAAAGAGGGGATTTTCTTTGAATATTTACTTGGCAACTATAAGTTACTAATAGTATTCTTTGAATTATAGTGTATAATAGAAAGAAAAGGAGATTAAATATGAAAAAAGATGCTATTTTATCAGAAGATAGAAAATTTCGGTACATTTTATCACGAGTATGGGATGAAGCAAAACCAACTGTCCTATTTATTGGATTAAATCCATCAACTGCTGATGAAAACGAAGACGATCCAACAATAAGGAGATGTATCAATTTCGCAAAGAGCTGGGGTTATGGCGGTATTCTTATGGCAAATCTTTTCGCATATAGAGCAACCAATCCTCGGGTATTATATTCAGAGCAAGATCCCATCGGAAGTGATAATGATTTTTATATCAAAGAATATGCAGATAAATCAGAGATGATTATCGCTTGTTGGGGAAATCATGGTAGTTTCAATAACCGTTCACACGAAGTTTATGAGCTAGTGGATTCATTGCATTGTTTAGATACCAATAAAAGTGGCGAGCCAAAGCATCCTTTATACATTCGGAATGATGCAAAACCTAAACCATACAAAAGATAAAATTTCCGAAAAAGACATATTCCTTAGAAAGTTAGACAAATAATTATTGAAAGGATTTTATTCTGTATTGAACAGGACTAAGTCCTTTTTATTTGACTTTAATTCGTTTGTTATTGTAGTAATCAATGTAGTCTACAATGGCTTGTTCAAGGTCTTCTAAAGACCTAAAATTCTTCTCATATCCATAGAACATCTCAGACTTAAGAATGCCAAAGAAGGACTCCATTGGTCCTGCCAGTAAACTGGGAATGATAATGTTATAGATTCGTTATCTCAAATACTGCTGTATGAATCCACTCATTATTCATTTGTAAGTCATTTTCTATGATCCTAATAAAAGTGAAACCATTTTTCAAAAGCACTCTCTTAGAGGCCAGATTATCCGTTGCTGTTCCCGCAATGATTCTATTTAAACCATAAGTATGAAACGCCTTGTCTAAAACGAGTTTAACCGCTTCGCTTGCATAGCCTAAATTAGTATATTTTTCTCCAATCCTATATCCAAGTTCTGCTGTTTTTCTATCACTCCCTAAGACACTTAAATTGATTCTTCCGACCATAACGCCTTGCACATCTCTAATAGCCCTGGGCTGAGATGAAGTTGTTTTACCACGAGTTAAAAATCGAATGATTCTTTTAGACGCTTTTTGAAAATCATCCTGACTAAATTCTTCTATTTTCATTAAGCCACCACCAGATGACTAGCTTGTTCTAGCATCCGTTCAATGCCATCCAAATAGCCATTATATCGCTCTACTTCCTCAAAAGTTGCAACAAGATAAATCTTCGTGTTAATCAAATCAGACAGATCATCGGACATTATAATCCAAGGATTAGAGGTATCATTAAAAGTAATTCCTTGTTCATCTTGAAAACAATAAAGCTGCGCTAAGACGTTCGCCCCCCGTTCCTTTATTAATTCTATTTTTAAAGTTAACTGGTAATCTTCTACTGGTGTGAGCATTTTTTCCTCCCCTACGATATCAATATAGGAAACATTAAATTTCTTGCAGATACAATCTATTAATTCTGTCGAAACTGTACTTGTCCCATTTTCATAACGGCTCAGGCTATTTCGAGAGATACCAACAATCTTTGCGAATTCAGATTGGGTTAGATTATGTGTTTTACGTAATATTTTTATATTTTCTCCAATCATAAGAGACCTCCTTTTATTTATCTCTATTATAGCACAAAAAAGAGAAGTGCACCATTTTTGGTGCAAGAAAACAGACAAACCCTATTAAAAATATTAATATCTCAGATTTAGAGATTGACGACTATATAATGAAAACTCTGAAAAGTACTGATATCATGCTGTTTCCCATAGTTTTTAAATTTTTAAGCAAAACAAAAAAGACACCCAAGAGATGACTCTTGAGTGCTTTGAAACGTTGATATAATCGTATTGATTAACGTTTTGAGAACTGGCTAGCTTTACGAGCTTTCTTAAGACCTGGTTTCTTACGTTCTACCATACGGGCATCACGAGTAAGAAGGCCTGCGCGTTTCAATGAATCGCGGAAGTCTGGGTCTACTTGAAGAAGGGCACGAGCGATACCGTGACGGATAGCTCCTGATTGACCAGCGTAGCCACCACCATCAACGTTTACGAAAACGTCGTATTGACCAACAGTTGAAGTAACTGCGAATGGTTGGTTGATAACCAAACGAAGGTCAGCGTGTGGGATGTACTCTTCAACATCTTTTTTGTTTACAGTGATTTTACCAGTTCCTGGAACAAGGCGAACGCGTGCAACAGCGTTTTTACGACGTCCAGTACCTGCATATTGTGCTTGTGACATAGCTTATTTGTTCCTTTCCTTAGATAAGTCCTGAAATATCAAGAACTTCTGGTTGTTGTGCAGCGTGAGTGTGCTCAGCGCCTACAAATACTTTCAGCTTCATACCTTGAGCGCGGCCAAGAGTATTGTGCGGAAGCATACCTTTAACTGATTTTTCGATCAAACGAACAGCGTTCTTAGAGCGAAGCTCGCCTGCTGAGATTTGTTTCAATCCACCTGGGTACATTGAGTGAGTATAGTAGATCTTATCAGTCGCTTTTTTACCAGTCAATTTTACTTTTTCAGCGTTGATAACGATTACGAAGTCACCTGTATCAGTGTGTGGTGTAAAGGTTGGTTTGTTTTTTCCGCGAAGTACGCTTGCTACAACAGCAGAAAGGCGTCCAAGAGGGACATCAGTAGCGTCCACTACATACCATTTGCGTTCAACTTCACCTGGCTTAGCCATGTATGTTGTTTTGTTCATGATTTCTCCTATGAATATCGTTTTTGTTTACAGGGCGGATGTTCCGGTCCGCGAGTTATTTGAAAGGTTCCGGGGCCTTACAAATGGGGTAAACAATACCGCCTACTATCATATCAAAAATAGTAGGCAAAAGCAATAGATTTGAAGCAATTATTTATGAAATAGCGATTTCATGTTTTCTTAGTCTTGAATGTCTTGAGCAATACTAAAGAGTCCCAAAGTTCCAGGACCAGTATGAGTAGAAATGACAGGTCCCAGAAGCATGAGGAGAACTTCCTCTACTTGGTCGCTTTCCAACAGCTGGGCTTTTAAACTCTCAGCAACTTCTTTGGCACCTGCATAGGCGATGACCACCCGCGGGTCAGCAATTCCTTCCAGAGTCATGCGGACCACTTCGGCCTGCGCCTTCTTCTTGCCGCGAACCTTAGCGACAGAGTCCAGAGTCCCATCTCCCTTGACAGCGATAATCGGCTTGATATTGACCAAGCTCCCCATAAGCGCAGCAGTCTTGGAAATCCGACCGCCCCGCATGAGGTGATTGAGGTCATCAACCAGAAAATAAGTCTTGACCTTAGGCACCAAGCTCTCAATCAAGTCTGCTGTCTGCTCCAAGGTATGGCCAGCCGCTCTAGCTTCTGCCGCCTTCATGACTAAAAGTCCTTCACCCATAGAAGCCGCCTTGGTATCAATGATGCGAATCAGCGCATCTGGAAAATCTTCTAAGACTATCTCCCGTGCCATGACTGCACTCTGATAAGTACCCGATAGGGCAGAAGCAAAGGCTACATAGAGAACTGGTGTCCCTTCCTTGGCATAACTTCGAAAAACATCTTCAAACTGGCCGACATTAATCTGACTGGTAGTCGGCTTACTGCCGGACTCCATCTTCTCCAGAAGTTCTTGACTGGTCAGCTTGTCCGCGCCAACTGTCTCATAGGTTTTGCCATCTAGCTGAATGGTCAGGCCTAGGACCTGCACATCATTTTCCTGAGTCCAGTTTTCTGTCAGGTCTGCTGTTGAATCGGTTAAAATTTTAAAGGTCATCTTTTTTCTCCATCATTTTTTGTAAATCGCGCAAAGATTGGCTGTCCATCGGTCGCAAGGGCGGTCTTTGCAGGTTGATTTGTCCGCTCAGTTTATTGAGGTCTGATTTGGTAACAGCCACTCGCTTCTCTAGCTCTCTAGCGGATACTCTCAAAGCTCCTTGGGCGAAGACAGTCCACTGCTCATTGAGATCGCTAGTCGCAACCGACACCTGATTTTTGGGTGTATTGAGCTCAGCTGCCAAGCGCTCAATATAGTCATCTGCCGTTTCCTCCTCTTCAGTGAAAACGACCGTCACATTAAACTCCTCGTAGGTCTGCCGAACTCCCGGCATATACTGGGCATCAAAGACACAGATAACTTCCAGTCCTTCAAAGCTGGCATAATTGCTGAGCTTCTGGAGCAGAATCGTTCGCGCTGCATCTAGCTCTCCGCGGTTAAAGTAAGGACGAGTCTCCCGCCAAAAGGCCGTCATATTGTAGCCGTCCACCAGTAAGATTTTTCTTTTCATAGGCGATTGCGAAAGACTTCATACATGAGAATAGCAGCTGCGACACTAGCATTGAGGCTCTGGACATGGCCATTCATAGGAATGGAAATCATCTCGTCCACCTGCTTTTTAATATTGCTTGAAAGCCCCTTGCCTTCGTTGCCGATGATAAGGGCCAGCTTGCCTGCCGTATTCCACTTATGAGAAGGCGTCCCCTGCATATCGGTACCGAAAATCCAAAAACCAGCTTCCTTGAGCTTGTCCAGAGTCTGGCTGAGATTGGTCACACGGGCAATGGGAATATGCTCAATAGCACCCGTTGAGGTCTTGGCTACGACTGGTGTCACACCGACTGCCCGGTGCTTGGGAATGATGACTCCAGCTACATTGGTCGCGTCAGCCGTCCGCAAGATAGAGCCCAGATTGTGCGGGTCAGTCAGCCCGTCCAAAATCAATAAGAGTGGATTGTCTTCCTGCTCTGCTTTTTTCAACAGAACCTCGAAGTCAGTATAGGCAAACTCCGACACCCGCAGGACAAAGCCTTGGTGAACAGCCCCGTCAGTCATCTCCTGCAAGTTTTTCTTAGGAGTCCAGGAGATGGAAACCTTCTTTTCCGCTGCTAAATCCTTGATTTTATCAACCTTTTTACCACGCAGGTCGTCTTGAATGTAGAGTTTATTTCCAGTGTTAGCCGCGAGAGCCTCTGTCACCGCATGCACACCGTAGACAATATCGTTTTTTTCCATAGGACTAGTATAACACAAAGGCCAAAAAATGGCGGCAGGATTTACTCGGGCGAGACAGAATTCTGCTCTGATAAAAAGCAATCAGCAGCTTCCAAGATTCCCCGCCAGTCATGCTATAATAGAAAGAAGTCTAAAAAAGGAAACTCTTACTCATGTCTCTCCTCCAACGCACCATCAAGCTAGTATTAGCTACCTGTCTCGCTGCTTGGCTGGCTGACTTTTTAGGTCTGACCTACTCAACTTCAGCCGGAATTATTGCTATCCTCAGCGTGACTGATACCCGTCGCAGCACTGCAAAGCTAGCTGGCAATCGCTTTTTATCTACCCTGCTGGCTCTGGCTATCGGAAGTCTGGCCTTTCACTTTCTAGGTTTTCACCTCGGAGCATTGGCCATCTATATCGCAATCTATGTGCCTCTGGCCTTTCGGCTTGGCTGGGAAATTGGCATCACACCCAGCACCGTCCTAGTCACCCACCTGCTCTTAGAAAAATCCACCTCCTGGTCTCTGCTTGGAAATGAGCTAGCTCTATTTCTTATTGGAACTGGCTTTGCACTCCTTGCCAATCTCTATATGCCCTCGCGCCAGCAAGAGATTGACAACTACCACGAGCAAGTGGAAGAACAGCTGAAAAAGATTCTCCTGCGCTTTGAATATTTCTTAAAATCTGGAGACGGCCGAAATGATGCAGCTCTGATCAAGGAGCTGCATCAGATTCTGCAGCAGGCCTTGCAGCTGGTCTATCTGGATCACTCCAACCACCTCTTTCACCAGACCAACTACCATATCCACTATTTTGAAATGCGGCAGGCCCAAAACCGTATCCTGCAAGACATGGCCAGCAATATCAATAATAGCCATCTAGCAGCCAGTGAAAGCTTGATTTTAGCCCGCCTCTTCTCCCAGACCGCTAAGCAACTGAGCCAAGAAAATCCTGCCCGAGACCTCTTGGACGAGATTGACAACTATTTAACCGTTTTTCGCCAGCGGCCGCTCCCTAAGACCCGCCAGGAATTTGAAACCCGCGCCATGCTCCTGCAACTTTTGCGAGACTTGGAGACCTTTATTAGGATTAAGGTGGAATTTTACGAGAATTATAAAGAAGACTAGCTGCCATGAAGGACAACTAGTCTTTTTTTCAGTCAATCTTATAATAGAAAGAGTTTGGATCAGCATTGGTGCCGCCTCCCTGGCCTGCCCATATCCTATCTCGTTCATGGTCTGATGCATCATGATAAATCTCTTCTAAATCACTGACAGTATAGTCCTTCCCTTTAGGGATAAAGACAATTACATATCCGCCTGCACCCTTCTTGGAAGATACTCCTATACCAACCAAACCATAGATATCCCTTGCTCCACGGTCGCTCAACTGGGAAGTTTCACTCACCAAACCATTTGCATCAAACACCAATGTATTTCCAGTACCACTTTTCCAAGTTCCTGCAATGCTGGAGTAGTCTCCATTTTTGATAGCTTCCTCATTCATAGAAGATGTTGAACTTTCCGTATTCGTTTCCGTTTTACCCAAGGCTTTCCAATCCAGAATGGATAAATCTAGAAAAGCAGGCAATTGTCCAAGTGAGTCTTGACTTGCTCCCTCCGCCACTTTTTCCAGTGCATTGCCTTTTTGATTGAAATTGTAATGAATATATTGAGCCTCAGTAGCTGAAGAAGCTCCTCTATAAAGGAATGATCCATCTTCCAAAGGAGCCAAAATCATCCGCTCTCCAATCATATCCAACTGGTTCTCTTTGTTTGTCAAGCGAAGTGGTTTTTGATCGTCAATAGTATAAATATCCAGAAGATCATACTTCACATCAGCATTCACGCGCCCCATAGCAATGATTAACTCTTCTGTTCCGTTTTTATCTAGGTCATAATAACTATAGAAGACTCCACTATAAACTTGTGGATGAATATTTGCTTGAGAAACAATCCAATTAATCTCTTGGTTTTGTTGATTGGCTTTCGGATTCTGAATCGCCTGAGCATACATATCCAAAATAGAATCATAAAGTTTTATATCAGTTTTTTCAACTTTTTTGCTAGAAGAAGATTTGCTAGAAGAACTGCTAGTCTTGCTACTAGAAACCCTACTAGAAGAAGATTCTGTTTGCTTCTTATTACTGCAAGCACAGAGCAAAAGCAAAGATAAAGTCGCTACCGACAGAGTAAAGTATTTTTTCACAGTTTTTCTCCTATAAATGTTTTCTACTTTGTATATTATAGCAAATAAAAGCCCTAAAGAAAAGAGCTGCCGCAGCAACCCTGTTTTAGATATCTTCAATTTATCTAGCTTGTAAACGGAGCTAGATAATTTTTTTTATTTGCTTTCCTCCACCCGTTTGATACACCAGTCAATCAGCTCTTCCAGCCGCTCAATTGCTTCGGTCATATGCAGGTAGCCCATGACTGCCTCAAAGCCGGTCGACATACGGTAGGTGACGATGTCTGTATTCTTAGCCTTGGTGTGGCTGTTGGCATTGCGGCCGCGCTTGTAGATATCCTCTTCCTTCTCCGTCAGAATCCCTTCTTCCAGCATGAGAGAGATGAGATTAGCCTGAGCCTTGGCAGAAACGTACTTGGTCGCTTCCCTATGCAGCTGATTGGGCTTAGTGAGCCCCTGAAAAATCAGGTGACGCCGGATATACATGGAGTAGACAGCATCTCCCTCAAAGGCGAGGGCAATACCGTTAATCAGGTTGACATCAGTCACGTGTCCACCTCACTCCGTCCTTGGTATCCAAAAGCTTGATGCCTTGAGCGGCCAATTCATCCCGAATACGGTCTGCAGTCGCAAAGTCCCGATTAGCACGCGCTGCTTGGCGTTCCTCAATCAAACGCTCAATGTCCGCGTCCAAAACTTCTTCTACAAAGACGATACCAAAAACTTCTAAGAGCTTGGCAAAGGCTGCCTTGACTTCTGCAGTGTAGTTGCCAGAGTTGATCCACTTGGACAGCTCGAAGACAACTGTGATACCATTGGCTGCATTGAAATCTTCGTCCATAGCGGCGGTGAACTTGTCCAGAAAGGCCTGAAGCTGGTTAGAATCTGCCTGACCAGTGAAAGGCTGCTCATAGGTATTCTTCAAATACTTGAGATTAGTCGCTGCATCATGAACAGCTTTTTCTGTGAAATTAATCGGCTTGCGGTAATGCTGGGTAGCAAAGAAGAAACGCAGTACCTGACCATCAATGGTCTTGAGGGCATCATGAACGGTGATAAAATTGCCTAAAGACTTGGACATCTTAACATCGTCAATGTTGACAAAGCCATTATGCATCCAGTAGTTGGCAAAAGTCTGACCAGTCTTGGCCTCTGACTGGGCGATTTCATTGGTATGGTGAGGAAACTCTAGGTCTGCCCCACCACCGTGGATATCAATAGTATCACCCAAAATCTCCGTCGACATGACCGAACACTCGATGTGCCAGCCCGGACGACCTGCTCCCCAAGGGCTGTCCCAGGAAATCTCGCCCGGCTTAGCTGCCTTCCAGAGAGCAAAATCTACCGGATTTTCCTTGCGGGCGGTCTCCTCATCTGTCCGACCAGAAGCACCCAACTCCAAGTCTGCCAAGGTTTTGTTGGCTAGTTTGGCATAATTGTGAGATTTTTCCACTCGGAAATAGACATCGCCTTCTGACTCATAGGCGTAGCCCTTGTCCACCAAAGTCCGCACAAAGTCAATGATTGCCTCCATAAAGTCAATCACGCGCGGATGCTGAGTAGCCGGCTTAACACCCAAAGCTGATACATCCTCACGAAAAGCCGCGATATACTTGTCCGCCACTTCTTTTGGTGTGATGCCTTCTTCCTTGGCGCGATGGATAATCTTATCATCTACATCAGTAAAATTGGAAATATAATTGACCTCAAATCCCCGATACTCAAAATAGCGACGAACTGTGTCAAAAGCTACTGTTGAGCGGGCATTGCCGACATGGATATAGTTATAAACCGTCGGACCGCAGACATACATGCGAACCTTGCCCTCTTCAATGGGCACAAATTCACGTAGGCTGCGGGTCATGGTGTCGTAAATTTTAATCATGCGGTCCACTCCCTTGTCTATTTCTGACTTTTTCGGCTGAAAACCAGCTCTGCAAAAGGGCCAAATTGTCTGAGGCTATCCAGTTGGTAAAAGCGCTGCCCTTCCTCTTGGGTAAAGAGGGGAACCCCCTTTCCTAGGATAAGGGGTGCTATCTGAATAATGAGGTGGTCGAAAAGATCCGCATCCAAGAGCGGTCCTACCAAGGAATTACCACCAATCACAAAGACATTTTTGCCTTTGTCAATCTGGTGAACAAAGTCCACCACATCCCCAGCTACTGGCTGGTAATTGCTGACAGGCAGGTGCCTATCATGCGTAAAGACATAGTTTTCCGTAGCTTGATAAAAACTTTCTACATCTTGCAAATCTTGGATTTCCTCAAAGGTCCGCTTGCCCATGATGGTGATATCCATTTGCCTGTAAAAGTCATCATAGCCTGTATCCTCTACAGAACCAAGCTGATGCAGCCAGTCTATCCTGTGCTGGCTGTCTGCCAAGTAGCCATCCATGGTGATACAGCCGTAAAAATATACTGCCATTCTTGTAGTTACCTTTCTAGTTCCTTTGCTATTGTCAAAGCGATAGTGAAAAAAGTCATGGCATCAGCTGTCCGCTCTTCATGGCGGGCATCCCAGATTCGGTTATGATGATCCACATAGTCAGCTGTGTAGAAGAACTGATAGACTTTACTCTTGCGAAATTGACTCCAAGCCATGATAGCCGAAGCTTCCATGTCCACCACTTGGGCTCCAGCAGCCAAGCGACGCTTGACCTTATCAGGCGTTTCCCGATAAAAGGCATCAGTCGTCCAAGACTTGGTGCGGATATGCTCTATATCGTGCTTGTCAAAGATGGCTTCCAGCTTGACCAGCAGAGACTCGTCATAGGCGACTTCGTCACCCGGTGGGGCATAGTGATAGCTAGTTCCTTCATCTCGTAAAGCAGCTGACGGCAAGATAATCTTATCCGCCTCAATTGAGCGATCCAAAACGCCACAGGAACCTAGAATAATGAAATTCGTGAAGCCTCTGGCCGCTAACTCCTCCAGCTGGCCGACTATCATGGGAGCCCCAATTGGAGCCAACATAACTGCTAGCTTGCTAGTTCCTTGGTCATAAATATACCATGGATGCTGTCCGTTTATGCTTTTCAAATAGCCTCCTGTATAGACTTCTTCTGACTCAATCAAACGTTTCAGAATTTCCCCGTTAAAGGATAGGATGATGGTTTCACACACTTCACCCTTATCAATAATCTGCCTATCTGTTGGCTCAATAACTCCAGCTACATCTTCAAATTCCTCTAATAGCATAACTTCTCTTTCTTTAAGGCTCCAGCAAATTCACCTTCATCTTTTCTATGCGGCGCAGCTTGGTCTCATCTTTTTTGGCTTCACTGATATAGCGAGCCCATTCGCGCTGGTGGCTAGGCGGTAATTTGATAAAACGCTCCTTGGCAGGACCGTCCAAGTGTTCTTTCAGTTCAAGGACTACCTGGTTCAAAATAGCATCTGATAAATCTGACATGTCGGTTCCTCCTGTCATACTTCACCTCGATAACTTTGCT
The DNA here is from genome assembly GCF_020729725.1 of Streptococcus sanguinis. Taxonomy (GTDB): domain Bacteria; phylum Bacillota; class Bacilli; order Lactobacillales; family Streptococcaceae; genus Streptococcus; species Streptococcus sanguinis_V. The sequence continues at coordinate 296,887 of NZ_JAJEPA010000021.1, read as the reverse complement.
ACCCTTTCCTAAAGACTTGATGAATGGTGGCTGGCTTCACGGGCATGCTCTAGCTTGTCTAGATAGTATTCCCGTTTCTCCTCTACCTCGTGAATGGTTGGCTCGTCTTTCTCACCGTGAACACGGACAATCTTCGCCGGAACTCCGACCACCGTCACATCACTTGGGACATCGGCTACAACAACTGCACCGGCTCCGACCTTGGCTTTCTCTCCAATCTCAATTGGTCCAATGACTTGAGCATGGGCAGAGACCAAGGCACCTCGACGCACGGTCGGATGGCGTTTGCCTGTATCCTTACCCGTCCCGCCTAGGGTCACGCCGTGGTAAAGCATGGCCCCCTTCTCCACAATGGCTGTTTCACCAATCACCAGGCCACTGCCATGGTCAATGAAGACACCCGACTCAATCTGAGCGCCGGGATGAATCTCAATCTGGGTCCAGAAACGCCAGAATTGACTGTGCATGCGCGCCAGCAGCTTGAAGCCGTGCCGCCACAAAAAATGTGAGAGGCGGTGGGCCGCCAAAGCTTTTATGCCTGGATAGGTTAGCAAGACTTCTAACGACGTTCGTGCCGCCGGGTCATTTTCCTTTACAATATCAATGGATTCCTTCCACCAACCCATGCTAGCCTCCTTCCTTCTCTAAACAAGGAGAGACGAGAACTAGGCTCGCCTCTGCCGATTTCTGATGAGGTCCACAGGGATGAGCGACCTCTTATTCTTCTGTTTTAGGGCTTTCTTGATGGTCTTTATGACCCTTGTGTTCCTTGTGCGGATGATGTCCCTTGTCATGATGATGTTTCGGCTTATCAGACTTTGGTGGACGCGGCAGCAATACTTTCATGGAAGCATCTACCCGACCTTTGGCATCAATCTTGATAACCTTTACATCCACTTCATCACCGATTTGTACGACATCTTCGATATTGTTGGTCCGAGTCCAAGCTAACTCTGAGATGTGAACCAGGGCATCCGTCTTATCAAAGAGATTGACAAAGGCACCAAATTTCTCAATTCGAACAACCTTGGCATGGTAAACTTCGTCCACTTTTGCTTCGCGGACCAAGCTAGCAATGATTTCCTTAGCACGATTGATGGCGTCTTGATCGCTGGAGTAGATGGATACATTTCCTTCCTCATCAATGTCAATCTTAACACCGGTCTCAGCGATGATCTTATCGATGGTTTCTCCACCTTTACCGATGACAATCTTAATCTTGTCCACATCAATCTTGATGGTGTCGATTTTCGGAGCGGTCGGAGCCAACTCAGGACGCGGAGCTGGAATCGTTTCTTCAATCAAGTCCAGGATTTCAAAGCGGGCTTTCTTAGCCTGAGCCAGAGCTTCTGTCAGGATTTCCGCTGTAATTCCTTCAATCTTGATATCCATCTGCAGGGCGGTAATCCCTTCGCGAGTACCAGCTACCTTAAAGTCCATGTCGCCAAAATGGTCTTCCAAACCTTGAATATCCGTCAGAACCGTGTAGTTGCTGCCATCTGAAATCAAGCCCATAGCAATGCCAGCAACCGGAGCCTTAATCGGCACACCACCAGCCATCAGAGCCAAAGTGCCCGCACAGATAGAGGCCTGTGAGGAAGAACCGTTTGACTCCAAGACTTCCGCTACCAGACGGATAGCGTAAGGAAACTCTTCCAAGCTAGGCAAGACTTGCTCCAGAGCACGCTCCCCAAGAGCACCATGTCCAATTTCACGACGGCCAGGAGCCCCATAACGGCCTGTCTCGCCGACAGAATATTGCGGAAAATTATAGTGGTGCATGAAGCGTTTCTTGTATTCCGGATCCAAGCCGTCCACGATTTGCGTTTCGCCCATTGGTGCCAGAGTCAGAACAGACAAGGCTTGGGTTTGCCCGCGAGTAAAAAGACCAGAACCATGCACGCGCGGCAGGTAATCAACTTCCGCATCCAGCGGACGGATTTCATCAACCTTACGGCCGTCAGGACGGACCTTATCTTCGGTAATCAAACGACGCACTTCTGCATGCTCCATTTGTTCCAAGATTTCAGCCACATCGCGCATGATACGGTCGAATTCTTCGTGGTCCGCGTATTTTTCTTCGTAGACTGCTGTGACTTGGTCTTTGACAGCCTGAGTTGCGGCTTCGCGCGCCAGCTTTTCTTCTACCTGAACAGCCTTTTGCAAGTCGCTGTTGTAGACTGCGACAATCTCTGCCTGCAACTCTTCATCAACATGCAGCAATTCGACTTCCGCTTTTTCCTTGCCGACTGCCACAACGATTTCTTCTTGGAAGGCAATCAATTCTTTGACCGCTTCGTGCCCTTTGAGAAGAGCTTCCAGCATGATATCTTCAGAAAGTTCCTTAGCTCCGGATTCTACCATGTTGATAGCCTCTTTGGTACCAGCCACTGTCAGTTCCAAAAGTGAAACTTCTTTTTGTTCCTTGCTAGGATTGATGATAAATTCACCATCTACATAGCCGACTTGAACTCCTGCGATAGGGCCATTAAAAGGAATATCTGAAATAGAAAGAGCCAGAGAGCTACCGAACATAGCAGCCATTTGAGGCGAAGCATCCTCGTCATAAGAAAGAACGGTATTGATAACCTGAACTTCATTGCGGAAACCTTCCGCAAACATAGGACGAATCGGACGGTCAATCAAGCGGGCAGTCAAAGTCGCATCTGTTGACGGACGGCCTTCGCGCTTGTTAAAGCCGCCAGGATATTTCCCAGCTGCATACATTTTTTCCTCATAGTTGACCTGCAATGGGAAAAAGTCACCAGTAGCCATTTTTTTGGACATGGTTGCCGCAGTTAAAACGGTACTTTCTCCATATCGAACAACGGCGCTGCCATTTGCCTGCTTTGCAACCTGACCGGTTTCAACTACCAACTCACGGCCTGCAAAAACGGTTTTAAAAACTTGTTTTGTCATAAAGACTCCTTGCCGAGCACATGCTCAAATTTTTTCATACGCCTTGGCTACAAAGATCAAGATATTAAGACCTTAATCAACTCATAGGACGTGTTTAGTTAGCACTTTGATTTCATGGCCTTAGTAGCTTATTATATCCTCATCTTTGTATCAAGCACGTATAGACCTTATTTTACCACAATTTCAGGCAAAAGAAAAAGGCTGAAAATGGCTTTTTTCTATAAAAGTACTGAAAATCTATTTTTCTTTTCTATAGCTGATTATAGTTGGCTATCGGAGTTCGTTTTTTCCCTTTCGATTCGTCAAATAAGATGGCGGTATAGCCACTATTCACTTTTCAAAGAGGACTTCTTGCTTTATAATAAATACAGTGACTCATTTCAAACATGTAAAGGAGACAATCGTGCCAAATCATCAAACAGTTGAAAAGAAAGATTTTTTCTCGCTCCTTGCGACAGCCTTAGTCTGCTTTGCAGGCATCTTATCTGAAACCAGTATGAATGTAACCTTCCCGCACCTAAGCAAGGTCTTTGGCTTAGGGTTGGGAACGCTGCAATGGATTACAACAGGGTATTTACTAGCAGTGGCCATCACGATTACTTTAGGAGCGACCTTAGCTCACAATTGGAAAGAGCGAACCATCCTCTTTACTGCTTTGGCCAACTTTTGCTTGGGCACACTGATTGCCATGTTGGCTTCAAGCTTTCCCATCTTGATGATAGGGAGAATCCTGCAAGGAGGCGCTACTGGATTAGCCATTCCTTTGCTCTTTAACTTAATTGTTGAGCGTGTTCCTAAGCAAAAAATTGGAACCTACATGGGCTTGTCTGGGATGGTGGTCAGCCTAGCACCAGCAATTGGGCCGACTTACGGTGGTTTTATGATTAGTCGTTTTGACTGGCATATGATTTATACCTTTATTCTTCCTGTCCCAATCATTTCCTTTATTCTTGGCTTTTTCTTTCTAAGAAATTCAGAGAAGTCTAGGAAACGCGCCTTTGATCTTCTCTCATTTCTCCTCTTAGCAAGCTCACTCGTCTTTGCTATTGTAGCCATTTCTAGCTTAGAAGAAGGACATATTGATTGGCTCTATCTTGTTCTCTGCATAGTGCCACTAGCCTGCTTCATCTATCAGAGCTTGAAAATCGATCATCCATTCCTAGATATTCGGATTTTAAAGCAACCAACAGTCTTATTGGCTATTTTACCCTTCTTCATTTTTCAGTTTATCAACCTATCGGCTAATTTTCTGATTCCCAACTTCCTGGTCATAGAAAAAGACATTTCAACCGCTCAGGCAGGCTTCGCACTGCTTCCTGGAACCATGCTCGGAGCCTTCCTCTCTCCTGTCTTTGGCAAACTCTATGATAGAAATGGTCCGAAACCAACCCTTTTTACAGGAAATTCACTTCTTTTCCTTGCTGTACTCTTGCTCCTTATCTTTACAAAAGAACTCACCTTAACAGCTGTTATTGCGATTTATATTTGCTTTACCTTGGGGCGAAACATGGCTTTCAATAACATACTAGCCCTAGCGACGACTCAAGTTGATAAAGGAAAGACTGCAGATACGACTGCGCTCTTTCAGCTGGCCCAGACCTTTGCGGGCGCAATAGGTACCGCAGTAACGGCCGTCATCGCTAATCAAGCTCCCAATATGACAAAAGGAACTCAAAACGTCTTCACCCTGCTATTAAGCCTGGTTATCTTCGTATTCTTGTCTTATCTACTCCTTTTTAAAAGGATTGCAGCAAAGAAACTTTGACTTTTATCCTTGACGTGATAAACATCTAAAAATTACTGACTTATCTTTCTCCCCAAAGACATTTTGGGGGATTTTTTGCTATACTATTTCTATATATGACAAAAGGAGTAGACTATGGAACAAAAACATCGTTCTGAATTTCCAGAAAATGAACTCTGGGACCTAACGGCCCTTTACCAAGATCAAGAGGACTTCCTGCGAGCCATTGAGAAGGCCAGAGAGGACATCCAGAAATTCGTCCGTGATTACCAAGGCAAGCTTAGCACTTTCGAAGATTTTGAACGGGCATTTGCTGAGCTAGAGCAGATTTATATCCAAATCAGCCACATCGGTAACTACGGCTTTATGCCACAGACCACTGACTTTGGCGACGAGAGCTTTGCGCAGATTGCCCAAGCAGCCATGGAGTTTGAGACTGAGGCCAATGTCGCACTCAGCTTCTTTGACGACGCCCTAGTCGGTGCAGATGAAGCTGTCTTAGAGAAATTAGGCCAAGAACCCCATCTGACTTCAGCCATTCGCCAGGCCAAAATCAAAAAATCCCACTATCTGGGAGCAGATGTCGAAAAAGCCTTGACCAACCTAGGCGAAGTCTTTTACAGTCCACAGGATATTTACACCAAGATGCGGGCTGGCGACTTTGCTATGGCTGACTTTGAAGTAGACGGCAAAGTTTACAAAAATAGCTTTGTCACCTATGAGAATTTCTACCAAAACCATGAAAATGCAGAAATCCGCGAAAAAGCTTTCCGCTCTTTCTCAGAAGGGCTTCGTCAGCACCAAAATGCCGCTGCTGCTGCCTATCTGGCTCAGGTCAAGTCTGAAAAATTACTGGCTGACATGAAGGGCTATGAGTCTGTCTTTGACTACTTATTAGCTGAGCAAGAAGTTGATCGCTCTATGTTTGACCGGCAGATTGACTTGATTATGAGCGAATTCGCTCCAGTAGCTCAAAAATACCTCAAGCATGTCGCTAAGGTAAACGGACTTGAAAAAATGACCTTTGCCGACTGGAAGCTGGACTTGGACAGCGAGCTCAATCCCGAAGTCAGCATTGATGATGCCTATGACCTCATCATGAAGTCAGTCGAGCCACTCGGACAAGAGTATTGTCAAGAAGTTGCCCGCTATAAGGAAGAACGCTGGGTCGACTTTGCGGCCAATGCCGGAAAGGACTCTGGAGGCTATGCTGCTGATCCTTATCGGGTTCACCCTTATGTCCTCATGAGCTGGACCGGTCGCATGAGCGATGTCTATACTCTGATTCACGAAATTGGCCACTCTGGTCAGTTTATCTTCTCTGACAATCACCAAAGCTATTTCAACGCCCACATGTCTACCTACTATGTGGAAGCACCGTCTACCTTTAATGAGCTCCTACTCAGTGATTATCTGGAGCGCCAATTTGATAACCCTCGCCAAAAACGCTTTGCCCTGGCTCACCGTCTGACGGATACTTACTTCCACAACTTCATCACCCACTTGCTGGAAGCTGCCTTCCAACGCAAGGTCTATACTTTGATTGAAGAAGGCGGAACCTTCGGTGCAAGCAAACTCAACGCTATCATGAAAGAAGTCTTGACAGAATTCTGGGGCGATGCCGTTGAGATTGACGACGACGCTGCCCTGACTTGGATGCGCCAAGCACATTACTACATGGGGCTTTACAGCTACACTTACTCCGCAGGTCTGGTCATCTCTACAGCCGGTTACCTCCACCTGAAAAATGACGAAAATGGTGCCCGAGACTGGCTTGAGCTGCTAAAATCTGGCGGCAGCAAGACTCCGCTTGAGTCAGCTATGATTATCGGAGCAGATATTTCGACAGACAAACCACTCCGCGATACCATCCAGTTCTTGTCTGACACAGTTGATCAGATTATTGCCTACAGCGAAGAGTTGGGGGAGTAAGACTATATATTTAGAATCAGACTTGGATTATTCATCTGGGTCTGATTTTTAGTTCTTTTAAAGAACAAAATCAAATCTATATTTTAAAATTTTACAAAAATATCTATTAAAAACGCTTCCTTTTTGTGATATGATGTCCTTGGATACATATCCGAAGGGAGAAAAATTATGAAAAAATGGTTATTTTTAACAGCTTTGACTGCACTACTGCTTGGAGCTTGCTCAACAGAGAATGAGGTTTCCCAAGAAAACACCGATAAACAGATAGGCTTCGTTCAAAAAGAGGATAAAAATAGTTTAGAGAAAGCGGAAAAAGAAAAATTAGAGAAAGAGAAAAAAGAAAAAGAACAACAGGAAAAAGAGAAAAAAACTGAAGAAGAAAGAAAACTACGAGAAGAAGAGGAAAGAAAAAAACAAGAAGAAGAAAGGAAGGCTCGCGAGGAACAAGCACGTAAAGAAGCGGAAACCAAGCAAATTGCAGAGCAAGCAGAGGCAACTGTTCAACAACTGGAAAACAATCAAGTTCAAGACTACGTTGCTCCAGCTCAAGCTGCAGTTGAGCGTGTTGCTGATGAAAATATAAAGTCTAAATTGATATATCGTATTGGACTTGTCCAAAATGCGATTAATATTAGGGCCCAACAAGCTGCAGAAGCTGAACAAGCACGCCAAGCTGCAGAAAGTCAGATTGTAGAACAGCAAGAATCAGTAGCTGCCGGTGGATATTTTAAAGATTATAGAGGCAGATGGCATCGCCCCAACGGTCAATACGCTTCAAAAAAGGAAATAGCAAATGCAGGGTTAGCATGGTAATATTAGATCTGCTCAGTATCCATCAGGCTATATTTATATGCTTAACCACTCCGCGACACCATCCAGTTCTTGTCCGACACAGTTGATCAGATTATTGCCTACAGCGAAGAGTTGGGAGAGTAAATTAAAAGAGTCTGGGACAAAAGTCTAACCTTAAATATAAAAAGCGAACAAAACGAGTTATCTGACACTCAGAATACTGTTTTGTTTGCTTTTTTTCTAATCTATCGATTTTAAAAATTTATAATAAAGAATTCCTAAAATCAAAATTTTTTGTCCCGGCCTCTTAAATTATCCCCAAAAGCTATCTTCTTCAGCTTGATCTGAAGAGAAGAGCCAAACTTCTTTGATTTTTCCGTCTTCAATACGGAAGAGGTCAATCCCGTTCATATTGAGTTCAGTACCATCAGCACGTGTTCCGAGAAAAGTAACATTAGCTGCGATTAAATCCTTATTGTCAGAAACCCAATTTGTTATCACCTTAAAGGTTCCATTAGTTTTCTCAGCAAATGTAGCTAGGTGAGATCCTAGCTTGTCCTTACCAACAACTGAACCAGATATACTATGATTACCAGGTTGATGCCAGACAATATCATCTGCCATCGTTTCAAAGACACCAGGAAAGTCACCAGCAATTAAAGCTTGGTTATAAGCATTGAAAATTTCTAAGTTTGTTGACATATCTATTCTCCATTTCTTTTTTATGGTATAATTGTAACAGTTAAAATCAAAAAAACAAGTAGACACTTTTTTGATAGCTAGTATCAAAAGTAGTACTATTGTTGCTACTAAAAGATAAATTTTTTTAAAAAAATAGAAAGAAGATATTTTATGCCAAATAAAGTGAGTGAGTATGGGATTTGTCCATTTGCGACAACGCAAAGGGTTTTAACAGGGAAATGGGCACTGGTAATCATTTATCAGTTGAGTACGGGTACAAAACGATTTAAAGAATTGCAGAGATTATTGCCTGGGATTACTCAAACTATTTTGACCCGTCATCTCCGTCAATTAGAAAAGGATAAGATTGTTCAACGAAAGGTCTATGCCGAAGTTCCCCCACGAGTTGAGTACAGCTTAACCGAAATGGGACAGAAATTCAGAGTTGTTTTAGATGCTGTCGAGAACTGGGGTCTGGATTATATCAAATTACTAGAAATGTAGAGGTATTGACCATGTATCAAGAATTACAAAGAAAAGTGACAGAAGAAAAACCAAGCTATAGTCGAGAAGAAATTCAGTGGTTGCTTGAGCATTTAGGAGATCCCTCTCCAGAAATTCGAGACGAACTTGTTTTTACGAGTTTGGCTAGAGGGATTCAAGAAGAGTTGTTTTCCCTTGAGCAGTTTCAGTTTATCTCAGAAGAGGTCTCCTCTGATGAAGGTCTATACAAAGAGATTGATAGTAGAGGAGTTTCGGCTCTTAAACGTTCTTTTAGGGCACTTATTTATGCCAATCTACTGTCCTGCGATGGTACTAAGGAATCACTTTATTACCAGCAGTTGTCTTCTCCTATCAGGGCTACCATGCTAAATCAAGGCTTACACTATCTTACAAAGGAAAAAGAGACGACGGGCTACTCTCATCAGTATGGTTGGGTTCACGCTTTTGCGCATGGTGCTGATCTCTTAACAGAGGTAGTTTGTCATCCAGAATTTCCTAGAAACAGAGTTCATGAAGGAATTGACATTCTTGACCAACTATTTAAAAGAATTTCAATTCGTTTTACAAATGATGAGGATTGGCGTTTAGCAAGAGTTCTTTATGAACCCATTTTACAAGGAAAGTTAGAGCAAGAACATGTAGCTTCTTGGATAAAAGATATTGAATTTCCGTTAGAAGAGACTGATGATTTTTATAAGTTTTCCAACTTCAGATCCTGTCTGTTGGAAGTTTATGTCCAACTTGATCAGAGAAACATTTTACAAAACGAGTTAAGAAAATCTATTCAATCTTTTCAATACTAAGGATAAGCTGGTCGTTTTATGATTTTCAAAAAGATTTCAAGTCACTTTTCTTGAATCCGATTGCTTCTTTTGATAGACTAGTGCTTAGTTTTAGAAAAAGGAGATAGAAAATGAAAAAGTTTTTTGCTGAATTAATTGGTACATTCATGCTTGTGTTTGTAGGAACAGGCGCAGTTGTTTTTGGTAATGGTGTAGAGGGCCTTGGTCATCTTGGAATTGCCCTTGCCTTTGGTTTGTCAATCGTTGCTGCTGCTTACTCTATCGGCACGATTTCCGGAGCTCACCTTAATCCTGCAGTATCTATTGCTATGTTTGCAAACAAGCGTTTGTCGTCTAAGGATCTTGTCAACTACATCCTTGCACAAGTTCTTGGGGCTTTTATTGCTTCAGCGACAGTATACTTCCTCTTAGCTAACTCAGGTATGCCAACTGCCAGCCTAGGTGAAAATGCCTTGGCAAATGGTGTAACTATCTTTGGTGGCTTCTTATTTGAAGTCATTGCAACCTTCTTGTTTGTCTTGGTTATCATGACCGTGACTTCTTCAAGCAAGGGCAACAGCTCAATCGCTGGCCTCGTAATTGCCTTGACTTTGGTAGTGATGATCTTGGTTGGTCTCAATATCACAGGCCTTTCAGTTAATCCAGCTCGTAGCTTGGCACCAGCTCTTCTTGTAGGTGGTGTAGCCTTGCAACAAGTTTGGATCTTCATCTTAGCACCAATTGTTGGTGGCCTTCTTGCAGCAGTCGTTGCCAAAAACCTTCTTGGAACAGAAGAATAATTGAAAATAAAAAGAGCCTTGCTCCTTATCTTGAGGAACAGGGCTTTTTCTTTAAATATTAAAATACACTCCCATTTTACTTACGGGAGTGTATTAACTTTAACTCAGTTCAGCAACGATAGCTTTGATTTGTTCTGCAGTATGAACACCTGCAACTTGTTTAACCACTTGGCCATCTTTTTTAAATAGAAGTGTTGGAATAGACATAATTCCAAAGGAACGAGCTGTCAGTGGATTTTCATCCACATCTATTTTGACAATTTTAAGTTTATCTTCTGAAACTTCTTCTGATAGTCTATCTAAGACTGGTCCTTGCATTCGACAAGGTCCACACCATGTTGCCCAAAAATCAACTAAAACTAAGCCATCCTTTGTTTCTTGCTCAAATGTTGCATCTGTAATTGCTTTTACCATTATTTTTATCTCCTTTTAATCAAATTTTGTCAAATCCTGCTTCATCAGGAAAAAGAATACATCGCCATAAGTCCCATGATAATCCAAATCATGGCCATTATAGGTCAGCTTCTGAACTGGATAATAATCCGCAACCCCAATCAAGCAGGCTTGTTGAGATTGTTCAAATGCTTGATATGACTCAAAAGTCATCTTGCGCTCTTGCTTGACAGCATCCAAATAAGTAATTTCAATCATAACTTCTCCTTTTTCAAATTACTCTTGTAATTTTTATTTTATGATTATATTGTAATCATCTTTGTTACATCTGTCAAATAAAACGACTCAGAAAAATTCATTCACTTTTCAAGTCGCTCACTGAGTGCCTAGCAAATGAAAAAGCCTCCCATAGGAAGACTTTTTATGTAAATAAGAAAAAGCAGGATCAATGCCCCTTGTGCTTTTCCAACCGTTTTTGCTGTTTGAGTTCGAATTTCCTTTGCTTAGCCAGTTCTTTCTGCTGCTTGCGCTTGACTTGAGCGATTTTCCTTTGCTCTTCAAATTGTAGCTTCAGCGCTTCCTGAGACTTTGAAGAACGTGAAGCCATCTGCTCCTTTTTAGCCTGTCTCTGCAAGCGTTTAGGACTGACCGACTTAGTCTTCTCCCTCACCCTGATGCTAGGACTAAACTGCAACCGATGATAATAACGGTTTAGAAAATCCAACAATTCCTGCGTACTAGGCTCTGCACCAAAGGCGACTCGGCAAACTCTATAAGACTGAGCATGTTCCCGCTCGAAAAGACCGTGCCAAAATCCCTCTTCAAAATAAACTGTCAGCGTCATTGAAATCTTATCCATGACAGCACCTCCTTTAAAAAATCCCTAAGAATGGACAACCAAGGAGGAAGGTTACTGACAAAAAATAGATTTTGCGTCTGGACTACCAACCAGAACTGTGTTTTTATCTTAGTAGCTACAGTCTAGCAAGATTTTCTAAAAAATTCAAGATTATCAAAATCTCGCCGAGATGGCTAAATTGGATTTTCTTGTATGAAAGGCAGAAAAATCAAAAAACAAGAAAACTCTCTTCTTGTAAAATACATTCATTTCCGCTATAATACTACAAATACTGAAAGGAGAGAACTATGAAGTATATTTGGACTTTCTTAGCAGTCTTGAGCTTGGCTGGACTGGCTCTGTTCTTCTGGCATTCCCAGACCAAACTGAACTCTACTCCTCCTAAGCTAGGAACTACACAGACAGCTTCTAGCGAGAAAACCGACAATCAACCGACTCCGACAGAAGACATCGTGTCTGAAGAATACAGCGTTTCATACGATGACAAGCAGCTCTACGGAAAGATTACTGCTCCTTCTGACTACAAGAGTAAAAAATTGCCGACTATTGTTATCGCACATGGATTGAACAACACCCTTGAGCAATATGAAATGTACAGCCAGCTGTTGGCAAAGAAAGGTTATCTGGTTTACAGCTTTGATTTCTACGGCGGCAGCCGCCAATCGAAAAGCGGTGGACAGGATATGCTGAATATGTCGGTCAAGACCGAACTAACAGACTTGACACAAATCATGGAAAAGCTTCGTTCTGAGGCCTTTGTAGATAAAAGCAAAATGAGCTTATTCGGTGCCAGTCAAGGCGGCGTTGTTGCCAGTCTTTATGCTGCTGCTTATCCGGACCGCGTGCACAAACTTATGCTCATCTTTCCAGCTTTCGTTCTTTTCGATGATGCCAAAGAGACCTATCGTGAGCTAGGGAGTCCTGACTTCGACCAACTTCCTGATAGCTTGACACACCACAATGCTACTCTGGGCAAGATTTATCTAATCGATGCCTTAGACATTGATATCCAAGCAGAACAGACCAAAATCACAGCTCCTACCCTCATTATCCACGGCACTGATGATGCAGTCGTGCCCTACCAGTATGCTGTTCAAGCGAGTCAGACCATTCCAAATGCAGAGCTGGTCACTGTAGAAGGCGGGGAGCATCGTATTGACGAAAGATTTGCTATCACTGCCGCTCCTGCGATCCAAAAATTCTTGAAAGAGTAAAGCTGCTAATCGAAAAAGTTCTTCTAAAGAAATAGAAGGACTTTTTATTTGGAAAAATTAGATGAATTAGACTAGGAAATGATATTTGAAGAGCTTAAAATGAATTAAGAGGAACGATGAATAATCGTACTCCCAAAACCCTGAAAACTGATTTGAGATTAGGTTACAATCCTAGTGAAAAAGAAAAACTACTCTTTAGTGGAGTAGTTTCAACTTTGTGTATTCAATTGAACATGGCCTAAGCGAGTTGATAAAATAAAAAAATCTCCCTGAAGGGAGAGCTTTCTGGTTTATTTTACCTTACAGTGCTAGGAACCGTAACCAAAGATAATACTTGAGTATATCGAGGTAAGGTGAAGGAACAGAAAAAAGCTCCCTGAAATCAGAGAACTAATTTGAGCTCGGACTAAAATTCTCGTAAAAAAGATGAAACTCCTTGTGTTCATCGAACACGATGTCGTTTCCCTATTTTCATACGGATTTTTGACGCCCTTAGCATCATGATTCTTGCTGGATAACACGTTTATAAACTAGGCGACGAGGCGAAGATTGTACTAATGGTACATCGAGGCGAAGTTAACGAAGTATAGAAACGTTTTAGACGCAAGATTAGCGACGAAGTCCAAGGGAGTTGATCAACTCACGGTAACGGTTAACGTCGTTCTTACGAAGGTAAGCCAAGAGGTTACGACGGCGACCGATTTTCTTCATCAAACCACGGTAGGTAGCGTGGTCTTTTTTGTGTTGTTTGATGTGTTCGTTGAGGTGGTTGATTTCCCAAGTAAGGACAGCAACTTGTACCTCTACTGAACCAGTGTCACCTTCGTGACGTGCGTATTGTGCAATGATTTCATTTTTTTTCTCTTTTGAGATTGCCATGATATACTCCTTTTCTTTACGCTTCATCCGAGTGGTAGGTTTGGCATGGCCTGCAACCAAGAAGAAGTTATTTGTCTTTGCGACATACTTATTCTACCAAGAAGGTCTACCTTTGTCAAATGATTCTGTTTCAACTCTTTTGTATGAGGAATTCAGGCTCTTTCATTTACAATTCAACCCCAAAGATTTCTAAAGAAAGTATTTCTGCCTCAGTCAATCTCCGCCATTCTCCAAGAGCTAGTGCGGAATCCAATTGTAGGGGTCCCATCGTGAGGCGCTGAAGATCCGTGACTTCTTTTCCACAGGCAGCCACCATGCGCTTTACCTGGTGGAACTTACCCTCAGCTAGGGTAATTTCTACGAGAGAAGTCTCTTTTGCCGCGTCTAGCTCTAAAATCTTGAGCTGAGCTGGCTGGCAGGTGAAATCTTTCAGTTCTATTCCTGCAGCAAATCGCTCTTCATCTGCTTGGTTCATCAGGCCAGCCACTTGAGCTCGGTAGATTTTCTCTACGTGCTTTTTGGGTGACAGCATGGCATGGGCTAGCTTGCCATTATTGGTCAGAAGGAGCAGGCCGTGGGTATCAATATCCAAGCGGCCGACAGGAAAAACTTCTTTCTGACGGGCAGTCTCGTCCAGCAAGTCCAGAACCGTCTTATGACGGTCATCCTCTGTCGCCGAAATGACTCCCTGCGGCTTGTTGAGAAGGTAATAGACGAATTTTTCATAGGTCAGCCTTTGGCCAGAAACAATAATCTCATCTGCTGTCTCATCAATCTGGGTCTTAGGTGATTTCTCTGCTCTGCCATTGACCAAAACCAGCTCTTTCTTTAGGAGCTGCTTAACCTGGGCGCGTGAGCCCAGACCATTTTCTGCTAAAAATTTATCCAGACGCATCGTATAACCTCCTAGCTTTTTGGGGGCAATCCGCTCTTTTCTTTGCTAAATCTTAGAACAAAGAGCGAGGTCAAAATCATAGCTAGTCCCAAAACGCTGAAGATAAAGGCTGGGACGTTGGAGAATCTCCCGATAAAACTGAGGACAAATGTAGTGGCCGTTGCTCCGATACTGCAACCTAAAATCACGATAGAAGTGGCTTGATTGAGTAGGTGGGCGGAAATGCGCTCGGACAGAGTGTAAAAAATGGTCGTCAGACCGACACTATAGACAAAGCCAGCACTAATAGTAGCCATGCTGAGTGACAAGAGATTTGGTGAGAAGCCAATAATAATCTGAGTCAGTCCAAAAACCAGACCAGAAAGCATCAGCAGTTTATCTCTAAAAAGACGGGTCAAACTAGCAAAGCTGATGCCCGCTGCAATCCCAATCAACTGCATCAAGGAAAGAATAACGCCTGCAGTTTGGGCTGTTCCCATGCCAGACTTCTCTACAATTCCCGGCACGCGCACATTGATAGCAATATAAGTCAGTACAATAACCCCCGCCACAAAGGCAAAAAACAAACTCAGCTGCCAATCCTGCCGACTTAACTTAGAAGTCGATTCAGACTGTTCTTGCTGCTTTTCAAAGACCTTGTCATAAGGGACAAAAAGCAGATAAAGCGCTAAAACCACT
Source organism: Streptococcus sanguinis (assembly GCF_020729725.1). Lineage (GTDB taxonomy): Bacteria > Bacillota > Bacilli > Lactobacillales > Streptococcaceae > Streptococcus > Streptococcus sanguinis_V. Next base: position 281,815 of record NZ_JAJEPA010000021.1, on the reverse strand, counting down.
AGTCCGAAGGTATAGACGAGAAAGGCAGCCTGCCAGCCGAGAGGAAGAAGTCGACTGACTCCAAAAGTCAAGAGGGCTGTCCCGACTACTTCTGCTGATCCCCTCAGTCCTAAAAGCCGAACGCGTTCCTGTCCCTTGTAGCGCTCGCTAACAATCGAGATAGCCTTGGCATTGAGCAGACCGATTCCCATCCCAAAGACAAGCCGAGATACAAACATAAGCCAGTAGGACTGGTTAAGAAGAGGAAGAAGCCCGCAAAGTGAAAAAATCAGAAGCCCGCTCACAATCATCTGACGCTCTGTCAGGTATTTTTCAATGACCCTATTAAACAGCAACATCAGCATAATCCCAGCCGAAGGCAATGAAACCAGAAGCTCTACCCAACTTTCTGGAATCCCTTTATAAAAAGCAAACATGGCCGACTGGGCACTGGAAATCGAAAAAGCCGTCGTCAGAATCAAAGAAAGCGAGAGGATACTCACCTTTTCCATCAATTTTTTCATTCTATTTTCCTTTAAAATTCACACTACCTCTATCATACAGTTTTTTGAGCCAAGACGCAATTTCTTTGTCAGGAATATTATGGGTCGCTGTTGCTCCATTCAAAAGCAGGCACCCCCAGCCAGTCAAAACCGCTCCCGCCTTTATTTCTTGCTGGTTTTATGTTATGATGAAGGATAGAAAAAGGAGAGAATCATGTCTGTGAGTGAAAAAACATCTGTTATTGAACGATTAACCAAACCAGCCCATTTAATTGATATGAAGGACATTATCCGCGAGGGCAATCCGACCCTGCGCGCTGTCGCTGAGGAAGTCAGTTTCCCTCTATCAGACCAGGAAATCATTCTGGGCGAGAAGATGATGCAATTTCTGAAACATTCTCAGGACCCTGTCATGGCTGAAAAAATGGGCTTGCGCGGTGGTGTTGGTCTAGCTGCTCCCCAGCTGGATATTTCTAAACGGCTCATCGCTGTTTTAGTTCCCAACCCTGACGACGAAGAGGGCAATCCACCTAAGGAAGCTTATAGCCTGCAAACGCTGATGTACAATCCTAAGATTGTGGCCCATTCCGTTCAGGATGCAGCCTTAGCTGATGGTGAAGGCTGCCTGTCAGTCGATCGAGAAGTACCAGGCTACGTGGTTCGGCATGCGCGAGTCACCGTGGATTACTTTGACAAGGACGGTCAAAAGCATCGTATCAAGCTCAAGGGCTATAATGCCATCGTTGTTCAGCATGAAATCGACCATATCAACGGCATCATGTTCTACGACCGTATTAATGAAAAAGACCCATTTGCAGTCAAAGACGGCATGTTGGTGATTGAGTAAATAACTTGCATATCATTATCGAAAATACCTAGATAGAAACTATCTAGGTATTTTTTTCTATCTAACTATCCCGTCTCCAGAAAATAGCCAAGAGGATAACTGCTCCTAGCACTGATGGAACAACAGCTGTATCAGCCAGCATTGGTCCCCAATGACCAAAGAGAAATTGACCAATCAAGGAACCAAACCAACCCAAGAGGATTTTTCCGATACAGCCCATGCGCTCCCCACGGCTGGTAATAGCCCCGGCGATAAGGCCGATGATAAAACCGACAAACATACTACCAATCATATATTCCCCTTCTTTCTATATTTCTAGCAAGGCTTCTAAAGAAGCAAGTGGAAGCTATCATTATGGAATGCGCCATTTAAGGCAACTCGAAATCTTAGATTGCCCAGTCTCCATTTCTAAAGATTGCTACACGGCTGCCGTCTTCTCGGATACCGTCAATATCCATCTGACCAGAGCCAATCATAAAGTCCACATGGACATCCGAGCGGTTGAGACCCGCTGCTTCAAGCTCTTCTTCAGAGAAATTCTCTCCACCGACCACACTAGTCGCATAGGCTGCACCGATAGCCAAGTGGTTAGAAGCATTTTCATCAAAGAGAGTATTGAAGAAAGTAATGCCTGACTGAGAAATCGGACTTGGATCTGGTACCAAGGCACACTCACCTAAAGCACGCGCACCAGCATTTTCAAAGACAAGATCCTTCATAACTTGATCGCCCTTTTCAGCAGTAATGTCCACAATCTGGCCATCCTTGAAGGTCACCTTGATGCCTTCGATGATGTTGCCATTGTAGCTGAGAGGCTTGGTGCTAGTCACATAACCTTCAGCTCGGCGGAAGTCCGGTGCTGTAAAGACCTCTTCTGTCGGCATGTTGGCAATGAAATACTCGCCCTGAGCATTTAGACTGCCAGCTGACTCCCAGTGATGGTTCTTGGGCAAGCCCAATGTCAAGTCAGTTCCAGGAGCTGTGTAGTGCAGAGCTGTGAATTGCTCCTCGTTTAAAACCTTAGCTTTTGAGCTGAGTTTTTCTTCATGCGCCTGCCAAGCGGCTACTGGATCATTCTCATAGACACGGCAGGTTTTGAAAATCTGATCCCAAAGCAAGTCTACCGCTTCCTCATCACTGGCTGCGTTTGGAAAGACCTTCTTAGCCCACTCTGTACCGGCTGCTGCAGCGACTGTCCAGCTGACTTTATTGGATTGGGTTGCAATCCGCATCGGCTTCATGGCTATCCCCATAGCCTTAGCAGAAGCTGATAATTTCTCAGCATCCACGCCGTTCAAAGCCCCCGGATCAGATGAACGAACGCCCAAGCGGCTAGCTTTCTTTTCGAGGAGATAGTTCATCTCAGCCACCTTATAGTCTGGAACATTGTCCAAGCGCTCCATTAGCGCATGGAGGAATTTCTCCCGCGTAGTCAAATCATCCGCCCACTGGACGATGACCTCGTGAGCACCCAGAGCATAGGCTTCCTTGACAATCAAGTGAGCCAGCTCACGCTGCTCCACATCAATATTGAGCGCCACCGTGTGACCCGGCTGCACATTGATACCATTGGCAACCAATAGTTTAGCGTATTTTTCTAAGTTTTCTTTAAAATTTGGCAGAACCATGCTGCTTCTCCTTTTCTTTTGTTATTTCTCTTTAAACAAGGACAGCAGGCTAACCGCTGCCACAGTGCCGCAAATCAAAGCGGGCATTTTCAAAATTGTATCTGGGTCAAGATCCAGCTGGTAATCAAACACCTTTTGCGCAGGCTTATCTTCGGCATTTATTCTAAGTTTCATGAGAGAGTCCTTTCCTTTGTTAACCATCTATTGGTTTATGATGCCAGATGACTTTCATATTCCAACCATCCTGAATTAATTTACAGCCTGGCAGCAACTTCCCATAAATCTCTTCATATCCTTTTTTAGAAAGGTAGCGATCTGTTGCTAAATGATTGAGCCAAGATTTGGAGGTGCTATGTTTGAAGATTCTTCTGGCATTTTTCAAGCCGAATCTTTTCCAGTGTCGAGGAAAATCTAAATAAGCGCCTACAACATAGGTCCAAGTTGAAGGAGTGGGCTTTTCTGATACATTGTCCATAACAAACAGGATGCCACCTGGCTTTAGTAATTTCTTACATTTTTCCAAAGCTTCAGGGATGTCCAAATGATGAAATGTCGTTCGACTGAAAATAAAATCAAATTGTTTCTCAAAAACAGCGGTTAAAAAATCATCCTGCAGTAATTCTACATTCTGTAAATCTTCTTTTTCTACTTTATCTTTTGCTATCTGCAGAAAATCCACAGAAAGATCTATTCCTGTCACATGTTGAAAATATGAAGACAGAAAAATGCAGGTATTCCCTCCGCCACAACCAATATCCAAAGCGGAAACTCTACGGTCAGGCAAATTATCCAGTAGATAATCGGGCTTGCCTTCCAAAAGAGTAGTTACCCAATCATATTCTAAAGCAACCGCATTAAATTGTTCCGTAATATTTTCCATAAACATCCTTCTTAAAAAAACTCATCAAACAGACTCAACTGGTTATCCTCGGGCATATTTCCTAGAATACCCATGTCGTCCATTTTTTCGACTAGGGTGCTAGAGAGGCCGCCGCGTTTGCGGAGTTCTGTCTTAGAGAGAAATTCGCCTTCTTCGCGCGCTCTGACTACTTGGCGGGCAACGTTGTCACCCAGACCGTCCATAGCGGAGAATGGTGGAATAAGGGTATCTCCTTCGATGAGAAACTCAGTTGCATGGCTCTTGTAGAGATCTAACTTTCCGAATTTGAAACCCCGCTCCAGCATTTCATTGACGATTTCCAAGGTTGTATAAAGGTCAATTTCTACATTGGAGGCTTCGTTGTTCTTACGCTTCTCAGCGATTTCGTTCATCCGACGCTTGACGGCATCAAGTCCGCCACTCATGGTCTTGATATCAAAGGCCTTAGCTCGAATGGAGAAATAAGCACAGTAGTAATAAATCGGATGATGTACCTTGAAGTAGGCCACTCGCAGGGCCATCATAACATAGGCTGCCGCATGGGCCTTGGGGAACATGTACTTGATTTTTCCACAGGACTCGATGTACCATTCTGGCACATTGTTTTCCTTCATGGCTGCGATGTAGCCATTGCGCTCTTCTTCAGAAATCTTCAGCCAAAGACCCTTCCGCACGCGCTCCATGATTGTAAAGGCCATCTTAGGATCCAAGCCCTTGTGCATGAGGTAAACCATGATGTCGTCCCGACAACCGATAACAGTGGACAGGTCGGCAATCCCTTGCTTAATCAAGTCCTGAGCATTGCCCAGCCAAACGTCCGTACCATGAGAGAGACCAGATAGCTGTAAGAGTTCGGCAAAAGTTGTCGGATGGGTCTCATCAACCATGCCCCGTACAAAATTAGTCCCAAACTCCGGAATTCCCAGCATACCAGTCGGCGTGCCGATTTGTTCCTGAGTCACACCCAGAATGTCTGTTCCAGAAAAGAGGGCCATGACGCCAGCATCATCCATAGGAATGTCATTAGGATCAATGCCAGATAAGTCCTGAAGCTTCCGAATCATGGTCGGATCATCGTGTCCCAGAACGTCTAGCTTGAGGACATTTTCATCGATATCGTGGAAGTTGAAGTGGGTGGTCTGCCACTCGGCCGTCACATCGTCAGCTGGATATTGGACCGGTGTAAAGTCATAAACATCCATGTAGTTAGGGATAACAACGATTCCGCCCGGGTGTTGTCCAGTCGTCCGCTTGACTCCGGCAGCTCCCTGCGCCAGACGCTCAACTTCGGCGTCCCGATAGAACTTCCCGTAATCGCGCTCATAGCCCTTGACAAATCCATAGGCCGTCTTAGCCGCAACGGTACCAACGGTACCAGCCCGAAAGGCATACTCCGCACCAAAGATATCCCGCACGTCCAAATGGGCGCTTGGCTGATCTTCTCCGGAGAAGTTCAAGTCAATATCGGGTACCTTGTCCCCGTCAAATCCAAGGAAGGTCTCAAATGGAATATCCTGACCGTTCTTGCTCAGCTTGTGGCCGCACTCTGGACAGTCCTTATCCGGCATATCGAAGCCAGAACCATAGGATCCATCCGTGATGAACTCGCTGTATTGGCATTTGCCACAGACATAGTGGGGTGACAGAGGATTAACCTCGGTAATCCCAATCATGGTCGCGACAAAACTGGATCCGACAGACCCCCGTGAACCTACCAGATAGCCCCGCTCATTGGAGCGCTGCACCAGCATCTGCGAAGCCAGATAAATCACGGCAAAACCATTCCCCAAGATGGAGGTCAGCTCTTTTTCAATCCGTAAGTCCACGATATCTGGCAGCGGATTGCCATAAATCTCAAAGGCTTTTTGATAGGTCAACTCGGCAACTGTTTCCTCGGCCTTTTCAATGAAAGGCGTATAGAGGTCCCCCTTAACTACCTCAACCGGCTCAAAGGTCTCGGCCAGCTGATTCGGATTGGTGATGACCAGCTTCTTAGCCAAATCCTCGCCTAGAAAGGCAAATTCGTCTAGCATCTCATTGGTGGTCCGGAAGTGAGCCTTAGGAAGCGGAGCCGGCTGGGCATTTTCACCGTGACCAATGGTTCGGTTAATCATAGCTCCCTGACCAAGACTCCGGACGATAATCTCCCGGTAGATTTCTTCTTCCGGCTCGATATAGTGGACGTTCCCCGTCGCAAGGACAGGCTTGCCCAAGCGGTCTCCGACCTCAATCAGATTGCGAATAATGGTCTGCAGTTCTTCCTGGTCCTTGATCTGCTCCTTGGCAATCAGCGGCTCATAGATAGCCGGCGGCATGACCTCGATAAAGTCATAATACTTGGCTACTTCGACAGCCGCATCCACCCCCTGAGAGACAACGGCGTCATAGACTTCGCCTTCTGAACAGGCTGAGCCTAAAATCAGGCCTTCTCGATGGGCATCCAGCACGGTTCGTGGAATCCGAGGGACACCTTCGAAATACTTAGTATTGGACAGACTGACTAACTTAAAAATATTCTTGAGTCCCGTCTGATTTTTCACATAAATGGTCGCATGCTTGACCCGAGCTTTCTTGTAAGAATTCTCATCGACCAGATCCGTATTCAAATCCTTGAGATTGGTCACACCATGCTTTTCAGCCACATCCTTGATAAAGATAAAGAGGAGGCGACCCGTCGCTTCCGCGTCATAGTTGGCCATATGGTGGTGCTCCAGAGCAATCTGGAAACGCTTGGTCAAAGGCCCCAGACCATGGCGCTTGTACTCCGGATAGAGGTTGCGGGCAAATTCCAGCGTGTCAATGACTGGCTGAGTGATTTTCGGCAGGCCATGCCGCTCATAGTTGACATTCATAAAGCCCACGTCAAAGGTGGCATTATGGGCAACGAGGACACTGTCCTGGCAAAATTCCTGAAACTCTTTCAGCACTTGCTCAAGTGGCTTTGCATTGCGGACATGCTCATCTGTAATCCCGGTCAGATCCGTCGTAAAGGCCGACAGAGGATGGCCCGGATTGATAAACTCATCAAACTCAGCGATGATATTGCCCTTGTGCATCTTGCTAGCAGCGACTTGAATCAAGTCATTGTAGACCGCTGAAAGCCCCGTCGTTTCCACGTCAAAGACAACATAGGTCGCATCGCTCAGCTCCATGTCCACTTCATTGTAGACGATAGGCACTCGGTCTTCTACAATATTGGCCTCCATACCGTAAATCAGCTGAATACCAGCCTTCTTTGCAGCCTTGTAGCCATGGGGAAAGCTCTGCACATTGCCATGGTCGGTAATGGCGACAGCCTTGTGGCCCCACTTAGCTGCCGTTGCCACGATTTCCTCTACCTCAGGCAGAGCGTCCATAGTAGACATATTGGTATGAGCGTGAAATTCAACCCGCTTCTGACCCTCAGGCATCAGATCCTTGCGCTCATAGTGAGTAACAGCCTGCACAGCCTGCACATTCATGGTCAGGTCGCGGGTGAAATTGTTCATCTCCACATTTCCCCGCACGCGCAGCCAAGCGCCTTTCTTAATCATGTCAAACTTCTTGGCTTCTTCGTCGTTTTTCATCCATTTCTGCAAGGAAAAGCTAGAAGTGTAGTCTGTCATCTTGAAATTGAGCAAGACCCGGCCGGTCCGAGTGACCTTCTGCTCCAAGTCAAAGACCATTCCCTCGAAGACCAGACGGTTTTCCTCAGTCTGAACTTCAATCATCGGGGTAATCTCTGCCTTGTCCAGCTTTGGTTTAGCCGCAGCCTTACGAGCTTGGAAGTCATAGGCCGGCTTTTCCTCCGGCGGTGGTGCCATCTGCTGCAGGGATTCCATGGCTTTGAGCGCTTCTTCATTGGCCGCTTGGACAATCTTATCATTCTCCGCCTGGAAATTCTCTGCTTGCTGCTGGGTCAGCTCATCGCTGTGCTGAACCTGACAGGTCAACTGAGGAAAGCCGTACTTGACCAACTGCTGGCTGAGGTTGGGCAGATGATTCTTGCGAAAATGCTCCGTATCAATGGTCGAAGCCCCCTCAATCAGCAGCTTGTCCCCATCCAAATGAACCCGCAAATCCTGATACAGGCTTTTAAAGCCATGACTGGCACATGGACCTTCCTCAAAGGCTAGCTGGTAATAAGCCTGTAAGAGCTCATCCGACACCCGAGGAGCCTGACAGTGAATTTCAAAAATAGCTTGATTGCCAGTCTTAGAAAACTCTTGAGCTAAGCGCTTCTGCAATTCCCGAAAAATCTCAATGGGCAGAATATTCGCAAAAGAAAAATGAAACTCCCAGACCCGACTGACCTTGTGGACCAGAACCTTCTCGATTTCTGCATTCAAAAAGGCCTCTGAATTTCTCATTTCCAGTGGCATATCCAGCTGATTCATTAAAATTTCAAACTTGTTTGACATGACATTTCCTCGTACAGTAGTGACCCTATTTTACCATAAATCAGCACTTTTTTCGATAGAAAAAGAGTAGGACAAAGCGCGACTCCTACACAATTATTAAGACATTCTTCCTGGAGCTAAGTTATGATATAATAGAACAGAACATTTATCAAAAGGAGTCTTAATTGTGAAGAAAATTCTCTTATTCAGTGCTTGTCTGCTGACCCTGACTGCCTGCAGTATGCCTAATCAGCATAAGCAAGAAAACAAGCCCAAGCAAAATCAGAGTCAAAGCAAGACTAAAGAAGAAAAGACGAAGACAAAAACTTTTTCTAATAAAATTGATGAGTATTATACTAATTCAGTCAAACTTTTCTATACTAAAGACAAGATCCTATCTTTCCAGCTCATTTCCAGCCAGGCCATCCCTGAAGAAAATCAAAAAATGAGCGTCGAAGAATTAACGAAATCCTATAGAGAAGATCTTAAGAAAAGTCCCATGATTGAAAATCAAGAAAAACTAAAAGGACTTAAAATTCATCTTAAAATTTCTGAAGACAAGAAAAACGCTATAGCCATTTTTGACTTTGATCTCAGCAAAATAGATCAAGAACAGTTGATTCAATCAGCAAGTGACTCTGAAAGTAGTCAGACTTTCTTCAAAAAACTCCAAGATAAACCAGAAGTTGTCTTTGATTATTTGAAGGGGCAAGGACTTAAAGAAGAATAAAAAAAGCTTTCTGAGTGATTTAACTTTACAGTTAATACTCAGAAGGCTTTTTCCGTCTATCTTAACACCGCTTCTGCCAAGGCCTTTTGGATGGCGATGACGCTGCGATCGCTGGTAAATTGCAGGACTTCTGCTGGCTCTTGAGCGCTGGAAACCCAAATTTTCAGCTCAGCATCTAAGTCGAAATGACCGGCTGTTTCTACTGAGAAGCGACTGATAGAGCGATAAGGAAAGGACTTATAGGAAGTCTTTTTGCCAGTCATTCCCTGCTTGTCGACCAAGATTAACCGCTTATCTGTAAAGACAATCAAGTCACGAATGAGGCTAAAAGCCAGTTCTACATTCTCTGTTGTTGTCAGAATATCCTCCAATTGTCTTTCTGTTTTTTCAATATCTTTCTGAGAGGCATTGCCTAATAAACCGCCGAATAATCCCATCAATCGGTCCTCCAATCTATTTTTTCCTACTATAGCATTTTCACCTCCAATAAGCAAAAGAAAACTGCCAGATAAAACTGGCAGTTTGTTTTATTTTGTCAAAATAGACAAGGTTTCTAGCAGATTATCGGCGTGGACTTCAATGGTATCGCCAGTAGCCTTAATCTTAACTTCGACAATGCCTTCTGCAGCTTTCTTACCAACTGTCACACGGATTGGGAGACCAATCAAATCGCTGTCGCTGAACTTAACACCAGCGCGCTCATTGCGATCATCCACCAAGACCTCATAACCGGCACTCAGCAAGTTAGCCTCGATTTGGTCAGTTAGAGTCAAGGCTTCCTCGTCCTTGACATTGACCGGAATCAGGTGCACATCAAATGGTGCCAGCTCTTTCGGGAAGTTAATGCCCCAAGCATAGCGGAATTCTCCCTTAGGAGTTTTATTAACAAAGAGACGAGCATGCTGCTCCATAACAGCGGACAGGAGACGGCTGACACCGATACCGTAGCAACCCATAATCAGCGGTACTGCTCGGCCATTTTCGTCCAAGACATTAGCGTTCATGCTGTCAGAGTAGCGAGTTCCCAGCTTGAAGATGTGTCCAATCTCAATCCCTCGAGCAAACTTGAGGATGCCTTGACCGTCTGGCGAAATCTCACCTTCACGAACTTCACGGATATCCACATACTCAGCTGTAAAGTCACGACCTGGATTGACACCGGTCAAGTGGTAACCATCTTCGTTAGCGCCAACCACAGCGTTAGCTAGGTCTTGCACCTTGCGGTCAGCAATGATTCTCACGCCTTCTGGCAGATTAACTGGCCCTAGTGAGCCAAATCCCGCTCCCAAGAGCTGACGGACTTCATCCTCACTCGCCACATCAAAGAAATCTGCTGCCAAATGATTTTTCAGCTTGACTTCATTAAGCTGGTCATTGCCGACCAAAAGTGCTACGACAGGAGATTCGTCAGCCATATAAACCAAGGTCTTGATTGTCTGGCTTTCATCTAGCCCAAGGAAGGCAGCAACTTCGTCAATGGTCTTGCAGTCAGGCGTTGAAACGCGGGCAACTTCTTCCTCAGTCACGACACGTCCTGCAGGCTTGTATTCATCCGTCGCCATTTCAAGGTTGGCAGCATAGCTAGACTCACTGGAGTAGGCAATGGTATCCTCGCCAGATACCATCCAGCTGGTCAATTCTGTCCGAATAGCCTCCTGAACATCCTCAGGAATCTCATCAAAGCTGGCTACAGATTTGTCCAAAACCACCCAGCGGTTCACATCCGTCCGGTCTGGCGTAATGGCCATGAATTCTTGGCTGTCCTTGCCTCCCATGGCACCGCCATCACCAATAATAGCTTTAAAATCTAGCTCGCTGCGGGTAAAGATTTTCTCATAGGCAGACTTGTATTCATCATAAGCTACATCCAAGCTGTCATAGTTAGCGTGGAAACTGTAGGCATCTTTCATGATAAACTCACGCGTCCGCAAGAGCCCGTTACGAGGACGCTTTTCATCACGGTATTTAGGCTGAATCTGATAGAGATTGAGTGGCAGCTGTTTATAGGATTTAACCGAATCACGGACGATAGCTGTAAAGGTTTCCTCATGGGTTGGCCCTAGGATAAAGTCCGATTTCTCACGATTTTTCAGTTTATAGAGGTCTTCACCATAGGTCTCATAACGGCCAGACTCGCGCCAGAGGTCTGCACTGAGCAGGGCAGGCGCCAGCATCTCCACTGCACCAATCTTGTCAAACTCTTCCCGCATGATTTTTTTGGCTTTTTCAATCACGCGATTGGCCAGTGGCAGATAAGAATAGACTCCAGCTGAAACCTGACGGACATAGCCAGCCCGTAGCATAAGAGCGTGGCTAATAACTTGAGCATCGCTAGGCATCTCACGCAGGGTTGGAATTAACATTTTACTTTGTTTCATAAAAACAAAACTCCTTGACTTTCATTGAATAATTTCTTTTTCATGGCTCTATGAGCTTCGGACTCTTAGAAGAATAATTTCATAATATCGTTCCAGGTAACGGCAATCATCAGGATGACCATAATAGCCACTCCAGACAGAGTGATATAGGTCTCCGTTTCTCTTTTCAGCGGTTTTCTGCGAATAGCCTCCAGAATATTGAGGACGATTTTTCCGCCGTCCAAGGCTGGAATGGGAATCAGGTTGAAAATACCGATATTGAGCGACAGCATTGCCAAAAGGCTGAGGACTGCTGGCAAGCCTTGCTCCGCAGCCTGACTGCTGAAATTGTAAATAGCGACCGGACCGCCCAGCTTATTGATATTGAAGTTGAAGACAATATCTTTCAGAGCTGACAAGATACGAACCGTTGTAGCCCAAGCAGCAGTAAAGCCGCCAATGACCTTGTCCCAGAAGCCTGTTTTGACTGTCGGGGATACACCTAGCAGATAGCGATTGCCGTCTTTTTTAGGCTGTACGGTAATCTCTTTCGTTTCGCTGCCGTGCTTGTAGGTAACTGACAAGGTCGGCGCTTCCTTACTCTTGGCTGTGATTTTGGCCAGAGCACTGGTTAGATCCGCCCAGTTGCTAATCTCATAATCATTAATCTTAAGGATTTGGTCATTATTTTGAACCCCAGCAGCTGCTATAGCACTACCATCCATGACTTGAAAATGATTGCTGTTTTCATCACGAACGCCGCCCTGAACAAAGGCCAACAGCATAAATACCAGCACGCTCAGGATGAAGTTATTCATAGGCCCAGCAAAGTTGGTGATGAGGCGGCCCCAGATACTAGCATTCTGATATTGAACATCCAGCGGTGCAATCCGCACCTCAGTGCCGTCTTCTTCAACAATCGTTGCATCATGATCTACTGCATAAGTCTTGAGCTCGTCAAGAACCAGACCTGTGATTTCCAGCTTTTCCTCAAAGTCAAAGCCGGTCACATTCATGGGCAGAGCTGTCTGGTCAACCTTTTTGCCAGAGAGATTGATGCGAACCACCTTGCCCTCTGCATCCAAGGTCAGACTAGCCGGTGTCCCCACCTTAATGTCAGTGGAATCTTCCCCCCAGCCGGCCATGCGCACATAGCCCCCCAAGGGTAAAATCCGAATCGTATAGGCCGTCCCATCCTTGCCAATATGGGAGAAAATCTTGGGTCCCATACCGATAGCGAACTCTCTGACCAAAATGCCGGACTTCTTCGCAAAGTAGAAGTGTCCGAACTCATGGACCACCACAATGATCCCAAAAATAATAATAAAGGTTATAAACTGCATGGACTTCTATATTTTACCTTTCCTAGAAATCATATTTTTTCTTTAAATCAAAGAAGGAGCAGAAAACGGCCAAATACCGAGCTTTCCGCCCCTGCATAGCTGACACTTTTGAAAATAGGTTACAAGCTCAACTCAAAATTTTGAGCTCTAAATCCTAGTTCCTTCTCAGATTGTGCGGTCTTTGGACAAACCTACCGTCCCTTACTTTCAGCTATGCTCGACTGTCTTAGAACAAGCCGAAAAAATGCATCAGCGGAAAGACGAAGAGAAGGCTGTCAAAGCGATCCAAGACACCGCCGTGACCAGGAATGAATTTACCAGAATCCTTGACCCCGAAATGGCGCTTGATTGAGCTTTCGACCAAATCACCCAGCTGGCCTGCAATACTAAAGAGCACTGCCAGAATCAAAAAGACGAGGGCATTATAAGTAGCGTACACTTGCGGTCGAACCAACATAAAGATTCCAGTCACTAGAACAGCTGATAGAATGCCGCCCAGGCTTCCTTCAATAGTCTTATTAGGAGAAACTCTCGGCGCCAGCTTTCTTTTACCGAAACGCACCCCGACCAGATAAGCTCCACTGTCAGTAGCCCAGACGATAAAGAGAGCTAGCAGGACCTTGTCAATATTCATCAAGCGGGCATCAATCAAGGCATTGAAGCCAAGACCGACATAAAAACTAGCTGCAATCGGATAGGCAGCATCTTCAAAGGTGTAGTTTGAACCTAGAACAGTCGAAATCAACAGAAGAAAGACGACCAAGCCATAGGCCACGACATTGCCATCCACTGGCAGAAACTTCAGATAGTTCTCCAAGGGCAGGGTCAGGACAAAGGCTGCCAGCATGGCCAAGACACCTTCGATGGTCGCTGTTGGCAGGCCTTTCATTTGGAGAAATTCATGCACCGCCAGCATAGCCAACAGCCCTACAAAAATCTGAAAGATAACTCCTCCAGTCAATACCAGAGGAATAAAAATAGCAAGAGCGATTCCTCCAAAGATTAGACGTTTTTGTAAATTTTTACTCATACTTTTTTACTTTCTCCCTTAAACACCGCCAAAGCGTCGATTCCGACGGCTGTATTCTGCAATTGCAGCCTTCAAAGCCTTCTCATCAAAGTCAGGCCAGAGAATGTCCGTAAAATACAGCTCACTGTAGGCTGACTGCCAAGGCAGAAAATTGCTGAGACGTAGCTCTCCACTGGTCCGAATCACCAGATCCGGATCGCGCAGCATCTTAGGCAAGTTGCTGGTATAGAGGTAGTTGCCAATGACTTCCTCAGTAATGTCACCAGGACTGAGTTTGGCATCCAGAACATCCTGAGCAATCAGTTTAACCGCCTGATTGATCTCATATCGGCCACCGTAGTTTAGAGCAAAATTGAGAATCAAACCTGTATTGAGCTTGGTCAGGCTTTCGGCCTTTTCCAGAGCTTCAAATGTCGCCTTAGGAAGCTTAGCCGTATCACCAATCATCTGGATTTTAACATTGTTCTTGTGCAGATCCGGCACATAGCGGTCGTAAAATTCAACCGGCAGATTCATAATAAAAGAAACTTCCTTTTCCGGCCGAGACCAATTTTCCGTTGAAAAGGCATAGACAGTCAAGACCTGAACACCCATTTCCTTGGCAGCAATCGTCACCCTTTGCAAGGTTTCCATGCCAGCCTTATGACCGAACACGCGCGGCTGCATCCTTTTTTTGGCCCAGCGGCCGTTGCCGTCCATGATAACAGCAATGTGTTTGGGAACATTCAGCGGTGCGTTCAGCTTTTCTTTTTTCTTAAAACTAAACATACTTTTTATCCTATTTAAAGTTTTGTCAGTTCATTATATCATAAATCCTTGGAATGTGGGCAATTCATCCGCTTTTTCAAGCCTGAGGATATAAAATAAGGACAGAATGTCAACCGGAGAATCCAAACTCAGTTAAAACTCACTCAGCCTGTCCAAACCGCAAGGCAGATAAGGTTGCAATCAAACACCTCCTAGCCACATGAGTCAAAACAAAAAAACAGCCCGCAAGCTGTTTATTTCTTTACTCTTCAATCGCTGATTCTTCCTCGGGAAGGTCAACGCTTCCCTCACCGCCAGCAACAGCAGGAATCCCCTCAGTCAATGGCAGTACAGTCTTAATAGCTGTCAGTTCAAAGGTCAGGTAAACACCGTCCACATCCAGAACAACTGTTTTCTTGTCTGTGTCCACTTCATCTACCGTTCCATACAAACCGCCGATGGTAATGACTTCATAACCCTTTTGCAGCTTGTTAAGGCTTTCCATACGCTGCTGAGCCTGTTTCTTTTGGGCACGCATCTGGAAATAAGTCATCCCTACCAGTACAACCGCAAATACAATAAGCATAATTGGATTCATATCTTTTCTCCTTCGAATGTCATATATGAACTACTATAGCAGATTTCCCTTATTTTTACAAGACGATTCTGACTTTTCAGGCAAAGTCCGTCTCAAGTCGGATGAAGCATGACTGGCCTAACCACATTTTTTAAAAAGTAAAAATCAGGATGACTAATACCCTGATTTTATGTCTTTTTATTTAAGATTTTTAACAACTTCTGCTACATGCTCAACTGTAAAGCCATATTCTTCCAGAACCTTGCCTGCCGGAGCAGATGCACCGAATTGATCGATTCCGATAACTGCACCGTCTAGACCGATATACTTGTACCAAGGCTGGCTAGCTGCCATCTCGATCGCTACGCGACGACGAACTGCATTAGGCAGAATTTCTTCTTTGTAGACTGCATCTTGAGCATCAAAAAGCTCTGTTGATGGCACGCTGACCACACGAATTTTAGCGCCTTCTGCTGCAAGTGCTTTAGCAGCTGCAACAGCCAAATTAACCTCAGAACCAGAAGCCAGCAAGATGGTATCGAAATCTGCCCCTGTTTCGTAGACCACATAAGCACCTTTAGCTACCTTGTCAAAGTTTGTGCCTTCTTCGACTGTCAGATTTTGACGGGTCAAGACCAGAGCAGTCGGAGTGGATTGGCTCTTAAGGGCCAAGTACCAAGCTGCCTGAGTTTCACGTGCGTCTGCTGGACGGAAAACAGTCAGGTTTGGAATGGCACGCAGACCAGCCAAATGCTCAATCGGTTCGTGAGTCGGACCGTCTTCACCTACTGCAATAGAGTCATGCGTGAAGACATAAGTCACTGGCAAGCCTTGAAGGGCAGACAAACGGACAGCTGCCTTAACATAGTCTGAGAATACGAAGAATGTACCACCGTAAACACGAAGACCACCATGAAGCGCCATACCGTTAAGAATTGTTCCCATAGCAAACTCGCGCACACCAAACTGGATGTTGCGGTTGAGACGGTGGGCATCATCCTGCAGGCCGTCTTCCTTGATGTAGGTCATATTAGAATGAGCCAAGTCAGCAGAACCGCCAAGGAAAGTTGGAAGGACCTTAGCTGCTGCATTGAGGGCATCCTGACTGGAATTACGGGTCGCTTGAGAGAAGCCATTTTCAAGCACTGGGAAGTCTTCTGGTTTGATTTCTACTGGATCCTGACCAGCAATGATAGCTGCTACTTCTGCTGCCAATTCTGGATGGGCTTGCTTGTAGTCCTCTACTAGCTGTTTCCAAGCATCGTATGCTGCGGCACCACGCTCTGCTACATTTGTACGGTAGTCAGCATAGACTTCCTCAGGAATCTCAAATGGCGCATAGTCCCAGCCCAAGGCTTTACGAGTAGCTTCCGCTTCTTCTGCTCCCAGAGGCGCACCGTGCACTGCATTCGTTCCTTGCTTGTTTGGAGAACCATAACCGATAACCGTCTTAACTTCAATCAAAGATGGTTTGCCGGAAGCCTTAGCTTCATTGATGGCTGCATCAATCGCTGCAAGGTCTGTTCCGTCTTCCACCAAAGCAGTATGCCAACCGTAGGCTTCATAGCGGGCACGAACATCTTCTGTAAAGGAATCCTTAGTCTCTCCATCTAGGTTGATATCATTTGAATCATAGAGAACAACCAGCTTGTCCAGCTTTTGCAGACCAGCATAAGAAGCAGCTTCAGCTGAAACCCCCTCCATCAAATCACCATCACCACAGATGACATAAGTATAGTGGTCAAAAATTGGATAGCCTTCACGATTATACTTAGCAGCCAAGAAACGCTCTGCCTGAGCAAATCCAGTAGCTGTAGAAATCCCCTGTCCCAGTGGGCCAGTAGTAGCATCAACACCAGCTGTGTGGCCAAACTCTGGGTGACCTGGTGTCTTAGAACCCCATTGGCGGAAGTTTTTGATTTCCTCCATACTGACATCTTTAAAGCCAGACAGATGAAGCAAGGCATAAAGCAACATAGAGCCATGTCCTGCAGATAGGACGAAGCGATCGCGGTTAATCCAGTTTGGCTCTTCTGGATTGATACGAAGTTGTTTAGTAAACAAGTCATAAGCCATCGGTGCAGCACCCATGACTACGCCAGGGTGACCTGACTTAGACTTTTCAATCGCGTCAATCCCTAAAAAGCGAATGGCATTAACTGATAATTGTGACATTAGATTCTCCTTATTTTTACTAAAATCTGTCCTGACATCAGAACAGGATAAACAATGGTCGTAGAAACGATAAAAATTGTCTCATATCTATTATAAGAAAATTATCCCTATATCGCAAGATAGGGATAATCTCATCTTTTTTATAGATTTATTATAAATCTTGAAAACGGTAACAAAAAGACCAAGAATTACACAGGTGACTGTTCACTCTTGAACTGTCAAAATCTGCCCATAAGGACAGAAAAAAGTAAGAAAGTGAGCATCGCTGCTCCTAAGTCCGACTGCGCCTCTGGCTTGTCTCATTAAGTTTTTACAGAACGTAGTTTTCGATTACGCTCAAACTGCATCTATGCCTCTAAGCTCTGCTCGACTCTGCGAGCCGGCAATCGCTAAGAAATTAGCGGAACGTAGACTTCGCTTGCGCTCAGTCTGCATCAATGCCTCTAAATTCGACTGCGCCCTCGGCTTGTCTCATTAAGAGGCATAGAAAAACCCAGCTATCCAATGGTTAGCTGGGTTAGGGTTGAGCTACATCATAGTTTTAGACTATCCTGCGGCCTTTTGATGAATAGTGATGCCGTATTTTTCATGGTTTTCTTCATACCAATTAATTAAGGCCATCGCAGTTTGATAAGTAATGTTCTTAATTTTGCTGGTCCCTTTAGTTAAGGTCAGGATACTCATCTTGCTGATGTTTGCATCCGTCGCAATTCGATAACTAGTTAAGGTTCCATTAACTAACAACTGAACAACAGCCTCGACTTTCCTATAGTCGGGCATGGTTGTAATATCCAACTTTTTCATAATTAAATCCTCTCCTAAAATTTAATTTACTAATCCATTATACACTTTTTTCTGACATTTACATATATAAAAACTTGAAAATGTACAAAAAAATTAGAACACAACTCATTAAAATGTCAACTTTTCCCACTTTTATAGACTTATGAGAGCCTTTTGCCTCTATTAAGATAGAAAAAAGAATTAATATTATCTTCTTTTCTTACTTTGTTAGCTCGCCTTTCCGTATTATGTTGTGCATAATTACCAGCGGCCAGACAGACTTAGTAAGTCTAAAAATCTCTGTATACATGACCGTCCAGCATGCAACAGTTATCATCCCGATAAGGAAGAATGCAAACCTTCCAACCGGCAAGGTATTTTGGATTTCTCTCTCAGACAGAAACTTCATAATGTAAGGCAGATGCCAAATCCACCAGATAAAGCCAACAAGTAGATATAGTTTTAAGTCAGATAATTTTAATTTGATTAATTGATTGGTAAGATATGCCCTCCAAACGGATTCTTCAAAAATATTTTTTATGAATTGAGTTCCGACCTGTGTGAGCAAGATGCCAAGATAGGCCGTGAACTCAACCTTCACATCTGTCACTCTGATGCCTTGCGTCATCAGTCCCAAGAATATCACTATTATCGTAACAAGTGGGTAAACTAAAAAACTAATCAGGTATAATTTTTTATTATCTTTAAAATTAATGGAAAACCCTGCTTCTTTCCAGCTATCTCCGCCAAAGCTACGGAGAAAGATGGTACAGATTAACGGAGTTACCAGCCAAATCAGCATCCCTAAAGAGCCGCTTCCTATCTCTGTTCCGATATTATCGTAAAGAGCTTGGCCGGTTACTTTATCAACAACATAACCAATCCAGCCGCATAGAGTGCTGAGAATGGCAAAGATAATGACATTGTGCTTAATTGTAGTTACTGTTTCATAGCAGTCTGCTTTCGTCAAAAATTATTCATCTCTCTTATTTGAGAGAAGCTAGGTTGATTCGAGTCATCGACTGCTTCAGCAATATCAAGGAGAATTTAGTCGAGATGTTGTGATAGATACTAATTTATTCACAGAAAGTAATTTGGAATTCCTACTTAACAAAAAAGACCTGCCTTCATCTAAGAAGGAGGTCTTTGAAAATTTAGTTGACTTAGTAAGCTTTATTCTGCCTGCTTGTCTTCTTCAGATGCGGCAGCACCTTTTTCTCGGATAACCAAGACACCATCTTCCAAATCGGCCATCAAGTGCTTAGCATCTAGATTATCCAAGTGGAAGTCAGTCACCTTGTCACGGATTTGCTGCTCGATGACACGGCGGAGCGGACGAACACCCATGACTTGGTCATAACCAGCATCGCGCAGGAATTCCTTAGCTGCATCAGATACAGCCAGATCAATTTCTTTCTTGCTCAAGGTTTGATTTACTTCGATCAGCATGAGATTAACAATCTCCATCAAATCTTCTTTCTTGAGATGAGAGAACTCAATAACCGCATTGAAACGATTGAGGAATTCTGGACGGAAATAAGCTTTGAGTCGATCCATCAAATCAGGCTTTTCAGCATCCTCTTCCAAGCCTGCTTCGTAGCCAAAGCCAGCATTGGAAGTCGCAATGATAACCGTATTCTTGAAGTTGACTGTATTCCCTTGACCATCTGTCAAACGACCGTCATCCAGAACTTGAAGGAGAAGGGTAATCACTTGTGGATCCGCCTTTTCAATCTCATCCAAGAGAATGATAGAGTAAGGATTGCGACGCACACGCTCGGTCAGGGTGTTGTTGTTGTCATCATAACCTACATAGCCTGCAGTCGTACCAATCAACTTGGAAACAGCAGTCCGGTCGGAGTATTCTGACATATCCAGACGGATGATGGCTTCCTTGGTACCGAACATATCCAAAGCCAGTTGCTTAGCCAGCTCAGTCTTACCAACACCAGTTGGACCAACAAAGAGGAAGCTTCCGATTGGACGGTTTCCTTCGTCAAAACCTGCACGGTTACGGCGAATAGCTCTAGCCACAGCTTCTACAGCCTTGTCTTGGCCGATTACTTTAGCTTTGAGGCGGTCATTCATGCCCTTGAGGCGCTCAATGTCGCTGGCTCCCATTTGAGATACCGGCACACCCGTCATCCGTTCAACAGACTCTGCTACATCGTTGACCGTAGCTGTCACCTTCATATCCTCGGTGTGGTTTTGAATTTTCTTTTCAAGCTCTTCAATGCGAGTCTTGGCATTCAGAGCTGCTTCATAATCTTCTTTCTCAACAGCCGCTTCCTGTTTGTCTTTCTGTTCAGCAATCTCATTTTCAACCGCATGAACATCAGTCACTGGATGCTGGGCTGCCAAGTGGGCAGCAGTCACGTCGACCAGGTCAATCGCCTTGTCTGGCAGGCTTCGTTGTGGAATATACTGAACAGAGTAGTCCACAGCCGCTTTCAGCACTTCATCTGGCAGGATGACATTGTGATGCTTTTCATACAGGTCCCGAATGCCTCGAAGGATCTGATAGGTATCTTCTGCAGACGGTGCATTAACTTTGACTTCATTGAAACGACGAGCCAAAGCTGCATTTTTAAGGATAGTATTGCGGTATTCGTCCTGAGTAGTAGCCCCGATGACGGTCAACTCTCCACGAGAAAGTGCTGGTTTAAGAATATCCGCCATGCCCTTAGAGCCACTATCTCCACCGATAGATCCTGCTCCTAGGATTTGATGGATTTCATCAAAGAAGAGGATAATGTTGCCGGCTTCCTTGACTTCATTGACTAAGTTTTGGATATTTTCTTCAAAGCTACCACGATATTGAGTACCAGCTTCCAGACCGGAAATATCAACAGAGATGATTTCCTTATTCTTGATAGCCGCTGGCACATCGCCATTAACGATAGCCTGAGCCAATCCTTCTACGACGGCTGTCTTACCAACTCCGGCATCTCCGACCAATACAGGATTGTTCTTGGTCCGACGAGAAAGGATTTCAGCAGTTTCTTGGATTTCCTTATTGCGTCCAATGACTGGATCTAACTTACCATCACGAGCTTCCTGAGTTAGATTGCGACCTAGCTTAGCCAGGATACCATCCTGCTTAGGTCCTTGAGCAGCAGCTTGTCCAGTTTGCTCACCTGTTCCTTGACCAGGGAGCTTGCCAGTAGCCCGGTACTGAGCAAACTCTTCCGGTGTGACCTCTCTACCATTAATCAAGTAGCGCCGGTGTTCGCTGTTGTAGCCACCCATGCGTCCCATAAGTTGGTTGAAAAGGTCGTCCATATTGTTAAAATTGTTGTAGTTGTTGTTCATAGCATTACCTCGCTGTTTTCATATTTTGCTTTACATAATTTTTGATTTTACCAAAGTTTCAGATAAGAAATCTCTTCCTTATCCACTATAAATTTTGATTTGGGAGATCTTCTGCAATCTATTATTTTACATAACTTATTCTCTTTTCAAAAATCAAGACTGATTCAGTCTCTATTTTTATGAGTGATTTGATCTCTTTCAGCAGAAGATAATTTTACATAATTTTTAATCCTCCCAAAAATAATCGCCTTCCGGCTATATTCACATCTTCTGATTAAATTTACGTAAACTTTTTTGTTTACAGTTGTAATTTTATCATGACAGAATTTATTTGTCAATAGATTTTACATAATTTTTTAAAATAAATTTACAAATGTAATTAAAAATTGTCGTTTAGGTCCTTTTCATTCCTATAAAGATGTCTTTTTATAATAAAAATCTGGACACAATCCAGATTTTAAATCATATATTCTACACTATAGCTGGCATCGGACAGAATGCGGGACAGAAACTGTTGGGTCCGCTCTTCCTTTGGACTGCTGAAGAATTCCTGAGGAGGATTTTCTTCGATGATGTGACCTCCGTCCATAAAGATAACATGGTTGGCCACATCACGAGCAAAGCTCATCTCATGGGTCACAACAACCATGGTCACTCCCTCCTGAGCCAACTGTTTCATGACGCTGAGAACTTCACCGACCAATTCCGGATCTAGAGCCGAAGTTGGTTCATCCAGCAGGATGACATCTGGCTTGACAGCAATGGCACGCGCAATCCCAATCCGCTGCTGCTGGCCGCCTGATAGCTGAGAAGGATAGTAGTCTTTGTAGGCCAAGAGGCCCACGCGATTCAAGGACTCTTCCGCAATCTTAAGCGCTTCTTCCCTCGGTATCTTACGAGCTATCACTAAGCCTTCTAAGATATTTTCAAGGGCTGTTTTATTGGCAAAGAGATTATAATGCTGGAAGACAAAGGCCGTCTTTCTACGAATTTCCAAAATCTCCTTTTTGCTGAGCTTAGCCAAATCATAGTCCTTACCAGACAAAGTCAACTGGCCGCCATCCGCTTTTTCTAAGTGATTCAGACAGCGCAGAAATGTTGTTTTCCCAGAGCCTGACGGTCCCAGAATAACTACAACGTCACCTTGATTGACCTTGAGACTGACATCTGCCAGCACCTGGTGCTCTCCAAATCGTTTGGAGATATGTTTTACTTCTAACATAATCTTTCCTTCCTAAGCAAGAGCGTAGCGCTTTTCCAAGCCCCTAAACATCCACTGAATCAAGCCACAAATAATGAGATAAATAACAAAAATCACCAGATAAGACTCTGAATACTGGTAAGAATGGGAGGCCTCTATCTTAGCCAAGGCTGTGATATCCTTGACTGTCATGACAAATACCAACGAAGTTCCCTTGACTAGATTGATAACCAGATTGGCCAGATTGGGCAGGGCTGAGCGCAGAGCCTGAGGAAAAACAATTCTCCGATAGGCTTGAAAATTCGTTAAACCAATCGCTTGAGCCGCTTCTAACTGCCCTTTATCCACTGTTAATATGGCAGAGCGCAGTATTTCCGACAAGCTGCCTGTCGTCATCAGGCTATAAATGATGAAAGCATAGTAAAGCGGATTGAACTTAAAGACGTCTACCTGACTGCCCAGACTTTTAAAAATTTGATTCAGTAAGCTAGGAAAAAGACTATAGAAAAAGAGAATGAGCAAAATGGGAGGCGTCGCCCGAATAAAGGCCAGATAAACCACTGAAAAGGTCCGCACACCTCGAACTTTATAAATCTGCCCTAAAGCCAAGAGCAAGGCTGGAATAAAGCTGAGCAGAATAGCCACCACCATAATGATCAGGGTTACCGGTATGCCTTTCAAAGTAACCAGAAAGGTATTTACAATATAATTCAAATCCATGCTTTACCTCTCCTTGACTATCAGACTTTTTTCCAGAAGCTGGGAAGCAAGCGAAACCACTAGGGCAATCCCCCAGTAAATCAAGGCCACCGCTGTATAGGTTTCGAGGGAATAATTGCCTAGATTACGGCTGATGAGATTTTGCCCCGCTCCCATGACATCAACTGCCCCAATCGTATAAGCTAGCGCAGCATCCCGCATGAGATTAAGAAGGGCAGTAGTCAGATTGGGCAGGGCGATGCGAAAAGCCTGTGGCAGGACAATACGCAGAAAAGTCTGCACCGGTGCCAAGCCAATACTGAGACCTGCCTCGGTCTGTCCCTTGGGAACAGCAAGATAAGCTGCCTTGAAGACTTCCGCAATCATGGCCGCAAAGAGCAGAATCATGGTGATGATGACAAACACAGTCCGCGACCAATTATTGATATCCAGCCCCAGCCACCATTCTAAAAACTCTGGAATGCCATAAAAAACCAAGAAAAGTAAGACAATAGGCGGTGTACATCTAAGGATAAATATATATCCTCTAGCTAGGCCAGCAAAAGACTGCTCCTCAGAAATCTGAGCCCAAGCCAACAGACCACCCAGCAAGGAGCCAATCAAAGCTGTCACAAACATAATCCATAAAGTGGTCGGCAGAGCCTGCAGCAGACTAGGCAGCAGGCCAAAGACACGGGATAAGTCATACGAGACCATAATTTTCTTCTCCTTCGACAGTGATTAGATAGAATAAGCTTCTCTTGGGCGGGCACTTTCAGCTTGGAGCAGCCATGCTCTCGCCTAGTTATCCTCTTTGAAAATTCCTTCAAACAGCAGCAAGGTCAGCTTAGAAGCCACCAACTCTATATTCAGCCAGCTTCTCAGTCAGCCTTTTGATTTTCCGTAATCAGCAGACAGCAGCCACTAATCCTTGTCCACATAAGAGAAGACATCTTCTCCGAAATACTTTTCAGATAGTTTAGCCAAGGTTCCGTCCTTTTCCAGTTCCTTAATTGCCTTCTCGTATGCCTTGGCAAATTCTTCATTTTTTTCGTTTTTATGAAGCAGGGGATAGGTCGGAATCCCCTTGTAAGGGAACCAAGTCAGTTGATCCGCATACTGGTGGTAAGAACCTTCCTTGTCAGTCACAGCTTTTTCAAACGACAGCTTGATGTCAAAGAAGGCATCGTAGCGTCCTTCCAGAACCCAAGCATAAGCATCAGCCACCTTGAAGGACTCTGCTGCAGTCAAATCAATAGGAGCACCGCTATGCTTTTGGTTATACTCTTCGATAACCGCCCATTGAGCATTCTGCGGAGAAATTGGTACCAGCTTGCCCTTTTCCTTGGCAAAGTCATCAATGGTTTTGTATTTTTCAGCGTCTTCCTTGCGGATAGTGAAACCGATAATGCTAGCACCGATTGGGCTTTTTGGAATGATGAACTTCTTCGCCCGCTCTTCGGTGTACCATGCTCCCTTGGTTCCGATGTCATATTTTCCAGATTCCAGACCGACTAAGAGATCTTCATCACTGGTACCAGTATATTCAAACTGATAGTCTGGCAGCTTTTCATCAATGGCCTTGAGAACAGCAACCTCATAGCCATCTGACTCACCTTTTTCATCCACAAAGTCATAAGGAACATAGTTCTGTGTATGTGCCACTTTCAAAGTCGTGACCTTACCGCCGCCTGATGCAGAGCTGCTCGTCTTGCTAGATGAAGCACCTGTCAAGGTCCGCCCCAAATAAGTCGCCGCTACAATAGCAATCACTGCTGCTCCACCAATAATCCATTTTTTCTTGCTCATTCTTTCGTCTCCTTCTTATGTTAAGCTTGCTGCTTGGCGAACCCACTGAATCCGCTCTGCTTCAATATCGCTTGGAATAGTACAGTCAGCCCCGATAATCAAAGCTTCCTTGCCAGCTCCTGCTATCAGCCGCTTGGTCTCATCTTGAATAGCCGCTTGACTGCCCGTGTAGAGCAGGCCGTCCTTGCCATTTTCAAAGCCACCCAGGACAGTCCGACCGCCAAATAATTTCCGGCCCTCCGCTAGGCTGATGCCTTCTGGCCCCACTGCCCAGTTGATGACCTGAGCTGGATAATCTGTGAAAAGATGAACATCATTTCGCGCGCCTTCGTATCCACAAATGTGCAGGATATTCACTCCGCCAGCTGCATTGGCTGCTTCCAGCACCGCCAAATCACTAGGAGCAATAAAAGCCTTATAGTCTTCAGCCGATACCCGCGCATCCTGAATGCTCTGAACGCTAAGGTAGATTCCATCCGCACCAGCTTCCTTGATAATCCGCTCTGTCAGAGCTGCAATATCTTGAGCAATTACATCCAGCACCCGCTTCGTGAGCACTGCATCCTCTGCCAAGAAATCTGCAATGATATCATCCCCTCCGGCAACCTTGCCGACCAACCATTTGAAATAGGTCACTGGCGCAAAAATATTGTAAATAGCGACCAAGTCCTCTGTGAAGCCATCCCTGATCTTCTGAACCAGCTCCACCTGCTCACTAATCCAAGGATGGTCAGCACCTAGCGGCTCAATATCTGCCAAGTCTTTGATAGATTGGACTTTTTTCAAGCGTTCATTAGGATAGGCAAAATAACCATCACTCATCAGCTTGATAAAGTCTGGCTCGACTTCTGCCAGAAAAGCTTGATGGCCGGACAGATTTTTCTCAATAATGGCCTGATTCCCAAAACCAGTCAGCCACTCCTCTTCGCTGGTAAAATGATGCCAGAAACCAACTGGCACTCGGTCAACGGACTCTCCTCTGAAAGCCTTCAGTACTAATTCTCTTTTTGAAGTCATCTTCTCTCCTTTTTTATTGTTCCTATCTAGCCAATGAGTTGTTTTTTAGCTTTTTCATTGGACTAATTCATCATTTTAAGTAAAATTCTAATCCGACAAGAGCAGAGCAGCGATATCATTGGGCTGCATCAAGCCAGTTGACTGATCTGGTAATTTCTTGAGCACCTGCAAATCATCTTCTTTTTTGTCTGAAGACTGATGAGCATAAATCTGACTGATGCTCAGAAAGGTTCCTATTATCAAGAATATCAGAGCAAGAGCTGCAAGCCTTTTTTGATACCGATTCATCTATCTCCCTCCTTGAAAGAGTTGAAAAATGCTCTTTAGAACTTTGGCAATTCCATCAGAACTGACTAGCTGCCTGACGAATCCAGTCCAATCTTTCTATTTCAAAATCATCTGGTACAGTGCAGTCAGCCCCTAGAATCACTCCCTGACTGCCAGTTTCAGCCAGCAGCCGCTTGGTCTCAGCCTCTAACTCTGCACGACTGCCTGTATTTAGAAGAGCTGCTCTGCCATTTTCAAAGCCGCCCAGGACAGTCTGACCGCCAAAGAGCTTACGCCCTTCCGCTAAGCTGATCCCCTCATGGTGAGTTGCCCAGTTAAACACTTGAGCTGGGTAATCCTTGAACAGTTCTAAATCATTGCTGGCCCCTTCAAAGCCGCAGATATGGAGAATATTCTGACCGCCAGCCGCATTGGCCGCTTCCAGAACCTTGACCGTACTAGGCTCAATATAACGACGATAACTGGCCTCATCTACCCGACCGTCTTGGATTTGCTGGGTACTGAGATAAATCCCCTCAATGCCTGCTTCCTCAATGATACGTCTAGTCAAAATAGCAATATCGCCAGCAATGACATCTAAAACATGTCCTGTCAGCTCGGAATCCTCTGCCAGAAAATCTGCAATCTCTCTATCTCCTCGTGACCCTTCCCTGCGGAACCAGCGCTTGAGATAGGAGACCGGCGCAAAGATATTGTAGAAGGAAGCGAGGTCCTCTGGATAGCTTGCTTTTACAGCCTTAACCATCTCAATCTGCTGCTCAATCCAAGGATGATGCTCACCGATAGACTGAATAGCAGCCAAGTCCCGAATGGACTCAATATGATCCGAATAAAGCGCGCTAGGATACTTAAAGAAGCCATCGCTCATAATCTTGACAAAGTCTGGTCGTGCAGCTCGAACATAAGCAGCATGCCCCTCAACACTTTTATTGAAAATCACTGGATTATCTAGTCCTAGCATCTTTTCCTCTTGGCTTACAAAGTGAAACCAGAATCCAACAGGCACTCGGTCAACTTCTTCACCCCGAAAAGCTCTCAGCACTAATTCTTTCTTGCTGACCATTGCTTCCTCCTTCTTTGAATTTGTAATATATCTTACCATCCTCTCCTTCTTCTGGGAAATATATTTTCCCTATCAGCCTGATTAAAAATATTTATCAAAGCAAAATAAAAAAGCTAGACTAAGCTAGCTTTTTCAAGGCTTTTCAGACTCTGCTGAATAACCTTATTTTTTGTACCCTTTTTAGATAAGTACCATATATATTTTCTATGGATGAGATAGGTAATTTTTATCAAAAAACTGCTACTCCGATCTTACTTACCCTTAGCTGCAAAATACTCCCGCACGAGCGGTGCAACCTTGGTGCCAAAGAGTTCGATAGACTGGAGAACCTGCTCATGCGGAAGCGATCCCAACGGCAGATGCAGCATGAAGCGGTCCAGTCCCAGCTCCTCTATCATCTTGATTAATTTCTGAGCGACATTTTCAGGGCTACCGACAAACATGGCCCCCTCTGGTCCTACCTGATCCAGGTATTGCTCATAGGTCATCTCCCGCCAGTGAGGGCGGTCCTTAGAGATAGCGTCCACTACCTGCTTGGTCGGATGGAAGTAAGTCCGGACCGCCTCCTCATTATCCTCCATGACCCAGCCCCAAGAGTGGGCAGCGATCTTCAACTTTTCATCTGAGTGGCCACTTTCCTGCCCAATCCGGCGATACGCATCCAGCAGGGGCTTGAAGCGCTTAGGCTGTCCACCGATAATGGCATACGCAATTGGCAGGCCCTTCTGGGCGACCTTAATGGTGGACTCGACATTGCCCCCCGTCGCTACCCAAACTGGCAATGTTTCTTGCACAGCCCGTGGGTAGACTTCCCGATTGTCAATAGTCTGCGTCAGCTTGCCCTTCCAATTTAGCCGAGTCTCGGTACTGGCATAGAGGAGCAGGTCCAGCTTTTCATCAAAAAGCTCTTCATAATCCTTCAAGTCATAGCCAAAGAGCGGAAAGGACTCGATAAAAGAGCCACGGCCAGCCATGACCTCTGCTCTGCCATTTGACAATGCATCAATCGTCGCATACTGCTGGTAGACTCGAATAGGATCCAAGCTCGACAGGACACTGACAGCACTGGTCAGACGAATCTTCTCCGTCTTGATCGCGCCAGCCGCCAGCACAATCTCCGGCGCAGAGACCGCAAAGTCCTCCCTGTGATGCTCTCCAATGCCATACACGTCCAGCCCCACCTTGTCTGCCAGCTCAATCTCTGCTATCAGCTGCCGAATCCGCTCATCATGAGTATAGGTCTGCCCTGTCCCCTCCAGCGGCGTTGTCTCTCCAAAAGTAGAAATACCTAATTCCACCATGCTTTTGTCCTCCTGATATTTAAGATAAAAATATTTTATCACTAATTAGTGATAAATACAAAAATGATGCTCAACCTATTTGTCCATCTGTATGAAATAGGATGACTGTCGTCAGCATGGCTTTGCCATGGTCGAAAGAGACTTCCAAAGAGCATCGTCACCAAAATACCATACCAAAAGCCCCAGAAAAATCTGAGGCTTAGTATTATTATCAAGATTGGTTAGAAAGCTTATTCTACAGTGACAGACTTAGCCAGATTACGCGGTTTGTCAACATCCAGACCACGGTGCAAGGTTGCAAAGTAAGCAATGAGCTGTGTCGGTACCACCATAGAGATTGGTGACAGGTATGGATGAACCTGATTGAGTACGATATCGTCTCCCTCCTTGGCTACATTCTCCTCAGCAATGGTCAGCACCTTGGCTCCGCGCGCCACAATACTCTCTCTGAAATTGTAAATAAAAGATAAATTAACTGACAACAATAAAATGATAGCTGATGAACTAAAGATCATCAGCTATCATTTTATTTGGGGGGCACTAATTAACTTCATATCAGCTCTACAATCCGATTAATCAATTCTTTATCGTCTAAACCTGTAACTTGAACAACAACGTCTCTGATTGGCTCATTGCTTAAAAGTTGGTCTAATTTAACACTTTCTTCATCATTTACATCGCGATAGTCAAAGGCATAGCCAACTGTTTTAAGTAGATTTTCATAAGACAAACCGCGTTCTTTCAATTCACGAATCGGTCGGATGAACCGTTCATTATAACCTAATTTTCGGATTGGAGTACGAGCTACCCGGCTAACCTCATCCACTATGAAAGGATTTTCGAAACGTTCTATAATGACTTTGTGATAATTTTCTAACTCTTTTTTATCAAAGTTCCATTTGGCAATCAAGAGACTGCGAATTTCAGCTAAAACGGCTTCAATCTGAGACTTGATATCAGGATTCTGGAGAGCTTCCAAAATTGTCTTGGCACCATAATGAGCACCAATGTAAGCTGAAGTTGCATGTCCAGAATTGACTGAAAAAAGTTTTCGCTCAATAAAAGGTTCCAAATCTTCTTCATAATGAACATCTTCTAGACGTAAATTTAGATTTTTAAGACGCTTGGTTTCCACGACCCATTCATTAAAGGGCTCGACAACAACAAAAAGAGGATCTTCGTGACTTTGTGCTGGAACAATCCTGTCTACTGCAGCATTTGGAAAACCTATATAGTTCTCAGCAAATGTCAACCCTTCCGGACTTAAATATTTCTTGACTTCTTGATAGAGAAATTGAGATCCTCCAATCATATTTTCACAGGCCATAACATCCAATGCTTGCGTATTTCCTGCAGCCCGTCGAGCTTCGATTCCCTTAGCTAGAAGTTCAGCGATAAAAGGGAGTATATTAGGTCCGATTGCAGTAGTAATGATATCCGCCTTTTGAATCGCTTCAATAACTTGCTCAGGATGTTC
Source organism: Streptococcus sanguinis (assembly GCF_020729725.1). Lineage (GTDB taxonomy): Bacteria > Bacillota > Bacilli > Lactobacillales > Streptococcaceae > Streptococcus > Streptococcus sanguinis_V. Next base: position 251,690 of record NZ_JAJEPA010000021.1, on the reverse strand, counting down.
CTTACTATTAATGCCAGCCACATTAGCTATCTCTATGCGGGGCTGTCCTTCCTGAGCAATTTCAATTTCATACTTGCTCTTTTCATTTAGAGCATGAATTATCTGATTATTGACATCCACAAAATCAATATGAAAACCATTTTTGAATAGAATTTCGCCTATAAAACCTCGACCGATATTGCCGGCACCAAAATGAACAGCATGTTTCATTGAATTTCTCCTTTTCTTGTTTGAGGGACATATATACTAGATGATAAATGAAGAAATTCGATTATTCAACAGCATCAAGTAAGCGCAATACTTCCTCTTCTGACTGAGCATCTGCTAATTTAAGAACATTATCTACATCTGCACAGAAGATAGAAATTTTCTGAATAATTTCTAAGTGTTCATTACCAATACCAGCAATACCAAAAAGAACTGTTGCCACTTGAGGGCTAGATTCATTCCCAAAATCAACCCCTCTTGGGACTTGAACGACTGTTATGCCAGACTTGAGGACATCCTTTTTTGCTGCATCTGTTCCATGCGGTATGGCGATAAAGTTACCCATATAAACAGACAGCTCTTTATCACGTTCAATCATGGCTTCAATATAGTCTTCATTAACATATCCACCCTCATAAAGAACTTGCCCACAATAACGGATAGCTTCCTCCTTGTTAGAAAATTGTTTATTAAGCTTAATCAAATGTTTTTCAAGTTTCATGTTAGTTCTCCAATTTCTTAATTTTTTCGTTAAAAATAGTATTTAGCATCTGATAAATAATGGATTGATTTCCCGTCTTGTAAATCTCTGTATAAAGATGATTTTCAATAATCGACTGACTGATAGCTGTCATTAAATCTCTCACTTCCTCGCTAGCCTCCTTAGACATAAGCATTAGCAGACACCTTTTGACCTCTTCTTCCTCTCGTTTCATTGACAATGCGGAGATAGGTAGTTTGAGTTCAAACATAGTAAAACTATTTGTTGTTACCTTGCTAGACTGACTATGTAAAAGTACCAGACCAGTATTAGGAATAGCCATAGGACTATTATGGAAGTGTGATAATAATTTTCTTGTTAGATAATCACAGTCACTCACATTCTTCTGATATTGGATGATTTGTTCTACCGTGCGCTCAAATGATTGCTCATTCTCCAATTGTACCAGCTCAAATTGACTCAAAAGCTGACTGCTAGATATCAAATAATCTTGCAAGTCATAACTTTTCTCCGGAGCGATAGCATCACGCGCGACAATCGTGCGATGTGCCTGTACATACTGAAGCCGTTCCTGCAGTTCAAGCAATTCTTTGACGGTTGGAAAACTAGAAATTACATCAATTTCCTGATTAGCCAGTGGCTTGGTAGATAAAATATAATCATACTGACTGAGATCAATACTATGATAGTCTGCTAGAGACTGAATATCTATCCACTCTACGAAAGGAGCAACACTCTTAATTTTACTGACTAATAAATCTCTAGTGACCCGACGTTCGTCCGTTAAAAGCAAAATACGGACTGGATAAATCTCTGGACTGCGACCTAAGCTAGAGATAAAATGTAGGGCAATCATGCCATACTCATACTCTGTATGAAGGTATTTCGGAAAAATATCATTCACCAAAAGACTGATGACTGTATAAAGAAATTTATTTCTTTCAACTAAAAGCTGGACAGATTCTGGTAAATTTTCACCCTGAAAAAGAATAGGGACGCCTAAACTGAGCCGAATATGATGGAAAAGAAAATTGAATAAAACCTTGTCCTTAAAAAAGTCAATCTTGGTGTACATGGAAACCGTATCAATCAGATTTGAAATATTGTAGAAAAATTCACCATCAAATTTCTCCGTAAAGAGCGGGTTTTCCTGACGTTTAATGATTAATTCATCCAAGATGCTCGCAAAATAGATAATTTCCTGAATACTATAAAATTGCTCAGTCTGCTTAGAGTAAGCTTGAAAAATTTTTTGAGAAATCTCCAAAGCTTGCTTACTAGTATTAGGCAAATTTTCAATGTTTTGCTCCTGACCTATAAGAGATAACAAGATTGCAAAAAACATCTTCATCCTAGCATCCATATCTGGAAAACCTGACAGTTGCTTATTAACAATCTGACTGGCCAGCCGAGTTCTGTCTGCTTCTAAAATATCAAAGCTTCCAAAATTGCTGGTTGAAAAATCTGACACTGAGATACAGTTTGTCAGTAAAATAGCCAAAAATCTTCTCTTACTAACTGAATCACCAGAAATCCGATAACCCTTTTGCCGTTCAATTTTCAGATCAAAGTCTAAAAGACGCTTATCTATATCTGAAATATCCTGAATAATAGTTACATTACTGACTTTCGTGCACTCTTGCAAGGCTTCATTGGTGACAAAACCATTCTCAGTCAGAAGGCGATAGGTAATCAACTCTTGTCTTTCTTGGGGACTATACTCAACTAACACTTCAAGTTCTGTCGGTAGATCGTCCAGTTCTCCAGTCAAAATATAGTATTTCCCATGCTTCGTTATTTCAATCCCATATTGCTCTATGCTATCTGTCAAATCTGATAAAGTCCGATAAATTGTTCTAGATGAGACCTGTAAGATTTCAGTCATGTCTTGTATTGAAAGCTTCCCTACATGTAGGAAAGCCTTCAATAATTGTTCTTCTCGTTTGGTTAATAGCATTCGTAATTTAGAAACCTCTAGTTCTATTTATACATTCTAGCAACCATTTTATCATATTCTGGTGTTGTTACTAAACTATCCACAATAAGAAATTGAGAATTCGGTGCTGCTTGTTGCACTTCTGCCTGTAAAGCAATAGTTGTTACAATCATTATGTTTTTAGAATTAAATTCACCTAATTCTGAAATTTTGGCAGTAGAAACTGGAATACGAATATTCTTGTTTCTAAAGATAGCCCGAATCGTTTCACAGCCCATAGTTGCAGATCCTTGTGCTTTACCATAAGCAACTACTACAGCATCAATATGGTTAAGGTCAATTTCCTGACTATCTACTGGTGCTGAAGTTGGTATATCTCCTTCAATTTCTGCTATTGGAGAAGCTCCTGTTAATGAAGCTACAATTTCATCATAACGAGGGGACGCTAAGAAATTATCAACAGAAACATGAATAGCACTTGGACTCTTGCCTTTAGCCCTTGGTGTCAGTTCTTCCTGAGTAACAATTAATGTTTTTGGTGTATCAACCAAGTTTGAGATGGCCTGATTAGATACTGGAATTCCCAGACCTGCTTTTTTAACCTTATCACGGAGAATACTAGCTCCCATCGCAGAGCTTCCCATGCCAGCATCACAAGCAAAAATAATTTTCTCTACTGAATCTCTTGAAATGTTTGTATCTACAGCAACTGGAACTACTTGCCCCTTAGATTTAGCCTTTGCAGCTTGAGTAGCAGCTTGAGCAGCTTCTAACGAATCATCAGTCGACTTATCTGCACGTAGGATAAGAGCTGCTACAAGGAAAGAGACAATTGCTCCCACTAATACCCCAAGCAGGACATTAAGATGAGGCCACATACCTTTTGGAGCCATAGCCATAATCGCAATGATAGATCCTGGAGAAGCTGGAGATTTAAGACCAGCATCTAAAAATTGGAATGTAAAGGTACCTGATACACCTCCAGCAATCGCAGCTAGGAAAAGAATTGGCTTCATCATAACATAAGGGAAGTATATTTCATGGATACCACCGAAGAAATGGATAACCATTGCTCCCCAAGAAGAAGATTTCGCAGAACCCTTACCAAACAAGGCGTAAGCCAAGAGAATACCCAGACCTGGTCCAGGATTAGCCTCTAAGAGGAAGAGAACAGATTTACCAGCTTGAGATACTTGCTCAGCTCCTAGAGGTGTAAAGATTCCATGATTAAGAGCATTGTTAAGGAAAAGTACCTTTGCTGGTTCGATGATAATGTTTGCCAAAGGTAGAAGTTTAGCATTGACAATAGCCTCAACACCATTTCCAACAGCTCCAGTAAGAGTCGATACCACTGGACCGATTGCGTAGAAAGCCAAAAGCAGTAATGCAAAACCAACTAGACCAGCTGAAAAGTTATTAACTAACATTTCAAAGCCAGGACGAATTTTTTCCTGGAACTTCTCATCAAATTTCTTGATAGCCCAGCCTCCCAGTGGCCCCATTACCATAGCTCCGATAAACATAGGAACACTAGAACCTGTGATCGCACCAACAGTAGCAATAGCCCCTACGACGGCACCACGTTGTCCATGAATTACATAACCGCCCGTGTAACCAATTAGAGTCGGCAATAGATAAGTCAACATAGGACTAACAATAGCAGCCAATTGCTCATTTGGTAGATAGCCATCAGGAATAAAGAGGGCAGTTAACACTCCCCAAGCAATAAAAGCCCCAATATTGGGCATAACCATGTTTGAAAGTGATGTTCCCAGTTTTTGAACTCTAACTTTCAAAGATACTTTTTCTTCCATTAGGATTTTCCTCCTTTTCTTTAATTCTAGTATATACAAAAATGAAAACGCTTAAAACTAAAGCTTTGTCACAGATTTTGTGCCAAAAAATCAACTTTTGTCACAAAATTCTCTTTATTTTGCCATATAACAATATAAAATGTACTGAAAATCGCATCAAAAATTCAAATTATGAGTTATAAAAAATAGGCTGTAAAATCTAAGAGATAACCCTCCTAGTCTTACGCCTATTGTTCATCTATTTATTATTCAACTGTAACGGCCTTAGCCAAATTGCGCGGCTTATCTACATCTAGTCCACGGTGAAGTGAAGCGTAGTAAGCAATCAATTGAGTAGGAATAACCATAGAAATACTAGATAGATATGGATGAACTTTGTTGACAATAATATCATCCCCTTCTTTTTCTATTCCTTCTTCCACAATAGTCAGAACATTAGCACCACGTGCTACTACTTCAGAAACATTCCCACGAGTATGAGAAGCAACGGTTGGATTGTCAGAAATCAACGCAATAACAGGTGTACCATCTTCTATTAAAGAGATGGTTCCATGTTTGAGCTCTCCAGCCGCAAAACCTTCACATTGAATATAAGAAATTTCCTTAAGCTTGAGGCTAGCTTCCATAACTACATAATAGTCTTGACCGCGCCCGATATAGAAAGCATTACGTGTCGTTTCCAAGAGTCCACGAACCTTTTCTTCAATTAACTCTTTTTCAGAAAGAGTCGACTCAATAGACTGAGCTACAATTGAAAGTTCACGCACTAAATCGAAATTTTTTGCTTTTTCATTACCATTGGCTTCTCCAACTGCTTTAGCAAGAAATGCCAGAGTCGCTACTTGTCCCGTATAAGCCTTCGTTGAAGCTACGGCAATTTCTGGACCGGCATGCAATAACATAGTATAAGTTGCTTCACGAGAAAGCGTAGAACCTGGAACATTAGTCACAGTCAAGCTTGGAATTCCCATTTCATTAGCTTTAACTAAAACTTGACGGCTATCAGCAGTTTCACCAGATTGACTGAGCAAAATAAACAATGGTTTTTTACTCAAAAGTGGCATAGCATATCCCCATTCAGAGGCAATTCCTAGCTCCACAGGTGTATCAGTTAATTCTTCTAGCATCGTTTTAGAAGCATAGCCTGCATTATAAGAAGTTCCAGCTGCAATGATATAAATTCGATCAGCTTCCTGAACCGTTTTAACAATCTCAGGATCCACGACCATCTGTTGATTCTCATTAGAGTATGTGTTGATTAGCTTACGCATCACAGTTGGCTGCTCATCGATTTCCTTGAGCATATAGTATGGATAAGTTCCCTTACCGATATCGGACAGATCTAGCTCAGCTGTATAGCTTTCACGCTCCAGAATATTCCCATCATAATCCTGTACTTCCACACTGTCTTTACGGACAATAACCAGCTCTTGATCATGAATTTCCATAAACTGATTTGTCTCGCGAATCATGGCCATGGCATCTGAGCAGACCATATTGTAGCCATCACCCAGTCCAACTAGAAGAGGAGATTTATTTTTAGCAACATAGATAACATCTGCATCTTCTGAATCCACCAAAGCAAAGGCATAAGAACCACGGATAATGTGGAGAGCTTTTTTAAAGGCTTCTAAAACAGACAAGCCTTCTTCTTCAGCGAATTTGCCAATCAGGTGCACAACAATCTCCGTATCTGTCTGACCCTTGAAGTCATGATCAGCTAAGTAAGTATTCTTTATATCAAGGTAGTTCTCAATCACACCGTTGTGAACCAAGACAAAACGGCCTGTCTGTGAAGTATGAGGATGGGCATTATTTTCACTAGGTTTTCCATGAGTAGCCCAACGAGTATGTCCAATACCAGTAGTCCCAGCGACATCAATGCCAATTTTAGCATGTAGATCAGCGATACGACCGACAGACTTGACCAGACTAGAAGTTTTCCCTGTTGTTACAAAAATTCCAGCCGAGTCATAACCACGGTATTCCAGCTTTTCCAAGCCCTGCATCAAGATATCAGTTGCATTGCGATTTCCGACAACTCCGACAATTCCACACATAACATTACTTCTGATTTCCTATATTTTAGAAACCAGCCCTTCTTATTAAAAATTGGTATAGTATGCTTGAAGTTAAATAATTTCAACAAAGATAGTATACACACAGTTTTTTCGTTTGTCAAGTATAAAATTGGTATAGTTTTCTTTAAGAAAAGTATGCTTAGCTTCTCTTACCACAAAACAGCCCCTTTAAGCATTTAAAAAAATGGACAGATGTGACAAAACTGACTTTCTATGGGACTAATAAAAATTAGAGAATAGACCTATACATTCCCATAGCCCTGTCTCTGATAATTATCGCAAAACAGCATACAGAAAAAGAGACTCAAATGAGCCTCTTTCTTTTACCATTGAATTATTTAGCGATTTTCGCGAAGTATTCAAGAGTACGTACAAGTTGTGCAGTGTATGACATTTCGTTGTCGTACCATGATACAACTTTAACCAATTGTTTGCCGTCAACATCAAGAACTTTAGTTTGAGTTGCGTCGAACAATGAACCGTAAGCCATACCTACGATATCTGAAGATACGATTGGATCTTCTGTATAACCGTATGATTCGTTAGCTGCTGCTTTCATAGCTGCGTTTACTTCATCAACTGTTACGTTCTTTTCAAGAACAGCAACCAATTCAGTAACTGATCCAGTTGGAGTTGGAACGCGTTGTGCAGATCCGTCCAATTTACCGTTCAATTCTGGGATAACCAAACCGATAGCTTTAGCAGCACCAGTTGAGTTAGGAACGATGTTTGCAGCACCAGCGCGAGCACGACGAAGGTCACCACCACGGTGTGGTCCGTCAAGGATCATTTGGTCACCAGTGTAAGCGTGGATAGTAGTCATCAAACCTTCAACAACACCGAAGTTGTCTTGAAGTGCTTTAGCCATTGGAGCCAAGCAGTTTGTAGTACATGAAGCACCTGAGATAACTGTTTCAGTACCATCAAGAATGTCGTGGTTAGTGTTAAATACAATTGTTTTAACATCATTTCCACCAGGAGCAGTGATAACAACTTTCTTAGCACCACCTTTAAGGTGTTTTTCAGCAGCATCTTTCTTAGCAAAGAAACCAGTTGCTTCAAGAACGATTTCTACACCGTCAGTTGCCCAGTCAATTTGTTCTGGGTCACGTTCAGCAGAAACTTTAACGAATTTACCGTTAACTTCGAATCCACCTTCTTTAACTTCAACAGTACCATCGAAACGACCTTGAGTTGTGTCGTATTTCAACAGGTGTGCAAGCATTACTGGATCTGTAAGGTCGTTGATGCGAGTAACTTCAACACCTTCTACGTTTTGGATACGACGGAAAGCAAGACGACCGATACGACCGAAACCGTTAATACCAACTTTAACTACCATTCGTGATTTCCTCCTTATGAAAATCAAAAAATTTTTATGTGAAAAGAGTAACTTGAGTTGCTACAAATCACCTTTCAACATTTCTATTATATACTTAATTGAGGTAAAATGCAACTGATTTCATTGTTATTAACAAGTATTATGAATTCTTTCACTAACTTTCATTTCGGCTTTCATTGATTTGAAAAAGCAAAGCAGTATCTTTTGAAAATGTAGAAATACAACTTACAAAACAGAATAGAAATTATAAATTCAGATTCATTTGATCAATTATTTCCCCTTTTTATTGAAGGGTCGGTTCTCTAAAAAATAGAAAAAGCACCCGCGAACACGAGTGCCAAGGTTTGCTCAAAGCTTAAGCTTCACCTTTGTTTTTCTTAATGATTTCTTCTTGTACTGACTTAGGTACATCTTCGTAGTGGTCAAATACCATCATGAAAGTACCGCGTCCTTGTGATGCTGAACGAAGAACTGTTGCATAACCAAACATTTCAGCAAGTGGAACATAGGCACGAACGATTTGGCTGTTACCATGAGCTTCCATACCATCAACACGTCCACGACGAGCTGTTACGTGACCCATAACATCACCAAGGTTTTCTTCAGGAACAGTGATTGTTACCAACATCATTGGCTCAAGGATAGCTGGTTGTGCAGTCTTAGCAGCTTCTTTCAAAGCAAGTGATGCCGCAACCTTGAAGGCTGTTTCAGATGAGTCGACATCGTGGTATGAACCATCATAAAGTTTAGCTTTCACGTCAACGATTGGGTAACCAGCAAGGACACCGTTCGCCATTGACTCAACCAAACCTTTTTCTACCGCTGGGATGAATTCACGTGGAACCACACCACCGACGATAGCATTTTCAAACTCGAAGCCTTTTCCTTCTTCATTTGGTGTAAATTCGATCCAAACGTCACCGAATTGACCTTTACCACCAGATTGGCGTTTGAAGAATCCACGAGCTTGAGTAGGAGCACGGAATGTTTCACGGTAAGATACTTGAGGTGCACCTACATTAGCTTCAACCTTGAACTCACGACGCATACGGTCAACAAGGACATCCAAGTGAAGCTCACCCATACCAGAGATAACTGTTTCACCAGTTTCAACGTTTGTTTCAACACGGAATGTTGGATCTTCTTCAGCCAGTTTTTGCAGAGCAATACCCATCTTGTCTTGGTCAGCCTTAGACTTAGGCTCAACCATCAGCTGGATAACTGGTTCTGGAACGTTGATAGACTCAAGGATGATTTTAGCTTTTTCATCTGTCAATGAGTCACCAGTAGTTGTATCTTTCAAACCTACGGCAGCAGCGATATCACCCGCATAAACAGTTTCAATTTCATTACGGCTGTTAGCGTGCATTTGCAGGATACGTCCGATACGCTCACGTTTACCTTTAGAAGTGTTCAATACGTATGAACCGCTGTTCAGGACACCTGAGTAAACACGGAAGAAAGTCAAACGACCTACGAATGGGTCAGTCATGATCTTGAAGGCAAGAGCTGCAAATGGCTCTTCATCAGATGCAGGACGAGTTTCTTCTTCTTCTGTATCTGGGTTGATACCTTTGATTGCTGGGATGTCAAGTGGGCTTGGAAGGTAGTCGATAACTGCATCAAGCATCAACTGAACACCCTTGTTCTTGAAGGCAGAACCACACAATACTGGGAAGAATTCAACGTTGATAGTCGCTTTACGGATAGCAGCTTTCAATTCTTCATTTGTGATTTCTTCACCTTCAAGGTATTTCATCATCAATTCTTCATCAGTTTCAGCAACTGCTTCCACCAATTTTTCACGGTATTCTTGCGCTTGCTCAAGGTATTCAGCTGGGATATCTTCTTCCAAAATATCTGTACCAAGGTCGTTAGTATAGATTTCAGCCTTCATCTTGATCAAGTCGATAATTCCGCGGAAGTCATCTTCTGAACCAATTGGCAATTGGATTGGATGAGCGTTTGCTTGAAGACGATCATGCAAAGTGCTTACTGAGTAAAGGAAGTCAGCACCAATCTTGTCCATCTTGTTAGCAAATACGATACGAGGAACTCCGTACTCAGTTGCTTGGCGCCAAACTGTTTCAGTTTGAGGCTCAACACCTGATTGTGAGTCAAGAACGGTTACCGCACCGTCCAAGACACGAAGAGAACGTTGTACTTCGATTGTGAAGTCCACGTGTCCCGGTGTGTCGATGATGTTTACGCGGTGGTTGTTCCATTGGGCTGTTGTCGCAGCAGATGTGATAGTGATACCACGCTCTTGCTCTTGCTCCATCCAGTCCATTTGTGACGCACCTTCGTGAGTTTCACCGATTTTGTGGATTTTACCAGTGTAGTAAAGAATACGCTCAGTTGTTGTTGTTTTACCAGCATCGACGTGGGCCATGATACCGATATTACGAGTTTTTTCAAGTGAAAATTCGCGAGCCATTTGGTTATTTCTCCTATTAATTTATTTTACAATTTATTATAACATTATTTAGCAAAAACGGATAGGCAGGACCTACCCGTTCTCAATGTTTATCTTGTTTTGTTGGTTTCAACTTGTAGATAAGTTGAATTGACCTCGGGCTAAAAGCTCGGCAAATAGATAAGCTTTCCTAGAATCTTTGATTCCGCGTCAAGCTTCCTAATTTTTAGTCGCTTTTTCAACGCCCTTAGTATCTTATTCTTACCAACGGAAGTGTGCGAAGGCACGGTTAGCTTCTGCCATACGGTGAGTGTCTTCACGTTTCTTAACAGCTGCACCAGTGTTGTTAGATGCATCCAAGATTTCTTTTGCAAGGCGGTCAACCATTGTGTGCTCACCACGTTGACGAGCAATAGTTACCAACCAGCGAAGTCCAAGTGTTGTACGACGTTCTGGACGAACTTCAACCGGAACTTGGTAGTTTGAACCACCGACACGGCGAGCACGAACTTCAAGTACAGGCATGATGTTTTCCATAGCTGTTTCAAATACTTCCAGCGCATCGTTTCCAGTTGCTTCTTTGATTTGGTCAAAAGCTCCGTAAACGATAGAAGCCGCTGTACCACGCTTACCATCAAGCATAACGCGGTTGATAAGACGAGTAACTAATTTTGAATTGTAAAGCGGATCTGGCAATACTTCGCGCTTAGGCGCTTGGTTTTTACGACTCATTTATCTTTCTCCCCTTTCCTTATGCTTTTGGTTTTTTAGTACCGTATTTAGAACGGCCTTGTTTACGATCAGTAACACCTGCTGTATCAAGTGCACCGCGGACGATATGGTAACGTACCCCTGGAAGGTCTTTTACACGTCCACCACGAAGAAGCACAACACTGTGCTCTTGCAGGTTGTGTCCGATACCTGGGATGTAAGCTGTAACTTCAATCAGGTTGCTCAGACGTACACGGGCAAATTTACGAAGGGCAGAGTTTGGTTTCTTAGGTGTCATAGTTCCGACACGGGTTGCAACTCCACGTTTTTGTGGTGAAGATACGTTTGTTTGAACTTTTTTATGGCTGTTGTAACCAACGTTCAAAGCTGGTGATTTAGATTTTTCTACTTTTGATTTACGCGGTTTGCGAACCAATTGGTTAATTGTAGGCATCTACATTCTCCTGTATTTTTTTAATTTTGGTGATGATACACTTGGTGACAGCTACCATCTGCGTGTACTTTTGCAACATTTGTCAGCACGTCTCTGTACACTTTTGAGAGACCAAAAGTAAAAAGTACCGTCTATCATTATAGCACGACGATACTTTTCTGTCAATACATTTTTTCTATTTTAAGCTTATCTCTGCTTATTAGATTGCTGCTAACTTATTGCTGCGGCTGAGCCACTGCTTCTTCTGATACAGCAGCTGGATTTTCAGAAATAGCTGTCTGGGCTGCTTCCGGATCAATCAAGACTGATATCGCCTGAATACGGCTTTGGAATCTAGCTTTCGTCGCTGCATCCTTAACCTTCTCTACTGCAGTCTTAGCCAGCTGCAAATCTTCCAAAGTTTGCATGGTTTCAAGCTGTTTAACGGCTTCTTCTGCGCCCTGAACTGCTTGCTCCTCTTCCTGAATTTCTTTTTCCTGTGCTTCTTTTTGAGCAGAAGACAGTTGTAAGGAAGAGCTGCTTGATGCGATGCTGGCAGCCGAACTAACTGAATTCCTATTGGTATTAGACTGCCCCTGCACAAAAACCATGCCAGTAATCAGAATCCCAAATAAAATCGACAATACTCCTAAACGAATCCACAGCGGACTGTGGTCAAACTTTTCTAAAACTGTTTTCATCTATAATCTCCGCCCTTTTCCCTAATCAAAAATATTTCCAATTTCCACATCAATGGTATTCGCCTTGACATCAATATTGGTCACTTTCAAGAGCGATTTATAGTCCAGATAATCGCGATTGGCCTGCGCGTTGTCCGCAAAGACAGCTACACCTGCCAACTCAGAGTCAAACTCAGATAAGAGGCTAATCATCCCTGTAATGGTCCCCCCGCCTTTGAGGAAGTCATCCACAATCAAGACGCGGCTGCCGGCCTTGAGACTGCGCTTGGACAAGAACATCTTTTCGATACGATCTCCGCTGGAGCCTGATACGTAGTTGACACTGACCGTTGACCCTTCTGTAATCTTTAAATCCCGACGAACGATGACAAAAGGTACATTAAGTACATTGGCTACTGCATTGGCCAAAGGAACACCCTTAGTCGCAACCGTCATGACCGCATCAATCTGTTGATCCTTAAAACTTTTGGCAATGATTCGGCCGATATTATTCAAAATGGATGGAGTGCTGAGCAGATCAGATAGGTAAATGTAGCCCCCCGGAAGAATCCGATTGCTTTCAGACAGCTGATCACAAAGACCTTGTACAATGGTCTTAGATTCTGTATCGGAGATGGATGGGCTAAAAATGACTCCTCCACCAGCACCAGTAATCGTTTCGATAGTCCCAATTTCAATCTCTTCAAATGCACGCTTAATAATGACAATATCTTCTGAAATAGAAGATTTGGCAGATTCATATTTTTCTGCAAATGTATTTAAGCTCGTTAATTCATAAGGATGGTTAATCAAATAATTAGAAATAACCACCATACGCTCACTTCTTCTTAATTTCATTTTTTCACCAATTAAAGTTATTTTATTCATTATACCATAACAGAAACAAAAAAACGAACATTCTTTTCCAAGTAATGTCCATTTTTCGTATTTTACTGTTCAAGTTTTGGTTTGTAGAAAGAACGGCCTTCAAGAGCGAATATTTTATTGCTCATTTCACCTGGATCAACAAGTCCTAAGGCAGCAGTCATCATCATCATCTCCGCATCCAGATTATCAATCATGTGCAGAATTTCTGCCTCCATAATCTTAGGCCGTACAGGACTGCCATATTCCAAGAGACCGTGGTGGCTGAGAAGGACATGGCGCAGGACAATAACCTCTTCCTTACTATCGTCAATTTTCAGCTCCATCAGGGTCTTGGTCAACTCTTCATCAATCAAAGCAATGTGCCCAATCAGATTGCCTCGCACAGTGTACTCTGTATTTTCCGGACCAGTGAGTTCAATAACCTTGGCCAAGTCATGAAGCATGATCCCAGCAAAGAGCAAGCTTTTATTAAGCTGAGGATAAATGTCTCCGATAGCATCGGCCAGCTTGACCATAGTAGCGGTGTGAAAGGCCAGACCAGACTCAAAAGCATGGTGATTGGTCTTGGCAGCTGGATAAGAATAAAACTCCTTGTCGTACTTGCTATAAAGCGAGCGGACCACGCGCTGCCAGACCGAATTCTCAATCTTAAAAATCATCTGAGATAAATAGTCTCGAATTTCTTTCTGGTCAACTGGCGGTTTTTCCTTGAAATCCGCTGGATCATTGGGCTCTCCAGCCTTAGGAAGACGCAGGGTCAGTTGATTTACCTGGGGTGTGTTATTGTAGACTTCTCGTCGGCCTTGCATGTGCACGACCTTGCCAGCAGTGAATTCTTCAACATTATGTGGCTGAGCATCCCAGAGTTTGCCTTCAATTACCCCTGTATCATCTTGGAACGTAAAGGCCAGATAATTTTTTCCAGCCCTTGTCTGACGGACTTCTGCTGACTTGATCAGATAGAAACCTTCAAACAGTTCATCTTTTTTCATTTGATTAATCTTCATTGTTTTCCCTTTCTTCTGAAAAATCAAGTAAGTTCAAATCGAGGTCTCGATCAGACAGCTCAATATGGCGTAAGGTTCTTTCGATAGCTCCTGTCCGCCGGGTTAAGAGTTCATCAATGTTACCCGAAGCATGTTGCAAGTGTTTTTGTGCCTTGGTCAGAATGCCACCGAACTTGTTAAACTCGGATTTGACTGAGCCCAGAACCTTGCTGATGTCGTCCGCACTTTTTTGGATATTGAGCGTTTTAAATCCGACAGACAGTGAATTAAGCAAGGCAGAAAGGGTCGACGGACCCGCCACCACAATCTGCTCCTCCCGTCGCAAACTGTCAAAAAAGGCTGGATTGCGGACAACTTCCGAATAGAGACCTTCCGTTGGCAGAAACATAATTCCAAAATTGGTCGTAGCCGGCGGTGCCAGATATTTACTCTTAATATCCTTGGCAAAGCGCTTGACACTTGCTAAGAGAGACTTGCGGTAGAACTCAATCTCTTCCTTACTGCCAGACTCATAAGCATCTTCCAAACGGTAGTAATCAGCCAGAGGGAACTTAGAATCAATGGGCAGATAGACATATTCATGCTCCGTCTGTCCCGGCAGTTTAATAGCATATTCGACACGCTCACTGGAGCCGGCCACTGTCACAAACTCTCGCTCATACTGACTGGCCGTCATGATGTCCTCAATAATCTGCCCCAGCTGCAGTTCCCCTAGAATCCCTCGTGTCTTGGTGTTGGATAAGACCTTATTCAGCGTGCCGACATCTCGAGCAACACTCTGCATTTCTCCCAGACCGCGATTGACAGACTCCAACTGCTTAGAGACGGTTTCAAAAGAGGTCTGAAGACGAGTCTGAAGTGTTTTTTCCAATTTTTCTTCAACGGTCTGCCGCATCTGCTCTAGACGAGTTTCATTGGACTCTTGGATTTGCCGCATACGCTCGTCAGTTTTATCCCGATTCTTGGTCAGGTTATCGCTGATTTCCAAGCGCAGCTCTGTCAAGTTGCGGTGCAAATCTGTCCTGACCTCGCTCAAGCGGTCTCCCAGAGCTAATTCCAGCTCTTTCTGAGCTGTTTGTTTTTTCTGACTTTCCTGCTCCAAGCGATAGTCCAACTGATCCGATAGATGATCCGCCTGATTTTCCAAGACTTGCTTTAGCGTCTCGGTCTGCTGACTAAGCTTTTGCCATAGGAAAAAGGTCAGCACTAGATTTCCCAAAAGAATGAGGATGATTATAAACTCCATATCAGCTCCTGTCTTTGCTGTAAATGACGACTGTATAGCCGCTATCAAAGTCCAAATAAATGGGCTTACCTATAAATTCGTTAGAAGCATACACTTTTTTGAAAAAAAAGTTATCTTTATTGAGCGGATATTTGGCGCCCTCAATCGTTAAGGCAGCATCATCTGACGGCAGAAAGGCTAGATAGCGCATGTCAGCTACCGGTTTGATTTCATGACACCCCTTAGGAACATAGGTCAGCAAATTCTGCTCATCTTCCAGAAAAATCTTTTCCATATAAGGTGCAATTTTTTCATTACTGGGCAGGAAAACATTGGCCAAGGCATGATCCAGACGGCCGCCAAAGGCTCCAAAAATGGTCAGAAAAGCATCTGGATACCGCTCAAAACAAGCCAGAACAGCTAACTCCAAGTCTGTATCATCCTTTTCAGGATGGGCCTGAATGACTTCCTTGGCACTATCTTTTATGCGCAGCAATTCTTCCTCGGTCACAGAGTCAAAATCCCCGACAGCCAAGTCAGGACAAACTCCCTGCTCAAGCAGAAAGAGGCTTCCACGGTCTACTCCAACTAAAACATCAAAATCTAAGCTAAAATGCTCCAAGTTCCCGCCAGCAAATAGTGCAACCTTAGTCATACAGGGCATCCCGTAAAGTCTGAACTTGATGATTGACATCACCCTTAAAGACATAGCTGCCAGCTACGAAGACATTGGCACCAGCTTCTTTAGCAATCCCAATGGTCTTATCGTCAATACCGCCATCCACTTCAATATCAAAATTCAGCTGATTGACTTCACGCAAGACAACCAATTCACGAATCTTATCCATGGTTTCTGGCAGAAAAGCCTGACCGCCAAAGCCTGGATTCACTGTCATCACAAGGACTTGATCAACCAAATTCAAAACGTTTTTGACTGCTTCAACTGGTGTTCCCGGATTAATCACTACACTAGGCTTGACTCCTGCTGCCCGAATCTTCTGCAGCGCTCCGTGGATATGTGGTGTCGCTTCAGCATGAATGCTGATAATATCTGCACCGGCACGAGCAAATTCTTCGATATGGTGCTCAGGATTGGAAACCATCAAATGGCAGTCAAAGACTAGCTTGCTGTGAGGACGCATACTGGCAACAACCCCAGCCCCAAAGCTGATATTGGGTACAAAATGACCATCCATAATATCAATATGGGCATACTCAGCGCCTGTTGCTTCTAACTTTTTCAGTTCTGATTCAAAATTAGCATAGTCTGCACTTAAGATTGAAGGGGCAATTTTGAATGAAGTCATAGTTCTTCTCCTTATTTAGAATTTTTTTTGGCAACTTTTTTATAGGTCTCCCGACGATTTTCAATCTCGCTGAGAAATTGCAGGTAATTATCAAAGCGGAATGAAGCTATCTGGCCGGCCTCAACTGCTGGCTTAACGGCACAAGCTGGCTCGTGAGTATGAGTGCAAGTACGAAACTTACAGGACTGGCTGACCTCAGCAATCTCTGGAAAAGCTTGATTGAGATCTTCAGCTGTAGTCACCTCGTAATCCAAGGACGAAAATCCTGGTGTATCAGCAATCTTCCCACCGTTTAGATTGTAAAAACTGACAGCCCTCGTCGTATGACGGCCGCGGCCAAGACTTTCAGAAATCTCTCCTGTTTCTAGCTGCAGGTCTGGGGCAATTTTATTGAGCAGAGTGGATTTTCCAACCCCAGTCTGTCCCATGAAAACAGTGATTTTCCCTGCTAGTCGTGGCAGCAACTCCTCAGTGGTTTTAATGACCTCATAGCCGATGGACTGATAGGCCTGTACATAGACATCCAAGCTCTGCTCATCTTCAAGCAGGTCTAACTTGCTGATGTAGATAATAGGATGAATCCTCTTATGCTCTAAAAGCACCAGAAAACGATCTAACAGATTGGCATTGAAATCTGGCTCTTTCGCGCTCATGATTACAACTGCCTGGTCAATGTTGACAATCGGAGGTCGCACGAGACTGTTCTTTCGCTCTGCTATTTTTAAAATATAGCCTTCCGAGTCTTTTTCTGCTGAAAATTCGACTTCATCACCGACATAGGGTGTCTGCCCTTTTTTGCGAAAATTACCCCGCGCTCTGGTTTGATAAACCTGTCCGTCCGACTCTACATAATAAAAGCCAGCTAGAGCCTTAATGATTTTTCCTTGCAAGATTGCTCCTTAAAAGTTAATACACTCATTATAACAAAAAATGCGAGATTTAGCTTGCTTGTTTTGCATAGAAGGCATTTCTTAAGGTTTGCTTCATTTTTCATAGAAAGCAGCTATTTTAAAATACCTAGGATGAAACTGGCATAAAAAAAGCGAACAAGCTCTAAAGAACCTGTTCGCTTTTTATATCAAATAAGATATTTACTGTAATTTCAGTAAGTCACAAAACTGATTAGCTGCGTTTTGCCTTAGCCATCAGCATTCCTCCTGCGAGAAGCGCTGCTAGGAAGCCAAGAATAGTAACAAGGAGATTTTCTTCCTGTCCAGTACGAGGAAGAGCTTTTCCTCCGACTTTCGGAGCTTGACCGCCTGGCTTATTAGTTATCACTCCTTCAACAGACTTTTTCTTAGCAGGGATATGACTGAAGGTCAGCTGAGTACCGTTGATCTCAAGCTTGTAGCCATCTACTGGATCAGCCGCAACGCTATAGACAATTTCCTTGCCGTCCTTGTACTTAGGAAGGCCGCTAAAGTCATACTGCCAACCATTTTCTTCTGACACAACCAGTTCTTTGATTGGTTTGCCATCTGCCAAGAGGCGAACAGTAACCTTAGAAGGTCGAACCTTATCTTGATTTTCAGCATCTGACCATACCGCAGTTCCCTTAACAGCAATCTGTGTTGGTTTATAGCTATTAGTCAAAGTGAAGCTGCCATCTGTTGCTTGTTCTTGGCTGCTGCTATAACCCTCAACTGTCACTTCTTCAAGGACTGTATAGTTGATTTTCTTGCCCTTCTTATTCTTAGGTAGATCTTTGGACTCAAACTTCCAGTCAGTAGCTGCTGTCACTTCCAGCTCATCTACCACCTTATCTCCGTCCAAAATCTTGACCTTGATAGATGCCGGGCGCTTGCCATCTTGATTATTAGCATCATCCCAAACCTTTTGACCAGAGACTTTAACGGTTTCTGGAGTATAGGAGTTGGTAATGGTGAACTTATCAATCTTAGTTTCATATTGAGCAACTGACACTTCAGAAAGCGTGTAGACAATCTCTTGACCATTTCTATATTTAGGCAGGTCTTTAGATTCAAACTTCCATCCATTAGCAGCTGTTACTTCAAGTGTATCAACAATAGTGCTTCCATCCATTACCTTAACTGTAATAGATGTTGGGCGTTTGCCGTCTTGATCGTCTGCATCATCCCAGACTTTCTGACCAGAAACTTTAACCTGCTCTGGAGTATGAGAGTTAGTGATTGTCTGACCTTCTACTTTCGGACTGTAACCTTTTTCTTTCAAAGCGACTACTGTTGCATCATCCTCTTTGACGGAGTAGGTGATCTTCTGTCCCTTGTCAAACTGAGGCAGATTAGTGAAACTTGCTTTCCATGTGTTGGCATCTGCCTTATCAGCAACTGTCAATGTTAATGTCTTACCTGCGACAGCAACTGGCTCTTCACCATTTACTGAGCTATACAGTTGCACTGTGATAGAAGCTGGACGCTTGCCGTCTTGGTTATCAGCATCATCCCAGACCTTCGTAACAGCATACTCCGTACTTTGAGGAGTGTAAGAATTAGTAATGGTGAACTTATCAATCTTAGTTTGATAGTCCGCAACCGCTTTTTCAGTGACAGTGTAGGCAATCTCTTGACCTGCTGCATACTTAGGAAGGGCTTTAGACTCAAACTTCCAATTGTTAGCAGCTGTTACTTCCAGCTCATCTACGACAGTATTACCATTTTTTACCTTAACCTTAACAGAAGCTGGACGCTTGCCATCTTGGTTATCAGCGTCATCCCAGACTTTTTGACCGGAAATCTTAATCATCTCTGGAGTGTAAGAGTTGGTAACTGTGAAATCTTTGATTTCTTTAGTATAGCCAGCTACATCATCTTCCTCGATAGAGTAATCAATCTTCTGACCATTTTCATAAACTGGCAGATTTTCAAATTTAGTTTGCCATTGATCAGCAGCCGTCACTTCCTTGCTAGCGACTTCTGTCTTGACACCGCCGACTGTCTTCATCAGCTTAATGCTAATCTTAGTTGGACGCTTGCCGTCTTGATTATCGCTGTCATTCCAGGTCTTGCTGGCAGTGATTTCTGTCTTCTCTGGTGTATAAGAGTTAGTGATATTGTAGCCGTTGAGATTGGTTGAATAACCCGGTACAGCTTCTTCTGTCACTGTATAGGTAATTCGTTGGCCATCCTTGTAGACTGGCAAGCCAGTAAAGTTGTAAGACCAGCCTTCTGCCTCACCGACTGTTTGGGTATTGACTTTTTGACCGTCAGCTAGCAGATTAACTGTGATAGAAGCTGGGCGCTTGCCATCCTGGTTATCGCCATCTTCCCAAGTCTTGCTGCCAGACACAGTCGTTGTCTCAGGAGTGTAAGAATTAGTGATGTTGTAACCCTCTACCTTACTAGTATAACCTGGAACAGCTTCCTCACTTACAGTATAAGTGATTTCTTGGCCTGCTGCGTACTTAGGCAAAGCCTTGGACTCATATTTCCAGTCGTTAGCGGAAGTCACATTTTGCTCATCCACAACCGTATCACCATTCAGAATTTTAACCTTAACTGAAGCTGGACGCTTACCATCTTGGTTTTCCGCATCATCCCATTTCTTCTGACCGGAAACCTTGACCGTTTCTGGAGTGTAAGAGTTGGTGATATTGTAGCCGTCCACTTTGCTCGTGTAGCCTGAGACAGCTTCTTCTGCAACAGTATAAGCAATTTCTTGGCCTGCTGCATACTTAGGAAGAGGATTAGATTCATATTTCCAACCGTTAGCAGCCGTCACTTCCTGCACATCGACAATATCTTGTCCTTTCAAGATCTTGACTCTAACAGCATTTGGACGCTTGCCATCTTGGTTATCCGCATCTTCCCACTTCTTCTGACCGGAAATCTTGATGGTTTCTGGCTTGTAAGTGTTGGTCACTACAAAGCCGTCAGCAGCATTGCCAGTTACCTGAGATTGATAGTGAGGGACCGCGTCTTCTTCCAGAGAATAAACAACTTCTTGGCCCTTTTCATATTTGTCCAAGTTGGTGAACTCGGTTGCCCACTGGTCAGCCTCGGTCAGAGTTCGGTTCGCAACTTCTGATTTCTGACCGCCAACTTCTTTATAAAGTTTTACAACAACATTGGCAGGACGTTTGCCGTCTTGATTCTCGGCATCATCCCATTTCTTGCTGGCTTTGATAGCGATTTTCTCTGGCGTACGACTATTGGTAACAGAGAGATTTCCCTGATCTACTTCTGGAGCTTCATAGCCATCAAGCTGATCTTCACCGATTGTATAGGTGATTTTTTGACCACTTGCATCAAAGATTGGTAAATCAGTTGTCTGAGCTGTCCACTCCGCATCTGTACTACTACCAGTTACAGTCACTGTCTTATCAGCCAGTTTTTGACCATTGGCATAGACATCTACAGCAATAGAAGCTGGACGCTTGCCATCCTGATTGCTTTCATCTTTCCAAACTTTCTTGACTGTCAGCTTTTTGCTGGCATTTGGATCCATCGTATTCTTGACTGTCTTAACCGCTCCGTCAGCCTTGATAGTCACTTTCATCGGATTACTGTCCAGTACATAGCCTTCCGGAGCTGTTACTTCCTCTACTGTGAATTGGCCTTTCTTGATTTCTTCACTTGAGAAAGGCTGTGTAGAAACCCGACCGTTAGCATCCGTTGGTGGCAGAGTAATCTCTTCACCACTAGGAGTTGTAACCTTAAAGACAGCACCTTCCAGCATTTTACCAGTCTTAGAATCTTGTTTGTAGAGAACCAGACTGTTACTGATATCTGCAGTGATAACACCGCCTTCTGTAATCCGGCTACTACGCTCTACTGTAGAGCTCGTCTGACCAGGACGATCATCTCTGAATGGCAGTTTTGTATTATCAACTTCCATCTCAGCCGTATTGGATACCAAAGAACCATCAGCTGGTGAAGTTGTCATATAGTTCAACATAAAGGCACGATTGCCTGGGTTATTGATGGTTAGAGTAAACTCTGTATAAGTGTCATTATAGGCAACCGTATAATCTTGACCTTCTTTCAAGATAACAGAATTCGCAATACTTGATAAACTCTGTGTGTACTCCCCTTGGCGAAGGACAAATTGCTCCGGAACGAATTGCATAGGTGCACTGCTATCTGGAATGACATCCTTGATAACAATCGGAGAATTATAAGTCTTTTGCTGAGTATTGATACGAACAGTCCAGTTATGTGAGTAGTCACCGCTCTTGCCGAGAATAGCCGAATTATATGGCTTCTTAGCAATGACGCCTCCAATCTTAGCGTAGTTTTCACCGGCTGTTGAAAAACTGCTTTGTTTGCGCTCGTTAATGGTTACCTTATGGCTCATCGTGCCTTGAGTTTCCTCAGGCTTATAATTCCAGTCCTGATCAGCGCCTACTGTCGTCGCCTGAAAATCAAAGAAGAAACTTCCTCTTACTCCACTAGCAGTTGTCTTGGCCTTGTAATCTGCCAAATTCTGAATAGTAACTGTGATCAGACCGCCCTTACCTGAACCATTCGATGTCATCTTAGCAGCTCCGAGCTGGACCTGCGTTTCATTATCCGTCAGAGTAAAAGTTGTACCATCAGCAATGGTTGCACCGTTCGGTACTGTAAAGGTAAAGGTATCCCCATCCTTGAGCTTGTTATCGTAAGCAGACAAATCAAAAACTAGCTCATAGCGATAATTTCCCCCTTGAACCAAATTGTAAGCACCGTTAACCTTGGTTGCTTCGCGGCCATTAGAGTGGTCCCAGATTTTAATATCTGTGATTGCATTCTTCAAAACATCTGCTTGAGCAGTTGCAGTAAAGAGCTTCAAATCCAGCAAAAACAGAAGGGGCAGCATCAAAAATAGCAGCCATTTTTTCAGTTTCATAACATTCTCCTTTTTTATTTCGTTACCTAAATAAGTAATTAATCTAATTGTAACAAATACTTGCTATAATAGCAATATCATAGAACTATTTTAGTAAAGAAAAAATAGAAATTTTTCTGCTTTTTTCTTACAGTGAAAAAAACTGATATTCTCTATTGGCATTTTCACAAAAATAAGTTATAATAGAATCTCAAGCGGAGGTGGTGGAACGGCAGACACGCATGCTTCAGGCGCATGTGCCCGTACGGGTGTGAGGGTTCAAATCCCTTCCTCCGCATAAAAAGCAATCCTATCATGATTGATAGGATTTTTTGTTATTATGAAGTAGAATTACACTGCTGAGAAAAGCCAGAAAGGTCAGTCCCCCTGTTAAATATTTCTCTAATAGACTCGCGGTCACAAAGAAATTGAAAACAGTAGCCAAAAAGAGAAATACAGTTCCGCTTAAGATAATCTTTCTCAAAACAGAAGACTTTAAACTACTTCTTAGCCAACCGCCAAAAGATAGATAACTAAGACTAAAGAAAGCCCACAGCAAGAAAAGCAGGAAGTTAACTGGCCGCAACCATAAAGGAAATACTATATAAGCGCCGCCAAATACCAAACGTCCCAGAGGCAGACCTAGCAGTAGAAGGTAATGGAGCAAAGATTGCGAAAACCAGAGCAAGGCAGAAAACAAAGACAGACATTTCACTTTCATATGTACCTCATTAGCAAAATAGAAGACCAGCTATATAGAGCAGAACTTCTATTTTTTTTATAATCCCTCTGACTTCAAAGCGTCTGCCAAGCGAGCAAATTCCTCTAAACTCAGAGCTTCTCCCCGAACACTTGGAGATAAGTCAGCTCGTTCTAAAGCTGCTGTCAGTTTGCTTTTAGTCTCCTCTGACTTCCCAAAATGACTGGTCAGATTGTTCCAGAGAGTCTTCCGACGGTGGACAAAGCTGGCCTTGGAAATCTTAAAAAAGAATTTCTCGTCCTGTACCGCAACAGCAGGCTGGTCTCTGCGCACCATCTTGAGAATAGCCGAATCTACATTAGGCGCTGGCACAAAGACTGTCCTCGGCACGATAAAGGCAACCTTGGCCGTCATGTAATACTGGACCGCAATTGACAAACTACCATAAGCCTTGGTATTAGGCTGAGCCGAAATCCGATCCGCCACTTCTCTCTGCATCATAACGACAAACTCACTAAAAGGAATCCCGCTCTCAATCAAATGCATGAGAATCGGCGTCGTGATGTAGTAGGGCAGATTTGCCACTACCTTGATAGGCAGGTCTGGATTCTTAAACTCTGCTATGTACTGAGCCAGATCAACCTTGAGAATATCCTGATTAACCACTGTCACATTGTCAAAATCGCGCAGAGTATCCGCCAAAATCGGTACCAGCCGATCATCAATCTCAAAGGCCATGACTTCTGCAGCACTTTCCGCCAAAAATTCTGTCAAAGCCCCAATACCAGGACCAATTTCGATGACATTGACCTTTTTGTCAATCTCAGCAGTATCCACAATCTTCTGGAGGATGTTGGTATCCGTCAGGAAATTCTGACCGAATGATTTTTTAAAAGTGAAACCGTGACGCTCCAGAATGGCACGGGTCACACTATGGTCTGCAATTCTCATTTTTCTTCCTATTTTCTGCTTAAATAAAATGCTTTTTGAGTTTGAAATCTTATCTTTGTAAAATATTAACTAAAATGTTTCCAAAATTAGTTCTTGTGTATGTCTTGTTTTTTAATCTTGCTCTTTCCATTGTACTCTGTGTAATAACAAAAACTTCATTATCTACTGCCTCCCATACGGAATTATTAGTCGTTTCCTTCATTAACCCTAAAGCGACAAGCCTTAGTACGGAATCTTCATTGGCATCATCATTATTATAAATAATTAAATCTTTTTTGGTTAGTGTACTAAAATCACTTGCTAAGAATCTATCTATTACTTCAGAATATACTAAAAATTCTGTCCATTTTAAAATACCATCTAAATAAGCGCGATATAGCCTCGCTAACATTACTGGTTTATTATATCCTATATATCTATCGACAATAATAACGATATATTCTAGTTCTTTTATTCTAAATTTTTCTTGACTGTCAAACTTTTTCTTATATTCATTTAACTTATCTTCAGTTATAATACCTTTATTAATTTCCTGAATAAATTCTATCATTTTCCTAACATGATATCTTTCCTTCACTGTTTTACCAATATGATAAAGCGATACTGCTGTAGAAATAAATGGAATTTCTTTTATAACCCCATCGTTTAAGTTGGCATCTAATCCTGATTCTAAAATATCAATTACAAGCGGTTCTCCATATTTTTTCAAGGATTCCCTAAAAGAATACTGTAAATTATTTTCACTCATCTAATCTCTCCTAATAGATTTTATTCTAAGCAATTGTAATTTGGTTAATCATTTCTTTACCATACATCTCTTAACTCTTATATCTCTCCATCACTTCTTCCACTTCCGCCAAAGTCACCCCAAACAATTCCAAGCGTTTAAGGAGCTGCTTACCATTGGAGTAGCCGATACGGAGCTGCTCACCAAGATACTCTCGACGCTGACGGCTGTCGCTTCCCATAAGCAGACCTAGTCGCACAAGATCGTTTTTGGTGATGTCAAAATTATCCTCATCATCGAAATATCCGACTACCCCAGCCAATGCCAGCTGTAAATCCTCAAACGAAGCGTGTTCCACTCCAAGCGATTTACCCTTGTTCTTAGACTTAGGGGTCGCCTCATCTCGACGGAGAAAGGCATGCTGAGCAGTTGGCACTGCCTCCATAATCATTCGGCGGATACGCTCGCCATTGTAGTCTGGATCAGTAAAGACAATAACACCACGTAGCTGGTGCAGTTTCTCTATCCTCTCTAGGTCTTCTTCATTGATAGCGGAACCTCTCGTCTCGTAAGTATCAACTTGGTAAAATCGCTGCAGATTGGCTGTATCATCCTTGCCCTCAACGACGATTACTTGAGGGATTTTTATCTTCTCAGTCAAGCCCAAACACCTTCTTTGCATTGGCATAGGTCGCCTGCGCCACTTCTTCGACAGTCAGTCCACGTAGCTCAGCAATTTTCTCTACCACATAGCGGGTATAAGCTGTTTTGTTTTCTCCTCCACGCTTGGGAACGGGCGCCAGATAAGGTGCATCAGTCTCGACGAGGATTTTGTCCAAAGGCAGGCTCTGCGCAGCCTCCTGAATATCCGTCGCTTTCTTAAAGGTGACGACTCCAGAAAAGGAAATCATCATTCCTAGCTCGATAAAGCGCTCTGCCGTTTCCAAAGAACCCGAATAAGAGTGCATGATGCCGCCTCGAGGGCCCACGCCTTCACTCTTGATAATCTCATAGGTATCCTCCAAAGCATCACGTGTGTGAACGACAAAGGGCAGGTTCAGCTCTTTGGAAAGCTGGATTTGGCGGCGAAATACCCGCTCCTGAACATCCTTTGGAGCTGTCATCCAGTGATAGTCCAGCCCAATCTCGCCCAGAGCCACCACCTTGGGGTGACGAAGTTTATCTACCAAATAGGCTTCCACCGCCTCATCATATGTCCCAGCCTCAGTCGGGTGCCAGCCAATCGTAGCATAAAGCTGATCATAGCTGTCAGCCAACTCCAAGGCGCGCTCAATGGTTGGTCGGTCAAAACCCACAATATTTATTTTGCTGACGCCCATTTCTGCAGCCAGCTGTAGCTCCTCTGCCTCTCGACCAGCAAATTCTTCCACATTTAAATGCGTGTGTGTATCAAAAATTTTCAAGCTATTTTTCCCTTTCATTCCTAAAAGTTCCCTTAGCCTTAAAAACAAAGGATGCCATTTTTCTAAAGTTCCTCAATTTTCCTTTATTTACTAGTAGCTTGGGTTAGTATTTGGTTATTTTTATGGTTAGCTTTTTACAAATGGATTTTATTGAGTTTATCTCTCATTTCAGCCTGTACATTTTCTGTTACATGGCTATAAATCCTTAATGTAATTGACTCATCTCGATGCCCTACTCGTTCCATAATTGCTTTGATAGGGATTCCTAATTCAATTAGTAAGCTTATATGAGAATGCCTAAGCATATGAATATTATATGCTCGTCCTTCACCTAAAACAGTGTCACAGATATCTCTAATGAATCTGTACAACAACGGTTGACGCATGATATTGCCTTGGTCAGTGACAAAGATAAATACTTCATCAAGACAATTTTGTCGGAAGTAATCAATGATTGCCAGACAACGTTCACTAAGGGCTATTGTTCTGACAGAACCTACTGTCTTAGTTGTTTGCAATACCCTCTCATCATAATGATGAGAAACATAATCAATCGTATGATCAATTTTCAGATGACAATTTTCAAAGTCCACATCTTCATAACGAACTCCAATAAATTCAGCAAAGCGAAGCCCCGTTAGAAATATAAATTCCATTGCCAAAGAATATCGTTTATCTTTATTGTGACTAGCACAGTAAGACAAAACTAAACCAATCTCCTCTTTAGTGATGAAATGTTCTTTAGCTCTTTTCACCTTTTCATACTCTACTTTTTGTTTGGGAATTACTACACTTTTTACAGGGGACATTGAAATATAGCCAACCTTTTCAGCATAGTTAAAAATACCATTCAAATAAATCTTCCGATTCTTTCGTGTAGAGTTTTGAACAGCTAAGCTCATGAGGTATGTTTGAACTAATTGCGTGGTGTAATCAGATAACCGCAAATCTCCTACTGCTTCCATGAAAAACCTCAAACATTTCATCTCACTTCTAAAGCTAGACGGTTTAATCTCACTACTTCGAATTGACTCCCATTCTGCCAAAAGCTGACTAAAATTCATCTCCTTGAATGTTTGTCTTTTCAATTCCTCCTTGGTAGGAGTAGTAAGAACCTTATCAATTTTCGTTGCTAAACGCCGTTTTGCTTCAACTTGTGAAATCCGTGATTTTGATTTCAGTGTCACAGTAACTTGTTTCCACTTCTGCTCCCGTTCATCATAGAACTTCTCAAAATAGCGATACTTTCCACTATCTAATTTTTTATAAAACATTGCTTCTCCTTTTTCTTATCATAATAAACAAAGGAAAGCTATGTAGCATAGCTTAATTATAACACAACTACATAGCTTCCTCATACTTCTTCTGTTTATAAATCAAAAATTGCTTGTACCCCTCAACATCTATGTACACCCTCTTATGAGATGGTTTTAGAATATAACATTGAAATCGCTCTATACGTCTCATTTCTGTCAGGTCATTATTCAGGGTCTTAATCGGAACATCAAACAGTTCCGAAATACTCTTTTTCGTTCGATACCATCTATCCATAATAACTCCTAATTTGGTATAATGAAGATAATAAAAGAATTTTTCTTTTATTATCCATTCTGCTTGTCAGTTGCTCCGCTAAAAGTGTCTGACAGGCTTTTTATATTATCGTAAAACTCCGTAGTGTATTCTTTTATACCATATGGAGTTTCATACTTTGTAGTCCGTGAAAAATTCGGTGGACTATTAATTTTATAAGTCTCCATAAGTTCCCCCTTTGTTGTTTTGATTTCCAAAGGCTTTTCAATTCCTCTGCTTGTTCTATAAATCCTTATTCCTTTGGGATACATGTATAGTCTTGCTCCTTTAACGGTTGCTTTACTCTGTGAATCTTTATCACCTATCTGCAAATTAGATAGATAAGCTATCAAGTAATTTCCAATCTTATCAGCCCTTCTCAATCGTTTAGTTTTAGTAAAACCTTTACCCCACATAGTAGCAACTACATCATTAGGGATAGAGAGAGTCGTGTCATTCTTCATAAGCACATGTAAATGCCACCGCCCGCTCTCTTGTGGCTCAATAACAGCAATATATTCTACTTGACCATATTCTTTGCGAATTTTACGAATATATTTTTTAAAATCTTTATAAACTATTTCAGCATCAATAACATGTTCCCTATATGTTAAAGTTATCCATAGTTGATTGTATCCACCAGTAAAGTTATGAGCAACTAAACGTCTCAGCTTTTTCATCGTTTGCTTGACTGATTTCAGATTATCAAATCGTGTACTATTTGATGTATCCATGTCATGAATTTCTCCAGTCTCAAGATTTACGTAACGCTTGCCTTCTATCACTTTGATAGTTTGTTCCTGTTGACCGTTAGCAGTTGTCATTTCGATCGTATTACCATACACGTAACTTTTTACAATTTTACCAAGTCCTATTCGTCTCATGCTTTATACCTATAAAAATATGCTTTGCGCTTTTGTTTGACGCTTATCAAGTTAATAGCGTCAAAATTACGATGTTTAAATTCAGATTTATTCCATGATTTATTGACAATAGGGAACCTAAGATTATAAAACTGATTGTGTCGGCACGGCGAACAAAGTTCGACCGCACCGCCCCAACCAGTCTAATCTATCTTAGCCTATTATCAACAACTTTCACGGCATAAAGAATTTAACCATCTAAGACCACGTATGTTTCAATTTGAACAACGCCCCTTTAATCGTTCGTTTATCTGATTCATTACATATGATGAATGCTAGATAGCGCAACCCATTCTTTACATATAGATCAGCGAGACCATGAAGAGCATATTTCTGCAAATAAAAGATCCAAGTATCTTTTATTCGTAATAGAACGTCTGGATCTATCTCTCCAAAAATTTGAAACCGAAAAACTTCACACCTAGCTCCAAATTCCTGAATCCCATGGTTATCCATTGTACATATAGGAACTCTTTCATCTGCTACATGCACTCTCTGGACTGACTTGCTTCCATCAGCTTGAACAACTTCCTGATCTTCGTAAATTAGAACTGGTTTATATGCAAACTGATTTTCCTGAATATTTTCTTTCACTAATTCTACCAATACATTTTGCGTAGAAGCTAGAAATCTATTCCAGTTTTTTTGCTTTTCTTCTATCTGGACTTTCCCCTGGTACTCCTGAAGTTTTCTACGACATAATTGGAAGACCTTTCCAATAGTTCTAATAGCCTTTCTAGGCATTTCTTCGATGATTGACGGCATTTTAACCTCCTCAGTATTTAAAAAATAAAGTCAGAAAAATAATTTATTTGACGATCTACTGACTTTACAAGTCTATAACCTCATCAACTTCAACAACCTTGGCAATGATTGAAAGCTGATTACGATATTCACCGTAGACTGTTGCCTTTTCAACGTCTACAATTTCACAAGTTGTTATCATTGGTTGAAATGAGTCATAATCCTTCATTGATACAAGGGGAACTTTTACAGTGAGTTGCTCTCCAATATTATTTTTTTCGTTTGGATATTCACTTTCATCAGAAAAGATAAGCACTCCCACTTTTACTCCTTTTTCAATTTCTGAACCAGCCTCACTTTTTTCTGTCCACCTTGTGGCAGAAAGAAAGCGTAACTCTTTGCGAGAAAGAAACAACTGAGCATTGAACTCTGTGAAATACGATAAATTTTTAAGAGCCATAGTCTAAAACCTACTTTCTAAATTTAAAAGTAAATCGTCTACTTTTAATCAAATGAACACTGTGACGATTACAGTTGACAATAATTAAAATTACCTCCTTAAGTATAAGGAGAAATTTCAACAGAATTCGGAGGATATTATAAATCTTTCAATTCTTTTCGTAGGCTCTGTATAATACGTTCATAGTGACTTTTAACGGTTTTGTCACTAAGACCAACTTCTTTAGCAAGATGCGAGAATGGTTTGTTTTCTAAAACAACTCCAGATAAAATTTCTTTATCCCTGTTGCTCAATATCCTCTCAATAGCTTCATTCATAATAGCTATTTCCTCCTTTTGAACTAAAATAGTCAATGGATCACGATTATCTGCTACCGTTTCTAGTAGAGAATCTGTATCATCTGAACTACTATCCAAACTACACAGACTGTAAAATCTATCTTTTCTGCAAAGATTTTCATAAGGCTGATTTAATAAGTTATCCACCTTGCTCCACTTACCAGTTATCGCAGCTCTTTGAATTGCTTCTTCTCTACGTTGTTCTACCCTTCCTTTTTGTTCCATTTGTTGATTCCTCCTTTAAGATTTATCAACACTACACAAAGGGATGGATTACTTTTAGTCAGGATAGACTTGATTAATAACTTTTTAACAGCGGAGTGGAATATGCATAAAAAAATAGCAGTTATACAAAAAAGTATAACTGCTATACATTATTCCTTTAGGAGAAGAGATTATTCCTTTAAGAGAAGATATTATTTTGTATTTTTATTCACTCCAGCTTTGTCACTCATCTAGACGATAAAATACATATGGGTCATTATAATAAGTAGTAGAATTTCCAAAAGCTATACGATCTTTGCTACTGTCACTATTTTCGCCACCTTTTACGACAACTCCAGCTGGGAAAAAATTAATGTAGCTTCCAGTAGGAGCTGATTGATGATTATACTCCTCTCCTACAATACCTAAAGCAGTATTGTCTGAATTTTTTAAAACATCATGTATTTTTTTACCTGCTGTTGTAGAGTTGTCCCAATACATTATGCCATTTTCATCAATCCGGACTTTAGTAGCCAATCCTTGAACATTTGGCATTACCCAAGTTCCTACTATACTAGAGTAATCACCCTTGGCTAATTCATCAATCCTAATACCATTTTTATCCTTAGTTTTCGAAATTTCTTTCATATTATTTTCTCTAAAATAAACAACTTTTGGACTGTTAAAATTCTCATCATGGTATTCTGTTACCATTAGAATATCTTTATCTATAACAGATAGTCTCGGAACCCCATCAGGTACTTCAAAAACATCATACAATACAATGTCCTTTGTACCTCCTACAATCTCACCAGATTTTCTAATCTGAAAATTATTATCATCTATAGCATCTACTTCTCTTCCGAGACTGCTATTTGCATAAATTGGTAACATTCCTTGCTCAGTCTTTAATCCTAAATCTCCTGAAATAGGATCCTTAGAAGATATTTCAATAATTCCTTTACGAGAAATTCCACCATAAGAAATGTCTGCTGTCCCGTCAGAATGTACTTTTAGTAAGTGCCCATCTTGACTTATCCAATTACCATTAACCGAACTCAGATTATCCTTATAAATCTCTGAAGTATTTACCGTAGATTTATCAAATGTTTGCTTTTTGTTCATTTCATTTTTTCTATGAAACACTTGATAATGAAGTGGATTCGGGGATCCATTTCCCTCATCTATGTCTTTCTCATTCTCTTGAAAAACCAATGTATCCTTGGTAATTTTTTTTGGTATATCTTGCTGTATAGACCATTCATTCTGTCTCGTATAATCAAAACCAACTTTTTCTCGTATAAACTCCGAATCTGCTTGAATTAAGTATAGGTTTTTATCTAATTTATTATACTCTCGTTCCGACCCCAAACCACCTGAAGCATATACATTTCGTTCTTTACCTTTATCTTTTCCCTTGACATTCGCCACTATATAACCTTTATCAAGAGTTTCATCTTCTGAAACTACTAATGTCCCTTGATTTTTTAATTTTTTTTCTTCATTGAATATTTTAACAACTCCTGCGTTATCAATTGTTAAAATCGTTTGCTGCTCTCCATCACCTACTTCACTAAGCCACGTCCCTGCTAAACTCTTATAATTTTCAGCTGAAATATCTGAAACATTTAGTGGTTTATCCCCTGATTTAATCTCTACATACGACTCTTGAGAAAAGCTACAACCGCTAATGAATACTAATAATAAACCATTCAATAAATATTTGATACTTTTCATAACTCACTCTCTAACATATTAATAAACACTTCTTTATCCATATATTGTGGACTTGGTTTTGTTGGAATACCTTTAATATTAAAAATAATCTTAGAAACAAGTTCCAAAGCTATCCAATTAAATCCACCTTCTTGTTCTATATTTTTATTTATATCTTTCCACTGAGTTGGTACTATATACGAAGAGTCTTCAGGAAAATCAGGGTAAGTTCCTTTTCCTACAATTTTCGAAAGAAAACCATACTCCCCATCTGGAAGCACTAATAATACATACTTAACCTGTTTTCTAATAAGACCTGATTCTGTAGTAAATAAAAACTTATTACCGTTATTTTTTGCAAAATAATAGTGCGTCTCTAGAGTACCTTCTTTAGAATAATTTTTCTCCCCTTTTCCCATATTTCGCTTCTGTAATTTATATACAGCTACTTCTTCAGACAATTCTATACTCCCTCTGTATTGTTTTTTATCTATTTTATCAAAAAAACTACCAACCAACAATACTTTCATTGATTTTTGGATAGTTTATTGTACTTAATATTCACTTAAAAGGATAGTAAAATAGTACAAAAGAGGAATTAAATGAATGGAAGCCAATCAACTGCAAAAATATATCTCAAATAGAATAAAGGAATGTCGCAAAGAAAAAAATCTGAGTCAAGAGCAACTCTCTACCCAAGCAGAACTGGGTATTAAAGCGATACAAAACATAGAAAATCTAAAATATGATTTTAAAATACAAACACTCGAAAAGGTACTCACAGCCTTAAATATGAGCGTTGAAGATTTTTTTGATTTTCCTTTTTCGGATAATTCTGTCCCCATAACTACATTAGTTGAAAATATATCCGACTTATCAGATACCAAAA
The DNA here is from genome assembly GCF_020729725.1 of Streptococcus sanguinis. GTDB lineage: Bacteria > Bacillota > Bacilli > Lactobacillales > Streptococcaceae > Streptococcus > Streptococcus sanguinis_V. Next base: position 218,712 of record NZ_JAJEPA010000021.1, on the reverse strand, counting down.
AGTCTAAAATCATTTCTTCCTTCAACGAGATTGTTAAAAATATAGATTAAAAGAGGAACTCACTACGAATTCCTCTTTTTATATTCACTAAGCACTTTGCTGAAATTCAACTATTTCATATTTTGTATCAATTATATTTTCATCTTCATCTAAATATGTACGCTTTATCCATTGGCACTGAATAATACTTGAAATCAATAGTTTACTGTATATAAACAAACTTTTCAAGTAACCAGTAAAACTTTTATCAGTTTGAGAAATTTATAAAAGAGGAGACTTGCTCCTCTTTTCACTGCTACATTTGCTTTCCTTTGGTTAGTTTCTTGGTTAATTTATATTTGTGTAAATTTTATTTGTTCTTAAAATAGACATTTCTAAAACTTAGTATGTGTATCAAAAATCTTCATGGTTTACTTCCTTGTCTTTCCTGTCCTTTATTATACCAAAAATCAGGCAAAATATTCATCCCCTTCTGCTCTGTTCATCTCCTGACAAAAATCCATCTTTATAAAATAAGAGATTTTTATAAAATTCCGTCTAGTCCTTAAGACTGATTTTATCCTTTTTCGATAGTTTTTTATTGATTATCGATAAGATGCGTGTTATAGTTACTAAGAAATGAAACGTTAGTCGGAGGAAATTATGACAGACAAAATGAAAAAGACTGCTGAAGATATGAGCATCATTCTTACAAAAATCAGTATCAGCCTTTTATTTATTGCTTCCATTATCCTGATAGCCCTAGGACCTTGGGTCGTCAACCTAGTTATCGAATTTCCCTCTCCTTTCTTTCAAGGAGAGACACGCTTTTGGATCTTGCTGCTGTTTAGCTATGTCCTAGGCTGCCTGGCTCTGGCCTGCATTGTCCATCTCTATCGACTCCTGAGCCGCATCGGTAAAAATCAGGTCTTTATCACACAAAATGTTCAGTACATGCGCTATCTTGGCTGGGAAGTCGGCACTGTCGCTCTTATCTCCCTCTTTATGGGACTGACAGCCTATTTGCCCATGCTCTTGGTCACTGTTTCCTGTAGTATCTTGACCCTGATTATCCGTGTCATCCGCAACGCCTTTGGCAAGGCCATTGAGCTGCAGGATCAAGTGGACTACACTATTTAGGAGGTCTTATGATTCAGATAAATTTAGACCTTGTTATGGCGCAAAAGCGCATCAGCGCTGGCCGTTTAGCAGAGCTGATTGACCTAACACCAGCCAACCTATCTATCCTAAAAAATAATCGAGCCAAGGCTGTCCGCTTTTCAACACTCAACGCTCTCTGCCGTGAATTAGACTGCCAGCCTGGCGATATTTTGGAATATATCCCTGATGAGGAGGAGAAATAATTATGGAATACCCAGCACAAGATCAGATGAATATCCAGCCTTGTCTGCCCGCAGAGGAAGAAAGAAAGACCATCTTCGCAGGCCTAGAGGACAAGCAACTGCGATTCTTTAAAATCAGCTATCTAATCCTCTATCTTTTAACCTACTTTTACTCTGCTGTATTTTTTAATTATCAAACTGCATCCTTTTTCCCTTTTGCAATTGGTCTTATATTGCTAAGCGAAGCCCTAATCAGGAAATTGGCCTATCCATCTTTGCAGATAAAAAATCTTGACAGCAGATTAGAGGCCAGAAGCTTTCTGATCATGACGCTAGCTCAAGCCCTGGCTTTAAGTCTCTGGGGACTTCATCGCCAGCTAGAACTTTTCCAATTTCTGGCCATCCACATCTCATTCGCCTTCTATATTCTGTCCCGCACAGGCTGGTTAAGCCAGGGGCGTTTGGGGATTCTGGTCTGGTTTGACACGATTCAAGCCTTCTGCATCCTGCCCTTTAAAAATTTCATTGCTGCTATTCTAGTCTTTATAGAAGGCAAGCAGCAGGACTCTTCTGATAGCTCTGACAGTATGTCTTCAAAGAAAGCCCAACAGCTCGTGATTATCGTCAGCAGCTTCTTTGTTGCAGGAATCTTGGTCTACTTTGTCTGGTCCCAGCTGAGTCAGGTTTCAGACAGCTTTGCCTCCTTCTTCAGCAATACCGCTGATATTATTGAGAATCTACTTGACTCCCTCTTTTCAAGTCTTGATAGCAGCATGATTCTCTTCAAGGCCTTCCTGGCTGTTCCTGTCAGTCTCTACTTGTATGGCCTCCTAGCCGGCAGTCTGTTAGGCAAAAAAGATACTAAACTTAGCTACAAAAAATTCCAAGCAAGCATCCGCCCTTTGCGAGTAGCACCCGCTTTCGCAGCCTACATTATCATCGGCAGCCTCTGCCTGACCTATGCGCTCTTTTTCCTGACGGGTCTGGGTGAGCTCGGTCAGCTCCTAAGCGCCGGAACAATAGCTCAGTCTATTTCTCCGCAGAATGCTTCGACTGTTGCCGTAGCTGGCTTCTGGCAGCTGGTTCGGGTCTCTATCCTTAACTTTGCAGTCCTAGGCGTCTTCTATCTGATTGCCAAAAAACCGCTCTGGGACCAAAAAGGGACGCGATTCGCAGCTACTATCCTTTTTATCTTTACGGGTCTGCTGGCCTTGCTAGCTGGCTGGAAATTATTTGGCATCTACATCTATCTCTATGGACCAACACCGCTGCGCTTGATTTCAGCATGGTTCATCCTAGTTCTCTTAGTCTGGTGCCTACTAACCCTGATTCGTTTCTATAAACCTATCCAAGCTATCCGCATCGGTATCTTTTACGCCCTGATAAGCTTTACCTTACTCTGCTATCTGTATCCAATGCTTTTACCAGTGGCAAAATAAATAGCGGTACTTAACTATATACAAAAAAACCAGAAAGAAAATCAGTTTCTTTCTGGTTTTATTCTCTTTTTCATATCATTTACCTGCATTCAATAATAGACCGCTCATTCTTCTAATTCAAAGAAAAAATGATTATATCCTAAAATCACAAGTCAGCAAATGATCATTAACCATGCCAATGGACTGCATAAAGGCATATACAGTCGTAGAACCAACAAAAGAAAAACCTTTCTTTTTGAGTTCTTTGCTGATTTTATCGGATAGATCCGTTCGAGCGGGTACCTCTTCAATACTGGACCATGAATTAAGAATCGGTTCATTATTTACAAAAGACCAAATATAAGAATCCAAACTACCATATTCTTCTTTTAGTTTTAAATAGGCTTTAGCATTTTTTATAACTGCCTTTATTTTCAGCCTATTTCGTATCACTCTTTGATCACTAAGCAATTCTTCAATCTTCTGCTCGTCATAGTTGGAGAGTATTTCAGGATTGAAGTTTTCATAAGCCTCTGTCATAGCATCCATTTTTGACAAAATAGTTTGCCAGCTCAAGCCCGCCTGCTGACCTTCCAAAATCAACATTTTAAAGAGTTTATGCTCGTCATGCACAGGTCGCCCCCAGTCATGGTCATGATAATTTCTCTCAAGCTCACTATTTTCAGCCCAATCGCATCTTTTCATCTCAACCATCTATTTTCTCCTTATAGTTTGATTTTCTCAACTTGATTATTATCTAAGACCAAGAAAGCATCAGAAAAAGAGACTTCAAAAACTTGTAAGGAGTTGCTGTGTTGCTCAATAATATCTTGATAATAAGGATACTTCTGGATAAAAACGCTTTTTATATCCTCAATAGAAAGCTGGCTTTCTTTGACTCTCCCTTGAATTCGGATATACCTCCCATCACCTTTCGGGATTGTTGTAAGAGCTATACGATTATTGGTTGCCAACTCTTGAATTTTTTGACTATTTTTAAATGAGATAAAGAACAATTTCTTTGTATCCTCATCATAGTAAAAATTGACAATTCTTACATTTGGTATATCCTTTACAGAAGTTGCTAGGGCCATTTCTGTCTGTTCTGCCAATAAGGCCTTAAAATATTGATTCATATTTGACTCCTTTATTATTTTCTTTAAAACTAGTATAATATAAAAAGGTATCATTTTTTGAAACCATTTAATAAAATATGGAGTTTCTCATGAATAAATCTCAAAGAATTAACGATATGCTTATTTTTCTCAATAAGAAAAGACGATTCAATCTAAAAGATATTATGAATCGATATCATATTTCAAAAAGCACTGCTCTTCGCGATATTGCCAGCCTTGAAACGTTAGGCATTCCAATTTATTCTGACTTAGGCCGGAATGGCAGTTATAAAATTCTTAGCAACGACTTGTTATCTCCTATTATTTTCTCCATAGATGAAATTTCTGCCTTGTATTTTTCCATGCTGACTCTGGAAAACTACAATATGTGCCCTTTTGATATTGACCTGCAAAAATTAAAAGAAAAATTTGAAAACTCGATTTCAGAACAGCAGTTAAGCAAGATCACAAAAATTGAGAAAATCCTTCAACCAGAAGTCAGAAAGACAATCAACAACTCTCAGTTGCGAATCATTCTTGATATTTTATTGCACAGGCAGGGAGAATTTTTTCCAATTAAGTATGAACAGCAGTCTCTTCTGGTTCAATTTATCAAACTATTTAGCCTCAAAGGAGATTGGTATGCAGAGGTCATAAACAAAGACACTGGCCAAAAAAGGGAACTTCCCTGCCAGTCTATTGACTTTTACCCATAAATTTAAGACAAAAAAACCAGCGGTCTCGAGTCTCCGCTGGTTTCTTGATAAATCGTTTGGATTAAGCAGCCAAAACTTTGCGTCCTTTACGACGGCGAGCTGCCAATACACGACGACCGTTTTTAGTTGACATACGGTGGCGGAAACCATGTTTACGCGCACGACGGATTTTACTTGGTTGATAAGTACGTTTCACGATGAATACCTCCTCTTAGATTCTTGTATTCGTTTAGCCGGCTAGTTGTGATCAGTTACTAAACATACTTTACTATTCTATATGATTCCGGGGCTTTTGTCAATACTTACTTAAATAACTTTCTCTTTGTAAACGTAATCATATGGTCCGAGTCGCCTCATAAAAGGGAATCAAAGCTGTCATGGCCTCCTGCAGCTGGGACAGCACCTGCTCTCTTGAAGCAGCCTGAGAAAGGGGAATATCGTATTTAATCAAGACCTTACGAACCTGACCGGCTGCCAGCTGCTGAGTAAGGAGCTGGCGATTTTCCTCTGTTCCTTCAAAACGCTGACTCACACCATCTATCTGAGCAAAATAGTAAGCTGGCGACTGAATAGGCAGATTCAAGACCCGATTTTGCTTGCTGAGGCTGTGCTCATCTTTCTTACGCTCCATAAAGCTCACCTCTAGTGACACTCCAAAATCTTCTGCAGTCCCATACAAGCGCAGAGCAAACATTGGCTCAGTGATTTCTCCATAGCCTTTAAGATAATTCCAAAAATGGGGCCGCAGTATCTGTGCCTGATTCATCCACTGGCTGGTTCGCTCCAAGGTCAGCTTAGGATAGAGGCTCTGAAAATCCTTGACCAAATCCGCAAATTCCTTGCGCGCCGCCTGGCCCTTAGCTCTTAGCTCCAACATAGACTCACGCAGCTGCCCTGCCTTGTCTGGAGATATATACTTAGCCCCTTGATGAGGCAGATAACTTTCAATAGCTGGAAAAAGTGACATAAAAAATCCTTTCTATATACAAAAACCAGCATCTCTGCTGGCTTTCTTTTTATTCACTGTCAATATCCACGACGACATAGCGGTTAGGCTCGTCGCCTTCGGAATAGCTAGTCACGCCATAGATGCGAGAAATGATGCGGTGGATAATCTTGCGCTCGCTGTTAGACATAGGGTCCGTGTGCTGACCGCGTCGGTCTTCCAAAGCCCGCTGAGCCAGTTTCTGCGCATAGCTTTGCAGCACTTCTGCCCGATGCTCAACATAGTCATTGACATTAATGGAAATGTAGAAGCTCTTAGAATATTGGTTATAAAGATAGTTTTGCGCCAATAGCTGCAGAGCTTTCAAGACTTTTCCGTGGTAGCCAATCACGCGCCCCGGTTCATTAGTATCAATCTGCATGTTAATGGTACGGCGGTTGTGGCTGCTGGAAATACCCGCTTCAACATCCATCTCATCAACGATTTTCTGAACATAGTTCGTTACGTTGTCAACCACTTCTTCTATATCGTAGTCAGCTTCGACTTGGATGCCTAAGTCAGCAAAAGAGCTTTCTTCTGTTTCTGTCGGCTCAGCCTTGTCTTTAGCCGCTTGTTCAAAAGAGATAACCTTGCTATCGCTCTCTTCTGCTTGAGTAATGGCCTCGTCAATAGCTTGATTGGTCTTGAGAAGATCAATGGTGCCAGTCTCTTCTAAAATCGTATTGGCTTGCTTGTCATTTTTGAGAATTTCAGCCTTGACCTCATCTGAGATAACTTCGCCTTCTCCTTCGACTTTCTTGATAGCAGCTACCACACGGCCCAAATCAACCGTTGCTTCACTGACAGACTGCACAGGCTCATTCTGAGCGTTAATCTCTTCGGGAACACCTTTTACAGCCTTTTGATTGGCCTTGACAACTGTCGTCTCAGCAATCGGCTCGACATCCACCTGAGCTGGCTTCTTGCCAAACAAGCCTAAAAAGCCTTTTTTCTCACGTGAAATAACAGTGATATGCGCTCTCATCCGTGGAATATCCAACGTTTTCAAACCATTTTGAATGGCTTCTTCAACACTTGCTCCTGTAAAAATAACCATTGCAAGAGTCCTCCTTCTTACTTACTTTTTCTTTTTCTGTGCTTTTTTCAGGGCACGTTTCTTTTTCTGTTCCAATTGACGCTCTGACCGTTCCTTGGCTTCCCGCTCGGCAATGATTTTAAAAGGATTGCTCAGCAGCAAGGTCTGAACCACCTGATAAGCATTTGAGACTGCCCAGTAGAGGGCCACCCCACTCGCTGCATAGAGGGCAAAAAAGAAAATCACAACTGGCATTAGGTACATCATGACTGTCATCCCGCCATTTCTCTCAGGCAAAGCTTTGTTTGAAAGCCACGTACTGAAGAAAGTGAAGAGAGCCGCCAACAGCGGAAGAATAAAGGTCGGATCTGTCGCTCCTAGATTGAGCCAGAGGAAGTGACCTGTCTTCATAAAATCAACTCGAGTCAGGGCTTGAAACAGAGCCAAGAGCACTGGCATCTGGATAAAGAGCGGAATGAATGAGGCATAAGGATTGACACCCTTTTCTTTGTAGAGCTTTTGAGTTTCCTCAGCCAAGGCTGTTCTGCTCTCCATGTCCTTGCCAGGATACTTTTCCTGCAGCTGCTTGATATGGGGCTGTACTTCCTGCAGCTTGCGCGAAGAAGTGGTCTGGAATTGGAAGACAGGCAGGAGAACTGTCCGGATAATCAAGGTAAAGAGAATAATCCCAATCCCCTTGCTTCCACCAAAGGATAGAAAACGAATGGTGTCCGCAAAGAAATAAACCAGCTTCTCCCAAAAGCCATTTGAATCGGCCGTTACTTGACTGGTTCCGCAGGCTGTGAGAAAGAGCAGCGAGGCAACCAGCAAAATCCCTAATTTACTTTTCTGTTTCACAAATGAATCCTTCCTGATAAAGTTTAGCAATCTTTAATACATGCAATAAATTTTGTTCAACTTGGTGGTAGTCCAACTCTTCCACTCCTTTACGAGCGATAACTACGAAGTCTGCCTGGACTAGCTGTTTCTGATACTGCATCAAGACATGGCGGATTTTTCTTTTGATACGATTACGAACTACTGCATTCCCCAGCTTTTTACTGACGGAAATTCCTACTCGAAAATGCTTTTGCTCTTTTTCTAACATGTAAACGACAAATTTTCGATTAGCAAAACTCTGTCCGCTTTTAAAAATCGCATTAAAATCTTTTTCGCTCTTGACGCGATAGTTTTTTCTCAAAACTCAACTCCATCCACCAAAATTATATCTATTATACCATATTTTTCGAAAATGCCAATAAGAGCCGCTATGACGCTGTTTTTGCAAATATTTAAAAGGTTGATTCAGCAAAAAAACACCGCAATTCCCTTGCGGTGTTCCCTATATCTTATTTCTTTTTCAGCTGTTTCTTCGCTCTTTCCAACTCCTGACAGATCTGTGCAAATCCCGTACCGCCAAGGGAATCCCGCTTTTGTACAGCGGTCTGCGACTCAAGCGCTTGATAAATATCTTCCTCAATCAGCGACGACACTTCCTGATAGCGGCTCAGCGGAATATCCTGTAGATAATAGCCTGCCTTGCTGCATTCCAGCACCAACTTTCCGACAATCTCATGGGCTTCTCGGAAAGGCAGTCCTTTTTTGGCCAGATAGTCAGCTAATTCTGTCGCATTGGAGAAATCCTGCTGAGTTGAAACCAGCATTTTTTCTTTGTTTACTGTCATACTAGACAGCATACCCGCCATAATATCCAGCGACTTCTGGATAGTATCTACTGTATCGAACATGCCTTCCTTGTCTTCCTGCAGGTCCTTATTATAGGCCAAGGGCAGGGATTTCATAACCGTCAGAAGACTGAATAGATGGCCATAAACCCGGCCGCTCTTACCCCGAATCAGCTCCGCCATGTCCGGATTTTTCTTTTGCGGCATGATGGAAGAGCCAGTGCTAAAGGTGTCTGACAGGCTGACAAAGCCATATTCATAGCTGCACCAATTAATCAGCTCCTCGCAGAGACGAGACAGATGCATGATGAGAATGCTGCTGTTAGATAGAAATTCTAAGATAAAGTCCCGATCACTGACCGCATCCAAGGAATTGTGGTAAATACCTTTGAAGCCCAATAAATCAGCTGTCAACTCTCGGTCAATCGGAAATGTTGTCCCCGCCAGAGCCGCTGCTCCTAAAGGAGACAAATCCGTATGCTCCAGATTAAAGGCAAAGCGCTGACTATCCCGGCTGAACATCTGATAATAGGCCAGCAGATGATGGGCAAAGCTAATCGGCTGGGCATGCTGAAGATGGGTATAGCCTGGCATAATAGTCTCTACATGCTCCTCAGCCAAGTCCAGCAGCACCTGGCGCAAATTCAAGAGTTTATACGCAATCTGACCGAGCTGATCCTTGAGATAAAGGTGCATATCTGTCGCCACCTGGTCATTACGAGAGCGAGCCGTATGAAGCTTGCCAGCTACTGGCCCAATCTCCTCAGTCAGAAGAGCCTCCATATTCATATGAATATCTTCATTACGCACATCAAACTCAAGCTCTCCAGCCTCATAACGTGCTAACAGCTTTTCTAAGCCTGCCTGAATAGCAGCTGCTTCCTCTGGAGCAATGATTCCTGTCTGCCCCAGCATTTTGACATGGGCTAGGCTCCCCTCTAGATCATAAGGAGCCAGACGATAGTCAAATCCGATGCTGGCACCAAACTCTTCTACCCAGCCTTCCAGAGAGGCTTCAAAACGTCCGCCCCACAGTTTATGATTCGCCATAGGAAAGCCCCTTTCTATTTGTCTTTGTGAGCCTGGACCTCTGCGTGAACCTTAGACGGAAGACCCCATAGCTTAATAAAGCCAATTGCGGCATCCTGATCAAAAGTATCTGCACTAGTATAGGTAGCCAGACTTTCGTCGTAGAGAGAATTGTCAGACTTACGCGCTACGACTGTCGCAGTTCCCTTATAAAGCTTCACCTTAGCTGTACCATTGACCACCTGCTGAGTGGACTTGAGATAGGCAATCAGAGCTTCTGTCGCTGGATTAAACCAGAGACCATTGTAGATGAGATTAGACAGCTCATTTTCGATAATCGGTTTGAAATGAGCCAATTCTCTGACTAGAGTCAAATCCTCGATTTCCTTGTGGGCAGCCAAGAGAGTCACCGCCCCAGGGCATTCATAGATTTCCCGAGACTTAATCCCTACCAGACGATTTTCCACATGGTCAATTCGTCCAACACCGTGTTGTCCAGCTAAGTCATTCAGCTCAAGAATCAAGTCCGCCAGCTTCATCTTTTTACCATCTAAAGCAATTGGCACACCCGCCTCAAAGTCAATATTTACATAGACTGGGCTGTCTGGCGCTGCTTCTGGCGCAACCGTCAAATCATAGGCATCTTCCGGGGCTTCATTCCAAGGGTTTTCCAAGACTCCGCACTCATTGGCTCGTCCCCAAAGGTTTTGATCGACTGAGTAAGGACTATCCAGATCTGCAGGAATTGGCACACCATTAGCTTTAGCATAATTAATTTCTTCTTCCCGAGACCATTTCCACTCCCGAACCGGAGCGATGACCTTGAGACTGGGATCCAAGGAGGCGATAGCAACTTCAAAACGAACCTGATCGTTTCCTTTTCCCGTACAGCCATGGGCAATGGTTGTCGCCCCCGTCTTGTGGGCAATTTCAACCAATTTCTTAGAAATCAAAGGTCGGCTCAGAGCGGACACTAGAGGATATTTTCGTTCGTAGAAGGTGTGTCCTTGCAGAGCAACCAAGACGTAGTCTTCCGCAAACTCGTCTTTAACATCAATAACATGTGATTCGATAGCGCCTACTTTCAGCGCCTTGTCATGAATGAAATCCAAATCATTTCCTTCACCTACGTCCATACAGACCGCGATCACATCATAATCCTTGTTCAGCCAAGTAATGGCCACCGAAGTGTCCAAGCCGCCGGAATATGCTAAAATGACTTTCTCTTTAACCATATGATTACCTCTATCCTTCTACATTTTATTTTTAAACATTCTACTGTATGAAAATGCGAATGTCAAGAGGAATTTTAATATTTATTAAAATAAAAACGTTTTATCAATTTTTATTCAGAATCAATATATTATATACTGAACTCAAAATAAGAAAAAAAGAGTCTGTCAAGACTCCTTATTTTACGCGGTAAAAAACATCGGGATGTTCGGAAACGCTTTGAGTGATGATGAAGCGATCTTGACTGGTATCAGTCGGATCTGTTCCATTGACAGTCTCCCCAGCTGGCAGGCTCTTTCCTGCTGGAATTATAAGAAAGGCAGCACCGGTTTGGTTTTTCCAACGAATCCCTGCTCGGTAAATCCCATTTTCATCTGGCCCAGAGTAATCTCCCGTCTCAAGCTTGGCAACATCCGACTCGATACCAGACTCATCGAAAGTATAGCTGTTCCCTTTGGCATCCTGCCAAGTACCAATCATGCTGGAAAAATCTCCAGAAGCAATAGCCTTCATATCCAAACTAGAAGTTATTGCAGCCTCTTTCTCTCCTTTGCTAGTTTCCTTGGTAGACTTTTCAGCTTCAGTTTCCGAATTCTGCTGAGAGCCTGTATCAGAAGTTTCCTGATTGTCCGCTTGACCATCAAGTTCGCTCGAATTGGCCCCTCTTTCAGACTTTTTAGAAGATGCGGAGCTAGTTGAACTTGCTTTAGAACTATTGGAAGCAGGATTCGACTGCTCTTTCTTTTGGTTACAGGTTACTAACACGAGTAAGGCTACTAGTGCTCCAACCAAGATAATGATCCATTTTTTCATTTTTCTCTCCTTAAAGGATTTTCTTATTACAAGTGTGACATAAAAACAAAAATTTGCAAAGTAAAAACCAGCTTTCAAGCTGGTTTGTCTTATTGAATTTGATTCAGCATGTTTTCGATATGCTGGATGGATTTTTCACGGCCTAATAGGTAAATCGTATCTGGCAGTTCTGGTCCATGCATTTCACCCGAAACGGCAATCCGAATCGGCATAAAGAGGTTTTTGCCCTTGATTCCTGTCTCTTTTTGGACAGCCTTGATTTGAGGGAAGATGTTTTCTGTCACAAAATCTGCATCCGACATAGCTTCTAGCTTTTCCTTGAAAGCTGTCAACACGGTCGGTACCGTTTCACCAGCCATGACCTCACGCTCCGCATCTGTCAACTCTGGGAAGTCCGCAAAGAAGAGGTCTGTCAGCGGCACAATTTCATCTACAGACTTCATTTGTGGTTTGTAGAGCTCTACAAGCTTTTCTGCCTTATCGGTCAAACGGCCCGCTTCTTCCAAATATGGCTTAGCTAGAGCGAAAATTGTGTCAAAATCCGCATTCTTGATGTATTCGTTGTTCATCCAGTCCAGCTTCTTCTGGTCAAAGGCAGCTGGGGACTTGCTGAGACGTTTTTCATCAAAAAGCTCGATCAATTCTTGGCGAGAGAAAATCTCATGCTCACCGCCAGGATTCCAGCCCAGCAGTGCAATAAAGTTAAAGACTGCTTCTGGCAGGTAGCCCTTCTTGCGATAATCCTCGATAAACTGCAAGGTATTGGTATCGCGCTTGGACAGTTTCTTGCCAGTTTCAGAGTTGATAATTAAGGTCATATGACCAAATTCTGGAGCTTCCCAGCCGAGAGCTTCATAAACCATGAGCTGCTTAGGTGTGTTAGCAATGTGGTCATCCCCCCGAATAACGTGCGAAATTTCCATCAAATGGTCATCAATAACCACAGCAAAGTTGTAGGTTGGGTAGCCGTCTTTCTTCTGGATCACCCAGTCACCACCGATATTGCCGCCTTCAAACTCAATTTCACCCTTGACCATGTCAGTCCACTTGTAGACACCAGCTTCATTGACAGCCAGACGAACCGTCGGAATGATGCCCGCTGCTTCGCGCTCAGCGATATAGGCTGCCTTTTCTTCCTCTGACATGCCTAGAAACTCATTGATATAACGCGGTGTTTCACCAGCTGCTTCCTGGCGTTCGCGTTCGGCCGCTAATTCTTCCTCAGTCACATAGGACTTGTAAGCCAAGCCCTTATCCAAGAGTTCATTGACATATTTTTGGTAAATATCCAAGCGCTCAGACTGGCGGTAGTTTTCGTGAGTCTCAGGACTTTCATCCCAGTCAATACCCAACCAGCGTAAATTTTCAAGCTGTGAGCGTTCTCCGTCTTCTACATGGCGCTTGCGGTCTGTATCCTCGATACGGATAATGAAGGTTCCACCATAGTGACGAGCATAGAGATAGTTAAAGAGCGCAGTCCGCGCATTTCCGATGTGTAAAAGTCCAGTCGGACTTGGTGCATAACGCACTCGAATCGCTTTTGTCAAAGTTCCATTCTCCTATTTGTATTTCGGGGAATCATTCCCACTCCGATTTTCAAACGTAATCATTATATCATACTCTGAGGGCAGAATACGACTTTACAGTCTATTTTTACGACAGGCGCTCTTCCAGCTGGAAGTCGATAGGAAGCCAGGCCAGCACATTCTCCAGCTGCTTTTCCCAGTAATACCACTCATGCTTACCTGGACTGTGGCTGTACGTAATATCCAAGCCTAAGTCTTGCAGGTTTTTCACTGCCTCCTGATTGGCCTTGTAGAGAAAATCTTCTTCGCCACACCATGCCCAAAGCTTGGTTTTTTTGTCAGATTGCTTGGCTATACTTTCCAGAGAGTGAGGACTGCTGGTCCAGTCTTTATAGTCTCCGAAAACTCCTCGCCAATAGGCTGGCGTTGCCATTTCTGCATTATCTGGACGAGCATCAAGAAAACTCAAAGCCCCAGAAAGACTAGCCGCGTATGAAAAGCGGTTAGACTTGAGAGCCAGCTTAAAGGCTCCGTATCCGCCCATGGAAAGACCAGCGATAAAATTCTTCTCCCGCTTATCCGACATATTTGGGAAAAAACGCTTGAGCACCCGAGGCAGCTCCTCAGCGATGGCTTCGTAATAGTTAAAGCCGTACTGAGTATTGGTGTACCAGCCATTGCTGGTATTAGGCATGACAACAATCAAGTTGGTCGAGCGAACCAGACGCTCTATATTTGAGCGCTTGAGCCAGCTATTGTGATTCCCGTTCATACCATGAAGCAGATACAAAACAGGAATGTCCTTATCATCCGGCTTGTCCACACGAGCTGCATCTGGATAGAGGACATTGACGCCCCATTCCATCTCCAAAGCCTCAGAATAATACTCTATTTTCATCACTGCCATTCGCATTTCTCCTTCTATCTTTCTGACAAGAAAAAGCCGAAACCCGACTTTTCTTGTATTTGTGTTCAGATTTTTACCGCACTTCCATAACAACCGGCAAAATAGCTGGGCGACGCTTGGTTTGGTCAAAGAGATATTTGGCCAGACTGTCACGGACAGCACCCTTCAGCTCACCCCAGTCAAAGCTATCCTGCGCCAGATAGTCTTCCACGGTTTTATTGATAATGTCAGAGCTTTCACGCAAAATATCTCTGCTCTTCTTGACATAGACAAATCCACGGGTGTGTACTTTAGCCTTGGAAATGATTTTCTTTTCCTTACGGTTAACTGTGAGTGCTACGATGAAAATACCATCTTCAGACAAGACCTTGCGGTCGCGCAGGACGATATTACCCACATCGCCAATCGCATTTCCATCAATCATGACATCTCCAGCTGATACTGCACCAGCCGGCACAAAATCACCATGGTCGTATTCCATAATGCTGCCCCGCTTAGGAATGAAGATATTTTCCGGCAGCATACCAACTTCCATGGCAGCCTTGGCATGAGCATCCAGTCCGCGGTACTCACCCTGAATAGGGAAGAGGTACTTAGGCTGCAGCAGGTTAATCATGAGCTGCAAATCACGCGCATTTGCGTGACCCGAAACCCGCAGGTTTTGGGTAATCAACTTGACAATGCCACCCGCCTGATAAATCATATTTTCCACGCGAGCCACGACCGCTTCCTTGGCAATAGACGGCGTCGTTACGATGTAAATCAAATCACCTTCCTTGATTTCCACATAGCGGTGGCGGCCGATTGACATCTTGCGCAGACCATTGATAGGCTCACCCATTCGGCCAGTCTCCAAGATAATCAATTCATGATCTTCAAACTTAGACATTTCCTTGGGCTTGATCAAGAGGCGTTCGTCCACCAAGGACAACTTCTTGAGGCGGATAGCCGTACGAACGATGTTTTCAACATCAAAGCCTGTCAAAACCACTCGGCGGCCAGTCTCTGCAGCTGCATCAAAGACCTGCTGGATACGAGATAAGTTGCTGGCAACCGCCGCAACAATCACACGACCATCCCAGTCAGCAATGGTATCTTCGATTTCCTTGCCGACCTCGCTCTCACTAGCCACCTGAACAGTGCTGTCGGCATTGGCTGAATCACTGAGCAAGGCCAGAACACCCTCGCGGCCAATCTCAGCCAGACGGCCAAAGTCTGTCGCATAGGACGGACTGGCTGACTGGTCAAACTTGAAATCACCTGTATAAACGATACTGCCTTTTCTGGTCTTGATGACAACTCCCAAACTCTCAGGAATCGAGTGAGTCGTCCGGAAGAAGGAAACCACGGTTTTGCCAAATTCAATCTCGGTATTTTCATCAATCACATGGAAATCATTGAACTTCTTAACCGCATCGTTGTTTTTAACAAAAAGCTTAGCCAGCTCAATCGTCAATTCTGATCCGAAAACGGGCACCTTAGCATCTGCCAGAAGATTAGGCAGAGCACCAATCGCATCCGCGTGCCCGTGTGTCAGAAAGACACCGGCAATCCGCTTCTTGTTTTCAAACAAATAGTCCATGTTGGGAACAACATAATCCACGCCCAACTGCTCATTTTCTGGGTACTTCAGCCCAACATCCAATACAAAAATGGAATCATCCACTTCGGCAACGTAGAGATTTTTTCCATTTTCACGTACGCCGCCCAAAGCAATCAGTTTAATATTGCTCTTGCTCATTTTTTCTCCTATTCAATTTTCAGAACCTCACTTTTATCAAAGATTCTTTATTTTATTACTAACGGTCCTTGGCTAGCCAAGTCGAATTACAGTCTTGCAAACCAAAGGTTCGCATATCCAACCCATTATAGCATTTTTTCATGTTTTTTCAAAGTCAAGCGTGCCTTCTTAGCGCCCGTGGCTACAAAAACGACCTCTAGCTTTACTCGGCTAGAGGTCTGGTTTACTTCGCTGGTATGAGAGCAATCAGTTCATCCAAGGTGTAACTGAATAACAATTTTTTGATTTATTGTTTTTATTATTTTTTATAAACTTTTAATTCCTTCAACCGCTAATGATTTTCTTTTTATCTTAGCATTGGAAATCTCTATAACATAATAAAGCACTATTGATTGAATTCTCGAAGTTTGAAAACCATCTAAAAGCTTCTACTTTCTATACTATCGTTACAATCAGGCAAGCTAAGCAGGCCTGTCTGACAATTCAACCAATATGTCAAGTAAAGCAACTACTTATGTATTACAAACAACTATACCAACAAAGTAAACTTAAAAGCGAATGAATTTGGTTTCCTTTCTTTCTATTTCCTTAACACTATTATAGTACTCTATTCAGATATTTGCAAGCGTTTACAACCAAGAAATTTAAAAACTTTTTAGCTAAAAAGAAGTCAAGCAAAAAAAGAAAGGAGACCTTAAAATGATCTCCTTTAAACTCTAGATAATTTTTATCAGTGACTATAGCTAACAAAGACTTTTTATAAGGAAAATCAACTATTGGTCTTATTTATCGTCTTTTTTAACCATATTTTTAACGCCTTCGATTGCGCCTTCAACGGCATCTTTGGCATCTACTGCAACTTCTTTAACTTTAGAAACTACTTTTTCAGCAGCTCCTTCTTTTTCTGTTTTTTTATCACCAGTTAATTTGCCTAGGCCTTCTTTAACAGAACCTTTAGCTTGGTTGAATTTTTCTTCTGTAGACATAATTGATACCTCCGTTATTAGTTTCAATTTTTAAAGCAATGAAAGAATATAAGAATTCCTAAACTTAGTTAGAGAATTAACGAACGCGAGCTTTTTCATTTGATGCAGCGTCTTTAACAGCCTCTACACCATCGCCAACTTTTTCTTGAACAGCTGAGAAACCACCGCTAATGCCAGATTTTGCTTTTTCGAACTGCTCTGAAGCAAATTCGCCTGTTGATTCAGCAACATCTGTCACTCGGTCTTGAAGGCTTACTGAATCCGCTTCGTGTTGTTCTTTTGTTTTAATATCAACAACATTGACATTTACTTCAACAACTTCCAAATCAGTCATCTTAGAAACTTCTTCTGCAACGACTTTCTTGATTTCTTTGTATAAAGCAGGAACATTCTTTTGATATTCTGCAACCACATTCAGGTCAACAGCGACTTGTTCTTTACCAACTTCAACATTGACACCATGAGTGACATTGTCAGAGTTGACCAATTTATCTTTTATGTTAGAGAAGAAGCCGCCGTCAACAGCCAGCAAACCTGAAACTTTCTCTAAAGAGAGACCGATAATTTTTTGAATGACCTTATCATCATAAGTCAATTCACCTTTTACTTCATGAGCTGCTTGAGCAACTTCTTTTTTAGCAACATCTTTAACATCTTTATTTGACATGTTAAACTCCTTTATTCTTATTTAAATATATTTTTGTTTTGAATATAATATCCGATTCCTGCCCCTAGAGTAGCGCAAATCAAGACAAATAGAGTCTTAAAGAAGCCAAAGGATAGGATAAAACATGCTAGAATAATGCCTGCTAATCCAGACAAGATTGGATATTGATATTTTTTAAACCATTCCATTTTTTACTTCCTTACTTTACACGACTAGTAGTTTTTTTAGCCGCTTCTTTTGGCTTGAAGTCTGAGACAGAGATTTTAAGCTTGACATTATGATTGATTCCGAAGAATTCTGTCAATCCAGACGCAATTTCTTCTTGAATCAACTGACTTCTCTTAATGATGTTTTCCGAAGGAACGATTGCCCCTTTAACAGAAACCATGCATTTGTTTTTACGGCTATTTACTGAAACTGTAGGATCTTTAATTAAACCGTGTTCTGTTAACAGACTACGAACAAACCCTTCAATCGCTGAATTTTTCAGCATCAGTTTCCCATCCGCATCAGCTAGCTGAATTTCCAAACGTCTCTTAGGATAAAAAACTATCACTAACATTAGTAGTAAGATTAAGCTTGCTAAAACCACAGTGCCCCAGAAAACATACCTAGAAAGATAGTAGCCCACAAAAGGAATCTGCTTCCACGTGAATAACTTCCAACTAAATAACTGGAGCCCCAGACCGCTGACTTTATGAAAGTCTAGCAAAACAGGAATCAAAATTGTCAAGATTAAAATACAGAAAATAAGGGAAAGTATTTTTCTTGATTTTGACATATTGAATCCTCACATCATTAAATTTTAAATTGTATGTTGAAAGTAAAAAGACAATTTATGCATTTTTACCTACAAAAAATGATACAACAGCTACTACAATAACTGCACCAATGATAGAAGGAAGCAAGGCCATACCAGCCAAACTAGGACCCCAAGTTCCCAAAAGTGACTGACCGACAGCAGAACCAACTAAACCTGCAACAACGTTTGCAATAACACCCATTGAGCCGCCTTTTTTAGTGATTGATCCAGCAATAAGACCAATAACACCTCCAACAATAATAGACCAAAGCATATTGATTCTCCTTTCTAATTTTTTCTAAATCAAAATTGTTTAATAATATTTTTTACTATTATTTTTTGATTAACATAATTATATAATTTTCCAACTTGGAAACATAATAATTCAACTTGGTTTTCTTTCCGTTTATCTGTACTATAGATACGCAAAGATAAGAATTCCTTGTTCTATAGGCTTTTATCAGCATTTTTAGATATATTTTAGAGTTGTTAAACGAGGTTAAATGCATAAAATATGGTATAATTGCCTGATAATAAAAACACTATATAAAGAAAGATAATATTTTAATGCGAGAATTACTATCTAAAAAGAGCCACAGGCAATTAGAACTATTAGAACTACTATTTAAAAATAAACGCTGGTTTCATATTTCTGAACTGGCTGAACTATTGAATTGTACAGAACGTTCAGTAAAAGATGATTTATCCCATGTCAAGTCTGCGTTTCCTCAATTGATTTTTCACTCGTCCACTAATGGCATACGTATCATTAATACCGATGATAGTGATATTGAGATGGTGTATCACCATTTTTTTAAGCACTCAACCCATTTTTCAATTTTAGAATTCATCTTCTTTAACGAAGGATATGAAACTGAGAGTCTTTGTAAAGAGTTTTATATAAGCTCTTCCTCACTCTATCGTATAATCAGTCATATTAACAAAATTATAAAAAAACAATATAATTTCAAAATTAGTCTCAATCCTGCTCGGATTATTGAAGATGAGATTGATATCCGTTATTTTTTTGCACAATATTTTTCGGAAAAATATTATTTTCTTGAATGGCCCTTTACAGATTTTTCAGTAGAACCTTTGTGTAAGCTGTTAGCACTGGTCTATAAAGAAACTGCATTCCCTGTCAATTTCGCAACTCAACGAATGTTAAAATTGCTCCTCGTTACAAATTTATATCGAATAAAGTTTGGTCATTTCTTAGAAGTTGAGAAAGATTCTTTTAACAATCAATTGTTAGAATCTTTCATGCAGGCAGAAGGAATCGAAGACATTGTAGCAAGCTTTGATTCTGAATACCATATCTCTTTGAATAAAGAAGTGATAGGCCAACTATTTGTCTCCTATTTTCAAAAAATGTTTTTCATTGATGAAAATCTATTTATGAGCTGCGCAAAAACAGACAGCTATGTAAAAAATTCGTATCAATTATTAAGTGATTTAATTGATCAGATAGAAAGCAAATATAATCTAAAAATAGACAATAATGACAATCTTATTTGGCATTTGCATAATACAGCACATCTGCACCGTCAGGAACTATCTACAGAATTTATTCTGTTTGATCAAAAAGGGAATACAATCAAGAACTTTCAAAATATTTTCCCTCAATTTGTTTCAGATATTAAAAAAGGGATTGAACACTACCTAGAGACTTTGGATATCCATAGCACACCAATGAAAGTCAACCACCTATCCTATACTTTTATCACTCACAGCAAACATTTAGTGCTGAACCTTTTACAAAATCAGCCCAAATTAAAAGTTTTAGTCATGAGTAATTTTGATCAGTATCATGCAAGATCGGTAGCAGAGACACTTTCTTATTATTGCAGTAATAATTTTGAACTTGAAGTTTGGAATAAATTAGAACTATCAATTGATTCTTTAAAAGAATCACCTTACGATATCATCATTTCTAATTTTATTATTCCACCCATTGAGAACAAGAGACTGATCTATTCCAATAATATTAATACGGTCGCACTCATCTCCTTACTTAACGCAATGATGTTTATTCGATTAGATGAGTGATTTAGACTATTTTGATAACAAAAAAACCGCAATCTAGCGGTTTTTATTAATCTATGAGTGCCTTTTGAACATTAATTGTCTAACTTTGTGGGAGCAGTACATTATTTAGTACATATTCTTTTTCTTGTTTTTACAAAACTCTGAGAAAGCCTATTCAAACAAGCCATAGTAGTCTGCGATGGTCATCTTGGCTTTCGCGTCTTTGTTTAAGTCCTGAATAATCTGCCCATCTTTCATGACGATTAGTCGGTTACCGTATTTGAGGGCATCCTCCATGTGATGAGTAATCATAAGGGCTGTGAGGCGGTCACGACTGACAAACTCATTGGTCAGCTCCATCAAGGCTACACTGGTCTTAGGATCCAGCGCTGCAGTATGCTCATCCAGAAGCAAAAGCTCTGGGCGCTTGAGCGTTGCCATGAGCAGACTCAAGGCCTGTCTTTGCCCGCCAGAAAGAAATTCAATCGGTGTATCCAGATGTTTGTCCAGACCATTACCGATTTTCTCAATCGTCGCCTGAAACTCTTCCCTGTAGCTGTTGAGTCCACGGGGCACCAAGCCACGCTTTTCGCCTCGGAATTTGGCAATGAGAAGATTTTCCGCCACTGTCATCCGCGGAGCCGTTCCCATCTTAGGATCCTGAAAGACACGGGACAGGTACTTGGCCCGCTTTTCTGGTGAAAAATGAGTGACATTTTCCCCCAAGATATGAATGCTGCCGCTGGTTAGGGGGAGAGTTCCGGCAATGACATTGAACAGGGTTGACTTTCCTGCACCGTTTCCACCTAAAATTGTAATAAAATCATGCTCGTGAATGTCTAAAGAAACATCATTTAGGATGATTTTTTCTTCATCAAAGCCGCTCTTTACAAGCTTGGTTGCATTTCTTAATTCTACAATCGCTGTCATTTGCTTAACTTGGCTCCTTTAAAGAATTTATTTTTCAGGGTTGGAATCATGAGACAGACGGCCAGAATCACCGCGCTGTAAAGACGGAGATAGTTGGTATTGAAGCCGAGAGCAATGACACCCCAGATCAAGAACTGATAGGCAATCGCACCAACTACAATGGTAATCAGCCGCTCTGCCAAGGTCAGACTCCGGAAGAGTACCTCGCCAATGATAAGACTGGCCAGACCAACTACGATTACTCCAATCCCGCGGGAAACATCTGCATAGCCTTCCTGCTGGGCAATCAGCGCTCCAGCCAGAGCAATCAAGCCGTTTGATAGAATCAGTCCCATCAACTCCATACGGCCAGTATTGATCCCAAAACTGCGAGCCATGTCCGGATTATCTCCAGTCGCGATATAAGCCTGCCCTAGCTTAGTATCCAAGAAAAAGAGCAGGGCTGCAATCACTAGGCTGACAAAAATCAAACCAGTCAAGAGGTCATTGACTTCCCCTGAAAAGGGCAGAATATCCTGAATTTTACTGCTGCCTAAAAGCCCCAGATTGGCACGGCCCATCAGCATCAGCATGATAGAGTGGCAGGAGGTCATGACCAAAATCCCAGAAAGCAAGGTCGGAATTTTCCCCTTGGTATAGAGCAGACCTGTCACTGCACCCGCAGCACAGCCTGCTAAAACGGCCGCTGCTGTTGCCAGAAAAGGATTGACTCCTTTGGTAATCAAGGTAACAGCCACCGCCCCGCCCAAGGGGAAGGAGCCTTCTGTCGTCATATCAGGAAAGCCCAGAATCCGGAAGGTCATAAAAATACCTAGACCTAAAATGGCCCAAACCAATCCCTGAGAAATAATGGAAAGAATCATAACATTGTCCTAACTAATTAAAATCGTTTCTCTATTTTAACATAAAAAAGGAGCCAATTTCAATGCCAATGCGCAGACAAAGAAATTGACTTCCCAACTATTCCTCAACAACTGTCATTCGACCAGTATCTACATCATAAACCGCGCCTGAGATTTTTACATCAGCTGGGATTAGCGGTGACTGCCGCAGCAAGGCCATATCCTCACGCACACTTTCCTCTACATCTGTAAAAGGTAAAAAGTCCTGATCACTGACATCGACACCTAGCTCTTTATGAAGATAGGCCGTAAACTCCTCATTCTTAAAAGTCTGTGCCCCGCAGTCTGTATGATGCAAAACCACGATTTCCCGCGTTCCTAGCTGCTGCTGAGAGATGACCAGCGAGCGAATCATGTCCTCCGTCACCCGACCGCCAGCATTGCGCAAAATATGAGCGTCTCCAAGCGCTAGACCCAGAGCCTGAGCCACGTGAAGCCTAGAGTCCATGCAGGTCACAATAGCTACCTTGGTCTTGGGATTGATGGGCAGATGTGCTGTCCCATGCAGATCAACATAAGCTTTATTGGCCTTCATAAAGTTTTCAAAATATGACATTTTGACTCCTGACTAATTATATTATTTGATGTTCAAACGAATTAACTTTATCATACTAGGTTTTGGCTTTAGAACTTCCCTAACTTCAAAAAAGAGAGAACCTATATGAACTGCTCTCTGTGCTAGCTTTTATCACCCACTACAGTTGACAAAGAGCCGTGAGTTATAACTTCTTAAAGTAGCGAGCAACGGGCCATTGTTCAAAACCAAAGTTCTCATAGGTTTTACGAGCCGGTGCATGACCTAGATCACCACCCGTCTCAACCATGACCATTTCCATTCCTTTTTGTTTAATCTGATCACAAGCATAGGTCATGAGCGCTTTTCCAATACCTTGACGCTGATATCTTGGAGCAACAGCTAGGATATAAATCTCACCCATCTTATCCTCAGGGTGCAAGCGAATGTGAATCCATCCGACTAATTCTTCCTCCAGAAAAGCTAACCAGGCAAACTGACTCTCTTCATTTAAGACTGCTGTTAGATCATTGATTTGCCTTTTTTCCCACCCTTGAGGATAAAAATTATCATAAACAAACTTAGGAACTCCTTTTTCCATTTTTGGAAAAACTGGAGACCAAGCTTGAATTGATAATTCTAAAACAGCCTCTTTATCCAATTTCTGATAAGGTTTTATAGTAATTGTCACTTTATTCTCCTAACGTTTCTTTAATCCGCCAAAAATGCCACGAACGAGTTCGCATCCGATGGTGCTAACAGCTAAATCATAAAGGCGGCCGTTGCCTTTTCAAGGCTTGATTGGCCTTCATAAAGTTTTCAAAATATGACATTCTTTCCCCTTGCTGGTACTTTGATATTCAAATAATTTTATATTATCTTACCATCTTTTCTGCAATTTGTCAGTTCTCGACTTTGTTACAAAAAATAGGACAGGTAAATCCAGCATCTAATCTGGTCTTCTGTCCTAGTTTTCTTTCTTATGAGCTTCTTGGGATATACTTGCTGAGTAAACCTGCAAAGGTTTGAAGATTAAGACTTTGTACATAGACTTCACCAGTACCTTGGAAGGTGTTGACCACTCCTTCACCCGTTCCGATAGACTGCCAGAAGCCATTTTCCAGATGGATATTATAGTTCAAAGACTGGCTCCAAGCTACTACATGGGCATTGTCAATAGTCACTTCTTGGTTATGAAGCTCAATTTTCTTAATAGAGCCAAAGGCATTAGCCAAAAGAGTGCCCTGACCTTGAGTTGTCATAACGAAGAGACCGCCTTGACCTCCAAAGATTGCCTTGCCGACAGACTGACGCTCCATGGTATAGTAAGCCGTACCATCAAGAGCCAGAAAGGCGCCGTCATTAAGTCGATATTGCTTTTCACCTAGCTGAAGAGGAATGACTTGCCCAGGAGCATCTGGCGCCAAAGCAAGATAGCCATTATCAGACTGGGAAACAGCCTGGGTAATGAAGGTACTTTCACCAGAAACCATCGAACGCCCTACAGCCTTGACAAAACGTCCCAAGCCAGAACCGCTTGCATTGAGCTGGGTATTCAGGGTTACATTCGGCGTGTGGTAGACCATGCTGCCACGCTGGATAAAGACGGTTTCTCCTTGATTGAGCGACAACTCAACCAAAGGAAACTGCATATTACTGTCCATAGAAAATCGCATAAGAAATGCCTCCTTCTTATTATGACTTGATTATAACATTTTCCTACATTTTGAACAAAGGAAAACTGAAGCATCAAAAAAGAAGAGACTGCCTGAGTCTCTCCTAGAAATTTTCAAGAATTATCAATGTGTAGATGTGGACGAAGAACATTTGCAAAGGTTTCAATATTGAGACTTTGGATGTAAATTTCCCCAGTTCCATAGAAGGTATTAACCACTCCTTCACCAGTCCCCATGGACTGCCAGAAACCATTTTCTAAATGAATATCATATTCCAGCTCTCGACTCCATGCTACTACGTGGGCATTGTCAATCGTTATCCTATCATTATGTAGCTCGACCTTTTGAATCGAGCCAAAGGAATTTACCAAGAGTGTCCCCTGACCTTGGGTACTCATCACATAAAAGCCCCCTTGGCCACCAAAGAGAGCGCGACCTACCGACTGCGTCTCCAAAGTATAAGAGGCAGAGCCATCCATAGCCAGAAAAGCCCCATCATTAAGGCGGTATTGCTGTTCCAGAGCAACAATCTGACCAGGTACATTAGGCGCTAAGGCTAGACGACCATTATTTGATTGAGCAGTTGCTTCAGTGATAAACACTCCTTCGCCAGAAGCCATAGAACGGCCCACAGCTTGGATTGCCTTGCCAAAGATTGATTGAGACTCTGCATTCACTTTAGCATTTAAGACAACGTTGGGAGTGTGGTATATCATGCTCCCAGTCTGAATACGAACAGACTCTGATGCATCTAAGGCAATCTCCGCCAAGGGAAATTGAGCATTATTGGTAATAGAAACATTCATACGATGATCTACCATGGTTGATTATCCTCCTAAAAAGTCTAGAAAAGCAACTTATAGATGTTTTCCAGACAAATCCTAATTTTTCTAGCAATATTATAGCACGCACAACAACTTTTCGCAATACTACTTTAATCAAGAAAATACTTTCTTTAAGACTTCCCCAATCGTCGTCACACCAATAACTTGGATATTGTCTGAAACTTTGAGGCCGTTCAGAGAGTTTTTAGGAGCGTAGACTTTAGTGAAGCCCAGCTTTGCTGCTTCGTTGATGCGCTGCTCGATGCGATTAACCCGGCGAATTTCTCCAGTCAGGCCAATTTCACCAATAAAGCACTCTTGGGGATTGGTAGGTAAATCCTTGTAGCTGGAGGCAATGGCTACCGCTACTGCTAAATCAATGGCTGGTTCATCTAGCTTGACACCACCAGCAGACTTGAGGTAGGCATCTTGATTTTGCAGGAGGAGCCCTGCCCGTTTTTCTAGAACCGCCATGATAAGGCTGGCTCGGTTAAAGTCCAGTCCAGTCGTGGTTCGCTTGGCATTGCCGAACATGGTCGGTGTCACCAAAGCCTGCACCTCTGCCAAAATCGGCCGCGTCCCTTCCATAGTCACGACAATTGAAGATCCTGTTGCCCCATCCAGACGCTCTTCCAGAAAGACTTCACTGGGGTTGATAACCTCAACTAACCCGCCAGATTGCATCTCAAAAATACCAATCTCATTGGTAGAGCCAAAACGGTTCTTGACTGCTCTCAAGATACGGAAAGTATGCTGACGTTCACCCTCAAAATAAAGCACGGTGTCCACCATGTGCTCCAAAGTTCGAGGACCAGCTAAGGTTCCTTCCTTGGTCATGTGACCAACGATAAAGGTCGCAATATTATTGGTCTTGGCCAGCTGCATGAGCTCAGCTGTCACCTCTCGAACCTGAGAAACAGAGCCTTGGACACTGGAAATTTCCGGCGACATAACTGTCTGAATGGAGTCAATAATCAGAAAATCTGGCTTGATCTTTTCAATCTCTGTGCGGATATTTTGCATATTGGTCTCGGCGTAGAGATAAAATTCACTGTCAATATCACCGAGGCGTTCCGCCCGCAGCTTAATCTGCTCAGCTGATTCCTCCCCGCTGACATAGAGAACGGTGCCCTGATGAGAAAGCTGAGTGGACACCTGCAATAGCAGGGTGGACTTCCCGATACCAGGATCTCCACCAATCAGAACCAGACTGCCAGGCACGACTCCACCACCCAGCACACGGTTGAACTCATCCATTTCCGTCTTGGTCCTATTGACATCAATCGAAGTGACCTCAGCCAGCTTCATGGGCCGAGTCTTTTCACCTGTCAAGGAAACACGGCCATGCTTGACCTCAGCAGCCTCTACTTCCTCAACAAAAGAAGACCAAGAGCCACAGTTAGGACAGCGACCTAGATACTTGGGCGAATGATATTCACAATTTTGACAGACAAAGGTCGTTTTTTTCTTAGCGATGGTGATTCTCCTTATTTTCTAATAATCCAAACAAAAGTAGATAAGACCTGACACACTTGCTCTATATTAGTAAAGCCAGCCTCTTCTAGCAAGCCTGCAACTTCTTGAGGCGAGAGGGTATTCATCAAACTAGCTTGATTCTCATAAGTACGCTGAACTTGTTGCTGATTGGCTCCTAGCTCTGAAGCAAGTGTTTTCCAATAGCCTAGTTGCTGGTTGGAAAAAAAGCTAAGAATCAGAAGGCCACCTTCACTTAAAGACTCATAAATTTTTCGAAGAAAAAAGCTGGGATTTTCAACAAACTGCAATACTAGCAAGCAAGAACAAATCTGATAAGCAGAAGGTAGCACTGCTTCTTCAAATCGATTATTAAGATACTCCGCTTGAGGCAGATGAACCTGACTTTTAAGCTCTTGTAGCATCGCCTCACTTGGCTCCACAACCGTCAACCCTGCCTCAGGAAATAAGGATGCCAAACCATTTAACTCATCCGTCTGGCTTGCCAAAGCTAACACCTTATCGACTTTTAAACTGGGTGCTAACCTGAGCAATACTCCTCGGAAAATCACATCTAGCATCACATCATAGCCTGGAATTTTCTGACGAATTTCTGTTGCATAGTCCTTGTTCTTAAATTCTTTCATATTTTCTTCTATCTCAAAATCCTTTTATTAAGATTCTTTTTACAACGAAACATTAAAACTTCAATTCACATTCAACAAACTGACAAAAATCAATCTGCTGATCAGCTACAAACTGGCGGATGAGCATGCGGTGAGCTACAAGAGCTACCGTCTCGTATTCTCTGTATTTACTTAGGGTGCGCACAAAGCGGTCTTTCATCTGCTCAGCCGTTTCATAACGGACAGGACTTCCTGCAGGAAGAGAACCATCGTTTTCAAAAAATAACTTCCGAGCCTGCTCAAACTTTTCTGTCCCACTCTCATATACCTGCCATTCATGCAGCAAAGGCTCCACAAAAAGCGGGAGTTGGCGGTCTCGAATCAGATAGGAAGCCGTCTCCAAAGCCCGCGTCACAGAAGAAGAGATCAGAATTTCCGCCTGTTCCAGCAAAGGATTATCAGCGGCCTCTGTCGCCATCCGACGACCAGCAGCCGACAAGGGAGCCAAATCTAGTCCAAAGCCAGTATAACCAGCCTCTTCCAAAAGTGAATAATCTGGCTCTCCGTGGCGGATAAAAATGATTTTCATACTAATGCCCTCATAAAGCTATCTAATCTTAATTCCGTAATCTTGCCATTGCTTCAGTGTTTTAGAGAATTTCTTCTGGTTGGCAACTCCGACAGCGGACAAATCGATGGAAACCTGATAATTCTCCTTGACAGCTGCCAAAACGGAAGCTTTGACACAGCCATTGCCATCCACTCCTATAAACTCTAAGCTTTTAGCACCATTTCCCTCTAAAAACTCTTTTAAATCCGGATTGGTAAAGCAAGAAGCCCGACGCTTCTCAAAGATGCGAGAAGATACAACCTGCAAACCAGTCGCAAATTTCTTCTTCCTATCTTTTCTCTCCCAGAAAAAACGGTTGAGAATATAGATAACCCAGTCGCTGGGATAACTGGCTATTTTGTCATTGACAGCCGCAGTCAATGCTTCATGATCATATGCTTTTCCTACAGCAACATAATCTGACTGCATATCTACAACTAATAAATAGTCTGCCATTTCTTACTCTATTTCCCAGTCGACCCAAATCCGCCGGTTCTCACGCCTTCCGCTTCATCTCTATCAGCAATCAGAAATGGTGCAAAGACAGCCTGAACCACACGTTCGCCAACTTCAAGGACGACTTCCTGATCCGTGATATTCTTCATTTGGGCAAAGATATGGCCTTCGTTTCCAGGATTGCCATAGTAGTCGCCATCAATGACCCCAACGGAGTTAATCAAAACCAGCCCTTTTTTGCGAGGATTGGATGATCGATCGTAAAGATAAAGCACCTCGCTCGGCTGCATATAGGCCTTGACACCAGTCGGAACCAGCTTAATCTCTCCTGGTGCTATGAGGGTGCGCTCTGCCACTTTCAAGTCGTAGCCAGCTGCGTGAGCTGTCTCTCTCTTTGGCAATAAATCTTCATTTGTAAAGCTGGAAACCAACTCGAATCCTCGAATTTTCATGCATTTCTCTTTTCTATTTTTGCTGTCCCTATTATACTAAATTCGCAAAAAACAAGCAAAAAAACCGCCAATTGGGCGGTTCTTATAGGGAGATTATTATGAAAAAGAAAAGTTTTAGGATTTCTAAACAAAGTTAGGAGGTCTTTGTTTATGGTCTTAGTATAGAACACTTATCTTAAATTTTCCTAAAAGTAACTTAAGAAAATGAAATTATTTTTTACAGCTCTTGCAAAAGGTACTGAAACAGCTCCAGATTTCCCTTTTCTTCGTTTATTAAAAACTCCGGATGCCATTGAAGGCCTATGATACGATGATTGTCAACCGATTCAATCGCTTCGATGGTATTGTCTCTTGGATCAAAAGCTGTCGCGCGGAAATTAGGTGCCAAGTCTCTGATGCTTTGTCGATGAACCGAATTAATCTGGCTAGCCTGACCAAACAAACGCTCTACAACGCTGTCTTTCTCCGTGCAAATGGAGTGCGAAGTACCAAATGGCAAGCCCTGCCAGTGATTTTCGATATGTTGATTGAGAGTGCCGCCAAAAGCAACATTTACCAACTGCAGACCGCGGCAGATGGCCATGACGGGCTTGTTTTGGCGCAGAGCTTCTTTCAAGAGTGCCAACTCAAACTCATCGCGGACAATATTGTAGTCATCACTGTCAATGGTCTTCTCTTCCCCATAAAACTGTGGGTGAACATTTTGCCCGCCTGACAAAATCAGCTTGTCAATCGTTTCTACATAATCCTGAACTAAACTTTTATCCCCAACGGGAATCACCATCGGCAGGCCACCAACCATTCGTACGCCGTCCACAAACTTGCGTGAGACAGAGGTGTGAATATTCTTTCCAGCTTCATCTACTGGACAAAGATTGGCTGAAATTCCAACAATCGTTCTGCACATACCGTGATTCCCCCTTATTTGATATAGTATATCTTACCACTCCTCTGCGAAGCCGTCCAATAGATTTTTTTAAAGCTGGTTATAAAAATTTTTTATCAGAATATGCAACACTATAAATCTCTTTTTTAAAATTTAGAAAAACATTTCAGAATTATCAGAAAATTATTTACTTTTGGCAGGAATTTGTTATAATAAGCAGTGTAAAAACTCATGACTTGGAGGTCCCTATGAGAAAATCAAAAATTCTTCTTGCCGCAGGGCTCACTCTGCTCTCTGTCGGCTTACTTACAGCTTGCTCTGGAGGCGGAAGTTCCCAATCCAGCAAAAAAATCTACAGCTATGTCTTTACGTCTGATCCAACAACTTTGGACTACATCCAGTCGGCAAAGGGGTCTACCCACGAGCTGACTACAAATGGTGTAGATGGCTTGCTGGAAAATGATAAATATGGAAACTTAGCTCCGTCTATCGCAGAAGATTGGACAGTTTCTCCAGATGGTCTCGTCTATACCTATAAGCTGCGCAAAGATGCCAAGTGGTATACCGCTGATGGCGAAGAATACGCAGATGTCACGGCTCAGGACTTTGTGGCAGGTATCAAACATGCTGCTGATGTCAAATCAGACGCTCTCCCTCTTATCCAAGATTCTATCAAGGGGCTGAGTGAATATGCAGCCGGTACCAACAAAGACTTTTCAACTGTTGGAGTCAAGGCACTGGACGATCATACGGTTCAATATACACTCAACAAGCCTGAAACCTACTGGAACTCTAAAACAACATCAG
This sequence comes from Streptococcus sanguinis, assembly GCF_020729725.1. Taxonomy (GTDB): domain Bacteria; phylum Bacillota; class Bacilli; order Lactobacillales; family Streptococcaceae; genus Streptococcus; species Streptococcus sanguinis_V. The sequence continues at coordinate 188,547 of NZ_JAJEPA010000021.1, read as the reverse complement.
GTGTCATGATGCCGGTCAACGAGGCCTTTCTAGAAAAGCAAGGCAAGGAATTCGGTCAGGCAACCAAAGCCGACTCCATTCTGTATAACGGTCCATTTATCATGAAGTCCATTACTTCTAAATCCTCTGTCGAATTTGAGAAGAACCCTAATTACTGGGATAAGGACAAGGTCAAGATTGATGGTGTCAAACTGTCTTACTACGATGGTTCTGACCAAGATTCATTAGCGCGGACCTTTGGAGATGGCGGCTACAGTTTGGCAAGACTCTACCCAGCCACTTCCAGTTATTCCTCAATCGCCGAGAAATACAAAGATAATATCTTCATGACAGAAGCAGGAGCGGGTGTCGGTCTAATCAGCTTTAACATTGACCGTCAAAGTTATAACCACACTTCTAAAACCAGCGATGAACAAAAAGAAGCTACCAAAAAAGCTCTGCTGAACAAGGACTTCCGCCAAGCTCTAGCCTTTGCCCTTAACCGCGAAAGCTATTCGGCTCAAGTCAATGGAGAAGATGCAGCCAAGCCAGCTGTCCGTAATCTCTTTGTTCCGCCAACTTTCGTTCAGGCCAATGGCAAGGAATTTGGCACTCTGGTCGAAGAATCACTAGCTTCCTATGGTGACGAGTGGAAAGGTATCAAGCTGGATGACGGCCAAGACGGTCTCCACAATGCTGACAAAGCCAAAGCGGAATTTGCCAAAGCCAAGCAGGCTCTTGCAGATGAAGGCGTACAATTCCCAATTCACCTAGATGTTCCTGTCGCTCAGAATTCTACTAACTTCGTCAACCGTATGCAATCTCTGAAACAATCATTAGAAGAGGCGTTAGGAAAGGATAATGTCTCTGTAGACCTACAGATGCTGGCTGAGGACGAAGCACTAAACATCACCTTCAATGCTGAAGCTGCTAGCCAGGAAGACTGGGATATCAACGGTCTCGTTGCCTGGGATCCAGACTACCAAGATCCATCTACTTACCTGGACATTTTAGTGCCAGGTAACAGCACTCAGACCAGAACCTACCTTGGATTTGAAGGCAAAGACAATGCTGCTGCTAAAGCTGTAGGACTAGATGAGTACAGCAAGCTGATCGAAGAGGCCGGAAACGAAACACAAGATGTTGACAAGCGCTATGAAAAATATGCTGCAGCTCAAGCATGGCTGACAGATAGCGCTCTCGTTGTGCCAACTATGAGCAGCAGAGGAGCAGCACCGTTCATTTCTCGGATTGTGCCATTTACCAACTCTTATGCTCAGACAGGTACAAAAGACGCAAACTATCATAAATATGTAGAAATCAGTGATGAGATTGTCACGACTAAAGACTATCAAAAGGCCCAAGAAAAGTGGAAAAAAGAAAAAGAGGAATCCAATAAAAAGGCCCAAGAGGATCTAGCTAAACATGTGAAATAATCACTACTTTGATGTTAATTAAAAATCCAGCAGGAAAAGAAACCTGCTGGATTTTTTTAATTTTCTATCTGATTCTTCAAAAGCCTAGTTGATTATCCAACTGCAAAACCAACCAGCTACTCAAAGACAAACTGGTTATGATAAAGTTCTGAGTAGAAACCGCCGAGTTTGAGGAGCTGGTGATGATCGCCCTGTTCGATGACCTCTCCGTCTTTGAGGACGATAATCTGGTCTGCATTTAGAATAGTCTTGAGGCGGTGAGCAATAACAAAGCTAGTCCGGCCAGCCACAACGGCTTCCATGGCCTGTTGAATCTTGCTCTCTGTTACCGTATCGACATTGGAAGTCGCTTCATCCAAAATCAAGACTTGCGGGTCAGTCAGCAGAGTTCTAGCAATGGAAATCAGCTGTTTCTGCCCAGTTGAGAAAATATTCTGGTCATCATCTACCAAGGTATCGTATTTGTCTGGCAGACTTTCGATATAGTCATGGATATGAGTCGCACGCGCAGCCGTTTCTACCATCTCCTGACTGGCATCCGGCACACCGAAGCGGATATTGTCCCGAATCGTACCACTAAAGAGCACCGAATCCTGCAAGACAATCCCCACATGGCTCCGTAAGCTATCCAGCTCATAGTCCCGAATGTCGCGACCGTCAAACTCAATGCTGCCACTATCCACATCATAAAAACGATTGAGCAGGTTCATAATGGTCGTCTTACCTGAACCAGTCGGGCCAACAACAGCCGTCATCTTGCCCTTAGGGGCTAAAATAGATACGTCTTTGAGAATAGGCTTGCCTTCTACATAAGAGAAGTCCACATGCTTGATCTCCACGGAGTCTGTAAGCTCTGTGAAAGCAGGTGCATTCTCTGGTCGGACTTCCTCTGGTGCATCAAACATCTCCTGAATCCGGTCAGCCCCTGTAAAGGCCAACTGCAAACTGCCCCAGCTGGCTGCAATCTGGATGATGGGCTGATAATACTGCTGAGAAAACTGAGTAAATGTGGTAATCAGGCCAACTGCAACAGCCGTTTCGACATTAGGGTCGCTCAGTAAGACAGCCGAACCAACAAAAATCACAATGGCTGTATTAATCAAATTCATCCCGTTCATAATAGGGAAAAGAAGCCCTGAAAATGTTCGGCCTTTAAAGGTTGCTGAGCGTACTCGGTCATTCTGCTCAATGAAACCTTTGATGACCTCCTCCTGCATTCCCTGAACGATAACGGCTTTCTGACCGGAAATAGTCTCGTCCATATAAGCATTGAGGCGGCCGACTTCTTTTTGCTGAAGATTGGTGTACTTCCTGGCCAACCTGACAATGACCACTAGAAGAAGAAAAGCAACCGGAGTGCTGGCTACCGTAATCCAGGCCAATCTAGCATTTTGGACAAACATGATAATCACGAGGCCCAGATAGAGCAAGGCATTGCTCATAACCTGTATCATACTCTCGTTTAGAGCTTGCAGGATATTGTCCAAGTCGCTAGTAAAGCGCGATAAAATATCTCCATCCTGATGGCGATCAAAGAAAGCAACTGTCAGCTTGGATAGCTTGCCAAACAGGCCCTTGCGCATCTCATTGGTCGAATGGGCAATAACTCGGGTCATCAAAACCATATAAATCAAGCTAGAAACAGACAGGCAGACAAAGGACACTAATACACTGCCCATGACGCTGCCAAAAATCGACAGAATTTGATCAGTCTCACCCTTCTCCGCAAAAGCACGTCCCAACTCAACCAAATGCTGAACAGCCTGACCGACATAAACCGGAAAAAGGACCTGAAAAACAGTCGCTGTTATCATCATCAAAAGGACAACGACAAAGGATAATTTGTAACGCTTAAAATATTGCCAGAAAAATGCAATCGTCCGCATCTTAGTCCTCCTTCCCTTTCTGAGTTTCGTAAATTTCGCGGTAAACATCGTTAGTGGCGACCAATTCCGCATGTGTCCCTTGACCAATCAGCCGTCCTTGATCCAAGACCAGAATCTTATCTGCATGTACAACAGAGCTAATCTTTTGAGCAATGATAATCGTCGTCGTTCCTTGCAGCTCTTTGTTCAAGGCTTCTTGAACCAACTTTTCTGACTTGGCATCCAAGGCTGAGGTCGAATCATCTAAAATCAAAATATTGGGATTGTTGACAACACCTCTGGCAATGGACATCCGCTGCTTCTGACCGCCAGAGAAGTTGCTGCCACGCTCCTCCACTGCACTGTCAAAACTCTCTTCCATACGGCTGATAAATTCACTGGCTTGGGCAATACGAGCCGCCCGCTCCATTTCAGGCAGCGAAGCGTTGAGCTTGCCCTGACGGAGATTATCCGCAATGGTCCCGCTAAATAGAATCGCCCGCTGCAGCACGATAGAAACATTTTTACGAAGAGTTCCCTGACTAAGCTCTCGCAGATCTCGACCGCCAATCTTGACCGAACCTTCCTGCGGGTCAAAAAGACGGGGAATCAGCTGAGCCAAGGTGGACTTGCCAGCGCCTGTCGCACCGACAACGCCAATCATTTGCCCAGGCTCTACCTCAAAGCTGATATCCTTTAGCATTGGCTCGTCATCATTGGGATAGGAAAAAGTCACATGCTCAAAGCTGAGGCTACCTTCTAGTTCTTCATCTGGCGAGTCTGGGAAAGCCATAGCTGGCTCCGTTGCCAATACTTCCTTGATCCGACGGATAGAAATGATCCCCCTCGTCACACCATTTCCCAAGAAGCCAACCATAATGATAGTGAAAATAATCTGGCTCAGGTAACCGATAAAAGAAGCGATGGAGCTGACCAGTCCTGGCTCCGCCTGAATCATGCCAGATAGAGTCCAGATAGCCAAGTAAACAGAGCTGTAGCCGACCAACATCATCATTGGCTCAATGATTGAAAAAGCGTAGCCAATATAGAGATTCTCTGACAAAAGTTCATCAGACACCTGACTGAACTTATGAAACTGGTCTTCCTCCCGAACGAAGGACTTGACCACTCGCACACCACGAAGATTTTCCTTAGCAATGGCATTAATCTTATCCAAAAGAGTCTGGAATTTCTTAAAACGAGGCCCCATCATCCCCATCATGACAGCCGTTAGACCAGCTATGAGCACAATCAGCAAGAAGATAATCCACCAGAGAGAGGGCATGGTCACAATGGCCAAGATAACTGATCCGATAAAAAGAATGGGCAGTCGAAGAAGAATTTGAAAGAGCATCATAGTTACATTTTGAATCTGATTGATGTCATTCGTCATCCGCACGACTAGATTACCAGCGTTGAATTCCTCGATATTGGCATAAGAAAAGGTCTGAATCTTGCGGAAAGTCTCCTCGCGGAGATCTGATGAGACAGCTTGGGCAATATAAGCCGCCAAGGTCACATTAATCCCTCCTGCCACCAGTCCGACAAAACCGATGCCAATTAGCCAGCCGCCCATACTGTAGATGGTCTGGCTATTTTGCTCCTGCAGAGCATCTAAGATGTGCTTTAAAAACCAGGGCAGTAAAAGAGAGCTGGCAATCATCAGCGAGGTCATCAAAAGCGAACTCAGGGCATACCATTTATACCGTAATAGACTTTTAAAAAACATGCTTCCTCCTACTTTTTTCTTATTTGACTTAGTTTCCTTACTATATCACACATAAAAACAATGTCAAGCAAGAAATTTCTTATATTATATGGTAAAATGAGATATAGACTCTAAAACCGATTTAAATTCAGACTCGGAATTTCATCATAAGGAGAAGATATGGATAAACAACGAGTTGCTGTGATTGGTCCTGGTTCTTGGGGAACGGCCTTATCACAAGTGTTAAATGACAACGGACATGAGGTTCGTATTTGGGGAAATATCGCTGAGCAAATCAACGAAATCAACGACGAACACACCAATAAACGCTACTTCAAAGATATTGTCCTGGACGAAAAGATCAAGGCCTATCATGACCTGGAAGAAGCTTTAAAAGATGCGGATGCCGTGCTTTTTGTCGTGCCGACCAAGGTAACCCGTCTGGTAGCCAAACAAGTAGCTCAAACTCTGGACCACAAGGTGAAAATCATGCACGCCTCCAAGGGACTGGAGCCCAATACCCACGAACGGATTTCAACTATCCTAGAAGAAGAAATCCCTGCAGAGCTACGCAGCGAGATTGTCGTCGTCTCAGGTCCCAGCCATGCTGAGGAAACCATTGTACGCGATATTACCCTAATTACTGCTGCTTCTAAGGATCTGGAAGCAGCTAAGTATGTACAGGAGCTCTTCAGCAATCACTACTTCCGCCTCTACACTAATACCGACGTCATCGGAGTGGAGACTGCAGGCGCTCTAAAAAACATCATAGCAGTTGGAGCTGGTGCTCTCCACGGACTGGGCTATGGTGACAACGCCAAGGCAGCTATTATCACACGCGGTCTAGCCGAAATTACACGTCTAGGTGTCAAGTTAGGAGCCAACCCTCTGACTTATAGCGGCCTATCTGGTGTCGGTGACCTGATTGTAACTGGAACCTCTGTTCACTCCCGCAACTGGCGGGCCGGCAATGCTCTAGGTCGCGGCGAGAAATTAGCTGATATTGAAGCCAATATGGGCATGGTTATTGAAGGGATTTCTACCACCAAGGCAGCCTATGAACTGGCTCAAGAGCTGGATGTTTATATGCCGATTACCCAGGCTATTTATAAGGTTATTTATCAAAATTGTAATATCAAAGATGCCATTTATGAAATCATGAACAATGAATTCAAGGCTGAGAACGAATGGACTTCGTTCTAATAGAAAGGAAATAATTATGTCAAAAGTTAAGAAAGCCGTCATCCCTGCAGCTGGCCTCGGAACCCGCTTCCTGCCAGCCACTAAAGCTCTAGCCAAGGAAATGTTGCCGATTGTTGACAAGCCAACCATCCAGTTCATCGTTGAGGAAGCTCTCAAATCTGGAATTGAAGATATTCTAGTTGTCACAGGTAAGTCAAAACGCTCCATCGAAGACCACTTTGACTCAAACTTTGAATTGGAATATAACCTCAAAGAAAAGGGTAAAGACGACTTGCTCAAATTGGTCGATGAAACCACTGGTATCGGTCTGCACTTCATCCGTCAAAGCCATCCGCGCGGACTGGGAGATGCTGTCCTTCAGGCCAAGGCTTTCGTAGGAAACGAGCCTTTCGTTGTCATGCTGGGCGATGATCTCATGGACATCACCAATGATAAGGCTGTGCCACTGACCAAGCAATTGATTGATGACTACGAAGCTACTCATGCTTCTACCATCGCTGTCATGCAGATCCCTCATGATGAAGTTTCCTCTTATGGTGTGATTGCCCCTCAAGGTGAAGGTGTCAAAGGTCTCTACAGCGTGGAAACTTTCGTCGAAAAGCCAAAACCTGAAGATGCACCGAGTGATTTGGCTATTATCGGCCGCTACCTGCTGACACCAGAAATTTTTGAAATCTTAGAAAAGCAAGCGCCAGGTGCTGGAAATGAGATTCAGCTGACCGATGCGATTGATACTCTTAACAAGACGCAACGCGTGTTCGCTCGCGAATTTAAGGGAGATCGCTATGATGTCGGTGACAAGTTCGGCTTTATGAAGACTTCAATCGACTACGCCCTCAAGCATCCGCAGGTCAAAGACTCCTTGAAGCAGTATATCATTGACCTGGGTCATACATTAGAGAAAAAACAAAGTAAAAAATAATTGATTCAAACAACTAACGTTGAAAATAAAATTTTAGCTATAAAAAAGAGGTTGAAAACCTCTTTTTTTGATATTTCATCAGTTATTTTCTAAAGATTCATTAAATCAAAGAATGATGAAAGCCTAGAAAAATTAGAAGGGCAGCCAAGGCTAGATAACCGAATAGGACTAGCCAGCGCTGAGCAGGTTTAAAGGCATTGCTTGAGCCTTTGATAGGGAGAATGACCGCACAGAGTATGCCACCAATCAAACCGCCCAAATGCCCCGCCAAGCTGATACTAGGCATGAAACTAAAGATGATATTGACCACAATCAAGGTCATATAAGACTGCCCCAGCTGCTGAATGTAGCTGTCGCGAACGACATATTGCAGGGTCACGATAGAGGCAAAAAGTCCAAACAAGGCGGTTGAAGCTCCTGCTGATAGAGCATCTGGACTGAAAAAGAAGACAAAGATATTTCCCATTAGGCCAGACATCATATAGAGCAGAAAGAAATTTCGTGAGCCAAAAATGTCTTCTGCCTGCCGTCCAATAAAATAAAGAGTAATAACATTTACCACAAAGTGCTCCAAGCCAATATGCACAAAGATAGCAGAAAAGAGGCGCCATATCTGAATGGGATTCATGATAATAGTTGGAGAATACACTGCTCCAAATTCAAAGACCGTTTGTGCTTCAGCATAAGAAAAGCCACGTAAAATAAGCATCCCCACAAAGACAAGTGTTGTCAAAATTAGCAAAATACTGGTCACAGGATATTTTTTATCGTAGATGTAGTTCATAAATCAGTACTTCCTTTACTGCTATATCGTGATAATCGGGTTCAAAATCAGACTGTTGAAAACTATAGATGCTGCTGATAGACGCTCCAGCAAAATCAGCCAGATAGCGGTCATAGTAGCCACCGCCATAACCAATCCGAAAGCCTTGAGAATTGAAGACCACACCCGGCACATGAATCAGATCAATCTCCGTCTTCTCCACAGCCTCTTCGCTCATCGGCTCCATAAGGCCAAAGGAGCTTTTTTGCAGGCGGCTTTCATCATAATCCACAAATATCATCCGACCCTGGCCATAGGTTTTGGGCACTAAAACCCGCTTACCATCTAACTGAGCCTGCTTGATAAAGGATGCAGTTGAGACTTCATGCGGCATAGAAAGGTAGGTAGCAATAACCTGAGCTTTTTGATAAGCTGCTGAACTGAGCAAGTGCTGGGTCAGCCAGTTATCTGCCTGCTCTTTTTCTTTTCCTGACAGTGTCTTCATCTGGTTCAGTACAGTTTGTCTCAGCTCTTTTTTCATGCAGCTCGTCCACCTTTTTCTTATCTTTCGTTGATTTTATAATCTAGGAATTTTCCAATCTTTTCAATAGCAAAAGGCAGTGCTGCCTCGTCGGGTGTCATCTTGGGATGATGGAGGGCATAGGGACTGTCCACTCCCAGCCAGAACATGACACCCTTGACCTTACTGAGCAGATAGCCGAAGTCCTCACCTGTCATAGCCGGCGCAATATCAATCAGCTGCACTCCTTCTTCCTTCTGGAAAAAGTCCATCAATTCGTCTGCTAGGTCAGGATGATTTTCTACAGGTAGGTAGCCACCTTGTTTAAGCTCCAAGTCCAATTCCAGACCGAAACTTTGGGCTATGCCCTCTGCTATTTCCCGTAAGCGCTTCTGAGTCAAGAGGTTCATCTCCTGAGTCAGAGTCCGAATGGTGCCATGCAAAAAGGCCGTTTCTGCGATGACATTGTTGGTCGTGCCAGCATGGAGCGAACCAAAGGTCACAACCGCCCCCTCGATAGGATCGACATTGCGACTGACAATGGTCTGCACCTGGGTGATAAAGTAGCTAGCCGCCACCAAAGCATCATTGGCTTCATGAGGAAAGGCCGCATGGCCTCCCTTCCCCTTAAAAGTCAGCTTGACCTCACAGGTACCAGCAAAGAGAGTTCCTCTGTTAGTCGCAATATCACCGACCTTGAGGTCCGGTCGCACATGAAGTCCATAAAACTCATCTGGCAGCCAGTCACCAAAAGCACCGTCTTCGTACATGAGCATTCCACCAGCTTCGTTTTCCTCTGCAGGCTGAAAGAGAAAAAGCAGATTGTGGGTAGGCTGAGTGCTCACAGCTTGCTCCAGCAGACCTAGAGCCACCGTCATGTGCATATCATGTCCGCAGGCATGCATGCGACCTTCATGAGTACTGGCAAAGTCCAGTCCTGTATCCTCCACAATCGGCAAACCATCAATATCTGTCCGCCAGCCAATCGTCTTATCTGGTGAACTTCCCTTGATAAAGACCAAAATACCAGTCCGCCAAGTTCGGATTTCCACAAAGTCTAGGCCAGCTGTCAGGCCATCAATGACCTGCATCAGGTAGGCATGAGTCTTGTATTCTTCCAGACCGATTTCTGGTATCTGGTGTAAATCACGGCGAATGTTCAGGTAATCAAGCATTGTTTCTTTCCTTTAAAATCTTGTCAGACCAGTCAAAGTGTTGGGCTGCACCCAATCAATTCATCTTTATGCCATCTTTAAAGAGTACGCAGAGCGTCTTCCAGAGCTGTCTTCTGCTGGGTCTTCTCGTCAATAGTCTTGATAACTCGTGCCGGAACACCAGCAACCACTACATTTTCCGGAACATCCTGGGTCACAATCGCACCAGCCGCAACAACGGAACCACTGCCAATTTGTACACCTTCGATCACAACCGCATTGGCACCAATCAGCACATTGTCTCCAACCCGAACTGGCTCAGCACTAGCCGGCTCAATGACTCCCGCCAGAACCGCACCAGCACCGACATGACTGTTTTTGCCGACAATCGCTCGGCCACCCAGAATAGCCCCCATATCAATCATGGTCCCAGCACCAATCTCCGCACCGATATTGATGACCGCCCCCATCATGATGACAGCATTGTCGCCAATTTCAACTTGGTCTCGAATAATAGCGCCCGGCTCAATGCGGGCATTGATGTCACGCTTATCCAAAAGCGGCACCGCTGAGTTGCGGGCATCCTGCTCTACGACATAAGTCTTATTTTCCTCTAAGTTCACTAGGAGCGGCTTGATTTCTTCCCAGTCTCCAAAAAGAACATTGCCTAACTTCACAACAGACCAAGGGATTGATCCGTGCAATTCTCCATCAAAGGTTACCTTGACAGGAGTTTTTTTCTTGGCATCAGCGATAAATTTGATAATTTCTTGAGCGTTCATTTTAGTAGCAGACATAGCTTTACCTCTCTGTTCTTTCCATTTCTTTATGTAGAGAAAGATACACTCTCTCCTAGCCATCTAATATTTATCTATTATAACACAATTCAGAAGTTTAGTTTGTACTTTCTTAGAACGATATTATTATTCCCTATTCAGAGGATTGAATATTTTTTAAATGACGTCTCCTATCTTTATCCTCTGCAAATTCCAAATGACAGTGGATTCTATCTAACATAGACTCAGATTAATGTCCCTTGATTCCTACTTTGTAATAAGTATTTGGAAGCTCCAAATGTTTTAGGGCACCCTAGATACCCGATTGTGATAAGGCCCATTGCGATTGGTTCCATCTATTCCTTAGACTTTTACTTCCCCAACGCCTTTCTGATACTCTCATCAGGATTTTTTTTAGTTCTATTTTCGCAAGCCTCTTGATTTTTAAAGAAGATTCTGGCGTTTCTGGTCTATCTTCTCAGACCGTGCTGGTCAGCAAACTTTTTAGACGGTAAAGCCCATTTACTTCATCAAAATACAAAGAAACCGTCATATTGTCTGTGGTGGAATAACTAAGACTAATTAAAACAACTTGCCCCTTACCTACTTTAGAAGCATAAATGGTTTTAGGCATCCCCAGTTCTGCTATGGCCTGTTTTACTTCCATTCCTTCTTGCTCATCTTGAGGAATAAGAGATTGGTAATCATCGACCGATTTCGTAACTGGCCCCCAAGCATTACGAAATATTCTAACGTATACTAATGAGAGCTCTGTTTGACCTCCAACATCCCTAAACCTTAAGATAATATCTCCTTTCTCTCCTATTAATTTATACGTCAATTCAACTAGTTGGCTGCCTTTCACGCTATTATCTATGCTACCGGAACTAGCTTTTCCATACTTCTCAACAATATCCTGTGGAAGTACATTAGGTTCTTTCATCGTTTTTACCATCTGTAGCACATCTTCTATTTGAAAGTCTATTTGTCGATTCTCTTCAATAAGGTCAGAATATTCTTCAGTCTGCTTCTTTATATTGTCTTCTGATTCATTCTGAACAGTACTAGCAGACTGCGCTGATGACTCATTTGGTACTTGATTGGACCTTGGCCACATATATGATACAAGGATTGAAAAACAAGTAATTAGCACTAGACCTGTAGAAACTACTAACAAAGAGGCGTATCGAGACTGACCTAAACTTGATATAAGTTTAGGTTTTCGATTCCCTGCCTACTTTTTTTGCTGTTTTTCTTTAGCTGTAGCCTCAAAGACTTCCCCCTGAGGACTGCTATCAGAGAATACACTAGTTGCTTGCTTGTTTAATCCCGTCTTCTTTGACCATTCTCGTTGAATTTTTCGTCCTCTTCCCATGCTCTTCTCCTCAAATAAACCAAATCTCTATTTTTTCTATCAATTATTTTTTTAAAACAAAGAAGACCGTCTGCCTACTTTTTCATAATCTGACAAATACTATCCATTCAATAAAATGAACCTTGGTCGCACAATAGAGGATATTTTTAATTTTCCACTGCAATGAATACTCATAAGCATCTTCAATCATTGCCTACTGATACTTTTCGCTCTCAAGATAGCTAACATCAGGTGATATGTTTTTCGTAAAGAAGATAGTCACCGGCCTGAGAAACGGTGAACCAGAGACTTACATATTTCCCATCCTTCAACTTATATAAAACATTCAGCTTTTGACCACTCTCGCCACCGGAATCAATTTCTATGTATTTTGATAGACCAAACTTCTCTAAAATTTCCTGATAGCTAGTTCCATCTTCGTTTTGAAACTCTTTACCAAGGACAAGATGTTCAAAATCTTCCTCTTTTAGATCCGTTCGGCTTTGAACATGCTGCGAACTAGCAAGATTATAAGAATAAATACCTGACAATTGATATTCATTATTTATTTTTTCAAAGTAGAAAGACAAACGCTGCCGCGGTTCTTCTCGAGAATAGAAAAGACTCATGCGCCCATCAGTCTGATTCAGGAAAGGAGCTAGATTACCTGACTGCGCTTTACCAAATTTCTTCACAATATCCTTGGGTGTTAGTCCAGACCCACTTCGCTCATCAACATCACTTTTTTTCTGTAGTTGAAGCTGACTAATATCCTCATAAGTCCAGTCAAAATGATTGTTCCCCTTATCCACATATTCGTCCAATACTCTCTGAGGGGATAAGAAATGTTCAAACCGTTCCACCAAATAAGGAACTGACAAAAGCAAGAGGATGGACAAGAAACCTACTGATAACCACAGCACTTGTTTATTAACAAGCTTACGTCCAAGAATTCCTTTTCTGTCTCTCTCAACCGGAGTAGAGCACTTATTTTCCACCCTATTCTTCGTAACTTCTTGGCGCTCCGCTTCAGTAATAGCTAGTTCCTGATTCTCTTGAACTTTTCCTGCTCTCTTCTGACCCTGTTGAAATTTAGTTTGACGCTTCTGGCGCATACTCTCCCGCTCTTTTCTTGGCATCATTCTCTCCTTCATGCCTCAATTATCATGTCATCCTCAATCAAATAATCCTAAACTGTAGAACAAGAATCTTCTTATCAATAAACATACTTCCGAGTCAGTCGATAATCCCCTGTCTTTGATAAGGCAAAGTCTAAGTAAAGATAGCTTTTATTCGTCAGCTTATATTTGAGATAGACAATCGTTCTGTCTTTATAGTCTACAGACTTGTTGATAACTTGTGGCAAACCAAAACGCGACACCACATCTTGAATGTGGGCACCTTGACCAAACTCGTCTGCTTTCAAGTCCTGGAAATCTGCTTCAGTCAGCGTTTCTGAGCCACTTGAGTAAAGCGAACTGCTCAGTTGGTTACCACGAATTGTGCTCAGTCGGTACTTGCCGTCAATTTTTTTGAACAAAAGACTAGCTGTTTGTTGTCCACTCGATTCACTATAAAAAAGATAAAGTGTATCGTCGCTACCGTTATTGCTTTCTCCTCCAGAAGTTGCCTTCCCAAACCGTTCGATAATTTCTTCGGCAGTTGGAGCGTCTTGTCCACTTCCTTGCTGTTCAGATGAATAGACTTGAAGAGCTAAGATATCATCAAATGTCCAAGCGAAGTTAGCTGCTTTCTTATCAACATAAGCTGTCGCTTCTTGAGAAGTCTCATCCTCAGGAACCTCCCATGAGCGAGATGATGTTTCCGAAAAAGAGTAACTCTCACTTTCCTTACTAGAGGACCAACTAGATTGATAGGTGTTGCGTTCCTGACTTCCCTTATTTGAAGAAACATATCGAAAAATAGGAATAAGCACCAATATCACTAAAAGAATTGACCCGCTTGTCCAGACCCACTTTAAATTTTTTCTCCTCTTCTCTACAAACTCCCCTTGCTTCCAATCAGTTTTTGTTTCGAGTTTCTTCTCTCCTGTTGGTAACTGATGTGATTCTTCTTTCGTTTTATCAATATCAGGACTTTTTTGAGGTTGTCGCTGCTCTTTTTTAGCTGACGCCGATTTACCTCCTGTAAATTTAGCCTTGTGCTGTTGTCTCAATGACTCTAAATCTCTTTTTTTCATCCATCCTCCTATTGTATTTTTTTAACTCTATGCTTTTAGCACCTTGAACAAAATTAGCTTCTACATCAAGCGCTAAGTGTTTGTTTCTCCTGCTCCATCCTCTAAACCAGAATTTTTTTCTAATATATAACCTTGAGAATCAGAGACTCCAAAAGAAAGATGAACTATTTGGCCATCAGATAACTGGTAACTAATAGACACTTTGCTAGAAGATATGTAATTTGTATAGATAGAAAGGCTATCTGGCAATCCCAATTGACCGACAACTTCTTGGTAGGATTTTCCTTTCTCTATACCAGAAAAATCTTGACGAGTTAATTGAGAATTTCGATTTGGTAAACTATTGCTGCTAAGATGATGACTGAACAGAGAATCTAATTTAGGCGTTCCCACACTACCGTAACTAGAAAAAGAAATTGAAACCGAAGCATTTGATCCTGCATCAGGATAATCTAAATTCAGTGTTATTATTTGATTATCATAGTTATGTTCTCTCCCTGATTTCGCTTTTCCTAACTTAGCAACCACTTCGTCTGCAGTTAAACGAGAGGCAGTTCCTTTAAAATCCGCAAACAAAAGTGCGAGATCATCATAAGTGATATGGAACTGATATTCTTCTCCAGCAATCAATTCTGAACGATTAGTAGAAGTTAAATCCTTTTCGCTGTTAGATGACATTCCCCCCTGATAAATATCAAAAGAATCATTATAAATATTGTTTGTTTTAGAACTCGGATTGGAAACTAGCCCTGCAGCTCCTAGTCCTATGAGTAACATGAAAAACGCCCACATAAGTTTCCAACCCATAGAACTATCAGATGAAGTCTCCGAATTTTCCTTCCAAAAAGCCTCATTCTCTTCTTTTTTAGCGAGCTCCTCAGCACTAAATCTCGGACGCAGCTCATACTCTTCTGCTTCAGATACAAGTTCTGAGTCTGGACGATTAGTTTCATCCTTAAAATAGAGTGATTCTTTCTTCTTAGATTTCAAGGATTCTAAAGCAAAAATAAGGCGAGATAACTCTCTCTCCCTCAGGTGTAAGAAGTCATCTGACTCAGCCGTTGAAACTCGTTTAATCTCTGTTTCAGTTCTCAAGCCGTCTGGAGTCTCTGAAACATCCTGATAGCTTAACTGAGCCCTACTATCTTTGTCGCTTACATTAATTACTGGATTAGAAGAGGATTCATTGAACTCAATGTTTTCTATTTTTTCTACTACTTTTTTCTCAATCATTTGAGATTGAGCCAAAACCTGAGATTTCTCTTCTTCAGATTTTTTGGATGGGAATACAGAATGATTGACGTCCCTTCTTTTAGGCTGAACCTTGTTAAATTTTGATTTATGTTCCCGTCTTAAGGCTTCTAGATTTCTTTTTTCCATATATTCTCCCAATCATATTTTTTAAACTAATCAGCATTAGTAAGATAGCATTTTTCATTCATTTCGATAGATCTGCTCTAACAGACAGTCGCTAGCTTCTCTTTCTTCAATAAGCTAGAAATACCATATCTGTATCAATAACTTTTTTAAAACATCATTTACTATTTAAAATATTTTACAACAAAAATAACTAATGTGAGACTTTGATGAATAGTCCTTTTAACTTCTCAGTTCACCCTTCCTCTAAACACTTTGAAAAGGCAATGTTTCGCTAAGACAGTCTTGTTCCAGTATATCATATTTTGAACAGGTTTAGCTCTAAATCTACAAGGAAAAAGACACGAACTTTCGTCCGTGCCTAACAAAGCAATTCCAAACCATATACCAACGATATTATTTAATTCTTTCGTTCAAAATGTTCCCGCTGTTAGCATCAATGGTTATTTTAATCTTTTGCGTACCGTTCAGAACTTCCAGCTTGTGAGATAAGCACCCCTATTCATTTATTCTATTTAGAAAGATTACTCAATAGATACTGTCCGTTTTCCTGACGGATAAAAGTCAAAGTTATCTCCTTATTTGAAGAGGTTTCATAGTTTACAAGCATCTTCGGCTCTGATTCACCATCCCCATAAACTGAGATATGTTGATATTCTGGGTATTCCTTGATTACTTCTTTAAAGGAAGAACCGCCCTCGCCTGTTTCCGCATCACCCGTCTTTAAGCTCTCTGTAATCTGGCTAGATACCTTTTTATCATAGTCGTCACTGCCGGGCATAATACTCATACCCTGAAGATGGTAGCTGCCATCCTCGTGTTTCATAAAGGTCAGAGTGGTATAACTAGAGTCAGGTAACCAAGACAATGAGAGCCCTTCTTCTTGAAACGTCACACTGCTGGCCAAGCCAAAATCTTTGACTACTTGTTCAGGGGTCAATCCTTCATCATCCGCACTAACAATGCTCAGCTTTTCAAGGTCTTTCACTTCCCACTCATATACATCCTCTTTTGACGGAGCCACAAAAGAAGCAACATCGCTTTGATGTCCCTTTCGAGACAGACTTGGCACACTTCCCCCACTCATAAAATCATTTAGGAAATAGCCGCCGAGACCTCCTAGCAATAGTCCCGCTGCCAGACCTATTCCTAAAAATCCTATCAGCTTGCCCGTACTATTTTTCTTTGGCTCTGGACTTGGCTGGCCAGCGAAGTTTGCAGCTTGCTGTGGTCCGGCAAAGTTCTGACCAGCTGGATTAAATCCCTGAGGAATTGCTTCTTGAAAAGCGGGATTTCCCCAATTATCCTGCTGAGGCATCTGCTGCTGTGGAGCGTCAAAAATGGGTTGCTGAACACCAAAATCTTGATTAGGATTCGGCATTTCAGGACTGCCCCCTTCTGCTGGGCGAGGCTGCCCCTCTGTTGAGTTAGCTACAAATTGTCCTGAGTCTGATGACTGGACTTGCTGCGGGTACGGAGCCAATCCTTCTAAAGATTGTTCCTGCGGTTTATTTTGTTCTGACATCGTTTCTCCTTTTATTATTTGAGTTCTGTTTTATTTATTGGCAGTAGTGGACAAAAGATAGTTTCCGTCCTCCTGCTGAACGAAGAACAACCTATAAGTACCATCATTAGGAGCGTCATAAGCCGCCTCCATAATGGTTTGACTAGTATCCTCATTGAAATCTTCATCTACACGAATAGAGATACTTCGCGGACTGCCATATTCCTTAAAAACTTCCTTATAGGAAATGCCATCTTTACCAGTCTTTGCATCGCCTTTTTTCAATTTTTCAAAGTAATCAGCCGCCATCGCTTCGTCCTCAGCATTATGTTTGCTTCCCTCAAAGCGAATATTATAGATATGAAGGCTATTCAGATAGAAACCATCTTTTTTCTTCTCAAAATCCAGAGAAGCAGTTTGATCTGTATAATAAATTGGCCAGTCCTCCTCATCATCAGAATCTTGAAGCGTTCCCCACTCTAAATCAAGGCTGTCACGAGAGATCTCTTCTTTTAAAGCCTTACCATATTTATCTAGAATATCTTCCACAGAAGTACCATTCGTATCTGTCTGAATAGTATTGAACCGTAACTCTGACAAACTATCAATATCCCACTTGAACTCAGTAGTATCAGGGTCAATGTACTGATCTGATTGATCTCTCTTTGATTCCCCAGCATCTGCCAAAGGATGGAGCACAGGATATTCCCCTTTGATGACATCCGCTACTCCCATTCTAAATCCCCAGATTCCCCCTCCGATTAGTCCAAGACCAAGAGAAAGCAAGGCTCCGCCTATCAGGATTCCTTTCCAGGATTTATTCTTGGTCAAAGGCGGAGTTGGTCCCTGCGGACTTGAAACATGGCCTTGCTGAGGTTGAAAATGATGCGGGAATTCCTCTTGCGACTGAGCATTCCTTGAAGGCTCAAAAGAATGCTGTGTTTGCTGTTCTGTCAATATTCTTTCCTCTTTCTTGTTTATTTCCAATAGTCTTATCAGTTCTCTTTTAATAACGAAATGCTTTGAAAGCAGTCAGTTACAAAAGATAAACTAAATAACTAAAAACTTACATTTCCTCTGACTTTATATATAAGAAATTTCCATCTGGCTGGCCTACAAACAATAGGTATTCATAACCATCTTCTGTTTTATAAGTCACCTCAGCAATCAGACGGTTGGAGATAATCTTATTATCTACGTCACGCTCGCTTGTGATGACAATTTCTGACGGAACAGGATGCTTCTTCAGAACCTCTGATAAAGCTGTTCCTCCTTCACCCGTTTCCTTGTCTCCTTCTTTCAAACGTTCAAGGTCTTTGGGAGATAATACGCTCCAATCTGTCGTTTCCTTCCCTTTTCTATATTCTTTAAAAGAATCTCCAACTACCACTTGTCTCAGATAGTAGTTCTGGTCAACTTTATCAAATTGAAAAGAAATATTTTGCTCCTTGTCCCTGACAGAAGGGCCCCATCGGAGTAACAGACGATTACGATCATATTCTGCTGAACTAGCCAAGCCATAAGTTTCAACGATTTGATCAGCCGTCAGACCTAATCCTTCATCATTTGTATAGCTCAACCGTCCCAAGTCTTTCAAAGTCCAATTAAACTGAACCGACTGCCCGTCTGTAGTAAAGCTGTCACTCTTGTCTTGGGCTTCTTCCTGAGCCTTACTCAGGCGCTTAATCCTTTGTATATCCTTATTTGTCTGCGCCTGCTTGCCGATAAAATAAGCTGAACCGCTGCCAATCAAAAGACCAATTATGAGAGCAAAAATTGAAAGTCCTATGACTTTTCCGATATTGCCTTTCTTATCAGGCAATCCTTGCGGCTGAATCTGCTGGAAATTCCCTTGCATTGGCTGGCTAGGTTGATTTTCTTGCCAAGCCCCTTGCACTTGACCTTGTCCATCTTTATCTGACATGGTTTTCTCCTTATAAATTTTATTGATTTGTCATATTGCGAAAACATTGAAAAATAATGACAAATTTTACAATATTATAACATAAATTATTCTTCCTATCAAAAAGGGAGTGGGAAAGAACTTCAAACAAGTTAAAAAGTTCGTCTTCCCACCCCCGCACAGTTGATTAGGTCATCTTTGGAGCTTAAAAAGCGAAGGAAGATGCCAATCAACCACTGCGTCATCTATTTTTTCTAATTTAGACTCAAAAGCCTGGACTTTTTGCCCAGGCTCTGAATCAAGTTTTTAGACTCTTATTTTTCTAGTATTCTTATTTAGATATTTTATCCTACTTAGGCAGCTTCAAAAATCTGAATGGTAGAGCCCTTTTCAATTACTACTGCTTGGTCTGCTGCAACATGGAGAGTGCCCGGCAGGCTCCCCTCTTTTGAACCATCAAAAGAAATAGTGATATGGCCCAGTCCAGTTAAATTTTTTTCTACTACATTTCCTACGGCAGTAATCGAATATTCCTGACTATCTACGACCAGCTTTCCACCTTCTAGTATTGCACCTAGAAGATTTTTGTTATCGATTTTAAAACAATACTCTGCTAAGTCTTCCGGAGCTTCTTCTCCAAATAAAATGAGCATATTGGCATCTTGAATCATATTCTGAGCTTCAGGCCCCACTTGAATTACTTTAGCTTCAAAAATTTTCTTCATCTAATTCCGATTCATCCTTTCTCAAATCTGTCATAAACTTATGCTTATAGATAAGTTTAACATAATAGTTGCTATGTTTACGTGCATCTATCATAAGGTTTACTGATAAAGGCCAATACTAGCTATCCAAGCTACTAGCACCCGCGGAACACCATTGAGAAAGCGTGAATAAAGCACAGAAGGGACACCAACCTCAACTGTTTCAGACTTGGCTTCAGATAGACCGAGTGCTACAGGAATGAAATCACAACCGTTTTGAGTGTTGATAGCAAATATAGCTGGTAGAGCCATTTGGGGCGGAATATTCCCTTTTCCGATTTCGACTCCAATTAAGGTTCCGATAATCTGGCTGATAACAGCTCCGGGGCCTAACAAAGGAGATAGGAATGGCAAGGAACAGATAAAGCCAATCAAAATGAGTCCCCAGATGTTCCCCGCTAGGGGAACCATTAATTTTGCCAGCCAATTTCCAACACCTGAACCTTGAATAACCCCAATCAGCAAGGAAACAAAGGCCATGAAAGGAATGATTGTGTTGAGCATTGTTTGGATGGCTTCACGAGCAGCCTGGTTGAAGGTTGCAACGACTTTCCCAGCCCCCATCCCAATTCGTGCTACAATACTTGTTTCAGCTTTTTGCTCTGTAATTTTTTTACTAGTATCGTAAGTTGGCTTTTCAGTTACCACAGTTGTCGCTTTTTCGTCTTCATTAGCAGCAGAAATTTGATTAAGGCCAACTGCTGACACATAGATTTCCTCGGTGATATATTGTGCTAGAGGGCCACTTTTCCCTGTAGCGACAATATTGATTGTAGGGATCCCCTTTTTAGGATAAATACCGCAGCGAAGAGTACCGCCGCAATCCACGATTGCTAAAGCAATCTCCTCATCAGGGATAGAAGTTTTAAACCCGTTAACAGCTTCCATACCGGTCAAATCAGCAATTTTATCTACAATATCTGGCTTTTCTCCGCCGCCAGTGATATAGATAAATTTATGCTTAGCCTCACTAGGTGTAATGACCAAAGGGCCTCCGAAACCGCCATTTCCTTTAACAACTTTTATACTCTTATATGACATAATTTCACTCTTTCTATCAATCAAATGTTTTACTCAAGGTAACACCTTGCTGTTTTGCAACATAGGCAGTCGTAAAATCTGTTACCCATCCACCAACAAAGTTCATGATAATTCCTACAAGCATGTAACGGATTGCTAGGTCCATCTGACTTAAACCTAAAGTTTGAATTCCTGTCGCAATTCCCATCCATACAAACAATTCCCCAGGATTGATATGTGGGAATACACCATTTGAAGTATGGCAGAACTGCATCTGAGCTGCTACAAAACTAGGTTTATAATATTCTGGTAAGAAACGTCCCATACTGATCGCCATCGGATTCCCCAGCATAAAGGCTGAAATGAAAGGTAAAATCATATACCGGCTAACAGGATTTTTGGCAGAAATCTTAGCCAGAGAATTGACCTTCTCTTCTCCCAAGAAAGCGATAAGGGTATTCATTGCAATCAATAGCATTAAGACAAGCGGTACAATATTTGTCATCCAGCTAATAAAGGTTTCTCCACCTAATTGGAAGAGTTTCATAAAACTCTCTGCAAATTTTGTAATGTGATTCATAAGGAACTCCTTTTCTTATTTTTTTTAAATAACTGTTTAATAGATAATTGTAAGTAATTCGCATAAAAGCCGAATCCCAGAAAAGAATCAGATGAACTTGTCTCTTTCTCAATACCTGCCTCATGCCAAAGATAGACTTTTCTAGCATCTTCTATGGCTGATTGCATCAACTTATTTTCTTTTCTCACAAGAGGATTATACTTGTCAAAATAATGGATGTCTTCTCCAACATAATCGTCCATATTTTGAAAACGCGCTAAGATTGTGACTCCTTGCATTTTGCTAGCTTTAAGAACCCGACCGTTTTCATCAACCGCGAACATGACAATCGTACCGGATTTTATTCTTCCGGACTTTCTGCCAATCGCTACGCGCCCCAGTTTTCGGAGCATCGTATAGGTCTTATTGAAGTCTTTGAGTTGCTGCCAGCCGAGGAACATTTGAAATATATAAGCTGCCATGACAAATACAGCGAAAATTATTAGCGAATTCATTAAAATACTCCTTTGCTCTTAGAAAATGATAGAAACTCTGTCTCTGTTTCTACAGCCCTCAATGCTTCTTTTAGAGAAGGCTCTCCTGCAATTCGAAAAATGTCGTCATACAATTCCAGCAATTCACTTTCCATTTTTCTTTCAATTTCTGAGGGTATGGCGACTAGAAAGATAAATTCAATCCATTCATCTCCTTTTTGATAAGGCTCTTCTAGTTTTCCAAACATTAAAATAGTCTTTGCATAACCCTGGTTAATTGTATGGGGGAAGGCAATTCCTCCACCAAAAATGGTTGATTGCTTTTTCTCCCTATCAATTATCCGATTTCTAAAACCTTCATCAATCATCTGAAGTTTCTCTAACTCTGAAATCATATTTAGCAAGTATTGCTGATAGGTTTTTTGGGGGCTCAACCGAAGAAAACGTAAGCTGACTGTTTCTAGATTTTTTTGATGAAAAGCATTGGCCCTCTGCCATTCTTCCTGCAGCCATTGATCATCAAAAAGATGATTAACTTGAATGACTGGAGATTTAGAATCTTTATATTTTAGAGGAACTGTCGTAAAAATCGCGAAATAGTCCTGATTTAAATCCACATTAAAATCCTCTTCAGAATACTGAGTAATGTCTACATCATTTCCAAGGACTCGTCTGAGTTGCTGAATAATCATCGCAGCAGTTCCTCTTCCTGTTGTGCAAACTACAGCTATCTGCTTGCGATAACCCTTAACAGCAGAATTTTGCTTTCTTAAAATCATTTCAAAATACAAAGCCAGATATCCGATTTCAGATAATTCCATTTCAGAACCAAAAATTGCAGATAGTTCTTCTCCAGCTATTTTTGCCATTTCAAAAGCAAAAGGATATTGAGTTTGAACCTCGCCATGAAATATATCATTAGCTTGCACATGGAAAATCAGTCGATTGATTAAGGGGCCTAGATGAGATTTGATTTCTTCAAATAATTCTTCATCATCAAAGTGAACCAACATTGTTTCTTTGACTTTCTTGACAATCCCTTGAAAAATATTTGCAAGCTGTTCAGATTGATAAGATGTCTTGCTTAAAGTGTCAATAAAACGGACATTAAACGGAAAACACAAAAAGTCTATCTCAAACTGACTGAGAGAAATCTTATAAGTCATCTCAATATGATAGATTAATTTCTCAGCTAAAGGTGTCTCTGTTAAATCATTCCTATAGTAAGGAATAGGACAATTCAACACTCTAGATGTATGAATACGCTCCACCATAATTGAAATGGTCTTTCGAAGGAGTTCCTGTGTTTCTTTAGGGATTTTATAGTCCTGGACTAGCGTCTCCAGAAAAGAAGATGTTGCCTCAGTGAGTGTCCTTCCTTCAAAGTAAGGAGCCACTTGGTGAATATAGAGCAAGCGCAAATTCAGCTCGCTCCCCAAGACCTCCAGCCCACGGTTGGGCTTTCCTGAAATAGTGATAGAGTAACTCTCTGCCAAAGATTTTACTTGTTTTAAATCCTTATTAAGGGTACTTCTACTAACACCTACTTCCTCAGCCAAGTCGTCAATAAGAAGAGGGGAGGTTGACTCAATTAAACGTTTTAGCAAATAGGCAATTCTTTTACTGGAAGAATTGAAGTCACTCTCCTGTTTTAAACTACCAGATAAAATCCTTTCCAACTCTGTATAGTCATACACTTCTAACATTAACTGATCATCTTGTGCGATAATCTGGATATTAGGAGCCAAAACATCATTTAATTGTTGGATACTCTTTTGCAAGGTTTGCAAGCTAATATCCAGTTCTGAGCGCATATCTACCAAGGAATAAGTTGGCTGCGAGACCATTTTATCTAAAATATTATACCACCGATTTACTAAGGTCAACTCTCTTCCCTACCTTCATTGTTTTAACCGCGAGTTTTACCTCCGGCAATATTTGTAGTGACACCTGTTATATAGCTAGAACGGTCTGAAATATAGAACGCTACAAGATCAGCTACTTCCCGTAGTTTCCCACTCCGTCCCAATGGAGTCGTTGAAGTTGAAGCATAACCAGCTCGAATATCTTCTACCGTCTTTCCACGGGTATAAGCAAGAGCTTCCTCGTAAGAAAGAGTTCGAAGACCCGTAGCTTCCATAATTCCTGGAGCAATTCCAACCACACGTACACCATGTTTCCCAAGCTCTTTCGCCCATGAACGAGTATAACTATAGACTGCCGCTTTCGTTGCAGCATAGGCACTTTGTCCTTCAGAACCTTCCAAGCCTGCTTCTGAAGCCATGTTCACAATTACACCTTTCCCATTTTTCACTAAAATACGTCCTACTGCCTGACTAACCAGATACAAACCTTTTTGATTAATCATTGTTACTTTTTCGAACGTCTCATCGTCCAACTCGTAAGGACCTTTAGGATTTTCTGCATCGATTAATAATCTAGGGACATTAATCCCCGCATTGTTGACTACCGCATCAATATTGCCAAATCTTTCAACTATTTTGGCAACACCCTCTTCTACTTCAGAGCGAGAAGTTACATCAACTTTTACAAATAATAGATTCGGGTGACGCAAATCGTTGTCGCTAAGATCAAAATTCGCTACATTGACTCCTAATTCCAGCAATTCTTCAACGATTGCCTTACCGATCCCAGATGACGCACCCGTCACAAGAACTGTTTTACCTTTAATGTCTAACCAATCATTCATTTTGATACCTCTCAAATTTTATTTACAAGGCAATTATACAGCGCTTTCATAAAAGAATTAAGACACTCTTTTTTTCACTGTTCAAAAAAATAATAAACTAATTAAGAGGCTTGTACTAAAAAATCCACAAGAAATGAACTTGTGGATCTTTTTATATTATAAATGAACTCAAAGCATATGAGAATCAAAGACGTGCATTCAACTCAGCCCCCAGCTCTTCAAAGCCTGGTTTCCCAAGAAGAGCAAACATGTTTTTCTTATAAGCCTCAACTCCTGGCTGGTCAAATGGATTGATACCATTCAGGTAGCCAGAAAGAGCAATAGCTAACTCAAAGAAGTAAATAGTATAGCCCAAAGTGAACTCATCTTGCTCAGGCAGGGTCACAAACATATTTGGCACTCCGCCGTCTGTGTGAGCTAACAGCACTCCATCTGTTGCTTTCTTATTGACAAAGTCAACATCTTTTCCTTGCAGATAGCCAAGGCCATCCAAGTCTTCTGCTAATTCAGGAATCAACACATTTTTGCGAGGCTTATCTACACGAATAACTGTTTCAAAGAGGATACGAGTTCCTTCTTGAATAAATTGCCCCAAAGAGTGCAGGTCTGTTGAGAAGTTCGCTGAAGTTGGGTAGATACCTTTTTGATCTTTACCTTCTGACTCACCAGCCAATTGCTTCCACCATTCTGAGAAGTATTGCAAAGACGGTTCGTAGTTAGCTAGAACTTCTGTCAGATAACCTTTACGATACAAGATATTGCGTACAACTGCATATTGATATGCTTCATTTTCAGCCAACTTATCAGAAGCATAAGCCTTGCGAGCAGCATTTGCTCCTTCCATCAACTTGCTGATATCAGCCCCTGCAGCTGCGATTGGCAAGAGTCCCACTGCTGTCAATACTGTAAAACGACCACCTACACTATCAGGCACTACAAAAGTATCCCAGCTATTAGCATCTGCTTCAACCTTAACTGCACCTTTAGCGCGGTCTGTAGTTGCATAAATCCGTTTATTTGCTTCTTCCTGACCATACTTCTTAACCAAGAGTTCTTTGAAGACACGGAAAGCAATAGCAGGCTCTGTAGTTGTTCCTGACTTAGAAATAACGTTGACAGAGAAATCTTTGTCTGATACATAGTCTACCAAATCAGCCAAATAGCTTGAAGAGATAGAGTTTCCAGCATAGAGGATCTGAGGTGCCTTGCGTTCTTCTTTGCTTTGCAAGTTTACAAATGAATTATTCAAGAAATCAATAGCTGCACGTGCCCCTAAATAAGATCCTCCAATACCGATGACGATTAACACTTCACTATCAGATTGGATTTTAGCAGCCGCCTTTTGAATACGAGCAAATTCATCTTTATCATATTCTTCAGGCAAATTCAACCAGCCTGTCATTTCTGCTCCAGGACCTGTTCCGTTTCGTAGAGCATTATCTGCTGCAGTCACTTGAGGCTGCATATAATCTAATTCATGTGGTGCTACAAACTTATCCAGTACCTTTGAATAGTCAAATTTAATATGTGTCATGTTTATCCTCCAATTGTTCTTTTCTTTTATGATAACGCTTTAAGAAAAAATAAGCAAGTGCTTTTACTATTTTAAAACGTTTACATTTTTTATTCTATACTATTTTTCTAAATAAGCTAATCCTAGGACATAACTGAGAGCAATCGTTTGCGTAAGTCAACAAATTTTAGGCCTATTAAGAAGAATAATTTTGATTGACAAGAAAACCAATATGCTTCTTAAGATTGGATGTCAGCTGAATTCATTTCAGGTCCGTTCGAACTGCGTCAATGTACCTAAGTTCTTTTGCGTCCTTTGGACTTAATTCACTAAAAGACTCTATAAGGTTTACAGATTTTTCCCTTATGGGAAAAACTGCATCCATTGCTCTAAGATTCATCTGCGCCTTTCAGGCTTGATTCATTAAGAGCAATAGAAAAGAGCACACAGTTTACATCGCTTAGGGCTGCTGGATTCCTCCCCTGACCCGCTTCACGCAAAACTGTTGCTCCATTAATTAGTATAACACAAACTTTTGATTTTGGCTAATTTTATTTTTTCCTTCTCTGTCTGAAAAATTCCTGCATAATTTGAGCACACTCTTCTTGGAGGACACCTGTCTCCACTTCTACACGGTGGTTAAGGCGCTCATCTGTCAAAATATCATAAAGGCTTCCAGCTGCTCCAAATTTCTGATTTGCTGCTCCATAGACAACGTGAGGAATGCGCGCTAGACCGATTGCTCCACTGCACATGACACAGGGCTCAATAGTCACAAAAAGCGTTGTATCCAGCAAGCGCCAGCTATTTTCATGCCGATTTGCCTCTTCGATAGCCATTATTTCCGCATGCATAACAGCCCGTTGCAGCTCCTCACGTGCATTGTGACCGCGACCAATAATCTTCCCCTCTTTAACCAAAACACAGCCGATAGGAATTTCATCATGAGCCAGGGCAATCTCCGCCTCCTTTAAAGCTTCTCGCATAAATGCTTCTTTTTGTTCAATCGTATAATCCATCATTGTCTTTCTAAAACTATAGTCATCTATCTCATTATACCACAAGCCTGCTGCACTTCTCAGAAAAAATAAAAGCCACCACTGGGGTGACTTTCAGGAGATTATTATGAAAAAAGTTTAGGATTTTTAAACAAAGTTAGGAGGTCTTTGTTTACGCTGTTAGTATAAAATATATATCTTACATGAATCTTAAGATGGAATTCCCCTACAAAAAAAGCACAAGAAGCAATTTCCTTGTGCTGACTTTTTTATAAATTAGACCAGACGCTTTCCAAGATATTGGTCTGCTCGCGGCCAGGACCGACTGAGAAGGTAGAAATGCGAACACCAACCAACTCACTCACTCGGCGAACATAGTTGCGGGCATTTTCTGGCAAGTCTTCCAGACTGCGAACACCTGTGATGTCCTCTGACCAGCCTGGCAGCTCTTCGTAAATCGGCTTGCAACGCTTGAGCTGTTCCAGACTAGCTGGGTAATGGTCAATGCGCTGACCATCCAAGTCATAGGCTACACAGATTTTCACTGTATCCAGACCGCTCAAAACATCAATGGAGTTAAGCGAAAGATTGGTAATCCCTGAGACACGGCGGCTATGGCGCATAACAACCGAGTCAAACCAGCCTACCCGACGCGGACGGCCAGTGGTAGTGCCATATTCATGGCCGATATCACGAATGCGGTCACCTACTTCATCGAAAAGCTCTGTTGGGAATGGTCCATCTCCGACCCGACTGGTGTAGGCCTTGCAGACACCAACCACCTTGTCAATCTTGCTCGGACCAACACCGGAACCGATGGTGACTCCCCCCGCAACCGGATTAGAAGAAGTTACAAATGGATAAGTACCTTGATCAATATCCAGCATAACCCCTTGAGCTCCTTCAAAGAGCACTCGCTTGCCTTGATCCAGCGCATCGTTTAGGATAACAGAGGTATCGGTCACATACTGCTTAATTTGCTGACCATATTCATAGTATTCTTCAAAAATATCATCAAAGCTGATTGCTGTACTATCGTACAATTTCTCAAAGAGGCGGTTTTTCTCAGCTAGATTCCGCTCCAAGCGCTCTCTGAAAATATCTTTATCCAAAAGGTCAGCAATCCGGATACCAACACGAGCAGCCTTGTCCATATAGGCAGGGCCGATTCCCTTGATTGTCGTTCCGATTTTATTATCACCTTTTGCTTCTTCCTGCAGACGATCCAGCTCGATATGGTAAGGCAGGATGACATGGGCTCGATCAGAGATGCGAAGGTTGTCTGTCGTCACACCTTCCTCATGCAGGTAGTTCAATTCTTTGACCAGAGATTTAGGATTCACCACCATTCCATTTCCAATGACAGAGATTTTTTCTGGGAAGAAAATTCCTGACGGAATCAGGTGCAGCTTGTACTTCTTGCCGTCAATCACGATAGTATGGCCGGCATTGTCACCACCCTGATAGCGAGCAATCACTTCGGCATTGGCTGAAAGGAAGTCTGTAATCTTCCCTTTTCCTTCATCTCCCCACTGGGTTCCTACAACAACTACTGATGTCATAATTCTGTCTGAGCTGAAGCAGCTCTTCCTTTCTTGAAAAGCAGGCAGGAATCTCACCTGCGATTATGTTTTATACCTCATTATATGAAAAATTTAACAATTTTTCAAGGTGGGATCCATTCTTGATTTGCTTTTTCCCTTTTGAAAACGAATTAAATTTTCACAAAATCTGTTTTTTCTGAAAGTTGTTAGTTTATTAAAAATAAAAGTTCGGAATTTTTGTAAAATCGTAGCGAAAATTTGTTTTCTTTTTCTGTTTGTAATAGACTAAAATTACTATTATAGGACGGTGAAACGATGACAATTAATCAATTACTGCAGAAACTGGATACATCAAGCCCTATTCTCCAAGCGACCTTTGGTCTGGAGAGAGAAAATCTGCGTGTGACAGCTGACGGACACTTAGCTCAAACTGCCCATCCTAGTCAGCTTGGTTCCCGCAATTTCCACCCGACCATCCAAACAGACTTCAGTGAGCAACAACTGGAACTAATTACACCTATCGCTCACTCGACTAAGGAAGCACGGCGCTTACTGGGAGCTATCAGCGATGTGGCTGGCCGCTCGATTGACCAGAGTGAACGCCTCTGGCCCCTGTCCATGCCACCACAGCTGACGGAAGAAGAGATTGCCATCGCCCATCTGGAAAACGACTACGAGCGCCACTACCGAGAAGGCTTAGCGGAAAAATATGGTAAAAAACTACAGGCTATCTCTGGCATCCACTACAATATGGAGCTAGGGAAAGATCTGGTCACTGCTCTCTTTCAAGCCAGCTCCCACCATTCGCTCAAGGACTTTAAAAATGACCTCTATCTCAAGCTGGCTCGAAACTTTCTGCGCTTCCGCTGGATTTTAACCTATCTCTACGGGGCTGCCCCTCTGGCAGAAGCTGGCTTCTATAGTCAGGACATTTCCCAGCCTATCCGCTCTTTTCGCAACAGCGACTATGGCTATGTCAATGACGAGCATATTCAGGTGTCCTACGCTTCTTTGGAGCAATATATAACCGACATTGAAAACTACGTTCAGTCAGGCGAGCTCAGCGCTGAAAAGGAATTTTACTCAGCCGTTCGCTTCCGTGGACAGAAGCACAATCGTGCCTATCTGGAGCAAGGCATCACTTATCTGGAATTCCGCTGCTTTGATCTCAATCCATTTAACCATCTAGGCATTAGCCAAGAAACCTTAGATACCGTCCATCTCTTTTTACTGAGCCTGCTCTGGCTAGATGATGTAGAAAATGTTGATGCGGCATTAAAAGCTGCCCACGACTTGAACCAAAAGATTGCTTGTAGTCATCCGCTGACTGCCCTGCCAGATGAGGCAGACAGCTCAGCCTTGCTCCAAGCCATGGAAGAGCTCATTCAACATTTTGAACTGCCAACTTACTACCAAACCTTGCTTCAGCAACTTAAAGAAGCACTTCTGAATCCTCAGCTAACCATATCTGGTCAGCTCCTGTCTCATATCCAGCAGGACTCCTTAATGGCCTTTGGACTAGAAAAAGCAGAGGAGTATCACCGCTACACTTGGACTGCTCCTTATGCCCTTAAAGGCTACGAAAATATGGAACTGTCCACCCAGATGCTACTCTTTGATGCCATTCAGAAGGGTCTGAATGTCGAAATTTTAGATGAAAATGACCAATTTCTCAAGCTTTGGCATGGTCACCATGCGGAGTATGTCAAGAACGGAAACATGACCTCCAAGGATAACTATGTCATCCCTCTGGCTATGGCCAATAAAACAGTCACCAAAAAGATTTTGGCAGAAGCTGACTTTCCTGTTCCGGCTGGAGCAGAATTTACCACACTTGAAGAGGGACTGGCCTATTACCCTTTGATTAAGAACCGACAAATTGTCGTCAAACCTAAGTCAACCAACTTCGGACTGGGCATCTCCATCTTCCAAGAACCAGCTAGCCTGGAAGCTTATCGCAAGGCTTTGGAGATTGCTTTTTCAGAAGACGCTGCTGTCTTAGTGGAAGAATTTATCGCTGGAACGGAATACCGCTTCTTTGTCTTAGACGGTCAGTGTGAGGCAGTCCTCTTGCGGGTGGCGGCCAATGTCGTCGGAGACGGTCAGCATACCGTGAGAGAATTGATTGCCATCAAAAACGACAATCCCCTGCGCGGTCGAGACCATCGCTCACCGCTCGAAATCATTGAACTGGGGGACATTGAACTGCTTATGCTGGACCAGCAGGGCTATGGACCAGATGATATCCTGCCTGCTGGAGTTAAGGTTGACTTGCGGCGCAATTCCAACATTTCTACTGGCGGAGACTCGATTGATGTCACAGACAGCATGCACCCATCTTATAAGGAACTAGCTGCGGACATGGCAAAGGCTATGGGAGCTTGGGCTTGTGGCGTTGACCTAATCATCCCTGACAGCTCTGCTATTTCCACAAAGGAAAATCCCAACTGTACCTGCATCGAGCTCAACTTCAACCCCTCTATGTATATGCACACCTATTGTGCTGAGGGGCCGGGACAAAGCATCACCCCTAAAATATTAGCCAAACTTTTCCCAGAGATGGACTGATAAAAGACGAATCGCAGGGTATTCCTTGCGATTTTTGTTTGAATACTTGAGACAAACGAAGAAGCTTTCGTTCTAGAAACAACGCTTGGTCTATTGAGAGGAAGCAAATGCCTTTCTGAATTAAGCAAATATAAAAAATGGTCTCAATATATAAAATCATTTCAATCTTTATCCTTCAAAAACCAGCTTTTATGTTAAAATAGAGATATCACATTGAGAAGAAAGAGAAACGTCCATGTCGAGGAGAAATGATGATTCCAACCAGCAACCAGAATGGTTTAGCTGGATTTGGATACTTGTATTTGTATTTGGTTCTGGAGCTGTAGCCAGCTATCTAATTCCCATAGCTATTCTGGGAGCTATTGGCTACGGAATCTATCGCCACCAAAGCCAGAAAAAAGTTCGGATTGAAGCTAAACAAGCCAGCATTGGCCGTATTGAAGATTTAAAATCAGAGATTGGTCAGGCTGACCGCCGCATAAAAAAATTGGAAGCCTACCAAGAAGATGGGGACCAAGAAAGCTATCAGAATTTAGCTCTAGAAATTCTTCCCCAGCTAACCTATATCAAAAATGCTGCTAACGACCTACGAGGAGAAATTCCTGCTTCAGTCTACCAGCGGATCCAGACCAAAATTCGTACCGTAACCGATGAAATTGATGAACAACTGAGAAAGATTGAACGAGAGAAAAAACGAAAAGAAGCTCAGCCTAAGAAAACTAGTCTAGAAGAGCTAGCCCCAGAATTGGTCGCTACGGTTCGCAATATTCAGATTGACCATGAGGCCATTCTTCAAAAAATCTCCCAATCCGAAAGCAACAATAAGGAAGAGCTGACTGCCATTCATCAGTCCCAGATGGAGCACTACGAAGATATTTTAGAAGGATACCTCAAAATCAAAGCTTCTCCCAAAGATTTTTACAATGCAGAGGAGCGGCTAGCCAAGGCCAAAGCAGCCATCAAGCAGTTTGACTTGGACCTAGACGAAGCGCTACGCCAGTTAAATGAAGCTGATTTGAGGGACTTTGACATTAGCCTGCGCATCTTAGATAAAGAAAAGCACACTGACACCGGCTTTTAAGCTAGATAAACCAAAGGAGAAACTATGAGCCAAGAATTTAATTTTGACATTGATAAAATTGCTAACAATGCCATCAGTAAAAGCGACAAAACAACAGAAATCATCGAAGCCAACACGACTCAAGAAAATGGTCAGCTAACTTTTCTAGAAAAGCTGACTCCTGAGCAACAGAGTGCGATTACGGCTAAAGCTCCGCAGCTTGTGGATAATTTCGTGTCGGACCAAAATGCCCTGCTGGACTTTGGCCAATCTGCTGTAGAAGAAGTCAACGGTACTGTCAATCGTATCTTAGCAGAGCAGAAAAAATTACAGATTCCCCAGGTAGATGAGCTTTTAAAAAATACCAACAAGGAACTCAATGGCTTTGTCGCAAAATACAAGGATGCTCAAGTAGCAGAATTGGACAAGAAGCCTAATTTCCTGGAAAAGCTCTTCAAACAGAGCAAAAACACTCTTCAAGAATTCTATTTTGATTCACAAAATATTGAGCAGAAAATGGACGGCATGGCTGCAACCGTCGTCAAGCAAGAAGACGTTCTGGCTCGCAATATTGTTTCTGCTGAAATGCTGATTGAGGACAATACCAAATCGGTTGAAAACCTAGTTGGAGTTATTTCCTTTATCGAAGCTGCTCAGCAAGAATCTGGCAATCGAGCGCTCAAGCTACAGGCTGAAGTTGCTCAGCTAGATATGACAACCGTTGACTACCAAGTCAAATCGCAAGAATTAGCCCGAATGACAGAGGTGGTCAATACCTTAGAGCAGCAACACACTGAATATGTCAGCCGTCTCTATGTAGCTTGGGCGACGACTCCTCAAATGCGTAATCTGGTCAAGGTTTCCTCTGATATGCGCCAGAAGCTAGGAATGCTCCGTCGAAATACCATTCCAACTATGAAACTGTCTATCGCCCAGTTAGGCATTCTCCAGCAATCGATGAAGTCTGGTCAGGTAGCTGACGCTATCTCTAATGCGAATAACGCTGCCCTGCAAATGCTCGCCGAAACGAGCAAGGAAGTCATTCCTCAACTGGAGCGGATTTCCCAAAGCCCTACTATCGCTGTTGAATCTGTCACTAAGCTGGCAGAAAGCCTCGTCGCACAAAATCAAGGCATTATCGAAGCCATTGATAAAGGACGAGAAAAACGCGCTCTGCTAGAAGCCACTGTCATTCAATCTGCAGAGACCATCAACAACTCTGTCAAACTGCGTGATCAAAAGATTATCCAAGCCCTGTTGGACCAAGGCAAGGAAGCCCAGAAAGAATTAACTACAGAATAAGCAAAAGAGCCTAGGTGGCTCTTTTACTGTTTTACTTTTTAAATGATCAATACAGTCCTTTCTTCCGATCGTCCCTTTAAAACAAGCAACTTTCCAACAGTTCTTTATTGCGCAGCTGGGCTAGCCAGTTGTCAGGAATTCCTTCCAAACCATAGATGATACCAGCCAAGCCGCCAGCAACTGCTGCTACTGTATCAGTGTCATCGCCCAAATTAACAGCTTTCAGGACAGTTTCCAGATAAGAAGTGCTAGTTAGCAGACACCACAGTGCTGCTTCTAAGGTATCCACCACATAGCCAGTAGAGCGAATGTCATCTTCAGTCAGCTCTGCTAAAGTTTCCAAACGAGCATAGGTCTTGCTAGTCTCTAAGCCTGATAGTATTTCCGGTAGTTGCTGGCCTTTTGAGAGCCTACGAGCAATATCCACATAAAGCTGGCAGGCCTCTACGGAAGTCGCATGGGCATGAGTAATACTGGAAACAGCTTCAATATCAGACGGACTGGCTTCCGTAAAGGCAAGGGGCAGAATCCGCATCAAAGAACCATTTCCGTTGGAATATTCTTCAGACAGACCGTGTCCTCTTGTCAAAGCTTCGCGAGTCGCATTTCCTACATCAAAAGTCAGACCATCCGGCGTGTAGGCTCCCTCGAAGAGCCAATGTTTAAACCGGTGCTGCATATCGGCAGGGTCAATCTTACCTTTTTCCCTAATAGAATCACAGGTCGCCAAAACAAGGCTGGTATCATCTGACCAAGTCCCAGCCGGTTGCTGATGGCTGCCATAACCCACCATCTCAACCGCTTTAAAACTGCCTCGGGTTAAAAATTCATACGGAACGCCTAATGCATCAGCTACTGCCAGACCATAGACTGCCGCTTTCAAAGATTGGTTCATACTAGCCTCCTTTGTTTTATTATACTATTTTTAGTCTTAAAATGCTTCCTA
Organism: Streptococcus sanguinis; assembly: GCF_020729725.1. Lineage (GTDB taxonomy): Bacteria > Bacillota > Bacilli > Lactobacillales > Streptococcaceae > Streptococcus > Streptococcus sanguinis_V. Next base: position 154,405 of record NZ_JAJEPA010000021.1, on the reverse strand, counting down.
ACCCCAAAAAACAAGCGCAGTCGCGCGCTTGTTTTTCTTTTTTGTGTTAAAATAAAAGGTATGGACAAAATTATCAAAACTATCTCAGAAAATGGTTCTTTCCGTGCTTATGTGCTGGATAGCACAGAGACGGTTCGGACCGCTCAAGAAAAACATCAAACTCAAGCAAGTTCTACCGTTGCACTTGGCCGCACACTGATTGCCAGCCAGATTTTGGCTGCAAATGAAAAAGGCCAGACCAAGATTACCGTCAAGATCCTTGGAACTAGCTCACTAGGCGCGATTATCACAGTGGCAGATACTGAGGGCAATGTCAAAGGCTATGTGCAAAATCCCGGTGTAGATATCAAAAAGACAGCTACCGGCGAAGTTCTGGTTGGTCCTTTTGTAGGCCAAGGCGAATTCCTCGTCATCACAGACTACGGTACGGGTAATCCTTACAACTCCATGACTCCTCTCATCTCTGGAGAAATCGGCGAAGACCTAGCCTTCTACCTGACCGAAAGCCAGCAGACTCCTTCCGCAGTTGGCCTCAATGTCCTCTTGGATGAGAATGATAAAGTCAAGGTTGCTGGCGGTTTCTTGGTACAAGTTCTGCCTGGTGCCAAAGAAGCTGAAATTGCCCGCTTTGAGAAGCGAATCCAAGAAATGCCTGCTATCTCAAAACTGCTGGAATCTGATGACCATATCGAAGCTCTGCTGGCTGCCATCTATGGTGATAAGCCATACAAACGCCTATCTGAAGAAGAAATCCGCTTCCAGTGCGACTGCAGCAAAGAGCGCTTCATGAATGCCTTGGCTACTCTGCCAAAGGCTGACTTAGAAGAAATGCGTGACCAAGACCAAGGAGCTGAAATCGTCTGCCAATTCTGCCAGACAGCCTATCACTTTGACCAAAACGACCTGGAGGAACTGATTCGTGACAAATCTTAATACCCCTTTTATGATTGGGAAAGTCGAAATTCCCAACCGCACAGTTCTGGCGCCCATGGCCGGCGTAACCAACTCTGCTTTCCGGACCATTGCCAAAGAGCTGGGAGCAGGCCTGGTCGTGATGGAAATGGTCTCTGACAAGGGCATCCAGTATAACAACGAAAAAACCCTCCACATGCTCCATATTGATGAGGGAGAAAATCCCGTTTCTATCCAGCTTTTCGGTAGCGACGAGGACAGTTTGGCGCGCGCAGCGGAATTTATCCAAGAAAACACTAAAACCGATATTGTCGATATCAATATGGGCTGCCCGGTCAATAAAATTGTCAAAAACGAAGCTGGAGCTAAATGGCTCAAGGACCCTGAGAAAATCTATAAAATCATCAACAAGGTCCAGTCCGTTCTGGATATTCCCCTGACAGTCAAGATGCGGACGGGTTGGTCCGACAGCTCACTGGCTGTAGAAAACGCTCTAGCAGCCGAAGCCGCCGGAGTCTCCGCCCTGGCTATGCATGGCCGCACCCGTGAGCAAATGTATACTGGTCATGCCGACCTTGAGACCTTGCACGATGTGGCTCAAGCTCTTACCAAGATTCCTTTCATCGCTAACGGTGATATCCGAAGCGTCCAAGACGCTAAACAGCGTATCGAGAAAGTCGGTGCCGATGCCGTCATGGTAGGTCGAGCAGCTATGGGAAATCCCTACCTCTTTAACCAAATCAACCACTATTTTGAAACAGGCGAAATCCTTCCAGACCTCAGCTTCGAGGACAAGATGAAAATTGCCCACGAACACCTCTCCCGCTTGGTAAATCTCAAAGGAGAATATGTGGCTATCCGCGAATTCCGGGGCCTAGCTCCGCACTATCTGCGCGGTACTGCCGGAGCAGCCAAGCTCCGCGGTGCTATTTCGCAAGCTGAAAGTCTAGCTGAAATCGAAGAACTCTTACAAATTCAAAAATAAAACCAAAAGGAAGCCAATTGGACTTCCTTTTTTGTTCTGTTTAGGGCTGAGTCACCACAACGCTTGTTACTGAACCATCTGCTCCTGTTGTAATCTGCAGATTGGCATTGCCTTGCCCGCTTAACTGCGCATTGTATTTGCCATCATCCAGTGTATAAGAGTAGGAAGCAATGGAATAATTATCTGTCTTTCCATCTGCAGACTGGACTGTGAATTGGCCGTTACCTGATACAGTCACAGTATTTCCATTGGCATCCTTCCAAGTACCAGCAGCCGCTGAGAAATCCCCATCCACCATTGTCAAGACACCTTTATAGCGAGCATTGCTAGCTGCCTGCTTATTTTGAAGCTGGCGATTGCTTTCTGGCGATTGGGCTGGTTGAGTTGCTTGAGTCTGAGTGTTTTGTCGACCCGAAGCTTGCTTCGGCTGCGTTTGTTGGGCTTGAGGTGCTTCAACAGTAGACTGTTGCTGATTAGCAGGAATTTCGGCTTGTCCAGGCTGGCTAACTGCTCCTTCTGAAGAAGCGCTATTGCTAACCTTAGGAGAAGCGCTGACCTTACTGGATGACGCAGCTTTTGAGCTAGAAGAAGCTTGAACAGTCTTGCTAGAACTAGCACTTGTTGCACTTTCTTCTTTCTTACCACATGCCCCTAAAAGCAAACTAGAAGCCAGAACTGCAGCTGCCATCAATTTTGTATAAGTACGTGTTTTCATCTTTTGTCTCCTCGTAATATTTAGAAATCTTTTTGTAACATTATCGTAACACTTTAGATTTACTATGTCAATCATTTATGTAAGATTTTTCGAAAAATTTTTTACTCAAGTAAAGTTTCGTTTCTCAATCTGCTTCTTTTGTCATGAGAAACACGCTCCTACTTATCTATTCGTAATTAAAAATGAAAAAACAGGACAAATTTGTCCTGCAAGAGAAATATATAATCAACTTTCTTTTAATTTTATTTTTCTACCTTCAGCCGATAAACTTTTCTCGGCTTCTTCTTTGGCACGCGCTTAACACCAGCCTCCTCCAAGTATTCTCCAAATTTTACTAAAAAATTATTGCTGACGATAGGTCGTCTCGGCGAGATGAGATTGACCAGCTCAGTCCCTTCATAGACAGTAAACGGCGATTCCAGCAGATGGAGAAATGTTGGATTCCAGTCCAGTCGTCCCTGAATCCGCTTGATGGATTCCAGCAGGATTTGGTAGTGGTCAAAGGCAAAGTCCTCTGCTGTCAGGAGCTTCTCACCGTTCCTAAAACTCCTTTTCTTAAAGTCAACATCAAGAAAGGTGACTTCCTTGGCATCATCGCCAGCTTGTGCTTGATCTACTGCTATAGCCGGCAGGTAGACCAGATGGGCAATGGTGATGACCCAACCGCGCGGATCACGTCCTGGAGTGGAAACTGTCATCAGTTGCTCCACCTTTTCCAGCGGTATCTCCAGCCCCACCTCTTCCTTTACTTCCCGAATGCAGGCCTGATAGGCATCCTCATGCTTGTCTACAAAGCCTCCAACTAGGGCATATTTATTCTGATAAGGGTGGGCCTTGCGCTTGATGACCAAAAGTTTTATCTGCCTTTCCACGAAGCAGTATGCCACCATATCCGCTGTTACACTAGGCGTTTCATACTTAGGTAAATCCTGTGTCTTGTACCATGCCAAAAAGGCGGACTCATCCGCCATGGTTTCATAGTACTCTTTTTCCGACATTCCCGCTGGGATATCCTGATTGGTCATGAGTTTCTTCCTTTCCTAAGCTATTTTTTCTATCAAAAAATCTCAAGCCTTGGTTTAAGCTTTCTTCACCGCCTTGGTCCACTGATACCATCCGACGATACTATTAAGGGTATAGACCCAGTACATGGCCTGGATATGAAGGTTACTACCCCACCAAAGATAGATACTGAAGAGATTGGTCGCAATCCAGAAAATCCACTGTTCGCGGTAGAGACCAGTCATGAGAAGCTGGCCGATACCATTGGTCGCATCTGTCACGCTATCACGGAAAGGCCGGTGACTGTGAATGCTCTTATAAGCAAAGCCCATGCCAATCCAAATCAAGGCAGTCAAGGCCAAATATTTAAGCCAGCCACGCCAGTCTAACTTCTTAGCTTCAAAATGAGATGGCTCTTCCTTATCTTGTTCATTAACCCGGTTGGACAGCCAAGTATAAAGGCCGATTGGCTGCATGATAAAGAAGTAGACCGTAGTCAGCACTTCTCCATAGAAGCTAGCCTGAAAAGATAATAGGAGGTAAATTGCCGAATTAACCGCTCCAAAGAGGTAATTGCTGGCCCGCCCCTCGGCCACTAGAATAACGCAGACGATGCCTGTCCAAGAAGCAAAGAGTCCCAGCCAGTCATGCTGCTCCTGACCACTGGTGAACTCCAGAATGAAAGGCAGACTGGAAAGAGCAAGCAAGTAGAGCCATTGAGGCAAGCTGCGCCCGCCAAATAAATCTTGCCAGAGCAATTTCGCGACCCCTTTTATACCCTGCTTTTTAGCTGCGGCACAGACATTACGGAAATTCCGAGCAAAAGTTTGAGATTTTTGTTTCAGTCCTGCGTAGAGATCCGCAGGAGAGAGTTTTTGATTTTTTACTACCATTCTATTTTACCACTTTCTTTTTTAATCCGCTTGATAAATCATGTCAATCGCCTCTTTGGCCGCCTGATAATTATCCAAATAACTGCCAGCCAGATAGACCGTCGGAATATGAGCCAAACACTGCTCTTTCAGCCTTTTTAGATGGCTTGAAAAATCACTGCGGATAGCCTCGTCCGCCATGCTCATATCACGAAAGCCATCGTTAACATAGGTGCCGACTGGCTCAGCAAAGAGAATCAAATCCCATTTTTCCTTAGACAAAATGCTGGCAAAGAGATTATCAAAAGTATCTGTCTCTTCGTCCTGAACCGGACTTTCTTTCAGATAGTAATCATAGTAAGCCTTGGTTACCAGCGAATTTGTATCAGCCACGACCAGACCACGGTTAACGCTGCTATCAATTAATCGGGAAGTCTGAGCATATTGTCCTAAGAGCAGATAATAGTAGTCTTTAGGGGTCAGTTCATCGTCTCGCACGTTATTTTGAATCTGGTATTCTCGAGCATATTCCAGACTAACCGGAGCATCATAAAAGCGAGACAAATCCTTAGCCAAGGTCGTTTTACCATTGCTGGCGCTACCCATAATCAGCACTTTCTTGGTAAAGTGACGGCGGAAAGGTTGGGCGATATATTTCCAATAACGACTAGGATTTTCCCGAATCATCGTAGCTGAAATCCCAAACTGTCGCTCCTGCAAGGAAGTTTTGAAGTCGCGCTTTTCTAACTCTTCCTGATAGTCAGCCTCACCAACAAAGAAAATCAGTTCCTCCCGTTCTGCATCATAGCTCACCAACTCCAATAAAGCCGACAGCCACTTGTCCCAACCCAGAGGATAGCGTGGAAAAGAAGTTTCATCTAGCTTATAAACCTGTGTTAACTCATCATCTGCGAAAGTCTCCCGCGTATAGCGGAATCGTTTCTGCAGAGATAGACCCACTTCCTGCCCACGGTCTCCCTCATAACCTGAAACCACTACGCGCACCTTGTCGTAAGAACGCTTAGCCTTCTGAATCAAATCGATATGCCCCTGATGCAAGGGAGCAAATGTTCCAAAGACGATTGCAATTTTTTCTTTCATACGTCTAACCTTTTTATTATTTTTTATATTTTATTCTTTCTATGATTTTATTATAAACTATATTTTTCTTTTGTCAATAGTTTTTTATAAAATTTTATAAAAATATTTTTCAGACAATTTAAAACTATATCAAGGGCACAAAAAAAGAACCTAATACCTTAAGCATCAGATTCTTATTCTAAAAGATTTATTGCTGGTATACTTCTTGATAGAATTCCAGCTTGTCTCCATCCTTGACAGTGATTTGATTGGCTGCCTTAGGAGCCATTTCTCCGTTGACCTTAAACATCCAGTAGAGGCCCTTTGCTTCATCTTGAGCACGACCGTCAATAGAAGTGATAAAACCATCTTTTTCTTCGACCTTATAGGCCTTCTTCAAAGCATCCATAGCTGTCTTTCCTTCTGCAACAGCCACTGTTTTCTCGCTCTTCTCCTGACCTTCTGGTGCAATACTGATGCTGATTTTCAGTTCCTTTTTGACAGAAGAATCAGCCGAGCTAGAGCTATTGTCAGTATTTGTCTGGCTGCTGCCGCAACCAACAAGGAGAAGGGCAAAAGCAAGTGTCAGCAAACTAAAGATTTTTTTCATTATAGAGCCTCCTTAAAATAGGGTACAAGAGTGGGTAAAAAAACAAAGTTGACAGTCCGTGCGCTATATTGAAAGTCAAAGCGTTGATAATCGCATAAGACCACCAGTGATAGTTGTACAGCAAGGCTGTCAGTGTATCGATGGCAATGCCATAGCCAAAGGATAGGAGAGCTGCTACTATTCCCTGTCCCACTAGATTTAACCGAGGATAGAGCAGCCGCCAAAGGCAAAGAATCAGTCCAAAGGACAGCAACTGAAAGAGGACGATCGGACTCATTCCCAAAAGAAATGCTGATGTAAACATCGTCACAGCCATCACTAGGAGTGAAGTCTGCAAATCCTCAAAGATAACTATCAGGAAAAAGATAGCTGAAATAGGCTGCACATTGGGCAAAAAGGAAAATGCATAGCGAAAGGCCACACATAAAGCCGATAGGATGGCAATTTTAGCCATTTTACGAGCGGACAAAGGTACCTCCTTTTCTAATTGAGTGAATCAAGAGAAGTTGGACTAGGTATGCAGCTCAACAGCATCCCAGTCTTGGGCCGTATTCAGCCCCAGCAGCCAATCAAGGCCAGACCGCCTCTCCAGAACAACACTTTCATCAAGGCCTGCCGGTGCTGGCTGGTCATGAATCCGAGCATCAACACAGGCCCAATGATAACGATAAATCAAATCATCCTCATCCAGTAACTCTTCTAAGCTGCGCGGTTGGCATTTGCCCAGAAATTCCTGAAAGTCAATCGCACTAGCGACTGCGTCAATAGCAGCATCACAATCACAGATTTTATCTGGAAATGGTAAAGTATCTACTAGACCCAAGTACCAAATCAAGGACCAATAGGCCTCGTATTTCCAAACCATATTGATGATAGCTGCCGGGTCGGCACGATCTTCCAAGACTGCCCTTTCTTTGGGCGTCAACTCTTCCTGCACCCCGTATTGCTGCAGTTTATCCTGCAGCCAATGGCGGCTCTCCTCATTATAATTATTATTTTCGATATCCAAGGCCGCCTGAATAATCAAGAGGCTGGTAATAGCTCGACGCGCAATTTCTTCTAGCGAGCGCGGCCTTACTTGCTCAGCACTTTCGATGACTGGCAAATGCTCAATGTAAGGAATCCCCTCCTTTTTCAACCGCTGGATACTGGCCGCCTTGCGCTCTTCTGGTGCTTTTACTCTAGCTTTCTTGCCAGCAAACAAGTCTTTAAAAAACGACATATCAGCCTCCAATCCTTCAATTCCAATTCCATTGAATGATGAAATAACTGTTCGGTATCTATTGGTATGATTGCTATCAGGGATTAACCGCGAGCACTCAACTTTCCATTGAAAGACTGCGCTTTCTAGGCCACTTCGAACTTGAGTTGGCCAGCCTTGACACCGACCTTAAGAATCTGACCCGTCGTCAAATCTCCTGTCAAGAGGAGCTCAGACAGCTTGTCCTCCACCTGAGTCTGCAGAGTGCGGCGCAATGGCCGTGCTCCCATTTCCACATCGTAGCCTTCCTGAGCCAGCAGCTTAAGAGCACTAGCCTGAAACTTCAGCTCAATTCCCTTCTCAGCAAGACTGGCAATGAGCGGTTTGACCATAACCTTGACCACTTCCTGCATATCTTCTGCAGATAAGCTGTGGAAAACTACCTTCTCGTCGATACGGTTGATAAACTCTGGTCGATAAGCTTTCTTAAGCTCTTCCAGCATCCGTTTTTCCATATTGGCATGGTCCAAGCGAATATCCCGCGCTCCAAAGCCCACCGTCTTATCATCCCGCAAACTAGTTGCCCCCAGATTGCTGGTCATGATAATAATCGTGTTGGAGAAGTCCACCTTGCGGCCCTTGCTATCAGTCAGCTGACCGTCATCCAAGACCTGCAAGAGAACATTGAAAATATCTGGGTGCGCCTTTTCCACCTCGTCAAAGAGTAGGACAGAATAAGGTCGGTTGCGGACCTTTTCCGTCAGTTCCCCTCCTTCTTCGTAGCCTACATAGCCTGGAGGCGCTCCGTTAAGGCGGCTAGCCGCGAATTTCTCCATGTACTCACTCATATCAAAGCGGATGAGAGCAGATTCGTCATCAAAGAGACTTTCAGCCAAGGCCTTGGCTAGCTCTGTTTTCCCGACTCCTGTCGTACCTAGGAACATAAAGGAGCCAATCGGCCGCTTGCTGCTGCGGATACCAGACTGGTTTCGTCGGATAGCTCGGCTGATAGCTGAAATTGCCTCTTCCTGCCCAATCACGCGTTTATGCAGTTCTGTTTCCAAGTTGAGGTATTTCTTCGCATCTGTCTGAGTCAGCTTCTGCACAGGAATCCCAGACAAACCACTAAGAGTAGCTAAGACATCGTCTTCTTCCACTTTCAGTTTATAGAGCTTGGGTTGCTGCTCTTGCTCAAGCAGTTGGGAAACCTTTTTAAAATCTGCTGCCATCAAGGCTTGATCCACTGGCGTCAAATCCGACTGCTCGTAATTCTGCGGTCCTCTGTTCTGGACTGTCGCACTAGCCTCGTCCAAAAGATCAATGGCAGAGTCCGGCAGATGCTTGCTAGTCAGATAGCGATGGGCATATTTCACCGCCGTCTCAATCGCTTGATCACTAATCTGCACCTTGTGATGGTCCTCATAGCTCTTTCTCAAGCCTTGTAAAATAGCAATGCTGTCAGCCACATTAGGCTCTTCTATGCTGACCTTAGCAAAACGCCGGGAAAGGGCTGCATCTTTTTCAATATGTTTCTGATACTCTTCCTGCGTCGTGGCGCCAACTGTCCGCAGAGTGCCGCGAGCCAGAGCCGGTTTCAGAATATTGGCCGCATCCAAGGTCGAGTCAATACCGCTGCCAGATCCCATGATAGTATGCAGCTCATCGATGAAGAGAATGACATGACCATCTTCTTCAATGTCATTGATGATGTTGTTCATCCGCTCCTCGAAGTCTCCGCGAAAGCGAGTGCCAGCGACTACATTCATCAAGTCCAGCTCCAAAACCCGCATCTTAGCAAGTTCAGCCGGAACCTGACCAGCCGCTACACGCTGAGCCAGTCCTAAAGCCAGAGCTGTCTTACCAACCCCAGCATCTCCAACCAGCACTGGATTGTTTTTAGTCTTACGACTGAGAATCTGAACTATCCGTGAAATTTCTTGATCGCGGCCAATGACGGGCTCCAATCGGCCATCTCTAGCCAGCTCAGTCAGATCACGGGTGTAGTCTTCCAGACCACCGCTGGTAGAAGCCGGCATCCCCATCATATTAGCCATGGTCTGCTTAGCAGCCATTACTCCCTTATTCAGACTACGAATAGCCTTGATATCTTCCTTGCCCCAGCCAGCTCGCTGCTCCAAGACCTTTCGCAAATCACTGATTTTCGGTCCCTTCTCCTTGTCCTCGTAGCTAAAGCCAGTAAATTCCAGAATACGAGAGGCCAAGGTCCCCCGGTCAAATAACATAGCCAGCAGCACATGTTCAGTACCTACATGCTTAGCCCGAACAGCTTCTGCAATCTGGCCCGCCTCCTCAAACAACTCCTCTAAGCGATAAGAAAAAGGCAGCAGCTCGAAGTGACCGTCTTTCTGATAAGCCTGACCAGTAATCTGAAAAGCTGCTTCTTCAAATCCATCAACTTCCACAGGAAACTCATTGAGAACTGAACCAGCAACGCTGTAGGGATTATTAGCCAGAGCAATCAGCAGATGCCATGATTCCAGATAATCTGTCGTAAAATGGCCGGCCAAGAGCTGGGCTGCTTCCAAGCTTTCTATTAAGGCTTTTGAGTATTTCATTTATGATTCCATTCCTTTTCTGTCTAGTTGTTGTAAAATCTTTTTTAATATCCGGGCACGAATCACCGCAGCTCCATCACCCAAAATCGAGTCCGAAGCTGTTGACAAGATTAGATTGCCCTCACGTTCGGTTATAATCTTCTCGTCAAAAAGAAGCTGAATAACATCTGTGAAAACCTGCTGGCTGACACGCTCTCCCACACTGTCGTACAGGCCGCAAAGCATCTGATGCCGGTCGGAAAATTCTATCTTTCCAATCCGAATATAGCCTCCGCCGCCACGCTTACTCTCGACGATATAGCCCCGACTTTCCGTAAAACGAGTCTTAATCACATAGTTAATCTGACTGGGAACCACCTGAAAAACATCAGCCAGTTCGCTGCGTTTCAGTTCAACCATCCCAGCCTGAGCCAGAATAGACTTGATATATGCTTCAATACTGTCCGATGTGTTTTTTGCACCCATGACTTCCCTTTCCAGTTGAGAATTTCAGAATAAATTTCTTTTTTCCTTGCTTCTCTAACATTGACTATCTTTGACTAATATTATACCGGAAAAGTCTCTATTTTGAAAGAAAAAGGGATGACTGAAAGGTCTGACAATTCAAACTAGTGAAAAAGCTTTGTCAGACTTGTGTAACCGCTTGCTTTTTGCTTTTAAAGCGTTATAATATAGGTGGAAATCCACAAGGAAAAGACAGACAGAAACTCCTGCCTGCCAACTATCATCTAAACAAGGAGGATAATCCAATGAAAATGGATTGGCTCAACTATTCTCGTCATGTGCTCAAATGGCTCTTTGCAGCCCTGAGTATTTTCACCATCTTTTCTGCTGACTATGTTGATATTCCTATCGGAGCTCTCATCGCCTGTCTTTATGCTCCCCTGCTGTTCGAACAGGAGCTGGTCAGCAACCGAGTCAAATGGTATAGCTTTCTAATCATGATGGTGGTTACTCTGCCCCTTTTGTTTATTACCAAAGTCTATCAGTTTAGCCTGACTTACCCCCAAACGACAGTGCTTCTCTTCATATTGGTAGTCTTGATTTTTACCAATGGCTTGATTGCTCATAAGGAAGAAAGAGAAAAAGCAGCTAAGTGATGCTGCTCACCATTCTAAACTTGATGTTTCAAAATGCTACAAATGAAAAGGTCTGAGAAAAAATCTCAGACCTTTTTATCGTTCTATTTCTAAGCTAAAAACGATTAGTTTTGACCAAGAGCAGCAGCCATTGTTGCAGCTACTTCGTTTTCAAAGTCGTTAGCAGCTTTTTCGATACCTTCACCAACTTCAAAACGAGCGAACTCAACTACTGAAGCATTTACTGATTCAAGGTAAGCTTCAACTGTCTTGCTGTCATCCATGATGTATACTTGTGCAAGAAGTGTGTATGCTTGGTCAACTTTAGTGTTGTCAAGCATGAAGCGGTCCATTTTACCTGGGATGATCTTGTCCCAGATCTTTTCAGGTTTGCCTTCAGCAGCCAACTCAGCCTTGATGTCTTCTTCAGCTTGAGCAACAACTGCATCAGTCAATTGAGCTTTAGAACCGTATTTCAAGTGTGGAAGAGCTGGTTTACCAACCATTGCACGGCTTTCGTTGTCTTGATCGATGACATGGTTTAATTGTGCCAATTCATCTTTAACAAATTGCTCATCCAATTCTTTGTATGAAAGAACAGTTGGTTTCATCGCAGCGATGTGCATAGAGATTTGCTTAGCAAGAGCATCGTCTCCACCTTCGATAACGGAGATAACTCCGATACGGCCACCGTTGTGTTGGTAAGCACCAAAGTGTTGAGCATCTGTCTTTTCAATCAATGCAAAGCGACGGAAAGAGATTTTTTCTCCGATAGTTGCAGTTGCAGATACGTATGCAGCTTCAAGAGTTTCACCTGAAGGCATTGTCAAAGCAAGAGCTTCTTCGTTGTTAGCTGGTTTACCTTCAGCGATTACTTTCGCAGTTGCATTTACCAAATCAACAAATTGAGCATTTTTCGCAACGAAGTCAGTTTCAGCATTCACTTCAACAACAGCGGCAACATTACCGTTTACGTAAACGCCTGTCAGACCTTCAGCGGCAACACGGTCAGCTTTCTTAGCTGCTTTTGCCATCCCTTTTTCGCGAAGCAATTCAATCGCTTTTTCGATGTCGCCATCAGTTTCAACAAGTGCTTTCTTAGCGTCCATGACACCAGCACCAGATTTTTCACGCAATTCTTTGACAAGCTTAGCTGTAATTTCTGCCATTTTTCTTCTCCTATTTTTTAATGTAAATAAAGGAGCTGGGCTGAGCCCTGCCCCTTTAGGTTAGTTTACTGATTATTCGTTTGAACCTTCAACAACTTCAACGATTTCTTCGATAGAATCTGCTTGAGTTTCAGTTGCAGCCAATTCTGCTTCTACTGATTCAACGCTATCTTCACCTTGACGGCCTTCGATAACAGCATCAGCCATTTTCGCAGTGATCAATTTAACCGCACGGATTGCATCGTCGTTAGCTGGGATGATAACATCGATATCATCAGGATCAGTGTTAGTATCAACCATAGCAACCACTGGGATACCTAATTTCTTAGCTTCCTTAACAGCGATTTGCTCTTTATGAGGGTCAACTACGTACATCACATCTGGGATGCGAGGCATATCTTCGATACCGCCCAAGAATTTTTCAAGACGAGCACGTTGTTTGTTGAGAAGAGCGACTTCTTTCTTAGGAAGAACTTCGAAAGTTCCGTCTTCTTCCATGCGTTTGATTTCTTTCAAACGAGCTACACGTTTTTGGATAGTAGACCAGTTTGTAAGAGTTCCACCCAACCAACGGTGGTTGATGAAGTATTGACCTGAACGTTCTGCTTCTTCTTTGACAGCGTCAGCAGCTTGCTTTTTAGTACCAACGAAGAGGATAACTGCATCGTTAGCAGCAGCATCACGCATAAAGTCGTAAGCTTGGTCAGCATACTTTACAGTTTGCTGCAAGTCGATTACGTGGATACCGTTACGTTCAGTGAAGATGTACTTAGCCATCTTAGGGTTCCAGCGACGAGTTTGGTGACCAAAGTGAACACCAGCCTCAAGAAGTTGTTTCATTGAAATTACTGCCATGAGTAAATTCTCCTTTTTGTTTTTTTCCTCTTTTAGATTTCAGCTCGCAGGACCACCCGAGGGCAACAGTCCCACAATTCATCTAAAATGAGTATTTTGCCATTTACACGGCACCTTCTATTATAACAAATGCGCAGCTCTTTGACAAGGCATTTAGCAGATTTTCTGCCACTATCTGCCACTAAAAATGAATTCTACCTCTCAGCAGAACATGTATTTTCCGAAACGTTCAGAATGGCAGCGTCTAATATTTTCTGCTTTGACTATGAAACACTCTTGACGAAAGCAAGTATTTACGATAGAATAATAAGAGTTGCGGCGGTATAGCCAAGTGGTAAGGCACGGCTCTGCAAAAGCTTGATCGTCGGTTCAAATCCGTCTACCGCCTTCGTAAATATATTTCTAGAAGTCCTCAAAGGGCTTTTTTTATTGCATTTCCTATTGTTTCTAGCAAACTTTGCTGATATAATATTATAAAAATATCATCCATCATCAGCGAAAGGAAAAAAGATTGATTATGAAAAAAGTCAGCTTCTATACCCTTAGTCTCCTCTCTTTGCTAGCTCTCTCAGCCTGCATGCCTGCCAAGCAGACGCAGCAAAGAAAAAAGACGCCTAGCTCCCTCAAAGCTTCGAAAAGTTCATCCTCAACAAAGGAATCTAGCAAAAAAAGTTCCTCTTCTAGTGAAGATGATGAAGACTACTCTACTTCTTCTAGCTCTAATACTCGCAAGGACCCTAATGCTCAAATCAGCCTAATTGATCAGGGAGAGGCTCTGGAAGCTCTTGGGGATATCCCTGAAATTCCAAAATGGGCTGAATTTAAAACCATAAAAGTTGAGTCCCTTATAGGATCTGCTGGTCCTACTCCCAGCACCAAAGATGAGGTTGTCAGCAAAATGGGACCCGCTGACTCAGATATGGGAAGTGGCGGCTTTTGGCGAGGAACTGATTACAGCATCTTGATAAGTTTTAGTGACCAGGGAGCAGTAACTACCAAGACAGCCAGCCTACCTAATCCTAAGAAAATCAACAATCTCAAGGATGTGCAACCTGGGATGTCCGCGCAGGAGGTCGTTGCTAAACATGGACGCCCAGAAACAATCGCAGTCTTTGGCCACTCAACTGTTTTTGGATGGGAAGGTCAAGATGGCAAAGATTACAGCGTCATGTTCGATCAAGATAAAGTCTATCAGATTGTTGAACCGTAAAATGTAAATTTGCTATTTTAAACTTTAGATTTTATAGAACTCTATTAATTTCTCTACTCAGAATAATCAAATCGTTGGGGTAATGTCTACCTATCAAATGAAACAAACTAAAGACATTATTGACTCCGTCATTAAGGATAAGTAATCTCACACTTCGTTCCAAAAACACAAAAATCCAAGACTGAAAAAAGTCTTGGATTTTATTTTTGACGAGGATAGCGGCTTCGTCAATTAAAGCTCTGCAATTTGGCTAAGATTAACTTCGGCCACGGTGTCATTACCAAACATGGAAATAATCATCTTGACCTTGTTATTATCAATCTCCGTAATCTTACCTGTATAGTCAGTGAAGGCACCATCGATGATACGAACAGTATCCCCAACCTTAACGTCCAAGTCAAACTCCTGCACTGTTTGACCCATAGAAATGAGAATATTGCGAATTTCTTCTTCCAAGAGTGGCGTTGGTTTAGAGCGGTTCCCGTGTGAGCCGACAAATCCTGTTACATTCGGAGTATTCCGCACGACAAACCAAGCTTCGTCTGTCATTACCATTTCCACCAAGACATAACCAGGGAAGCGATTTTCTTCGATTTCCTTGGTCTTGCCATTTTTCTCGACTTGCACGGTCTGAGTAGGGATTTCCACGCGCAAGATATTTTCAAGCATATTATAAGTCTGAGCGCGCTGCAAAAGATTTTCTTTTACCTTGTTTTCATAGCCTGAATAGGTCTGCAGTACAAACCAGCCTTTGTCAAAACTGTCCATGAGTTCATCCTTTCCTAAATAAAAAAGCCTATGGGCTTCTGCTTCTTTCTAGCCCTATTATACCATAATTTCCTCAAATGCAAAGGAATTTATTAACTATTTTCCTGACAAATCAAAGTCTTTTAATTCTGCCTCAAAATTCTTGACAAGGGAATATAAAATGGTATAATAAATCTATAATTTAATATTTTTACTTTTCAGTTGGGTATGAGGCCTGTCGGCTTCATTCTATCTTTAAGAACTGACTTTCTACTCTTTACTGAGATTTAGACTGCTTAAGAGATAGTGCCAAAATACAGAAAAACAATCTACGAAGCTATGGGATTGGTATTTTGAAAGATTTTGTGTAACAGCTTAGACATTTATGACTATCGGTAATATTATGACTTTTCGGGCTATGGCTTGAAGAACACTAAGAAAGATTTTTTCAAAACTGACTACATAGGATGTTTTGTTATTAGAATCGCTTTTTGGTGTGCTTTGAACTTGTTTGAAGGGTCTTTTTTTGCTGAACAAATGAATGTCGAATCAGAAAGTATTTCCAGTTGGAAAAAATTCTGATTTCACAGGTGTTCAAATGGCAAGCTGCGAGTGTGGCTTTTTTATTTGAACAAATTATTGATATCTTTAAGGAGGCGAGATTATGAAGAAAGAGACTGCAGACCAGCAGCCCATCAACTAATCTTCTCCTTAGAGTACAAGCAAGCCTGACAAGCCATTAAAGAAGACATGTATTCTTTAGCAGCATTCAGGTACATCCGCATGTCCTATGAAAGGAGACGATTGACATGCTCAACACTATCACGGACGCCATCCACTCTCTCGCTCCCAACATCTCGGTTGTTATCACCGTCGTCCTGCTCTACTTGGGCAAGAAGACGGCTGATAAGCTCGTTGACGAGGTCCTCAAGGACCTCATTGCTTCGGGAAAGAAGTTCCTGGAGAAGCGCAAGCAAAAGCGTCAGCAGAGCCTGCGGAAGCAGATCATTCTTCTTCGGAAGAAGAATGCTGAACTTCGCAAGCTCACTAAGCTGGACGAGCGCAAGCTCGAGGAGCTTTTGCTCAACAAGAACGAGCAGCAGCGCAAGCAAAACCGCAGCAATAAGAAGCGGGGAAAGCACAACAACAAGCGCCGGAAGAAGTAATTCCGGTGCAACCAAGGAGCCCTCATCTACGCCAATAGATGAGGGCTCCGGCTTTATTCTGGGAGAATTTCTATAAAAAAACTCTCACCTACGCCAATAGATGAGAGCCCTCGATTGTACATGCATACAACCTATCACGGAATTATATTATAACTTATTTTTTATACCTTGTCAAGTGTTATATAAAAATAGTATGTGTCATAGATTTTGAGAAGATAAAAAATCTAAACTCACTAACAACTATTTAGAAAATTATATCCTGCCAGAATGGTTCATTAAAAAACTCTCATCTACGCCAATAGATGAGAGTCCTCGATTGTACATGCATACAACCTATCCTAGGTATACTATTTTAGCCCCTTTTTTATACTTTGTCAAGCTTCACCTAGAATAGAATAACTACATACGTCAAAAATCCCACCTACTCACAATAGGTGGGAATTTGAATAATATGGCTGCCGCAGGATTCTTCTCTATTTCTACTTCAGTTATTAAGAGAAAATATTCAGAATCTGGAAAAGACCGCTTGCTACTACTTTGTCAAAGATATAGATGATTACCACAAAGAATGCAGTGTATTCCATGACAGAAATAAAATCTGTCCATCTTTCTTTTCGTGTAGGCCAAGTTGTATCTTTCAATAATTTAAAAACATCTTTAAAAAATTTCACAACAATCTCCTATCTAGTTTCTTTATGCAGGGTGTATTTACTGCAATGCTTACAAAATTTATTAACTTCTAAACGCGTTGGTTTTGGAGTGCTACTGAGCTTAACCGAGTAGTTCCTAGAACCACAGACTGTACACGCTAGACTCGCTTTTTTTAATGCCATAACGCCTCCATCTTTCTTATTATAGCAGGATTCTATGCTTTTGACAAGTCGTTCAGCTCTTTTAAATCCTATTGAAACCAGCTGGTAACAGTATCCCAGAGATTCTTAGCTTTCTCAGGAATACCAGTGTCATCAATGGCTTTCTTGGCTTCATCCACCAGATTTTGAGCTCGGTCCTGAACATCCTGCAGGAAGTCTTTGTTTTCAGTTGTAGTACCCGTTTCCTCCGTACCATAGGTGTCCACAGGGGCAATGCCGTTGGCAGCATAGGCATTCTTCTGCCCTTCAAAGGAAGTTCCGTCTGTATATGGCAGGATGCTATTGGCAACATTTCGGAAAACCGCCGAGGCTTCATTCGCACTGGTTCCAGTCAGATAGTGGGTCTCATCAGTTTTTGGAAAGCCTAGCCACTGGCTGATAACCACATCTGGCGTATAACCAATAACCCATTGGTCACCAGATAGATCTGGGTTAAAGTCCGTTTCAGTCGTACCGGTCTTACCAGCCATAGTATAGCCATACGGAGCCGCATAGATACCTGTACCATTCGAGAAAGTCCCCAGCATCATGCTGTTCATCTTGTCAGTCGTTGAGCTATTGAGGACCCGAGTAGAGGTTTGGCGATGGGTCTTGACGACCTGACCGCTGGCATTTTCAATTTTTGTAATGAGATGGGCATCATTCATCACACCGCCGTTGGCAAAGACTGAATATGCTTGCGCCATCTGCATTGGATTGGTTGTAACTCCGCTTCCTAGCGCTACTCCCAAAGTCTTATCGACCTTGTCCATATTCAGACCAAACTTTTTCCCGTACTCAAAGGCTTTGTTAATGCCTAACTCATCTACAGTTGAAACAGCCGGAATGTTCAGAGATTCTGCCAAGGCTTGATACATTGGAACTTTAGGGGAGCTTTGGATATTGCCGTAATTGTTGATGGTATAGTCGCCAAAGGTGGTTCTGGTATTATCCAACTCCTTATCTGTCGGCCAACCAGCAGCAACGGCTGGACTGTAAGCAACCAGAGGCTTGATAGTAGAGCCGGGGCTGCGGGAAGACTGAGTTGCATAGTTAAAGCTTCTGAAGGTCGAACCTTCTGCACTATTGACTCGCCCGACTAGTGCTCGCACACCGCCGGTTTTTGGATCCAAGGCAACACTGCCCGACTCAGCCATAGTGCCATCTTCTGCTACCGGAAAGAGAGAGACATTGCTGTAAATAACCTGCATGCTGGCTTGGTAGTTCTGATCCAGTTCAGTATAAATGCGATAGCCATTATTAACAATCTCTTCTTCAGTCAAGCCGTAGTCATTGACCGCTTCATTGATGACCGCATCGAAATAGGATGGATAGCGATAGTCTTCTGACTTACCGGCATAAGCATCAACCAGCTGGCCACCGATTCCTACAGCGGCAGCCTGATCGGCCGTCCCCTGATCAATAAAGCCTGCAGCAACCATATTTTGCAGCACCGTATTACGGCGATTGGTCGCATTTTCAACCGAATACAGCGGATTATATATCTCCGGCCCCTTGAGCATACCAGCCAGAACAGCCGACTGGTCCAGGCTGAGCTGGCTAGCCGAAACTCCGAAATATTTCTTAGAAGCATCCTCCACACCCCAAACACCATTCCCAAAGTAAGAGTTATTGAGGTACATGGTCAGGATTTCCTGCTTGCTGTATTTCTTATTGATTTCCAGAGCCAGGAAAAATTCCTTGGCCTTCCGCTCAATGGTCTGGTCCTGAGACAGATAGGCATTCTTGGCCAGCTGCTGGGTAATGGTAGACCCCCCACCCGAGCGACCAGCTGTCAGAATAGCTAGGATAAAACGACTGTAGTTAATCCCGCCATTCTCATAGAAAGTCCGGTCCTCTGTCGCGATGACAGCATTCTGCAGGTCTTGACTAATCTCAGTCAGCTCGACATAAGTCCCTTTCTGGCCAGACAGACTTCCTGCTTCATTGCCATCCTTGTCAAAGATGAGCGTGGTAGCTTTGAGGGCATTCTGCAAATCCTTGACATTGGTCGTCTTAGCCACATAAAAGAGATAGCCACCGACCACCAGACCAAAGGTCAAGCCGAGAATCAGGAATATCTTGGTCAGATGAAACCGGCGCCAAAAACGGCGGATAGGGTGCTGAGAGAGAGGTTTCTTCTTGGTCTTGCCTGAACGGCTGAGACCAGACTTAGCCTGCTCTTCTGTCAGCTCTACCTCCTCTGCTGCTTCTTTTTGAGGTTTCTGTATAGTAAAATAATCTACTAATTTTTCAAACAAATCTTTTAAATTCTTCATAAACCTTATTTTATCACCTTATTTAGGTGCAGACAAGAAAGTACCCTATTTCCTGTCTGATTTTTAGTTATTTTTAAGAAAAAGGGTATATTAAATAGCCGTTTAAAAGCCTCTGCAGCAAGTTTTATCCGACACTGCCTATTTCCAAAGTTATGGCTTTCTGCTACAATAAATGTATGAAATTTACACTGACTATCCCAGATGGACTGCCTGCCATGACAGTCAAAGAGCTGCTGGAAGAACAATTTCTCATTCCGCGAAAAATTCGGCACTTTCTGCGGACCAAAAAGCACGTGTCTGTCAACGGTCTAGCTATCAACTGGCAGACTGTAGTCAAATCTGGAGATGATATCTGCCTGATATTTGACGAGGAGGATTATCCTCAAAAGACAATCTTATTTGGAAATGGCAAACTCGTAGAAGAGCTCTATCAGGACCAGCACCTCATTATCGTCAATAAACCCGAGGGTATGAAAACCCACGCTAATGAACCAACAGAGCTAGCCCTTCTTAATCATGTTTCTGCCTATGTCGGCGAGACCTGCTATGTTGTTCACCGGCTGGATAAAGAAACCAGCGGCGCTGTCCTCTTTGCCAAGAACCCCTTTGTTCTACCCATCCTCAATCGGCTGCTGGAAAAGCGAGAAATCAGCCGCGAATATTGGGCTCTGGTCCAAGGCAAGTTCCCAAGCAAAAAGCTTATCTATAAAGACAAGATTGGCCACGACCGCCATGACCGCAGGAAACGGCTGGTTGACCCCCGAAAAGGACTCTATGCAGAGACCCATGTGACTAGGGTCAAGCAATTTGGGCAGGCTGCCTTGGTCAAATGCCAACTCAAGACTGGCCGCACCCATCAGATCCGTGTTCATCTAGCTCACCACGGACACCCACTTATCGGTGACCCCCTTTATCATCCGCAGCCCAAAGGGCGGCTTATGCTCCATGCCCACCGGCTGACCTTCACCCACCCTTTTACGCTAGAAAAAATAACCATCGAAGCCCGCTCTGACAATTTTGAAAAAGTATTGAGCAGTCTAAACCCAAGATAGACCAAGAAAAGCAACAGTATGATCTGTTGCTTTTAGTTTGGAGTGAAGAGGATAAGCTATGATAACTTACATCACTGAGCCGGAAGTGCACTGATAAGTCTGGGCCTGATAGCTTTCTGAAAAACTATGCTCAGCAAATAAGACAGTAAGAAAATGATAAAAAAGCCAAAACTATAAATAGTATTCCGAGGCATTATCGACCTGAAAATGAAGATAATAAAAGGATGGATGATATAAATCATGGTGGCGTACTTTTTGGCAATATTATTCAAAATCGGAATATCAATATTGGTCCCATTTCTGACCGCATAGAGGAAAATTGCACTGGAAGACAAAAGGGTACTAGGATAGAGGTCGTACTCCGTACCCATGAAACAGTACTCAAGCAGAATCAAGCCTGCTATTCCCAAGCCAATCGTCCATTTCCTGACAGAAGACAAGTCGTAGGCTAAAATCCGATCCCGATGCTTGGCAAACTGCATGCCTAGAATAAAGAAGGGAAGGCCCATAAACAGGAAGTTACGATAGTAAAATTCGCTGTCTGTATTGAACTCGATACAAAAGGCCAGGACCAACAAGAATAAGGACACACCAAAGCTAGTTAAACGGTGGAAACGCTTATAAAAAACCAGATAAAGCGTATAGATATAGGAGATAGCCAGCAAATACCAAGTCGGTGTAGCAGTTGAGCCAATCAAGTCTCTGGGACTGTTAAAGAGGAAAAAGTCTGCAAAATCAGATAGGTTTATAGCCGCCATCTTTTCTGTTAGTTCTCTGGCCAGCACTAGGTTGACAAAATGCACAATCGTGTAAAATAGGAGACTGGCAGCTGTCAAAAGAAGCATCTGCTTGAGACGATACTTGACCTTATCCCTGGAAATATTAAAGGAAAAATAGCCCGACAGCATCATGAAAAAGGGAACTGCAAAGCGGGCCACAATTTGATAAAAAACGCCAAATTGCCCCGGCAACAGAAAGTGTAAGGAAACAATACTAAAGCAAGCTAGGGCCTTGAAAGCGTGCAAAGTTGTGTTTTCAGTCTTCATGCAGACATTATAGCATGTTTATTATTACAGCTCATCAAAACCAGATTACACGCCCATTAAAAAACATATCAATTGATGACATTCTTTAAAAACTTTTGCATCCAACGAAACTTATATCTCTTCTATAAGAAGAACTCTTCTGCACTATTACAGAAGAGTTTTGTTCACCTGACTGATATTCTACATTAGCTTTCATAGCCATTGGGATTTGAGCTTTGCCATCTCCAAGAATCTCGCATCATATCTTGGAGAGTTTTCTCAGCTTTCCAGCCCAAAATGTCATTCGCTTTGCTTGCATCAGCATAGCAAGTCGCCACATCTCCAGGTCGTCTATCCTTGATAGCATAAGGAATTTTCACACCATTGACATTCTCAAAGGCCTTAACCATATCCAGTACACTATAACCGATTCCTGTACCAAGATTGAAAACAGCGACGCCCTTGTTTTCTAAATTATGTTTCAAAGCTAAAACATGACCCTTGGCTAAATCGACTACATGGATATAATCCCGCACTCCTGTACCGTCGTGCGTATCATAATCATTTCCGAAAATGCTAAGCTCTTGTAATTTACCGACCGCAACCTGGGTAATATAAGGCATGAGGTTATGAGGAATTCCATTTGGAGCCTCACCAATCAGACCAGACTCGTGAGCACCAATCGGATTAAAATAACGAAGATTAGTCACAGACCAATCTGAATGTGCAAGAGCAAGATCCGTCAAAATCTGCTCCATCATCAGCTTGGTATAAGCATATGAATTGGTCGCTGAAATAGATAAATCTCCTGTCAAGGATGAACCATGATTCATTCCATAGACTGTGGCACTAGAGCTAAAGATGATATGTTCTACCTTGTACTCTTTCATAACTTCAAGAAGAGCAATACCAGCACTGACATTATTTTCGTAATATTTAAGTGGTTCCCGCACCGATTCTTCTACTGATTTATAGGCCGCTAAATGAATGACTGCATCAATGTGATTGTCTTCGAAAATCTGGTTCATCAGATCTTTATCAGAAATCGAACCCTTGTAAAACGGGATGTTTACACCAGTGATAGTTTCTAAGCGCTCTAGCACTTCTGGAGAGCTATTCGAAAAGTTATCCACGATAATAACTCCATAGCCCGCTGCGACTAATTCAACCACTGTGTGACTTCCTATATACCCCGTTCCACCTGTAACTAAAATTTTTTTCATAGGACACCTCTTCTTGCTGATCCTCACGTTCTCTTTAATTTTACTATTGCAACTAACAGGTATTTCTCTTCCCAAAGTTGACCGCCAAATTCTGCACTTACTAAAAATACCAAAGCCTAGTCCAATTTGCTACCCTATAGCTCTGCTCTCCAGATGATTTTTGAAGTCTCTTCATGGTAGAATAATTTGCAAAACCATTTATATTCTCAGGCATAAAGAACGGAATTATTTTAGCTAATTTCTAGTTATTCTCAAAAATACCATCATCCGCAATAAGTTACTGGAAAAATTGTCTTTCATTTCCACTATATACAATATATGGTTCAGCAAACTGATTGTAGCCAGAGTAACTTTATAAGTAGCTTTGTATGCTAACGCTACATTACAAACCTAAAAAGCCCGGACAGGGCTTAGCATTTAGATTGTTAAACTATTTATAATCTCTCGAGCATCAACGAGCCCGCAATTGCTGGAGCAGGCCTTTCAAACTTTGGTATTTGTAAATGCTGTAGGTCAGATAGACAAATCCGTAGGCTGCTGCAGCTAGATAAACTGATAAAAACCAATTCGAAGCAATAAATACAAGTGTCATTAGCAACTCAACCCAGATATCTTTGACAACCTCGATCTGCATCCTTTTGGCTAAGATTAGCTCTGCCAGTATACTCCTAGTCGCCAGCAACAGCACGATAGACAGCACTGTAGCATTCAGATTGCGCAGAAAAACTGCAAAAATCAAGGTAGTAACAAAGCTTAAGAGCATGGCAATAACATTTACTTTAAAAATCTGCCTCTCCATTCGCAAGGCTTTTAAGTAGGTATTGATAAGCAGAGCCATCTTGCCCTCGTAGACAGACATAGGAAAGACCAGAGCCATAAATATCAAGGACTCTCTGTAAGCCGGCAGCCAGCTGTCCAAAGCTATTTTCAGGGGATAATACAGCAAAAGCACTCCAAACATAAGAACCATAAGGATATTCCGCAACTGATTGTAAATCTTAGGCAACTTGCTTTCGTCCGTCCGTTTCAAAATCGGAAAGATGACCAAACCGATAGCATTGATAAAGGTCATCAGCAGATTGGAAATGCTCAAGGTCAAGGATACTTTCCCAAATGTAGCAATGTTCCATACCTTTTGAATCCCCATTCGAACCGTCCCGATAATGAGCATACTGGCTACATTTGATAGCATCAGATTGATACCGACAGCAATATTGCAAACCGTTTCCTGTATATCAAGCTTAAATTGATTGAGAGGTCGCAGGGCCATATCTCGGCATAGATACATAGCATAAAAAAGAGAAACAACTCTACCAATCAAATCTGCATAGACCATAATCTTGAAATCTCGAAAACCTACAAAAATAAAAACCAGCAAAAGCAGTAAATAGAGGAGTCGGTCTCCACTGACAACATAGGAACTCTCCTTTAGTCGATTAGTCATCTGCAGAATGTACACAAAGAGAAAGCGCAGATTGGTGACCAACATGGTATAAACCAAAAGTATAAAAACAAACCGACTGCTCTCATCTCTAATAAAGGCAGAAGTCCCTAAGAAAAATAAAATTCCAATTCCTGTCAGATAGATCAAAAGCATGAGAAACTGAGAGAAAAACTTTTCTTTATCCAGATCATCATACTCCAAACCACCGTAGCGCAGGTAGATTCCGTCCACCCAACCCAGATGAACAAAACCGGCATAAGATAAATAAAAAATATAGAGTTGCCAGTAGCCATACTCCTCTACACCCATAATCTTAGGCAAAATCAAGACAACCAGAGAAGAAACTATTACTGTCAGCAAATTGGACAAGACGACATAGGAAAAATTAGCTATTATTTTTTTAAATCCACCAGACAAATTAGCCCTCCTATTCCTTCCTATCTGCTGCCATGCTCTCAATTAACCGTAAAAACATGGTTTCTAAATCAGTATGGGCTTGCCAGCCCAAACTTTCAATCTTGTCCGTATTAAGACGAATCTTAACTGTCGGATTATAGCCTAGCTTTTCCACATCCTCTGCCAAATCAAAAACTAACTTCGTTTCATTGCTACCACTTAGCTCAATAACCATTTCCGCCATCTCACGAATGGAAATAGCCGTCTCTTTATTGGCGACATTATAAGCTTGACCTGCTTGGCCTTTCAGCAGAATGTAAAAAATGGCTTCAATGGCATCTTTGGTATAGCAGTAGTTCCGAACAGTTTCCCCTTTAGTCCGGAGGATAATATCTCTCTTTTCAAGGACAGCACGCGCAAACTGTGCAAAAACTCTGTTGTCTTCATAGCTCACACCTGGGCCAAAAGTTTGTGACAAACGAGCCATTCTAACTGGCACCTGATACTGATAACAATAGCCTACACATAAGGACTCTGCCATGCGCTTGCTTTCCGAATAACTGCTACGGACACTGGTTGGATCCAAATAACCGTAATCTTTCTCGTTAATGCTGGAAGCATCTGGATTTGTCGTCCCGTAGACTTCCAGAGAAGAGAGATAGACCATACTGCGAACCTGCTTATTTTTAGCCATCTCCAGCAGTTTTTTCGTTCCATTTACGGCTAGATCAATTGTCTCCACAGGATGCTCAACGAAAAAAGAGGAGTCCGTCGCACTGGCTCCATGGATAATATAATCCAAATCCTCCTCTATCTGCCAATCTGACAGCAAGTCAGCATACACTAGCTGCAGATTCTCACTATGTAAAAAATCCTGAAATAGTTCTTCCGCTTTTTTCTGATTTCGGGCCAAGGCCACTACTCTGACATTGGCATCGTACAAATCATTTAAAGCCATCAAGGCGGAAATACAGTGCCTGCCTATAAGTCCGGTTGCTCCGGTTACCAAGACTGTAACATTGCTCAGTTCTCTGAGAATAGGACTGACAGCAGCTAGCTCTTCCATATCCTTTTGTAAAATCGTATTATTTCCCATATCAACCAAAAATTTGTGCATTTTCACGCGCTTCGTAAATCGCTCTAAAGATATAAAAATCAGATGGAGTCGTAATTTTAATATTTTCGCTGCCCCCCATGACTGTATGCAGAGGGAGTCCAAAATAACGAGCCAACGTCGCAGAATCTGTCATATCAAACTGATTCTCTGCCTGAGCTTTTAAATGCAGGGAGTGAATCTTTGAAAGCGCAAAGGTTTGAGGAGCGACAGCTGTCTGACAAGTGGAACGCTCAATAACCTGATTAATAACATCCGCCTCGTCGACCTGAATGACCGTTTCGATAACCGGCTTAACCGTAATAGCTGCCCCATACTTTTTGGCTGCTTCAATATTTTTAGAAATAATTCCCCCGTCAATCAAGGGGCGAACACCATCATGAATCAACACATAGTCGTCATCGTTCTTGTACTTTTCCCGTAAGACAGATAGACCATTAAAAATAGACATTTGTCCAGTCTCTCCACCAGGAACCACTTGACTGACTTTTTTAATATTGAATCGAGCTAATAAATCTCTGCAATAATCCAGCCAGCCGTCTACACAGACAACCACAATGTCCGATACTGCCGGATGGTCTTCAAAATGCTCAATCGTATGAATAATAATAGGCTTACCGTGCAACTCTAAAAACTGCTTGGGTAAGGTCTTGGTATTCATGCGGCTGCCTGTGCCGCCTGCGAATATCAGAGCTGATGTCGTCATACCGATACTTTCCTTCCTCTCCTTGTAAATCGTACTCTACTCAGTAAATCAGCTGCCATATAAATCACAAAAGCATAGATAATCCGATTAATATGGGTTGTCAGCAATGACAGCAACGTTTCCTGAAAGAATGAAATGACCAAAGGATACGCAAATAAAGCGAAAACAATAACCTTTAGCGGGGTGAAATAGCGTTTTTTGATAGAATAGTAGAAACTTCCGTAAAAGAAGCCATATAAAAGCTGAAAGATAAGGACTGAAAAATAACCAAAATCCTTGATAAAGTAGTAATAAATTGTGTAAACATTGGTTTTATCGTCGTTAAAATGAACAACAGGCAGGAAAGGTGTCAGCTCATGACTAGACAGACCAAGGGATTTCAATGTTCCATAGATAGCAATAAGAGTATTTTCTCCAAAGACTTGATTATCGCTATAAAGAGTAGGATTTTTTAGATAATAGTCTAAAGCCTGAATGGGTGAACCCATATATTTAACCAAATTATCCAAAATTCCGAACTCTGCCCGACTATCCACTCGATTGAGAACAAATGTTCCAACCGCCATAAATAAGACAAGAAATATAAAGCCAATTATCAGCAAAGAGCGAAAAAGCTTCACACCATACCTGCTGTCTTTCCACGAATAATACTTCGAGAAAAACAACATATACACAATAGCATAGCCTGCAACCAAGCCCAGCAACTCCGTACGTCCGGTAGACAAGAGAGAAATACCTAAAGAAATCAGACTAACCAGCAGTAACTTGCCCTTGTAAAAAATGCCATCTTTTCCTGAAAAAATAGACTCGCAGAAAAAGTAGAAGAAAACAATTCCTAAAGAAAAGTTAACCCGCAGCAAATTGAGACTAAGACGGCTAAGAGAGAAATCATAATTTGTAGTCATATGCCGAGCCAATTCAATGGTTTTAAACAATCCCCCAGGTACCTGCTTGCTCTGCGCCGCCAAATAAAGCAAATCGGAATAAATAAACCTGACCGCATAAACCAAAAACAAGAGAACTAAAATAATGAAAAAATTACTCACCTTTATTTGACTAGGTTTGGCGTCCAACTTCCTCTCAGCAAACAAATTCGATGATAAGAGGACTCCCATTAAAAAAATGGCATTCCCAACAAAGATAACAGTGACCGTTATCAGAGAAAGTCCCTCTCCCCATTTGGATGAATAAAATGCAGTAAAAATGCTTGCTATCATCCATATTGCCAAGTATATAAAAGCCGGGTTAGCATAGTCTCTCCCTACTGTTTTGATTGTCAAAAACAATAGGAAAAGGCCACCCAAAATTAGTAAAAAAACCATTATCTTCCTTCTATTAATTCAACCCAATTATCTCTCAGTCTGACATGACGTTCTGTCTGTTCTTTTCTTTCAGGCGGTGTCATGTAATCACCGTAGCGATTGGTCAGATACTTGTCCGCATCATTGGGTCCATCGAACTCATAGCCTTCAAAGGAATACTTCTTAGCTGGATAGAAACTTTCATAGTCGATTGTCTCTCCCAAATAGCCTTTTACACCATAAGCAATTGTTATTTTTGAAGTCTTCTTATTAGACTGAATGAGTTTTTCCATCAACTTATACATATTAGCCGGCCCCATGATAAAAGAAGGGAAGCCTATCAGTCTTCTGATCCAAAGATTTTGTCTGAGTTCTTTGGATTCTTTAGCCATATAGGTCAGATGCGGAGTAAACTTTGTATAGCAGCGTGAGCTATTGTGTGACAAATCCAAGGCTCTGAATAGAAGGCCCTTGAGCTTGCGAAGCATGTTATTCTCTGGGACAAAGTCAATTGGCAGCATATCAAGATAAAGATGTTTCTTTTTACTGAAACCTTCTCCCAAAACATCATAGTAGGTCAGTGACTTGCTCTGCAGCTTTAGCACCTTAAAGACACTATCTGTCGCATCCGCAGGAGAGATCAGCTCGAAGTCCTCGCTGTCCGCAAAGATTTCCTGCAGACGATTGTAGTCCTCTCGGAACATCACCAAGTCAATATCATCATCCCAAGGGATGTAGCCCCCATGTCGCAAAGAACCAATCAAGGTCCCTGCAACCATGTAGGAATGAATATGATGCCGACGACACTCTGCATCAAATTTTTTATACATTTTTAAATATGCTTTTTGTAAAACCTTTAATTTATCATCTGTAATTTTCTGATACATGGGGCTGAAGCGTTCTCCCAAAGCCAACTCCCATTCAATCTTACTGGTTCCTCTCATTTTTCTTACCTCCCAAACTTTTTCAATAATCTCCTAGCAACTCCATTCAGTGAATAGGTGTATACCAAATCACTGATGAAATCTTTTATTGTTCGATACTCCCTTATTTGAAACATCAGGCTCAAAGCCCAAAATGGATTTCTAGACTGTAATAATTTCAGTCTAAGATTGGTCAAGGCCAAAGCCCTAGCAAGCTGGCGATGATCCGCCTCAGAAATCTGTCGCTCTTCTGCAATTTTTTTCACGGACTCATAGCGACTGATGACCTTCTGTAAATAGTTAATCCTAGATAACCTTGTTTTATTAAAACTGAGCGACGACGCAGACCGGGTTACATTCGCCTGATGAATGCGGTGCTGATCTAGAAGCTGGTCCAAGCAAATAACTTTTCCATACAATGGAGCCAGCATACCAAATAAAACGTCATGATAATCAAATCCAGGATAATCCGTATACTGCTGCTGCAAAATATTAGTCAGTACCGACTTTCTAAAAGCTGTCTGATAACCTGACGGCCATTTTTTCAGAAGCCAAGCTAGATCTCTTTCTCGCCTTTCTCCTGAAACCTTAGGTTCCTTGATGACCTGACCTTTTTGATCAATCAAGTAAGACTGGCCATACACCATAGCAGCGTCTGTTTCTAACAGTACTTTCTGCAAGGCAGCTGTTTTATCAGGCAGCCATTTATCATCCTGATCAGCGAAAAAAACAATATCGTGCTCAGCCAAACTCGCTAATTTTATAAAAGTTCGATAATGGCCCAAATTTTCCTGATTTTCAAGCAGCTGCCAATCAGTCAGTTGGTGCTTGGTGATGTAGTCCCTGATTAGCGCCACTGTCTGATCTGTCGAACAGTCATCACAGATAATGACCTGATCAGGCTTCAGCTTTTGAGTGCGGATAGAGTCTAGTTGCTCCAAAATAAAATCCGCCCCATTATAGGTCGCCATCACGACAGAAATCATTTCTCTCTCCTTCCTAAACTTTTCATCCTATATCCCCTTAACTTCTAGCTTTCTCCCTATCTAAGCTAGACTGCTCTGTCTGTAAAGTCATTACTTTCTTCTAAGCAGATACTTATAAATGAACGCTTTTATCCAAATAGGCGTTCCCACAAAAGCACGAATCATCAACATATTTTGATAATATTGCCCTCGGTTCAACATACTATGTGACAGCAAAAAAGTATTGACTACTTTCCAGCTGGCAATCTGCTCTGTCTGGCTTCTTCTCGTATGCATGCCGTTTCCGACGCGAGCATAAACCAAGACCCGATTAAGATTGGCGAAACGACAGCCCTGAGCAGCCATTCTCGCCCAAAGATAATAGTCTTCCACTAAAGGCAAGGGCTTGTAATTGCCTGCTTTTAAAACAGATGATTTCTTAAAAAATACCGTCATGTGACAGAAAGGATTTCTCCGCTGCAACCTTTTGATAATTTCTTCATGGGAAAGCGGCATTTGTTTCTCTGCCACTATTTGATCTGGTTCCGTGTCAAATTCTATGATATTGCCACCCAGAACATCTAACTGCGGATGTTGCTCAATATAGTCCACTTGTTGCTGGAAACGATCTGGTGTCGCAATGTCATCTGTATCCATTCTAGCAATCCAGTCATAAGAACAAGCCTCAACTCCTCGATGCAAAGCTTCTCCCAATCCGACATTTTCCTTTAAGGGTAGAACTTTCATCTCTGGAAATGTTTCCTTGAAATCTTGAATCATCTGATAAAGCTCTTCTGTCAGCGGCCCATCCTCTACAAGGACAAGCTCATCTGGCTTGCTGCTTTGCTCTATAAGAACGCTATTTAGACTCTTTCTTAAGAAATCCGGATTCTCCTTCTGATAGACAGACATCAATACCGAAAACTTCACTAACAATCCCCCCCAATCATCCTAAACTAGTTTCCCTTTTCCGTCTTCTCAATAGAGCTCCTAAAATCTGCTACCTGATAAGACTGAGGATAGCTAGACATCTCTTTTTCATAAGTTAAATCTGAAAACAACTTATTCAGAGTCGAAACATGGCGGGACAGTTCTTTTAAAATCCAGTTAAATGCAGGCAGCAAGGCTACTCTCTGGCCATGAGTCCTTTTTATTTCTCTGACTAGCTGAGAGGTATTGACATAGTCCTGATTTTGAGGATAGAAGACACCGCTGTCTTGATTCTGAACAATCAGTCTGATAAACTCACAAAGGTTGTCAATATAAATCATACTACGTTCGTTCTGGACCAAAGGGAAAACTGGTAGTTTCTGAGCCAGCTTTGACAGTCGCTTATAATTTCCCTTAGCTTGATGACCATAAACCATGGGCGGCCGTAAAACTGCCAATTTGAAATCTTCGCTCTCCAATTCCCTCAGAACTTGTTCAGCAGCTAGCTTGCTTTTGCCATAAAAGGAATCAGGACGCTCTTCTGTATCCTTTGTGATAACCCGATCTCCCAAAACTTCGCCATAGACGCTCATGCTGCTCATAAAGATAAACTGTTTGACGCCTTCGCGTTTAGCCTTTTGAGCCAATTCATACGGTAGCTGAGTATTGACTTGATTATATTCCGACTCCATCTCTTTTGATGGGTTAGAGATATGGACAATCGCCGCCAAATGCAAAATTACATCAAAAGACGAAAAATCTTTCTCCTTCCAGACTTCTCCGCGGACGTCCAACTCATCAACCTGGACATCCTCCCGTGAAGAAACATACCTCTTAAAGCTCCGGCCGATATAGCTACCCTCTCCCGTAATTAATATTCTTTTCATCAGCCTTTAATCTTTCTTTTCCATATTTCCCGTGCCGCCTTCAACAACTCCTTCGCTCTTGGCCACACTCTTAATGGTGCCAAAGAAACAGCGGACATCCAATCCAAAAGATAGATGCTGGACGTAGTAGCCGTCCAATTCAGCTTTCTTGGCAATCGGCAACTCATCTCGCCCGTGAATCTGAGCCCATCCCGTCAGACCTGGTAAAACATCATTTGCTCCATAGCGATCTCGCTCTTCAATCAAATCATACTGATTCCAAAGAGCCGGTCTTGGACCTATGATACTCATGTCACCGACAAAAATATTCCAAATCTGAGGCAACTCATCCAGAGACGTCTTCCTAAGAAACTTCCCGACCTTTGTAATCCATTGCTCAGGATTTTCCAGTAAATGAGTTGGGGTATCTTTAGGGGTGTCAATTCGCATCGTTCTGAATTTCAAAATATAGAAGTGTTTCTTATGCAGACCTACCCGCTTCTGTTTGAACAAAACTGGTCCTTTTGAATCCAATTTAATAGCGAGTACTAGAAGCAGAAAAAACGGTGATAAGACAATCATTCCTAAGAATGACAAGACTATATCTAATGTTCGTTTAAAAAATTTATACATGATTATCCTAAAAACTTATTGCTGTGCAAACTTTACCAAGCTGTCCTTGAGGTCATTTGCACCAAGAGACAGAAGAGAGTCCACATAGGAATCCACCTCTATCTTAGGCAGCGACTGAACATTCCCTACAAAAATCTTTTCATAGACTTGATCATTGACCTTTTCCTTGGCGGATAAGAGCTCTTCATAAAGCTTTTCTCCCGGTCGAATGCCTGCTTCCTGAATCTGAATCTCCTCTTCAGTATGGCCGCTGAGTGTGATCATCTTTTTAGCCAGGTCCAAAATTTTCACAGGCTCGCCCATATCCAAGACAAAAACCTCTCCCCCTTGCATCAAGGCTCCAGCCTGAATCACCAAGCGGCTGGCTTCTGGTATCGTCATGAAATAGCGTGTCATTCGAAAGTCCGTCACGGTGATAGGACCTCCCTTGGCAATCTGCTCCTTGAACAAAGGAACCACACTACCTCGGCTGCCCAAAACATTCCCAAAGCGGACAGCTGAGAAAAGAGTCTTTCCTTCTTCATTTAAACTGGTCACGACCATTTCTGCTACACGTTTAGTTGCTCCCATAACATTAGGCGGGTTGACCGCCTTATCTGTAGAAATCATGACAAATTTCGCGACACCAGCTGCCTTTGCTGCTTCTGCTACATTTCGTGTACCATAGATATTGTTTTTGACCGCTTCTGTCGGATTGTACTCCATCAAAGGAACATGCTTATGAGCTGCTGCATGATACACTCGATCAGGACGATAGGTTTCCATAATATGGAAAATCCTCTCTCTATCTTGAATATCTGCAATGATTGGAATCAACTCAATGTCATCTTTATATCGGCTTGACAGCTCCTTATGAATCAAATAAATGGAATTTTCTCCATGACCTAGAAGCAGGAGCCTAGCTGGGCAGAATTGAGCAATCTGACGGCAAAGTTCCGAGCCGATAGAACCACCAGCCCCTGTAACAAGCACTGTCTTACATTTAATATTGGACTTCAAACTTTGCTGATCCAGCTTAACTTCTTTACGCCCTAACAGATCTGCAATATCAATTTCCTGAAGTTTGCTGACAGATAGTTTCCCCGTAATCACCTGTTCATACTTAGGCATGGCATTGACCTTGACCTCCGTTTGTTGGCAATACTCTACGATTCGCTCGTAATCATCCGGAGCCAATGAAGGAATGGCAATGACAATTTGTTCGACTTCATA
The DNA here is from genome assembly GCF_020729725.1 of Streptococcus sanguinis. Lineage (GTDB taxonomy): Bacteria > Bacillota > Bacilli > Lactobacillales > Streptococcaceae > Streptococcus > Streptococcus sanguinis_V. The sequence goes on along the minus strand of NZ_JAJEPA010000021.1, from coordinate 121,306 downwards.
ATTTCCCACAATTTCAGGTATCTGCTCGGTTGTTCCTACAACTTTTACTCCATGAAGATAGGTATTTTGCTTATTCTTATCGTCATCTACAATCGCGACTATCTTTAAATCTTTTGATTTTTGCTGGGCTGTCTTGATAAAAAGACTAGCACCATCCCCTGAACCAACAACAAGGGTTTTCGTCCCATCTACTTTCTTTCCCAGTAAGGCTGACGGGTGCTGCACGAATTCATGAATCTCCCGCCAAGTCAGCCTTGAAGCAATAACCAACAAAAACGATAGCAGCATAGAAAGGACAATATATCTACTGTTTGTGGATTCATAAAAAATTTTCTCTACAATGTATACAATCGAGTAAGCTCCCAAAATTGAGCCCCCCACTCGAAACATTGTTTTGTAATCTGTATACCTTGTAATGGTAGAAAAGACATTCGACAGTGTTGCAAATGTCAAATACAATACAATAATCCCCATTAAAATAGAGACAAAAGACAAATCCGTTATCCCGACATATTTTGCTAAGAAGAATTTTGAAATCCCCTGACTTATACTGAGCAAAATAATATCAACAATAATTAAGATGACTCTTTTTCTCGCTCTTGTCATGTTCCTAATCTCCCAATTATCCTAAAACTCTTTAATCCCTATTATTTCCCATAATTGCCATAGCTGCCGTATCCCCCATAAGTTCCGTAGGCACCATAGCGTTCCAAATCAATGTTATATTTATTGAGGACAACACCCAAAAAAGGAGTTCCCGTTTGTTCTAACTGCTCTTTAGCTTTCATGACTGCTTTTCGTTTGATATGACCTGCTTGAATCACCAAGAAGCTGGCATCGCATTTCTGAGCAATGATAGCCGCATCAATGACCAGACCAATCGGTGAAGTATCCACAATGATATAGTCATAACGGACACGTAGGTCAGTCAAAAGCGCATCAAACTGCTTGCTTTGCAAAAGCCCCGTCGGATTAGGTGATACTGGACCAGATAAGATCACATCCAGATTTTCCAGATCTGTATCGTTGATGACTTCATGCAGGGCAGCCTGTCCTGACAGATAGTCCGTCAGTCCTGATACTTTTCTCTGACTGCTAAACACACCGGACATGACTGAGTTGCGGATATCCGCATCGATCATCAAGGTCTTATGACCAGCTCTGGCAAAGGCGGCCGCGAGATTCACTGAGGTTGTAGACTTTCCTTCATTTGCCGTCACCGAGCTTATTTCGACCATCTTGATATTGGCGCCGCTCAGCTGTACATTAGTACTCAGAGCGTTGTAGTATTCCTCGGTTAGTTTGACAAGGTTCCTTTTTTTCCTAACTAATTCTAAGGTTGCCATTTTCTCTCCCTTACATTCTGTTCATATCTGGGATAACGCCCAATAGCGTCAAGCCCATGACTTCTTCAATGTCCTCTGGCTTCTTCACCCGATCATCCAAGATTTCTACCGCGATGATAAAGATCGACATCAGGACACTGCCCCCTAAAAATCCTAAGATAACATTACGCCGAATATTTGGTGAAGAAGGCTCTGCTGGGACTGTTGCTTCTTCCAAAGTTGTCACATCAGAAACTTTTGTCACTTCGATGATTTTCTCAGCAGCGATATTACGGAAGGCATTGGCAATGCGAGCCGCTTCCTCTGGATTGTCATCCTTAACTGTAATCGAAACGATACGAGTATCCGCCGGAACGGAAACGGTGATGTGACGCGTCAGCTCTCTTGGTGACGTTTGCAGTTTCAACTCACTAATTGCCTGTGACAGAACCGCCTGTGACAGAATGATTTCCTTAAAGTCCTTAACGAGGTAAGACCCTGCCTGCAGGTCCTGATTGGTCAAAGCTGCCTGCGTTTCGTTCTGACGACTGACCACATAGATGCGTGTGGTACTCTGATACATTTTCTTAGCAATAAAGACGCTGTAGCCAAAAGCCAGCAAAGAAAAGAGCACCGCTCCCAATACGATGGTAAATTTCTTCAGCCATAAGGCTCTCAGCAAGGACAGAATATCGATTTCTACGATTTGCTTTTCTTGTTTTTCCATTTTTCCCCTAAATCAATTCATTTTTCAATAATAATGCTTGGTTACCGCCAAAGAGGGCCTCTGCCCGGCGGGAACCGTATTTCTTAGCTACGATGTCAAAGGCCTCCTTCATAAAGGGCGGTCTCTGACTTAGATTGTGCATGTCGCTGGCAACAAAGTGGACCAAGTCCTTCTCCAAAAAGAACTGAGCCCGTTTTTTCATAAATTTATGCGAGTCTCCAAGCAGCTTAGGCTTTAGAACACTGGAGCTATTAATCTGAGTATAGCAGCCCATATTAATGAGTTCCTGTACCTTCTTTTCATCATTTTCCAGGCAGTGATAGCGCTCGATATGAGCCACGACTGGGGTTAGACCTAAGCGCAGAATCTGAGCCAAGCCTTTATGAATGTCCTTATAGGGCGTCGCCATGCTAAACTCAATCAGCACATAGCGTGTGCCAGCTAGACTGGGGAAAATCCCCTTTTCCAACTTATACGCCACATCACTGGTGTAGTAAATCTCTGCCCCATAGAGAACCGTCAAGTCAGGCGCCACAAGCTCTGCCAGTTCTTTTACCATTTTAAAGTTAGAGCTAATGGTATGTTCAGGCGTTTCAAACATGCCCTTTCTGCGATGAGAAGTAGAGATAATAGTCCGAACTCCCTGTCGATAGCTTTCTTCCAGCAGTTTTTTGGAATCCTCAAAATTCTTAGGACCATCGTCCACATCAAAGATAATATGAGAATGGATATCAATCATGGTGTTTTCCCTTCCATTAGCTGCTGAATCGCTGCCTTAGCATTATCAAGGCTTTCCGGTTGGATTTCCATCATATAGAGATTGGAATCTGGCATAGCATAGGATGGTAGATCCATGCGGCCATTTCCGCTGATAGCTTGTGACTGAACTTGATAGCTTCCACCTGACTCCAGCTGGGTATTGACCAGATTCATAAGAACAGGCAGCTCCATATTGGTCTGGATAGAATCCTGCAAGCCAGAAATAATCTCATTGTAGTTCTTCAAAGCACTGGTTGAAGTCAGCTTTTTAATGACTGCTTCGATAACCTTTTCTTGATTTTTTCCGCGGTCATTGTCGCCCCCCTGAAGAGAGTAACGCTCGCGAACAAAGCCAAGTGCCTGATCTGAGTTCATATGGACTTTCCCTACTGGGAAATGATGATTGCCGTGTCGGCTGGTAAATTCTTGGTCATTTTCAACATCAATCCCTCCCAGCAGGTCTACCAGCTTAAGGAAGGAAGTAAAGTTCAGACGAACGTAGTAGTCAATGCGAATACCGTAAAGATTTTCCAGCGTGTGGACAGAGGCGTCCACGCCATAAATCCCAGCGTGGGTCAGCTTGTCCATCTGCCCAGCTCCTCCATCTGCAATCGCCACATAAGAATCACGAGGAGTTGTAGTCAAGAGGACTTTCTTGGTCTTGCGATTGACCGTCATGATGATATTGACATCTGAGCGAGAGACAGATGAAATCGAGCCATAAGTGTCAATACCGCTGACATAGATATTGAAGACATCCGCATTGGCATCATCCCTGCGCTTGCCGGTCTCTACTTGACGGGTAATTTTATAAGTATAGATTTTCTTTATCTTTGAAGCATAGTCAGCATCGTGAGAAGCCAGCATATCTCCAAACGAGCTATTGAGGGCAATGGCCTCGGTCTCTTGATTGATGAGAGCCTTGTAAGCTGCGATATAAGACGAGCTGTTTTCCACTGTGAGTTCTGTCTTTTTAGTCTTCTTGATGTGGTCCAGAAGAGCCATTACATTGTCCTTGTCTCCATTTTCAGTCGGAGCTGTCAGCTTCTTCAGCTGAGTCACATCTGATTTGTCGCTGTCCGCCCGGACATAAACGGCCATTTCAATTTCAGAGTAATTTGAGGTGGAGTTCACACCTCTAGATAAGTCCATCAGCTCCTTGACCCCGTACATAGCTCCTGAGGATACCAGCAGAGTCACAAGCAAAAGTAAGGTTGTCAGGACTTTGAACTTATTTTTCCATACAAAGAAGGCTGCCAGTAAAATAACAGCCGCCAAAAGAGCAGACAAAATAAGGTTCAGGTGATGAAACGCCAGAACATTATTTTTAAATATAGAAAAAACAAGCAAACCTGAAACCAAGCTTACCAATGTCAGTAAAGCTGCATTAAAGAGCCTAAGCTTCTTCCCCTTTTTAGAAGCAGGCACATTTCTCCTATGTTGATTCATAATTCTCCCTTTTTCTCCCCTGAGATATAAATACATTTTATTATATCATAAATGCATTATGATACACTAAAATATTTAAAAATATTTTAGTTTTTTCCAAAATTTGTTGACAAAAAAGGACAGTCTGTATTAATTTTCGGTAAATTCTTTCTTCTCTCTCGAAAAACCGATATTTTATACTGTTTTTGAAAACAGAAAAAAAGAGGTAAAACCTCTTTTATATCAGTATTCTACTTAGTTTTTAAAGCATCTTATCCCTGTCAACTTGCTCATAGGCCTGGAGGCCATCATTCAGCTTATCCCAGATGACTACTTGGCCTGACTGAAGGGATTTCTGCACATCAATGATGCGCTGATTGGAGGAACCGCGGAACTGCAGCATGAGATTCTTCTTGCTAAGGTCAAAACGGCCGTCCACTAGAATGTCAATCAAACTCAGCAGCTCCAGCTTATCCTCCGTTTCCAGCATCATCTCCTCCCAGGTGTAGCCCGTCCAGGACCAGATATCCTTGTCTGGAAGCTCTCTCCGAATCCGCTTGACCAAGGGCAGGAGAATGCCTGTATTGAGAAAAGGCTCGCCGCCTAGGAGGGTCAGCCCCTGCACATAGGGTTCCGCCAAGTCTTTCATAATCTGATCCTCCAACTCTTGGGTATAAGGAATGCCAGCGTTAAAAGACCAGGTTGCTGCATTATAGCAGCCCTCACAGTGAAACATACAGCCACTGACATAGAGGGAGTTGCGGACACCTTCGCCATCCACAAAGTTAAAAGCCTTATAGTCAATGATTCTCCCCTTGCTCAGCTCCTCACTTTTCCATTCTTGAGGTTTGGGATTGTTCATCTTCATCCTCCAATTCAATCCAGTAGCGCTGACTTCTGTCGATTGTATTTTCATAAACACCGCCAGCAGAGAGAATCGTGCGGCGGCTGGCTTCGTTGTCTTCATCGCAGGTAATCAGCACTCGTTCTAATCCTTGCTTTCTAGCTTCTGCCAGCCCTAACTCTAGCTGCAACTTGGCCAAGCCCTTTCTGCGTTGACTGGGGCGGATAGAATAGCCGATATGCCCACCCTCCACAAATAATTTGTCATTCAAGGATAGGCGCAGGGCTAAAAACCCCAGAGGCAAGCCAGTCTCATCAAAGGATAAAAATTTGATGGCAGGAACCCAACCTGCTGGCAGGTTGGCAGCATCCTCCTGCTGCTCTACAATCTTTAACCAATCCTCATAATCCTTTGCTCGTTTCCAAGCGGAGCCCATGCCACCGTGCATATAGGATTTTGCAGCATCGAACTCAGCAATCATCTCTAAAATTGCGTCTTTATCTTCCAAAGTTGGTCTTCTTAGCTCCATGTTCCCTCCTTAATTGACATCAATCCAGTAACGCTGACTTCTGTCGATTGTATTTTCATAAACACCGCCAGCAGAGAGAATGGTGCGGCGGCTGGCTTCGTTGTCTTCATCGCAGGTAATCAGCACTCGTTCTAATCCTTGCTTTCGAGCCTCTGATAGTCCTAACTCTAGCTGCAACTTGGCTAAGCCCTTCCTGCGTTGACTGGGGCGGATAGAATAGCCAATATGCCCACCCTCCACAAATAATTTCTCATTTAAGGATAGGCGTAGGGCTAAAAACCCCAGAGGCAAGCCAGTCTCATCAAAGGATAAAAATTGAATGGCAGGAACCCAACCTGCTGGCAAGTTTGCCACATCTTCCTGTCGTCTCACCATTTGTAACCAATCCTCATAATCCTTTGCTCGTTTCCAAGTGGAGCCCATGCCACCGTGCATATAGGATTTTGCTGCATCGAACTCAGCAATCATCTCTAAAATCGCATCTTTATCTTCCAAAGTTGGTCTTCTTAGCTCCATGCTCCCTCCTTAATCGACATCAATCCAGTAACGCTCTTTCCCGCCTCGAATATCCTCTAAAGCTCCGCCATTCGCCAGAATCACTGCTCGACTGGCAGCATTATCACAATCGCAAGTCACTAGGACTCGTCTAATATTTTTACTTTTGGCTACTTGCAAGCCTTGTCGCAGCTGCTCTTTTGCCAATCCTTTCCCACGCGCAGAGGGACGGATACTATAACCGATATGCCCGCCTTCTTGGAGCAAATGGTCATTGAGCCGTAAGCGCAGATTGAGAAAACCCACAGCCTGACCATCCGCAGCAAAAGAGATTAGTTGGATGTAAGGTACAAAACCTTGCGACAAGCCTAGACCTGCCTCAGCTAGCTGAATAGTTTCCAGCCAATCCTCGTAGACAAAACCCGCTCCGCCAAAGAAGCCATCCTGTCGGCTACCAGCTGCTTCAAAGTCAGCCAGCATCTCTAAAATCTTTTCCTTGTCTTCTAGCTTCGGTCGTCTCAGTTCCATACTTCCTCCTGATACGAAGAGAGTGAGACCGCCTTGCGCCCCACTCTGACTTCTATTGTTTCTTGTTCTTTTCTAAAAATTGCTGACGCAGTTTGGCTAATCGCTCTTTCTTACCGCTGCCACCCTGCGAATGTTTTTCATGGAAACGCTGCACCTGAGCCTTTCCTTTGTCATCCAATTGATACTTTCCCATCTTAATTTCCTTCGTACTTAATAGTCGAGCCATTCATGTGCTTAACCCGAGCTGATATTTCCTTGTGACGGCCATTGACCATTGGGCGGGCTTGCGGATTTCCTAAGTAGCCGCAGGTCCGCTTGACCACATCGACCGTCTTGGGATCGCTGTTGCCGCAGTTTGGACAGGTGAAGCCCCGCTCGGTCGGCGTAAAATCTCCCTCAAAGTTACACTTGTAACAGCGGTCAATCGGTGTATTTGTACCTAAGTAACCAACTCGGTCATAGGCATAGTCCCAGACCGCTTCCAGTGCCTTTGGATTTTGCTGAAGAACAGGATATTCACAGTAATGGATAAAGCCGCCTGAAGCACCCACTTCAGGATAAATCTTCTCAAAGTCCAGCTTTTCAAAAGGAGTTGGATTCTTGCGCACATCGTAGTGGAAGGAGTTAGTATAGTATTCCTTGTCAGTAATATCTGGAACGACGCCAAACTTCTCTGTGTCCAAACGGCAGAAACGGTCGGTCAGACTTTCAGATGGTGTTGAGTAGACAGAGAAATGATAGTTATACTGATCTGACCACTCTTGCACCCGGCGCTTCATATCTTTGACAATAGCAACTGTAAAGTCCTTGGCTTCAGGATTGGTCTCCCAATTACCGCCGTAAAAGACTGCTGCTACTTCATACAGACCGATATAGCCTAGGGAAACCGTGGCACGACGGTGAGTAAAGAGCTGATCCACCTGATCATACTTGCCCAGACGTTGGCCAAAAGCCCCATACTGATAGAGAATCGGTGCATTGGCTGGACTGGCTTCCTTGGTCCGCTCCACTCGGTAGACTAAAGCATCTTCAGCGATGTTCATCCGCTCATTAAAGAGTTCCCAGAATTTATCCAAATCCCCCTCGGATTCAAGCGCAATCCGTGGCAGATTGACAGTAACAACTCCTAGATTCATACGGCCGGAGTTGACTTCCTGACCATTTTCATCCTTCCAGCCCTGCAGGAAAGAACGGCAACCCATCGGCACCTTGAAAGATCCAGTTAAGTCGATAATCTTGTCATAGGAAAGGACATCTGGATACATTCGCTTGGTGGCACACTCCAGAGCCAGTTCTTTGATGTCATAGTTAGGCGTTCCTGGCTCAAGATTAAGCCCGCGCTTAAGGGTGAAAATCAGCTTAGGGAAAATCGCTGTGCGGTGCTCGCTTCCCAGTCCCTTGATACGGATATTGAGAATGGCTTTCTGAATTTCCCGCTCAAAACGATTGGTTCCCAGACCAAATCCCAGCGAAGTAAAAGGAGTCTGACCATTAGAGGTAAAGAGGGTATTGATCTCATACTCTAGCGACTGCATGGCATCGTAGATGTCCTTCTTGGTCTTTGCCCAGGCGTATTCTTCCTGCTTATCCGGCAAAACCCATTGCTCCGCATCCTTGAGGTGCTTTTGATAATTAAGCTCAGCATAAGGCGCCAAGACTTCATCAATCCGATCGGCTGAGCAGCCACCGTACTGGCTGGAAGCTACATTGGCAATGATTTGCGAGATTTGCGCTGTCGCAGTCTGAATAGACTTGGGACTTTCTACTTCTGCATTCCCAATCTTGAAGCCATTTTTCAGCATGCCGTCAAAGTCAATCAGACAGCAGTTCGTCATCGGCGTATAAGGGCTGTAGTCCAAGTCATGGTAGTGGATGTCCCCCTTCTGGTGGGCATTGGCCACATGAGGCGGCAGCATCTTAAGACCGATGGATTTGCCGACAATCCCAGCCGTCAAATCCCGTTGGGTATTGAAGACATCGCTGTCCTTATTGGCATTCTCGTTGACCACCGTACGATCTTTGTTGAGAAGCTTGTCAATGGTAAAGTTGATATCAGTCGCTTTTGAGCGCTCAAAATCCCTTTGGGTGCGGTAAGTGATGTAGTTCTCTGCAATGGCATATTCCTTGGCATTCAAAAGCTCATGCTCAACGATGTTCTGAATCTCATAGATTTTGACATACTTAGCGAAGCGACTGCTGATTTCTGCCACAATACGGTCTGTGATAGCTTCCAGCTTGGCTTCCTGCATTGGATTCAGCGGACCGACTTCCTGAGCTGCCCGCACCATAGCCTTATAGATCTTTGACACATCAAAAGCCACTCTGCGGCCGTCCCGCTTCTCCACATAAATCGCTGGAGCAGTTTCAAACTTCTCTTCCCTTAAAATCATCATGAACACTTCCTTTTCTCTGCCCTTAGGACAAATCAAGTCTCTTTAAACCTATCGCTTGCGAAGAAATTTCCAAGAAATCTCCGACAGCAGTTCATCCAAAGAACAGTATTTTATCAATAAGTCGATACAAGACTCATTATAGCACGTTAAAATTAAAAATCAATATGTTGTGGCAAAAAAGTCATTTTTTCTTTTTATACACAACATATTGATTTTACTACTTAAGTTGATAAAGCTTGAAATGGTCGAGTTTGAGGTCAGCTTCCTTGTAATTTTGGGAAATTAGCTGCTTCACATCTGACAGCAGTTTGACATCATTGTTGACCAAAATATACTTGGGCTGGCTGTTTTCCAGTCCATTCTGAAGACCCAAACGATTTTCAGCTGTTTCCACATACAAAGTTGGAGACAAGAGAGAAACAGCTGATAGGCGTCCGCTCTTTTGATACAGACTAGCCGAGGTATCCCAAGCATAGATAGTGTCCCCGTCCTTGGTCTTTTCCTTAATATACTGAGCCGCCTCACTTCTTTCAGCAGAGACACCGCTGGAAAGGATATACTCATTCACCAAAGGATAACCAATCAGATAAAAAATGGCTAAGAGTGGCAGAAAGAACTGGCCTGAGAGATAAGAAGTCCACATCGTAGGGCGACGACGATTCCGACGATGACGCCCTGATTCCTGCTGCTTGCCTTTATTGAACCACAAAGCAAAAAGAATCATGGCAAAAGGCAGAGCAGGAAGCAGTTGATAGCTGCCCTGATCTGGCAGGATAAAAGCCGCAAAGACAGTAATGAAGAGCCCTAGCAAGCCGATAAAGCGCAAGACGCGCAGGCTGGTTGCCTGCCCCTTTTCTCTTGAAAAGAGATTGGCACCCAAAGCAGAAATGAAACCTAGACCGACCGTCAGCAAGCCATAATAAATCAAATTAGAAAGACTATGACTGCCAATTAAGCTGATGGAATCCCAAGCATAGGTCACCTGACTGATAGCCTGGCCAAAGGTTTGATTGGCAACAGTAAAGTAGCCGATAGGATAAAAAATCACTGAGAAGCCAAAGAGACCAGCTAAAAGCTGATAAAAGCCTCGAGCCGCACGCTTGGCTGCGATATTGTAGACCAAAAGCACTAGAGCAGTCAAAGAATAGAAGACTAGGCTGGAAACCGGATCAATCATAAAAGCAAGAGCTCCGAAAGCTCCATATAGAATGAACTTTTCATCCTTGATTGAATCCTGCAAATAGCGCACCAAAAAAGATAGATTCCAAAAAATAAAGGGCAGAACAAAAATACTAGAGTAAAGACCGCCAAATCCAAGGGCAAAGACTAGCAGGTAAAAGAGCAGCAAGAGACTGCGTGATAGATCCTGTTTAGGTTGTAAGAGCACCAAGGTCTTGTGCAGGAAAAGTCCAGCCAGCCACAGAGCCAGCGTCTGAAAGACCATCCACAAAAGCTGGCCAAAAGCCAGACTGCTGGTCCAAGCCATCAGATAGTAAAGCAGACCACTAGTCCCATATATTTGCGAATAAGGCACTTGCCCCTGAGTCATGGCCCAGCCGGCGTAGAGATTCTGACTTTGTAAATTCGTTGCTAGGTTGGTCAAAAAAGGATTGACCACACTCAGCAGGCTGATAGCCAAACTACACAAGAGCGTCAAAAAATAGGGCGTAGGCTCTGGCTTGGTAATTTTTTGCTCAGACCTTTCAGCCCTAGTCAGCTGCTCCTCTGAAACCTCTAAAACTTTTTCTTCCGTTGTATCATGCATATAAAATATTCTCCTTGATATCAGTCCCATCTAGTATATCAAATTCCTGTCCTCCTGTCAGCTTTCTCTTGCCCCTTCTTCTGAGTATTATAGCTTCTAGCCAGCTCCTCCAATTCCCGAAAACAGCGATATTCTCTCGTTTCATAAGCAAGCGGCTGACTGGAAATTTTCTCCATTATCATCTTAAAAAATTCCTTTATTTTTTACATTCGTAAAAACAGAGCAAAAATCCGTCCCCATATAAAAGCAAAAATAACAAGAACACATCTCAGCACGATTAGCAAAAGCACAAACAAAAATCTGAGACTTCCGCCTCAGATTTTCTGTATATTTCTGCAGAACTTACCCTCCTCCGGCATTAGAGCATAGGGGCAAAGAGCTGCATGATTTCTTTGATAAGGCGACGATACCAGCTGCTATCAAGATTTTCAGGAAGAATTTCCTCAGAAGCTTCAAAAATGGCTTCAAAATCTTCCTTGATAGCTGGGATACTCTCCGTATGGTACATCAGAACTGCATTTTCATAATGGTGCACCAGACTGCGGTAGTCAAAATTAATCGTCCCTACCACAGCAAATTCATCATCAGCCACCACGTTCTTACTGTGGATAAACCCTGGTGTGTACTCAAAGATCTTAACCCCTGCTTCCATCAGATCCGGATAGGCTCCGCGGGTAACAATCTGAATCAGCTTCTTGTCCGGAATGAAAGGAGTCACGATGCGGACATCCACTCCCCGCATAGCAGCATTCTTGATATCCTCCGTCAGGTCATAGTCAATAATCAGATAAGGCGTGGTAATGTAGACATAGTCCGTAGCCTGACTGATGATATTTTGATAAACTGTTTTGCCAACCTGACCCTTATAAATGGGCTTAGGCCCGCTGCCATAGGGAATGTAAAGCCCTTTGCCTCCGACAGCTTTATTTTCCAGATGGTACTTGTCAAAGTCTGTGATTTCCCCGCGGTTGATGTACCAGTTCATGAGAAAGAGCCGCGTCAGAGCCTTGACTGCCCGACCTTCCAAGCGCACACCACCATCTTTCCAGTGGCCAAAACGGACGATATGATTGATATACTCGTCAGCCAGATTGATACCGCCAGTGTAGCCGACTTGACCGTCAATGACCAAAATCTTGCGGTGGTCACGGTTGTTATAGGATACCGTCATCCGCGGAATCACCTTGTTAAACTTATAAGCCTCGATGCCCATCTTGCGCAGCTTACGCGTATAATCACCAGGCAAAGTGGCCATGCAGCCAATATCATCATAGAGCAGCTTGACTTCAACGCCCTGAGCGGCTTTTTCGACCAAGATTTCCAGAACACTGTCCCACATCAGCCCTTCATCAATGATATAAAATTCCAGAAAAATGAATTTCTCAGCAGCCCGCAGATCAGCCAGCATGGACTCAAACATCTCCTCTCCGATAGGAAAATAACGAGAAGCTGTACCGTCATAGACATCCGCATTATTGTCCATACTCAGCAGTGATTTGATAATACCGTAGGCTGACTTGTTTTCCTTTTTCAGCTGAACACGGAGTTCATAGCTATTGTCCTCTCGAAATTTCATAGAGTCCATATTTTCCAGCTGAATCATTTCCTTTTTAGACAACCGTCGCTCACCAAACATCAGATAGAGTAGGAAGCCAAATACGGGTACCACAGCAATCAGGAGCCAAGTCACCTTACTCTCAGGCGGCATATTGCGGTTGACAATCGCTAAAATAGTCCCAATATACAGGAAAACAATCATCGCCACTGACAGCCAGTTGGGTGCAATCTCATTAAAATAGAAGAACGCAACAAAGACAAAGGCTAGCTCCAGCAGCATAATAATGATGCTGAAACCGTATTTTGACATTAATAAGCGGAATTTCCTGAAAGTCATACACTCTCCTATCTCATTGCATATATTCTAGTATAGCAGTAAAACTGCCTTAAAACAACGTTTATATCAATGCAAACTGTATTTCTGATTGATAAAAATCTAAGTACAGCTTTTGAATACTACTATCCTCTAAGTCGCACTGCAAGATTACAACTGATAAAAGGAAAAGCCCTATTCAAGACAGGGCTCTTTCATCATTGTTTCGTAAAGACCAGTGTGTCATCATCATAAGGTTCTTGGGAAAGATCCTCAATTGTCAGCTGATTGCCCTCAATGCGATAGCGCTTGACATCATCTCCGATGATCATGGTCTGGTTGGTAGCATCAATCTGAACCTGTTCAATTTCCTGCTCACCATCCGACTCGACCTTAGTCAGCTGGCCAGTAGTTCCTGAAATCTGCAAGGTCAGCTGATCGCCTTCATGGCTTGTCTGATAGCTGCCATCCAGCTCGCCATTGGCTACTTGCTCGGAAGAGGATGCAGAAGCAGATGAGCTGCTATTGGCCGCACTAGACGTGCTAGCTACTGACGAAGACTCTGCTGGCTTGCTGGAAGCGGCTGACTGAGACTGAGAGGAAGGTGCCGTCTGGTTCTGATTAGAACCGCAAGCTGTCAAGGCCAAAACAGCCGCAGCAGTTAGACCCGAAAAGATTAACTTTTTAGAAATTGCCATAGTATTCTCCTTTTTCTTCTGTCTTTATTGTACCAAAGCAAGACTCTGGCGGTCAATTTATAAACTTGTCAAATAAGCTCTGACTTCCGCAATAAAATAGAGGGACCCCGTAATGAAAAGCAGCTGATTATCGTTTTGCCTCTCCTGAAAATTCTGAATAAGCTGCCGATAATCCTCTATGTATAAGAAGCCTTCCGCTTCAGCTTGACCAAGGGAATCTCCATCAGAAAAGGAAGTAACTGTCATCTGAACATTTGGCAGAGCCTCTCGCAGATAAGACAGCATAGCGCTATAGTCCTTACGCTTGAGAGCACCGAAAAGAAGCAAGCACTCTTTGTCATTCTGGCTCTGGATAAACTCCACTAACCTTTCCAGTGCAGGAAGATTATGGGCCCCATCAAGATAAATACCTGGGCTGACTTCTTCCAAACGCCCTGCCCAGCGAGTCTCCTGCAAGCCCGTTCGAATCCTAGCAGAATCTACGTCCCTGCCTTGCTGCTGCATGAAGAGCAGAAAAGCCTGCAGAGCCAGCGCTGCATTTTCCTCCTGATAGGCTCCCTTGAGTCCCAGTTCAAGATTGGATAGGGTCATAGTCGAATTAGAAAAAGTCTGATTCGTCAGAGAAAAATCGCGACCATACTGATAGAGTTCTATTCCCAGCTCCTGAGCTCGCTGCTCACAAACCAAGCGCGCCTCCTCTGGTAGCGGCCCGATGACCGCTGGCCGCCCCAGCTTGAAAATCCCTGCCTTTTGCTCCGCAATCGCCGTCAAGCTCCTTCCCAGAGTCTCCTGATGGTCCAAGCCTACGGAGCTGATGGCCGCAATATCTCCCGTAATGACATTAGTCGTGTCCAAGAGTCCGCCAATCCCTACCTCAATCAAGGCTAGGTCCACTTCCTGCTCCTTGAAATAGAGAAAGGCAATCAAGGTCAGAATTTCAAAATAGGACAGTTGGTCATGGCTTTTGAGCAGTTCTTGCTCCATCTTTTGCACCTCTTGACCCAGACGGATAAAATCAGCTGGAGCAATCGGTTGACCGTTAATACAAATCCGATCGTGAATACTAATCATATGAGGCGAGGTAAAACTCCCTGTCTTGCGACCATGCCCCGCAAACAGCCGACGCATGAAAGCAATAGTAGAGCCTTTGCCATTTGTACCAGTTACATGAATCGTTGGAAAACTCTGCTCAGGATTTCCCAAAAGAGCTACAGCCTGCTGCATCCGCCCCAGACCCGAACGAAAGTTTAGACCAATTCGGCTGTTCAGCCATTCTTCAATTTCATTCATTTTCTTACCCAAAAAAGAGCAGCGAAGCAGAATTCAAATCTGAATTGCAACTCGCTCCTCTTTCTAATCTTTATGATACGAGATGGAAAATAGCCAAGCCTTGGCTACTTCCTTCATTTGTCAAGTTCAGCTAGCTTTTCGCCTGCACTTGTCCATTTCTGGAAGCGAGGCTAGACCAGTCTTACTCTTCCATAAAGCTGTTGAAGACTTCTTCAATCATATCCCATTCAGCATCTGAGTCCTCTGGGATTGGCTGCAGGTCGCCTTCCGTACCGTCTTCATTTTCGGTAAAGGAATAAGCTTGAATCTCTACTTCACCGTTCTCATCTTCTTCCGCATTGGCCGGAATCAAAAGAACATAATTCTTGCCAAACTCTTCCTTACCGTCAATGGTCAAAAGAATTTCAAATAAAGTTTCGTTCCCTTGCTCGTCAACCAAGGTGATTAATTCACGCTCTTCATGCTCGTGGTCATGGTTATGATCATGTGTCATACTAGTGTCTCCTTCATTTCTTTTCTAAAAATTTCGATCCAGATAATTCTGCAAAATCAGCTGCGCCGCCAGCTTATCAATAACTTTCTTACGCTTGCTACGGCTAATGTCCGCCTGCTCCACCAGCATGCGCTCAGCAGCCACCGTCGTCAAACGCTCATCCTGATAATCAACCGGCAGACCAAACAGCTCAGAAACCCGCTGGCCATAAGCCTGGCTGGCCTCCACTCGAGGGCCGCTGGTATTGTTCATATTCTTAGGCAGACCAATAACAAACTTATCAACCTTGTACTCTTTAACCAGCTCACCCAAGCGCTCTAGGCCGAATTCGCCCTTTTCTTCATGAATCGGAATAATCTCCAGTCCTTGAGCCGTAAAACCAAGAGGATCACTAATGGCAACCCCAACCGTTTTCGAGCCCACATCTAATCCCATAATTCTCATTAGAGATCGACGCCTTGTCCTTTCAAATAATAACGAACTAACTCCTCAACAATCTCATCGCGCTCATATTTGCGGATTTGATTGCGAGCATTGTTATAGCGAGGTACGTACGCAGGATCACCACTGAGTACGTATCCCACGATTTGATTGATTGGATTGTATCCTTTTTCATTGAGCGACTTGTAGACATCGGTCAAAGTCTCGCTAATTTCCTTTTTATTTGAATCATCGAGATTAAAACGTACTGTTTCATCTGTAAATCCCACAATTACACCCTCTTTCTTTAGAATATCCCTATTATAGCATAATTATAGGCTTTTCACAAATTTAATTCACCTGAATTTCCCTAATTTTTCAATAAGCTTTAGCTAATATTTATCCGAAGTCTGACTCTGAAATCCAGCAAAAATCCAGCTCTCTTCAGAGAACTGGATGAAAATTTCCTAATTTGAAGCGGGCACTTCCACGCCGTCGCTTCCCTTAAACTTATTCAGCAATTCTTCTGGAGTCAGGGTCTCAATCTGCTCAAACAGCTGCGCGTAGTTTGGAAGCTTTTTGGCTGCTTCGTAGTCTAGATTCTCCGGGTCGATAGTCATCTCCAGAGAAATCTCTTCCGCTGTCATATCTGTTTTCAAGTCAAGACCGGTGATATTCACCGCCTCTTTCAGACCCAGTGCTTCCTCGATCAAAGACAGCATTTCCTTCTTTACAGTGGAAACATCCTGTTTTGACAGAGCTTCCTTGATGTTGTCAGGAATAGCCTTGCTGACATGCAGGATAACCTTCTCATACTTCTGTCCGCTGTAGCTGACGGTTAAGATTCTGGTTTCTTTTCCATGTTCTAATTGCTTCTCAGTTTTATAGGACTTAGTGACAATATCTCCTTTTCCAGCCCCTCCCTGTGAGGATGAACTGTTATTTGACTGCTGACTGCAAGCTGTTAAGATTGCCAGAGCTGCCAGCAAAAAGACAATTATTTTTCTCATGTCTTATCTCCTTCAATATTGAGCTGATTTTATCATATCATTATAAAAACGGCGCTGTCAAACTGATTGTCACTCTGTCATTAAAATGTAATAAAAAAGAGCAGCTTATTTCTGCTCTTCTGCTCCATTCATCAGGAGATTGTTGATATATTCTTCTGGCGTCAGCTTAATCATTTCTTTGAGCTTGAGATTTTGAAAATAAGGCATAGCCGCTGCTTTTTCGATATCCAAACTCTCAAAGTCATAAGTGGAAGTCATTTTCAGCTCGTTCTCATTCAAAATTGTCACTGAACCACTGAAGCCTTGAAGTCCACGAGCCTGCACATAGTCTGCATCCTGCTCCAGTGACTCATTGAGCGCCTTCTGCGCTTCCTCCAGCCCCATCTGCTTGATAGCTTCTTTCATCTCATCATCAGTCGCAGTCAGCCTTTCGACGACCAAGCGTTTGAAATGCTCTCCCTGATAAGTCACTGTCTGGCTCTGCTGGTTTCCTCGTTCATCCTTTGGAAAAATAAGTGTCCGAGTAATCACTTCCTGCTGCTTGGCATTATCAATGATAGGCAGATTATTGCTGATTTCTTTCTTGTCAGCCGCATTCGAATTCGTCTCTGTCTTTTTATGTCCACAGCCTGCTAACAGCACCACACTCAATCCCAGTCCTAATAAAATTTTCTTCATTTTCCATCCTCCTCAGAGATATTGTATCACAGTTCTGCTCCTTGTCAATCCATCCAGTCGCCAAAGCCCTCTGTCAACCTAAACAAAAAGAAGAGCCGAGATTCTCTTCCCGACTCTTTCAGTTATATTCAAAGATTAAAGAGCTGCCCGCAGACGAGCTTCTGCATTTTCAACATTGCGAACAGAACGTGGCAGAAAAGCACGGATATCATCTTCTTTGTAACCAACTTGGAGACGTTTATCATCCACTAAGATAGGACTTTTCAAAATACGCGGGGTCTCCATGATGATGTCAAGAACTTCGTTGACACTTAATTCCTCAATGTCAACACCCAAACCTTTAGCATAGCGGTTTTTTGATGAAACAATGCTCGCGATACCATTTTCTGTTTTGGTTAAAATATCCAGAAGTTCCTCTTTGGTGATGCCTTCTTTGCCTAAATTTTGTTCTTTATAAGTTAATTGATGAGCGTTTAGCCAGGTTTTTGCTTTTTTACAACTAGTACAACTTGAGACAGTATAGATTGTGATCATGTAAGTACTCCTTTCGCTACACGATACTAATATCGTAGTCTATTATATCACAAAAACCATCGGTCTTGCGACCTATTTTGCAAAATTACTCTTCAATTTCGATGGCATCGTCCAAATCCAGAGTCACTTCTTCCATCGTTTCCACAGGACTGTCAGCCTTGTTGCCAACCACTTCTGCCAAGTCATCGCCTTCAATCAAACCATAGCGTACACGAACCTGACGATCAATTTCGTCAAAGACTTCTGGATGATCAGCCAAGTACTTCTTAGCATTTTCAGAACCTTGGCCAATTTTTTCATCATTGTAGGAGTACCAAGCACCAGCTTTTTTGATGATATCCAAATCAGTCGCAATCTTAATCAGCTCACCTGTCTTAGAAATACCTTCCCCGTACATGATTTCCACAAAGGCTTCCTTGAATGGCGGAGCTACCTTATTTTTAACAACCTTAATCTTGGTTTCTTTACCAACATTGGTATCCTTTTCATCACCAGTTCCCTTGATTTGAGTATTACCACGGACATCCAGACGGACAGAAGCATAGAACTTCAGTGCACGTCCACCTGGTGTTGTTTCAGGATTACCAAACATAACGCCAACTTTTTCGCGCAGCTGGTTAATGAAAATCGCAATCGTCTTCGTTTTGTTGATAGAAGCAGACAGTTTGCGCATAGCCTGGCTCATCATCCGAGCCTGCAAGCCGACATGGCTATCACCGATATCGCCATCGATTTCCGCACGCGGTACAAGGGCTGCAACTGAGTCCACAACCACCAAGTCTACCGCACCTGAGTCAATCAGCTTGCCAGCAATTTCCAGTCCCTGTTCTCCAGAATCAGGTTGGGACAGCAGCAACTCATCAATATTGACACCCAGAGCAGCCGCGTATGACGGATCCAAAGCATGCTCAGCATCGATAAAGGCTGCGATACCACCTTCTTTTTGCGCTTGAGCAACTGCGTGAAGAGCAACGGTTGTCTTACCAGAAGACTCCGGACCGTAGATTTCAATGATACGTCCCTTAGGATAACCACCGGCACCAAGGGCAATATCCAAGGCCAAAGAGCCAGAGCTCATGACTTGAACCTTTTGCTCTGCCCGCTCGCCAAGACGCATAATGGCTCCCTTACCAAAATCCTTTTCAATATTTTTAAGAGCATTATCCAAGGCTTTTTGGCGCTCATCACCGAATTTCTTTGAGATTTCATCTAATTTTTTTTGTTTCTTTGCCATTTATTTCTCCTGTTTTTTCTAAAATGTCTTTTGGCCATCTTCGTCATTATACCAAAAATCAGCTATTTAATAAAGTTTTTCGTACTAGGTTGAAGGCGTGCAGAACAGCAATTTTCCGCACATCACGCCGACTGCGCCCAGCAATATTGACCTTAATAGTTTCCGTTCCAGCAGCACAAGCTAAGCCGATAAAAACAGTCCCTGCTGGATGGCCTTCCAGTGAATCTGGGCCTGCCACACCTGTCAGACTGACAGCTAGGTCACTTTCGGTCAGCTTTCTAGCCTGCTCTGCCATTTTCCCAGCCGTAAAAGCGGAAACGACACCGTGCTTCTCCAGGTCTCCCAACGGAATATCCAGCATCCGGCTCTTTTCCTCCATGCTGTAGGTGACAAAGCCACCTGAAAAAATGGAAGAGGCTCCAGCAAAATCAGCCAAGGTCGCCTGAAAGAGCCCTGCTGTCAGACTCTCCGCCGCCGAAATCGTCTTTCCTTGACTCTTCAGCAACTCAAAAGCCACCTGTGCCAAGGAATTGTCATCCCCGTAACCATAGAAAATCTCTGACAGTGACTGTCCCTCAAAAGTCTTATGGGACAAAATTTCCTTTTCCACAGCCTCAAACTTGGTATCGGCTTCTGCCTGACTCAGAGCCTTGGTGGACAGTCGCAGGGTAACTTCCCCTGTCTTTGCATAAGGAGCAATGGTGGGGTCACTCTGCTGCTCAATCATCTCTGACAAAATAGTCACTAGCTGACTCTCGCCGATACCAAAGAAGCGCAGCACCCGTGAATACAATTTCTGGCCTGTGGATAAGAGGGGAACCAGCTCGTTATTGACCATGGGTTTGAGCTCACTAGGCGGGCCAGGCAGGACTACATAGGTCACTCCGTCTGCTTCTAACAAGCCTCCGACAGCTAAGCCGGTCGCATTTGGTAACGGAGCCGAGCCTTCAACCAGCTGGGCCTGACGCTCATTATTGGGAGTTCGAGCATAATCTGGTCGACTAGCAAAAAAGCGATCCAGCTTTTCCACAGCCTGTGAGTCAAAAATGAGCTCACGTCCTAAGAACTTAGCCAAGGTCTGCTTGGTCAAATCATCCTCTGTTGGCCCCAAGCCTCCTGTTAGGATAATCAGATTACTGCGCCCTTGAGCAATTTCTAGAACAGAGAGGAGACGATTTTCATTGTCCCCCACAGCTGTCTGAAAATAGACATCAATCCCCAGACTCGCCAGTTTTTCAGATAAAAATTGGGCATTAGTATTGACAATCTGACCCGTCAGAATCTCAGTGCCCACAGCAATAATTTCTGCTTTCATAGAACCTCCTACCTTACTATTCGGAATTGGCTTTATTTTATCACAAAAAATCTTAAAAAAGTTGATTTTCATTTCAGGAAATAAAAAGAGCTGTCAAGCTCCTTGACAAACTTGTCAACATGCTGTGGGAAACTTTTAAGAATGACTGGTGTTATGCAGAATAACTAGATTGTTAGGTAAATGCTATTGGCAAATGGTTTCATTATTTTTATAATAAAGATGAAAAAAGGAAATCATCTAAATACTTTTATTTGAAGAAAGGAGATCATCATGAAAATTTCACAAGTTCTCAAAGACATTCGTCAACAACATCAACTCACTCAGGAGGCTTTGGCAGAAAGGCTCAAGGTTTCCCGCTCCGCCATTGCCCGTTGGGAAAGCGAAAAAGGTATCCCTGATATTGGAAATCTCATCGCTATCAGTCGGGAGTTCGATATCAGTCTGGACACGCTCATCAAGGAGGATGAGCGCTTGGAGAAAAAGGTCATCGAAGATAGCAAGGCCAAGAAATGGCATTATTTAGTCATTTTCTATCTCTTCTCCGTTTTGGTTGAGATTGCTATTTTTGCCTATTTGCATCATATCTTTATGGCTGGCTTCCTCATCTCCACCCTCTTTATGCTTTTCTATGAATTACGCATCTTTATCAAGGAAAAGATTTGGATGCAGAAAGGAGAGTAAGGATATAAAGAAAATAACAAAAAGCCTAGAGGTCCGGAACTTCTAGGTTTTCATTTGTTTATAGACAATAAGGTAATGATGAAAGCAATGATATTGTTACAACAATGGAGGGTAATTGGATACCAGATATTCTTATCCTTTTTAAGATACAACAAAGAGTAAAGCAAGCCTCCGCCAAGATAAGATATTGCCGTCACCCACTCTGACAAGGCCCAGCTGTGCATATGGAGAGTAGAAAATAGCAAAGTCGTTAAAACAATACCAATAAAATCGGAGAATTTTGTCAAGAAAGTACCCAAGAAGAATCGACGAAAAAAGAGCTCTTCAACAACTGGCCCAATAAAACAGCCCACAATTAAGAAAAGATAAGGATTTTCTAAAAGTGCAACTTGAATACGAGCATCATTCTGTCCCTGCAGTGGCAGTCCTAGTACCTGTTTAATGACACCCGAAAGCAGGTTGCTAGCAATTGTCAAGAGAAAAATAAGTACCATATACAAGGAGATTGTTTTAATAAACTCTTTCCTCTGAGGCAAAAGCAACCTGAACTTCTCCCGCAATTCCTCCCTATAAGCTAAAATCCCCAAAACAAACAAAAGGAAATATACTGGATAATTCAGCCATTTTTGTCCAATAAGCTACAAACCTCTGCCTATAAATAGAATGGTATATAGAGAAATAAAAATGAGCTGGAATTTTCTTGTTTTCATTGTTCTACTTCCAGTCACAATCATTTTCATGGTCATTGATAAGGCCAGCTGCTTCTAGGAATGAATAGACACAAACGGGACCGACAAATTTGAAGCCTTGCTTTTTCAGCGCCTTGAACATAGTTTCTGACAGCTCTGTCTTAGTAGGTGCTTCCTTGTAGTTCAAAACTTCATTGTCAATCATTTTGAAATCTACAAAGGACCAGATATAATCATTAAAAGAGCCAAACTGCTTTTGAACAGCCAAAAAAGCTTGGGCATTGGCTCTGGTTGCATAGATTTTCATCTTATTACGGATGATATCAGGATTATTTAAAAGACTATCCAGGTCAGCATCCGTCATCTGAGCAACTTTCTGGGCATCATAGAAATGAAAGGCTGCCCGAAAAGCCTGGCGTTTATTGAGAATGGTCTCCCAAGAAAGTCCGGCCTGATAGGTCTCCATGCAGAGCAATTCAAATAATTTCTGATCATCATGGAGGGGCTTGCCCCACTCCTCATCATGATAGGCCACATACAAGGGGTTGTTCATTTTTACCCAGCCGCAGCGTTTGGTCATAGCTTTCTCCTATTTCACCAACATCTTAAGAGCAGACTTGATATAGTTTTCTGCTGTATCCGTCGTTCCTTCAAAGAATTTCTTGATTTTCTTGAGCTCAGCAGCTTTGTAGCCCAGAGCCAGCATGGCTTCCATGGCTTCCTCCAGCTCCTGATTATACGCAGTCTGGACAGGCGCCTTGCTTTCTGACGGACCATCTGCCGCCACTACCTTGCCTTCCAAGTCCAGCACCATCTGCTGGGCTGTTTTCTTGCCAATCTTAGGAAACTTGGTCAGGTAGGTGATGTTTTTTTGCTCAATAGCTTGTACCAAGCCAGCATTATCATCCGCCGCAATAATTGCCAGGGCAGACACTGGGCCGATACCTGAAACTGAAATCAAGCTAAGAAAGAGTTGTTTCTCCTCCTCGGTCGCAAAGCCATACAGCAGCTCCGCGTCTTCTCTCACCACCTGGTGGACATAAACCTTGGCTTCCTGATGGAGAAGCCCTGAGTAAGCATAAGGATTGGCTACATGAAGAATATAGCCGATAGAGTTGACTTCCAACACAATGTACTTGGCTGTGATTTTACTGATAATTCCTTTAAAATATTCGTACATAATTTTCCTTCTTTTTATATCATTTTGCCTATCTAGTATATCATATTTTCTGTCTGGAAACTGCAAACAGAAGTGCAACCGGTGGTTGACAAAATGTACAGGAAGCTGTATTCTCAAGATAACTAAAAGCTGTTAGGATAGAGTTAGCAAAGAAAAGGAGGCTGCGATTATGAAACTCGCTGATAAATTATTTGAACTAAGAAAAGAAAAAGGCTGGTCACAAGAAAAACTGGCTGAACAGATCAATGTCTCTCGCCAGAGCATTTCCAAGTGGGAGTCTGGCCAAGCACTGCCAGAACTCGAAAAAGTTGTAGAGCTGAGCAAGATTTTCCAGGTGACGACAGATTATCTGCTTTTAGAAGACAGCGATAAGCCGGAAATAAAACCCATTCTCTCAGAAGACGAAAAAGATCGCTACTACAAGGAAGTAAAATCTTATGGCTTCTGGCAAGTTCTATATATTTTTGTATCAGCTCTGGCTATCTTTCTCTTTTTCGCAGGTTCTAGCTTTCCAGCAACATTCACTGCGCTGGTATGGTTGATCTTCTTCCTCTTAATCGCATCAGCAATGGCTATTAACAAGGCGCTAAAGATTAAGAAAAAGTATCTGGACAAGGTTATAGGCCTTGATGAGGATTCTAAAAAAGAAGGTGCTAAAGATGAAACTAAAAACTGACAATCCCATACCTATCAAAACTCGTCTGAAAGAGCTGATTGGAGACTGGCTCTTCATCTCAGGCTACCTCATTGCTCTTTTTTTACTAGCTATGGGCTTTTACAATCTGGTTCTAGGAGGCATTCCTGTATTCACTGAAGCCCAGAGCCAGCTTCTGGCTTTTTCTACCTCCGTTCTTCCTCTAACTATCATCTTTGCTTGGCTAGACTATAGAAAAGGAAGTGTTGGCAAGCGTTGGGCAGGTTTACAGTTGGTTTACAAGCATAGGAGCTTTGCCCACAGCCTTTTGCGCTCTGCTATCAAGTTTTTCCCTTGGCAGCTAGGACATATGGGAACTATCCGTAGTGCTTATCAAGCAGATGCTCTGTCAATTTTCTTGTCAACTTCAGCAGGGATTCTCTTCCTGATCTTTCTGCTGATGGGACTGCTTCGCAAGGACAAACGTCATCCAGCTGATTTGCTTACTGGAACACAGGTTCAGCTCAAAAATTCAAAACAGCTCTAGTTCTATGACTAGGGCTGTTTGATCTTCTATACAGTTTAGTATTTCCCCAACTCCCGCAGGCTAGTATGATTTTCCTGAATGCGGCGGAACATTTTTTCCATATCCGACTTGGTAAAGTTGACTAAGACCGGTCGGCCGTGTGGGCAGTTGTAGGGATTGTCACACTGGGACAGCTGAAAGAGCAAGTCACGCGCAGAGTAGTCATCCAGACTGTGATTGGCCTTGATGGAGCGTTTGCAGCTCATCATAATGGCTAGCTCTGCTCGATATTTCTTGATAGAAACTTCCTTGGTCAGGAGAAGCATATCACACATCTCATAGATACCTGCTTCAATCTCCTCTTCCTTAAACCAAATGGGATGCTCACGGAGGATAAACTGGTTGGCTCCATACTCTTCTAAAAAGATGCCAGCGTCTTCTAACAGCTCTATCCGCTGCTTGATCCGCAGTATATCGTCCGCTAGAAATTCAAAGATATAGGGCACTAAGAGCTGCTGCTGGCTATTGTCCACATCTCCAATCTTCTCCCGATAATACTCATACTTGACCCGCTCCTGGGCAGCATGCTGGTCAATAATGTAAAGACCACCCTTGCCCTGAGCAAAGAGATAAGTGCCATGCATCTGGCCGAAATATTCTAACTCTGGGAAGCTTGACTTCTCTTCCTGCTCCAACTTATCCACAGCCCGCTCCAGACTGACCTGATCAAGCTCTGGATGGTCTAGTTGGTCATAGCTAACTGGCTTTCTCTCTGCAAATTTGACCGAAGTTGGTTGTGGCTCTGCTTTTTCATTTGTCGCTTCATGAATAGGCTCCGCTGATTCTTCGAAGGATAGCTGCTGCTCGGCCACCTGTGGCTTGAGGAAGAAGTCATTCTGCTCCTTATCGTAGTAGAGGCGATTTTCTTTCAGCGGGAGGCTGGTCTGTTCGGGCTTAGTCGCACGCTTAACAGTTGATTTGGCTAGATTTTCCAAAGCATCCGGGATAAGATCCTGCTCCTTGAGACTGGTTGCAATAGCTTGCGAAATCAAGGCCATGAGTTCCCGCTCTTTAGAAATTCGCACCTCTTGCTTGGTCGGATGGACATTGACATCGGCCAGATAGGGGTCAATCTGAATATTGATGACCGCGAGTGGAAAGCGACCTACCATAAGCTTGCTGCCGTAGCCGTCCAAAATAGCGCGATTGAGCAGGAAATTCTTAATGTAGCGGCCGTTGATGAGAATGGTAATATAATTCCGATTCGCACGAGTCAGCTCAGGCAAACTGACATAGCCACTCACTTCAAAATCCAAATCCGATGCAGAGATTTCCACCATTTTCTTAGCTGTTGCCAAACCATAGATTCCTGCAATAGCCTGACGCAGATTACCACTGCCGGCAGTCCGTGTCATTTCGCGGCCGTCACTGATAAGGGTGAAAGCCACTTCCGGATGGGCCAGACTAAGCCGATTAATCACATCAACGATATGGGACAGCTCAGCCTGCTGACTCTTCATATACTTGAGCCGGGCGGGAGTATTGAAGAAGAGATCTTCTATCTTGATTTTCGTTCCCACCGGACTGTTGGTAGGCTCATGCTCTTCAATTTCACCGCCTTGGGCAACTAGCAGGGTCCCGTGCTGGCCGGCTTCAGTCGCTGTCTCAATGGTAAAACGCGAGACAGAAGCAATGGAAGGAATGGCCTCGCCCCGAAAACCCAGTGTCCGAATCCGAAAGAGATCCGCCTGCTTCTTGATTTTACTGGTAGCATGGCGTCGAAGGGCCAGAGGAACATCTTCGTGGTCTATGCCTTCGCCATTATCCGTTACCTGAATGCTCTTGAGTCCGGCCTCCTCGATTTCGATGGTAATCTGGCTTGCACCCGCATCAATTGAATTTTCCACTAGCTCCTTGACCACGCTGCTAGGCCGCTCAATGACTTCACCGGCCGCAATCTGATTGGCTAGAATTTCTGGAAGTTCGATAATTTTTGACATCTTTTTCTCCGTATTTGTTCTGCTATCTATTATAACACATTGGGCTCTTTCTATCAGAAGGCAGCCTTTTCTCAACCACTATACTCTCAAGCCAAGCCATATAGACACAAATAGCTGCCACATAGACAAAAGGGCTTGTTTTCTCTGCCGTGTTGCGGTTTAATAAAGGTGAAAGGAGGAAGTTATGAAAGTTAAGCTAAGAATCGATTCTCAAGTTACCGAAGACTCCGTCAGCATTGAGGCTCGCCTCATGACAGAAAATATTCAGGAATTGGTCCACTTTGCGCAACATCTGGGTAAAGAGGACAAGATCCATGTCAAGAAAGAAGACGAAATCTATCTGCTGGACGCTAAGGAAATCCACCGAATCTATACAGAAAATCGCCAGGTCCGGGTCCGAACGGCAAAAGACAGCTATCGAGCTCAACAAGCTCTTTATCAATTGCTGCAGGTCCTACCGGAATATTTCCTGCAGATTTCTCAGTCGGAGATTATCAATAGCCGACAAATCAGCCACCTCAAGCTGACTCCAAATGGTCTGATTCAAATATTTCTGAAAAACGGCGACCAGACATACTCGTCCCGCCGTTATCTCAAATCCATTAAAGAAAGGTTGCAATTATGAAAACTCGTCTTAAAGAACTCTTTTTCGGAGGAATTGGAGGGATTTTCATTGGTCTCTTCTTCTCCATGATTGTTTCTTATTTTTACAATCCAGCTTATCTACCGCTTCACCCCCGCTCTCCTATCGGTCTCTTCTTTTTGAGCCAGCATGTCCATGTTTCCCTCATCATGCTCTACTGCCTCCTTATATGGTTTGTCATGGGAGCTATTTTCAGATGGAGTGGAAACTTCTTCCAAAGAGACTGGAGCATCCTGCGCTCCGTCGTTAGCCACTTTGGCGTGATGATTCTGACCTTTGCACTTTTGGCTAATCTAGCTGGATTTTTTCCAAGAGAAAAAATACTCAGCCTGACACTGACTGCCGTCGGGGAATTCACCCTCATCTATCTAATCATTTCAGGTGCCATCTACTACCGCACTTACCGCAACATTCAAAAAATCAATAGCGGTTTGTCTGGCAAATCGTGAGAAATAAAAAGAGCAGACTTGAGGCATTCACAAGTCTGTTCTTTATTTTTACAACTTCTTCTTCAACTCAGCTACCACCGCCATGACTTCCAGGGGAGTCATATTGTAGATGTCCAGGTCTCGGAGTTCAGTCAGGACCGGATTTTCCGGCCCTTCTGCAAAAAGAGACATCTGCTCCGCCACTTGTGACTGTTTTGGGCTGGATTCAGCAGGAAGCTCTGAGTCTAGACCGGTGCCCTGACTCTCCAAATGACTCAAAATGCTATCCGCCCGCTCCAGCAATTTCTTAGGAAGTCCGGCAATCTTCGCCACATGAATTCCGTAGGACTTGTCAGCCGGACCTGGCTCAATCTTATGCAGGAAAGTCACCTGCCCGTCCTTTTCCAAGGTTGCCACATGGACATTTTCCAAATGCTCCAAGCTATCCTCCAAGGCTGTCAGCTCATGATAATGAGTGGCAAAGAGTGTCTTGGCTCCAGTATAGTGATGAATATGCTCGATAATAGCCTGAGCTAGCGCCATCCCATCGTAAGTCGCCGTCCCACGGCCCAGCTCATCAAAGAGAATAAGCGAACGCTCGCTAGCCTGTCGAATGGCCCGATTGGCCTCCATCATCTCCACCATAAAAGTGGACTGGCCGGACACCAAATCATCTGCCGCACCAATACGAGTGAAAATCGCATCGAATAGTGGCAGACTGGCAGACTGAGCGGGCACATAAGAGCCCATCTGTGCCATAATAACGATGATAGCCAGCTGGCGCATATAGGTCGATTTCCCGCTCATATTAGGCCCGGTAATCAGCTGAATGTCTGTTTCCTGGTCCAGCAGAATACTATTTGGAATGTAGCTTTGGGCACCCATGACCTTTTCCACAACAGCATGCCGGCCTTTTTCAATCTGCAGATGACGCTCCGCAGTAAAGACAGGACGCACCAAATGCAGTTGTTCTGCCACCGCAGCAAAGCTCTGCAGGACATCTACAGCTGCCAGCGTTTGTGCCAAGGCCTGCAAGCGCTGGATGTATTTACCAGCTTCCTCACGAATCCGCATGAAAATCTCGTATTCCAAATTAGCAGATTTTTCACGCGCCTCCAACATCTCTCCCTCAATCCGAGCCAGCTCCTCCGTTCCGAAACGCTCAGAATTTTTCAGGGTCGCCTTGCGAAAGAAATGACTAGGCACATGAGCCAGTTGGGAATTGGTCACGTGGAAATAGTAACCATCTTTTTTATTGTAATCAATCTTCAGATTGCTGATGCCGCTATTAGCACGTTCTTTGACTTCCAGCTCTGCAATCCATCCGGTCCCCTCCCTCAGCACAAGCCGATACTGATCCAAGGTCTCATCAAAGCCTGTCCGAATGATATTGCCCTCGGTGATGATATGGGGGGCATCCGGCGAAATAGCCGAGCTAATCAAGCCCGCCAACTCTGGAATAGGATCTAAGCCCTCAATCAAACGAGCTAGATGCGGGCTGCCGATTCCTTGCAAGATAGCCTTAATCTGAGGCACATTTCCCAATGTTGCTGCCAGCTGCAGCAGATCCTTGGGATTGGTCTTGCCAAAAGAAACCCGACTAGCCAACCGCTCGATATCATAGACTCCCTTGAGGCTCTCCGTCAAATCACTCCGCTCAAAGAAATGATCCAGAAAAACCTCAACGACATTCTGCCGCTGGCTAATTCGCGCTTCATCAATCAGCGGACGCTGGATCCAAGAGCGCAGCATACGGCCGCCCATGGCCGTCTTGGTCTCGTCCATCAGCCAATAAAGACTGCCGTGTTTCTTACCCGAGCGAGCATTTTCTGTCAAATCAAGACTCGCCTTGGTGGCATAGTCCATTTGCAGAAAGTCCTTGATTTCATAATGCTGGGCCTTCTTTAAATGGCTGAGCTCCCTCATCTGGGTCCGGTGCACATACTCCAGCAATTTCCCCGCTGCCTGACGCTCCATAGGAGACAGCTCCTCGCCCAGCAGCTGAACATCGTCCAAAGCTGTCTGTACATAGGATAATAAGAGGTTCATCTGCCCAGCCAAGACCTGCTCCTCAGCTTCTGGCAAGGCATAGCCCAGCACCACTTCCCTAGCTTTCAAATTGCGGATTTCCCCGCAGACCAAGGCAAAGTCCTCTAAACTAGTCACCTGAAACTCACCGGTCACCAAGTCCATATAAGCCAGACCATAGAGACCGTCTGAGTAATCCAAAGCCACCAGAAAGTTATTCGCAGAGTCCGGCTTACTGGAATCCACTACTGTCCCCGGTGTGATAACCTGAACGACCTCCCTCTTAACAACTCCCTTGGCTTCCTTGGGATCTTCCATCTGCTCTGCAATCGCTACCTTATAGCCTGATTCGACCAAAACATCAATATACTGCTGAGCCGAATGATAGGGAACTCCGGCCATGGGAATAGGATTTTCTGCATTTTTATTGCGGCTGGTGAGGGAAATCTCTAAAATCTGGGCGGCATTGACCGCATCATCATAAAACAACTCATAGAAATCCCCCATCCGAAAGAGCAAGAAAGCATCTGGATAGTCCTTTTTGATATCCAAATACTGCTGCATGCCTGGCGATAACTTTTCTACTGCCATCTCTATCCTTTCTAAAAACAAACGAGGTCAGGACTTCTGTCTCAAACCTCTCCATTTTTCCTGAAAAAACTGTGACTCTTACATCACTTCCTGTATTTGCTCTTCAATCTCCTGAGCAGCTGCCTGATCCCGGCAAACCACTAAAAGAGTATTGGCACCCGCAACGGTTCCCAGAATGCGGCTATCGAACGAGCTATCCACGACATTGGCCAGCACTGTTGCCTCTCCCAGGCCCGTACGAAGAACCAGACTAAACTCTGCCCTGGCCACACTCTCCACATGCTTGGCTAAAAACTCTATAAAATCGATTTCTTCAGTCTCATGCGCCAAAACATAATAAGTCAGCCCCTTCTTCTTAACCTTAGTCAGGCCGATTTCACGAAGGTCACGCGACAGGGTAGTCTGTGTTACATAAATCCCTTGCGCTTCCAGACGATCCTGAATCTCCTTTTGCGTTCCTAGTTTTTCCTCCTTAATCATCGTTTTGACTAACTGATGACGGTCATTCTTTCTCATTTTTACCTCATTATTGAATATTTAGAAGCTGCATTCATGAAGAATACTCCATCCGATCAAAGACTGCTTCTCCATCAATCTAGGCAAAGATTTGCAGGAATACTGAGAATAAACAAAAAACTTTAACCAAGAGTAACAGAGAAGGAAGCATTTAGATGAAAAGGTCATCTATAAATACAGGTTCTTATCCCTCTTATTATATCAGAAAAATTCCTATTAGCCCAAAAATTATTCCCAAAAAAATTGAAGATTCCTTGAAAAATGTGATAAAATAATAACAAAAGACACAAAGGAGCAAATATGGATAACAAACAGTTGATTGCCGGCGAATTGGCCAAGGTTATTGACAGCCTTAATCAAGACGCTATTTTAAATTTATTGGAGCAGCCAAAGAGCTCTGAACTTGGCGATATCGCCTTCCCAGCCTTTTCTCTGGCAAAGACTGAGCGCAAAGCTCCTCAAATCATCGCTGCTGATATCGCTGAAAAGATTGATACAGCGCATTTTGACAAAGTCGTTGCGACTGGTCCTTATGTCAACTTTTTCCTCAGCAAGGCTGAAATTTCTGGCCAAGTCATCAAAGAAGTCATCAAAGACGGAGCTGATTATGGCCAGCAAAACGAAGGAAATAATCAGAATATCACCATTGACCTGTCCAGTCCAAACATTGCCAAGCCTTTCTCAGTCGGCCACTTGCGCTCTACTGTTATCGGTGACGCTCTTTCCAACATCTTCCGCAAGATTGGCTACAACACCATCAAAATCAACCACTTGGGAGACTGGGGCAAACAGTTTGGTCTCCTGATGGTAGCTTATAAGAAGTGGGGAAGCCAGGAAGCTGTTGAAGCCAACCCAATCGACGAGCTCCTCAAACTCTACGTGCGTATCAATGCCGAGATTGAAAACGACCCATCTCTGGATGAAGAAGGCCGCCTTTGGTTCAAGAAGCTGGAAGATGGAGACCCAGAAGCAACTGAGCTCTGGCAATGGTTCCGCGATGAAAGCCTGACAGAATTCAACCGTATCTACGAACTCCTAGGTGTCAAGTTTGACAGTCTAAACGGCGAAGCCTTCTACAACGACAAGATGGACGAAGGGATTCAAATCCTCGAAGAAAAAGGGCTTTTACAGGAATCCAAAGGAGCTAGCATTGTAGACTTGGAAGACTTCAACCTTCCGCCTGCTATGATTAAAAAATCAGACGGTGCTACCCTCTACATTACACGTGATATCGCAACAGCCATCTACCGGGCTCGCACTTACAACTTTGTCAAAAATGTCTATGTTGTAGGTCAAGAGCAGGCCAACCACTTCAGACAGCTCAAGGCTGTTCTGAAAAAGATGGGTTTTGACTGGAGCGATGACATGATTCACGTTGACTTCGGTCTGGTGACTAAGAACCGTCAAAAACTGTCTACACGTAAAGGAAATATCATCCTTCTCGAACCAACTCTGCTGGAAGCTATCAGCCGGGCTAAGAGCCAGATTGAAGCTAAAAACCCAGATTTGGAAAACAAGGAAGCTGTTGCTCGCGCAGTTGGAGTCGGAGCAGTTAAGTTCTACGACCTCAAAACCGACCGCCGCAATGGTTACGATTTTGATCTGGAAGCTATGGTTTCTTTCGAGGGAGAAACAGGCCCTTACATCCAGTATGCCTATGCTCGTATCCAGTCTATCCTGCGCAAGGCGAACTTCCAGCCAGATGCAGCGGCTACATACAGCCTGAACGATCCAGAAAGCTGGGAAATTATCAAGCTGCTCCAAGACTTCGGTCGCGTTGTCAAGCGTGCTGCTGATAACTATGAACCATCTCTGATTGCCAAATACGCTATCAGTCTGGCTCAAGCCTTTAACAAATATTATGCGCACACGCGGATTCTGGATGAAAGCCCTGAACGCGACAGCCGTCTGGCTCTCAGCTACTCAACAGCTGTTGTCCTCAAAGAAGCTCTACGTCTGCTAGGAGTAGAAGCGCCAGAAAAGATGTAAGCTTAATTTAGAACATCAAAAAACGAAAACCTCACTGGTTTTCGTTTTTTTCAATATGATAGAGCTCCTCAATAATCCCCGCAACCTTCTTAATGTCTCCCAACATGCCGCGCATTTCAAAATCAGCCAAAACCGGAAATCCGAACCGCTCTGAGTATTGCTTGGCTGTCAGACAGTATTGGTTGTTAAAGTTACGATTGCCGCTGCCAATGACCCCCAGACACTTGCTGGCATTCTGACCATAGGCGATAAAATCCCCTACATCGGTTGTCAGAATTTCTACATCGCCATTGTCCACACCATTGCCACCCTCCAGATAAGTCGGCAGAAAAGCGATAAAAGGATTGTCCATTTCAAAAAAGGGAATTCCTTCCTTTACCAGGTCTTTGATATGAATCTTCTCTACTTCTAGGCTTGGATGCTGCTCCAGCAAATAGTCTGTCAGCCGACGGACGAAACTCTCTGTATTGCCGCTCAGGCTGATGTAAACCAAGGAAACCTTTGTCATTTTACTCTCCATTCTAAAAAATAACAGATATTGCTTCTTAAAATTGTAAGCACTTATCTGTTATTTGTCAAATTTTATTCGTTTGCAGCTAGTTCCGCTTTTTCA
This sequence comes from Streptococcus sanguinis, assembly GCF_020729725.1. GTDB lineage: Bacteria > Bacillota > Bacilli > Lactobacillales > Streptococcaceae > Streptococcus > Streptococcus sanguinis_V. The sequence goes on along the minus strand of NZ_JAJEPA010000021.1, from coordinate 88,453 downwards.
GCCTCTTTTTGCTGCTGGATTAGCTTAAAGACGACGATTGAAAGATAAATTAAACTGATAATAAAGCCCAGCACTGTTCCTAAAAGAAGGCTGTTTGAATGCGTTGCAATGTTTTCAGGGCTTGTAAATACCTTGCCAACAATTCCTTTCGATGAAATATAGACGTAAACTTGAGATAACAAACTGACTAGTATATAAACGATATAGCTAATATTAGCCATCTGCAGATTTTTTCTAACCAAAAAGACGATAGATGCTATTAACAGAGCCGTCATAACGAAAAAAATAATCATATTCATTCCATTACGAAGAAATTCAAAATAAAGTTGATTAAACTGATTTGTCTGATCACTCAACTCTTTTGAGAAATTTATTTGTGTATAATCTACCTCAGAAAACTTGGAGAAAAAACGGCTCCATACTCCCAGTAAAGTTCCGATTGCTGACAATCCCAGCAAAACATAAAGATAAATTGGTTTCTTTTTCATGAACGCCTCCTGTAAAGAAATATTTTCACTTATTATACACCGAAAAGAAAAAGCTGACAAGACCAAGAAGCTTTCACCTTTTCAGAAGCCTACACAATAGCAAAATCCTTATTCATATCTTCGATTAAAAAATCAAAGCCGAAACACTGCTGTCTCGGCTTTTTTGATTTAAAGAATATTAGCTATTCAAGTGCCATACTTCTTCTTCGTATTGAGCGATAGTACGGTCAGATGAGAAGAAACCAGCTTTGGCGATATTGACGATGACTTTGTCCATCCAAGCATCGCGGTCTTCATAGTCAGCCAGCATACGCTCTTTCACTTGGATATAGTCTTCCAGATCCAGCAGGGTCATGAACCAGTCCTTACTGATCAGTTCATTGTAAAGACGTTCCAAGCGTTCAGCTTTACCAACTGCCAATACTTCATCGCTAACGATAAAGTCAACCAATGGCTTGATAGCTTCACGTGCATAGTACTCACTAGACTTGTAAGCGGATTTTGCGTAGAGGTCAATAACAGTCTCAGAATCTTCACCGAAGATGTAGATGTTGTCTTCGCCGACCAGCTCTGCAATCTCAACGTTCGCTCCGTCCATAGTACCAAGAGTCAAGGCACCGTTAAGCATGAACTTCATGTTACCAGTACCAGATGCTTCCTTAGAAGCCAGGGAAATCTGCTCAGAAATGTCACCAGCTGCAATCAAGAAGCTAGACGCTGTAACGTTGTAGTTTTCTACCATAACTACTTGCAGGTGTGGAGCTACTTGAGGGTCATTAGCAATCACTTCTGACAAGCAAAGGATGAGGTGGATGATGTCCTGTGCAATCGTGTAAGCAGGAGCAGCCTTACCACCGAAGAAGACAGTGATTGGACGAGCAGGGATGTTACCAGCCTTGATGTCCAGATACTTGTGGATAACGTACAGAGCGTTCATTTGTTGGCGTTTGTACTCATGCAGACGCTTGATTTGGATATCAAAGATAGATTCTGGATTGATTTCCACACCTTGTGCTTCCTTCAAGTGACGAGCCAATTTACGCTTGTTGTGAGCCTTGATGCCTTCCAATTTTTCTTTAACATTTGCAGCGCCAGTGAATTCCAACAAGCCTTCGAGCTTAGTTGCGTCATGGTGCCAGTCGCGACCCAGCAACTCATCTAGATAATGAGACAGACGTGGGTTGGCATGCATGAGCCAGCGGCGGAAAGTAATACCGTTGGTCTTGTTATTGAATTTTTCAGGGTAGATATCGTAGAAGGCTTTAAGCTCAGAGTTTTTCAGGATTTCTGTATGCAGAGCAGCAACACCATTGACACTGTATCCGTAGTGGATATCCATGTGCGCCATGTGCACACGATCGTCCTCATCAATGATTTGCACTGCTGGATCTACGTATTTAGCCTTAACGCGCTTGTCAAGCTCTTTGATGATTGGTACCAGATGCGGTACTACTTCTTTCAAGAATTCCAGAGGCCATTTTTCAAGAGCTTCAGCTAGAATCGTGTGGTTCGTATAAGCAGTCATCTTCTGTACGATGGCAATTGCTTCATCCAGATCCAAACCACGCTCAGTCAAGAGACGGATCATTTCTGGGATAACCAGAGATGGGTGGGTATCATTGATTTGGATGACAGCATAGTCTGCCAAGTCGTGCAGGTTGCTGCCTTTTTCAATCGCTTCGTCAATAATCAGCTGAGCACCATTTGAAACCATGAAGTACTGCTGGAAGATACGGAGCAATTCCCCTTGCTTGTCACTATCATCTGGATAGAGGAAGAGGGTCAAGTTGCGAGCGATATCTGTCTTATCAAAGTCAATACCATCTGTGATGATATCTGCATCCACTGAGTCCAAATCAAAGAGACGAAGACGGTTCTTAGTTTCTGTCTTATAACCTGGCACATCAATATCATAAAGAGTAGATGTCAGGGTGAAGTGAGCAAAAGGCACTTGGTAGCTGCGGCTAGAGCGAACCAACCAGTTTTGCTCAGTCAGCCAGAAGTTAGGAATCGTTGTCTGTTCGTTGTTTTTCAAAACCTGTTGGAAAAGACCAAAGTGGTAGTTCAGTCCTACACCATCACCATTGAGACCAAGTGTCGCAATAGAGTCCAAGAAGCAGGCAGCCAGACGGCCCAAGCCTCCGTTACCCAGAGACGGCTCCAACTCAACTTCTTCTACCTCGATCAAGTCTTTACCAGCATCTGCCAACTCTTGCTTCACATCATCGTAAAGCCCAAGGTTGATCAAGTTGTTAGACAAGAGTTTACCGATCAGGAACTCAGCTGAGATATAGTAGAGTTTTTTCTTACCAGTATTGACTGGCTTTTGAGCGCTGGCTAATTTAGTGTAGTTCAAAAGAGCCAGGTAAAGTTCTTCGTTGCTGCAATCAGCAAGATTTTTTGAATAAGTATTTTTGATATAAGTTTGTAAGTTTGACATGATTACTCCTTTCAAGTCTAGTTAACTATTCTTTATTTGTTAATTAAATCGGTATTCATACGACGGTAAGTCTTGGTCAAGCTGTAAAGCTCACCTTCGACAATTGGATTCAGCTCTTCAGCTGTCATCCGCCAAGTCCAGTTACCACCAATTGTGGATGGATAGTTCATCCGTGCTGCACTGTCTAATTCCAGTAGGTCTTGCATGGTCGCAATGGCCATAAAGCTGACTGAAGCAAAGATTGTGCGCAGCATTGCATGAGGTACTGTTTCGTACTCCTTACGGTTGGTGTACTGTGCCATGTACTGGCGAGTAGCGTCGTCAATCTCATCCTTGTACCAGCCCAGAACAGTATTGTTATCATGGGTTCCTGTATACATGACTGAGTTGTTTGGCGCTAGATGCGGACTGTCGATACTTTCATCATCAGGATTGAAGGCAAATTGCAAGATCTTCATTCCTGGGAAACCAGTACGCTCACGCAGTTCAATCACTTCATCCGTCATAAAGCCTAGATCTTCTGCGATGATATTCAAATCACCCAAGGCTTCCTTGACTGCAGCAAAGAGCTTGTAGTCTGGGCCTTTAACCCATTTACCAGTAGCAGATGTATCTGAGTCAGCAGGCACTTCCCAGTAAGACTCAAAGCCGCGGAAATGGTCGATACGGACAATGTCGTAAATCTTGAAGCTTTCACGCAGGCGCTCAATCCACCAAGCATAACCATCCTTATCCATAGCTTCCCAGTCATAGATAGGATTGCCCCAAAGCTGGCCAGTTTCTGAAAATTCATCTGGCGGACAGCCTGCCACACAAGTTGGCTTGCCAACAGCATCTGTCTTAAAGAAGTGCGGCTGTGCCCACACATCAGCACTGTCAGCTGCCACATAGATTGGCATATCTCCGACAATCTCGATGTGATGTTCATTCGCATAGGCTTTTAATCTTAACCACTGCTTAAAGAAGAGATACTGGGTCACACGATGGTAGGTCAGCTTGTCAGCCAGCTTCTCACGATAAGAAGCGAGACTAGCAGCATCACGGCGGCGGATGGCTTCATCCGGCCACTCTGTCCAAGCTAGATTATCAAAATGCTCTTTGATAGCCATGTATTCAGCGAAAACTTCCAACCAAACTGCATTTTGCTCTACAAAGCTCTCATAGTCAGATAGATCATCTGCTTTTAAGAAGCGAGCTACCGCTTTTTCCATGATTGGACGGCGAGCATCGAAAATCTTTGCATAATCCACTTTTCTAGGATCATCTCCAAAATCAGCTCCCTTGACATCTGCCTCGGTTAACAAACCTTCTTCTATCAGAATATCAAAATCGATAAAGTAGGTATTTCCCGCAAAAGCAGAGAAAGACTGATAAGGAGAATCCCCATAACTGGTCGTTCCCAGTGGCAAAATCTGCCAATAGCGCTGCTTGGTGCGAACCAAGAAGTCTACAAAATCATAAGCACTTTGGCCAAAAGATCCGATACCGTACTTGCCCGGAAGGGATGAAATGTGCATGAGCACGCCGCTTTGACGTTTTTTCATTTTGTCACCTCGTTATTTTTTCCTCTACGCCTTTTCATTTTTACTTAATGCAAACGTTTGCGTCGACTTGATTATAACCTATTTTTTTTTTTAGTGCAAGGGGTTTTTGAGATTTTTTTCAATTTATTGGTTAATGGATATAATGCTCTTTTAGGACTCTCTTACAGCCCCAATTATTTACCGTTTTTCTCTTCTTGCAAGCGTTCTCTTTTTGTGTTAAAATGTTCTTACAAACAGAAAACGTTTGCGTTTACTGAGAAACTGCTTTATACTTGTTTTTTCGACCATCATAGTTAAGCAAAATCACTGGTTATAAGAACCATTTTGGGCAGAGGTTTGCATGACTCTTAGAAAGCAAGTGCTTCTACTACTAGATTTAAAATAGTTGATATTATAGAAAGGATTTCCAGCAAATGCAGGCCTTTAGGAGGTTTTTATGCGAGTTACTATCAAAGAAGTCGCAAAACTAGCAGGCGTGTCGCCCTCTACCGTGACCCGCGTCGTACAAAACAAATCAACCATCAGTGAAGAAACCAAAAAACGGGTCCGTGCTGCTATGAAGGAGCTGGACTATCATCCCAACCTCAATGCCAGAAGTCTGGTCAGCCAGTCCAGCCAAGTCATCGGCTTGGTCCTGCCGGACGACTCAGATGTCTTCTATCAAAACCCTTTTTTCCCAACTGTATTGCGGGGGATTTCTCAGATTGCTTCTGACTATGACTATGCCATCCAGATCAGCACTGGGCAAGATGAAGAGCACCGCTTGGAAAATCTGAAGCAAATGATTTTAGGAAAACGAGTAGATGGACTGATCTTCCTTTATTCTAAGCAGGACGATCCTTTGGTCGACTTTGCAGTCAGGAACAACTTTCCTTTCCTTATCCTAGGGAAAGCTGTCTCACCTTTCATCTCTCTGGTGGACAATGACAATATCAAGGCCGGCTATGACGCGACCAGATATTTCCTTGACAAGGGCTATCAGAAAATTGCTTTTCTAGCCGGGAATAAGGAACTGGTCGTTTCCCAGGATCGTTACACAGGCTACAAACAAGCTCTGAATGAAGCAGACCGACCTTTGGATGAACGCATTATCAAATTTGCCTTCGGTTTCCTTCTGGAAGACAACAGTTACAAGATTATGGAGGAGCTGCCGCTGGATGAGATTGAAGCTATCGTGACATCTGATACCTTAGTAGCAGAAGGAGCCCTGCACTATCTCAAAGATCAGGATTACCATATTCCCATTATCACCTTTGATTCTCTCAAACCTCGCATTGATGTGGATGCTTATATCGATATCAATGCCCTCGAGCTTGGGAAAGAGTCTTTCCGGACCCTCTTCCAAATCATCAAGGACAATAAAGAAGACAAGCAAATCTGCTATCGCCAGTTGATCCCGCATAGCATCAGCACTCGCTAATCCGAGTGCTTTTGCTCATTTATCAACGATTCACAGAACGGCCTTGTCCCAACCCAGGGAAGAGCCTAAACTTAAAATAATTACACGAAGAGAAACTGACAAAGAAAGAGGAAAAACATGGCCTTTCGTATTTTTCAAGCCTATTTAGATGACGAAAATATCATCACCATCGAACTGGAAAAGAGCTTTGAAGCCTACTCCATCCACTTTACACTGGAAGACAAGCACAGCTCTAGCCCCTTAACCATCAAAAATATCAACAATCAGGAAGAGCGGATCATCTACACCGTGTCAGCTAATGAGCCCATTGACCTGACGCAGTCCTACAAGGTCTATGACCAAGATCGCAATCATACCGACCTGCAGTACCGCCATATCGTGAAAAAGCCTATTTTCGATGAGATTTTTGACTATGCAGGCGACGATTTGGGAGCTCAATACAGTCCCCAAGCCACCGACTTTAGACTCTGGGCACCCATTTCCGAAAAAGTCCTCCTGCATCTCAAAGACCAGGTTCACCATCTCAAACGTCTGGATAAGGGAGTCTGGCACGCCCGCATTGAGGGAGATTTAGAGGGAGCCTCCTATTCTTATCTCCATAAGATCAATGGCAAGTGGGTGGAAGTCCACGATCCCTACGCCCTATCCTCAGATGTCAATTCGGGCAACAGCTATGTCATTGATCTAGAAAAAATTAAAAAGCCTATCAAACGAGCGAAAACACAGCTGGATCCGACAGAAGCTGTCATTTATGAAATGAGCGTCCGCGATTTCTCTATGCAGAAAGAAATTGGCTTCTCCTATCCTGGGAAGTTTGCCTCGCTGAGCGAATCTCCAGTAGTCCACGGCCAGAAGTTCGGTCTGGACTATCTGAAAGAGCTAGGTATCAGCCATGTGCAGCTTATGCCTGTCTATGACTTTGGCAGCGTTGATGAAAAGCATCCAGAGCTCGTCTACAACTGGGGTTATGATCCTGTCCAATATAATGTCCCAGACGGCAATTTTGCCAGTGACCCACGAGACCCCTATGCCCGTATCTTAGAGCTACAGGCAGCCATTACTGCCTTCCACAATGCTGATATCAGCGTCATCATGGACGTGGTCTACAATCATGTCTATGATGCCAACAGCTATGCTTTTGAAAAAATCGTTCCTGGCTATTTTTTCCGACTCAATGACATGGGCTACCGGACTAACGGAACCTTCTGCGGCAATGATGTAGCCAGTGAGAAGGCCATGGTCCGCCGCTATATCAAGCAGTCGGTCAAACAATGGGTCAGCCTCTATGGCTTTGACGGTTTCCGCTTTGATCTGATGGGGATTTTAGATATCCAAACCATGCAGCAGATAGCTGGCGAACTCAAGACGCTCTATCCTAACATCTACCTCTACGGCGAAGGCTGGCAGATGGATACTGGGCTGGCAAGTGAACGTTTGGCTCATCAGTACAATGCTGCCCAGCTGCCAGATTATGGGTTCTTCAGCGACCATTTCCGTGACAGTCTCAAGCAGACCATCGCTCAAGGCCGGCAAACCGAGAGTAAGACTCCTGCCAGTCAGCTTGAAAATGTCCTGACAGCCAATGTTGGTCTAAAAGGCGAGGCCCACTTCACTGCGCCCCAGCAGGCTATTAATTATGTCGAGTGCCATGACAATGCAACGGTTTTTGATTACTTTGATATCGTCAACCCTGCTATCACCTTGCGGGATCGGCTGGCCAATTCGCGGCTGGCTCTCCATCTCGTCCTCCTAGCTCAGGGCGTGCCCTTTATCCACAGCGGTCAGGAATTTTTCCGGACTAAAAATTTGATTGATAACACCTACAATATGCCTGACGAAATCAATAAACTAGACTGGCTGCGCTCCCTGCATTACACAGAGGATATTGCTTTTCTTAAAAAGCTGATTGCCTTTCGCAGAGCACATCCGCTGCTGCATCTAAAAACCAGCGCCGCTATCAAGCAAGCCTGTCAGGTCAACTGGCTGACAGACAGTTTATTGGAGTACAAAATTCAAGACAGGAAAGAAAGTATGACAATCGTCATCAACTTTGGCAACCAAGAGGCTGTCTACGAAAACAAAAACAAGCAAAAGCTGCACCTTCAATACCCAGCCATTGATGCCCAAAAACCAATCGCACCACTAGCTGACAGTTACAGCCTAGCTGGCAAGCAGTTGATTGTGTTAAAATAGATTATAAAACATCAGCCAATGAATAAGCTGATGTTTTCGTTTTTTATAATCCCAAATAATCCTCGACTGCTGCCTGCATTTGGTCTGCAGCGACCGTCGTTTTGTGGAGCACTGGGGCTGTTTCTAAGCCGTCCACAGCTGGTGGCAGGGCTACGCCAGAAAGTTCGTGCAGTTGCTCCAAAGCCTCGAAGTCACTAAGTCCTGACTGACCAGTCACAGCCTCAACGGCCACGACTGGGAATTTATAAGGGCTAGCGGTAGACGCGATAACAGTCTTGCGCTGATCACCTGTCTCTGCCAAGTATTTTTGATAGACAGCGGACGCAACGGCTGTATGAGGGTCTTCGATGTAGTCAGATGCTTGATAGACCCGCTTGATTTCAGTTGCTGTTTCTTCTTCTGTCGCATAATCAGCCGCAAAGAGCTCTAAAATCCCAGCGTCAAAGTCCGTCAGTTCATACTGTCCATGCTCATTCAGGGCCGCCATCAAGGCCGCTGTTTTCTCAGCGCTGTTACCAGACAGATGGAAAATCAAGCGCTCCAAGTTAGAGGAAACCAGAATATCCATGGACGGACTAGACGTCACCTTGAAGCTCCGCTTCTTGTCATAAACCTGAGTCTTGAAGAAGTCCGTCAGGACATTGTTCTCATTTGATGCGCAAATCAGCTTGCCAACCGGCAGACCGATTTGCTTGGCATAGTAGGCCGCCAGGATATTACCAAAGTTCCCTGTCGGAACTGTAAAGTTGACCTTGTCTCCTGCTGTGATTTCTCCCGTCTTCACTAGCTGAGCATAGGCATAGACATAGTAGACAATCTGCGGCACCAAACGGCCGATATTCATAGAGTTAGCTGATGAAAACTGGAGTTTGTGCTCCAAGAGACGAGCTCGTAGGTCTGTGTCATTGAACATGTGCTTGACATTGGTCTGGGCATCGTCAAAGTTGCCATCAATAGCAACAACATGCGTATTTGCACCTGTCTGCGTCGTCATTTGCAGCTCTTGGACCTTGCTGACACCGTCTTTCGGATAAAAGACGATAATCTCAGTCCCAGGAACATCCGCAAAGCCTGCCATAGCCGCCTTGCCTGTGTCGCCAGAAGTCGCCGTCAAAATGACAATTTTGTTTTCCAAGCCGTGCTTTTTAGCTGCAGTTGTCATCAAGTGAGGCAGGATAGACAAAGCCATGTCCTTGAAGGCAATGGTCGCTCCGTGGAAAAGCTCTAGATTGTACTGACCATCCAGCTTGACCAAGGGAGCAATCGCCGCATCATCAAACTTGCTGTCGTAGGCATGGTTGATACAGTAGTCCAGCTCTTCTTCAGAAAAATCATCCAAAAATGCAGACAAAACCAGCTTGGCTACTTCCTGATAAGAAGCGTCTTTGAGCTTGGCAAAGTCCAAATCGACCTGCGGATAGGTAATGGGCGTAAAGAGCCCACCATCTGTCGCCAAGCCTTGCAGAATCGCCTGGCTGGCTGTTACTCTATTCTTTTCGTCGCGTGTTGATTGATAAACTAAGGTCATTCTCTCTCATCCTTTATCTATAGTTCGCTTTATTATACCAAAATTTATCAGAAAATTCTCGCTTTTTCACAGAGAATATAAGAAAAAGCCCATTTCTGGGCTTGTATTCATCTTATTCATTCATAGATACGTGAACGTGGTCGTAGTGGTTTTCAGTTACGCTGCCACGGTCTGGCATTTGGTTCCAAGTATTAGCTGGTCCATAAATGCTTTCAAATGGTGCATAAAACTGTTGCTGCCAGATAACGTAAGAGATTCCTCTTTCAGTCATGTTAGAAGTAACATCGGCTGCGACTTGGTTTCCTAATTCAGTATTCTCACCAACGATAAAGTCAGCCGCCAAGCCTTTACCATGGTCACCACTATCACCTGGGCGGTAAAGACTAAATTCTGTAATGCCATATTTAGCTGCTATCTCTTCTTTCAGAGCAGCAGTCTGTGGCTGAAGACCTTCATTAGCAGGATTGTTAGTTGTCACGCTAGCTACGTCTGTTACAGCTGGAGCATTGTAAGTTGTTGGCTCAACAGCGGCAGTTGCTTGACTGACTTGGTCTTGGCCTAATTCAGTCGCTTCTGGAGCCGCCTCTGCTGGAGCTGCTGGACTTGCAGCAACTACTGGCTGTGGCGCTGCCTCTACAGGAGCGGCTGCATTTGCTTCCGCAGCTGGAGCTGGGGCTGCTTCACTTGCAACTTCTGCTACTGGGGCAGGAGCTTCTTCAGCAGGCGCTGGTGCTTGGTCTGCTGGAGCTGCAACAGCTTCCTCAACAGCCGGAGCTGGAGTTTCTGCTGCTTGAGCCGGTGCCGCTGGAGCGGCTTCTTCAGTACCAAAAATCTCGCTAGCCGTATAATCTTCTGTTACCAATCCTGCATTATTTCCTGCTTGGTAACTTTGGATTTCTACAGAGGCAATTTCATTGTGGCCATTTGTTGTAATAGTCAAAACAGTACCTGGGAAAATCAAGTCAGCATTGGCAATTTGGTTGATTTTAGCCAAGTCAACAAGATCAATGTTCATCGCTTGAGCGATATTTCCCAAAGTGTCACCATATTGAACAGTGTATGTTTGTTGGTTTTCATTGCTCGTAATATCCGCTTTAATTTGCTCAACTGTTCTGGCAGTCCAGTTTTGTGGCTGCTCCTCAGCTCGCGTTGTCAACAAAGGCAATGCTGACAAAGCAACAGTTGAAGCCAAAAGTAATTTCTTATTCATTTTCATATGCAAAATGCACCTTCCTAATCATTCATGATACGAAAACCATCTTACCATAAATCTTCTAAGAAAAAAGCCTTTTTCGACCTATTTAACAAAACTGTCTGCCCCCTGTAACATGGAGATTTGTTTGTAACATATAAAAAATTGCAACAAGCAAAAGAACCCCATTTAGAGAGGTTCTGTTTCTTTTGGGCTTCTAGAACTTAACGAAGTTACTCCTTTTTCTCTTGTTGCTCTTTCCAGTTAAGGTAGTCCTGATAGCTTTGTATAGGATAGTCTGTTAAGGGTTGCGCATTGCTTGCATAGGGTCTGTCAACTGGATAGACTGTTAAATCACTTTCCCCCTCTGGCGCCAGCCAATGAAGCATATGATTAAACCAGTCTTCTGACGTTACGACACCCTGACGACCATACACTGTACCTCCTCTGTCTAAAATTTCTTTAACCTGAGGATTTTCGCTTGTTAAATTAATTCTACTGCCTTTTTTAGGGGCGTCCTTTATAGAGGAATCATTTTTCAACAGATTTAACAAGAGGTAGCCATTTTCTCGAGCAATATTACGCAAAGTTGTCGCATTGACATCACTTGATAAAGTGGGATTGGAAGGATCAGCCCAGTTATCTTTTGGATTAAGCTTTTTATAGTCTTCTGGGATGTCACTGATTTCATGCGTCTCTAAATTCAGAAACACTTTCTTATCCTTGTCCGAATCCTTTGCCCCTTTAGGCCTGATAATCAAAACTAGATAATCCATCCCTTGATAATGAATAGTATAATCAGAGGTATATGGAAAATAAGATGGATTATATGACCGAACAGCCTGATAGAGGTCTACCTTTTGGGAAGGATAACCTTCTTGATCCAAGTCAAAAATGACCAAGTTAAAATACTCGCCTTTTCGTTGAGGATGAATTGGCACATGCTCGCCATCTACTTTGTTAAGGAGATGCCCTTCTTGACTTAGTGCATAACGCTTTATAGAAACTCCTCCTTTTGCGATTGCGACAAATTGCTTATTTTCTCCAAAAACAACGATATCGCTTGATTTAATAGACTTGAAATCCTGATACTCTAAATTTTGTTTACGAGTTTTTCCATTGAAATAGAGAAAACCAAACATCCCCAAAACTAACACAAGGAGGACCCCAGCGCCCCACACCAACGTTTTCTTATTCTTCATCGTCACCCTCATCATTCTGCCATTTTATAGTCCTGACGGCCATCGGTATATTTAAGGAGCCTGCAGAGTTTATAAGTGCCGCCTCCATCGCTTTAAAACTTGTACGAGCCGAGGTTAGACGTGTCGGACTAATATCTTTTTGTCCCATAAGTTACTCCTTTTTCTCTTGTTGCTCTTTCCAGTTAAGATAATCCTGATAGCTTTGTATAGGATAGTCTGTTAAGGGTTGGCTATTCTTGTTATATCTATTCTCAACAAGATAAACTGTCAATACCTCTTCTCCTTCTGGCGCCAGCCAATGAAGCATATGGTTAAACCAATCCTCTGAGCTTACCATAGTAAATCGTGGATAGATGGTTCCTTTAGCATCTAATATCTTCATCACTTCAGGGTACTCTTTGGATAAATTTATTTTAGCTTCATTCTTGGAAGATGTACTATGCAATGTGTTGCTCAATAAGAAACCATTCTCATCTGCTACCTTTGCCAAGGTCGTACGATTGGTATCTGCATATAAATCATGATCTAGTGAAGAAGGTCTATCATCGAAAGCATTATTATTGCTATAGTCTTCTGGGATGTCACTGATTTCATGCGTCTCTAAATTCAGAAACACTTTCTTATCCTTGTCCGAATCCTTTTCCCCTTTAGGACGAATCGTCACAGTAAGATAGTCCACTTCTTAATAATGGATAAGATGGTTTGACATGATTGGAAAATAAGATGGATTATATGACCGAACAGCCTGATAGAGGTCTACCTTTTGGGACGGATATCCTTCCTGATCCAAGTCAAAGATAACCACATTCCAGTGCTCTTCTTTTCGTTGAGGATGATAGGGTATATATTCTCCATCTACTTTATCAAGAATGCGTCCCTCCTGGCTAATGGTATAACGTTTCCCTGCAGACCATCCTCTTGTTATAGCCACAAATTGCTTATTTTCTCCAAATACAATAATATCACGAGAGGTTATTGCTTCAAAAGTACGATAAGTTTTTTTCTCTTTATGGGCGCTTCTATTTAAGTAGAAAAAACTAAACAAGCCCAAAGCTAACACAAGGAGGAGTCCAGCGCCCCACACCAACGTTTTCTTATTCTTCATCGCTTCCCTCATCATTCTACCAGTCTATAGTCCTGTCGGCCATCGGTATATTTATTGAAACTAACAGCGTTCGTCTTGTCCCATTATACCATACAAGAGATAGGGTGAGAAAGAGAGTGTAAAAAAAGAACTAGAGTCAGATTCATCGAATCCATCGTCCAGTTCCTATTTTTCAGTCGTTTTTTTTAACGCCTACGCATCTTACTTCACCTTCATCATTCGGACGAGGCTGGCCCGTTCGGCTTCTTCCAGCTTCATTTCGATGTAGTAGATGGTTTCTTTGAGGTCAGGGATGGTAGCATACTCTAGTCCGTTGACCCGACGGCGGGTTTTCTCGATTTCATCCGCCATAAGCTGGCAGCTTTTCTCAATCTCAGCCAGGCGCAGCAGGTCAGGAAGCAGATCGCTCATACTTTCAATGGTTTCATCCATCTGGCTGTTAGACGCCACATAGCTATAAACCACGTCTCCCTCGTCATCAGTATGCGGATTGTCAATATGGGCGTACATCTTGGGCACTCGCACACTCATGATATTCTCAGTCTCCACATGCAGATTGACCTCCCGCGTGGGCACAGCAAAAATCTCCTCGACCATGAGGTCGCTCTCCAGCGCCTTGGCCATGACAAAGTCCTGCAGGTGGCCAACCAGAGCGGATTCGACCTTTTGGCGAAGCTGATTGTTCTCACGGACAGACTCAATGAAGCGCCGCATCAGCTCATCCCGCTTGTCCTTGAGCAGTTTATGCCCACGGACAGCCGTTTTGAGACGGGCTTTTAAGTTATTCAGCTCCATCCGAGTCGGCTTGACATTGAGTCGCGTCATCTTTCTTCCTCCTTGGTCTGCGGCAGGTATTGGTCAATCATATCGTCCTTGATCCGCTTGAGCTCCGTTCTTGGCAAGATGGACAGGAGTTCCCAGCCCAGATCCAAGCTTTCCTCAATGGTTCGATTGGTCTGGAAACCTTGATTGATGTATTCCTGCTCGAAGCGGTCAGTAAAGCGCACATAGAGCTTATCCGTTTCGGACAGGGCGGATTCCCCCAGAACGACAGCCAGCTCCTTGGCCTGCTTGCCTTGCGCATAGGCGGCAAATAGCTGGTTCATGGTTGCAGCATGGTCTCCCCTGGTCTTGCCCTCACCTGAACCCTTATCCTTGAGACGAGACAGAGAGGGCAGGACATTGATGGGAGGACGATAGCCACTGTTGTAAAGGTCGCGTGAAAGGATAATCTGACCCTCCGTAATATAACCCGTCAAGTCTGGAATCGGATGGGTAATATCGTCCTCTGGCATAGACAGGATCGGAATCTGCGTCACCGAGCCTTTCTTACCAACCAGACGTCCAGCCCGCTCATAAAGGGTGGACAGGTTAGTATAGAGGTAGCCCGGATACCCACGGCGGCCCGGCACTTCACGACGAGCTGCAGAAACTTCCCGCAGGGCTTCGCAATAGTTGGTCATGTCAGTCATGATGACCAGAACGTGCATGTCTTTTTCATAAGCTAGGTACTCGGCTGCTGTCAGGGCAATACGCGGCGTTGCAATCCGCTCGATAGCCGGATCATTAGCCAGATTGATAAAGAGCACCGAGCGGTCAATGGCTCCTGTCTCCCGAAGGTCATTCATGAAGAACTCGGCTTCTTCAAAGGTAATCCCCATGGCCGCAAAGACCACGGCAAAGTTTTCATCAGAGTTAAGCACGGTAGCCTGACGGGCGATTTGAGCGGCTAATTCCTTGTGGGGCAGACCAGAGCCAGAGAATACTGGCAGTTTTTGTCCCCGAACCAAGGTATTGAGGTGGTCGATGGCCGAAATTCCAGTCTGAATAAACTCATCCGGATAATCGCGAGCTACTGGATTGATAGCTTGACCGTCAATATCCAGATATTTCTCTGGCAAGATATCTGGGCCGCCATCAATTGGCTTGCCCATGCCATTGAAAATCCGTCCCACCATGTCTTCTGACACTGGCAGCTCTAGCGGACGGCCGGTAAAGCGGACCTTGGCTTTTTCCAGATTGATACCGCTAGATCCCTCAAAAAGCTGGACCATAGCCTTGTCTTCTTGGACTTCCAGAACCTGGCCCTGACGCTTGCTGCCATCATGCAGCTGGATTTCTACCAATTCATTGAAATGCACGCCAGCAACTTGGTCGACAATCATCAGAGGGCCGACAACTTCACTGACGGTGCGGTATTCTTTAATGACGCTCATTGTCTAGTCCTCCTTGGGCAAGAATCTGATGCAGGGTTTCCTCGATAGTCTGACTGAGAGCCTGAATTTTTTCCAACTGATCTTCATGGATAAACTTGCTGCGGGCAATTCGGTCACGCAGCTCTACCGTTCCTTCCATGATTTCCCGGAAATAAGCCCCCAGCTCCAAGGCACGATTGGCCTCCGCATCGAAGGTCAGAATATTGCTCAATAAAGCTACCTGTTTTTTGAAAGAAGTATAGGTGTCCACATCATCAAAGGCATTCTGCTGCAGGTAGTCCTCACGAATCATCTTGGCTGCATTCATGGTCAGTCTGTCCTTCTCAGACAAGGAATCCAGGCCCACCAAACGAACGATTTCCTGCAGTTCGCTCTCCTTTTGCAGGATATTCATGGCCTTGGTCACCTTTTCTGCCCAAGCAATCTTCTCATGCTGGTCGATATAGGCTCCCACTTCGTCTAGGTAGAGCGAGTAAGAGCTCAGCCAGTTGATAGCTGGGAAATGCCGGCGTTGAGCCAGCTGGGCATCCAAGCCCCAGAAGACCTTGACAATCCGCAGGGTATTTTGCGTTACCGGCTCAGAAATATCTCCACCCGGAGGTGATACGGCCCCGATAGCAGTAATAGAGCCTTCACGCGCAGTCGAACCGAGCGTCTTGACCCGGCCTGCCCGCTCATAATACTCCGCAATCCGGCTGCCAAGATAGGCTGGATAGCCTTCGTCCCCCGGCATTTCTTCCAGACGACCGGACATTTCCCGCAGGGCTTCTGCCCAACGCGAAGTAGAATCTGCCATGATAGCCACTGAATAGCCCATGTCACGGAAGTATTCTGCAATTGTAATCCCTGTATAAATAGACGCCTCGCGAGCCGCTACCGGCATATTGGAGGTGTTGGCAATCAGCACCGTCCGCTGCATGATGGACTGGCCAGTTGCTGGGTCAATCAGTTCTGGAAATTCATTGAGTACGTCGGTCATCTCATTACCACGCTCACCACAGCCGACATAGATAACGATGTCAACATTGGCAAACTTGGCCACCTGGTGCTGAACCACAGTCTTACCAGCCCCGAAAGGTCCTGGTACGGCTGCTGCTCCGCCCTTGGTCACTGGGAAGAAGGTATCAATGACCCGCTGACCTGTCACCAAAGGCTCAACCGGAATCAGCTTCTGAGCAAAAGGACGCCCACGACGGACTGGCCATTTTTGCATGAGAGTCCCTTTAAAAGTAGACCCGTCCGCCTGCTCAATCTCGTAAACAGTCTCTTCAACAGTGAAACTGCCAGCTGAGATATGGGTCAAACGTCCACTGACTCCGACTGGCACCATGATGCGGTGCTCCACCAGATTGGTCTCCTGCACTGTTCCCAGAATATCGCCAGCCTCAACCGCATCTCCGACAGACAGACTTGGAACAAAATCCCACTTAGTCTCTCGGTCTAGATTTGGCAGTTGGACACCGCGGACGAGGAAGTCGCTCTCCGTGATGGTCTGGAAACGCTCCAAAGGCCGCTGAATCCCGTCAAACATCTGAGAAATCAGACCTGGACCCAGTTCAACGGACAGAGGGCTTCCAGTCGTGATGACCGGCTCTCCCGGACCCAAGCCAGAAGTTTCTTCATAAACCTGAATAGAGGCTTGGTCCCGCCGCATTTCAATAATTTCACCGATTAGCCCCAAATCGCCAACCCGGCAGATATCCTGAATATTCGCTTCCTGCATCCCTGATGCCAATACCAGGGGACCAGAAACTTTGATAATCTTTCCTTGACTCACAATCTTCCTCCATTCTTTGTAAAGATTGTATATACTTTTATTTTTTTATAAATATTTTTAATAATGTTTTTTCAAACGCTGTTGGGTATAGATAACCTATTAAAGAATCATTATACTTCTTAAGAGAATAAAGCGTTCTTATAGATTCATAAATATCATATAATAGAACATCAAGTTGGTTTGTAGTTTCTTCGTCCAGTGAATTTATATCATAAGTACATGATTTCATATCAACACTAGATAATCTCAAACTCATACCTTTTTTAGTAAAAAACAATCTATCAATTTTTTCCTCTGTATCTAATTTAGAAAACTGGGTACATAGCTGTAGTATATCGTATCTTTTTACAAATAATTTCCAAATAGAAGTTTTATCTCTAGTTTGCAAAAGAAATTTAATTACTTTTGCCATATTTTTAATCTCTACAAAGTTATTTAAATGTTTATCCAACATGCCAAACTCATTAAAATAATAACTCTTATCTAATTCGCTGTAGTTTGGAATCATTTTATTTAAAAATGATTTAACTATTATATCTTGATCATTGATTACATAATCCATATTCATAGAAAAATCATAAATTAACTTATCCATAATGTTAGATAATTCTTCATGTTTTAGCACAATTTCTCTAAACAGTTCCCCATGCTTCTCATCAATCACTCTTTTTACCTCTCTTTGCTGGTTATAAAAGTAAAAGAAGAATAACGTAGGGATAATCGTAATCAATGCTACCATTGCCGGAAGCCTCGTAAGTACCTCTCCAAAATTAATTTCTAAACTTAACAATTTGAATAAAGTAGTTTTGATTAGATCTATATACAAAAGGAATTGCTTGCTATCATTAAGATACAATAACAATAAACTAGTCATTCCCAGAGAAATAACCGCAGGTATACTGATTAAAAAATTTAAAATCTTCTTGATAGGTTTATTTATAATTCCTCTCCATACTTTACTATCATTAGGAGAGGTACCATAAGTAACCCAACCTAGTCTATTTTTATAATATATTTTAGATAAGGAATAATCAATCCTAATCCAGATAAGAGAGGCTCGAATATTTCTTTCTTTTATAGCCAATCTTCCACGTTCTTCAACAATCAACTCCAATCGAGTATAGGATATATTTATCAAGAAATCGTAACTTAATAAAATCACAAACACTATAGATGTTACAAGGACATATATAGAAAAGTATAAAAAAAGCAGGTTAAGAAACTTAAACAAATCTCCATTTGAGACATTAATATAACCAGACATATTATTTATGCCATTAAAATGAAGTAAGATTACAAGGAGAATTAGAAATATTTTTTTTAGCATACATACTCTATATTAATTTTTAGTGTTTTAACATTTTTATGAATTCGCGACAGAGAAGAACTATGTGAAACTTTCTGATATTTTCATATTTTAAAACTATTTCACCACTAAGAAACTATACCTTAAAATCAGATAAGGCTTTTATTTGCTGGCCCTTTTCGTCGAAATTGTCTGGGCTCAGCCATTTTTCTAGACGGCTCTTGACGGCCGGCCAATCATTGTCAATCATAGACAGCCAGTCAGTGTCTCGGTTGCGCCCCTTATAGACAAGGGCCTGACGAAACCTACCCTCATAGGTGAAACCAAGCCGCTCTGCTGCCCGCCTTGAAGGCTGATTGAGGGCATCGCATTTCCATTCATAGCGGCGATACTCCAGCTCTTCAAAGACATAGCGTGCCAGCAAGTACTGAGCTTCCGTAGCCAGTCTGGTGCGCTTCAGCTTGGGCGAATAGGTCACAGCCCCCACTTCGATGACACGGTTATTTCGGTCAATCCTCATCAAAGCAAAAGTTCCTAGAGCCTTGCCGCTCTCCTTGTCCACAATCGCATAGTGAAAACGATCCTGTGCTGCCAGCATCTGATCTAGCTTCTGGGACCATTCTGCCTGACTTTGGGAGGGATTTTGAAAAAGATAGGTCCACATATCTGCAGGAGAATCCGGGCCATACACTTCATATAAATCCGCTTCATGCTTGTCCTTGGACAAACGCTCGATAATAACATACTGGCCTTCAATTCGCTCCAGATTAGGCAAGTCCCCCGGCTGAAAATCCGGCAGAGCATCCCCAATGGGTTGGCCTAGTTCATTGATTCGCATAAAAACCTCACAATATATCTTGTCCTACAGCCTTCTCGACATTTTCATGGATCCGCGAAAGAGCCAGTCCCGTGCTCCCCTTATGGGTAGGAATGAGCACAAGAGCAGGAATCTCCAACTGATCATAGTAGGTCAGGGTTTCTGGAATATCCGCAGCCATATCCTCCGTCAGATAGATAATGCCGAAATCATCACGGGCTAGCCGACGCAGGGTATTGACCGTCTCCTGAGCTTCCTTTACCGGAAAGGTCTGAAAACCAATCAGCTTAAAAGGGAGAATAGTATCGCGATTCCCCACGACAGCAATCTTGTAGCTAGTCTTGTCCATAAATCGGTCGCATCCTTTCTCTGATAAGCTCTACTGGCAGCTGATTGTCCATACCGGTCAAAATCAGCCGCAGATTCTTGACTTCCAACTCCTTGCCCAACAGATAGCGGGCCAGAGGGAGAGGTCCATCTGTCTCAAACTGACCAGACGCCAGCAACTTAGCCTGCAAGAGGTCCGCTAGATATTCTAACTCTACTGTCGTCAAGGTCTGGTTCCGCATTTTCTCCTCATAGGAGCGCAAATCCAGATCGTAACCACAGGGATTGATCTGGCTAAACCAAGTCAAGAAATCCCCCTGCTCTGCCATGGCAATCCAGTTGGCAGCAGAGAGGCTCCCTTCATCAGACAGGAGCTGCCTCATAAAGCTGCGCGGTTTTCCCAAGTCAACAGCCCGCTTGACCGTGATGGCATTGTAAAAATCAATAGTCAAATTCACCAGCTGCAACAGACGGTCATCTTCCAACTCCTCTGTCAGACGCTTAAGATGCTGGAAATAAGCCATGTCCATGCCAATCTCCAGCACGCGCACATCCTGATAATCCTGGTATTCCTGCCAGGTCGCAAGCACCTCGTCCAGCATGAAATCTGGACAATACTCAGCCGAAAAGGCCATGACTAAGTGCTCCAAAACCTCCAGCGAATAGGTCCCCACTGGCATCAGCAAATGCTCCAGGGACTGACCTGTCGCCCGACCCTTGAGAAAAACTTTGAGATTGTGGTAGGTATAGCGGAGCGTGAAAATCTCCACCAGCTCTTTACTAGGACTAATCTCAAGCGCCCAATTATAAACGGAATACAAATGCTTCATCAGCACCTGCTCAATGGCATTGAGATCCTTAATCGCTTCAACATCCATGGCATAGACCGTTCCCTGCAGAAGAGCTGAACGGCTGGCAGGATCGTCAGACTGCAGCAACTGATCATATTGCTGGGGCGTCAAAAAGGAAGCCTCTTGCACACTAATGGCTGTATTGACTTGAGAGAAGCTTGTTTCACTCATGGTCCGCCTCCTATTCTGCCTGGTCTTTGAAAATGTCCTGAGCCAGACGGTAGCTTTCCTCCTGCCAGACAGAGTCCAGCAAGTCGCGATAGAGATAACTATCATCCACTCGTCCTTGGCTCAATACAAAGCCTGCCTGACCGGCTATGGACTGGTCTGAAAAGTGTACTTGCGGAAAGGCTTTTTTCAAGTCTTCTAACTGGCTGGAGCTGAATTTCTCAGCTGATAGAGCACCGAAAACTAGTGCCATCTCTTCCTCTGGGTATTTGGCCAGGACACTCTTTAGAAAATGCTCTTCTTCAGCTGGTGGCCAAGCCGCCATCTGAGCATAGGCCTCCTCAAAAAGCTCTCTGAGAACCCGCTGCTTTATGACCAGAGTAGACTGGCGCTTTTGATTTTCCAGCTGCTGAATATCGCGCTGACTGCGCCGACTGATTTCTTTCAGCTGCTGCTCCCTCTGTCCAAGCTTTTGCCGAACTAGCTGGGCCTCACGTTCCTTGGCTTCCTGTTCTATTTTCTCAGTAGCCTCGGCCAAAAGCAGACGCCCCTTTTCGTGAGCTTGCTCCAAGACAGAAACTTTGAGATCTGACATGTCAGACATAAAAGCCTCCTTACTTCACATTCAGAACCATGATGAAGGATACAACGAAGGCCAAGATCGCGTAGGTTTCAACCATAGCCGCTAGGATAACCCCTTTCATGACCTCTTCCGGACGCTTGGCCAAAATCTGAATACCAGCTGTCGCCACTCGTCCTTGATGCTTGGCTGAAAAGTAACCAACAATCGCAACTGGCAGAGCTGCTAGGAAATAAGCCACGCCTGATTGCAGAGCCAATTCCGGCTTGATATTAAAGAAGACGGTAATCCCGATAACAAAGCCGTAGAGACCTTGGGTACCTGGCAAAAGCTGCAGAATCAGAGCTTGAGCGAATTTTTCTGGCTGCTCTTTCAAGAGGGCTGCCGCTGCCTGACCAGTGCTTCCAACACCCAGAGCTGAGCCCATTCCGCTGAGAAAGACCGCCAAAGCTACTCCCAGACCTGCAAAAAAGGCGCCGCCGTAAGTTCCAAAATATGATGCTAAATGTTCCATGATTTACTCCTATGAAAATGCTGTAATCATCGTAAAATCAACAGCTAATTGAATGAATAATGCTTGTTTTGATGTTGTAGAAAGTGTTTTTCTAAAGATGAGCTTCTCATCTCTTACCATAGTTCCTAATCTTTATTTCTTGCTTTGCTGAACGTATTTCTCACTAGGCTTGAGCGGAGTGAAAGGCTTGCCGCCGCCGTCGTAGAATTTCCCGAAAAATTCCACGAAAATCAAACGCGCTCCGTGCACATAACCGGACAGAAAAGATAGAAACATATTGACCAAATGCAGGGCAATAAAGAGCAGAATACCGATGCTGAAGCGAGCGACAGGTGGAAAGAGGCTGACAATCAAGTTAAAAGCCGAGCCAATGCTGGCCCCCGAAAGCCCTAGAGCCATCAGCCGCGTAAAGCTGACAAGGTCTCCTACATAGCCACTGACATTGTAAAGATTAAAGAGACCTGACCCTAAGCCTGCCAAACTCTTAGCACTGACAATGGATACTGCCAGTATACCCAGAGCATTGATGATGGCCAGCCACTGACCAATCGTTGCAGCAAAGGCCAAGGATGGGAAGAAATTTCCCAGGGCCAAGAGTAGCAGCCCCAGCAAAATCAGTACCCAAGCAAAGCCTGCATTATAAGCTTCTGCATAATCCTTGAGACGCATATTTTTCAGACCACTGAGGAAGAGGCCCGCCAGCACTGTAACAAAGCCAAAGACAACAGAAATAACCAGAATCGTCATGGCGTCTGAGCTGGTGCTAATCAGAGCAAAGGGCAGTTCAAATCCAAAGAAAGAGCCATAAACCAGTCCCCAGATGATGACTGCCACACCCAGCAGGCGGAAGAATCGCAGATTCTTAGCCAATCCCGGCTTGACATGCAAGAAGTGCAGCGCCAGGCTGGTGCCCACAAAGAGCAAAAGGCCGTAGCCAATGTCGGCAACCATCATGCCAAAGAATACAAAATAAAATAGAGAAACGACGGGGGTTGGATCCTTATCACCATACTTAGGTAGGGAATACATCTCCGTCACTAGCTCGAAGGGCTCCACCAAGGCATTGTTTTTAAGCTTGGTCGGAACCTTATCTTCCTCGTCCTCTCGGATTTCTCTGGTCTGGATGAGAATGCTCTGGCCAAACTGCTCTGTCAAGCAAGCCTCAAGAGCTTGAACCTGATTGCTTTCGATCCAGCCTTCCAAGGCTGCTAGATTTTGCGTACTGGCTAACTGATTTTTACTTTCTTGACGGGAGGAGAGATTGCAGAGATAGTCCAGCTGAACCTTGAGCTGATCCAGTTCATTCTTGGAAGCTGCCAGACTCTTGGTCATAGCATCTGCCACAGCCTCTTGCTGTCGAATATTGGCCTTGAGTTGGGTTACCCTCTCAGAGGGCAACTCTGCATGGTCGTACTCAAAAGGCTTAAAACCGTACTCTTTCAGGATTTTGCGAACTTCTTCCAGAAAGCCTGTCTTATAAAAGACAAGAACCCCATGCTCCGTATCATCGGTAAAGACTTCCTGAAACTTCAGGTCGGGATGTGCTCCCAAAGTCAGACGCAGAGCATCGTCGTCGGTATTAGGAATCGTCCCAATCAAAGCTCCCAGATGACTGAAAGTCGCAGCTGCTTGCGGTGTTAGCTCCAAAGGCTCCCACTTCTCCAGCGCAGCCACTTCCAAGCGGTCAGCTTCTATCTGTTCCTTGGCCTCTTGCAAGACCTTGAGCTGCTTGCTGATTCCTTCTAATAGCGCCACCTCATCCCGAGCCTTCCCTGCCTGCTCTAAAGCAGCAAAGGACAGCTCCAAAGGCTCTTCTTTTAAGGATTCCAGCAGTTTCTTTTTGGGCATAAATGGCTCCAGCTCTGCAATTAGCCGTTCCAATTTCTCCTGACGACTGAGCAAATCCTGCTGAGATAACTGCTGATCTGGCTGGCCTACTAAAGCCTGCTCAAAGGCTGCCTGCCAGTCCTCTTCCTGCCGCAAGTCATGAATCTGAACCGACTCTAAACCCTGTAGGTAAAAGAGAAGCTGATCCAGCAGTTCCTTGGGCAGGAGCAGAGACAACTGCCGCATTTGACTAATGGCCATAGGCTTCTACCACCTTCTCTACAATGGCTCGCGCCAAGTCTGCTTTTTTATCCGTCAGCGCAGCCTCAACCTTGTCCTCATTTTGCTGGGTTGTCTGCTCCAGTTCTTGCTGCAGGAGCACCAACTTTTGCTGGGAACTAGCGGTTAATTCCTCTGCCAGCTTCTGCGTTTCATCGTCATAGGTCAGCCCCAGCTGCCTGAGATTTTCATCTACCTGCTGCCGCAGCTCCTGAGCCTGCGTCCTGTAGCCCATCAAAACTTCTTCTGCAGCAGTTTCAATTTCCTGCATTTTTTCAAGTGTTTCATTGGCCATCTATTCACCCCCTCGTTTTCAAAAACCTTCGAAAACGGATTTTAAAATCTGCATTCCTGGCTGACTGTCGAACCATCTGGCAAACTCATCTTCTGGAATACAGCTTCGTACTTGCATAAATTATAACATATTCTTTCTGAAAACATCTTTTTCAAACAGAGTTTTTCTCCTGATTCAGAAAATGTCGAACAGCGCCTAATCGCCCGGCTTCATTCCCTAGGACTGCCGCCACCAAGTTTTTAGGCAAAAAGCGCGAATCTACTACTTGCTGCTTCATCAGACTTTCAAGACGTGGCAGAATAAGCTCAGAACGAGCTAATATGCCGCCACCGACAATCAACACCTCTGGATTTAGAATATAGGACAGGGTTAAAAGACCTTTAGCTAGGCGACCCAAGAATATATCAAGTGTTTCCTGCGCCAGCTTATCTCCTTGGTCTACCGCCGCAGAAAAGCTACGCCCAGTATGGCCTTGCTCACCTGTCTTTTGGCTGTATAATGCTAACAAGGCACTTGTTGAGGCCAAGGATTGCCAGTCCTGTCCATCTTCCATGGGCAGATAGCCTACCTCACCAGCAGTATAAGTGGATCCATTGACAATTTTTCCATCATAGATAATGCCGCCGCCAATGCCTGTACCGACAGTAATCATAACTGCAGAAGCATGACCTTTGGCAGCGCCTAGCCAAGCTTCACCAAGAGCAGCACAATTAACATCATTTTCAATCGCAATCGGTAAACCAAATTCTTTTAAAATCCGACTACGGAAATCTGTCCCAATATAGCCTGGAATGGTATAGCCTGCGTAACTAATTTTCCCTGCTTGACTGTCAACTACACCAGCAGATGAAATCGCTACTCCATCTAGCTCAAACTTCTCCTTATAAAATGCTATTAGCTGGCAAACCTGCTCTAAAATCTGATTCGTTTTCTTTTCAAAGTCAATCTCAGTGGCGACTTCTCGAAATTGATTTAGACTACGTCCATCAGACTGATAGAGATCTGCTTTAATCGTTGTCCCACCGATATCTATTCCAACAATATTCACGATTCATGCTCCTTCTCTTCTTGATTTTCTTCTAAAGCTGAAAGTGTATTTGTAAAGATTTGGCTGCGATGATCTCGGTCTAAATCCATATAATAGGCATAGAAAATGTCCATCACAACTAAAACCGGAAACTGAGGAGAGATATTATTGCCCTGTGCCAAGTGCTTCTTGACAGCTACTAGGACCAGTTCATCACACTGCTGCCTCAAGTCGTCGCTGTTATTGGAAGTTACCAGCACAGTCTTGGCTCCGACTTTTTTGGCATTCTGAATAGCCTGCGTGATAATTTTAGTCTCGCCAGATATGGAAATGCCAATAACCAGACAGTCCGGATCCAGCATGACTCTATTCACCCGAATCATATGGTCGTCCGTAATGGCCTTACAAACCATTCCCAACCGCATGAAGCGAAACTCCATTTCCCGAGCCACTAAGCCTGAACTCCCCTGCCCGTAGATATAGACTCGACCAGCATTGTTGAGCATATCCCCCACGCGCAGGAACTGTTCTTCGTCAATCAAGGAAAAAGTCTTATTGAGCAATTCGCCATAATCAGACAAGACATTTCTCGTCAAATCCCTACTGACATTTTTACTTTCTGAGCTGGATTCCTGAAATTCAAAGATAAACTGCCGGTAGCCTGAAAAGCCACATTTTTTGGCGAAGCGAGTCAGAGAAGGCACAGAGACATAGAGCTTCTGAGACACCGCCTGAGCCGATAGATCAGCTGTCAGTGCCTCATCAGACAGAAAATAATCTGCAATCTTCTTTTCCAGGTGTGTCAGACTACCATATACAGACTCAATCACTGGCAAAATGTTTTTTTCCAAAGAAACCATCAGACATTTTCCTCCTGCAACTATTTTCTTTATTCTACCACTTTCTCAAAAGTAATTCCAACCCTTCCTTGCTAGAATTCTCCAGCAGAAAATAAAGTTCAAAACTGACTAAAAAAGCTGGGGCAGCATGTTAAGAACAATCTGTCTTTCTCATCCCGCCCGCAGCCTTTTATACAATTTTCACTTTAAAGACAACCTTACGGATGGGGCCGGCTTCTTCAGCTATCAGTCCAGTCTTATGGGCGTCATTAGGATCCAGCAAGAGTAGGCTGCCAGGAGTGAATATCAGGTCAAACAAAGCTTGGCCGGACATCTGCTGCCAGTCTCCTTCCGCATCATAATCACCTTCTTCCATATTGGACAAAAAGTTATAGTGGATGCGCTCCCTTCCTTCAAAAATCAGATGCACATCATAAAATTCCCTATGACTTTCCCAGACCCGTTCATCTTCGGTCGTAGTCGTCATTTCAATGACATTGTAAAAGAAATCATCAGACACAGGGTGGTTGCCCTTTTCATCTTGGCTGACATCATGTGTTTTTAAATCCTAAATTGTCAAATTAAGTTAGACTTTTGTCCCAGCCTCATCTCTATTTCTTTATTCAATGGGTTGTATCACAGAACTTTAGAAAGTATATAATTACAAGAATTTACTATTCTGTTTTACAAAAGTTAAGCATTTGTGATTTCTGAAAGCCTTACTTTTCGATCTTCTTTAACTGATAAAGTACATGCATCAGCGGTAGCGATTGATTCTAAAGCAGCTACACCATTGAGAAGTTTTTCATATTCTTCTGTAATTTCTCCACCTTTAATGATGTCATGTAGATATTCCATTTCTTTATCAATACATGTTTGCAACCATAATGGGCAACGTACTCCTGGTTTACCGTACGCAATTGCTCCATCCATACCACGACCGGTATAGATAGCTGTACGGTCATCATCTTCCTCTTGAGTTTCATGAACTAAGAAGTGTGATTCTCCTTCACCTTTAACACGAAGAGTACCGCCAGTATTGAACAAGTCAAGTTTGATAGCTCCTTCAGTTCCTTGAATCAAGACGTAGTGTTCACCCCAACGGAAAGCATTACCATATTCCAAAACAGCATAACGATCATCAGAGTATTCTAAGTTTACAATGAGCATATCATCTTCATCACCAAAGTTTTCACCTTTATGATATACATTGCCTCCTACCATTGTCGCTTTTTCAGGAAGTCCTCCCATGATAAACTGAATGCAATCTAATTCATGAATATGGTGGTACAAATGTCCTCCAGATTGAGAACGAAGTTTCTTCCATGATACAGTTGGTTGTTGTTCTTCCCAACCTGTACGAGCGGCATGGCAATAAAGAACTTTACCGATTTTTCCTTGAGTAATCAATTCTTTAGCATGGTGTACACCGTTAAAGAAGTTCATGATGTGACCAGCCATAAAGATAACATTATTTTCTTTACATGCGTCAACCATGGCTTTACAATCTTCATAAGACAATGCAATTGGCTTTTCACAAAATACGTGTTTGCCATGTTGAGCAGCTTTCACAACCGGTTCACGGTGAAGGTAGCTAGGTGAAGCTACGATCACACAATCAATATCTTCACGTGCTACAAGTTCATCTAAACTTGCACAAACATCTGATCCCAACTCTTGAGCAACTTCTTCTCCGTGATTTGGGTCAAATACCGCAACCACTTTTGCATCTTCAATTTTGTTCATTGAGCGAGCCAAATCAGCGCCAAAATATCCAGCTCCAACAATACCGTAATTTACCATAATTTTTATCCTCTTTCTATATATTTTTAAATTTCAGCTTTAATTCTTTTTCAAATCTTCAATTTTAAATGTTATATATGGTACAACATTTTTCATATGAAGTTCATTACGAGACCATGAATCAAATTTTTCAAACATCAATCCAATTTCATGATTCGGTAACTCTGTCAATGTTGAATATGAGTATCCATAGTTACTATAATCAACATCGTGATGATAACGCCAATCAATTGTATTATCATCATTAATTAGACCAATCCAAATTTGTCCGTGTTTACGAACATTTGTGGAGTTTGGAGTACTTAAAATGACAGCCTTTTCCCATCAATCAATTGACTATAATTGATGATTGATAATTGTGTTTCATAACTTGGATTTGAATCAAATTTCAAATATTCCGGTACACTCCAGGTAGTACCTGCGTCTGTACTTGTTAAATATTTTTTTCATTTTTATTTTTCCTCGTTTAAAACTTTGATAACAAGTTTTTTAACAGGTTCATCATTACAATGAATTTTTGGTTGGTGAAGATCTTCTTCAAAAGTCACCAACATATTCCCTGGAAGCAATTCAACAATTTGATAGTCTTTGCTATCGTAAAAAGCAATATCCTTTTCTTCGCTAAAAGGTACACGTGACTGGGCACGAACTGGGGAAGTTACTGCCATTTTTTCAGTATTTTCAATAACAATATGAATATCTAAATATTTCTTATGAGTTTCAAAAATAGCTCCTGGAACTCCATCAGCTAGATAGATCATACAATTTGCAAAAACATTTTCTCCGTCAATATCAATTTTTCCATCAACTAAATCTGTCAAATTTGTATTTTCTAAAAAATCACAGACTTTTGAAAAATGTTTATTTACAGAAGCATATCGTCTAAAATCAGATTGTTCGGAAATAATCATATTATTTTCTCTTTTCTATTAGTGACGAACTTCCCAACTTGAATCCGCTTTAATTTCTGGAATATCATGAATCGTTGTATATTTAGGTGCAGATACTTTATTTTCAGTAAGAACAGATACAATATAACCTGAAACTACTGATACAGAAATTGAAATCAATGAATATGCCCAGTAGCTAACAGCTGTTGGAGGAAGGAAGTATTTAATAAATACCATAACGATGGTTGATACAATCAGCGCTGCATAAGCACCTTGTTTATTTGCTTTTTTAGAAACAAAACCAAGAATGAATACACCACCAAGTAGACCAAGTACAAGTCCCATGAAACTATTGAACCATTCGTATGCAGATTTAATATCTGAATGAGCCATGATAATGGAAACAACAATTGAGAATAAACCTACTGCTAGAGATACGAATTGTGCAATTTTCGTACGACGATCGTCTGACATATTTTTAGAAATGACATCTTGAACATCCAATGTCCATGAAGTTGCAACAGAGTTCAAACCTGTTGAAATAGTTGATTGAGCTGCTGCATAAATCGCTGCCAAGATCAAACCTGTGACACCTACTGGTAACTGGTATGCAATAAAGTACATAAAGATTTGGTCTTGAGGGATATTGCTAGCTGCACTACCTGCATTTTGTACTTGATAGAATACGTACAAGCCTGTACCGATCAAGTAAAAGACTGTTGCAGTTGCAAGTGACAAGACACCATTTGTGAACAACATTTTATTAAGTTTCTTAATATTTTGTGTTGTAGTAAAACGTTGAACCAAATCTTGAGATGAAGCATAGGAAGACAAGATTGTAAAGCCTGAACCCATCACAATTAAGAAGATGGAGTTTGAAAGCAAGTTAGGATCGAAAAGTTTTTCATTTGCAGCAAGGAATTTCCCGTTTGCTAATGTTTCTGCTACTGCACCAAATCCACCTTTAATATTAGCCATCAGTACAAATAAAGCTACAACGACACCACTAATCAGAACCACACCTTGAATAAAGTCTGTCCATAATACGGATTTTAGACCACCAGTATAAGAATAAACAATTGCAATTGCACCCATCAAAATAATCAAAATATTGATGTCAATTCCTGTCAATACTGATAAACCAGCTGATGGGAGGTACATAATGATAGACATACGCCCCAATTGATAAATAATAAACAAGAGTGCTGAAATAATACGAAGTGCTTTAGAATTAAAACGTTTATCCAAGTAATCATATGCCGTATCGATGTCTATCCGTGCAAAGATAGGTAAGATAAAACGAATTGTCAGTGGAACAGCTACAACCATCCCTAATTGAGCAAACCATAAAATCCAGCTACCTGCATAAGAGTTACCAGCGAGTCCCAAGAAGGAAATCGGACTGAGCATTGTGGCAAAAATGGATACCGAAGTAACATACCAAGGAACCGAACCATCTCCTTTAAAGAACTCTTTTCCTTTCATCTCTTTTTTAGAGAAATAGATACCTGCAACCAACACCGCAAGTAAATAAACAATCAAGATAATTAAGTCAATTATTGTAAATCCTGTTGTGCCCATAGCATATCTCCATATTGATTTTATTTATTATAAAAATTCTTTTCGTGCTTGTTGAATAAGTTCTGCTGCTTCTTTTGCAATTACCAGATCTTCTTCATGCAAAGGTTCTAGTGGTTCTCTTACAGAACCAAGATCTAATTTTTCATTTAGACGTAGAATTTCTTTGATCACTGCATAAAGATTTGCTCGACCACTGACCATTTTATAAATGACATCATTGATTGCATATTGCAATTCTTTAGCTGTTTCAAAATCGGATTGTTTGATTAATTCATTCAATTTCAAGAACAAATCAGGCATCACCCCATAAGTCCCACCAATTCCAGCTTTTGCGCCAATAACACGACCACTGATGAACTGTTCATCTGGTCCATTAAAGACAATATGGTCATCTCCTCCATCAGCTACAAAGATTTGAATGTCTTGAGTCGGCATAGAAGAGTTTTTAACCCCAATAACTCGTGGATTTTTACGCATTTCTGCATAGAGGGCTGGTGTCAGGGTCGTTCCAGACAGCTGCGGAATATTGTAGATGACAAAGTCAGTATTCGGAGCCGCTGCACTCATATCGTTCCAGTACTTAGCGATAGAATAGTCCGGCAAACGGAAGTAAATAGGAGGAATAGCAGCGATGGCATCAACACCCAAACTTTCAGCATGCTTAGCCAGTTCCACACTGTCCTTAGTGTTATTGCAAGCCACATGAGCGATAACTGTCAGCTTGCCCTTAGCCACTTCCATGACATTTTCCAAAATTAATTTCCGGTCTGCTACACTGAGGTAAATACACTCACCAGAAGAACCATTAACATAGACACCCTTAACTCCCTTATCAATAAAGTACTGAGTCAAAGAACGAACACGTTCTGGGCTTACTTCTCCTGCTTCATCATAACAAGCATAAAAAGCTGGAATGACACCTTCATATTTTTCTAATTTTGACATATTCTTCCTCTTTTCTATTCTTTCGTTGCGTCTGCAAACTTCCTTGTAATCAGCTGCGGCCGTGTAATGGCAGATCCAACTACCACACTAAAGGCTCCCAGCTCTAGAACCCTTTTCACCTTTTCAGGGCTATCAATATTCCCCTCAGCAATCAGAGGGTGCTGAATCTCAGCTAAAGCTTTTCGGATGATTTCAAAGTCATTGGCTTCAATCTTATCTCCCTGGCTCTGATTAGTATAGCCCACCAAGGTTGTTCCAATAAAATCAAATCCCATTCGATCAGCTTCCAGCATCTCGTCAAGAGTTGAACAATCAGCCATCAAAAGCTGCTGAGGATATTTTGCTTTCACTTTCTGGAAAAATGCTTTTAAACTCTCTCCTTGAGGTCTGCTGGAATTTGTCGCATCTAAAGCGATAATCTCCGGATGGGCTTCCATCAGCTCATCCACTTCCGCTATAGTTGGTGTAATAAAAGCTTGGGCATCTGGATAATCTCTCTTGATAATCCCAATAACTGGCAAATCCACCGCTTCTTTAATAGCCTTGATGTCTATAACCGAGTTAGCCCGAATTCCGCTAGCACCTCCTTCTTTGGCCGCCACTGCCATACGAGCCATGATAAAGTCGCTATGTAATGGTTCGTTTGGTAGAGCCTGACACGACACAATTAACTTATGTCTCAACTCTTCCATTTGATTCCTATCCTCCTTACTTATTTATTGTAAGCCTTTACATTTATTATCTTAACATTTATTGCAATTAGTTTCAATATGATTTTACTTTTAGAAAGTACTTTCCTTTTAGGTATTACTTTTTATCTCAGTTTGAAACTTATACAGACGAATATAGCTAAAGTATTTATTTTTTTCGTGGCTGTTCCAACATTTTTCTACAACTAAAAAGAACTAGGCAAATGCCTAGTCCCAGGGGGAAGCAGTTTTGTAGACTTCAGTCTTAAAGGAATAAAAGTTAACAAACACTATGCTCAACCAGCTTATTTGAAAGCCCATATTTGAAATTTAAATCAGCAGAGTGCCAATTAGCAAGCCTCCGCCACTTGTTTATTCCAAAAGGTATCAAAATCGTCGGGCATTTCATCTCTTCCGCGATAATGTAAACATTCTTTAAGTAAAGTAGGGTTTTTCATGTCTTATCCTCCCAACGATTCTTGAAACCTCTTTCATCATACCACAGAAATAGAAATTTTTCAATAGGTTAACATATAGATTTTCTG
Organism: Streptococcus sanguinis; assembly: GCF_020729725.1. Classification (GTDB taxonomy): domain Bacteria; phylum Bacillota; class Bacilli; order Lactobacillales; family Streptococcaceae; genus Streptococcus; species Streptococcus sanguinis_V. The sequence continues at coordinate 56,065 of NZ_JAJEPA010000021.1, read as the reverse complement.
TTTTTTCTGAAATTTTACCGATTCATCGCCTAAGAACCTATATGAAGCAGGAGCAGTAAATAGAACAAACTAAATCCTATGTTTAGGCCGGCTCCGTTAAGGTAGGGGCGTCCGATTCTCAGCTTTTCTACCAGTAAGATAGTCAACAGACTCAGTGGTAAAGGAGTCAGCAGCCCCAGATAAGCAGGCAATATTGTCTGACCGGTAACTATTAGCAGTGAGTAAACGAGCCAGCCTAGACCGGTCAGGGCGATAGCTGTTCGCCAGGTTATATCTAGAAAGAGGACTGCTTCATTGATAAGCTCGCTGTCTTCGTCTGAGCAGACCTGTCCGTTGCTTCGTTTATAAGCCTTTTTGCTGATGATCCCAACGTAGTAAAAAGCCACATGTGCCACTGGCGACAGGGCAAATCCAATGCCTAACAAGGCTATTGACAGATAGGCCCACAAGCCCTTATTTGTCAAACCAAAGAGAGCATAAAGCGAGACTAACATAAGAGGGATTGAGAAGTGAGCCACCAGAGCGCCCAGACGCAGCCGATTGACAGAGCCAGAAAGCATCAGCATAGCCAGATTCTTATTGCCAATCCGACTCTGCTCCGTAAAAGAGGCATAGCTTTCCTTGTCTACCTCAAAGCCAACCAGCAGAATATCCCCCAATAACCAGCAAAGACCACTCAACAGCCCAGCCCACAAAGATAAAAAAATCACATTGCTCTCCTTTTTTCCATTGTCCCCTTATCTTAGCACAAAAGCTCACTCAATCACAAGTAGTCAGAAGGTTTACGTTTTTTTACCCCAGCAAGCTCCTTTCATTTAGGAACCTAGCGCTCACGTCACTACGCTCCTCAGCATCAATGTCTCTAAGCTCAGCTGCGACCTGCGGTCTTGCCTAGCTAAGACACATAGAAATATCCCCTACCAAAGGGCAGGGGATGACCGACAAATTGTCTTATGATTGCTTTAGGAAGCTGTCCGCTTATTTGCGGCGTCCTGGGCGTTCCTTGTAGCCATAGTAAGCATCTTCGATGATTTCCTGCATGTGGTCAACCATTGGAAGGCGTGGGTTGGCTGGAGAACATTGGTCTTCATAGGCAAGGAAGGCTAATTCGCGTGAATGTTCTTTCCATTCTTTTTCGTCAATACCTTGAGCCTTGAAGTTCATTTCGATACCGACACGTTCTCCCAGTTCATAAACAGCTTTTGCGTAAGATTCAACCCCTTCTTCCGGAGTAGAAGCTGGGAGTCCAAGCATGCGTGCGATATCTTGGTATTTCTCATCCGCACGGTAGTAGTTGTACTTAGGCCATGTCGCTGTCTTAGCTGGACGTGTACCGTTGTAGCGGATTACGTATGGCAGCAAGATTGCATTGGTACGACCATGGATCGTATGGAACTGAGCACCAATCTTATGAGCCATAGAGTGGGAAATTCCCAGGAAGGCATTGGCGAAAGCCATACCAGCGATAGTAGAGGCATTGTGCATCTTTTCGCGAGAGTGGAAGTCAGCGTTCTTAACAGAGCTTTCCAGGTTTTCAAAGACTAGTTTGATTGCTTGGAGAGCCAAACCATCTGTAAAGTCGCTGGCCATCTGAGATACATAAGCTTCTGTTGCGTGAGTCAGCACGTCCATACCAGTGTCCGCTGCGACAAATCCTGGAACAGTCAGTACCAGAGCTGGGTCTACGATGGCTACAGTTGGAGTCAGAGAGTAGTCAGCGATTGGGTACTTGCGATTATTAGCCTTGTCAGAGATAACGGCAAACGGTGTTACTTCTGAACCTGTACCAGATGTTGTAGGGATTGCGATAAACTTAGTCTTCTTACCAAGCAACGGGAATTTGAAGGCACGTTTACGGATATCCATGAATTTTTGCACAAGGTCACGGAAATCCACTTCTGGTTGCTCATAGAAGAGCCACATTACTTTAGCTGCGTCCATTGGCGAACCACCACCAAGCGCGATGATTGTATCAGGTTTGAAGGTACGCATAATCTCTGTACCACGTTCAACGGTTGTGATATCTGGATCTGGCTCTACGTCCGCAAAGATTTGGTAAACAACCTTATTCCGACGAAGATCGAGTTGTTCGATGATACGATCTAGGAAACCAAGCTCTACCATAGCATGGTCTGTAACGATCATGACACGTTCCACATCACGACATTTTTGCAGGTATTGGATAGAGTCACGCTCGAAGTAAGTTTTTGAAGGGAGTTTCATCCATTGCATATTATTTCTACGTCTTCCTACTTTTTTGATGTTCAAGAGATTCACAGCACTAACGTTATCACCAACTGAGTTGCGACCATAAGATCCACAGCCCAGAGTCAGTGATGGCAGGAAGGCATTATAAACATCCCCGATACCACCGAAAGTAGAAGGTGAGTTGCAAATAACACGGATGGCACGAACAGCCTTACCAAATTCCTTGGTCAACTCTTCATCCGCTGTATGGATAGCAGCTGAGTGACCAAGACCATGGAATTCTACCATTTGACGAGCCTTTTCAACACCGTCTTCACGGGATTCAGACTTGAGAACAGCGATGACAGGTGACAGTTTTTCACGTGTCAATGGCTCTTTTTCACCAACTTCTTTACACTCTGCGGCCAAGATATTCGTATCTTCTGGTACGCTGAAGCCTGCTTGCTCTGCAATCCAAGTAGCTGGCTTACCAACGATATCCGGATTGAGCTTAGCACCAGCACAGTTCTTGCTGTTTGCCTTAGCGCCGAAGCAGAATTCTTCCAACAGAGCTTTTTCTTTCTTATTTACAAAGTAAGTATGGTAAGATTTGAACTCTTCTACAAACTCATCATAAACTTCCTTGTCAATGATAACGGCTTGCTCAGAAGCACAGACCATACCATTGTCAAAGGATTTAGACATAACGATATCGTGCGCTGCTTGACGGATATTAGCTGATTTTTCCACATAAGCTGGTACGTTTCCGGCACCAACCCCAAGAGCTGGCTTACCACATGAGTAAGCTGCCTTCACCATTGCATTACCACCTGTCGCAAGGATTGTTGCAATCCCTTCATGGTTCATAAGTGCAGAAGTTGCTTCCATAGATGGTTGTGTAATCCATTGCACACAGTTTTCAGGCGCACCTGCTGCAATCGCTGCATCACGAACGATTTGTGCTGCATGGGCAGAAGATTCTTGAGCAGATGGGTGGAAAGCAAAGATAATCGGATTACGCGTTTTTAAGGAAATCAAAGCCTTAAAAATAGCTGTTGAAGTTGGGTTAGTTGTTGGAGTAATTCCGCAGACAACACCCACTGGCTCCGCAATCAGGGTCAAACCAGTTACATCATCTTCTTCAATAACGCCAACAGTCTTCGTATGGCGCATATTATTCACAACGTGCTCACAGGCGAAAAGGTTTTTAGTTGCCTTGTCTTCAAAAACTCCGCGGCCTGTTTCTTCATAAGCGTGCAGAGCCAACTCACCGTGAGCATCCAAAGCTGCTACAGAGGCCTTGGCTACAATGTAGTCCACCTGTTCCTGATTCAGCTTTCTCATTTCCTCTAGTGCAACCAGACCTTTTTGCACCAATTCATCGACATGCTTTTGCGCTGCCAAAGCCTTGTCTTCTTGTTCTACCGTTTTCTTCTTTTCAGCCATTCTATTCCTCCAATGGTTTTGCCTTAGGTTAGACGAAGAACTCTAACCTTTGTTAAATATTTCACAATTCAATTATAACTTATTTAATACCTTTTGTAAACACTTTCACTTAACATTCACAAACTTTTTTCTATTAATTTGTGAATTATATAACAAATTCGCTTATTTTACAGTCTATTCTTTTAGTTATTGTGAAAAAATTTTTTACATTTTAAAAATTTCACATACTTTTACTTTCACATAATATATGAAAGCGCTTTCTTTATTTAAATATAAAAAGCTCGGACGAACCGAGCTGATCTTTACTTTATAAACTTATAAAAGATGAACCTTAATTCCCATTTTTAATAATCTCAATCGTCATCATAAACACGTTCACCATGAATTTTGATGTATTCTTCATTCCTGCGGTCGTCTTCTTCCCAAACTGGATCTCGAACATCATCCATAAACGGAATTTCTTCAAGGCTCATCTCATTAGCCTGTTCATAACTCATCGAAAGGATATCTTCATGCCGTTTTTTAAATTCCTCCACACTTAACCAGCTCTCTTTATCATCTTCGCTAATCTGACCATCAATAGCAGTCGCAATTTCAATCGCCATAATATAGAAGGCACGTTTATCAACAGTTAGAAGATCAAGGTGAGTAGAAGCTAAACGTAGACAGTCTCCTTTTTCTCGATAGTCTGTTGCTGGATTATCTTCAAAATCTAATTCAAGGTTTTCATATACATGACTTCCAAATTTGTTGGTAATCCCTTCTTTCAACCGAACATTACTCCATCTATTATCATGTATCCACTTATTTAATTTTAAGTGAATAGTTGGGTCTGTTTTAAATGGGCGAGTATTTCCAAAATAAGAAAAATCTACTCGCTTACCATCTTTAGTATCAAACCACATTCTCTTCGCTAGTTCTAAGTAATCAAATGGAATTTCTTTGGTGTAATCGCCTTTTATATAAATTCTCACTCGCCTTCCTCATCGTCGTCCAACTCTACCTCTCCATGAATTCGGATATACTCCTCGCGCTTCCTATCCAATTCTTCCCAGAGTGGCTCGTCAATGGCTTTCATAACCTTTATCTCTTCTAAACTAATATCGACTGCTTCGTCGTAGGTCAAATTCAGCAGGTCTGCATGTTTCGTTTTAAATTCTTCAATACTCAGCCATGTTTCTTTGTCGTCTTCGCTGATTTGACCGTCAATGACAGATGCTACTTCAATCGCCATGATATATAGAGCTCGCTTATCAACCGTTAGAATATCCTTATGAGTCGTGATTATTCGAAGATAGTCTCCTTTTTCTCGCCCATCACTTTCATAAGAATCTTCAAAATTTAGATTTAAATTTTCACGCTTAAAAGTCGCCCAAGAGTCTTTTCCTATTCTAAAATCAGCCATTCCCCAACGCTCATCATTTGAAGAAAATTTGTCCAAACTAACGCTAAAATAAAAATCATCATCACATGCGTAAGAAAAACCAACTTTCACTCCCTTACGTTCCTTGAACCACATTTTCCAAGGATATTCCATACTAGCTTGATAGATATTAGCTTCGTAGTTGCCTTTAATGTATAGTCTCACTCATCTTCCTCATCGTCATAAACTCGTTCACCATGGATTTTGATGTATTCTTCATGAAGCCGTTCCTCTTCATCCCACAAAAGGTCCTCTACAGGTTTCATACTTTTCAGTTCCTCCACACTGATATCAGTTGCTTGATCGTAGGTTAGTGATAATACGTCCTTGTGCAACTCCTTAAAAGTCGCTACATCAATCCAGGTCTCTTTGTCATCCTCACTAATTTTCCCATCAATTGCACCAGCAACCTCGACAGCCATGACATACATCGCACGTTTGTCAATCGTTAAAATGTCCGTATGGGTGGTCGCAATCCTAAGGTTTTCGCCACGTTCTCTCCCATCAGTAATAAAATCATTTTCAAATTCTAATTGAATATTTTCATCAGAAAAAGAATTCCAAGGGTCGCTCTTGTTGTATGGTATATGATTCCATCGTTCATCCTTAAATCGCCATTTATCAAATTGAACTCCAAAGAAGAAATCATCTTGTAGCATCTCATCATCACCGACGTTTGAGTATGTAATAGGATGACCATGACATTCCTTAAACCACATTTTCCAGAGCAACTCTCTTGTTGTAAAGGTTATTTTTTTCTTAAAATCACTTTTAATATATAGTCTCACTCGTCTTCCTCGTCGTCATAAACACGTTCACCATGGATTTGTATATATTCTTCACGAAGACGTTCTTCCTCTTCCCATAGAGGGTCTCTTACTGGTACCATTGTCTTTAATTCTTCCAAACTAATTTCAACCGCTTCATCATAAGTCAGTGAAAGAACATCCTTATGTAGCTCCTTAAAAGTCTCTACATCCACCCAGGTCTCTTTGTCATCCTCACTAAGTTGTCCATCAATTGCTCTCGCAACCTCGACTGCCATAACGTATAAAGCGCGTTTGTCTACTGTTAAAACATCTATATGGGATGTTGCGATACGTAGATAATCTCCACGTTCTCTCCACTCTGTAATGAAAGTTTTTTCAAATTCAAGTGTTATACTCTCATATTCCAAAGACAACCAAGGATTACTAGGAATTATAAAAGGAGCCTTATCCCATCTTTCGTCAACTGAAGACCATTTGTGTAACCGAACACCAAAGTAAAAATCATCCTGTAACATAGCATCATCACCAACATTGGAGAAACTTATTTTCTTGCCATTCCGTTCCTTAAACCACATCTTCCAAACAAGCTCTCTAGTTGTGAAGTCTATTTTTTTCGTAAAATCACTTTTAATATATAGTTTCATATTCCCTCCTAATTTCAGTAATTATTTTGATAAGTTTTCCAAATTCTATTGAAGATTTCTTCTTTAACAGTTTTATTAAGGTTTTTTAAGTTATCATTAGTGTTAATCCAATCCCATATTGAGTTTTTATTGTAAATATTCTTAATGTCAATATGCTCATTCACTCCATACCCCGATTTACCACTTCCAGATTGAACCTGGAATACTCCTTCACCATTCGAACCACTAGTTGGCTCCCAATCTACACGAAGTTTCACTTTTCGATTTCCTACTCGGGCTTCAATTAGTTTACCACCCCTGCCAGAAATGGTCTTACTCGTCGGTTTATTTGCCTGCCAGCTGTCATAGTTGCTAGCTGTATTTAGGCTGATTTTACCATTGGCTATATTCGTTTTAACAATAGCTGTACCTATATTTCTGGCACCATCTAGTACTAAACTTTCGCCAAAAGCATAGCTCAAATCAGCCGCTGCTATACCAGCAATTGCAGAAGTTCCAGCAGATTCTAGTCCAAAGAATAAACCTACAGCCTCAGCAACTGTTCCTCCAAAGTAAACACCAATACCAGCTAAAATTTCTACAAGCCCCTGAGCCACTGCTCCTAAATTAGCTTCAGCATTTTCCGCTTCTAGTTTATGTAATTCCTCATTGATCTGGTTAGTATACTGTTCATCGTAACGACCATTCTTATTTACAACGTAGAAAGAACCATCATAATCACTATAATCAATTACATCAATTATATTGCCTTCATTGTCAATTTTTAGAGTATGGTTATAATCATCAACAATCTTATCCCATTCTGAACGCGGTTTCCCCTTTAACTTTTCCTTGAGTTGACTACGATAATAGGCATCCCCTTCATCCGATAGCATCATATTCCGAGAAGCTTCTTGAATCAATCGTTCTTTAGGCTCTAGATATTTTTTCTTCGAAATAGTCTGAATCTTCTGAGCCTTCATCTTAGTAGACCAACTCATATCTATACCATCAGTAGAGTAATTACCCTCACTGTCTACCAATACCTGACTAAGCTGCGTCGCTCCTTGGATAGCTAAACCCAAAACCTGCAGACTATCTGTGAAATACTGGGACACCTGATCCACAAACCATTCCAGTTTGTCTATTTTTTCTTGAATTTCTCGAATACCGATATTTAGTTGAGTTTCAACTTCCATTAAAGCAGATGTCTGAGATAAAAGGTCTCCCAACTTACCTGTCAGCAGAGCTCCTGCATTACGGAAAAAATCTTGATTATCTGCAATCTGCTTTTCTACTTTTGCCAGTTGCTCATTTTTTATTTTCAGCTGTTCCTTCAGTAGATCCAAGTCCAATTCGCCATATCCAGCCACCTCGGAATCAGCACTTTTATAGGAAGCAAGCTCTCCCTGAATATCATCAATAGCCTCTTGCAACTTCTTGATGGCAGGGATGATTACCTCAGTAAATAAGCCTTTCCCCGCTGTATAAGCCGCTCCCTGCAGCTCACCCGACTCCAAAGAGGCAATCAGATGGTCGCAGCCACTAGATAGACGATCGGTCACTTGATTGGCTACTTGAAGGTTGCTGGTCATCGCTTGGATAAGCTGGGCTGAATCTGCTGCACTATATTTTACTCCCATGGCAGACTATTCCTTTCTTTGGTCAGTTTGTCTCGCTCTTCTTCCATAGTCTTTCTTGTTTGACGACTGAGCTTTCCAAGTTCATCCATCTGAACATCCACATAGTTCTTAACCTGTCGGTTAAGATACTGAGTTTCTGATAAATCACGACTGAGGGCAGCAGAGCTTTGAGGGTGTTCATAAAGAAGATGTTCCATTCGGGTCGTCAAGTATTGGAAATCCGTCGCAAAATTCGCCAGGGAAATCTCGTATTGACGTTTCATCGTCATAAATTCGTCTTCTTTTTGGTCGACTTTGAGGATTTTTTCGTAAAGTGCCTGGCGTTCTTTTTCGCTTTTATCTGCCTTCATCTCAACTCTCCCAGCGCTTGGCTTCCTCTATATCGCGTTTCTCAATTTTTGCAGCAATTTCTGGAAATTTATTGGCCTGAGTCAGAACAGCTGAGCTGAAGTCACTGACAGCCTGTAGCATTTGATTGCAGGCCTGACGGCCAGCTTCCATCCCAGCAATCCCTGTTGTATAGGAAAATTCGACTTGTTGATTTTGTGCATTGCTAGTATCAACTCCAACTAGCTCGCTGATAGCAGAACCAGCTGAAATAGCGCTCGATTTAATTTGTCCCATTATTGCTTCTCCTTTTGGAATTTATGGTTTCACATTACCAGAATTTGCTTCATCTATGGCTTGCTTAATGGTATTGGCATAGAGAGTTCCCCCTTCAATGATGGACTCTGAGTTTGAGCCAAAGTGGACATAGTCTGTCCCTTCCCAAATCTGCGGATTTTCGATAGCAGTTTGATGCCAGTCGGCCACAAAGACATAGTCATACTTCTTGGCTAATTCTAGCTCATACTCCCGCTGCTGGGCCAAGACGCCGCCCTCTGAACGACCGTCATAAGGAGTCACGAGGATCAGTTGATGCCCCTTAGGCAGGCTGGAAACATACTCATCCAAAAGCTCATTCGAATAACCAGACGAATTGGTCCCGAGAGCCAGGACAACCTGCTTCTTCAGCACTCTATTAGCAATATCTGTCTTGTAGACCTCTAAGCCTGTGCTCAGACTGCGGCTAACGACAGTATCTAGCTCGATTCCTGGCAAGATCTGCTGCAATTGATCGCTTGAGCGCAGGGCAACCGAGTCACCAATCATGGTAATTCCGTCCGCCACATTGTACTCAGTCGCCTTGGACTGATCAACCTGACTCCGAGTTGTCTGCATCTTATTGTCCACTTGATTCAGAGCATTAACAATCAAACTTTCCTCAAAAGCTCCTACCTTTGGTGCTGTCACCGAGATAAAGAACATAATCAAAGTCAGCGGAATCATGCTGTAAAAGATTGGTCTGGTAAGAGATGACAGATCCATCTTGGTTCCCATGATAACCGGCTGACGACCAGCCAGAGTTGGCTCCAAGATATAGAAAGACAAGGCTGCAAAAGTAAGAGACAGCAACGTGGTCAAGAGAACAGCCAAGCCGTTACTCATCAGCTGGGTAAAGATAATATAGAATGGCCAGTGGAAGAGATAAACACCATAGCTGGTATCTGCGATAAAGTTGATAAGGCTAGGTTCCTTCACATCAGGAAGCTTGTCATGCAGCATCCTAGCAGCAAAAATCATCAGACAGGCCAAGATAGTTGAAATCAAGAATCCTACCAGGTAGGTCCAAAGATTGTCAAACTTGAGCAGGAAACTGAGCAAAAGCAAAACAGCAGCGCTGCCCCCCATGATTCCTAGCACTTGCTTGAGATCCAGCTTTTCCTCCAGCAGCTTAAAGCGACTGCTGACATGGCCGACACCAGACAAGGTAGCCAGAATGCTTCCTGCAAAGAAAGGAAAGACATGGGTCAAACTTGAGAAATAAATATCGGAGTAATTCTTAGTGGTTAAAGCGCCAGCAAACATTGATACAAAGCTGACTAAAAAGAGACCTGCAGAAACCAGCGCAATCATACCGCGATAGCGAGCCGTTGACTTGGCAACCTTGCCCAAGCCCCAAGCGGCCAATCCCCACAGAACATAATAGTGCACTTCTAAAGCCAGACTCCAAGTGTGAATCAAGATGTGCGGCACAAACTGACTCTCATAACTGCCACCTGAGAGCATTTCATAAAAGTTGGTCACAAAGCCCAAAGCAGCCGCAATCTGCGTCCCAATCCCAGCCACAAAATCCTTACGGATTAAGAAAGTAAAGGGCATAACGACCAAAATCATAAAGACCAGAGGCGGTACAATCCGATAAAAACGTCGTTTGAAAAAGCCTTGGATATCGATTTCTTTCTTCTTGGCAAACTCGTCAATAAGCAGAGCGGTAATCAAGAAGCCAGAAAAGGTAAAGAAGATATCCACACCAATAAAACCGCCAGGGAAAACGCCCTGGAAGTAATGATAAAGCAGAACTAGAAGCAGTCCCGTGATTCTGACGAGCGAAAACCATTTAATGCGCATTTTGATAAATTCCTTGTTTAAACGTTCCTTCATAAACGACATTGCCTTCTGTCGTTAGCTTTCCTTGTCCGTCGGCCTGACCCTTGCTGAAGTCCCCTTCATATTTCCAGCCAGCCTGCGAGGTAAAGGTCCCTTTTCCATCAAAGATGCCATTGCGAAATTGACCGCTATAACTATCCCCATTTTGAAAAGTCATAGTCCCCTGACCGTTCATCTTCCCGCGAACCAAGGTCCCGTCATACTTGATCTTACCCTGATCCAGCGTTAAAACGCCCTTACCAGGAATCCCCGAGGTAAAGACTAGAATAGCTGACAGCACAATGACCGTGACAGCCAAGAGTTCTAAATTCTGCCGGGTCAGATAGACCTTGTATTTTTCGTAAAATTCTTTTACTTTATCCATATTCCTATCCATCCAAACGCTCTAGCCACTTCTTGCAGCCAGCCAAGACCAAATCATAGGTTTGGTCAAAATCTCCTGTGTACCAAGGATCTGGCACACTTTCTTCCTCAAACTGATAAATTTTATACTGAAAATCCTCAGGCGCCATCCGCTTCAAATCTCGGACATTGCTTTCATCCATACCGATGACATAGTCAAAATCCGCAAAATCCGCTGCCGAAATCTGCTGAGAAGTCTTGTTCCTATCATAAGCAATGGCATATTTCTTAAAAATAGCCTGTGTTCCCCGATGAATGGGATTGCCGTGCTCCCAGCTCGAGGTTGCCCGGCTCTCGATTTTCAGTTGGTCTGTTAAACTCTTCATGACAAACTCTGCCATCGGACTACGGCAGATATTGCCCAAACATACAAATACAATTTTCTTCATACAATACCTCGCTATCTATTATAACAAAATAATGGCAAAAACTAGCCCTGAATCGTTTACAGTTTCCTGATTCTCGTTGAAAACTGGCAAGCCCTGCCCCTCTCATGTCTGAAAATAGCAAAAAACCACCGTTTGGTGGCTTTTTGTAGGGAGATTATTTTTTAAAAAGAAAAAAGTTTTAGGAGTTAAGTTAATTTCTTAACTTGGTTATAGTATAATATCCATTTCTTAAAACTTCCTTAAAATAACTTAAACATTTTACTCTTATCTTGTACTTATTTATCAAGACAATGACATTCCAGCTGTGGCCAGCGTTTCTGCCAATTCTTCTTAGCCAAGCGCTCAGCATAGACACGCTGGCGCTCCTTATTGTCAAGAAAATGAGGAGTCGGTCTAACCTGAAAGTTTGAGATATCCTCCAAACCATAGGGAGCAAAAAGTTCCAGTTTGTCATTTGCCAGCAAGCGCAGGCCGATAGCTGTGCAGCGCTCAGGATACTTACTCATAGCTTCGCAAGCATTTTTATAAGGTGCTGTTCCAGGACTATGGCGGTGCATATAGGCTTGATTTCTCAGTTCCCATCGATACTGTGGCCAGTCTGCCTTGAGCTTGGCTTCCAGATCTGTCGTCTCTGCTTCAGCATAACTCGGGTCAAAGAAAATGACATCTACATCCGTCTCTGAATCAAAACCTGGTCGCTCTGACAGCATATTCCAGATAAAATTCCTCACACATCCAGCTGCTAACCAAGAATCCTTGAGCTCCAGACTGCGAATAATTTCCAAAATTGCTCGGATGTCTGGATCTTGACCTAATCGGTCTAAAATCTCCTTTTCTGTCATCATTCCTTCATATACTCATATCCTAAATGCTCATAGGCTTTGCGGGTAGCCACGCGCCCAGTCCGTGTCCGCATGACAAAGCCTTTCTGAATTAGGTAAGGCTCATACATGTCCTCCACTGTTTCACGCTCCTCAGCAATATTGACCGAGAGGGTTCCCAGTCCCACTGGACCGCCACCGTAGACCTCTATCATAGTCTTCAAAATCTTCTGGTCCACGTAATCCAGACCTTCCTGGTCCACATCCAGCATGGAGAGAGCCTGGTCGGTTATCTTATCATCAATCAGGCCATTGCCCATAATCTGCGCGTAGTCCCGCACCCGCTTGAGCAAACGGTTAGCAATCCGCGGTGTGCCTCGGCTACGCAGAGCCAGCTCCTTCGCAGCCTCGTGAGTAATATCCATCTCAAAAATCTCTGCCGTGCGCTCAACGATTTCAGTCAGGTCGCCAGCTTCATAATACTCCATGTGACCGGTAATCCCAAAGCGAGCCCGCAGAGGATTGGACAGCATGCCTGCCCGAGTGGTCGCCCCAATCAGAGTGAAAGGCGGCAAATCCAGATGGACGCTGCGACTGGTCTCACCTGAGCCAATCATAATGTCGATGTAAAAGTCTTCCATAGCGCTGTACAGCACTTCCTCTACTGCCATTGGCAAGCGGTGAATCTCATCTATAAAGAGGACATCACCCGGCTCAAGGTCATTTAAGATCGCAACCAAATCACCAGATTTCTCAATCACCGGACCTGAAGTTTGCTTGAGATTAACGCCTAGTTCATTGGCAATAACAAAGGCCATGGTCGTCTTCCCAAGACCTGGAGGGCCAAAAAGCAGGGTATGATCCAGCGCCTCATCCCTCAGCTTAGCCGCTTCAATAAAAATCTTCAGCTGGTCCTTGACCTTGTCCTGACCGATATACTCCTGTAAATACTGGGGACGCAAGGTGCGCTCCACTAATTCCTCATCGCCCATTAATTCATTATCTAAAATTCTACTCATAGAACTATTATAGCAGAAAATAAAGCCGAGGAAGCAAATCTAATTCGCGTCTGAACACAAAAAAAGACCACCGGATTGGGTGGCCTTTATGGGAGATTATTATGAAAAAGTTTAGGATTTCTATCAAATAAAGTTAGGAGGTCTTCATTTGATACTCATAGTATACTGCCCCTAACTTAAAGAAACCTTAACTTTGTATAACGTATCCTTTAAAATTTAACATTTGAGTTACAATCCGATAAACATCCTGTCTTATTCTAAAATTTGAGCAAAAAAAGACCACCGGATTGGGTGGCCTTTATGGGAGATTATTATGAAAAAGTTTAGGATTATCAAACAAAGTTAGGGGGCTTCATTTGATAAGAATAAGTATAGCAGCCTTAGCTTAAGAAAAACTTAAAGTAAAATTCAGTTAGCAAAAAAGATTTTGCTTTTGATAGTGGAGCCTTTTTCCTTGCTTAAGATTAGCTACTTATGAAAACATAGTCTCTGAAAACTGGACCAAGAAAAACGGCAGAAGGAGGTACTGCCGTTTTTTGTGCTCTTTCGCGATTGTTTCTTTATAAAGTTGCTGGTACATCAGCAAAATACACTGTCCTGCTGGTAAAAATCTGACCGGCCTTGAGAATGACATCTGACTGCTGGCTACTGTGAATGGCATCCGGCAGGGCCTGAGCTTCCAGAGCCAAGCCATTATGCTGAATCATAGGCTGTCCGTCAAACCGAATAGAATCATCCACGCAATTCGCTGAATAAATCACTAGGCAGGGCGCCTGAGTTTGAATGGTCAGGCGACGGCCCGATGCTGGATAATAGAGCGTGCCTGCCTGGTCTCGGCTTGGTTTTAACGCAAAGGGATGATCCAAGCCAGATACCAGCTGGATTTGCTCATCAGTCGCAGCGAAAATTTCTTTAAGGGCAGCGCCCTTGGCCAGCTTCTTGACAAAGTCACGCTCTGCATCAGCCTTTTTTTCAGGAAGGCCGTCAGCTGCGATAGGATAGACACCATCAGTATTGAGCTGCAGGATATGATCATCTATCGGTTGATTGAAACGACCAGACAGGTTGAAATAGCTGTGGTTGGTCGGATTGACCAAGGTATCCTGATCAGTCTGTACCTGATAAGAGATTTCCAGCTCGCCCTTCTCTGTCAGGGTATAGGAAATCCAGATTTTCAGATTGCCCGGAAAGCCGCCAGTCCCATCAGTTCGCTCTGTATAAAAGGTGAGTCCGTCATTGCTGACTTCCTCTACTTCAAAAACCGTACTATCCCAGCCGCTGGAGCCACTATGGTTGCAGTTTAGGCCATTATTGACCTCTAGCTGAAAGGTCTGGCCATTTAGCTCAAAAGTTGCTCCGGCAATACGCCCAGCCACCGGACCAATACTGGCTCCGTGCTTAGGGCTGTTCCCAATATAATCCTCAAACTGATCAAAGCCAACGACGATATTGTCAAAGTGATTATTTTTATCAGGAGTGACATACTTGATGACGGTTGCTCCGTAGTTCATGACTATCAGACGATAACCTCGATCGTTTTCAAAAGTGTAAGCTAGAATCTCTTGACTTCCCAGCTTTCCAAAAATGGATTCTCGGTAAGATTTCATACCAAACCTCTTTTATCTATCCTATTAAAAATCACGAACTTGCCAAGTCCTGTCTTCAAAAGGCAGGTCAAGCTTGTCCACCCAAGACACAGCTGTTTGGCGCAAGACTTGATTAAGATCCTCGATATTCTGACGGCCTGTCTCGTCCAGCCATACTTGAGCCGCGGCAGCTCCCTCTTGGGCAAAGACTGAGACTGCATCCTTCCAGGTAGCCCGTCCGCACAGAACTCCGTTAAACTGTGAGCCCGCTTCATGGGCTAGCCGCAGCGTTTCTTGGAAAAGCTCGGCACTGACACCAGCGCTGAGGAAGATGAAAGGCAAGTGCGTCGCATCTGACTGTTCTTTAAAGAAAGTTCGGGCTTCCGTCACGCTGTAGACTGGCTCAACTCCTTCTTTGGTGAAGCCCTCGACAAAGTTCATATTGACCGGCACTTCAACCTTTAAGACATCTACATGGTAACGGGGATCTGAAAAGAGCTTGACTGCCTCGTTGACCTTATGCGGCTTAAGCTTGGCATAGTTAGCGTCCAAGACACTGTCACTCTTCGCATCATAGGTCAGAATCTCCAGAAAATAGGGAATATCCTCAGCTAAGCATTCACTGCCCACGCGCTCAACCCAGGCCTGCTTGATGTCGTTGATTTCTGGTTTGTCGTCTACATCATAGTAAATCAAGACCTTGACGGCATCTGCGCCCATGTCTCGGATGCGACTAGCTGACCAGTTTGGTAGCAAGTCCGGCAGGCGGCCCTCGGCTGTCACATCATAGCCAGTCTTCTCATAGGCCACTATTAGCCCACAGGACGCAGCTCGCAGCTCGGCTGCTGGCAGACCGAACTCCGGATCCAACAGGATGGAGCTGGCATAGGGCGTCAGCTGACTAGAGATTAATTCTTTAAACTGAACCAGAGCTTGGTCACCAGATGGCGCATCTTCTCCGCTGGCCAGCATTTTCTTGAGCGAGCCACGCTGGTCAATGGCCAAAGCCCCGATAATCCCCTGCTCGTTTGATAGTTTTTTCAAATGGCTCACTTTTTTGTGACTGATTTGTAATTTCTCCATAACTTTTCCTTTTCTTACTGCCCAAAAGGGTGAATGATAACTCCCTGTACTACACGATTGACCGTGCCTGTCGGAGACGGTGTATCTGGACGGTTTTTGACCTTGAGCGAGGACAAGAGGGCAAAGAGCTGAGCGTAAACAATGTAAGGGAAGATGCGATAGCTATCTCCCAGAGGCTCTTGGGTACTTAGCACTACTTGCTCGACTCCTTCCAACTGCTCCTCCCGGTCAGTCAGCATCACCAGCCTGCGGACAATCCCGTCACCAGCCACTTCCCGCACCAAATCCAAATCATAAGCCTTGGTATAGGCATCTGCCGAACCAAAGACCAGAACGACGGTGTCTTGGTTAATCAGCGACTTAGGTCCATGCCGGAAACCGACTGGGCTTTCGTACATGGTCGCAATTTGGCCGGCTGTCAACTCTAAAATCTTAAGCTGGGCTTCATGTGCCAAACCAAAGAAAGGCCCTACCCCCAGATAAATGACCCGACTGAAATCCAAATCAACCAGCTGCTGCACATCTGCAACGCGGCCTAAAACATCTTGACTGAGCTGAATCAAAGCCGCAACCTTAGCTTCCTTCTGGTCTAGTTCAGCCCGGTCAAAGACCAAAAGGGCTGTCAGCATCATAGAGCTGAAGCTAGAGGTCATGGCAAAGCCAGCATCATTAGAAGCTTCCGGCTGCAGGAGCAAAAGATTCTTTTCATCACCTTGGGCCTGCTGGGCTAGCTTGCCTTGGACAGCACAAGTAATGGTAATCTGGTACAAGTCATCTACCAACTGCTTGGCCAAGTCCACGGTCGCTACACTTTCTGGGGAATTTCCGCTGCGGGCAAAGGAAACCAGTACCGTCGGTACTTCTCTCTTCAGATGCACCAAGGGGTTGGCCACGATATCTGTCGTTGCAATGGCGTTGAAATTCCATTTGCGCTCATCATAAATCTGCCTAAAATAAGGAGTCAAAGTATCTCCGACATAGGCTGATGAGCCAGCTCCGGAAAAAATGACCTTGATGTAGTCATGTTTGTTCTCGATTTTTTTCAGAAAAGCAGCGATAGCTGTGGCTTGAGCCTTGTAACTGTTAAAGGCTTCCTGCCAAACCTCAGGCTGCTGATAGATTTCTCTCGTTGTGATGTCAGCCCCCAGACGCTGCAATTCTTCCTGTGAATAATCTAACATTCTCTTTCTCATTCCTTTCCATTATTTTGAAAAAAGGGGGAGCGAGACAGAAATCCAGAAAATCCAAGATTTTCGGCTCGCTGTCCCACCCCCGCGACGATGGCTAGGCTTGAAATATGCTTTTAACAAGCTTTTTCAAACCAGACAGCGACTGCATTTTGCAATGCTGAACCATCCATTTCCCTAGGCCAAGAGGCATCTCCCAAATTCCTCTTAGACCAGTATGCTTGAATCAACCACTGTGGTCAATCCTCAGCTATCATCAGTCTCCCATCTGCTGACAGCGCAAGGACTTGACCTAACTAGAAGTGGCTGTTCAAGCTTTTATTCATCTTCATCATCCATTAGATCAGCCAAGACATCATTGACCTTAACAATATTCTCTGCTGCTTTGGATGGATAGCTGACTTCTGCTCCTGTCAAAGATGCGTTAATAAACTCAATGACCATGGGCAGATTGACCCCCGCATAAAGCTCGATATCCTGTCCTTCCATAATGAAGCGGCTGACTACATTACAAGGAGTGCCCCCCAAGAGATCCGCAAAAACCAAGTAATCCTCAAAATCTTTGACCGTTTCTAAGAATTTGGCTGCGAAGTCTTCTGGACCTTCCTCCGGAAGCAGGGCTACTGCATGGATGTCTTCTTGAGGCCCCATAATCATTTCCGTAGTGGTTTTCAGCTCTTCACAAAAGCGACCATGGCTGACTAAAACTAATTTCTTACTCATAAATCACTCCATTACTCTGGTACTTGTCCCAGCAGGAAGTAGCCGATAGCAGAGAAGCTTACTGCCATGATAATGATAATGAAGATAGCCTTGGTAGAGTTCATTCCTTTCTTACCCAAGAGCCAGAAGATAAAGCCTGTAAAGACTGCTGGAATCAAACGTGGGAAAATCAGATTCATCATGTCTTGGAAATCAATAGCTTTTTCACCGATGTTCCATACCCAGGATACTTCAAAGTTGATCATAGTAGCAATCAAACCACCCACCATAAAGATACCCAATACAGAAGCCGCTTCAACAAGAGCTGTCAAAGTACTTTGCATGTTGGTGATGAGATTAACCCCTTCTTTGTAGGCGAATTCTAACTGTTTCCAACGGAAAATGTCATAAGCAACTGCTACAGCAATCCAAAGGAAAATTCCCCAAGGCTGGCCTGCGATAGCCATGGTAGCAGCGATAGATCCCATGATGGCTGGCACAAGAGAGCCAAAGATAGAGTCTCCAAGAGGAGCAAACGGCCCCATAAGACCTGTCTTGATACCATTGACCGCATCTTTTGATTTAACACCGTCTTTTTCTTCCATAGCTAGGTCAAAACCTGCAATAATGGTGTGGAAGAAAGGTGATGTATTGAAGAATTGCGTATGCAATTTCATCATTTCTTTCAATTCTGGTGTGCCGTCTCCGTACATTTTGCGCAGCTGAGGCAAGAGCATGTAGAGATAGCCAGAACCTTGCATCCGCTCGTAGTTCCAGCCTAATTGGAAAGTGAACAAGCTGCGTTTATTGATTTGTTTAAAATCTTCTTTTGTTAATTTGTAATTAGAGTTCGTCATCTTCGATTTCCTCACTTTCTGAGTTTGTGCTAGCAGCTGGAGTAGCAGCTACTGTTCTTTGGCTGTATTTGAAATGCTGTACTGCAAGGAAGACACCAAAGATAGCTACACCAATCATAGACAAACCTTTGAAGTTGTTGGCAAATGTGATCGCAGCATCTTTTGGAAGAGTTCCAACAATGCTAGATACAGCACCACCCAAAGTTTGAATGTTTGAGTAAAGCACAGTCAGCATAGCCGTCAAGCCAAAACCAAGAGCTAAGTAGTGAAGATTACGTTTAACTGGAAGGTAACGAAGCAAGATAGCGAACCCGAGCCCTGGAAGCATACGACCAGCCAGTGTCAAGCCTGCAGCCAGCCATTTCACACCAGCAACACCATCTACTATCGCTTGAACAAATGTTCCACCATAAGCCAGAGCCAGAAAGACTGGCAGGGCACGAGACAGAGCCCAAGGAAGGGCACCTAAGAGATAGTTGCGTTCAATACCTTTATAGTCGAAGCGTTCAACTGCTGCATCCACACGGTGTGCGAAATAAGTCGTTGTCATGCGACCTAAGATATCGAAGTATGTCAACAAAGTTGCTACTGGTACTGCGATTGTCGCAATAGCCAACTCTGGCTTAATGCCTTGTGCTACAGAGAAGGCTGTCGCCAAAACGGCACCTGATGTTGCATCAATACGAGAAGCCCCACCAAATGTCCCTACACCAAGAACGAATAATTGCAGGCTACCACCGATAAACAAACCAGTCGTCAAATCACCCATAATCAAGCCAGTAATGAAACCAGCAAATACAGGGGATCCTGCTGACGAAACGATGGTCAACTCATCACAGATTTGATAAGCTGAGTACAAAGTGAGTAGTAAAATTTGCCACCATTGTATCATAACAATGTCCTCCTAAAATTTTGTCTTATTTTAATAACTTCATGAAGTCCTCAACCGGATCGTTGGGAACCATTTGCGCTGTCAGTTTGACTCCTTTTTCGTGCAGCTTGTGAAAGGCTTCAACATCTGCATCTACCACGTTGATAGAGCGGGTAATGGAGCGAGTTTCGTCTGACTGAGACATATTGCCAACGTTCAGCGTTTCCAGAGGAACACCAGCTTCGACCAACCGCAGGAAGCGGTCTGGCTTGCGAGCGACAATCAAGAGTCGCTGTGAATCATACTTGCCGGCCAAGATATTTTCTGCTGCCTTAGCGATTGGCAAGACACTAAGTTTCACACCAGCTGGCGTTGCGAGCTTGAGCCCGCTCTTTTCGATAGCATTTTCAGCTACCTCATCGTCAATCACCATAATGCGTGAAATGTTAAGCTTGGTAGTCCAAAGATTGGCTACCTGTCCATGGATCAAACGTCCATCGATACGTGCACCTACTATTGTCATAGATTTTCCCCCTTTATTGTTTTAAATGTAGGTTTGTTAACTAAGTGAATGGTTTCGCTGTAGATCCCTTCTGTCTCAAAGATAATGATGCGATTGTCGCCTTCTCTGAGCAAGCTATGCGGGATATAGAGCGATAGGGTCGGTCCGACATTCCAGAAACGGCCAATGCTGACACCGTTGACAAAGACGACCCCCTTGCCAAAGTCGGACAGATCCAGATAAGTATCTTTAAGCGCTTTCATTTTAAAGTCAAAAGCATAGAAAGCTGGTTGGTTTTCCTGCCACCCTTTCGAAAAGTCGATCTTTTCTGGATGATCCAGCGGCAATGGGTAATGCTGCCAGTCAAGCAGGAAGTGCAGATCCTTGCAGACACCCGTACGAATGCCCTTCTGCTGGGTATCTGCCAAGAGTTTGTGCCCATAATTGACCCGGCCCATATTTTCCATCAGAATGTCAAGTTGGTGCCCTGCCTTTTTCTGGCCGTCCACCATGATATCCTGACCGATTTCTGTCTGGTACTGGGTTGCCATGTGCTGACCGTCCACATAGAGCTGCATACGGTCGCGCCCGTCAATGACACGGAGCCTTTCCTGATTAGCATCCCAACTAGCCCAAGTCCGATAGAGCAAGTAGCCGACATTTTGCCCCAGCTCCTCCATCTTCATCGGATAGAGACTTTCGATAGGCTCTGCCAAGTCAGGCAGTGTCTCAAAGAGACTGACCTTCTGACTGAGCGGGATATTCCTAAACTCAAAAGACTCTTTCACCAGTGGCTCCATCTGTGGATACTCTGGATAATACTCTTTCAGCATTCTCTGGACTGCATAGTACTTGTCCGTCGGATTGCCACGCTCATCGAGTAGAGCATCATAGTCATAGGAAGTTACCTGTGGCAGGTCAATGACGCCTCTAGCCGAACAGCCATTCATAAAGCCAAAGTTGGTACCGCCATGAAACATATAGAGATTGATTGAGCCCTGCTGGAGCACTTCGTGAACAGCTTGAGCCAGTTCGTCTGGATCTCGCTTGATGACAGGCTCTTTCCAGCGATTGAACCAGCCATCCCAGAACTCCATACACATGAGCGGCCACTTTTTGCCATGCTCGTCAAAGAATTCCTGCATCTGGGCAAAATTGTAATCTGCCTTAGAGCCGAAATTCCCTGTCACAAAGACATCGTCATCAATCAGCGTACCAGCTTGAAGCGTAGCCCGCCAAGGTCCGTCTGAAGTAAAGAGCGGACAGGTTACACCTCGTTCTTCCATGAGCTGTCTGATTGCTCTTAAGTAGGCCTTGTCTTCCCCATAAGAACCATACTCATTTTCCACCTGCATCATGAGGATATTTCCCCCATTGTCCAGCAGCCTTGGAGTCAGTCGCGGCAGCAGCTCGTCATAATAACTGGCTACAGCCTGCAGAAAGGCCTCATCTGATGAGCGGATGCGCATATTTTCATTGAGCAGCCAGGCCGGCAGACCACCGAACTCCCACTCCGCGCAGATAAAAGGCGAAGGGCGGATAATGGCATAAAGTCCCAAATCCTGAGCCGTCTGTAAAAATGCCTCAATATCTAAAATCCCTTGGAAGTCAAAAACACCTTTTTGAGGTTCGTGCATATTCCAGGGAAGATAGGTCTCCACTGTATTAAAGCCCAGAGCTTTGAGATTATAAAGGGAATGATACCAATCCTCAGGCTGTACCCGAAAATAGTGAATGGCTCCCGATAAAATCTTAAACTCCCGATCATCCAAACAGAAGGAATGACCAATTTTGAATCTTGCCATCTGATGTTCCCTCAGGTATAAAACCGTTTTCATCTCTTGTTAATATTAATATAATAAATTTTTGCATAAATGTCAACATTTTTTTTAAAAATATGTTAAAATCTTAAGTAAGAAAAGTAAAAAAAGAGAGGTGAACAAAATGGCTATTCCAAAATACCAACAAATCAAAGATGAGCTCAAGCAGCAAATCATTTCTGGCAAATTTGAAAATGGCGATAAGTTTTACACAGAGGCTGAGCTGATTCAGATGTTTAATGTCAGCTCCATTACAGTTGTCCGCGCTTTGAATGAACTGGCCAACGATGGTTACATCATCCGCCAGCAAGGCAAGGGAACTTTCGTTTCACGTGCAAGAAAGCACAAGCTGGTGGAATTTTCTGATGTTGAGACCTTCCCTATCCAAAAAGATAAGGTGACTGTTCTCTCCATCAAGCGTGGGAATGACCTGAAAATCTTGGATAAGCTAGAACTAGCACCAACGCAGTTCTACTATAAGATTGACCGGGTCAGACGGACTGGCGATAAAATCTATATCTATCACCAAACCTATATCCCTGAGCAGTACATCAATCCGAATTATCCAGATATGGACTACTACAGCTCTATCTACAACCGCTTCAAAACTGACTACCACATTCACATGAATGATGAGCATTTTGAAGAAACCAATGAAATTGTCTTCCCAACACCAAAAAATGTTGCGAAAGTACTGGAAGTTGATACCAACTTCCCGACCGTTCATCAGGTGAAGATTACCCAGCTGGAAAGCACTGGACAAATCTTAGAGTACAGCGAAACTTACAAACGCGGTGACTTCTTCAAGATTAAGTTCATTTCCTGCAATCGGGACCACTAAGATTAAAAACGATGGCTTCTAATCGGCTGTCGTTTTTTCTTTCATCTTGTATGCTTATATCTATTATAAGTCTATCTATACCAATTTGCAATCCATTCTAAGAACTTTTGTTCATTAAAAAGTAAATTCTGTCAAAAATTAAGCACAGTTTATTGTTTTGTTCTATTTTTAATCGATTTAAAGAAGAAAAATAAGAAATACTGGCTCTTCCCCTGAAAATTGGTACAGCGATAAAGCAAAAAAGCTGAGATTGAATCCCAGCTTTTCGATATAAAATGTTCTTCATTTTGCAAATAAAATCGTTTATCAAGTCTTTAGAAAAACGGCTATTTCTTTATTTCTAATTCACGGACCTGAAGCAAAACATTAGGCAAATCTGCCCCAGCCTGAAGAAGGGCAGCAGCCGTATAAGCGCCCTCTACCAAAGGAACATTATTGATAATGATTTCCTTGTCAGAAAAGTCTGCGACCATTTCTAGATTCATCCGAGCCGAACCCAGATCGAAAAAGGCCAAAATAGTGTCCTTGTCATTGGCATCTAAAGCTGCCTGAATCCCTTCAAAGCTGGTCCCAATGCTACCGTCGTCCAACCCGCCCACATAGCTGATGGCCACATCTGCCGCCACCTGCGAAATGAGGTCAAACAAGCCTTGGGCCAGGTTTTTGGAATGGGAAATGATAAGAATGCCAGTATCTGCCATCAGCCTGCCTCCGTTTCTAGAAGAGCCTCAAAGAGGAGACCAGATGAAGCCGAACCGGGATCGATATGACCGATAGAGCGCTCACCGACATAGGAAGCCCGCCCCTTGGTCGCCTTCAAATCCTTAGTCGCTTCCACTAGGGAACCAATCATTTCACGCGTCAAGTCTCCGGACTGCAGAGAAATGGGAAGCCCCGACCAGACATCCACCATGGTCTTCTCACCCGGCACAGCCTTGCCCCGCTTCTGAATCATGTCCAGCCCAGCTTGGATGACTTCTGACAAGTCTTTGCCGTCTTTTTCAGCTTTGGCCATACCCATGAAAGCTGAGCCATAGAGAGGTCCGGAAGCACCGCCGACCTTGCTAATCAGCTGCATAGAAACAGCCTGAAAAACCTCAGCCGCACTGGCAAAGTCCTTAGCAGCTAGACTCTCTACTGCTGCCGCCATTCCCCTGGCCATATTGGCGCCATGATCACCGTCGCCGATGGGAGTGTCGAGATCAGACAGATAGACTTTCTGGTCCTGGATCTTCTCGTTGAACAACTGCATCCATTTTTTTGCTCTTGCTGCGTCCATAAGCACCTCCTTACCAAGCGGCTGTTGTGACAGGACTGTTGAGAGCTTTCAGCCAGTCTGGCTGGTCCAGCTGGATAAAGGTCAGAGAAATCCCCGCCATATCAATGGAGGTCATGTAATTACCCAGCTTTTTGTAAACAACTTCGACTCCAGCATCTGCCAGGAGATTTGCTACATCTGCCGCAAAGACATACTGCTCCATGAGCGGTGTTGCCCCCATACCATTGATGAGGATACCAATTTTTTTGCCAGATTTGAGCTCAAAGGACTGACTGAGTTTTTCGACCAATTCTTTAGCTAAGTCCTTAGACGGCTGCATCTTTTCCTTGCGATAGCCTGGCTCACCATGGATGCCAATACCGAACTCTATCTCATCATCAGCCAAAACAAAACCAGGCTTGCCGACTTCCGGTACGGTTGCCCCGCTCAGAGCCAAGCCAACCGTGTGAATATGTTTGACCAGCTCATCAGCCAGAGCCTTGATTTCAGTCAGAGATTTGCCTGCACGCGCCGCATTCCCTAGAATCTTATGGACAAGAATGGTGCCAGCCACTCCGCGGCGACCTTGGGTATAGAGGCTGTCTTCCACTGCGATATCATCATCTACGACGACACTAGCCACCTCAATCCCTTCCATCTCAGCCATTTCCTGAGCCATTTCAAAGTTCATGATGTCACCGGAGTAATTCTTGATCACCATGAAGACCCCAGCTCCCTCATCTGCTTCCTTGATAGCCTGCAAGACTTGGTCAGGTGTTGGCGAAGTAAAGACTGCTCCGCAAATAGCGGCTGACAGCATGCCCTCTCCAACAAAGCCAGCGTGGGAAGGCTCATGACCACTGCCACCGCCAGAAATCAGGCCAACCTTGCCTGTCTTCTCACTCTTGCGGGCAATGATATCGAAGCCCTCCACCCGATAAACCAAATCGCTGTGAATATAAGCAAAGCCGTCCAGCATCTCATCCACAACTGCTGTTGGATCGTTGATAATTTTCTTCATAGGTGTCCTCCGTTTCTCAGCATTTCTTTATAATTAAGCAATTCGCTCTAAGAAGAAAGCGCTATCATTTTAATGTTATTTTAACATTTTATCTTACCGAAAGCAAATTCTGCCACATCACAGACTAGAAGAAAACATCAAATTAGTTGACAAGAAAAAGTAGACAGTGTATACTAAAGGTAGATAAGTAGACAGTGTATACTTTAGGAGGAGATACATGAAACGCAATACTGGCCAGCTGAAAGAACAGCTCATTCAAACAGGGATTGAAGAAATCGGAAAACATGGAATTGAACAGCTCTCGCTAAGGACTGTTGCCAAGGCCTGCGGTGTAACTCACGGCACTCCATACCGCCATTTTGAGAGCAAGGAAGGCTACCTCAAGGTGGTTTTGACCCAGCTTTCGCTCTTTCTCAATCAGGAAATCAATCAGAGTATTGATGCGACAGGTTCTGCGCGTGATCAGCTGACCCAGCTTGGTCTTAATTTCATTATTTTTGCCAAGACCTACCCTCATTTTTTTGAAGCTCTTTTTATCAAATTTCCTTTTAAATATATGAAAGTGACGCAGGACACCATTCTCTTGGAGTCTGACCTGCCTGGATTTGATAAATTTAAGGAGCTTGTTTTAAAGCTTCGCAAGGAGGAAAAATTTAGCAATAGCGAAGCGGAAAGCCTTTTTCACTTTTGGAGCTTTATCACAGGTCTGGCCGTTCTGACCAACAGTCCTATCGGGCAAGACCTGGATCCTCAAGCCATCCAAAGAACGATCGAGCACATGCTTGACATTTATATCAAAGGAGAACGTTCATGAAAACCTTGATTATTTACACCTACCCCAACCCAACTGGCTTCAATGCTGCTATTCTCAAAGAAGTTCAAAGCAATCTTTCTAAAAAGCACGAAGTGAAAACCTTGGACTTGTATGCTGAAAATTTTGATCCAATCTTGCGCTTTGACCAAGAGCATAGACGCCGTGACCTGCATAAAGACCCTGAAATGGCAAAATATCGGGATTTGATTACTTGGGCAGACCACCTGATTTTCATTTTCCCTATCTGGTGGAGCGGTATGCCGGCTATTCTCAAAGGCTTTATCGACCGCGTCTTTGCGGCTGACTTTGCCTACTCTTATAAGAAAATTGGACTCCAAGGCCACCTGCAAGGGAAATCCGGCTGGATTATCGTCAGCCATAATACACCAGGTTTTGCCCTGCCTTTTGTCCAAGACTACGGCAAGGTACTTAAAAATCAAATCTTGAAACTTTGCGGTATTTCTCCCGTCAAACTGACAGAGCTCAACGGAGTAGAACGCAAAACAGACCAACAACGCCAAGAAATGCTCAAGAAAATCGGACAGCTGGCCAGTCAAATTTAAGATAAAGAAAACGGGGGTGGGAAAGAACTTCAAACAAGTTAAAAAGTTCGTCTTCCCACCCCCGCACAGTTGATTAGGTCATCTTTGGAGCTTAAAAAGCGAAGGAAGATGCCAATCAACCACTGCGTCATCTATTTTTTCTAATTTAGATTCAAAAGCCTGGACAAAAAGTCCAGGCTCGTTTTTATGTCTAATCCAACCCCACGCGCTTGAAGATTTCATCTACGCGCTTGGTATAGTAAACTGGGTTGAAGATTTCATCAATCTCTTCCTGAGTCAGACGGGAAGTGACTTCTGGGTCCGCTTCGAGCAGAGGCTTGAAATCCACTTGATTGTCCCAAGACTGGGCAGTTTTTGGCTGCACCAAATCATAAGCTTGCTCACGCGTCATACCTTTTTCAATCAAGGTCAACATAGCCCGCTGGCTGAAGATGAGACCAAAGGTCGAGTTCATGTTGCGCTTCATGTTTTCTGGGAAGACGGTCAAGTTCTTGACGATATTACCAAAGCGGTTGAGCATGTAGTCGATAAGAATGGTCGTGTCCGGTGCGATAATCCGCTCAGCTGATGAGTGGGAAATGTCGCGCTCATGCCAGAGAGAGACATTCTCAAAGGCTGTCACCATGTGACCGCGAATGACCCGCGCCAGACCAGTCATATTTTCAGATCCGATTGGATTGCGCTTGTGAGGCATAGCTGAAGATCCTTTTTGCCCCTTGGCAAAGAATTCTTCCACCTCACGCTGCTCAGACTTTTGCAGACCACGAATCTCGGTCGCCATGCGCTCTATAGATGTCGCAATCAAGGCCAAAGCAGAGAAGTATTCAGCATGGAGATCACGTGGCAATACTTGAGTCGAAATTTCCTGCGGACGGATACCTAATTTCTCACAGACATAACTTTCCACAAATGGCGGAATGTTGGCAAAGTTCCCAACCGCACCAGAAATTTTCCCAGCTTCCACACCCGCCGCCGCAATCTCGAAACGTTCAATATTGCGCTTCATTTCGCTGTACCAAGTCGCAAGCTTAAGACCAAAAGTCGTCGGCTCCGCATGCACCCCGTGGGTCCGCCCCATCATGATGGTGAACTTGTGCTCCCGCGCCCGCTCTGCAATGATATCGGTGAAGCGACGCAGATCCTCACGAATGATGTCATTGGCCTGCTTGTAGAGGTAGCCGTAAGCCGTATCCACCACATCGGTCGAGGTCAGGCCATAGTGCACCCACTTGCGCTCCTCACCCAGCGTCTCAGAAACCGCACGTGTGAAGGCCACTACATCGTGACGCGTCTCCTGCTCAATCTCCAAGATGCGGTCAATATCAAAGCCCGCCTTTTCACGAATCAAGGCCACATCTTCCTTGGGAATCTCACCCAACTCAGCCCAAGCCTCATCAGCCAGAATCTCTACCTCCAGCCAGGCCTTATACTTATTTTCCTC
Source organism: Streptococcus sanguinis (assembly GCF_020729725.1). GTDB lineage: Bacteria > Bacillota > Bacilli > Lactobacillales > Streptococcaceae > Streptococcus > Streptococcus sanguinis_V. The sequence continues at coordinate 28,306 of NZ_JAJEPA010000021.1, read as the reverse complement.
AGTCCAAATATTCGCCATTTCGGGACGAGAGTAACGGTTGATCATAATTAATTTTTCCTTTCCTTTTATACTTGCCTTAAGTAGTGGGAACAGAAGTGACCTCTTACAGAGTTCCATTTCCAAGTTGTGAGCCTTTAAAGGCTCACAACTTCCCTGCAACCAAACTGATAGTTTGGTTGCAGGGAAGTATCTAGTGGGCGACCTACGGTCGCAAGATTGATTTCATCTCTTATTTAATACACTGTTGCAACTTATTTACACAACTTCTCCAAAAATTTATGAATAAATTTATAACACAAAAATGTTCAATTTTTAAGAACTCTCTTTTTGACTCCTCATTATATATAATTTTTCTATAGGTAGCATTATCAATAATACGATTTTTATAAGTTTCACCACCAAAATAAATTGCATCTCTCAAATCTTCATATGTAGCGTTTTCACTGTATAATATACTATCATATATGTTAGAGGCTCTCAATTCTCCTAGTTTCAATTTAATATTAATAATAAAACTACCAAGTACATAGCCAGATAACCATAAAAAATTAATAGTTGAAAATATTTTCAGCTTACTTTTTATTATTACTAAAAATAATAATTCAATAGTTTCATTAATCTCTTTAATAAATCCACTTTTGTATAATGAATCATAAAAATCCCTAGGTAAAACATTTGATAAGTTTTGCACCGTCATGGTGGATTGTGCAAACTGACCTATAACATAGTTTGATAATATATGTTCCATTAAGGTGGGAACTATGATAGAAAATAATGCTCCAAAAATTAATGTTGAATTAGTCACTTTTCGAAGATAAGGAACCGGCAGCAACAAAGTGAAAATCAGATACATTATTATCACAAAGCAAAAATACTTAACAATTGACTCAGTAGTACCCACATCTTCAATTTTAACCGATAATAGACTTAAAGAAGTAATAGGAATTATAAAATAATATATGGGAGTCCAGTGATATCTCAATTTTAATATAATAGCTATAAGTACTAATAAAATGGCTACATGAGCTACATTCAAATCACTACCGAAAATTTTTATTTTACGTAAATCTATTCCAACTTGATTAAATAAATAAAAACTTAGAACTACTGCAAAAAATATTCCATACGCTGTTATCAGAGACACTTCGTCAATTTTTCGTCTTTTGACAATGTCGGTTTCATGACCTAAGTCTGTTACATAAAAATAGACACGCTCTCGGACCTTTTCTCTACTTTTTCTTGTATCTGTCCACTTCTTTATAATTTCCTTCCGCCAAAGTGCTAACATGGAGAAATAATATATAGAGAATAAAAAAATTAATAATTGTTGATTTGGATAATAGTAATTCAGTAACATTATCAAAAAAAACAAACCAAAACTTACCCATTGTTTTGGCGTAAATTGTATTTTAGGGTTGTTATTCTGCATAAACTCCTCCCTAGAATTGTTTTATATTAAAGTCTAAATTCTTCTTTAATTTGTTTTCTTGAGAAATAATTAGATATCTGGATACTCTCTTCATTTACCAATCAATCCCTTTCCCAAACTCCTCAACCTCATCCGGCGCATCACCAAACACTGTCACACGCCCTACCTTACGATTGTACTTGTCTTCTATGGTCACTTATTTACCGCCCACTCTGCTGCTTTCTCTGCATGAATCACCGTTGTGTCGTAGAGAGGCAAGTCAGTGTCGGATTGCTTGACGAGGAGACCAATCTCGGTACAGCCCAAGATAACAGCTTCTGCGCCTGCTTTTTTCAAATCATCTATAACGGCAAGATAAGTCTGCTTTGAGCTTTCTTTGATATCTCCTAGACAGAGCTCATCATAAATGATCCGATTGACCTCTATAATGCCAGCTTGGTCTGGAATCAGCACTTCTAACCCAGATTCTATTAATTTCTCCTTGTAAAAATCTTGAGTCATGGTGTACTTAGTCCCTAGGAGGCCGACTTTTTGAATACCGTCAGCCAACAAGGCCTGCGCAGTTGCTTGCGCAATATGCAAGATTGGAATCGTAATCTGCTCCTGTATCTGCGGAGCAACCTTGTGCATGGTGTTGGTACAAATAACGATGAAATCCGCACCAGCTTGCTCCAAGCGCTGAGCAACATCTGCCAACAGTTGACCGCTTTTCTCCCAGTCTCCGACTGCCTGATAATGCTCAATCTCTGCAAAATCAACACTGTAAAGCAGAATTTTAGCAGAATGCAGACCACCCAGCTCTTTTTTGATGGTTTCGTTGATAATTTGGTAGTAAGATGTGGTACTTTCCCAACTCATACCACCAATCAGACCGATAGTTTTCATAGACTAATCAAACTCCTCCTTGCTTATAGCCACCGACGGATAGTGCGGCAAGCTACTTAGATCTGTATCCAATGGCAAATCATAAATAGCCAGATAATTGTTTGGATTTTGAATCTTTAATTCCTGATATTTGGCTTTCACTTTTTCATGGTCGGCACTGGCAAAGAGCGCTTCCACAACAGCAGTTTCTTTTCCTTCCTCCACAAAAGCGTTGACAATAATTTGAATCATAAACTGGTCTCCATTTAGCTTTAAAGATTATCATTTTCTGAGTCTTCATGTATAGAAAATTCAAATGAAATTCTCTCAGGATGTCTAGGCAGGCCGTAACTACTCAGATAATCCTTAACTTCCTTCACGGAACAAGAATATTCTAAGACTAGCTGATTGCCAGCTCTCTCTAAAATATGAATCCCCTCTCTATCCGCAATCTCTGGAACAATCAAATCGTCCGTATAAGTCAGTGTTACGGTCGTTATTTCATCATCTAGCAATTCATCAAATTCTTCTGTCATTTCAAAAATCAATCCCCTCCCCAAACTCAACCACGCTATCCGGCGCATCACTAAACAAAGTCACATGCCCCATTTTGCGGTTGTGCTTCGCTTCTATTTTACCATACAGGTGGAGGTGGGCGCTTGGATTTTCTGTGACATATTTTTCAGCGACCTCGACATGCTGGCCGAGTACATTGAGCATGACGGCTGGCGCATGTAGTTTGATAGCTGGCAATGGTGCTCCAAGGACGCCCAGAATATGGGTGTCAAACTGCGAGAAGTCGCAGGCTTCGATAGAGTAGTGGCCAGAGTTGTGTGGCCGTGGGGCAATCTCATTGACAATGATGTCATCAGCCGTCGCAAACATTTCCACACAAAGGGTTCCAGATAGCTTGAGCTGTTCTGCGATTCGTACTGCCATGGCTTTAGCTTTTTCAGCTAGACTTTCTGAAATGCGAGCTGGCACAATCGTTTTAGAGAGAATGTTGTTGCGGTGAATATTTTCCTGAACTGGGAAAACTGTCACGTCCTTGCCATTTCCGGACACAATGACAGAAATTTCAAGGTCAAAGTTGACAAACTCTTCCAAGACGCAGTCTGCTGAATCGGCTAAATCATAGGCTTCTTCCAAGTCTGCTTTCGAGCGAATAACCTTTTGCCCATGACCGTCATAGCCGCCTGTCGCAGTCTTAAGGACATAGTTTTTGGACAGGTCAATATTTGCCAAGTCTTGGCTTGAGATCACAACCTTGTAGGGTGCCACAGTGACTTGTGCCTTGTTTGCGAGAAAGTCCTTTTCAAAGATACGATTTTGAGAAATGCGGAGCAGGTCCGTTCCTTGAGGGAGCTGACCATCCTTGATAACGGCATCCAAACCGTCCGCATCGACATTTTCAAACTCATAGGTCAGGACATCGCAACGCTCAGCCAGCTGACGCAGAGCATCCACATCGTTATAAGGAGCCACGATGATTTCCGCCACGCGAGAGGCTGGACAATCCGCCGCTGGATCCAGCGCGATGACCTTATGCCCCATGTAGATAGCAGAAATGGCCATCATCTGTCCCAACTGACCGCCACCGATGATTCCGATTGTTTTAGATGAGCTCATTCGTAGACTCCTCAGCGATTTTTCCTTGTTCTTCAGCAAAATCTGCTAGCGCGGCTGCTAGGCCTTGATCTTCAATGGCCAAGATCCGAAGGGCAGTCAGGGCAGCGTTTGTCGCTCCCGCTTCCCCAATAGCCATAGTTGCAACTGGCACACCGCCCGGCATCTGCACAATCGAATAAAGAGAGTCCAGACCGCTGAGCGCTCGTGATTTGACCGGTACGCCGATGACAGGCAGGGTGGTTTTAGCCGCTACCATTCCTGGCAAATGGGCGGCACCACCAGCACCTGCGATGATGACCTTGATACCACGACTGCGGGCTTCTTCGGCATGCTGAAACATGAGATCTGGCGTGCGGTGGGCAGAGACGACTTTCTTTTCGTAGGCTACACCAAAGCGATCTAAAACTTCAGCGGTTTTTTGCATGGTGACCCAGTCGGATTTGGAACCCATAATGATGGAAATAATTGGTTTCATTGTTAATATCCTTTTTCTTTTTGATAATGGTCTTAGGTGGTGGGTCGGAAGCAAACCTTCGGTTTCATTCCTAAAATTTGAGCCTGAAGTCTCAAATTTTCCCTAGACCAGAACATACACTGTTCTGGTCTTTTCACCACAGCGACCATTATCTTTTTTGGCGACTGCGTCGCCTAAGCTAGCGCTAGTATTGAAAATACTCGAAGAAATTCTCAGAATGACAGGGTAAAGCGAGAAAGTTCGAACTGAAGTTCATCAAGAAGCTTTGACACAGTCAATCGTAGATTTTCGAAGCGTTTTATTTAACCGCCTTGCTTCCGATGTCTGTTCGGTAGAAGAAGCCTGTGGTGTCTTGTTTTTTTAGTTGGTCGTAGATTTTTTCCTGCGCGGCTGAGACGGTATCTGCTGTGGTGACCAGCATGTACACTCGGCCACCATTTGACAGCAGTTCTCTGCTATTTTCCGCAAACTTAGCCCCAGCATAGTAGGTGATAATGTCGCCGTCTGTCTTCTCTGGCAGAGGCAGGCCTTTCTCATAGTCCAGCGGGTAGCCCTCTGAGGCGACAACCACTCCAAGTGTCACGCCCTCATCCATCCAAGTGATAGTAGGCTCTTTCTTGTCCAAGATGTCCGTGATATTCTGCGCAAAATCAGACGTCAGACGGGGCAGGATAATCTGAGTCTCTGGATCGCCAAAGCGCGAGTTGAACTCGATAACCTTGGGGCCATCGGCTGTTAAAATCAGCCCAGCGTAGAGCACGCCAAGATAAGGACGCCCCTCAGCTATCATGCCTTTGAGAACCGGCTTGATAATCGTCTCAACCGACTGAACCACCACACTTTTTGGCAGGTGAGGAACTGGCGCATAGGCTCCCATACCGCCTGTATTAGGACCCTTGTCCCCATCGTAGGCCCGTTTGTGGTCTTGTGCTGTCGGCAGGATGTAAAATTTTTCTCCATTGACAAAGGCAAAGAGGGAGAACTCCTCGCCGTCCAGAAACTCCTCGATAACCACACGTGCACCGCTGTCGCCGAACTTATTGTCCAAGAGCATATCGTGAGCTGCTTCGACTGCCTGCTCTACGGTCTCCGCTACGACCACGCCCTTGCCCAGAGCCAAGCCGTCTGCCTTGACCACGATAGGCGCTCCCTGCTTTTCGATGTAGGATTTGGCTTCCTCAAAGTCGGAAAATGTGCCATAAGCTGCTGTCGGAACACCGTATTTGACCATGATTTCCTTGGCAAAATCCTTGGACCACTCCAGCTCCGCTGCTAAACGAGGTGGGCCGAAAGCCTTGAGCCCAGCTTGGTTAAAATCATCTACAATTCCAGCTGCCAAGGCATCATCCGGACCGATAAAGGACCAAGCAACATCATTCTCCTTGGCGAATTCAATTAGTTTGGAATGTTCGGAAATTCCAATGTTTACTAAATCCAACCCATCCAAGGTCATGCCATCATTTCCAGGAGCGACAAACACCTGCTCCACATCCTTAGACTCCAACAACTTCTTGGCAATCGCATGCTCACGACCGCCTGAACCAACAACTAAAAGCTTCATAGCCAAGATACCTCAATATCCAATATCACAGGCGCTTACGCACCAAGCTAACACATCACGTAAAAATCATTCTATTTTTACGAATTATTTATCTAAATTATAACATAATCGTTCGTTTTATTCCATTCTAATGAGAAAAAGAATATCTCTTATACATGATCGCCGTAATTATTGTTGTCTTCAGCCTTCTCCTTTTTGAGTGGATTGTACCCATTGTAGAAAAAAACAATCAAGACTTGTCAAATTTACTATCATTTTCAAACAAGTTTTCCGAATAATACAGGTGGGCCCATCCAAAACCATTCTCACAAAGGAGTTTTATGAAGAAATATCAAAAACTGTTTTTATTATCTGGAGCTGTCCTAGGTCTCTTTGCAAGTCACTCAACAGTTCATGCGACCGAAACGCCTGAATCTGAAGTCAAAATTCTAGGCCCTACTGATCGTGCCAGCAATGTCGATGTGACTGTGAACGATCGTACAGCCTCTATTAGTTATACCCGTTCTCAAGCTCAAGAACCTTATCTTATTGCTCATGCTGTTTGGTCTGAAGATAACGGACAAGATGATTTGAAATGGTATGATACACCACAAACACCCATCACTGACATTGACTTAAGCAACCATCCAGGATATGGTACGTTTCATGTTCATACCTACATACGGATAGGAGAGCGCTTGGTAGCTCTAAATGCCACTACCTTTCATATAGATAAACCAGCTAGTAAAACGAATGCATCCATCTCAGGAGGTACAGGGCGCATTAGTTTTTCCCGCAACAAAGACCAAGCTCACTCAAAGATTGTCCATGCCGTCTGGTCAGAGGAAAAAGGCAGCGACGACCTTCAGTGGTATGACGCAGGAGAAGAATCAACTGAATTTAATCTTTCCAAACATCGTGGTTATGGACGATACTTCGTTGACACTTACGAAAATGTAAACGGAAAAATGATTTTCCAATCCGGCACTACGTTCCATCTTGAAAATCCCAAACCGATAATCGAAACCAGCTTCCCTCAAACTGGTATCATGGAAATTACTATAAAAAATGTGCCAGACACTATGTATAAAGTAGTTCTTCCTACTTGGTCTGATAAGAAAGGGCAAGATGATCTACAATGGTACGAAGCAAGCAAAAATCCGGATGGTAGCTACAGCGCTCGGGTGGAACTCAGAAAGCATAACTACGACACTGGGACTTACAATATCCACCTTTACGGCCAAAGCTATGTTCAACCGGAATCAACTGGTATAACAGGAACGACAGTTGAAGTTGACAGTGGGAAACTACCTTCGGACAAGGAACAGAAACCTCTTTTTACGGTGGAAAATATCAACCCCAAACAAGGGACCTACACCGTGAAAACTACCGAAACTAGCTTATCTAAACCGATTCAATCTGTTCGGGTGCCAATTTGGAGCACTAGCAATCAGAGCAATCTTAAATGGTATACAGCCACTCCTAACGGAGATGGCTCCTTCAGCGCAACCTTTGATATCCGTAATCACCAGGCTTTGTCTGGAACCTATAACAACCATGTGTATGTCACCTATAAGGACGGCAGTGAGCGTAGTTACGCAGCAGATGCCGTCTCAATGTCTACCGACCAAATTCAAGCCAAGGTTGCAGTCAAGAAATCCGATGCTAATCGCTACGAGGTGACAGTGACAGACGCCTACGGAGATGGCGATATTATTCTGCCAACTTGGTCAGAAGTCAATGGGCAAGATGATATCAAATGGTATACCGCCAATAAGGTCGGCAATGGAACCTACAAATTCACCGTAGATACTCAGAATCACAAGGGGAGCGGTCTATTTAACACCCATGTCTATCGTAGAAAAGCAGGACAACTGACTGGCCTGACTGGAACTAGCTATCAGGTTGAGAAATCAAGCGTTCAATCAGCTAATATTCAGCCAAACTATGCCGCTGCTAATGCGACAACTTATCCTGTCGGTCAATGTACTTGGGGAGCCAAGGCTCTAGCTCCTTGGGCAGGAAATTACTGGGGCAACGGCGGTCAATGGGCAGCTAGTGCCAGAAGAGCTGGATTCCGTACCGGCAGTACGCCTGAGGTTGGCGCCATCGCCTGCTGGGATGACGGCGGCTACGGCCATGTTGGTGTCGTCACGCATGTCGAATCCAATACCCGCATCCAGATCCAAGAGTCTAACTATCTCGGCAAGCAGTACATCAGCAACTTCCGTGGCTGGTTTGACCCAACTGCTTCCTACTGGGGCCGTCTGACCTATATCTACCCTAAATAAGTCGCTTTCGCATTCCTCAAAATCACTTCAAACCAGTGCTTTGAGCAGACTGCTACTGCTTAGTTTATTCATGAATTTTATTGAGTATAAGTCTACTAAAAAATCCTCGGTCGAGCCGAGGATTTTTTCTATTTCTTAATGCCTAAAATGCCGTACGCCAGTGAATATCATGGTCAAGCCATGCTTGTCAGCCGCAATAATAGACTCCTCATCACGGACGGAACCACCAGGCTGGATGATAGCTTTGATACCAGCGGCTGCAATCTCTTCGATATTGTCCGCAAAAGGGAAGAAGGCGTCAGAAGCCAGAGCGGCACCGTCAAGGCGATCTTTGGCTTGCTCAATAGCAATCTTGACAGAAGCCACGCGGTTGGTCTGACCAGGACCGACTCCCAGCACCTGACGGTCATTGGTAATGATGATACCGTTGGATTTGACATATTTGACGGACTTCCAAGCAAATTCCAAAGCCACTCGCTCCTGCTCACTCGGCTGGCGCTTAGTTACGACCTGCCAATCAGCTGGATTTTCCTCGATAACATCTTGGTTTTGCACGAGGAGACCACCCAGAACACCGGTCACTTCCTTCTCTGCTCCAGAAGCTGCCTGCGCATCAAAAGCCAACTCCAAAATCCGCAGATTTTTCTTTTTATTGGTCAAAATAGCTAGCGCTTCTGCCGTGTAGCTCGGTGCGATGATGATTTCTAGGAAAATACCGTGCATCTTCTCAGCTGTCGCAGCATCCACCTCACGGTTGAGGACGACAATCCCACCAAAAATAGAAACTGGATCAGACTCATAGGCATAGTCCCAAGCTGTCTCGATATCATCCGCCTGGCCTATACCACATGGATTCATATGTTTTAGCACCACAACAGTTGGCCGATTCTTAAAATCTCGAATAATCCGAATGGCCGCGTCAACATCGCGGATGTTATTGAAAGACAACTCTTTCCCATTCAGCTGCTTGGCGGAAGCGATGGAATAGTCCAGTGGCAAAGCAGTCTGATAGAAATCAGCATCCTGCTGGGGATTTTCCCCGTAGCGCATAGGCTGCTTGAGCTCATAGGTCAAGGTCAGCTTTTCAGGCTTGCTTTCGCCCACCTGATCCGTGAAATAGTCCGCAATCAAAGCATCATAAGCTGCTGTATGACGGAAAACCTTGGCTGCCAAACGTTGACGCGTTTCATAGGTCGTTTGACCATTTGCTGCCAACTCTTCCAGAACAAGGGCATAATCAGCCGGATCTACAACAACCGTCACGCTGGCATGATTTTTAGCCGCAGAGCGCAGCATAGAGGGGCCACCGATGTCAATATTTTCCACCGCGTCCGCATACTCTACACCTGGCTTGAGAATGGTTTCTTTAAAAGGATAGAGGTTGACCACGACCAGGTCAATGAGCTCAATCTGATTGTCCTTGGCCGCTTGCAGGTGGCTATCCAAGTCCCGACGAGCCAAGAGGCCGCCGTGAATGTTTGGGTGGAGGGTCTTGACACGGCCATCCATCATCTCTGGAAAACCAGTCACATCATCTATAGCAATGGTGCCCACTCCTTCATTGTCTAGGACCACCTTGGTACCGCCAGTTGAGATGATATCCCAGCCCAGAGCTTTCAGCTCTTTCGCAAATTCTACAATGCCTGTCTTGTCTGAGACACTGATCAAGGCTTTTTTTGTCATTCTATTCCTCTTTCTTTAGATCCAAGCGCATAGCAACTTCGTTATTTTCTTCTATAAATCCTGTTTCCTGAAAACCCAGACTAGTCAGCAGGTGCTTCATTTTTTCATTTCCAACCACATAATCTGCGATAATATGACTGCAAGCTCTATCCATCGGAGCCTTTTTGATCAGAACTTCCAAGGCTTTTCGACCATAGCCTCTTCCTTGGTACTGCTGACCAATCATTATCCTCCAGACAAAGTATTCCGCTTCATCCTTGTCTATTTCCAGCAGGAGAAAGCCAACCACTTGCTTATCCCAATAGATTGCCATCGGAAACACATCTTCATTTTTCCGGTAGAGCCATGCGTCAGCTAAAGAGCGCACATTTGGAGCTACGAAACGTGCTCGTTCATCAGCATCAGATATTTTCAAATCCAGCACTGCCTGAAAACTGCTCTCATCTACTAATTTCAGCTCAATTATTTTTTCTCCTAGCAATATTGTACAATCAAAACTTGATTTACTTCCTACCTTCTCCCCACCCCTAAACTCTCAAGCACATGAGGATAGAGCTGATACTCGGCGGCATGGATGCGTTCTTCAAAACTTTCAATCGTATCATCGGCTAGTCGCGGCACGCGCACTTGCTGAATAATTTTGCCTGTGTCCACACCCGAGTCCACCCAGTGAACGGTCACACCGCTCTCAGAGACGCCAGCCTGCCAAGCATCCTCAATGCCATGAGCTCCTGGAAACTCGGGTAAATAGGCTGGGTGGATATTGATGATACGTCCTTCATAAGCACCAAGCAAGGTTGGCCCTACAATTTTCATATAGCCTGCTAGGCAAACCAAGTCAATCTGCTGCGCTTCTAGTAGGTCTACAATGGCTTGCTCGTAAGCCACCTTACTGTCAAACTCTCTAAGCTCAAAGGCATAGCTTTTGACACCTAGCTTATCCGCCCGCTCGAGCACATAGGCATCTCGATGGTCTGAAAAGACAAATTCAACTGGAAACTGCTCAGCAATCACTTGGAAATTTGATCCATTGCCCGAAGCAAAAACGGCAATTTTTTTCATTTGATAAGGACACTTTCATTTTCTTTTTTGACAATCCGGCCGACTTCATAAACAGGCTCGTCAAGAAGTTCTTTGACAAGATCCACATTTTCAGGAGCTACGGCCAAAATCATCCCTAGCCCCATATTGAAGATTTCAAACATTTCTTGGTGCTTGATGTGACCATATTTTTCTAGGGCCTTAAAAATCGGCAAGACTGGAATCTTATCTTCTTCAATCTCAGCAGCCAAGTCATCGGCAAACATGCGAGGCACATTTTCGATAAAACCGCCACCAGTAATATGGGCAATCCCATGAACCAGCTTTTCCTTAATCAGCGGCAGCAAAGCCTTGACATAGATACGAGTCGGCTCAAGCAGCACTTCCTTGAGTTTCTTACCTTCCAATTCTGGCAGTTCTTCCTCACCAGTATAGTCCGCAAAAACACGACGAACGAGAGAATAACCATTTGAGTGGATGCCACTGGAAGCCAATCCCAAAAGGACATCGCCCTCTGCGACGTTAGAGCCATCAATAATCTCTGACTTTTCAGCAACCCCGACAGCAAAACCAGCTAGGTCATAATCATCTTCACCGTACATACCTGGCATTTCAGCGGTTTCCCCGCCAATCAAGGCAGCTCCAGACTGAACACAGCCTTCAGCCACACCGGCAACAACTTGCTCCAGCTTTGCTGGTTCATTTTTCCCAGTGGCAATATAGTCCAGGAAATAAAGGGGCTCAGCTCCTGCAGCGATGATGTCATTGACACACATAGCTACACAGTCCTGCCCAATGGTATCGTGCTTGTCATACTGAATGGCCAGCATGAGCTTGGTTCCGACCCCATCCGTACCAGAAATCAGTACTGGCTCCTTGACCCCAGTCTGAGACAGGTCGAACATGCCGCCAAAGCCACCCAGCGCCCCCATGACGCCAGCTCGCTCTGTACGTGCCACATGCTTTTTGATTCGCTCAACAACTTCATAACCTGCTTCAACATCCACACCGGATTGAGCGTATGCATTTTTATTTGTCATAATTTTCTTCCTTACTCTTATTTTTGAAAAAGATTGCGACAACTACCGCTGACCTCGTTTTAATAAAAACTTGTCTTTTCCTTCAGGCTTTCCAGATAGCGCTCTTCATAGTCATAGAGCGGAGTTGGGTACTGACCGTCAAAGTAAGCCACACAAAGTCCGCCATTCGGAGCTTCCGTCTCAATACCAACTGATTCAATGAGACCTTCCAGCGACAGGTAAGTCAAGCTGTCAGCTCCTATAATCTCACAGACCTCATCAACCGTATGGTTGGCCGAGATGAGCTCGCGCCGATTCTGAATATCAATGCCGTAGAAACATGGATATTTAAGCTCTGGGCTGCCGATAGCTACATGGACTTCAGCTGCACCTGCATCTCGTAAGAGCTGGACGATGCGTCGGCTGGTTGTTCCCCGCACGATAGAGTCATCCACCATGACCACGCGCTTACCCTTGACAATGCTGGAAACAGCAGATAATTTCATCCGAACTCCTTGCTCTCGCAACTCCTGCGTTGGCTGGATAAAAGTCCGTTGGATGTATTGATTTTTAATCAGGCCCATTTCATTTGGCAGACCAGACTCTTCGGAAAAGCCAGAGGCCGCTGACAGGGAAGAATTAGGCACGCCGACAACGATATCTGCCTCATGTTGGAATTCCTGAGCTAGTCTGCGGCCCATCCGTTTGCGGGCTGCATGGACATTGACCCCGTGAATGACGCTGTCCGGTCGAGCGAAATAGACATATTCCATTGAGCAAATAGCCAGCTGGGTATCTGTCGTATAGCTGTCGTAGGTCACACCTTCATCATCGATAATCACGATTTCCCCTGGCTCAAGGTCACGCACCCATTCGGCACCCACCACTTCAAAAGCACAGGTTTCACTGGAAACGACCCAGGCCCCATTTTTCATACGGCCGATGGACAAAGGACGAAAGCCATTAGGATCCAGCGCAGCGTAGAGCTTGTCCTCTCTCATGATGAGATAGGCAAAGCCCCCCTGAACTCGTCTCAAGGATTCCTTGAGCTTGTCTAAGAAATTTTCCTGCTCGCTATGGCGAATCAAGTGTATGAGAATTTCCGTATCAGACGAGCTGGCAAAGATGGAACCCTTCTTTTCCAACTCCCGTCTCAGTGAGTGGGCATTGGTCAGATTCCCATTATGCGCCAAGCCCATCTGCATATCATAGAAACTGAAGAAGAAAGGCTGGACATTGTTGATGGAGGCCCCACCAGACGTTGCATAACGGACATGGCCGATGGCTGCTTCTCCTGTCAGATTATCCAAGTCTGCTGGGTTTTTAAAGACCTCTGCAACCAATCCCAAATCGCGGTGGCGTTTGAGCTTTCCATGGTCGTTTGACAGGATGCCTGCTCCTTCCTGACCTCGGTGCTGCAGACTATGAAGTCCGAAATAGGTGACCTGAGCCGCCTGTGGATGGCCCCAGATTCCAAAAATACCGCACTCTTCATTCAGTGACTTTACTTCGTATGTCATTGTTTTACCTAAATTCTTTTGTCTTGTAAAAGGGAGAAAACCTGGCCTTTCAGGCCAAGCAGACTCCTTTTTTAATTGCTTGCTCTTGCAAGCCAACTTTATTCGTGACTCGCTTGGAAATAACGAACGGCGCTTTCAAACAATTTCTGGTCTTTCTGACCTGGAATATTTTGGAAAAGGCCGTCTTCATAACGTTCTGAGTGGCCCATCTTGCCAATGATTTGTCCGTTCTTGCTCGTAATTCCTTCGATAGCGTAAAGCGAGCCGTTTGGATTATACTTACTGTCCATGCTCGGCTGACCGTCAAAGTCTACGTACTGACTCCAAATCTGACCATTATCGCGCAGCTCAGCAAACTCCTCAGCCGTCACGACAAATTTCCCTTCACCATGTGAAACCGGAATGGCATGGATATCTCCCACTTGCACACCAGCCAGCCAAGGCGAGTTGGTATTGGCAATGCGAGTCTCCACCATCTTGGCCACGTGCTGGTTGGCATCATTGTAAAAGAGAGTTGGACTGCTGGCACCTGCTTCTTCAAAGTTTCCGTAAGGAAGAAGACCAGATTTAACCAGAGCTTGGAAGCCATTACAGATACCAATGATGAGACCGCCGCGAGCAATGAAAGTATCAATGGCTTTCTTGACCTTCTCATTGAGAAGGATGTTGACGATAAACTTAGCTGACCCATCTGGCTCATCTGCAGCAGAGAAGCCACCTGCAAAGAAGATGATATTGGACTTGTCAATGTTGTCAACCATGGTGTCAACGGACTTGACAATGGCTGCTTCATCCAAAGTAACGAATGGAACTAGGTTGACCTTGGCTCCAGCTGCTTCAAAGGCTTTGGCTGAATCGTATTCTGAGTTGGTTCCAGGGAAGACTGGAATGTAAACCAGCGGCTCCACCACTGTCTCTTTGGCTTTGATAACCGTATCAGCGACAAGAGCCGGCACTTCTTCAATAACTGTTTCCTGTTTAAATTCTGTCGGGTAAATAGGCTCTAGTCGGCCTTCAAAGCTTGCCAAAAGCTCTGCTCCCTCAAGCTGGACACCATTGACAATTAGTGTAAAGTCTGGCTTGGTCTGACCGATCTTCACTGCACTTGGAATATCCTGCTTCGGACTGGTAAAGATAAATCCGCCCAGCTGCGCTTGCAAAACGGAAGGCAAGTCAGCAACATCCACTTGGGCACCGATACGATTACCAAAGCTCATCAAGGCCAGACTCTCTGCCAGACCACCGTATTTGACAGCGGCTGCTGCTGTAATCTGATACTTGGACTGAATGGCCACAAAATTTTCAAAGTTATTCTTGATTAAGTCAAAGTCAATATCCTGAGACAGGACCTGTCCTGGCAGATAGTAGATAGACTCTCCTGCCGCCTTAAACTCTGGAGACAGGATACGCCCAGCAGTTGAAGTAGTCACTCCAAAAGCAACCAAGGTCGGCGGTACGGTCAATTCTTCAAAAGTTCCGCTCATGGAATCCTTGCCACCAATAGACGGCAAACCTAGCTGAATCTGGGCTTCAATCGAACCAAGCAGAGCAGAAACTGGCTGTCCAAAACGCTCAGCCTGCTTGTCCATCCGCTCGAAGTATTCCTGATAAGAGAAGCGAGCCTTGGACCAGTCCGAACCAACAGCAACCAAGCGAGCTGTCGCTTCAATCACTGCATAAGCTGCGCCATGATAAGGTGACCAAGCTGCCACATAAGGATTGTAGCCCTGCGCCATCACAGATACTGTCTCTGTCTTGCCATGCTCAACTGGCAATTTCTGCACAGAAGCCTCAGTCGGCGTGATTTGGTAGCGCCCGCCAATTGGATGATTGACAGTAGAGCGGCCGACAGAGCTGTCAAAGATTGTCTGCAGCCCCTTTTGACTGGTATGATTGAGGTCGCTGAGCAAGCTTTTGAGATCCTGCTCCAAAGTCGCTTCAGAAGTCACAGTCTGCCCCGGCAATGCTGCTTGGGCATCCACAACCTTGGCATCCACAACCACACGCACACCATTGGTATCCAGAAAACTCCGCTCAATATCGACGATGGTTTCCCCGTTCCAGTGCATGACCAGATTTGGCTTTTCTGTCACTTTAGCCACAACGACTGCCAGCAGATTTTCCTTAGCTGCCGCGGCGATAAATTGTTGCACATCTTCTGGGCGGACCACCACTGCCATCCGCTCCTGCGATTCAGAAATCGCGATTTCTGTACCGTTAAGTCCTTGGTATTTGAGTGGTACCTTGTCAAGGTCAATTTCCAGTCCGTCCGCCAATTCACCAATAGCTACGCAGACCCCACCAGCCCCAAAGTCATTGGATTTCTTAATCAGGCGAGTTACATTGCCATCGCGGAAGAGGCGCTGAATCTTGCGCTCCTCTATAGCATTTCCTTTTTGGACTTCCGCACCAGCCGTCTCCACAGACGCAGCTGTCTGTACCTTGGACGATCCTGTTGCACCGCCGACGCCATCACGGCCCGTCTTACCTCCCAGCAAGATGACCACATCACCTGCTACTGGCTTTTCACGGACAACATTTTCCTTAGGAGCCGCACCAACAACTGCACCTAGCTCCATCCGCTTGGCTACAAAGCCTGGATGGAAATACTCACGGACATAGGTCGTTGCTAGACCAATTTGATTCCCGTAAGAAGAATAGCCGTGCGCTGCAGTTTTTGAAATGACCTGCTGAGGGAGCTTGCCAGCCCGCGTTTCAGCAATCGGCTGAGTAATATCGCCCGCACCTGAAATCCGCATAGCCTGATAAACATAAGAACGACCAGAAAGCGGATCACGAATGGCTCCTCCGATACAGGTCGCAGCCCCACCAAAAGGTTCAATTTCTGTTGGGTGGTTATGGGTTTCATTTTTGAACATCAGCAGCCAAGGCTCCTTGACACCATCCACATCCACTTCAATCTCTACTGAGCAGGCATTGATTTCGTCAGACACTTCCATATCATCTAGACGCCCATTAGCTCGCTCATAGCGACCAAAAATAGTCGCCATATCCATGAGAGTCTGTGGTTTATCCCCACGCCCCAGCTCATCGCGCATAGCCAAGTATTTATCATAAGTGGCCTGCAGTTGCTTTTCAAACTTAGAAGCCGAAAAATCAATCTTCTTCAACTCCGTCTCAAAGGTCGTATGTCGACAGTGGTCGGACCAGTAAGTATCTAAAACCTTGAGCTCGGTCTCTGTCGGGAAACGGCCAATCGACTTGAAATAGTCCTGAATAAAGAGCAAATCTGCTACTTCCATAGCCAGACCATGCTCCTGCTTGTAGGCTTTAAAGTCCACTTCCGTATAGTCCTTAAAGAAGTCCAGAACCGGAATGGTCTTATCCGACTCGGAGAATTGCTCCAGCTGGATCGGCTGCTCAATATCTTTAAAGCGTGAATCAACTGGATTCAGCAAGTATTTCTTGATTGCTTTCAACTCGCTGTCTGAGATGTCTTTATTGATCAAATAAAGCTGAGAAGTCCTCACCAGAACATCTGTCCCAGCGCCGAGCAAAAAGAGGGCCTCCTGAGAGCTGGCTGCCCGCTGGTCAAACTGACCCGGCAGCGCTTCGATGGCAAAAAACGCTGTCTCTGCAAATGCAGCCTCTACTTCCTCTTCCGCCAGCAATCTATCAGTCACTTGCTCAGAGAAAATATGCTTTTCAGCACGAGAAACCAAGTCTTCTGCCAGATGAAAGACATCATAAACTTGAATCATCCGAAGATCTGACAATGTTTTCAACTGGAGATTATGCGTCAGTTCTCTCACCAAGCTCTGTGACTTCACACCGAAGTTGCTCTTCTTCTCTACAAAAATACGCTTGTCCATGATTTTTCACACCCTGTCCTTACTTAATCGCCTGCAATTTTTCCCAAACAACCTGATAGACATCTGTCAGTTCACCAAGGCCACGCCGGAAAACATCCTTGTCCATGTGATGGCCTTCCGCATCCCAGAGGCGGCAATTGTCTGGTGAAAATTCGTCCGCCAGAATAATCTTGCCATCTTTGTCAAAGCCGAACTCTAACTTGAAATCAATCAATTTCAGTCCGATTTGGCGGAACCAGTCTGACAAGAGCTCATTGATCCGACGAGTCTCCTCTTTCAAAAAGGCAATTTCTTGATCGCTGGCAATCTTCAAGAATTTCACATGTTCGTCATTGATGAAAGGATCATCCAAATCATCATTTTTGTAGTAAAATTCCACAATCGGAGTTTCAAGCGCGATGCCCTCTTCTACTCCAAAACGTTTGGAAAAAGAACCTGCTGTATAGTTGCGCAGCACCACTTCCAAAGGAATAATCTCTACTTTTTTGTTGAGCTGGTCCGTATCCGAAACCTTCTCAATAAAATGCGTCGCCACACCAGCTGCATTGAGTTTCTCAAAAATAAAAGATGAAATCTGGTTGTTGAGCACTCCTTTACCAGCAATCTGCTCCTTCTTGACTCCATTAAAGGCCGTTGCCTGGTCCTTGTAGCGCGCCAGAATGACTTGCTCATCATCTGTAGAGAAAATATCCTTGGCTTTTCCCGAATATAACAACTTATTAGACATTTTAATATTCGCCTTTCGTGGTTTTATACCCTCATTTTATCATCTTTGAATACATTTTACAAGAAATTCCGTATAAACTTTCTGTATCCAGTTAAAGAAATCGTTTCCTTTCCAAGATACGAAAAAAGACCGGAAGATACCGATCTTTGATTTTTAATGTTGCTTCTTCAGTTTCTCATGGATATAAGACACCACATCGGAAATTGTTTTGAAGTTATCCATATCCTCATCAGGAATCTCAATATCAAAAGCTTCTTCCAGATTGATGATAAATTCCATCAAATCAACAGAGTCCACTCCCAGCTCCTCTTTCAAGCTCAGTTCTGGAGTGATATGCAGCTTCCTGCTGTCATGTTCTTGAATGATTTCGACAATTTTTGCATAAATTTCTTTTTCGCTCATGTTTACTCCTTTACATCTGAAAATTCAACGACCGATTTACCAACAACATCTGTTTCCAGCATGGTCCGAATCTGACGAATCGTGCTATAAACAGCCTTAGCATCGCTAGAGCCATGCGTTTTGACAACAGGCGCTTTCAAGCCGAATAGAACTGCGCCGCCTGCACTAGAATAGTCCAGACTGTTCTTGAGCCCTCTCAGACTGTCCTTGAGCAGCCAAGCTCCCAATTTAGCCTTGAAACCACCGCCTAAAATAGACTTCTTCAGCTGACCCATGATACTGATAGCAGTTCCTTCGATTGATTTCAGAACGGCATTACCAGTAAAGCCATCTGCAACGACAACATCTGCCACATCCTCCATCAAATCACGCGCTTCTACATTGCCGATAAAGTTAAGTGTCGAATCCCCAGCTAAAAGCTCATAGGCTTCCTTGCGCAGAGGATCGCCCTTGCTGCTTTCCGTTCCGTTATTCAAAAGACCAACCCGCGGCTTCTTGATTCCTCGGACATTTTCAGCATAGAAAGAACCCAAAGTCGCATACTGGTGTAAATGATGGGCTGTGTTTTCAGCATTAGCTCCCAAATCCAGCATATCAAATCCCTGACCTCCAACCGTTGGCATAGTAGATAGGAGACCCGGTCGGTCAATGTTCTTGATACGCCCCACGATAAAGAAACCTGCCGCTAAAAGCGCTCCAGTATTTCCAGCAGATAGCATAGCATCTGCCTCCCCTGCCTTCACAGCCTTGGCTGCCAGCACCATACTAGCCTCTTTCTTCTGACGGATGGCCTTGGTCGGCTCGTCGTCCGAGTCAATCTTCTCCTCCGTGTGGATGATGCGGACCCGCTCACCAGCAGTCAGATAAGGCTTAATTTTCGCCTCATCGCCATAAAGGAGAATTTCAATATCCGAAAACTCCTGTACTGCTTGATTGACTCCTTCGACTAGAGCCTGAGGGGCATTGTCCCCTCCCATAGCATCAACAGCTATTTTTTTCATTCGATTTATTCCTCGTTCTTATCTTCTAAAATGCTTCCCCAGTCCCCCAGAGAATCTATAAATTTTTTGGATTTGAGATGGATGCCGACATATTCATCATAGAGCAGATCGATAAAATTCCGCAGCTGCTTTTTAATATCTGGCTTCAAAGAAATGGTCTCCAATTCGCTAAAGCGGACTGCCTGAAACTGATCCAGCAGAAAAGGAAGATTAGGATTCAGATGACAGCGCCGTTCATCCTGATGGTAATGATCAGGGCAAAGGACTCCGCTATATTTGAAAGAGAAGTCAAAAGGCAAACCTGTCCGATGACAAAAGGCACAGTCATGGAAGTTCAGCGAAACTCCAAAACGTGATAAAATCTGAATCTCAAAGATATTGGTCAGCACCTCATAGTCCAGACCATTATTCATCAGCTCCAGGGTTTTCTGCAGAAAAGCAAAGAGCGCCGGATCCGGCTGATTGTCCTGAAGACTGGCATCTGCCAAGGCTGCCACATAACTGGCATAGGCCATGATGAATAAATCCTCATTGATGCGATGGTAGGTGACCACATCTTGATAGTCCTCGATATAGCTAAGACCATCATCATTGATTTTCATCAGTAAGTTCGCCGCAGTCAAAGGCTGAATGACGGGTGCTAGCTTAGATTTCCCAGCATGCTTGACGAAAAACATACGCTTGCCAGCCTGTTCCGTAAAGATCTTGACCAGCTTATCATCCTCACGGAAATTGCGGTTATAGAGAACCAGACCTTGACTTGTTAGAGATTTAAGCATAGTCCTCCATGTAGTCCTTGAGGCGCTTCAGAGCTTCTCGAATCGTCTCCATACTAGCCGCATAGGACAGACGGATATAGCCTTCCCCGTATTGACCAAAAGCTGCTCCCGGGATAAAGGCCACAGCCTTCCTCTCTGCAAAATCCTGCAGAAAAGCAAATGAATCTTGATTATAACCATCTGGTATCTTAGCAAAAATATAAAAAGCCCCGTCTGGTTTGATAATCTTAAAGCCTAGCTCAGCCATTTTCTCTATGATATAATCGCGACGCTGGATATATTCAGCCTTCATTGGCTCCGCATCATCTTTCCCAACTGTCAGGGCTTCAATACCAGCAAACTGAGCCATGGTATTGGCCGCTGTTACGAGATACTGATGGCTCTTAATCAGCTGAGCAGTGAAAACTGCTGGAGCAAAGATAAAGCCCAACCGCCAGCCAGTCATGGCATGAGACTTAGACAGGCCGTTGATGACTATAGTTTGGTCTGGCAGATACTCCGCGATGGAGACATGCCCCTGCTCCGTATAGGTCAGCTCAGAATAGACCTCATCGCAGACCACAAAGACTTGGTATTTTCCTAGGACATCCGCCAGAGCTTTTATCTGCTCCCGCGAATAAGTCACGCCGGTCGGATTGGCTGGATAATTAAGAATGACCGCTTTTAACTGCTCGCCCTGCTCCAAAATAGCTGCTTCCAGCATCTCTGGAGTGAGGACAAAGTTATTGGCCGTTGTGTCAATCTCGACAATCTCTGCCCCCACTAGATTGACAATAGGCTCATAGCCTGGATAAGCAGGAGCTGGCAGCAAGACCTTGTCTCCTTCTTCTAAAATAGCTGTCAGCGTAGCTGACAAGGCCTCTGTCGCCCCAATTGTGACCAAAACCTCATCTTCCGGGCGATAGTGCAGATTGTACTTTTCTTTCACAAAGCTGCTAGCCGCCTGACGCAGCTCCAAGAGACCGCTCATACCAGTGTAGTGACTTTGATTAGCATCAATCGCCGCCTTGGCTGCTTCTTTGATATGATCCGGTGTTGTAAAGTCCGGCTCCCCTAAGGTTAGCCGAAGAACTCCCGGAATAGCAGAAATTGATTGGTCAAACTGACGAATCAGCGAAATTTCTATTTTTTCTAAGTTTTTATTAAATTTCTTACTTAAATCCATACATACCTCCAGCCGCTCAATAGAACTATTATACTATAAATGCAGAAGCATAGCAAAAGCTATTACATGATTTCTTATGCAGAAAAAGGACTAAGCTTGCACTCAGTCCCTTTTTTCCTTGCCTTAAAATTCTTCTCTGAAAGATAGTGGATATAGCTCCATCTCACGTGGTCGGCTAATCAACGAGTCGGAGTATAGGTCAATTCCTTGCCATGCTTGGTCAGAAAATCTTCCAATTCCGAATCAGGAATCTGCCGCAAATAAAGGTTAGAACGAATCGTGTCGTCTTCTTCACGGCAGGTTGAAAGAACCACATAACGGTCACTCGCCTTAATCTTTATCTTGGGATCCTTTGTCCGAGCAGCTTCATAGATATTTCTAAGCTGAGTTGTAAAGTCCTCGTCGTCCTTAAACTCCGTCCGATAAAAAGCAGTCTCTTCCGGCACGATAACCAGTCCCATAGCTTGATAATAATACTTACGCTCAGGAGTCTCAATCACGACATATCTATGTTTGTCAAAATAATCCTGACGATCATAGTAGTTGACATCATTAAACATGCGATGATCTCCTGCCTTGCTGCCCCGAGCATGCCCGAAAAGCCAAGTCAGACGATCACTGAAATCTCTATGATTGTCCTTATCCATAAAGACCGCTCCCATATAAGGCTCTTGCTTTCCTTCAAATGTCTTCAGCAGATAAGTCTCATTATCTTTCGTTTGCACCACTGGCTCATCCAACTGTGTACCAGGAGCATAGACATAACCTATAGTTTCTGAATTCACAGCCTTCAGTTTAGCAAAACGCTCTGCTAAATAATCCTTTTCTGTCTGACTTGAAGATGCAGATGAGCTTGACGTCTCAATCCTGCTAGGATGCGAAACTCGAAGCTTACTGCCTGATGCTGATGAACGGAAAGCATAAAAAACAGAAAAAATAACCAGAACAATCAGCAGGAGGCAGATGCCAACAACAAGGAGTTGTTTCTTATTTGAAGTTTGACTCCTATCTTTTTCTTGCATAATCTAAAAATCCTTTATTTTTCATTTTTTACAAAAAATATCACCGAACAAAGGCTCAGTGATATTTAGGCGTTAGCACAAATTAAAGACAGAATTATTTAACTGCACTTGTCTTAGGAAGTGACTTTTCTTCAGAATTTTCCTCATTTTCCTTGTTCTCTTCTTTTGCTTCCGGAGCTTTTTTTGCTTTATTTTCTGATTTTTTAGCCTTCTTTTTACCTGCTGTTGAAGAGGATGCCGCCGAAGATTGAGACGGTGCTGGAAAAGTCGGAACTGATGAAGAGGCTGTGGAGTAAGGTGCTGCTGAATAAGCCGGTATTGATGGATCTGTAGTAGATGGTGCCACTGAAGGCTGATCCGCATTAGCCGACTCTCCCTCACCAATAACAAGAACTTTGTTACCAGCTTGATCCTCCATCACAGCACTTTTGCCAACCGGAGCTTTCTTAGCTTCAGCAACTTGCTGATCCAAAGCTGATTGTGCATCTCTATAGGCCTGCAATTCATCCATAACTTTATTAGATTCTGAGTCCGTACTGCCTTGGGGAACTTCATTATTATCAATGTCATTAACCCAAAGACTGGCTGTACCCTCAGCAAATACTGGTGCAGCAGCCGCGAAAAGTGAAAGGGCCACAGCACTTGAAAGCAAAACCTTTTTCATTATCTCATCTCCTCGTTACTTTTCAAAAATAATTGTAACTCCCCGTTACCTAATATTACCTACTATTAAGTATAGTTCGAACTCTAAAAAAAGTCAAGAATTTTACTACATAAAAATTTTTAAAACCAAATAATACCAAGGGATGAGACAAATTGTCAATTTACCAACTATTTAAATGGTCATTTATTTATATTTGAAACATCAAGTAGTTTGAGCCGCCTTCCAAAGTTGATATTAGATTTTTTTAAAAAAAGTAGGAATGAAATAAAAAGAGACTAGGAATCAAACTTCCCAGCCATATATATCAGATTATTTTTTCCCTATTTCAAATAAGGGTGACAGCGGCCGTTTTTCATGAATACGGACAATGGCTTCCCCTAAAAGATGCGCAATTGAAATCTGCTCAATCTTATCAATTAAGCGCTCTTGAGGCAGATAAATCGTATCCAGCACAACCAATTTTTTAATCGCCGATTTTTGAATATTATCCATAGCAGGACCAGACAAAACTGGATGAGTGCAGCTAGCATAGACTTCTACAGCCCCTGCTTCAGCGAGAGCATCAGCTGCATGGCAGATAGTTCCCGCTGTATCAATCATATCATCAATTAAGATACAAGTTTTTCCTTCCACCTTACCAATGATGTTCATAACTTCACTGCTATTCATCTTGTCCACACTGCGACGCTTATCAATAATCGCAATCGGGGTTTTCAGAAACTCTGCTAACTTACGAGCCCGACTCACACCACCATGGTCAGGACTGACTACCACATAGTCTCCTCCTGTCATATTACGGCGCTCAAAGTAATCAGCAATCAAAGGTGCACCCATCAAGTGATCCACTGGAATATCAAAGAAGCCCTGGATTTGCGCTGCGTGCAAGTCAATAGTCAGCATCCGATCCACACCAGCAATTTCCAACATATTAGCAACTAATTTAGATGTAATTGGCTCACGAGCTCTAGCCTTGCGATCCTGCCGAGCATAGCCATAGTAAGGCATGACAACGTTGATGGATTCAGCACTAGCTCGTTTCAAAGCATCTACCATAATCAAGATTTCCATCAAATTATCATTGACTGGCGAACTGGTAGACTGCAAAATAAAGACGTGTTTCCCACGAATAGATTCTTCAATATTCACTTGAATCTCTCCATCAGAGAACTGACGAACAGTTGATTTCCCAAGTGGCAATCCAATCTCTTGAGCAACACGCTGCGCTAATTCTTGATTAGAAGAAAGAGCAAAGAGTTTTAAATCAGAAAAAGACATGATTCCCTCCAGATTCTAAATCGTCTTTCATTGTCCAATTACAACTTTTCCCAACTACCATTGTAACTTTTTTCAATTGATTTTTCAATTAAAAATAAAAAACGCCAGAGGCGCTTTTTACTGATTAGTTCGGATAGATATATGAAACTGTACCTTGTGCAGTTGTTGGATTAAACCATCCACGGTAGTTACCAATTGATTGTTGTCCAAGGTAGTTTGCTTCTGATACTTGGATGCTTGTAGTAGATTGAACAGCTGTTACTACTGCAACGTGTCCATATCCACCGTCAGTCCAACATGCGATCGCTCCAACTTCTGGCTGTGAACCAACACGGAAGCCTGCTGCTGCTGCACTTGCAGACCATTGTCCGCCATTACCCCAGTAATCGCCAGCCCAAGGAGCTAATGTCTTAGCACCCCAAGTACATTGACCTACTGGATAAGAAGATGCAGACGAGCTATAAACTGGTCTATTCGCACGGGCAACAGATTGAGTTACTGCAGGTGCTGCTGGAGCCGCTGCTTCAGCTGCTGGAGCTGAATTAACAACTGCTTGAACCTGAGCTTGCAGGGTAGTATTTCCTGAAGCTTCAATTGCTTGACGTTTTGATTCTTGCTCTGCTTTATAAGCTGCTTCACGAGCTGCCGCTTCAGCTGCTGCTTTTTCAGCTGCTGCTTTTTCTTCAAGAAGAGAATTCTTTTCGTTTTCAGCAGTCGCTTTTTCAGCTGCAAGACTTGCCTGAGCTGCTTTCAGTTCAGCTTGTTTTGTTGCCAAAGCTTGCTCATCATCAGCTAACTTCTCTTGGTTAGCAATTACAGTATTGATAGCTTCATTATTCGCAACTTGCTTTTCAGCAATTACTTCTTTATCTTTCTTTTGTTGTTCCAGCATTTTATTATTT
Organism: Streptococcus sanguinis; assembly: GCF_020729725.1. GTDB lineage: Bacteria > Bacillota > Bacilli > Lactobacillales > Streptococcaceae > Streptococcus > Streptococcus sanguinis_V. The sequence continues at coordinate 3,045 of NZ_JAJEPA010000021.1, read as the reverse complement.
GCTGAAACAATTTCGCTCATAGCTGCTACACGAGAAATAGCTTCTGTGATAGAGCTAGAATTTACAACTGTATTGATGTAGCTAGTAGCAGTTCCATTTGTTTGAGTACTGCGTGCTTGATTTGCAAGTGACTCATTACGAGCAACAATATTTTTAGACAGTTCGTCAATCTCTGCAGAAAGTTTTGCAGATTCAGCAGACAATTTTTCATTTTCTGCTTTAAGCTCTTCTTGTTGCTTTTGAATAGCAGATACTTGGCCTTGAATCTCGTTAACTTGTGCCTGAGCTGATTGTTGTTGCTCTGTCAAACTATTAATCTTGCTGTCTTGTGCAGCAATCTTTTCATCAGTTGTCTCCGCTTTAACGCTCACAAGTGCAGCTCCTTGTGAAAGGATAACTGTACTCAATAAAATTGATGTGAGTAGTTTTTTCTTCATAAAAATAATACACTCCTTCTTATAAGACATTAACTAGTATACCAGAAAATGCTGTATCATATGTTACGCCTTTATTACATTTTTATTTCTTGTTTATCATAAATACATTTTTTCGAAAATAGGCTGAAAAATGAGGAATATCAGGCTATTGAGAAGGATAGTCGGTACCAGACTGCTAAGGACAAAATCCTGTAAATTCAAACTAGAAAGATTCAAAAATACTGCAAAAGTAAAACTGATTAATTCAAATAAAAATACAAGAATCAAAACAGATAAAAAGCGAGTAAATTTATTTAAAAGCATAGTTGAACTAGACTGACAAACCAAGAGACTTAAAAGAGGAAAAAGAATAAGAGCAATACCGATGGTATGAAAATAGTAAACATCATAAATCAACCCCAAACCGCAAAATAAGAGAATATTGTAGTTTTTAGAGAGGTTGATGGAAACAAAAAGCATGAAAATAAAGATAAAATGACTGACCAAGTGCCATTGTAAAGGCAGAATATTAGCCAGAAAAGTCGAAATCTGCCCGTCGATCAATAAAACAAAAAATAAAATAATAGGAGTCAAAAGATGTTCTTTAATATCTCTCATATTAGTTCCCTACCAACATTACAGCACGGATATCCGACAAATCAGCAGCCGGCTTAACTAGGACAACTTTGTTTAGCTGATCCTTAGCCTCAGATACAGAAAGCACCTTACCGACAGGAATATTTTCTGCATTATAAGCACCCAAGCCACTGGTTGCCACCTCATCTCCCTCTTTTATATCTTCAGCACTATTTAACTGACTGATGATATAAGCAGAGTTTTTTTCATCATAACCCGTAATAATCCCATAAACTAGACCAGACTTAGTTTGAATTCTAACAGAAATTTTAGTTGAGTTTTCCTCGTTAGTCAGTAGAGATACTAAACTAGACTGACTACTGGTTTCAGAAACACTTCCGACCAGACCACCATTAGCGACCACCAACATAGCATCTGTCACATTGTCAGACGTCCCTTTGTCAATGGTCAACTCATTTTTCCAAGACGCTGGCGTACGGGCAATCACTTCGCTGGCAATTTGAACTTGATTTTTATCAGTCTCTTTAAATTCCAGAAGTTTTCGCAACTGCTCATTTTCATCTTCTAAGGAATCTGCCTTCCCAGCCTTTTCCTCAACCTTATAAAGATTTTTCTTGAGCTGTTGATTCTCTCTATAAGTAGACATCAAATCTGACATTTCTTCTTTTTTATCAGCTACAAAAGCAAAAGGAGAGCCAACAAGTCTATCTACCAATGAAATAATATTTGAAGTAGTTGATACAAACCAACTAGAAGAGGTAGATAAGATGAGTATCGTCATTGCAACAACTAATACAAAAAAAGAAATCAGAAACTTAGATTTTTTAAATCGATTCATCAGAAAAACCTCACTAAACAGGACGAGAAAGTATAATAAAAGGAGATAGCAAATGCTAAACTCCTTATTGATACGGAGAATGGGGGATTCGAACCCCCGCGCCGGTTACCCGACCTAACGATTTAGCAAACCGTCCTCTTCAGCCTCTTGAGTAATTCTCCAATATTTAATGGGCACGAGTGGACTCGAACCACCGACCTCACGCTTATCAGGCGTGCGCTCTAACCACCTGAGCTACGCGCCCAAGTTCAAAAAACTTGGTATGAACTTTCGTTCAAAGCGGGTGACGAGAATCGAACTCGCGACAACAGCTTGGAAGGCTGTAGTTTTACCACTAAACTACACCCGCATCACCACTATGATATGTATGGCGCGAGACGGAATCGAACCGCCGACACATGGAGCTTCAATCCATTGCTCTACCAACTGAGCTACCGAGCCAACTATTGCGGGAGCAGGATTTGAACCTACGACCTTCGGGTTATGAGCCCGACGAGCTACCTAGCTGCTCCATCCCGCGTCAATACTATTCATCCCTAAGGAGGATGTGGGATTCGAACCCACGCACGCTTTTACACGCCTGACGGTTTTCAAGACCGTTCCCTTCAGCCGGACTTGGGTAATCCTCCAAGATAACACTATGGACCTTGTAGGACTTGAACCTACGACCACTCGGTTATGAGCCGAGAGCTCTAACCAGCTGAGCTAAAGGTCCGACAAGATCATTATAGCGGCGAAGGGGATCGAACCCCCGACCTCCCGGGTATGAACCGGACGCTCTAGCCAGCTGAGCTACACCGCCATCTATCGGGAAGACAGGATTCGAACCTGCGACACCTTGGTCCCAAACCAAGTACTCTACCAAGCTGAGCTACTTCCCGAACTTAAGTTATTACTTAATGCACCCTAGAGGAGTCGAACCTCTAACCGCCTGATTCGTAGTCAGGTACTCTATCCAGTTGAGCTAAGGGTGCTCATCTTCTTCTACTGCCTCTTACAAGTCTATGCCGAGGACCGGAATCGAACCGGTACGATCGTTACCAATCGCAGGATTTTAAGTCCTGTGCGTCTGCCAGTTCCGCCACCCCGGCCGCCTCAAGCGAACGACGGGATTCGAACCCGCGACCCCCACCTTGGCAAGGTGATGTTCTACCACTGAACTACGTTCGCATCCTATTCAAAAATGCCGGCTAC
>NZ_JAJEPA010000002.1:0-1074 GCF_020729725.1 Streptococcus sanguinis | reverse complement strand
TGTTTAAAAAAGTTCCAATTCCCAATAGACCATACCATTCCCTGTTTTTCTCATTTGGAATAGCTCTACTGGATCTTTTATTCCATTTTCAGATAAACGAACTTGGAAAGTTTCAAAGACTTTATCTAATTCATTAAATTCCAAGAACTTCTCTAACATCGGGATATAAGGGTGCTCTGCTTGCCGTGTCAGGTCGAACAGTTGCAAATCTAAAAAAATGTCTGTTAACTCTGAAGAACACACTTTGACACTAGCTTCTTCAAAAAAGTTCCTTGTCTCTTCGTCTGGAAAAAAATTGGAATCTTGTATCGATAAAACTTTAGCCGCAACAAAAACGACGGAATCATCATAATCAATCGAAAAAGTAGCACTTGTACGCCAAAGATAGCTTACTTGCTGATAGCCATTCACCACGCAAGTTACAACTGTCTCTTTATCAGAATTGAGCATAAAGTCTCCCAACACCTTATTGATTTCTGCGAATTTCATCTTTTTCCCCTTTTCTATTTAGGTAACAATTCTGGATTATCATAAATGTTTCCAACAACCAAGCTTTTATCGATTCCAGGCCACAAATCAATAGATTCACTACCAGTATCAATCAACCAACTGCCATTCCATGCTCTAAATTTTGGTGTCATTTAGCTTCTCCTGTTTACTTTTGGCATACATGATTAAATCTAGTGAATTATCATAGATATTCCCTAAAACTTTGCAATTTCTAACAAAATCTAGTTCAAACGGAGAGCATGTGGCAGGAGTTACATTGAGGTATTCTAAATAGAAACCAAATCCTGTACTTTCAATGACTGAGCCTTCATCATCTTCAAAATAGTTGTACCTTCCGAAGCCAACAATACATGCGAAAGAATTGGTTCGAATAATATCTCCCTCAAAAATCTCTCGGCCAACTTGGTCTTTGAATCCTGTTGATTGTCCTACAGTATTATCTTCAAAATAGTTGTACCTTCCGAAGCCAACAATACATGCGAAAGAATTGGTTCGAATAATATCTCCCTCAAAAATCTCTCGGCCAACTTGGTCTTTGAATCCTGTTGATTGTCCTACAGTATT
>NZ_JAJEPA010000020.1:0-4804 GCF_020729725.1 Streptococcus sanguinis | reverse complement strand
AATTTCATCGAACAAAATTACAAAGATGAGTACAATGAAGTTTACGAAAACGATGGAGATACAAGCGAATTTGTATGGCAAGTCTTTGAAAACAAAGTTACTGAAGAACAGTTCAAAGAGTTGCTTGAACAACTTGAAATCACTTATACTGAATTTGATCCAGAAGAAGAACTTGCAAAATGTATCTCAAACAAAGAACGTAAGTCAAACTTCTACGGCGACGGATTGAAAGTTATCGCTGAATATCTCGAAAGTATTTCTCATGAAGATGCACTTGCAGTAGTTACTTATTACTATTTCTATTTCGGATATGGTTATGAAGATCAACTCATCTCAGATATTAAAGATGACCAAGAAGATGGTGTAAAATTTGAACACGTTGAACGTGCTGAAACTATTTAATAAACAAATAACCCCCTCAAAAAATGAGGGGGTTTGTAAGATAAATAAGGCGGCAGAGTAACCGCCTAGAAGGAGTATAACATGAAAGTAGATACAAAGCAAATCGAGTGGTTATTGAAAAATGCTAGTGGCTACCAGATTGCGAAAATTAGTGGGATTCCGCAACCCACAATTTCTGCGCTAGTAAACAGTAAAAGAAAGATTGAGAATCTCACAATAGAGACTGGTCACAAATTGACTGAACTTGCAAACAAAATGCAGAAAACATCTTAAAAGCCTATTTTATGGCTTTTTTTATTTGTAAAAAATATTTATTTGTTGCAAGTTATGACTCTCAAGAAGACATAGACCAAAAAAGCATACAAAAAAGGTTCTAGCTTAGCCAAAACCTTTTAAGTTTGTAAACGTATAGTTCTTCCCTTCGGGCCTAAATAAGTTTAGGCTGCCTTAGCTTCACTTTCTTTCCGCAGATTCCAGTTAGCCTTAGCTTTCTTGTTAAAAACAAAGGACTCCAAACTGTCCTATAAATACATATTATCATTTCAAAGCTTGTGTTTCAAGCTTTTTAATAACTTTTTTGACTTTATTCGTCTTATTATACTTGAGTTTGATCTCTAATTGTTCAACAAATTTCATTGGACTATTAAATAAAACTCTTTCCCCTGGTTTCTGATAACTAGTATATCGCAAAGTCTCAAAATCTTTTGTCAATATTAAGAACTCGTCACCCAACCCAAGAACCAGACTGGCTATCCTATTAAACCAATTTTTTTGGTGCTCCTGTAGTTTATGTATGATATAGCGCTTTTGAGCCAATAATTTCTTATAGCGATTGCTATAATACCATGTTTTCTTCTCCTTAATCATTGACCCATCTTCATTGTAATTATCAGGGTTGTTAGACTTTAAGACACTAGACATTTTTAAGTCTAGCGTGGTTATCTTATCAGCATATCTCTGATAATCTTTCAATTCATATACCAGATTATCTCTGCCCTCTTTTTCCAACTCAATTCTATCCAAACTAACATGAATTTTAATAAGGCCTGTTTGACCATCTATTTGGTCATATCTATAAGGTTCTCCGTCAAAAACCAAGAGAGCATAATATTGCCAACGGTTGTATTTGTCTAATTCTCTTGTGATTCCGTGCATAGCTAATCGCTGCGTGGTCAGAGCATAACTCAAACGTTTTTCATCATTTCCTTTAAAATCAAAAGGAATGAAAATCTTATCTTTCTTCCGACCTTCATATAGACCCGTATAAGCCACGTTCTGATTCATCTTTCTAAACCAAATTGTCTTGAAATTGGATTCTTTAGGTACACGTAGACGATTAATTGACCTAGACTGACTACGACGCTTTAAATAACCATCTTTAGTCTCTTGTATGATTCTCTCAAAGGTTGACCAATTCACTATCCCTTTTTTGTTATATTGCTCATACATATTACTTGCTTGTCCATAAGCCTTATAGTCTATATATTTATTATTTGCTAAGCCATAATGTGCATTGAGTTTAGCCCAGGCAAGCATTATTCTTCTTTCTTCTTGCTCGTATTCCTTTTGTTGGTCTTTACTCAATTCTTTTATAGCTTGTTGTTCCTTGATAAAACAACGGTGCCTTACAGCTAGTTCATGATACTCTGGAGATTGCTGCCGTCTATACTCCTGTCTATTGAACCATTGAACAACTTCTCTTTTTAATTTATAAGCATGTTTAAATACTTTCTCTAAACGCCCATTATGAGCCTGTGATAGTTTTATTTTAAGTGTATAGCCCATTCGTACCTACCATTCCTTTAAGATGTTTAGAGGCTAAATTAAGCCCTTTAKAATTGATTCCATTTATTCAACTAGACCTATTAAAATTCTCCATTTCTCTTTTTCTTGCTGTATGCCTCTAAAGCCTTACGAGCTAATGGATCAAATTCAAAGAGAAATTTGGAACTCACTTGGTAGAACTCTTCATCAAATTCTATCTCAGTTAAATTCTCATTCACGCGCCCGATAAGGTCATAATACTTCTGGTTCTGATTATCATTTTTGACAAAGCACTCTTGCGCCTTATCCCATGTCAAAAGCTCAAAGTCTCTAAAGTCCAGATTTAGTAAACCTACAAACTTGCCGATGTAGTATTTCTGAATGTAAGTCTGGTAGCCTATCTCATTAATAGCAATCTCTTTCAAGCCAAACTTAACCTGTTTGCCTCGTACGTCATGCGTTGTCTTGCCTTTATACGAATAGACTTTAGCTGTGAAGCCTATCTCAGCTCCAATGGTCAATGGATAGCGCTTATCAGCATTAAACACGCTCATTTCAGCAATATCCACCCAGATATGATTATCTATGACTTTATCCTTGCGAACTTGTCCTGCATCATAGAAAGTCGCTGACTGCTCTTCTGGATTCTMAACTTTCAATAGACTGATTTTGTAGGTTGGATCCAGCAGCAATAAGCGTTCTGTTTCCTTACCGTTTTTATAAAAGGTACGAGTACCCCCTACAATGGCCCGACAGTAAACATATTGGCCGTCTGCCTCTGCCAGAAAGAGCCTAGACTTTGGTTTAGACTGGTTATGCTCCTCTTTAAGTCGCAGMAAATGATCAAAGCCCCGAATCACTGTTCCTAGGAAGTAATCATACATTCTAGCTTTTGTTCCCAAATCTTCCAGATGATCTGCTCTATCACGGATAAAGACTTCAAAATCCATTTCTGATTTAAAGCCTTGGAATTGCGCGTGCTTTCGTAGAAAATTCTTTTTCTTTATTTTTTTCATACATTATCCTAAAAAAGAGCCTAGAGGGATTTCTAGGCTCAAAGGCAGGCCTGCTTTTCGTCATCACCGTTTTTGAAAGGAGTTCCACCTGCCTTATGATTAAGTATAGCAGAATAACTAAAGATTTTCTACTGACTTTTAATCCGTTCTTCTAATTGCTCCATATACTTTTCCAAAGTTGGATTGATTAGCTTATCAGCGTATTCCTCTATCTCTTTCTGGCTCCTTTCTTCAGGGGCCATGTTTAGCTCAAAGGCAACCCCATATAAAAGCAGGTAGTTTTGAAAATCTACAAATTTCTCCACGATGTCTACATAGTCAAACCCATATGTTGTCACACCTGTCGTTGTCTTTTCGTGTTCGACTGGGATAGAAAATATATCAAAATCCAGTTTGTAGGAAATTTTCTTTCCTGGTTGATTCACATATTCTTTAACAATCATGATTATTCTCCTTTTTTACACTTTCTTGCTCTTTCCACCCTAACCAAAAATATAGTAAAATCACTACCAGAGCAAAGACACTAAAGATTAGGGAGCTGTTTTTATTTAACGCTCCAAACAACCAAGCTACAGCGTCAATCAGCACACTCAAAATTTTATCTAACATTTCCATGCTTAACTTCTACTCTCCTTTATCAATGGCCTTAGCATAGTCCTCTTGCCATTCTTTTGAATAAACTTGCTCAGTTCCATTTTGATACAAAGCAAAAGCAACTGATGGATCGCTAATATTTGACTTCTTAGAAAATTCTTTGAATGACATTCGCTCACTGATAGGACTTGTTTCATAACGAATATCTACTGGCCAGCCTCCAGAAAGTTTTACTAGTTGATAGTCCTTTTCATCTTCCACAAAACGAGCATTTTGAGAATAAGATACTCCTTTCGCCTTTTGTCGTGCAAGGAAGTTCTCTACTCGTTGCTGCTTAGTTGTCCAAGTATGCTGACTTTTACTTGTCTTTTGAAAAGTCAGTAAAGACAATCCCAGAGTAGTTGCTAACAAAATTGCTAGAAATATTTTCTTTTTCATATCTACACTCCTTCTAATTGTTTCAGATATTCTTTTTCTGTCTGGTACTGATAAGGGTCAGAGATTTCCATTGTCTTAGTGACATCATCATTATAACAATTTTCATCTTCGTCATAGACGTGATATTCAAAAACACCAATTTCTGTTTTACTTGGGACTAGTGCTGTAACTGAGTAATAGTGATGATCTTGATAAGACTTATCCCAGTATGTATTCGGGTGATGACCTACTGGTTTTGTTTCATCTATCTGTCCTTCATCATCTGCTTCGTACAATGGCCCTGCGAGCCTATGAAGTTCATAGCTAGGCAAAATAATTGCCCCACGTTCAATAATTTTTTCCCATTCTTCTTTATTCATTCCGTTCACCTCGTTTCAGTGCTTTCTTCGCTTTCGGTTGTCAAAATAGATAACTTGCGGTTGACTAATCACCTTAACATTATCTAAAGGTTCTCCTGATATTCAAACACTTCCTTTTAGAAATTGATCCAATTCTTCTTGGCTGATGCGGCCTTGCTCAATCAATTCTTCCACAAAGTTTTCGATTTTAAATAGCTTGTTTAAATAGCTATTCGGCAGAGTTGCCATTGT
>NZ_JAJEPA010000019.1:0-2251 GCF_020729725.1 Streptococcus sanguinis | reverse complement strand
TAAGAGAAAATAGAGAATTGTTAACATTAAGATTCCTTTCTAGAAAAATTTCTACAAATTTAGATGATTTAGCGATTTTTTTGATGCAATTTCTAGGCTTCACTGTTCAAGAAAGACCAAACAAGACCAAAACCAAATAGAAACACTCCATAAATTTTCCAAAAAATATCAGTTGTGACGACCACTCCCTTATTCGTAATATTCGTTGTATTCGTAATAATAGATGTTACGGAATAAGCAAAAGTACCATTAAACACTAAAAATAAAAATACAAATGCTATGGTCAATATCAACGGCACTAAGAATAAAACTAGAATTATGTTTAGATAACTAATAAGTCTCTTGATAAATGAGATTTTTGTTTTCATAATCCGTCTCCTCTTACTTTTCTATTTTTAAAAGGATTGTCTTCGCACCAGCCAGAGCATCAAAAAAATCTATTGGAATAATTTCTGCTTCTTCTATAAATTCTATTGGCATTCCTAGCCAAATATGCCCCCAAGCTTCCCCTGGTTTTTGAACAAGTCTATCTTTACTCAAGATGCCCTTGCCTTCAGTATAAGCAAATATAGGGGACTCAATTTCAACTTGGCCATTCTCTTTGAATTGTTGGAATTGGGCTTTAGAAATAATAATGGTGTCAAATTTTTCACCATCAATCCATTTCTGATCCTGTTCAACAGCCTCTGCTTTTTTTGCGTCAATAATCATTGCTTAGTTTCTCCTATCTTTTATTTAGTCTTACTTCTCCACTCATTTTAACTTCTTGAATTTTAAAGTTGGTAGCTTGGTTTTAAAAGCCTCTTCTCCTACCAGAACTCGTTCCATCTTCTTACGAATTTCATGATTTCCTTGTAACATAGCACACGCATATATAACTTCAAAAAAAGTACCTGCTAAATGAGAATCAGCCTCTCAAAATTCATAGAAGCCCATACGCCCCAGAGCTAATTTCATACTGTCATTGGTTACTAATTGAGTTAAGACTTTCCTGTTAGTGAAATAGTCTAGCAAAGCATACTTCAGTAACGCATCGCCTTTTGTCGATAGGAAATGCAGTGGGTACTGATTACTCTCTTCGTCAATCGGTTTCAACTTTATCTTTATAAGATAATGATTGATACTCGCTTTTAATACTTCTTCCTCCTGTTGAGAAGAAAGCTGCTTACTGGCATAATACAAGTCTATTGGCTCTGTTTGTTCGTCATCAAAGATAACGCTGCTAGTTTCTCTTGTTTCACCTTGACTTTCTTCTAACTCTTGAGGGGTTTGAGTTTCAAAAAAGATATCTTTAGGATAAACCTCGTAGTCTCTAGTAAAGTCATTTGTCCTTTCCAGCTGCTCCTCGATGCGAACGATGAACGGTAATAGGTAACTTCCCTTATCAGACTTTGTTATTGGCTTAATAACTAATTTATCACCCTCTACGACCAAATAACCATCTATGTCACTCAAAGTCTTTAACCGATAACTTTTTACATTAACTTTTTTTACATCTCCAAACCTCTTTGCCAATACCCCAAATGGAAAATGGGAGGGCAATATGACTGTTCCAGTCTGGCTGCTTTTAATTAGTTTTACATAAACCATATTTCTATCCAATCAAATTGTGCTATACATTTAGTATAGCACAACTCTCTTGATTATCAATCAAGGGTTTAAGAAGCTTTGAACTCAATCGCATAGGAATTAAGTTCTGGAAGTTCTTTCTTCAAAAATTCTTGAGCTTCTTTACTTGTTTTCACTTCTTCTTCAGTTGGCAGCCAATTTTTAGATTGGCCAACAATGTAATTCAGTTTTGCCAGGGCCTGTAGATCCTTAAACCAAATGTGAATGGTTTCTTTTTTGAAATACTTGAATCTGATTAGGTTGTTTTCAAATTCATAATCTCCTAACTGAATCCATTCACCACGGCTAGTTGCTGATACCAAATCAAAGACTTTTAAAATATCTTCCAATTTGTCCTTGATTTTATAGTCAACAGAATCATATCCTTTTCTTTCCCATACTGAGTTCACGACAAACCCTCTGCGCATTGGAAGAACAATTTTAGGGTTTAGTTTATAGGCACTATTTGTCCTCCAACCATTATAATAATGAATATTTTTAGAGAACTTATTCATTGAATGACTTGTCACTTCATCAAAAAAACTCTCCAATGCACTTGTCAGGTATTTTTCTTGATTCTGGGCCAGACTGAGCAACATTGTATAAATGTTTTCCAATGTGATTTCAGTATTTTTCAACCTCT
>NZ_JAJEPA010000018.1:0-2370 GCF_020729725.1 Streptococcus sanguinis | reverse complement strand
CACAAACGGGTAAACCAAACTTTGTCGGTGGCGACCCGAATGTACCACTGGATAATGATACTCCAGCGACTTTCGATGATGGAAGCAAACGCAAGGAAGTTCCAAATGTCGGTACCTTTGAAGTAGCACCAGATGGTTCTGTTACTTTCACACCGGACAAGCAATTTGTTGGGACACCAGACCCAGTTGTTGTTAAGCGAGTAGATAAGAATGGTACCCCAGTGACGGCTAAGTACACGCCTACTGTTGAGAAAGTGACCCCAATAGGAACTACCGCAACTAGCACCGGTCCACAAGGTATCCCGCAAACAGGAACTCCAATCTTCAAAGCTGCGGACCCACTAGTTCCAATTGATGAAACAGTTGAGCCAACCTTTGCAGATGGAAGTAAGGAGAAGAAGATTCCAGGTCAGGGAACTTACACCATCACTCCAGATGGCGTAGTGACTTTCACGCCAGAGAAGCAGTTTGTAGGCACACCGGACCCAATCACAGTGAAGCGAGTGGACAAGAACGGCACTCCAGTGACGGCAACTTACAGTCCAGAGTTTACTAAAGTAACTCCAACAGGTACCAATGCAACCAGCACAGGTCCACAAGGCCTTCCTCAAACTGGCATACCGACCTTCGCAAGCGGCGACCCACTTGTTCCAATCGATGACACAGTAGAGCCAACCTTCGGAGATGGCAGCAAGGAAAAGAATATTCCAGGTCAAGGAACTTATACCATCACTCCGGATGGCGCAGTGACCTTCACGCCAGACAAGCAATTTGTAGGTAAACCAGATCCAGTCACCGTTAAGCGGATGGATAAGAATGGTACTCCAATGACAGCGACCTACAGTCCAGAGTTTACCAAGGTAACTCCAACTGGTACTGGTGATAAGACTGAAGGATTGCAAGGTCAGGTTCAAGAAGGTCATGTTAGCTTCACACCTGGTCATGCCTCTGTACCATTCCCAGCAGGTTCAACTCCATTATTCGATAATGGTACCGCAGTTAAAGAAGTGCCAAATGTTGGTAAGTTCGAAGTGGATGCGGACGGCAAGGTGACTTTCACTCCAGACAAACAATTCAAGGGTGAAACACCGGAACTCGAATTGACTCGCATTGATGCCAATGGAACATCAGTAACCGTCAAGTACCAAGCGGTAGTGAAAGAGGTAGCTCCAACAGGCACCACCTCAACCAGTACAGGCCCACAAGGCCGCCCTCAAACAGGTAAACCAAACTTTGTTGGTGGCGACCCGAATGTACCACTGGATAATGATACTCCAGCGACATTCGATGATGGAAGCAAACGCAAGGAAGTTCCAAATGTCGGAGTCTTCGAAGTAACGCCAGATGGATCTGTTACTTTCACACCTGACAAGCAATATGTTGGTACACCAGATCCGGTAACTGTTAAGCGGGTAGATAAGAATGGTACACCAGTGACGGCTAAGTACACACCAACTGTTGAAAAAGTCACTCCAAGAGCCACAGGTGCTCAGACAGAGGGGCTTCAAGGCCAAGTTCAAAAAGGTAAGATTACTTTTGAAGCAGGAAATCCGCAAGTCGGCTTCCCAGAAAACAGTACGCCAGTCTTTGACACTGGCACGAATGTCAAAGAAATTGCCAAAGTCGGTAAGTTCGAAGTAGACGGAGAGGGTAATGTTACCTTTACTCCAGTTAAAACGTTTGTTGGTAAGACACCGGAAATCGAACTCAGCCGTGCCGATGTTAATGGCACAGCAGCTAAGGCTAACTACCAAGCGACTGTGACTGCTGTTATTCCGACCGGTACTGGTGACAAGACAGAAGGACTTCAAGGCCAAGTTCAAGAAGGGAAAGTTACCTTCACGCCAGGGCATAAATTAGTTCCATTCCCGGCAGGTTCAACTCCGATGTTCGATAATGGTTCTGCAGTTAAAGAAGTGCCGAATGTTGGTAAGTTCGAAGTGGATGCAGATGGCAAGGTAACTTTCACTCCAGACAAACAATTCAAGGGTGAAACACCTGAACTCGAATTGACTCGGACTGATGCTAATGGAACACCAGCAACTGTCAAGTACCAAGCAGTAGTGAGAGAGGTAACTCCAACAGCTACTACGTCAACTAGCACTGGTCCACAAGGCCGACCACAAACGGGTAAACCAAACTTTGTCGGTGGCGACCCGAATGTACCACTGGATAATGATACTCCAGCGACTTTCGATGATGGAAGCAAACGCAAGGAAGTTCCAAATGTCGGTACCTTTGAAGTAGCACCAGATGGTTCTGTTACTTTCACACCGGACAAGCAATTTGTTGGGACACCAGACCCAGTTGTTGTTAAGCGAGTAGATAAGAATGGTACCCCAGTGACGGCTAAGTACACGCCTACTGTTG
>NZ_JAJEPA010000017.1:0-3392 GCF_020729725.1 Streptococcus sanguinis | reverse complement strand
AATTTTCTCTTTGCCCTCTTTGGCGATATGAGAATACTTAGTCAGTTTGACAATGGTTTTGTAGTTTGCAGCCTCTATCTCTCTCTCTCCTTTTGTATAAAATGAGAGATTAGGCTGTGCCAATCCTGTCATCTTAGCTATAAAATTGGTTCGGAAAGTTGTTAAGAACCATTTTACAGACTGCAAGTCTACCTCCACTTCCTTATTTTGTGTACTAAATCCAGACTTGATAATCTGAACATTGTTAACAATGCCAGCAGGCATTGATTGTTTCATAAGGTTGCGTCTAAAATCAGTTTCCATATCATTTCTCCTTTTGCATTCAGGCTGTAAATCTGCCTCCATCACTTCTCTCCTTTCCTCTTCTAAATTATTGGTGTCCTTCAGATTGCTTCTGATTCATATATTCTTGATATTTGCTGACTATGTAAGGATATAACTTTTCAGATACATCAAATATAGCCACTGCTTTCTCAAGGAGCTTTTCAGATGCTTTCCCTTGGTTGTAGAAACAGAATTTCTCCACCCAATCTTTTATGTCGTAAGCTAAGCAACATTTATCTTTGTCACTATAAACCCAATAATTAAAAGGTTTTTGATTGAAATTATTGAAATGAACTCTTTTAAAATAACCCTCTTGATTAGGATAGTTAGCCAGAAATGAATCCTGCTCCTTTCCTAAGAAGTTACTGAAGTCTCGATAATAACGCAAATGCGCCATTCTCTTTTCTCGGCTTTCTTCTTTCCCAAAAGAAAATCGACAGGATTTATCCTCTAACTGAGCCAAGAGACGAGAGCAGGTGTTTTTAAACTCTTGCTCAAATTCATAGGCTCTGCCTTCAGCACTATAAGCGCCTACTAGACGTTCCAAAAAGCCCTGCATACCTTCTCTTTCGAAGTTATAAAGGTATTCGAAATCATCAAACCGAGAACTAATATCTATACCTATATATTTAAACTCTTCAGGACGACAAAATTCCCGTGAGTTCAGGTACTCAGCAAACTGGATAACTTGGATGTTATAATTGATTGCTTCGTCCCAGAATGTATAGAAACTATTCACTTCATACTTCTTTCCCTCGACTTCAAAAACGAAAACTGGGGCTTCCATAGAGAAAGTGTTATAGTTTTCTTCGTAAGTGTTATATAAATCATACTCAACATTTTCAACTTTTACATCTACTAATCTTATTTCCATGCTTATTTCCTCCAAAATTATAAAAAGCAACCCACACTTTTGCTTCCCTCTCAGCACCTGTAGGCAGTGACTTGTTTCTCACTCCAAAACAAGCAAATGTCATAGTTCCCAATCACGTCTATGCACGTTAGGCAGCACATCTTGCCTGCCAGTCACCTAGTTTCTTGACTAGGAAAGCACCACTTCTCTCTCTTTATAGGCACTTGTGGAAATGCGATTAATCGCAGATAGCCTTGCTGTCAATTTCTGTTAGCAGGGACAGCTTCCTCTCCATACACCTTGCATTGGTTAGTGTTTCTCTTATAAAAGTCATACAGGAGTGTACTAGCCATGATTGTACCCGTTGGAACATGGCAACCCTACCGTTTATGGCTTAGGAACGGAAAACCCTCGTCCAGTTCTCTGGCATATCTGCTTGTCTCACCTTGTACGTCTAACCATATCAGTTTTTGTACCGCGTCTGTTTAGCAGCATTAGCGGTGTTTGTCCCTGACTGGWTTCTTTTTACACTTGCGTACAAGCCTCACAGCTTGACGGCAGCAGCGCCGTTCTATGTATGTTGTTTGACTTCACCCATAGAAAGGAGAAGATCAGTTCTTTACCCTCGCTGATTTGGACGAGCTGTTTTAACTGTCTTTATTATATACTTTTGGAGATATATTGTCAAGCGTTTTTTGAAAAAAACTTAAAAATTTTTATTAAAATTTATTTTAGTCATTTTGATCTACATTTTTAGCCACTTCCCAAGTAGGCAATTTAGAATCTGAAATMAAAAATTCAAATTCTTCCATTGATTCATTTTTGTCTAACCAATTCAAAAACTGATCTATACTGAACCCTGTGTGTTCCACATCTGCCTGTAATTGGTCGCCATCTACAAAAATGCTGGCGCTGGCTTTGTTTTTATTAGGCTTCATGTTAACAATACACTTGTTATACTTTCCTGACTTTAAATCAGATAAAATCGGTGTAAAATATTCGTCCTGATTTTGCGTGCCAAATCCAGACTTGATATGAATATTGCCAACAATGCCTGCTGGCTCTGATTGGTTCACTAAGGATGGATCTAAAATACGACCATATTTTAAAATACTGTCAATCATCCAGTCATAACCCAAAAAACCTTGAGAATGTTTCATAATTTCCTTGAACTCAGTTTTTGTTCCTACAGTCATAGTCACATCACAAGCCCAGCCATCTTTAAAGTCATAATGGAAGGTATGATTTTTACCATTACCGCAATCAATCCCTAGTGTTTCTAAATGTTCTTTCAAACCCTTAGTAAGATTGACCTCTTTAGCATAAACTTTCCCTGAACCTGACCACTTTCCATCCCATGAACCAATACTTGTGTGGCCATACTCAAATAGTAATACTGTCATAATTATTCACTCCTTTATTATTCTTCGTCTTTAATTTGGTTCTTCTCCCTCTATATAAACCACTTTTTCATTTTCATTCCCTGGATAGACAGTGTATTTTTTAGTTTCAACCCAATCTACTCCTCCTCGCTCTGTATAAAATCCTGTGCATAAAATCACTTGATCGTCATCACTATACTTGCTTAATAGCTCTTTCAATTCTCCTACTGTCATTTTATTCCCCTTTCTATTCAGTCCTTAAATAATTCATCAACCTTAGCCCATTTTTCTTCATCTGTTGCCATTTTTACAACATTTACAAGTAGCTTCTGAGCTTCTTCTGAAATCTGTCTAGCACTTGCATTATGTTGGTTAGTGGCAATTTCTTCTGTCCGCTTTTGTAAAAAGTAAACTTTTTGCATTACATCTGAAACAAGATCGTTTAATGCTTTAAGGTTTTCAACCGCTTGAACATCATGGTCAGAACTTCCAAACCATGATGTCCCTTGTAAAAGGTCGTCTGCGGTAATTTTTTGTTTGATGTTAATTTCCATTGTTCTTCTCCTCTTCAGATTTATGATTCAAACGAATCAATATATAGCTAGAAAGCATAGCTGCTGGTATAGCAGTTCCCCAAACCCATAAATGAGTTACAGCATGGCGAACAACCAATTCTGCGTAAATATCACCAGACACCAATTCGCCAGGTTTATACAAACTCAGAAAAGAGAGTGCAAAGGCAAATAAAAGTGTCATGAAGATAAATCCCATTCCATATCTAATTGGTTTAGCGGCCGAATCCTCTTCTGGAGACCGCTTAGCAAAACCAATTC
>NZ_JAJEPA010000016.1:0-1406 GCF_020729725.1 Streptococcus sanguinis | reverse complement strand
GAAAATCAAGAAATTTATTAGTCAACTAAAAAGTGTTTTGATCTCAAAAGACAGCCAGGGAGATATGGAAGAGAGAGTTTTTTCTCGTTGCATAAACTCAATGGTAGCTGGGTTTGCTGTCTCTATAGTTTTATACATTGCATACCAGTTTCATCTTACAGATCTATTTGGAAGTACAAATGCTTTTAGTGGTTCAGATATTTCCAAAATTACAATCCTTGCATTAGTAGTCCCAGCTTCTTTTGTTGTCTATTTGCTGATATCCCTAGTTACAAGAATGGGAATTATTCCTATGTTTGTCACACTAATTACTCTGCCAATTCCATTAAGAATAATAATTAGCCTCATTCATCTGAAGTTTTCTTATAACTCTAATCAACTTTTTTCAGATATTAATTTTGGTATGTTCCACAGCGCCCTTATTTATGCTACTCTACATGCTTTATTAATTCTTATAATTCTTCGACGCCAAAGAGGGGCAATATAAGAAGTTATAAAAAGATACAAAAACCTACTAGATATTGATCTAGCAGGTTTTTTGTATTCAATGTTTAAAGCAAATCTTCTAAAGACTTTAGGATTCCCGTCAAGAAAAGATACCAGGGGAATATACTTTATTCTCTTTTTAAAACGCTCTAAATTACGCAATTATTTTTGTTTTATAATACTTAATGTAAAAAAAAGATTTTTAAAAGGCCGCTATTAGTTACTAATACATAAGCTTTTTAGAAATCTTTTTATTTTATAAATACTTTTAAAAAAGAAAGGAACAATTTTTATGAAGAAATTTAAAAATTGTTGGGAACTCTATAAAGAGTTACCTGAAGAATATCAATTATATATTATTAAAGAGCTATTGCCACTAGCAAATAAAATTGCATCAATATTGTTAATGGTTTTGTCCCTGATAGTGGAGATATACCGAGCATTTCCAAACTCTTTAAAGGTAGTGGTCGGAGTTTCTATCTTGCTGCTTCTTCTTAGAAGTATTATCAAACATAGAAACTTTTGATGTTCTTTAATTATTCAAAAGAGTTAGCTAAAARAGCTAGCTCTTTTTTAATGTTTTTGCGAATAATAAAAATAGGAGGAAGAAAGAATGAAAATTGAAAAGATCCAAATCAAACGAATCCAAGAAACAGAATACGGTTTAGAGCACTGGTTGGCCATAGACGTAAGTTGTCGTAAAAAGACTTACCAGGTACATCAACTTGTCTTGACGTCTGGGTTCGTCTTATCCTTAACAACGTTAGAAAGAATTATTCTACAAGAGCGCAGAAAAGAAATTAAAATGCACATCAAGGTAATTCGAGCGTTAGAAAAATGTGAAGATAGTCAGTAAAATATTGTTTTTATATTATTTTAATTTACTTCTGGTTGTTTTTGTAGTATAATTATATTATAAA
>NZ_JAJEPA010000015.1:0-166370 GCF_020729725.1 Streptococcus sanguinis | reverse complement strand
CGTCGCCTTGGTGAGCCGTTACCTCACCAACTAGCTAATACAACGCAGGTCCATCTGGTAGTGATGCAATTGCATCTTTCAATTAATTATCATGCAATAATCAATTTTATGCGGTATTAGCTATCGTTTCCAATAGTTATCCCCCGCTACCAGGCAGGTTACCTACGCGTTACTCACCCGTTCGCAACTCATCCAAGAAGAGCAAGCTCCTCTCTTCAGCGTTCTACTTGCATGTATTAGGCACGCCGCCAGCGTTCGTCCTGAGCCAGGATCAAACTCTCATTAAAAAGTTTGAGTTTGCACTCATTACTGTCCACTGACAGATTTATTTTCGTTTTTTTGACAGGTTACATATCTCTATGTCACCCTGCACTTGGTTCGTCTTGTTCAGTTTTCAAAGGGCTTTGTCTTTCGCGACAACTATATTAGTATATCACCTATACCACCCAACTGTCAATACCTTTTTTGAAAAAAATTAAAAGTTTTCTAGAATTTTTTATTCATCAGAGGCTAGCCTCTATTAAAGAGTGGGAAGATAAGCTTCCTCACCTAGTTGACGAGCTAATAAACCAGCTCTCGCCAGCTGAAGCAAACTCTTTGTGAATTCATAAATATGCTCTCTTTCACTTGCAGACAACTCTTTTTTAGAAAACTTTCTTCTTAAAGCTTTGTAATCCCGGCCTTCCTCCTGAAAGAAGGGAGCGTCTTGTAAATAGGCTTTCACATTTTCCAAGTTTTCTAAAATACCAAGATGAAAAGCAGCAGAAGAAAAGGTTTTATCAAAAGGTTGGGTACAGACACTCCGAAACTCTACTGTCCCCCGTGTCGTCAAATCTTGATACTGGTAACTTCTGTGATTCTTGAAGTCTGCTTCCCTTGGAGTCAAGTTTGCTTTTTCACCTGAAAGGCTATAAGCTTCAATAGTTTTCTGGCTCAAGTATTCATTAGCAGCTATCGGATAGAAATAGTAGGATTGACCATTTCGTTCAGCAGTGAAAAGTGCTGATTTACTAAGATAAGTAAAAAAATCATCTTCAGTTTGAAAATCTTTCGAATTCACACCCGCATTTTCCTGTAAAATGCCATGCATTGATTGTTCCCAGAAAATATCCCGAGCTATTTTTGTATCCCAAGAAGAATCAGAAAACTCTGAATTGGCAAAGAGGTATGCCTTGGCAGCTTCAATTTGATTGAAGACATTGATAACAGTTAAATAATTTTCTCTTGAAACATCTAACTGCACCTGACTCCCACAAATAAAAGCACCATATTCTGGATAATTGTGCAGACCATCCATGTTCTTTCCCATAGCTAAATACTGCATCAGCATTTCATATCTTGGATACTTAACTGGACTATTATTATTTTCTGCCCAGAAAGGATGAATTCCTTTACCTTGAATTTCATGGTTTTCTTTGCGTAGAATTGCCTGAATAATGCTCAGATAGTTCTTAAAACGCTCTTCAACTTCTTGGATTCTGGAAGCCTTGGCAAAAGCAAATTCCAAAGTATTGTAAGAGACCTCAAAAAGAATTCTGTCTTCATTTTTAGTAGATTTCAGTTGAATGGGATTCCCGTCTCTGTCAAATCGTTCCGACTCAAAATCATACTCTTCCAACAGACGTTTCAAGAGATTTTTTGCAACATTTGTATCAGTCGCTCCGCCCTGGCTATTGACAATAGGAAATTCTAACTCAATGCCAATGTAGACAGTTGGATTTTCTTTGATATTCTTTAAATAGCGTTCTTTTAAAATTTGGATTGAATCCATCATTTCCATTTCCTATAAATTTTTGATAGTGTTAAAGTATTATAACAAAATTTCAGGTATTTTCCTAGCCTCATGCAAAAACGCCTGCTTACGAAATTGTTTTTGCCTTAAAAGCAATTTCGTAAACAAGCGTCTACCTATTATCAACTATATGATGAGTGTTCCCGCTAGGAAAGAATCCTAGCGGTAGACCAGAGCTAGACTAAGAATAGAGATTCTATTCCATCATCATAACACTCAACAAAGATTGATGATCTTAAACTAATTCGATGATTGCCATTGGCGCAGCATCTCCACGGCGCGGTTCAGTTTTCAGGATACGAGTATATCCACCGTTGCGCTCTGCATAGCGTGGTGCAATCTCAGAGAACAATTTTTGAAGAGCAGTAGTTGTAGTATACTTTTCTGTTGCTTCATCATAGTTTTCTGATGCGATTTCATTGCGTACAAAAGCTGCAGCTTGACGACGAGCGTGCAAGTCTCCACGTTTGCCCAATGTAATCATTTTTTCTACTGTTTTACGGATTTCTTTAGCACGAGCTTCAGTTGTCACGATTGATTCGTTGATCAGCAAATCAGTAGTCAAATCGCGAAGCATCGCTTTACGTTGCGAGCTAGTGCGTCCTAGTTTACGGTAAGCCATGTATTCCTCCTTTATTTATCGTTTTTTAACCCCAGACCGAGATCAGCAAGTTTAACTTTTACTTCTTCCAGACTCTTGCGTCCCAAGTTACGAACTTTCATCATTTCAGGCTCAGATTTTTCTGTCAAATCAAATACAGTATTGATACCTGCACGTTTCAAACAGTTGTATGAGCGAACTGACAAATCTAATTCTTCGATGGTCCGTTCCAAAATGCGGTCATCAGAAGTCTTTTCTGCTTCCTTCATAACGTCTGCAGCGATAGCTACTTCTGTCAGATTAGTGAAGAGATTCAAATGTTCCGTAAGGATGCGAGCTGAAAGTCCCAAAGCATCTTCTGGAATAATTGTTCCATTCGTTAAAATTTCAAGGGTTAGTTTGTCAAAACCATCGTTGCTACCAACACGAGCTGGCTCAACCTGGTAATTAACTTTTGTCACAGGCGTATAGATAGAATCCACCGCAAGTGTTCCCACTGGTGCATCATCTTTCTTATTTTCATCTGCAGGCACATAACCACGACCGCTATTGACAGTCATCGTTGCCTTAAAGCTTGCACCTTCTCCGATTGTAAAGAGATAATGATCAGGGTTTATAATTTCAATATCACTGTCTGTTAAAATGTCCCCGGCAGTTACTTCTGCTGGTCCTTCAACATCCAGTTCAATAATCTTTTCGTCTTGGACGTAAGATTTTACAGCAATCCCTTTGACGTTCAGAATAATTTGCATCACGTCTTCGCGGACACCAGAAATTGTATCAAACTCGTGTAGCACACCTTCAATATTAATTGAAGTAACAGCAGCACCTGGAAGTGAAGCCAAAAGCACACGGCGAAGAGAATTTCCCAGTGTTGTACCATAACCACGCTCAAGTGGCTCTACTACAAACTTGCCATAATCTTTATTTTCATCAATTTTTGTTATATTTGGTTTTTCAAACTCAATCATTTGCTATACTCCCTCTTAAACGAAAAGCAGTGTAACGGTTGGTGATTATACACGGCGACGTTTTGGAGGACGAGCACCATTGTGTGGTACAGGAGTCACATCACGAATAGCTGTTACTTCAAGACCAGCGGCAGCAAGAGCACGAATAGCAGACTCACGACCAGAACCTGGACCTTTTACAGTAACTTCAACTGATTTCAGACCGTGTTCCTGTGCAGATTTAGCAGCTGCTTCAGATGCCATTTGGGCAGCAAATGGTGTAGATTTACGAGAACCTTTAAATCCAAGAGCTCCAGCAGATGACCAAGCAATCGCGTTACCATGCACATCAGTAATCATAACAATAGTGTTATTAAATGTAGCGTGAATATGAGCAATACCGGATTCGATATTTTTCTTCACACGACGTTTACGTGTTGGTTTAGCCAAGACTTTTTACCTCCTTATATTATTTTTTCTTACCTGCAATCGCAACAGCTTTACCTTTACGAGTGCGGGCGTTATTTTTAGTGTTTTGTCCACGGACAGGAAGTCCACGACGGTGACGGATTCCACGGTATGAACCGATTTCCATCAAACGTTTGATGTTCAAGTTTACTTCACGACGAAGGTCACCTTCAACTTTAATCGCATCTACTTCACGACGGATAGCGTCTTCTTGTTCGATTGTAAGATCTTTTACACGGATGTCTTCTGAAACTCCAGCAGCTGCCAAGATTTTCTTAGAAGTTGGAAGTCCGATACCGTACACATAAGTCAGTGAAACGACTACACGTTTGTCATTTGGAATGTCAACTCCAGCAATACGAGCCATTTTTTCTCCTTTCTATCTTATCCTTGACGTTGTTTGTGTTTTGGATTTGCTGGGCAAATTACCATAACACGACCATTACGACGAATAACTTTGCAGTATTCGCAAATTGGTTTGACCGATGGTCTTACTTTCATTTTTTCCCTCCAAGTTTTTCGATTATTTAAAGCGGTATGTGATCCGTCCACGTGTCAAATCATAAGGACTCATTTCTACAGTCACACGGTCTCCCGCTAAAATACGAATATAGTTTTTACGAATTTTACCAGAAACTGTTGCTAAAATCTGATGTCCATTTTCAAGTTCAACCGTAAACATTGCATTAGGCATTGTATCAACTACCTTGCCTTCAACCTCAATCACATCGTCTTTTGCCACGCAAAAGTACCTCCATAAATTTCGATTTGATCCCTCTGAGCACAGAGGTAACAATTATAAGTCAGACTAATTCATTGTATCACTACTTGTCAAATATTGCAAGCAGGAAAAACGCTTTTATTTCAAATTTGTCAAGACTTTTTCGATAGCTGAGAAGACATCATTAATATCCTGATTTCCTTGAATATCATGGACCAGACCTTTGCTGCGATAGTGATCAATAATCGGCTGACCCTGAGCAATATTGACATCCAAACGACGTTTAACCGTCTCAGGCTTATCATCTTCACGCTGGTAATAATCCTCTTCCTTGTAGTCTGCTGGCGGATTGAAGACCTTGTGGAAGGTTTCGCCTGTTTCACGATGGATAATCCGACCGCTCAAACGCTCCAGCAAGCTGTTAGGATCCACTTCGATATTGATAACGCCGTCCAAAGCTAAATCAAGCTCTGCCAGAGTTTGATCCAAGGCATTTGCTTGCTCAATCGTGCGCGGATAGCCATCCAAGAGGAAGCCTGTTTGCTTAATATCATCCTGGCTCAAGCGCTCTTTGACAATGCCGTTTGTCACTTGGTCTGGAACCAACTCGCCCTTGTCAATATAGGACTTGGCTAAAACGCCCATCTCTGTTTGGTTAGCAATCGCCGCACGGAACATATCTCCAGTCGAAATATGCGCAACATTGAAGTTCTCAACGATTTTAGCAGCTTGAGTTCCTTTACCAGCACCTGGTAAGCCCATAATCAAAAGATTCATGATTGGTCTCCTTTTTTGTTTTTAAAGCAATCTATTAAACCGATTAATAAACTCGTTTAAAAACAAAATAGAAGGGGGTGAGTCTACTCTGTCCCCTTTTATTTTGTTTATTTTCGGTTCAAGAAAGGTTATCTGAACGGGCTTCTCATTAGAAAAGCTATTCAAAAAGTCCCTTACTCTGAAGTATCCATAAAGCCGACATACTTTCTCTTCAGCAGGTAGCCTTCTAGCTGTTTCATTCCCTCAATACCGGTTGAGATGATGATCAAGAGACTGGTTCCTCCAAGAGCAACGGCATCTGTCAATCCAAATACATCTTTAGCCAAAATAGGCAGGATAGAAATGAAACCTAGGAAGAGAGATCCCACTGTTGCCAAACGACGAAGCAGCTTAGACATGTAGTCTTCTGTTCCTTTACCTGGACGAACACCTGGAATGTAGGCTCCGCTCTTTTGCAGATTTTCTGCTGTCTTCTCTGGATTAATCTGTACAAAAGTATAGAAGAAGGTAAAGAGGACAATCAGGAAGGCATACATGAACATACCACTAATGGTCGTTGTTGCCAAAAGTGACTGAGCTGTCTTAACCCAATCTGCGTCATAGCCCAAGGCACTGACAACTTGGAAAATCGCTGCCGGTGCAGCTGTAATCGAGCTGGCAAAGATTACTGGAATAACCCCAGCCGGATTGACTTTCAGTGGCAGATAGGAGCTAGAAGGTGCACCCTTAGCTACTTTCGTATACTGAACTGGAATTTTATATTCAGCCTGCTGTACAAAGGTTGTAAAGTAAATGATAAGCAGGACTGCCACAATCAGAATTCCTACAAAAATGAAAGATGAAGTCAAGCGTTCACTAGGGATATTGACAAAGTAATCTTCATAGATACCTTTAATCATATCAGGGATTGCAGAGACGATACCGGCAAAGATAATCATGGAAACGCCGTTACCGTAACCCTTATCCGTAATCTGCTCTCCCAGCCAAGTCACAATCATAGAACCAGTTGCTAGAAAAATGTAAATCAAAACATAGGTCTGTACATTCGGATTTGTAATAAGATTTGCTCTTGAGAGAGCGCCAAAACCAGCGGTAATCCCAATTGCCTGCAAAAAAGCCAACATGAGGGCGATATAACGAGTCGCTTGATTCAGCTTCCTACGTCCTACTTCCCCTTGCTTGCCCCACTCTACAAACTTCGGAAGCAAGTCCATTTGGAGCAACTGAACAACGATAGATGCTGAGATGTATGGACTGACCCCCAGAGCAAAGACTGAGAAGTTGCGCATGGCATTACCAGAAACCAAGCTCAGCATATTCAAGAATGGCAAATCATTCAAGTTGCTCAAAGCTTTGGCATTAATCCCCGGAACCGTTATGGTTGTACCGATACGGAAAACTAAGATGATAAAAATCGTGAACAGAATCTTAGACCGTACCTGTTTGATTTTAAATGCGTCTTTTAATAGTTTGAAAAACATAGGTCACCTCGCTTAGATGACTTCCACTGAACCACCTTTAGCAGTGATAGCTTCTTCAGCTGATTTAGAGAATTTAGCTGCCTTAACAGTCAATTTCTTTGTCAATTCTCCGTTACCAAGAATCTTGATACCTGATTTTTCAGCTTTTACAATACCTGCTTCGATGAGAACAACTGGTGTTACTTCAGCGCCATCTTCAAAGGCGTTCAGTTGGTCAAGGTTAACAATCGCATATTCTTTGCGGTTGATGTTCAAGAAACCACGTTTTGGAAGACGACGGAACAATGGAGTTTGTCCACCTTCAAAACCAAGGCGAACGCCGCCACCGCTACGAGCTTTTTGACCTTTTTGACCACGGCCAGATGTTTTACCGTTACCAGATGAAGTACCACGACCAACACGGTTGCGGACTTTACGAGAACCTGCAGCAGGTTGTAATTCATGAAGTTTCATTATATTATTTCTCCTCTTTTGTAAAATGCTAGCGCTCATATAGGAGAAAAGGTGTCTCCTATATAAACTCGCCTATACATATATTTAGTTTTAGGGGCTGAGAAAATCCCATCCCCTAACGTATTTTAATTTAAAGTTGTTAAACCAGCAAAGCTTATTTAACTTCTTCAACAGTTACCAAATGTGATACTGCAGTAATCATACCGCGTACTGCTGGGTTATCTTCTTTGATAACTGAGCTGTTCAATTTGCCAAGTCCAAGTGCTACAACAGTTTTACGTTGTGACGGGATGCGTCCGATTGGAGACTTAGTCAAAGTAATTTTAATTTGAGCCATATTATCCCCTTTCTTATGCCAAGTCAGAAACTGAAATACCACGAAGGGCAGCAACTTCTTCAGCGCGTTTTAATTGTTTCAAACCTTCAACAGTTGCGCGAACGATGTTGATTGGTGTGTTAGAGCCAAGAGATTTAGATGTAACATCTGCTACACCTGCCAATTCGATGACGGCACGAACTGCACCACCAGCAGCAACTCCAGAACCCTCAACAGCTGGCTTAAGCAATACTTTAGCTCCGCCAAATTCTGAAAGAACTTCGTGAGGAATGGTTGTCCCAACCATTGGTACTTCAATCAAATTCTTCTTCGCATCTTCAACTGCTTTGCGGATTGCTTCTGGTACTTCTTGAGCTTTACCAGTACCGAAGCCAACACGACCATTGCGATCACCAACAACTACAAGAGCTGCAAAGCGAAGACGACGTCCACCTTTAACAACTTTTGTAACACGGTTGATGGCAACTAAACGTTCTTCAAGTTCAACTGCGTTGTCTTTAAATGCCATTTTCTAGTGTCCTCCTCTTAGAATTTCAATCCGTTTTCACGAGCTGCATCAGCCAAAGCTTTTACACGTCCGTGATAGAGATATCCACCGCGGTCGAAGACGACTTCAGAAATACCTTTAGCAACTGCACGTTCAGCAACGAGCTTACCAACAACAACGGCTTGTTCTGTTTTAGTTCCTTTTGAAACTTCTTTGTCAAGAGTTGAAGCGCTTGCGAGCGTTACACCCGCTACGTCATCAATCACTTGAGCGTAGATGCCTGTATTAGAACGGAATACGTTCAAACGTGGGCGATCAGCAGTTCCAGAGAGTTTTCCGCGAACGCGACGGTGGCGTTTCTGGCGGATTTTATTTTTATCTGGTTTCGTAATCACAATTTTCACCTCTTAATTTTAATCTTGTGCTTATGCACAACCTTGGGAAACAGCTTGTTTGGCCGAGAAAATCAGCCAGACAAGATTATTTACCAGTTTTACCTTCTTTACGGCGAACGAATTCACCAACGTAGCGGATACCTTTACCTTTGTATGGCTCTGGAGCACGCAGGCTACGTACGTAAGCTGCAGTTTGTCCAACTACTTCTTTTGAAATTCCGCTGACAACGATAGTTGTTGGGTTTGGAAGTTCAAAAGTGATGCCTTCTGGTGCTTCTACTTCGTCTGGATGAGATTTACCAACTGAAAGTACAAGCTTTTTACCTTGAAGTTGTGCACGGTAACCAACCCCACGCATTTCAAGTTCTTTCTTGAATCCTTCTGATACACCAACAACCATGTTGTTCAAAAGGGCACGAGTTGTTCCGTGGATTGTTTTCATTTCTTTTGAATCGTTTGGACGGTGAAGAGTTACTTCAGTTCCTTCCACACGGATTTCAATATCTTTTGAGAACTCACGAGTCAGTTCTCCTTTAGGTCCTTTTACAGTTACAACGTTATCTTTGTTGCTGATTTCAACACCAGCAGGCAACACGATAACTTTATTACCAATACGTGACATGTATATATTCTCCTGTTAGATTGTCAGGCCGCAAGCGACCAGTTTTCACGGGGCTTAAATCGATTTCTCGATTTAAAGGAACATTTAGGTTTCAATTTCAAAGTGAATCTAGGCATCGTCTCGCAGACATAACTTTGGGTTAGGCAAGAGACGATAACGAAGAGTCACAAAGAAATTGGGAGCTAAATATTACCAAACGTAAGCGATAACCTCTCCACCAACATTCTTTTGGCGTGCTTCTTTATCAGTCAGCAAGCCTTCAGATGTTGAAAGGATAGCAATTCCAAGTCCGTTCAGAACTTTTGGAAGATCGTCGCGTTTCTTGTAAACACGCAGACCTGGTTTTGAAACACGTTTCAAACCAGTGATAACTTTTTCACCATTTTGTCCGTATTTAAGGAATACACGGATGATGCCTTGTTTGTCATCTTCAATGATTTCAACGTTTTTTACAAAACCTTCACGCTTCAGGATTTCAGCAATCCCTTTTTTGATGTTTGATGCAGGCACTTCAAGCACTTCGTGGTTTGCTTGGTTAGCATTACGGATACGTGTCAGAAAGTCTGCAATTGGGTCAGTCATAACCATTTTATATTTCTCCTCTTACTAGTAGTTTGCAAGCTGCACTTGCTAGTTAATGATTGAGCTAGGCTCAGAATATGTTTCTAGGTTTCAATTCCTAAGTGAGTCTAGGCATCGGCTTGCAGGCATAACTAAAGTTAGGCAAAAACCGATAACGCGGAATCATAACGGAATTGGAAGCTAGAATTACCAAGATGCTTTGGTAACGCCAGGGATTTGTCCTTTGTATGCTAATTCACGGAAGCAAACACGGCAAAGTTTAAACTTGCGGTAAACGGAATGTGGACGGCCACATTTTTCACAACGAGTATAAGCTTGCGTAGAGAACTTAGCTGGGCGTTTGTTCTTAGCAATCATTGATTTTTTAGCCATTTGTTTTACCTCCTATATTATTTTGCAAAAGGCATTCCAAGGCCTGTAAGCAATTCGCGTGACTCTTCGTCAGTGTTAGCAGTTGTTACGATAACGATGTCAAGACCGCGAGTCTTATCAACGTCATCAAAGTTGATTTCTGGGAAGATCAATTGTTCTTTCACACCAAGTGTGTAGTTTCCGCGTCCATCAAAAGATTTTGTTGGAACACCGTGGAAGTCACGAACACGTGGAAGAGAAACTGAAACCAATTTATCCAAGAATTCATACATACGTTCGCCACGAAGGGTTACTTTAGCACCGATCGCTACACCTTCACGAAGACGGAAGCCGGCGATTGATTTTTTAGCTTTAGTGATAAGTGGTTTTTGACCTGAGATAAGAGCCAATTCTTCAGCAGCTTTTTCAAGGTTTTTAGCGTTTGATACAGCGTCACCGACACCCATGTTCAAAACGATTTTATCCACTTTTGGCACAGCCATAACAGATGAGTAGTTGAACTTTTCAGTCAAAGCAGGAACTACTTCTTTAAGATATTTTTCTTTTAAACGATTTGCCATTATACTTCTCCTTTCCTTCGTGATTAGTCAAGCACTTCGCCTGATTTTTTATTGTAACGAACTTTTTTGCCGTCTACAAACTTGTAGCCAACACGTCCTGCAACACCATTCTTGTCAAGTACTTGAACGTTTGACACATGGATTGGTGCTTCTTTTTCCACGATAGCACCTTGAGGGTTTTCGTTATTTGGCTTTTGGTGTTTCTTAACGATGTTTACACCTTCAACAACAACTTTGTTTACTTTTGGAAGAGCTGTAACAACAAGCGCTTCTACACCCTTGTCTTTACCAGCAATTACGCGAACTTTGTCGCCTTTTTTTACAAACATTTATTTCTCCTCTTAATTCTTACGCCCATAGGGGCACCCTGACTTTTGTCAGGGGACTGTGTTTGTTAATTTTGATTAAAGTACTTCTGGAGCCAATGATACGATCTTCATGAAGCCGCCGTCACGCAATTCGCGAGCAACTGGACCGAAGATACGAGTTCCGCGAGGAGTTTTGTCTTCACGGATGATGACTGCAGCGTTTTCGTCAAATTTGATGTATGAACCATCTTTACGACGAGCACCTGATTTAGTACGAACGATAACAGCTTTTACAACGTCACCTTTCTTAACCGCACCACCAGGAGTAGCTTGTTTTACAGACGCAACGATTACATCACCGATGTTAGCGAACTTACGTCCTGAGCCACCAAGAACTTTGATTGTCAAGATTTCGCGAGCGCCGCTGTTGTCGGCAACTTTCAAACGAGTTTCTGTTTGAATCATTTAAGTTTTCTCCTTTCTGGTTTGATTAGATGATAACCGCTTCTTCAACGACTTCTACAAGACGGAAGCGTTTTGTAGCTGAAAGCGGACGAGTTTCCATGATACGAACGATATCGCCTTCTTTGGCAACATTGTTTTCGTCATGTGCTTTGTACTTCTTAGAGTAGTTAATACGTTTACCATAGACTGGGTGGTTACGTTTAGTTTCAACTACAACTGTGATTGTTTTGTCCATTTTGTCAGAAACAACGCGTCCGACAAGAACTTTACGATTATTGCGTTCCATTGAAATTCTCCTTCCCTAGTCTATTATTTAACTTCTGATTGAACAGTTTTGATACGAGCGATTTGTTTTTTCACTTCTTTCAGGCGAGCTGTCTGCTCCAATTGGCCAGCAGCTGCTTGGAAACGAAGATCAAACAATTCTTTCTTCAATTCATTTTCACGCTTCGCGAGTTCTTCTTGAGAAAGACCACGAAGTTCTTTAACAAATTCTTTTACTTCATTAAGTTTCATGCCTTCTCCTTATTCTGCTTCACGTTTTACGAATTTACATTTAACTGGAAGTTTGTGGCTTGCAAGGCGAAGCGCTTCGCGAGCGATTTCTTCTGAAACGCCAGCAACTTCAAACATTACTTTGCCACGCTTAACTGGCGCAACCCAACCTTCTGGAGCACCTTTACCAGATCCCATCCGTACACCGATAGCTTTTGCAGTGTATGATTTGTGTGGGAAGATTTTAATCCAAACTTTACCACCACGCTTCATGTAACGAGTCATAGCGATACGGGCAGCTTCGATTTGGCGGTTAGTGATCCAGTGGCTAGTAGTTGCTTGAAGACCGTATTCTCCAAATGCTACTTCTTTTCCGCCTTTAGCTTCACCGCGCATTTTTCCACGGAATTCGCGACGGTGTTTAACACGTTTAGGTACTAACATTGGTTATTTACCTCCTTTAGTGTTTTTACGAGCTGGAAGGACCTCTCCACGGTAGATCCAGACTTTAACACCCAGTTTACCGTAAGTAGTATCAGCTTCTTCCCAAGCGTAATCGATATCCGCACGAAGAGTGTGAAGCGGAACAGTTCCCTCAGAGTAACCTTCGCTACGGGCGATATCTGCACCGTTCAAACGACCTGATACTTGAGTTTTGATTCCTTTAGCTCCTGCACGCATTGTACGTTGGATAGCTTGTTTTTGAGCACGACGGAAAGCAACACGCTGCTCAAGCTGGCGAGCAATTCCTTCACCAACCAGATGCGCATCCAAGTCAGGACGCTTGATTTCGATGATGTTGATGTGGACTTGTTTTCCAGTCAATTTGTTGAGTTTTGCACGGAGTGCATCAACGTTTGCTCCACCTTTACCGATAACCATACCTGGCTTAGCAGTGTGAAGAGAAACGTTTACTTTGTTTACTGCGCGCTCAATTTCAATAGTTGAAATCGCTGCGTCAGCCAATTCTTTTTGAACGAATTTACGGATTGCAAGATCTTCATGAAGGTAATCCGCGTATTCTTTTTCAGCATACCATTTGGCATCCCAATCACGGATGATGCCGACACGCATACCAATTGGATGTACTTTTTGACCCACGATGTTACCTCCTTATTTTTCTGCAACAACCACAGTAATGTGGCTTGTGCGTTTGTTTATTGGTGAAGCTGAACCTTTAGCGCGCGGACGGAAACGTTTCATAGTTGGTCCTTCGTTTGCGAAAGCTTCAGATACTACCAAGTTTGCTTTTTCCAAACCAAAGTTGTTTTCAGCATTAGCGATTGCAGAGTTCAAAACTTTTTCGATAATGCCAGCAGCTTTGTTTGGAGTGAATTTCAAGATTGCGATTGCGTCAGCGACGTTTTTACCACGAATATTGTCAAGAACCAGACGAGATTTACGAGGTGAAACACGCACTGTACGAGCCATTGCTTTAGCTGAAGTAATTTCTGCCATTTATGTTCTCCTTATTTTCTACGTGTTTTCTTGTCGTCTGCAGCGTGACCCTTGTAAGTACGAGTTGGCGCAAATTCACCAAGCTTGTGACCTACCATGTCTTCCTGGATGTAAACAGGCACGTGTTTACGTCCGTCATAAACTGCGATTGTGTAACCAATGAAACTTGGGAAGATCGTTGAACGACGTGACCAAGTTTTGATGACTTTTTTCTTTTCGTCGTTAGCTTGAGCTTCAACTTTCTTCATCAGATGCTCATCGACGAAAGGTCCTTTTTTAAGACTGCGTCCCATTTTATATTTTCTCCTTTAAATAAGTACCACAGCGGCCTGCGCTGACTAAGCAGCGCTACCGAGCTGGCGGATAGATTGTTTTAAATTATTTCTCGTTGCGACGACGAACGATAAGTTTGTCAGATTTCGCTTTTTTGTTACGAGTTTTAAGTCCAAGAGCAGGTTTGCCCCATGGAGTAGATGGCGCTTTACGACCAACTGGTGCTTTACCTTCACCACCACCGTGTGGGTGATCGTTAGGGTTCATTACAGAACCGCGAACTGTTGGGCGGATACCTTTCCAACGGCTACGTCCTGCTTTACCAAGATTTACAAGTCCATGTTGTTCGTTTCCGACAACACCAACTGTAGCGCGGCAAGTACCAAGAATCATACGAACTTCGCCTGATTGAAGACGAACAAGTGTGTACTTGCCTTCTTGACCCAATACTTGAGCAGAAGCTCCAGCAGCACGAACCAATTCTCCACCGCGGCCTGGCTTCAACTCAATGTTGTGAACCAAAGTACCAACTGGGATGTTAGCAAGCGGAAGAGCGTTTCCGACTTTGATATCTGCTTCAGGACCTGAAACGATACGTTGACCAACTTCAAGACCTTTAGGAGCGATGATATAAGCCTTCACACCGTCAGTGTAGTGAACCAAAGCGATGTTTGCTGAACGATTTGGATCATACTCGATTGTTTTTACAACTGCTTCAACAGCGTCTTTGTTACGCTTGAAGTCAATCAAACGATAGTGACGCTTGTGGCCGCCACCTTGGTGACGAACAGTGATGCGACCGTTGTTATTACGACCAGCCTTGCTCTTCAAAGAAACAAGCAAAGATTTTTCTGGAGTGCTGGTAGTGATTTCAGCGAAATCCAAAGAAGTCATATTACGGCGACCGTTTGTTGTTGGTTTATAAACACGAATTCCCACGATATTTCCTCCTTAGATTATTCTTCTTCTGCACCGAACAACTCGATTGCTTTAGAATCAGCTGTCAGTGTTACGATAGCTTTTTTAGTTTTGTTTGTAAAACCAGTGTAGCGTCCAACACGTTTTGCTTTTGGTTTTACATTGATAGTGTTAACGTTAGCAACCTTAACTCCTTCAAAAGCAGCTTCAACAGCTTGCTTGATCAAGAGCTTGTGAGCGCGAGTGTCCACTTCAAATACGTATTTGCCTGCTTCGTACTGAGCCATTGAGCCTTCAGTGATAACAGGTTTTTTGATTACGTCGTACAAATTCATTATGCAAGAACCTCCTCAATTTTAGAGATAGCTGCCTGAGTAACCAGAAGTTTATCGCTGTTTACGATGTCCAGAACGCTTGCAGTTGTTGCAGTTGCAACTTTCACGTTTGGAAGGTTGCGAGCTGAAAGTGCAGCGAATTCGTTTCCTTCTTCAAGGATAACAAGAACTTTTGTATCGATGCTCAGTGCAGCAAGCACTTTTGCAAACTCAGCAGTTTTTGGAGCTGTAAATGAAAGGCTGTCTACAGCTACGAATTTGTTTTCAGCAACTTTTTCAGAGTAAACTGATTTCAATGCCAATCTACGAACTTTACGTGGAAGTTTGTAAGCATATGAACGAGGAGTTGGACCGAATACGATACCACCGCCACGCCAT
This sequence comes from Streptococcus sanguinis, assembly GCF_020729725.1. GTDB lineage: Bacteria > Bacillota > Bacilli > Lactobacillales > Streptococcaceae > Streptococcus > Streptococcus sanguinis_V. The sequence continues at coordinate 151,142 of NZ_JAJEPA010000015.1, read as the reverse complement.
TGTGGAGAGCGGATAGAACCTTGACGAGCACGTCCAGTTCCTTTTTGACGCCATGGTTTGCGTCCGCCGCCTGATACTGCAGAACGGTTTTTAACAGCGTGAGTTCCTTGACGAAGGCTAGCGCGTTGGCTAATGATAACATCAAAGACAACTGATTCATTTGGCTCAACACCAAAGACCGCATCGTTCAGAACTACTTCACCAGCTTCTTTACCAGTTTGGTCAAATAATTTTACGTTTGCCATTGTGACTGATTTCCCCTTTCTTTATTATTTACCAGCTTTAACTGCTGACTTGATAGTGATAAGAGATTTCTTAGCACCTGGTACGTTACCTTTAATCAGGATAACGTTCTTTTCTGGAACAACTTGTACGATTTCAAGATTTTGAATCGTTACACGGTTGCCACCCATACGTCCAGCCAAGCGTTTGTTTTTGAACACGCGGTTTGGCGCAACTGGTCCCATTGAACCAGGACGACGGTGGTAACGTGAACCGTGAGCCATTGGACCACGAGATTGGCCGTGGCGTTTAATAACACCTTGGAAACCTTTACCTTTTGAAGTTCCTGTTACATCAACAACATCACCAGCTTCGAATGTATCGACAGTGATTTCTGCTCCTACTTCCAAGCCTTCAATGTTTTTGAATTCACGAATGAAGCGCTTAGGAGCTGTGTTAGCTTTCGCTACATGGCCTTTGGCAGGTTTGTTGCTCAATACGTCACGAAGGTCATCAAAACCAACTTGAACTGCGTTGTAACCATCTGTTTCAACTGTTTTAACTTGAAGAACAACGTTTGGAGCTGCTTCAACAACAGTTACAGGGATTAATTCGCCAGCTTCAGTGAAGATTTGAGTCATTCCCACTTTTTTCCCTAAGATTCCTTTTGTCATGAGAAAATGTTTCCTTTTCTATAATTTTTTTCAAAAAGTTTTTAACGAGCGTTTTTCATGCTCCGGTTTAGATCAAACTTTAGATTAAAGTTTAATCTCTACGTTCACACCACTTGGAAGATCCAATTTCATCAAAGCGTCAACTGTTTTTTGAGTTGGGTTGATGATATCGATCAAGCGTTTGTGAGTACGCATTTCAAATTGTTCGCGAGAGTCTTTGTATTTGTGAGTCGCACGAATGATTGTGTAGAGGCTGCGCTCAGTTGGAAGTGGGATTGGACCCGCAACTTCAGCACCAGTACGAGTAGCAGTTTCTACGATTTTTGCAGCCGCTGTATCAAGTGTACGATGTTCGTAAGCTTTCAAACGGATGCGGATTTTTTTGTTTGCCATCTTTTTCTCCTTTTCGTCTATTTAAGATAATAGGCTAGCTCCACAAGAAAACCGACAGGTGATTGCGTGGCAATGCAACCGAGCGTGTCGCAACCTCTTGCATCAAAGCTACACACTGTATTTTTACAGCACCATAATATCTTAACACAAAGAACCAGTCATTGCAAGGGATTTGAGTAATTTTTTAAAGATTTTTAGGATAATTTTTTATGAAAGTGTTTTCTTTATTAATAACTATACCTTGTTCTTCAATTCAACTCGAAAAGTTCAGCTTATAATGGATGTAATCAGGGTTAAAATATAGAAAAAAGCTGCTTTGAAAGCAACTTTATAGATTTTATTCCAGATTGATTTCTCTTAGAATTTCTTCCAAGTTAAACTATCCAAATCTAAACGGTCAGCTTGGCTAAGACCAAATTGGCTTTCGCCAGCATCTGCAGTCTTTGTGAAATCAATTTGCTGAAGGATTTCGGGCTCCTGATTCTGATTAGATAGCTGATAGAGGGTTGCTTGACCGTTTCCGCTTCCAGAATGCCAGTGAGAGCTTAAGACACGGCCGTCTCGGTAAACAAAGAGAGTTACCCTAGAACCTCCGACACTAGCTGCATGTGACTCTCCCAACAAGGCTGGCTCCTGACCTTTGAGGTAATAAAGAGATACTAAGTGGTAAGGGTTTTCTCCAAACTTAGCTCCAACCAAGAGCTCCTTTTGCCCATCACCATTGAGGTCGTGAAAGCTATAGGCAAGGGCATCTGGCTGTGCTAATATATTATCTACCGTCCAGTATTCTAGAGGGAAGTGCAGCTGATTTCGAAGATTTTCTGTCGCTTGAGTATCAGAGCTATTGCTCGACAAAAGCAAACGATAGTCTTCAAAAACCTTTTGGTAAGATTCCTCATCAGACTTCACCGGTTTCTCTTGGCTGCTGGAAGAGCTTGCTTCACTAGAAGAACTGGCTTGACTAGATGATACAGATTGGCTTTGGCTAGCAGAAGTTTTAGGCTTTTCTACCGCCTTTTGCTGACTGCAACCTTGCAGAATCAAAACTAGAGCTGTTGCCAAAATAGCCTTTGTAGTTATTCTTTTCATGATATACTCCTTGATTTATATATATATATTCAATGTAATTAACTCAGAAAACGGATGATTTCTTTCAAAATAACAAACACTCTATCTATTTTACCATATAGACCCGGCCTTGAATAGAAAGAAAAGAAAAGAAAAATCTCACTGACGCACATCAGTGAGATTAGAAACGAAAATTTATCCTTGGCTATTTTGTTTTATAGTAAGGGGCTGTCCTTTTCGATGCGAAAACTGTTGCCTGACTGGCAGATGACAAGGTCTGCAGCCGCTAGATAGGGCTGATAAAAGTGCCTATATTGCTCTCGTCGAGCCAGATGCGTCTGCTCTATCCACTCTGGCCTGCGCTCTCGCACAGCCACATCCCGTGCCAAGCGTCGTTCTAACTCAGTCTGATCGTCCGTGTAAAAGCAAAGCGACAAATCAAACAAACTTTCAGGCAAAAAGGCAGCCGACATACCTTCTACTATCAGAATAGGCTTTTGGGCTGATAATCGCAAGCTAGGCGACCAAGCTGTGCCAATGGTCAGAATATCCAGACCAGACTGCAAGGCACAAATATCTCGCTCCAGACTCCCGAGTTCATGAACAGCTGGGAGGCAGGCTGTGACTTTTTGATGAGGAAAATCTTTGGAACTGAGCAAATCTCGATACTCTCCAGTAATTACATAAGGATCTGTTTCCAGCAGATTGGCTCGGTCCTCACCCAAGGCTAGCTGGAGTTTTCGAGCAAAAGTTGACTTCCCCGAAGCACCATGACCGTAAATACGCAGGGTGTGTTTCTGGTCGTCTGACAGATAAGCTGTCAATCTTTTCAGCAATTTCTCTTCATCAGACATGGCTTCTCCTTTCAAATGGAGATTCTTAGAAATTTCGGCTGGATTTATTGTAGCCGTAGCGCTCAATAAAGTCTTCACGGAATTCAAGCAAGTTGTCATCCATGATGGCTTGGCGGACTTTCTTCATAAGGTTCACCAAGAAGTAGAGGTTGTGATAGCTGGTCAGGCGGATGCCAAAGGTTTCGTCCGCTTTGAGCAAGTGGCGGATATAGGCCCGCGTGTAGTTGCTACATGTGTAGCAGTCGCAGTCATGGTCCAGCGGCGTGAAATCTTCCTCAAACTGAGCATTTTTAACGACTAAGCGTCCTTCGCTGGTCATACAGGTACCGTTTCGGGCAATGCGCGTCGGCAGAACGCAGTCAAACATATCCACACCACGAATAACACCATCGATTAAGCTATCTGGCGCACCTACTCCCATAAGATAGCGAGGCTTGTTTTCAGGCAGCATAGGCGTTGTGAAGTCCAGCACAGCATTCATCTCTTCATGAGACTCACCAACAGCCAAACCTCCAATAGAGTAGCCCGGAAAATCCATGCTGACCAAGTCTTGAGCAGACTGACGACGCAAATCTTCAAATCCAGCACCCTGAACAATCCCAAAGAGTCCTTGGTCGTGTGGACGGCTGTGGGCCTTGAGTCCACGCTCTGCCCAACGGCTAGTCCGCTCAATGGACTTCTTGACATAGTCATACGGCTGGTAGAACTGCGGGCATTCATCAAAGGACATCATAATGTCACTGCCCAGATTGTTCTGGATGGAGATGGCCTTTTCTGGTGACAGGAACATTTTGGAACCATTGAGGTGGTTTTTAAAGGTTACTCCTTCTTCTGTGATATTGCGGCTGTCAGCTAGAGAATAGACCTGAAAACCACCGCTATCCGTCAGAATTGGCTGATCCCAGTTCATGAACTTGTGCAAGCCACCTGCACGAGCAATCAGCTCATCGCCCGGCCGCAGCCAAAGGTGATAAGTATTGGACAAGATGATACCTGAACCCATTTGCTTGAGCTCTTCTGGTGACTGGGTCTTGACCGTCGCCTGGGTCCCAACCGGCATAAACATAGGCGTCGGAAAAGTCCCGTGAGGCGTGATAATTTCCCCCAAACGAGCACCTGTATGCTTTTCTTTTTTAATCAAACGATACTGAATCGGTGATGTTGACATGTTTCCTCCTGCTGGGAAAAACAGTCCCAGCGATTTTTCTTCTATATAATGAGCAACAATAGCTCACAAGATACCGTATGATTTTACCAAAAAAACCTCTATCTGTCACGGGGTATGATATAATGTAACAGACAAATCCAAATGGAGGAATTATGAATCTAAGTAACATCAGAGCTCAGGCTCGTACCGTCCGCAGTCAAACGAGGGGGATTTTTCTTTTGTTTGCGGCCCCAACCCTTGTCAGCATCCTCAGCATCTTACTTTCCCTTAAAGACAATCTAAGAGATTCCATTCCCAGCCTAACTTTTAGCCAGTCCATCTATCTTCTCATTAGCAAAAATCTTTTCCCGACAACAATTCAGTTTATCTTGACTTTGCTACTGCTTTCTGCCAGCTATACCATGATGAAGGTCCTTCGTAAGACAAAGGATGACGTTGGTTTTTCAGATATTGGCCAGCTTTTTACGAGCAAGACTTTCACACCTGTCTTCAAGACGGTTTTGCTCAAGCATCTGCTGATTTTTCTTTGGAATATTCCTATGTTCTGCGGGAGTCTTCTAGCAATCTTTAATGCCTATAAAATCCTCTCTATTACGGAAAAAATCCCAGCCCATACAGTAGTGACGGCTCAAAGTGCTGCAGGCCAGCAGATTCTTCAATACACCCCTGGTATGTTACTGGGAAGCCTCTTGATATTCACTGGCTTAGGTATTGCCATCCCTCAGTACTATGCCTATGCTCAAGCAGAGTTCATCCTCTATGACCAGCTTGAGGCTGGGAGTTACCAGGGAGCTTTCTATGCTATCCGTCAAAGCCGGAAGCTAATGAAAGGCTATAAAGGAAAGCTTTTTATGCTTAATCTGAGCTTCATCGGCTGGAATTTATTGGCCAGATTAACTTACGGCTTGCTGAATTTTATAGTTCTCCCTTATACAGCGACTGCTTACATTCTCTTTTACGAAGAATTAAAAAAAGAAAAAACAATCTCAAAAGAAAACAACCCACAGGCACAGGACTCGAAAAAACACTGTAATTGTCGAAATTCAAAACTTATTGACAAAAGAAATATCTGATAGGACTAGTGATGGTTATAGATTGATTCAGTTTAAAGATATTCTACATATTGTCGATTATTTAGGGATAGATACAAAAAGCACCTGATACACAATAGAAGAGATAAAATTAAATGAATATAATAAAAGAATAGAAGCAGTCCCGACTACAGAATGAAAATTTAAATAGTCGTAGTGTGTATGAGAAGTAAGAAAATTGTAAATTTTTTTATCTAATTCCGTTACTCTGGAAAATTCATTGACTAATTGAAGAATATCATTATCAGACCTTTGATTTTTCTTATAAAAATCAGAATATAAAGATTCATTATTTTCAATTTCTTTCTTTACATCATGAAGTAAATTAAAGTGAAACAGAAATTCTAGATTCTGAAGTTCCATAAGAATATTAAATTCTATATCAGTCCAGTTATGATTTTTATGTTTATCATTTTTGTTAGTATAATCGAAAACCCTATACCAATAATTATTATTTTGAGACTCTTTTAAAAAAATATAATCAAAAAAATCTGAATAAGATGATTTCAAACCACAAGCAAGATCAAAGCCGTTACCAAGGATAATAAGTTGTTCGCTAAACTCACTTTTTCTTTTTTTTATATATTCTGAATTTAGTGGTTCAATACTAAAATGATTCATTTAAGTCACTTTCTGATATACTGTATATTGAACTTTTCTAAGTTCTTCTTTTGCTTCTATTATACTCTATTATAACTAAAAGTCTATATGTAACTCCAAAATAGTATTCAGTTAAAAATTAATTTAGTTCGTTAAATAGAAAAATATAAAAAAGAAGAGAGAGTCATTTTGCATTCAGTAATTACCAAATTAGTACCAAAAATGAGAAAATAGAGCCAATTCAAGTTTTATAAGAAAAAAATAAAGCTGATACAATAAGATTTAATTTATTAAAAATAGTCTTATTTGGACTCCTTGTCCTAACCTTGTGAGTTGTTTTTTATTTAGTCTTGTCGAGGGCAGAGCAGATTTTGTCAAAGGCTGCCTCTAGTGAATCCTCATCTGTGAAAAAGACTTCCTCTTCCCAGCCTAAGAAATCCCGTTCTTTCCACCAGCGCTTCATGTCGGCTGGGGTAAATTCTTCTTGTTTAGCTCTGGTCTGATGACGGCGGACCGTTTCTTCAAAAGTCAAATCATAGTAATACGCTAGAGTCTGAGAACCAAATAAATTCCGCAGTAGCTCTAGCATCTGTCCGTATATGTCTGTCTCATAAAACCCTTCTACCAGAACCAGCAGATCATGTTCATAACCGAAGCGAGCCAGCGTTTCCGTCAGGTCAATAGACAAATTTCCCGGCTCAACCTTTTCCTTGAGCATGTCCCGTCTAATCGTATCCTGCGCAATCAAGAGAGTACCTCGACCGTAGTGAGCCTGTAGTTTCTTGGTTAGGCTAGACTTGCCAGAGCCGGAATTGCCACGAATGATGACTAACTTAGCCATCTTATTCGCCCAGAATCAAGCGGGTATGCTCGCGCTTAATGCAACGATCCATGACAATATCATCCCGACCGGCTTTCCGTAAAATCTGCTCAGCTTCTTCATTCTCCAAGCCCAACTGAGCCCAGAAAATCTTGGCATCTGCTTCCAGAAAATCACGCGCTACATCTGGCAAAAACTCACTGCGACGGTATACATCGACAATATCAACTGGGAAAGGAATATCTTTGAGACTAGCATAAACAGTTTCACCAAAAATCTGACTGCCCGCTGCCCGCGGATTGACTGGGATAATGCGATAGCCTCGCTCCTGCATCTCCTTGGACACACGGTTACTGGTCGTTTCTTCACGGTCAGACAGGCCAACAACAGCAATCACCTTGCTGTTTTCCAGATAATGCTTGACAATGGCATCACTGGGATTTTGAAAATGATAAGTCATAGGCTTCCTCCTTATTCATAATAAAGTTGGATATTTTTGTAGTATTCATGTTTTAACAGAATCTAGGCTAAACACTGTGTGAAAAAGACAAGCTTCCTCGCATTCATCGAACGCTAAGTCAGCTTTCTATTTTCACTTTGTGTTTTACGCCCTTGATATCTTATTTTGCCTCGTACCAAGTTTGGCCGGCATTTTCATCAGCCACTAGTGGAACGGCTAGCTCAATCGCGGCTTCCATGGTTTCTTTGACTAGCTGGCGGACGGCTGTTAGCTCGTCATTGGGCACTTCCAGCACGATTTCATCGTGTACCTGCAAGAGCATGCGCGACTTGAAATTCTTCTCTGTCAGAGCTCGATCCAGATTAATCATGGCGACTTTGAGAATGTCTGCGGCCGATCCTTGGATGGGGCTGTTAATGGCTGTGCGCTCCGCAAAATTTCGGATGTTAAAGTTGCGGGAATTGATGTCCGGCAAAGAGCGACGACGATGGTAAATGGTCTCTACATAGCCCTTATCACGCGCTTCACGAACGATGGTTTCCATATAATTCTTGATACCAGGGAAACGCTCAAAATAGGTCTCAATGTAGTCCTTAGCAGCCTTGCGGGAAATACCCAGATTATTGGCTAGGCCAAAGTCGGAAATTCCATAGACTACTCCGAAGTTGACAGCCTTGGCATTGCGGCGGTCATTAGGTGTCACATCCTCTGCCTTTTCAATACCAAAGACCCGCATGGCGGTAGCCGTGTGAATATCTTCTCCATGCTGAAAGGCAGCAATCAGATGCTCGTCCTGAGAAATGTGAGCCAGCACCCGCAACTCAATCTGGGAATAATCCGAGCTGAGTAGTACGCTGTCTGCCCACTCTGGCACAAAGGCCTTACGAATGAGTCGCCCCTGCTCCAAACGAACGGGGATATTCTGCAGGTTCGGGTCAACCGAGGACAGGCGGCCCGTCTGAGTCAAATCCTGAACATAGCGAGTATGAATCTTGCCGTCAGACGCTATCGCCTCCTGAAGTCCGATGATATAAGTAGACTGGAGCTTGCTGATTTGACGGTATTCCAGAATCTTAGACACAATCGGTGCTATCGGTGCTAAACGCTCCAGTACATCCACCGCTGTCGAGTAGCCCGTCTTGGTCTTTTTGGTGTACTCCAGCGGCAACCCCATATCCTCAAAGAGAATGGTTCCCAGCTGTTTCGGTGAGTTAATATTAAACTCCTGACCAGCCAGATCATAAATCTCCTGGGTCAGACTTTCCAGCGTCTTTTCATTTTCTGCCTGCATGCCCTGCAGGGTTTCCCGCTCAACCTTGATTCCTGCAATCTCCATCTTGGCTAGGACAAAGGCCAGCGGCTGCTCCATTTCAAACAACAAATCCAGTTGATCGTGGGAACGAAGTTGCTCTTGCATCGGCTCTTCAGTTTCCAACAGTACCTGAACCTTACGAGCCAGATGCTCAAAGAGCTGCTCTTGCTCTGGCAGAGCACGCTTGGCCCCCTTGCCATAAACCTCATCATCAGTTGGCAGGATTGTTTGGCCGTAGAGGCGAGCAATAGTCGCCAGCTCATTATCCTCGACCGTCGAAAGCAGATACTTGGCTAGGCGCGCATCAAAGGTTGCTGCTGGCAGTTCAATGCCGTAATGACTGAGCAGTACCTTGGCCCGCTTGAGGTCGTAGGTTTTCAGAGCTGTTTTTGTCAAGAACTCCTGAAAGAGAGGCTGCTGCAGTAAATCGCTGGAACCGACATAAATCTGACGGCTATCGCCCCAGGCAAGACCAACAATCTCTTCCTTATGGTAGTTGTCACCCAAGATTTCAAAATAGAAAAATTGCTCCGGTCCCAACATATCTGCTGTCACCTCAGTCACTTTGGTAAATTCAATTGGTTTGACTTCTACTGGCTCCTGACCAGTTCCTAGCTGAGCTTTGAGTTGCTTGAAGCCCATCTCGTCGTAGAACTTGCTCAGTGCCTCTACCTGCGGACCCTTATAAACCAAATCATCTAGCCCGATTTCAATCGGAGCCTGAGTATTGATAGTGGCTAGGGTTTTTGATAAGAAGGCCTTGTCCTTGTCATTAATTAGGTTTTCCTTCATCTTGGAAGCCTTGAGCTGGTCAATGTTTTCATAGAGATTTTCCAAAGAGCCATACTCCAAGAGGAGCTTGAGGCCAGTCTTCTCACCGATCTTAGTCACACCGGGGATATTGTCCGATTGATCGCCCATCAGCGCCTTGAGGTCAATAAACTGCTCTGGCGTGATACCCATCTTTTCCATGAGGTAGGCTGGTGTAAACTCCTCAAACTCGGCCACGCCTTTCTTGGAAATTTCCACCACGGTATTATCATCCGTCAGCTGAATCAAGTCTTTATCGCCGCTGACAATGGTCACATCGTAAGGCACTGTTGTTTTTTCAGCCATCTTGTCCAAGGTCCCGATGATGTCATCTGCCTCGTATTGGGCTAAATCGTAGAAGTGAATGCCTAAGTGCTGCAGCATTTCTCGGATAAAGGGCAGCTGCTCACGAAATTCATCTGGTGTCTTGGCCCGACCAGCCTTATAGTCGGCGTACATCTCAGTCCGGAAGGTCGTCTTACCAGCATCAAAAGCTACCAGGACATGGGTCGGCTGCACGCGCTCCAAGAGATGATTGAGCATGAGGTGAAAGCCATAAATAGCATTAGTATGCAGACCAGATGGACTCTTGAAACGGTCGATTTGATTATAAAGCGCAAAAAAAGCGCGAAAAGCAACGGACGAACCGTCGATTAATAATAACTTATTCTTATTTTCCATAGGTTTATTATAACACACATCAATCAACACCCCAAAGCCATAAAGTTAGCATTCTTCATATAAAATCTTATACAAAAATTTAAAAAATGTTAAAATATAAATATAGGTAGTGTTTTTTTATATCTAGTATCGTTTGAAGAGGCAGTAGATGAAAAATTTAGAAATAGGGAAACGTATTCGTGCATTACGGACTGAAAAAGGATTGAGTCGAGAAGCATTTTGTGGAGATGAAAAACATCTTACGGTTCGCCAGTTAGGGCGAATTGAAACAGGGAACAACCTACCTAGCTTGGCTAAATTAGATTATATAGCTGAAGTGTTAGGAGTTCCGATATCTCAGTTAATTGATGAACGATTGCTAATTGTTCCTAAAGAATATTTAAAATTAAAAACAAAATTGATTCGTCAATCTATTCATGGAGATGAAGAAAAAATCCACCAACGTGAAGCTATCTTTGAAGACATTCAAGAACGTTTTTATGATCAACTCCCTGAGGATGAACAAATAGCAGTTGAGGTTCTACAAGCTATTGATGATGTATATGTTTCTGAAAATGCCGAATTTGGAGAAGGTTTAATTGAGGAATATTTTGAACAAACAATGTTACGAACAGAATATTCGACAAATGATTTACTACTGTTGTACTTGTATTTTTTGTCTCTAGCTGTTAATTCAGAACGAGATGAAATAACTTTAAAAAAAGTTTGTCTAAATATTGTATCTCAAACAAATTACGAAGATGCCAGTTATACTCATCTATTGCAAAGGGTACTTATAGGATTAGTTCTTTATCAAATCGATATTGATTATCATGAATTTATTCCTGAAATATTGAGTATGTTAAGAGAAATTATGATTGAAATAGGAGACACTAGTTTAAAACCCACAGTTGATTATTTAGAAGCAAAGTATTACCTCTATGGTAAAGGAAATGAAGAAAAAGCCCTACAGTATTACGACAAAGCTATTATGGGAGCAGAGTTTTTAAATGATAATTTATTTAAAAACCAAGTTTTAGAGGAAAAAAATCTAGACTTCCCAAACATTTGATTTGTACATAATAGATATTATTTTCAATAACTGAAACAACAGGACATAAATGTCAGTAGACAAAGATGTCCTGTTGTTTTTTATTGTAGAGGATTACAATAGACAATGTAAGGAATAACAATAATACAGAGAAGGAGATAGTATGTTTTTATCGGCATTAGCTACTATTACAGCCACTATTTGGTTTTGGAGATAACATGGAAAATATTAACTATTATTTAGAAGAAAAAGAAGTTAAGTCAGATTATTTAATAATAAAAAACTGTCTAGGCAGTCGAAGGTTATGTAAAGTGACAATAGATGACAAACTATTTAAATTACTTTTGTTACTTCCAAATGAGGTTAAAGAAGTTAAAATTTCATCCAAATTAAAAAACAAAATAAAAGTAATTGATATAACAGAATAGAAAGGAGAAACTATGATTTTTATGCCAGTACCAATGTTGTGGTGGATGTGGTTCAGAAAATAAATTAGAAAGAGGTAATAAAATGATTAAGGTAGAAAGAGTTACAAAGCGATTTGGAGATAATATTGCTTTAAATCAAATTAGTTTTTCAATAAACGAAGGAGAAATTTTTGGATTCCTAGGTCCATCTGGCTCAGGAAAAACAACAATGATCAATATTCTGACAGGACAGCTACAAGCTAACAGCGGAAAGACAGAATTATTAGGGAAAGATTCTCAAAAATTACTTCCGTCAGATTTTGAAGAGTTAGGCTTAGTAGGTGACACAAGTGGTTATTACGAAAAATTAAGTTTGTACAATAACTTGTTGCTATTTGCAAGACTATACGGAGTTTCAAAATCTCGAATTGAAGAAATTCTAAAACAAGTTGGTCTGTATGATAGTAAAGACACTCCAGCTGAGAAGCTTTCTACAGGAATGCGTCAACGAATGCTTTTAGCTCGTGCTTTAATCAACTATCCTAAGGTATTATTTTTAGATGAGCCTACGAGTGGATTAGATCCTACTACATCAAAGAAAATGCATAAACTATTACAGGAATTGAAAGAAAAAGGAACAACAATCTTTTTAACCACTCATGATATGAATGAGGCAACTCTTTTATGCGATGATTTGGCTCTTTTGAATAAAGGTCATCTTGTTGAGCAGGGAAGCCCTAAAAATATCATCCAAAAATATAACACGGAAAAGAAAGTTGAACTTACTTATAGCGATACAAGTAGAGAAATAATCAACTTCGAGGCCTTGAAAGAAGAGAACTACCAAAAAATTATGATGATTCACTCATGTGAACCAACACTTGAAGATATTTTTATTAAATTGACAGGAGAAAAATTAGATGCTTAAACGAATTTTAGCCCTTATTTGGTTGAGGACACAAGTATTATTGAATAACAAAAACACTTTAGTTCAGGTAATATTCCCGTTCTTTCTAGTTCTGCTTTTCCAAAATTTCATGAATACTGATGGAACTCAAGGGAAAACATTGCTATATAGTAGTTTAACAATGGCCTTCTCATTCTCTTCAGGTTCAATGATTTCAAGTTCGATTGCAGAAGAAAAAGAGAAAAGAATTTTTAAAACTCTTGTTTTAAGTGGGGTTCGCCGTGGAGAATATCTTGTTTCTGTTCTATTTTATCCTGTAATCTTTGCCTCAGCAGCAATTATTGCCTTCCCTATAATGGTTGAATTTGATTTTGGAACAGATTACTCTATATATCTTGCTGTAGTTTCGTTAGTAGCCTTATGTACTATACTTCTGAATTTAGTTATTGGCTCTATATCAGAAACACAAACACAGGCTCAAGTTTATGGTTTAATTCCCATGTTAGCTTTATCATTCTTACCAATGTTTTCACAAGTTAGTTCAGAAATTAAGAATTTTATGGATACAACTTTCTTAGATATTTATGTTGATTTCTTTAATAAAGCTGATTTTAAATTAAATTTTGATAGTTTAATCGTATCTCTTTTATGGATTGTTGGATTATTTGGACTAAGTTATTGGGCTCTCAAAAATACAAAAAGACCAAAACTTCGAAAACTAACCATCAATAAATTTCCAAAACTAACACTTCTAAAAAGATAGAGGGTAGCAAATGATTGAATGATATCATTAATCTTGTTGCATAGTGTACTACAATAATATTTACCAATTCAAAACTGCTCCAAATTACTTTCTTTTTCATTATCTATAAGTGTTGCTCCTTATAATGAAAGTTATGCCTTAATAATAAATATAAAAAGCCTAAACAATTGAGAATATCTTTAAATAAAGCCGAAAGAATCACTAGTCTTCCCTAAAAGAAAATTCGACGGCCCTTGCTTCACCTAGTTCAATCGCAACATTCTCTACATCTTACCAATCCTCTGTGTTATAATAATAAAAACTGGAGGTAAAAGATGTTTCCAATCCGTATTACAACTCTTCTGACTGAAGAAGTTTATAAAAGATTTTCATGGGCCATTCTCATACGACGAAAAGGATTTGTATTATACATAATCATACTGATAATCGGGCTGTTCGCCTACGTGATGTTCAGTCCGTTAGAGAAAAAGATAATATCTATCATATTGGCTCCCCCTATTTGCGCCTCTATGTACTATTTTGGCATGAATTATCAGATAAAGAGGGCCTATCAAAAAAATCCTTTATTTCAGAACATGGAGGTCACTCTGATATTTGACAGAGAGTCTTTTGTAGCTCAGAATAAGCGCAGAGAATTTCACTATACCTATGATGATATTGTCAAAGTCATTATGACAAAGCAAGATTTTTATATCTTGATAGGGGAGAACACTGGTTTTGCAATTGAAAAAAAGAACTGCACACCCGAGGCTCTTGAGTTCTTGTTAGAACTTCACATTGAAAATATGTAAAAGAAAAAGCAGGCTAGACTGACAGTAGATCAGCTCTGGTCTGCTTTTTATCTTGTAAATAATTGCTTGATCTCCACCAACTTCTCGATTTTCTGATTGATTTCTGGTCGGTAGTCACAGAAGTTAATGCTCTGGATGCCACTGTTGAATGCGACATCCACATCCAGGGTCCGGTCGCCGATATAGTAGGTTTTCTGCTTATCCAGGCCATATTTCTCGAGTAGATAGTCAACCCCTTCTGGGTGGGGCTTGCGCTCAAAGCCGTTGGCTGTTGTGATGATTTCTGTAAAATAGTCATGAATACCCAAGTCTTGTAAAATTTGATGGGCATTGAGTCCCTTGTGGGTATAGACAAACTGGGCAATGCCCTGCTCTTCAGCCCAGGCCAGAATCTCTGCCGCTCCTTCCATCAAATGAACCTGAGCATTCTTCTCCTTTAGGCTTGCTCCACGGAAGACATTCATCTCAGCAGCGTCCAGCCCCTTCTCAGATGCCACTTCCTCCAAGAGCTTCTGGACAGAGTGCTTTAGGATATAGCTGTGAATACTTTCTCTGTCAAAGTCCAGACCATAGTGAGCATAGGTTTCTTCAATCCCTGCCAAAATAGCATCGTAGGAGTCTAGCAATGTGCCGTCCAAATCCCAAATAAAAGCTGTTGTCATGTGATTTTCCTCATTTTTCTGTCAAATAAAACCTTTAAAAATAGCCAGCGGAAGCCATTGTCCAAGAGCGTCCCAGCCCAGACCCCCGGAAGGCCCAAGCCAAAGGTCACACCCAACAAATAGCCTGAGATGATGCGAATCAGCCACATACCAATTGTCGTGGCATAAAAGGGCAGTCTAGCATTGCCCAGTCCCTGCCAGACAGCTGTGTAAATCACGGTTCCCACTGCCATGGGAGTCCCCAGTAGGGAGAAGAGGATGACTAGAAGACTGGCTGTGATAGCTCCGCTATTATCCGTATAGAGCAAGGTCAGTGGCCGACCAAAAGCAAAAATCCCTAGAGCCACGGGTAGCATACAAGCAAAAGACAACCAGAAGGTCCGCTTGCGAATCAGACTGACCGCTTGCATATCTCCCTCACCAACCGCATGGGCGACCAGCATGACTGTTGCTGTTGCGACCCCAAAGGCAGGCATATAGTTAAACTGAGTCAGAACTTCACCGATGGCATTTCCCGCTACTGCTTCCGTGCCAAAGGCGACCACAATAGCGATAATCACCACGTCACCCGCCCGCATCATGAGACGCTCTCCTGCAGCTGGCAAAGACAGGCGCAAGAGCTCTCCATCTAAGCCCCAGCGCCAGCGAATTGTAGACAAATCCAGCTCCCGCCAGAGAATCAGCACACCGACCAAACGAGCCAGCACCGTTCCCAGCGCTACACCGACAATACCAAGCCCAAAGACATAAATCCCCAGACCGGAAAAGAGGGCATTGAGGACATTGGTCAGAAGACTGACATACATGGGGAATCTAGGATTGCGTGTGACACGCACTAAAGCTCCAAAAGAAGTCATCAAGCCTAGCAGAACAATTGTCCCACCAACCAGAGCCAGATAAAGACCACCTGCTTCAGCTACCGCTTTTTCCGTCCCCAGAAGATCCAGCATCTGCCTGCCAAAGAGCAGGGAAACGAGGCCTAGCAGAAGACTCATAAGCAGCGTCAGCTTGATAGCCTCGGCTGTATGATAGGCCAAACGCTCCTTGTCCCCCTGAGCCAGAGTCTTGGAGATGAGACTGGAAATAGCAGCCCCCAGCGCGATAAAGATCGCCTGATAAATCGTAATGATGTTGCCGGCCACCGAGACACCAGAGATTGCAATCAGCCCAAGACTAGCCACCAGATAGCTGTCGACCATCCCCATGAGCATCTGCAAAAAGTTCTCCGCCATAGCCGGCAAAGCGATATTCATGATTTTTTTATAAGTCGTCATAATCTGAAAATCTCCTGCATTTGTATATCCTTTCTTACTTGCAATCTCCACTCTCCACAATAGAGAATAGAAAGCGGTGGGACTATTGTCCTACCGCATATGAATCTCCTATCACAAAACCTCGTTTTAAGCACAAACTCCCACACTATACTACTTCGCATTCCCAAACTTAATGGATATCTTCACTCCTCCACAAAGAGTCCCAAGATATGGACATTATCTGCGACGGAAACGAAGGCAGCTGGATCTGTATGCTTCATGATTTGCTTAAATTCATTAAACTCAGCTCGGGTAATAACTGTCACCAGAACAGCTTTTTTCTCATGATTATAAGTTCCCTCAGCGCCATGGATTACTGTCGCCCCACGATGCAGCTTGTTATGAATCTTATCAATCACCCTATCCGGATGGCTAGTGATAATCATAGCCTGCATGCGCTTCTGCTTGGTAAAGACAGCATCCGTCACTCGGCTAGACACAAAAATAGTAATCATGGAGTACAGCGCATATTCCCAGCCAAAGGTCAGACCCGCAATTAGCATAATAATCCCATTGACAATCAGTGAAATATTCCCGACGTTCCGGCCTGTTTTTTTCCGAACAGTCAGACTGACAATATCAGTCCCACCGCTGGAAATGCTGGACTTAAGGGCAAAGCCAATCCCCGTGCCCATGACCACACCACCGAAAAGGGCGTTGATAATAGGATTGTCAGTCAAGGTTACTTCCGGCACAAACTGGATAAAAAGCGAGCTCATGGTAACCGTGATAAAGGTGAAAATGGTAAACTTATGCCCAATCTGGTACCAGGCCAGGATCATCAGCGGAATATTGATGGCGTAAAAAGTCACCGAAACCGGAATGGTGAAACCTAAGAAACGAGTACTGAGGGCAGTAATAACCTGCGCAAGACCAGTCGCCCCGCTGGAATAGACATGCCCCGGCTGAAAGAAGAAATTGACTGCGACAGCCGACAAAAAGGCATAGACAAGCGAGGCAGAAATCTTCTCATCGTACTTCTCACGCGAGATACTCTTTAAAGACCGCAAAATCTTAAAATTATAAGCAAACCTGCGGACATAATAGCGAAAGAGTTTGTAAAAATTAGTCTTCTTCATGTGCTTCCACTTGTAAACTTAATTCCTCTAGTTGAGCGACCGACACTGGGCTAGGTGCCTGTGTCATTGGATCAGAAGCCTTGTTATTTTTCGGAAAGGCGATGACTTCGCGGATATTTTCTTCACCAGCCAAGAGCATCACAAAGCGGTCCAAGCCCAGAGCTAAGCCGCCATGCGGTGGAAAACCATAGTCCATAGCCTCCAAAAGGAAGCCAAACTGCTCGGTAGCTTCTTGAGCTGAGAAACCAAGCGCCTTGAACATCAGCCCCTGCAAGTCTTTCTGGTTAATCCGAAGACTTCCGCCACCTAACTCATAGCCATTGAGGACGATATCATAGGCCACAGCCCGTACCTTGCTCAGGTCGCCTTCCAGCTCTTGCTCAGAATCTTTCTGAGGCAGGGTGAAAGGATGATGGGCACTCATGTAGCGGCCCTCTTCTTCTGACCATTCAAACATGGGCCAATCCACCACCCAAAGGTAGTTAAATGTATCAGGGTCAATCAAGCCCAACTCTTTGCCCAA
Organism: Streptococcus sanguinis; assembly: GCF_020729725.1. GTDB lineage: Bacteria > Bacillota > Bacilli > Lactobacillales > Streptococcaceae > Streptococcus > Streptococcus sanguinis_V. The sequence goes on along the minus strand of NZ_JAJEPA010000015.1, from coordinate 133,514 downwards.
GCGTACACGAAGAGCTCCCAAAGCAGCGTTTGCCACTTCCAAAGTATCAGCTACAAAGAGAATTAGGTCATTATTTTCAAGCTGTAAAGCATCTGTCAATTGACTTGTCAAGTCTGTCAAGAACTTAGCAACTGGGCCAGCCAGCTCACTATCAGCCACTTTCACCCAAGCAAGACCCTTAGCACCATGCTGTTTCGCTTGCTCTGTAAGCTTATCAATATCCTTGCGAGAGTATTTATCTGCAGCATTTTTCACCACGATTGCCTTGACAGCTGGAGCTTCTGAAAAGACCTTGAAGTCAACTCCCTTGACAAGATCTGTCAAGTCCTGCAACAACATTTCAAAACGAGTATCAGGCTTATCAACCCCATAAAGAGCCATAGCATCATCATACTTCATACGCGGGAAAGGCAGAGACACCTCAATACCCTTGGTCTCTTTCATAACACGAGCAATTAAGCCTTCTGTAATGTCCTGAATCTCCTGATCAGACAAGAAAGAAGTCTCCAAGTCTACCTGAGTAAACTCTGGCTGACGATCACCACGCAAGTCCTCATCCCGGAAGCATTTAACAATCTGGTAATAACGGTCAAAACCAGCGTTCATCAAGAGCTGCTTGGTAATCTGCGGACTTTGTGGCAGAGCGTAAAAATGCCCCTGATGAACCCGACTAGGCACCAAGTAATCACGCGCTCCTTCTGGCGTTGACTTGGACAAAAATGGTGTCTCTACATCAAGGAACTCCAGCTCATCTAGATAGTTGCGGATAGAGTGAGTCACCTTGGCACGGAGCTTGAAGTTCTCCAGCATCTCTGGCCGGCGCAAGTCCAGATAACGGTAACGCAAACGCGTATCGTCATTCACCTCAATGCCGTCTTTGATTTCAAAAGGCGTCGTCTTGGCTGTATTTAAGACAGTCAAGCTTTCCACATGTAGCTCCACGCTTCCTGTCGCCAGCTTGTCATTGACCTGCTCACGCGCAGCCACTTTACCTGTCACCTCTATCACATACTCACTGCGCAGACTTTCTGCTGTTGCCATGATCTCTGCAGCCACTGTCTCAGGATTGATGACCAGCTGCATAATGCCTTCGCGGTCGCGCAAATCAATGAAAATCAGACCGCCCAAATCCCGACGGCGGGCTACCCAGCCCTTCAAAGTGACTTCTTGACCAACATGCTCCTTGCGAACACGCCCAGCATACATAGAACGTTTCATCTTTACTCTCCAAATTTTTAATTCTGTTACTATTTTACCACAAAGCGCCTAAGAAAGCCCTTCTGTCCGTTCTTTTTCTGAAAAATATTAAAGCTCCGCATGACTATTGCTGACATTTATGACAAAAGGCCTGAGGCGATTGACCCCAGACCTACTGTCTACTCTATAGATTATTCCTTTTTCTTGCTATCTTCATAGAGACTAGGCGCAAACGCTTTTGTCACCATGGCCGTCAAGAAGCGAAAACCTCCCGCTGCCAGACCAAAAATCGGCGCCAAAGCACGGAAGAAAAAATCTCCCCGCATAAAATAACAAAGCAGACCAGTAATCACAAAAATAGCCAAGCCCTGCACCAGAACCACCAATAATATTTTCTTCATCATTCCCTCGACTTTCTATAGACTATTATAGCATAAGGGGGTGGTTGGGAGTGGAAAATTTTGTATTTTTAAAAATAACAGGATAAAAATGAGCGAAAAATAAAGACATTTTCAGATACAGAATAGCTTTCTTTTAGCAAATCAATAACTTGATAGAGACGGACTCATATAATTACTTGACGTGAGTCTGAAGGAAATCCTGTATACCTCCACTAAGTAGGTTCCCACACTCAAGATGACCTGACCGTAGAGATTGATGTTTGATGTAAAAACAAGAAATTGCTTCCAACCATCAGTGTATAAACAAGTTTCTCACAAGTCATTTTAATGGTGTCACATAATAATCAGGAAGTTTACTTATCCAGTCAATCCACATTTGCTCAGCAAGTGGACTTAATATTTCAAGCTCTTCTTGAGTAAATAAATCTCTAGTTTCAGGTAAATAAATTAATGATGTAAGGCTCTCTTCTATGAATTGTTTTTCACTAGCCTTCTTTTCTTCTTCCGTTGGTGGTCAACGGTCATTCTGTGCTTTAAAGTCAATTTCTCCTGCCGTCCTCCTGCCTAATTGATATTCATCAAAAGCAGAAGGACTAATTTCAAAGATACGACAAACTGAAGCTACTCCAAATTTTCCAAAAGTATAGTATTTCCCCTCATGTATTCGAAAATCGTAATCCTTTGGTGTCTCAATCTTCTTAAAGTCATCAAATTTTTCCTATGTTATTTTTGTCCAACTCATTTTAATTACATCGTAATTGTCTAATTATAAATTTTCCCCACGGAACTTCATCAATAACTTCTTCTAGCATATTGCCTGGGAAAGTTCATCCTCCGGGCTTCCAAAAATCATAAAAAGCAGAAGCTTCTTTTCCTCTTGGAATTCTTGTATGAGATTGAGGAAATGCTTCTAATTTTAAAATTTGATGCATTTACTATGATTCCAAGTTTTCTATTTGATTTAAAAGCTCCCATAATCTATTATTATATGCTTCAATTTCTTCATTAATTTTTAGTCGTTCCAAATAATCATTCTTCCAAACAAAAAAGTCTGATAGACCCCCTCTTGGAGGATAAAGGATATCTTTAATTTCTCTTATTGTAGGAAGTGAGTCACCATTTTCCAATGCACATTCTAATCCTTGTAAAAATGAAATTTGTACATGAATTGTTCCATCATTGTACTGATTTAATAGTGGTAATATTAATTTGATATTATCTAATAATTCTTTTCGTTTCATTTCTTTCCTCACTAATTTAATGGTTTTGAGCTAATAACCTCTACACCTTCTATTTTCCACGGAGTTTCAATAAAAATTTGTTCATATTCCAAACCACCTTGATAGATGCCTCCTTGACTCGCAACAGGTCCTCTGTATATTGTTGTGCCAGCTGGTATTTTTATTTCGTAAACTGTATTTAAAGGAGAGCTGCCAGTGTAGTTTCCTGAACGATCTGTCCAAATTGGTTTTACTGCCGTATTTATTCTAACTTCTATCTCAGAATGTGGGGCTGATTCTGTAAACCATTGCCCTAGCGCTTTGCTTTGGTCGCCAGCTCTATATAATATTTTAGGAGACTTCAAAACTTCAACATCATACCGTCCCCCATAAAAATTAACATTAGGCTGACCTCTTAAATCATTTAGTGGACCAGGATTTGTATATGAATTATATTCATAAGTTTGCAAATCGGGATATTTAGATTGAATATTATTTACTACTGGTCCATCAACATCTAAATTCTTAGGTGCACGCTGAGGCTTGACTACCGGCTGAATCCTCGTGCTTGGAATCTTAATCCTACCCGCAAAATCTGTATCCAATCCATAAATTGGCTTCCCATTGTAGACTTGATACCCCACATAAGATCCAACCATCATATCTGTCCAAGCAACCGTATCTGGAATAGCTTTGACCCATCCATAGTTTTTTGCTGTGATGATTTCAGCTTCTGTAGCCGGTTCATTAGTACTTGGATTTTTTCCTGTTTCAAGAATATATGCATTGCGCTTTGTTATATAATTTGGATCACGCCAATCAATAGGCTGTTCTTTCATCAACTGGTTAAAGCGATAGTAACTATAATCTTTCTTAGCCTTATCTGCATTAGACATCATTAGATAATCCAATTCTAACCCTATCCTGCTATTCATAAATTCTATATGTCTAGAACTCAACTCTCCAGCCGATAACTCATCTATCTCTTTCTTATCTGAGTCCCTCAAGTTCTCAAACATCTTATTGTTTCGCTGTTTTTCATCAAGAGGAGTATCCCCCAAGCTAGTCAAAAATTGATGGCGAAAATAAATATATTCAATTTGAATAGGGGTTAAACCTTTCCTTTGAGGGAAAAATTTACCAGTTTGCCGATAACTTGAATATTCATTTACTAAACCTTTATACTTTTCTTCAAGTTCAGCTAAATTATATCTATCAATTTGATCATAGAATTTCTTATCCTTTAATTTTTTGGAGATTGACTTTGGAATGGACAAGGAAGGATACTTTTTATAAAAAACTTCTAAAAAATTTAATTCTTCTCTTTTTAGTTCATCTCCTTTTTTATCCTTAACTATGAGTTTATCATATAGATTTTCTTCCTGAATTGCTTTCTCTAAACTTATATGTAACTGAACATCTGGATACTTCTTTTTAAAATCCTCAATGAAGTTTTTATCTTCATTATTTAACAAAGTTCCATTATCCACCTTATCAATCAAGCCTCGGATTTTCATCTCCTCTGCCTTGACCTGACGAGCTTGCTGTACGTACTCTAAAACAGAAGAATCCACTCGGTCTGGATAGGCCGCCGCATATCGCTCTATCGCTGTCAGCCCCGCTTCAGTCAGAGATTCACCGTTGTATACCTTATCCAGCGCTGATAGATAGTTGTTCTACATTGCTATCTCTCGATCAGCCCAGCCCTGCTCAACATCACTCACCCAAGTTAAGTCCTCCGGCAAAGCAAAGCCGCCACCGCCAAAGGAGACTGAAATACCTGACATAGCCTTAGAGACCAAGCCCTGATAACCATCTGCCGAGGCACAGGCACTTGGAGACTCCGCACTGAATGCCCTCAGATTAGCAAGTTTTTCCTGAGCAGCAGTCAGTTGATTTTGCGCTGCTGTAAGCTGATTTTGTAAACTGCTAATTCTTGCCGCATCTCCTGCTGCTGGTTTAGCTTTAGATTGAAGACCAGAAATCGAAGCGCTGAGACTCATACAACCTCTCGTTGCACTATCAATCTCCGCTTGCAGCTGTTCCTCATCTAAATTTTCTGCTCCACACTTGGCCGCATAACTATCCGCTAGTGTGTTCGCCGCATCCGCAACTGCTTCAGAGTAGAGAATGCACCCTTTATAATAAGGACTCATGACACTTGTCGCATATGCACGGGCTGCATCATAGCCTGTTCCTATCAGCTCGCCGCCGCTGCCGCCAAAGCTGTCAAAGGCACTAATCAACTGGTTGAACCCTGCTACACGTGACTGTGAGGCAGACGACATCGTAGAAGACTGTGTCTGCAGGCTAGCGTAATTTACCTTTACCATATACTTCCTTTCTGTTAGTGCATTTAGATTGCTGAAATCTTTAGCTAAAACTTTATCAACCTATTGCTTATCACGCTCCAGTTTTTTACGCTGATCATGCAGAGCAGTTAATTGCGTCTGATAAGCTTGGTAACGTTTCTTAATCGCTTTGTCTTCTTCCTCAAAGTCAACTTCCAGCGTCCGTGTAGTCGACTCAATATCATCTAAAAGATAATGGTAGAAAGCTGAATGAGACGAAGTCACCCCTAAGTCCAACAAGTTCTTAAAGTGAAATAGGGCGCTGCCTTGTGAGGACATCACATCCTCTCGCGTCACCTTAAACTGACGATATTCAACATCCAAATCCTCGATTTTATGTTCTAGTTCATACTGGCGACGATGTAACTCATCCAGCTGATCTTGTTTCGAGTTTCCTTTTTTCATTATAACCTCTTAAAATTAAATAATCAAAAACTATACTTTGTATAAACAGAAGTATAGTTTTTAAAATAATCATTAAATCATCTAACCGAACTTATAGCTCTGTAACTCCTTTTTTAAAACCAGCCTTTTTAACTAGCTGATAAAAATTAGATTCAAATTCTATTTCAGCATCATTCTTATATCCCATAAATACGACTTCACGGATATCACTGTGATTAAAGAAATAAAGCTGATCGGCTTGCTGATAACCAGTTGGTACAAGAACACTTGTATACTCAAAATATACAGGTTCTTGATTTTGCTCTACTAACGAACCCCTGCCGATAATAATTAATTCTGTTTGATCTTTTAATTTGACCACTGATCCCAATGGTAATAGTGTTTCACTCATGTTTCTTCTCCTTGTCTTCTGCAAATAGCACTTTCCCTTGTTCATACTTCCGCACGGCTAACAACCAGCGGATAGGGTTGTTTTGGAATAAGAAAAGGTACAACAAAGCAGGAAACAGGGCTGCCAAAAGCGAGAAAAAGATTTGTATATCAAATGGTTCCTGCTTATTGAATGAGTCAATAATGCCCGGGATGGCAGCAGCAAATATTACTATAGTAGTCATAAAAACTAATAACATGACAATCATAAAAATAAACATTTTCCCAAACGTCGCTTTTTTCTTGCTAAAATTTTCCCAAAACAGATTTGAATCAACGGCTTTCGCAAACTGTTGAGAACTTGCCCCCTGAACCTGCTTCACTTCTTTATACAAGGCCTCTTCCATCATCCATATAAATCCAAAAAAGACAAAGAACTGGGCAGCGATATAAGGCGGAACCATCCAGCTGCTGTATCTAAAACCGGAAAAAGCTGGTATAGCTACCATTCCCCCTATCAAACCTAAGAAAATGAAAACCAACATCAAAGGAATAATAGCCTTATTGGTCTTCCTAGCCCCTTCCGTATTTAATAAGGCACTCTTATCGGCTACCAGAGCCTCTTTTGTTCGCGTGTTATAGTAGACGGCTTCATCACCGCTCTGTCCAATAAAAATTATTTTTCTCATATTAAATCACCACGGTTTTAAAACATCTTTATAATCAGAAAGTTCAACTTTATCGTGTCTAGCTTCATCATAGGTTGTAGAAAGCGCATTCCCTATTACTGTTCCAGCATAAGCGCCGAGAAGCGTTCCAACAACCGGAATTGGTATGAATGAGCCAATCACAGAGCCGATAATAGTTGAAGTTGCAGTTATTCCAGTATGAGCAGCTGCATCCTGCAGAGCAACCTCATCACCATACTTATCTTTTCGCTCTAGATAAGTCGATACACCCGAAGCCAGCGAACCAATAACACCCATCTTCCCTAAATGATTGCTAACTTTCCCACCAAGCTTCGTCAATTTCCCAGCATCATCTGCAACGTCCACAAGCTCGTCTGCTTTATCTAATAATTTCATATTATCAGAATTTTGCGCAGCTTCTTTGAGACTTCGCAATTTTTCCAAAGTATTGTTACCAGTCCATGCTCCATTACTAATTGCGTTAACTGTTTCTGCACTTTCAACAAAACTACTAGTAAATAGAAGTTTATAATCCGCTGCACTAGATGCAACCGATACTCCCTTAGCTGCTCCTTGAGTATTAAAACCATTCAAAGATTCTGCTAAATAGTCCGGTACGTCTTCATCTGGATGGTTTTGGTAATATGCTCGGAGAGTATTGATTTCTTTATCTGTGTAATTAGCAGACACCCCCTCCTTCTTAGCCTTATTTAAAATTTCTTTGTAATCAATTGTAACTTGGGCTTCTTCGAATTTCTTACGTTGAGCATCACTCAAAGATACATCAGAATGAGATTTTAAATATTTCTCAATCGCTTTTACATCTGCAGCAGTTAATTCTTTATTATTATTTAATTTTTCTAGTGCAGCACTATATTTATTCTTCTCACCTATTTCCTTAGTCACTGAATCACTGTTCACTTGAACATCTGGATGGTTTTTCTTATATTCTTCAAAAAATTTAGTTTCCTCATCTGTCAAAGACTTCCCTGCATCCACCTTGTCAATGATAGAGCGATATTTCATTTCCTCTGCCTTGACCTGACGTGCTTGCTGTACGTACTCTAAAACAGAAGCATCCACGCGTTCTGGATAGGCCGCCGCATAGCGCTCTATCGCTGTCAGCTCTGCTTCAGTCAGAGATTCGCCACTATATACCTTATCCAGTGCTGATAAATAGTTGTTCTCCATTGCTATCTCTCGATCAGCCCATCCTTGCTCAACATCACTCACCCAAGTTAAGTCCTCCGGCAAAGCAAAGCCGCCACCGCCAAAGGAGACTGAAATACCTGACATAGCCTTAGAAACCAAACCCTGATAACCATCTGCCGAGGCACAGGCACTTGGAGACTCCGCACTGAATGCCCTCAGATTATCCAGTTTTTTCTGAGCAGCAGTCAGTTGGTTTTCCGCTGCTGTAAGCTGTTCTTGTAAGCGACCAATTCTTTCCGCATCTCCTGCAGCTGGTTTAGATTTAGATTGAAGACCAGAAATCGAAGCGCTTAGACTCATACAACCTCTCGTTGCACTATCAATCTCCGCTTGCAGCTGTTCCTCATCTAAATTCTCAGCTCCACACTTGGCCGCATAACTATCCGCCAGTGTGTTAGCCGCATCCGCAACTGCTTCAGAGTAGAGAATGCACCCTTTATAATAAGGACTCATGACACTTGTCGCATATGCACGGGCTGCATCATAGCCTGTTCCTATCAGCTCACCGCCGCTGCCGCCAAAGCTGTCAAAGGCACTAATCAACTGGTTGAACCCTGCTACACGTGACTGTGAGGCAGACGACATCGTAGAAGACTGTGTCTGCAGGCTAGCGTAATTTACCTTTACCATATATGTTCCTTTCTAGTTGAACAATTATTAATTAGTTCCCTCACTAAATAGCTGCTTATTTTTCTTCTTTCCAGAATTACTACCAGCAGTTCCTGACTCGACTGGCCCTGTATTTCTGTTAATATAATTGGCAATATTTGCATCCGTTGTCTGAAACTCTGCATGAATACCATGTAAAACCTGAATGAAGTCAATAGATTGCTGTGCTGCTTGTTCACTTGCACTAACTTCATTATCAATATGACTACTAATAGTTCCAGAAGCAGCATATTGGCTGATAGAATCCTTTGTAGCAGTTTCTTTTCCTACTGAATGATAAGCTGAAACAATTCCATTTGCATAGTTTTGAACAGCTGTCGGATCAGATTGAATACCTACTCCCTGAGTTGTTCCTACTGACATAGTGTTCTCCTTTATATTGTAATTTTAAGTTTAACGCTGGATGGACGTCCATATAAATAAACCTCATCCTTATTTAAATAAGGTTCCTTGCTATTATAAGGCTTTTCTAATATTGTTTGATCAGTTAAGCGCATTCCCAAAAGATAGTGTTGATTATATGCCTTAATCTGACGAGCAGGGCTGCCAATAGCATTATTGCTAATATAAGAATAAGAACTACCAACAACAAAATGCATATTATATTTCCATCCCTCTTGGTAGAGTGCTGATACTTGTTCGCCTGTCAGGCCACTTGCCTGAACAAATTTCTCTAAATTAGGGATAAAGATGATAAAGTCGTGTCCAGTTTCACCTTTTTTACGATCCTCTAACTCAAGCATAAGCTGATTTGCCATATCCTCAAGAGTTTCTGTTTCAGAAATACGAGCAAATAAGTCAAATTGCCCATCATACTCATCGTCTACATCCATCAACATGACTTTCTTACTTGGAATGAGGGTGGTGAATATTTCTAAAAGGTGACGTGTAATATTCTCCAAATGTTCACCTTCGTTAGCTATATATAGCAGGTGTTTGAAACCTTTCATCGGTATATCAACACTCTCAACATTAACAAAGTCTAAACCTAGAGGTAGAGTATTTTCCTTCAAAGCCTTTTGAACGCTTATTGTTTTCGCGAAAGTATCGAAGCTCAATTCTTCTGGAATGATCGGAATTGGTTTAGGTCGACTTCCTTCCCACTGTTCTGACATCATTCCTGCTTCAGAGCTAATTTGCTCAATCACTTCAAACGTGTCATCTCCTTTGGTTGGTAAAGCAACTTGGAAAATCTCTGGTTCATCCAACTTTATCATCGCACGTCCAGGCTTATCTTCAATTATTAACTGAGTACGACCAATTAATGTTCGAGTATCTATATCATCTGTTAATTTCAAAGAAATTCGAGTTTTGATACTAGCTAATAGAGCTGCTTTGACAACCCCTATACGACCAGCTGTAATAACTAGATACATTCCTAGACTCAGACCTTCACGAGAGATAATTTGGAAAGCATCTTCTAATTCCATAACCAGTGGAGATTCCTTGATAGCATCATAACCATCTAACATGAAGAATAACTTAGGTATTTGATGCCCACTGATTTCTTGATAAAGATTGACATTGGCTACCATGTGTTGACGCAAAAGAGCTTTTCTGTATCGAATTTCTCCTTTTATGCGATTTATTAACTTTGTAATTTTCTCCTGATCGTCAATCATAATTGTATCAGCCACATGTGGTAATTGACGAAGCGGCAAGAGACCGTTTGTTCCAAAATCTAATAAATAGAAATTCACCTGATTAGGTGTGAACTGACGAGCCAGATCCATCGTTAAAGTCTGAATAAAAGTAGACTTACCTGTTAAAGGACCACCAAAAAGAGCAATATTTCCATCTTCATTAAAATCATGTTCTAATGTGTATTGAGCTTGTTGGCTTGGTATATCTACATAACCAATCACTGCTTTTAAAGAGCGATTCGTATGTGACCAAAATTCTTTGAAATTTCCTTTTCGCAAATCTGTTGAATAGATTCTATCTTTAAGCGGTGGCAGCCATGGCTGTGGTACCGGTGGGATCTGCTGGCTCTCTGTCAATAGTTGGATCTGACTGACAATAGCCTCCAGTTCCGTCGGTACTTCCTTGATATCTTCTGCTAGGTCGAGACCTGACAAGTCTTGATTGAGCACTTCGTATTGGCCTAGGTCGTTGATCAGGTAGATGGTATGGTCTTCAATTCCCATCTCATCCTTATCCGGCTGATAGTCTGCCCCTGACCAGGCTGACTGGAAGAGTTCATAGACTTCATTATTGCCGACCTGCAGATAGGCCCGACCTGTCTGGGTGATCTCTGCCGCATCTGGCGTCTTAAGCATTTCCATCGAGTCCGTCCGATCTGCCACTTTGAGCGCTAGCTTAAAGCGGGAGTTGGACCAGATCTGGTCATCCACCACCCCAGAGGGCTTCTGAGTAGCCAGGATCAAGTGGACCCCAAGGGAACGTCCGACCCGAGCGATGGATACCAGCTCCTTGATAAAGTCAGGCTGGTTGACCTTGAGCTCTGCGAACTCATCCGAGATGAGGAAGAGATGGGGCAGGGGTTCAGTTGCTTCCCCGTTTTTAAATTTCTTTTGATATTGGTTGATATGATTGACTTCAAACTCTCTGAAGAGCCGCTCCCGACGGTGAATCTCCGCATTGATGGAAGCCAGTGCCCGCATGGATTGGGCTCCGTCCAAGTTGGTAATGGTTCCCAAGAGATGAGGCAGGTTCTTGAAGAGGTTGGCCATTCCCCCACCCTTGTAGTCGATGAGGAGAAAAGCTACATCGTGTGGATGGAAGTTGACGGCCAGACTCAGTATATAGGACTGGATGGTCTCCGACTTACCTGATCCCGTTGTCCCGGCAATCAGCCCGTGCGGTCCATGAGCCTTTTCATGCAGGTTGAGGTAGACCAGGTCTTCCTTACCCCGCAGGCCGATAGGCACTGCCAAGCTCTTATAAGGCGCATTCTGTTGCCACTTTTGCAAAACTTGCAGGTCCGAGAAGGTCTCTGCCCCATACATCTCCATAAAGGTCACGGTATCAGGGATCGAGCTCTTGAGATTCTGTAAGTGATTGAGCGGCGCCAAGGTCCGAGCGATTCGCTCCTTGTCATAGCCTTCTGGGAAATGATCCAAGCGGAAGTCAATTTCTCTGAGGATGCCTTCTTCCATGACTAACTGACCAGTGTTGCGGTCCTTGATATTGACAACCGTCTTGATATTCTCAGACAGAGAGCTCATCACATCCTGCACGAAGATGAGTGAGCAGCTAAGGTTAGTTATTTTATTTTTTTAAAATAGCAGAGCAGATAAAGGATTCAAAAAATATGGAGTTTTCAAAGCACTAAAAGGAAAATGTCCTTGTTTTATTATACCATACGAGAGATAGGACGGGGAATGGAAGGAAATGAACGAGACAAGAGAAAAGAATAGAAAAAGAAAACCACTTGAAAATGAATTCAAGTGGGAATCATATAGTTACGGAAAATCTTTATATTGGCTCTCTGCTAGATCCACCATTTTTTGACGATTATGGCGTTCAGCCGAATCTTTCCCTCCCTGAATATAACGTTCTCGACGTTCAGCTCGAGACACAGGTACTTTACTATACATATTTTCACCAATAGAGTTTGCCATGGATTCATCAACCCCTTTAAACTCCTCTCCAACTGCATTTAGAAACTTATCCAAAGAGCTAATTGTTGTGACCATCTCCGAAGATAGTTTTTTTAGTTCATCAGTTGCATTTTGAATTTGTTCTGTTGCTGTGGATTCTATTGAATCAGCCGCATTTTTTTCTAATTCGGCACTCATATCCTTAAAAGCCCCATTCACTCGGCTGAGATTATCTGCATCAATTTGTTTGATACTCATTGACTTTGACTCCTTTCTGTTTCATTCTTTCTTACTTAATTTTTCTGTAGCGCTGGATGCTGCTCCAACCACGCTTTTGCTTCTTGACTATTATGAATCTGAGTATCAGATACAGATGAATCATCATTGTAGCCATAAACTGGCAAAACATCTTCTCCCTTGGTCGCAAACCAATAAAGAAGAGTATCAAACCACTCATCTGGTGTAACCTTATCCGTCCTAACATTAAGCGCCCAATCCTCTTTAATCAGCTTAGACTCTAAATCTGGGTACAGGCTGTAAAGATTGATGTTCACATCTTGAACCCTCCCGTCAAGTGTGAATTTTGCTATTTGATTCGAAGGATTCATATAGCCCTTAGGATCTATAACTTCCGAAAAATTTGTTGCTTTTGCCGTATTATAGATATCAGAATCCATGGTAAACTTTGTATTTTCTGATGCATCTTCTATTTGTTCTGTCTCCAAATTTAAGTACACATCTTTTAAAGTTGGTCGTTCTTCTGAAAGGTTCTCTATAGTCAATCTAAAGTAATAGTCCCCATCAAAATAATAACATCCAATTAGTTCAAGCGGAACACTTTTCTTATTGTAACTTCGAACAGCTTGATAGAGATCAATCTTTCGTTCTGGCAAACCTTCTTCCTCTAAATTATAAAGAATAAGGTTCCAATACTCTCCTTTTTTCTGAAGATGCTCCTTCGAAAATGTTTGTTCTTTCTCTGGAAGAATCGCCCATCTTTTTTCTGAATCTATGGCGTACTTTTTTCCAACAATCAAAGAACTTGGTGCTAGGACATATTGCTTTTTATCTCCAAAAATTTGAATATCTGAACGTTTTACTTTTGAGTTCGAGTTACTCTTATATGCTATCTTCTGAGATTCATTCTCCGTTGATTTTCTATAAATTATAAAACAAAGACTCACACTACATAGAAGCAGGATAAAGAGTGCGAATGATGTCTGTTTCCAATGTATTTTTATCCATTTTTTCATAGAAATTCACCTTATTGTCCTATTTTCGTCTCTATACCAACTAAAGTATTAAAGTAATCATTTTCTCTTATATTATAAGCATTCCAATCAAATTCGTAGTTCTTATTATCTTCCGTTAATTCTTCAAATCTTTCTAGGCCTTTAACTATCTTCTCACCACCCAAATCTTCAATAGTTTGCTTAGCTTCACCCGTTATCATAGATTTCATTTCTTTCGTATAAGGATCTGATGGAGCTATCGCTTGGATAGTTTCGTCTACTTTTTTCAAGTCTCTAAGTGTTGCTTCTATATCATTATTATTTTTTTGTAAAAGCAGACGGAAATTATAGCCCCTTAAGCCGTTTTGTTGCAAGTCAGCCATCCGTAGATTAGCCTCAAAGTCATAACGCGGATCCGCGATTACTGTCTTATAAGAATTTTCTCCTTCCTTAATAGCAACTCCACCAACATCAAACTGTTTAGCTAAAATCTTCTTATCTAGTTTGGAAAGTTCTTCACTAATTTCTTGAGCTTTCCCGAAATGATCAATGACACCGCCAGCGATATTTCCGGCATATGTTTTTAGAGTATTGTATTTTTGCAACTCGACTTCATCCAATCCATTTAAACCGGTTTTAGTTACCTCCGTTAGCAATTCTTTCTCTTCTTTTGTAGTAGCTGCAGCCTCCATAATATCCCAAAAGAAGCCTGCAATAGGGTTGCTTGAAACAATGTTCTTGGTCGTATTATAGGCTGTTTCCATCCATAGATTTTCTTTTTGTTTCCTCAACTCTCCCATTTTATCTAAATCTTTGAGAATATCAAGAATATCGTTGCTACTAACCACCTTTGTCTGAGAAGCACTTTTGCGATCAATTCCCATATCCTGCACACCGAAAACGTATTCACCGTTCTCAAATTTTAAACTGCCTTTCTTAAAAGAGCGCTGTATAGTCGCTGTAAAATCACCAACTTCACCATTCCCAAGTGAAACGTCTTTAGCTGTAATATATTGCTTACCGAACTTTTCTGCATTCATATATTGGAGAATGCCATTAATCTGACCATATCTGACAGAGGATTCCTTAAGAGCCGTAAGACGACCTTTATTCTCAGCTTCAGCTTGCATAAATGCTTCAAACTGTTCTTTATTATACTCCTTCGGCAGAGTTTTACGCAAGGATTGACCTTGAGAATTAATTCCATCCACAATGACATCAATACCAGCTGATAATTTGGCAGTATAAAGCTGAAGATCTTTTGTATCACGATTAGAGAGTGTAGAGAAAAAAACATCTAAATAGTTTACATTCCCTTCATCTGAGGCCTTCTCCAAACGACGATCAATTAGCATCATAACAGGCAGACCTGCTTTTTTTACTTTGGCATTAGCCAAATCTTCAAAAAATTTCTCTTTCTCTTCATAAGTACTTTCTGAGATCATTACTTTAATAATCTCAACATCATCATTAGTATAAACCGCAGTCAAATAGCCCATCGTTTCCCGACTCAAATCACCGCGTTTAATTGCATCTAAAAGTTCTCTAGGAGAAAATGAAGCCACCGCCTTAGCATTCTGCGTGGTCGCTGTCAAGGATGCAAAAGTAGAAGACGAACCACTGACACTTGTCACTAAACTATCATGTGCTGACATGATGCCGCTATGTGTCTCCTTACGTGCACTGACTTCGTCTGATATATACGAATCTGCCTGAGCATCGAAATCACCTAGGTCAGAATCCCCCTCTCCCATAGCCTCAATTGCTTCATCAAACAAAGCTACTAAATCACTCTTGACAATACTAATCATATTTCTCTGAGATGTTCTAAGTGACTCTGTTAGTGTATTCATAGCATCATCGTCAGTATGAGCATGACTAGAAAATCCCAAACCTTTAATATCTCCCGTAAAAGTGAAGATATGCTGTCCGTAGGTCCGCATAGCCTCTGGTGCCTGAGAAAATACAGAATTTTGAATACTGTTAAGTCTTTCAAAGAAAGCATTAATGGCATCTGCTTTTTCCCCTTGCAAACTAGTGTTAAACTCACGCATTGTATCATGAGAAGCTTCTTCAAACTTCCCTGCAAATCGATGAATGCTAGTGCCGTAATCTTCTAAACCTGAAATGTTTTTTACTTTTACTGTCATCTATCTCTCTCCTCTATGATGCTAATGCCGTATTCAAAGCATCGCGAGCATTGCTTTCAACGTCTTTAGCAGTCTCCAAATCTTCCTCTAGATTCTGAATTTTAGTATTTAATAATGATAGAATTTCTCTTTTTTTCTTTAAAATAATCTGTCTTAAAGAATTCAAATCTTTTTTTTCCTGCTCTTTCTCATCATCATATTTTTCACCGGCAATATTCTCAGAAAGTGTGGCAACATAGTCAATTGCTGTTGATTTCTCTTTTAATTTTTTATGAATCGCTTTTAATTTTGAAATTTCTCCGCTTAATCGTATTACCTCTGCCGTTGCATTATATAAAGCTTCTGATAAAGCTCTTAATGTTCCATAACTAGCCATAGTTAGTCTTTCCCTTCTACATCATTAATACTTTCATTTTACTTGTTAATCCGTCTGCCACATAGTAGTGCTCTTGTTCTTCCAACTGTGGTTCGCGGACAGGCCTGTTTGTAACTGTCAGAACTGATTGGTCGCTTAATCTAAGCGCTACAATTGCTTGCTTATAGGTACGTGCAGTCTTAGAAACGACATCAATATGTTTAGTGAGAACTGGTGAACTCATCACAACGGAAGCATAGCCAGCTCGAAGTCCCTTTTCTAAGACATAAGCTAGAGTTTCAAGGACTTCTGAATTCAATTCTTCCACCAGTTCGGTTAGATTGTAAACAATTACCGTCGCGACATGTTCTCTCCGTTTCTTTTCTAAACGCTCTTGAAGCTTAACTTCCATCACATCTAAACCTTCTAGGTATTCCTCCGGACTAGCAAGAATTGTCACACCTTCCATCTCAGGCAGATTATGATACTTCGGCGCCAGCACAATCACCTTCTGCTTACCTCGTGCAATCTGTTCAGTCAAAGCACTCATCTGCTCTTCCTTGTCCGTTAAGTAGAGAAGATTACCCTTGGATAGATTCCAAGTAATTGGCTCAACCGTTTCCATATCCAGTCCTAGTGGAACTAATCCCTGATTATAAGCAGCTTGGACACTAGCCCGGCTGTAGAAGTCTGCCTCTGTCAACTCCTCTGGTACCATCGGAATGGCACTTGGTCGTTGTCCGGTCCAAGCTTCTTGAAGAGAAGCGACTTCTTGACGCAGGTTGTTAAGGACTTGCGCATCATTAGCACCCGCTACTGGCAAAGCCAGCTGGATGACATCAACTTCATCACGCTTCATGAGTGCCCGACCCTTGATGTCTTCCATAGTTTTAGCAAGAGGGGTAGAACCCACGATAGAGCGGACTTCTCCCACATCATTCTGTGGCAGACTCAGCTGGTGCTTAAAGTTAGCGTAGAACTGCGCCCGAAGGTTGGACTGACGGCCCGCTGTCACCAAGAGGTGAACACCGATGCTGAGACCTTCACGGGAGATCCGCACCAAAAGCTTGAAGAGCTCCGCTTCATAAGCTTCTTCCTTCATGGACTCATAGCTGTCCAGCAGGATAACGATGGCCGGCTCTTGCTGACCACTAGCCTGACGGTAAAGTTCCAAGGTCCCAACACCGTAGTCAGACAAAAGCTTCTTACGCCGGTTGAGCTCCCGCTCCATGATACGCACAAACTTGGCAATCTTCTCCGTCTGATCGAGAAGCAGGGTATCGGCCACCTGCGGTAATTGCCCCAGTGGTGCCAGACCATTGGTTCCGAAGTCCATCAGGTAGAGCGTGATATCTTTGGGACTGAACTTGCGAGCCAAGTCCATGGCCGCACTCTGCAGGAAGGTTGTCTTCCCTGTACCGGGACTTCCGTAGAGCAGGATATGTCCATCCTTAGACAGATTGACAGAGACAGGCTCTTGCTTCTGTGCCTGCGGAATATCTGCCATTCCCAAAAGGACGGAGACAGGCTTCTTTTGCTCCCAAGCTTCTTGCGGCTGGATCGGTTCCAACTCTTGCAGGGTCATCCGCTCTTTAAGCGGTGGCAGCCATGGTTGTGGTACTGGAGGAATCTGCTGGCTCTCTGTCAGTAGTTGAATCTGACTGACAATAGCCTCTAATTCCGTCGGTACTTCCTTGATATCCTCGGCTAGGTCAAGACCTGACAGGTCTTGATTGAGCACTTCGTATTGGCCTAGGTCATTGATCAGGTAGATGGTATGATCTTCAATTCCCAGCTCATCCTTATCCGGCTGGTAGTCTGCCCCTGACCAGGCTGACTGGAAGAGTTCATAGACTTCATTATTCCCGACCTGCAGATAGGCCCGGCCAGTCTGGGTGATCTCCGCCGCATCTGGCGTCTTAAGCATTTCCATCGAGTCCGTCCGGTCTGCCACCTTGAGCGCTAGCTTAAAGCGGGAGTTGGACCAGATCTGGTCATCCACCACCCCAGAGGGCTTCTGAGTAGCCAGGATCAAGTGGACCCCAAGGGAACGTCCGACCCGAGCGATGGATACCAGCTCCTTGATGAAGTCAGGCTGGTTGACCTTCAGCTCCGCGAACTCATCCGAGATGAGGAAGAGATGGGGCAGGGGTTCAGTTGCTTCCCCGTTTTTAAATTTCTTTTGATATTGGTTGATATGATTAACTTCAAACTCTCTGAAGAGCCGCTCCCGACGGTGAATCTCCGCATTGATGGAAGCCAACGCCCGCATAGATTGGGCCCCGTCCAAGTTGGTGATGGTTCCCAAGAGATGAGGCAGGTTCTTGAAGAGGTTGGCCATTCCCCCACCCTTATAGTCGATGAGCAGAAAGGCTACATCGTGCGGATGGAAGTTGACAGCCAAACTCAGGATATAGGACTGGATGGTCTCTGACTTACCTGATCCGGTTGTCCCGGCAATGAGCCCGTGCGGCCCGTGAGCCTTTTCATGCAGGTTGAGGTAGACCATGTCTTCCTTGCCCCGCAGGCCGATAGGCACTGCCAAACTCTTATACGGCGCATTCTGTTGCCACTTTTGCAAGACTTGCAGGTCCGAGAAGGTCTCTGCCCCATACATCTCCATAAAGGTCACGGTATCAGGGATCGAGCTCTTGAGATTCTGTAAGTGATTGAGCGGCGCCAAGGTACGAGCGATTTGCTCCTTGTCATAGCCTTCTGGGAAATGATCCAAGCGGAAGTCAATTTCTCTGAGGATTCCTTCTTCCATGACCAACTGCCCAGTGTTGCGGTCCTTGATATTGACAACCGTCTTGATATTCTCAGACAGCGAGCTCATCACATCCTGCACGAAAATTAGTGAGCAGCCCAGGTCAGTCGGATCCTCAGTAAAGAACTCCATGATGATATGGTCGAGAATCAGCTTTTCATCCGTGACCAATACCACATAGTGAGGACTGTAAAGTGTCGTCTCCTGCCGGGTCGCTTCTTCCTTCTGAGCCTTGCGTAGTTTCAGGATTTGATTGAGACTGTTCAGAACCTGATCGTGCGTCCGTTGGTTATAGACAAAGCCACGGACGTTCAGCTCTTGTAGAGTCGCATGCGGTAGCCAGCGCAGCCAATCCCATTGGTCGCGCTCCTCCTCTGGCATGATGGTAATTACCTGTACATCATGGTAAGAGTGAAAGACCGCTAACTGCATGACCAAGAGCTGGAGCTGTTCCAGGACTAGATTGCGCGGACCGATATAGCCGACCGGCCCATGGCTGAGATTAGCCACGATAGGAAGATCGGGAATTTTCTTATGCCGAGTGTAGAGAGCATAGCCCTCCTCTTCCAGCGCATCTTTCTTTCCGCTCCGCTCCTCTTGACCGTAGGTCAGCTTATAGGAGGTCGGCACTTGGCCAAGCCCCAAGCGGTAGTAGAGAAAGTCAAAGTGGAGCGGTGTCTTCTCGTAGATGCGGTGACTGTAGTCTGTCACCAGACCCGTTAATTCGTTAATGTTTGGGAAATGATAGAGCATGCCATCACGCTGCTCACGTTCTAGCTTGTTCAGCTCAATAGCCTTGTCTTTCAGATAGAGGTGATAAAGATCTATGCGCTCCTTCTTGTCTTCCTTGAACTTCTTGCGGTTTTTGAAGAAACCTCGAACCGAAAAGATAGCACTGGCGATTGACATAGTAACTGTAACGAGGATATAAATGCCCCGCGGCTGAACTAGTGTAATCAACACCGTCACCCCAACCATGAGAAGTGGCGGCACAATCAGTCTCAAGAGCTCATCATTAGGCTTTTGAGGCTCCTTGCTTGGCGGAGCAATCTGAATCTTGTCCTCTGAACTCCGATAGATAATCCGCGGTGAGCGGTGATAGTCTGGATAGTCTGGATAAAAACCATGGCGAGAAGCCCCCCGCAAGGTCAGACTAGAGCTGACCGTAGCCGGACCTGTCACCCAGATTTCTTCTGGATAGACCTTGAGGCAGATGCCTTCCAAGCTCAGCTCGTCGCCGGCTTCCAGCTGGATTTGGTCTCCCGTCCACTCAACGTGATTGAGGTAGACTTGACCTCGCATCTTGGTCAAAATCCAAGAATCATTCGTTCGCTTCAAGAGCAACTCCAAAGGCGCTTCCAGACTGATAGCTGCTCCCTTCTGGTCGCTGATGAGTAACTCTTTTCTGTCCAATAGGTCATAAACAGCCGGTTCTGAATCAGATTGATACAAGGTCAGATCGCCCAAGGTCAGACCGTCAGTTACGACTCCCGTTTCTTCCCCCATTTGATAAAAGACTTGCCCTTCAGCTAACTGAAGCTGGATAGGAGTCTCCTGATGAGGCAGGTAAAGCTGAGCCTTCTCACTCGCTGCTAGGAGAACTTTCTTGTCCTCTGTCAGCTGCAGCTCATAGCGCAGATGGTCTGTATAGATGATGATTGTCTTGCTCATACTTACTCCTTCGCGCTACTGCTAGACGACGCTTCACTGCTGGAGGAAGATCTTGCTCCTGAAGAACCTTCCTCGCCAGAAGCACTTGAGCTAGAATCACCAGTCAAAAGCTCCTTACGGCTATCCCAGTACTTCTTATACTCGCCTTCCAAGGACTCAAGCTTAGTCTCCCGATCCTTACCAGACAAACTATCGTCCTCACGTACCTTTTTCATCTCCTGCGTCAAGGCATAGATGATCAGATCTGAGTCATTAATTCGTTTGGCTGTGTCCAAAGCATCTTCAAAATCATTACGTCCAACTTGAATCCAGTAATTGAGATACAAATCATCTGATTTTAGTGTGACATTGTTCAGGATGACCTTACGTTGATCATCAGAAAATTCCAAGCCCTGGATATAAGAGTAGGCCAGTTCATATTTCTGTGTATTCGGCAGATTCTTAGGAGAGATTCCTTCCAGCTCATCGATGACTTTACTGTAGTCCACTTTGATGAAGGCAGTATCCGCCTGTAACAGCTTTTCCTTGAAAGGATTTTGTATGAAAATTAAATAAATCAAAGGAATGGTCAAAATCACAACAGCTGCTGTCAACCAGATGGTTGCCAGTTTGAAAATCTTATGCTGACGCTTAGAGACCAATGTCTGCTTCTCCGCTTCTTCTACAGCCTTTTCCTGATAGGATTTCTCCAAAACTGCAACCGCATCTTCTAGGCTGTCAGCCTCACGCAGCTCCACTAGGAAATCTGGCAGAGTTTCTAGCTCTAACGAGCCCTTGTAAAGCTCCATAAAGTCCAGATCTGCAAAGAGCGTCACCGCAAAGCACTTGGCCTGACGCAAAAAGTCCTCCCGAGAAATAGCCTGAGGTGTCATAATACCCGGAACTCCGCGGTAGGCAATCTTAGCCTGTGCATCTTTGGTAATAAAGAGATTGCTAGGATGCAGCAAAAAAGTAACCGGCAATTCCAGTGCCGCTTCTAGGGCAAACACATTGAGAGCCAGACGAATCCGCTCAGAAATCGTGCGCTTTTCAATCTCTTCCTTGGACAGCCCCAAAGGCTCAATCTGATAGGTGAAATAGACACTATCATGGTCAGCCTTAGTCTCCTGCTCCAAGAAAAGTGGATGATGCAGGTCCAAAAGCAAGAGCTCCCGCAAATCCTGCGTTGCCACATCCGAACGCTTCAGTGTTAGGCTCCAATTCTTATCATTTTTTTCATAGATAAACTCTTGTTCAGCAAATACAAATTTTTCCTCAGTCACCTTAAATCTCCTCAATCTCTACTAAATCTCCTGTTGTGACTGGATAATCAGCCAAAACCTTGCCCTCATCCAGTATCAGCCCCTTGTTAATAATCCGCAGCTGATACTTATGACGCTTTCCTTCGATATTGAAAATTTGATCAATCTCCCGAATGAAACGACGGACCTCAATCCGCTTAGGAATACGAATATCCACGTCCTTATCCCGCAAACGGAGGGTGATATTGATATGTCCTTCCATGTTATACTTCTCCCTTACTGATACGATAGCTGACAAAGACAGTCATACTGACCAAGAGTACGGCTGCTACAAAGTAGACTACTCCTGGCAGAAAATCATCCCAGCTGCTTTCATCATCACTTTTCAAACTCGTCTGCAACTTGGACAATTTTTCCGTTCCCGGCTGAAAAAGCTCCTTGGAATGGTAAATATCCGTTGGCCCCTGTATAGCAGAAAACAGTTGTCCCGCTTCTGTGGCCAACTGTTTATTTTGATACTGCTTCATTTCCTGAATTTTTTCCTGATTCTCAGCAACGAAAAGAGACTTGGTGCCTTCCGATTGTGCACCAAAGTTCAGTTCTTGCTCTTTTTCAATCCGCGAATTATCTATCTGCAGACGATTATCCTTAAGTTCATCTGCGACGACAGCCGTCACCGCAAACGAACTTAGGAGTAGGAATAAAAACAGAATTCTTTTCATACTCTTTTAAACTTCCTCAGTTTTTAATGTTCTAGTCTTGATAAAGATATTAGCTGCAACCAACAGAGCTAATACAATAACCATACTAAAGATAGCAAAGAAACCAGCGGTCTTACCGTCAAAGTAACCTGACAACATACCTTCCAAGAGTGACAGCACATTCAAGCTCTTGATAAAGGCAGGAAAACCTGTCAGACTGGCTGTCGTACCAATAGCATTGGATAGATATACAAAGCTGATAATCATGAAGAAAGCTAAGCCCATACCCAACACTCGCAAGTGTTTAAGAATCAAATATTGCCCTTGAATCAAGACAAAACTTGCAATCACAATCAGTAAAACCCAAGATGGCACATACTCTCTACTAATATGAAGCTGAACACTTGAGACAATACCGATAACTAAGCCTACTGTCAAAGAAAGGAAAGCTAGAATGCCTACAGCTGTAATATCTGTATCTTGTAATTTATTCAGTTTAAAACGGTCTTTAACCTTGCGTACAATGTTCTGTGTTGCAAAGAGATAGGCCGTAAAGAGACTGACAATCTCCAACAAGAGAATCCAAGTAAATGGACGGTAAACATTGACAGTCGCTTTGACAGATGAAGAAGACTGAGCAACTGGATTAGATAGGAAGTCCAACAATACTTCATTAGGAACACCATTCTCATAGGCATTGTTAAGAACCTTGACAAAGGACTCCACAAAGTTGCCATTATCTTCCAATTCCTTATTGAATTGCCCCATCAAGCTCTCAGCATTCGCAGACAGTTTCTCTGTTGTTCCTTGTGCATTTTCCAGTTCACGATTGAAGCTACTGAAGATCTGGTTGACACTATCAGCTGCCTGCACATTGGTCTGTGAAGAAGACTTAACACCAGAAGTTGAAGACAGCAAGGATGAGAATTCTGAATTCAGAGATGACAAATCGGTGTCTGTTTTAGCCAATGCATCTGTAGAAGAAGCCTGAGCTTTTGAAATATCTGACATTCTAGTTTGTAGATTTTCATAAAGTTTGAGCTGTTCTCCAATCTCTTCTGCGAGTTTAGCGTTCGTTCCTTTGACGTCTTCAATCTTGTTTTTCAAGTTACTAATCGTTTCATCTAAGGTTTCTTTAACCCCTTGACTCTTACCATCGTTACTTTTAGACAAGCTATTTTGATAACTATCTAGATTCGAATTAATAGCATTTATCAAAAGGGTAGATAAAGATTCAGACATATCTTTATTTTTTAACTCATCAAAAGAATTATAAGCTTGGATTAAAGACATAACGTGTTGGTAGGCAGAAGAAATCTCTTGTACTTTAGCTCCATACGCCGCTGCCGCTTTTTGTGCATCCTCTACATTCACCGGCGCACTTGCAACCTTAATACCATTCAGAGAAATATCAATTGAGCTGTCAACTGAAGTGGCTGCAGCATCATTAGCTACATTGAACTGCACATTAAAATTAGCGCCTTCAGCCAAATTAATTTCTTGCCCATTTGTTACTGTTTCGCCATTGTATGTAATAGTTTTAATTGTTACACCTGTTGGTGGAGTGACTGACAAAGTAGCCTTTCCAACCTGGCTATTAACTGGGCTGGCTGTAGAGCTAGCCGCTTTCTCTGCAGCTGCTGCCAGATTGTCTAACTCAGCACTTCCATTTCCTTGTGGTGTTCCAAATTGCGAAATGGTTGAATAGTCAAGAGCAGGAACAGGCAATCCGAATTTCACCTCTGTTGGTTGAGAAGCTGGCAAAGCTTTTACTGCTTCAGCTATTTGTGCCTTCAAAGAAGCATCGTAGCTTGTTGTAGCATCTCCTAACACTGCGCTAAGAGTAATAGGCTTGCCTTCTTCAACACCATAGTAGGTCCTTAATTTATTATCAACAAAGTCCTTAATCTGTTGTTTATGGACATCTAATTGCCCACGTTCAGTTTCCAAAGCAGTTTCCAAATCCGCTAATTGCTTACTGACATTATCAACATCCACATCTTTCACATCATCTGTTGGGCCAAGCTGTTTAGTGAAATTTTTTTGTGTTTCTTCTAACTTAGCGTAGAGTTTTTGAGTATCATCATGGACAACTTTTTCGTCCATTTCCATCAGTTGCTTCATAAATGCGGCATAGTTAACTTGGTCATCCGCTCGCTGTTTGAGAAGACTATCAAAATTCTTTCCATAAGTAGCCTGAGAGTTATCCAAGTCATCAAAAGCCTTAGCATAAGTTTCCAGAGTCGTCTTCAGAGAGTTATTGGCTTCAACAGATGAAGCAGACATACTAACCAACGTTGGGAAGATATTCTTAGACCCAATAGCAGACTCTAACAAGTTGGTTCGATAATTGCCAATATTGGTAATTTGCACCTCTGAACTAGCCTGCACATTTTGCTGAGCTGTGTACAGATTGCTCAAGATGCTTGCCATATACATATCAACCAACTGGCTATTTAGATCTGCGATAATATCCTTAGCCAGACTATTGGCCTCATTTTCAATCTGCTGATTTCCTGCAGCGTTAACTTTATAAGTGACGATTGTCCGATCTGCATTGATAGCATTGACATCTAGCACTTTTTCCGAAAAGTCACTTGGAATCGTCACGACCAGTTGGTATTTCCCATTTTCCAGGCCAGCATCTGCAGCTCCACGCGTCACGATATACCAGTTTTGAGAGTCATCCCGTTCTAGATTTTTGACATAGCTAGCTCCAAGATTATACTCTTTCTTGTCAACCCTAACAGCCCGATCTTCATTGACGACCGCGACATTCAGTTTAGTCTTTTGATCTGTTTTGATTTTGCTATCTCTAGCGCTGCTTGTATTCTTCTGCACTGCGACATTCAGCGTCACTACTGCAGCCAACAAGGCGATGACTAAAGCAACGTTTCCTATATACTTAAGTATTTTTTTATTTCCCATGGATGTAAATTTCTTTTTCTTTTTAAATTTTTTAGTTTACTGTTACATAAAAAAGCACACAGAAAGACACAAACAGCTCTAACAGTCTAATTCAGATGTTGATTCAGATTGTCAGAGCTTGCCTTTACATTGCAGTAATTTTCTTATCAAATATGAAAGAAACTGCCTTTTTTTCATTTTTAATCTTTACAAAAATAGGAAGGCTCTTGCCTTCCTAAAGCCGTTATAACAAAATTAGTGAATTTGTGAAGCAATATTTTCATCTGTTTCTTCAACAATGTCAGCAACTTTAAGTAACTGAGCATTAATATCTTGAAGCAAGTGTGCAAATTCTTCAATCTTTGGAGATAGTGCTTCAAATTGTGCATCAAAGCTACGAAAAGCAGAACCATCCCAGTTTCCTCTGATAACTTCTTGTTCATGTTTTAAGCTGCTAAGAACTTGACTAACATCTTCAGAACCACGAGTATATTTTTGCGCAGAAGTTCGAAGATCTTCTGGAGTTAATTTAATTTGTGACATAGTTGTTTCTCCTTTAGCAAATTTATATAACGGGTACATTATATCAATAATCACTTTATGTTTCAAACTTTTAAAGATATTTTTTAAGAAAATATATTGACACATTGTCAACTAAGTTCGTTCAAACGTCCGATACTATAGCGTTTCTGACTGTTAGGTTCAAGACTTTAAAAACCCAATTTCTCAAAAATAAGCTGATAGTTTTCTTGGATTTGGTCTAGGCTAACAGTAATCTCTTCACGATTATGGTTGTTCTTAACAGTCACCTGACCGCTCTCCACTTCGCTTTCACCCAAGGTGATAAGAGTTTTGGCTTTAAAGATATCCGCGGATTTGAACTGAGCCTTGAGCTTGCGGTCTAGATAATCCCTTTCTACCGCAAATCCTTGTGCGCGGAGAGCCTGCACTAACTCCAAAGCTCTGCCATTGGCACCAGTTCCTAAAACAGCTACATAAACATCCAGAGCAGTTTCAATCGGCAGCTCTACTCCCTGCTTGTCAAGTACGAGAAGTAGGCGTTCTAAGCCCATACCAAAGCCAACACCTGGCGTTTCAGGTCCGCCAAAGTAAGCAACCAGCCCATCATAACGGCCACCAGCACAAATGGTCAGCTGACTACCTGCCACCTCTGTCGTAAACTCGAAAATTGTGTGATTATAGTAGTCTAGGCCACGGACCATGTTGGTATTGATGACATAAGGAATCTGTAAGGTCTCTAGCATAGAACGAACAGCCGCAAAGTAGGTACTGCTCTCCGCATCCAGATAGTCCAGAATAGACGGAGCACCTTCTACAGCCGCCTTGTCCTCGGGCTCTTTAGAATCCAGCACGCGCAGCGGATTCTCCTCCAAGCGACGTTGGCTATCTGCTGATAGGCTAGCCTTTAATGGAGTCAGATAATCAATCAAGGCCTGGCGGTAAGCAGCTCTGCTCTCAGGATTCCCCAGCGAGTTAAGCTCCAAGCTGACATTGGTAATGCCAATATCCTTGAAAAATTGAGCCGCCATGGCAATCATTTCTACATCTGTAGCAGGATTGCTAGAGCCAAAACACTCTGCTCCAATCTGGTGAAACTCCCGCAGACGGCCAGCTTGAGGCCGCTCATAGCGGAACATAGAGCCCATATAATAGACTTTGACAGGCTTTTGCACTTCAGGAGCAAAAAGTTTATTCTCTACATAAGAACGCACCACGGGTGCTGTCCCCTCTGGACGCAGCGTGATATGGCGGTCGCCCTTGTCATAGAAGTCATACATTTCCTTGGTCACAATGTCTGTCGTATCCCCGACCGAGCGGCTGATGACCTCATAGTGCTCAAAAATTGGCGTGCGGATTTCACCGTAATTGTATTTTCTAAATGTCTTGCGGGCAAAGTCTTCTACATACTGCCACTTGGCTGATTCTTGAGGAAGAATATCCTGAGTTCCTTTAGGTTTTTGTAATTTCATCTTCTGACCTCCGCCTTCTTTAGTACTTATATTCTATCATAAGTCCGCCATTTTGAGGAGTCTGAAAGGGATTTTTCATTTGGAAGAACTAAATCCGTTTTCATGTTCCAAAATAGCTTGAAAAAAAGTCTGAATTGTGAGAAAATAAAAACAATTCAACTCAGATAGAAGGGGATAGCCATGAGAGACGATATCAAAATCAATGATCGAGCAGCTGCAATTCAGGATAAATTGGTGGAGAAGCTCGAGCGTATTTACGATCCGGATGTAGAGCTGGATGTCTATAACTTAGGGCTGATTTATGAAATTAACTTAGACGAAAACGGCCACTGCAAGGTTGTTATGACCTTTACCGATACAGCCTGCGACTGTGCTGAGAGTCTGCCCATCGCCATTATGGACTCTCTTAAGAAAATCGACGAGATTGAAAGTGCCTCTGTCGAGGTTACCTGGTCTCCTGCTTGGAAAATCACCCGCATCAGCCGTTTCGGCCGCATTGCCTTGGGGATCAGTCCTAGATAAGAAGGTGACTAGTTCATCTACATTTAAAAATATCAAACCCGCTAGAAAAACTAGCGGGTTCTTTTATCATATATAAGCTATTTTTTACCGGTTTCTTCTGGTTTCCAGAAGTCTGTAACAGCACCTTTAGCTGCAGAGGATACCATGTGAGCATATTTACCAAGTACCCCGCGACTATAAAGCGGTGGGATGGTCGTTTCTGCCTTGCGTTTCGCCAACTCTTCGTCAGAGACTGCCATGGAAATTTCCTTGGTATCTTGGTCAACCGTGACCATATCGCCTGTACGAAGATAGGCAATCGGGCCACCATCCTGAGCTTCCGGAGCAATGTGTCCGACAACCAGGCCGTAAGTACCACCTGAGAAGCGACCATCTGTTAGAAGAGCCACCTTGTCTCCTTGCCCCTTCCCTACGATAATAGACGAAAGTGACAGCATCTCTGGCATACCAGGGCCACCCTTTGGTCCAACATAGCGAACTACAACCACATCGCCATCGACCACTTCATCGGCCAGTACCGCATCAATAGCGGCTTCTTCTGAGTCAAAGACCTTAGCTGGTCCAACGTGACGGCGGACCTTCACTCCAGAAACCTTAGCAACGGCACCATCTGGAGCCAGATTACCATGCAAGATGATAAGCGGACCGTCTGCTCGTTTTGGATTTTCAAGCGGCATAATGACCTTTTGACCTGGTGTCAGATCAGCAAATTCTGCCAGATTCTCCGCTACCGTCTTACCTGTACAAGTGATGCGATCACCGTGCAGGAAGCCGTTTGCCAAGAGATATTTCATCACAGCCGGCACCCCACCAACCTCATAAAGGTCTTGGAAAACATACTGACCAGATGGTTTCAAGTCAGCCAAATGCGGTACCTTCTCTTGAATGACATTAAAGTCATCAAGCGTCAATTCAACATTGGCTGCATGAGCCATGGCCAGCAAGTGCAGGGTAGCATTTGTAGAACCACCCAGAGCCATGGTCACCGTGATTGCATCTTCAAAGGCTTCACGTGTCAAGATGTCAGACGGCTTCAGCCCCATTTTCAGCATTTTTACAACAGCACGGCCAGCTGCTTCGATATCCTCTTGCTTGTCTTTCGACTCAGCAGGGTGAGAAGAGGAGCCTGGCAGACTCATGCCCAGAACTTCAATAGCCGTCGCCATAGTATTGGCCGTGTACATACCGCCACAGCCACCAGGGCCAGGACAGGCATTACACTCAATGCGGCGCACTTCCTCAGCTGTCAAGTCACCATGGTTCCATTTCCCGATTCCTTCAAAGACAGAAACCAAGTCAATGTCCTTGCCGTCCAGATTCCCTGGCGCAATCGTTCCGCCGTAGGCAAAGACAGCAGGAATATCCATGTTAGCAATAGCAATCATAGAGCCCGGCATATTTTTATCACAGCCCCCGATAGCTACAAAGGCATCCACATTATGCCCGCCCATGGCAGCCTCGATGGAGTCTGCGATGATGTCGCGTGAGGTCAGAGAGAAGCGCATGCCTGGCGTTCCCATGGCAATCCCGTCCGCAACCGTAATAGTCCCGTACTGAACAGGCCAAGCGCCCTCTGCTTTGATACCTTCCTTGGCTAGCTTGCCCAAGTCATGCAAATGGATGTTACAGGGTGTATTTTCCGCCCAAGTAGAAATCACCCCAACAATAGGCGTTTCAAAATCTTTATCAGTCATCCCCGTCGCGCGAAGCATGGCACGGTTAGGAGATTTAACCATACTGTCATAAATCTTACTTCTGTGACGAATATCCTTATCTGTCATAGCTTTCCCTTTCATTGCAGTAATCTTTGTGCTTTATTATACCACACTTAGGCTGTATTTTACAGAGGAAAATTTTTAAATTTTCAGAAGATTGGGAAAATATTGAGGCGGATTTGAAACTTTTTCCTATCAAGCAAAAAGAAGACAACTAGAAGCTCAGGTTTTTTTTAAAAGAAGAAAAAAATCTGTCAAGTAACTTTACTTTACAAAAAAGTTTTGATATACTGTTAAAGTTGATGAAAATCATCAAATTGAATCGAATTCATAAACTAAAAGGAGAAACAAACAATGGCAGTACCTGCACGTCGCACTTCAAAAGCGAAAAAAAACAAACGCCGCACTCACTACAAAGTGACAGCTCCAACTGTAACTTTTGATGAAACTACTGGTGATTACTCACGCTCTCACCGTGTATCCCTTAAAGGATACTACAAGGGCCGTAAGATTGCCAAAGCTTCTGCTGCAGAATAATAGAAGGGAGCTACCATGCGCGTAAATATCACACTTGAACACAAAGAATCTGGTGAACGCTTGTACCTTACTTCTAAGAACAAACGTAACACACCAGACCGTCTTCAATTGAAGAAATACTCACCAAAACTTCGCAAGCACGTTGTGTTTACAGAAGTGAAATAAGAGAAATAAAGAAAAGCCTACGAAATCAACGTTTCAAAGGCTTTTTTCTTTTTGTTTTAGGAAAATAACTGAATTTTAACTGATGAAGATTTATTCACACTAGAATTTGATATAATAATCGTAAGAAAATTTTTGAAGGTAGATAATATGAAGAAGACAAATAGCATTAATTTCTCTGAAAAAATTCCTGGAATTTCTAAACAAATTGAAGAAATTAAAATCACTTGTTTTTATATGCTGAGCACTGACTTATACAAAATAGAAAATAATAAATTAACGGAAATAATAACTAAGAAATTTAAAAATCATCCTGCTACAATTATGGAATTAATAGGTACGGAAGATAACCAACTTTTTTCAAAAAAACACGAACCATGGAAAATCCCCAAAGAGTTACAACATTTAAAAAGCAAGGTAGACGAGAAAACAAATTACTATTTAGATTTATATTTTACAAAACTAGAAAACGCAAAACAAAATTGTCTATATAGTTCTAAATCTAATCCATTTGTTAAATTTGTTTTTGCGCCTCTGATAGAATTAAGTTTAGAAGATGAATTACATTTTTTCTTTGTTACGCTCACTATTTTTCAAAACGGATCAATAATAATAGAATTATTTGAGGACTTAAGGTCTTCATTCTATGCTGTAGACTTTTTCAGTTCCTATACAACAATGAAAGCCAAAATGTTTCCTGATTTTAAAAAGAAAAATAACTATTTTGATTTAGATTCTATCAACTACATAAACAAAGGAGCAAATTATATCATTTGGAATGATGACAATTCTAATGATTTTGAATCTAATTTTTTACAACAAGCCGGTCTCTTTTTAGCTTCTGCTACTCCGTTCTTTCAATTAGTGTGTTTAGATGAGACTATTATGGATGGACTCGAAAAATTTCAACTTTCAAATGATAAACAGCTAATTAAATTTAATGAGTGGATTCACAACTATAAAAGATCTTCTCTTTTTATCTATCGAATCAATCATCGAGCTGTTTTTGACTTGTTTACTCATTTACAAAAGAATTCTTACTTTAAGCATGATGAATATATAGAAAAAATTAAGCAAGAAGAATTCAATTTATTAAAAGAGCGAAACCAATTTAATGAGTTACAAAAGAATAGAATTATGGAAATTATGCTTTTCATTGTTAGTTCGGTTTCTGTTCTTCAGATTGTAGATATTTTTACTAATAATATTAAAATTTTATCAATAAGTGCTTTGATTACTATCCTTTTGGCTATTGGAATACTAATGCATAGAAATCATAAATGATATTTAAAACCTTTGAAATGTTGATTTCAAAGGTTTTTTTATTTTGGCTTCAATTCCTAATTAATCAACACACTTAATACCAGATCTCGAAAAGAATTATGCCTCCTCTTTCTGTCTGAGTTCAAAGAGGTCTTCTACTTTCAGATTAAAAACTTGAGCAATTTTGAGAGCCATTTCCAGCGAAGGATTGTAACGGTTATTTTCCAAGTGCAGAATTGTCTCGCGCCGCATGCCGATGCGGTCGGCTAGCTCCTGCTGGGTCATGCCCATGGATTCGCGAACGGATTTGAGATTAGTGATAATCTTGCTTTCTTTGGCCATGGTTATCCTCTCCGTTCTAAGATAAGATAGACAATTGCAAAGATGCAAATCAAGGCAGCTATGCTAATAAAAATCTGGCCCATGTAAAGAGTGAAAGAACCCATGTATCCGATGATAACTGCTAGGATCATCAGTGCGCCTAGTATAAAGACAAACATCAAGCTAGCTGCCTTAGCTAGATTAGCATAGAAGCGTTCGTCTGGAGTTTCCTTGACATTTTTCAAAGAGAAAAAACCAAATACAATCACTTCAATAACGAGGCCAACTCCCAAAATCCATTCTTTAACGCTGGATCCTTCACTTGGGGTCGCAACCCAAATCCCTACTGTATAAAAAATGGTTGCTGCAAACAAAAGCATCGTGTACAGCTTAGCAGACAAGTCAAAAATAGTCTTTTCCTTACCTTTCTGACTCTTAGGTGGCCATGGTTTCATATGCAGCCAGCCCCAAATAGCTACAATCTGACCTAACACTGAAATCCCAACAATAATCAACTTGGGCCCCCAACTAAGATTAGAACTAAATAAAACAGTAAAATCAATAAAGAGAGCTGCGGCAATCATCGCAATGAGGCCACCCGTTTTTTGACTTTTTTTCATGATAGACTCCTTTCGTTTTGTTAGAAATATTTAACACTCCTTATGTTATAAATATATCACACTTCAATTTGGAAAGCAAGTATTTATGTGCTGAGGTGGCAATTATTTGAAAAAATTCTATAATAAAAGCCCTTGCCAGATAAATAACCAGCAGGGGCTTGTGTTTCTTTTGATTATTCAAGAATAGCAAAGTCCCTTATTCCATCTCTCTGAGATAGTTCAAAGCTTCGTTGAAGGTTTTGACAGGGACGATTTTCATTTTACTCTTGATTTTGATAGAAGCACGAAGTGCCTCATGGTAGTTAGAGCGCAACTTGGGATTGTACTGGGCAATATCGGCGTCAATAGTATCATCAGGAACAAAGAAAATCTCAGCGCCTGCCTTATCTGCAGCCATGACCTTCATCTCTATCCCGCCAATCCGGCCAACATTTCCCTTGTGGTCAATCGTTCCAGTACCAGCAATAGTTTTTCCTTTGGTAATGTCTTCAGACACGAGCTGGTTGTAAAGCTCCAGACTGAACATGAGTCCACCAGAAGGACCTGCTACACCGTTGCTCTTAAACTCCGTCAGAGGATTCATGGCAACACTGGCTTTAGAACCCAATTCAATTCCCAAACCAGGCTTACCAGTTGTCTCATCCACAATCACAGGACCGCTAGCCAAACCGATTACACCATTACGGCTGTACTCAATTGATACCACATCGCCGACTGTCCGCTGTTCCATCTGATCAACGATGTCGTATGGGCTAGTGTAAGTCTGATTGTCAATCTTTAAAATCACATCGCCTTTCTGCAGCTCCTTTGACAGAGGCGTCTCGCTGCTGATACCACCTACGTAAATCTCTTTATGTCTAATCTCAACAGTACGACCAGCAGCCTGATAAGCCACCTGCAAGGCATTGAGATGGGAAGACCCCATAGTGCTGTTCTCTCGCTCTTCCCGTCCCTTTTCCTTATTGAAATAGTTTTCAGGAACAGAGACATACTCTGTTTCCAGCCTGTAATTAGGCAGCAGAGTCAAAAAGAGACTGAAGACTCGGGCCTTGGAAACACCAACAGCCATGACATAGATTTTACCTTTTCCTTTATCAGTTCCTCCTTGAACTTGGACAAAGTCTTTGGCATTCAAAGCCGGCCTCACGGTCTCTAATTCATAAGGGAGAGGAATAAAGCCTATCCCAGTTAGCACCAAAGCTGTTATTAAGATTCTTGTTACTGATTTCATATCCTTCCTCTTGTTTCTATCAAGTATTATCTGGTCTTGCTACTTCCTAAATTAATCACCAAAATCCACCACTTCTGCATCATTTTCCATCAGAGTATCAGCAAAAACTGTCCGAACAACCAGAACAAATACACAGTAAAAGCTACTGAAAACCAGGACAGGCATCATCTGGATCAGGCCAAGTAAATCATCCAGTTCCCCCAGCAAGGGACCAATATACTGCCTTATCAGATCCATCAGGAGATGAGTCCCCAGCCCAATCAGTCCACCAAAAGAAGCTAGAAAAAAGCTGAGCAGAACATAACGACCCCTGCGCTCCTTCATCAACAAGACTGACTTTCTCAAACAGCCATAAAAAGAAAGCGGCTTGGCCAGATTGTCCCTGGAGCTAGTATCCTGAATGATATAGGACAACAAAAAGAAGTGCGAATCAACCAGATAAGTGAAGAGCAGGTAAAAAACCATGAACAAGAAAGGAAAGAGAAACTGGAAAATCACAATGGCCTCTGGACTTACTGCTCTCCGATAAAAGGCAAATAGACTAGCCACCCCAAGATTGATGCCGATTGCCGACCAACCCATGTACAGAATCAGAACCTGGACTGCACTGACAATGAAGGAATAAAAGAGGCGAGTAAGCAAGCCATCTGAGATACTGTACCAAACCGCATAGCCAAAATAGAGCTTAACCATCTGCGGATTTCGTATCATTGTCAAGGCAAATTTATTGACGTAAGCAAAACCGAAGGCAATTATAAAAGCCAAACAGGTCAAGACTAAAATGGACCGGTAAGACCAACTCGAAACCAGCGGAAAAAGAAACCAGCCCAGCACTGCAAGCGGGATTCCGACCAGCAAAAGGCCTTTCAGCCAGACAAAATAATATTCTGTAACAAAAATCCAAGCTTCTCTGAAAACCCTTGTTACTTTTACATCATTCATCGTTCATTATCCTAAATCCTAAAACCCTTTCTAATTTTTTTCATAAATATTAATCCCCAAAATTAACTATTTCCCGATCATAAGACATCAGGATGTCAGCCATAACCGAGCGGGCAGCCAAGGCATAAATCAGCAAAAAGCCATTTATCATACTAACAATCATTCCCACAATATTAGACACACCAGCACTAAAAAGTAAACTCAAAACTTCTATCAGACCCAATACTACAGGAATAAGCTTTAAGACAAGCTCTACCAGTAAGTAACGCCCCCTCTGACCATTCATACGAGAAAAGGACTTGCCCAAGCTACCAAAGGCTGACAGAGGACGCAAGAGATTATCAGAGGAGTTGGTATCCTGAATAATATAGGGCAACAAGAAGAAGTGAGAGACTATAAAATAACTGTAAAACAAATGGAATACCAAGTTAAACATTGGTGCTATTAAAAAAAGCAGGAAGAGCATGCTAGCTATCTTCTCTTGGTTATTTGCAACCCAAATCATCCAAGTTCCCATAATCTCTTGAAAATTTGCATCTGACATCAAGACATTATAGAAGTATACAAAAAGAAGTAACATAGCCAAGAAAAACATGAAGACGTAAATAGACACAGAAAGTAAACGCCCAAGAAAGCCATCAGAAATACTGTAGCCAACAGCCCTCCAGAAGTTTCTTCGCACCATCTGCGGATTACGAACCATGGTCAAGGAAAACTTATGGATATAAGCAATCACAAAAGAACATAGAAATCCCAGCAGAATTATACTTGGAAGAAATGTAGAAGTCAATGGAGAAAAAAATAGAATTAACAGTCCCAGAATAAAAAACGGCAGTTGAATGATAGCAAGCCCTGCTGTCCATACAAAAAAGTAATCAACAGTCAGTCCCCAGGCTTCCTTTAAAACATCGCTTACGTCAAACTTTCTTTTCATAAATCCCCTAATTAAGTCCTTTTCGCCATAAAAGACGATGTAGATGTAGCAGAAGCAATTTTTTTGTTTCTAGTTCCGTGAGAATGATTAGGAATTTTTAGAGCCCAGAGAGCAAGAAAAACCCCGTCAGTCGCCTCACCAAAAGAAATTCTTTCTATAATAAAGCAAGCTGAGACATGATTGTCCCAGCCACCTTAACCTTTTTTCAAAAAATTTCGAATACGAATCATAATCTTGCTTGACCAAGTTTTGTCAGATGCGTATCTTACATTGATAGCAGCCATGCTCTTACCATTGTAGAACTGACCGCC
Organism: Streptococcus sanguinis; assembly: GCF_020729725.1. Classification (GTDB taxonomy): domain Bacteria; phylum Bacillota; class Bacilli; order Lactobacillales; family Streptococcaceae; genus Streptococcus; species Streptococcus sanguinis_V. The sequence continues at coordinate 97,865 of NZ_JAJEPA010000015.1, read as the reverse complement.
AGGCTTGAGATAGTGCTCGCTAAGATAGCGGGCAACGGTATCTATACCATCGTCAAATGTTGCGAAATTTCCTGCACTGGAAAAAGGACTGGAGTCATAAGCCATGAAACCAAACAGGTTGTGCTTGGCCTGAGCAATCTGACTGCGGCCGTAATCCGATTCGTGAATAGCCAGCCCTACGAGAAAAATTGCATTAACTCCATGATCTTTCTCTGCTTTTTTGAAAGCTTTTCCCAATCCAGCCATCGGCGTGCCAGCCAGACGACTATCAATGAAATCGGCTGACACTGTGCTTGGCACTGTTACATCTTCTGAAAAGACGACTGCTCCTGTTTTCTTGGCCTGAAACTGATCTGATACCTGCACTAAAGAAGGATCCAGACTGGCCTTTTCATTTGCCGCTAGGTGGCTGACAGGCAGTACACTGCCTGAAAGAACAGTAGCTGTCGCTAATGCTATGATAACTTTTTTCTTCCTAAACATTTTTTCTATCCATTTCTATGTCGCTTTTGGTTTCCTAGATTCCTCCCCAGAAATATAGGATGACCGCCATGATACTCATAGCAGGACCAAAAGGGACTTCTTCTTTCAACTTAAATTTGAATTTCTTAAAGATGGTCGCGATTAAGAGAATAGCTCCAGCCACAAAGAAAGAACCATATCCCAAAATCAGCGTATTCAAGGGGTTAAACCAACTGCTCAGAGCAGCTAAGTAAAGAATGTCTCCCATCCCGAAAGCCTCTTTCTTGTAATAAGCCTTGGCCCCAAAATAAATGAGAGAGTAGAGACCAGCGCCGACTAGCAGCGAAAGGAGCAGTTCCCAATTGAACTCACTGGTAAAAAACGTAACAGCCATGCGTCCCAGCCAGAAAACCAGCAGAACCGAGTCCGAGATGTACTGAGTATCAAAATCAATATAACCGATAATGAGACAAAGCGACACCAAGAGACAGGCTGAAACAACCATCCATGGCCCCTGATCTTGAAAGATCAGATAAGAGGCCAGCCAGAGCAGACCCGTTAGGAGCTCCACAATGAGATAGCGTGGTGAAATCGGCTCCTTGCAGTGCTTACATTTAAAGCCCTGCATGATAATCGACACAACCGGAATCAGCTCCACCGAAGTCAAGACATGGCCGCAGGACGGGCACATAGACCGACCTTTGGCAATGCTCTTTTCCAGTGGCACACGGTAGATGACGACATTGAAAAAGCTCCCAAATACGACACCTAATATAAATACTAAACTTGCAATCATAATTTTTCCCTTTTTATGCTCTTTGAAAGTCTCAGGTGACAATGTCAAACTTAGACTTCCATTGAGTATCACTTAGATGCCAGAATGATGGATACTTGCCCCTCCTCCAAACTTAATGAAAATACCATATCTGTTTCTGTATTGTTTTGAATGGTCAATTCGGTCAAACCTTCAGCCGGCGTTCCGACGTTGAAATACTGTCCTCGATAGGAAATAACATTGGTCCGTGAAAAGGCGAGCTGCTGAATGGCATCTACAATCTGCTCAGCACCCTGACCGTAAACTTCTTTATTATCCTTGCCCTTGACTGGCAGATAGCCAGACTCTGCATTCAAAGCGCCCAGCAACTCTGAGATAGACTTGGTCTCACCAGGAGCCAAGTAAACATTCTGCAACTTGTAAAAGGCTGTCTTCATGTTTTGAGCTTGGGCAGCGTTGGTCGGCAGTGGTACTTCCTTACGCTCAATAAAGTGCGTATATTGGCTCAGAAGCTCACTCTGATCTTCTGCTTCGACAGGCGTACTCTCAACCTTGACATCATCAAATTTACCAGTCTTGGCAATCTCCTCAGATGCTTGGATAAAAGCAGCAGGGTCAATCTTATAGCCATTAGACTTGTCTCCCACCTTTACATTAGACTCGCCGTCCATGACCAGATGATTGGTCGTTGGAAGCTGACTGAGAACATCAGGATGGGCAGCTAAGACATCGTTTAAAGGTCTAAGCCAAAAAAGACGGTTAGGATAGATAGAAATCTGGAGGTTTTCCTTGGTATCGAAAAACGGTGTAAACTTATCCCAAACTGTCTTGGCTGAGATATTATCCAGCCGCTTGAGCTCTTCTTCTGTGAAATAGCTCAGTCCTAAAAAGCGCATATCTACAGAGAAGTGTTGCCCCGTAGTCAGCTGAAATGTAGCCTTATAGGGCAGTTCTCTGTAAACTTCAATCTCAGCTTCGCTTCGAGAGCGTACCTTCATAGAGGGACGGCCATTGATACTCAGGTCAATCGTTGGATTAAAGACAAAAATGACATAAAATAAACTACCCAGCAGAAAGGCAGCAAGTGTCGCTGCTGGAAGTAGTTTTTGATATTTTGATGAAACCTTTCTTTTTCTTCTTGACATGAATCTCATCCCAACCTTATACTACGCATTCAGCTAAGCGGATAAGGAATTTACGGTCGATACGGCGAAGAAAATCAATGATGTCATCTGAAACAGTATCTCCGGCATTCAGGATAACTCCTCCATCTGCATTAACAAGATCTTTTTGCAGTGTTTTGCCTACCAGAAGACGTTTTTGCTGATCGATAAAGTCGTTAACAGCTTTCTTTGCTGCAGAGTCTTCCTCAGCAACTGGCGCTGTGCTGATAGTTGTTTCTACTTCCTCAGCAGGGGCTGCCAATACTTCTTCCAAAGCAGCATCCAGACTCAGCGCTGCATCTGTTTCTTCAACTTCTTCTTCAGCTGGAGCTGTCATTTCTTGTACCAAGTCTTGAACTTCTGGCTCTTCTGCTGTCTCTACGACTGCTTCAGAAAACTCCAAGTCAGAAGCAGCATCTCCCAGACCTACAGCAGCCAAGGCCTCTGTCAAATCTGTCACAGCTTCTTCTTTTACATCTACTTTTTCATCTACAACTGGCTCGAATACAGGTGCTTCAGCAACTACTTCCTCAATTTTTTCGGCAGGTTTTGCAGCTTCAGTCTCATGGAGCAAATCTGCTGCAGCCAGACGACCCATCTCTACATCTGCTTCAAGATGAGGAGCTGTCTTTTTTTCATCATTGAGGATGATATACTCTTTACCAATCATCAAGATGCGTGATTTAGGAATCTGAATTTCCTCGCTGGCATCTTCAGAATTAACCACCAAGTAACCAATTTCATTCTTTTCGTCAATATGATAGTCAACAACAGTTCCCACCTTGTTTCCATCAATTGTGATGACAATTTCGTCAAAGACGCTACCCTGCTTGTCGTTCAAGACCTTCAGATCTGCCTCTTCCAGCTCTTGAAAGACTGAGCTGTTTTCTACCATGACCGCAAAGTCACCAATTCCTTGGATGTTCTTGCTAGACAGCAAGGCAAAAGGCTGTTCAGACTGCTTTGACTTAATGACAAAAGTCAGATTGACCCCCTCGTCAACAAAGACTTCATGGACTTCACCCAGTCCCATCCCTTTTTCAATCTCAATGACAACAGTCCCTGTGATTGTTTTACAACTTTTCATAATTTCCCCTAAAACCCTTCTAATTGATTACAATCAATTGTATGTTTATATAGTATTAATTTTTCACGATTTTGTCCAGCATGTTGAACGCTTCTTGACGAAGATTTTGATCTGAGCTGCCTTGGACAATTTCTTTCAGATAGCTCTCAGCTTCTTGAACTGCATTAGAAGCCAATAATTCCTGACTTTCCAGTAGAAGGAATTGGAAATAGACTTCTTTATCTCCCGCAGTTGCTGCTTGTCTTGCTTCTGCTGCTTCCTCAGCCTTGAGGATGTCAGTGATTTTCTGAAGCAAATCTTCTTCTGTCTCATCTGCAACCGGAACGACTGGAGCTGCTTTGGCTTGTGCTTCTTCAGCTTTGAGGATGTCAGCAATTCCCTTGAGCAAGTCTTCTTCTGTCTCATCTGCAACTGCTTCTTGAACAGGCTCAGCCTGTGTCCAAAGAGTGTCTTCAGAAACTGATTGAACAACCGCTGGTTCAGCAGCTTCTTCAAATTCAAACGTTTCTACAGCAGGTTCGAAGCTGCTTTCTTCCTCCCAAGTCTGTGCTACTTCAGCAGTCAAATCTTCCTCTTCAGATCCCAACAAATCATGCTGAATCTGTCTGAGAATATCTTGATAGCCCTGAATATCAGCGCGATCGCGACTAACCATAGACTCCTCAGAAGCAGAAAACTCTGGCTTTGCACTAGCTTGGCTGAAGACTGAGTCCATCTGAGCCTCTGGCTCAGCTTTCTCCTCATCAAAGAAGAGAGATTCTAAGCTGTTTGCTGCTCTCGACTCTTCTGCTCTAACTGGTTTGATATCTCCCGTAGCAGCAAAAACATCTTCAAGGCTGTTGCCTACTTCTTCTGCCACTGGCTGCTGAGCTTGTTCTTGGTCAGTGAAGAATTCTTCTTCATCTTGAGAAACAACACCTGTCACCTCAACCGCCTGCGGTCTGAAGTTGCCATAGCTAGACTCCGTATAGGACATCGGTCTAATCTTAGACAGAACAGCTGTCTCAAAGGCTGGATCATCAATATCTGTATAGCCTTGATTGCCGGCTGCATTTGCTTCAGTAGGCTGAATCAGAGAGTTGGCCACCTTAATCTTGGTTGCTCCCTTGCGGTGATGAAGCAGAGACTGCAAAAATTCATCATTGGCTTTTTGTGAGCTGTGTTCCATACCCACCATGCCGACCTCAGCTGCCGCTAGCTGACTGTTTGGCTCGTATTCTCCAAAGGCAGGAGCTGTAGCCAAGTTATCAACAGGGTAGAGAGGTTTGACTTTCTCATATCTTGTCATATCCTTTTTGATAGAACGGTCTGCTAGGGTGCGACCAGAAGCAGATACCCTCTGCCTTGCCGGACTTTCCTCAGCCTGAACCCTTTCTTTACTTTCCTTTCTCATCCTACCGGTTGAAGCATTGGATAAGTTCAAATCCCTAGCAGATGACAAGCCTGCGCTCGTCGCTTCCGCTTTCTTGCGTGTGCTCTTGGTATGCTTCTGGCTTCTGCTTCGCGCTGAAGCAGTTGCTCTCTTCTTGACAGGAGCTAGCTCCTGTGAAAAGAGCAGCACCATATAGACTGCCAAGGCCAAAGCACAGAGTCCAACAAAGGCTATGCCGGGAACTTGTTGAAAGAGGAATGGAGCACCAATCGCAAATAGCATGACCCATACTACGAGAAAAAGGCGCTTTATTAATGAAATCCTAGAAACAAATAAAATGCTAATCGTATGCAGCGCTATAAGCCCTGCTCCAAAAGGTAAAAAATATGCCATTTGAATATTTTCGACACCCCCCACTTTCTAAATGATATTAAACTTTTTCAATGCAAAACCAGTCTTGATTTTGTTTTTCCATAAACTCCATTAAAACCCAAAATAGACTCGGGCGTCTATTTTGAGTTTGCTTGTATTATAACTTCAAATATCTCTATGTTTTAGTTTACTATAAATGCACCGTGAATACTAGTCTAATAACTTGGTTTTTAGTATTTTTTTAAGAAAAATTTACTCATGCTCTTGAAATTTTAAACCATAGACTTATTTGGTATTTTTCAAAGTATTTTAACTAACTACCAAGTTGTTCACAGATAGGTTATCCAGCTTCATAGTTGTTTCAGGGCTTTCTCCGCTCGGAGTTTCGAAGTAGTAACCCACAATAGTCATTGGATAGCTGAATCCTGGAATGTTCTCAGGATCGAAGCTAACTTCGCGCCATCCAGTCCAGCTGTTAGGACGAATGACATGAAGATAAATCTTCTGACCGCTGGCATTCTTGACAATCAAGCCAATCTTACCTTGCCATTGATTAGACAGAGACAGGGAGAAGCTGATAGCATCCGGCTTATTGTTCAAGGATACATACGGTGCTGCAAATTCCATTTCATACATAGTAGATGATTTTGTTGCTGGAATCTTAACCACGTTGGAACCTGAACCCTCAAGGAAGTCCGTATTGTCAACCGTCACATCATACTGATTGCTGCCGCCTGACTGAATCAGCTTCAGTGGTGACTCGAAGCGGTAGATTGTTGATGAATTGTAATAAGCTGACAGACCGTTGTTCTGACTGGACAGGTTGCTGAGCTGCTCCAGATAAGATGGAGCTAGATTGGTATTGCTGTTAGCAGTCGCACTGCTAGTTGTATTAGTTGTTGCGGCCCCCAAGGTGCTGTTGTTACCAGCCGTATCTGTACTGCTACCTGACACTAAGGTCAAGAAAGGTGCTTGCCAAGTCGGAATCGCAAATGGTGACTCCCAGTTAGCAAACTGAATTGGTGTCTTATCAACATTGCTCTCTGGAGTCACATAGCGCTCAACATCTTTTACTTGATAGAAACGTAGTTTGATTTTACCGGTAGCTAACTCTGGATTCCTATTCTCCTCAACATTGGAGTGGCTTGTCTTTTCACCTAGTTCAAGCTCGCTGGAAACGATTTTTTGTTGATTTCCATCAATCAATTCTAAGAGTTTTAAAACTTGCGTATAAGTTCCTTCGAACTCAATGTCCGCTGTCATCTGAGTAATATTGGAATTGTTGTACTTACCGTTTCCTGAAGTCGCTGTACTAGCCGCGGTTGTTGTTGCGGTATTCGCATCTGATGAAGAACTGCTGCTAGATGAAGACGAGGATGATGTAGTAGACGAGCTAGAGGTCGTACTGGATGAAGATGATGTTTCACTGGAACTTGAGCTGCCAGTCGTACCAGAAGAGTTGGAGTTTTGACCATTAGATGAGGTCGCAGCTAATCCCTCCTGCTGGAGTTCCAACTCTTTGCTTTCAGTATAGTTGACTGACTTGAATTTAATGCCACTTTCTCTGACCAATTTGTCAATCAAGAAAATGAACTCCCCTTGATTGGTTGTACCATAGTATTTTTTAGCTTGATCCAGAGTCTTGGCATTCAGAGTTTTCAGCTGATTCCCGAGAGATCTCTTTTGACTAATCTTGGCATTCTTGCCATCCAGCTCTGTCATGATTGTTGCGTGTTCTTCATTCAGCTGAGCCATCCGAGTATATGAATTTGATACCAGATACCCCCCACCAGCAAGTACCGCTACTCCTCCGACACAGGCCAACAACTTCTTGTCACGCTCATTTAAATTACTCAGGATTTTTTTCTTTTCTTTCTCATTTTTGTTCTTCATTGAAATCTACATCCTTCGTCAAAATTTTAATGTTAAACACATATCTTGAATTATTCTCTTTTTCCTCGCGAGTAATGTTATCCACAAAAATGTGATTAAACTTCTCAGACTTACGAAGCTCTTCTTCAAACTTAGCGATGGAAAGTTGCTCTTGAGCCGAACCAACGATTTCTACATTGTCGTTATTAATCTTAATCTGATCAAAGACCAAGTCCCGTGTCACATTTTTATTAAGGAAGTCCATAAAGGCTTTGTTTACTCGGTGCAGTCGACGGAAGTCGCCTTCCAGACTGCCAAAGAGCACCTGATCATTCTTGACCGTTACAATCTTGTCTTCTGTCTCAGAGACTGCCTTCAGCTCTTGAGCCATTTCTGGACTCTTGAGCGTCTGCTCCGCTTGGTCAATCTCGCCTTGGAGGTGCATAGCGCTAAACTGGAAGAAGCCAATCAGCACAATCATAATCGCTGCAATCCCAGCAAAAGCGGAAATAGCAGCAAGTTTTAGTGGACTGGTTTTAGCCGGTGCCACATGATATTTTGAAAAGTAGTTTAAATCTCTCCGCATTAGTTTGCTCTCCTAATCAACATGGCTGTAGCCGGAATGAACTCCGCATTAAACTCAGCAGAACCTTCCCACAGTACATTCTCATAATCTACATTATCAATTGAGATGAATTCCCGATTCATGCTCTGCTTCAGAATAGCTGCCAACTGCCAGCAAATGTCCTGGTCACCAAAGACGTAGAAGCTGTCAATGTTGAGACCAGTTGACCCGCTAAAGAAGTTTTCAGTATTGAGAATGTGGTTCTTAGCATCAGCCACCCACTCATCCAAGGCCCTCTTCAAGAGACCCGTATCCAGATCATCTGAAGCCACTGCTGGAAGCTTCTGCAATAGACTAGCGTCGTCTGCATAGCTCAGGATGTCCTTGTAGCCACGGTTGAGATAGTTGCTGGTCACAAACTTGCCTTCTGAGTAGAGATAAACACCAATGAAGCTCTTGCTCAGATGTACCATGCCGACATTTTCCTTGGTCAGCTTCTTGGCACGATTGTTAACCGCCTGAACGCGTTCCAGCCATTTTTCAAAGGTATTAGACTGAAGGTCAAAGACATAAGGTGTCAGCTTCAAATTCTCAGCCAAGCCCAGATATTGCTCTACCACGCCTTTTGGCACAGCATAGACCATGAGTGAGCGAGTATCTTCATCAAGCGGAAAGGCTGAATTAGACTCCTGCTCTTGAAATTGAATAACATAAGAAGTCGGATCAATATCCAGATATTGCTGGAGCTCGTAAGATACCAAGCCCTCAATATCCTCATCATTCTGCACACTAGCTGCTACATCAACCGAACGGGCGATGATATTGGTATTGCCCAGAGCAAAGAAAGCGTACTTAGCAGTGATTGCATGCTGCTCCATCAGGTCGCTGATAATGTTTTTGAGAGTAATCGGGTCGATAATCTCACTATTCAGTACAACACCTTCTGGCAGATTGGCAGATGCCATCTTGATAATCTCCAGCTCATTGCGCTTCTGTCTAGCAACAACCAGATAGACTGATTCGTCAGTGAAGTCAATGGCCATCAGATTGCCCTTGATTGGCTTACCAAACATAGTGTAAGGTGCATGCATTCTAGTGACCGGTTGGCTCGCCGCACCACTGCCTTTCTTAGCAAAGAGCGAACGATTTCCAGACTTAGCAGGCATGTCATCACTGCCACTATTCTTAGAAAAGAGCGGTTTGTTGAGCTTGGTTAAGAAGCTCCCTTTTGCTGTTGACTTTTCCTCATCGTCAAAATCTTCTTGACGATCTGACTTGATCTGAACTCCTTGAATAGATAAGTGTTCCTTATGTTTCCCTTTTGATGAGAAGAGCGGTTTATTTAATTTTCCTAAAAATGAGCCTTTTTTCTCATTATCTTCTTCGTCCAGAGCTCTTCTGCGCCCCTTGGACGAAAACATATTTTTTGCCATAATCTCCTAATCTCCCTTATTTTTCCTAAAAACTATTTCCCTAATTATTTCGCTCTGTATTTGTCGCTGAAATACTCAGCAAGAATATTAATCTCGCTGTCTGTCAACTTCTTGTTATAGACAGCAAACTCATTTATAAAAGTTTTTCCGCCAAATATAATCTGACTTCTCCTAATATCATGAGTCACACCATTGCGCTCCATGAAGAGTTCGTGTGTGTGAGCTAAAGCACCATTGACGAAGACTTCAAGTTTTAAAATCTTGTTTGTCACAGAGGCGCGAACCTGAATGGAATTATCCTTTGTATAATCTAGTACAACATTTGCATATTGTCGACCACCATTATTAGCATTAGTGTTATCAACTGTCTCGATAGCAATTTTACCATTAGCTTCCAAGCTAACTGTCCAGTTCAAGGAATTATCTAGCTTATAAGTTAACAGCGAGCCTGTCTGCTGACGATTCCCAATTAAAATTGAGGTCGTATAACCCTTATTGAAATCGTGATTACTAAACTGAATTTTGGAGTCGTTAAGAGCGATTAGCTGTCTGGTCTGATTGATAGCTGGTTCCTTATAGTTGATAACAGGAATAACAACTCCATAGACTCCATTCTTTTTAGTTTCCGCATAGTTTGCCACAACAGTATTAGTGTGCGCTACCCCATCAGCTGGTATCGCTGAAATTGTGTTATCAGAGTTCCGCATCAGAGCTAAATCAGCATCTGTATGAAGCACTAGATTAGGTCTCATCCCACGATTAGGAAGACCCATAACCCAAATTCGCTGTGTAGCTTCTTGGTATTTTCCAACACGTCCAAATGAGTTAATTCCTCTTGCAGCAAAGGTGAGATAACGTCCGCGCATCTCATCTGTGATAGTAATCGGTTTCTCATTACTACTTATTTGTTGAAAATCATCTGGCATCTTAGGTAATACTATACCAAAACCAGTATTCTCTATATTAGGCCCCAACGTTCCTACCGGAACAATCTTACTATTATTATAATTAATACTGGACTCGCTGAGAAACCAAGCAGAACTGGTATGAATCTTAGCCTTTGTAGACTGTTTGTTATCTTTGAAGCCTGCTTGACCTGTCGGACTAGTCTCACCAGCATAATAATAGTAACGACTTGTGTCTTTTAATGAAACGACCAAATCCTCAGGAATATCCAAGGGGATTTCCTTTTTATTTGCGGCAAAGAGATGGATATTCTTGACTTTATTATCCTTATAAGACAGGGTCGTACCCTTGACGCTAACGCTGTTGCTCCGGCCGTTTTTACCTATACGATAGGTGAAAGTTTCAACATCGTTGCCACTTCCACCATCTTTTTTAATTTTTGCTAACCGGGTTTCAAAATCTTCCTGAATGTCAAAGTTCAAAGCATTTTGATTACGCTGGCCCAGAATATTCTGGTAACCAGTAGAAAAGAAAGTCAATAATCCTGCTGCAATGACACCTATCAAAATGAGGGCTATCAAAACCTCAACTAGAGTAAAACCTCTGGTTCTTCGCATTTTTTCCATCGCTCTTCCTTTCTACGGACCAGACACAAACCAAAGATCCTGTTGAATTTGCTTTTTAATGTCAGCAAACGTCTGTTCCAAAGCAGCTTCATTAGTCGCAATGACAAAGGTAGACTCTACCTTTCCGACTGTTTTGATTTGATCAGCTATTTTTTGTCCGTCTTTTATTTCTTTTACATTCCCTGAAAAGCCGATGACACTAATACGCTTAACACCAGAGCCGAAGGTCTTTGCCACTTGTCCCACATATTCCGTAGTCAATGAAACAGGTTGATCAGCTTTAATTTGCTTACCATTTGTTGGGAAATTTGCTGTCAGATCATACTTCCCAATCCCGTCAGGAGAGGCTGTATAGGCATTTGGAATACCGTCAGTCAGCAAGACAACATATTTTAGCTGGGCTGGATTTCTCTGAAGACTTACCAAGCCATAGCGAAGCCCATCTCCAGGGTTAGTAATCCAACTTGTAGGAAGGGCTTTAATCTTAGTTTTAATTGTATCTGTGTCCTTATCTAGCTCTACAAAATCTTCTTGAATATAACTTGCATCACCAGAAAACCGAACCAAATTAACACTAACGTTCCCTATTTCCTTGAGGTCATCAACCAAAAGATTTGCTTTGGTCTTCAAAATATTCATCCGGGTTCTACTATCTGTTGGTTCCAATTTCTGATTCCACAGGCCATAAGCCATAGAGCCTGATGTATCAAAAACGAAGGAAACAGCAGTATTTACCTGACCTTCAATAGGATCGTTCCGATAAGCAAGGGCAATTCCTTTCTTGCCCTTGGCTACTTTCGATATAACCTGCTTGGTATTAAGAGCTGAGATTGCTGTATCAATGGAGAGTTTATTCTTAGAGTTTTTATATTGACCAGTCAGATTGTAGTTAATCAAACGATTATCCTGATAAGATTCATCTGCCTTAAATTCTAGATCAAGTTGCATATCATAGAGGGAATTAGTTCCTAACACTGACTCGTCCCAGCTTTTAGTTGTCTTATTCCAAATATAATTTATAACTTTCTTCCCATCAGGGGATAAGCCGATATAATTCCAGCCCTCAGTTTTTCTGACATCCTTGCCATATTTGCTCTCGTCAAGAACGAAAACAGAGGTCGCCTTACCAATGGTACGATCCACATATTGCATAGAAGTTCGCATTTCTGATTGGATACTAGCTTCCCGCTCGATTATATTGCGGCCTGAAAACATTGTGTTAAATACAAGACCTATCAGAAGTCCCACCATACTTGTAAGGATGATGGCAATAATGATTTCAGTCAGTGTAAAACCTTTTTGTATTTTTTTCATCATTCTTTCCTATTTAAATTTTTTTATCCATCTATTTAGCCGAGATTAAGTGGCCCTCTTCGGAACGGATACCTTGCGTTTCCCAGTTAAAGATTACCACATGTTCATAATAATCTTTACTATTAGCCAAGGTTGACTTTGATTTAATGGTTATAACATAATTTCTAGGGCTACGGTCATCACCCTCAAAGGCTCCATTCATCTCAATCTCAGCTTTACCTCCATCTTTGAAGGTATGGGTCGAGATAATAGGATCTTTAGGGATTCTTCCTTCCTTATCTTGTGCCCGCCTGCTAAACTCTTCATAGAGAGGAGAAGACGCTCCCTCACCTAAAGCCCCCCAAGCAAGCTGGGAGCCAGAGGTTGCTATATATTTGGCTTTAAGGTAGCTATACATACGTTGGGTTTGCATCTGCCCCGTGTCCACAATAGATGCCATAATACCCAGCATAGCCACCAATAGTACAATGGTCACAATAACCATAGGCAGGGTTGACCCTTGTCTTTTTTTTCCTTTCATGGATAATATCTCCTAATTTTCTCTTTTGATATTGCCAAAATAGTTGTCATCATCTGACAACTACTTTGGTAATATCCGACTGCCATGGCAGTCGGAATAGAGATTTTCTCTAATTTTCTATTATTAGCTAGCGCTATTAGATCTCCAGTCAAATTCCCAAGTAATAGGCTTCCCGCCACTAGCAGGTGTATAAGTCGAAATCAGCTTATGACTCGTCTTATTAACCTCATGGGCAATCTTGCCATTATCTGCTGCGAGGGTCTTAGAAAGCTGTCCTGAACCCTGAGATTCTTTGGCTATATAAGGTTTGAGCGCATCAAGGTCTGGCACATCAGCTGCTTCTGGCTCGACTTGCGAGCCAATATAGGACTGTACAGCCTGAACAAGCTGACGGTGTTCCGACTGGATGCGTGCCTTGCGGGCCGTGTCCTGGAAAGAAACAAGAGAAGGAATAGCGACTGCTGCGAGAACTGCGATGATGATAATCACCACAATCAACTCAACCAAGGTAAAACCTTTACCTTTTTTCTTCAAGTCTTGACGGAACTTTTGCAGTTTCTTTAGCATTCGTTGATGTTCTCCCTGTTTTTACATCTAACTTTTTATTTTTGTGAACTACTGTTAGACTTCCAGTCGTAGGTCCATTTCTTAGGTGTACCGCCACTCTTTGGAGTGTAGGTAGAAACCAGCGTGTTGCCACTGATTTGGTGAGCTGGACCATTATTTGCTCCATCCTTAGCAAGAGTATCAGCAAGCTCACCAGATTGTTGTGAGTTCTTAGCGATATAAGGCTTCAGATCATTCAATGTTGGAGCTGTAGCATTCTCAGGATCTACTTGAGAACCAAGATAAGATTGAATAGCTGATACCAACTGACGGTGTTCTGTTTCGATACGGCTTTTACGTGCGCTGTCTTGGAATCCTGTGATAGCTGGGATAGCGACCGCTGCCAAAACAGCGATGATGATGATTACGACAATCAACTCAACCAAGGTAAAACCTTTACCTTTTTTCTTCAAGTCCTGACGGAACTTTTGCAATTTGTTTAACATTTGAATTATTCTCCTATTTTTCTTGATTAATGTATCTTACTTCTTTTTAAGTATCCCAAAGGTAGGGTTTTACTAGACTTTGAGATAACATCTTCAATTACAACGCTAGTTTTTAATTTCCCACCGTTAAGCGGAAAATTCGCTAGATAAATTAAGGCGTTGCGGTTGCAGCACTATTTTCTTTCCAGTCATAAGTCCAATTCTTAGCTGTTCCACCACTTGCTGGAGTATAAGTCGAAATCAACTTGTTACCAGTAATTACGTGAGCAGGATGCTTGTCTTTCCCGTCAGTAGCAAGAGTGTCGGCAAGAGTACCTTTACCTTGAGAGTTTTTCGCAATGTAAGGACGCAATTTCTCAAGTGTTGGTGCTTCAGCAGGATTTTCAGGATCTACTTGAGAACCTAGATAAGACTGAATAGCTGATACCAACTGGCGGTGTTCTGTTTCGATACGGCTTTTACGTGCGCTATCTTGGAATCCTGTGATAGCTGGAATCGCTACTGCTGCCAAAACAGCAATGATAATGATTACGACAATCAACTCAACCAAGGTAAAACCTTTACCTTTTTTCTTCAAGTCCTGACGGAACTTTTGCAATTTGTTTAACATTTGAATAGTTCTCCTATTTCTTTTTCATAAATTTTAATATATTCGCCCACAGGGGCATTCGTTTTGTTCCTAGCTGGGAGACCCCACAAACTCCCAGCATCAGAACGTTTTCCCTAACTTTTTGCGCAGAGCAATTACTCTGCGAATCCTAACTTTTTCTGTAAATAATCTTTATTGATTTGCTTCAGCTCCCTGTTGAACAGCATTAGCAATTTCAAACATTGGCAACATAACAGAGGCCACGATGCCTCCGATGATGACCCCCATGACGATGATCATGGCTGGCTCCAAGAGTGAGAGCAGCTGCTTGATGGCTGTTTCCAGCTCTTCTTCGTAAAAGTCCGATGTTTTATTGAGCATGGACTCCAGCGAGCCAGACTCCTCACCGATCTTGACCATGGACAGCATCATCGGCGGGAAGAGGCCGGTAGCGGCAATCATCCCTGTCAGACGCTCCCCTTTCTGCAGGCCTTCATTGGCCACTCTCAGCTTTTCGATAACGACGGCATTATTGGTCGTTGCGGCCGCAGACTCGATAGCCTCGACCAGAGGGATACCGGCACTGGTCAGCGTCGCCAGAGTACTAGCAAAGCGGGCAGTGACAATCTTCTGCATCGGGCCCTTGATGACCGGCAGCCAGAGCTTGAGCTGGTCCAGCTGGTAGCGGCCCGTCTCCGTGCTGCGGTAGCGCAGGAAGAGAAAGACCAGAAGCCCTACTACGCCGAAGAGGATATACCAGTAAGACTGGACAAAATTGCTGGCCGCAAGGACGATCCGCGTCGGCAGCGGCAAAGCGACACCGCTTTGCTCAAAGATCCCTGAGAAGTTAGGGATGACTACATAAAGCAAAACTAAGGTTGCTGCTATTGCCAGAAAGACTAGCACCGATGGATAAATCATAGCCCCGCGAATCTGCCGGCTGGTCTTGAGCTCTTTGTTATAGTGCTCCGACATCTTTTCCAGCACCTCGTCCAGCTTACCGGTCTTTTCACCAGCCTGAATCATGCGGATCAGGAGGTCGGGAAAGAGACCATTTTGCTCGATTAGAGCCTTGGACAGCTGATTCCCTTCTTTCAAGTCTTTACTGATAACCTTCAGGCTTGCCTTCAAGTTTTTGGCATCTGTCTGCTGCTCTAAGATATCTACTGCATTGTTGAGCGGGATACCCGAGTTTAGCATAACCGACATCTGCTTACAGAAGAGCGATATGTCCTTGAGCTTGATCTTCTTACTTTGGAAAAGGGTGATTTCCTTAGAGCCCATGACCTTTTCTTCGACACTGATTGGCTTCCCTTTGAGACGGATCCGATTGACGGCGTCCGTCCGGTTAGGCGCATCCACCTCTAGTGTGACGACCCCTTGCCGAGTGTCTAAGTATTTACAAACATATACTGTCATGCTCTAGTACCCCGCTATTCCTAGGGATTTTTCGACTTGAGCGCGGTCCACTGAGTAGGACAGCAGCGTTCTTTGATCGATAACATTGCGACGGTAGAGTCCCATGAGCGAAGTGTCCATGGTAATCATGCCTAGCTGAGCTCCCGTTTGGATTGGCGTCAGCAGCTGGTGGGTCTTCCCTTCGCGAATGAGGTTGCGAATAGCGGGTGTTCCCAGCATGATTTCAAAGGCAGCCACACGACCCTTGCCGGTCGCTGTACGCATGAGCTGCTGCGATACAACCCCTTCCATAACGGCTGAAAGCTGTACACGGATTTGCTCCTGCTGCTCAGCTGGAAATACGTCGATAATCCGATCCATGGTGTTTACGGCACCGACCGTGTGGAGGGTTGACAGGACTAAGTGACCTGTTTCCGCCGCACGCAGGGCGATTTCAATCGTTTCCTTATCCCGCATCTCACCGACTAGGATGACATCCGGGTCCTGACGAAGGGCACCGCGGAGAGCATTACCGAAGCTCTGCGTATCCGCTCCCAGCTCACGCTGGTTGACCAAGCACTTATTATGTGTGTGCATGTACTCGATCGGATCTTCAATCGTGATGATGTGCTCGTCCCGCAAGCTGTTCATGTAGTTGATCATGGTTGCCAGGGTCGTTGACTTTCCGCTTCCTGTTGGCCCGGTAACCAATATCAGCCCCCGGCGTTTCTCAGCTAGCTTTTTGATAACTGGTGGCAATCCCAGAGATTCCATAGATGGAATATCCTTGGGAATGACCCGCAAGGCAATCCCGCAGTTGTTTTTCTGCTTAAAGATATTGACCCGCAAGCGATAGCCATTGTCGACCTCGTAGGCACAGTCCACTTCACCGACTTCTAAAAGATGAGCAATTTGCTTCTCATTTAAAATGTGCTTGGTGAAGCGAACCGTGTCTTCGTTGGTCAAAATTGTATTGTTGAGTTGTGTTAACCTCCCGTGCAGACGCATGCTTGGCTCAGCGCCAACCGTGAAGTGGATATCTGATGCACCCGCTTCAATCGCCTGCTTAATTAACTCATCCAAATTCATCCTAAACTTCCCCTTCTAGACTGAAGGCAATCTTCATTGCTTCTTCAATCGTTGTAGTCCCCTGTTTTGCGATATCAATGGCCTCCTCCGCCAAGTCTCGCATACCATTTTTCTTAGCTTCTGCTCGAAGCTGTGACGTTGTTCCACCATCATTAATTAGTGACTTAATCTCCCGTGTCACCGCCATGATTTCGTGGATGGCGATACGTCCATAGTATCCCGTACCGCTGCAGTAGTTGCAGCCGCGTCCGCGATACAAGGTGTCTCCCTTGTGAATACCGATACCTGCATGTTCATTTGTTTCTACAGTGTACTCAGTCTTACACTTAGGACAGATACGCTTAATCAAGCGCTGTGCGATAATACCGACAGTCGCCGTTGAGACCAGATAAGGTTTGATGCCCATATCGACCAAACGGTTGACTGTACTAGCTGTGTCATTGGTGTGGATAGTCGAGAGAACGACGTGACCAGTGATAGCGGCACGAACCGCGATACTAGCTGTCTCTTCGTCCCGAATTTCCCCCAAGAGAACGATGTCCGGGTCCTGACGTAGGATACTTCTCAAACCACTCGCGAAGGTCAGTCCAGCTTTATTATTTACCTGAACTTGGTTGACCCCTTCCAATCGGTACTCAACCGGATCTTCAACGGTGATGATATTTTTTCCTACATCATTGAGCTCACGGAGCGCTGTGTAGAGAGTGGTTGTCTTTCCGCTTCCCGTAGGACCAGTCAGCAAGATAATGCCTTCTGGCGCCTTAAGAATATCTTCAAAGAGCTTCTGATTGGTTGGCGAGAATCCCAACTCCTCTTTACTGAGGAGAGTTGCATTCCGGCTCAAAATCCGAATAACGATTTTTTCACCGAATACAGTAGGCAAGACTGAAACCCGCATATCGACTTCTTTGCCGTCGATGGTTGTCTCAATCCGTCCATCCTGAGGAATCCGCCGCTCGGCGATGTCCAGACCACTCATGATCTTAATCCGTGTCGCAATGGCTGAGTGAGCATTGGCTTTCAACTGCATGTTTTCCACCAAGGTTCCGTCAACCCGGAAACGAACACGAACAACTTTTTCAAAGGGCTCAATATGGATATCGCTGGTCCGCGTCTTGATTGCCTGACTGATAATCGAGTCAATCAAACGTACAACCGGAGCGTTTTTAATTTCGAGATCTTCTTCGATGATCTCTTCGTCCACATTAAAACCTTCGATTTCGGTCGCTGCCTGTTGGGCTTCTTCTCCTTTAGAATAGTATTGATCAATATACTTCTCAATATCATCCCGAAAAGTTACATAAGGTTCTACCGCCATCTTAGAAACGATTTTAACGTCGTCTAGGGCGATATAGTTGCTTGGGTCTGCCATCGCAACTACTAACTTGGGTTCTTCTCCCTCTTCCCCATCTGTGAAAGAGATCGGAATCAATCCATGACGTTTAGCAACTTTTTCTGAAACCTTCTCGACAGCTTCCTTTTCTATCACAAACTGTGATAGATTGACATGAGGTACACGGTAATAGTAACTCATGACTTTCAGCATATCTTCTTCTGTCACATAGCCCTTGCTGATTAGATATCTCTCTAACTGCATGTTTGATTGTGGCATATCTTGAAGAATTTCTTCTTTTTGAGCTGCCGTTATCAGATTGAATTGAACCAATATAGCGATTAGTGCCATTTGTTTCTCCTGTCTGTGATTTTTTTGTAAAAATCCTTCAATTCTTTCTATGCGTTAATAGATAACAGCTTTCTTAAAAAATCTCCCTCGCTTAAAGTTTCCTTTAAGGTTTCTTTAAGCTTTTTAAGTTAGGCTAGTACATGGAAAATTTACCAATAGAACCAAACTTAATGTTTTAAGTTAGATGCTTTGAGCAGTATCTCCATTTGATAAACCTAGTAAACAGTCCTTAAACCAATCCTAGGATTGACAAGGGCGTTTTAGATTTGTCAAAAGGGGCGCAAAAAAGCAGATGCCAAAAACATTTGTTCTTGCGTTCTTAAATACTATACAAAGCAAGTTCTCTTGCAAAAATTTCTCATGCTTTTAGATGCAGGTTAAACCGTGTGTGTGTGAAGTTGGTTTAACCCGAATCATCAAGCAGCCAGTGCCATAAGATAAGAATTCTTGTCTTATGGCTTTTCTTTTTACCGATATGCATATTTTGGTAGGAAATGCTAGGAACAAAAGCTTTATTTGCTTTAAAAAACATTTACCTATCACAGTATATGATATAATTGACAACTTGTCAACAGGTTTGCCTCGAAAAAAATGACTGCATTTAAAAAAATGTTTAATTTTGACAAAACCTTGTTATATCAAGCTTTTTGACACTTTTTTAAAGCGTTTTTTTACTTCGAGGATAAAAAAAGCAAATTTTTTTGAGGAAACTTCCCCTTTACTGCTTCTTTTTCAACCTTCAGATGGACAGTGTGACAGCATCTGTCCTCTTCTGATCGGTAGTCGATATGCTTAGGAAAGGCGCTTCAGGACAAGGCTTAGCAAGCTTTGCCTGTTTCTTCCTACCCAATAGTATATGCTAAAGAAAAAGCATTGTCAATACATCTGCATTTTATTATATGTAAAACCTATCTAAAAATGCACAATGTACTCAGCTTGTCTATTTTTTATAGAAAAACTACAAAATCAAAAAGGCTAGAATTTTCAGACAAAGAAATAGAGAAATTAAATAAGAAGAAAATCATAAAAATAGAACCAGTTGAGTGATGGAAATTAGACTGCAAAACGAAAAAACAGCCCGATTATCGGACTGTAGAGATATGTTTACAGTAGTACTATTAAGTATGAGGTTTTAAATCACTCTCCCCGCCTAAACACCACTCTTCATGCTCTTCCAAGCTGCTATCCGTCTGGATAGTGATTTTGGTGATGCCATAGGCTTGCAGTTCTTGACGCAGAGTAGTCTGGGTCTCGGCCAGCAGATCTGGATTTTCAAGACAGATATGGATCATGGCAAATTTTTCCAAACCGTCTGTGGTCCAGACATTGAGCTGAGTAATAGCCTGAACGTTTTCAACTGCCAGAATTTCCTGATAAAGCTGGCTCAAATCAATATCGCTAGGGATATGATCCAGAAAAATCTTGATGTTTTCCCAGAACTTAGGCAGGGCCTTGCTGAGGATGAAGCCTGCAATGAGCAGGGAGAGCAACGGGTCCAGAAAATACCAGTCTGTAAAGCGCAAAACGATAGAGACCAGAATAACAGCCACCCAACCCAAAATGTCCTCTAAGAAATGGAGACTGAGAATAGACTCATTATGACTGTGTCCATGCCCATGGCCGACTACCTTGCTGGCTGCTAGATTGACTATAATGGCAAAGATACCCAGCACCAGCATGCCGTCATAATTAACCTTTTCAGGCGCAAAGACCTTGGGTACGTTTTCGATAATCACCAAGGTCGAGCCGACCAGCAAGATGACTGAGGTCAGCAAGGCTCCCAAAAGGCTGTAGCGCTTGTAGCCCAGAGTGTATTTCTTGTCTTCTTTTTTATTAGAAATTTTTTCAAAAAGGGTAGAAAGTCCGATGGCCATCGCGTCTCCTGTATCATGCACAGCATCGGCTAGTACAGCACTGGAATTGAACATGAAGCCAAAGATAAACTCAAGAATGGCAAAGGAAAAGTTTAACAGAAAAGCAATGGTCATATTTTTACTAGATTTCACAGCAGCCTCCTTTCAGTTTGGCTAAATTTATAGTATAATGTAATCAAAACGGAACACCTTGTTCAGTTTTCTTCATCTTTATTATCCCTTATTCTCAGAAAGGAAACAAGAAGCAATTGAGGGGCTTTGTCTGTTACTGAACAATCCTGCTCTTTTGTTCCGAAACGCTATGGACAGACGAGTCAAGAAATCACGCGCAGCTATTTACCAAGCTTTTATCAGCCTGCTGCATCAAAAAAGTTATGAAAGCATTACCGTGCAGGAAATCATCGACCTGGCAGACGTTGGCCGGTCGACTTTTTATGCCCATTTCGATACTAAGGAAGCTTTGCTAGAGGAGGTTTGCCAAGACCTCTTTCAGCATACCTTTCTTGAACGCGACGACGGCAAGGATCTCTTTGAAGCAACCGCCCATATTTTCAAACATTTTCAAAAGAATCAGGACAAGATTGCAACCTTGCTGCTTTCGAAAAATATCTATTTCACCAATCGCTTAAAGATTGAGCTGGAAAACTATCTCTTTCCGATGATTCAGGAACAGCTCCTGCGAAAAAAATCTCAGCTGCCAGAGCCCTTTCTGAGAAATTACGTGACTTCTACCTTTGTGGAGACGGTCAGCTGGTGGCTCCAGCAGAAGAAAACATTGCCAGAAACAGTTATCAGCCAGTATTTTCTGGATTTGATGGACTGATTTTATTTTGATATTTATTTATATAGGAGGAAACTTAACTTTATGAAAAAGCAACATTCGAAATTTTTACTTCCAGGTATTCTGATGGTGGGGGTTGTCCTGCGGGCACCTTTTGCAGTGCTGCCTGTTGTTCTGGGCGATATTGCTAAGGGGCTGCAAGTTCCTGTCAACTCTCTGGGACTGCTGACTAGCCTGCCCTTGATCATGTTTGCTCTCTGCTCAGCCTTTTCCCCACGCCTGGCTCAAAAGGTCGGCCTGGAAAAGCTCTTTACCATTGCCATGATTGTGCTGACTTTGGGCTCTTTTATTCGTATCTTTAACCTGCCTCTACTCTATGCAGGTACAATCATGCTAGGGGCTGCCATCGCTGTCTTAAATGTGCTCCTGCCTAATGTCATTCAGGCTAATCAGCCACAGAAAATTGGATTTCTAACCACGCTTTATATCACTTCTATGGGACTGGCTATCTCAATCATGTCTCCCTTGGCTGCGCCTATTGTCCGCTTAGCTAGCTGGAAAGGCTTGATCCTCGTCCTGACCCTCATCTGCTTACTAGCTTGCTTGATCTGGCTTCCCAACAGCCGTCACAATCACAAGCTGACTAGTAAAAATCGCGAGCAGCAAATGGGGAGTCTGCTAAAAAATCCTAGAGTATGGGCTCTGATTGTTTTCGGCGGCCTGCAGTCCTTGCTCTTTTATACAGCTATCACTTGGCTGCCGACTCTTGGCCAGTTGGCAGGACTTTCCGATGATGCTACTGGATTCTTAGCCTCTATCTTTTCGATTATCAGCCTTCCTTTGGCTATGACGATACCTAGTCTGACAACGCGTCTATCCGCTAAAAAACGCTTGGGGATGATTGCTCTCTTTTCTGCAACTGGTATGGTAGGTCTGGGTATGCTGCTGGTCAAGACAGATTCCTTTGTCTACTGGCTCATCCTCAATCTGCTAATCGGTATGTCCGTCAGCGCCCTCTTCCCCTACCTCATGGTTACTTTCTCGCTGAAAACCAGTACTCCTGAACAAACCGCTCAGCTATCTGGCTTGGCCCAGACTGGTGGTTATATTCTGGCCGCCTTTGGACCTAGCCTCTTTGGATACAGCTTTGATTTATTCCATTCCTGGACTCCAGCCATCCTCATTCTCATTGGCTTGGCTGCCATCGTGACACTAACACTCTTTTACATTGAGAAGTTTGACAAGATATAATAAAAACGAAAAACGCATAGAAATCCTAAGCGTTTTTGCAATAGTTGAGGCACTTTTCCAGGTCCACATCCCGCTCTAAGTGCTCTGGTGTCCAAGGAATCAGGATATCCGGTTCAACTCCCTTATCATTCATGCCTTTTCCTTGATCAATCCTAGTGTCACGTGAAGTGGGGAACAGGAGCTCATAGTCACCAAAATCCTTCACGCAGCAATTGGAATAATCTAAAATTCCCATAGTCGGCCGCCCTAGGACCGTAACCTTGGGCATCTTTTTCATGGTATCAACAAAATTGTCACCTGAAGACCCACAGGTAACATCTGCTAGCACAAAGACTTTTTCAGGACGAGCTAGGCCTAGGATATCTGGCAGAAAGTTTTGATTGCTGTCTTCATCGCCATAGAGGACATAACCTTTCCCCCGATTTTCTTCTAGCTCTTTTAGAAATTCTTTGAGAACCTGGTGAGTTTCTGCTGACAAGTTTGGATCATCTAGGATATTTTGCATCAGTTGCTGACGCAAATCAACATTTCTATCAGTATAGAGAATCTCCATCCCATCATCGTTTGGCAAATCTAAGTCTCTGAAGGCCTTTCCCTGAGGAAGAGTATATTTGAAAAGTGGATAATAAAGCGAGTCCGTCCCACCATAATTGACTCGAACATCAATGATTAAATACTTGGCCTGCTCAATAGCTGCTTGGCTGTCTGCATATAGCTGACTGATAGCAGCCTCATCCGTAAAATCTTCTAACTTGAGATAAACGATGTCCTCAGAAAGATTGCGCCATTCAAACTGCGGTGGCTTCTTTGGGTGAGCGGTTGGCTGAACATGCAGTTGCTCTTTCTTGTCATTACGTACTACTGTAACTTCTCCGGCATGCCCCACAAAGTAAGCCCACTCCTTGTGCTGTCGCTCTGGTGTGGAACTGACAAAATAATCCTTGTGCTCTTGATACACCTGAGGCAAGGCTTTTCCATCTAAGGCTAGAATCTGGTCTCCACGTTTCAGCCCCGTGTCACTATTTGCCTGTAGGACGTAGAGGCAGTCTTGGTAGTATCTCAGTTTAAAGCCGGGCGGTTGCGTTTCCTTAAGCCCAAACCAAACATGAGACAAAATCCTAAAACTGGCTATATAACAATGCATCTGGTAAAAAAAGTCCTCTTGGCTCATCTGGTCTGTGATACGCGCTCGATATTCTTCGGGATTTGCACCCATGATGTCTTTCTTTGTAGAAGAATCCTCTCGCATAATTTCTACGACTTGCTCAAAAATCTCTGTTTTCTTCATCTTTTACTCCTTCTTCCATGTGTACTCATCATCCAGCAGGCCTCGCTTAGGCATTTTTGAGACATGACGATTGCCGGCCACATAAAAGCCCAAGAGCTCTTCCCGCCAGGCATCTGTGCAGGTCACGCCAATCCGCGGACGGCTAGCAATCTGATTGGGAGTCAGGCCATGGGCTAATTGCAGACTGGAGGTCGCTAAACTCTGTCCATCAAAGCGCTTGTCAATCCCAGCATACTTGGTTAACTTGCCAGGGCCGTTAGCTAAAAGTCGGCCATCCGGCAGCTCCAAGGCTCGAATCAGTACGGCTTCGGCTACATTTTCAGCCTTGGTCACCAAATTCAGCATCTGATGACCATAAATCTGATAAACATACCAGTGACCAGCTGGCAGATACATGGATTCATTCTTAGGGGAGCGGCTCCCTCTAGCTGAATGACAGGCACTGTCCTGACTTCCTAGATAGGCTTCTGTTTCGACAATTCGGCCTAACTCCTGGCCATTTAGAATCAACTGCATACCTAGCAAAGCTCGCGCTGCTGCAACTGTGTCTGTCTCGATTAGTTTCTGAAAATCTCTTGATAACATAGGTTGATTATAGCATGATTTCTCCATTTACAGAGGAAAAAAATGTTGCAAAAATGTTATTTTTCTCCTTCTCACGGACAAGAATTTTGTTACAAAATAATTACACACTAAATAAGCAAAAAATCGTGGAAAAGCTTATAAAATCTATGTATTATCTAATAATCGTACATATAATTTGTAACATTTTTATTAACAGAGTATGTTATTTTTGTATCAATCCGGTTTTTCATTGCTTCAAATGAAATATTTGTTTAATATTATACTAGAAGGAGGGGTAAGATGAAAAAATTATCTAAAATTTCTTTATTTTTATTACCACTAATTGCACTTTTCTTTTTGGCAGCTTGCGGAAATTCTGCAGATAAGAAGACTGAAGAAAGCTCAAGTTCCAGCTCAAGCGTTTCTTCTTCATCTAAAGCTAAGACAAGTTCTAGCAGCTCATCTGAAGAAAGCGGCAGTGCCAAAGTCAATGTAAACGGCGGAGATGCCAGCGTTAATGTAAATGGCGGAGACGAAAGCGGCGATGCTTCTGTTGAAACTAACGGAGACGGTAGTGCTAACGTACAAACTGACAACGCTGGTGTTAACGTAAATGAAGATGGCGTTCATGTTCAAGGCGGCGGCGTTGATGTTAAGGTCGGCAGCGATGGATCTGTCAATATTCAAACACCTTAATTGAAAAACGTGTTTCGATTATTATAATTCATGAAAACCGAGATTTGCTCGGTTTTTTGATTTTCTACTGCGCATTTCAAAAAACTTGTAAAACATTAAAAAGACTTGCAAAAACTTATTTGCTATGTTATACTCTATTTAGAAAAGCAAGGAGGGACAAGCATGTATCAAGAACAACGCTTAGCTGAAATCTTAGAGCTCTTAGCTGAGAAAAAACAGCTGTCAGCCAAGGATATGATTGAACATTTTCAGGTCTCTAAAGATACTATTCGGCGAGATTTCTCGATTTTGAGCGAGCGTAGGCTTGTGCAACGCACCCACGGAGGTATTATCCCGCTAGACACTAGCCGGCAAATCCCCTCCTTTAACGACCGTATCAACCAACTAAGTCAAGAAAAAAAGGCTATTGCTCAGAAGGCCCATGACTTTCTCAAGCCGGGGCAGATTGCTTTCTTTGATGTCTCAACCATCGTTCTCCATCTGGCCCAGCGCATCAAGGAGCCTATGACAATCTACTCCCATTCTCTGGATAATGCAATCATGCTGAGCAGTCAGGACAAAGTGGACTTTCATCTCTTAGGTGGGAAATTTTATCCCAAAAACCGATTCTACCACGCGCTCAATGAAGCAGAGCTGCTGGAGCAAATTTCCTTTGACATTGCCTTTATAGGGGCAGCCAGTGTCTCTGACGGTCTGGTCAGTTTTGAAGACGAGGCTGATGCTCAACTGAAAAGACTGGCTTTAAAGCACGCCAAGACTAAGATTCTGCTGGCCGAGCAAGACAAGTGGCAGAAAGAGTCTAAGTACATCCTGGGCCCTGTCAGCGACTTTGACTACTGGATTACGGACCAAGAGCCCAACCCTGAAGT
This sequence comes from Streptococcus sanguinis, assembly GCF_020729725.1. Classification (GTDB taxonomy): domain Bacteria; phylum Bacillota; class Bacilli; order Lactobacillales; family Streptococcaceae; genus Streptococcus; species Streptococcus sanguinis_V. The sequence goes on along the minus strand of NZ_JAJEPA010000015.1, from coordinate 72,263 downwards.
CCAAGAACTGATAGGAGACAAGGTTAAAATAATTTATTAAATCGATCTTTTAGACACAAAGGAGGAAGAGCTATGACAAACCAACCGATTCGCCTGATTATCAGCGACATTGACGGCACCATTTTGGACGACCAACACCAAGTAGATTCTGAGCTCAAGGACATGATTCCCCTGCTAAGCCGAGAAAAAATCCCTTTCGTTCTCGCTTCTGCCCGATCTCCTCTAGGCATGGAGCCGATTGCCCGTGAGCTGGGACTGGAAGATAATCCGTTAGCCTGCTACAATGGCGCTCTGGTCATCAAGGGCGACCCGCAAGCTTACGAAACTATTATCGAGCATCCTCTGGACAAGAAAGAAATCCGCACTTTTCTGGAATTTGTCAAGGCTGAATTTCCTAGTGTGTCCATCAATCTCTACTCTGGCAAGGATTGGATTGCTGATCGTCTGGATAAATGGGTGCAGATAGAGGCTGATATTACAGGTGAGCAGCCGATAATTCAGAATGTACTAATGCCGGTGCTGGATGTTCTAATGCCTGCTCACAAGTTACTCCTCATTGATGAAGCGCCTGTCATCCAGAAACTCCATGACTACCTGCAGACCTTAGACTTTCCCAAGACAGCCTTCTACCTTTCTAAGAACAACTACATGGAAGTCACGGCCAAGCATGTCTCCAAGGAGCAAGCCTTGTACGAAATTGCCCAGCACTACCAAGTGCCACTAGAAGAGGTCATGACAATCGGAGACAACTTCAATGACCTTCCTATGCTGCGACTGGCTGGACTTGGAGTCGCTATGGGCAATGCCCCTGAAGCAGTCAAAACCGAGGCAAAAGCCGTCACCAAAAGCAACAATGAGCACGGAGTTGCAGAAGCTGTAGAAAAGTATGTTTTGATATAAAGCAAAAAATCTGCCCAAGAGCAGATTTTTTTATTGATGATAGTCATAAGCCAGGCGAGGACTGCCGTCAGCCACATAAATAATGCCGCACTCCCTAAAGCCGTAGTTCAGCACAGCAGCCTGCATAGGCTGATTGTCCGCATGGGTATCGATTCGCAAGTAGGGAATCTGCTGGCAGCAAAAATCAAAGACCTGACGGGATAGGCCTCTGACTTGCCCGTTCGAGGCGATGCGGTGAATGGTGCCGTAAGGCTCCACAAAATGCCAGGCTCCCTTTTCGATGACCTGATAGGTCGGGTCTTCTCCAATGATAAAGGCAAAGGTGCCAACCGGCCGCCCTTCTTCCTCGACAACAAAGGAGTGGTCAGCCGCGATGTCTTCCTCAATCAAGCCCGCGCTGGGATAGTCTCCATCCCACTGAGTCGGATTGCCCTGGTCTTTCATGAACTGACGGGCCACATCATAAATCTCCATAATGGCTGGGATATCTTCTATTTGGGACAAACGAATCTTCATCTTTCCTCCTTTATAAAAATAAGGCTGGAAAGTCCCAACCTTATTTGAATTCTTCTGGTTTGCCAGTATACTGAGACCATTCCTTGCTGAAGAAGCGGTCATTGATCTGGTAGTTTGGCGCCGGCTGTGGATTGGCTACAAAAGGATCAACTGCCTTGTCAAAGGCCAGCCAGCCGTTCCAGCCCATGTGAATAGTGTCCTGCATGAAGTAAGGCTTGTCGCCGTCCTTAGAAAAATCAGCAATGTTGGTAAAACCCTGACTTTCCAGCTGGTAACGAATCTTGGCAACCGTCCGCTGGTACATTTCAAGACTGAGTCCTGTATACTCCATCCACTTAGAATTGACCGGTGGAATGATGAAGATGACATTAGTCTTTGACTTGGCGAACTGATCCAGAACCAGCTGCAAGTCGTTGTACTCAGGGGATTTTTCATAAGATTGCTTAGTTTGAAAACCTCTGAGCTTGGCAACCTTGCCGGCCAGACGGGTCTTGTAAAATTGATTGTCTATGCCGAATTGATTGTTATTGGTCTTCTTCTTGGCCTCTGCTGTAGCAATCTCTTCCAAAGCCTGATAGGAGAAGGTGTCTGGCAAATCAGCCATATAAGGCAAAATTCGCTGGTCATAATTTTCATTATTAAGGGCAGCAAAGTTGCTGAAAAAAGCATCTTGGCGCTCATTAAGATGAGCCATCATCTCAATATGACGCTCTTCAAAGCTGCTCAGTTTTTTACCTTCAGACAGCTTCTGCACACTCTCTGCCATAGCGACATCTGGATAGAGCTGAAGGAGGCGCTGGGCTGCATATTGCGCCGCCGCATCTCCTTGCTGCTGAGACAGATAAGCCGTCAGCTGATCGCTGTTGAAGTACTGCTGAAAGGCCGAAGCATCATAGCCTGTCTTGGTAAACCACTGGGGCGACACCACATAAACCGCCGTTTGTCCCTCCAGCTCAGAGGACATCTGCTGCATACCAAAGTACTGATTAAATGATGCCGCCCCGCGCTGGCCTAGAAAATAAGGCCGGTAGGAGCGATCGTATTTCTCAGCCAGCACTGCCGGATGCATGCTATCAAAGCGCAGCCATTCGCTAGATCCAAAGAAGGGCACAAAGCGCATCTTCTTATCGGTCAAGGCTGTCACTTTCTTACTGCGGCTTTTGAAGTTTTCTGCTGTCAGGGTCACTGCTGAGCGCTTCTCTGCTTCTATATCATGCTTTTTATCAAGCGGATAGAAGAAAAAGAGCAGGGCAACCATGGCCATAGCGCAGAAAACCGGCCCCAGAATCAGCCAGAGTCGCTTAAGCATTGCGAAGCTCCGTTACGCCTTCAACGATTTTATTGGCTGTGTTCCAGTCATCGCGGCCAAACTCTGACACTGGCACGCGAATGTCAAAACGGTTTTCCAACTCAACAATCAGCTCGACCGTTCCCATACTGTCTAGGACACCCGCATCAAACAAATCCTCGTCCATCATGTCTGACACATCTTCCATAAATAGTTCTTCAATAATTTCAATTACTTCTGCTTTTATATCCATTTTTCTTCCTCATTCATTTTTATTTTTTAAACCAAAGCTCATTTAAAAATCCAGAAAAGATTAAAAATGAGAACATGACTGCGTGAAAGGTCACCACAATCCCCAAAGCTTGGGTCCATTTATTGTCTGGCAGAGGCGGAAGCCCCTTAGCCTTGCGCTCTTTGTTTAGCGTTTTCTTCTTGCGCAGCCAGGCATCATTGACGACCAGACCAGCTCCATGAAAGAGACCGTAAGCGATATAGTACCAGGTCACTCCATGCCAGAATCCCATTATCAGCATGTTGATCAGATAGGCCACACTAGAGGTCGTGTTGCGGTTTTTAAAGACCTTGTTGCGCATGAGCACCATGACTAGCCGCATAAAGACAAAGTCACGGAACCAGAAGGACAGGCTCATGTGCCAGCGATTCCAGAATTCTTTCAAATCTCGAGAGAGAAAAGGCTTATCAAAGTTGATAGGGCTCTTGATTCCCATGAGATTAGAAATAGCTAGCGCAAACATCGAATAACCGGCAAAGTCAAAGAAGAGATCCAGACCAAAGACATACATGACGCCCAGAGTTCCCAGATTAAAGAAACCGCCGGTATAGAGAGCGTAGGTCTTGACATGCCCCAGCAAGAGATGTCCAAAGATATGTGCTAGGATAAACTTATAAAGGAAGCCTAGCATGATATACTTGACAGACTGCTCCAGCATATCCAGCAGCTCATCTCGCTCAGGAATGTTCAAATAGTCTTCATTGAAACGCTTAAAACGGTCAATGGGGCCACTCGAAAAGGTCGGCATGAAGAGCAGAAATCGCAGGAACTCCCAGAGCGTGAATTCTGTCAGAACTCCATCGCGCATTTCAATCATCATCCCTACCGAACGAAAGGTCAGATAGGAAATCCCCAAAAAGCCAAAGAGAGACTGATGACCGCTGATTGCGGGCTCTACCTTGACAAGCACAAGCGGCAGAACCGCTAGCAAGGTATGCAGATAAAAGATCCACTTGTTGTCCCGCGACCGGCGATAGAGCTTGTATGAATAAACCCAAACTATCTGCCAGATGACATAGCCCAGTAAAGCACAAAGCTGCGCCAGACTGGGACCTGTCAGCATCAGGACGATAAAGACCAAACTGACCAAGGCTTCATAAAGGGGGAAGCGTTTCTTAAAGAAAAGTCCGACAAAGATTGGCAGAACTGCCAGAACGATATAAACAAAGTAAACTGGATTGCCGTAGGGTTCCAAGTGAGGCAGCTGTTTCAAGAAATCCATCATCGCTTATTGACCTCGCTAATCAGCCCCTTGATGTCAATCTTGCCATTTGGAGTCAGAGGCAGGGTCTCTCGATAGAGGAACTTAGACGGCATCATGTAGGACATCATGATATCCTGCAGATCTTCCTTGATTGCCTTGGTAATATCGATTTCCCGCTCAAACTGCTCAGCCACACCGTCTTTGAGGATGACGTAGGCAAGCAGATTTTGGACCTTTTGGTCCTTATTGTAGCGGGGCACAGCCACTGCAGATTCAACGTATTTCGATTTGTTGAGGTTTTGAGACACATCCTCCAGCTCAATACGGAAACCATTAAACTTGATCTGGAAGTCCATCCGGCCGCCGTAGAGCAGCAAGCCTTCATCTGTCATCGATCCGACATCTCCTGTATGATAGGCTGGCAGACCTTCAAATTCAAAGAAGGCCTCCGCTGTCTTCTCAGGATTATTCAGATAGCCTTTGGATACGGCTGGCCCACAGACGATGATTTCTCCCTGCTGGCCATTCGGTACTTTCTGCCCTTCTTCGTCAATGACAAAGGTCGGAGAGTCCGCCTTGGTATACCCAATCGGTAGGCGCTTGTAATTTTGCAGCATCTCATCTGTCACTGCTACTGCAGACAGGGCCACTGTTGCCTCAGTCGGACCATAGGCATTGATAATGCGAGCTTGAGGGAAGCGATCGCGCAGCTTCTGAGCTGTCTTGACTGTCAACTCCTCGCCATCAAAATAGAAATGTGTCAGCTGAGGCAGCTTCTGGCTGTTAAAGTCATCCGACAGCAAGGCCATGTCCGCAAAGGAAGGTGTCGAAGTCCAGATAGCAATAGGCAGACTGAGAATCGTCTCAAACAGCTGCTTGAAATCCTGAGTCACAGCCGAAGGCAGGGCAAAAAGAGTTCCTCCCAAGGCCAAAGTCGGCGCCCAGTACATGACTGACAAGTCAAAAGAATAAGGCGGCTGAGCCAACATTTGAGGACGCTCCGGAGTCGCAAACTCCTTATCTGTAATCATCCAATTCGTAAAGCTGAGCAGATTATTGTGGGAAATCTGCACTCCCTTAGGTTTGCCAGTCGTTCCTGATGTGAAAATGATATAGTAGTTATGATCTCCCTGAACTGGATGGCTAAGCTCATAGGATGCTCCCTCTCTGAAGGCTGCCTGAACTTGCTCCGCACTGAAAATAGGCGCTGCTACATCTGCCAGCGAAAAATCATTGATGGCAATAATCAAGCTTGGCTCAGCAACTTCCACAATCGCTGCCACGCGCTCCAAGGCTGAGTGGCTGTCGATAGGAATATAGGCATGACCAGACTTGGTCAAGGCCACAAAAGTAGCCAGCATTTCGTATTCCTGACCGCCAAAGACCACAACCGGAGACTTGTCAGGAAGTCCCAAACGGTCAATCTGAGCCGCCAACGAATCGGAATCCTTCTTTAAATCACCATAAGTATGAACTTGACCTAAAATATCATAGACCGGAAAATCCGGCTGCACCTGAGCAAAATGCTCAATTGCTTCAATCATATCATGTATCACTTTATTTGACATTGTTTCCTACTCTCTCACATTAAAATTCATTATAGATAAAGCCACCCTGACCCTGACCCAGATAGCTAAAGAAATAAAGCAAGGCCAGAAAGATAACAAAATATAGTAGGGTTTGGCCCAAAAATTTATATAGGGTTTGATGTTTTTTCATTGATCTCTCTTATATTTTTAGTTAGACTTACACCATTTTACCATTTTATGGAAGATGTTTTCAACACAAAAGCTAAGGAAGATGTAAAGTTCTTGTAAGGAAGAAAGGTACTTTGATGTGCCTTATAAACAGCCATTAAAAGACTTTTTCAAAAAATATATAAAAATTTTATATATTTTGCTTGACTTTTTTCCTAAGAGGTTATAGACTATATATAGAAGGATTATATATAAATATTTTACACAAGGAGGTGGTCCTATGTCTTTCCCCACATCATCGGCTTTGATTGAGTTTCTCATCTTAGCCATCCTTGAAAAAGACGATTCCTACGGTTATGAAATCAGCCAGACAATCAAGCTGATTGCTAATATCAAAGAATCAACACTTTACCCTATTCTGAAGAAGCTGGAGCAAAATGACTGCCTCACGACTTATTCGCAGGAGTACCAAGGACGAAAACGAAAATACTATTCACTCACTGCCTACGGGCACGAACATCTACTCACTCTAAAAGAAGAGTGGCAAACTTATACCATGACCATCAGCGGCATCATAGAAGGGAGCATCCGCCATGACAAGAACCGAGTATCTAGCTGAGCTAGAAAAATATCTAAAAAAACTGCCACGCAAAGACTACCAAGAGACTATGGACTACTTCGTCGAGTACTTTGACGAGGTAGGACCAGAAGGGGAAGCAGCGGCTATGGCCGACCTAGGCAGCCCCAAGGAAGCAGCCCATGAGATTATGCTGAATCTTTTGGATAAAAAGGTAGAAGAAGACAATCAAGACAGCAATACCCCAAAAAGCACGAAAAGCATCGTCCAGATTGCCATCCTGTCCATTTTGGCGGCACCTTTGGCTATTCCGCTTTTTATAGTGGCCGCAATTTTGACCTTTGTATTCTTCCTCCTGATTTTCATCCTTGCTCTGGTCATGGCTGTAGCTTCCTTTGCCTGCTTTATTTTCGGCATCAGTCTGATCTGGGACGCTCTGACACTGGGACTGACAACCTCTGTCCCAGCCTTCCTGTTCATCCTGGGCTTCAGCGTCCTATCCCTGGGACTGTCCGGTATCTTCTACTCAGGCATTTCTCCGATTTCTCAGTTTGGCAGGAATGGATTTGTCAAACTAGCCCAACTGTTTGCAAAGAAAGGAGTTCGTCATGGCTAATATCAACTGGAAAAAATCTCTCTTATCTGCAGCTGTTCTAGCCTGTCTCTTTGGCGGAGCCTTGACAGCCATCGGCTCCGTTACAGGCGGTGTCAACGACTTGATTCATTCTGCCAATAGCGAGCTAAAGCTAACCAAGGAAGAAAAAAGCTTCTCTGACATTTCTTCCCTCAATATTGACCTGGCAGCCAGAAATCTCGTCATCAGTCAATCTCCTGATGACAAGGCCCATCTGACCTATTATCAAAGCGACAGCAATTATGAGATTGACGGCAAAGCGCTGGGAAAAATCACGGCAACTGATGAAAACGGCTCCTTAAACATCAAGGAAGACAGCAAAAAGTCTTTCTTTATAAGCACTGGCATCCGGATAAGCACTGGCATCCGCTCCTTACTCAGCTTATTTGACCAAGAATCTCAGGAGAAGCGTACCATTCAGCTGTCCCTGCCTAAGGGCACCAATCTGGAGACATTCACCGGCAATGCATCTCTGGGCGATGTGACCCTCTCCAATCTGTCGGTCAAAGACGCTGACTTCTCCCTGTCCAATGGCAGCCTGACTGTTAATGACAGCCAATTCACCTCTGGCAAAATCAGCAATTCACTAGGAGATATCACCCTTAATAACAGTCAAATTGGCTCTGGCAAGCTCAGCTTGTCTTCAGGCAGCATCAGCCTGAACAACAGTCAGTTCTCTTCCGGCGAGATTAGCACCGATTTGGGCGACATCCGTGCAAACACCAGCAAAATCTCCGACAGCAGCCTGTCAGTCTCAAGCGGGTCACTGAACTCCGAACAGCTGGAGCTGGCTGGAAAAATCACTATCACCGACCAACTGGGAGATGTCAACCTGAACCTAGTGTCCGGCAGCCTGTCTCAGCTATCCTTTGATCTGAAAACAGAGCTGGGCGACATCAGCCTCCCTGATGATATACAGGTGAATTACGGTAAGAATGATGATGCAATCGGCGGCTCAGCCACCCGTAAGATTGATAACGCCGCCATTGACCTAACCGTCAACAATCAATCCGGCAGCATCAAACTCAGCGAATAAATCATAGAAATGAATATATACAATCAGGGAGTCCTCAGCGGCTCCCTTTTTTGATAAAAATTCCCGCACTGCCCTAAGATTCCTTTACAGACCTTGGCCTTTGTGCTATGATATTCTATAAAAATTTATCATAAGGAGGTCCCTATGAAAAAACTCGTACCTGGTATGCACATTCGGGTTGTCAGCCCCTCAGCGTCAATTGAACACATCGGTGGCTTTGAGGCCAATCTAGCCGCCAAGGAGCGCTTGGAAAAGCTAGGATTTACCGTGTCTTTTTCGGAGCATTATCTGGAAAATGATATACTAGGCTCTGCCTCCATCGAAAGCCGAGTGGCAGACATCCATGCTGCCTTCGCAGATGAGTCCGTTGATGCCATTCTGGCTACCATCGGCGGTTTCAACTGCAATGAGCTCCTGCCCTATCTGGACTTTGAGTTGATTGCTAGAAATCCTAAGATTTTCTGCGGCTACTCAGACACGACAGCCTTGCTCAGCGCTATCTATAGAAAGACCGGCATGAAAACCTACATGGGACCGTCCTACTCCAGCTTTAAGATGGATGCCCTGCAGGACTATCAAACCGAGAGCTGGCTCAAGGCTGTCAGCCAGACTTCTTATGAATTGACTCCTAGTGAAAAATGGGGCGACAATGCTTGGTATCTGCCTGATGCGCCACTGACCTTCCATGAAACGGAGTGGAAAGTTTATCACCACGGGCAAGCCCAAGCCACTGCTATCGGCGGCAATCTTTCCACTTTCTCGCTTCTGCGTGGAACACCCTATGCCCCGACAGATGAGAACTATATCCTCTTTGTTGAAGAGGCCGAGGAAGATGATTATGTGGAGTTTGACCGCAATCTAGCTGCTCTCCTTCAGGCCTATCCTAACCCGCAGGCTCTTCTCATCGGCCGCTTTCCAAAAGAATGCCAGATGACAGAGGAGCTGCTCCTTTATATCTTGGATAAACATCCAATTCTAAAGACGATTCCCGTCCTCTATGACTTGGACTTTGCCCATACTCAGCCACTCTTTACCATTACCATCGGTGCTCAAGTGACCGTGGATACGGAAAAATTATCTATCAGAATTGATGAATAGCAAGAAATCCTCATTCCAGCTGGAATGAGGATTCTTCTTTTTCATTAGGCACTATTTCATTGTTATCTTGCTGGCTTTCTTATCGTCCACCAAAACCTCCTTGGCCGCCTGGGGCACCGCCGCCACCAGGTCCACCAGCGCCAGGTCCGTCTGCCGTGATTTCTGTTCGGCTTTCACCATTGACCGTGATGGTACCGCCAGTGTAGGTAGCCGTTCCATCAAAGTCAAAGGCAGATACCGTAGAAGTAATATCCAAGTTTCCTCCTGACATAATGACATCGCCGTTGGAGTCGATAGCGTCTGTATCGCCTTCACCGACCTCGACCTTGATATCGCCACCAGTAATCTTGATAAAGATATCAGCTCCAGTTACATCACTAGCTGCATTGATACCATCATCTGTCGCATAAAGGTCCAGCTTGCCTCCGTTAATGGTAACATTGGTTCCTTCCAGAGCTTCTACACTCTTGGAAACTGTAACCGTTCCACCATCAATCAAAGCGATATTGCTAGCGTGTAGACCATCATCACCAGCATTAATCGTGATGGTGCCGGACTGGATATAGAGATTTCCCAGAGAAGTATCATCATCATTGTCTGCATGGATGGCATCTTCTGTCGCTGTGATATCGATAGTAGCGTCCTTGATATTAATAGCTGAAGCAGCTGACAGACCATTCTTAGCTGCCTTGAGCGTATAAGTGCCACCTGTCACCCGCAAGGTCTGCTCAGACTTAATCGCTGTTTCATACTTGCCATCAACTGTCAGACTTCCAGAGCCATTGAGAGTCAGGTCAGAGTTACTATAGATAGCTGCATCTGCATCCGTATTACTGTGATTTGATGAGTCTGAGATTGTGTTTTGGCTGCCGTCAGCCAGAGTCAGGCTTGTTTTACCCGCATTTTCTACTAGAATAGCTGCGTCTGTCCCGCTCATGGTTACACCATTTAGGACGATTTGGACCTTGTCGCTATCACCTGCTTTGACAACAATCTGCACATTTTCACTCGTTCCAGAAACGACATAGGTTCCAGCCTTTGAGATTGTCACAGTCGAGCCGGAGACACTAGCCCCGTCACCAGAGGCCTTGGCACTGGATCCACTCAAGCTGATAGTCGTCGCCTTAGACTCATCATAAGAAGCGTCTGAGTCCTCTGAGGCAAAGTAATCAGAAGTATTGGTCTTGGTCTGACTGGTGCTTGTAGCGTTAGCAGCCTGGGTGCTACTTGAAGCTGTAGAGCTGCTGGCGTTTGCGCTGCATGCTCCTAGCACCGCTGTCATCAAGACCAGTGGAATCATCAATTTAATTTTTTTAAGAGTTGATTTTGATTGTTTCATTTTTCTTTTCCTATCTTTTTTATTTGCTGCTGATACAGTTTGCTTTTTTATAAGCAAAGCCGTATTTGGAGAAAGAGCTCGGAGACAGCTGGTAGCGATCCATGATCTCGCTCAGCCATAGCGGACAAGCTTCTGGAATCTTAACTTCCATAATGACATGATTGGCTGGCAAGAGATAATCTCCATGGCGACCAGCCAAGAGACTCAGATCATAAGGACGGTAGGTCAGGTCGTGATCAAAGGTAATCCGAATCCGCTCATCCTCAATCCCTTTCATAGAATAACGATTATAGCCGATATACATCATAGGCTGAATATGGCCAAAATGCTGGGTCAGCCAGTCCATTTCCTTATCTATCTGAAGGTCAGTCAGCTGACTATAATCACCGTCCAGATAGGCTTCCGCTGTCAGCAAATCTGCTGCAAGCCGGCGTTTGGTGACCAGATTCTCCGTCTTTTTCTTGATTTCCAAAAAGACTTGACTATCTTCGGTCGGATGCTCTTGATAAGTCCGCAAACGCACCTTCTCATCAAAGCAAGGATTTTCCAAGGACTCACGAATAAGCTGATAAGATGGCGTATCATAATAGAGATTGTTAATAGTCGAATAAGCTCGCTCATCCTCCACCAGATGTCCTTCAAACTCTAGCAATAAATCCAATAAGGTTTCCTTGGAAATGATGTATTTGGTTTCAAAGCGCTGAAAATGATGTTGAAAAAATTTTTCTGCCATGGGCTTCTCACCTCTCTATCTTTCTTGAATGTAATGCAATTTTAAAGATGAAAACTTAAAAGAAAGATAAAGAAAACTTAAAGAAAACAAAACATCTCCCTTTTCAGGAGATGTTGATTAGATAAAAACTAAAAGAATTACAGATAGACTTTTCATCTACATTTTTACAGATTCATAAAAGTACGAACCCTAAGCTAGCTGTTTTTTATCTGTTCGATAGACCAGAGTACCGAGTGCCATGAAAAGAACTAAAACAAAAGCAAGGAAGAGTACCTGACTACCTATTTGGCCGTTCATAGAAATCGTTTGGCGTAAGCCCGATACAGAATAGCTCATTGGCAGCCAAGGGTTGATAACTTGGAAAATCTTACTAGTCAGTTCCAGCGGATAGGTTCCTGCACTAGAAGCCAGCTGTAAGAGCAAGAGAATCAGGGAAGCAAAGGCGCCGAGCTTGCTATCCCAAGTAACCAAAGCCGTCACAAGAGCCATAAAGGTCATGCTGGCTAGGACAATCAAACCAAGGGTTGCCCACTCATGGTTAGCAGATAGGCCTATCAAGTGCACAGCACCATAGACCAAAACACCCGCCACGACAGAAATGACTCCATTTACCTCTATACGGGCCTTCAGCCAGTCTCGTTTCGTCTTAGGTTCTTGACCCGATGGAAGTGTGCTAAAGATGATATTGGTTGAAATAGCTGCCACAAATAAAGCTACTGAAATCATATATGGCGCCATCCCAATTCCGTTTTTTTCTACCCTATTCTCATCTGTCTTGCTCAACGTCAGAGGATCTGCTAGAGTTTTTGCATTGTCTTCCTTGGTAGAAACAGTTGACAATTTATCACCTGCATCCGCGAGTCCATTGGACAAATCGCTCGTTCCCACAGTAAGTTTAGAGAGATTATCTGTTAAAGCACTGCTGCCATCAGCCAGCTTCCCTGTTCCGCTCACTAATTGATTGGTCCCATCTGCTAATTTCCCGAAACTAGAGGTCAATTCTGGCGATTTATCTGTTAATTGGGCTGCCCCGTTTGCTAATTTTGTGGTATTTGCTAGTAAAGCAGGATTCTTACTTGCCAAAGCTGATGTCCCCTCAGATAGCTGACCTACTGCATTGGTATAACTTGTCACTCCTTGTTCCAATTGCGTCGCGCCAGTCGTTAGTTTTTCATTTAAGGTATCTACACCTGCGACTAGTTGATTGGCTCCTCCACTTGCTGAACCGAGGCTAGTACTCACTGTTGATAAGCCATTATAAAGGCCATTGATCATGCTAGCTGCCTGTGGCAGAACTTGATTTGATGCACCTTCTAACTGACTAAGTTTTGTTTGACTAGCGCCTTTTATCGTTTCAAGAGAAGCCCTCATCGTATCAACTTCTGATAAAATTGCCTGAGCAGATTGATCACTTCCTGCTTGACTAGCACCGACTGCTGCGTCAATCTCAGCCTTAGCCTCACTAGAAAGTCCTTGATAAGCGCTGGTCCCTTGGACACTTGCCAAAGCTGCGGCCTTGGCGTCTTGATTATTATTGATAATGGCTTGAGCGGATGCTGCTATGCTAGTCAGTGAAGCTTCAATGCTGTCTGTCGACACTGCTGAGTCACTTGCTGCAGCTTGAATACTAGCATTCAACTGTGTCAAACCATTTGCTAAATCACTCACATTTTGCTGGTTGTTAGCTAAGGTGGTATCTACCGATGACTTTAATGTAGCCAAGCCAGTATTCAGATTTGTCACACCTGTTGATAAGGCCTGAACTCCATCTCCTGACTGGGTGAGCTGTTGGACTCCTCCCAATAAGTCTGCTGATCGACCCGACAGCTGATTTGCACCTGCGGCCACAGTACTTACACCATTAGCATAAGTGTTTATCCCATTTGACAAACTACCCAGCCCAGACGATACTTGTGCAACACTCCCAGTATAAGTCTGTAGTCCTGTGTTAAATTGAGCTGCACCGGACGATAATTTGCTCGTGGCTTGATTCAGAGTTCTTAAGTTATCCACAATTGTCTGACTGCCTGAACCTAGCTGTTGGCTGCCAGATGCTAATTGCTGAGCACCATCAGATGCCTTAACCAATCCCGTTTTTAGATCTCCCATATTCTTAAATATGGCGCTTGTATAAGTATCCGTCACATTTTGCGCCACCGTCTGCTTCAAAGAAGCCATGGCTGAATCACTCATCTTACCAGCAATAAAACTGTGGCCGCTAGACGTTTGATAGTCAATCTTCATTTGCTGAGGATTATCGGTCAAAATACTGGCTGCACGTTCAGATAAATCACTTGGAAGCGTCACAACCATGTAGTAATCACCCTTTTCCAGACCAGCTTGAGCGTCTTCTTTGCTGACGAAGTGAAAATCCAGATTTTTATTTTCCTTGAGGCTGGAAACAACATCCTCGCCTATAGACAAAGTCTTACCACTAGTAGTTACAGCTTTATCCTGATTGACGACCGCCACTGGCAAGTCCGATACCTTTCCATACGGATCCCACATGGAGCTCAAGAAAATAACATTATACAAGGCAGGAATCAAAGATACTCCTAACATCACAATGATAAAAGTCGGCTTTTTTAAAATAGCTTTCCATTCTCTTAACATGTCTACCTCCTAAAATTATACACAGTGTCCAAATTTCGATAAAATTGATTATACACCAATCGAAAATTATTACAAGTTTATTCTTTAAAAATTGGACACCGTGTCTAATTTTGTTTAAAAAGATTGTAGAGAAGCGGAATAAGTTCGCCCTACTGTCTTTAATCCCTGAATAATCTGTAAACAAAAGGTATTTTCCCATAGGTAGGTACACAGAAAATCAGCATTATATTAGAATGATAAGATTTATGCGACTGGCAATGCCAAGGTTTATTACTAATCCTAGGAATCTGGCGGTTTTGAAGTTCAAATTCCTCAATTTAAAGGATATACCCAAGAAAAAGTCAAAAGTATTCTCGGCGAACCAGAAAAAATAAGCACCGACCTCGCATCTGAAAGCAAAGCACTTGAAGAAAAGAATTAGAAAATCTTAAAAGACTGATTCAGGAGCAAAAAATAAGCACTGAACAAGCGCGTGCCTTTTTAGCAGGTGCAGTTGATATTGCTCAAGCATCAAGGTTGCAAAACAAATACATTCTATACTCTTATAAAAATGAACAAATTTCTATTATCTTCTCACAGGAAGGCGAGCTACTTTATGTCACTCCTGACCCTGACTACCTCTACTTTAAATAATGTTCATAACAAAAGCCGAGACTTTACTTTAAGCCTCGGCTTTATTATTTTACCAGTCGACTAAGCCTAATCAGATAAAATTTTGACTATCTATGCTTAATTCCGGAATTTAACTCTTTTCCACTGGAAAAACATTTGATATAATAGTACACGGAGAAAAAGAAAAAGTAGTTTGCTATGATGGCTATTCGCTTGAAGAGCAGACTGAGGCTAAGCCTCAAAGGGAGATTTTATGTTAGAAAGCAATAAACGCCGAAAAACCAAGGCTATTATTGAAAGAGCCATGGTTTCACTACTGCATAAGCAGTCCTTCGACCATATCACTACTGTCCAGCTAGCTCAAGCTGCTGGCATCAGCCGTAGTAGTTTTTATACTCACTACAAGGATAAGTACGATATGATTGAACGTTATCAGCAAAACCTCTTTCATCAGTTGGGATATATTTTTGAGAATAATCAAGAAGATGTTCAAACTGCGATTACAGAGGTCTTTCAGTTCCTCCAGCTAGAGCCACTCTTGGCTGCTCTTTTGACAGAAAACGGCACGAAAGAGATTCAGAATTTTCTGCGCCATAAGCTGCAGGTGATGCTGGCGGATAGTCTGCAGGACCGTTTTAGTAGACGTGTTTACAATCATTTTGAAAAAGAATACAGCAGAGTCTTTCTTGCCAACGCCTTCTTTGGTGTCTGCCAAATGTGGATTGCAAGAGGAAAAAAAGAAAGTCCTGAACAAATAGCAGAATTTCTTTTGAAAATGCTGTAAGAAGTTGCTGGAACCCAACGGGTTCCAGCTATTTTCATATTTTGAAAAATTAAACAGGGTGTACAAAACCTCTTTTGGTTCTGTACACCCTATTTTTCTTATATTATAGTTTCATAGCCAGCATATTAACTGTCATACCAGCTGCTGTTCCCATCAGAGCGATGGTGTCCCCTTCCTTGACTAGATTACGCTCCAGAGCATAGCAGAGAGAAAAAGGCACTGCTACTGACACCATATTCCCATAGTCTCGCACAATATTAAGGTATTTATCATCAGGAATACCCAAGCTGCGCATGACCATTGGCAGGGCACGACTCGCCTGATGCGGAATGATATAATCCAAGTCAGATAGGCTGAGGCCACTCTTTTCTTTAAATTCTTTAAACATTTCTGGAATTTTTCTGGCAGAGAGCAAGAGAATCTTCTTACCATTCATGTCAAACATGTAGTGAGTCTTGGTAGCATCCGAATACTCCTTAGGCTGAAAAGATGTCAAACCACCGCGAATCTCTGTATCATGAGCTCCCTCAGACCACGTCCGCTGCAGACTGGAGATGACCCCTCTTTCTTCCTCTGTTGCTTCAAAAATCAAAGCTGCTGCTCCGTCACTGAACAACTCAAAACTTTCTTTCTGATTGGGATTAAGCCCTAAGCTTCCAACCTCACTAGATACGATGAGGATCCTATGATACTCACCAGCCTCCAACAAATGAGACATGAGACTCAAAGCCGAGATAAAGCTGGTGCAAGTCGTATTGATATCCATGGCTGGAATGGACAAGCCCTTGGCTACCAACTCATGAATCAAGGCCGCAGTGCAGGGAATAGGCTGAACGCCCACCGCACTGGCTGACACGATACAATCGATATCTTTGATTGTCAAGCCCGCTTGCTCTAAGGCTTTTTCAATCGCCTTAACCGCCATGGAAAGCTGGGTTTCTTCATTTTCCACCACCCGATATCGAGTCTGATCCTTAAAAGTCACGGTATTTCTAGGTAGATGCGTACCGTAACCAACTATCTTTATATGATTCTTTACTGCAGTCATATTAAACTCCTTCTTGTCAGACTTGAGACTGCTTGACAGTTGGGTAAACTGCCAAAGCGCTTCAGCCTCTGATTCATATGTTTTTCCACTTGGAGCATTCTTAAGCCCGATAGATACGTTTCAACTTACGGCTTCTGTCCCGCTGGTAATCTTCAAAAGAAATAGCCGGCATAAGAAAGTCTTTATCAGTCGCTAAGTTCTGAAACTGCTGGACAATCTCGTCTTCTCGCTGCTGACTACGATGTTCGATAGCAATGGTCAGCGAATGGTCCTGCTTCTGAGCTACCTGATATTCTCCAATCCCATCAACTAAGAGCAGACAACGGCGAATAAAGTCTGGAAAGACCTCCACCGACTGACCTGCAGCATTTTCAAAAATGAAAATATCATCTGAACGCCCCTCAATCCTATCAATCCGTGTAAAGACCGAACCGCAGGGGCAAGGTTCAGGATTTTCCACCAAGATATCATTCAGCTCATATTGAAAAATTGGCTGAGAAGTCCGCTTGAAATCCGTAATAATTGGGTAAAAGCGCCTATCATCCAAGTAGTGCTTATCTACATGGACAATGTCTTCGTTTAGATGAAGATTCCCGTAACTACAGCTGCAGGCTAGAAAGCCCTCAGTCGCTTGGTAGACCTGGTCCACTTTTTTCAGACCAAATCCTTCTTGAATCCTCTGCCGATCTGGATCTTCCAAAATCTCTGCCACCGACACGACTTTGCTAGGGGCAATCTGCAAATTTCCTGCCTGGACTTGTTTTGCCAGCTCCAAGAGCATTGATGCTGGCGCTACCAAAATCGTCGGCTGGTAAGCATTCAAGCGCTCTACGTGCTCTTCGGCTCCCTGAAAAGTATCAAAATACTCCAGAGAAATCAAGCCTGAATTGACAGTCTGATAGAGTTGGTTATCTGCCCGAAGAAAGAAGGCTATTTTATGTCCAAAGAGTTTGCCTTTAGGCAGCATCTTGGCCAAGATGGCTGCCGCCCACATACTGCGCTCCTTTTCAGTGGTAACAAATAAACCTCGGTGACCAGATGTTCCTGAAGACAGGCCGACAGCGATTTCTCCTATCATGGGACTGAAATCACGTGTCCGCTCACTCTCTAGGGCCAAAGCTAGCAACTCATCACGATCCAGTCCCTGAGTATTGAGCTCATTGAAATGCTCCATCATGAAGGCCTTATTCATCTTAAAATCTGCTGGAATACCTGATATAAAATAAGGTGATTCCTGCTGCAGAAATTCCCGATAGGCTGCTAAAGCCTTGATTTGATAGCATTCCAAGGCCTGTCGATCCTTAAATCGATACCCCCAGCGCATGACGCTAAAGGTTTTTAGAAATGTTCCTAGTTTCATACAAAATCTGCTCCGCTCTCTCAGCCGGATCATGACTGACTAGTACCTGATAACCGACAGCAAGCAACTGCCGAAGCAAGGCCACACCGGCCATGTATTCTTCCTTGCTATCTTGGATCAGTGACGGCAAGAAACGCATCTGCTCCGTATAAGACAACAGATCCACGCCCCAGCACAAATCAGCTCCGATAAACAGATGATAATCTGGCAAAAAGAGACAAGCTTGACCAGCGGCATGTCCATCAACTGAGGCCAGATATATACTGCCATCCCCAAACAAGTCGACTGTCTTGCGATAGAGGAATGCTTCTTGCACCTGCTGAGGTTCCACCACTTCCAACCGACTCTCAAAATCCTGCGGAAGAAATTCTTTGAAAATCAAATCCTTAAGCTTGGCATGTTGATACGTTTTGAAGACGGTCTTGGTCAGAATGAAGCGAGCCTTGGGAAAGAAAGCAGCTCCGCCGATGTGATCTGGATGTAAGTGCGACAAAATGACATAAGAAATATCTTCTGGTGCAATTCCTTTTTGCTCAAGTAGCCGGTCTACACGCTCCTCTTCTGACATATCAACAGGTGTTCCCAAACCATAAAGCCAGTATTTGAAGTTGGGCTTCAGAATAGCTGGAGAATAGCCAGTATCGTAGAGAATATAGCCTTTCTCACGATGCTTCAAGAGGAAAACACCAGCTGGAAAAATCATTTTTTTCTTAGCAACTCCCTTAAACATTTGCTGCAAGTGACTGCTGCAGCGCCCAGACTGAAGATACTCAATTTTCTCGATAATGTTGGACATATTTTGCAATCCCTTCACTGATTGTCAACTTGGGTTGATAGCCCAAATCCCTTACTGCTGCTGATATATCCAGCGTTTGACTGTAACGCATTAAGTAATAGGTGTAAAGAGTCAGAGGCGGCTCTTTTTCAATATGAAAGAAGCGATAAAAGCTTTCAAATCCCTGCGCCAGAAGACCTAGAAAAGCAGCAGGAAACTTAACATAACGTTTACGAACCTGTAAACCATCTAAAGCTTCATCCAGCATATCCTTGAAACTACGCGATTCTCCGTTGGTAATGTTGTAAACTTGTCCTTGCGCTTCTGGAATTTCCAAAGCCAGACGAACAGCCAAGGCCACATTTTCCACACAGGTCATGTCCATCATTTGCTGGCCATTTCTGATGAGTGGAATTGCCAATTTTTGGCTCAAGCGCAGAATCCTAGGAAAGATACTGGTATCTCCAATACCAAAAAGCCCTCTAGGACGCAAGATAACCGATGGAACTTGAGGATAACTTCCGACAATCCGCTCAGCCATGAGCTTGCTTTTGATATAGAAATTCAGCTCATTCTCCTGAGGAGCAGCCTCTTCTTTGATAGCGAGTTGATCACGCGCCGCAGCATAAACACTTGGGGAGGAAATATAGACCAGTCTTTGCACTCCAAAATGTCGGCAAGCTTCCATAACCAGCTTGGTTCCTACTACATTAGTCTGATAAAACTGCTCCCAGGGTCCCCAAATCGTTGAAAGAGCACCAGCATGCACCACTGCATCCACTCCTTCGCAGGCTGCAAAAATTTCTTCTTCTCTGGTAAAATCACCAGCAAAAAACTCTACTAAAGGACCCTCTAACTGCCGACCAGCCTTCAGATTACGACCAAAAGCCCGCACCTGATAGCCTTGTTCAGCCAGCTCTTCAACAACATACTTTCCTAGAAAGCCAGTCGCTCCTGTCACTAGAACCTTCATCGCTACTCCTTTCATACAATTTTCTGTTTCTGTCTTGTCCCCATTATACACCATTTCAGCAAATCTTCCGTAAAAAAGCTGGAAAAAATCTTTACAAAGTGTCTCACCTGATTGGATAGGAGCAGAAAGAAATCACTAAATTTCTGAAAAACAGCTGCCTCTTTTCGACCTATTCTTAGTTAGAATCAGGTTTATTAGTTCATTGAGAGTATAAAAAAGAAGCCGGGAAACCGACTTCTGAACAAATACAAATTAAAGCATTTTGTTGTAGAATTCAACGATAAGTGCTTCGTTAATTTCTGGGTTGATTTCGTCGCGCTCTGGAAGGCGAGTCAATGAACCTTCTAATTTTTCAGCATCAAATGATACGAATGCTGGACGTCCAAGAGTTGCTTCAACAGCTTCAAGGATTGCAGGCACTTTCAATGATTTCTCACGAACTGAGATCACTTGACCTGGAGTTACGCGGTATGATGGGATATCAACGCGTTTGCCGTCAACAAGGATGTGACCATGGTTTACGAATTGACGAGCTTGACGACGAGTAGTCGCAAGACCAAGACGGTAAACAACGTTATCCAAGCGACGCTCCAAGAGAAGCATGAAGTTGAAACCAAGGATTCCTTCTTTGATTTTTGAAGCTTGAACAAACAAGTTACGGAATTGTTTTTCACCTACACCGTAAGTGAAACGAAGTTTTTGCTTTTCAGCCAATTGCAAACCGTATTCTGACAATTTGCTGCGGTTGTTTGGTCCATGTTGACCAGGTACATAGTTACGGCGAGCCAATTCTTTACCTGTACCAGTAAGAGAAAGACCCAAACGACGAGCTTGTTTCCAAGATGGTCCTGTATAACGTGACATAAAAATGTCCTCCTGTAAAATATTTTTGAGGAAATAGTCACTTAGAAAGCCCTGATTCGTGCAGAACATTTTCGCCCAAACAGCTAAGGCTACTTTTATAGCTGATGTTCTGTTGACGAGCTCCATGCTTTCCTGCTGCTATTTCACACAAAGGCTATTGTACCATGAATAAAGTCAAAAGTAAAGGGGCTCATACAAAAAATCAAGCCAAAAGGCTTGATTGAAGTTGTTTCTTGAAAGCAAAGGAATTCAGGAAACTATTTCACACTCCCAAAATCTTCAAAATCTCCTGCTTGTATCGCAGCTTCTGCAATTCCTTATCCTCGCTGTCTGACCAAGTCAGTTGGAAATCTGCAACGATTTGCCCAGGGCGATTTTTCAGAACATAGATACGGTCGCTGAGAGCCAGAGCTTCCTCGATGCTATGAGTAATGAGAAGGGTCGTCAGACCCAGCCTATGATGAATATCCAGATACCAAGCGTGCAGCTCCATCTTGGTCAACTCATCCAGAGCACTAAAGGCCTCGTCTAGAAGAAATAGCTTGTGACCGAACATATAGGTCCGCAGCAGAGCCACGCGCTGCCGCATCCCCCCGCTCAGCTCATGTGGATACTTGTCTGCCACATCAAAGAGCCCGAACTCCTTCAAAATCTGACTTGCCTGCTCCGTCGCTTCCTTTTTGGATACTTTTCGGATTAGCAGGGGCAAGATGACATTGCCCAGCACCGTCTTGTGCTCCAGCAGCAAGTCTTTCTGCAGCATATAACTCACCCGGCCCTTGGGATTTTCCTGCCCATCTAGGACAATCCTGCCCGACTGGACCTCCAAAATCCCAGCAATTAGATTAAAGAGGGTCGTTTTCCCGACTCCACTAGGCCCCAAAATTGCTACGACCTGGCCTGCTTCTACCTGTAGGCTGATATCTTTCAAAATCTGCTGCTCATCATAAGCATAGCTTACATTTTCAAGTTTAATTTCTGTCATTATTTTATATAATCGTTGCTAAATCCCTTGTCACTCAAGTTATTGTCCACGATCCCCTTATCCTTGGCCCATTTGTAAAAGGCATTCCAGCGGCTAGCCTCAAACTGACCCCACTTGTCCTTATCTGATGCATATTGCTCGGACAAATATTTTTGAGAAGCCAAAACAAAGTCTCGTTTGTTTTTCAGCTCTGGCGCATGCTTGATTAAAATATCTGCTGCTTCTTCAGGGTGCTCCATGGCATATTGATATCCCTTCTTGATAGCCTGCAGGACCTTTTTTGCCTCATCTGGATTCTCCTTCAGATAGTCATTATTGGCAATAATCACTGGAGAATAATAGTCAAACTCCTTTACATAGTCCTTCATATAAAAGAAATTCGTGTCCATGCCCTGAGACTGTGCCATGATACCATCCCAACCATGATAAATCCACGCTGCATCAAACAAGCCATTTTCAATCGGAGTAATGGAGTTGGAATCGTTGTTAGGAACTTTTTCTACCTCATCAAACTGACCGCCTTGGCTTTCAACCAAGGTTTTGAGCATGCCCAGCTCCACCGGATCATTCCAGGTGCCATATTTCTTGCCAGCCAGATCCTTAGGACTTGTAATACCTGCAGATTTTTTGGAAATAATGCCCGAGGTATTATGCTCTACAATGGCCGCCACTGCTGTAATTTCTGCGCCCTTATCCAATTTTTTAGCCATAGAGTCCTGGAAGTAAATACCAAAAGGTGCCTTGCCGTTGATAATCAAATCCGAACTGCTATCTTCAGGCGGCAACTTGATATCCACATCCACGCCTGCTTCCTTGAAGTAGCCCTTTTCCTGAGCCACATAAAGGCCGGTATGGTTAGTGTTAGGTGACCAGTCTAGGATAAAATCAATCTTTTTATCCTTGCTTTCAGACGTAGATTTCGACTGACCGCAGGCCGCTAGGCCAATGATTGACACGGCAGCCAAACCTGCCAACAAGACTTTATAACTTTTTTTCATCATTATCCTCTTTTCTTTATTTGGAAAATAGCAGAGCTGAGCTCCTATTTCCACTTGATGACATATTTTTCACTGACAGCCACCAGCTTCATCCCCAGAAGGCTGATGACCGAAACCAATATGATAATGGCAAACATGGTATCGTACTGGAAAAGTTTCTTGGACTGAATCATATAGACACCCAAGCCTTCGAAACCGCCCAGCCATTCAGAAACCACAGTCGTGATAAAGGCATAGGAAACACTGACGCGCAAGCCCGCATAGAAATAGGGCAGACTAGCTGGAATCTTAAAATGCCAGAGAATCTGCCAGCGATTGGCCTGCATAAGCTCAAAGAGAGTCAGAGTATCCCGGTCACAATGCCGAAAACCATCCAGAATACTGACGATAATCGGAAAGGTTGTCGTCAGAATAATCAGCACAATCTTGGGCAAAATCCCATAACCCAGCCAGAGAACCAGAATTGGCGCTAAAGCAATGGTCGGGATCGTCTGCACCACGACCATCATGGGATAAATCAGATCATTGAGCCAGCTCATGCTGTCCATGAGTATAGCAAGTATACAGGCCAAGATGACACCCAAGACTAAACCCAGTAAGGCTACTCTTAAGGTCGCCCAGCTATGACTTGCTAGAAAGCCAGCATCTCTGATAAAGGCCTGACCGATTTCCAGAGGTGTCGGCAGGATAAACTTGGGCAAGAGCTTGAGCCAACCCATAACCTGCCAGATGACAAGGACACCCAGCATACCTAAGAGACCGATCTGCTGCCGCATCAGCCTTTGTAGTATTTTCATTAGAACGATTTTTCTCCTTTCCTACATTTTTAGCGCTGCAATTCTTCAAGATATCACCATCGATAAAGATGATAAAAGAAAAAGCCTTTTCCATATATGGAAAAGGCGCACAATACCACTATTTTCGGTATGATTCCTACGCTGGCATTACCCAGATCAGGTGCGGTCGAAGCTTACACTTCCTCTCAGACTGTACACAGACTCCCATATATAGGACTATGATAGCGCAATCATCAGCAAATGTCAAGGTAGGAGCTTGGACTCACTATGTTTCAACTATAAATGAAGCAAACTATCATCCATCAGTCAAACTTCCCTTTCGCAGCCAGCAAAGTCTCCAAGGCCCTGATATTCTCTGTCTCGCTTGTGGATAAGATGATTTCAAAGCCCAATTCAGCTGCCGTATCTAAGTTAGCCTGAATATCATCAATGAAGACGGATTCTACTGGATTCAGATTATATTTTTTCAACAGCTTTTGGTAAATCTCTGCTTCTGGCTTGACGACACCGACCTCTGAGGAAAGGATATAGCCCGACAGCAGTGGGTAAATGGGCAACAAACCAGCTTTTTCAATATGATAAAAAATCTCACAAGTGGTTGACAAGATATAGATTCGATAGCCGCCCTGATTAGCCCATAGCCGAATTCTTTCCTGTAAACCACTGTAAACATGCACAACCTCATACCAATGATAAAAGATATTCTTAACGACAGAATGATAGGAAGCATCTAGCTGAGTCTGGACTCCCTCACAGGCTTCTTTCAAACTCAGCTCCCCCTTGTCTGTCTGATGCCAGACACCTGACTCAAAAATGGCCTGCCTAAGAACCTGCCGCCGCTCTTTCTCAGGTTCAAAATATGTCAAGATTTTCTCAGAATTCCATTCAATCAGAACATTGCCCAAATCAAAAACTAAATTTTTAATCATGATGACCACCTGTTTTCTTTGCTTATCATCCTCTATATAAGTCGATTTGACTGAGGAATTGCTTCAAATATAAGTAAAAAGGCCCACTGGACCTTTCTATTCATCAAAATAACGGATGAGGTTCTTTTCTGTCAGAATATCAGAATAAGTGTAAGACTCCACATAGGTATTGGAGATTTCCCCTGGCTGACCGCCTTCATTGGAATATTCCACGATAAACAAAGACGGATAGACTTCAATCAGACGGCCTTGCTTGCTTTTTTGGCGCTTACGACCGTTTTCCAGCGTCATCTCAACGATTTGTCCTTCATGCGCCTTGATATCTTCTTTGATTTTTTTCATTTTTGCCACATCTGTAAATGCATCACTCATCTTTATTCGTCCTCTCTTTTGGAAATACTTGAGAATTTATTATACTCTTTCTGGAAAATTAACTCTACTGTACCACGCGCTCCACTCCGGTTTTTCTCGATAATGACTTCAACCTTGTTGTTGGGAATGCCTTCTTCCTCCTCACCAGCTCGATCATAATAATCATCCCGGTAAAGGAAGGCAACGATATCCGCATCCTGCTCAATGGAACCTGATTCCCGAATATCAGACAGCACTGGTCTCTTATCCTGCCGCTGCTCCACGCCACGCGAGAGCTGACTCAGCGCAATGACCGGCACCTTGAGCTCCTTTGCCAAGATTTTCAACTGCCGGGAAATTTCCGAAACTTCTTGCTGGCGGTTTTCGCGCCCAGTTCCTGTAATCAGCTGCAGATAGTCAATCAAAACCAGCCCTAGATTACCCGTTTCCTGAGCCAGTTTTCGAGCCCGCGAACGAATCTCTGTAATCCGAATCCCTGGTGTATCATCGATATAAATACTGGCATTAGCCAGATTAGCTGTCGCAATGGTATATTTTTGCCACTCTTCATCTGTCAGTTGCCCTGTACGAATGGAATGAGAATTAATCACCCCTTCTGAAGCCAACATCCGGTCCACCAAGCTCTCCGCCCCCATTTCCAGAGAGAAAATAGCTACAGTCTTATCCAGCTTGGTTCCGATATTTTGAGCGATATTAAGGGCAAATGCCGTCTTTCCGACCGCTGGCCGAGCCGCCAGAATGATTAATTCTTCCTCATGCAGACCAGTCGTCATCTTGTCCAGCTCACGATAGCCAGTCGCAATCCCAGTGATATCTGACGTCTGCAGAGATCGAGCCTCCAGATTGCCAAAGTTAAGGTTCAGCACATCACGGATATTTTTAAAACCGCTGCGGTTAGCTGTTTCACTGACATCAATCAGTGCTTTTTCAGCTCCGGCGATAATTTCCTCTGACAGCCGGTCACCATCGTAAGCTTGATTGATAGACTCTGTCAGACGCGAAATCAGCCGCCGCAGAATGGCCTTTTCTGCAACGATTTTAGCATAGTATTCAGCATTGGCAGATGTTGGCACAGAATTGACCACTTCTACCAAATAGCTAAGACCGCCGATATTCTGCAAGTCACCCTGACTATCCAAAATATTGCGAACCGTCGTTGCATCAATGGCATCCCCGCGGTCAGCCAAGTCAATCATAGCCTTGAAAATCAAGCGATTGGCATACTTAAAGAAGTCAGCAGGCTCGATATACTCACGAACAAAGACCAGTTTGCTCTCATCAATGAAAATGGCTCCTAAGACGGACTGCTCCGCTAAAATATCCTGAGGCTGAGCTCGGAGTTCATCAATCTCTGCCATCGGTAAATCCTTCCTTCAAATCACTATTATCCTTCTTTAACCCGCAAACGAATCACTCCTGTTATATCCTGATAAATTTTCACTGGAACATCTATCAGACCAATGGAACGAATCGGTGAGTCCACCTTAATATGGCGTTTGTCAATTTTGATGCCAAACTGCTTCTGCAGCTCTTCTGCTATTTTCTTGCTGGTAATAGAGCCAAAGGTACGGCCGTCCGGACCAACTTTTTCAGTAAATTCAACAAGAGTAGCTTCTTCTGCTAACTTAGCTTTAATATCTTGAGCTTCTGCCACTAGTTCCGCGTGGGCTTTTTCTTCGGACTTTTGCTTGCCGCGCAGTTCACCGATAGCCTGCGCTGTTGCTTCCTTGGCTAAATTTTTCTTAATCAGAAAATTTTGAGCATAGCCAGTCGGCATTTCCTTGATTTCGCCTTTTTTGCCCTTGCCTTTTACATCTGCTAAAAAAATTACTTTCATCCTTTTTTCTCCTCGTCTATTATTACTTCCTCTTTAATGACTTGGTCCATAATTTCTTGATTCAGTGACTGAAGGACCTCAGAAACTGTTTTACCTTCAATTTGAGCTGCAGCCAGATTGAAATGGCCGCCACCGCCCAGCTTTTCCATAATTCGCTGAACATTGATCTTGCTACGACTGCGAGCCGAAATAGACACATAACCTTTGGTATTCTTGCTCACGACAAAAGTTGCTTCAATTCCTGACATGGAGAGCATGGTATCAGCTGCCTTACTGATGACAACCGTATCATAAGTGTTCTCCTCTGGACCAGCTGCTACAATGACATTAGGCAGTATCTTCTTGCCATTTAAAATCAGCTCATTAATCGCACGATATTCCTCAAAATTCGTAGCTGAAATGTCCTGGATCACAACACTGTCACTGCCTCGAGTTCGTAGATAGCTGGCCACATCAAAGGTCCGACTGGTGACTCGAGATGAAAATCCTTTGGTGTCAAGCATAATCCCCGCCATGAGAATGCTGGCTTGCATCTTGCTGAGACGATTCTTTTTAGAATTCTGGAACTGAATCAGCTCCGTTACCAATTCACTGGCACTGCTAGCCCCACTTTCGATATAGGCAATCACAGCATTTTCGGGAAAATCTTCATCACGACGATGGTGGTCGACTACGATAATCTGACTGAATTGATCAAAGAAATCCTTAGACAGCGTCAGAGAAATCTTGGAGTGATCAACCATAATCAAGAGCGACCGATTGGTCACCATATTTACTGCTTCAGAAAGCGGCACCAGATAATCAGCCCCTTCCTGCTGGAGCTTTGTAATGGAGCGCTCAATGTCAGAAGCCATCTGGGACGGATCATAGACCACATAAGCTTTCTCAATGATATTACTAGCAAAGAGCTGCATACCAAGAGAAGAACCCAAGGCATCCATATCCAGATTTTTATGTCCGACTATAAAGACCTGATCCACACTCTTAATCTTATCAGAGATCGCAGTCATCATAGCCCGAGTACGGGTGCGCGTCCGCTTAACAGCTGACGCCGTTCCTCCACCAAAGAAGATTGGGTTCATATTGTCATTATTTTCTTTGACAACGGCCTGGTCCCCGCCCCGAACTTCAGCTAAGTTGAGGTTGAGAAGAGCGACCCGGCCGATTTCATCATGATTGCCATCACCATAAGAAAAGCCCATACTGAGTGTCAATGACAGCTCTCGATTTTTAGCTTCCGTCCGGAATTGATCAATGATAGAAAATTTATTTTCCATCAGCTGTTCCAAGACTGTGTAATCCGTAAAAAGATAGAAACGATCCATGCCAACCCGACGGTAAAACATATGAAACTGCTCAGAAAATTCTGCTACGAAGTTGGCCACAAAGCTATTGATATGACTGATATCCGTGTCTGAAACAACATCTTCCAAATCATCATAATTATCCACCGAGATAATCCCGATTACCGGGCGCGTTGTTACCAGACCAACAGTGGCTTCGTATTCATTGGATGCATCAAAAAAATAAAACACACTGGATGCACGATCCAAGTAAACCGAATATTTTTTGTCTCCAACCGTAGCATAATGACCAGAGTCTGAATAAGCAACCTTCATGATATTCTTGAGCATATCTGCATCAAAATCACCATCTTCAGTTGTAAAAATCAGTTCCGCATAGGGATTAAACCACTCTACATCACCATTATCTTCACTGATTTTAATGACACCAACTGGCATCTTATCCAGCAAGGAAGCGAGGCTTCCTTCTGCTTGATGATTGACATAATGAATCTGCTCAATCTCATCTAGCTCGGATACTCTCTGTTGCTGGATAAAAAGCACAATCAAAAGAGCCAGCACAAGCATGAGAGCAGCTAGCATGGCCAAACTATCACCAAAAAGCCTCAGACAGATGGCTAAGATTATAAAGGAAATTAGACCCGCCATCGCCAAGTGAATTGGGGCAAAACGAAATTTTTTCATCATAGACCTCTTATTCCGCCATTTTACCATAAATCCTAGAAAAAAGCGAATTTCTCCCAATAATCAAAGCATTTAACAATGGTAAAGGAAGTGAAAAATAGTCTTTCAAAGTTTACAATCTTGTCAACCCCTTGTAAATTTACACAAAAAGGCTGCTTCCCAAAGGAAACTCAGCCTTTTACAAGAGTTACTTCGCTTGATTTTTAGAAATACTTCTAGATTTGCCTTCTAGGTAAACCATCAAAATAGAAATATCTGCTGGATTGACACCAGAAATACGACTAGCCTGACCAATTGTTTCTGGATTGATTTTCTTAAACTTCTGTCGCGCTTCAGTCGCAATCGAGTCAATATCATCCCAGTCAATATTAGCTGGAATCCGCTTCTCTTCCATGCGCTTCATCTTTTCAACCTGATCAAGAGCTTTAGAAATATAGCCTTCGTACTTAATCTCTGTCTCAATTAGCTCGATAATCTTTTCATCAAGCTCCTCTGCCGCCGGACCAATAAACTGAACCACATCTTGGTAAGACACTTCCGGACGCCGCATAAATTCTTTGGCAGTTACTGCATCCGTCAGAGGCTTAAAGCCAAGCGCTTCTACCTTAGCGTTTGTTTCCTTG
Organism: Streptococcus sanguinis; assembly: GCF_020729725.1. Classification (GTDB taxonomy): domain Bacteria; phylum Bacillota; class Bacilli; order Lactobacillales; family Streptococcaceae; genus Streptococcus; species Streptococcus sanguinis_V. Next base: position 43,391 of record NZ_JAJEPA010000015.1, on the reverse strand, counting down.
ACAGGCTTTAGTTTGATAGATTCCAAGCGCTTCATCTCATTATCAAATTGATTCTTTTTAATCTCAAAACGAGCCCAGCGCTCATCATCTACCAGACCAATTTCTCGTCCCATCTCTGTCAAACGCATATCTGCATTGTCATGGCGGAGAATCAAACGGTACTCAGCTCGGCTGGTCAAGAGTCGGTAAGGTTCTACCGTCCCCTTAGTCACCAAATCATCAATCATAACTCCAATGTAACCATCACTTCGCTTCAAAATCAACTCTGGCTTACCTTGGATCTTCAAGGCCGCATTAATCCCAGCAATAATCCCTTGACCTGCAGCTTCTTCATAACCAGATGTTCCATTGGTCTGCCCTGCTGTAAAGAGTCCTGAAATTTTCTTGGTTTCTAAGGTTGCCCGCAACTGGTGGGGCATGATCATATCGTACTCAATGGCATAGCCTGTCCGCATCATCTCAGCATTTTCTAAACCTTTAATAGAGTGAACCAAGTCCTTTTGTACATCTTCTGGCAGACTGGTTGACAGCCCCTGCACATAAACTTCTTCTGTATCACGACCCTCAGGTTCTAAGAAAAGCTGGTGGCGTTCCTTATCCGCAAAACGGACAATCTTATCCTCGATTGACGGGCAATAGCGAGGACCCACACCCTTAACGATACCTGAAAACATAGGAGCCCGGTGCAGGTTATTTTGGATAATTTCGTGACTTTCTGCATTGGTATAAGTCAACCAGCAAGGCACTTGATCTTTCACATAGTCCTCATCACGAGAAGTGTAAGAGAAATGATTGGCCTTTTCATCACCTGGCTGAATTTCAGTCACATCATAATTGATAGATGACGCCTTAACACGTGGAGGAGTTCCAGTTTTAAAACGACCAATTTCAAAACCTAGATCACGCAGATTATCAGCTAAAGGAATGGCTGCCAAACTGTGGTTAGGACCAGACGAATACTTAAGATCACCAATGATAATTTCTCCTCGCAAGGCTGTTCCAGTCGTAACAATGACAGCTTTAGCTGCATACTCCTGATGAGTTGCCGTTTTAACCCCAATTACCTTACCATCTTCTACCAAGATTTCATTAATCATGGTTTGCCGCAAGGTCAGATTTTCTTGATTTTCGACAGTCTTCCGCATTTCTTTGGAGTAAAGCTCTTTATCTGCCTGCGCTCGAAGAGCCCGAACAGCGGGTCCTTTACCAGTATTGAGCATTTTCATCTGAATATAGCTCTTGTCAATATTCTTGGCCATCTCTCCGCCCAAAGCATCTACTTCACGAACGACAATGCCTTTAGCAGACCCTCCGATAGAAGGATTGCAGGGCATAAAAGCCAGCATCTCAATATTGATGGTTGCCAAAAGAACCTTACAACCCATTCGACTAGCAGCAAGCGATGCCTCAACCCCAGCATGCCCTGCTCCAATCACGATAATATCATAACTTTCAGTAAAATTGTGTGACATTTCTTTTTCCTTCATTTTTTCACCAAAAAAGGCCAAGTCTCTAGAAGTGCAGGACAAAAAAGCCTGCAACATCCATGAGCTTTGACCATCATAGGTATTGCTTATCTTATTTTAGCAAATTGAGCGAAATTGTCAATCTAAAGCAACTAAGATTGGCGAATCGCTTCAAAAGCTTCTTTATCAATCTCGACAGATTCAGAGAATGCATCTAAAACAATCCCTCTTAATGGAAATCTCCCTCTGCCTTCAACTGCAAACAAACAATCTGTGACAGGCAGTTGCAACCAAGAAAAGCGATCATAGTATTCTTTTGGAATCTCTTGCTCGTTTGAGAAACAGGGATAGAAATAATCATCTCCCTTCTGCAGAATATCGGGTTTTAGGCGAACACCTTCTTGACCTTCACTCTCATCTATCAGATAAGCATTGAAGGGAACCCAAACTTTAGATTGCTTTAATACTTTAAATAATGCCTCTATAGATTCTGTCGTTTTCTCATCCAAATACTGTTTCTTATAGTCAGAAAGAGTTTCACGTTCTTCCTTCTTATCAATTTTTTTCTTAAAAAAATGAAATATTCTCATTCCTCTTGTGGTTAATTAAATATACTGCAAGACTTGACCATTCTTATAAGCTCTGTCAATCAAGCCACCACCTAAGCACTCATCGCCATCATAAAAGACGACTGCTTGACCTGGTGTAACTGCCCTTTGTGGCTGATCAAAGTTGACAACAGCCTTGTCACCCTTTACAGTAACTGTCACCTTAGAGTCTGGCTGACGGTAGCGGAACTTAGCTGTACATTCCATAGTAAATTCTTCTGGCATTTCTTTTGTGAAATGAACCTGACTAGCGTCAAGGCTGGTTGACATTAAGTTGTCATGATAAAAGCCCTGACCAACATAAAGAATATTTTGGCTGAGGTCTTTCCCAACCACAAACCAAGGTTCATTATCTCCCCCGTGCTGACCACCAATTCCAAGACCACCTCGCTGGCCAATGGTATAATACATCAAGCCAGCATGCTGGCCCATATCTCGACCTTCCAAGGTCATCATGCGGCCCGGCTGGGCTGGTAAATATTGACTCAGAAACTCTTTAAAATTCTTCTCGCCAATGAAGCAAATACCAGTCGAGTCTTTTTTCTTAGCTGTAGCCAAACCAGCTCTTTCAGCAATTGCTCGAACTTCTGGCTTTTCTAAATGCCCCAGAGGGAACATGGTCTTTTGAAGTTGTTCCTGTGATAGTTGACTTAAAAAGTAAGTCTGATCCTTATTGTTGTCCTTGCCACGCAGCATGTGGACTAAACCATCTTGGTCTCTCTTCACCTGAGCATAGTGACCCGTTGCAACGTAATCTGCACCCAGTGTCAAGGCATAGTCAAGGAAGGCTTTAAATTTGATTTCCTTGTTACACATGACATCTGGATTTGGAGTCCTACCAGCTCGGTATTCCGCCAAGAAGTATTCAAAAACGCGATCCCAGTACTCTTTCTCAAAGTTGACAGAGTAGTAAGGAATGCCAATCTGATCTGCAACAGCAGCTACATCCTTGTAGTCTTCTGTGGCTGTGCAGATACCAAATTCATCTGTTTCGTCCCAGTTTTTCATGAAGATGCCAATTACATCGTAACCTTGCTCTTTCAAGAGCAAGGCAGTTACTGATGAATCAACACCTCCGCTCATACCAACAACGACACGAATCTTAGAGTTATCACTCATTGTGTTCTCCCATCTTTTCGTTATTTCACGATTGAAGGTCGTGCTGTGCTTTCAACGATTGAAGGTCGCTTGAGCAAGGCCTATTATAGCACGAAAGGACTAGGAAAACAAATCAGAAATTCAACTAAATTTATTATCTGTAAAGAATATTTACAACGTTGTAAAGTTATTGATTTTCTCGTTTACTTTCCTATCTAACGAAATTTTATAATATCCACTTTTAATTCATTTAAAAAATCAGCAGAAAGCCCTTAACTTTGTTATAATGAAAATAATAAATTAGCTGCAAGGAGAAATCATGACTTCACTAAGATTTCAATCTGTTTTTGATATTATCGGACCCGTTATGATAGGCCCATCAAGCAGTCATACAGCAGGTGCAGTCCGTATCGGAAAAATTGTCTCCTCTATTTTTAACGATGAGCCTACAGAAGTAGAATTCCAGCTCTTTAACTCTTTTGCCAAAACTTACCGAGGTCACGGAACTGACTTGGCTCTTGTAGCAGGGATTTTAGGTATGGATACAGATGATCCAGAGATTCCTAACAGTCTTGAAATCGCCCATAAACGCGGTATCAAGATTGTCTGGACCATTCAAAAGGATAGCAATGCTCCCCACCCCAATACGACAAAGATTACTGTCAAAAATGACCATAAAACAATCAGTGTGACTGGAGTCTCTATCGGTGGAGGCAACATTCAAGTAACGGAGTTGAATGGCTTTTCAGTATCTCTGAGCATGAATACTCCGACCATCATTATTGTCCACCAGGATGTCCCAGGTATGATTGCCCATGTCACCGAAGCTCTGTCACGCTACAATATCAATATAGCACAGATGAATGTCACCCGTGAGAAGGCTGGGGAAAAAGCGATTATGATTATTGAAGTTGACAGCCGCAGCTGTGAGGAAGCCATCAACGAAATTCGCAATATTCCTCATCTGCACAATGTGAATTTCTTTAAATAGGAGAAAATATGTTTTATTCCATCAAAGAATTGGTAGAGCAAGCTGACTTGGATTACCAAGGAAATGTTGCTGAATTGATGATTGCTACCGAGTATGAATTGACTGGTCGTGAAAGAGATGAAGTCCTGCGGTTGATGCATCGCAATCTGGAAGTCATGAAAGCCTCTGTCCTTCTTGGACTCGATGAGAGCAAGTCTCGAAGCGGATTGACTGGTGGAGACGCGGCAAAACTTGACCATTATATCCAGACAGGAAAGGCTTTATCAGACCACACTGTGCTGACTGCTGCAAAAAATGCTATTGCTGTAAATGAACACAATGCTAAAATGGGCTTGGTTTGTGCTACACCAACAGCTGGTAGCGCTGGCTGTCTGCCTGCTGTCCTTACATCAGCCATTGAAAAATTAGGCCTCTCAGAAGAAGAACAGCTATACTTTCTATTAGCTGCAGGCGCTTTTGGCCTAGTCATTGCTAATAACGCCTCAATTTCGGGTGCTGAAGGTGGCTGTCAAGCTGAGGTTGGCTCCGCTTCAGCTATGAGTGCAGCTGCTTTAGTTCTGGCTGCTGGAGGTTCACCTTTTCAAGCCAGTCAAGCTATTTGTTTTGTCATTAAAAACATGCTGGGCTTGATTTGTGATCCAGTAGCTGGTCTTGTGGAAGTGCCTTGTGTCAAGCGAAATGCTATGGGAGCCAGTTACGCTTTTATTGCAGCTGATATGGCTCTTGCGGGAATCGAGTCTAAAATTCCTGTTGACGAAGTCATTGACGCTATGTATCAAGTCGGGTCAAGTCTGCCTACTGCTTTCAGAGAAACAGCTGAAGGCGGTCTAGCTACAACACCTACAGGCCACAGACTTTCAAAAGAAATCTTTGGAGAATAACCTTGACAAATTTGTCAAGTAGATTTACTAGATAGTAAACAAGGAGACAAGATGAATAATTTGAAATATATCTTCTTTGATTTGGATGGAACCTTAGTTGACAGTTCAAAGGGCATCCAAGAATCCTTTGAATACAGCTTTAAACAACTTGGAAAAGAGTGTCCTGAAGAAAGTATTATAAAAAGTTTTATGGGTCCTCCTCTGGAAGTAAGCTTCGCTTCTGTTCTTGAAGAAAGCCAAGTTCCAGAAGCAATTAACTATTATCGCCGCTTCTATAAGGAAAAAGGCATCTGGGGCGTCCGCCTCTATGAGGGGATACCAGAATTGCTGAAACAGTTAAAAGAAGCCGGCTATCAGATTTATGTAACAACGAGTAAAAATCAACCCACAGCACAAGATTTATTAGCAAATCTAGCTATCTCTGACCAATTTGATGATATTTTTGGCTCACTGCCAGATTCATTCCACAAAGCAGATGTTCTGCGCCGAGCCCTGCAAACACTAGATGCAAATCCAGAAGAAACCATAATTATAGGCGATACAAAGTTTGATATAATTGGCGGTAAAGAAGTAGGGATCTCAACTCTAGGAGTTCTTTGGGGCTTTGGCAGCCAAAGAGAGTTACTAGAAAATGGAGCAGATTTACTAGCTGATTCTCCCAACCTCATTTTAAAAATATTGAACGAACACTTTTCATAACTTTACACATCTGTCAATCCAGATAAGATTGTAACCTTTAAATCTTTATCTACACTATCATTTTCTGCTTATAAATTGTCAATCTTTTGTAAACCAAAAAACCACAGAGTTTCTGTGGTTTTTTTATTTCTATCTTAATAGCCCCAAGCTGAAAGTCCTTGAGCACTATAGGCGCTATATGCTGATTGGATTTGATCATCAACAGTAGCTGTTGAACCCCAACCTGGCATTGTTTGGAAAAGACCACTTGCACCTGAAGGGTTGTAAGCATCTACTTGACCATTTGATTCACGGGCAATGATAGCTTCCCAAGTTGATGCAGGAACACCAGTCATTTCTGCCATACGTGATGCTGCATAAGAGCCTGTTGCACCAGCGGTATTACCATTGCTAAGTACAAGGCCTCCTGAAGTTGCTGCTGAATTAGCTGTTGCTGCAGGTGCTGCATAATTATTTACGGGAGTTGCAGTTGCTGCTACGCTTGTTTCAGACGTTTTGGCACTATTTCCAAGTTCCAAGATTTGACCAACACGGATGTGATTTGGATCTGCAATCTTGTTTAACTCTACTAATTTCTCAAGAGTTGTATTTTTTTCGTTAGCAATAGCTGATAAAGTATCACCGGCTTCAACTGTATAGGTCTCAGCATTTGCAATACCTGAAACCAAGAAAGCCGCTGCAGCGACTGCACCTGTTAAAGTCCATTTTGCTGTTTTTTTGTTCATTAAAAAGTAATTCTCCTTTCGGTGATAATACTATCTTACACATAAAATATTACCAAAAAGTTACATTACCAAGTCAAACGTTACAATAACATTTAGTTTAGACGTTAAAAACGGACTTTTAGAGCTTTTTTGCCAAATATTTTCTTTGACCAAGTAAAAAATAGACAAGTTTAACTTATACTATTCTCTAAAAACACTTTAAATAGCAGGTCAGTTTTTCAATATATAAAGTAGAATACCTAATATAAGTAAGCTAATAATAGCCAAGCTGTCATTTCTTTTCCATGCTAATCGGCGAAAACGTGTCCGACCTTCACCTCCATTATAGCCGCGTGCTTCCATGGCAATAGCTAGAGCATCTGCCCTTTTAAAACTGGAAGCAAATAAAGGGATTAGAATTGGAATAATAGATTTAACCTTTTGAACAAGTTTTCCCTCACCAAAGTCAACACCACGCGCCCTCTGAGCATTCATAATCCTAGTAGTATCATCCATTAAAGTTGGAACAAAACGCAAGCTCATAGAAAGCATCAGGCCAATCTCATGTGCTGGCACCTTGAAGACCTTCAGTGGTTTCAGCAAAGACTCAACCGCATCAGACAAGCTTAAGGGCGTCGTTGTCAGAGTCAGAAGAGTAGAAAAGAAAATAATCAGAATAAAACGGCTAAAAATAATGCCAGCCTGTGACAGTCCTAGTTCTGTAATTCTGACAAAAGCGAATCGGAAGATTGTGGCCCCTCCCGAGGTCAAAAACAGCTGGAACAAGGTGGTAAATGCTATGATAAAAACCATGGACTGGATACCCTTTAAAAAGAACTTCAAAGGAACCTTGGACAGCAAGACCAAACTAAAAACGAAAACAAACAACAGCAGATTGGTCACAAGATTATTGGCCCAGAAAATTAATAGAATAAAAAGAAACATCGCCAGCAACTTGCTCCGCGGATCCAAACGATGAATAATTGAATTTCCGGGAATATAGCGGCCTAAAATCAACTTATCCATGCAAGATCTCCTTGAATTCTTCAATTGTAATAGGATAGTTCGAGAAGGTCATCCCTTTCTCCGCCAATTCGTGAGCAAATTTTGTAATCTTAGGAACACCCAATTGAATACTCTCCATAAAATCAAGATCCTGAAAGACCTGAGCAGGCTGACCGCTCTTGACGACTCTGCCCTTATCTAAAACATAGACTGTATCAGCAAAGTTGGCTACATCATCCATTAGGTGAGTTACCAAAACAATGGTCATACCGGCACGATGCAGCTCTTCAAAGAGCCTCATCAGTTCTTTTCGACCGGATGGATCAAGTCCTGCTGTCGGCTCATCCAAAACCAAGATATCGGGCTCCATAGCTAGTATACCAGCGATGGCTACCCTGCGCATCTGGCCACCAGAAAGTTCGAAAGGACTGCGATTGAACAAATCCTCAGAAATCCCGACCAAGTGCAGCTTTTCACGCGCCAAAGCTTCCGCTTCTTCCTTAGAAACACCAAAATTCTGAGGACCAAAAGCCACATCTTTCAAAACTGTTTCATCAAAAACTTGACTTTCTGGAAATTGAAAGACCAGACCGACCTTCTTGCGTACCTGTTTAATGTCTTTATTGACGGAATCAGCTGTGATGACTGTACTGCCTACTTCAACACTGCCCTGATTGGGAACCAGCAAGCCATTTAAAAGCTGGAGAATGGTTGACTTACCGCTGCCTGTATGGCCGATAAGAGCGGTATAGCTGCCGGATTTTATCTCCAAATCCACCCCAAAAAGCGCTGGTCCCTCAAAAGGGGTGCCAGCTTGATAAGTATAACTTACATTTTTGAGAGTAATGCCCATAGTTGATCCTGCAATTCTTTTTCTGTTAAGTAAGAGTCTGGCAGAGGAAGCCCTGACTGACGCAAAGCCGTCTTTACCTGATTAACAAATGGCTGATCCAATCCTAGCTCTTCTAAATCTTCTCGAGAAAAAAGTTCTCTCGGGGTAGCGGTAGATTCAACCTGACCCTCTTTCATGACCAAAACACGGTCGCTTAAGGCTATTTCATCCAGGTCATGAGTGATAGAAATGACGGTCAGTTGATTACTATCTTTAATTTTTTTCACGGTCTGGATAAGATCCAAACGTCCCTCTGGATCTAGCATGCTAGTTGCTTCATCCAAAATAATAATATCCGGTCTCAGAGCTACCACACCTGCAACAGCTACCCGCTGTTTCTGGCCTCCAGAAAGACGAGCTGGTTCACGCTCCTTAAAATCCTGCATGCCGACAAGCTCTAATGCCTGCTGGACTCGCTCTACCATCAGATCATAGTCCAGCCCTTGATTTTCCAAACCAAAGGCTACATCGTCTTCTACAGTTGCACCGACAAACTGATTATCTGGATTTTGGAATACCATGCCAATCTGTCGACGTTTTTCCCAGACGTTTTCAGCTGTCAGCTTATCGCCTGAGATAATAATATCTCCGCTTTCCGCTTCTAAAAGGCCGTCAATCAAACGAACAGTGGTTGATTTTCCACTGCCATTATGACCGACAATAGACAGCCATTCCCCTTTTTTTACTTGAAAAGAGACATCATTTAAAGTGTAATTCTCAGACTCACTATCGTATTTGTACTTAAGATTTCTTACTTCGATGATATTTTCCATATTATTTAAAGGTATCTTTAAAGAGATAGGCACTTCCCTTGAAGTAGTCATATCCAGAATAAATCGTAAAGATTAAAGCAATATACAGAAGGATTTGCCCTAAGAGAGTCCAATGAATCAGTAGAAAAATAATAGCAAACATCTGCGTGAAGGTCTTGATTTTACCTGGCATAGCAGCTGCTAAGACTGTCCCTCCTGTTTCCACTAAAAGCAAGCGTAGACCTGTTACTGCCAATTCCCGGCAAATAATAATAGCCACAACCCATGCAGGAGCCATTTTCATCTCGATCAACATGATAAAAGCAGACATCACTAAAAGCTTATCAGCCATGGGATCAGCAAATTTACCAAAGTTTGTTACCACTTCCCACTTTCGAGCCAAATAACCATCTAGATAATCAGTTATACTGGCAAAAGCAAAGATAAAAGCTGCCAAGATATGCATGGCATAAGAATGACCGAATGTTAAAATCACAACAAATACAGGGATTAAAGCAATTCTAACAAGAGTTAAGGCGTTTGGAATATTTTCTTTTTTCATGGTATTCCCTTCGTTTTTATCCTTTCGTAATGTTCAAACTAATGGTTCCACTATCGCTAGTCAAAGCCGAAGTATCTAGTTTTTGTCCCTCTATCGTCACAGTTGCTCCTTTAACAGGTGCTAACGTAATAAGATACTTATTGCCTGGCTCAAGAGCAACCGTCTGGCTTGATTTTTCAGGAGATAAGGTGATACCTTCGGCTAGTTCTGAATCGCTTATGCTTACCAAATTGGTCGTTTGCTCCACAGAAACGGTCACTTTGACAGGCTGACTTGCTCCGCTATACTCAGCAATCAAATTATCTCCGCTTCCACTAACTGTCAATTTGCTAGCTGAGGAAGAAACTGACTTAGAATCAGCTGAAGAAAAGGAACTCTTCTGACTGTTAATGCTTGTAGAGGAAACCAGACTATAATTGCTGTTAGATGCTTTGAAACTTACCGAATTGGTGTGAGCATAGCTCCAAATATAGTATGCCACGAAAGCTGCAATAGCTGAAGCCAATAAGAGAAAATAGAACAAGGGCAGAAAAGAGCTTTTATTTTTATTTTTTCTGCTCCTGAATTCCTCATCTGCTGCCAGTGCCACTTCATCAAAGACAATCATCTCACCAGCTTCGTAAGCCTCCAGAATAATAGATTCATCCAAATCTACAGCCCAAGCATATTTCCGCAAGAAGCTACGGGCATAGAAAGGACTAGGAAGCAAATCATAGTCATTTCGTTCCAGCGCTTCCAGCAAATCCTGCTGGATATCTGTCTTTTTTGACAGTTCCTCTAAGCTCAGCCCTTGATTGGTCCGAGCAAGTTTCAACACTTCTCCTATCGTTTTTTTTCTCATACGTACTTTTCCCTTATTTCTATTCTTCACTATTTTAACAAAATTTTAAAAACGATTCTGGAATTATTTTGGAAAAATAGTAAAATCTGTCATATCACACTGATCGATAAATCGATGACCTAGTTTTATCACATCATTCAAGCTGATATCCTGTAAAATTTTTGGCAAATCAAACAGATTCTCACCCGTTAAATGCGGTTCATATTGAGTTGCAATATACTCAAGCGAGTTTAAACCGTGTAGAAAATCACCAAACATCTCACTTTTAATCGTATCCAAATGCTCTTCTGTCACATCCGGATCCTTGTCAAAATTCTTGATGGCTGAGCGAAATTGATGAGAAAGTCCCACAGGTTCCTGAGTATCCATCGTCAGCATGACAAAGTGAAAATCTTTTTCTACTTCCACTTCCAGCGTTAAAGAATTATCCATTTTCCCACTTTCATAGAGGGACTGAAAACGCTTGGAAGTCCAGCCAAACATCATGGCAAATAGGAGTTTCAAAGTGATTTTATAGCGATACAACTCCGATTTATCAACAAAATCTGTACCTCGAATCCCAACTGCCAGTTTTGGACTAGCCACCTCCATTCGGTAGGTATCCGTTGATACCACTGGGTGAAGGCTAACAGGAATTTTTTCAATAGATTCCGAACTCCCAGCAAAAACTAGTTTTTCCTGCTGTTCTTCAATCTCAGCAGCTATCTGTTCCAAATCAAAATTACCAATTACAAACAAAGTCATATTAGAAGGATGATAAAAGTTACTGAAATTTTCCTTCAAATTTTCGACGGTAATCTCAGAGATGGACTCTTTCGTTCCTGCAATGTCTTCTGACAGAGGTGTTTGAGGATAGAGATTGGCCAAGGCTCCAAAAAAGAGACGATAATCTGGATTATCCTGATACATTTCAATTTCTTGGCTAATAATATCCTGTTCTCGCAAAATGGATTCTTTTGTGAAATCAGCCCGATGAACCAGTTCTTGCAAAAGCTGTAGATTTTCTGAAATATTATCCGTTGCAGAAAATAGATAGCTAGTCCGAGTAAAGCTTGTGAAGGCATTACTCTCAGCCCCTAGCTTAGTAAATTCCAGCAGCAAATCCTTTCCTTGCGGGCCTTCAAAAAGCTTATGTTCCAAAAAATGAGCTATTCCAGCCGGATATTGAGTGACCTGCTTGGTTTCACGTGAAACAATCCCTGTATCCACTGAACCAAAATTAGTTGAGATAATCCCATAAGTTTCATTAAAATCATTTTTAGGCAGAAGAAAAACACGCAAACCGTTTGCTAATACTGTCTGATAGACAGTTTCTCCTACTGCTGAATAATTGATTTTTTCTAGCACTTCTCCCTGCATTATTTTCCTTCCATAAAGTAAATAGCTTGTAATTTTAAGAGACCAGCTGCTTTGATAATATCATCCTTACGAACCTGTTCCAAAGCTTCCAGCCAAGCTTCAAGAGATAAGAATTTTTTCCCTAAAACAGAAGCCATATAAGCTCTCTCTAAGATTGTATTCTGTCGATCCTGAGCTAACAATACTGAATTTCTCAGCATTTTCTTGGTTTGATTCAGTTCTTCCAGACTAAAATTCCCACGCTTCAAATCAACAATCTGTCGGTTGATTAAAGCAACTGTTCTGGTCCGATTGCTACGATCAATACCAGCGTAAATCCGCATCATTCCTGAAAAAATATCAAAATTGCTAGAAATTGTATAAGCCAGCCCTTCCTTTTCACGAAGATTGACAAATAATTTCGAATGGGCAAAGCCACCTAGCAAAGCATTTAAAACGACCAAAGGCAGGTGCTCACCCTCTCCGTACTGAATAGGGAAGTGATAAGCCAACTCAATAATTGACTGATGGACATCTTTCTGCTCCAGTCCTTCTCGCAAAACATTGGAATATTCTTGCTGATAAACTAACTGAAGTTCTTGCTGGCGAGGCGCAAAATTGAAAGATTGAATTTTCTCCCGAACAGCCACTTCATTAAAGTCCCCAATAAAGAAAAAGTCAATCTGATTTTCCTGAAGCATCTGCTGAAAAGCAGCAAAACTGCTTGCAGCTGTCTCTTTCTGGATTAATTCAATCGTCCCAACACGAGGCATCTGCATTTCCTCTTCTTCATAAAAGAGTTTGTCTAATTCTCGATGAGCATGATAAAAATGATTCTCAATTTCTGCTTCCAAATCATTCAAGATATTTTTCTTCTCAATTTCAAAAGCAGATTCATCAAAAGCGTCCTGACTTACCAATGGAGAAAACAAGCTGGCTTTCAAAAAATCAAGCATGGCATCTGTCAGGACATTCTTGCGACTCAAAAATTTATCCCGCACAAAAGAAAGATTGATATCTAAATAATGGACCAATCCTCTCCTTGAAAGACTCGTAGAATAATCAGCTCCATACAAATTGGCCAAACGTTCTCTGAAGACCTGCGAAGTAGGATAAACAGCATTGACAGTTTCTAGCATGCTGGCTGTTAAAACCCGACCAGCTACTGTTTCTTTGGACATAGGCGCTGAAAAACGAACCTTAATTTTGTTTGTTTTAAATTTTTCTGATTGAATAAAATGGAGACGAACTCCTTTAGTGATTTCCATGACGCCCCTCATACTGAATAATATAGACTACTATTATATCATGAAATGCCTCTGATTTGTTTGTTCTACCAAGCTTTTTGCTGATTAAAACGTTTTCTGATAACAGGAGAAAATTTCCGCTTTTATCCAAAGCACCTCAGCACTTTTTACTAACAAATATGGTATAATGACAGGGTTGAGGTGAAATATGGAATATAAATTATTTGATGACTACATCACGCTACAAGCACTTTTAAAAGAGATAGGAATTATCCAAAGCGGCGGAGCAATTAAAACATTTCTAAGTGAATATCCAGTTCTTTTTAACGGTGAGCCAGAAAACCGCCGGGGAAAAAAACTCCGTGTCAATGACAGGATTTCCCTTCCCAAGCAAGGAATTGAAATTAATTTGACAGCTCCTAGTCAAGAAGAAATTCTGCAACACCAGAAAGAAATCGCAGAAAAAAAACGAGTTGCTGAACTTGTCAAAGCTATGAATAAGGATTTAAAAAAATCTCAGACTTCTAAAAAAGAAAAGCGTAAGAATACAGGACTACCTAAAAAGCAGAAAACTACTAAAAGCCCTGTTCGCTTCCCTGGTATCTAATCATGTGGCTGCAATCATTAAAAATCAAGCATTTCCGAAATTATCAGGAAGCTGATATTGACTTCCATCCTGGCTTAAATGTCTTTCTAGGCCAGAACGCACAAGGTAAAACCAATATTTTAGAAGCTATTTATTTCCTAGCCTTGACAAGAAGCCACCGTACACGCTCAGATAAGGATCTGATTCATTTTACAGAAAATGACCTCCTTGTTTCTGGCATCTTAGAAAAAAAGACTGGTAAAGTTCCCCTTGACATTAACTTGACACCAAAAGGTCGCATCACAAAAGTCAACCACTTGAAACAAAGTAAATTATCAGACTACATTGGAACTATGAATGTTGTCCTGTTTGCTCCTGAAGATTTACAGCTGATTAAAGGTTCTCCCAGTCTACGTCGTAAATTTATAGACATTGAGCTTGGACAAATCAAGCCTGTCTATCTATCAGATTTATCCAATTATAATCATGTCCTTAAACAACGCAATTCCTATCTGAAAGCTAATGATAAAGTTGACGAAACTTTCTTGACTGTCCTTGATGAACAGCTGGTTGACTATGGCTGTCGTGTCATAAAGCATCGGTTGGATTTTTTGCAAAAATTAGAAAGCTTTGCCCAAGACAAGCACTGGGACATCTCTCAAAATTTGGAAAAATTGACTGTCAAGTATCTGTCATCTATTCCTTTACACCAAATTGACAATTTAGAAGAAACTTACCGCTCTTCCTTAATAAGCAGCCGTAAACGTGATCTATTCAAAAAAAATACAGGTGTTGGTCCTCATCGTGACGATATTGCTTTTTTTATCAACCAGATGGATGCCAACTTTGGTAGCCAAGGTCAGCATCGCAGTCTTGTTTTATCACTGAAACTAGCCGAAATCAAGTTAATAGAAAGCATTACAAAGGAAACACCTATTTTGTTGCTTGACGATGTAATGAGCGAACTTGACAATAACCGTCAACTAAAATTATTAGAAACTATCTCTCAGGATATTCAAACTTTCATTACTACAACAACTTTAGAACATTTAAAAAATCTTCCACAAGATATAAAAATTTTCACCATCCAGCAAGGACAAATTGTATCTCAATCCTAGCATTACACAAACTTTACGTTTTTGTAAATTTAATTTACAAAATATTGCTTATAATGTAAACGAATTATATCGAATTGTTATTAGAACAGCTATTATAGCCTTTTGAATTGTAAATATATGTCAATTTAAAGCGTAAATTTAAAGCGAGGTTAGGAAAAATTCCCGACCTCGTTTTATTTTTTATTGAACTGAATAGTTAGGGGCTTCATTTGTAATTTGCACATCATGAGGGTGGCTTTCCTTCAATCCAGCGCCACTCATCTCAATAAACTGAGCATTATCGTGAAGTTCTTGCAGATTTGCAGCACCAACGTAGCCCATTCCAGAGCGGATACCACCAAGCATCTGGAAGACAATATCTGCAGCAGCACCCTTGTATGCCACACGGCCTTCAATTCCTTCTGGAACTAGCTTATTCGCTTCATTGACAGAACCTTGGAAGTAACGGTCACTAGAGCCCTTCTTCATAGCGGCGATAGATCCCATACCACGGTAAGTCTTAAATTTCCGACCTTGGAAGATTTCTGTCTCGCCTGGCGCTTCGTCTGTTCCTGCAAACATTGAACCCAGCATAACAGCATTTCCACCTGCAGCCAAAGCCTTAACAATATCTCCAGAATACTTAATCCCACCATCAGCAATGATGGCTTTTCCATATTCACGCGCCACAGCAGCTGCATCATAAATAGCAGTTACTTGAGGAACACCAACACCAGCAATGACACGGGTTGTACAGATAGAACCAGGACCAATTCCGACCTTAACAACATCCACACCTGCATCAAAAAGTGCACGCGCACCCTCAGCAGTTGCAATATTTCCAGCAATCAAGGTGCGATCAGGGAAATGAGCACGAATCTCAGCAATCTTGCGCAAAACTCCAGCTGAGTGGCCATGAGCAGTATCAATAACAATCGCATCTGCACCCGCTTCAAAGAGAGCTTCTGCACGTTCGAAAGTATCTGAAGTAACACCGACAGCACCAGCGACCAAAAGACGACCAAACTCATCTTTAGCAGCATTTGGAAACTCAATAACCTTTTCAATATCTTTAATGGTAATCAAACCTGAAAGGCAGCCCTTATCATCAACCAAAGGCAACTTTTCAATCCGGTGCTCCTGCAAAATGCGCTCTGCAGTTCCTAAATCTGTACCAACAGGCGCCGTTACAAGATTCTCACTGGTCATATGACGAGAAATAGGTTGATCATAGTCAGAAATAAAACGCAAATCACGATTAGTTAGAATACCTACTAACTTACGATTTTCAAGAGTTTCTACAACAGGAACACCACTGATACGATAACGTCCCATCAGTTCATCTGCTTCAGCAATCGTATGCTCTGGCGTTAGGAAAAAAGGATCAATGATAACGCCATTCTCAGAACGTTTAACCTTTCGAACTTCATCAGCCTGTTGCTCAATAGACATATTTTTGTGGATAACTCCAAGACCACCGGCACGGGCAATAGCGATAGCCATCTGACTCTCTGTAACAGTGTCCATAGCGGCAGTAATAATTGGGATATTCAAGGTCAGATTCTCAGCAAGCTTGGTACTCAAATCAGCATCGTTGGGCAGTACATGGCTTTCAGCTGGAATCAGCAGCACATCATCAAAGGTAAAACCTTTTTTCAAAAATTTAGTGTCCCAGTTAGACATCCACAGTTTCCTCTTTTCCTTTTTATTAAACTAATACCCAAAGAAACTTGAACTTCAATTTTCTTTGAATAAGAGTTGGTATTTTTGTTGTTAATATCATACCATTCTATAGGAAATTGTCAATCATTATTACACAAAAAATAAAAACCATCATTTTTTAAACTAAAAACGATAGTTTTTGTGATTTATAATCAATAATATTCGTTATTTAAAATAATTAATCCCCATCGCAGACTTCACTTCTGAAAGAGTCTGAGCGGCAGTTTGACGTGCCTTGTCGCATCCTTCTTGCAGCATCTGATAGACCTGATCCATATCTTTAGCAAACTCCACACGACGCTCACGAATCGGACCTAACTCTCGCTCTAAAATTTCTAACAGATAGCGTTTGGTTTTGACATCTCCCAGACCACCTCTTTGATAATGCTCTTTCATTGCAGCAATATCAGCAGCATCTTCGGGGCGACCAAAAACATCCAGATAATGAAAGACCATATTTCCCTCAACTTTTCCAGGATCTTCAACTCTGATATGATTAGGATCTGTATACATGCTCATAACTTTCTTTTGCAGAATATCCATATCATCTGCCAGATAAATACCGTTATTAAGAGATTTAGACATCTTAGCATTGCCATCCAATCCAGGCAAACGTCCAGCTGCTTCATTTTCAGGATAAATCCCTTCCGGTTCTACCAAAACATCTGTCTGATAAGCATTGTTAAAGGAGCGAACAATCTCCCGAGTTTGCTCAATCATAGGTTTTTGATCATGTCCTACTGGTACATAATTAGCTTTAAAAGCAGTGATATCTGCTGCCTGAGAAATTGGATAAACTAAAAATCCAGTCGGCAAACTTTCACCAAATCCTTTTTGCGCAATCTCTGTCTTGACAGTAGGATTACGCTCAAGACGAGCTAATGACACCAAATTCATATAATACATTGACAACTCTGCCAACTCAGGAATCTGACTTTGAATAAAAATAGTTACTTTTTCAGGATCCAATCCAGCCGCTAGATAATCTAAAGCTACATTACCAATAGACTCAACAATTGTCTGAGGATCCTTTGCATGATCAGTCAAAGCTTGCTGATCTGCCAAAAATACGAACATCTCATATTTACCTTGATCCTGCAAAAGCACGCGATTCCGTAAACTTCCTACATAATGACCAATATGCAATTTTCCTGTCGGACGATCTCCTGTTAAAATAATTGGTTTAGTCATTTATTACTCCTCAATTTATAATGAGTTCATTATATCATTTTCAATGAAAATGAGAAAGAAGTTTCTAGAAAAAAGCGAAAAATCCAGTTTTTACAGCTTGATTGACATCCCTTTACAGTATTTGTAAACTTAATTTACAAACTATTCTGGCTGTAAAACCTAAAAGTCTTAGTTCATTCTAATATCCTTTTTTCTTTTGGCTTCGTTTTTTACTTTTTATCTCAGAATTATTTGAAAAAAGTTCTGTTTTCTAGTAAAATGAAGAAGATTATATATATAGGAGAAAGACATTGCTTACAGTATCAGATGTATCACTGCGTTTCAGTGACCGAAAATTGTTTGATGAAGTCAACATCAAATTTACAGAAGGAAATACTTATGGATTGATTGGAGCTAACGGCGCTGGAAAATCAACCTTTTTAAAAATTTTAGCTGGTGATATCGAGCCAACAACAGGCCACATTTCTCTAGGACCAAATGAACGTCTTTCAGTCCTTCGCCAGAACCACTTTGACTATGAAGAAGAACGGGCTATTGATGTTGTAATCATGGGAAATGAGCATCTCTACAACATCATGAAAGAAAAAGATGCTATTTATATGAAGCCTGATTTTTCTGATGAAGACGGTGTACGTGCGGCCGAGCTTGAGGGAGAGTTTGCTGAACTAGGTGGCTGGGAAGCTGAAAGTGAAGCCTCACAATTATTGCAAAATCTCAATATTCCGGAAGATCTTCACTACCAAAATATGAGCGAGCTCTCTAACGGAGACAAGGTTAAAGTACTCTTAGCCAAAGCCCTTTTTGGTAAACCTGATGTCTTACTTCTGGACGAGCCAACTAACGGTTTGGATATTCAGTCTATTACTTGGCTGGAAGACTTTCTTATCGATTTTGACAATACAGTTATTGTTGTATCCCACGACCGCCACTTTTTGAATAAAGTCTGCACTCATATGGCCGACCTTGACTTTGGAAAAATCAAGCTCTATGTCGGAAACTATGATTTCTGGAAAGAATCAAGTGAACTAGCGGCTAAGCTGCTCGCTGACCGAAATGCCAAAGCAGAAGAAAAAATCAAGCAACTTCAAGAATTTGTTGCTCGTTTTTCTGCCAATGCTTCAAAATCAAAACAAGCAACTTCTCGTAAAAAGATGCTTGACAAGATTGAGTTAGAAGAAATTGTTCCATCTAGCCGTAAATACCCATTTATCAGCTTCAAAGCAGAACGTGAGATCGGTAATGATCTCTTGACAGTGGAAAATCTTTCTGTCAAGATAGACGGAGAAACTATTCTTGATAATATCAACTTCATTTTACGTCCTGGCGATAAAACAGCTTTGATTGGCCAAAACGACATCCAAACAACAGCTTTGATTCGTGCTTTGATGGGTGATATTGAGTATGAAGGAACTGTCAAGTGGGGTGTCACAACCAGTCAATCTTACCTACCAAAAGATAATTCTCGTGACTTCGCTAGTGGTGAATCAATCCTTGACTGGCTGCGTCAATTTGCTAGCAAAGAAGAGGATGATAACACCTTCCTCCGAGGTTTCCTTGGACGCATGCTTTTCTCAGGAGATGAAGTTAACAAGTCTGTCAATGTCTTGTCAGGAGGAGAAAAAGTTCGGGTTATGCTATCTAAGCTGATGTTGCTTAAATCCAACGTTTTAGTCTTGGACGATCCAACCAATCACTTAGATTTGGAATCAATCTCCAGCTTAAATGATGGCTTGAAAAACTTCAAAGGATCCATTATTTTTGCCAGTCACGACCATGAATTTATTCAAACCTTGGCCAACCATATCATTGTCCTATCTAAAAATGGTGTGATTGACCGCATTGACGAAACCTATGATGAATTCTTGGAAAATCAAGAAGTTCAGGCAAAAGTCAAAGAACTTTGGAAAGATTAATTCCTTGTCAATTTACGTTTACAAAGCTTTACAGAGGCATGAAACAACGTTTCTGCCTCTTTCTATATAAGAAATATGAATCACATTAAAGAATATTTTAAAAAAAATTGGCCTTATTTTTGTGCCTTCTTTCTTCCATTTTTCATCATGTTCTTTGTCTACTTGATGTATGGAATTTACTGGAATAGCGAAACGTCTCCCTTGCTTGGTGACGGCTTTCATCAATATGTCATTTTTGATACCAACCTAAGAAATATTCTTCATGGCACAGATAGTATTTTCTATACTTTCTCCAGTGGACTTGGACAGAATTTCTATGCTTTATCCAGTTATTATTTAGGTAGCTTCCTATCTCCTTTGGTTTATTTCTTTGATTTGAAATCAATGCCAGATGCCGTCTATCTATTTACCTTAATCAAGTTCGGATTAATTGGACTTTCTACCTTTATCAGTATCAAAGGAATATTTAAAAAGATTCCAACTTTACTCATCATCACTCTTTCAACTTCATTTTCTTTAATGAGTTTTTCAGTCAGTCAATTGGAAATTAAAACCTGGCTAGATGTGTTTATCCTTGCACCTTTGATAGTCCTAGGTTTACATAGGTTGATAACTGGAAAAGGCAGAGTACTATACTTTACAACATTGTCAATTCTCTTCATCCAAAACTATTATTTTGGATATATGATGGCGATCTTTTTGGTCTTTTGGTACCTTCTTCAATTATCTTGGGATTTCAAAAATAGAATTAAAAGTTTACTTGACTTTACAGTCGTATCTGCTTTAGCAGGTCTGACTAGCCTAATCATGATTCTGCCAACTTACCTAGATATAAGTACTCATGGTGAAACCTTAACAAAAGTTTCGTTATTGTTGACAGAAAAAAGTTGGTTCTTAGATGTGTTTGCTAAAAATTTTATTGGCAGTTTTGATACAACCAAGTATGGTTCTATCCCTATGATTTATGTCGGCACCTTCCCATTGATTCTGGCTATCTTATTTTTCACCTTAAAATCTGTTAAGTTTCACGTGAAACTTTTCTACTTTTTACTCATTGCAGTTTTCATAGCTAGTTTTTATCTTCAATATTTAGACTTACTTTGGCAGGGAATGCATGCTCCGAACATGTTTCTTCACCGTTATTCTTGGTTATTTTCTCTGGTAGTTATCTATATGGCTGCTGAAACTTTAAATCGTTGGAAAGATGTGAAAGTAATGAATGTTGCCATTAGTTTCACTTTGCTCAGCCTCGGATTCATTATGACGTTTATTCAGAGAAAACAGTATGACTTTTTGGGTCCTGAGAATTATATTCTAACATTAGAATTTCTGCTGGCTTATCTCTTGATTAGCTTTGTCTTAGCAAAATCTTCGATTCAAACAAAAATCATTCTCCCTGTCTTGCTTTTCTTTGTTACTTTTGAATTGTCGCTTAATTCCTATTATCAAGTTGGAGGAATTGCTAAAGAATGGGTATTTGCCACTCGTTCTTCATATGCCAGTCACCTTGACGAGATTGACAAGCTTGTCAATTATTCCAAAAAGGAAAATATTGACTTTTTTAGAACTGAAAGATTGAATCCACAAACGGGAAATGACAGTATGAAATTCAACTACAATGGAATTTCCCAATTCTCATCTGTTCGAAATACTCAGGCAAGTTCTACTTTAGATAAACTTGGTTTTAAATCAGCAGGAACAAATCTGAATCTCCGTTATCAA
Source organism: Streptococcus sanguinis (assembly GCF_020729725.1). GTDB lineage: Bacteria > Bacillota > Bacilli > Lactobacillales > Streptococcaceae > Streptococcus > Streptococcus sanguinis_V. The sequence continues at coordinate 22,076 of NZ_JAJEPA010000015.1, read as the reverse complement.
AACAACAGTATTTTAATGGACAGTATTTTTGGTGTTCGCTACAATCTATCTGAAACAGATCCTCAAAAATTTGGTTTTCTTCCTGAGAAAACTGAAAAAGAAATGTCTCTCTACCAAAATGATGCTGCACTTGGTTTAGCTTTTCTGACCAATGATGTTTATCAGGATGTCAAGTTTACAAATTTGACCCTAGATAATCAAACAGAATTTTTGAATCAATTAACTGGCTTTGATTTTAAATATTATGATAAAGTAGATGCTATAACTACTAATGAAAATGTCAAGCAAATTGGTAACAGAGTGACTGTGGATGTTGACAGAGAAAACAATACAAGCTTTGCTAGTGTAATCTATACTGTCAATGTACCTGCTAACAGTCAACTATATGTTAATGTTGCTGGGATTGATTTTAGTAATGATGAACAGACAGATATTGACATTACTGTCAACAACTTTACAGAACGTTATACAACTAATAATGTTTTTCCTTTCTTTAATGCTGGCTATTTCAGTCAAAGTCAAACAGTATCTATTCACTTTACATTCCCAGACAATTCGACAGTTTCTTTTGATACGCCAGAATTTTTTGCCGTTAATACTGAGCAATATCAAAATGTCATTCAAAAATTAAAAGAGCAGCCCGTTTCCACAATTACTGATTTAAACACAGTAAAAACAAACTATAGAGCGGAAAAGGATACTTCATTATTCTTTACCATTCCTTATGATAAGGGATGGTCAGCCACTCTGAACGGGAAGCCTGTCACGCTAAAACGAGCTCAAAATGGCTTTATGAAATTAGATGTGAAAAAAGGAGAAGGAAATGTTGTCCTCACTTTCATTCCTAATGGACTGAAAGAAGGTGGCATTGCCTTCATATCTGGCATAATCTTATTTGTTTGCTATAATTTTCTACGTAGGAAACGACAGAGAATATAAATATATCAAAAAACAGATCCTTACCAATATAAAAAAATAAGGCTCTTCATTAAAATGCTAGTGAAGGCCTTTTCTTGAACAATAAAAAAAACACTCACTAGGAGTGTCTCTAGCTCCGGCAGTAGGACTCGAACCTACGACATCATGATTAACAGTCATGCGCTACTACCAACTGAGCTATGCCGGATAATATAGTCCGTACGGGATTCGAACCCGTGTTACCGCCGTGAAAAGGCGGTGTCTTAACCCCTTGACCAACGGACCATATGGTATGCTCTCTTTCAGAACATATTCCATTATATCAGGTTTTTAAGCTTTGTCAACTCTTTTCCCTTTATTTTCGAAAATATCTTTCAGATATTTCACTCTTAAACGAGTGACCGGACAGCGATGATTTTCGTAAAAAATAATTTCTCGATTTTTCTTGTCATAATCAACAATGTTGCCAATATTAACCAGATAAGATTTATGTGGTGAAAAAAATCGTTTAAATTGCTGATCTTTTTCTTGAATATCTGTTATCGTTCCATAAAACTCCTTGAGAAAATTTTTACCGACAATCCGAAGTTTATGAGAGCTCCCTGTCGTTTCGATATACAAAATATCGTTATAAGGCATTCGAACATCATTGCCACGATAACTATATTCAAAATAATCTACCATATTGGTATTTTCAATTAGTGTACTCTTAGTGTAAAGAATACTGTCTTTGATTCTATTTTTAAAAGCATCATTGTTGATATCTTTATCGATAAAATCAAGTGCTGATACTTTATATTTAAAAGTCATAGTAGCAAATTCAGATTTTGAGGTTACAAAAACTATAATGGCATATATTACTAATCCAATGAGAGAGATTTAAAATCAGCCAATTCATTGCATATAAACTACTAATCATCAGAATCTGAGATTTAAAGAAACTTCTTTTAAGATAATCTATTCTGAAATCAAAAATATCAATAACCTTTACCATAAATAACAAGGAAAGTAAGTTGATACATGTCAGAAACAAGCCCATGTACTGAGCTACAAAATCATCTCCTAAAACAGATGAAATAATAACAGAAAAGAAAGTAGTAGAACTATCAATTGACAGACATAAAAAGAAGGAAAGTAAGAAAGATTGATATTTTTTAATTTTTTCAACTCTACAAAAATACCAAACTAAAAATAGAGGGAGAAAAAATGACAGTGTATATGATGGAATTGTGCTAGAAAATGAAAATATGTGTCCTAAAAAAGCAATTATAAACGGAACTATAATCTCAAGACCAAAGCAAACAGCTACAAAAAAGCGAGTATGCTTAATTTTAGTGATTTTTGATAAAATCACTAAAAATGCAGCTACATTAATAAAAGGATGAATAATTAATCCAATTATTTCAAGTGACATAAATTTCTCCCCTAAACTTTAAAATTCTTATCTTCCAAAAATCCAACCCCATGGATTTGGAACACCTCTTAAATCCCAAAAGGTTTGAACAAGTGAATTGCTATTTGCAGCAATTTGAAAAGAATAGATTTTCATAACTATCTCCTATCTTTTTATCTTGTAAGTCACCTTACATTTATCATTATAGAAAAATAGAAAGAGTTAGTGACAATTTTCCCTGAAATGTCATTTTTTATCCCCAAAATGACATTATACCAAAAAAATAGAAGAAAAAAACACGAAATATTGTAAAATATTTCGCATTTTTTACATTTCTGATCTCAGCAGGATTCGAACCTGCGACCGTTCGCTTAGAAGGCGAATGCTCTATCCAGCTGAGCTATGAGACCAATACCATCTCATTCTATCAGAAAATAGGGTTGCCGTCAAGATTACTTATGATAAGGACTCCCCTGCTGAATCATAAAAGCTCGATAGATCTGCTCTATTAAAACAAGGCGCATCAGTTGATGAGGTAAGGTTAATTTGCCAAAACTCATCAGAAGATTTGCCCGTTTTTTTACTGCAGGAGATAAACCTAAACTTCCGCCAATAACAAAAGTGATATCAGAAAAGCCATGCACTGTAGTATCCATCATGAGCTGACTAAACTTTTCTGACGGAAATTGCTTTCCTTCAATTGCCAAAACAATAACAAATTCACGCTCATTGATTTTAGCCAGAATTTTATTTCCTTCTTTTTCAAGAATCTGCTGATTTTCTAAATCACTAGCTTTATCAGGTGTTTTTTCATCCACTAGCTCAATCATTTCCACCTTGCAGAATCGATTGAGACGCTTCATATATTCAGCAATTCCATCCTTTAAATATTTTTCTTTCAGTTTTCCAACTGTTACAAGTTTTATTTTCATAAGTTTATTCTATCATATTCATCTATACTTCACACTTTATTAACAAGTAAAATTTATCTGGGAATCGGTTAATCTGTGTATTTTCTAATGCCTATCAACAGTTTTTCTAAGTTTTCCACAAGGTGTGGAAAACTTAGAGGATTTAAGTTATAATTAAGTTTAGCTAACTATAATTTCATCAATTGTAATTCAAGGAGGAAAACATGAAAAACTCTTCAAATGCCATCAAAAAGGCTTTATTGCTTTTTGCAGTGTTAATTGTAGGTTTTATCGGCGGAAGTTTAGGGAATTATGTTACTACATTAGTAACTTCACGTGTAAAAATGAATGGAAATTCACCAACTAGTGTATCTAATTCATATAAAAACTCTACAGACATTTCAGAAGCTGTGAAAAAGGTTCAAAATGCGGTTGTTTCAGTAATTACTTATGCTGAATCTTCCAGCAGCGTTATCAATGATGAATCTTCCAACGATGAATCACAAATCTCCAGTGAAGGTTCTGGTGTAATTTATAAAAAAGACGGAAAATCAGCCTATCTGGTAACCAACACCCACGTTCTGAACGGATCAACTAATGTAGATATCTTGCTAGCTGATGGAAACAAGGTTCCAGGTGAAGTAGTTGGATCAGATGTTTATTCAGATATCTCTGTCGTTAAAATTAACTCTGAAAAAGTAACTGATGTCGCAGAATTTGGAGATTCTGGTTCTCTGACAGTTGGTGAGACAGCTATCGCTATCGGAAGTCCTCTTGGAACAGAATATGCTAACTCTGTAACACAAGGAATTATTTCTAGTTTAGGCAGAAACGTTACGTTACAATCTGAAAATGGTGAAAATATTTCAACAACTGCACTGCAAACAGATGCTGCAATTAATCCTGGTAACTCTGGCGGCCCGTTGATTAACATCCAAGGACAAGTTATTGGGATTACTTCAAGTAAGATTTCAACAAATGGGCAAACCTCTGTTGAAGGGATGGGATTTGCGATTCCGTCTAATGATGTCGTAAATATTATCAATCAACTAGAGAAAAATGGAACAGTCACACGTCCTGCTTTAGGAATTCAAATGATGGATTTATCTAATCTAACAACTTCTGATTTTTCTAAATTAAATCTTCCTTCTTCAGTGAAATCAGGTATTCTTGTTCGCTCTGTTCAGCAAGGGATGCCTGCTGATGGCAAGCTTCAAAAAAATGATGTCATTACAAAAGTAGATAACACAGATGTGGAATCCACTAGTGACCTTCAGTCTGCTCTCTACAAGCATAGTATTGGAGATGAGGTAGAGATTACTTATTACCGAGATGGTAAATCTCAAACAGTCAAAATCAAACTCACTAAATCAACAAAAGAGTTAAGCTCAAATTAACTTATTTACAAGATTGTCAACACACCTTTACACAATCGTAAAGGTGTGTTATTCTATATACAAATGGAAAACTTTCAATATATTGCACTTAAAGACATTCGAACCAATCCTTATCAGCCTCGTAAACAATTTTCACAAAAAAAGATTGAGGAATTAGCGTCATCAATCAAAGAAAATGGTCTCATTCAGCCAATCATTCTTCGGAAATCTTCACTTTTTGGTTATGAAATTTTAGCAGGAGAACGGAGATTTAGAGCTGCCTCTTTTCTTGGCCTAGAAACAATCCCAGCTGTCGTAAAAGAATTATCTGATGATGAAATGCTGAAACAGGCTATTATCGAAAATCTTCAAAGAGAAGACTTGAATCCTATAGAAGAGGCTGAGTCTTATCAAAATTTGATTGACAAAGGCTTGACACATGATGAAATTGCTAAAATCATGGGAAAATCTAGACCCTATATTAGCAATATTGTCAGACTTTTACAATTATCCAAAGAAGTTCGTCAAGCTATAAAGGAAGAAGAGATTTCTCAAGGACATGCTCGCCTGCTGGTTCCCTTGAAAGAAGAGGAACAGTTACTATGGCTGGAAAAGATATGTAGAGAAGATTTATCGGTTCGAGCAGTCGAAAAGCTTCTTCAGCAAAAAAAGAGTCTCAAAAAGAAACCTAATAAAGAACTATTTGCTAAATCTGAAGAGGAAAAAATTAAAAAAATTCTCGGTCTGGAAGTTTCTATTCAGTTAAAAAACCAGAGTAAAGGAAAGCTGATTATTCCTTTTGAAAGCGAAGAAGAATATCAAAGAATTATAAACAGTTTTAAATAAAACTGTTATTTTCTTTTTTAAAAATAACAAAATTATCCACTGTTAAATTAATTAGGAAGCTTATTAAAATAAGAAATTTTAGCTTTATTCACATTCTGTGGATAACTTCAGCTAACAATGTGAATTCTTTTCCAGTTCTTGTGGAAAACTTTGAACCTTTATGATAAAATAAGATGCGTATGAATCAGAAAATTATAGAAAAGGAGGGAAGTTATGACCAAAGAACAGGACTTTTGGAATCGTATTTTAGAATTGGCTCATGCTCAGCTAAAACAGACAACTTATGATTTCTTTGTTGCTGAAGCCAAGCTTGTTAAAGTTGAAGAAAAACAAGCTATTATTTTCCTAGATAGTCCAGTGAAACAACTATTTTGGGAACAAAACTTAGTAGGAGTTATTCTTACTGCAGGATTTGAGATTTTTAATGATCAGATTGCGGGAAAGTATATTTTTGAAGAAGAAACTAACACTGAAACTCCGAAATCTGCAGTAACCAGTCCTCAAATCAGCACTGTTCAGCCAAGCTTGCCACCTATTGATACTGGATTAAAGTCAAAATATACCTTTGACAATTTTGTTCAGGGAGACGGAAATATCTGGGCTAAAGCTGCTGCCTTGGCGGTGTCTGAGAATCTAGCCACAACCTATAATCCTCTTTTTATCTATGGAGGACCTGGCCTAGGCAAAACTCATTTATTAAATGCTATTGGCAATCAAATTTTAGAAAATATTCCAGATGCGCGTGTCAAGTATATACCGGCTGAAACCTTTATTAACGACTTCCTTGAACATTTAAGATTGGGAGAGATGGATAGCTTTAAAAAAATCTATCGTAGTCTGGATCTTCTGCTGATTGATGACATTCAATCTTTGGGAGGAAAAAAAGTTTCAACTCAGGAAGAATTTTTCAACACTTTCAATGCTCTTCATGGTGAAAATAAACAGATTGTTTTAACCAGCGACCGCAGTCCTGATCATCTGGACAATTTGGAAGAACGCTTGGTAACACGTTTCAAATGGGGATTAACTCAGAATATTACACCGCCAGATTTTGAAACACGCATTGCAATTCTGCGAAACAAAATTGAAGACTTAGATTATATTTTCCCGAATGATACCTTAGAATATCTTGCAGGACAATTCGACTCCAATGTCCGCGACTTGGAAGGCGCTTTGAATGATATCAGTCTCATCGCTAGAGTTCGACATCTAAAAGAAATCACTATTGATATCGCAGCAGAGGCTATTCGAGCACGCAAGCAGGATTCAAGCCAGGTAACAGTTATCCCGATTGATAAGATTCAGTCTGAAGTTGGGAAATTCTATGGTGTTAGTGTCAAAGAGATGAAAGGTAGCCGCCGAGTACAAAATATCGTTTTAGCTAGGCAGGTAGCTATGTATCTGACTCGTGAGCTGACTGACAACAGTCTGCCTAAAATTGGTCGTGAATTTGGCGGGAAAGATCATACGACTGTTATCCATGCACATGGAAAAATCAAAACCATGATTGAATCAGACGACAATTTGCGTTTAGAAATTGAAAGCATCAAGAATAAAATAAAATAGCGTGTGGAAAACTACAGAATTTTTTCAAAACTTATCCACACTTTGTGAACAAGTCTCAAAACTTGTTAGAATAAGGACGAAGCTATTTTTCCACATAATTCACACAAACTACTATTACTATTAATCTTATAATCATAAATAAATAAAAAGGAGATCCCATGATTCATTTTTCTATTAATAAAAATCTCTTCTTACAAGCTTTAAATACCACTAAAAGGGCTATCAGTCATAAAAATGCAATTCCTATTCTTTCTACTGTGAAAATCGATGTTACCAAAGAAGGAATCACCTTAATCGGTTCAAATGGTCAAGTGTCAATTGAAAACTTTATTTCTACTCAAAATAAAAATGCAGGCTTGCTTGTCAACTCAACAGGCTCAATTTTATTAGAAGCGACTTTCTTTATTAATGTTGTTTCTAGCCTGCCAGATATTATTTTGGATTTTAAAGAAATTGAACAAAAACAAATCGTCTTGACTAGCGGCAAATCAGAGATTACCCTGAAAGGAAAAGACGCTGACCAGTATCCACGAATCCAGGAAATTTCTGCCAGCAATCCCTTGGTTCTTGAAACAAAAATTCTCAAAGATGTCATTAACGAAACAGCCTTTGCAGCCAGTGTTCAGGAAAGCCGTCCAATTTTAACTGGTGTTCACTTTGTTTTGACAGATAACCGTTCTTTGAAAACAGTTGCGACAGACTCCCACAGAATGAGTCAAAAGAAAATTACTCTAGAGAAAAACGGAGATAATTTTGACGTAGTCATTCCAAGTCGCTCTTTACGTGAATTTACGGCTGTTTTTACCGATGAAATTGAAACGGTAGAGGTTTTCTTTGCTAACAATCAAATTCTTTTCAGAAGCGAAAATATCAGCTTCTACACCCGCCTCTTAGAAGGAAATTATCCAGATACAGATCGTTTGATTCCAACTGAATTTACGAGTGTCCTTACTTTTAATACTTCTGATTTACGTGCAGCTATGGAACGCGCTCGTCTCTTGTCTAATGCTACACAGAATGGAACAGTTAAACTGGAGATTGCAGGCGGTATTGTCAGTGCCCATGTAAATTCACCAGAGGTTGGCCGTGTTAACGAAGAAATTGATACAGAAAGTGTAACTGGCGAAGATTTGACCATTAGCTTTAATCCAACTTATCTGATCGATGCTTTGAAGGCCATTGACAGTGAAAAAGTAACGATTAGTTTTATCTCATCCGTTCGTCCTTTCACCTTGGTACCGAGTGAAGACACAGAAAACTTTATTCAGCTAATTACACCTGTCAGAACTAATTAAGATGAAAAGCAGTGGGCCAAGTTAAAGATTTTTAATTCTTGGTTCTAAGCTCTTTTCATTTACAAAGTATGATAGATGCTTAAGTTTTCTTCCTGAACTATGCTAGTTCCTTGAAAGGAGAAAGAAAATGTATGAAATTGGTCATTTTGTAGAAATGAAAAAGCCGCATGCCTGCACTATTAAAGCGACTGGGAAAAATGCGAATCGCTGGGAAATCACAAGGGTTGGTGCAGATATCAAAATTCGTTGCACCAATTGTGAACATCTTGTGATGATGAGTCGTCACGATTTTGAAAGAAAAATGAAGAAAATAATTGATTGAACTAAAAATCATCGTAAATACAATTGTGGAAAACTAATTTGCATTGCTGAACGGCAGATTTAGATTTGATTTTCTTATTTTTCAATCAAAAAGGGATAGGACTTTTTTAGTCCTATCCCTTTTGCTTTTATTTAAGATCTTCAAATTTACCGTCTTTAACTTCTTTATAACCTGCTTTTTCGAGTAATTTAGCAGTTTCTTTATAGCTGATATAATCTGCTTTTTGATTACCAGATGTTTGAAGAAGCTGCTTACTTTGTAGTTCTTCAATATCAGCTTTACTAAAATCAATTGTCAGTTTTTCAGTTAAATAATCATCTTTGTACTCAATTTTATGAGTTAATCCTTTGATACCCTCAATAGATTTAGCATAGGCTTCTGTCTGCTCTTTAGCAGTGTCTTTTGTCAAGCCAACTGGTTTATAGTAGAAGGTGTTGTTTGTTTCGTTTATAAGAAGCTCATCACCTTTATATTCAACAGTGATGCGGCTATCTTGCTTAGTATTTTGGTCAATCAGCTGGAAATAAGCTTTTTTAGGACTGCTGCAGGCAGCTAAAACAAACAAAGCGGAAACCGTAAGGAAGGAAAGAAAAAGTGTTTTGAAAGTATTCTTTTTCATTAGAGACTCCTTTAATAAGAATATTAGCTATATTATACCATTTTTTTCTTCAATTTATTTTACATTTTTGTAAAGAAAGCTAGAAAAAATAACTTAAATCCGCTGTTTAGGATAAGGATTTATGGTATAATGGTTTGGATTGAAAAGATGAATGGAGAAGATAAGAATGGCTTTGACAGCAGGAATCGTTGGTTTACCCAATGTTGGTAAGTCAACTTTATTTAATGCAATTACAAAAGCAGGTGCAGAAGCAGCTAATTACCCTTTTGCGACAATTGATCCAAATGTCGGGCGGGTAGAAGTTCCGGATGCTCGTTTGGATAAATTAACAGAACTCATCAAACCACAGAAGAAAGTTCCAACAACATTCGAATTTACTGATATTGCTGGAATTGTGAAAGGTGCTTCAAAAGGAGAAGGACTAGGGAATAAATTCTTAGCCAATATCCGCGAAGTAGATGCTATCGTCCATGTAGTACGTGCCTTTGATGATGAAAATGTCATGCGGGAACAAGGTCGTGAGTCTGAATTTGTAGATCCAATGGCTGATATTGAGACCATTAATCTAGAATTGATTTTAGCAGACCTAGAAAGTATTAACAAACGCTATGCGCGTGTAGAGAAGATGGCTCGGACCCAAAAAGATAAGGATTCAGTGGCAGAATTTAATGTTTTACAGAAAATTAAGCCTGTCCTGGAAGATGGTCTGTCAGCTCGCACAATTGAATTCACAGAAGAAGAACAAAAAATTGTCAAAGGGCTCTTTCTCTTAACGACTAAGCCAGTTCTCTATGTGGCCAATGTCAGTGAAGATGAGGTAGCTGATCCAGATAATATTGACTATGTGAAACAGATTCGTGAATTTGCAGCTACAGAAAAAGCTGAAGTTGTTGTCATTTCAGCGCGTGCAGAGGAAGAAATTTCTGAATTGGACGATGAAGATAAGTCAGAATTTCTGGAAGCTATCGGCTTGACAGAATCAGGTGTGGATAAACTGACCAGAGCAGCTTATCATCTGTTGGGACTTGGAACCTACTTTACAGCTGGTGAAAAGGAAGTGCGTGCTTGGACCTTTAAGCGTGGAATGAAAGCTCCGCAAGCAGCTGGCATTATTCACTCAGACTTTGAAAAAGGCTTTATTCGAGCAGTCACTATGTCTTATGATGACCTAGTGCACTATGGTAGCGAAAAAGCAGTTAAAGAAGCTGGACGTTTGCGCGAAGAAGGAAAAGAATATATCGTTCAAGATGGCGATATTATGGAATTTAGATTTAATGTGTAAAGTATTTGTAAAGTTTAAAAATTCTAGGTTGGAAAATTTTTTCCAGCCCTTTTGGCTTTTATAAAGGAGAAAAATGGTAAAGTTAATAGTCGGTCTGGGAAATCCAGGAGAAAAATATATCGAAACCAAGCATAATATTGGTTTTATGCTAGTTGACAAGATTTGTAAAGATCTTGATTTAAAGTTTACAGCTGATAAAATCTTTCAAGCAGATATCGCCTCTACTTTTCTAAATGGTGAAAAAGTTTATTTTGTCAAACCAACTACATTTATGAATGAGAGCGGAAAGGCCGTTCAAGCTTTACTAGCATACTATGGTTTAGATATAGAGGATTTATTGGTCATCTATGATGATTTGGATATGGAAGTTGGTAAGATTCGTTTGCGCAGCAAGGGTTCAGCTGGTGGCCATAACGGTATTAAATCTATTATCAAACACATTGGAAGTCAAGAATTTAAACGGATAAAGATAGGGATTGGCCGTCCTAAAGAAGGCATGACAGTGGTTCACCATGTTCTAGGAAAATTTGATACAGATGATTATATAACAATTCTGAAGACTCTTGATAAGGTTGACAATGCTGTAAATTATTATTTACAGTCAGGCAATTTTGAACAAACTATGCAGAAATACAATGGATAATAAAATGAACCTGATTGACTTATTTTATCAAAACCAGCAAATTTCAGATTGGAAGAAAAATCTCCATAAAAACAGCAGACAGTTGATAATGGGATTGTCTGCATCAACAAAAGCAATTACTATAGCGGCTGGATTAGAAGAAGCAGAGAAAATCCTTGTGCTGACTTCTAGTCAAAATGAAGCAGATCGTTTGGCTAGCGATTTGATTTCTTTGTTGGGAGAAGACAAGGTCTATACTTTCTTAGCAGATGATACTCCTATAGCAGAATTTGTCTTTGCCTCACAGGAGAAAATATTTTCGAGATTAGATGCTCTAAACTTTTTAATAGATAATCAAAAGTCTGGAATTCTAGTTACTAATGTAGCGGCTAGCAAATTACTCTTGCCTAATCCCATTGATTTTAAAAAGATCAACATAAATTTGACAGTTGGACAAGAATATGACCTAAACAATCTTGTCAAGATCCTGTCAAGAACAGGATACAAGAAGGTGTCTCAAGTTTTAAGTCAGGGAGAATATAGTCTAAGAGGAGACATCTTAGACATTTTTGAGCGCTCAGCAGAGGCACCTTATCGTCTGGAGTTTTTTGGCGATGAAATTGATGGTATTCGGATTTTCAATCCAGAAAATCAAACTTCAATTGATAACATAGAAAGTATTTTGATTAAACCTGCTTCTGATATCCTGCTTTCTGAGAAAGATTATGCTCGAGGACGGGAAAATCTGGAAGCTATTTTAGAAAAAGCTGTTGATCCTGCTTTGAAATCTTACTTAGAAGAATTACTAATCAGTTCCAAACAGGAGTTTCATCATGCAGATATTCGTAAATTCCTTTCTTATTTTTATCAGAAAGAATGGACTATTTTAGACTACTTGCCTGTTCATAGTCCTGTGTTTTTTGATGATTTTCAAAAAATTGTGGATCGACATGCTCAATTTGAACTGGAAACAGCTAGCTTGTTGACAGATGATTTACAAAATTGTAAAGCTTTATCAAGTCAGAAATATTTTGCAGATAAGTATCAAGATTATCGTCAATATAAACCAGCAACCTTCTTTTCAAGCTTTCAAAAAGGTTTGGGAAATCTGAAATTTGATGCTTTGTATCAATTCAATCAGTACCCAATGCAAGAATTTTTCAGTCAGTTTCCTTTGCTCAAGGAAGAAATTAATCGTTATAAAAAATCTGGCTATACAATAATCTTACAAGCGAATTCTTCAGCAGGTTTACAAAGTTTACATAAAAATTTACAGGAATATGATATTCATTTAGACTATATAAAAGAGGCTGAGATTCACAAAAATGCAGTTCAGCTTATAGAAGGAAATCTTGTTCAAGGCTTTAATTTCGTAGATGAGAAAATTGTTCTTATTACAGAGTACGAAATTATTCATAAAAAAATAAAACGAAAAATCCGGCGTCAGAATATCTCAAATGCTGAACGACTGAAAGATTATAATGAGCTAGAAAAAGGGGATTATGTTGTCCATAATATTCATGGGATAGGACGTTATCTGGGGATAGAAACGATTGAAATCTCTGGCGTCCACCGTGACTATCTGACAATTCAATATCAAAATTCTGATCGTATTTCGATTCCAGTTGACCAGATTGATCTCCTATCAAAGTATGTTGCCAGCGATGGAAAAACACCTAAGGTAAATAAGCTAAATGACGGTCGCTTCCAGAAGAGTAAGCAAAAAGTTCAGCATCAGGTTCAGGATATTGCGGATGATTTGATTAAACTATATGCTGAACGCAGCCAGCTAAAAGGTTTTGCTTTCTCAACGGATGATTCTAATCAAGAGGAATTTGACAATGATTTTCCCTATGTTGAAACAGAGGACCAGCTAAGAAGTATTCAGGAAGTGAAGAAGGATATGGAAAGCAGTCGTCCAATGGACCGGCTCTTAGTTGGTGATGTCGGCTTTGGAAAAACAGAAGTAGCTATGCGGGCTGCTTTTAAGGCTGTCAACGATCATAAACAGGTGGCTGTATTAGTACCAACAACGGTTTTAGCCCAGCAGCACTATACTAACTTTAAAGAACGCTTTAATGATTTTGCGGTTAATGTCGAGGTACTCAGCCGTTTCAGGAGTAAAGCAGAACAAAAACAGACTCTGGAGAAGCTGCAGAAGGGACAGGTTGACATTATCATTGGAACCCACCGACTCTTATCCAAAGATGTAGAATTTGCGGATTTAGGTTTAATCATCATTGATGAGGAGCAGCGTTTTGGAGTTAAACATAAGGAAACATTAAAAGAATTGAAAAAGAAAGTTGATGTCTTAACTTTGACAGCAACTCCTATTCCTCGAACTCTTCATATGTCTATGCTGGGGATACGCGATTTGTCAGTCATTGAGACCCCGCCTACCAATCGCTATCCTGTTCAGACCTATGTTTTAGAAAGCAATCCTACAGTAATTCGAGAAGCTGTCTTACGTGAAATAGACCGAGGTGGACAGGTTTACTATCTTTACAACAAGGTTGACACAATTGAAAAGAAAGTTTCGGAATTAAGAGAGTTAATCCCAGAAGCTTCTATAGGCTATGTTCATGGTCAAATGAGTGAGATTCGTTTAGAAAATACTTTACTGGATTTCATCAATGGAGAATACGATATTTTGGTGACCACAACCATTATTGAAACTGGAGTTGATATCCCAAATGCCAATACTTTGTTTGTAGAAAATGCTGACCATATGGGGCTGTCAACTTTGTATCAACTTCGTGGACGGGTTGGCCGCAGTAATCGGATTGCCTACGCTTATCTGATGTACAGACCAGATAAGATCCTAACAGAAGTTTCTGAAAAGCGTCTAGAGGCTATTAAGGGATTTACAGAGTTAGGTTCTGGATTTAAGATTGCCATGCGAGATTTGTCTATTCGAGGGGCTGGCAATATTTTAGGAAGTATGCAATCTGGCTTTATTGATTCTGTTGGTTTTGAAATGTATTCACAGCTTCTAGAAGAAGCCATTGCTAAAAAGCAGGGTAGAGAAAACAAGCGTCAAAAGAGCAATGCAGAGATTAATCTGCAGATTGATGCCTATCTGCCTAGTGACTATATTTCTGATGAAAGACAGAAAATTGAAATTTACAAGAGAATTCGTGAGATTGACAGCCGTGTAAACTATGAAAATCTGCAAAATGAATTGATTGATCGCTTTGGGGAGTATCCTGATGTTGTAGCCTATCTGTTGGAGATTGGACTTGCTAAGTCTTATTTAGATCAGGCATTTGTAAAGTCAGTGGAACGCCAGCAGAATGCAGTAAGTATTCATTTTGAGAAAATTTCGCAGCAGCTTTATCTAACGCAGGACTATTTTGAAGCACTTTCGATGACGAATTTAAAGGCTCGAATTGGTGAAAAAAATGGCTTGATTGAAGTGATTTTTGATGTGAAGAACAAAAAAGATTATGAGATTTTAGAAGGTCTAGTTAATTTTGGAGAAAAGATGCTGGAAATTAAACACCGCAAGGCAGAATAAAGGTTACAATTCAGTGAAGTTTGGCTTTTTAAGCTCTATTTTTCTCAAAAAATGGTAGAATAATAAATTAAGAGAAAATGAGGTAATAGGATGAGATTAGATAAATATTTGAAAGTGTCACGGATTATCAAGCGACGTCCAGTGGCTAAAGAAGTAGCTGACAAGGGCCGGATAAAAGTGAACGGTATCTTGGCTAAGAGCTCAACAGATTTGAAAGTGGATGACTTGGTTGAAGTACGCTTTGGTAATAAACTCTTGACTGTAAAGGTTCTGGAGATGAAAGATAGTACCAAAAAAGAAGATGCAGCTAAAATGTACGAAATAGTCAGTGAAACAAGGATAGAAGAAGATGCCTAAAAATATCGTCCAACTCAATAATCGTTTTATTCAAGATGAAAATCAACGCCGCAGATATGTGGATCAGGAACGGCGAAAACGCAACCGTTTTATGGGCTGGGTTCTGATTTTGGTGATCCTCTTATTTATTTTACCTACCTATAATTTGTACCAGAGTTATCAAACCTTGCTGCAGCGTCGTGAACAGTATTCTAAACTCCAGGAGAAATATCAGACACTCAGCGAAGAAAAGGTCTATCAATCTGATATAGCAACAAAGTTAAAAGATGACAGCTATGCTGCTAAGTATGCACGCGCTAAATACTCTTTTTCAAAAGAGGGTGAGTACATTTATACTATCCCAGATTTATTACCGCAGTAGTTATGGAAGATTTACTAAAAACAATTGAGCAGTTCTTGGCCTTTTCAGATGAGAAATTAGAAGAACTGTCTGAAAAAAATCAAGCTTTGAAACTTCAAGAAAATCAAAAGGAAAGGGGAAAACATGCGTAAGTTTTTGTTACTGATATTTTTGCTGCCAGCTTTATTTAGCAGTATCACAGTTATTAGTACCGAAAAAGATTTCGTATTAGACGAGGAAGAAAAATATCATTTTACAAGCACTGCGTATGGACGCTATTATGATAGCATCCCGACAAATCCTAATGTTTATGAAGAAACTCCTACATTTACAGATTCTACTCTGAGTAAAACTGCTGGAAAGCTAGTTCCAGACCAGCCTATCCAGATAACAGGATTTTATGTAAATGAAGAAGAAGTCCCGATTTTCAAACTGAAAAATGGGCAGTTTGTGATAGCGGACAAAAACACAATTTACGAAGATACTGTCCAGTCAATTGAAGATATCCATCAAGAAATGTGGCTGAAACCAGGCTTTATTCTTTATGATAAAGCCAATATCAACGGAGCTAAAAAAATCAATGCAACAGTAGCCCCATATACAAAAGTAAACATTGTCCAAATTGTCCAGACAGTCAAAGGAACTTATGCTCAGGTTGAAGGACAGGGCTGGGTTTCTATGGAATTTCTGGATGAAACTGATAATCGAATGGACAAAGTTCAAGAAATTCTGAGTAGTAAGTACAACAAGGCGGACTACTCTATCTATGTGAAGCAGCTGGACACAGGCAAAGAAGCAGGTATCAATCAAGATCAAGAGATGTATTCGGCCAGTGTGACAAAACTGCCCTATCTCTACTATGTGCAGGAACAGCTGGATCAGAAAAAACTTTCGTTAGATCAGAAGTTCAAGTATATTGGAGCAGTCAATGATTTTGCAGGTGCTTACGAACCAGAAGGAAGTGGCAGCATTGCTAAGTCAGCTGATGACAAGGAATATTCAGTTCAGGATTTGATTAATAGAGTGGCCAAAGAATCAGATAATGTCGCCCACAATATTTTAGGCTATTATGCGACCAATCAATCTGATAAAAATTTTCAGCAGACGATCAATAAAATAGCTGGAAAGAAATGGGATGTGGAAGAAAGACAAGCATCTTCACGTATGGCTGGAAATGTTTTGGAAGCGATCTATGAGCAAAATGGTATGATTATCGATGCCTTGTCTCAGACAAATTATGATAATCAGCGGATTTCTAAAAATATAGATGTTAAAGTGGCTCATAAAATTGGTGACGCCTATGATTTTAAGCACGATGCAGCGATTGTCTATGCAGATTCCCCTTTTATCATTGTCATTTTTACTAATAATTCAAACTACGATAACATTTCTCAGATAGCAGACGATGTCTATGGAGTCCTGAAATGATTAAGCAAGAATTTCTTAAAAAAATGCAGGAGAAAAAGTATTTCCAAGACCATCGAAAAGTTTTGATTGCTGTATCAGGTGGACTGGATTCTATGACACTGCTGCAGCTGTTGATTGTTTCTCAAAAAGAACTGGCTATCGAGCTTGCGATTGCTCATGTCAATCACAAACAGCGGCCAGAGTCAGATCAAGAAGAAAAGGCATTGGTAAAGATTGCGGAACAGCTTGGTGTAAAGATTTTTACATCAAGTTTTTCTGGTAATTTTTCAGAAAATGCTGCTCGGCAGTTTCGTTATGATTTTTTCGGGAAAGTGATGCAGGAGGGGCACTATACAGCTCTGGTAACTGCCCACCACGCAGATGATCAAGCTGAGACTGTTTTTATGCGGCTGCTGCGTGGAGCTAGACTTCGTCATCTGTCCGGCATGAAAGCTGTCCAGCCTTTTGCTTGTGGGGAGCTGATTCGTCCTTTGCTTACTTTTCATAAGTCAGACTTTCCGGATATTCAGTATTTTGAAGATAGCAGTAATTTTCAAAATGATTATCTCAGAAATCGAATTCGCAATCTTTATCTGCCGGATCTAGAAAAAGAAAACCCACAATTTAAGGATTCTTTGCGGTATCTGGGAAAGGAAATTGAAGATTGGCAGACCGCTTTGTCTCACTTGACCAGAGATTTAGATATAGAAAATGTCCAAGTCTTTCATCAGCAAATCCCCCAGGTTCAACGTTTTCTATTGCAGAACTATCTCGAAAATTTTCCTGGGCTGAATCTGAGCAAGCAGCAGTTTGAGGAGGTTTTGAACATCCTGCGGACTAAGGCCAATTATCAGCACACTTTGAAAAAAGACTATGAGCTTGTTAAGGATTACCAGCGTTTTGAAATTAAAAAAATCAGTCGTAAGCCCGATTTAAAAATGGATTCAATTTTGTTAGAATTTGAGAATCTGATTGAGTTTGGGCATTATCGATTTTCATTTGGGATTCCTTTGAGCGGTGAAAATATCCAGAAAATTTTTGTTTCGCGTGAAACTTCGCTGACACTCCGTTTCCGAAAAGAAGGAGACAGTATTTTGCTGAATGGTCATCACAAAAAGCTTCGTCGTCTTTTTATTGATAAGAAGGTTTCCTTTGAAGAACGGAATTCATCTGTAATAGTGGAACAAAATCATCAAATTTTAGCAATCTTAAATATTGCTGTCAGTGATTTGAGTAAGGCATTAAAAAGTGATATAATGAGTACTGTACTTTATATTCAGAAAATAGATGGGTAAAATTATGCTAGAACAAGATATCAAAAAAATATTGATTTCCCATGATGAAATCGTGGATGCTGCAAAAAAGCTTGGTCAGCAATTAACCAAAGACTACCAAGGTAAAAATCCAATTTTTGTTGGAATTTTAAAAGGTTCCGTGCCTTTTATGGCTGAGTTAATCAAGCATATTGATACACATATTGAGCTTGATTTTATGTTGGTCTCCAGCTACCATGGTGGTACTGCTAGCTCAGGTGTCATTAATGTTATTAAAGACATTGATCAAGATATCACAGGACGTGATATTTTATTTGTTGAGGATATTATTGATACTGGTCAGACTTTAAAAAATCTGTGCAATTTGTTTAAGGAAAGAAATGCTGCATCAGTAAAAATTGCTACACTTTTGGATAAGCCAGAAGGGCGTATTGTTGAAATCGATGCTGATTATACATGTTTCACAATTCCAAATGAATTTGTTGTTGGATATGGATTAGATTACAATGAGAACTATCGTAATATTCCATATATTGGTATTTTGAAAGAAGAAGTTTATACAAAATAAAGGTTTACTATTAATAGATGAAAAATAAGCAAAACAATGGTTTTATAAAAAATCCATTTCTCTATATTCTGATTATTGTTGTCCTAGTGACAGGGTTTCAGTATTTCTTCTCAGGAGATACTGGTGGTCGCAGTCAACAAATCAATTACACAGAATTAGTGAAGGAAATTAAGGAAAATAATGTCACAGAGATGAGCTACCAGCCAAATGGCAGTGTCGTCGAGATTTCAGGTACTTACAAAACACCTCAGGAATCAAAAGAAGATACAGGGATTTTATTTTTCACTCCAAACATTTCTAAAGTAGAGAAATTCACAAGTATTATTTTACCGTCAGATATTACAATTTCTGATTTACAAAAATTAGCCTCTGAGCATAACACTGAAATCAGCATAAAGCGTGAAAGTTCAAGCGGAATGTGGATTACAATCCTCACTTCCATCGTTCCTTTTGTGATTGTCATTTTCTTCTTTATGTCCATGATGAATCAAGGTGGTGGCGGCGGTGCCCGCGGTGCCATGAATTTCGGGCGCAATAAAGCGCGTGCTGCTAACAAAGAAGATATTAAAGTTCGTTTCTCGGATGTAGCTGGTGCCGAAGAAGAAAAACAAGAACTTGTAGAAGTTGTTGAGTTTTTGAAAGATCGGAAACGTTACACCAAACTAGGTGCTCGTATTCCTGCCGGTGTCCTTCTGGAAGGCCCTCCAGGAACTGGTAAAACCTTGCTTGCTAAGGCAGTTGCTGGAGAAGCAGGTGTTCCTTTCTTCAGTATCTCAGGTTCCGACTTTGTAGAAATGTTTGTTGGGGTCGGAGCAAGCCGTGTCCGTTCTTTGTTTGAAGATGCGAAAAAAGCAGCTCCTGCTATTATCTTCATCGATGAAATCGATGCAGTCGGTCGTCAGCGTGGTGTTGGCCTTGGCGGTGGTAACGATGAGCGGGAGCAAACCCTCAATCAGCTCTTGATTGAAATGGATGGTTTCGAAGGCAATGAAGGAATCATTATCATTGCGGCTACTAACCGTTCGGATGTATTGGATCCAGCCTTGCTGCGTGCTGGCCGTTTTGACAGAAAAGTCTTGGTCGGTCGTCCTGACGTTAAAGGTCGGGAAGCTATTCTTCGTGTTCATGCTAAGAATAAGCCGCTGGCTAAAAATGTTGATTTGAAACTAGTTGCTCAGCAGACACCAGGTTTTGTTGGTGCTGATTTGGAAAATGTCTTGAATGAAGCTGCTTTGGTTGCTGCTCGTCGTAACAAGAAAGTCATTGATGCAGATGATATTGATGAAGCGGAAGACCGGGTAATTGCAGGACCTTCTAAGAAAGATAAGATGGTTTCTGAACGTGATCGTCAAATGGTTGCTTATCATGAAGCTGGACATACTATTGTTGGTTTGGTATTATCAAATGCGCGTGTCGTACATAAAGTAACCATCGTCCCTCGTGGACGCGCTGGCGGATATATGATTGCCCTACCCAAGGAAGACCAAATGCTTCTATCTAAAGAAGATATGAAAGAGCAATTAGCTGGTCTTATGGGTGGTCGTGTGGCTGAAGAGATTATCTTTAATGTTCAAACAACAGGTGCTTCTAATGACTTTGAACAGGCAACTCAGATGGCCCGCAGTATGGTAACAGAATATGGAATGAGCGAAAAACTTGGTCCGGTTCAATACGAAGGAAACCATGCTATGTTTGGTGCAGCCAGTCCTCAAAAATCAATTTCAGAACAGACTGCATATGAGATTGACGAAGAAGTAAGAGAACTTCTTAATGAAGCTCGTAACAAAGCTGCAGAGATTATCCAGTCCCATCGCGAAACTCATAAATTGATTGCTGAAGCGCTTCTTAAATATGAAACTTTGGATAGCAATCAGATTAAATCATTGTATGAAACTGGCAAAATGCCAGAAGAGTCTGAACTTGAATTAGACAAAGAAGCTCATGCACTTTCTTATGATGAAATTAAAACGAAAATGGAAGAAAAAAGTTCTGAGTAGAAGAAGTTGGAGTAATTCCAACTTTTTTCTCTTTTTCTGAAATAATTATTGACAAAGGAAGAAAAGCTGATATAATGGAATATGTTCTGCAGAAGGACAAGAAATGGTCCGTTGGTCAAGGGGTTAAGACACCGCCTTTTCACGGCGGTAACACGGGTTCGAATCCCGTACGGACTATATTATCCGGCATAGCTCAGTTGGTAGTAGCGCATGACTGTTAATCATGATGTCGTAGGTTCGAGTCCTACTGCCGGAGCTAGGTTTAAAAAATCAAATGTGTAAGCATTTGATTTTTTTCTTGCTTTTATACTTCGCACAATCCTCCCAAATGACCAAATATGTGCCTGAAATGACTTAAAAACAGTTATTCGAGTCAGAAGAGCCCCTAAAATATGCTTTTTAGAAGAAAAAGCCCACCTCGCTTTCTATTTACAGTAGAATTAAGCCAAGTAAAATTTAAGGAGGAACTATGGATTTTAGAACTACTTATGAGAAGGTGAAATGGATAGTTTGGAAGTGTAAGAAAGACTATTATATTCATTTGTGGGAACATAGTGATTGGGAGCAAGAAGGGATGTTAGTTTTATACGAACTTCTACTTAAAGAAAAAGGAATTGAAAACGATGAAGAAAAACTCTATCGTTATTTCAAAACAAAATTCAGAAATCATATACATGATAAAATTCGCAAACAAGAAAGTCAAAAGCGCAAATTGGACCGCCAGCCTTATGAAGAAGTGAGTGAGATTGGTCATCGACTAAAATCAAAAGAACTGTTTCTAGATGAGTTAGTTGCCTTCAGAGAAGCGATTGACAATTATAAAAGAACTCTTGATGATGTCGGATTGGATAACTACCAGCGATTGATGAGCAATGAGCGTTTTAAAGGAAGAAGAGCCATGCTCAAAGATTTGAAAAATCACTTAAAAGATTTTCAAGATAATACGATTTTATAATAATCAAGCTTGATGAGTTGTTAACTGTTTTAATAGAACAGGTTCGACTATCAAGTTTTTTTATTAAATAAAAATAAAAAAAGATTTAAAAAGGTATTGACAGTTGGGTGGTATAGGTGATATACTAATATAGTTGTCGCGAAAGACAAAGCCCTTTGAAAACTGAACAAGACGAACCAAGTGCAGGGTGACATAGAGATATGTAACCTGTCAAAAAAACGAAAATAAATCTGTCAGTGGACAGTAATGAGTGCGAACTCAAACTTTTTAATGAGAGTTTGATCCTGGCTCAGGACGAACGCTGGCGGCGTGCCTAATACATGCAAGTAGAACGCTGAAGAGAGGAGCTTGCTCTTCTTGGATGAGTTGCGAACGGGTGAGTAACGCGTAGGTAACCTGCCTGGTAGCGGGGGATAACTATTGGAAACGATAGCTAATACCGCATAAAATTGATTATTGCATGATAATTAATTGAAAGATGCAATTGCATCACTACCAGATGGACCTGCGT
>NZ_JAJEPA010000014.1:0-12020 GCF_020729725.1 Streptococcus sanguinis | reverse complement strand
TAATACCTATCCCAATTTTTATAAACAGGAATAATAAACCAACCAATTGATGGTGCAAGATATTTAGTAGCAGAATTAAAAAAGTTAAAGAGGGGGAGTTCAGATGATTGAAATTGAAAAGTGTATCTATACTAAGTTTATGATAATGTATGGTAGAAATTCAGAAATTTGTCAAAAACTGATGCGAACTAGGGGCTAGAGACTAGCCCCTGACTGAAAGGAAAGTGTTATGCCAACAATTCTCACATCTAACCCCAAATTAAAGCAAGAAATCGCGGAAGCTATCAAAGGAGTATTCTTTTGCTTGGTGATAGCTTATGTGCTG
This sequence comes from Streptococcus sanguinis, assembly GCF_020729725.1. Classification (GTDB taxonomy): domain Bacteria; phylum Bacillota; class Bacilli; order Lactobacillales; family Streptococcaceae; genus Streptococcus; species Streptococcus sanguinis_V. Next base: position 11,695 of record NZ_JAJEPA010000014.1, on the reverse strand, counting down.
TATCTGGCCTATAGCTATCACATTACGGATCAATTCGCTGGCAAGACTCCATTCGCCCCATTTGACCTTTTAAAAGTCGCCCTCATCGCCATTGCAGTACCAATCCTCAGCATAGCGTCTTTGCTGACAGACAACGATGGCTCTATCTTGCTGCTGTTCTTATACACGCTGATGCCATCTATCCAAGTGATTACTCATCTCAATCACCACGCCAGCCGCTATAATGCGCAGGAGCTGATGGCAGATATTAACCTTGGACTGGTTTACAGTACCTTGATACTGGCAGGCGTATTGTTCCTATACGTCCTAATCTCTTGGTTCATTCTGTGGCGGAAATCCCGCCCTCAATAGTCCAGACCAAGCATAAGAAGACCGCTCTCGTTTGAGCGGTTTTTTCTATTCTCTCTAACCGCTCTAAAATCGCCTATACGCTCCTAAAAAAAGAAAAGGCCGAATTGTCCGACCTTTCTGATAAACCGCTGTCAGGCTTATATAAAGCCCTAATCCGAGCTAATTAACCTCTTCGAGCCATTCAAAGCGCTCGGCAGTAAAAGTAGAAACTCCATTAGGAGAAGTTTCYTTGTATTGGCAACCATAGAATTTGAGTCTAGGGTTTCTACCAGCCAGACTATAGCACTCCATCTCAGGAACGTAGACTAAATCAACTGATTGCTCAAAGCGCTTGCGCTCTTCTGCGCTTTCCAAAAATATGTTCATAGGCTTGGAAAATTCGGCATCTACCCCACCGATAGCACCAGATTTCCTAACGTATCCAGCAAACAATATTGTTTTGTTCAAATCGACATACCTCGAATTTCTGTATTTTTTTATTTAAGGGTATCAAGAAAAGAAACTGCCCTGATTTCTAGTTGCCTATCATCAGCTTTACCCCACATTTTGGTTGCCCAAAAGAAGATAACAAACCAGCAGGCAGACTGATCCATTTCCCTTACTTCTATGATACACCCTAAATGCTGAAACTTCCAATTTCGTGTCATGAAATACTCCAGGTATCAAGGCCAATAAAAGCARCCCATAGGCTGCGCGTGGTTATTCAACAAGGTCTTTTAAGATACGGGCCAGTTCAGCATCCACTTGGCCATTCTTCCAGAGATTTTTAATCTGTGTCAGACATTGGATATTTGTGAAGCCGTTTTGTTCTAAATGACCATAGACAAGTTCCACCTCTCCTTGAGGAGAGAAGCGGATTTCTCCAAAACTATTCCTTGTTAATTGACTTAGATCATGGGAGCTTTTTGCCTCCCTGAATTGTTCCAGAACAAAATCAGGAAGAAAAATCACAGAGGCGATGAACTCCTCTTGCGAGTAGCTTAAAACTAGATGAACCTGAGTGCCTGGGCGGATAAAGGTGTTGACGGTAGGGATAGGATTAAAAGGGACAAGGTCGCCGTAATGATTAACAATCGAGTAGATGGCGTCATAGTAATATTCAGTTGGATTTTCAAACTGCTTCAGAATGGTTCTCTCTATACTGTGCAAGTCAGGTTCTGCACGAAGGACAAGGTTAATGGCTTCTTCTAGGTTGGCGGACATAGGCTATTCTCACTTTCTTTAAAATAATCACAACAATAAGACAGCTACTAGCAGCCGCTATCTTTGCGATTTCCAATAGTTTAACAGTATTATAAGGGATAGGGTTATAAAAGGCAAGGGTATGATAATAACAGCAGGGAGAGAACAATTTGCTGCGCGTGATAGGTGATTTTTGGGGKAGTTTAAAAAAATATTAAAAATTTTTAAGTTTTTTTAAAAAAAGGCTTGACAAGTTATGCGTATAAGCATATAATAGACTTATAAAAGAAATGCGCACACGCATAGAACAAGGAGAAAAACAATGAGAAAATATATTGGCGAATATCTAAAATATGCTTCACGCGTCAGCGATCTTTACAAAACAGCTCGCAAGCAACAAGCGACTGCGACCCATAAACGTTATTTTGACGAAGACGGGTATGAAGTTAGCCCAAGTGAATGGGCTGAACTACGAATGGCTGGTGTTCCAGTTGAATTGAGCTGGGGCAGTGTAAAAGGCCATATTGGTCGCTTTACCCCTCTTGTTCGCAGAAACAAAAAAGGGTATAAGAAATACTGGCTTAATCCTGATAATCCTGATAATCAAGGGAATACTTGGGACGAAGATCCAGAAGAGATTGAAGAAATCGAAGAAATCATTGGCATTTGCTAAAAAGGAGACAAAAATGAGTACAAAAACAAAAATGAATTTGGGGCTGATGAAGCGCCACGAGTTACCAGTTGATGACTTCATCATTGATGGCACTGAAATTGATAACGTGCTGGACTTTGATGCAATCGGCAAAAAAGTCACAGCTCGTTTGACTGAGTTGTTGCCGCTGAAAGAAACAGTAGCAATCGTTCCATCTTATGATGGTGATGTTAGGGTGACTGTCAATAGTCTTCAGGCAGATGTAGATATCTACATTACTGGCCTGACGGCAGTTACAATCGCTGTCCTGAACTGGCTGGCAGGAGTAGACCTCAATGGCCATAGTGTTCGTTTTATGCACTATGACCGAGACAGTGGTGCCTATGTGCCACAGGTCTATCAAGCAACTACAACAGTACCAGTGAGTGCTGTTTAGGCTTGGAGGGAAGTATGACGAAAGAAAAAAAGGGGATAGCAGATCCCGAACGGATAGAGTGGCTGTTAGACTTTATCCGTTCAGGGAATGTCAGCCAGAATCAGGTCGCTAAGGCCACTGGCATTTCCCAGTCAAATATTTCTCGGCTGTTAAAAGGTGAGTGGCTTATTTCAGCTATGAAACTAGGCCATGCTATCGCTTTGACGGCCTACGCAGAAGAATTACAGAAAGAGGAAAAATAATGGAATCAAAGATGTATAAAAACTTGGAAGAGGGTAGAAAAATCCTTATGGATCTCTATCCTGAAAGAAAAGCGGAATTTGAAGAAATCTGTTTTTGTTCCTCACGCTTCGACAGCATAGCTGAAGCTCTTGAGGATATTATGTATAACAGTGACTATTATGGTGCTGAAACAGATGTCAATCAGTATTATATGGAGTCATTGGAGCAAGAGAAGCAGATGCGCGTGCTGCTTCACCAAGCAGGATATGCTGCTGATGCGGTAAACGTGGGATTTTATTCTGGCAATATCTATCCCCTGGACACTCAAGATTACTTGTTTAGTAAAGAGAGCTTGCCAGAGGTTGTGACTGTAGAAGCAGTTAAGGGCCGATTGCTGGAATTAGCGGAAAAATGGCTATCCCATGACGGTGCAATTAATGTCTATATCACAACTAGTCAGGTAGGCCGTTATCCTTATGAAAAAGATAAAGACTTTAAAGATGATGATGTAGAAGCTTTACTACAGGCTTCAGAAGAATTGGACAAATGTTTCTGTGTCAACATCAACAAAGATAATGGCGCTTTGAACTTTTATCCGTTGGTAAAACAAGAAAAAAGTGAATAGTAGATCCCCTAAGCCCCTAGAGGGCTTTTTATTTTGTTGTAAAGAGGGGATAGGGTTCAATTTCTATGGCTCTATGGCCCTATTTGTTAAAAATTTTTAATATTTTTTTGAAAACCCCTTGACAATATATAGTTATAAGTATATAATAAAGACAGTAAGATAACAAAAGGAGAAACGCAATGAGAATCAACGGAAGACAAGTAAAAGCCTTTTTGAAAGAAGCAGGCTTTGAAACTAAGGCCATTAAAGTGAGAGTGAACCACTGGGGTTACGGTGACACCTACATCGATGTAGACCTATTTGATTTGAATCTACCGATTCAAAAAATCCAAACAACCTTGGGGGAAAAATACAGCGACGTGAGTTATTATCACGACGGTGAGGTTCTACAAGGGGGCAACACTTTTGTGAGTGTCTCTTATGACTGGGAAACTCAACATCAGGCAATCGAAGCTAAAATGGAAGAAGCACAAGAGCTTCTGGATAGCTTGTCTCAATATGATTGCCACGAGGGCCAAGGAGAGATCTTCAAGGAAGATGAAGAAAAGTTAATCTATATCTACCCAGTGGATAAAAGGATGACTGTCAGACGGAATGGAGAAATCCGTTCTATCTGGTACGATGTCAGTGATTTATACAAAATGGCGGAGTTCCTAGTCATTTTGGAACACTGGAAATGAATGGCAGCATAGCTAAGGGGGGCATCAGCCCCTTGGCTCTTTAAGGAAATAGTAAAGGCAGCACTAATGAAGATTGTAATTATAAAACCTTTATCAGCTGAGCAGGAAGCAGAAGTAGATGAAAGATTTGCTGAAGCTGATAGATATGACAGCAGATTCTTTTCCAATATCATAAAAGGGAGAATGGATCTGGCCAAGAAGAATATGGCTCTTTATCAAAAAGCAATGATTGAGTTTCATCATTGGAAATTGACGCAAGGCCATATTTCAGAATTGGAGTACCTGGACGGATTGCTTCGCCTGAAACAGCATTTAGAAGATATGCTGATGGTAATGGCGAAGTATCGCCCTTAATGGCCCGACAAAAAACAGGGGGCATCAGCCCCTTTGATTTGATGAACAAAGGAGAAAAAATGCACTACCGTTTAACATTAGATGATATGGCAAGAGGTAATTTGGTTTTGGTTTCTGATGAGCTGGATTTTTTGAAGTCAAAAAACATCGCTGAAAAGCGTAAGGCAATTATGGCCTTGATTCGCGATCATCAAAAAGAAGTAGGCGGCCACTGGGAAGAATACAGTAAGGCTATCTCAAAAGATAGTATGACTGCGTTTTGTCATAGGCTGAAGTACCAGACAGAGTATCAAAAGGACTTTGAAACAGAGGCTCTATTAGCGCGTGCTGTTAAGCAAGAGGGAAATACCTACACTTTCCTAGATATGAAACTTGAGCCTTACACAGTTAAAATTTGCCCAAACGAATCTATCACTTTTGAAGATCAGATTTATAAATACTAGGTAGGCACAACACAAAGAAATCAAATAGCTAGAATGCGCGTGAAGATAAAAAGACGGAGGTTTATCTATGGCAGCAATTTTTACAGCTTCTCAAAAGGAGCATATTCAGGAATTTTTTAAAACAAGGATTCCTGATGTACGGACAGACTATATTTTCTTAAATAGCGGGCAAGAAGATTTGGGGTACTTTTTAGATGGCTATCTATTCGCCCATCATTATGCAGAGTTAGACCCCTTATCTTTTGATAAGCAAGTAGAGGCCCTTATGAGCCGCCTAGTTTCTGAAGACGGCCTAGAATTTGATTATGTTGAAGTGGGATTCACTATTAAACGTCTTGATCAGGATTCCCTCAAAGACAAATTTGGTTACAACCCAGATACCCCAATCGAGGAGTACCGCCGTTCAGAAAGAAATATTGATGTTATCCAGCAACGGGAGAGGGAAAAAGAAGCGCTCCTGCAACTGGCCCGTCAAGAAGAATTTCTGAAATCTCTGGATAGAGAGAAGTTCTTGAAAACTTTGGAGCTTATCCAGAAATATAGCGTTGAGGAAGTGCTTGTAAGGCCGCCAATTTACCACTCGGGAGATGAGCTGCGACTGGAAGCGTTGCAGAATGACTTAGAGGGATTTGATTATAAGCCCCTAGATGATTTTATTGAGGCATATATCGACCCAAATTATGATATCGGTTATCTTGAGTTCCCTGATTACTCGCCTATCTGGGACGAACTTTTTACAAGTGACATTGCCAAATATTTGACAACGGATCATTTCATTGCGCTAGTTAAAGAAAATGGAATAGTAGACAATATTCCACTAGTAGAACCTTGGCAGAGGGAGTTCTGATAATAGGCAGCAGCTAAATTAGGAGTATAAATAAGATACCCCCTACCACTGAGTGAGGGGGTATTAGATTACAGCAGATTTTTCAACCAGCACAACAGAAAAAAGAATGTGCAGCGCGTGCAAATATTTCAAATATTTTTAAAAAGATTCATTAAAAAAAGAAAAAAGGAAGTATAATAAGGTATAGGTGGGATAAGCCCCACTGGCAAAAAATTATAGAGTCTAATGGCAGGAGGAATATTAAAATTGAGAAAAGAATTTTGTCGTCTCTTGTCACAAAAGGAGACAATGATTGATTATCGATCTTATCAGTTTAATTATTCAATCAATAGAACTAGTTTTAGATATCTATCGATTGATAAAAAATAAATAGAATTTTAAATTAACTAAAAGAAGGTAAAAAAAGAAGGTAAAATTACCTATAATGTTTTGCCAAAGGGCTGCTTATGCAGTCCTTATTTTTTATAAATAAAGAGATGGCGCGTGCTGGTTTAGGTTTTATTACACAAGAACTATCACAAAATATTGTGTTATAATCAAAAAAACAGGGCAATTAGCAGCAGATTATCTATATGTTGTGTGTCTTACTTTCCTATAACATTTTTTTAAGCAATAATCTAATAAATTGAATTGCAAAAATTACGATGCGTGATATAATGAGGTTATGAGGAAAATCTCTCCTCTCGGAACTGATAGGGAACGAGGGAGGTGATGCCTATGACACTATTTGAAACTCTAATGTTTTCATTGACGGTTATTCGTTTTGTCTATGACATCTACCAAAACAAAAAGTAATCGTCCAATATTTGTCGTCTTTCGCTCACAAAAAAATGCCTGGCACGAACCAGGCAAAAAAGAAAATTACAAACCCTATCACTTCCAAGGACTGTTGGCGCAGTCCTTTTTTGTTTGCTGCAAGTACAGAAACAAAGGGGGAATGATAAGCAGAATAAAAAATACTCTATAATCATCATACCGCCTCGCGCGTGATAAGTCAAGACTAAAACAAATAGAAAAACAATTTGATAAACAACTAAAAAAACAATCAGATAAACACCATCTTAAAGATATAAAATCATAGGCGTATTTTCTTGCTTTTACAATCCGTATCAATTTTTGAGAGATATTGATCAGATGCACAAATAAAAGGCAGCGTTATAGTCACGCGCCCAGGCAGTCTATATAATCCACTAGAACGCTCAGAACAGCTCTCTATTCTATACAGCGACGTTGGGGCAAGATTACCTCTTTAAATCCAATACACCGCCCCAGAAAGGGCAAATTTTACCAAATTAGACCCATTCAAGGGGCAGCCATCAAAATAGCCACGGGGAAAGAGACAGGCCTTTGCTGAAATCAGCAAAAAAAGAGAAATAGATAGGCGCGTGGTAGAAGCTCCAGAAAAGCAAAAATCTATCCTGAAAGCTTCTGGCTAAAAAATAGCCTTCCCCCTGCATTGGCTGAAGCTGAAATGCCCTTTAAATCGTTAAGTAGAAGCGGTAGAATATGTGGCAGAAAGGTGGTGAGGGAAATGAATAATGCCAAGGAAGTGTTATCTCTTGTAGTAGAATTAGCAAAAATCTTAGGAGAGTTAGGATTTTTTCTAAGTGGAATGGCTAAAATCATCAAGGCGACAAAGGACAGCAAGTAAGCCAAGGGGGGGATTAGAGCAAATATGTAGTTTGGGCAACCGAAATGTGGGGTATAGAAAAACCAAAATAAAAAAGCTAGATTTTGGCTGTGCAAAGAAATCAAACCGCTTGACTATTAGGTTTTAGTGGCTGTCCAAATTGCCCTAAACTCCTACTAGCAGACGAAAGGGAAACCAAAATGTGGGGTTTGGGAAACGTAAAAGTGGGGTATGAATTACCTAAAATAAAAAAGTAAGATTTTTGCTGTGCAAAGGAAAGACATAGCCTAACTATTAGGGTCTAGCGACTGTCTAAAATCTCCTAAAATCAAACTAGTAGATGAAAGGGCAACCGAAATGTGGGGTTTGGGAAACATAAAAGTGGGGTGCTGGCAACCAATTCTCAAATAGGCTGCGCGTGATACCTTAAAAGCTTCCCAGAAGCTCCTCATAGGGGCTAGAATCCGTTTAAAAGTAATCAGAGTGTTATTGGATAGCCAGAGCAAACTAGCACAATAAAGAGCAATCACGCGCCTGAGATGAAGGCTTACAGTAAGCGCCCGTTCCCTTTTTGTACCCTATCCAGTAGAAGCCAACAAAGAAACCTGAAGATCGCCGACCTGATACAAGAGAGAAAGAAACCCTATGGGGCTGATAGGAGAGAGGGGCAGGGAAAAGCTTTGAACGAGTCCGCTCCTCTTTGCTACGGTCTGACAGTTCATCTATGGCTCTTTTAAGCAGGGCTGACGCCCTCTTATACCGCAGGCGGTATAATTCACCTCTAATGGCTCTAGCGAGCCGAGAGGGGGGAGATGAGAGCGAATAAGGGTTGCAGAAAAAGGCTAAAAGAGATATAATGAGAGTGTATTTTGTTGTGTAAACAACTGCCCGCAGAAATGCGGGTTTTTTATTGCCTAACCCTGTTAGATGATAACTACCATAGACCACTCAAATAAAAGAAAGGGTCAAGACCAGTGGTCATCATCAGCAATAACCTGACACACAAGCATTTTGGAATGGCGATTGTCGTACCAGTCACAAACCAGAATTTTCGACCAAGGGCAAATGTAGACATCACAAGCCTAACAGATTTGGGAATCAATGGCTATGCAGAGCCTTACCAAGTACGAACACTAGACTTGAAAGCTAGGAAGTACAAATACATTGGTAAAATCAGCGATATTGAGCTAGGAGAAATCCTTGGCAAGCTAGATGTCCTCATTAGTCCAGAATAAGATAAAAGGCTGAAAAGCCTTTTTTTGTGCCTTAAAACTCCTTGATTTCGATCGCCTGCTATCACGCGCCTAAGCAGGCACTCATCAGCAGACCGCAAACCCAAAAGCAAGCACTAGAGCAAGAGCGAGGTAGCAAGACAGAAAATCAGATACCACCACCAAAGAAAGAAAAAGACAATCAGTTGCGCGTGCTATCCCCTAATAAGCCCCCTAGAAGCTCCTGACAGGCGCTATAATCAATTTAAAAGCAATCCGAGTGTTATCGGACAGGAAGAACGAATTAGGCTATTAAAAGGCAAAATAAAGACTAATCACGCGCCCCTGGAATGGTTTACCCAGCCCAAAAGAGAATAGGCACTTTAAAGGCTGATAGAGGGCGCTTGCTGGCGCAAGCTCTGCTGGTGTAGGAAAACCCCAAGGAACTTGCTAACGGCTCAAATATAGGCGAAAAATGGCATCTGGTGACGTTCTAATCAGGGCTATGCCCTCTTATACCGCAAGCGGTACAATTCACCCACTAATGCCCCTAATCGGGGCGAGCGGTGCAGACGTAGGCTGCTAGACAAGGTAATTAAATGTAAGCGCTTACTTATATAAAGAAAGAGGGGGATTTTTGAAAACTGGTATAGATTATCAGTCGCTCCTCTTGGTGCTTACATTTATATATAAGACAAGCTAAACCCTTGATAAATCAACGTTTTATATTAAAAATATTTAATAAATGTATTGTTTATGTATTGCTTTTGTGTTGTAAAAATGGTATAATTAGTTATGTAAGATAACAAAAACAAAGGAGACGTTTATCCTATGGCGACATTTTTCAAAAACCCACTCTTTGCAGAGTTTGGATATGAAGAAAAAACTACTTTCTGGAGTGATTTTTCAATCGCTGATTTGTTTGGTGAGGACGGTATCAAAGATACCTATGAGCGAGATAAACAGAGCTGGCAAGATAATATTGAATACATGACAGAACTTGCAATGGTGCTAAACCATAAGAGCTGGTTCTGGAATGGGAAAAGACCTCATTTTTGTAAACTATATGCCGACTTGTGGCGAGAGATTGATAATTTCATCTTAGAGCATTTTGAAGATGATAAAGAGGCTATCTCTTACTATTTGAGGGTTACAGACTAGAGGGGGAACACCCCCCTTAGTTTGTAATATGGATTAAGGTTTGATAGAAAAAGGAGCAGAAAATGGGTCAACGGTTAGTAATTGATATTGAGATGAATGGTAAAACGTTAGCAAAGGTATATTATCACTGGAGCGGTTATACTAGTTGCGCTATTGATGAGTGCGTTAAACTTATCAATAGTTGGAAAGAGAAAAAAGGAACAACTGAACCAGAAGAAATGACATTTTTCAATATCATTCGGAGTTATGGTGGGGGTATTTCTCAAGATGTATATTTAGAGAATGAAGTCAAGCATTTAGAAGCCCTTAACTTAGGATTGCCAATCGGTGAAACAAAGGGGAGCGGAACTGAGGGGTTAATTGCTTTTACGGAAGAGGGTATGAAAAGCCATGACTATTGGGCGGACGAAACAGCCACTATCTACTTAGACCATGAAGAACCAACTTTTGAGATTTCAGGAGTGTTTAATGGGGTATATGAAGAAGATTATGATGATTTTGAGAAATGTAAGGCAGAGGCTATAGAATACAATATCTTTGATGAATTTACAGTCGAAGAAGCTGATGGTTTTTTGGAATTAGTTTTCAGAACAGATATCTTTTTATGTGACGGTGATTATTGGTCACCAATTAGAGGGTGAAAGAAAATGAAAGAATACACTATTTTAGTTGAGGAGATTTTGAGCCGTGAAGTAACCGTATTTGCTGACAGTCTTGATGAGGCTATTCAGCAAGTCGAACAGGATTATAAAGCCTCTGAAATCGTCCTAGATGCAGCAGATTTGACTCGTCAGGATATAAGACCACCAAGAGCGATAGACCGCTTCCCAGAGCTGGAGAGAGTTATTATCAAGTTATGGGGTGCTGATTATGAGAGCGAGAGCCTAGAAGCAATAGCTTATATCATCAACACTCTTGCAGATAGTGAATGCGTCAAATGGGTAGGTGAAAATTTTGAGGAGACAGATTTGGACGGCAACAAAATTTATCTGGAAGATGTCCTGACCGAAGAAGCCTATGAGTGGTTTGAAAGTGTAGAAAATCGCCTGGCAATCATTCAGGATTTGCTGAGATAGCGAGAACAAAATCAAAGAATATATCACAAAGGAGCAAAGAATGACAAATATTGATTATACTGTTCACACCTTGGAACATAGTTGCGAGGTATCTGAAAAACTAGTCACGAAAGAGGTAAAAGAACTAGAAGAAAATCTCTTGATTGAAGCGGTTTTTGGAGCAGACAGCACTCTTGATATTCAAGACCTAGAGAGCATGACACAAGAGGAACTAAAGGGGCAAGGAATGACAGAACAGGGGGCAATCAAAGTCCTATGTTTGCTTGAATTAGGGCGCAGATTAGCTTTTAATCAGCCTAATAATGCAGAGCATATTTTTGGTTCGGAAATGTTGGCAAGGCGTATGATGAAGCGCTTAGGAAATGAGAAACAAGAGCATCTTGTGGCAATCTATTTAAACGCCCAAAACCAGATTTTGAAAGAGCAGGTTATCTTTAAAGGAACGGTCAACAGGAGCATTGCAGAGCCTAGAGAAGTGCTCTATTCAGCTCTAAGATACATGGCTACTTCTATCATCTTAGTCCACAATCACCCGTCGGATTCAGTTCAGCCAAGCCGAGAAGATGACAGAACAACAGAGCACATGAAAGAAGCTTGTGAGTTGATGGGTCTAGTGCTCCTAGACCACCTCATTGTAAGCAAGAGCGGTTACTACAGCTACCGAGAAGAAACGGATATTATTGTATAAAAACAAGCCCCTGACAGGGCTTTTCTATTTAAAATCACAATCAAAATACAATACAAATACAACTCAAACACAACGCAAAAAAATATTAAATATTTTTAATAAAAGGCTTGACATTTTATAGAGTGTATCATATAATA
>NZ_JAJEPA010000013.1:0-2543 GCF_020729725.1 Streptococcus sanguinis | reverse complement strand
TATATTGTGGCAGTTAGTAAACAAGAGCAGGTAGATAAGGAGCTGATTAGAATTGATGAACTGACCTTGGTAATTGGTCAGGAAGTCTTTGAAAAATACGTCCATAGACTCAAACAGGTTATTTCTGGGAAAGTTGCACCTCTTCATTGTGGTAAATGTGACTATTGCCGAGCTAACAATAAATTGGCTCGTTCTATAACTGTAGGAGAGCTTTTAGGAAAGGATTAGAACCATGTTTTGGCATGGTTTTTAGTTTGAAAAGATATTAAAAATTTTTAATAAAATAACTAAAAAGGCTTTACAAAGGCTTTTAAAAATGTTATAATTAACTATGTAAGATAACGAATAAGAAAAGGAGAAGCCTATGGCAACAAAGACCAAAAGCAAAAATGAGAAGCTTGAATTTGCAGATGTATTCGAGTTGTTATCCTATCTTCAAAACAATATTACGGTAGAGAAAAACCGAACCAATCCTTATGGTGGGTTTGATTATTTCAACCTAGAGGATATCTATAAAGAAGTGAAGCCTCTGCTAGAAAAGATTGATGGAGCTTCCTTGTATTGGAAACCAATTCAAGACGAGTTCCTTGAGGGGCGTCACAATAAACGGACAACTGCTGTTCTTCGTTATAGGAATAGCCAAGGTGAAGTGACCGAATATGAGACTAGCTCTACTGCTCGCGAAGACGAAAGTGAGGCTAAGAAGTCAGCTAGTCAGGTTAGCGGCTCTACAGAAACCTACGCTAAAAAGATGACACTGCGTAATATGTTTATGATTGGCGGTGAATTGGATAGCGATAGTGAAAATCCAGAAGAGAAAGGGAAGAAAGCTCATCTGATTGACCGAGCCAAAAAGGCTTTACATCCAACGCCTGAAATGTTGGAAGAGTGGCAAGGTATGAATTACAAAGAATTGTATCAAGCTACTATGAAGCTGCATGAAGAGCAGCAACAAATTTTATAAAAGGAGAAACATCATGATTAACAATGTCGTACTAGTTGGTCGTATGACCAAAGATGCTGACTTACGCTATACCGCACAGGGTCAGGCGGTCGCAACACTTACTTTAGCGGTAAATCGTAACTTCAAAAATCAAAATGGCGAACGTGAAGCAGACTTTATCAATATTGTCATTTGGCGGCAGCAAGCCGAAAATCTAGCAAACTGGGCTAAGAAAGGAGCRTTGATCGGTATTACTGGTCGTATTCAGACCCGTAATTATGAAAATCAACAAGGCCAACGTGTCTATGTTACTGAGGTTGTGGCAGATAGCTTCCAACTTTTAGAGGCTCGCCAAAACCAAAACGGGCAAGGCCAATCTGGCAATAATGCTGTGCCAGATTTCTCACGGAATGAGTCTTCTTTTGGAAACTCAAATCCAATGGATATTTCAGATGATGACCTGCCATTCTGAGTGTTTATTGTCTGAAAGTAGATAGTTAAATCCAGAAGTTGAAAAGCTTCTGGATTTAGACTATGACTGAAAATATAAGGAGAAAAAAATGGCGAAAAGAAAGGCTGTTGACTATCCAACAGGTGAAAGCTTGCGTGTCATGCGTTATCTTCAGGAGAATCCAGAAAAACGCCAACAATACAACGCCCAATATATAGATAGCGGCAAGCGTAAAGAATGGCTTGATAGTCCTGCTGGAGAACGATATAAGGAAAATCAGAAAGAACAAACCCGAAAGCGTCAAGAGCGGAATAAAGAGCTTGCTGGTGAATTGAAACGAGCAAGACGCTTGCGACGTTATACTCAGGAAAAGCTGGCTAAGGAATTAGAAGTTCCCACACCTACTTACAGGAATTGGGAAAAAGGAACCAGCAGGCCAAACTCAAAACATTTGAAAAACATATCAAAAATATTGGAGGTGCCACTGACTGATTTTACTCAGCATATCAAGGAATAACATAGAAAGGAATAGAGATGACTGAAGTACGCAAAAAACAGATGCACATCATCAAGTTACACACGCGCTACATGGAAGCCGTTAGCCAAGGTCAGAAAAACTTTGAAGTGCGGTACAATGATCGCGATTACCAAGTAGGTGATTTATTGGTTATGTATGAGGTGGATAATCAAGGCTGCATTCGTAACGGATTGGCTGTTAAAGAAATCACTTATGTTCTGGAAAGCTTTGAAGCTCTGAAATCAGGTTGGGTAGTTTTGGGATTAGCTCCTAATGATGGTATTAGTCCTGAAATCTTTTTAGAAATCATACGGGTTATGGCTGAAAAGAAAGAGGCCCAGAGTAAAGAGGGTATTGAGTCCAAATCTGTTGATTATCAAAAGGTATTGGACGAAGCTCTTGCTATTCAAACGCCGCTAGAGGTATCTGAGAGCTGCTTTATCGAAGAGATTTGTCAGACTGGCCCTGATAGCCTTGAGGTTATCATGAAGAATGGCAAAATTTATCTCTACACTGAAGTAGAGGATATTGATTTTCTGATGACAGAATATCAAGAAATCTTAAAGGCTCATGGTAGCGTTGGGCGATTCTATGGATTGAGCATTAAGGGGAAATATCCATCAGAAGAAATT
>NZ_JAJEPA010000012.1:0-759417 GCF_020729725.1 Streptococcus sanguinis | reverse complement strand
CAACAGTAGGCGTGTACTTAGCCGTCACTGGGGTACCATTCTTATCTACTCGCTTAACAACAACTGGGTCTGGTGTCCCAACAAATTGCTTGTCCGGTGTGAAAGTAACAGAACCATCTGGTGCTACTTCAAAGGTACCGACATTTGGAACTTCCTTGCGTTTGCTTCCATCATCGAAAGTCGCTGGAGTATCATTATCCAGTGGTACATTCGGGTCGCCACCGACAAAGTTTGGTTTACCCGTTTGTGGTCGGCCTTGTGGACCAGTGCTAGTTGACGTAGTAGCTGTTGGAGTTACTTCTTTCACTACCGCTTGGTATTTAACTGTTACTGGTGTGCCGTTGGCATCCACACGAATAATTCCTAATTCTGGTGTTTCACCCTTAAACTGTTTGTCTGGAGTGAAGGTCACAATGCCATCTGCATCCACTTCGAACTTACCGATATTTGGTACTTCTTTAATATTTTTTCCGTTACCAAATAGCGGAGTCGATCCTGCTGGGAATGGAACTAATTCATGGCCTGGCGTGAAGGTGACATGACCTTTTTGAACCTGACCTTGTAATCCTTCTGTCTTATCACCAGTACCTGTCGGAGTAACAGCTGTCACAGTTGCTTGGTAGTTGGCCTTGGCTACTGTACCATTGACATCTGTACGGCTGAGTTCAACTCCTGGTGTCTTACCGACAAACGATTTGACTGGTGTGAAGGTAACATTACCATCCGCATCAACCCCGAACTTACCGACTTTGGCAATTTCTTTGACGTTCGTGCCAGTATCAAATACCGGTGTGCTGTCGGTTGGGAAGCCGACTTGCGGACTTCCTGCTTCAAAAGTAACCTTGCCTTTTTGAACTTGGCCTTGAAGCCCCTCTGTCTGAGCACCTGTCGCTCTTGGAGTCACTTTTTCAACTGTTGGCGTATACTTAGCTGTCACAGGAGTGCCATTTTTGTCCACTCGCTTAACAACAACTGGATCTGGCGTCCCAACATATTGCTTATCTGGGGTAAAAGTAACAGAACCGTCTGGTGCCACTTCAAAGATACCGACATTTGGAACAACCTTGCGCTTGCTTCCGTCATCGAAAGTAGCCGGAGTATCATTATCCAGTGGTACTCCCGGAGTGCCGCTCACGAAGTTTGGCTTGCCTGTTTGTGGACGGCCTTGCTCACCAGTGCTGGTGATATTTGTTCCCGTTGGAACCACTTCTTTCACCACTGCTTGGTATTTGACGGTAACAGGAGTGCCATTCACATCTGCTCGAACCAATGTCAGCTCAGGAGTGATTCCCTTAAACTGCTTGTCTGGCGTGAAAGTAACCTTACCATTGGCATCCACTTCAAATTTACCAACGGTTGGAATCTCTTTAACAGTCAAACCATTGTCAAAGAGTGGAGTTGTTTCAGCTGGGAATGGTACAGAAGCATGACCAGGCGTGAAGGTGACATGACCTTCTTGAACCTGACCTTGCAATCCTTCTGTCTTATCACCAGTACCAGTTGGAGTCACCTTGGTAAACTCTGGACTGTAAGTCGCAGTGACTGGTGTACCATTCTTATCGACTCGTTTTACAGTGATTGGATCTGGCTTGCCTACAAACTGCTTCTCTGGCGTGAAGGTCACTGTGCCAGCTGGTGCAATGGTGTAGGTTCCCTGACCTGGAATAGCTTTCTTCTTACTGCCATCTTCGAAAGTTGGCTCTACTGCTTCATCAATCAGAACTAGCGGATCACCACCTTGGAAAGTTGGGGTACCCGTTTGCGGAAGACCTTGAGGACCTGTGCTAGTCACATTAGCTCCAGTTGGAGTGACTTTAGTGAACTCTGGACTGTAAGTCGCAGTGGCTGGCGTACCATTCTTATCAACTCTCTTCACTGTGATTGGATCTGGCTTTCCTACAAACTGCTTCTCTGGTGTGAAGGTCACTGTGCCAGCTGGTGCAATGGTGTAAGTTCCCTGACCTTGAATTACTTTTTCCTTTCTGCCATCGTCAAAGCTTGGCTTGACTGCTTCATCAATCGGAACTTGCGGATCACCACCTTGGAAAGTCGGGGTACCCGTTTGAGGGACACCTTGAGGGCCAGTACTAGTCACATTAGTTCCTGTAGGAGTTACAGATGTAACCGTCGCGATATAAGTGACTTTCGCTGCAATACCATTTGCATCTTTGCGAGAAATGCTAATTTCTGGTGTTTCACCCTTGAACTGTTTGTCTGGCGTGAAGGTGACATTGCCCTCCGAATCTACTTCGAACTTACCAACTTTGGCAATTTCTTTCACATTCGTACCTGTATCAAAGACTGGCGTGCTGCTGGCTGGGAATCCTACTTTAGGATCGCCAGCTTTAAAAGTTACACGGCCTTTTTGAACTTGGCCTTGCGGACCTTCTGTCTGATCTCCAGTTCCCGTCGGAGTCACAGCGGTCACAGTCGCCCGATATTTAGCCTTGGCTACTGTGCCATTGACATCTGCACGGCTGAGTTCAACTTCTGGTGTCTTACCTACAAAGGTTTTGACTGGGGTAAAGGTAACATTCCCCTCCGTATCAACCTCGAACTTACCTACTTTGGCAATTTCTTTCACATTCGTGCCGGTATCAAAGACTGGCGTGCTGTTTTCTGGGAAACCAACTTGAGGACTTCCTGGTTCAAAAGTAACTTTTCCTTTTTGAACTTGACCTTGAGGGCCTTTTGTCTGAGCGCCTGTTGCTCTTGGGGTTACTTTCTCAACTGTAGGCGTGTACTTAGCCGTAACAGGAGTGCCATTCTTATCTACTCGCTTAACAACAACCGGGTCTGGTGTGCCAACAAATTGCTTGTCAGGTGTGAAAGTGACAGATCCATCTGGTGCCACTTCAAAGATTCCGACATTTGGAACCTCCTTGCGCTTGCTTCCATCATCGAAAGTCGCTGGAGTATCATCATCCAGTGGTACATCTGGGTTACCACTGACAAAGTTTGGCTTACCTGTCTGTGGACGACCTTGTTTACCAGTGCTGGTGATGTTTGTCCCTGTTGGAGTTACAGCAGTGACTGTCGCCTTGTAGATAGCTGTAGCTGTGCTGCCATTCGTATCTGTGCGAGTGATTCTAATTTCTGGCGTAAGGCCTTTAAATTGTTTCTCTGGAGTAAAGGTTACATTTCCATCCTCATCCACTTCAAACTTACCAACAGTAGGTACTTCTTTAACAGTCGAACCGTTGTCAAAGAGCGGAGTGGAACCAGCCGGAAAAGCCACCGTTTGTTTTTGACCGTTGACTTGCGCAGAACCTTCTGTAAAGCTGACTTTTCCTCGCTGAACTTGGCCTTGTATACCACTGGTTTCAGCATTCGTTGCACTTGGTACTGCTGCTTTCACATCAGCCTGATAAGTAGCTGTTACTTCTGTTCCATTGACATCTACTCGCTTGATAGTCTCTGCGGCTGGACGTCCAGTATAAGTCGACAGTGGAGTAAAGATTACTAGGCCTTGATTATCCACCTGATAAGTGCCGACACCATCAACTGTTTTAGTCTGGCTGCCATTATCAAAGGTTGGCAACTTCTTGCTATCAATAGGCACACGATTATTGCCTGGACTGAAGGTCAATTGCCCTGTCTGAACTGCACCTTGAATGCCCTCGCTGCTGGCACCTTGAGCAGTTGGTCTAACAGGAGTCACCTTTGGCTGATAAACAGCTTGATGCGGAATACCTTTGCCATCAGTCAGCTGAACGGAAACAGGGTCTACAGTCCCAACAAAGTTTTTGTTTGGTTTGAAAGTAATCTTACCTGTTGCAGGTTGGACTTCAAAACGACCGACTTCCCGACCATTTGATAAAGCTGGAACTCTAGTATCATCTGTAGTCGCTCCATCTGCTTTCACAAATTTTACAGGATTTGCTGCAGTCGGACTTGCCGGAGTTTTGCCAGCATCACCATCATTAAAGACAGGCGTCTTTTCTTGCGTCAGTCCTTGAGCATCCGTTGTTTCATACTTAGGAACATTGAGCACGGTTGGCACATAGCGTCCATCCATGGTGTTGAGCTGGTCATTGACGGCTGCTTCAGCCTGATTCTTGGCAATCCAATCCGTACTTGCACCGTTAGTATCAAAACGACGGATGTTAATCCCCTGAGCTGTGCCGATAAAGCCTGCCTTAGGCTCATATACCACATCTACATCAGCACCGTTTGCAGTTACTTTATAACGGCCTTCAGCAGTGTTATACCAGCCTTCTGCATCAGCTGTCAGGGCATTTCCTCTCGCATCCAATACAATCGGAGCTTTAGTAGTATCAATCGCTACTCTCTTATTCTCAGTATTTTGAGCAATCCCCTGAGGAGTGAAATGAAGAGTGGCTGTCTGTTTCTGATCACGGATTCCAGTACTTTCCTTCTTCTCGCCTTTTGGTGGATAGGTCAGTTCAACTTCTAGGTCTTCCACCTCACCACTAAATGCAGTTCCAGTTGGCTTTTCAATATCTCCCTTGTTCAAGGCGATACGAACACGCATTCCCAGCTTGCTAAGTTCAGGATTAGTCATAGCTGGATTCTTCTTAAAGTTGACAGTATAATCTCCCGCAGTTGTTACCTCGGTAAATTCACTGGCTTCGTCTTCGTCAAAGACACCATTATTATTGAAGTCAATCCAGGCACGGACATAGGCTTTTTCGTATCCGTTAGCCGAAGCATGGATGCGGAGAGAATAATCTCCGTCACGCAGACGGTTGACTGGAAAGAGACCATTGGTTTTCCCGACTAAATCATCAGACAAGAGCTGATTAACACCTTCATCGGCCAACTCTGTATCATCATCATGTTTCCAGTTGTTGCCAGACGAGGTATCAATATCAGCCTCAACACGGCCCAAGAATGGCTGTGGATTTTGACCGCCAGTTTCTGCATTGTATCTTGAAATAGCATGAATCGCTTTTCCATAGGAATCCGGTGCATCACCTTCATCAATTGCCATAAAACCAATCATCGCAGCCTGCTGACCAGAAGAAGCTATGTAAATACCAACCTCTGAAGCACCACGAGTCATCACAAGTGGAATCGTATTATTTCTAGAAATGTTAGGTCCAAATACTTGACTTCCCAGTCCGCCAGTCTTTTGGTCAGGACTGACATAGGCCTGCCAATGAACCCCAGTACCGTCATCTCCAATAAATTGGCCTTCTGTAGTAGGCTTCATTGGCTTATAGGTTTCTGTAATCTCAGTAGTCACACCATTTGCGTCTGTAACTGTACGCTTCCACTCGGCCAAATGTTCCCAACCCTTACCATTGGTTGTAAAGATAGCATACTCGCCAGGGTTTGCCTCTTCTCCATCAGCCATGACAACGGTTGCTTTAACAGGCTTCCCACGATATCTAGCTTCAACTTTGAATTTCACACCATAGTTGGCTTCATCTTTAGGAACCTGCAGTTGGGTCTTACGGCCTTTAGTATCAATTCCCTCTGACTTAATAGCAGACCATTGATTTTGAGCAGCACCAGTAATTTTAGGGCGGTAATCATCACCATACCAATACTGATAAGCATAATTATTGCTATTGTTATACTGAAGCCAAGTATTTTTTGCATTGGGATCATAACTGCTTTCGTACTCAGTCCCCTTTACTCGGTCACGATAAATCTCTGTCGCATAGAAAGGTTTCAATTCAGTAACAGTCAGTTTGACCACATAGCCTGGAGAAATTTCCTTCTCATATACTGTTCCAACTTTAAAGGAGCCATCTTTATCTAGATTTCTCAGTGATTTAGTATCACCAAAATCTAGCCAGTTTACTTGCTTCATCAACTCATCAGAACGTTTCCTCACTGATTCTTCTAGTGTTGGTTTAGAAACTGTAGGATTAGGTGTTACATCTTGTATAGCAGAGCTAGCTTGACCAGCAGGACTGGCTGTACGGAATGATGTTCCTGCCTCCATTGGCTGGCCGTTACGATCAGACCTTGGCATAGCCGCAGAACTTGGTTTTGGCGTATATTGCACTGAATAAGGGCGCGTCCGACTAGCTTCAGCTGGTCTGGCTTCATTAGAGGTCTCAGCTGTTTGATTAGCTTCTTGTGCCTTTTCAGGTGTCGCTTGCTCTGGAACAGCAGCTGGACTTACCTGCTGATTTTGAACAGCACTTGCTTCTAAGTTAGCTGTTTCAGAAACAGCAGATGTTGCTGTATTCTCAAGAGCAGGCTGACTGACTGGCTGACTCACAGCAGAGTCCGTCGGTTTTTCTGGCAGTGAGATATTATCATCTACCGATCCGCTGACATTTTCATCTGCATTGACTGTAGCCGCAGTACCTAAAAGGAAAACGGTAGATAATAATACCGAGCAAACTCCGACATTTAATTTTCGAATTGAAAACTTATTTAAATGGGGGTTAAATAATTCTTTTCCCATAGAATCTCCTATATTAATATTTAATAGCAATTGGTATTATACAACATTTATATTTAGTTAGCCATGGATATGACTGTAGTTGAGGGGCATAGTGTCCAAAAATAGACACATAAAAAAAAGACTCCATTTTTATAGTAAAAAAAGAAGACTCACAAACGAATCTTCTCACTTTTAACCTTCTGATAAAACCTTATCTAATTTTTCCTGTAGGGCTGCTAATTCCCAACCATCAATTTCTTTTAGCTTATGATTGGTTACTGCCAGCCCCTCATATTCGAGTCCGCAGTTCTGGCAAAAGCGGCTCATCACGTAGTCCAGCATTTCAATTTCTTTGCTGGGCTGAGAACCTTGCAGGAGGAAAAATACCTTTTTGCCCTTAAGTGCTTCCTGCGGCTCATGTACATCAGCCACTCGGTCCAACAGAGTTTTTAGCAAACCTGAAAAAGACCACCAATAAATAGGACTGGTAAAGACCAGTACATCAGCCTGACTCAGTTGCTCATAGACTTGAAAGAACTGGTCGTTTTCTGCTGACTTGCCATATTGCTCAATGTGGTAGTCCACTAATTGAAGTGCCTCATAATCTCTATTCCGCAGAAAAAAATGCCCCAACTTAAAACTATTACCATTCCTATTCGGGCTGGCGTTTACCAAATAAATCATAGCTTTTCTTCTCCTCTATTCTTTTTCCAATTATATCAAAAAAGAGGGGAGCAAACAATGCCCACCACTGCTATTTATTCCGACTTTTCAATATCTTCTTTCATCTCATCCATGTTAAACTTAGCAAAGAGATACTTGCGATCTTGTACTGGGAAACGCTGATCCAGCTGGTCTACAGCACCCAACTCGACGACACCTTCCTTGATGACAAAGTCCATGACGTGACCGCCAAAAGTCAGATCGTCCGATACAAAATGCAGATGATAGCCTGCCAGACTGACCCCGTGGAAAATCTCAGGTGTCCAGATACCAACGATGGTGCCCGTGACATTTTCCTTACGATACTCAGGCTGGTTGACTGCTACTTCTGCAAACTTCCGTTCTGTCGTAGACTTGGGAATCATCCGAACATGCATGCGGGCGAAATCACCGTGAATCTTGATAGAGCGGAAAAGATTTTCGCCATCATAGTATGACCCAATCCGCTTTTCCAACTCCTTGTCATCCATCTCAAAGCGCTGGCGGAAAATGACCTCCGCCTGATGGGGAACGACTGCCGCGTAAGGCACTGTCATATCTGGTGAGACCTCAACCACTTCTGGCACTTCTCCAGACCCCTTTGCTTGGTAAGCCTTACCATCGAGAATAATAAGCTCACCATCAATAGAGTCCAGTGTTCCCAAGCCCAAATCTCCATACTGCAGCAACTCCCCAACAGTCATACTGCCGTCGTAAAGACCAGCCATCAAGGCTCCCAAAGTATTATATTGAAATAATTTGATTGGTTCTGCCATTCTTTTTCCTTAATCTTTCTCTTCTAAAAATATTATTGCCCATCCAGCTAAGTTTTTTTCATCTTTATTACATTGGCTACTGAATTTCTATGCCAATCATTATACCATAAATCGCGGGAAATAGCTGAACGAGTGCTTCTTCAGCTGTTATAAGCTTTCATAAAGCTCCTGCATACTCCCATCATCAGGTATCAATCTCAGGTAAGAAGCAGCAGCTCTTTTAGCTTCTTCAAATCTGCCTAGTTCACGCAAAAGATAGACATACTGCTCCAAAAACTCTGGATTATCTTGCAATTCACGAGCCAGTTGATTATAGAGTTCCTCTGCTTTTTCCAGATTTTCCAAAGCCTGATAAGCACGCGCCAGATTCCAGCGAGTCAAGGCATTATCGACTTCTTGCTCTGCAAATTCTAAAATATCCTCATAACGCTCCTGCTCCAAGTAAAGAGTAGTCAGTCGCAAGGCAATCTCTTCCAAATCATCCGCATCTTCCTGAGCCTGCAAAAGATAATTTTCAGCCGCTTTCTCATCATGAAGTTCATAAGAAAGCTGTGAGGCTAAAAGCAAGAGCCGAGTCTCAAAAGGATTCTTAGCCAAGCCCTGCTGGGCAAGGGTCAGGGCTTCAGCCGTCCGATGATCCGCATGAAGAGATAGGGCATAGCCATATTCGTAGCCTTCAAAATCCGGTGACAGAGTATCCAATTGCTTGAAATAAAGATTGGCCTTTTGGTATTCTTCTTGGTCCGCTAAAATAGTCGCTAGCTCATAAACCGCAGCATCGTCATACTCCAGCTCAACTGCTTTCTCCAAAAACTCAATGGCAGCTGCAAATTTTCCAAGACTGGCATAGCATACCCCAATCCGCTGATAGGTTGAGACGCCTGTCTGTTCAAAGATTGTACGATTGTCTAGCTGAGCGTATTCCTTAATCGCCTGTGAAAAATCCCCCAGCTCCAAATCTATCTCAGCCAGACCAAAGGTTACCAAAGGCTCATCAGTCAGCGCCGCTGCCTGAGCCAGTTTTTCACGAGCTACATCAGGCAGCCCCTCTAGCTGATAGAGATCAGCCTTAGCCAAGAGAGCAGCAACATACCAGTCACTGCCTGGCTGAATCTCCTCCAGATAGGCAAAAGCCTGCTCCAAGTCCCCATCATCGCTGGCGATAGCTGCCAAACTGATATAAGAAGCTGGATAGTCAGGAGCCAACTTTTCAAAAATACGCTTGGCCTGAGGGAAAAAGCCGATACTCTCTAAGTAATCGGCCAAGTCCAATAATTCTTCTTCGCTGTCTGTAGTCAGGGCTTGCTCGAAATAGCGATCAGCCAGAGCTAGGTCCTGCTCCTGTAAAGCTGCCAACATTTGCTCACTCTTGCTCACTGATTTCTCCTTCTTGTTCAAAATCGGCTTCATAGAGGCCACTTACTTTCTGATACCACTTAAAGATGGCTGCAATAGCTACCTTGGCTGAAGCATAGGCGGGAATTCCTAGGAAAACGCCCCAAATGCCAAACATGGTACCAGAAGTCAATAATACGAATAAAATCGTAATTGGATGAATGCTGAGCTGACTGCCCAAGACCAAAGGAGAAACAAAACGCCCCTCGATTGTCTGCTCAACGATGAAAACGACAATGACCTTAGCCAGCATCACTGGACCGCCAGCAATCAAACCGATTGCCAGAGCCGGAAGCATAGCTAAAAAGCTGCCCAGATAAGGTACCAGATTGAGAACGCCCGCAATTACTCCAAGAGTGACACCATAGCGCAGACCAATAATCTTGAAGAAAACGATAAACATCAGAGCTACAATGATAGCGACCGTCACCTGACCGCGCACATAGTTGGCCAGCTGGCTGTTGATATCCGTCATCACTTGACCAAAGGATTCGCGGAATTTAGTCGGCAGAAACTGGGTCACATAGCCTTTCAGATTTTTTCCGTCTCTCAGCAGGTAAAAAAGGATAAACGGCATGATGATAATAGCCACGATAATCTGCGAAGTTGTACTGATTAAGTTCCCCGCCCAATTGACTGCCCTAGATGAAAAATTGCTGGCCCAATCGGTAATCTGGCTAGATAGATTGCTAGTGTATTCTTCAATCTGCGGCTTGAAATCTGCCGAAATATACTTGGTCACAACATCGTCGATGAACTTGTCAGCCTGCTTCAGATAAGCCGGAACATTTCTGACAAAGGCCATGACCTGATGCTGCAAGCTAGGAATAGCAACAGCTAAGCCCCAGATAATCAAAAAAGCAATTAAAACAAAGACAACGGTAATAGCAACCAGTCGATTAATCTTATGCTTTTCCATCCAGTCGACGATAGGATTTAACAGATAATAAAGCAGGCCAGCTAAAATAACCGGCAGCATAATCACTCCCAAAAATTCAATGACTGGACTAAAAATAAAACTGATTTTACTCAGTATAAAAATATTCAGCCCCATCAAAAGGGTTACTAAAAATACTGTAATGGCCTTGTTATCTAAAAACCATTTAAAAAACCAGGATAGGCTAAAATCTTTCTCTTTGTGCTCCATATTCTCCTCCTTTAACTCGTCATTTCATTGTAACATTTTTCGGAGAAAAATTCTCTGCTCAGCTATAGGGAAAAGCAAAAAAAGAGAGGAGTCAGAAGACTTGTATTTTTCGCAAAATACAGCTTCTGACTTCTCTCTTCTGCTCCTGCACAGCCAGCTAGAACGCAAGGCTATTTCTAGACAGCGGGCAGAGAAATGCTAAAGCGCATCTTCTGCCCATCAAGGGCTTCAAACTGATATCGCAGACCATGCTTGTCCAAAATTTGCTGAACGATAAAGAGTCCCAGACCAGTTCCGCCATCCTTGCGATTGCGACTGTAGTCTGGCCGGTAGAAAGGCTGAAAAATCTGCTGAATTTGCTCTTTGTTTAAGACTCGTTCCGCTTCATTTTCGATGACTAGCTTATGCTCTTCCAGCCTAAGTAGAATCTGTCCACCTTCTACTGTATAATGAAAGGCATTGTCCAGAAGATTTTTGATAGCCTTGAGCAGATAGGTGCGGTTCCCCTTGACCTTCGCTTCAGCCAGCTCAACTTGAAAATGGTAGTGTCTGACATCTGCTAAAACTCGATAGGTGCTCAGATTTTCCTCCAAGACCTGCTTGAGTGAAAAGACTTCCTGTTCGGTTTCAGTCTTCATCTCCAGTTTAGAAATGGCTAAGATAGACTGGACTAACTCCGACTGCTCCTCTAGGATTTCTCGGCACTTCTGCAAGTACTTGTCTCGATCCTTGAACTCTCCTACTCCATAAATCATACCATCGACCATCCCCATCATGCTGGTAATGGGCGTCTTGAGCTCATGCGATGTCATCCGCAAAAACTCAGCTTTCTCACGCTCGCTTTCTGCTACTTTTTCATTTTCTAGGCGCAAGGCCTCGATACTGGTCAGCAGATTAGCATAGAGATGATTGATATCTTGGGCCAGTTCGGCAATCTCATCACGCCCCTTGACCTGACAGGTCACATCTGGAGCCAGACTCGTCATTTGACGGGTGCTCTTAGAGATGGCTTTGATACGTTGACTGGAAGTCCGGCTGTAGAGATAGGCAGCCAGACCACCCAGACTCAGAGATACAAGCAAGACAAATGGATAGAGATTAAGCAAAATCCGACTAGCATCAGAAACCGGTTGTAAGGAATATTCCCCTCTCAGGACAACTTCTTTACCATCTGAAGTTCGAAAGCTTTCTGATAAACTCTTGCTCTCATAGTCGCTGTTGGCAATTGTTGGAACGATGGTCAGCTGCAGAGAACTTTCATCGCCAGCTTCGAGTGAAGGATAGAGAATCGTATTGTCTTTCGCCAGCAAGGTAAACCAAATCAGATTGCTCTTTTTACTATAATCACTCAACAGCTCGCCGATTTGCTGACTGGACTTTCCCTTAACCTGCTTGGAAACTTGGTCAAATTCCCGCTGAGCTTCTCCACTCTTAACCTGCTGATAATACACAGGCATGGCAAAGTAAAGACTGGCTAGAACGATAGTCACCACCACGAAAATGATGGACGAGGTCAAGAGAAAGTTCTTTTTGACAATTTTCACTTGTCTTCTCCTCCAAGCTGATAACCCATACCCGTAATGGTTTTCAGCGGCACACCAGGAATCTTTTTGCGGATATTCTTGATATGATTATCCAGTACCCGACTATCCAGCTCGCTGTAGCCCCAAATGGTATTCATCAGCTGATCTCGGGTCACCAAGTGACCCTTCCTCTTAGCCAGAGTCTGCAAGATTTCATATTCTTTCTTGGTCAGAGGCATTTTCTCACCCTGCCAGTAAACCGTGCAGTCATCAATAGAAACCGTCAGGTCGCCAACAGCAATCTCTGAAGCAACCGTATTTCTGCGCAGAATATTCTCAATCCGTTTGACCAAGATTAGCGGTGAAAAAGGCTTGGTTACATAATCACTGATGAGGTGATTAAAGCTGACCAGCTGGGTATACTCGTCATCCAGAGCTGTCAAAATCATGACCGGAATCTGAGAGGTCTTGCGGATTTCCTTCAGTACTTCCAGACCGCTCTTGGTCGGCAGCATCATATCTAAGATGACTAGATCGAAGGGTTCTTCTTCAAAAGCCTGCAAGGCATCGCCTCCGTCAAAGACTGGTCTCACCTCATACTGACTTTCCTTTAAAAACTCGCAAATCACTTGATTAATCGTCGTATCATCTTCCACCACTAGAATCTTGTGCATACTTAGATTTTTCTCCTTTACCTATTCAAATCGCAGGGCTTCGATTGGATCCAGCTTAGATGCTTTTACAGCTGGCAGGAGCCCAAATACTACTCCTATTATACAACAAAAGAGCAAACTTACAAAGACAGAAAAGAGGGATAAAATATATGGATAGGCTAGAGACTGGGTGATGGCAAAGCCAGAGGCGATACCAGCCACCACGCCAATAATTCCTCCCATCAGAGTCAGGATAACTGCTTCAATCAGGAATTGCTTGAGAATAATCTTCCGCCGAGCTCCCAGAGCCTTTTTAATCCCGATTTCACGAGTCCGCTCTGTCACTGAAACCAGCATGATATTCATAACACCGATACCTCCGACTAGAAGGGAGATGCTGGCAATACCTGCTAGCAAGACGAAGTTAGATTTGTTGAGATTATCCAGCTGCCGTTCAAATTCCTGCAGGTTGAGCACACCAAACATATAGTCTGACGGTGGTATTTGCTGATTGAGATAATCACTGACCTTCTTGGCAACCTTCTTCAAATCATCGGCCTTGTGGGTTTGGACAGTCACTTCTGGACTGACATTAATGGTATCAAAAATCCGATGCCACTGCTGCAGGGGAATATAGGCCACCTTTTCCGCACCAGCTGTTAAGCCACTCTGCTCAGTCGACTCAAACACACCAATGACCTTAAAGGGATTTCCCAAGACTTCCACATACTTGCCGATACCATCTCCCTTTGGAAATAGACTGTCATAAAGGGACTTTTCCAGATAGGTCACCTGCTCTTGATTTTTAAAAGCTTCTGAGTCAAACCCTTCACCTTCTAGCAGACGTTGCTGCTTGATGTCAGCGGCTGTCTGCGAAACAGCCTGAATCTTCCCAGATGACTTTTGGCTCAGGTAGTAAATCTTCTCATCTGTACCATAGGTCAGCAGAGCATTCTTGACCCCAGAGATTTCCTTAATCTTGCTCAACACATCCTCTCCCATAAAGGGAATATAAGAAGGTTTCTGAGCTTGAGATTTCTCTGGAATGGTTGGATCGATGGCGCTTTTCTTGTCATAAACGACCTTGATTGTGTTATTGTTGCCACCGATGAGCTGACGCTTGGTATTTTCCGTATTTCCCTCAATGATAGAAAAGATAGCGATGATAGCGCCTATCCCGATGATAATCCCCAACATGGTCAGCATAGAGCGCATTTTATGCGACAAGATTGAATTTAGAGCTACAAAAATATCTTCCATACAGCTTCCTTTCTATCCTATCGCTTTGCTCTCTATATTGCCGTCCCGCAGGATAACCGTCTGCTTGCAGAGTTGGGCTACTTCCGGCTCATGGGTAATGATGACAATAGTCTTGCCCTCATCATTAAACTGCTTGAAAAGATCCATAATCTGCACACTGGTCTTGGTATCCAGGGCTCCCGTTGGTTCGTCACCAAGGATGAAACTGGGATTGGTTACCAAGGCTCGCGCAATGGCTACCCGCTGCTTCTGACCACCGGACAGCTCCATAGGCTTGAAATCACTTCTTTCTTCCAGTCCAACCAACCGCAACATTTCCAGAGCTCGCTCCCGTCTCTCTTTTTTAGGAATTTTCATGTAAGTCAGAGGCAGTTCCACATTTTGGCAGGCCGTCAGCTTGGGCATGAGGTTAAAATTTTGAAAAACGAAGCCAATCTTCTGATTGCGCAGATCGGACAGCTGATTGTCGGACAGCTCAGACACATCGGTCCCTTCAATATGATAAGTCCCTGAACTTGCCTTATCCAGACAGCCGATAATGTTCATCAGAGTGGACTTACCGGATCCAGACGGTCCCATGATAGCTAGAAAATCCCCCTCTTTCACATGCAGATCAATTCCTTTTAAAATTGGAAATTCCTGACTGCCCTGCTGATAAGATTTGTGGATATCCTTAAGCTTTAACATGCTGTCCTACCTCCATCCCTTCTTCCATACCTGCTCTTGGCGTTGAAATGGTATCCTGCATAGTCAGACCTTCTGTAATCTCTACCAAACGGTCAGAAACTTTCTTGGTCTTAACTTCCTGCAATTTCAGAGTCTTGCCTTCTACCTTCCAGACATAGGTCTTGCCATTTTTATTGAAAGTATAAGCCTTATTGACAACTACCTTTCCTGCCTCGGGAGCATTCTCCACGATGTTGACATAGGAATGGGAACCCACCAACGGCATTTCACCACCTTGATCCAGCTCTACGGTATAAGGATACTTACCTTGGTTGGGATTTTCCTGTTGCTTATTCCCACCATTATTATTGGAAGTATTTTCTGCTGTCAGGCTGCCGACCTGAGTTACCGTACCACTCCAGCGTTTCTTAGGATCTTTGCGATCCACCACTTCCACTTTCTGACCGACACTCAGCTTTTCACGGTCAAATTCACTGACAGTACCTTTGACCAGAGTTTTGGACTTGTCCATAATCTCTATAAAGTTTTCTTCTTCTTTTTTGGCCTTGGACTGATTAGGCAAATCTTCATTCATAGAGGTAATTGTTCCTGCTGTATCGGCAGTCACAGTATCATACTTCATCCGGTCTGATTCTGTCTGGGCTGTCACCTGAGCCTTTTCAGCCTCAATCTGAGCTGTCGTTACTTCGCTATCCGCAGTCTTGGCATCGCTCAAAGCTTGAGCCAGCTCGTCTTCAGCAGACTTAATCTGCTCCAGCAGTGACTCATCCTGACTGGAATTGTATTTGTCCTTGAGTGAGTTTAAGCTGGCCAACTTGCGATTATAGGTTTCCCATTTAATGGCAGCGCTGTTTTGAGCAGCTGTAATGCCATTTGCCTTGGACTGGGCATCATATTGAGCCGACTGGGCTGTCAATTGCTGCTCTGTCGCATAGGAAAAGAGTGGCTGTCCTTGTGTAACGGTATCACCATTTTTGACAAATACTTCCTTGACTTCCCCTTTAGAAGGGTCAATCTTGACCTTACTGCTATTGTTGGCAACTACTTCCCCAGATAAAATCAGGCTTGTTTTTTTGCTGTTATTGACAGCTTCTTGGACTGTCAGCGAATCAATCGTCTTATCTGCCATCTTCATGGCTTGTTGTTGATTGATCTGTCTAAAATACAGATAGCCTCCCAGCCCAGCACAAGCAAGAATGACCGTGCTGCCCAATAGAATGGTCTTACGATTCATTTTTTTTCTTCGAAACATATTGCCTCCAACCTACGTGTTTTAATCTTTATTCAGCTTCTGAGCTAGATCCTGATCCATCTTCTGGAATTTCCTCACCATCTGCTGGGATTTGGATAACATTTCCATCCGGCATTGTGTATTCTGTGACTTCTTTGCCATCGACTGTCTTGGTCTTCTTGTCAACAGCATCCTTCTGGAAGTCCACTTGTTTTCCATCCTTAATTTCTGAGTTATCTGCTTCTTTATTTCCGCATGCGGCTAAAAAGAATCCTGACATTCCGATAAGAGCAACTAGCATAGCAATTTTTTTAACGTTCATTTGATTTCTCCTTTGTTTTAGCAAGCAGGAACTTTGTTGTTTCCTGACAGTAATTGTTTTTTTGAACAATTCTATTCTAACAAAGCCATCTATCCCCTTCCTACCCACTATCTGTTTTTTATCTGTTTTTTCAAAACCAATACTATTCTTTTAAAAATCAGGCAAATCCTCGGCTCTAAGCCCTATCTTCTGCTTTTATGATATAATAGTAGCAAGCAATCTAAATATATACGAGGTAATGTCATGACACAAACAGTTTACTTTGGAACCTATACTCGCAGAGATTCCAAGGGAATTTACAAAGCAGATTTTAATTCTAACAAAGGAACTTTAGAAAACTTGACCTTGCTTGCTGAAGAGCCCAGTCCAACCTACCTAGCCTTTGATAAGGCTGGGCATCTCTATTCTGTTGGAGCAAAGGACGGACAGGGGGGGATTGCAGCCTTTGACCAGGCAGGTCAGCTCCTCAACCATGTCGTTGAAGAAGGAGCTCCGCTCTGCTATGTGGCAGTTGACGAAGAACGCGACTTGGTTTACGGTGCCAATTATCATAAGGGACAAGTCTTGGTCTACAGACGCCTAGCTAATGGCAAACTGGAACTGGCTGACTCAGCAAGCCATCAAGGTCAAGGACCACATGCTAACCAAGCGTCTGCTCATGTCCACTATGCTGACCTTACACCAGATCAATACCTGATTACCTGCGACTTGGGAACTGATGAAGTCACCACTTATGATGTTACTGAAGATGGAAAGATCGCTCCTCTGGATACCTACAAGTGTGCCGCTGGAGCTGGTGCCCGCCATATCGTTTTCCACCATCATTATAAAATCGCCTATTTAATCTGTGAGCTTAATTCTACTATTGAAGTCCTGATTTACGATGGAGTCGGCCATTTTGAACACCTGCAAACCGTCTCCACCTTGCCAGAGGACTTTGAAGGTGCAAACGGAACAGCTGCTATCCGTCTGTCTGCTGACGGCAAGTTCCTCTACGGTTCCAACCGTGGTCATGACTCTCTTGCCGTTTACAAAATCTTAGCTGACGGCAGCTTGGAGTTAATCCAGATTGTACCTACCAATGGTCAAAATCCGCGGGATTTCAACATCACACCAGATCAAAACCATATCATCGCCGTCCATCAAGACTCTGATAATGCAACTATTTTCAAACGCGATGCAGAGAGTGGAAAATTAACAGAAATCTCCCACGATTTCTACGTTCCCGAAGCTGTTTGTGTGACCTTTAAATAAGCAGAATTCTTGTCTTTCTATTAGAAATTTGATTAAATAGTATAAAAAATTACCAAGGAGCAACAACCATGAATCCAGTAGATTTATTTAACCAAGTAAAAGAAATGATTGAAAAGAAAGACTTTGATGGCGCTAAAAAGTTTATCGAAGAAAACAAAGACAAACTCGGTGAATACCTTGATCAAGCTAAAAAATTAGTAGCTGGAAATGAAATAGCCAGCGGTGCTATTGATAAAGTTAAAGGTTTGTTCGACAATTAAGAAAACAAAAAAACGCTTGAAAAATCAAGCGTTTTTTGTGTATCATTTTTTATATAATCAATGGTAAGAAAATTTGTGCTAAGCCTAGAAAAGCTAGATAACCTAACACATCTGTTGCTGTGGTAATGAAAATGGTCGAGGCTAGAGCCGGATCCTGATGCAGGGTCTTGATAATCAACGGTACAAAGTAACCAAATAGAGCACCACATGCTAGATTGATCATCATAGCCAATACCACAATAACAGACAGATAGAAATTTTGATAGAAGATAAACATGACAATAGCTGCAATCAAGCCAGTAAAGAAACCATTAACCAAAGCTAGCACGATTTCTTTGAATACTAAATTCCGATCTTCTTTCAGATCCAGTTTCCCCAAGGCAATTCCCTGGATAACTAAAGCAAGTGTCTGAGAGGCAGAATTTCCGCCCATTCCTGTGATAATAGGACTAATCGCTGCTAATGCTACAACTTTTGAAATCGTATCATCAAAAAGTGCCACTGTCGCAGAAGCTAGAAAGGCTGTCACTAGGTTAATCATCAACCAAGGTAAGCGTTTCTTGAGTGATTCTTTGAAAGGTCCTCCAATTTCTTCACTTTCTTGGACACCACCCATCCGCAAGATATCTTCTTGATACTCTTCTTGCAAAACATCGACGATATCGTCAATAGTGATGATTCCTAACAATACCTGCCGATGATTGACGACCGGTACGACAGATAAATTATATTTGGCAGAAAGCTGCGCCACTTCCTCTTGGTCAACCTCTGGCGTTACACTCACTATCTGAGTATTCATAAATTCACTGAGTTTCATCTCCGCACCATGAATAAACAAATCACGGATATCAATCCAGCCAACTAGCGAATGATGCACATTTCTAATAAATAAGGTATCAATAACTTCCGTATTGGGCGAAATCTCCCTCAATTTATTGAGAGTTGCTGAGACGGTCAGATTTTCATTTAAGGTAATGAATTCTGTCGTCATCAGACCACCAGCTGTCTGAGGATCGTAAGCCAACATAGCTTTCAAATTCTCTTGACTGGTATTTTTCATCATACTTAAGTATTGCTTACGCAAGTCCACACTCAAGTAACCCAAAATATCTACCACATCATCATCTGGCATAAGATGAAAAAGAGTGCTGGTACGTTTGAAAGAAATCGATTGGATAATCTTTCGTTGCAACTCCGGCTCGGCTTCTTTTAAAATCTCTACCAATTGATCATCACTAGCCATTTCCGTAAAGGTTTTGAGAAGATTCCCTTCCTCATCCTCCAAGGCTTCCAAAGAAAGAGCAATATCAATGGGATAGTAATCATCAAATATCTGATTGAAAACTTCACTATCCTGTGATAGTAAGACCTGATTTAATAATTCTTCCATTGTACTCCTCCTTCCACTTTGCTAGTATACCATAAAAGACTGATTTTGATACAAGAAAGCTATAAAATCTTCAATAAATCACTCACTTTTTCAAGCAACTAGTCACAAGGAAACACAGGGAACTCTTAATTTTATTTTCCGAAATAAAAACCGTCATCTTGTCCTCAAATTTTTCAAGGGAAAGAGTATGACCAGCCCCACACAGTACTTCTAGGCAATTTTCTAGGAAAAGATGATAAAGCTCCCTCTCATCAACTAGGGTGGTTCCTAAATCAAAAAATATCCATTGTTATATCTTTACACATCATAACCACCCGTCTAACGGGTGGTTTGTTCCAGGGCTATAAGCCCACATTACCAGCCAGCGCCTAAAGACGCTGGCTTTCACTTTGTTCAAGCCTCATTGCTCTTGACTCGTCACAATTCTCTCAAAGAGGTGTTTGCATTACTTACCACTATCCCTAAAGGGATCCTCATATTCTTTTACACTCAATTTATCCAACGCTATATCATGTTTTTCCTGCTCTTGAATATATTTCTTAATTGTGGCTTCATTAAGTCCAACTGTAATCACGTAATAACCTTCCGCTCAGAAATGTCGGTTCCCAAACTTATACTTGAGATTAGCGTGTTTGTCAAACATCATGAGTGCACTTTTCCCTTTTAAATACCCCATGAAACTAGAAACACTTATCCTTGGTGGAATACTTACTAACATATGTACATGATCCGGCATCAAGTGACCCTCGATAATTTCAACACCTTTATAACTACATAATGGGTGAAATATTTCACCCAAACTGTTTCGATATGATTATAGATAAGATTCACCTATACTTAGGTGTAAACACAATGTGATAGAACACATCCACTTTGTGTGTGATGGACTATGTGCCTTTTGCGCCATATTTTTCTCCTTTCGCTTCACAATTGGCTTGAACACCTTTATTGTATCGCGTTTGGAGTTTTTTTGGTATAACCTTCGATGCGCACCCGCATAGCGGGTGGTTTATTTGTCTCGCACCTAACGGAGCGAGACAGACTGAAAGTCACAAACATAAAAAGCATCCTCTTTGAGCGATGCTTTTTATGTGCACGATTTCAGATACTGGTTATCATATTTTAAAAACTTAAAACTCCGTTTCCAGTTAGAAATCAGGCCTTTTAAACTAAATATTAATTTTGCTAGCTTCTTTTCTCTGACCAGTTACAAACATGGTAAATGTTGCCTTGCATACATTTTCTTTATCTTGATTCGTAATAGTAACATCTACAACTCGTGTTTTACGCCCTGGGTGGACACAGTTTCCTGAAATGATTAATTTATCACCCAGATGTCCCGCTCGCATATAGTTGATAGAAGACTGAAGCGTCACCCCATCTAAATCTTGAGAAATCAAGACTAAACCAGAAATCTGATCACAGAGAGTAAACAGATAACCTCCGTGAGCGTTACCATAATAGTTCAAAGAAGACTGAACGACTTCTGTCGTGACAATAACCTGACCGTCCTTCATCTTTTCAATCTCATAGTTTTCAAATGCTGAAATCGCATCAAAGTGAAAGTCTTTCATTTCTTTCTCCTCATAATCTGTGTCTTATCATACTACTTTTTATCGATTCGGGCAAGGAAAATTCCCAATAGGTCTATCAAAACAACTTCTTGGTAAACTACGGTTCTTGACGCTCCCTCTCCTTAATAAAACCTTTTAACTCCTCTAATCGTTTGCTTGTTAGGGGTTGATCAAGAAAAGCATCTAAGTTAACATCTTTCTCTTTATAAAACTTATTCATAGGGACATTATCATACCGTTTTACCTTTGATGATGTAAGCTGCCCATCTACATAAGTTGTAATCTCTATATTACTATCGCCAAAATAAGCTCCATAATAGTCTTCTCGAACCACTACCGTCTGTCCTTTCTCCTCTAGATAGGCATAATGGCTTACTGGAACATAAACTGTAAAAAGATAGCCAATTATAGGAGAAACTGCCAACAGCAACAAGCCTAAAGCAAGAGCAGGATAAAGAACCCATTTGTATCTTTTAATCAATAAATAGAAAGCGAGGAATAAAAAGAGAAAAGCAAGCCACGGACTCAACTGAGGTCGCCACAATATACTGGTGGCCAAAAAGAATACAAGGACTGCCAAAAGTGCCAAACACCACGACTTCAACCAATAAGATATAAGCAATCCAACAGCTAAGAGAATAAGAGCTGGCCATTCCCTACTTAGAATATATAGAAAAAAATAAAACATCTCCCGAATCTCCCTTTACTTTATTGAAAAATCCCTCAAGTCAAGCTTGAGGGATTTTTACTTCATTCAATCTGAATGAATTATTTTTTCAAGTTATAGAAAGCTTGAAGACCTTTGTATTGAGCAACTTCACCAAGTTGATCTTCGATACGAAGCAATTGGTTGTATTTAGCAATACGGTCTGTACGTGAAAGTGAACCAGTCTTGATTTGACCTGCATTAGTTGCAACTGCGATGTCAGCGATTGTTGAATCTTCAGTTTCACCTGAACGGTGTGATACAACTGCAGTGTAACCAGCTTCTTTAGCCATTTCAATCGCTTCAAAAGTTTCTGTAAGAGTACCGATTTGGTTAACTTTGATAAGAATTGAGTTAGCAGCACCTTCTTTGATACCACGTGCAAGGTAGTCAGTGTTTGTTACGAAGAAGTCGTCACCAACAAGTTGTACTTTCTTACCAAGACGTTCAGTAAGAGCTTTCCAACCATCCCAGTCATTTTCATCCATACCATCTTCGATAGTGATGATTGGGTATTTGTTAACCAACTCTTCAAGGTAGTCGATTTGTTCTGCAGATGTACGAACAGCAGCGCCTTCACCTTCAAATTTAGTGTAGTCGTATACTTTACGTTCTTTATCGTAGAATTCTGATGATGCACAGTCAAATCCGATAAATACATCTTTACCTGGAACATAACCAGCAGCTTCGATAGCAGCGATGATAGTTTCTACACCATCTTCAGTTCCTTCAAAGCGAGGAGCGAATCCACCTTCGTCACCAACGGCAGTTTCCAAACCACGAGATTTAAGGATTTTCTTAAGAGCGTGGAAGATTTCAGCACCGTAACGAAGAGCTTCTTTGAATGTTGGAGCACCAACTGGCAAGATCATGAACTCTTGGAATGCGATTGGAGCATCTGAGTGAGATCCACCGTTGATGATGTTCATCATTGGAGTTGGAAGAACTTTAGTGTTGAATCCGCCAAGGTAGCTGTAAAGTGGCACTTCAAGGTAGTCAGCAGCAGCACGCGCTACAGCAATAGACACACCAAGGATTGCGTTCGCACCCAATTTACCTTTGTTAGGAGTACCGTCCAAAGCGATCATTGCACGGTCGATAGCTTGTTGGTCACGAACATCGTAACCGATAATAGCTTCAGCGATAACGTTGTTTACATTATCAACTGCTTTTTGTGTACCAAGACCACCGTAACGAGATTTGTCGCCATCACGAAGTTCAACTGCTTCGTGTTCACCTGTAGAAGCTCCTGAAGGAACCATACCACGTCCGAAAGCACCTGATTCAGTATAAACTTCTACTTCAAGTGTTGGGTTACCGCGTGAGTCTAGGACTTCGCGAGCGTAAACATCAGTAATAATTGACATTTCTTACTCTCCTTATTATTTAAAATTATTTACTAGTCTATGATACCTCAAAAACGCTTTTTTTTCAAGGAAAAATAGAGAATCTAAGCAAATTTGAGAAATTTTGCACAAGAAAACGATTCCAAATTTACTATATAAATGCTTTTCCAGCAAATCAGAACAGACATTCGAGCTTTTAGAATTCCTCCTTTTATGGTACAATTTTAGTATGACTGATATTAATAAAGTAATCATGGAAAAAGCTCAGGGCGGAGTCAAGCTCAATCCTGATGAACAGCGTAGATTTTTAGGGACTTTTGAGGAGCGAGTGCTGGCCTCCTGCTCTATTGAGCAAGCCAATGAGACCCTCATTCGCAGTCATTTCAAGGAAATGCTCAGCAGCATCATGAAAAACTATCAACCGGCAATTGTCAAAATTTCCCCAGAAGTCGAGTCAGGCAATCAAATCTTTTATCTAAAAACCTCTAAGGAGCTGGGCTGCGAGGCCACTATCGTCTCAAGCGATTACCAGTCTTCTCCTTTTGGCCTGATTGTCCATAGCGACCATCTTGTCCAAGTAGGTGACAAGGACATGTTCCAACAGTTTGCTGGGCTCCTTCAGCCAGCAGAAATCCCTGCAAAAGAAAAGCGCTCCCTCTGGAAAAAATGGTTTGGATAGGATGACAAATTTAGAAAAACTTTTTGCCTTCTTTAAAGCAGAAAATCAACGTGATTGGCAAACCTATCAGACCTTTCTTTCTGATTATGTTAGTTGGGAATTAGAGGGTGACACAATCGAAATTATCAAAGGTAAAGCTGACTACCTGACTAAAATTCAAAAAGTCTACCATAACAACCCCGTCCAGTTTCGTTGCACTTATTATCAGCTTAGTCCCGACCAGAATCGGATTGTGACCATTTTAGAAAATGACTTTGGTGACCTGTCTTGTGACATCTTCTTCTTTGAAAAGGGCATGATTGTCAAAGAAATTGAATATCTACTAAAAAAAGCGGACTAACCGCTTTTTTTCATTTTTAGTACATTGCCAATATTTCTGGCTGTGCGAATCAAATTTTGCTCCGCCTGCTCTAGCATCCTATCCAAACTATCTGCTCGTGCAATAATCGGAAAAGCTGCCTGGATATTCTCAACTGGGAAATCCGGTAAATCATCTGCCAGACTGCCGCAAATCGCCAGTACAGGGATGCCTTCTGGTGTTCGTCTTGCGACCCCGATTGGTGCCTTACCCGCCAAAGACTGACGGTCCATCCGTCCTTCGCCAACGACGACCAAGTCCGCTTTTTTAACTCTGTCATCAAAATCCAGTAAATCTAAACAGGTTTCGATACCCGAAACGATTTTTCCTCCAGCAAAAGCGACCAGTCCTGCAGCCATTCCGCCTCCGGCTCCAGTTCCATCCATATCAATCACCTGAGGATCGACCAGCTGATAGAAATCAGCCATAGCTTGATCCACTTGAGAAAATAATAAGGGAGATAGACCTTTCTGACCTCCGAAAACAGTTGTCGCACCGCGCTCTCCGCAGAGAGGATTGTCAACATCCGTCAAAATCTCAATCTCAACTTCTTTCAAGAAAGCAGGAACCTGCTCTGCTGATATTCGAGCGACCTTTCCCAAAGACGATCCAATTGGGCGCAGTCTATGATTATCCGCATCGAAAAATTCATATCCTAGGCCCGCTGCAAGTCCAATTCCACCGTCATTGCTGGCCGAACCTCCAACACCAACTAAAATCTTTCTGACACCGTCTTCAGCCAGGCGCAAAATTAATTCTCCCAATCCTTTGGTCTCTATGGCCAAGGGATTTCGTTTTTCCTGAGGAATAGAGGCAAGTCCGACCAAATCAGCCATTTCAAAAAGCGCTTGCTGACCATTTCTAGCGTAAGGCATTTTTACCGGCTGGCCAAAGGGTCCGGTCACAGTGTGATGAAATACAGCCCAGCCCAAGGCTGCTGTCAGCGCAGCCATTGTCCCCTCGCCCCCGTCACCAACCGGCAGCAAGTCAAAACTGGCATCTGGCAAGACCTGAGAAAATCCTGTCTGCAGAGCTTGAGCAACCTGAGCCGCTGACAAACTTTTCTTGAAAGAATCCGGTGCAATTAGAATATGCATATTACTCTCCTATGCTTTTCTATTGTCTAAAAGATCAATGACCCGATAGAGATTGCATTCTTGAATCTGGTAAGGAGCCTGCTCTCGCACGATCGGCTTGGCCATAAAGGCAATTCCTATTCCTGCTGCCTGAATCATAGGCAGATCATTGGCGCCGTCTCCCATAGCAATCGTTTGATTTAATTCCAACTTATTTTCAGCCGCCCATGCTTTTAGCATAGCGAGCTTGGTATCCTTAGTGACAATCTCTCCTAAGACTTGGCCTGTCAAAAGGCACTGCTGGATTTCCAAACGATTTGCCTTGACATAGTCAATTCCAAGCTGCTCAGCCAGTCTGTCTACCGTCTCATGAAAACCACCTGACACCAAGCCTACTTTATAACCACGTTTATGCAGCTCATCGACCAGTTCCTCGGCTCCCGGAGTGAAGTGGATCCTTTCAGCAATTCGAGTAAAAATGTCCTCTGGCAGACCTTTTAAAAGTGCAACACGCTCACGTAAAGCAGCTTCAAAGTCCAACTCTCCTCGCATGGCGCGCTCTGTAATAGCCGCAACTTGAGCTCCTACACCCGCCTCCTCTCCTAGCAGGTCAATCCCCTCTTCCATGATTAAGGTGCTGTCTACATCCATGACTAACAAGCCTTTGACTGTTTTCATTGTCTGACCTCATTCTTTCTATTTTTTTGTATTATACAGGAAATTCTATTTCAAAACAAGCTGGGAAAAATTGAAGTCTCAGAATCCTTGTTACTGACTGTTCTCTAGCGTTCTCTTTGTAAAAGAAAAAAGTTCCCGAAGGAACTTCTTTTAAAAACGAATATTCTCGCGTGTTTTTTCGTAGGATGTCACAAAACGCTCTGTCACGCCTGGCTCGACAAGATCCAAAGCTTTTGAAATGATTTCCAAAGATTGAGCATAGTCGTAGTCATGTTCAAAGACATACAAGGACTTGTTGAAGGCCGCCTGTACATTATCATCAAAGGAACGATAGCGGTTTGAATACTGCAGCAGCTGCTCAGTCAAGGTAGCATCTTGGACGATACGATAGGTTTCTTCTTCCAATTGCTCCATATCATTCCCTAGAATTTCCAGCCAACGGTTAACTGATTCGATATTGACTCGTGTAGCTTCCAATTCCTTTACCAACTCTTCAATATTGTTGCTGGTTGAGAAGAAAATTTCTAAGAAAGAGTCTGGAATCCCTGGCAAATTGCGTTTTTCCATATATCTCTTAATGGTATGCAATTTGTTAGCATAGATATTGACCTTCTGGCGAGCGTTGGCATCATCTTTTTCAATCTCTGCAAGTGCTTCACCAAGAGAAATCTGCTCATCTTCGATTTCTTTCAAACGCTCTTGGATAGCTTCCAACTCTTCCTGAACCACTGAATAAGCTTGCTTGGTTTCAGAAGAATCTTCTACCGCGCTAAGAACCACATCTTCCTGGGCAGAAAGTTCAGCCTGCAACTCCTTGACATGAGAAGTCTCTGTATCAGAGATAAGGAAGGTTTGAGATAAACGTTCTATCTCTTTTTGGAGTTGCTGGTTGTTTTCCTTTGTATGAGCCAGATAGCT
This sequence comes from Streptococcus sanguinis, assembly GCF_020729725.1. Lineage (GTDB taxonomy): Bacteria > Bacillota > Bacilli > Lactobacillales > Streptococcaceae > Streptococcus > Streptococcus sanguinis_V. The sequence continues at coordinate 733,115 of NZ_JAJEPA010000012.1, read as the reverse complement.
AGGCAAGTTTTTAATCAGCTTCTCCACTACTTTGTGGGCTTCAATTTCCCGCGTAAAAATTTCATAGAGAGCGTTAATCTCTTCTTGCGCCTGCTCATTTTCATACTCAGCATTATCCAGCTCTAGGGCTGAAATGTTGGCTTCATTGCGTTTGAGGCTTGCATGAAGCTGCTGGAAGCGAGACTCTATATCTGTTTCGATAAAGTGATAACCAGATTCCAAGAGCTTACGGTGACCAGATTCTAAGTCTTCCAACTGATCTGGCAATTTCACAGTCAACTCTTCGACAATGGCAGGAACTTTCTCAACGATATGTATCAAAGCAAGAATATGATCCTCAGCCTTGTCCAAGATTTCAGCTGCTTCAACCGGGTCACCTGAAGAATTAAGGGTCACAAATTGAGAAAACTCTGACTGGATATTTTCCAGCTGTTTTTCAATCTCAGCTAGGGCTTGCCCATACGAGTCTGCATTCTCCGCCACCTGGGTTTGCAGTTTTTCAAACAAATCCAAGGCATGAAGCACACGGCCGCTGTTCTTAGACTCTTGCTCTTTAAGATCTTCCAAGGCTACACGAATCATCTTGATATCTTCGTCAATCAAATCAATCTGACTCTCAATATTGCCGATGGCATGCTTGGCTTTTATGAAACGGAAAGAATTATTGTAACCTTCTGCTTCAAATAGATTATTTTCGATATCAGCAAATGAATTTAAGGACAGGTCTACCCATTTTTGATTCCACTCACGGAAGGCTACCTGACTCTGCCCAATCAAATGCATATTTTTTACTTCTTCAACTTCATCATTTACAGGGAGATTATAGAGTGCTTCTTTTCTCTCCTCCAAATTTTGAAGTAAAGCTTCATTTCTCTTTCTCATCAAAACTGCAGTACCATAGCCGACAACCAAAAGCAGAGCTACCACAGCAACGAGAATAACTAGTCCAATAGACATATAGAACTCCTTCACATTGTTACTATAAAGCAAACATAATGATTATATCATATTTTTGCCCATAATGGTTGATTTTTCTGATTTTTTTAGACGTCGAGCGTACTGTATACAGCATTTTCTTCGATAAATTCACGACGAGGTTCAACGCGATCCCCCATCAGCATGTCAAAAATCTTGTCAGCTTCCGCTGCATCATCCACTGAAACCCGAGCCATCAAGCGATGTTCAGGATTCATAGTTGTCTCCCACAGCTGATGGTCATCCATCTCTCCGAGCCCCTTGTAGCGTTGAATGGTTGGCTTGGAGCGACCTTCACTGTAACGAGCCAAAGCAGCCTGAAGCTCTTCTTCCTGATTAGCACCTGGCTGGATATATTCTTTGACTTCACTTCCGACCTTGACACCATAGATTGGCGGCTGAGCGATATAAACAAATCCAGCTTCAAGAACCGGCTTCATATAGCGATAAATCAAGGTTAAGAGCAAGGTTCGAATGTGAGCGCCGTCTACATCGGCATCGGTCATGATGACTAATTTTTGATAGCGGGCCTTGCTGACATCAAAGTCAGCTCCAAAGCCAGTTCCCATAGCAGTAAAGAGACTGCGGATTTCTTCATTGGCCAATATCTTGTCCATGCTGGCTTTTTCAACGTTGAGAATCTTACCACGAATTGGCAGAATGGCCTGAAATTCACGGTTACGGCCGGACTTAGCTGAACCACCCGCTGAATCCCCCTCCACGATGAAGAGTTCAGTTTCCTGCGGGTCGTTGGACGAGCAATCAGCCAATTTACCTGGCAGATTGGAGATTTCCAAGCCAGACTTCTTACGGGTTACTTCCCGAGCTCGCTTGGCAGCAATTCTAGCCTTAGAAGCCAAAATTCCTTTTTCAACGATTTTTCGAGCCACCGCAGGATTTTCCAAAAGAAAATCTGAGAAAGCTTCGCTAAAAAGTCGATTGGTAATCTTGACTACTTCACTATTTCCCAGCTTGGTCTTGGTCTGACCTTCAAACTGAGGGTTAGGATGCTTGACAGAGATGACCGCTGTCAGTCCCTCACGCACATCTTCTCCAGTCAGATTGTCCTCGTTTTCTTTGAGAAGCTTGTTTTTCTTGGCATAGTCATTGATAACCCGTGTCAGGGCTGTCCGGAAGCCTTGTTCATGTGTTCCACCCTCGTGGGTATGGATGTTATTGGCAAAGCTCATGACTGTTTCGTGGTAGCCAGTCGTATACTGCATAGCCACTTCAACCGTAATGTCGTCCATTTCGCCGTCGGTATAAATCGGCGTTTCAAAGATTACATCCTTGTTTTCATTGATGTATTGGACATAGCTGGCAATCCCACCCTCATAGTGGTAGTCCTTGACCTGCTCCATTCCGTCTCGCTTATCGGTGATGGAAATTCTGAGACCACGATTGAGGAAGGCCAGTTCTTGTACCCGCTTATTGAGCTTTTCAAAGTCAAATTCTACTGTTTCAGTGAAAATCTCTGGATCCGGCGTAAAGTGAACTGTCGTACCAGTACGGTCTGTCTCACCGATGATTTCTAGGTCCGCGACTACATGACCGCGACGGTATTCTTGGTAATGAATCTGGCCGTTTTTATAAACGCGGACATCCAGTTGAGTGGACAGGGCATTTACAACGGAAGAGCCCACACCATGCAGACCTCCTGATACCTTGTATCCGCCACCACCGAATTTTCCTCCGGCATGGAGGACGGTAAAGACAGTTTCCACGGCCGGACGGCCTGTTTTCTCCTGAATATCAACGGGAATTCCCCGACCGTTATCGACTACAGTGATGGAATTGTCTTTTTCGATAAAGACTTGAATGTGACTGGCAAAACCAGCCAGCGCCTCATCAATTGAGTTGTCAACAATTTCCCATACTAAATGGTGAAGACCTTCCTTGGAGGTCGAACCGATATACATCCCTGGACGCATACGAACGGCTTCTAAGCCTTCTAAGACCTGAATCTGACTGGCATCATATTCCTGGGCCTGTATATCTTGCTGCTTTTCTTCTGTCATAGTGTTCCTTTTCTAATCAATATCTATAAATTCTTCAAGATGCTGCATATTATCAAAGAGATAGGTATCAAAACCAGCTGCCTGCCCTGCTTCAATATCCAGTGGACGGTCACCAATGACCAAGCCAGAGGCAATCTGATACTTGTCTTTTAGATAGAGCATGGAATCTGGTAAAGGTTTCCTCGGAAAGCCATTCGCCGATGTCACCACTTCTGTAAATGCTGATGCAATGGCCGTTTTCTCCAAGATTTCCAGTACTTGGTTGTCCCGGTGGGAGACCAGAAAGTTCCGACCCCCCTTGGCCACAATCCGCCTAAGCAAGTCTGCCGCGCCGTCAAATAAGACAGGGTGAGTCAACTCTTCTGCTTCATTGGCCTTATAAAACTTTAAAAAGTCTTTTTCTTGGGGAGCAAACTGCTGGACTGCATAGTCCGTAGACACCTTGAGGGCCTTATAAACTTCGTCGTGACCAGCTTGCAGACCAAACTCTTTCAAGGTTTGAACAAAAGCTGCTGTCGAAGTTTCATAATTATTCAAGAGTGTTCCACCTAAATCCCAGATGTAATCTTGATAATTCATACCTTTCATTATACCATAATTTTCATGAAAAAGGGGCTAATATTTGCCCGAATCCAGCACTTTTCCGACTTTTTTCAAGCCTTTTTCTAAACAAAATATCTCAAAGAATCCAAAATTTAAAAATGGCTGCTGGTTTCGTCCTTTTCAACAGCTCTAAACTCGTTCCATATAGAGGACGGCAAAGAGTCATAAGGGTTCAAAAAAGCTGGGAAACATTATGAATCCCAGCCTATTTTTAATTTCCAAATACATCTGTATAAAGCATAGCATCAGCCAACTGGTCAGCGTCTCCGCCCAGCTGACGAACCAGCTCATAGGCAAAAGCCAAGGCAGTTGATGGACCACGGCTAGTAATCAGCTTCCCATCAACAAGAACTGTTTCTTTACGGTAAGTTCCATTTTTAATATTGTCTTGCGCACCATCATAGCAAGTGAAATATTTACCAGTCAAGATACCTGCGCGGTCAAGAGCAATGGGAGCGGCACAAATGGCCGCGATGAATTTGTCCTCCTGCTGAAAGTCCTGCAAAAGCCGCATCAGGCGGTCATCATCACGAAGATTGGCCGATCCTGGCATCCCACCTGGCAAAATGACCATATCGTAGTCATCCAGTCGCCCCTTCCAGACCTGATCCGCCTGAACAGTGATGGCGTGAGAGCCAGTCACTGATTCATCAAAACCAATCATATGACAGACAAGACCTGCACGGCGCAAGACATCCACAACTGTCAAGGCCTCGATTTCTTCAAAGCCGGGAGCTAAGAGTAAAGCTGCTTTTTTCATGAAAATATCCTTTCTGAGATGAGCCAGTCACAAAATAGCATCTGATTTGTGAGTCAAAAACTTGCTTTATTTTTATTTTAATTTCTTCAGTACGACTTTTTTACGGACAGCAGGAATTCGCTCCTTCTTTTCATCCGTCAGGCTGTTCTGATAGGAAACGGACAGCAGGAGACCGACTCCAATAAGATTACTGATGATAGAAGAGCCACCCTGTGAGATAAAGGGCAGCGGAATCCCTGTCAAAGGTAAAATTCCCGTCACCGCTCCAATATTTTCAAAGATATGGAAGAGCAGCATCATGATAAAGCCAGTTGAGATATAGGTATAAAACTGGTTGTTGGATTTAATCGTAATCTTGAGCATGCGGTAAATCAGCAGTAAATAGAGCATGATAACCAAGGTTGAACCTAAGAAACCAAAATCTTCTGCAATAACGGTGAAAATCATATCACTTTCCCGAACAGGCACCAAGAGATTCGAAACATTAAAGCCTTGACCAGTCAGACCGCCGCTTCCGACAGCGATTTGTCCCTGTGCTTGCTGGAAGGTGGTCGTCTGAGCGTAGTCAAAGGGATGAAGCCAAGCCAAAATCCGATTGATTTGGTAGGTTGGCATGCCTAGATTATGCAGAAAAGCACGGCCGCCATCGGAAATAAAGATAAAGAGAAATCCTCCCAACAGCAGGACTCCCGTCAGAAAGACCGGCAGAATAATCTTCCAAGAAACACCTGACAGTAGAACGATGCCACCGTATATAGCAACAAAAACCAGAGCCGTCCCCAAATCACTCTGAAGGGTTAACAGAACCAGAACAGGCACTGTGTAGAGCCCAAGCTTCAGGATCAGAAAAAAGTCTAAAGCCAGGGTTCGCTCATCCTGCTTGTGCTGCTGGAGAAAATGAACCACCAGCCGCGACAGCATGAGAATATATGAAATCTTCATAAACTCCGAGGGCTGAAAGAGGGTCACACCACGAATAGCAATCCAGTTTTTGGCACCAGTGGAGGCTACCAGCGATTCACTGTAAAAAATCAGAGGCAAGACCATGAGGCCAAGACCAAAAACATAGAGATAAGGCGTAATTTTCCAGAGAAACTTGGTGTTAAAAAACATGAGGATAAAGCTGAGCAAGAAGCCCACCGCAATCCAGGCAATCTGCTGACCAACCATGGGCCAGGCATTGTCAGGATAATCATGACTAACAGCAATGTAAATAGCCACAACACCGATTGAGAGCAACATCAAAACGGGCAAAATTAAACTATAATCAATCCGAGACTCAAACGTCCGTCTTTGATAGGGCATAGTCCCTCCTTTTTAGAAAAAATACTGGATAATCAAGCTAGAAACAGCGACGCAAAACCAAGCGAAAGCACCAGTCAGCAAAGGCGCTGCTCCTGCTTGCTTAAACTGCTTAAAGGAAACCTTTGCGCCAATAGCTGCCAAGGCCATAGCCATCAGCCACTGAGAAATGAATTTTGTATAGGGGATGACAGCAGCCGGCAGAAATCCAAGACTGCTGATAAGTGAAGCTAAGACAAACCAAGCTATAAACCAAGGAAAAATCTGTTTCAAGTTTGTCTTTTGTGACGACTTCTTAGACTTGATATAGCGATAAGCTGCGAAGATCAAGCAGGCCGGTACAATCATCAGAGCCCGACTAAGCTTGACAATAGTCGCCAAGTCCCCAGCTGACGGGCTATATGTATAGCCTGCTGCCACTACTGACGAAGTATCATTGATGGCTGTTCCAGCCCAAGTCCCGAAAAAGGTATCCGACATCTGCAGCAAATGCCCTGAAAAAGGGAAAATGAATACTGCTAAAATATTGAAAAAGAAAATAGTGGAGATGGACAGGGCAATTTCCTCTTCATCAGCGTCTAAGATTGGTGAAGCAGCCGCAATGGCAGAGCCTCCGCAGATGGCTGTTCCAAAACCGATTAAAATAGTCAAGACACGGTTCATCTTAAAGAAACGGCCAGCCAGATAAGCCGCCAGAAAGGCTATCAGAATGGTGATAAGACTGATACGAAGAGAAGAAATCCCTGTCTCAGAAACCTGACCAATGGACATGGAAAATCCCAAAAAGATGATGGAATACTGCAGCAACTTCTTCCCCGAATAGCTGAGTCCTCCCTGAAAAGCAGCCGGCAGCTTCATGCTGTTGTTCAAAACAATCCCCAAGACAATAGCCAAAACACTAGAGCCTATCAAGGGAAGCAAACTGCCTAAAAAGATAGAAACAGCCGCTATGCCAAAGGATAACAGAATTCCTGGTAAATATTTTTTCACGAGCACTCCTTCTTTCTTATGCCTCTCATTATAACAAATTCTTTCCCAAAAATCTGAATGGAACTAAAAAATCAGCCAATAAAACTCAGCTGATTTCAGATAGTTTCAGTCAAAAAATTCTTGTAATTCCTGCATAATGGCTGCCTCTGGCAGAATATCTAAAGAAGCTAATTGTGACAGATGATGCTGAATCTGCTTTCCATAGCGTTTACTAGAAATGCGATTGTCCAAAAGAATGACAGCTGACTTCTGATGCTCATTGCGCCGGGTCCGGCCAATAGCCTGCTTAAGCCGTAAGATGGCAAGAGGCAGTTGATAATCATAAAAGGCATTCTTCCCTTCCGCTTTCAGGCGGCTGTTGATCTTCTGCACAAAGAAATCCTTGGGATTGTCAAATGGAATCCGAGTGATTAGCTGAATAATCTGATCTTGCTCAGCAAAATCCGCCCCCTCCCAGAAGCTGCCAGAGCCCAAAAGGATACCTGCCTCTCCTCTATCAAAACGCCGCTTGATATTGCCAGCATCGCCATTTTTATATTGGGCCAAATGAGGCAGAGCCAGCAAGTCCGAAACAGTCAAAAGCAAGTCTTTAGAGGTGAAGAGGACGACGATAGGCAGACCAAGTTCTGCCACTTCTTGCAGGCAAGCAACAATCTCTTGCGCAAAATCCTCAGTTGACAAATCCACTACTGCTGGAAAATTTTCATCCAAAAAGAGCTTCTGCAGTGGCTTCTTCTTGCTTTTCAGCTTATAAAAGTGATAACATTCAAAGCCTAGCAACTGTGCCAGATTAACCTTAGAGCTGATTTCCAGAGTAGACGAAACCAAGATAACCTTGGCACTTTCAGGCAAAAAGTCTGTGAAATGCAGCAATTCTGAACGACCAGCATGCAGAGTCATCAAGCGATGATCTGCCAAAACTTCATCAACCAACCAATAATACTGGTATTTGCCACTGAACAAGTGCTGCAGTTCAGGCAATGCACTAGTTTTTAACTCGGACACATCCTGAAGCAGTCGGGCAATCTTTTCCGGACTTAGCTCAGATGCTTTCCTGCGATGCTTCTCCGCAGCATCAGCCAGCTCAAACTGAATGCTTTGCAAGAGCCTCTGCTGCAGAAGCTCCCCTTCTTCCTGAAGGAGATGATTTATCTGCTGCAGCGTTTTAGTTAGATTTATACTGGCTTGAGAGAAACTTTCCAAGGCAAAAAACATCTTCTGAGCTTCATCAACTACCAGAACACGATTGTCCAGCAAAGACTGGTCATCCTCTAAACGCGTCAGTAGATAAGCATGATTGGTAATCACGACTCGACTGGTAGCTGACTTGACCTGTCCCAACCGCCAAAAATCTTCCTCATAAAAAAGAGAATGTTTGCTTAGCTTGCCATCATGACGGATTTCATTGAAGTAGCTTGAGAAGCGATGAGCTTGCCCGATTTCGTTCAAATCACCTGTTTTAGTTTCTGTCAGCCAAACCAAGAGTTGCAGCTTGCAGCGATTAACCAAACGGTTGTCATATTCCCTGTCCAGTGTCTGATAGAAATGGTCCAGCTTGATATAATTCTCCGGACTCTTGAGACTGTGAAAAGAAATACCAAAGACTTCCTCCAACAATCTCCCTTCCTTTTGCAACAGCTGGTCCTGCAGAATCTTAGTCGGAACCGTCACTAGTACTTTTTCTTGAACTCTAGATAGAATAGGCAGCAAGTAGCCAAAGGTCTTACCTAAGCCTGTCTGCGCCTCTAAAAAACTAGGCTCCTGCTGGTCCAGAGCTTCCTCCATAAAATGAGCAAATTTGAGCTGTTCTGGCCGCTCTTCTAAGCCCAGCAAGTATAGATTAGTCAGGAAATCCTGCGACAGTTTCTTTTCCGAAGTCAGCTTTTGGGGAAGTCGCAGGAAAATACCATGGCAGGATTGCAGTTCCTTATCTTGCTGATCCGGCATCGTCTGATAAACTTCCTCGATAGCCAGACGCGACTCATAGATAATGCTATCCGCCAAAGTTAGCATTTTCCCAAGCAAGGCCTTGGGCAGGCTCTTGATTTTGTCTTGTATTTTTAAAAATAGCTGAGCCGTTGCTTGAGCATCTGCCAGCGCAGTATGGGCGTTTTCTAAAGAAATATCCAGCAAATTGCAAAGATTGCCCAAGGAGTATTTATCAAAAGTCGGGTAGAAGACCTGAGCCAACTCTACCGTGTCCACACGCGGTGTCAGCAAGTCAAACCCTTCCCAGAAAAGGGCCTCCGCTAGTAGATTGGCATCAAACTTGACATTATGAGCAACAAAAATCGCATCCTGAATCAGCTCATATACCTCCGCTGCTACCTGAGAAAACTCCGGGGCTCGGCCAAGCCGCTCATCATCCAAACCTGTCAGCTCTTTGATATGCTCATCCAGTTCCTCATGAGGATTGACATCTGTTTCATAAGTCTTAGTAATGATTCCATTTTCAATCAGAACAATGCCAATCTGGATAATCTTTGCACTGCTGCCCGTTCCTGTAGCCTCCAAGTCCACAACGGCATACTTATAATCATTTTGTGTCATACTGCTATGATTATATCATAAAAGCCATTCTGAAACATCTGAAAATTTTCAGTCCTAGCCTAGAAAGCAATTCTGTGCAAAAAATTCTCTTTTCTGTTACACTCAATAGCAGAATACATTTTCCGAGGAAATCAAATGAAGATTCATAAAATTACCAACCTTGTTGCATTTGAAAACACCTATATCTTAGAGAACGATCAAGGCCTCCTAGTCGTCGATCCTGGCAGTGACTGGAAAAAGATTGAGCGCAAGCTGGAGGAACTCGCCAAGCCTGTGATTGCTGTACTCTTGACCCATACCCATTATGACCACATTATGAGTTTAGAAAAGGTCCGGGAGCACTATGCTGCCCCACCTGTCTATGTGGCTGAGAGTGAAAGCAGCTGGCTCTACACACCGACAGATAACCTATCTGGTCTGGCACGCCATGCTGATCTGGATGATATTATCTGTCGACCAGCAGAGGAGTTTTTCTCCTACGAGACAGACTACAACCTTGGAGGCTTTCATTTCTATGTGCTTGCAACACCTGGTCACTCCATCGGAGGTGTCTCTCTAGTCTTTCCTAATGACTGCCTTGTTTTGACGGGCGATGCCCTCTTTCGGGAAAGCATCGGACGAACGGATCTTCCTACAGGAAACATGGAGCAATTGCTGACATCCATTCGTGAGAAACTTCTGGTATTGCCTAAAGACTATGCTGCTTATCCTGGTCATGGTCATGATACCACTATTTCACATGAAAAAATCTTTAATCCATTTTTAGCTCAGTAGCCATTTAAGCAATTAACTATAACAAAAACAGAGTTTGAAGAATTTCAAACTCTGTTTTTTTATGATTTGTTAAATCTTCAAGAAGCGTCTCATAGAGATGATAGACCCCAATGATCCGATAAGAATTCCCAACACAAAGAGTGCTGCTATCATAATCGGACTAAAGAGTTTTGGATCAATCATAGAAAGTCCTTGACCTACCAAGCTCTTATTCATAGTCTGGTAGGCTATACCATATGTCAAATACACTACAAGTGACGGAACTGTTGCTCCTAACAAGCCAATCCATGCTCCTTCAAACAGGAATGGTCCGCGGATATAGCTATTCTTAGCACCAACCAAGCGCATGATTTGAATCTCGCGACTGCGTGAAATAATGGTAATCCGAATAGTATTGGAAATGAGAAGGATAGCAATGAAAATCAGAAGCGCTGTCCCAATCAATCCCCATGTTTGGATGAAATTAGAAAACGCAAAGAGATTTTTGGTATTGGTACCCCCATTTTGAACCTCTGATACACCATCAATCTTACGAGCATCTTTTGTAACAGATTCTACATACTTAGGTGCCTTGGTCTCAACAATATAAGCATCGTAAAGAGGATTATTTTCTTCATCAAAAACATCCCACTCACTACCCATGGTCTCTGTTAGCTTATTATACTGCTCTTGCTTGCTAGAAAAAGTAACCTTCTCTACATTTTTCATAGAAGTCAGAGCATCATAAACCTTGTGGTAGTCTTCATTCTGAACTGTTTGACCTTCTTTTACAATCGTTTCGCTATTATCGAAAACATCCTTACGCATGTATACCATGACGCGGACATTATTGGAAATATCATTTGCCAACTTGGCTGTATTTAAAATTACTGAAGCAAAAACAGCCACTAAGCTCAAGGTAATCATAACCGAGCTGACAGCCGCTACAGTCATCCAACCATTCCGCGTAAGACTCTTAAGCGACTCAATCAAATGACGAAAAAATCTTCTAATCATCGTATCCGTATTCTCCTTCCGCTTCATCACGTACCACACGGCCATTTTCAATAGCAATAACGCGGTGACGCAGAGTATTTACAATCTGGCTGTTGTGGGTTGCCATCAGGACAGTTGTTCCCTGAAGGTTAATCCGCTCCAGCAGGTTCATAATCTCCCAAGAATTATCTGGGTCCAAGTTTCCTGTCGGCTCATCCGCAATCAGGACTTTAGGGTTGTTAGCAATAGCACGCGCAATAGCAATCCGTTGCTGCTCACCACCGGAAAGCTCATTAGGGAATGAGCGGACCTTATGCTTAAGACCAACCAGATCCAGCACTTCCATAACCCGCTTTTTAATATTACGGCGGCGCTCACCGATAACTTCCATGGCATAAGCAATATTCTCATACACTGTCTTTTTAGGAAGAAGTTTATAGTCTTGAAAGACGACTCCAACCTGACGGCGCAGCATTGGAACATCACGCTTCTTAATCTTAGCTAAGTCAAAATCAGCTACTTTCAGACTTCCCTTATCCAGCTTTATCTCCCGGTAAAGCAAACGAATAAAGGTTGACTTTCCTGCTCCTGAAGGGCCTACAATATAGGCAAACTCCCCAGGTTCTACGTTAATAGACACACTACGCAGGGCAGTGGTCCCGTTGCCATACTTCTTGACAACATCTTTCATTTCAATTATTGACATCTATTGAAATTTCCTTTCAATCTAATTCTAATCTCTTGCATTTCCTAGTTCAAACGCCATTTCAAATAAGCGTCGATGAAACCATCCAAATCTCCATCCATCACCTTGTCCACCTGAGCTACTTCGTAACTAGTTCGATGGTCTTTGACCATGGTATAAGGTGTAAAGACATAGGAGCGGATTTGGCTGCCCCAGGAAATTTCCTTCTTATCTCCCTTGAGTGAATCGACTTCGGCTGCTTGTTTCTCTTGCTCTAGCTGATAAAGCTTAGCCTGCAGCATCTTCATCGCCCGATCACGATTTCCATACTGGGTCCGGTCAACGGTAGACTGCACCACGATTCCTGTAGGAATATGCGTCAGTCGCACACCAGTCGAAACTTTATTGACGTTCTGCCCGCCGGCTCCTCCCGAGCGGAAAGTGTCCATCTTAATATCGTCATCGCGAATTTCCACCTCAATGGTGTCATCCAGCTCTGGCATGACCTCTACTGAGGTAAAAGAAGTATGGCGACGCTTGGCTGAGTCAAATGGCGAAATCCGAACTAAACGGTGGACTCCCATTTCTGACTTAAGCAGACCATAAGCGTGCGGCCCTTCAAATGAAAGAGTCACTGACTTGATGCCTGCTTCATCACCAGCTTGATAGTCCAAGACCTCTACTTTGAAGCCCTTGGCATTGCCAAAGCGTGTATACATACGCAGCAGCATATCTCCCCAATCCTGGGCCTCTGTACCACCAGATCCCGGGTGAATTTCAAGGATAGCATTATTATTATCATAAGGCTCAGATAGGAGCAGGGTCATTTCATAGCTGGCCATCATTTTCTCGAGTTCAGCCAGCTTTTCTTCCAACTCACCCTGAACTGACTCATCCTCGGCCAGAAAATCAAGCAAGATTTCCGATTCATCAAAAAGCTCAGTCATCTGATGGAAATTTTCATAGGTTTGCTTGAGTTCATTCAGCTCTTGAGATGTCTTCTGGGCTGCAATGTTGTCATCCCAAAAGTCGGGTTCTGTCATCTTATTTTCTAAGATGGCAATTTCTTCTTCCAGACCTTCTAAGTCAAAGAGACCCCCTGAAAGAAGCTAATTTTTCACGATTTGCGTCAATCTTTTGACGAATTTCTGAAATGTCCATAAATACCTCTTTTCACATATCGTTTAATTATAACATAAATTAAACAGTTTGCCTAATCTCACATTCAGCAGCTTACATTTTATCGGATTTTCCCTAGCTAGGCAAGGCAAGCGACTCCTTGTCACCTAATTGTTAGAAAAGTAATATAATGACATGGGTTTGGAAGAATTATTTCAAGACTTCCTAGACTTCGTCTATGAATAAACGAAATACAAGGTTACGATAATTTATGAGGTATTCAGATAAAAGGGAGACTCTCCATGGGTGCTTAAGCATTTCCAAGTTTTGAAAAATATGCTAGACTAAAACCATGACAAGAATCGGATTTATGAGCGACCTCCATCTGGACTCCAATCAGTTTGGGGATTTTGAGCACCAAGCTCTTCTCCAGCTTTTAAAAGAGGAAGGGATTGACCACCTACACATTGCTGGGGACCTGTCCAACGACCTGACCAAGATTAGTTTGCCCTTTATTGAAACTTTGAAGCAAGAGATTCCCCTTTCTTATAATTTGGGAAATCACGATATGCTGGGACTTTCTGAGCGAGAAATTTCAAACTATGATTTTCAGGTCCAGCAGTTCGGCCGGACCAAGCTCGTCAGCTTTTCTGGCTGGTATGACTACAGCTTTGTTCCAGAAAAAAGCAAGGAAGAGCATTTGAGAACCAAGATTAATTTCTGGTTTGACCGCAGATTGGAGCGTCAACTCGACGATCCTAGCATTACAGCTCAGACACTGCAAAAGTTAGAAAAACTGCTGGCTACCTTAGATGGCCCCATTATCGTTGCTCTGCATTTTGTACCACATCAAGATTTCCTTTATGACCACCCCTATTTCCATCGCTTCAACGCCTTCCTAGGAAGCCAAGCTTTTCATCGGCTCTTTGTCAAATACAAGGTGAAAGAGGTTGTTTTCGGCCATCTTCATCACCGACACCAAAGCCGTGTCATCGAAGGTGTCCGCTACCATATGCGTCCTCTGGGCTACATTCGTGAATGGGAACTGACTCGGAACTTTTTTAATGATTTTCCCCAGTATAAGATTCCCCAGATGTACCGCCTGCACAAGCGTTATAACGCTGTTAAAGATTTAGCCGAATTTCGAGACTATAAGAAAAAACACCTGGCAGCTGAACTGCGAGATGCTTTAACGGTGATTGAAGTTCAGTAACGGAAATGTTGAATAGCAGTTCTCAGCTCATCTGAGAGCTGTTTTTTGCTGTCCAACTCCACATAAACTTCTAATAAACAGGAACGAAAATTGGAAAAAGCAATGAAATCTTGGTTGCTATAAAAAAAGCCATCCGCAGATGACTTTTTGCTGTTAAATAGCATTCTTATCCATACCTAATTTACGTTGGATGAACTTAACAATCTCAACAATAACAATCATGGCAAAGCTACCAATCAGAACAACTGTCCATTGTGACAAGTCCAGCTTGGTCACATGGAAAATCTTTTCCAGTGGATCAATTACAATAGTCGAAATCAATAGAATGAAAGAAACCAGGATAGACCAGTTAAAGGTCTTAGACTTGAATGGTCCAACTGTAAAGATAGATTGGTAAACAGATTTCACATTATAAGCATGGAAGAGCTGGATGAGGCCAAGCGTTGCAAAGGCCATTGTCAAAGCGTCCGCATGGATAGCCTTGATATCACCGGCATGGACGGGATTAGAGATAGCATAACCATAAACCGCCAGAACCAAAGCCCCTTGCAAGACACCCTGATAGATGATAGAGCTCATCACTCCACCTGAGAAGAAGCTAGACTTACGGCCACGAGGCTTATGACTCATGACACCTGGCTCAGCAGGCTCAACTCCCAAAGCAATTGCTGGGAAGGTATCCGTTACTAGGTTAATCCAAAGCAGATGAACTGGCTGCAACACATCCCAGCCAAAGAGGGTTGCCAAGAAAATAGTCAGTACCTCAGCTGTATTAGCTGAAAGGAGATACTGGATAGTCTTTTGAATATTAGAGAAGACCTTACGTCCTTCTTCCACGGCTACAATGATGGTCGCAAAGTTATCATCTGCCAGAATCATGTCAGAGGCACCCTTAGATACTTCTGTACCGGTAATTCCCATACCGATACCGATATCAGCTGTCTTCAGAGCTGGTGCGTCATTGACACCATCACCTGTCATGGCTACGACCTTACCTTGGTTTTGCCAAGCTTTGACAATCCGTACCTTATGCTCAGGAGAAACCCGTGCATAGACAGAGTATTGGCCAACAACCTTTTCGAATTCTGCATCAGAAAGCTCATTGAGCTCTGCACCAGTCAGGACATGGTCTTCAGTATCTCCTTCTTCGATGATACCCAAACGCTTAGCGATAGCTTCAGCTGTATCCTGATGGTCACCAGTAATCATAATCGGACGAATACCAGCTTCTTTAGCGACGCGAACAGCTTCTGCTGCTTCTGCACGTTCTGGGTCAATCATACCGATTAAACCAGTAAAGATTAAGTCATTTTCTAGATTTTCAGATGTCAAGTCAGTCGGAACAGCATCGATAATCTTGTAGGCACCAGCCAGCACGCGCAGAGCTTGGTGAGCCATCTCTGAGTTGTTCGACTTAATCAGCTGTGAAGTAGCATCATCAATCGCTGCAACATCTCCAGCCTTATCACGGGCAACACAACGTTTCAAGAGTTGATCTGGTGCACCCTTGACTGCCACTAAGAATTTCCCATCTGGCAATGGATGGACAGTAGACATGAGCTTACGATCTGAATCAAAGGGCAACTCAGCTACACGAGGATATTTCTCTAAAAAGGCCTTCACATCATAGCCCTTGTCCAAAGCATACTGGATAAAGGCTGTTTCCGTTGGGTCACCAATCAGCTTCCCTTCCTGGTCGATCTTAGTATCATTGGCTAAGACAACCGAACGTAAGAGCGGCAGCTCCAGTCCAAGTTCAATATCTTGTCCAGCTTCATTCAGGACCCCGTCATAAAAGACTTTTTCGACCGTCATCTTATTCATGGTCAGGGTACCAGTCTTATCTGAAGCAATAATCTCAGTTGAACCCAAAGTCTCAACAGCTGGAAGCTTACGGACAATCGAATTCCGCTTAGCCAGAACCTGAGTTCCCAAAGCCAGCACAATGGTAACGATAGCTGGCAGACCTTCAGGGATAGCCGCAACTGCCAAGGCTACAGAGGTCATCAGCTCATCCAGTGGATTTTTCCCTTGAATGAAGACACCGACTACAAAGGTCACTGCAGCAATCACCAAGATAGCATAGGTCAGAACCTTAGACAGGCTATTAAGATTTTGCTTGAGCGGTGTGTCCGTTTCATCCGCATCCTGCAACATACCTGCGATGTGACCGACTTCCGTATACATCCCTGTATTGACAACCAATCCAACCCCTCGACCATAGGTCACATTTGAGTTTTGGAAGGCCATATTGACCCGGTCGCCAATACCAGCATCTGCAGCTACCTCAACAGTCAAATCTTTCTCAACCGGCACAGACTCACCTGTCAGAGCCGCTTCTTCGATTTTCAGTGAATTAGCTTCCAAAAGCCGCATATCCGCTGGGACAACATCGCCGGCTTCCAGTCTAACGATATCACCAGGCACCAACTCCTTAGAATCTACTTCTGTGACATGGCCATCACGCAGGACACGCGCAGCTGGGCTAGACATAGACTTGAGAGCTGCAATTGCTTCTTCAGCCTTGCCTTCCTGATAGACACCGAAGATGGCATTGATGATTACGACCGCTAAGATGATCAAAGCATCTGCGATGTCTTCACCACCTGATGTGACAACAGACAAGACTGCTGCTACCAACAAGATGATAATCATCAAATCCTTGAACTGCTCCAAAAACTTCATTAAGAGAGATTTTTTCTCCCCTTCATCCAGTTCATTGCGGCCATAATCAGCTAAACGCTTGGCTGCTTCTTGACTGGACAAACCTTGCTCTGAAGCGTCCAAAGTTTTGAAAATTTCCTCAGGACTCTGGGTGTAAAAAGCTTGGCGCTTTTGTTCTTTTGACAATGTATTCCTCCTCTTGGCCTCTTTTATTTCTGAAATTTTCTGACCACTAGGACTCATCATCTCAAGTCGCACCAGCCATATCCAAAAGTCAGAAACAAAAAAGAGACCTGTTTATTAACAAGTCTCGCTATTTCATACAAGGCCGGAAATTTCTTTCGTATTGACGACCTTGTAACGGTTATTCCGTTAGCTACTCCCTTGAGTTAGAAACTATTATACCAAATTTTCAAGCTTTTGCAAGGGGAAACATCATGATTTTCAAGAGTTTTCTTGGAGAATAGCAATTAACCCCAGCTAATCTCCATTTCATAGCTGGCAAAAATCTGCTCTCCATCAAAAGTTTTCAGCTGATAATGAAGTTGCAGAATTTGCTTGGTAAAATCAACCTTGTAGAAAGGAGTATCGGTCACAAACTGCTGCAAGCCCGCAGGTGTATGGATGCCAACCAGCGCCTGCCCTTGACTGATGAAGCGCATGATGGACTTAGGCTCAGAAAAGCGGGTCATAAGCAACTCTTTATCATGAAACTTCAGAACTACTTTCTCTCCTTCTTCATTCTTATATAGCAGATAATGATAGTCTCCTTTTTGCGTCCAGTCCGTATCGTAGACCTGATCGATGAGCTCGGTATGCCCGTCCAGCTGGATTTGATTTTTTATTCTGATTTGCATCTTCATCTCATTTCTGTTTTTCTTTCCCTATTTTATCAAAAAAAGGACAAAATTGCTCTTCTTTCAGTTATAGCTTTAATTTTTTTCCTACTATGATTTATGGTATAATGGTAGCATGATTGAAAAAGTATTTCGGGATCCGGTTCATAATTATGTTCATGTGGACCATCAGGTTATCTATGATTTAATCAATACCAAAGAATTTCAACGGCTGCGCCGCATCAAACAGCTGGGTACTTCCGGCTATACTTTCCACGGCGGGGAGCACAGCCGTTTTTCGCATTGTCTGGGAGCTTATGAGATTGCTCGGCGCATCACCAAGATTTTCAATGAAAAATACCAATCCAACTGGGACAGCCATGAAAGCCTACTGACCATGACAGCCGCTCTCCTGCATGACTTGGGACACGGAGCTTATTCACACACTTTCGAGCGCCTATTTGATACCAATCACGAGGACATTACGCGGCAAATCATCACCAGCCCTGAAACAGAGATTCATCAGGTACTGGTGCAGGTTTCGCCAGATTTCCCAGAAAAGGTGGCTAGTGTCATCAACCATACCTATCCCAATAAGCAGGTGGTCCAGCTGATTTCCAGCCAGATTGATGTGGACCGTATGGATTATCTCTTACGCGATTCCTTCTTTACTGGCGCTTCCTATGGGCAATTTGACTTAACTAGAATTTTACGAGTGATTTGTCCAGTAGAAAACGGCATAGCCTTCAAGCGCAATGGCATGCATGCGGTAGAAGACTATGTAGTCAGCCGCTACCAGATGTACATGCAGGTTTATTTCCACCCGGCCAGCCGAGCTATGGAGGTCTTACTGCAAAATCTGCTCAAGCGGGCCAAGTTTCTCTATCCGGCTCAGAAAGATTATTTTGCGCTGTCATCGCCCAATCTCATTCCATTCTTTGAAAACAGAGTGACACTGCAGGATTATCTGGCATTGGATGATGGTGTTATGAATACCTATTTCCAAGTTTGGATGGCTAGTCCAGACAAGATTTTATCTGACTTGGCTCAGCGTTTTATCAACCGCAAGGTCTTTAAGTCTATCGTCTTCTCTCAGGAAAACGAAGCGCATTTGGATATCATGCGAGACCTAGTTGGACAGGTTGGTTTTGACCCTGATTACTATACTGCTATCCATCGTAATTTTGATTTACCTTACGATTTCTACCGGCCTGACGTTGAAAAACCCCGGACTCAGATAGAAATTCTGCAAAAAGATGGTAGCTTAGCAGAACTGTCCAGCCTGTCTCCTATCGTTCATTCGCTAGCCGGGACCAGACAGGGTGATAATCGCTTTTACTTCCCTAAGGAAATGCTGGCTGAGACCGGACTTTTCAGCGAAAAAAACCAGACCTTTATGCACTATATCAAAAACGACCAATTTACCTACGGAGAATAAAATGTCTATCAAATTAGTTGCCGTTGACATTGACGGTACCCTCTTAAACAACCAAAAAGAAATCACTCCTGAAGTCTTCAGCGCTGTTCAGGATGCCAAGGCTGCTGGTGTAAAAATTGTCATTGCAACTGGCCGTCCTATTGCAGGCGTAAAAAAACTCCTCGAGGAGCTAGAGCTTAATCAGCCAGACAACTATGTCGTTACTTTCAACGGCGGACTGGTGCAGGATACTGTTACAGGTCAAGAATTAATCAAAGAAACACTGACCTATGACGACTATCTGGATATCGAACTGCTCGGGCGAAAATTAGGTGTTCACATGCATGCCATCACCAAGGACGGCATTTATACAGCCAATCGCAACATCGGCAAGTACACTGTTTACGAGTCCAATCTCGTCAGCATGCCAATCTTCTACCGCACACCTGAAGAAATGGCCAATAAAGAAATCGTCAAGTGCATGTATATTGATGAACCAGAAATTCTGGATGCGGCCATTGCTAAGCTGCCACCGGAATTAGCCGAAAAGTATACACTGGTTAAATCAGCTCCTTTCTATCTGGAAATTGTCAAAAAGATTGTCAATAAAGGGGCTGCTATCCTTCATCTGGCTGAAAAGCTTGGCTTAAGCAAGGAGCAGACTATGGCTATCGGTGATGAAGAAAACGACCGCGCCATGCTGGAAGCCGTTGGCTCTCCTGTTGTCATGGAAAATGGCAAGGAAGAACTCAAGAAAATCGCCAAATATATCACCAAATCAAACGACGAATCCGGCGTAGCACACGCTATTAGAGAGTGGGTTTTAAAATAATGTTTAGTTACAAAATTGGAATTTCAGCTCGGGAACACGACGATTTTGTCACGGCTCATCCGCAGGCCAATCTTCTGCAGAGCTCAGCCTGGGCTCAGATTAAGGATAACTGGGCCAATGAGCGCTTGGGCTTCTATAAAGACGACCACTTGGTTGCTGCAGCCAGTGTCCTGATTAAACCACTGCCCTTGGGGATGACCATGCTTTATATTCCGCGCGGTCCCATAATGGACTATGGTGACAAGGAGCTGCTGAACTTTGTTTTGGCGTCGCTCAAGAAATTTGCCAAGGAGAAAAAAGCGCTCTTTATCAAGTTTGACCCTAGCCTCTTTCTGGCAGAAAGCAAGATGGGTGCTGAATTGCAAGACAATACAGAGACTGTTGAGCTGATTCAAGATCTGCAGCAAGCTGGAGCTGTCTGGGTCGGACGGACTGAGTCTCTGGACGAAACCATCCAGCCTCGCTTGCAGGCCAATATCCATAAAGAAGATTTCAGCGAGGATCTGCTTTCTAAGAGTACTCGGCAGGCTATTCGCACAGCCCGTAACAAAGGCATCCAAATCCAATTTGGCGGAGCAGAATTACTGGATGACTTTTCAGCCTTGATGAAAAAGACAGAAAACAGAAAAAACATCCACCTACGCGGCAAAGACTATTACCAAAAACTCTTGGATACTTATCCTGAGCACTCCTATGTCACCTTGTCCACTATTGATCTAAAGGCACGATTGGAAGACTTGCAGGCTCAGCTGACTAAGACACTCAAGGAAGCAGAGAAATTTACCGAGAAAACCAAGCCTGGCAAGATTGAGAATAACCAGCAAGAACAGAAACGACTCCAAGAAGAGATTGACTTTCTGCAGGGCAAAATCAGCCAAGGTGCTACTGTCGTTCCCCTTTCTGGCACACTGGTCTTGGAATACGGCAAGACCTCTGAAAATATCTATGCCGGAATGGACGAGGAATACCGTCGTTACCAGCCAGCCATTATCACTTGGTATGAAACGGCCAAACATGCTTTTGAGCGCGGAGCAGATTGGCAAAATATGGGCGGAATCGAAAACGACCTAAAGGGCGGTCTCTACAGTTTTAAATCCAAGTTCAATCCGACCATTGAGGAATTTGCTGGTGAGTTCAACCTACCAACCAATCCTCTTTACCACCTCTCCAATCTGGCCTACACTCTCAGAAAGAAACTGCGCAGCAAGCATTAAAAGAAAGGAAGCCTATGACCTTTAAACTTCTCAACCAAGAAGAATTCATCCAGCATACCTCAGCTAGCTCCCAACGCTCTTTTATGCAGACCGTGGAAATGGCAGAGCTGCTGAGCAAGAGGGACTTCAGTACCCAGTATGTCGGCTACACCGACCCGCAGGGACAGGTCGTAGTGTCAGCTGTCCTCTACAGTATGCCTATGACTGGCGGCCTCCATATGGAAATCAACTGCGGCCCTGTCTCTACTGATGCTCAATACCTGACTCCTTTCTACCAAGCTTTGCAGGCTTACGCTAAAAAAGAAGGCGCTCTAGAGCTCATCATCAAGCCCTACGAGACTTATCAGACCTTTGACAGCAATGGCCAGCCCACACCTGATGAAAAAGTCGAGCTTATCCAGCAACTGACTGACTTAGGCTTTGCCTTTGACGGCCTACAGACAGGCTATCCAGGCGGGGAGCCTGATTGGCATTATGTCAAAGACTTAGCCGGTCTGACAGAGAAAGACTTGCTCAAATCCTTCAGTAAAAACGGCAAGGCGACCGTCAAAAAAGCTAACACCTTTGGTATTAAGCTAAAAAGGCTGGAACGTGACCAACTCAGCATTTTTAAAGACATCACAGCTGCCACTTCTGACCGGCGGGAATATGATGACAAGCCACTAGACTACTATCAAGATTTTTATGATAGCTTTGGTCAGCAGGCGGACTTTATGACTGCTAGTCTCAACTTCAAGGACTATCTTCAGAACTTACAAAAGGATCAAGAGAAACTGGGCCAAAAAATCCAGAAACTGCAGGCGGACTTGGAAAAGAATCCTCAATCTGAAAAGAAACAAAATCAGCTACGAGAGCTTTCCAGCCAGTTTGACAGCTTTGAAACCCGCAAAGCTGAAGCCCAAGAGCTGATTGACAAGTATGGCGACCAAGACCAAATTCTGGCTGCCAGCCTCTTTATCTACACCCCCCAGGAAGCAACCTATCTCTTCAGCGGCTCCTATCCTGAGTTTAACAAATTCTACGCCCCTGCCCTGCTGCAGGAATACGTTATGACTGAAAGCATCAAGAGAGGCATTCCATTTTATAATTTCCTCGGCATCATGGGAATTTTCGACGGTTCTGACGGTGTTCTGCGCTTCAAACAGAACTTCAACGGCTTCATCGTTCGAAAAATGGGAACTTTCCGCTACTACCCTAACCCTCTCAAGTTTAAGCTGCTTCAGCTCATAAAGAAAATTCTAAGACGTTAAAAAACCAAGGTTTCCCTTGGTTTTTTTTGTATGTTTATCTATAACGCGGTGTCGCAAAACCACGGATATTTCCATGACCGATGCGGTAAGTATTGCGTTTAACTACGTTATTGCTGTTGCCTTCAATCGTGTGAATGATGCCATTTTCAACTTTTTCGACAATACCGATATGATCAGCCCAGCCATCGTTTTGCTGGGTATCTTTGTCCCAGTTAAAGGTGATGATATCGCCTGCGCTAGGAGTCGAATTACCATCTTCATTCCAGATACCTAGTCTTTGGAAAATATGAATATGGCGCTCTACACCACACTCACGGCCGATAAGATCACTCAAGCCCTCTCTTTGGAAAATAACCGTCGTGAAAATGTCGCACCAGTCATCTGTGTTTTTCACAGCATAACCAACTGGCAGCGGTCTGACACTATTATAATCGTTGACCAAGCGCTGATGCTCAGCACTGCCTCCCCTGACACCTACCATAGCAGCTGCCGCCGCAAGAACACGGTCTCGCTGACTAGCTGCCTGAGGGCGGTTTACAGAGATAGAGGTCTTTTCTCCGCCAGCTCCTTGCAGCTGATTTTGATTATTTAAGTAATACAAGTGAACATTGTATTCGCCTGCATTATTCTTATGGTCACGCGCATATACATGCTTACGATAAGTGCCATCAGCCTGACGATCCGCTGTGTACCATTGGATATCATCTTGACCATTCGCTTCTGACCAAGTCGGCAGGTAAACTGTCTTGAGACCTTCTGGTGCCACAATGCCTGATACTACAATGTCAAACTCTCCAGTATCATTATTTTTATTTTGAATACTGATTTTACCCTGCGGCTTACTGATAGAAACGTTGGTCTTGATGCCGCCTGCTCCTACCAACCTGCCATCATTTTGCACATAGTAGAGATGGACATTATATTCGCCCTGAACGTTGTTATGGTCGCTCGCACGAACTCGCTTACGATAGGTACCATCCGGCTGACGCTCAGCGTTGTACCATTTGATATCATCCTGACCGTTGGCCTCTGACCAGGTTGGCAGGGAAACAGTCTTGAGACCGCCTGGCGATACAATATCTGAAACCACAATATCAAAATCGCCATTTTCGCTGTTACGATTTTGGATACTGATTTTGCCCTGTGGTTTAACTGCTGACACATTGGTTGTAGTACCGCCAACACCGACTAACTGCCCGTCGTTACGGACATAGTAAAGATGGATATGATACTTACCAACTGAGTCTTTATGTTTACTAGATTCAACAGTAACTTTATAGGTACCATTAGCCTGCTGAGTAGCTGTATACCAGATAATATCGTCTTGACCGTTAGCTTCAGACCAAACCGGAACACTGACAGCAGACACTTCATAAGGGGCAGAAACGTTTGAAATCACAACATCAAAACTGCCGTTGACATTATTCTTATTTTGAATACTGATGTTGCCCTTTGGCTTACCTAGAGAAACATTAGTTTTTATGCCACCAGCACCAACCAGATTGCCATCATTTTGCACATAGTAGAGATGAATATTGTACTCGCCCTCAACATTTTTGTGATCACTCACACGGACGCGCTTACGATAGGTACCATCCGGCTGACGTTCTGCGTTGTACCACTTGATATCATCTTGACCGTTGGCCTCTGACCAGGTTGGCAAGGAAACATTCTTAAGACCGCCTGGAGATACGATACCTGAAACTACAATATCAAAATCGCCGGTTTCGCTGTTGCGATTCTGGATGCTGATTTTGCCCTGCGGCTTGCTGATAGAAACGTTGGTCTTGATACCGCCTGCTCCCACTAACTTACCATCATTCTGCACATAGTAGAGATGCACATTATATTCGCCTTGGACATTGTTATGATCGCTCAGTCGAACTCGTTTCCGATAAGTACCGTCAGCCTGACGTTCTGCATTGTACCACTTGATATCATCTTGGCCATTGGCCTCTGACCAAGTTGGTAGGGAAACATTCTTGAGACCGCCTGGCGATACGATATCTGAAACCACAATATCAAAATCGCCAGTTTCGCTGTTGCGATTCTGAATACTGATTTTACCTTGAACTTTTGGTTTTTCTATAGAAATAGTCGTTTTAGTGCCATTTACACCTACCAAGCTGCCATCATTTTGCACATAGTAGAGATGCACATTGTACTCACCCTCAACATTTTTGTGATCGCTCAGACGGACACGCTTACGATAGGTGCCATCAGCTTGACGCTCAGCGTTGTACCACTTGATATCATCTTGGCCGTTAGCCTCAGACCAAGTTGGCAGGGAAACTTCCTTCAGACCGCCCGGAGATGAAATACCTGAAACCACAATATCAAAATCGCCGGTTTCTTTATTTCGATTTTGAATACTGATGGTGCCTTTAGGTTTTCCAAGAGAAACGGTCGTTTTAGTGCCGCTTACACCAACCAAGCGGCCGTCATTTTGGACATAATAGAGATGGACGTTGTACTCGCCCTGCACATTATTGTGGTCGCTTATGCGTACTCGCTTACGATAAGTGCCGTCAGCCTGACGTTCAGCAGTATACCATTTGATATCATCTTGACCATTAGCTTCTGACCAAGTTGGCAGAGAGACAGTCTTAAGACCTCCTGGAGATGAAATACCTGAAACAACAATATCGAAATCACCAGTTTCGCTGTTGCGATTCTGAATGCTGATTTTGCCCTGTGGCTTGATGACAGATACATTAGTCGTAGTACCGCCGACACCGACTAATTGGCCGTCGTTGCGGACATAGTAGAGATGGACATTGTACTTGCCAACTGAATCCTTATGTCTGCTAGAATCAACAGAAACTTTATAAGTACCATTGGCCTGCTGAGTCGCTGTGTACCAGATAATATCGTCTTGACCATTAGCTTCAGACCAAACCGGAACACTAACAACAGACACTCCATAAGGAGCAGAAACGTTTGAAATCACAACATCAAAGCTGCCGTTGACATTATTCTTATTCTGAATACTGATATTACCCTTTAAAGGCTGCTTAGCAAGAGCAGACTGCTGGGTAAATCTTCTGGAATAGTCAACGCTATGGTCAAATACATGTTTGCCAGCTAAAAGCTGAGCCTGAGCTGTAAACTGCCATGCTCCAGCGCCACTGTTGTATTTGAGAGATTTAGCTCCATCAAGATTTAAATTAGAAGACGGATACTGGGCCACCCAGAAGTTGCTATAGCCAAATTGCGATGTATTAACCGGTCCCTTGCTACGAAGATTATTTTGATCCAGCCAGCTGGCACTGGTATAATACATCAGGTTAGAATAACCCAGTCTGCGCATCTCATCCGCCCAAGCCTGGGTATGCTGGTTAATCCCATTTTGCATTTTGGGATCTTCCATATCATTGACCATGACTGTGTTTTTAGGCAGGCCTAGTCTATTAGCAAAGGCAGCGTAATAACGAGCTTCGGCTCTCGCTTCTTCATCACTGGTATAGTGTGAGAAGGCATAGGTAGATACTTGTAAACCAGCTCCCTGTGCATTTCTCACTTGAGACTCAGCAAATGGATTTGTGTAATGGGTTCCTTCAGTCAGTTTGACAACGACACCGCCAACCCCTTGCTGGGCTAATTTACGATAGTCGTCTACGCTGATATGGCCATTGTGGCTGCTGACATCTACAAAGGAAGTACCTTTAATCTCCGCTTGGGAATTCTCGCGGGCTGCCTGAGCCTTTGACCCCGCATTATAAAATACAGTTTTTCCAGCATTACTAGCTTTTGGTGCTGATGCTACTGCAGGACTGGCCTTGGGTTCTGAAGCAGTGGCAGAATCTGCAACAGAAGAGCTTGCTTTTGCTGACTGATCAGCTGCAGTTTCGTTCTGATTAGAAGCATTTGCATCTGGCTGACTTTGCCCTTCTGGCTTAGCAGGGGCCACCTGAGTTTCTACAGGAACTGATTGAGCTGCTCCTCCAGACTCAACAGCTGTTCCTGTAGCGTTCGTTGCTTCCTCCTCTTGCTTAACAGCTTGAACTGACTGTTCTGCAGATGATACTGCTACAGTCGGCTGATTAGACGTTTGTGATGCGGCCGCATTCACTGTCTGATTCTGGGAACTAACAGACCTTTCTGTTTTTAAAACTTCTGACTCAGCGATAGTATGTTCCTCGGCTTTTGCAACATTGGCAGTCGCTGCCAACAAAATAGCCGTACTCGCTAAATAAACTAATTCTTTCGATTTCAACTTTTCTCTCCAACTTTTAAAAAACTTGTCACCTTTGGGAGGACAAGTCTTTTTTCAACATTTTTTATTTTACAAAATCAAGCAATGCCAAGAAGCTTTCAGCTTCAAGTGATGCACCACCAACAAGAGCACCGTCAACATCTGGACAAGCCATGTAAGACGCAACATTTTCAGGTTTTACAGAACCGCCGTACTGAACGCGAACCTTGTCCGCTACTTCTTGACCAAAGTCAGCTGCTACAACGTCACGAACTGCTTTACACATCTTTTGAGCGTCGTCTTGAGTTGCTGACTTACCAGTACCGATAGCCCAGATTGGCTCATAAGCGATAACCAATGATGCAACTTGCTCAGCTGTCAAGTCTTTCAAAGCAGCTGATACTTGAGCACCAACGAAATCTACAGCTTTACCAGCTTCGTAAGTTTCAAGCGACTCACCACAGCAGATGATTGGCACCAAACCATTACGGAAGATAGCGTGCGCTTTTTTATTGATGTCTTGGTCTGTTTCATGGAAATAATCGCGGCGTTCTGAGTGACCGATAACAATGTAGTCAACTCCAACTTCTGCAAGAACTTTAGGGCTGTTTTCACCAGTGAAGGCACCTGCATCTTCAAAGTAAGCGTTTTGCGCTGCAACCTTAAGATTGCTTCCTTTAGCTGCTGCCAAAACAGTCGTCAAATCAAGTGCTGGAGCAGCGATACCAGCTTCTACCAAATCTGAAGAAGGTAGCTTAGCAGCAACCGCTTCAACAAAAGCCTTTGCTTCTTCAGGATTTTTGTTCATTTTCCAGTTACCAGCAATAAATGGTTTACGTGACATATTCACACACCTCTTCTATTTTATTTATAGTAACATTGTAACACAGTTGAATGAAATAATAAAGGTTATCCACAGAATTTCATCAAATTGAAACATCTTTATTTTAAGGGGATAACATCTGTGGAAAATTCTTCTCATTATCATTTCCCACCCGCATCTTCAAGCCAGCTCTTTCTCCACCAGAGCACGCACCTGAAACCACTTCCCCAACTAGCTAGAAGAAAAAAACAGAACCTAGTCTGAGACTAAGTTCTGTCGCTGTTATTAACTTCAAAGAAAATCACTGTTTCTTCTCTTGCTTGTAAAACTCTTTTAAGGCATCCTGCCAAGTCGGAATGATAAAGCCTGTAGCCTTGGCCTTGGTCAGGCTCATAGTTGAGTTGAAAGGTCGCTTAGCCTTAGCCGGGAATTTGCTGGAATCAACAGGCTGGACTTCCACATCTGTATCTTTGAGAATTTCCACTGCAAAGTCATACCAAGTGGTGTCCTCAGCCGCATCATTAGACAGATGGTAATAACCAAATTCCTTTTGGTTTTCAGCTAGATGAGTCATAAACTCAGCCAGCGTACGAGTCCAAGTCGGACGGCCATGCTGGTCATTAACTACAGTCAGAGTTTTGTGTGTCTTAGCAAGATTTTGCATGGTAAAGACAAAGTTTTTACCGTAGTTACCAAAGACCCAGGCAGTACGGATAATGTAGAAACGGCTAGAATATTTCTCAACCAGCTCCTCGCCCATACGCTTGGTACGACCATACTCAGTCTGCGGATCCGGCCGATCATCTACTTCCCACTCCTCACCGACAGGCTTTTGTCCGTCAAAGACATAGTCTGTTGAGATGTAGACCAAGGTCGCTCCGTGTGCTTCTGCTGCTTTTGCAACATTTTCGGTCCCGGTCACATTGATGGCATAGTCCAGCTCTTTTCCTTCGTCCTCAGCCGCATCAACTGCAGTATAAGCTGCGCAGTGATAGACCAAGCTTGGCTTGACTTCCGCAAAGACCTTGTCCACCATTTGGGCATTGGTAATATCCATTTCTGCCACATCAACAGCCACATACTCCTCATTGCGCTCATCCAAAAGATAGCGAAGCTCTGTACCCAGCTGTCCATTCGCACCTGTAATTAAAATCATTTGTCTTTCCTTTCACATCATAAACATTCAATGAGTTTATTATAACAAAAAAAGCAGAAAAAATCTGCTATATTACTTACTCTTCTCTTTAATCACATAGATTGGGCGATTCTTAGTTTCCATGAAGATTTTGCCAATGTATTTACCCAGTATACCGATGGTCAGCAGCTGGAAGCCTCCGATAAGGAGAATGACAGTCATAAGGGACGGCCAACCCGATGTCGGGTCACCAAAAACCAAGGTGCGAATAATAATCACTGCCATCAGGATAAAGGCTAAAATCCAAGACAGGATACCTCCTAAAAAGGCGATGTTGAGCGGCGCATCAGAGAAATTGACGATGCCTTCTAAAGAATAATTAAATAGAGACCAGAAATTCCAAGAGGTCTTGCCAGCCACTCGTTCGACATTTTTGTATTCCAAGTACTCGGTATTGAAGCCCACCCAGGCAAAAATTCCCTTGGAGAAGCGATTGTACTCTGAAACTTCCAGAATAGCTTCTACCATCTGGCGGCGCATCAGTCGGAAGTCACGCGCACCATCTACCATCTCTACCTGACTAATTTTGTTAATCAGCTTATAAAACAAATTGGCAAAAAAGCTTCGGATTGGCGGCTCGCCCTCTCGAGTAGTGCGACGGGTTCCTACACAGTCCAGCTCAGGATTCGAGTCCAGCAAAGCCTTCATCTCAATCAGGAGCTCGGGCGGATCCTGCAAGTCCACATCCATAACCGTCACAAATTCCCCACTCGCCTCTTGCAAACCAGCATATAGGGCTGCTTCTTTTCCGAAATTACGAGAAAAGGACAGATAGTGTACATTTGGACAGCGACTGCTAAGCTCTCGCAAAACAGCCAAGGTTTGGTCTGTCGATCCGTCATTGACAAAAATATATTCGAACTGGTCACGGATTTGATATTTCACCGCTTCCATGGCTTCATGAAACAGAGGAATAGACTCTTCTTCATTGAAGCACGGAACAATCACTGAAATTGTCATTTTGATTACCTGCTATTTTTTAATATCTCTCATTATAACAAAAAACTAGGCGAAAACCTAGTTTTAATCTTATTTGCTCTGTCTAGAGGCCCTGAAAATTAGATAGATTCCAAGGCGATTCTCAAATCCTCTATCAAGTCTTCCACATTTTCCAGACCGATAGAGAGACGGATTTGATTTGGTGTAATGCCTGCTGCCAGCTGAGCCTCTGACGACATCTGACCGTGAGTTGTTGTAGCTGGATGGACGACCAGCGACTTAGCATCTGCTACATTGGCCAAGTCAGAGAAAATCTCTAGGTTGTCAATAACCTTACGAGCTTCTTTCTCTCCGCCTTTGACATTAAATGTGAAGATAGAGCCCACGCCTTTAGGGAAATATTTTTCTGCCAAAGCATGATATGGACTCTCAGCAAGCTTGGGATAATTGACCTGCTCGACCTTAGGATGCACTGCTAAGAATTCCACAATCTTCTCAGCATTGGACACATGGCGCTCTACACGCAAAGAGAGAGTTTCCAGTCCCTGTAGGAAGAGAAAGGCATTGAAGGGAGACATAGCTGCGCCCGTATCACGCAAGAGCTGGGTCCGGACAGCGGTAACAAAGGCTGCCGCTCCGACATCGCGCGTATAACTGATATCATGATAGCTCGGGTCCGGATCAACAAACTGCGGAAACTTGCCAGAAGCTCCCCAGTCGAAACGACCGCTGTCCACAATCACACCACCGATGCTGGTTCCATGACCGCCGATAAACTTGGTCGCAGAATGTACTACGATGTCCACTCCATGAGAAAAAACATTGATCAGATAAGGTGTTGCAAAGGTATTGTCGGAAATCAGCGGAATTTTATGAGCATGAACCAGCTCTGCCAAAGCATCAAAGTCAGGAATATTAATCAGTGGATTACCCAAGCTTTCAATCAGAACCAGCTTGGTATTGTCCTGAATAGCCGCTTCTACTTCAGCCAGATTTTCAATATCCACAAAAGTCGTGCTAATGCCATAGCGAGGCAGGGTTTCCTTGAGCAGATTAAAGGTGCCACCGTAGATGGTAGAGGCTGCTACTACATGGTCGCCAGCATGCGCCAAGGCTAGAACAGTATAGGTAAGGGCTGCCATACCAGAAGCTGTCGCTAGAGCTCCAACTCCACCCTCCAAAGCCGCAATCCGCTCTTCAAAAGCAGACAGAGTCGGATTGGTAATCCGAGTGTAGATATTGCCCGGCTTGCGTAGGGCAAAAAGATCTTCTCCCTCCTGAGTATCGTCAAACACATAGGAAGTTGTCTGGTAAATAGGCAGAGCCCGCGACTTGGTTGTCGGGTCTACTGTCTGTCCGGCATGAAGCTGCAGGGTTTCAAATTTAAATTCACGTGTCATAAGGTCACCTCACTATAGTTATGTGATAAGTCTACCACTAAACTCCCCGCTTGACTAATAGAATTTCCTTATCAAAAGAAATAAAGAGAAGCTATATCTTATAGCTTCTCAGATATAATCTCAAAAGTCGCCTGATTGCTGGGCCAGTACAACTGCGACGAAACTTTGTCTAAAGCTACCCACTGAGCTCCCACATGCTCATCAGAAACCTGGATGTCCTTCTGCTCTGTCAGAACTAGAAAGAGATCTTTGTGGATGGTCAGATTTTCATCAATCTTTACCATAAAATCTCCAAGACTAGTCAGATTTGAATAAGCTAAGAGCAAGCCGGTCTCTTCTTTTATTTCACGAAGACAAGCCTCTTCTGGGCTCTCGCCACTCTCAATCCCACCAGTAATGGGCTGCCAAAAGGAAACTTTCTCATTCTCCACTTTCAAGAGCAAGATTTCCCTATCCTCTGGATGATAGATCCAGGCTTCAATCGACTGTTTCATCATGATTTTTTCTCAATCGGTGCTATGCTGGCTAGCACTTTCTTCAGACCCACTTCTGGGAAATTAATCTTAAGCTCTTGATTATTTCCACTGCCAGAGACTGCCAGAACTGTCCCATCGCCCCATTTCTTATGGTGGGCAATATCTCCGATAGCCCAAGCAACTTCTGGCTTAGATGGCTGGCTCTGACTGCTCTTTCCAAAAGGCAGACTGCCTGTAGAAATCGAACTTGGTGCCGCCTGACGCTTCCGCTCTTGTAGAGCCTGTGCTAGACTCATGCCTTGACCGAATTGACTGGTATCACTATTGGTATAACTGACCTTAAAGGAGCTATTTGCCGGTCGAGCCAGGCCTTGATAGTCTAGCAAGTCTGAGCTGATTTCTCTCAAGAAACGAGTAGGGTGATTATAGTTGGTTTTACCATAAAGCATACGGGAATTGGCATTGGTCAGATAAAGGATCTTCTCTGCTCGGGTGATGCCAACGTAAGCTAGACGCCGTTCCTCTTCCAACTCATCCTCATCTTCAGACGCCCGACTTAGAGGGAAGACATTTTCCTCCATACCAACCAGAAAGACGACCGGAAATTCCAATCCCTTGGCTGCGTGGAGGGTCATTAGAGTCACTTCGGAACTCTCCGTATCCCCATCATCTGTGTCTGCGATCAAGGCTAAGTCATTGAGAAAACGGCTGAGCTTATCAAGACCAGACTCATCAGTAGGATTGTCTGGACTTTCGTCAAAATTCTTGGTTACAGACAGGAATTCTTCAATATTTTCAATCCGAGCTTGGCTCTCCAAGGTTGCCTGCGCAGCTAAGGCCGCAGCATAACCTGTCTTTTCCAGTACGGCTTCTACCAACTCCGTCACTGTAAAGTCGTCCAAGCGCTCCCTCAAATCCAGAAGCATATTAGCAAAATCATAGACCGCCTGAGCCGCCTTGCCCTTGACTGGAGACAGCAGGATATTGGCCGACGCATCTAGCAAGGAGATTTCCTGACTGGACGCAAAATCCCGAATTTTCTCCACCGTTCCTGGTCCGACACCACGCTTAGGCTCATTGACCACGCGCTCATAGCTGATATTATCGCTAGGATTGGCGATGAGATTGAGATAAGAAATAACATCGCGGATTTCCTTGCGGCTGTAGAACTTGGTGCCACCGACCATAGTATAGGGAATATTGGACTTTAGCAGGGCTTCCTCCACTGTCCGTGACTGGGCATTAGTCCGGTAAAGAACTGCAAAATCCTTATGACTGTATCCTTCTCGGCTCAGCTGATCAATAGTTCGGGCGACAAAAAGAGCTTCATCCTGCTCGTCATTAGCCCGATAGTAGACAATTTCCTCACCGTCTTCGTTTTGAGTCCAGAGATTTTTAGGACGGCGGTTGCGGTTGTTTCGGATGACTTCATTAGCTGCCTGAAGAATGGTCTTGGTGGAACGATAGTTTTCCTCTAGCAGAACTACCTTAGCTTCTGGATAATCCTTTTCAAAGTCCAGGATATTCTGCATATCGGCTCCCCGCCAGCCATAGATAGACTGGTCAGCATCTCCGACTACGCAAATATTCTTAAAGCGGGAAGCCAAGAGCTTGACCAGCTGATACTGAGCATGATTGGTATCCTGATACTCGTCCACATGGATGTACTGGTAGCGTTGCTGGTAGTAGGTCAAAACGTCAGGATTTTGATCAAAGAGTCGCAGGGTCAGCATGATTAAGTCGTCAAAGTCCATAGCCTCAGACTGGCGCAATTCCTTTTGATAGGCCGTGTAGCACTTAGCTACAATCTCTGTATACATATCACCAGCTAGATTTGCATAGGCTACCTCATCAATCAGGTCGTTCTTAGCATTGGAAATAGTTCCCAGAATGGCACGCTCATTCCACTTTTTAGGGTCCAGATTGAGATTTTTGAGAATTCGCTTCATCAGAGTCCGCTGTTCGCCAGGATCAACGATCGTAAAGTTGCGGTTGTAGCCAATATGATCTGCTTCTCGTTTCAGAATACGCACACACATGGAGTGGAAGGTAGCGATTAAGCAATCTTGAGCTTCCGTTTTAAGTTTTTCAGCCCTTTCTCTCATCTCCCGCGCCGCCTTATTGGTAAAGGTAATGGCAAGGATATTCCAAGGATTGACCATTTTTTCATCAATCAAATAGGCAATACGGTGGGTCAGGACACGGGTCTTACCCGAACCAGCTCCCGCCATAATCAGCAAAGGCCCTTCTGTTGTTTGAACCGCCTCAGCCTGACGGTCATTCATACCGTTTAATAAAGGATGCATTTTTCTTCCTCTTTCAAAGTCAATGCTACTATTATAACAAAAATCCTGATGAAGCTAAACCAGAAAGAAGAGGAATTTCTGATTTTAAATTGGATTTTCGCCAAGCCATTTAAGGCACCCCAAGCCCAACTCAAATTGAAAATCAATCCTATTTTTGCTATAATATGCCCATATGAGACTTAGAGCAACTGTTCAGAGATGACATTTTTTCGCAAGTCTCTTTTCCATTCTGCTGCCCCGCATAGAAAGAAAGGCTGTCATGAAAAATCCTAGTAACAATCTGAAGCTAGCGGAGAGAGGAGCCATCCTTTCCATCGCTACCTATCTGATTCTCTCCGCGGTCAAGATTATCGCAGGCTCGACCCTCCAGTCCTCCAGTCTGACGGCCGACGGCTTTAACAACGTCTCTGATATCGTGGCTAATATCGCTGTTTTAATTGGCCTTCGTATGGCCAGAAAACCAGCCGACCGTGACCATCGCTTTGGCCACTGGAAGATAGAAGATCTGGCCAGTCTCATCACATCTTTTATCATGTTTTTCGTTGGATTTGATGTCCTGATTGAGACCATTCAGAAAATAATCTCCAACCAAGAAACCAAGCTTGACCCTATTGGTGCTGTGGTCGGAATCCTCTCGGCTATCATTATGTTGGGTGTTTATTTTTACAATAAAACACTGGCTAAAAAAGCTCACTCTAAGGCTCTGGATGCTGCAGCCAAGGATAACTTGTCAGACGCTGTGACTTCAATCGGCACTTCAGTTGCTATCATTGCCAGCGCCTTTAACTTTCCAATCGTTGATAAGCTGGCAGCCATTATCATTACCTTCTTCATCCTCAAGACAGCCTATGATATCTTTATGGAATCTTCCTTCAGCCTGTCCGACGGATTTGATGAAAGCCTGCTCCAAGACTATAAGCAAGCTATCCTGGAAATTCCTAAAATCACTCAGGTCAAGTCACAGCGCGGCCGGACCTATGGCAGTAATATCTATCTGGATATTATCTTGGAAATGAACCCAGATTTATCTGTTTTTGAAAGCCATGAGATTGCGGACCAAGTTGAGGATATGCTTATGGAGCGCTTCGGAGTTTTTGATATTGACATTCATATTGAGCCTGCTCCCATTCCCGAAGATGAGAGATTGGAAAATCTTTACCCAAACCTGCTCATGCGTGAGAAGCTCGTGGAGCAAGGCAGCCAACTGGATACGCTTCTATCCGCTGAATTTCTCTATATTTCCCAAGATGGCCGACAGCTAAACAAGGCTGAGTTTCAGGCAGAAAGAGCCTCAAAAACACCTATCAAAAACTTTAAACTCCTCTCTGTCAGCCAGAAAACCAAGCTCATCCGCTATGAAATGGACGGTGTCATCCATACCAGCCTTTGGCGCCGCCACGAAGTATGGCAAAACATCTTTCACCAAGAGACACGAAAAAACCAGTCTGATGATTAAGTCAGTCTGGCTTTTTCTTTGTAACACATCCTTCATTTCCCCGTATAATAAATAACAGTAATGCTATCTAGACTTTGCAAATTTGTTGGATTCTCTTTAGCTTTCAGGCCGTCTTTTTCAGGATTG
This sequence comes from Streptococcus sanguinis, assembly GCF_020729725.1. Classification (GTDB taxonomy): domain Bacteria; phylum Bacillota; class Bacilli; order Lactobacillales; family Streptococcaceae; genus Streptococcus; species Streptococcus sanguinis_V. The sequence goes on along the minus strand of NZ_JAJEPA010000012.1, from coordinate 698,022 downwards.
TCAGACAAATAATAGTTGTGATAGCTATCATCTAGGTCGGTATAAATCTTTATCTTATCATTAACAAGTAAAGCAGCATATCTTGCCTGTCCAAAAGGCTTTCTTGAAATCTTTGTAAATTCAATTTTTTCAACATTTTCATAGTGATTCAGTAAAAATAAAGCCAGCCCCTCTTCCTGATTGCGTACCTTTACTTTTTCCTCTGTCGTCAGCCAAGCATTTTCTCCAGAGTAAATAACATCCGTCTCACCCGTATCTTTAAAATTTGTGACCTTCTCTTTCTTTTTCAGACGAAAAGTCAATTCTGTCGAATCAGTGTGAGAACTATCATTTATATTATAGTTTTCATCTTTTGAGTCCAAAGAAACATGTGGGATATAACTGGTGTCATTTACTATGAGACTAACGGAATCCCCTTTCCATAAATTTCCCTTGGAAAATTCATCAAATTCAATTTTTTGAATATCTTCATAATGATTAATGATATAAAGTGCAAGCTTTTGCTCTTTCTTATGAAGCTCAGTCATTTCTGTATCTGACATCCATATTTTTTCACCATCTCTATTTATTATGCTGCTACATGCAGTCAGAAAAATCAGTGCAAGTATAGCCAAAAATAATAATTTTTTCTTTCTTGACTTCAAGAGCAGTCTCCTTTAACAGTCTTTTGATATTAGTATACCACATCAGAACAAGTATCTTTATGTTTACTTGTAACTTTAAAGTTGATTTTCAAAGAAATATTAAAAACCAAGGCTTGCCCTGCCTTGGTTGAAAATAGACTTCAATTTATTTATTCTTAATAAAACCAAATTCATTAAGCGGTGAGAGCCGGAACTCCACCACTCCCTTGATTTGACTGGCTTTGATGAGCCCAAATTCTCGGCTATCCTTGGTATTTTCACGTCGGTCGTTAAGGATCAGATAAGAATCTTTAGTAATTTTATCAGACTTTGAGTCTTTTAAATCCATAACAGAGAAATCATGAGTATAATAACCTGAACTTCCTGCTGAAGCTAGATATTTCTCGCGCATTTTCTCAATGTATTCTTCCGACATGACCTGACCGTTCAGGTAAAGAAGATCATCCATATAGGTTACCTGATCCTTTTCCTGGGCAATGACCCGGCCGACATAGTCTTTGCCGTCCACTTCATAGAGGACAAAATCCCCACGCTTGATGTCTTGCTTTCTCGTCGCCAAGACCAAGTCATTCTTTGCCAAATAAGCATTGCTGTCTTGCTCAGTCACCCGATAAGGCGTATAAATAAAAACTCTCAGCCCTATAATGATCGCTGCTAGAACTGAAAAAATAATGACATTTCTTAATAAATCTCTCTTTAACATCTGTCTCTCCCATCTCTTTTATACCATTATATCATTTTTAGACAAAATAGACAAAGGGACAATCTTATTTCAAAAATCAAAACGCTGACGTGTCCTCCTTCTCAAGCAAGATAATGGTCATCACTTTGACAAGAAAAAACCGATGATTTTTCAATCAACGGTTCTTTTTATTGTCTTAGATTAACGTACTGTACGGATACGCATTGTGTTGGTACGAACTGCTTCACCAAGCGGCACACCAGCAACGATAACGATATCATCACCAGATTCAACCAAGCCTTGCTCAACCGCAATCTTTTCAGCGATGTCAAACATATCATCTGTGTTAGATGGAGTGTTTGTAGTCACTGGAATTACACCCCAGTTCAGCATAAGACCGCGTTGAGTCAATTCGTCAAAAGTGATAGCCAAGATATCAGCATTTGGACGGTATTTAGAAATCAAGCGAGCTGTGTGACCAGTCTTAGTAAGGGTAACTACCAACTTAATATCCATTGAGTTTGTAGCATCTTTAACTGCTGAAGCCATAACTTCAGTCTTAGAGTTACGCTCAAAGTTATCAGTTGTCAAGCGACCATATTCGTTAAGAAGGGTTTGAGCATTCTTATCGATAGTAGCCATTGTTGTTACTGACTCAAGTGGGTATTTACCATTTGCAGACTCGCCTGAAAGCATAGTTGCATCAGTTCCGTCGATAACAGCGTTAAATACGTCTGATACTTCTGAACGAGTTGCACGTGGTTTTTCTGTCATGGTTTCAAGCATGTTAGTTGCTGTGATAACCACTTTACCAGCTGCATTTACCTTCGTGATGATCATCTTTTGGTAAACTGGAACCATTTCGAATGGTACTTCGATACCCATGTCACCACGGGCAATCATGATACCATCAGCAGCTTCAATGATTTCGTCCAAGTTATCAATACCTTGTTGGTTTTCGATTTTTGCAAACAATTGAACATGGCCATTACCAGTTTCTTCACAGATTGCACGAACTTCGTTGACGTCTTTTGCAGTACGTACAAATGAAATCGCGATGAAGTTGATTCCTTGCTCAAGACCAAAGCGGATATCGTCATTGTCACGCTCAGCAAGCGCTGGGAAAGGAATCTTAGTGTTAGGGATGTTCACACCTTTTTGCTTAGCAATGATGCCGTCGTTTTCAACTTCTACTTCAAATTCACGACTAGCATCGTCTTTAGCGATAACACGAAGACCAAGTTTACCATCATCAACCAATACTTGACGGCCAACTTCAACATCATCGTAGATGTCCAATCCACCAGCAACGTTCAAAGCAATTACTTCACGAGTAGATTTGATACCTTGCTTAGTAGCAACACGGATTTTTTCACCAGTCTTGTATGAATACTCTTTTGCATCGCCTTCGAACAATTCTGTACGAATTTCTGGTCCTTTTGTATCAAGAAGGAAACCAACTTTTTGGCCGGCAATTTCTTCTGCACGCTTAACAGTTGCCATGCGTTCTCCTTGCTCAGCATGGTCACCGTGTGAGAAGTTGAAACGGAATGTGTTTGCGCCAGCTTCAATCAGCTTAGCAATGTTTTGAGCTGATGCTTCAACATCCAGCTTTTCTCCCCAATATCCGTCATCACCGAATTTTTTACCACCGCGGATTTCTACCGCAGGACCTAATGTTGCAACGATTTTTACACGTTTATTCATGATTGTATGAAACTCCTTCTTCTATTTGGCCTCTTGGCCTGAATAACAAATAATAATTAAATATTGATGCTGCGGTTCAAATCAGCCAAGCCCAGATCAGCCTTGTGCGGGTTATTGACGACAATCTTGCCCTCAGCAGTCAAGCTAAAGAGTGCTCCTTCTTCAGCAGTTCCCAGGATTGGGCTTTCAACCATCTGCTCATTGCGGATTCCAACAGCAACTCCGCCGATACCTTCTTTAAGCAGTTTAACAGCATGCGCTCCCATACGAGATGCAAGAACACGGTCACGCGCAGTCGGTGAGCCTCCACGCTGGATATGTCCGAGCTCTGTGACACGCAAATCACTCATATCTCCAGCTTCTTTCAGCTTTTCAGCAAATTCATCCGCTGACATGACACCCTCAGCCAAGACGATGATGTTGTGCTTCTTACCCTTGGCATAGCCACTCTTAATGCTTTCAACAACTTCTTCCATCTTGAAACCTTCTTCAGGAACGATGATTTCATCCGCACCAGATGCAATACCTGCCCAGAGAGCAATATCACCAGCATTACGTCCCATTACTTCGATAACGAAAGTACGGCGGTGACTGGATGAGGTATCCCGAATCTTATCAATCGCATCCATAGCTGTAGTAACAGCTGTATCAAAACCGATAGTGAAGTCTGTTCCGACGATATCATTGTCAATGGTTCCTGGAACACCGACAGCTGGGAAGCCGTGCTCTGTCAAGCGCATAGCACCGTGGTAAGATCCATCTCCACCGATAACAACGACACCTTCAATGCCATGTTTTTTAAGCTGCTCAATCCCTTTCAGCTGCCCTTCAACTTGGGCAAATTCAGGATAACGAGCAGAGTGAAGGAAGGTTCCGCCGCGAGAAATAATGTCACCAACTGATGTCGCATCAAGTGGGTAAATCTCGCCAGCTACCATTCCAGCGTAACCATCATAAATCCCGTAAACTTCCATTCCTTCGGAAATTGCTTTACGAACAACTGCACGGATGGCAGCATTCATTCCAGGGGCATCACCACCACTAGTCAAAACAGCAATACGTTTCATTTCGCTTTTTGCTCCTTTTTCTTTTTAACATTCTTATAGATTATACCACAATCGTCATGAAAATTCTCTTATTTTCCATATTTTTTAACGAAAAATCGTTTTCATAGTATAATTCTTCAATTCCTCTTGCAGCTGCTCCGATTTCTCCACTCGGAAATGAGGTGCAGATATGGTTCGCTTCTCATCTTCGTAGCGCAGGACAACCGGAATATTGCCGGGGTATTTCTGCAAAATCTGAGATATTTCCTGATCATGTTCATGGCCCGCAAGTTTTATCCAGAAGCGTTCAGTAGTGGCTTCTTCTATATCTGACAAGACCAACTGTAAGCGTCCATCCCGCTCCTGTACCTTGCCGCTCAAGTAGTAAATCCCCTTCTCCTTAATACGTTCGGCCAACTGACGATAGGTATCAGGAAAAAGGGTAACATCCAGTTTTTTCTTCGTATCTGAAACCTGCAAGAAAGCCATATTCTCGCCCTTTTTGGTCCGGATAGTCTTAATAGACTGGACTTCAGCCAGAATCCTAGCTCTGCTATTTTCCGTCAAATCACTAATCCAGCTAAAGGGCTGGTCCGCTTCTTTGGCCAGTTTAACCAAGGGGTGATCGCTAAGCCCCACACCGATAATGCTCTGTTCCAGCTCAAACTTTTCAGCATCGCTGAAATCCTGAGCCTCTGTCCAAGAATAAGTCGTATCGGCAAAGAGGCTGCCCAGCTCATCCGCAAATACAAATAAATTAGGCAGATTGGCTAGAATTTTTTGGCGATTTTTCTCAAAACTGTCAAAGAGCCCCAGCTGAATCAGAGGAGTCAGCAGCGGAATCTTATGGTAATTCTGAGGCAGGCGCAGAATAAAGTCTTCCACCCCAGTAAAGGCAGCATTTTGTCGCTCTTCGATAATCCAGTAAGCCAAATCCCTAGGCAGGCCTTTGATATTTTTCAGACCCAAAAAAATCTTCTTATCCTGAAACTTATCATGGTAGGGAATATTATTGATGCTGAGGGGTGCTGTTTCAAAGTCAAAACTCAGGGCATCGTTGATATAGTCACTGCTAGAATAATTGAGCATGACATCAAAGAAAACATCTGGATAGTGAGCCTTGAAGTAAGCAAGCTGAAAAGCCAGAGCTGAGTAGGCATAGGCGTGGCTGCGGTTAAAGCCATAACCAGCAAACTTCTCCATAATAGCAAAGACTTCCTTGGCTTTGGATTCCGAATGCCCTAGCTTGAGAGCACCTGCAACAAAGTCCTCCTGCATGCGATGCATTTCAGCAGCATTTTTCTTACCCATTGCTCTTCGTAAAATATCGGCTTTCCCCAGACTAAAGCCACCAAAACGCTGGGCTACCTGCATAACCTGCTCTTGGTAGAGCATGATACCGTAAGTCGGAGCTAGAATATCAGCCAAACTATCATCAATCAGCGCCACCTGCTCCAGTCCATGCTTTCTCTTGACAAAATTGTCAATATAATCGCTGGCTCCAGGACGGTTGAGAGAGGTTGTGGCCACTACTTCCTCAAAGCAAACCGGCTGAATCCGCTTGAGCAGGCTGATAGCACCCGGCTGCTCAAACTGGAAAATCCCCTTGGTCTGACCAGCCGCAAAGAGTTTCAGAGTGTCTGCATCCGCCAAGTCAATCTCTGCAATCTTAATATCTACCTCATATTTTTTCAGGGTTGCTTCTTTCATCCGCTGGACAAAGGTCAGATTACGCAAGCCCAGAAAGTCCATCTTGAGCAGACCGTTGCTCTCCACACCGTGGGCATCATATTGGGTGATATACATGTCCTCACCGTATTTGAGCGGTATCTGGTCTGTCAGGTCATTGTCACTCATCACAACGCCGGCTGCGTGGATAGAAGTCTGACGGGGATGACCTTCGATTTTTTTAGCAATATCAAAGGCCTTTTGATATTCCAGCTTACTATTGATAATCTGACGAAAGGCCATATTTTTCTCATAAGCAGAGGTCAGGCTATCGCCAAAGCGGATTTTCTTGGTGATATTGGTCAGCTCATACTCTGGCAGACCGAAGCGCTTGAAAACATCGCGAATGGCCTGCTTGGCTCCGAAGGTTGAGTAGGTCACAATCTGAGCCGCATGCATACTGCCATAGCGGTCCCGAACATAGCGGATAAACTCCGGCCGGTAAACATCCGGTATATCAATATCAATATCGGGCATGGTATAGCGCTCTAGATTGAGAAAGCGCTCAAAAAGCAGGTTATTCTTGACTGGGTCAATCCCAGTAATCTCCAAAGCATAGGCCACCAGACTGCCAACAGCAGATCCTCGGCCCATGCCCATATAATAACCCTGACTGCGACCAAAGCGCAGCAAATCCCAGACAATGAGGAAATAATCATCAAAGCCCATCTGATGAATGACATCCAGCTCCTGATCCAGCCGTTCCTGATAAAGTTTACCTGTTAAACCGCGTTTTTTTAAGCCAGCTTCAGACCGCTCCCTTAGTTCTTCCACAGCTGGCCGCTCCCGATTAAAGCGGGGTAGTTTCAGCTCCCTATTGATATCATAGTGAACATGACGGACTAGCTTCTCAAGATTAGCCAAACTCTCTGGGAAAGTTTCCTTAAAAGCTCCTGCCAGAGCATCTGGTGCCAGCAAAAACTCATGATTGGAAAGACTGCCAATCTCCCGCAGGCTGGCATTTTCTCGAATAGCCCGGAGCATCTGCAAGGTTTCCAAATCGCCCGTGTCAAAATATCGGACAGTATGCAGGGGCAGGGTTGGCCGACCGAACTCCTGCTTAGGTGTTGCTGGAAAGACACCAACATAAAAATCCAACCCCAAATCCAGATCTGCTACTCCGTTAAAAGCAGGAACAATCACAGCCAACCCCTTAAAGAGATGCTGGAAATCCTCCCAGTTTTTTTGTCCCATCATCTTGAGAGTCGAGACTTTCATCAGATTGCGATATCCCTGACTGTCTAAGGCCAGCAGACGGAGATGAAGCTCCTGCTCTGCCTTGATCAGACTCAGCTCCAAGCCTAAAAGCGGCTGCAGTCCCGCAGATTCGGCTTCCTCTAAGAAATGATAGGCTCCATAGAGATTGTCCACATCCATCATGCCCAGATGACTGTATCCTAAGTCCTTGGCTTTTTGCACATATTTCTTTATCGGGATCAAGCTATCCATAAAACTGTAAACAGTCTTGGTATCAAGTTGTATCACCACATTTTTCTCCTTGAACATGCTTTGCTTCTTCTTATAACTATTATACCGCAATTCACTGAATGAGGGAAATAGGAGTTTGACTAAACAGAAAGATTCCATTCACCCTTTCCGGCTTTCTTTGCCATTTTCCTAAGGAAAAGGTATAATAATTGTAAATTGAAGAAAATAAAGGAGACATGTATGAATCAGTATCCTCTGGTCTATCTTGACCATGTCCATAAAAATTATGGCGACGCACCCGCCCTGTATGATGTGAGCTTAAACATACAGCCCGGCAGAATCATCGGACTTCTAGGTCCTAATGGTAGCGGCAAGACAACTATTATCAAGCTTATCAATGGACTTTTGCAGCCCACCTCTGGCCATATCTATCTCAAAGGCGTCAAACCTTCTCCTGATACCAAAAGAATCGTTTCCTATCTGCCAGATACGACTTATCTGAGCGACAGCTCCAAAGTAATCGAAGCTGTAAAGTATTTCCAAGATTTTTATGATAATTTTGACAGCGCGAAAGCTATGCAGCTTCTAAAGGATCTTCATATCGATCCTCAAGCACGCATCGGAAGCCTTTCAAAAGGAAATAAAGAAAAAATGCAGCTCATTCTGGTCATGAGCCGCCATGCGGAACTCTATATCCTAGACGAGCCTATCGGTGGTGTTGATCCGGCTGCTCGCGACTATATCCTGCAGACCATCATTCAAAACCGCACACCTCAGTCTTCTGTCATCATTTCCACCCACTTGATCGCAGATATCGAGCCAATCTTGGATGAAGTAATCCTGATTAACCAAGGTCAGATCTTTTTGCATGAAAATGCTAATCAGCTGCGTCAACAGTACAATCAATCCATTGATAATCTCTTCCGCAGCCAGTTTCGCTTTTATTAGGAGGGCTTCATTATATGTTTGGAAAACTGTTTAAATACGACTTTAAGTCTAATTACAAATGGTATTGTATCACCTTTGCCATTCTTCTCATTCTATCAGTCTTTATGGGAATCATAGCTGGCAGCATCCTAAGACCTGAGGCAATGAATCGCTATAGTGAACATCCATTGTCTATTAGTGGTGTTATTATCACTTTCTATCTACTATTTCTCTTGCTGTTTTCTGCATCTTGCGCAGTCTTTCTATCCAATACCATCATTATTATCCGTCGATTTTATAAAAATGTCTTTGGGAGAGAAGGCTACCTGACTTGGACCTTGCCGGTCACCCCGCATCAGATTCTTCTGTCCAAGCTTCTTTCCGCATTTGTTTGGACCCTCTTGTGTATGCTGACCATGTTTATTAGTGGTTTAGTCATCTTTGGCATTGCTCTTCCCCTTGTAGGCTTTTCATTCAATGAGATTTTTAAATTTATTGGTGAAATACCAGATTTATGGCTATGGATTGTCAAATACGGCTTCCTTAATCTCCTTCAAATCCTTTCTGGTATTCTCTTCTTTTATCTAGCGATCTCAGTCGGACAGCTTTTCAAGAAGAATCGGATTATGATGGCTGTGCTCTTTGGATTTTTGATTTGGACTGTTCTGGCAGTCCTGTCACTCTTATTACCTAGTTCTTTTGATTCATATGGACTACTTAGTTTATATGATTACAGTTACTCCTCTTCGGAATTTGAACAGATGCTAGATGGCTTCATTATTATCAGAGTCGTCTTTGAGCTGGTCAAAATTTTCGGTTTCTATTTTACAATCTATGCCATTGTAAAAAACAAACTAAATCTTCAATAAGCAAAACAAGGTTGAAACAAAACGTTTCAACCTTGTTTATTTTTACTTCAGAATAATCGCTGCCACGATGGGGCTGACCAGAACGTACATGAGGCCGGTCACGCCAATCGCAAGTCCTGCCATAGCTCCTGCGACCTGGCCGTATTTAAAAGCGGTTCCCGTTCCTACCGCATGGCCGGTTCCCCCTAAAGCTAGACCGATAGCTACCGGGTCTGTGATTTTTAAGAGCTTAAGAAGCGTTGGCCCCAAGACACTGGTCAGAATGCCCGTCGCAACAACCACCACTAATGTCACTGTAGCAAGACCTTGCAGCTTGTCTGTGATACCGACAGCCATGGCCGTCGTGACAGATTTCGGAAAAAGAGAAACAGCCAGAAAGAAATCCATGCCGAAAAACTTAGCCAGCAGAGCAGTGAAGCTGGTATTGACTACAACCGCCGCAAAGGTCCCAATCAAAATACTGCGTGCATGGTGCTTCATCAAATGAAAAGTCTTGTAAAGCGGAATCCCCAAAGCAACCGTAGATGGCACAATTAGGTTGTTTAAATAGGAGCCGCCGACATAGTAATCCTTGTAGGAAATACCGGTTAATTTTAAAAATGCAATAACCAAAACTGCTGCAATCAGCAACGGTGTTGTCAAAGGATGAGGAAATCTCCGAAAAATCAATAGACCGAACAGATAGGCCAAGATAGACAAGGCAAGGCCAAAGAGAGGGTTGCTCCATAAATCAGACATTGCTGGCGTCTCCTTCCTCATAATCTCCTTCAAAACGAGTCTTAATCAGCTGCACCACAACTGCAATCACACAGACATTGAGCACAATCGCTCCTAAAACAATCAAAATAATCGGCAGCAGATAAGGTGCAATGACCTGAAATTTATCCATGATACCAACTGCTGGAGGCAGAAAAAGAATGGTCATATTTGCCAAGAGAAAATTGCCAACCATACTGATATGACGCAGGCGCAGGAGCTTGAATTGCAGAGCCAAAAACAGCAAGACCAAACCAATGATACTGCCTGGAACAGGCAGGTGGAAAACACTTGAAATTCCTTCTCCAACGAGGGAAATCATAAAAATAATCATCAACTGAACGTATAATTTCATACCAAACCTCCATCACTTGTATATCCAGTTTACTCCTTTTCAGAAAAATATCAAGGTACTTTCAGAAATTAAAACCTTTACATCCAAAATTTGCTTATAAAAATTCCCTCCATTGTCTGCAATAGAGGGTCTTTCTTATTTAGCAGTCGTCTGAGTAACTTCCTAAACAGATACTAGATGGATTGAATCATAAAGAAAATCATGAGCACAATCAAGGCAAGGCTTGCTAAAAGAACTAGAATTTTCTTTGCGAGGTGGGTTTCCCAGTAGCCTGACTTGCCAATCGATGTATTAGTTTCTCTATAAAATTGCTGGTTTTCTCTAGGAAGCAGACTAACCAGCAAAATCAAGATAAGGGCTACTACAATGGTAAATGTAATCAATATTGTTTGCATTTTATTTCCTCAAGGCTCCAATCAATGTAAAAATCAAGCCAATCAAGATCATCAAGCCCAAGGCGATGACAAAGGCCTTGTTGAGGTTTTCACCCAGGCTGGCCTTCTCTTTCTTGGGCTTGCCATGCTTAAGCTCATCTAACCGTCCCTCAATATCCTTATGAAATAAATCTTTTTTAGCCATGCTGACCTCCTAACAAGCTTTGGAGAGTCTCCTGATAAAGACTGACGGGTACATCATTGGCATGTCGGCCTTGAGCTTGCAAGGCTGACCGCATCTGCTCAACACCAGATAAGGCTTCTTCCAAAGTTGATGCCAGTTGAGCTGGCTGGCTGCTGTCGAAAATATGCTGTTGGGCAATGTAGTGCCTATCATGCAGTGTCTGCTCAAAGCCTAGAATCAAGAGATTGTTCTCAAAAGCCTTGCGCACTGCCTGCAGGACCTGACCGCCGTGATTGATATCCAGATAAATGTCCGATTCCAAGTAAAGCTGCTCGATCTGCTTGAGACTGGCATTTTGATAAAGGACGACATTCTTATAGGACAGCATAGATAAGAGTTTAGGTGACATTTCCGTGAGGGCAGCAATGCGAAAGACTAGCTGTGGCAGGGACTGAACCAAGGTCTCTAAGCCTTCAATCTGATCTGAATGGGTCAAAATTAAAGCATCTTTTCGTAGGTAGTTGTCCCGCTTGAAGTCATAATGATAGCCCAGATGCAGGAACTTCTGCTGCTGGTCAGTCGCTGCCAGACTCTTGGCCTTTTCATAAGTTGCTAAATCTGGAATGACAATGGTCTGCGTCCGCAGCTGGCTATTTTCCAGAATCAGCTGCATATTGCCCGGAAGCTCGTCATACAGAGGTTCCTGCCAGAAAAGAATATCCTGCCCAGCACGCCCTGTCAAGCTGTGGGAAACCAGGAAAGAATAAGCCAGCGAATTAAAGAGAATATGATCCAAGTCAAAGTCTAGCCGCTCTAAAAAGAAACGGATAAAATCCACTCGGCTTTTAAAAATCCGCAAGGGCTCTTGGTCCAGAGTCAGGATGATGTCACCGGTGGCGTGATTTTCCACGATACGCTCCTGACCATCAGTGCTGTAATAGGTTGTGTTGAAAGCCTCCTGGCCTGATTTATAGGCTGTTTTGGCAAAGCAGCGGCCTTGCTTATTATAACGCTCACTCAGTCGCAGCTGACCTTTTTTATCCAGCCAGTCTACCTGCTTGACCAGCCGGCCCTTGGCTTGACTGGCATAGTGAATCCGTGCCCTTTCTTCTCCCATGTCACTGACACGCGCCGCCTGATGGTCGCCTGTGATTTCCCAGAAAGGGGGCACTGGCACTTGATTGAAAAAGAGCGGGTGGTCTGCTCCCTCTTCATCCCCCAGAAAGTAAGTATAGGGGGAAATCATATCATCCGGCAGAAAGCCATTGGCCTCAATGACAATGGTCGGACAGTCATAGCCAGCTGCAAGGAGGGAATCATGCAGATCCTGGGTTTCCTGATTGTAATAATCAAAGAGCTGAATCATCTTTGACCTCCTTTAAAAGCTGGGACCAAGCCGCTTCAACCCGGCTGGTCAAATAATTCTCGGCCACTTGATAAGAGTGTTGGCTCATCTCCTGCTGGCGTCCTTGGCTAAAGAGAGCTATTATTTTCTCCACAAAAGCAGCAATAATCTGGTCCTCGACCTGATTGGAACTGACCGGCAGCAGATAGCCATTTTTACCATCATCGATAAAAGTCTGATTGCCATAGCGGACATCAAAGCCGATGAGAGGCAGACCTGATCCGACCGCTTCCATGAGAGTCAAACCAAAGCCTTCACTGGTTGAAGCTGTCAGATAAAGCTCATAGCCTGCATAAATCTGACTTAAATCTGCGTGCCCTTTGAGCCGAATGTAGTCTTGAGCTCCTGCTTCCTCAATCCTACGGCGCAGTTTCTCCTCTTCGCCACCCTTACCGTAAATATCCAGAGTCAGCTCAGGCAGCTGGGCATAGACTTGGACAGTTGCTGCCACTAGCCAATCAATATGCTTTTCTGTAGCAAGACGCGAAGCCGTGATCATGGAGTAAGGCTTGCGAGGCTCTTTGGGATAAGTTAGCTGGTCTAGACTCCCAACCGGTATGGTGACAATCTTGGGCTGCTTGTCCGAGTAATGCTGGAACTGCTGCTCTAGAATCGTTTTCTGAGCCTTTGTTGCCACGATGAAAAAGTCCACCTTGTCTGCATTAGTAAACTGGTAGTCATAGAAATTATTCCAGAGAATGTAGTCGTCACTGCTGGCATTTTCACTAAAATGCTCCGCATGGACCACTACTCCTAGCTTAGCCTTCTGGCTCTCCTCAAAGACAACCTGACCAATCCCTGTCTCCCTATCCAAGATGACCACATCATCTGCCTGCAGCTGCAAACACTGGAGAAAATAACGAACCAGCTCAGCCTTGGAATAGAAAATCCGATCCGGAAAGCGATAGAGCTCTTCCTGACCATCCTCTATCAGCATGTCATAGGCCACACTGCCGTCTTCGTGGTAAAAACGGCGCTGGTAGAGGGTTGCGGCGTCATTGTGGGGTGCGAAGTACTCACTGGCATAGCGGACATAGGAGAAATAATCCTTGCGAATCAATCTCCCCCGAGAGACATACTCCACATGCTCGACAAAGTCCTGGTCTTCCTGCCGCAGATAGCAAGTGATAAACTGATCATCCTGCGGATAGAAATAGCGGACAATCTTGCCCTCTCTCTCCGAGCGCTCCGGCTGACCTGCGACTTGAGCCAGCACCTGATCCTGCGTCACCGTCGTTGGTGCAATCTTGACATCAGTAAAGTAATTATAAAGCCAGATAACTTCCTCATCCAGAAAACCAATATTTTCCGTCAAATGCTGAATATTATCCGCTAAAATCATATCCATAAAGATAAACTTAGCCGGCTGCTGGATCCTGCGCAGTAGCTGGGCCCGATAAGCTTGGGCGTATTCTACACCGCTGCTGGCCCAGCCGATGCCTAAGTTGATGTTATATACTGTCATATTCTCCTCGTCTTACGGGAAGTACATGATGACTTCTCCTTTAGGGTTGAGTGCCAATTCACTCATCAAAAGATTCTTGACAATCTGCTGTTTCATGCGCTCCTTCATATATTCAAAGCCATCGTAAGCCTCTTGATAATATTCTACCAGAGGATTTTTCATAGAGAAATGCTGACCGCTTAAGGCTGTCTTGAGCTGCTGCAGATAGTCCACCTGCTCGACCCAGTTCTCATCAATAGCCTTGAGAACGGACACTCGCTGAAAATGGGTAAAGAGCTTGTCAGACTTGAGATAGGCTTTCTTTGCCTGTAATTCCTGCTCGGCAATATCCTGCAAGAGCTCTGCAATTTTCTCCGGCGAATAAATATCGAAATCATAAGGAATGCGCTCAGCATGATAGCTGAAATGGTCTAAGATAAAGCGATAGAGGTCAGCCCGCGTCCCATAGGACTGCTCATAGGCCGCCTGATGAATGACCTGACTGAGGACACGGCTGATTTCTTCATCGATCCGCTCCTCAGCTTGAATCAGGCGATTGCGCTCAGCATAGGTAATCTCCCGCTGAATCTTCATACACTGGGCATATTCCAGCGTCATTCGACGGGACATCTTGGCACTGCTTTCGCTGGCTCTCTGAGCCTTAGCCACTAAGCGTCTAAAGCGGCGCTGTCCTAGCTGGACTGGATGCTGCTGAACTTCTTCAGTTGAGTAGTCCTTGTAGAACTTCTTGAGCCAATCTGGCCCCCACTTCCTGAGCAGATCATCCTCTAGCGAGATGAAAAACTTACTAATCCCCGGATCACCTTGGCGACCAGAGCGGCCACGAATCTGTAGGTCAATCCGCTGGTTCTCCATCCGCTCCGTACCAATCACCACGAGACCACCCAAATCTGCGACACCTGGACCCAACTTTATATCCGTACCGCGGCCGGCCATAGATGTAGCCACCGTCACCGCACCTTTCTGCCCAGACTCAGCGATGATTTGCGCCTCACGAGCCGCATTGTTGGCATTGAGCAGATTGTGGGCGATGCCTTCTCTCAGCAGTAGAGATGAGTAAATCTCTGACATCTCCACTGAGCCGGTGAAAATCAAGAGCGGATTGCCTTGGGCATGGTAGTGCTTGACCTCGTCTAGTGAAGCAAAGACTTTTTCTGGCAGGGTCTGATAAAGCTGGTCTGGCAAATCCTGTCGAATAACTGGCTGGTTGGTCGGGATCTTGATGACAGACATGGAGTAAGTCTCCATAAACTCGCTCTCCACCACCTTGCCGGTCCCGGTCATACCAGAGATTTTCCGGAAGAGCCGGAAGAGATTCTGATAAGTGATGGATGCCATGGCACGCGTTTCCTCCGTCAGCTTGACATGCTCCTTAGCCTCAATGGCCTGGTGCTGCCCTCCCTGAAGCCGGGTCATTTCCAGCAGACGGCCGGTTGAACGATCCAGAAGCACAACTTCTGCCTCTTTGTCGCCCTGCCGGACTACATAGTCCTTATCTTTCTTGTAAAGCTTGTGGGCCCGCAAGGCTAGATTGAGATGGCGGACCAACTCTTGATTTTCCTTAGAAAAAAGATGCTCCAAGTCAAGAAAAGACTCCGCCGCAAGAATACCTTTCGATGTCAGCCAGACTTCATTTTTCTCGTCATCGTAGTGGTAATCCTCTTCTTCTTTCAAAGTCGTAATGAAGGTATCCATGATACTATAGAAGTTTGACTGAACTCGAGGCGCTCCAGAGATAACCAAAGGTACCTGAGCGCTATCCAAGAGAATGGAGTCAATCTCGTCTATGATGACATAGTTGAAAGGGCTAAGGTATTGGCTATCCTTATTCTCTGCTAGATTTTCAATCAGATAGTCAAAGCCCAAGGCACTATTGGTCGTATAGACAATATCCGCCTGGTAAATCATCCGCTTCTGCTTGGGCGTCAAATTTCCAGACCCATCAGCTACCACCGCTGCCTCAATAGTCAACCCAAGAAAACGATAGACCTGCCCCATTTCTTGAGCATCCCGCAGAGCCAGATAGGTATTGGTGGTCACCAGCATAGCTCCTTGTCCAGACAGGGCATTGAGATAGAGCGGCATGGTAGCCGTCAGAGTCTTGCCCTCTCCCGTAGCCATCTCAGCGACATTGCCTTCATGGAGAACAATCGCCCCCATGACCTGAACATCGTAGGGGAACATACCCAGCACCCGCTTGTCCGCTTCCCGCACCACAGCATAAGCCTCCGGCAGCAGGTCGTCTAAAGTCTCACCTGCGGCCAGTCTCTCCTTAAATTCCTGAGTTTTCTTCCGCAGCTCAGCATCTGACAAGCCAGCCATTTCTGACTCAAAGCTTTTGACTTTGGCTAAGATTTTCTTTAAGCGCTGAATTTGAAAATGATTTTTAATCATCAGACTCCTCTATGATTTGGTCAATGTTTAGGCAATGAAACTCTAAAGACTCAACTCCTGCACTCAGCAACTGAATCTTATAGCTATAGGCTTCGTTTGGGTAGGTAAAGATCATACTCTCCGAACGCTCCACTTGATTGCTGATTTCTTTCTCATAGCGGTCAAAGAAGATGATTTTCAGAAAGACGCTGGCTTCAGGATAGGTGGTCATATCTCTAGACAGGCAATAGCGAGCTCCCTTTTTGAGCAAGGGGAGAGCAGGCACCTGCCGGTCTCGCTGATAGTTCCATTTGGAAGACCATTCATGGATGGTCTGGCCGGAGGCCATCAGTTTATTTTCAAA
Organism: Streptococcus sanguinis; assembly: GCF_020729725.1. Lineage (GTDB taxonomy): Bacteria > Bacillota > Bacilli > Lactobacillales > Streptococcaceae > Streptococcus > Streptococcus sanguinis_V. Next base: position 681,715 of record NZ_JAJEPA010000012.1, on the reverse strand, counting down.
AAATATATGTGAAGGGGAATGAATGATAAGGGTAGTTCCATAGAGATAGGTAAAGTCAGTCATTTTACCAGCTGCCGAAACCCCTCTCAGCTCTCCCCAGTATATGCCCTTTCTTTTTTGAATCTTCATTTCTTTCTCCCAAATTCCTTTTCCAATATCATTCGATAGTAATTCATGAACCAAGATATGGCTATAGTGGAGTCATCATTATGGCGTCCAGGGACACCTCTGCTAATCAGCTTGGCCTCAGTCAGATGAAGAGCTGCCACCAGATCCTCATAGGCCGTCGGATCATAGTCTTCTTCTTTCATATAGGCAATACCAAAGGTCGTCCGACTGAAATCAGCCTTCTCAAACTTACGCCAGTAGCGTTGATTCAGCTCCTCTACATGCTCCTTATCTTTGCCACCTGTGTGACGGTGAAGGACATCTAGAGCCGTCGGAAAGACCTTAGGCAGGCGTAAACGACCACGTTGGGCAATAGTCCCTAGATTTCCCAAGGGCTTGGACAAAACGATGGCTCGCGGACGAAACTCCGAACCGTAATAAACCGCACCATAGGTCCCCATTGACATACCCGACAGGATTAGATCCCGCTCAGTAAAGCCCAGAAAGTCCAAATGATCTTGGATAATCTTATGAATGCTGCTCTCCAGCTCCTGGCTGCCCAGATAAAACATACCGCCATCCACGCGCGGATCTGAAAACAAGAGAAAAGGACAGCCCAGACTCCGCATCATCCCAAAGCCCTCGAAGCCTTCCGCCCGACGGTAACCAGAAAAATAAACAGCCAAAGGCGGCTTCAAATCACCCGGATAAAAGAAATAATTAATCTCCTGACGGTGGCTATCGCGAAAAATCTTCCCACCCAGGACGTACTTGCCAAACTCATAGCGGGTTAAGCGCTGATGCAGAGCACCGACCTGAATCTGTCCCTCGCCTCTAGCCTCTAAACTGACTCCCAGATAGGAGGTAAAGTCATTGTCCAGAACCATGGATTCTCGCATGTCCTCTTCTGCGAAAATAGTCTCACGAGCGATATCCGCAGTCGAGCCTTCTTGGATATTATAGAGCCTCAGCCGCAGCTCACAGCTGCCTGACTTTTCATATTCAAGCCAGAGTTCAACTGGATTGAACTTATTGGCAATAATATTGTACTTCCAAGACAGGATTGGCTGAAAGTCCTGACCAAAGTCCCCTTCTAGCTCTAGATTTTCATAGCCATTGTAGCAAATCTTGCCCCGAAATTCAGGGCTAACCACCATATCAAGTGGGGTCATCTTATCCCCATACTGACCAGAAAAGAGAGCCTTGGACAGCTTGCGGACCAGGTCAGCTTGATCGCTCATATCCGTTGGCTGAGCGCAGTGACGCTTGAGGAAGTACTCAATATCCACTTCCTGGGTTTCCTGTTTCTGATCGTAGAAAACTGTATAAGGGACAATCTTGGCCTCAATCATAAACAAATCTGGAATCCGACGCAAATCGTCCACCAGAATCGCATCAAACTTGCCAATCTTATCCATCTCCATGACTTTTTTGATGGCTAGATTGGAGTTGGGAAAGAAATAATACCAGTTCATATTGTCTGGAATAGCAAGCTCCTTGCTCCAGTCGCTTGAGCCAATCTGTAAGATTTTCAGCTTATTTTGCATTCTCAGCCTCCTTGAGCCACTGCTCCCACCGGCCAATCAGCTCCAGACCAGTATTATGATGGATTTTTTCAATAGAATAAATCAAGGCCTGGTTCCAATTTTTCAAACCTTCCAAGAAATAGTCTGCAGCAGTCGGTAGATTAGAGATAGAGTCTAAGATATAGCCATTTTGCAGATGGGTCACATAGTCCGAACCCACCAGATTAATCTGCGGAATCCCGGCAGAAATCCCAGCAATCTGCGTATAGAGATTGGGCTGCTCACTCAGGTCGATGATTAACCGTGTATCGTCAAGCTCCTGAATCAAGCTAAGCTCGTCCGTGATATTCTTAATAGTGAAACGAAGATCCTGCTCCTGATTTTCCAGCAGGGCATTCTCAGCCTGCTCACTGCGGCGGTAGTTCTTGACAAATTCATATTGATTCAGATATTCATCAATGACTTCCTGCACCTTTGTCTCCACCTTTTGGATTCCTTCCTGCCAGGCATTGTAAACACCGATAGTCAGCTCCGTATCCGGATGCTTGGCCACATAGTGAAGAACCTTGAAAACGGCATAGTCATTAAGCCCTTCTTCCAGATTAATCTGATAAAAAATCTTGGATTCGCGGCGGCGTTGGCTCTTGCCCAGCTGCAGACGAGTATCAAAAGGCGACAGGTAGTGCACCTTCTGAGCCTGTCCAGGCAGGTAGCGCTGAATAGCCTTCTTGAAATCTATGCGATCAATCAAGACTAAATCTGCCTGCTGCAAATCTGCTTCTAAAGCTGGCCAATCAACTGTATGATTGCGCTCATGGAAAAAACTGAGAATGATTTGAACATTCTTGGGCAATAAGCGCAAAATAGCTTGAGTGTATAAGGGATGCGCTGCCAGGACGAAGCGGCTGTCCGCTGCTGCATTGCGCTCGATATAGTAGCCCAGCTTCTCCAAGATCAAATCCGGCATGCGGTCATACTCCAGCTTATCAAAGTCCAGTAAGTAAGCAGAATTGACCTCTACCCGGCAGTCGTCAGGCCTCAGATGCTCACGAATCCGCCAGTCACCATCCGGCTGCAGGTAGTCCTGATAAAGGGGCTGACCATCTTCATAATAGGTGATACTGGAGACAAAGCCCCGGTCATCAAAGATATAAAACTTCTCCAGCTGGTCATCCTTGAAAAACTTGATGAAGCTGATAAAGCCTTCTACTCCAAACTCGACATGGGCATAGAGCTGTCCCTGCCTGCGAACCATGATTAGAAAGGGCGTATAGACAAACTCGCAGTCTGACTCCCAGTCCAGATCCTTTATTTGCAAGACCTGCATTTCTTTAGACTGAATCCCCTGAATCTCATCAAAGACCGAGTAATAGTCCGTCTCAAAAATATCCTGCCGATGCAAGAGGTAGCGGGCATGCGGCATATAGGCTGGCAAAAGCAGCTGGACGGGCAGATTTTCACTTTGAAAAATCCGAATCTGATGAATCGAGTCATCAAACTCCAGTCGCTGCATAGAGCGATACCAAGGGACAATATCCCGGTGCCAAACCCGATCCCCACTGCCACTCCATGAAGGAATAAAGTAATACATAGTTTCTCCTACAACAATGAACGATAACGGTCATTAAGCGTCAAGGCATCTACCTCGTCCTTAATAGAAAAGACCATCCCGATAAAAATCATAAAAATCCCCGGAATCATGCTGAGTCGCAAATAGCGAATGTCCAGAAGTACCACTATCATAGGCAGACCAGAAATCAGGATAAGATAGAAAGCTCCCACTAGTGCAAAATAGGTCACCAAACCATTGATATACCGGCGGGTTGCTCCTCCCGGATAAACATTTTCAATATACTCTCCACTCTTTTGCATCCGCTCAGCAATCTGGTCGCCACTGATATTGATAAAGGCGAAGGCCAGTGCCAGGATGAAAATAGTCAGCAGATAGAGGATAAACCAAGCTGGACTTCCCATAGACAGTGCTTCTATCCAATGGTCAATCAACTGGTTGTCCGGCTGAAGAAAGTGGATTATCAAAAGGAAATACTGGGGAATGCTGACCAAGGTCATAGCGTACATAATCGGCATCCCACCAGCAGGATTCAGACGAATATCCAGATAAGAGTATTTCTTGAAACGGTTATGGATATTGATCTTATTGACTGGAATTCGGTACTTAGACCGCTCAACTGTAACAGCCAGATAGAGAAAGACTAGACTGAAAACCAGCATCAAGGCTAGCCAAAGTGAAGAAATCTTCAGCTCCTTGATGGAGTTCCAAATATCCTGTGGAATGTAGGCAATCATGCTGGCCATGACAATCATGATTGAGCCGCCAAGTCCCATGGCAGCATTCAAATCCGTCAGCCAGATGAGAAAGTAAGTCCCAGCCATCAAGACCAAGGTATCTAAGACCATAATCGTAGTCATATCCACCCCACCTGCTTCTTGCAGAGGCAGGTTTAAGACCAGCGCCACGGACTGAATCAAAGCAATGACCAAAGTCAGCAGCATCCGCCGCCTTTCCTGCACTTCCAGAGGGAGCTTACTCAAGCCTAGGCGCTTGGACACAGCAAACATCTGCCAGATCAGCATAGAGGACATCCAAGGAGACAAGCCGACAGAAAAGAGCGACATACTGCGTAGATTTCCCCCCATCAGGGCTGTCGCATAGTTCAAGGTCGTAGAGGTTCCGTCCATGGCAGCTGCCTTACTCATATCGACGAAAGGCAGGGTCAGCTTGGTTCCCAAGACATAGATAAATAAGAAAAATAAGGTCCACAGAAACTTCTTGATAATGACCGGTTTAAAAAATGACTTCACACTGACTCCTCATGACGATGGCTGAAAAAGCTCTAAGATAAGACTTCCATCACCGCATCTACTAAGACTTTCTTGCTAAAATAACCTTCCTTGAGCAGGAAAGAGAACTTTCTAACCCGCTCGACCATAGCCTGATACTCCTCGGCAGTCAGACCTTCTACGATCCGACTGGCCTCTTCCAAGTTGTCTACGACAAATCCCAGACCGCGCTCGCGAATCAGCTCTGCATTGGACAGGTAAGAAGGGACGATGACCGGAATCCCAGCTGCCAGATAGGTGGCAGACTTATGAGAGATATTGAGACCGTAGTATTCCGGCTCGTCTGCTGGATTTTCCTCAACACCCCAGACCAGGCCTAGACCGCCCTTGGACAGCTCCAAGAGCAACTCTGGCCGGCTGACCCAGCCGCGATAGCTGACATTGGCCTCTGGATTTAACTCTTCCTCAGGCGAAAAAATCTCCAGCGGCGTAGCATAAGACCAATTAATCAGATGTGGAAAACGCTCCACACTTCCGGCAAAATAGAGCTTAGGCGCAAACTGAGACTGGTGCAGGGGCAAATCATAGGGATGATCCCACATGCGTTGGACCAAAATCTTGTCCACAGTCAGCCCCTCTGCCACTAGCTTATCCCGCATCTGCTCAGAAGGAACGATGACTACATCTGACTGATTGTACATGTCGATATACTCTGGCATCAGATAGTAGTTTGACGGGAACATCAGCGGCGGCACATCATGGATAAAGGTCACCAGCTTGGCCTGCAAAATCTTCAGCTTGCTGATAAAGGCCTGGTCAAACTCCCGGCCGTTCCAAGTCGGCGACTGATAGATAACCACATCGCCGTAGCCCACACTAGCCATGATGCCGTCCAGACGCCGACTAAGCTCCGACTGGCTGTCGCTGTAAATATCGTAAAAGTAAAAACTCAATTCATTGAAGCCCAGCTGCTTGGCTAGCTTGGTCACATCATTCTGGGCAATCAAGGCCGTACTCTGGCCAGACATACCGTATAGATTGGTAATATTAACTTTCATACTCTTTTTCTAATCTTCATTCCTGAGCCAGATTGGCAACAATCTGACTGTCATAAGCCTGGTCATCTCTAAACTCAATATCCTGATCAAAGTTGTGCTCAGCTGTATGCTTGTGCGACAGCTTGACCTTGTGCCTAGCCCCCATCTGGAACCACTCATACTCTGAGTCAATATGTCCAATATCCAGGGCCCGATAACCTTCCTGAACCAGATCATAGACCAAGACCTTGGCCGTCGGACCCAGCATGGTCAAAATCAGACGATTATCCGCATGCTCTCGAACAGCCTGCTTGATGGCCTCCAGCTTGCTGTAGGCATTGCGCGAAGGACAGATAATCCGCTTGATGGACCTAGCCCCGTCAAAGAGGTCATTGCCCACACCAGAGCGGGAAGTCAAGCCCTCTACAATCAAGAGGTCCTTGTCCTGCCAAAGCTGCTTGAGCTTTGCAAAATAGCCCACAGACGGCGTCTTATCTTCCAAGTCAATATAAGGACGGGAAATAAAGGTCGATCCGTACCAAGGTGCTTGGCAAATATTTTTATATTTCTCAAGAAAATGTGGCAAATGATTTAGACTCCAAAAATTTTGGGCATCAATGGAATAGCGCTCTAGTCCTGTAAAGACATCGGGCAGACAAATCATCAAACGCTCATCGCTCTCCATAGACATAATCCCTCTCAAGCGTGCTGACAGCTCTGGATCGTATTCCTGATAGACGATACCACGACCTGCAATCAAATCCATCTCCCCATCTCCAAAGCGAACTACTGAAGCACCTTTCTCCAAGAGATAATCCAGCGACTGGTCGATAGAGAGTACAGAAATCTGCCGCTCCTCAGGCTCGGCCAATCTTAACTTCTCAATAGCCTGCACCATGACTTCAGGGTTATCAGCTGGAAAGACTTCCTGCCCCTGCTGACCATGGGCTGTGCTATCAAAGGCATAGACTGGCTTGCCAGCAGACTTAAAGCGAGCAATAATATCCCCTACCTCATCACCAGCATTGATATCCAGTAGCAACTGAGACTTGGCTTCCAGCGACTCCAAGAGAGCCGGAATGCCCGCAATATCTGAGCTGACGCTGACATTAGGATACTGGAGCAGACGCGTGATCGGCTCTGCCACCATGACCGGTGCCGCAATGTAGAAATGACAGGCAGGCAAGGCTTGAATCAGATAGTTGATATGCATCAGGTCACAAGAATAGGTGTAGACTAGGCAGGACAGGCTTGAGCTATCTTCCTCTTCCACCATCTTTTGAGTCAGGGCTCCGACTGGCTCGCGCATATCCGACCAATCCAATCCCTGATAGAACCACCAGACCTCACGATAGATGGACTGGGTGTACTCTTTCCAAGGCTTTCGCTCGGTCAGATAGTGAATCACAGGCGGATAGAGACCTTTTTCAGGTTCATAGTCCGAAAAGGTCGTGTGCAGCGTAATACAGTTATAAGCAAAAGGCAGCTCCATCCAGCGATTTTCAAAAAGCATATTGAGAATGCTTTGGTCACCAGACGGTACCTTGTCATGCCATTCATTGGTCAGTTCAATCAAACGTTGGCGAATATTTTCTCGCTTCCAAAGGGCATTATTGATTAATAAGAACCCAGCATTAAAGATATGCTGATGAAAATACACTTGCCCACCCAGATCCTTGACAGCAGCAAGTGGTGCATCTCTAAGTTCTGTTTCAAATAGGGAGCTTAAATCCCGCGTGACAACGATATCGCAATCCAAATACAAAGCCTTGTCTTCCTCAACAAAATCCGCTACAAAATAGCGCAGGAAAACAGTATAACTAATATCTGTTTTAAAATTTGATACCAGTGAAGCAGACACCCGAGCATTGACAATTTGGCAGTCCAGCTTGACCAGCTTTTTTTGTATGCTGACAAACCACTCTGTCGGAAAATCACTGTTGATGACATAAAACTTGATAAAGCGATTGTGGCAGACGATGGACTTAATGGTGGTTAAGACCTGCTCACTATAGGCAGCATTAGCCGCCAGCACCACAGCTCGAAAGGCTTGAGGCTTCTCTTTTTTCATCAGACTGCGCAGCTTTTCCACCATCTCCTGTGGATTTTCATGCGGATAGACCAGCTCTTCGTTTTCATTTTTCTTAGTATTGTCAAAAGCCAGAACTGGCTTGTCAAGCGCCTTGAAACGACGGCTCAGCTGATAGTGCTCGCTTCCATGGTGAATATCCAAATAGACCTGGCACTTATCAATGAGCTCATCCAGCACTGCATGAATAACCTGCGGATAAAGATGGATGTTCTCATACTGATTCAAAGATTGCAGATAAGCTCCCATCTCTGTGTAGCAGGCGATGTGAAAATCAACCCTAGGCAGGGACTGGGCTAAAAACTCTATCTGCTCTAATTCCTGTACATCTGTCAGGAGCATGCAGTTCAGAGCGGCCTGCTCCCAACGGTCCGGCATCTCAAACTCTCCCCGATGATGAGCTAAAATCTCCTCCAGACTCAAGGCCTGAAAGTCCCACCAAAGCTGGCGGTAGCGATAGCTAACTTCCGAGTTCCAAGGCTTGCGAAAGGTCGTATAGTGGATAATCAGAGGTTCCTGATCCAGCTCAAAATGACCATTCCAGCCACTGTAAAAGGCCACCAAGTCATGGCCTACCTGCAGATTGTAAATCTTATCCAAGGGCAGCCAGTCCTGAGCCAGCACATGATTTAAAACCGTCTGATCTCCGTTGAAATCCTCCATTTGGCCAGACTGGACCAAGCTCATGATGCGGTCCGTTTCCTTGATAAAGGTCTCCTGCAGTTGCCTCTCTTTCCAAGCTTGATTATCAATTAGCAGAACGCCAGCATTAAAGCCATAACCTCCGGCATCTCCAACCGCAGCCACAAGCTTGCCTTCTAGAGAAATATCAAATAAAGGCTGCAAATCTCTATTAACCACCAGATCGCTATCCAGATAAAGGACTCGCCCCTCAGCAACAAACTGTGGAATAAAATAGCGAGCATAGGTAGCTGAGCTGATATGGTCCTGAGTCAGCCACTCTGGACTGATCGTCACTTGGTCCAAGCTGATATTGACTAATTCACTGTCCAGCTGCTCGGCCAGCTCATTAAAATCACGGAACCATTCGTCACTCAATCCCTGATTGAAAACATAGATTTTTACATTTTTATTGTAATATAAAATCGACTTAATCGTAGTCGAAACTTGCTCCTGATAGGCCTGATCCCCAACCAAAACAATCGTTTTCATTTCTTCCCTTACTCTTTCATTTCATAAACTCTAAAACATCATTTCTATACTTGATATTATATAAAATATTGTCCAAAAAATCTATATTCTCAAGGATTTTCCTGCAGAATAAAGAACACTTTTTTTCTACTAAATTGTCAAAAAAACAGGAAGTTGTCAAAACTTCCTGTTTCTATTGCCTCTCGGTTTCTTTTTACTAATTCCTAGTCTAGGATTTTAGGAAGCAAGCACCAGAAATTATCAAGTTAATTCCCTTACGACTTACTCTGCCCATCACTTCCACAGCTCACTAACTTAGTGAACTTTTGACGGACTACAAAGATAAACTGATTGGCTCTATTTACTGCTACTCCTCAGAGTCGCTTTTCTTTTTACGTCTCTTGAAGGCCAAGCCCAACGCTCCTAAGCCCAGAGCCAGGATGGAAGCCTTGCTCTCCGTTTCCCCTGTCTGAGGCAGACGACCTCCGGAAATCAGATCCAGCTCAGACTGTCTTGCTGAAGCGGACAGACTTTCAGATGTGCTCTGACTAGCTGACAGACTCGTAGACAGGCTTTCCGATACAGACTGACTGACACGGGCAAGCTCGCTGAGGCTGACTGTCGCTGACAGTGACTCGCTAGTAGAAAGGCTGAGTGAGTAAAATTCCTTCTCATGAACCAGATCCAGCTGACTATGCAAGACTGAGGTGCTGGTGCTCACTGAGGTTAACTCACTGATTGACTGAGAATCGCTAATTGAAGCACTTACTGAAGCGGATTCGCTCGTTGAAGCGGATGCACTGGTGGATGCGGATGTACTTGCTGATACTGATGCACTGGTTGATGCGGACATACTTGCGGATACTGAAGCGCTCGTGGAGGCAGACTTGCTTGCGCTCACTGACGCACTTGTAGACGCGGACGTACTTGCACTCACTGATGCACTCGTCGACGCGGACGTGCTGGCAGATACAGACGCACTGGTTGAGGCTGAGGTACTTGCGCTCACTGACGCACTCGTCGATGCTGAGGTACTTGCGCTCACTGACGCACTCGTCGATGCAGACGTGCTTGCTGATACAGATGCGCTAGTAGATGCGGACGTGCTGGCACTCATAGACGCACTCGTTGAGGCTGACGTGCTTGCTGATACAGACGCACTCGTCGATGCGGACGTACTTGCTGAAACTGACGCGCTGGTTGAAGCTGAGGTACTTGCGCTTACAGACGCACTCGTTGAAGCAGACATACTTGCACTTACTGATGCGCTGGTAGACGCGGACATACTTGCACTTACGGATGCGCTCGTGGACGCTGACGTACTTGCACTTACTGACGCGCTCGTAGATGCCGATGTGCTGGCACTCACTGACGCACTCATCGACGCGGACGTGCTTGCAGACACAGACGCGCTGGTTGAGGCTGACGTGCTGGCACTTACTGAGGCACTCGTGGAGGCTGACGTACTTGCGCTTACGGATGCACTTGTGGACGCTGAAGTACTTGCGGATACTGATGCGCTTGTGGACGCGGACGTGCTGGCACTTACGGACGCACTCGTCGATGCGGACGTACTTGCGCTTACGGATGCGCTCGTTGAGGCGGACGTGCTGGCTGATACAGATGCACTCGTTGATGCAGACGTACTTGCTGAAACGGACGCACTTGTCGACGCGGATGTACTTGCTGAAACTGATGCACTCGTTGATGCGGACGTGCTGGCACTCACTGACGCACTCGTTGATGCTGACGTACTTGCACTTACTGACGCACTCGTTGATGCTGACGTGCTTGCTGATACAGAGGCACTCGTCGACGCTGATGTACTTGCAGATACTGACGCGCTCGTGGACGCGGACGTGCTTGCGCTTACTGAGGCACTTGTTGACGCGGACGTACTTGCAGACACAGACGCGCTAGTAGACGCGGACGTACTTGCACTTACTGACGCACTGGTTGACGCTGATGTACTTGCACTTACTGACGCGCTCGTTGAAGCTGACGTACTTGCGCTGACTGAAGCACTCGTCGACGCTGATGTACTTGCACTCACTGACGCACTCGTCGACGCGGACGTACTTGCACTTACAGATGCACTGGTGGACGCTGATGTACTTGCACTCACTGACGCACTCGTCGACGCGGACGTGCTGGCGGATACAGATGCACTGGTGGACGCAGACGTACTTGCGCTGACTGAAGCACTCGTTGAAGCTGACGTACTTGCGCTGACTGAAGCACTTGTCGATGCCGAGGTGCTTGCGCTGACTGATGCACTCGTCGACGCTGATTCACTTGCACTTACTGACGCACTGGTCGACGCTGATGTACTTGCAGACATAGACGCACTCGTTGAAGCTGATTCACTTGCAGATACAGACGCGCTGGTGGAGGCAGACGTGCTTGCTGAGACTGATGCACTCGTTGAGGCCGATGTACTTGCACTTACTGACGCGCTCGTCGAGGCGGACGTACTTGCGGACACAGACGCACTCGTTGAAGCGGAGGTGCTGGCTGACACTGACGCGCTGGTTGAGGCTGAGGTACTTGCACTTGTGGATGCACTTGTGGACGCAGACGCACTTGCACTTACTGACGCACTTGTGGACGCAGACGTACTTGCGGACACAGACGCACTCGTGGACGCTGACGTACTTGCAGATACTGACGCGCTCGTCGAGGCAGACGTGCTGGCACTTACAGATGCACTCGTTGAGGCGGACGTACTTGCAGATACTGACGCACTGGTTGACGCAGATTCACTTGCAGATACTGACGCACTCGTCGATGCGGACGTACTTGCACTTACTGACGCGCTAGTCGACGCAGACGTGCTTGCACTTGTAGACGCGCTCGTTGAAGCTGACGTACTTGCAGATACTGACGCACTGGTTGACGCAGATTCACTTGCAGATACAGATGCGCTGGTAGACGCTGATGTGCTTGCAGAAACTGATGCACTCGTTGAGGCAGATGTACTTGCAGACACAGACGCGCTTGTGGACGCTGACGTACTTGCACTTACAGACGCACTCGTTGATGCTGACGTACTTGCTGATACGGACGCACTGGTTGACGCAGATTCACTTGCAGATACTGACGCACTGGTTGACGCAGATTCACTTGCAGATACTGACGCACTGGTTGACGCAGATTCACTTGCAGATACAGATGCGCTGGTAGACGCTGATGTGCTTGCAGATACAGATGCGCTGGTAGACGCAGACGTGCTTGCACTTGTAGACGCGCTCGTTGAGGCGGACGTACTTGCAGATACTGACGCACTGGTTGAAGCTGATTCACTTGCAGATACTGACGCACTCGTTGAGGCGGACGTACTTGCAGATACTGACGCACTGGTTGACGCAGATTCACTTGCAGATACTGACGCACTCGTTGAGGCAGATGTACTTGCACTTACCGACGCACTCGTTGAGGCAGATGTACTTGCAGATACAGATGCGCTCGTCGATGCGGACGTACTTGCAGATACTGACGCGCTTGTGGAAGCGGATGTGCTTGCAGATACAGATGCACTCGTCGACGCTGACGTACTTGCAGACACAGACGCGCTGGTCGATGCGGACGTACTTGCACTTACTGACGCGCTAGTCGACGCAGACGTGCTGGCACTTGTAGACGCGCTCGTTGAAGCTGACGTACTTGCACTTACTGACGCACTGGTTGACGCAGATTCACTTGCAGATACAGATGCGCTGGTAGACGCTGATGTGCTTGCAGAAACTGATGCACTCGTCGACGCTGAGGTGCTTGCGCTTACTGATGCACTCGTTGAAGCCGAGATACTTGCGCTCACTGACGCGCTGGTAGACGCGGACGTACTTGCACTTGTAGACGCGCTCGTTGAAGCTGACGTACTTGCAGATACTGACGCACTGGTTGACGCAGATTCACTTGCAGATACTGACGCACTCGTTGAGGCAGATGTACTTGCACTTACCGACGCACTCGTTGAGGCAGATGTACTTGCAGATACAGATGCGCTCGTTGAAGCTGACGTACTTGCAGATACTGACGCACTGGTTGACGCAGATTCACTTGCAGATACAGATGCGCTGGTAGACGCTGATGTGCTTGCAGAAACTGATGCACTCGTTGAGGCAGATGTACTTGCAGACACAGACGCGCTTGTGGACGCTGACGTACTTGCACTTACAGACGCACTCGTTGAGGCTGACGTACTTGCAGATACTGACGCACTGGTTGACGCAGATTCACTTGCAGATACTGACGCACTGGTTGACGCAGATTCACTTGCAGATACAGATGCGCTGGTAGACGCTGATGTGCTTGCAGATACAGATGCGCTGGTAGACGCAGACGTGCTGGCACTTACTGACGCGCTGGTTGACGCAGACRTGCTTGCAGATACTGACGCACTGGTTGACGCAGATTCACTTGCAGATACTGACGCACTCGTTGAGGCAGATGTACTTGCACTTACCGACGCACTCGTTGAGGCAGATGTACTTGCAGATACAGATGCGCTCGTTGAAGCTGACGTACTTGCAGATACTGACGCGCTTGTGGAAGCGGATGTGCTTGCAGATACAGATGCACTCGTTGAGGCTGAGGTGCTTGCAGATACTGACGCACTCGTTGAAGCGGACGTGCTGGCAGACACTGACGCACTTGTGGACGCTGACGTGCTTGCACTTACTGACGCGCTYGTKGAMGCYGATGTACTTGCTGATACTGAAGCGCTAGTCGATGCGGACGTACTTGCTGAGACAGAGGCACTTGTGGACGCTGACGTACTTGCACTTACTGACGCGCTCGTTGAAGCTGATGTACTTGCAGACACAGACGCGCTTGTGGACGCTGACGTGCTTGCACTTACTGACGCGCTCGTTGAAGCTGATGTACTTGCTGATACTGAAGCGCTAGTCGATGCGGACGTACTTGCWGATACTGATGCACTCGTTGAMGCTGACGTACTTGCACTTACTGATGCACTCGTCGACGCGGACGTACTTGCAGACACAGACGCGCTTGTGGACGCTGACGTGCTGGCACTTACTGACGCACTAGTTGACGCGGACGTACTTGCAGAAACTGACGCGCTCGTCGATGCGGACGTGCTTGCGCTCACTGACGCACTCGTCGACGCTGATGTACTTGCTGACACAGACGCGCTCGTTGAAGCTGACGTACTTGCGCTTACTGACGCACTCGTTGAAGCCGACGTGCTGGCACTTACGGATGCACTGGTCAATGCCGATTCGCTTGCAGATACTGAAGCGCTAGTCGATGCGGACGTACTTGCACTTACGGACGCGCTTGTGAACGCTGACGTACTTGCTGACACTGACGCACTTGTGGACGCCGATATACTTGCTGACACTGACGCACTCGTCGACGCTGACGTGCTGGCACTTACTGACGCGCTTGTGGACGCGGATGTGCTTGCGCTTACTGACGCACTAGTTGACGCGGACGTACTTGCAGAAACTGACGCGCTCGTCGATGCGGACGTGCTTGCGCTCACTGACGCACTCGTCGACGCTGATGTACTTGCTGACACAGACGCGCTCGTTGAAGCGGACGTACTTGCGCTTACTGACGCACTCGTGGAAGCTGACGTACTTGCGCTTACTGACGCACTCGTGGAAGCTGACGTGCTGGCACTTACGGATGCACTGGTCGATGCCGATTCGCTTGCAGATACTGAGGCACTGGTTGAGGCAGACGTGCTGGCACTTACGGACGCACTCGTGGACGCAGATGTGCTTGCACTCACTGATGCGCTCGTTGAGGCAGACGTGCTGGCACTTGTTGACGCGCTCGTGGAAGCTGACGTACTTGCGCTTACTGACGCACTCGTGGAAGCTGACGTGCTGGCACTTACGGACGCACTCGTGGAAGCTGACGTGCTGGCACTTACGGACGCACTCGTGGACGCAGATGTGCTGGCACTTACGGACGCACTCGTTGAGGCAGACGTGCTGGCACTTGTTGACGCGCTCGTGGAAGCTGACGTACTTGCGCTTACTGACGCACTCGTGGAAGCTGACGTGCTGGCACTTACGGATGCACTGGTCGATGCCGATTCGCTTGCAGATACTGAGGCGCTGGTTGAGGCAGACGTGCTGGCACTTACGGACGCACTTGTGGACGCGGACGTGCTTGCACTTACTGACGCGCTTGTGGACGCTGACGTGCTGGCAGATACTGACGCACTTGTGGACGCTGACGTACTTGCTGATACTGAAGCGCTAGTCGATGCGGACGTACTTGCACTTACTGACGCGCTTGTGGACGCTGACGTACTTGCTGACACTGACGCACTTGTGGACGCCGATATACTTGCTGACACTGACGCACTCGTCGACGCTGACGTGCTGGCACTTACTGACGCACTCGTTGAAGCGGACGTGCTGGCAGACACTGACGCACTTGTGGACGCTGACGTGCTGGCACTTACTGACGCGCTTGTGGACGCGGATGTACTTGCGCTTACTGATGCACTCGTTGAAGCAGACGTACTTGCAGATACAGATGCGCTAGTAGACGCTGAGGTACTTGCACTCACTGACGCACTCGTCGATGCGGATGTACTTGCACTTACTGACGCACTTGTTGAAGCTGAGGTGCTTGCACTCACAGATGCGCTCGTTGAGGCGGACGTACTTGCACTTACTGACGCGCTAGTCGATGCAGATGTACTTGCACTTGTAGACGCGCTAGTCGATGCGGACGTGCTGGCACTTACTGACGCGCTTGTGGACGCGGACGTACTTGCACTTACGGACGAGCTCGTTGAAGCTGATGTACTTGCAGATACTGACGCACTTGTGGATGCCGATGTACTTGCACTTGTAGACGCGCTAGTCGATGCGGACGTACTTGCGGATACAGATTTCTGTGCTGAAGTTGATGCACTAATGGAAGCCGATTTACTAGCCGCCGTAGATTGGCTCGCAGACGTAGAAGCGCTTACTGACGCACTCGCTGATAAACTAGGACGTAAATCTTGAACAGTCCTATCAGCTGTTATTGTATCTCTTGAACGGCTAGCAGGAGTATCATCTGGATAAATAACCGTCACAGAACCATCATTGTTAACAACATATTGGACATTGTTGGGCAGATTCCCTGTATTAGCCGCCCTAACTTTTTCTTCAATAGCTGTTTTTTCACTTGTTGATAGTTGCTGGGGATTCAGAACTCCAGTTAAACTTCCAGGATTGTTTGGTGTATATTTATCTGTCTGGTTAGCAATAACAATTCTGAAATTTTTTGCTTCACTAGTTAAACCACTAGCATCTGTCGCTCTAACCTTGAAAGTGTAATAACCACCAGGTCCTGCTGGTTGACTTTTCGGTATCGTCCCTCTAATAGTTGTCACAAGAGGATTTTGTTCCGTAGCATTATTAGGATTGTTTATATTCGGTGTATCAAATGTAAAACCTAAGGCTAGCAAAGCGTTATAAGTTCTAGTAGCAGCAAGATCTCCTGCAAAATTTACATTGGTAATCTTACCACTATTATCATAAAAGTGGAGTTCAGCAGTACCTTCTTCTCCACGATAGAAGATATAATCTCTACCCTCATCAACAAAGACTGGGGCTACCCTATCTGTATCAACTGTCTGTGCAGCAGCAATAGTGTCTGTTGAACCATCCGGATAGGTAATTGTTACGGTACCATTTTCTGAAACCGAATAAGTTGATGTGGCAGGAAGATTTGGATTAGCACTTTTGACTGCAGCAATGACCGCATCTTTGTCTGTTTGGGTCAGACTATTCGCATTCTGAACATAGGTTAAAGTTGGAGCTTGAGGAGTATATTTTTCTGTCTGAGGTCTTATAATTAATACAAAACGCTCACTTTGTTTGTCTACTAATGCAGTGATATTCCCTGCAGCATCTTCTGCTCGGACATATTTAGTATAACGATCCCTAGGTCCAGCACCATGATTAATTGGCACAATACCATAGACACGCGTCCTTAGAGGATTAGCAGTCGTTGCATTACCTGGAACACTCAAGTTATCAGTAGAGTATCTTATCCAATTTGGATCTAAGTAAGTAGAATCCTCTGCTCCTTCAATATTTCGAACAATGACTCGATTAACTTGACCACTATCATCAGTCGTTTCTACAAAAAACTCAAATTCTTCTCCTCGATAGGCTATTACCTCTTGAGGGAGAGTGATTGTAGGAGGGGTTGTATCTGTAGCCCGACGCGTTCTTCTACGCCCAGTCTGACTAGAGGATTCTGTAGACTGCTGGCTGCTTGTAGAATTGCCGGTTTCTGATGCAGACGATGCAGAGGTCTGACTGGCAGAAACTGACTGAGAAGAACTGGTTGGCTGACTAGTACTAGCTCTGACTGAATCAGATGTACTTGAAGACACTGAAAGAGACTCAGATACACTTAAGGAATCTGAGACTGCTTGAGATGTGCTGGCACTGATAGAGGCAGAGCTAAACTGTGACATTGACTCTGAAGCTGAGATGCTGGCTGAGATAGATGCACTGACAGAAGCACTGGCACTGGCTGAAGATGTATCTGATACAGACTCTGACTCAGTATGTGAGCTTGCCGTTGCGGTTGCTGCTTCAGCAGCACTGCTTTCTTCTCCTAAAACTGTTTCACCACGTGTCGCTAAAACGTCTGTCGTGTCAATGACTTTTTCCAGAGCCTGCTCTTCTTCCGCATGGACGATTGTGTTTGTCACAAGAGCTCCGCCCAGCACGGCTCCCGTGGCGACAATGCCCCTCAAAAAATCAATGCCACTCTTCTTATCGGTAACTTGTTCTTCCGTTACCTTGAGCTCGATCGATGAAAGGCCTCCCCCTTTCATTGATCTAAAAAGGCCGAACTGTGATGTCGCAGCACGCAGCCAATGCTTACCCGATTTAATCAGCTTAAAACGAGTCACACGCTCTACTTCGTGGTACTTACCTTTTTGACGTTTAAAAAACATAATTCTCCCTTTAATTTATATCCTTTTTAAAAATCCATTAATCCCATTTTACCACACTATTTGATAAAGTGAACAATAATTTACTCATTTTTTTGTTGAAATTGTTTTCAAGCATTTCCAAAAATATTCATATTTTAAAATAATTAGGTTGCCTTCATCTCCTTTTACAAATAGAAAAAACGCCAAATAGCGTTTCTTGCAACTTATGACGGAAGACATGGGATTCGAACCCACGCACGCTTTTACACGCCTACTGCGTTTCCAACACAGCCTCTTAAGCCTCTTGAGTAATCTTCCACAAAAGAGAAAGCCTAGCTTTCTCAAAACTTTAACCATTATACCACATTACAGCCCCAACCGCCATAGTTTCCGTTAAATTTTTTCACAAATTCAACCAAAGTCCAAACATTCTGGTTCAAATCAAAGATTTCTGTCGTATCCATACGAATCACGTGTAGCTGATATGGTTTGTCCGCATCCTCTATCTTTTCAGCGGATACGAGGCTATAGCCCAGTTCCTCGACTTCCTTTAGGAAACCATCTCGATCTTCCTCAGACGCAAAATAGGCCCAATGGTCAATCTCGCGCTCCTGACTATGGTCATCGCCGTCCTGCTCCAGCTGGTACCAGACCCGCTGGTTGAGAATGGTCTGATACTCGTATTCATTAGGATAGAGAAAATCAAAGTACTGATTCCATTCCTCGTCTTCCAGGGTTGCCGAGTCATAGCGGCGGTCTGGAAAGTCGCGCATCACTTCGGCAATTGGCTCCAGATGGCTTTTCTTGTCTTGCAGATAGTAGTAAAACTCAATATTTCCATCTGTCGTAATCACACCGACATGAATGCCACCGACTTGCCCTAAAGCCTCAGAAAGCCGGTCCTCAATCACATTCAGCTCTTTAAACTCATCACTAGATGGAAAACCTGTCTCCCCATCGTACTGGAGGAGCGTTACCTTGAGCCTCATAGCATAAGCATAGAGAGGATAGGGTGCCTCATCAGCCAAAGCTAGATTCAGACGGATACTAGCCAACTTGTCATCAATATAGGTCGAGAAAGATCCCCACTCACTCGGAAAAGGATCTTCAGAAGGCACATCAAGCACTGCTTCTTCAACCTTTTCTACTTTCTCTTCCTCTTGTTTCTTACTAAACAGATTCTTAAAAAAACTCATATCAAACTTCCCTTAATACTTATGAAATCAACCCAATAGAAATACCAATATTTCCTTTGTCATCACTAACATTATTGTATTACTTTTTCAGACAGAAATCAAGATTCTCTGAAGATCGTAAAAGCAAAAAACGTTGATTTCTCAACGTTTTAGAAGGATTTTAAAATAATGGAGCCGGTGGGAGTCGAACCCACGTCCAAACATCTGCTAACACATTTGTCTACAACCATAGGCTATGTATTGATTTAACTTCACTTTGACACATAGCTCAAGCCCAAGTCAAGCGAGTCTATCAATCTCTTGCAAAATCCCTAGACTAGACCTTGCCGTAGCTTGCTTATAATAAGACCTGTCATCAGACACAAGCAATCCGAATCGGGTCACGCTGGCTGGTTTTTAGGCAGCTAAAGCGTAAGAATTGTTATTTTTTGCAGTTATATTTAACTGGCGTTTTACATCCGCTAGATGGGTTGCAAAATGTGCCGCATAATGCCTGTCGAATCCGTAACGACCCCAAGACAATAGGAACATTATAACAGAATCCACTAAAAAAAGCAAAAGCCTGCACACAGCAGGCCAGCACTTACTATCAGTTCTTAGCGAATCCCCAAAGCGATTCGAGCATAGCGGCTCATCTTTTCCACCGTCCAAGCTGGGTACCAAACCAACTTAACATCCGTCTTGGTAACCTCTGGAACATCTGACATAGCATCATAGATTTGATCAGTCAGAAGATCCGCCAGAGGGCATCCCATGGTTGTCAGGGTCATATCGATTTCCGTTTCTCCATTGGTCTCATCAAAACGGATTTCATAGATTAGACCTAGATTGACAATATCAATCCCCAGCTCTGGGTCAATGACCTGCTCCAAGCTCTCCAAAATACGTGTTTTAATCTTTTCAACTTCTTCAGGGCTGTATTTTTTTTCTGACATGCAATATCCTCCTTATAGATATAGCAGAAATTTCAAGTTAGCTCGAGGGGGCTTTTGCTTTCAGCTAAGGTTGCCGACTTTATGCTTCCTGCTGAAAAATTTCTGCCCCTTCTTACTCTTCACTTCTTAATCTTCGATAAAGTCTCTGAGTGGTTTGCTGCGGCTTGGATGGCGAAGTTTACGCAGAGCCTTGGCTTCAATCTGGCGAATCCGCTCGCGGGTGACATTGAAGACCTTACCGACATCTTCCAGCGTCCGCATTTTTCCATCGTCCAGACCAAAGCGCAGACGCAAGACGTTTTCCTCGCGGTCTGTCAGCGTATCCAAGACCTCATCCAGCTGCTCACGAAGGACAACACGAGTAGTATAGTCGACTGGATTTTCGATCACTTCATCTTCGATAAAGTCTCCCAGATGACTGTCATCTTCCTCACCAATAGGCGTCTCCAAGGAAACTGGCTCCTGAGCAATCTTGAGAATCTCACGAACCTTGTCCGGCGTCATATCCATGCGCTCAGCAATTTGCTCTGGTGTTGGGTCTTGACCTAATTCCTGCAAGAGATTGCGTTGCTCGCGGACTAGCTTGTTAATGGTTTCCACCATGTGGACTGGAATCCGAATGGTCCGAGCTTGGTCAGCAATCGCACGGGTAATGGCCTGACGAATCCACCAAGTCGCATACGTTGAGAACTTAAATCCTTTGGTGTAGTCAAACTTATCAACAGCCTTCATCAGCCCCATGTTTCCTTCTTGAATCAAATCAAGGAACTGCATACCACGTCCGACGTAGCGCTTGGCAATGGAAACAACCAGACGAAGATTGGCCTCAGCCAGACGCTGCTTGGCTTCCAAGTCTCCCTGTTCTACCAAGATAGCCAGCTCCTGCTCTTCTTCATTGCTGAGAAGGGGCACAACCCCGATTTCTTTCAGATACATGCGGACTGGATCATTAACCTTAGCTGAATTGCTGCCCAAGAGCTCTTCATCCGTCAGCTCCGCTTCTTCCTCTTCGTT
Source organism: Streptococcus sanguinis (assembly GCF_020729725.1). Classification (GTDB taxonomy): domain Bacteria; phylum Bacillota; class Bacilli; order Lactobacillales; family Streptococcaceae; genus Streptococcus; species Streptococcus sanguinis_V. The sequence goes on along the minus strand of NZ_JAJEPA010000012.1, from coordinate 660,924 downwards.
ATTTAAGACACGCGCGCTGGGATTTCCTTCCTTATCTGTAATTGAGATGCCCGCATCCTGGATGCGCTGCAGCAAATCCTCAATCCCATCAGCGTCCAAAGTGAAAGGGATGACTAGTTGGTCATTGATTTCATCATCCGTCGCAACACCTGTCTGCTTGTGGTTGCGGATAAATTCTGCAATTTGAACGTCTAATGTTGTTACTTCTTTTTGTTTTGTAGCCATTCCTACTCCATTCTTCTTTTTTGCTCAATCAAGCGCTCCAGCTCGGACAGGGCTGTATCCGTATCTCCGCTGTGAGAGGCTTCTCGAATCTTCTTACTAATAAACTGATTATGCTTGCGCAAAATCTCCCGCTCTCTGGTTTCTTCCACTTCTTTCAATTCATCTTCTAAAAACTCATCCGGCAAGTCTTCTTCTAAAACGCGGTACCAAGCCTGCTGGACATGATCCGGCAGCTGGGACAAATCCTGTGGTGTCACCTCGCCATTTGCCAGCAAAATCTCATACAAGGCCTGCAAGTCTTCCGAGTCAAAGGCAAAGTCTTCTCTCAGCCGGTATTGGTTCAAAATCAAAGGATGATGCATCATGCGGTGGAAGATATGATTTTCCGCCTTCATGAGACGACTCAGCCGATTTGAGGGCGAAAACTGCATGAAGACTGGTTGAGACTGCTGAGTGGGCGCCTCCTGACTGCGACTAGAGCGCTCAGCCAGTCGGCTGTTATTTACCGTCTGCTCCACCTGCTGATAGTCAAAGTCCGGCAGCAATTCAGCCAGCATGTAAATATAGGAGTTCTGCGCTGTGATGGACTTAGTCTTCGCAATAATCGGTGCCATCTTCTCTACAAACTCAATCTGAGCCTGTAGATTTTCAATATTATCTGGTTTCAGATGATGTAGCAGAAACTCCACATTACTTATTCGCGTTTTGCTCAGCAAATGCTGCAAATCTTCCTCAGAATTTTTAGCTAGAAATTCATCAGGATCCAAATTATCCGGAATCCGAACAATTTCCACCGTCATATCTCTCAGCTCATCCAAGGCCTTGGCAGTCGCTGCCTGCCCTGCTCTATCTCCATCGTAAGACAGGATAATCTTCTTGCAATACTTACTCAGATGCTGGACATGCTCAGGTGTCAGAGCTGTTCCCATAGAGGCAACCGCATTTTCAATCCCAGCCCGATAAGCCGCAATCACATCCATGAAGCCTTCCATTAGATAAACCTCATGGCTCTTCTTGATAACCGGCTTGGCCTTATCCAGATGATAGAGCTCGTAGCTTTTATTGAAAATAGCGGTGCTGCGACTGTTTTTATACTTAGCCTGATGGCTGTCTGAGGCCGCTGCTTGCCAAATCCGACCGGAAAAGGCCACAACCTGTCCGCTGTCATTGGTCAGGGGAAACATAATCCGGTTCTGAAAGGCATCATAGACCAGATTATTCTCCGCCAGATTAAATAGACCCGAGTTCATGATGGTATTCTCATCAAACTTGCCAGCCATACTCTTATGAAGATAATTGCCTTCATTTGGAGCCAGCCCGATTTGAAAATGCTTGAGAACATCATCTGTCAGCCCCCGCTGGTAGAGATAAGACCGCGCTTCCTCTCCCATCTTGGTCGTCATCAGGACTGCATGGTAAAATTTCGCTGCCTCGGTATGGATATCGTAGAGAGCCTGATGCGGATGGCTTTGTCTCGGTCGATCATTGCCCACTGTCTCCACAGCCAAGGGAATACCTGCCCGTTCTGCTAAAATCTGCACAGCATCCATAAAGGAAACGCCTCGATAATCTTCAATGAATTTGAAGACATCGCCCGACTTGCCGCAGCCAAAACAGTGATAAAACTGCTTGTCCTCTACAACGTTAAAAGAGGGCGTCTTTTCGCCATGAAAGGGACAGAGTCCCAGAAAATTCCGCCCAGCCTTAGTCAAGGCCACCGTCTCTCCTATGACATCGACGATATTGACGCTGTTTTTAATTTCAGAAATGATTTCTTTATCAATCAAGAGACAATACCTCCAATTTATCATAGAATATCATTCTATATTTTATACTAAAATGATGCAAATGTAAAATATTTGACAAGCAAATATCTTGAGGATGTCATATAAATAAGCTATAATATAATCTCATTAATAAATTCTTGAAAGGAAAGAAAGAATGTTAAAGGATCTTAAAGAATTCTTGCTGCGCGGGAACGTGATTGATTTGGCAGTCGGTGTGATCATCGCCAACGCCTTTGGAGCAATCGTCACTTCATTGATTACTGACGTAATCACTCCCCTCTTCCTCAACCCAATTTTGAAAGCTGCAAACTTGGAGCAAATTTCTCAATTGAAATGGAACGGAATTGCTTATGGTAACTTCTTGAGTGCTGTAATTAACTTCTTGGTAATCGGTACTGTTCTTTTCTTCATCGTCAAGTCTGCTGAAAAAGCACAAAGCCTTGCTAAGAAGAAGGAAGAAGTTGAGGAAGCGCCAGCTGGACCAACTGAATTGGAAGTCCTGCAAGAAATCAAAGCTTTGTTGGCTGAGAAAAAATAAAGAGAATTCACTGATGAAAATCAGTGTTTTTTTCTTGCCTGTTGCTCACAATCATCCTCTTCTCTCCAAAGAGCCAAAACAAAAAACAGACCGGAGTCTGCTTTTTTGTTCAATTAGAATTTTTTACGTTTACGAGCTGCTTCTGATTTGCGTTTGCGTTTTACAGAAGGTTTTTCATAGAATTCACGTTTGCGTGTTTCTTGAAGAGTACCAGCTTTAGTAACCGCACGTTTGAAACGACGAAGTGCATCATCAAGTGATTCATTCTTGCGTACTACTGTTTTTGACATTTTTTTCACTCCCTTCAAGTCCAAAATCTATATAATCATACCACATACAGAAAAGAGTGTCAAGTATTTTCTGTAAGTATGATGTAGCTCCTTTATTATACAAACAAGAAAACCAACTGCTCTGCTGCAGCTGGTCTTCTTTTGCTTAGAGGGTTTTACGCTTCTTAGCGGCTTTGGAAAGGGAAATGTCCTGAACCTTATCGTAGAACAGGAACTGCTGAATAAGCTCCCTGTCGCTCATGTCAGGATTCAAGTCAACAACATAGTCCAGCTTGATAGACTTCTTTTCAGCCGACTTGAGAGAGGTCAGTTCTGCTGATTTACAAGTCGTTGCAAAGATAGCATCAAAGAGTACTTCGTAGTCAAAATCAGCTGGAACCTGAACCTGGACATAACGTCTGGTCGGACTGACTGAAGTAAAGCTCATCTTTTCAAAGAGCATCCAGATGCCTGAAATAGCTAGAGTAAAGACAATTCCCAGTGCTACAAATCCCATTCCTGTTGTAATCCCGATAGCCGTCGCCATAAAGATAGCTAAGAGCTCCTTGGAGCCACCTGCGGCCGACCGGAAGCGAATCAAACTGAAAGTCCCTGCTACGGCGACACTGGTACCCAAATTTCCATTAACCAAGAAGATGATAATGGAAATAATGGCTGGCAAAAGGGAGAGTGTGACGACAAATTCCTTGGTATAAATGGTTTGGCGCTTATAGACCTTGGCCAATATAATTCCTAAAACCACACTAGTTGCTAGTGAAAAAATCAATGCTAAAGGATTTATCTTGACCTCCGTAGAGGAGTAGATACTGTTAAATAACTGATTGAGCATAGACTACCTCCTTAGGCCTTGACTGTTTGAGTCAGCCTTTCTTTAGTTTTCAGGTAGGCTTTGCCGTATTTTGAGAAGGACTGGTCTTCAAGACCGTATTTGTTCAGAATATCAGCCAACCACTGAGGATATTGACCAGGAACCTTGATTTCCATAATTACCTTGTCATCGTCCAGCAAGGGCAGTCCATAGCGGCCTGAAGCTAAATCTACATCATAATCTCGGTAGCGAATGTTGGAATCAACTGTCACACGTACCTTTTTATCTTCCAATCCTCTCATAGAGTAGCGGTCATAACTAATCACCATTTTGGGCTTCAAGTCTAGATAGCGCTCCTGCAGCTGCTCCACTTCTGCCTTGACCCGGTCATCAGAAATAGTATGGTCTGCCACACCATTCACAATATAGTTGGTCACAGAGAGAGGATTGGAAACTAAACGATATTTGAAGCCTACTTCATCGCGTTTCTTCTTGATTTCCAAGAAAACTTGACTATCATCATTTGGCTGCTCAGCATAAGTGCGCATCCGCATCTTTTCGCGACCACCTTTTCTGGCAATGGAATCCTGAATCATCTGGAACTCATCATTATCAAAATACACATTGGAAATGGTTGATGTCGCATAATCATCTGCGGTAAGGTAAGGCCTCATGTCAGCTTCAAGACGAGCTAGCATTGCTCGGTCAAGAATATACTTAGTTTCGATCCGTTGGAAGTTTGTTTGGATTTGCTTTTGTTTCATTTGGATTCTCCTTTGATTCTACAAATGTAGTTTTTGCTCTCAAAAGAAATAGAGCTTCCGCTCTGCACCTACAAGCGTCTGGATAAGCTTTGCTTTCTTCTCCTTTCCAAGCAGTATTTTTTAAAAACATTCTACAAATGTAGTTTATAATTATATTCTACATTTGTCGTTTATAAATGTCAAGAAAAAAGATAAATAATCTTTCAGTTTTTTAGCATTAGAAAACGAAGTGCAAACTGTAAGCAAAATCGACCTAAAATAAAAGATAAACTGATGACTAACTGCTCTTGGAGGATTGCCAAATCCCCCTTTGAGAAGATAATAAAATTCTACCAGTCTAAGCTTTTAAGAAACTTAAACTGGCAGAATCCTTTATTTAATCGTCATCACGATCATCATCATCGTCCGAATCATCAGTGTCTGTCGTATGAGAGGAACTGTTCTGAGACGGAGTTTGAACTGTTGCTGTACTAGCTCCTGTATTCGCTCCGGTAGAGCCCGCTGCTCCCGTATTCCCTGCACCTGCAGTAGAGCTGTTATCAGCTGGAGTTGATGCAGCTGACGAGGATGGGCTGACTTCTTTTTCGACCGTTACCGTCTTTTCGACAATAGTATGCTGCTTGGATTGGATTAGTTTTCCATCCTTAGCATTGACAATGGTTTCATGAGCTGTTTTCCCGTGCGAGAAGCGAATTTTATAGGTGTCTTTCTCACGCGCAATCTGGAGGTCTTTAATATCCTTTTCAGAAAGAGACAGCTCTTTTAAGACGGATGCTAGTGCCTGACGCTGACTGAGTCCTTGAGGCCGTTTTTGTCCAGCAACAGGCTTGCTTTGTTGAGCAGCTGGGCTTTCTAAGGCAAAGACCGAGCTAGTCAAGAGCAAAAGGAGAGGAACTGCTACTACAAAGGCAGCAGACAGAAACCTCTTAGGCAGGCGGTTATCCATAATACCGACAATCCGACGCTTGAGATTAAACTTGTCAGAGTAAAAGCAGGTCGTCAGGGCAATTGGGGTCTTCTTACTGCGGTTTATCATGGTCAAAATCGTTTCACCGTAGAAAGTCCGATACTCTGTATCTCTACAGCTCAAAACATCGTAGTCACAGTACATTTCTCCTGCTTCCTGGGTTTCCCGGCAGGCAAAGCGGACAACTGGATTAAACCAGTGCAGACTCTTGGCAAAAATCCCTAAGAGATTGATTAAAACATCGCGGTGCTTATAGTGGGTCAGCTCATGCTTAAAAATCAGCTGCAGCTCTTCTTCTGTGTAGTCCAACTCTGGCAGCACGATTAAAATATCTCTGAAGCCTAGCAGCATAGGACTTTGGGACATAGGATAGTGGAGCAGACGAATCCGGCCCTTAACTCCCATCTCCTGCTGAACAGCCTGAAGCTGAGCCATCGCTTCTTCGTCCTGAAACTCCGTGCCCCAGCGCTTCAGCATCTTTCTGAAGCGAATATAAGAATAAGCATATCTTCCAATACTAAAGACAAAGCCAATCATCCAGATGGCAAAGAGAATTTCAAACCAAGGTAGGCCCAGAAAAGCCTCCCATAGATTTGTCTGGGCAGCATTTTCAACTGCTGGAGAAGCACCCTGAGCTCCACCTGTCTGGGTAGCAGTCACTGCTGTCTGAACTACCGATCCTGTATTCAGCCGAATCAGGCCTGAGCCAAATTGGGGACGGACCGGAAACAGAAAACTCAGCAATATTAGAAACCAAATAAAATACTTCACTCTGACTGAAATCTTGGTCTTAAAGACCGTAAAAAGCAGACTAAGCAAAAGCACCAAAATGGATGTCGACAAACTGGTCAGCAGAAAAGAAAGAAGGAACTGTTTCATGCTCATCCCTCCATCCTACTTTCCTTGGTTGAGCAAACTACGCAGCTCATCCAATTCATTTTCCGAAAAGGAGTTAGAAGAAAAGAGTGTTTTGACAAAACCGCCCATTGAACGGCCGCTGTGACGCTTCAAGAAATCCGAAGCCTCAACTTCCAGATACTCATCTTCTGAGATCAAGGCTGTATACTGCCTTTCACGCCCCTTGCGGACACTTTCTAAAAAGCCCTTTTCAGTCAAGCGAGCCAAGACTGTCAGCAAAGTTTGGGGCTTCCAGTGATTGTCTGGTCCCAGCTTTTCCATGATACGAGCAGAGGTCGTCGGGGTAGGCAGCTGCCAAATTACTTTTAAAATAGTAAATTCCCCATCTGGCAAACGTTTGATAGATCTTTTCATCGTTCCCACGCGCTTTCTAAATAATGCTATTTCTATCTTTATTCTACACTTGTCTAACAAAAAAGTCAATCATTATATAAAAAAAGAGTGGGAAATCAATTTTCCTCACTCGATCTTAGAAAAATAAACTAAGTAGGGTCAGCATAGCCAGCCCTCCCTGCTTGAACAAGATTTTAGGGTCACTGGTCACTGCACCGTATGCTGCCACCAAGATGATATAAACCATAAAAATTCCCAGCCAAACCGGACTAGGCTGTACAAAGGCCGCAATCAAGACCAAGACAGCAATCAGACCGTTATAAACTCCTTGATTCTTGAAAAGGGTATTGACCGACTGCCGCTCCAACTCCTCTTGCGACATACCGAAAACCCGAGCTGTTGCTGCAGAAGTCGTCGCAATGGTCTCCAAGTACAGGATGTAGAAAAATTCCAAGGCAACCAAACTTGCCAAAATCAGTGTAATAATAGACATTTTACTCTCCTAAAATAAATAACGAAACTTAGTATAACACAGACTGACTGGATCTGCGAAAATCTTGCTCAAAAATGGACAGTTTGTATAAAAAATGTGACTAAAAATACTGAAGAAAAAAAGCGTAGCAGAAATCAGCAATTTCTGACTGGATGTGATACAATCTTTTTGAAAAATGGAGGTAGTTTATGTTAACCTATGATTTAATTGTCATCGGCTTTGGTAAGGCCGGTAAAACATTGGCAGCCAAAATGGCGGGCCAAGGAAAAAAAGTTGCTTTGATTGAGCGAAGCAAGGCTATGTACGGGGGAACCTGCATTAATATCGCCTGCATCCCAACCAAAACCCTGCTTGTCGCTGCTGAAAAAGGCCTGGCTTTCGACCAAGTCATGGCTGAGAAGAATGCTGTTACCAGCCGTCTCAACGGGAAGAACTACGCAGCAATCAGTGGTGCTGGTGTTGACATCATCGATGCGGAAGCTCATTTCCTTTCCAATAAAGTCATCGAAATCACAGCTGGCGATGAGAAAGAGGAACTGACTGCTGAGACTATTGTCATCAATACTGGTGCTGTTTCCAATGTCCTGCCAATTCCAGGACTGACTGAGACCGAACACGTCTATGACTCAACTGGCATCCAAAATTTGAAGGAACTTCCTAAACGCTTAGGAGTTCTGGGTGGCGGTAACATCGGCCTAGAATTTGCCGGACTCTACAATAAAATGGGCAGTCAGGTGACTGTGCTGGATGCTGCTCCTGTCTTTCTGCCTCGAGTAGAACCTTCTATCGCTGCTCTAGCTAAGCAATACATGGAAGAAGACGGAATCCAGCTCCTGCAAAATGTGCAAACCAAGCAGATTAAAAATGATGGTGCTGAAGTTGTGGTTGTGACGGAGGATGGAGAGTTTCGTTTTGACGCCCTGCTCTATGCTACCGGTCGTAAGCCGAATGTTGAACCACTACAGTTGGAAAATACAGATATCGAGCTGACAGAGCGCGGAGCGATTAAGGTCGATAAGCACTTGGAAACATCTGTACCTGGTGTATTTGCAGCGGGCGATGTCAATGGCGGTCTGCAGTTTACTTATATCTCATTGGATGACTTCCGTATCCTTTATAGCTATCTGGCTGGCGATGGCAGCTACACACTGGAAGACCGTAAAAACGTCCCTACCAGCATGTTCATCACACCACCTTTGGCTCAAATCGGATTGACTGAAAAGGAAGCCAAAGAGCAAGGCCTGCCGATTGCAGTTAAGGAGATTCCAGTCGCAGCAATGCCTCGCGGACATGTCAATGCTGACTTGCGCGGTGCCTTCAAGGCTGTTGTCAACACTGAAACCAAGGAAATCGTCGGAGCGACAATCTTCTCAGCAGGGGCTCAGGAAATTATCAATATCCTGACTGTAGCCATGGATAATAAGATTCCTTACACCTACTTGAGCAAGCAAATCTTCACCCACCCAACGTTGGCTGAAAACCTCAATGATTTATTTGCTATCTAATTTTAAGCCCCTGATGGGGCTTTTAAGATGGCTTCAAAACATTTGCCTACATTTCAACCCCTTTTTGTGGTACAATAATGCTAGTTTATTTTAAAAAGATTGAGGAAAATTATGTCTGAACTGTATGATATTACGATTGTCGGCGGCGGTCCAGTTGGCCTATTCGCAGCTTTTTACGCCCATCTGCGCCAAGCCAAGGTTAAAATCATTGATTCCCTGCCTCAGCTGGGCGGTCAGCCGGCCATTCTCTATCCAGAGAAGAAGATTCTGGATGTACCGGGCTTTACCAATCTAAGTGGCGAAGAACTGACACAGCGTCTGATTGAGCAGTTGGAAACTTTCCAGACTGAGATTTGCCTCAATGAAACGGTTCTGGATATCGTCAAAGCGGATGATGGCTTCACCATCACGACTTCTCAAGCTCAGCATCAGACCAAAACTATCATCATAGCTATGGGAGGCGGCGCCTTCAAACCGAGAGCTTTGGAGCTAGATGATGCTGAAAGCTACAGCAACTTCCACTATCACGTTTCAAACATCAGCCAGTACGCTGGCAAAAAGGTTGTTGTTCTGGGCGGCGGCGACTCGGCTGTTGACTGGGCGTTAGCTTTTGAAAAAATCGCAGAAACCAGCCTGGTTCACCGTCGGGACAACTTCCGAGCTTTAGAGCATAGTGTGGAAGAACTCAAGGCTTCTAGTGTTGAGATTAAGACACCATTTGTACCCAGTCGATTGGTTGGTGAAAATGGCAAGATAACCCACTTGGAAATCAGCCAAGTCAAGGGGGAGGAAAGTCAGCTTCTGCCTCTGGATCACCTCTTTGTCAACTACGGTTTTAAATCCTCTGTCGGCAATCTCAAAGATTGGGGCTTGGAGCTCAACCGTCACAAAATTTTGGTCAATAGCAAGCAAGAAACTTCCGTGCCAGGTATCTATGCAGCTGGTGACTGCTGCAGCTACGAGGGAAAGATTGACTTGATTGCGACTGGGTTAGGTGAGGCACCTACTGCTGTCAACAATGCCATTAACCATATCTATCCTGAGCAAAAAGTCCAACCCAAACATTCTACAAGCCTATAAAAAAACAGCTGCCGAGCTCAAGCTCAGCAGCTTTTATAATTCATCTGCGATTTTATTGATTTTTCTCAAGCGATGATTGACGCCGCTCTTAGTCAGTGGCCGGCTCAGACTATCAGCCAACTGCTGGATGGAGTAGTCTGGATGCTGGATGCGAAGCTGGGCTACCTCCTGCAGGTCTACAGGTAGACTCTCAATGCCAATATTATCACTGATTTTAGCAATATTGTTGATGATTTTCATACTGGCTGTGACTGTGCGGGCAATGTTCGCTGTCTCCGCATTATTAGCGCGGTTGAGGTCATTGCGCGCTTCCCGCATGAGCTTAAGAGACTCAAACTCAGCCATGGCTTCCATAGCCCCGATGACAATGAGAAAATCCATGATGTCTTCAGCTCTCTGCAGATAAGTGACAGCCCCCTTCTTGCGCTCGATGGTCTTGGCATCAAGCAGAAAACGACGCATCAAGGCAGCCAAGTCCTCGGCATGATCCAGATAAACGGACAGGATTTCCAGCTGGTACTTTCCTGAGTCTGGCTCCCGCATGCTGCCATTTGAGAGAAAGGCTCCCCGTAGGTAGGCTCGACTGGCTTCGTCATCAGTCAAAATAGCCTGGTCAATCCCTGCCTCGATACCAAAAAAGGAGTCAGCCAAGTGCAGGTCAGAAAGGATTTCTTCCACTTTCTGATCCAGAAATACTGTATAAACACGGTTCTTGCGCAGATTGGTCTTCTGATGGTGGCGGATTTCTGACTTGACCTGATAAAGGTCAGATAGCAACTCATAGAGATGGCGGGCAATTTTGGCATTTTCTGTTGTGACAGACAGGGTCAAACCACTGCTGGCCAAGCCCAAACTGCCAGACATCTTGATCATGGCTGACAGCTCATTTTTATCTCTGCTTGCCAGACTCAGCAGTTCTTCTTTTACTTTTACTGTAAAGCTCATTTACGTACCTGTATAATCTGCATCAATTCATCAACGACCAGCTCACCATCATGGAAAGCTCCGCCATTTTCTAAACGCAGAAAATTCGAAGAAATAACGCGCGGAACCTGCTCTTGTAAGCCTTGAAAATCATGCTCCACCTGTACCAGATATTCGTCAAACTGGTTGCTGTCCATGTACTCATGAGGGACAGGTTCGATATTGACCAAGACTGTATCTACAAACTTCCTGCCTAAATGACGGTGCAGGACTTGGACGTGGTCGCTGTCTGAAAAATGCTCTGTTTCGCCGCGTTGGGTCATGATATTGCAGACATAGGCCACTTCTGCCTTGGTGTCTAGAAGAGCTTGGCCAATTTCCTCAATAACGAGATTAGGCAAGATAGAGGTAAATAGTGAACCTGGTCCCAGAACCACCATATCGCTTTCTAAGATGCTCTCGACTACCTTTTTACTGGCAGCAGGCTTCTTGTCATCATAGGTATTGGTCACATAAACCCGCTCAATCATCCCACTCTTGCTGGTCAGATTGCTCTCACCGACAACTTCCGTCCCATCTGCAAATACAGCATGCAGAGTTAGAGGAGTGTCGCTAGAAGGGTAAATTTTTCCTGTCGTATGGAAAAACTTGGTCAAAAGCTGCATGGCATTATAGGTTGAGCCCTGCATTTCGGAAATACCGGCAATAATCAGATTGCCCAAGGGATGCCCCGCTAGAACGCCATCTCCTTCCGCAAAGCGATACTGGAAGACCTTCTCATAAAACTTTGGCATGTCGGACATAGCTACCAGGACATTTCGCAGGTCACCTGGCGGAGTTAGCTGCTGGATGTTTTTTCGCAGCTCACCAGAACTGCCGCCATCATCTGCTACTGTGACAATGGCTGTAATCTCTACGTCTTTTTTACGCAGGCTGTCTAAAATAACTGAAATTCCTGTCCCGCCGCCGATGACTGTAATTCTTGGCTTTCTCATGAGCGGTTCACCGTTTCTTTCCGACGGTTTTTGTCGCGGTGACTGGCATTGACCGGCCAATTTTTAGCCAAATCATCTGCTAAGCGCTGAGCAAAGGCTACACTGCGGTGCTGACCACCCGTACAGCCCACAGCAATAGTCAGGATAGACTTACCTTCCTTCTGATAGCCTGGCAAGATCGGCTCTATCAAGCCCAGCAGATGCTGATAAAATTCTTCTGACTCGGCATGGTTCATGACATAATCAAAGACATCCCTGTCCAAGCCAGTCTGATTGCGCAGTTCAGGTTTATAGTAGGGATTGGGCAGAAAGCGCACATCAAAGACCAAGTCTGCATCCAAAGGCAGACCGTATTTGAAACCAAAACTCATGACCTCAATGCGGAAACTATGCATGTCAGCCTGATTTGAAAATTGCTCAGAGATGGTCTTTCTGAGCTCCCGTGGTGTCAAATCTGTTGTGTCCACAACATTCTGACTAAGATTTTTCAGAGGAGCTAAAAGTTCGCGCTCCAGTTTAATCCCATCTAAAATCCGTCCATCAGCTGCTAACGGATGACTGCGTCGCGTTTCCTTATAACGAGCCACTAACTCCTTATCCGCCGCATCTAGGAAAAGAATCTTGAAATCAATGTTCTCATTTTGCTCTAAATCATCCAAAACGTTCTGGATTTGCAAAAAGAAGGAACGGCTCCGCATATCGACAACCAGAGCCAATTTATCATTGTCAGTAGTCCCTTCGACCAGCTGCAAGAACTTCGGCACCAGAGTTGGCGGCATATTGTCAATGGTAAAATAACCTAAGTCTTCAAAGGACTGGATAGCTACGGTTTTCCCCGCCCCGCTCATTCCAGTCACAATGACAAGCTGAATTTTCTTCTCAGACATAATAATCCTTTCATCAGATAGAATCTGTCAAAGAGTGGTTTTCCCCCGCTCTTTTTTAGAGAATCTCGGCAATAACCTCAATCTCAATCTTCACATCCTTAGGCAGGCGAGCCACTTCGACTGCTGAACGAGCTGGAAATGCTTCTGTAAAGGCCGTTTTGTAAACTTCATTAAAGGCCACAAAATCATTGATATCACTCAAGAAGCAAGTAGCCTTGACTACATGGTCAAAATCTGTTCCAGCGGCTTCCAAAATGGCTGAAACATTTTTCAGCACCTGCTGGGTCTGCTCTTCAATAGTCGTCCCAATGATTTCTCCAGTTTCAGGAGACAGGGGAATTTGCCCGCTCGCGAACAAAAGATTGCCGACAATTTTTCCTTGAACATAAGGTCCAATCGCTGCTGGTACTTTATCTGTATGAATCGTTTTTGCCATAATTATCACTTCTCCTACTTATTTTTTTCATTATACCATAAAATAGCAGGCAATGGCCACGACAGATTGATAAGCCTTGACTTTTTCCATTTTTTCATTAATGAGGTCCTTAGAAGCTAAAAGGAAATCGACTTACCTATCAGAACCCATTTTTTAAGATTTAAAAACGCTGAGAAATTTTCCCCAGCGTTTATAGTTTCAAAATCAGAAGTCTTATTCCTCTTCCGCTTTCGCTAATGCTTCTCTTTCCAGACGCAGCTTACGCTTGGGATTCAGTTTGTTAAAGAGCTCTTCTAGCTTTTCTGCATTCCAGACGTCGGCTGCAGAGACAAAATTTCCATTTTCATCGCGGAAGGATATTGGTTTATCACCCACTGCAAGCCTCCTTAGTCAACGAATTCAAACTCAAACTTGCCGATGCGAACCAGATCGCCATCCTTGGCTCCGCGAGCACGAAGGGCTTCATCAACGCCCATACCACGTAGCTGACGGGCAAATTTCATAACTGCCTCATCACGGTCAAAGTTGGTCATATTAAAGAGTTTCTCTAGCTTGTCACCCGACAGCACCCAAGTCGCATCATCATCACGAGAGATTTCAAAGGCTGGTGCTTCCTCGTCAAAGCCATAGTAAGCTTCTTCTTCCATTTCAGACTCATCATAGAGCAAGAACTCTGGTGTCTTATCCAGTAATTCTGCGGTCGCATCCAAGAGCGTCGCAAGTCCTTGCTTGGTCAGACTGGAAATCGGGAAGATTTGCGGTAGTTCCGCAAACTCATCATAATTAGCTGATAATTTCTCTTTGAATATCTTAAGATTTTCAGCGCTATCTGGCATATCCATCATGTTGGCAACAATAATCTGCGGGCGCTCCATGAGACGAAGATTGTAGGATTCCAACTCTTTATTGATAGCCAGATAGTCCTCATAAGGGTCACGTCCCTCACTAGCTGACATATCGATGACATGCAGGATGACCCGTGTCCGCTCAATATGACGGAGAAACTGGGTTCCCAGTCCCACTCCTTGGCTAGCCCCCTCAATCAAACCCGGCAGATCTGCTACTGCAAAGGACTCTCCAGAATGAGTGCGAACCATGCCTAGATTAGGCACGATAGTCGTGAAATGATAGGCACCAATCTTAGGCTTAGCCGCTGTGATAACACTAAGCAAAGTGGATTTTCCGACAGATGGAAAACCAACTAATCCAACATCCGCAAGGACCTTGAGCTCAAGCAGAAGCTCTCTCTCTTGACCTGGTTCTCCATTTTCAGAAATCTCAGGTGCAGGATTTTTAGGCGTCGCAAAGCGGATATTTCCGCGACCGCCTCGGCCACCACGCGCTACGATAAATTCTTGACCATTTTCTACCAAGTCTGTCAGCACCTTGCCAGTCTCAGCATCACGAACCGTCGTCCCCTGCGGCACACGAACAATCAAGTCCTCAGCCCCTCGGCCATGCATTCCCTTGGTCATGCCCTTTTCACCAGACTGAGCCTTGAAGTGGCGATTGTAACGAAAATCCATCAGGGTACGCAGGCCCTCGTCTACAACAAAAACAACATTGCCGCCTCGACCGCCATCGCCACCCCAAGGACCGCCATTAGGAACATATTTTTCACGGCGAAAGGCCACCATGCCATCGCCACCATTGCCAGCCTTAACTTGAATCTTGGCCGTATCTAAAAACATACTCATTTTTTCTATTCTCTTTTTCTAGTCTAAAAAAACGCCCTGAAGCGTTTGGATTAAAAGATTGCACTGAGAGCAGAAGCAAAGATTGCTCCAACTGTCACGATGAGCATGATAATCACGACTAGCATCGTCAATTTTTCAAATCCTGTTTTTTTGCGTTGTCCGTTATCTCCAAAAGCCACGATAACACCTCTATCCTTTAAAAATTACTAGGTCTATTCTAACATGATTGCTCCGTTTTTTCAAATGGAAAAGTATGTAAAAAGGCTTTAAGAGAAAACTCTTAAAACCTTTGAATTTTATCTAGTCTTTTTTTGAAGAAAGACATAGCTTCCAAAGCCAACTAAGATTGCCAAACCTGCAACTGACAGCCAAAGTGTAGTTTCTTGACCAGTCTTAGGCAGAACTTTTTTGTTGCCTCCTGCAGCACCTGGATCATTGGTACCATTGTTTGAATTGTTATTTCCATTCCCTGGATTGTCTGTTCCGCCCTTTGGATTGTCGGAACTGTTACCAGGGGTATTGTTACCATTGCCTGGAGTGTTATTTGGATTATTGTTTGGATTATTATTTGGGTTGTTGTTTGGATTGTTGTTATTGCCAGGAGTTGGCGGCTGAACTGACTTACCTGGATCATTACCTCTATAAGTATTTGTAAAGACTGGATCCAAGTCATACTTGACAGAGCCCAAAAGCTCACCATTAACATCTGTTACAGTAACTGTCAGCTGTGCTTCCTTGTCATCATAGACGTAGTTAGGATCGTTTCCTGGGATTTCCTTAATGCTGTAGCGGTAAGTACCAGCAGCACTGTAGTTTAAAGCCTTGAAGTTGATAGAGCCGTCTGCTTCATTGGTAACAGTTTGAAGCAAGTTACCACTTTCGTCAAAGAGACCAAAGGTAAACTGACCTTTTTCTAACTCTTTGTTAACAAGCTTCTTCTGAGCCTTAATCATTACGTCTTTTGCCAACAGAGCGCTTCCTTTACCAGAACCATCTTCTAAGCGGACTGACTTAGTAATAGTGCGTTCTGGGAAGCCTTTTGCTGTCCAAGACAAGGTGTTGTTAACCACATCACCTACTTGAACACCATCTGGTACGCGAGTAGAGTACTCGATGTACATTGGCCAATTGTAGTTATCACCAAAGTTGATGGTAAAGCCATTGGCATCACCATTAGCATTTTGCGTAAGAACCGCCTTATTGGTGAAGTTATCCAAAACAGGCAGAGTCAGCAAGTGCGCTTCATTGCGGATACCACCTTCTACAGGAGCATAACGAACTGCTCGCAGTGTACCTGGTACCAGTGTTAGACCGTCGCCAAAGTTGTCTGAAATCACCATGTTACGAAGCATGTCCTGTCTTGCATTCAGGATAATGCGCCACTTGACAATTTTTGGATCGCTACTGTCTTGGTAACCATATTTCATTTCATATTCACCAGCAGTTCCTTCTACCTTTTCGTATTGGAAAGAAAAATCTGTCTGGCCAAATTTGAAGGAAACTGGCCCTGAATTTTGCACCTTGTCGTTATTAACTCGTACATTAAAAGTCAGGGACATTTCTTTTTGTTCGGTGTAGTTAGTAAAGTAATTACTAAAGGTTACCGTAACTGTCTGACTTGCTGGATTCGCTTGAGCTTTTCCGACTACTTCTCCCTTGTGATTGACAACATCAGATACTTGGAAGTTTAAGGGAGTAATCAGGGTTAATTCCTGCGGCAGTGAGAAAGTAAGGGTGTCGCCTTCAGCGATAGTTTGAGATGACGGGAATGTGAAACTAGTTGTTACAGACAGAGTTTCATTGGTCATAACTGTTGAGTCACTTGTTAATGGCACACCATCTTTGGTAATGCTTGTTTGCTGGGTATAATCTGTTACCTCAGCAGCCTGTGCCCTAGCAGCCAAACCAAGACCTGTAACAATGGCCGTTAACAAGATTAAAATTTTAAGAATAAGTGTTTTCTTATTTTTCATCTTATACTCCTTTCGTAGCTTATTATACCAAGAGTATTGCAATTTATCAACATTTTTATTCAAAGTGTTTAAAAATTCATACGAATATAAAAAAACCAAGACATTATGTCTCAGTTTCTTTACATTTATTAGTCTATCCCAATTTCATCTCGAACAACATTAGCAATGGTATCTACATAGTAATTAACTTCTTCGTCAGTTGGTGCTTCTGCCATGACCCTCAGCAGAGGCTCTGTTCCGCTCGGACGAACCAAAATCCGGCCATTACCAGCCATTTCGGCTTCCATTCTCTCAATCACCGTCTTGATAGCTGGAACTTCCATCGCCTTATCTTTCATGCTGTTTTCCACACGGATATTGACTAGTTTCTGCGGATAGATGGTTACTTCAGCAGCCAATTCGGATAGTTTTTTACCTGTTTCCTGCATGACCTTGGTCAATTGCACAGCTGAAAGCTGACCGTCACCTGTCGTATTGTAGTCCATGATGATAACATGTCCAGACTGCTCGCCACCTAGATTATAGCCATTCTTGCGCATTTCCTCTACTACATAGCGGTCACCAACTGCTGTCACAGCCTTTTGGATACCTTCACGCTCCAAAGCCTTATGGAAGCCTAGGTTAGACATGACAGTCGTAACAATGGTATTCTGCGCCAGCTCACCTTTCTCAGACAGGTACTTACCGATAATGTACATAATCTTGTCACCATCTACCAGTTCGCCATTTTCATCCACAGCAATCAAGCGGTCGCTATCTCCATCAAAGGCCAGACCAATTGCTGCACCAGACTCACGGACAACTTCCTGCAAAGCTTCTGGATGTGTAGAGCCGACATTCAGATTGATATTGAGGCCGTCTGGATTTTCTCCAATAATCGTCAACTGAGCGCCGAGGTCTGCAAAAATCTGACGAGCGCTGGTAGAAGCCGCACCGTTAGCCGTATCTAAGGCCACATGCATTCCTTCTAGTTCTAAGCCAGTTGAAACCAAGTATTGTTGGTACTTGCGCAGTCCTTCTGGATAATCCACCAAGTCACCTAAACCTTCGGCACTTGGACGTGGCAAGGTATCTTCTGCTGCGTCCAGCAAAGCTTCGATTTCCAATTCACGCTCATCATCCAGTTTATAACCGTCACCACCAAAGAATTTGATACCATTATCCAAAGCTGGATTGTGGCTGGCAGAAATCATGACTCCGGCGCTGGCTTTCTCTGACTTGACCAGATAAGCCACACCAGGCGTTGCAATGACACCCAATTTATAGACATGAATCCCAACGGACAAAAGTCCTGCAACCAAGGCGCTTTCCAGCATTTCTCCTGAAATTCGAGTGTCCCGGCCAACAAAGACCCGAGGAACTTCACTTTCGTGCTGGCTCAGAACATAACCACCAAAGCGGCCGAGTTTAAAGGCCAATTCCGGCGTTAGTTCCACATTTGCTTCTCCGCGAACACCATCAGTTCCAAAGTATTTACCCATTATAAATAGTTTCCTTTCATAAGACCTGGATGTAAAGATTTAGGATGCAACTCAGGCAGGCTAACTTCATCCAAGTTTATTTTCAAAATTTTATTTAGTTTTTATTTGATGAGCTCGAATTTGAGCTACTGTTAGAGGAAGACGAGCCTGAGCTGTCTGCTGTTTTAGTGTTGACACGCATAGTTGTTTCAAATGGTGTCACCACGCTTGGCATGACATTTCCCTGACCATCAACAGCCTGCAGCGGTGCTGTTCCGCTGTAGTTGCCGGTGATAATGACATTGGTCGGAAGAATAGCTACGACAGACTCAATCTTAGATAGGGTCTCCTCGTCACTTGTTACAGTAGCTTCCTTATTTTCCAAGGTCACACCACTGATAGACACATTTTCAGCCACTTGGCTGTCTGTGATGAGGTAGCGGACCTCAACCTTCTTGCTGGCTTTTTTACCAATCTTAACCGAAATCTTCTGCGGGGTGACTGTAGCAGTCAGACCGCTCGGCAGGTTTTCCACTTTTAGCGGAATCTCTACTGTGCCTTCTGTAGCCTTGGAAAGATCAGCTACGACTCGAAACTTCCGAGTACTTTCCTGCATTTCACTGGCTAGATTGACACGGTTGGAGCCTGTCAGGGCGACGGAAACTTCAGAAGTGAAGCCGCTGATAAAGTAATTCTCGCTGTCATATTTGATGTCAATTGGCACATTGGAAACCGTATTGGTATAAGTTTCAGATGTGACCTGTCGAACTCCAGTATTGTTTTGATAACTGCTAGAGGTTGCATAGACAAAAAGCACTAGGGCAAAGAAAAACGAAGAGATGATATAAAGAATTTTTTTACGTTTTTTCATTTCTTCCATCCCCCCATGAAGCGTTTTTTCAAACCTGCCGGCTTGTCCTGCTCTGATAAGAAGACCTTTCTCAGCTCTATCTCAAACTCATCCAAAGTCAAATCATGCTTGAAAATTCCATTGTGTGTAGTGGAAATCCCACCTGTTTCTTCTGAAACAACAAAAGTAAACGCATCGGATACTTCAGACAGGCCAATAGCTGCGCGGTGCCGGGTTCCAAACTCTTTAGAGATACCGCTGCTTTCTGTCAGAGGCAGGTAGGCACAGGAAGCCGCAATTTTATTGTTTTTTATAATGACAGCTCCATCGTGCAATGGCGTATTGGGGATAAAAATATTGATTAGTAGCTCTCCAGACACATCTGCATCCAAAGGAATCCCTGTTGCAATATATTCCTGCAAGGTGCGGGTTCCCTGAATGGCCACCAAAGCCCCGATTTTCCGAGGACTCATATAGGCAACAGACTTGACAAAGGCCTGAACCATTTTTTCTTCGTTACTGATGGGCGTTGTAGAAAAAATATCTGTTGCTCGGCCGAGCTTTTCCAATCCTGCCCGAATCTCTGGCGAGAAAATCACCACAGCCGCAATAACCCCGTAAGTGATGACCTGATTAATCAACCAAGAAATGGTGGTAAAGCCGGTGATATTGGCAAAAAACTGTGCCAAGATAAAGAAGAGCACCCCACGGACCAGAATCATAATCTTCGTACCGGCAATGGCCTTGATTAGATAATATAGAATCCATGCGACGATAGCGACGTCAATAATATTAATTACAATCCTCCAAGGGTCAGAAAACAAACTGGCCCAATATTGGAGATTGGTTAGTTGTTGAAAATTCATACTTAGACTTCCTACTCCTGTACAAGCAAAATCAAACAGCTGTAGCAACAAATAGAGCTTATTAAATCTAATAACAGCCTGATTTTATCTTGTAATTAGAGTTTACTCAATTAACTTCTCTCTTTTTATTTTACAGTGGGTCTTAATGCTTAAAGACTTACCAACCCATTATATCACGTTTGTCAATATTTTTCTGTAACCTTCTTTACTTTTTTATGATAAAATATTTCTTATGAAGATAAATACAGCCTTGGGCCTCTTGGCAGGCAAGTCCTCCCACTTTGTTCTCAGCAAAATGGGACGCGGTTCGACTCTGCCAGGGAAAGTTGCCCTGACATTTGATAAAAATATTTTACAAAACCTAGCAAAGAACTATGAGGTCGTGGTTATTACCGGAACCAATGGGAAAACTCTGACTACAGCTCTGACAGTAGGCATTCTCAAGGAAGCCTTTGGAGAAGTGGTGACCAATCCCAGCGGTGCCAATATGATTACCGGAATCACGACAACCTTCCTGACTGCTAAAAAAGGCAAATCTGGCAAACATATCGCTGTGCTAGAAATAGATGAAGCCAGCCTATCTAGGATTTGTGATTATATCAAGCCTAGTCTCTTCGTCTTTACCAATATTTTCCGTGACCAGATGGACCGCTATGGGGAAATCTACACGACCTACCAGATGATTCTGGATGCTGCAGCTAAAGTGCCTGAAGCAACTGTACTGATGAATGGTGACAGCCCCCTCTTTAACTCCGTAAGCCTGAAGAATCCTGTACGCTACTATGGATTTGATACCGAGAAAGGCCAAGCTCAGCTGGCTCACTACAATACAGAGGGCATCCTCTGCCCCAAGTGCGAGCATATCCTCAAGTATGAGCTCAACACCTATGCCAATCTGGGAGCTTATATCTGTGAGGACTGTGGCTTCAAGCGTCCTAAACCGGATTACAGCCTGACCGCTCTCAAAACACTTGAGCATAACCGCTCTGCCTTTACCATTGATGGTCAAGACTATCAGATCAATATCGGCGGTCTTTATAATATCTACAATGCCTTGGCCGCTGTATCAGCAGCTCAGTTCTTTGGTGTCGAGCCAGCTACTATCAAGGCTGGATTTGACAAGAGCCGGGCTGTCTTTGGCCGTCAGGAAACTTTCAAAATCGGCGATAAGGAATGTACCTTAGTCTTGATTAAAAATCCGGTCGGAGCGACCCAAGCTTTGGATATGATTG
This sequence comes from Streptococcus sanguinis, assembly GCF_020729725.1. Taxonomy (GTDB): domain Bacteria; phylum Bacillota; class Bacilli; order Lactobacillales; family Streptococcaceae; genus Streptococcus; species Streptococcus sanguinis_V. The sequence goes on along the minus strand of NZ_JAJEPA010000012.1, from coordinate 639,896 downwards.
GACTTGCACCCTTTGACTTCAGTTTGTCCGTCCTGCTCAATGCCAACTATGCGGACGGCATTGATACCAGCTGGATCTGGGATGCTGACTTTGAGAAGATTTTAGAGATGGAGATTCCTCATGTCATTGCAGGCGGTGTGCGCCACTCTGAGATAGCGCGTCGACTGCGGGTAACGGGCTATCCAGCAGATCAGATTACTGAAGTCAAAGATTTGGAAGCAGTCTTTAAGGCCATTGAGCAGCAAGAAACCAAACATGCCTATATCTTAGCAACTTATACTGCCATGCTGGAATTCCGCGAATTACTGGCAGAACGACAAGTGGTCAGAAAGGAGATGAACTAATGGTATACAGATCCCTCACTTCTCCTGAAAACAAGGACTATCGCTACGATGTAAAGATTGCCCATCTCTATGGCAATCTCATGAATACCTACGGCGATAACGGTAATGTTCTCATGCTTAAGTATGTGGCTGAAAAGCTAGGCGCTAGAGTTGAAGTCGATATCGTCTCTCTAGAAGATGACTTTGACAAGGACAGCTTCGACATCGTCTTCTTTGGCGGAGGTCAAGACTATGAGCAAACGATTGTGGCTCGTGACTTGCCGGCTAAAAAAGAGGCTTTGGAAAGTTTTATCAATGAAAATGGCGTTGTGCTAGCTATCTGCGGTGGTTTCCAACTCTTAGGCCAATACTATATAGAAGCTTCTGGCCGACGAATTGAAGGTCTGGGTATTATGGGACATTACACCCTTAATCAAACCAATAATCGCTATATCGGTGACATCAAGATTCATAACGAAGAATTCAATGAGACCTACTACGGCTTTGAAAATCACCAAGGACGGACTTTCCTCTCGGACGATGAAAAACCTCTGGGCAAAGTCGTCTATGGAAATGGCAACAATCAAGAGGATGGTTGCGAAGGTGTTCATTATAAAAATGTCTTTGGCTCCTACTTCCATGGTCCCATATTGTCCCGCAATGCGAATCTGGCCTACCGTCTGGTGACCACCGCTCTAAAAAATAAGTATGGCTCAAATATTAAACTAGCCGCTTATGAAGATATCCTAGCCCAAGAAATCCCAGAAGAATACGGAGATATCAAAAGCAAGGCAGAGTTTGAATAGATAAACAGGAGAATCACTATGAAAGAAAAATTGCACTATATTCTGCTTTTAATTACCGTTCTATTAGTTGCTGGTATTTCCTTGGCCAATATGCAGAGTGTCAATGTTAGCTTTATCCTATTTAGCTTCAAACTTCCCTTAATCATATTGATTTTGGTCTCAGTGCTCCTAGGCTCTGTCACGACCTTTCTCATCAGCATGCTAAAAAACTTCTCGCTGAAAAAAGAGCTTAAGAAAACCAAAGAAGCACTTAAAAATTCCCATACAGAAAACTAGGTTGGAAATTATTCCAGCCTAGTTTTTTTGTATTTTCTTTTTATGAAATTTTATTGTATCTATTCTTTCTATATCTTTCAACAGCCATAAACCATCGAACCATATTGTTTTGCCATAATACTAAAACTCCTACAGCTGTCATAATACCTATAAAGCTTAAAGTAATAATCTCACTGCCGATAGGTGTACCTATCATATTAAAAACTAGAATAGATATAACTAAAATTGGACTAATCAGCCCCATTAAAGCCATAGATACTGTGAAAACCCAAGCAACTATCTTCTTACCAAGTGTAACCTTCTTATCTCCAAAATTACCCCAAATAAGATTCGTATCAACTGCCCGTCTAAAATTTTCTTTACTGGTTGGCTGTGCCAACTTAACATTCTTATAAAGGGCTCGCTCTACTATGACCAGCAAAAGAGTACCTTCCAGAAACCAAACAATTAGAAAATAAACCAAAGTACCATAGCCATAGACACCACCAAACAATCGTGTCTCAGGAAAAAGCTGCATCACACCACTAAAAGCAATCAGAAATGATGTAATTAAAATGATTTGTTTTCGATTGCCACGCGATGCCTCTGTATTCAATAGTTTACTTTTAGGAGCTGCTAAGGGATCTCTTGGCTTTTCTACATTTACATAAATAGCCTGACCATCACTTTCCCCTATATAAATAACTTTCCTAAAAAACATACTTTTTTCTTTCCTCTCTATATACTAACAATTAAAACAAGTCAGGTTGATATAGTTCTCAGCACTTTCTTTTCTTCCTCTTTTTAAACTGATAATAAATAAAACTCCCCGTAGCATCCAAGACAATCGTATAACCAAAAATTCTTATAAACCATATTACCCAAATCGGAATATTTTCAACATCTATATGCAATAATTGCAAACAAGCAATAATACCAAGAAATAGAATAACCTCTGCAATCAAACGGGGCTTAGTCTTTTTGAAATCTAAAGTTTTAAAAAGACTCTGATTATATAATTCTTCTGGTACTTCTTCCCAGTAAGTCTTATCTTTCGCTCTCAACTTAAGTAAATATCCGACTTCAACAATGAGTCTCGAGAAAGCTGATATAAACACTAGATTACCAAAAATACCTAATATTTGCTTATAATAGCCGGTTATCCAACCAACCATCATTCCCCCAAGCAAGGTAGCTCCTAGAATTATCCAGATAGAGGGTTTACTATAGACACTCGAAGCAGCAACATAGTTGGCATTAGTCCGTTGCTCGGAAAAGCCTGTTTCTAATTGTTTCTTTAGCCATCTTACATTATAAAGGATTAAACCCAAAAATAGAATCAGAGAACTAAGCCCAAAAATAATGGTATATATAAAAGAATTTCTCAATAAATTATTAGTGAGTACAACAATAACATAATCCGTTAAAACTAATGACAGAAGTAATCCATTAATCATTGCAAAAAGCATGGCTGTGCCAAAAAATTGATGCCTATAAATCAATTTTTGATTGAAAGAAACAATTTGACATATCGTCATAAAAAGAAAGTATACACAAAAAAATAGGAATATAAGATTAGAAAAGGGATTCAATTTGAGTTGATCTTTTATAAAATAATACACATGCGACAAGGCAATACTTAAGACAAATATACCGGACCAGGCCAAACCAAGCATCCCAACGGAAGCTCGTGTCGCACCTAGTGATTGAAAATAGTTCTTGTTTAATTCTTCTGGTCCTAAAACTATATTTTTTCACTCATTTTCTACCTCAAAAAATTTAGTCTCTGTGTCTCTGAAAGCCGTTTGTTAGTCAAGTATAGTTACTAACATTGTATGGATAAGTCTAGACTGGTTTATGGTAATCGAACGAATTGATAACATGGGGTTATAATTTCCTATTTTCATTTTCTAATTCATCATTTAATTCATTTATAATTTTATTATTTATAACAGTCTTAACGACTCCATTCCATATAATATTTGGAATCAAAGAAAGTAATATAGCAAGCACAACTAATTTTATTATAAACTCTATAATTGTACTTGGCATAAAATAAAACCAATAAACAAAAGGAATAACTGCAAAGACAATAAACAACACTACTAAAATGTTTGCAAGATAAGGTGTTTTTATCTGTTTCAAAACATCATTATGTTTTAAAGTTATATCGTGTATAACTTCAAAATATTCTTTCTGGACAGTACTACTAGGAGCTTCAATCAAAGGATAAGTATTTCTAATTGAAACCATCCATAATTCAAAAAGTATAAACAACCAAATTCCTAAGATTATCGGTAACAGAAAAGAAAAAAGACCAAACTCTTTTTGAGGAACAATGTAATTATCAGAATAACCAGCGATAAAAGCCATAATCGGGACAATCAAAAATGGCGAAGACATCCAAGTTAATCTGCCAATTTTCTTAGCTATGTTTTGGTGATTCCCTATGCTTTCCTTATCGAGCCTTCTCCAAATAATATCTCCAGATAAAAGATAGTACTCTGCAGCTAAACCTGTTCCTTTTAAATTAGTTCCCATGCCATTATCAACAGCAAATAATAATCTTATCTTTTTCACAATGGACATCTCCATATTAGCTTTTTAGACTTAATATTTCGATCTAGTTCTTTATTTACATCACTTCCTAAAAGTAATAATTTTTTACTCATTTTCTTCTCCATTTTCTTGTGTTGTTTCTTCTTCTAGCATGCCGCTTTTGACCAGCTTTTTATAATATCGTTTGCTATACCATTCTCGGTCTGAAATCTTTAAGTAGGATTTATACTCTTCTGGGTACTTGTGGATATAATAGGCTTGAAAAATATGCACATTCATCATAAAAGCTATAAAATAACCGCTAATGACAAACCAAACCACCAAAAATAATCCAAAAATATAAAAATACCAAAGGACCGGAAGTTGATTCATTAGATGATAGACCAGTGATACCGGAAAGAGAACTACCATCGTTCCGACTGTAATCATCATCACTTTCTTAAGAATTGACTTTTCTTCTTCATCGTTCAGTCTCCTTTTCAGATTCTGGATACTATTCATAATAATACAGAAAAAGAGAATAATTCCCAACACAAGCTGAAACCAGAATCCCACCACTGTATAAGAGTCGTAAGCTACCGCGCTGGCAAAGTATAACCCTGATATAAAAGCACAAATTGACATTGAAAAATAAAAAGGAAAGTAAGTCCAAAGCTGACTGTTCAAGCGTTTCTTGGGCCAAAAAACAGGGATAGAAGCAAAAAGGAAAGTTAGATAGAAAACTATACTGATTGGTCGCATTATTTGCCCAATTGTGTGAAACAAAGAAACTGATTGATGAGAAAGATAGTGTACTTCTCCACTTTGACCTACACTACTTGGTAAAGCAATTAATAGAAAGTAAACCATAATTCCAAAAAAGATAAATATGCAAAACACGACCGTAAACAGCCGATTGAGCATCCCCATATGAATAGGATTTGGCATACCGGCGGTTAATGCAAACTTTCCGTTTGTTACGATTTTCTTACTTCGTTCAAAGTCTGCACCGAAAATACTGACTTTTTTCATTTTTAATCTCCAAATTTCATCTGGCAGAAAGTTTCATAGCCTTGAGAATCTTCCATTTGAGGATAGACAACAAATTGTGTCACAAAACAGCAACTGTCGCAACAACTACTCCTCGCTTCGCTAAAGATATAGCACTTACCTTCTGCGATTCGACTGTTTTACCTAACACTTAGTTACAAGTTTCGCTCTCTGTTTCTTTCTTAAAACATACCTTCCCTTGACTGTATAGATCCATAATCTTTACAAAACGAACTGGATTGTTTTGGTTATAAAACAAAAAGGGTATATAGAACATAAATCCAGCTATCCAAAAATCGTAATTGGTCTCAATAGGCTGACCAAACTTTTGAGTATAGCCGTAAAAAACACATACTAAATATATAACAGCAGCAATTATTATGTAGCGAGCAATTCGATAGATTGTTGAAGATGATTTAGCTGGGTCAAAATTCTCGTCACCCACCATCAAATTATGGGAAGCCGCATAATAAAACACCTTCTCTGTTGTCGGCTAAGCCTTGCGAACATTTTTATAAAGCCCTCGCTCAAGAATAGCGACCATTAACAGAAACTCAGCCAACCAAAATAGCAGGATATAGGTCAAACTGGTCCAATTATAGACACCAATGGACAAGGCTGAAAAGAATCCGAAGACCGCAGGTCCACCTGCCATCAAGAGAATCACCAATTCAGGAATATAGGCATTAGTCTTACGCGCTCCTTCCGTATTGAGCAGGAAACTTTTGGGAGCTGCTAAAGCCTCTCTAGTCTGCTGGTCATAATAGACCGCCTGACCATCACACTCGCCAATAAATACTCGACGACGTCTAAGAAAAAACATTCTAACCTCTTTCCAATTAGTTATTGAAGTTCTGTTACCAAACTTTATAATCTCTACTGCTTCACTCACTTTTATTTAATTTCAAATCAGCTAAGCTCCAGCTTTATAATCATGTAGCTCTTTTGTCAAAATAGCTCCATCCGGTCCGACGCTCACTTCTAGATAGACACCTGGATCGTCATCAGATCTACATATCACACTAATTTTCCCCTCCTCAAACTGTTGTGATAATTTCAAGATTCTAACAAAGTAATTTTGATTGAACGCAACAAAAGCAATTCCCAACAAAAGACCTGCAAATATAATCTTAAAAATTTCACCTCCAATCGGTTGCCCCAACAAGTCTTTAAAGCGGGAAATAAAATCATATACATAGTAGAAACCTACTGCAGGAATAGTAAATAAGAGTGCATTAAAATATAAAAAAGCACCTTTACTAAAACCTTTTTCCGTCTTTTCCTCCTCGTCTTGATTTTCGTCATCCGGATAAATCATAGTAGTCAGACAAACTGTTTGAGTAGTCACTTGAGCTATATTGACATTTCTATACAAGGCTCGTTCTACAAGGAGAGTGACAAAAGCAAACTCTGCTATCCAGATAAGAATAACACTCCAAAAAGTAGTCATGCTATAAGTTCCTTGTAAAAATAGACTAAAGAAGGAAGAAATGCCACTTCCGCTAGCTATAAAGAGAACAACTAAGAGAGGAATATGTCGATTCATCTTATTTGACTTCTCTGTATCTAATAGTTTACTCTTTGGCGCTTCTAAAACTTCGTGGGTCTTACGATCATAATAAATTGCTTTGTCATAATATTGATTCAAATAAAAACGACGTCTTCTAAAAAACATTCTAGCCTCTTTCTATTTTCTTTATTCTATTTCCTTTTTGACGCGATGATTTCTGTACCGTTCAACTGCCTTCAACCATCGAATCATATTATTTTGCCATAGCAATAGAACTGCGACAGCTGGCAAAATCCCCATCACGCTTAAATTGAATATCTCACTGCCGATGGGTGTTCCCATCATCTTCAAAACGAGCATGGTGAAGATAGAAATCGGGCCCACCAAGCCCATGATAGCCATAAAAACTGTGAAAATCCAAGCGAATCACGAAGAACTATAGATTGTTTCTTCATTGACTCCATCCAATTTAATTACACTATTGATCAATCGGTCTATAATGATTGGCCAGTTAACGGCCACTTTTTTGTACAATCACAACTCTTCATATTCTGGATGCTTTCGGATATAGATGGCTGCGTAAACGGCATCCACGATAACCGCAGGAAACGTTAATGTGATTAACATCCCCAAGAAAAGACCGAAGATTCTCTCAACATAGCCTGTCATCACGGCTATGAACAGCAGTATAATTCCAATAACTCCCAAAATGTTGAAAAGCCATTCTTTTTTCTTACTATTCACCTTATAGGTCTCCCATTGGTTAATCTTCCAAATTTTCCCTTGATTTTGAGGGAGGTAATACCAGGCGTAAATCAAGGTCATCCCAAGGAATAAGAGCAAGATGGGAATGAGATAAAACAAGGTGAAACTGGAATCATTGACCGTTCGTGCACTAATAGAATCCTCGCCCGAGGTAAACATCAATAGGCCAATAAAGGTGAAGCTGACGACTATTGTCCAAGCTACCAAGCCGATTAAGATGTAGGTCAGAGATTTAAAGCGATTCACCAAAGAGTTAAAAAGGCCAAAGATAATACTAAATCCATTAATCAGAATACAAGAAAGAAATAAAACCTTGATAATACCAATCCTATCTTCGTAGCTACCCGCAAAATATAAAAATGCCGTAATCGGTAGCATGATCCAAGGAAAAAATTTAATATAGCCTAAACTAACCTCATTTGTAATCAAAGGGCCGTGGTAGCGTTCTTCGATCACTACTTTCTTTTTCTTTGAAGCTTTTGACATGAACTCCCTCTCCTTATCTGGTCAGATTGATTTTATACAAGAAAACTATTTTCCACTCTCTACCTTCTACTTCAAAACTTGGTTTTCATCTTTCTGTAGTTCGGTGATGATAGGTTCTTGATCTGTTCCCATCCTCACTTCTAGATAGACATCTGGATCGTCATCAGCTCTACATATCACATTAAGTTTTCCAGCACGGAATAAATCCAATATATCAAAACTCTTGGGAAGATTGTTCTGATTATATAATACGAAAGAAATACCTAATAAAAGTCCAGTTGCAATAATTTTAAAGATTTCTCCTCCAATAGGATTACCTAACAAGTCTTGATAATTAAAAATAAAATCATAGGCATAGAAGAATCCAACCAAGGGTACTAGAAAAATTAAACATCTTATCAAGCGTGTAGCATTGCGGCTATCTTTTTCACTCATCTCCATCTCTGCCTCCACTTCCTTGGCTTCGTCTGACTTTTCCATAATCACCCGACAAACCGTTTGAGAGGTAACTTCTGCTCTATTGACATTTCGGTACAAGGCGCGTTCTACGAGGATAGTAATAAAGGCAAACTCTGCTATCCAAATAAGAATAACACTCCAAAAAGTTGTCATGGTATATGTTCCATGTAAGAACAATCTAAAGAAAGAAATTAGGCCTCCTCCACTAGACAAAAATAGGACAACTAAGAGAGGTATATGTCGGTTCATCTCGCTTGACTTCTCTGTATCTAATAGTTTACTCTTTGGCGCCTCTAAAAGTTCGTGAGTCTTACGATCAAAATAAATTGCTTTATCACCATATTGATTAAAATACATACGACGTCTTCTAAAAAACATTCTAGCCTCTTTCTACTTAACTATATACTTCCTATTACCAAATCTCTGGATTGAAAACCAGGAAGACTCATTTTGCGTTTGCAATATAAGCCAATTTCTCAATTCTATCATGAAGGTCTTCTACATTCAAATTTTCTCGAAGGTATTCACAGAGCACTCCATTTTCATAAAACATTTGCTCTGAAAGCTGACCTTTTGGTTCATTAGGGCACTGAATCATAACAATGCTGAAAACACCACCAGGACCAGAATTTTCAATTGAATTCCCCTCAAAATGATAGGTGAAAGCCCGAAAATGAGAACCATTGTAGTTACCTGAAATTACATAGGCAACTTTTACTAGATTTCCACGACCAAATGGATAATGACTAAAATTAGCGTATTTTGCTACATAAGGATTCTGAAAAAGTTTCAGTGTCAGGTCATTACTTGTTTTTTGCTTAGAGTAATCTCTGTAATAATCGTTACCTTGTGCTTTGTCAAATTGATAGCCGTGCTCGGAAGCGAAGGCTTGGTATACTTTATTCTTTTTGGCGGAATGACTAATCGCCCAATAAACTATCCAACCTACGAAAGCAAAAATTGCTAGCATTAAGACAATAAAAATTATTACAAAATCCATCATTTTCTCCTATTTTTCTTAAATAAAACGATTCAGTCATCAAAATCTTTAGTAATACGATAACTGAACCACATTAAATATCAATTTAATTTTTCCTGTAAGCTCTGTCAAGCTCATTTCTCACAGAAACTGCATACTCCTACACCTTCTCCGCCAGTTCTTCCCACTCTAGCATGGCTTCTTCTTGGGCGGCGGTCAGCTGGTCGATTTGCTGCTGGCTCTCCATGAGTTCGGCGGCGTCATTAGTGGCCTCCATGGCTTCCTGAAGCTGACTGATCTGACTATCCAAATCCTCGATTTGCGCTTCCAATTGCTCTAGGCGGCGGGCCAGCCGGCGCTGTTCTTTCTGGTTTTCCTTTTGGATTTGATAGTCATTGGCAGGGACAGGCTTGTCAGAATCAACCTGCTCCATCTCCTCACGCAAGGCTTCCTGCTCTGCCTTTTTCTCCAGATAGTAGTCATAATCACCCAGATAAAGGGTAGAGCCTGTCTCAGAGAGCTCGATAATCTGGGTGGCCACGCGATTGATAAAGTAACGGTCATGGCTGACAAAGAGCAGGGTGCCGTCAAAGTCAATCAGGGCATTTTCCAGCACTTCCTTGCTGTCAATGTCCAGGTGGTTGGTCGGCTCGTCCAGAATGAGGAAGTTGTTGTTTTCCATAGACAGCTTGGCTAGGAGCAAACGTGCCCGCTCTCCACCCGATAGCATGCCGACAGACTTCTTGACATCGTCTCCCGAGAAGAGGAAAGCGCCTAATCGATTGCGAATCTCGACCTCTGGTGTCAGCTTGAAGTCATTCCATAGCTCATCGAGAACCGTATTGCTGGCAGTCAGTTTGCTCTGGGTCTGGTCATAGTAGCCCACTTCCACATTAGCTCCCAGCTGCTCCTTGCCTCTGATGAAAGGAACTTGACCGATTAGTGATTTAATCAAGGTCGTCTTTCCAATCCCATTCGGACCGACAATAGCTATCGCATTGAACTTGCGAATATCAAGGTTAACCGGCTCCGACAGGACTTCCTCGCCGTAGCCAATAGCTGCATCTTCCAAGGTCAGAACAACATTGCCCGAAACCTTATCGGATTTGAAGGTCATATTAGCCGAGCGACTGCTGGTCTCCGGCCTGTCCAAACGCTCCATCTTTTCCAGCTGCTTACGACGGGACTGAGCCCGCTTGGTAGTGGAAGCCCGAACTAGATTGCGATTGACAAAGTCCTCCAGCGCAGCGATTTCTTTCTGTTGCTTTTCGTAGTTCTTGGCTTCAGTGGCTAGCTTCTGCTCCTTTTGGACCACAAAGTTAGAGTAATTGCCCACATAGCGATCCAAGGAATGCTTGGTCAAATCCAGCGTCATGGTCGCAACCTTGTCTAGGAAATAACGGTCGTGGCTGACGATGATCAGGGCACCGCTGTAGTTGACTAAGTAAGTCTCTAGCCAGGCAATGGTCTCGATATCCAAATGGTTGGTCGGCTCGTCCAGGACCAGCAGTTCTGGCTTTTCCAAAAGCATCTTAGCCAGAGACAGACGGGTATTCTGCCCGCCTGACAGTTCAGAAATCTTCATCTGCCACATGGACTGGTCAAACTTGAAGCCATTCAAAATAGCTCGAATATCGGCCTCGTAGGTAAAACCACCTTTCTGGCGAAAATCCTCTGAAAGCTGGTCATACTGGGTCATGAGTGCAGTCAGGGCTTCCCCCGACAATTCTCCCATTTGCAGCTCCATCTGCCGCAAGCGCTTCTCTTGCTGGCGCAGACTATTAAAGACCAGCAGCATCTCGTCATAGATAGTATTCTCCGACTCAAAGCGGCTGTCCTGAGCCAGATAGGACAGAGACAGGTCTCGTTTTTTATTGATCTGACCAGAAGTAGGCTCTTCCTCACCCACCAAAATCTTGAGCAGGGTTGACTTCCCAGCTCCATTTTTACCGACGAGGGCAATCCGGTCACCCTCATCCACCTGCAGGTTAATATTGTCAAAAAGAAGCTCCCCTGCAAAAGAGCGCTCAATCTTGCTTGCTTGTAAAATAATCATAAGACCATTATAGCAGATTTCCAGAAGCACAGCTATCAGAATTCAAGAGAAAGCGAACTCAGCTCTCCAAAAGAAAAAAGACAGTCATATCAGACTGCCTTACATAAAACTATTGAGAATAGATTGATTCTGCAAAATCAGATAAATTCCCAGCAGAATCAGAACCACAAAGACAGCAAATTTAATCATTCCCTTAATCAGACGAATAACCAAAAGGATAATCATGGACCCGACTAGCCACATAAAGGCGGAATTGTGAAAAAATCCCTGAACTGCCTCAATATTCTGGCCGAAGAAGAGCTGAATGGGCGCTGGAACATGATTTTCCCAAGCCGCTGTCACTCCTAGCTGGTTAGCAATCTCATTACCGCTTTTCCATAGCCAGACAAAGATTCCTGAGTTAAAAACAAAGAGAAAAACTTGCTCTGGAAAGTGTCGAATCAAATAAAAAATAGATTTTAACATAGGCTTACGATTGATACAAGTCTTTTACAGCCTGGATATCTGTCGGCTGGATACTGTAAAATGAGCCTGCTGACTGCATCACTGATTCCTCCTCATTATGGTCTAATCCGATAGCATGGCCCAATTCGTGCGCCGCTGTATTGACAATCCGCTCATGAGAATAAGCATAGCGACTGTCTAGCAGGTAGTAACTATTAAGGCGAACTGTGACATGGGTAAACCGCTTGGTTAGGAGATTAGTCTGCGACTCAGCTTCACCAGCTGCACTGACATTGCCATCGTTCATCTCCGTCGCAACAATGTCCGCCTTGTCTTTGTCATTGATGATTTGAAAGGTGAAGGCACCTGTTTGATTCCAAGAATCAATGGCCTCCTTATAGGCTGAACGGAAGGTTTCATTATTTGTATCGATATAAATTGTAGCGCTTGGCTGATCCCAACGAGCCCCTGTTGTTGCATGCTCATCTGTCAGCTGATCCGTCTGCGTCTCCTCACTGCTGTGAAGCCCCGTGGAAATGCCTTGGTGATTTAAAAATTGATCCACTCTGCCAACAGCCGTCTGAACAGCCTGCGTCAGTCCCTCTGTACCCGGTTTTGTCGAAGTGGTAAAATAGAAAATTCCGACAATAACCATAAAGCTCAGGACAAAGGACCAGGCAAGTCCCCAAACCACGCGCCCAATCAAACGCATGAGAAACCGGATGCATTTAAAAATAAGTCCCATCGCAACCTCCTTTACTAGATTGTAAGAGAACGTTGATTTTACCACCGCTTTCTTAAAAAAGACTGAAAAATTAGCCTTCTTTCTATCTATTATTATAAAAGAAAATGACTACAAATCTGCAACCATTTCTTTTCATACTATTGAATACTCTTTGCAAATCTATTTTTGAGTATAAAATTAAGAACCCGTCTCCTGACTGACCTTGCCACTATTATAGTCCAAACGAATCCCTTTTTGCACATTCGGAATAAAGACATTGAATTCTAGACTGCCATCGCTGGACTTGGCCTCTAAATGTGACCCAACCGGTACTAAATCAGTCTCCGTGGCATAAATCAAGGTTACCCGGTAGCGCACCCGCTTGTTCTTATCCAGGGCCTTACGGATCTTTGTCTCATAGTAATTCTGCCCTGTCGAATCCGCTTCATTGGCTTGGTTGGACCAGGCCGTCTGCACAGCGATATTGGCAGGATTGCTAGTAGAAGCATCAAAGCCCTTCAAACCACCGATCAGCGAATAGGCCAAGAGATGTCCGCGGTCCACAGCGTGATTGTACTCACCAGGGAGGTTCTTGAGTTGATGCCAGCCTGCCGGTACCCATGAAGTGTTGGCATTTCTAGTTTCTTCCCGTTTTTTGTACTGGCGGGTAGACTTGGATAAAAAGGCATTCGCCACTGTCGGAAGGGTTTGCCCTTGTACAAGCTTGGTCTTATTGTCAGCGTAGGGCTTACTAGAAATCCCCGCATCCAAGTCTGTCTTATTCCCATTCACGATAAAGGCACCAGCTCCATTCCATTCAATGCTGCCTTTAAGCTGAGCTCGGACAGCATCCGTCAGAACGCTCTCAGCCAGTTCCCGACTAGGGGTGCCCTGATCTTGAACTTGCCCAACTCTGATTTCTGAATTTGGACTCTGAAGTGGCTGCTGACCATCCTGTCCCCAGAAATAGCCAGCCAGCGCCAAAATCAAGGCTAGAGTCAGCCCAGCCCAGCCTTGCAGGCTCTTAGAATTCCTTTTCTGACTAGTCTTTCTTTTCATCTTCTTTCTCTCAACTTAGCAAACTGGATTCACATTTCAGCCAGTCTTTTCGACTAGGAGCTAGTTTCCAGTAAACTTCCCGATTAATTCTTGCCAGGTTTCTGGTGAAAAAACTGAGCCCTTACCGTTTCCGATAATGTTATAGCCAATCATCAAAGCCACAAAAAAGAGAATCACGTCTACCAGGAGAACCAACAGAACAAGGCCAATCTGCCGGCCTAAATATTTAAGATTTTCACTCATCGTCTTCTTCCTTTACACGCTTCACTTTGGCTCCCAAGGCTGCCAATTTTTCATGGAATTTATAGTAGCCTCGGTCTAAGTGTACCAGTTTGCTGACCTTGGTCTCGCCTTCAGCAATCAAGCCCATCAAAATCAAAGTCGCACTGGCCCGAAGGTCAGTTGACATGACTTCAGCTCCCTGAAGACTGCCACCACCCCAGATGCGAGCTGTATCACGCATGATATCAGAGTGCAACCCCATCCGACGCATTTCCTCTAGATGCTGGAAGCGGTTCTCAAAAACAGTCTCAATCATCGTAGACTCTCCCTTGGCCATGGCCATGAGCGCCGTAAACTGAGCCTGCATGTCGGTAGGGAAACCCGGATAAGGAAGGGTCTTGACCGAAACCGGTCTGAGCTTGGAAACATCGGAACGAATCCGAATCCCTTCATCTTCCTCTGTCACTTCCACTCCCATTTCCTGCATTTTGGAAAGCAGGGGACGATTGTGCTCCCAAATGGCATCCTCAATCAGCAAGTCACCGCTGGTCATAGCTGCAGCAACCATAAAAGTTCCTGCTTCGATACGGTCTTGAACCACATTATGCTTGGCCCCTCGCAGCTGGTCCACTCCGACAATAGCCAGAGTCTCTGTACCCGCTCCTCTGACCTTGGCTCCCATTTCATTTAAAAAGAGGGCTAGGTCAACGATTTCAGGCTCCCGAGCAGCATTTTCAATCACTGTGGTGCCTTGAGCCAGCGTTGCAGCCATCATGATGTTTTGCGTTGCTCCCACACTAGGAAAGTCCATGTATATGTGAGCTCCCTTGAGCCGCTCTGCCTTTGCTTCGATATAACCCGCTGTTTGGGTAATCTGAGCGCCCATGGCTTCTAAGCCCTTCAGGTGCAAGTCAATAGGTCGGCTGCCAATCGTACAGCCGCCTGGCATGGAAACCTTAGCATGACCATTACGAGCTAGGACTGGCCCCAAAACAACGATAGACGCCCGCATTTTGCTGACATATTTGTAAGGCGCCTCCTCAGACAAAGGCTGGGTGGCATCCACAACAACTGTATTTTCTTCCTGATTAAAATCCACCTGAGTGTTTAAACCGCGGACCACATTGTTCATGGTAAAGACATCAGACAAGACCGGAACATTTTTCAGCACAGACTGGCCCTCGCTAGCCAAGACTGTCGCTGCTAAGAGAGGCAGGACCGCATTTTTTGCTCCTTCAATCTTGACCTTTCCGACCAAGCGATTATCTCCACCTTGAATAATAATTTTTTCCATACCGATTCCTTACTCTAAATTTTTAAAATCATCCATACTATCATACCATAAAATCAAAAATATGACCTTATAAAGTACCATTAAAAATCGCCCGGCTCATATCGTAAATACCAATGAAGAAAAGGCTGACTAAATAGCCCAAGGCAATGCTAAACAAGAGAATCAAAAAGCGAATTTTCATCGCATTATCGGCATTAACCTTGAAAAATCTCTCCCACTCAACAACCGTTGACAGCAGATGAAAGGCAAAGAAAATAAAGAGCAAATGACTGCATAATTTAAAAACAACTTCTACCATAACTTTTATTATACCACAAGACTCCAGTCAGGGACGAACTAAATAGTCCCCCCTTTTTCTTTGGAAAAGAAAACTGAGACAGTTCTGCCTCAGTTTTGCGTATTCAGTTTGTATTCATGAAAGCATATTACCAGATGATGAACTACTTCCATCAATCTAGGCAAAATGGCTTCTTATAATCTTGTTCCGACATTGATCCGGTTGATCGCCCGTTGCAGGGCAATCTTAGCCCGGCGTTCTTGGTCAATCAAATGCTTATCATGTGCTTCTTCGATTTCTTGCTCAGCTCGGAGCTTAGCCCGCTCAGCCCGACTAATGTCGATATCTCGCTCACGCTCAGCTGAATCCGCCACAATGGTAATGACATTATCTGCAATTTCAATGATTCCGCCATTAACCGCAATCCAGTCGATATGCTTGTCATCATCAATCCGGCGCACCTTGACCTGATCCACTTCTAAAACAGCGATGGTATTGATGTGGCGGGGCAAAATCCCCAGCTCACCATCAATGGTCTTTACGGAAACAAATGCAGCATGGTGATCATAAATAAGACCATCCGGTGTCACGATTTGTACTGTCATTTGAGCCATCATTCACCTCTTAGAATCCCATTTTCTCAGCCTTGGCCAATACATCCTCGATGGAGCCCACACCACGGAAAGCGTCTTCTGGCAGCTTATCGTGCTTACCTTCAAGGATTTCCTTGAAACCACGAACCGTTTCAGCTACTGGTACATAAGAACCTGGCTGACCGGTAAATTGCTCCGCCACATTGAAGTTCTGTGACAGGAAGAACTGAATCCGCCGCGCACGTGCAACCAAAGTCTTCTCATCGTCAGACAACTCATCCATACCAAGGATAGCAATGATATCCTGCAATTCATGATAACGTTGCAAGACCCGCTTAACCTCTGCTGCCACTGCATAGTGCTCTTCTCCGACAATCTCTGGTGAAAGGGCACGAGAGCTGGAAGCCAGTGGATCCACGGCTGGATAAATCCCTAACTGAACCAATTTCCGTTCTAGGTTGGTCGTAGAGTCTAAGTGAGCAAAAGCTGTCGCTGGCGCAGGGTCAGTATAGTCATCCGCTGGCACATAAATAGCCTGGATGGAAGTAACGGAACCTTTCTTGGTCGATGTGATCCTTTCTTGTAACTGTCCCATTTCCGTCGCAAGTGTCGGTTGGTAACCAACGGCTGACGGCATGCGGCCCAAAAGGGCAGACACTTCCGAACCAGCCTGCGTAAAGCGGAAGATGTTGTCAATAAAGAGCAACACATCCTGACCTTCCACATCACGGAAATATTCCGCGATAGTCAGTCCGGTAAGAGCAACCCGCATCCGAGCTCCTGGCGGTTCATTCATCTGACCAAAGACCATAGCGGTCTTTTCGATAACGCCAGACTCTTTCATTTCCCAGTAGAGGTCATTCCCTTCACGCGTCCGTTCACCAACACCCGTAAAGACAGAAATCCCCCCGTGTTCTTGGGCAATATTGTGGATCAATTCCTGAATCAGGACAGTCTTCCCAACTCCGGCACCACCAAAGAGACCAACTTTCCCACCTTTCAGATAAGGAGCTAGAAGGTCGATAACCTTGATCCCTGTTTCCAAGATTTCTGATGAAGTCGATAGTTCATCAAAGGTCGGTGCCTTCTTATGAATCGGCTGGCGCTCTGCATCAGCAGGAAATGGCGCATCCAAATCAATAGTATCTCCTAGGACATTGAAGACCCGACCCAGAGTTTCCTTGCCGACCGGAACAGAAATCGGACGACCAGTATCCAAAACCTCCAAACCACGCGTCAAACCATCGGTCGACTCCATGGCAATGGTCCGCACCACACCGTCACCAAGCTCAAGAGCTACTTCAAGGACGATTTTTGATTTTTTCTCATCATTTTTATAGACTACAAGTGCATTATTTATCTCAGGTAGTTTGTCTCCAGCAGCAAACGCAACGTCTACGACTGGCCCGATAACCTGAGCAATTTTGCCTGAGCTCATGTTTTTTCCCTCGTTTAATTTCTAATTCATTTGTGGCCTTATTCTAGGGCACTTGCACCCGCCACGATTTCAGTAATTTCCTGCGTAATGGCAGCCTGCCGAGCGCGGTTGTACTGAATAGTCAAATCACTGATGACCTTTTTAGCATTGTCTGTCGCTGTCTGCATAGCAGTCATGCCGGCAGCATTCTCAGCCGTCTTGGCATCAATAATGGCACCGTAAATCATGCTCTCCGCAAACTGGGGCAGCAGTTGATCCAAGATAGAATCCCGACTGGATTCCAGTTCCAGATTCAGCGTATAATCTTCATCAGCTTCATTGGGATCCAAGTCAATGATTGGCAGCATCTGCTCCACCCGCATCTGACTAGTCAGACTGTTGACATGGTGATTATAGCAGACATAGAGCTCATCGAAGAGTTCATTCTGATACATCTCAATGGTTTTGCTAATGATTTTACGAACCTCATCAAAGCTAGGCTGGTCGGCTAGACCACGCAGTTCATAAACTGGCTGAATGCCCCGAGCTCGGAAGAAATCCGCACCGACGCTTCCGATACAGATGACTTCAAAGTCCTCTCCAGTCGGATGGTACTCAGCTTTCAGCTCCATCAAAGCCTTGAGAATGGTTGCGTTATAACCTCCTACCAGACCGCGGTCAGAAGTAATGACGATATAGGCTGATTTCTTAACTGGCCGACTGATTAACATCGAGTGATGACGGGCATTTTCTGCCTCGTGGCCATGCAGCATATCCGTAACTAACTTACGCACTTTCTGGGCATAGACCTGAAAGTTCTTAGCTGCTTCCTCAGACTTTCCCAGCTTAGCAGCAGAAACCATCTGCATGGCATTGGTGATTTGACTGGTGTTTTTCGTGGATGCAATTTTATTTTTAATATCATTTAATGAAACTGCCATCTGACACCTCTATTCTTATTTGAAGCTAGACTGGTCAATAAACTCAGTAATGGCAGCATCCAAGACTTCTTCGCTTGGAAGATCTTTCGTTGTCCGAATGGTTTCATAAATGCTTTCTTGATGTGCATCAAAGTAGGCAAATAGTTCTGACTCAAAGCGCAGAATATCGTCTACTGGCACACTGTCTAAGAAACCATGGGTCAAAGCATAGAGAATCACGACCTGCTTTTCAACCGGCAGCGGCTCATGAATCGGCTGTTTCAAGACTTCTACAGTCCTGCGTCCACGATTGAGTTTGGCCTGCGTTGCTGCATCCAAATCACTACCAAACTTAGTAAAGGCCTCCAGCTCCCGATAAGAAGCCAGGTCGATACGCAGGGTTCCAGCTACTTTCTTCATAGCTTTGATTTGGGCAGAGCCCCCAACCCGTGATACAGAAGAACCTGCATCAATGGCCGGACGTACCCCAGCATTGAACAGGCTGTCGCTGAGGAAAATTTGTCCATCAGTGATTGAAATCACGTTGGTCGCGATATAAGCCGAAATGTCTCCTGCCTGCGTTTCAATAAATGGCAGAGCTGTAATCGAACCACCGCCTAGCTCATCAGAAACCTTGGCTGAACGCTCCAAGAGACGGCTATGCAGATAGAAAACATCCCCTGGAAAGGCCTCACGGCCTGGCGGACGACGGAGCAAGAGGGACAATTCACGGTAGGCTACAGCCTGCTTAGACAAGTCATCATAGACAATCAAAACATGCTTGCCATTATACATGAACTCTTCTGCCATCGCTACACCAGCATAAGGCGCTAGGAAGAGCAAAGGCGACGGCTGTGAAGCAGAGGCTGTCACGACAATCGTATAGTCTAAAGCACCATACTGACGCAACGTTTCTACCTGTGTACGGACTGTAGATTCTTTCTGACCAATCGCCACATAGATACAAATCATATCCTGACCTTTCTGGTTCAGGATGGCATCAATGGCAATGGTCGTCTTCCCAGTCTGACGGTCCCCGATAATCAGCTCCCGCTGGCCGCGGCCAATCGGAACCAAGGCATCAATAGCCTTGAGACCTGTCTGCAAAGGCTCAGATACTGACTTACGCTGCATGACACCCGGAGCCGGTGTTTCAACCGGACGTGTCTTGTCCGTGACAATGTCACCAAGTCCATCAACAGGACGACCCAGCGGATCAACAACCCGTCCAATCAAGGCCTCTCCCACAGGAACTTCCATGATTTTACCAGTCCGGCGAATGGTATCTCCCTCACGAATGTCTGT
This sequence comes from Streptococcus sanguinis, assembly GCF_020729725.1. Classification (GTDB taxonomy): domain Bacteria; phylum Bacillota; class Bacilli; order Lactobacillales; family Streptococcaceae; genus Streptococcus; species Streptococcus sanguinis_V. The sequence goes on along the minus strand of NZ_JAJEPA010000012.1, from coordinate 620,414 downwards.
AAAGTCTCCCAAGATGATAATCCCAACATCAGTTGACTCTAGATTTTGCGCCATACCATAAGAGCCATTTTCAAAGATTAAGAGCTCTCCGCTCATAGCCTTATCCAGACCATGAGCACGCGCGATTCCATCACCAATATAAGTGACGACCCCTGTTTCTGTGACGTCAAAATTTGGCTGGAAATTTTCAATTTGTTGCTTAATTAAAGCGCTGATTTCTTGTGCGTTAATCGCCAAAATTCACACCACTTTCTATTTCAATTTTTCTTTTACGACTTGCAATTGACGTTTTATACTTGCATCAATTGTTTTGTTATTGGCAGAGATGACAAAACCGCCAATCAAGCTGCTGTCCAATTCTTCCTTGAGCGAGCGGACTTTTAGGCCCATCTTCTGCTCAATAATTGGTCGAATCTTTTCCTTCTGACCGGCTGTCAAAGGCTGAACAGAGCGCAGTGTCACCTCAAACTCATTGCTGATCTTTTCAAGCTGGTGCTGACTCTCCAGCACAATCTCATAAAAGAGGTCCTCACGATGATTGAGAATGACGATTTCAATCAGATTATCAAGCAGCTGGGAGCCTGAGTTTTGAAAGAGCCGCAGACTCTTTTCTTTCTCGTGGTCACTGATGCCGATATGTGACAAAAAGTCAGCAAGGCCGGTCTCCGCGAAAACAGCCTTAATCTGACTCAGTTTTTCAAAAACATCTTCTTGCTGACCTTTTTCAAAGACCGTCTGAACAAAAGGCAAAGCATATTTCTCAATGATTGCATATTGCTTCTTATCCATCAGGCATCTCCTAACTGTTTGATATAGCGGTCAATGAGCTCGCTCTGAGCTTCCTTGTCCAGCTCCTGACTCAAAATCTTACTAGCCAGAGTTACTGTCAAGTCAGCTACTTCTCCTTTGATGCTGCTCATAGCCTCTGCCTTGTTTTGGGCAATTTCCTGATTGGCTTTAGCCTTCAAGCGCCCTGCTTCTTCTGCTGCATTAGCTAGGATTCCAGCCTTGTTCTTCTCAGCTGTTTCTTTAGCTGTTTCAACAATAGTAGCAGCTTCTTCACGGCTTCCTGCCAAGGCTTCTTCACGCTTTTGCGCCAAGGCTTCAGCTTTCTGACGGGCAGCTTCTGCACCATCAATATCGTCTGAAATCTTTTGAGCACGCTGATCTAAAATCCCGATAATATTGCCCCAAGCAAACTTCTTAATGAGAAATACTAAAAGAAGAAAGGAGCCAGCAATCAGGATAAAGTTGCCAATAATTTCACCTACGGTTATATTCATTTTATCTATCCTTTCTTTTTATTCTTCCTCACCATTAATTTTCTTACCAAGATACATAGATGTTAGCATGGTAAAAACATAGGCTTGGATACAGGAAATAAAGATGGAAAAACCAGTCCAAACCATGTTCATAATAAAGGCAACCGGATACCAATAAGCAGCTTGATTTGCTAACATTAACAATAAACTAGCCAATGCTTCACCCGCAAAAATATTCCCATAAATCCGCAAGGCTAGGGAAGCAAAGTTTGTAAACTCTTCCAAGATATTCATGGGTGTCATGATACCCGGAGTCACAAAACCTTTTAGATATCCTTTTATCCCTTGACGTCGGACTCCTTCGACATGACAGAAAATCGTCACCAAAAGAGAGAAACCTAAGTCAAAAGCCAGATTGGCTGTCGGCGATGTCCAGAGATTGAAACCATTGGTTGTCTGAACCTTAGCCATTAATCCCAAGTTATTCGCCACAGCTACGAAAAGAAAGAGGGAGAATAGAAAGAGCGAATAATTCTTCATATAGTGCTCGCCAATATTTCCCTTGGTAAAATCCATGACAAAGTCATAGATATATTCCAAAGCATTCTGCTTTCGTGACGGCTTAATGGTCATCTTTCGACTTGCCCAATAAACAAAGCCAAAGGTTACAAACACCGTCAGCAGGGTCATAGCTAGCAGGGTCAAATCAAAGGTCACAGGACCCATATTGATAGTCGGATTGACACTTTCTTCCAACAGATGACACCCCCTTTTCTAAAGTGAATTCTTTCTTACTTGATAAAAAAAGCCATAGCCATTGTTACAAAGAAGGTTCCTTCAACGAATGCAATTCCTAAGAGCAAAAAAACTCTCAACTGATTGATAATTTCTGGCTGACGAGCTGCTGCCTTAAATAGATTACTCATAATCATACCTTCAGCAATTGATACGCCCAAGCAGGCCAAACAAAGTCCTAAATATGTTAAATTCATGATGACTTCTCCTTTATATTTTAAAATTTACTTCCTTAGTTTACTCCTAAAATATCGAATAGTCAATCTTTTGCCACCATTGTAAGCGTTTTTTATTTCATTCTTTTGATTTACAAATTTTCCTGTCAAAACAATTGAATTATTATTGATATACAAACTATTCTGCTATATAAATAAGAAGAAAGTGATTAAAATTTCACTTATTTCATATATTTTTTAAAGAAAAAAGAGCAAAGTGATTATTTGCTCTTGATTTTCCTATAGTTATGGATGGCTGACAATCAGCTGCAAATCTCCAGCTAAGGTCCATTCTGTGACATCGCTAGGCAGGATGAAATGCTCCCCTTTTTCAAGAGGATAAACTGCCCCACCAACTTCTAGCTCACCGACACCTTCCAAGACACTGACCAAGCTATAGTCTGCTGTCTTTTTAAAATTGACTGAACCGACGATATCCCACTTGTAAACAGCAAAGAAGTCATTGGCCACCAAAAGAGTAGAAGTCAAACTATCTGCCTGAATGGTAACAGGACGGCTATTGGCTAGCTCACCGATAGTTAAAACATCAATCGACTGCTCCAAATGCAGCTCACGAAGATTACCAGCATCGTCCTTGCGATCAAAGTCATAGACACGGTAGGTCGTGTCACTGGACTGCTGAGTCTCCAAAATCAAAATCCCTGAGCCAATGGCATGCATGGTGCCACTTGGTACATAGAAGAAGTCACCAGCCTTGACTGGAATTTTGGTCAGAAGATGGTCCCAGTCCTTGCTCTCAATCTGCTGGCGCAGCTCTTCCTTGCTCTTGGCATTGTGACCATAAATAATCTCTGCTCCTTCGTCTGCAGCAATGACATACCAGCATTCAGTCTTACCAAGCTCCCCTTCGTGCTCTAGTCCATAGGCATCATCAGGATGGACCTGAACACTAAGCCAGTCATTAGCATCTAAAATCTTGGTCAAAAGTGGAAAGACTGGCTCCAGACGATTGCCAAAAAGCTCACGGTGCTCGGCATAGAGAACATCTAACTTCTGGCCTGCAAAGCGTCCATTCTTAACGGTTGACACACCATTAGGATGAGCCGAAATAGCCCAGTACTCTCCTACATGGTCGCTGGGAATCTCATAGCCAAAGACATCGCGCAGCTTGGTACCGCCCCAAATCTTCTCCTGCATCACAGACTGTAGAAATAATGGTTCTGACATAGTAGACTCCTTAAATATTTTTTACATCCAGCAAGGAATAACCCTTGGTGTCGAAACGGTTGTTACTGCTTCTATTATAATATAGCTGGAGGTCCTTTGTCTACTCTCTTCCGAAAACAGGTCCTTTATAATAAAAAAAGTATAGCTCCCCAGCAAATGCCGCAAAGATAGCCTACCAGCACATCCTTTGGATAGTGCACTCCGCCAATCACGCGCACTACGGCCAGCCCTGCTGAAAGCAAGAGGCAGAGGAGTCCCGGCAGCCAGAAAAAGTAGAGCAGGCACATGGAAATCACTGTCGCCGAAAAGACATGGCGGCTGGGCATAGACTTACCTGATGTATCCTTGGCCAGCAAGGGTTGAATAGCCCATTTTTCGTAAGGGCGTGCTTGATTCAGTCGTTTACGAATAGCCGACAGCAGACCAAATCCGATAGCTGGTAAGAAGAAAAAAGTAAGCAACCCTTTCCAGCCTTCCGTCAGAAAGGCACTGATTAGAACGAGACCATAAACGATAGGTATGAAGAGGGTCATTCCCCGATTGAAGTAAACCAACCCTTTCAGCCACTGAGGGCGACTGCGAAAGGGAGTCGTTAATTGTTGATAAAAAATCGTGTAGTCTTTCATGCTTGCTTACCTGCTTTTCTAAAAGTTGGACTCTCATACTTTCTCTACTATAGCATATTTTTAGACAAGATGGTAGATAGATAGCAAAAGAGACTGAGACCCAAGCCCCAATCTCTTATTGTTCATGTTTTCTCAGGAGTATTATTTCTCCAAGTTCCAGATTTCCTTGGCATATTGCTCAATGGTATCATCTGAGGTAAACTTATCGGAAGTAGCAATGTTAATCAAACTCATGCGTGCCCATTTTTCTTTGTCACGATAGAGAGCATCAATCTTCTCTTGAGCTTCTACATAGGCATGGAAATCTTCCAAGAGGAAATATTCATCATTGTGGGTGATGAGGGCTTCGTAGATTTCAGAGCCTTCTTCACGGACGTTTGGAATGGTGCCATTGACAAAGGTATCGACCACTCGGCGAATGTCTGGATTGCTTTCATAGACACCGCGTGAGTAGTAATCGTGGCGGGCATAATGCTCGTAAACTTGGTCCTTGTCCATCCCGAAGATGACAATGTTGTCGTCACCCACCTCGTCCTTGATTTCGATATTGGCTCCATCCAGAGTAGCCAGGGTAATGGCACCTGTCATCATAAACTTCATATTGGAAGTACCAGAAGCTTCCTTGGAAGCCAGAGAAATCTGCTCTGATACATCTGCCGCAGGAATGATGAGCTCAGCCAGGCTGACCCGGTAGTTTTCTAGGAAAACAACCTTGAGTTTACCTTGCAGACTTTCATCCTTGTTGACCAGATTAGCCACTTCATTGATCAGCTTAATGACCGACTTGGCAAAGTGGTAGCCTGGAGCAGCCTTGGCACCGAAGATAAAGACGCGCGGTACCATATCCTTGTCAGGATTGTCCTTGAGGTCCCAGTAAAGCTTGATGATATGAAGCAGGTTGAGCAGCTGACGCTTGTAAGCATGGAGCCGTTTCACCTGCACATCAAAGATGGCTTCTGTAGAAACTTCCACTCCTGTTGATTCCTTGATGAAGTCAGCCAGACGAGCCTTGGCTTCTTGCTTCACTCGGTAGAAATCGCCCAGCACTTGCTGATTGTCCTTGAATTCCAAAAGCTTGCGCAGCTCATGAATATCACTTCTCCAGCCCTTACCAATCAGTTTATCAATCTCAGCCGACAGAGGCTGGTCCGCAATTTGCAGCCAGCGGCGCTGGATAATGCCATTGGTCTTGTTGTTAAACTTCTCTGGGTAAATACTGTAGAAATCACGCAAAGTGTCTTCTTTGAGCAATTCTGTGTGGAGTTTGGCAACACCATTGATTGAATGACCACCGATGATAGCCAAGTGAGCCATGTGGATTTGATTGTCCTTGACGATCCGAGTGTTTTCGATGACTTGCGGATCAAGGCTGAGTCCAGCCATTTCAGCCACATAGCGGTTGTCAATTTCTAGGATAATCTGATAAACCCGCGGCAGGACATTCTTAAAGAGCTCTGCATCCCATTTTTCCAAGGCTTCAGACAGAATGGTATGGTTAGTGTAGCTCATGGTTTTAACTGTAGCATTCCAAGCATCTGCCCATTCCAAATCGTACTCATCCATCAAGAGACGCATAAATTCAGCCGGTGCGACAGCTGGGTGGGTATCGTTGATATGGACAGAGACCTTCTCATGAATATCCTTGAGCGGGCGACCTTGCTTAAGGTAGGATTTGATAATGGTCTGCAGACCTGCACTGGTCATAAAGTATTCCTGAATCAAGCGCAGCTCTTTTCCTTCGTAGCTAGAATCGTCTGGATAGAGAATGGCAGTGATATCTTGCACCCGGCGACGAGCCTCAATGGTCGGATAGTCCAGTTCATGCTCCTCTGGAATTTCAACATCCCAAAGCCGGAGATTGTTGACATTATCATTGCCAAAGCCAATCTGCGGCACATCGTAAGGAACAGCACGCAAGGTTTTGGAATTCTCATAAAGTGGCACGATCCGGCCCTTTTCATTGGCATGGAGGGAAACATTTCCGAAGATTTTAACATCAACAATATCATGGTCCTTACGGGTCTCCCAGACATTGCCTAGACTGCCAAACCAAGCATCAGGAATTTCTACCTGATAGCCATCTACGATGCGTTGCTTAAAGAGGCCATAGCGATAGCGAATCCCATTTCCAAATCCTGGATAGCCAGTGGTTGCCAGCGAGTCCATGAAGGCAGCCGCTAAGCGGCCCAGACCACCATTCCCCAAGGCCATATCGTACTCAGCATTCTTAACATCCTCAAAGTCAACGCCCAAATCGGCAAAGCCTTCCTTGACCGTATCGAGGATTCCTAAGTTGAGCAAATTGGTTTCCAGCATACGACCTGGAAGAAACTCGATAGAAAAGTAATAAGCTGTCTTTTGCTGCTGCTCAATCAACTGATTGCGACGCTCCAGCCACAGGGGCGTGATATACTTGCGGATGGTGCTGGCTAAAGCCTGAAAAAGCTCCACTGAAGTCGCATCAGCAACCTTAATCAGCTGTCTTTCATGTAGAATATCCTTAAAATCTCGAATAAAACGTTCTTTTGTTAGTTCCATAGTGGATGGTTATCTCCCTTTCTTAATAGCGGGAAGCAGATTTAAACGTAGAAATACTTTTTTTCAATCAAGATGAGAAGCACTCGCTTCAGCCACAAGCTGCAAACAGGGCTCCAAAACAGTATGATAATATATAAAAATGTAATTCTCACGGAAATCCTCCCTTGTCCTATGGGCAAGAGAGGATTTGTTTATACTGATTCCAAAGTAAATGTTATAGGAGTGATTGATATAAATCACTGTAAGCCTGGCTGGCTGTATCCCAAGAGAAGTCTCTCTCCATCGCCTGCTCTTGCAGAGATTTCCAAGCTTCCTTGTCATTGGCATAGAGCTTAAGGGCCTCCTTGAAGGTCCAGGTCAGCCAGTATCCAGAAAAGTTATTGAAGCTAAAGCCCGTTCCCTGTCCTGTATAGACATTGTAAGGTTCGACGGTATCACGCAGACCGCCCACTTCATGCACCAAAGGCAAGGTTCCATAGCGCATAGCCATCATTTGTGACAGGCCACAAGGCTCGAAGCGGCTTGGCATAAGGAAAATATCGCTGGCAGCATAGATCTCCTGAGCCAAGGTCACATCAAAGAGGATGTTGGCTGAAAGCTTATCAGGATAGGCATGACCAAACCAAGCGAAAGCCTGCTCAAAAGCTGGATCCCCTGTTCCCAAGAGGATAATCTGCACATCTTCCTGCAGGAGATTGTGCAACTCTTCCACTACCAAGTCAAAGCCTTTCTGACGGGTCAGACGGGAAACAATCCCAACTACCGGCACATCGTCACGCACAGGCAGACCAACCCGTTCTTGCAAAGCTCGCTTGTTTTCTAGTTTACCAGATAAGTCAGATTTGTCAAAGTGATGGGCTAATAGCGGATCCGTTTCTGGATTATAGATATCTGTATCTATACCATTGACAATTCCGACCAACTTACCGGACTCCATCCGCAGGATTTGATCCAAATGGCAGCCAAATTCTGGTGTACGGATTTCACCTGCATAGCTTGGTGATACAGTTGTCACTCGGTCCGCATAGAGAATGCCAGCCTTCATCCAGTTGAGACAGTCATTCCAACGCAGGGTTCCGTCTGCATAGCGCTCATAGCCTACTCCAAATAGTTCCCAAAGCATGCTGTCAGGGAATTGACCTTGGAACTCCAGATTATGGATGGTCAAGATAGTCTTGATATTCTGATATGCTTGAATCCAATGGTATTTTTCCTTAACCAAGAAAGGAATCATAGCTGTATGATAATCGTGAACATGCAGAACATCTGGAATAAAATCAATCCGCTCCATCAGCTCTACGGCTGCTAACTGGAAGTAAGCAAAGCGCTCACCATCATCAAAATCCCCGTAAACATGACCGCGGAAGAAATAATGCTGATTGTCAATAAAATAGAAGGACACACCATTCAAGACCAGTCGCTTGACCCCAACGTATTGGCGACGCCAGCCAACGCTGACTTCAAAATAGAAAAGGTCTTCCACTTGGTCGCCAAATTTGGCATGGGTCATGTCATAGTATGGCAGAATGACACCAACTTCATGGCCAGCCTTGACCAGTGATTTGGGGAGAGCGCCGATAACGTCTCCCAAACCACCTGTCTTAGAAAATGGGGCTCCTTCTGCTGCTGCAAATAAAATCTTCATCGAATTATGTCCTCTGTAACTTTTTGGCCCTTCTTGACTACGATTGGGTCTTCTGCTGTTCCGCGAATCACCACTCCTTCGCCAATTTCAACACCCTTGTCCACAATCGCATACTCGACAGTTGCATTTTCTCCAACTTTCACTCGAGGGAAGAGAACACTGTGTTTGACACTGCTTCCAGTCTTAATCTTGGTATTCCGTGAAATCACAGAATTGATGACTTCACCTTCCACAATGCTTCCTGACGCAAACTGGGAGCGAGATACTTTTGAAGACTCAGCATAGTAAGTCGGCTCTTCATTCTTAACCTTGGTGTAAATCTTTTGGTTCGGACTGAAGAGAGAGTAAAATTTCTTACTTTCCAGCATATCGATATTAGATCTGTAGTAGGTCTCTACAGAATAGATATTAGCCAGATAGCCTGTATATTCGTAGGCAAATGCCCCTTCCTGAGTCGCTAAATCACGCAGGACATAGCGAAGTTTTTGCGGATGCTCTTTCTTAGCTTCTTCTTCCAGCTTTTCAATCAGCCATGGAGTATCTACCACAAAGATGTCTGTAGACATATTGAAGAGCTCAGCATCTTCTCGGCCATCAAAGAGTTTATGCCCTCTGACATGGTCTGTCTCATCAATATCTAGGACAGCATTTACATCTGAGATATTTTCCTTGTGCAATTTCTTATAGACAACTGTAATCGGCTGCTCTGTTGTATTGTGCAAGTGGAAAACTTGATTGAGGTCAATATTGACCAAGATATCGCAGTTAAGTGCGACAGTTTGGTTGGAACCAGAACGTTTAAGGTAGGTCAAAAGCTGATCATAGTATTCCTCACCGACTGTAGAGCTTTCTACACGGGTATTGTAAATTCCCAAGTAATAGTGGCTGAGCAAGGTAGACAGACCCCACTCACGACCTGAACGAATATGGTCAAAGACAGAGCTAATATTGTCCTGCTGGAAGATACCAAAGACACTGCGGATACCAGCATTGGCAAGACTTGAAAGCGGGAAGTCAATCAAGCGGTATTTCCCACCGAATGGCAAACTTGCTACTGGACGATGATTTGTCAGAGTTGACATATCATGGAAGCCGACTGTGTTTCCTAAAATTGCTGAGTATTTATCAATCTTCATCTTTTGGTACCCCCACTTTCTCGTTGTATCCGACAACATATACTTCCTCTGTACCATCAATCTCTACACCATCAGAGATGATCGCACCTTCACCGATAATGGCCCGCTTAATCTTAGCGTCTTTGCCAATAACAGCTCCACTCATGATGACAGAGTCTTCAATGACTGCGCCCTTTTTAACTTGAGCACCAGTAGAAAGAATAGAGTGTTTTACTGTACCGTCAACGAAACAGCCATCAACGACCAGCGAATCTTCTACATGGGAATTTTCACTGATGAAGTTTGGCGGAGAAATCAAGTTGCGAGAATAAATTTTCCAGCGACGATTGCGGCTATCCAGAGCATTTTCTGGGCTGATGTATTCCATATTGGCTTCCCAGAGAGACTCTACTGTACCAACGTCTTTCCAATAGCCTGCAAAGTCATAAGCATAAACGCTTTCGCCAGATTCAAGGTAGTTAGGGATAACATTCTTACCAAAGTCAGACATATCCACATTACTCTTTTCAGCAGCTACCAGCATATTGCGCAGACGCTGCCAGTCAAAGATATAAATCCCCATCGAAGCCTTGGTTGACTTAGGATTTTCTGGTTTTTCCTCAAATTCAACAATCCGATTATTAGCATCTGTATTCATGATACCAAAACGGCTGGCTTCTTTGAGAGGCACATCCAGAACGGCAACTGTCAAGCTGGCATTGTTGTCCTTGTGAGACTGAAGCATATCATCATAGTCCATCTTGTAGATATGGTCCCCAGACAAAATCAGGACATACTCAGGATTGATGCTGTCGATATAGTCGATATTTTGATAAATCGCATGGCTGGTACCTTCAAACCAACGATTTCCTTCGCTCGCAGAATAAGGCTGAAGAATGGACACGCCTGAGTTAATACCATCGAGACCCCAGCTAGAACCATTTCCGATATGACTGTTCAGAGCTAGTGGTTGGTATTGAGTAATGACACCGACATTGTGAATACCGGAGTTGGCACAATTAGACAAGGCGAAGTCAATAATACGATAGCGACCGCCAAACTGTACCGCAGGTTTTGCGATACTCTGTGTGAGCTTTCCAAGACGAGTTCCTTGCCCGCCGGCAAGAATCAAAGCTAGCATTTCATTCTTCATAGACTATTACTCCTTTGTGGAATCTTTTTTAACATTTTTTCGAGCAATCCGACGCTTGATCTTCCAGATGCTGGCTCCAAGAGCTGGCAGTGTAAAGGTCAAGGTCTGTGGATAATCTTTCCAAAGTCCTTCTTGAGACTGAACTGTTTCATTATGTTCCTTCCAAACACCTCCCCATTCTTCTAATTCAGTGTTCCATACTTCTTCATAAGTGGCTTCCACTGGAACACCAATGGTAAAGTTCTTCCGCTCTACAGGCGCCATATTGAATACACAAACTAACATATCTCCTTTTTCTGTCTTACGGATAAAGGAGAGGACACTTTGATCAGTATTATCCGCATCAATAATTTCGATGCCATCGTAGCTCAGGTCAATCTCCCAAAGCGGACGATTGTCTTTATAGAAGGCATTGAGTGCAGCAGTAAAGCCCTGCATCTTCTTGTTCATCTGATCGTCCAGATTCGACCATTCTAGTTGCTCTTCTGACTTCCATTCTAGGAACTGACCAAATTCTGATCCCATAAAGAGCAATTTCTTTCCCGGATGGCAGATTTGGTAGGTCAGCAAGTTGCGGAGCCCTGCGAATTGATTGTAACGGTCGCCCCACATCTTGTGCATAAGACTCTTCTTGCCGTGAACCACTTCATCATGCGAGAATGGCAGTAGGAAGTTTTCAGAGAATACGTACATAAAGCTAAAGGTTACCAGATTAAAATCGTACTTACGATAAATCGGATCTTCCTCGTAGAAACGAAGGATATCATTCATCCAGCCCATATTCCACTTGTAGTCAAAACCTAGACCACCCAGCTCTCTCATGCCAGTAATCTTGGTCTCTGAGGAGCTTTCCTCTGCAATCATCATGACATCAGGATGAGCTAATTTGATAACCGTATTGAGACGCTGCAGGAAGTAATAGCCTTCATAATTGCGATTGCCTCCATCTTTATTTGGCTGCCAAGGACCGCTGTCATAGTCCAGATAGAGCATATTGCTGACAGCATCAACCCGAATTCCGTCCAGATGATAAAAATCAATCCAAAATTTAATGCTGGAAATCAAGAAAGACTGAACCTGATTTTTACCCAAATCAAAGTTGAGAGCACCCCAGCCATAGTTATGAGCCCGATCGTGGTCCTGATACTCGAAAGTTGGTGTCCCATCATAGTAAGCCAAAGCATCATCATTAATAGTGAAGTGACCTGGTACCCAGTCCACAATGACCCCGATATTGTTCAAGTGACATTCTTCGACAAAATCCTGAAACTCCTCTGGCGTACCATAGGTATGCTCAAAGGCGAAGTAGCCCATAAGCTGATAGCCCCAGCTAAGTCCCAGCGGGTGAGCCATAAGCGGCATGAATTCCACATGTGTGTAGTTCATCTCCACCAGATACGGAATCAAGTCTTCTTTTAACTGGGCAAAGCTATAAGGACTGCCGTCTTCATTGCGTTTCCAAGAGCCAGCATGCACTTCATAGATATTGACCGGCCGAGAGAAGAAGCCCCAACGCTTCCGGCGTGCCAGCCAAAGACCGTCTTTCCACTTCTTCTCAGGAATAGTGCGAATAACTGCTCCCGTGCCCGGACGCTCTTCCAGATAGATAGCCAGCGGATCAATTTTCAAAATTTCCTGACCACTGCTGCGCTTGATATTGTACTTGTAAATATCTCCTTCCTTAGGCAGCTCTGTGAAGACTTCCCAAACGCCCGCTTCATTTCGGATCATAGGAATCTGCTCTTCATACCAATTGGTGAAATCTCCAATCAAATGGACACTCTGAGCATTAGGTGCCCAAACGCGGAAAGAGTAGCCAGACTTGCCGTCCACTTCATCCTGATGCGCCCCTAGATAATGCTGTAAATGAAAGTTTTCACCTGTTGTAAAGGTTCTTAATGCTTCGTTCTTATCCATGCAATCACCTTTCTATTTGTAAGCGTTTTCTATAATACTATTCTACATTATTTTTATCTCTTTTTCAAGTAAATTTCAAATATCCTTACGGAAAATTACTAAAACCGAACATTAGCTGAAATTAGTAATAAATGAGAGAGAAAACACTGCATTTTGTGTCTCTCAGTATATTTTAATTCCTTTTTCGCTAAATATAGGAGCTATCCAAAACAAGAAAAATATGAAAATTTTCATAAAGATATAGACCAATATGTAAATTTACATTTTAAAATAATAAGCAATTAAACATATAAATGCTTGATTCTTTTCAAATGGTTCGATAATCTTGTTAAATTTACAAGTTCATCAAGGTAAGAAAAAAGACCGCACAAAGCCGCCTTTCTCATTATTTCACATCAAACACGATGGATTTCACTTGTGTCATCGCTTCGATACTGTAACGAATCCCTTGCACTCCGGCTCCAGATCCCTTAACTCCAAGGAATGGGAAGTTATCTGGACCACGTTGGGTCTTATTATTGATGTGTACAGTACCCACTTCCAGTTTCTCAGCAATTTCAAATGCTTTAGGGAAATCATTTGTAAAGACTGAAGATTGAAGACCAAACTCTGACTGGTTACAGATCTGAATAGCCTCTTCAACGGAAGTCACACGAATAATCGGAAGAACAGGACCAAATGGCTCTTCCCAAGCTAATTTCATATCCAGTGTCACATGGTCAAACAAGGCAGGCCAGATGAGATTTGCTTCACGTTTGATTTCTGTCAAGGCTGACGCTCCCTTTTCTTGAGCATCTTCAATCAAGCCCCAGATGAAATCTGCTGATGCATGATCAATGACTGGTGTGATATCCGCATTATCAAAGGGATCACCAACCGTCAGTTTCTCTACCTCTGCCTTAATCAGCGCCGCTAATTTATCTGCTACGCTCTCCATGACAATGACACGTTTAATAGCCGTACAGCGCTGACCGGAATAACTGTATGCCCCGCCAACAATCTGCTTAGCTGCATGCTCCAAGTCAGCATCTTCCAGCACAACTGCAGCATCCTTACCACCCAATTCTAACATAATTGGACGCATACCAGCCAACTTACCGATGCGCTCACCGATTGGAGTGGAGCCAGTAAAGTTAATGTAGTTTACTTCCTTATGCTCAATGATGTAGTCCCCGATTTCTGAACCACGTCCTGTGATGGTATTGAAAACACCAGCAGGCAGACCAGCCTCAGCAAAAGCCTGAGCCAAGAGCAGACCAGAGATTGAACCTTGAGTAGGTGGCTTAAACATCACGACGTTTCCGCCGATAAGGGCAGGAGCAATCTTAGAACCAGACAGATTGACTGGGTAGTTAAATGGCGCAATGGCCAGTACAACTCCTACAGGCTCACGACGAACCACAGCCAATTTCTTCTTGCTGGCAGCTTCAAAGCCGCCACCTTCCATAACCTGTCCGTGAATACGAATGCCTTCTTCAGCCGCATAGCGAATCAAGTCTGCTGTCCGGACTACCTCTCCGACTGCCGCTTTGATACCCTTGGCAACTTCTTTTGCAAGGATTTCACCGATCTTCTCCTGATCGCGCTCCAAAATATCTGCAACCTTATGCAAATAAGCTGCACGTTCAACTGCTGAAAGAGCTCGCCAAGCTGGCAAAGCCGCACGAGCGCTCGCCATCGCATAGTCGACCTCTGCCTGAGTCATGGCAGGCACAGTTCCTAAAATCTCATTGTTGATAGGAGATGAGATGGTAATTTCATTTTCAGAAACTTTCCACTCTCCATTTATATAGTTTTTATATTGTGTCACTTGTCCCCTCCAAAATGTTATTAAATATTATTTTACCAAATTTTCTGAAAATTTCAACCAAAAGTTATAAATTTAAAGAATTTTTTCACAATTAAGATAGATTATCTAAATTTGTTCATATTAGATCTGCTTATTTTCTGCTTTCTTTGATTTCAACTTTCTGCACAAACTTCACTATGCCTTTGAAGAAAACTAAAAAAGACCAGGAAATTTTTCCTGATCTTAATTTTTCAGATTAATCGAAGTCCAGATATTCTTTTTCAAGTTCAAGAACTTCTTCCATCGTTGCACATTCAGTCAGTGCACGCTGAGCCAGTTCTTCCATCTTCTTCGTATCCAGCTTCTTCATGAGGCTACGAGTCCGAAGAACTGAAGTCGCACTCATAGAGAATTCATCCAAGCCCATACCTACGAGCAATGGCACCGCTGTTTGGTCACCGGCCATTTCTCCACACATACCTGCCCACTTGCCTTCAGCATGAGCTGCCTTGATAACATTGTTGATCAAGCGAAGGATAGAAGGGTTGTAAGGTTGATAGAGGTAAGAGACTTGCTCATTCATCCGGTCAGCTGCCATAGTATACTGGATCAAGTCGTTGGTACCGATAGAGAAGAAGTCTACTTCCTTGGCAAATTGATCCGCCAACATAGCTGCTGCTGGGATTTCAATCATGATACCCACTTGGATATTATCTGCTACTGCAACTCCTTCAGCCTGCAGCTTAGCTTTTTCTTCATCATAAACCGCTTTAGCTTTGCGGAATTCTGTCAGAAGGGCTACCATTGGGAACATGATACGCAATTGTCCATGTACAGAAGCACGCAAGAGAGCGCGGATTTGTGTACGGAACATAGCATCGCCAGTTTCAGAGATAGAGATACGCAAAGCACGGAAACCAAGGAATGGGTTCATTTCATGCGGCATATCGAAGTAAGGAAGTTCCTTATCTCCACCGATGTCCATAGTACGAACAACAACTGGTTTTCCATTCATGCCTTCAAGTACAGCCTTGTATGCTTCATACTGCTCATCTTCTGTCGGGAAGTCTTGAGAATCCATGTAAAGGAACTCAGTCCGGTAAAGACCAACTGCTTCTGCACCGTTAGCATTGACACCTTCAACATCTTTTGGCGTACCGATATTGGCTGCCAATTCGAAGTGCTTGCCGTCTGCAGTCACAGTCTGAGCATCCTTAAGCAATTCCCATTCAGCTTTTTGCTTAGCATAAGCCTCACCAGCAGCTTTAAATGCTGCGATTTGCTCTTCAGTTGGGTTGATAATCACTTCACCAGTGATACCGTTAGCCGCAATCACATCGCCATCTTTTACAAGCTCAGTAATATTATTAGTTCCCAATACTGCTGCGATTTCAAGCGTACGAGCCATGATAGCAGAGTGGCTTGTACGGCCGCCGATATTGGTTACAAAAGCTTTAACAAATTTCTTATCCAGCTGTGCTGTATCAGAAGGAGTCAAGTCATGAGCAATCACAACTGATTCTTCATTGATAGACGCTGGATTTGGCAATTTCTTGCCCAGAAGGTTAGCAAGAACACGCTTTGTCACGTCGCGGATATCTGCCGCACGTTCCTGCATATATGGATTGTCGTCCATGTTTTCAAAGAGAGTGATAAACATGTCCGTTACTTCTTTCAGACCAGCTTCTGCATTGGTCTTTTTCGCACGGATTGTTTCTTTGATTTGCCCAACCATTTCAGGGTCAGCAAGTACCATTAAGTGAGCGTCAAATACCTGAGCGGCTTCCTCACCAAGGCTATCTACTGCTTTCTCACGGATAACAGAAAGCTCGTTCTGTGAAGCTTCAAGAGCTGCATCCAAACGAGCCTCTTCTGCATTCGTATCTTCGACTGAAACAGTCTCAAATGATAAATCCGGTTGAACTAATAGATATGCCTTAGCAACGGCAACACCGTCAGATGCTGCAATTCCTTTAAGCATTTCTGTCATATTAAGCCAATCCTTCTTTTTCCATTGTTTCAGAGATTGCAGCGATAGCATCGTCTGCATCTGCACCTTCAGCTGAGATCTTAACATCAGCTCCTTGGCCAACACCGAGACTCATAACACCCATGATAGATTTCAAGTTTACTGATTTACCTTTGTATTCAAGCGTGATGTCTGAAGCGAATTTGCTAGCAGTTTGAACCAACAAAGTTGCTGGACGTGCGTGAATACCTGTTTCTGCTACAATGTGGAAATCTTTAGAAGCCATAGTTAGACTCTCCTTTTAAATAATTCTTTTTGAGTTATTGTGATAACCCTTACAAGTTGATATTATATCACCTTTTGAAATCTTTTTCAAGAATTTTATAGCCCGCTTACAAAATATTTCTTAGGAAATGAAAACTCTTCTTATTATATTGAAGAGAGAATTTTCGAGCTAAATCCCACATTCCTCAAGCTTTATTCAAAAATTGCTTCCACTAAGTTTTTAATCATAAATTTCTTATTTTATAGAAACTAATTGTTATAAAAATAAGAATATAAACTCCCCCTCCACTCCTACTAGTGATTCCCTAAATTCTGTAACACAAGATATTGGATTTTGGTTTTTGGGAGGAAAATCTTCCAGTCATTTATCTAACATTTTAAGACTTGTTTAAGCATTGCTGCAACAGCATTTTGCTCCCTTTCTGCAATTTTTCACTTCTTTTCATCGTTTATATAAACACTATATATTGTATTGTAATCTATCCTATAACAAAATATCACACAATATTTAGTTCAAAACTATTGACATTCTATTTTCTTTTAGATATACTAGTTTCGTATTATTTAAAAGAAAAAACGAAAGTTTAGAGGAATTTTTAATGGTAACTATTTACTCAAAAAACAACTGCGTTCAGTGCAAAATGACCAAGCGCTTCTTAGATACTAATCATGTAGAATACCGCGAAATCAATTTGGACGAACAGCCAGAATTTATTGACCATGTCAAAGATCTTGGTTTCAATGCTGCTCCTGTGATTCAGACAGCAACTGAGGCATTTTCTGGTTTCCAACCTGGTAAATTGAAAAAATTGTCTTAATGTAGTTTATTTTGAGGGCGGCGCGCCTTGATTGGGAGATAAACTAAAAGACAGATTATCAGGGCAAACTGCAGCTCCTATGCTCATAGGGGCCGTTTCTTTTGTAAGGCGGATATTTTTCCGCTAGCTAATTATCTTATTTATATAGAAAAGGAAAAACATGGGACTCAAACATTTAGAGGATGTGACATACTTCCGACTCAACAACGAAATCAACCGTCCAGTTAATGGTCAGATTATGCTTCATAAAGATCAAGAAGCCTTAAAAGCTTTTTTTAAAGAAAACGTTGAGCCAAACACCAAGCAATTTTCTTCTATCACAGAAAAAATTAAATATTTAATAGAAGAAAACTATTTGGAAAAGGAATTTATTGAACTTTATTCTCCTGAATACATCGAGGAGTTGACTGCTTTTATCCATGCTCAAGATTTCAAGTTTAAATCTTTCATGGCTGCTTATAAGTTCTACAACCAGTATGCACTGAAGACCAATGATGGTGAATACTATCTGGAAAGCATGGAAGATCGGGTACTCTTCAACGCCCTCTACTTTGCCAACGGAGATGAAGCCATTGCCAAGGAGATTGCTAATGAAATCATCCACCAACGCTACCAACCGGCGACACCAAGCTTCCTCAACGCTGGTCGGGCTCGTCGCGGTGAACTGGTTTCCTGCTTCCTCATCCAAGTAACAGATGACATGAACTCTATCGGCCGCTCCATCAACTCTGCCCTGCAATTGTCTCGTATCGGAGGCGGGGTCGGTATTTCCCTCAGCAATCTGCGGGAAGCTGGAGCTCCTATCAAGGGCTATGAAGGTGCTGCATCTGGGGTTGTGCCTGTTATGAAACTCTTTGAGGACAGCTTCTCCTACTCTAACCAGCTGGGCCAACGTCAGGGAGCTGGGGTTGTTTACCTCAATGTCTTCCACCCAGATATCATCGCCTTCCTTTCTACCAAGAAAGAAAATGCTGACGAAAAAGTTCGGGTTAAAACCCTCTCACTCGGCGTTGTCATTCCGGATAAGTTCTACGAATTAGCGCGTAAAAATGAAGAAATGTATCTCTTCAGCCCATATTCTGTTGAACGCGAGTATGGAGTGCCATTTGCCTACCTTGACATCACTGAAAAATACGATGAATTGGTCGCTAATCCAAATATCACTAAGACCAAGATCAAGGCCCGTGATTTGGAAACAGAAATTTCCAAACTCCAACAAGAATCTGGCTATCCTTATGTCGTAAACATTGATACGGCCAACCGTTCAAATCCAATTGACGGTAAAATCGTCATGAGTAACCTTTGCTCTGAAATCCTGCAGGTGCAAGAGCCTAGCCTTTTGAATGATGCGCAAGAGTATCTTCACCTAGGAACAGACGTATCATGTAACTTAGGCTCTACGAACGTTGTCAACATGATGACTTCGCCTGACTTCGGAAAATCCATCCGAACTATGACACGCGCTTTGACCTTTGTCACAGACAGCTCGCACATCACAGCTGTACCTTCTATCGACAATGGTAATAGTCTGGCGCACACCTTTGGTCTGGGAGCTATGGGACTGCACAGCTACTTAGCTCAGCAGTTGATCGATTATGGATCTGCGGAAGCTGTAGAGTTCACTAGCATCTACTTCATGCTCATGAACTACTGGACTTTAGTTGAGTCTAACAATATCGCTCGCGAACGTGGCGTGACCTTCCACAACTTTGAAAAATCTGACTATGCCAACGGCACTTACTTTGACAAGTACCTGACGGGTGAATTTGTACCTAAGTCTGACCGTGTCAAAGAACTCTTCGCAGGCATCTTTATCCCGTCTGCAGAGGATTGGGCAGAGTTGCGCGACAAGATCAAGGCTGATGGTCTCTACCACCAAAACCGCTTGGCCGTTGCACCAAATGGCTCTATCAGCTACATCAATGACGTTTCTGCTTCAATTCATCCAATTACTCAACGGATCGAAGAACGTCAAGAAAAGAAAATCGGTAAAATCTATTATCCTGCTGCTGGTCTATCAACGGAGACTATTCCTTACTACACCAGTGCTTATGACATGGACATGCGCAAGGTTATCGATGTTTATGCAGCCGCAACTGAGCACGTGGATCAAGGACTTTCCCTGACTCTCTTTATGCGCAGCGATATCCCTAAAGGCCTCTACGAATGGAAAAAAGAAAGCAAGCAGACAACCCGCGATCTTTCTATCCTGCGTAACTATGCCTTCAACAAGGGAATCAAGTCCATCTACTACGTCCGCACCTTTACTGATGATGGCGGCGAAGTAGGTGCCAACCAATGTGAAAGCTGTGTCATCTAACAAGAGATTTTAGAAAAAGAAAAGGAAATTCGACCATGTTACAATTTTACCTTCCTCATCATTGTCAGGAAGGTAAAATCGTGAAGCATTGGGACAGTATCCAAGAAGGGATAGCTGATACCCCATTAGGTCGTACCATCTACTAAAGGAGAAAGAATGCAAACTTACTACAAAGCCATTAACTGGAACGCTATCGAAGATGTCATCGATAAGTCCACCTGGGAAAAACTGACTGAGCAATTCTGGCTGGATACGCGGATTCCCCTATCCAATGATCTGGATGACTGGAGAAAGCTGTCCCACAAGGAAAAGGATTTAGTTGGTAAGGTCTTCGGTGGCCTGACCCTGCTGGATACCCTCCAGTCTGAGTCTGGTGTGGATGCCCTGCGCAAGGATGTCCGCACAGCCCATGAAGAAGCTGTCTTCAACAACATTCAATTTATGGAGTCCGTTCACGCCAAGTCTTACTCTTCTATCTTTTCTACGCTCAATACCAAGTCAGAAATCGATGAAATCTTTGCCTGGACCAACACCAATCCATACTTGCAAAAGAAAGCTGAGATTATCAACGAAATTTACCTGAATGGTACAGCTCTGGAAAAGAAAATAGCCAGCGTTTTCTTGGAAACCTTCCTCTTCTATTCTGGTTTCTTTACTCCGCTCTACTATCTTGGTAATAACAAACTGGCTAACGTCGCTGAGATTATCAAGCTGATTATCCGTGATGAGTCTGTCCATGGAACCTATATCGGCTATAAGTTCCAGCTAGCCTTTAACGAATTGCCAGAAGACGAGCAAGAAAAACTCAAAGAATGGATGTACGACCTGCTCTACACCCTCTATGAAAATGAAGAAGGATACACTGAAAGCCTGTATGACACAGTCGGCTGGACCGAAGAAGTCAAGACTTTCCTGCGCTACAATGCCAACAAGGCTCTGATGAATCTGGGGCAGGATCCCCTCTTCCCAGACTCAGCGGACGATGTCAATCCTATCGTCATGAACGGTATCTCAACTGGTACTTCCAACCATGACTTCTTCTCCCAAGTAGGTAACGGCTACCTGCTGGGCGAAGTTGAAGCCATGCAGGATGACGACTATAATTACGGTTTATAAGACAAAGAATCCCTCTTTCCAAAATACGGAAAGAGGGGTTTTGACTGACTATTAATCTATTGATTATCGTAGATATATTCTTCCAGATGTTCTGCGACTGTAATCTCAACTCCAGCCTCAGATGTTAGATAAATCACGGTACAATCATGAGCTGGGACAATAGGAAATAAAAAGGGTTTCATATTTTGATAAATTCTATACATCCGCCTTTGACTCGTTGGATTTTCAAGATAAAGCTTGCTGTCACCACCAGAAAAGTCAGCCGGCAGAAGGGCATAGTAAGCCACCAAAGCTCCATTTTCATCCAATACTCTAATCTTATTTAAGTCCTCAGCTATTTTTTTCATCATTAAGGTGGCCATTTTTTACTCCCTTCATATCTTTATCCAAATAAAGGTGGAGCTGGGAACATCATCCCTAACCCCACCTATACAGTCACTAATTAGATACGCGATAATACGGATGCTGTGAAGCAGTGATAGCATCGCTACCTAGTTGCAATTGTTCTTTTGGAGCAGGATTACCTGTCAAGGGCAATGCAGCACCTTCTGGAATAAAGAACAAGGGATCACTGCTACCAGAGCTATAGTACCCAAAAGATACGACATATTTATTATTATCAACTCTACCATTGTAAAAGGTATTATTGTCAATCACTTCTCCTGAACTTCGTTTGAGCACTGTTGAACCATTGCCATCAATAACAAATTGATCTCCCAAATCATTTTGCCAGGTACCAGCCACAGTAGAAAAATCTCCTGCCGCCAAAGCATTGACATCAATACCTGCTGCTGGAGTGGCTGAATCTTTCGTGTCAGACTTTGTTTCATTTTTAGGCTGAGCTTCAGAAGATGCTGACGCTACATCAGTTTCATCTTGGCTAGCTGATTGAATAGCTTTTGATTCAGACTTGACATCCGATTTAGAAGTTTGAACTGTTTGACTAGAGCTACTGCTTTGAGATGTTTGCTTCTCCTGCTGTTTGCCACAAGAAATAAGTAAGAAAACGGACGCAACAAGCGTTGTACTAGTAAGCAGAAATTTAGCATTTTTCATAAAGGGAACCTCCTCTAAGTTTCAAACATATAATAATCAAGTAAAATTAGTTAATCAGCTACTCGATAATACGGATGCTGGGAAGCAGTGATAGCATCTTGTCCAACTCGAATCTGTGCTTTAGGATTTTCGTTTCCAGTATCAGGCAAAACAGCTCCTTCAGGAATCACTAAAAAGGTTGCGCTGCTGCTACCAGCAGTATAAGCAAGAGTAGATACATAACTACCATCGCTTACTTGACCTTTTAGTAAAGTATAATCGCTGGATTCTTTTCCATTCAGAGTATGAGAAACAACCCCTTGATTATTCAATACTATCACATCCCCCAAATCATTTTGCCAAGTACCGGCTACAGTCGAAAAATCTCCTGCTGCCAAAGCATTGACGTCAATACTCGTTGCTGGAGTCGCTGGGTCTTTCGCGTCAGACTTTGTTTCATTTTTAGGCTGAGCTTCAGAAGATACTGACGCTACATTAGTTTCATCTTGGCTAGCTGATTGAACAGCTTTCGCTTCAGACTTAGAATCTAATTTAGAAGTTTGAACTGTTTGGCTAGAGCTGCTATTTTGAGATGTTTGCTTCTCCTGCTGTTTACTGCAAGCACCAAGCAAGACAATAGAAGAAGCGAGCGCAGTCGCAAGAAACATTAATTTTGCATTTTTCATAAAAGGACCTCCTTTAGGTTTGCCTAATTATAACACGAAAGATTTTGCCAAAACAGGACATAGATGTCCTGCTAGCCTTGATGATAGAGCCGAAGTTCTTTATTCCACTCCTCAGACATTTTTTTAGATAGAAAAGTATGACCTAACAATTTCGCCAGCGTCAGTCCCTCTTCGTAGTATTGTTGAGCCTTTTTCTCGTCCTTGTGTACGAAAAGCTCATATTCTCCCTCTAACATTCTTATCAGCGGTTTCTTTTGATAGTCCTCTGTCAATTCCATGATTATATTAAGTTTGTTGAGTGTATCTTTTGTATAAATGAACTCTTTTCGCTCGCACTCAATACCTGGGATTGTTAGTAGAGCATCTCGCATGAGAAAGAGATATTCATTTGGAATATAGTCAACTGACTGCAGTAATCGCCGAGCGATTCTTGTATATAATTCCTTATCAAACTTAGCTGACCGAATCTCCTCTTCATCTCCCACATAGATCTGATAGAGCTGGATGTAGAGTAAGTCATTCACGTCATAATGCTTTTTACTTTGCAAATCATCCAAATGCTGGGAAAAGAGAGTCATTCCATACTTCTGGAATTTCTCAGAAGTATAAGTATAAATCTTTGATTGCAAGATATCCATTACATTCTGCTCAGCTTCTGGCAAATCATCATAATAAACTTCAAAAATCTCATCTATGATATGCTCCAATTCGGACAAGACTTTGGTATTGCCATAAGTGGTCGTCCGAATCAGCTTATACTTCAAGCGCTGGTAATCAGCAGGTAGAGCTACATCTTCTTTTTTACTTCCTGTCAAGGTTGCCAAATCGACCTCTAGACAGGAAGCAAGATATTCTAAAGTAGAGAGAGTCGGCTGGGAAATGCTGGACTCCAAACGCGTTAACTGCCGTATAGAAAGCTTTGACTCATCACCACACAATTGCTCCTTGGTCCAGCCCCTATTTAATCGAAGCTGTTTCAAATGCTGTCCAAATTCTTTTCCTTGCATCGTCAATTCCCCTCCCAAATAAATCAGGAAACCTTTGCTTATGTTATCATGTTATTCTAGATTTATTATAGCATAACTGGAAAGATTTTACTAATAAAATTCTAAAAAGATTACTTCCTTTTCTCAGTGATGAAATCTACCTAACTGTTGCAACAGTTAGGTAGAGCGGAGCTATTGAGACCTTAGACTCAATAACTAGTCATGGAACTCTGCAGGAGGTCGCTGACGTCCGCCATCACTTGAGAAAAGTATGTAAATCTAAAAATTAGCATATTGCAAATATTAAAGGACCCCAAACTTAAAAGTTTGGAGTCCTTCTATCATATTCTTTTTTAAGCCTAAACACAAAAAACTAGCAATACACATTCAAGTGAGATGGCAAGACACGAATCGTTACTGGCAGTTGGTCGCCCTCATCTCCGTCAACGTTGACGCTAAGCTCTGCCTTATCGTCAGCCAACTCAACTGTGATTTCCTTAAAGGTCAGATACTCGATATTATTACTTTCTTCTCCATTGCCCGAAATCAAATCTGGAACAGAAACCAAGGTGTCCAAGAGATTTTTATCCTTAAGATACAAGAGATGAAGCAAGCCGTCATTGACAGTGGCTTCAGGGAGAATGCTCTCGAAACCTCCGATTGAGTTGGTAGAGCCAATCAAGAGTGTGCTGCTCTTTATCGTGCGCTCTTCTCCATCAATCTTTAAGTGAAATTCGTAAAAACTAGTATCCATCAACTGCTTGAAGCCAGAGATAAAGTAGGCAAACTTACCCCACTTGGTCTTGTCTTCAGAATCTACGTTGTTAATCGACTCTGGAATGGTTCCAATGGCAACCACATTCATAAAGTACTGGTCGTTAATCTTGCCAATATCAAGTGGCTTGACTTTGTTGATATCCAGATTCTGGATGGCTTCTTCAGCGTCTAGGGGAATGCCGAGAGCACGCGCCAAGTCATTGACCGTACCAAGTGGAAAGAAACCAAAGGTCGGACGATAGTCTAGTTCAGCCAGACCGCTGATTCCTTCATTGACTGTTCCATCGCCACCCATGACAAAGACGCTATCATAACGGTCTTCTGCGGCTTGCTTAGCAAAAGCTGCTGCGTCTCCGCCTTTTTCAGTATGCTTGACTACTACCTCATTGAAACATTCTGCCAGTTTTTCTCTTGCCAAGTCTTCATAGGACTTGGCTTTTTCGCCTCCCGAGCTAGGGTTGACAATTAATAGGACTTTAGACATAAGGAAACCTCTTTTCGTTTGATAGCTTATTATACCATCTGGAAAACACTTTCACAAGAATTTGAAACTGCTAGCTTTCGAAAGACCAGAAAAGCAGTTTAGTATTTAAAATCCATTCCACAGAAAAACACTTCTGCCGTTAGATTTTTCTGTCTAACTTTAGAAGTGCTGTCCTATATTTAACTTTTTCTACTAAAAGAAGACAATGAGAACAAAGGCAATTAGATTATTGGCCAAATGTAGCCCCATTGAGTAGCGCAGGTCCTTCTTAGCTAGATAGCCTAGGCCAAAGATTGCCCCCAAGATGAAGTAAACCAGAAACTGAACTAGATTGCCCGGCATGTGCAGAAGAGAGAAGAAGCTGGCAGATACAGTTAAATAAAGCAGGATTTTCGCTAAGCTATTTTGGTCGGGAAAGAGAAACTTAGCCAAAAATCCTCGTGTCAACAACTCCTCTAGAATAGGAGCAAAGATTACCATGTATAGGAAGGCAAAGGCTGGCTGCTGCTGAATCAATTGTACAGCAGTGTTCTGATTGGCAGAAGATTCAATAGGCACGAGCTGCTGGAAGATGATAAAAGCAAGCAAGAGGACGCTAGGAAGCCAGATAGAGCTGGTCAGCTTGGTATTTTTGATTTCCAGTTTCAAGTTTTGCTTATACCATTTCCACATGGCAAAAGAATAGAGACTTGCAAGTATGACAAAAATCGGCAAAATTAATAGTTGAGAAGTTCCTCCTGTCAGAGAATCTATAGTGAAGACAACTATAGCCGAAAATATATAGAAATAGGCCAAGAGAACAAGTATATAAAGTCCAAAATTAGTAAAGAAAGTTTTTAATTTCATAGTGATTCCTTATAGATTGATTTACTTAAACATGGCTAGCAGCAATATTATAGCCATGGGGAGATTGTTCAGGATATGAACCAACATGGAATCTTTTATATTCCCCCGACGAGCATAGGATAAATAAAGAACCAGTCCAAGTGCAAAATAAATTGGGAACTCTGTCAATTGAGTGATATGAGGCAGAGTGAAGACCACAGAAGTCACAATGGCAGCCAAAACTTTTTGATTATTTTTGAAAAAGAAGGCAGTCCCAAAACCGCGGAAAATTAATTCTTCCATGATAGGAGCAATAAAAGCAATCGTTGCAACAAAGAGCAAGGCAAAGAAGATATGCTGCGAAGACATCATTCCCCCTAGCCCTTGTATGGCACTGTCATTACTGGTCTGGGAATTGCCGCTCAGGATGAGATTGAGATAAACACCGACAATAGCAGCCACTCTGGCAAGGAAAAAGAATAGAAAAGCAAAACCGATATCCTTGCCAGACAGTTTGAATTTCTTCTTTTCTTCAGGCACATGCTTCTGATATCGCCGCCACAAGCTACGAAAAATTAAGAAAACTAAAATCAGATACAAGGCTACCAATAAGATTTCTGCATAAATAGGTAAACTCTTCCCGAGCCTTAAGAATAGCATCGGAGCAACATTTATAAGGAGGCTAAGAGCAATTAAGCCTATCCATTTTACAAGTCCTAAAGCAGTTGATTTGAAGTTGTTCATTTTGTATTCTCCTTTTGATAAATATTGATCCCGACTTCCGTATCCTCAACAGCGATTTCCCCCTTCTGCCGGAGAATAGCGGCAGCGAGGAAAAAATCTCCTGCACAGCCGGCTGCATGGAAGCTAGCAAGGACGATATAAGAAGCCGCAGTTAGAATATGCAAGCCATAGATCAAAGTCAAGGCTAGGCTAATCAGAAAGAATGGTGCCAGGATAATGACGAGCATCCTTTTCCGACTGTAACGACTGCCTGGGCTAGTCGCATAGGCCATGCCGCTCTTAAAACCAAACTTGACCTTGGTATTTTCATCCCCCAAGACCTTGAAGAAAAAGCCGTGGATCAGCTCATGAATGACCATTAGAACAAGGAGGTAGAGTAAGTCAAAAAAATGAAAAACTTCGCTACCCTTGCCATACATCAGAATAGCAATCCAAGTAAAGAGGGCTAGAAAAGGGAAAATCAGCAATACAGCCGTTATATTCAGAGTCAGATTGACCTTTTTATTATGGATAAAATCAAGTTCTTTCAGTAGTTTCATAATTTCCGCCTTTCATCGGGAAATAAGCTTATTTGAAATATTTTCTTACCATTGGATAATACATAAGATTGATATAGATATGGATCACCACTAGGACGACAAAACCGGAAACGACATTGAGGGGGGTGAAAGTTCCCACTATCCCTAAAACAATATAGAGGATTGGCAGAAGTCTCTGATTTACATTGAAGAGAATAAGATAGCACTGTTCATAATTGGCTTGCAGCTCTGACTCATCATAAGAGAGCACAAATTCTTTTATTTCCTCAGTAGTCGGAAAGGCTGATAGCTTATAGTGCCGCACCTTCTGAACTGTCTTTAAAAAGACAACTTGCAAAATAATATAAAGAAAGGCAATCGCATAATCTATAAAACTCCACTGAAGCGGGCTCTTATGATTAGTAATATTTCCAATAAAAACAACTCCAACTAAAATCGTAAAAAGAACGATAGCACTGCTGATATTAAAGACAATAGTCGCATATTCCAGATTTTTAAAGGTTAGCCGGTACCATTCATAATTCTTATCCTCATCTGCTTCTTTTTCATAGGCTTCATTGTATTTACGAGTCCGATAAATCAAGAAAAAGACCAAGGGATAGAGGATGATAAGGCTGGCCCTACCTAGCTGGCGCAGCAGTTGAACAGAAAAAATAGTCGACCAACTGATGTTTTTTAGCAGACCAGTTTCAGAAAACAAAATAGACAGACCACCTATTAAAGCTCCAGCTAGAAATATAAGGACATTATATAAAACTCTTTTCTGTGTAGATATACGTTTTTGCTCTTTCACGACTTCTTCTCCTTTATTTTTTTACAATAGATGATACAAGAATGCTGAGGCTGAAGGACTGTTTTAGCTCCTGTTGAAATGAATCTTAATTGGTTCTTCATTCTGCTTCCTCCACCAGCCGAAAGACATTCTCAACGTTTTCATTGAAAATATGGGCAATCTTAAGGGCAATCACAATCGACGGGGTATATTCGCCTCTCTCTATAAGGCTGATTGTCTGCCTGGAAACACCGGCCAGCTTAGCCAGTTCTGTCTGGTTGAGACCGTCACGCGCCCTCAACTCCTTGAGTCGATTTCTTAATTTCATTAAAATCCCCCACTTCTCCTAAAGCTCGATAGACCGAATGTCTTCAATACGAATCAGCTTGGTCTTGGTCTGACCTTTTTTATCTGTCATGCTCAGCTTGACCCATTCTTCATCCACATCCACTACCAGCCAGTTTACCAGCCAGTTATTGGTTCCAATTGACTCGCTCATAATTGTCGGCTTCTTTCCAATCATTTCTTTTAAAAATTGTGACATTGTTTTGTTCCCCTTTCTTTTTCTTTCTAAAGACTTTATCCGTCCCTGCATCCGTTTTAGCTTATTGGAAGAATCAATCCCAAAGATAAAAACCATAAAAGTCATCGGAAGCAAGAACCATAAGAATGCATTCATAAGCGTCCCTCCATTTCCTGTTCAAAAGTATTGTAACAGATTCTTTTCTTTTTGACAAGTATATTTGTCAAAAAAATAATAATCATTGTCAAGAACACCATTATCATAGACAAATAAGGGGCTGGGACAAAAGTCCTAGCCTCTCAATTGTCTTTGGATTGTCGAGCAAGACGCAGTGGTTGAGTGGGCTCTACTACGCTGATTTCATCAGCTTTTACAGCCCTACTCAACTGTGCGGAGGTGGGACGACGAAATCGAATTCTAACGAATTACCGATTTCTGTCCCACTCTCTTTTCCTTTATTCATCTAATTCTGAAAATACTTCTTTTAAAATAGCAATCCCTTGCTGAATTTCCTCCCTGTTGATAGTCAAAGGCGGCAGGAGACGGATAACATTCTCTCCGGCTGTCAGGATAATCAAGCCCTTCTGACGAGCGGCTTCAACAATCTTTGACAGACTGGCACTTGTTTCAATCCCAATCATCATGCCCAGGCCTCGAACAGCAGAAATATTTGGATGGTCCTGAAAAGCAAACTGCAGCTGCTCCAGTAAGATGGCACTCTTAGACCTGACTTCTTCCATAAATCCCGTCTCTTTCATGATATGCAAAGTCTCCAAGGCAGCTGCCATGGCTAATTTATTGCCACCAAAGGTAGAGCCGTGGCTGCCAGGTCCAAAAGCCGGAACCAAGCTAGATTTTCCTAATAGAGCGCCAGCGGGCAGGCCATTGGCCAGCCCCTTAGCCAGTGTCACAATATCCGGTATAATCCCATAATGCTCAAAGGAATAAAGCTGACCCGTGCGCCCCATACCTGTCTGCACTTCATCAACAATCAGCAAAATCCCCTCCCGTCGGCAAAAATCAGCCAAGTTTTTTACAAAAGCATCTTCTGCTGGACGAACTCCTGATTCTCCTTGGACCAATTCCAGCATGACAGCTGCCGTATCCTGATTGACCAACTCTTCTACGCTGGCCAGATCATTGTAAACCGCATAGCTGAAGTGAGGAACCCCATCACCAAATCCTTCCTTAATCTTAACCTGTCCTGTTGCGGCCATAGCGCCAAAGGTCCGACCGTGAAAAGATTGCTGAAAAGTGATAATGCCTTGCTTGCCAGTAGCTTTGCGGGCTAGCTTAATAGCAGCTTCATTAGCTTCTGCTCCGCTATTGCAAAAAAATGCCAAATAGTCATAAAAACCTGCCAGTTCCTGAGCCACCTGCTCTTGCAGAGAGCTAAGATAGAGATTGGGACTGTGCCAGATGCGCCCTGCCTGCTGTATCAAAGCCTGCTGGATCTGCGGGTGAAAGCCAAGATTGGTTACACCAATCCCCGATGAAAAGTCCAAATAAGCCTTTCCCTCATTGTCAATCAGATAGGAGCCCTCTGCTTTAACAAACTCAATGGGTGCCCTCTTGTAGTTTTCAAATAAATAAGTCATCGTTATCCCTCTGCTATCAAGGTGCCCGTCAAAAGATTGTCACCAATCAGAACCTGCCCGACACCGGAAAGCACAGTCTGGACAGCACTCTCAATCTTAGGAATCATGCCGCCCTTGATGACACCTGTCTGAATCTTCTTGGAAACCTGACTGGTCAGAAGCTGGGGCAGGACTTTCTTGTCCTCCAGAACCCCTTCTATATCTGTCATCAGAATCAGCTTCTCTGCCTGCAAGCTGCTAGCAACTGCCGCAGCTAGATAATCTGCATTGATATTTAAGAGCTCGCCAGCTGCATTTTCCCCCAGCGAAGCCAGCACTGGGACTATGTCCTCAGCTAGCAGCTGCTCTAGATAGGCAGTTTGAATGGCCGTCACATCACCGACATAGCCATAGAGGTCTTTGTCGATAAAGTCCGCCGAAACTGTCTTTCCCAAATGTGAAACCAGCTGAAGGCTTTCAATATCTGAGTCGTTCAGTTCTTGTGTCAGCGTCCGGCCGACTTGACCTAGCAAGGCCTGCTCAATAATGGGTAAGTCAGACTTAGCTGTCACCCGCAACCCCTTAACCTTACGAGTAGGCAGCTGGCGCTCTTTCATAAGTTGGTTTATGACCAGACCACCCCCGTGAACGACCACGATTTTCTTACCAGCTGCTATCCACGCTTGCATTTGCTTGATAAACTTAGTAGACAGCTTTTGCGCAGCAACACCACCAATTTTTATAACAATCACATCTTTCATTGCATTTCTCCTTAGGTTCTATAGAGGGCGTTGATTTTCACATAATCATAGGATAAATCGCAGCCCCAGGCCTGAGCTTCAGCGTCCCCATCGTGCAGGTCAATGGTCAAGGTCAGCAGCTCCCCAGCCATGGCATCACTCGTCTCCTCGGGGTCAAAAGCCACAGGGCTAGAAGCCTGCATGACTGGAATCCCCTCAATCCAAATATCAATATTATCTACCGAGACATCTGCTCCCGCATAGCCGATAGCTGCTAAGATTCGTCCCCAATTGGGATCTTGACCAAAAATAGCCGTTTTGACCAAGCTAGAGCCAACGACACTCTTAGCAATCATACGGCCACTCCGTTCATCCTTGGCGTGCCGCACATTAACTTCAATCAGCTTGGTCGCTCCCTCGCCATCCTTGGCAATTTTCTTAGCCAAGTCAGCCATAAGATAGCGGAGCATTTTAGAAAACTTTTCAAATTCTTCCGTATCTGGTAGAATTTCTTCATTTTGTCGGTAGCCGTTCGCCATGACTAATACCATGTCATTGGTCGATGTATCTCCATCCACGGTGATTTGGTTGAAAGTAGTCTCCACATGCTGACTGAGAGCCTTTTGCAAGGTAGCACTGGAAATATTGGCATCACAGGTGATAAAGGCCAGCATGGTCGCCATATTCGGATGAATCATGCCCGAGCCCTTGGCCACCCCCGCCATAGTCACCAAATCTGAGCCAAACTCTTCTGTGACTACACAGGTCTTAGTGCAAGTATCCGTCGTCAAGATAGCCTCAGCAAAATCTTCTGACTTGCCACTCACCAGAATCTGTGACAGACCATTTTTCAGAGCATCCATTGGAAGCTGCTCGCCGATGACTCCTGTAGAAGCCAGACCTACCAAGTCGGGCTCAATCTTCAGCTTTTGAGCAGTCAATCGCTGCATCTCACAGGCGGCGTCCAGTCCCTGCTGGCCTGTACAGGAATTGGCAACACCAGAATTTACAACTATTGCCTGCAATTTCTGGCTCTTTTGGATTGAGGCTTTAGTCACTAGAAGCGGAGCAGCAATGACCTTATTAGTCGTATAGACTCCTGCCACACTGGCCGGCACTTCTGATACAATCCAGCCAAAATCCAACTTCTTTTTCTTAAAGCCAGCGTGTAAGCCATCAGCCGAAAAGCCTAGCGGACTGGCAATCGTTCCATCAATAATCTTCATATCTAACCCTTTCTCATCTAGACATAGGAAGGCTGACTGAGCAGGCCATCTGTTTCAGGAAAGCCCAGCATCAGATTCATATTTTGAACCGCCTGACCAGCAGCCCCTTTAATCAGGTTATCCAGCACAGCCACAACAGTTAAAATATTTGTCACAGGATTATAGTCAAAACCAATATCTGTATAATTAGTACCGACAACCTGATGCAAATTCGGCAGATCAGCTTGGATACGGACAAAAGGCTTGTCCTGATAGCAATCTTGGTAAATAGCAGCCAGTTCTTCCCGAGTCAAAGGTTCCTTCAACTTGCTGTAAACCGTCGCTACGATGCCACGATTGAGCGGAATGAGGGAAGTTGAAAACTGAATCTGCTGCAATCTCTTATCAAAACGCTGCAATTGCTGCACAATCTCCGGAATATGCTGATGCTGATTCAGCTTGTAAGTCACATAATTGTCGTGCACATGAACAAAATGGCTGGATGCAGCTGGATTTTTCCCCGCCCCTGTTAAACCGCTCTTGGCATCGACAATAATAGAGCCCAACTCAATAGCTTGAGCCTGCAGTAAGGGAATCAAGGCCAACTCTGTAGCTGTCGCATAGCAGCCGGGATTGGCAATAAATCGCTCCCCCCTGACATCTGTAAACTCAGACAGCCCATAAATAAACGCTTTTTGGACATAGTCTTCAGCTGGCTCTTTCTGATACCATTTTTTATAAATATTCCCTGGTAAACGATGATCACCAGATAGGTCAATAACTGGAAATCCCGCTTCTACAAAATCTTTTGACAAATCTTTAGCCACTCCGCTTGACGTTGCAAAGAAAACAAGATCTGCTCGTCGCATTATTTCCTGACTGTCGAAAGCTTCTATTTTCAGGTCGCAAATCCCCTTCAAATGAGGATAAAGCTCTGACGCAGGAGCCTCCATATCTTGGCTGGCATGAAGGGAAACGACTTCTGCCTGCGGATGCTGCAGTAAAATACGGAGGAGTTCCATTCCTGAATAACCAGTTATTCCTACAATCGAAATTCGCATATTTTTAAAACACCTCCGTATAAATATGCGTTTTATTTTACTCGCATATTTTCCCTTTGTCAAGTATTTTCTGTATTTTTATGCAATATTTTTGAAAATATCATTATTTATTCTAAAACAATTCATACTTTCTTGCCGAAAAACGGCCTATTTGCTTCTCATATAGAGAAGTAAAGGAGCTGAGAGCACAGAAAAAGATCCGCCCAAAGAGCAGACCTTTTCATCTATCTGTTATCTAATATTACAACTTCTCAGCAACTGCTGCTAGCAGGTCTGGAATAGCTGATTGCTTGCTGCCGCCGGCCATAGCCATGTCTGGCTTACCGCCGCCTCGACCATCTACAATCGGTGCCAATTCCTTAATCAGATTACCCGCATGGACGTCCTTGGTCTTGCTGGCTGCAAGAACATTGACCTTGTCTCCAATTGCTGCGACCAGTATGAGAACATCTGAATAGTCCTTCTGCTTCCAAGTGTCCGCAAAGGTACGCAGGGCGCTTGCATCAGAAACAGAGACCTGACTAGCGATAAAGCTATGTCCATTTGCCTCTTGAACATTCTTGAAGACTTCACCAGAGGCCGCTGCTGCTGCCTTTTCCTTGAGCTCTGCATTCTCTTTTTGCAGTTGACGCAGCTGCTCTTGCAACGCTTCTACCTTGTGAGGCACTTCCTTGATTTGCGGTGCCTTGAGGGTCGCTGCGATAGCCTTGAGCGCTTCTTCTTCCTCGCGGTAGGCTGCAAAAGCTTCCTTGCTGGTGACTGCCAAGATACGGCGAGTTCCGGATCCGATCCCTTCTTCTTTGACAATCTTGAAAATGCCGATTTCAGAAGTATTGCCCACGTGAGTTCCTCCGCAAAGCTCGACAGAGTAGTCACCGATGGTTACGACGCGAACTTCTTTACCATACTTTTCGCCAAAGAGCGCCATAGCACCCATTTCCTTAGCCGTGTCAATATCTGTCTCTACTGTCTCAATGGCAAGGGCTTCCCAAATTTTCTCATTGACTTCTTGCTCGATAGCACGCAGCTCTTCTGCTGTCACTGCTTGGAAATGCGTAAAGTCGAAGCGCAGGAATTCTACTTCGTTCAGAGATCCTGCCTGGGTTGCATGGTTACCAAGAACATTATGCAGGGCTGCGTGCAAGAGGTGAGTCGCCGTATGGTTCTTCATGACACGATGGCGACGGCTATGGTCAATTTCCAGTTTATAGCTTTGACCCAGAGCCAGAGGAGCAAAAACTTCTACAGTATGCAGTGGCTGACCATTTGGTGCCTTTTGCACATCCGTAACTTGCGCTACCAGCTTGCCTGCTCCATCAAAGATTTGACCGTGGTCAGCTACCTGACCACCCATTTCTGCATAGAATGGTGTTTCTGCAAAGATGAGGGCAGCTGTTCCTGTCTCAACAGACTCTACTGATGCATCATCCGCCACGATAGCAAGGAGTTCAGCTATCAGCTCTTCTTTTTCGTAATTAAAGGCACTTTCTACGGTGATGGCCTGCAAGGTTTCATTTTGCATGCCCATTGAGCCGCCCTTGACGACAGACGCACGCGCCCGATCCTGCTGCTCTTTCATAGCCGCTTCAAAGCCAGCACGGTCCACAGTCATGCCTGCTTCTTCAGCGATTTCTTCGGTCAACTCCAGCGGAAAACCGTAAGTATCGTAGAGTTTAAAGGCATCTTGACCAGCAATAACAGTTTGTCCCTTAGCTTTCAAATCTGCCACAATTGTTTCTGCAAAGTGTTGACCAGAGTGCAGAGTACGAGCAAAAGATTCTTCCTCACTCTTGATAATCTTTTCGATAAAGTCTTGCTTTTCAAGAACTTCTGGGTAGTAGCTTTCCATAATCTTGCCCACAGTTGGAACCAGTTTGTAAAGGAAAGGCTCATTGATACCCAGCTTTTGGCCATGCATTGAAGCACGACGAAGAAGACGACGAAGGACATAGCCACGACCTTCATTTCCAGGAAGAGCCCCATCACCAATGGCAAAGGAAAGCGAACGAATATGGTCTGCGATAACCTTGAAACTCATATTGTCGCCATCTTGATCATAGACCTTGCCAGACAGTTTCTCTACTTCACGAATGATTGGCATAAAGAGGTCGGTCTCAAAGTTGGTCTTAGCCCCTTGGATAACAGCGACCAAACGCTCCAAACCTGCGCCCGTATCAATGTTCTTATGTGGCAATTCCTTGTACTCGCTACGTGGTACAGCAGGGTTAGCATTGAATTGTGACAAGACGATATTCCAGATTTCGATATAACGGTCGTTTTCAATATCTTCTTCTAAGAGACGGACCCCAATATTTTCTGGATCAAAAGCCTCACCCCGGTCAAAGAAAATCTCTGTATCCGGTCCAGAAGGTCCCGCACCGATTTCCCAGAAATTATCCTCAATCGGAATCAAATGACTGGGCTCAACTCCCATAGCAATCCAGCGGTTGTATGAGTCCTTGTCATCTGGATAGTAGGTCATGTAGAGCTTGTCTTTGGGAAAATCAAACCACTCAGGGCTAGTCAAAAGCTCGTAAGCCCACTCAATTGCTTCATCACGGAAATAATCACCGATAGAGAAGTTGCCCAGCATTTCAAACATAGTATGGTGGCGGGCAGTCTTTCCGACATTTTCAATATCATTGGTTCGAATGGCTTTTTGCGCATTGGTAATTCGAGGATTTTCTGGAATGATGGTTCCATCAAAGTATTTCTTGAGGGTTGCTACACCAGAGTTAATCCAGAGCAAGGTTGGATCGTTGACCGGCACCAAGCTGACAGATGGTTCTACTGCATGACCTTTACTTGCCCAAAAATCCAGCCACATTTGACGAACCTGAGCACTTGACATTTGTTTCATTTCTTTTTCTCCTTAATTTTTTTCTAAAAATAATTGCATTATGACGACGAACTTTCCAGCATTTCGACATAATCAATAGCGACACAGAGGGAAATCACCAAATCTGAATAAGTCACATCATAGACACTCACCTGATAAGTAGAGGTTAGATGGAAAAGCTCCTTGGTAATCTCTGCAACGACTTGATTGCTGTCATCCAGCAGACGAAAGTTTAAATCCCAGATATTCCCTTCAACTCGAAGACCCAAATTATCAAATTTATATTTATCACGCAAAAAAGAGAATTTCTGACGGATATAAAAGCTATGCCCACTTCTGAGTTTGATTTCAAACTGGGGCAGGAGGGTTATAAGGGTCTTGGTAATCTGACTGACGATTTGTCCTTGACTATCATAGATAGTAAAGGTCTTAGGAATCTGGAAGAAAGAGCCTTCCACTTGGTAATCCACATTTCCTCGATCGTCCTTGATATCAAAGCGTTCGCCGCCTAAGCGAAATTTCTGTTTGACAAGATAGGTTTTCATTATATTACCTCCACAGTCAACATAAAAGACAAGTTCCTTGTCCGAAGGGCGAAAAACCGCGGTACCACCTTCATTCAATGAACTTGTCATTCTCATTTCATATTCTATTTTTCAAGATGAGTAGCATGATTCTCCGTCTCAGATGGCTCGCAGCACCGCCAATTCTCTGAACTAAGAACTTGAAAAATCAATTCTCACCAGTCTTATTATACTTGCTTATTCTCTTTTCGTCAACCTTATTCTGCGGCTGATGATGAAGCTTCCGCTGAACTGCTTTCAGCTGCTGAGCTAGACTCAGAAGTCTTTGAGCTGCTGGCAGCACTTGATGAAGAAGTTGAAGAGCCTGTCGTTTCAATATACTGAGCAAAGACAGATTGGAAAGCACTGTCCTTAACCTTGATGTTGGCATCTTTCAGCTCTTTCGCCACAACGCTTTGGATGAAGCTAGTATCTTTTTCTTTTTGCGCAATGATAATCTTTTTCAGCTTGTCTTTGTAGTCTTTCCAGTTAGAAGATTTCTCTGACTTCTTGACCAACTTAACAATATAGTAGCTTGCTGAGTACTGTGAATCTGGAACAGTCACAAGGTCTGAAACGCCATTTTCTTCCAAAGCAAAAGCAGCTTTTTTGACAGCATCTGGAACATCAGTAGAGCCAGAGTCAAACTTAATTTCTCCGCCTTTTTCCTTAGTGGCAGCATCG
Organism: Streptococcus sanguinis; assembly: GCF_020729725.1. Lineage (GTDB taxonomy): Bacteria > Bacillota > Bacilli > Lactobacillales > Streptococcaceae > Streptococcus > Streptococcus sanguinis_V. Next base: position 583,623 of record NZ_JAJEPA010000012.1, on the reverse strand, counting down.
GTAGAGTTTTCCTTAGCGATTTGACTGAAATCTGCTCCTTCAGCTTTAGCTTTTTCAAGAACTTCCTTACCTTTGTCTTCGCTGTCAACCTTGATGATTTGAGCTGTTACTTCTGGCGTGTAGTTTTCAAAGGCAGCCTTGTAGTTTTCGTCAGTCAGCTCTTTTTCAGCAGCCTTCTTAACGGCATGCTCTACCAGCATATTGGTGCGGATTTGCTCCTTGTAGGCATCTTCGGTCAATCCATTTTGGGCTAAGACTTGGGCAAAAGCCGTACCGTAAGCCGTTTTAGACTTTTCGAAAGCATCCTTAACATCCTTGTCTTTGACATCTTTGCCGTATTTTTCTTCAAAAATGTCTTTGATAGCCATCTGCAGCAAGACCTGCTGAGCTGCACCATTGTTTTTCACTTGATCGTAAAATTCATTGACAGTAATCGTGTTTCCTTTCATGGTCACGATGTCCTTGCCTTCTGAGTTGGAACATGCTGCTAATACTGCGACTGACAAGAGTGTCACAGCTCCTGCAAATATTTTTTTCTTCATTTTATATTGACTCCTTATTCTTAAAAGTTCACGTTTTCTATTGTAGCACAAATTTGAATTGATATCTTAAATTTTACTAAAAATTTTTGGAAATTAGGAAAAAATCAGAGATGTCATTTTTTTCTAATCATAAGCAGTCCATCTCCCAAGGGAAGCAGACTGGAAGTTAAATCTGAACTGTCCAAAGTTGCGTCAAACAGGCTGTGCAAGCCACGGTAAATAGCTCGTTGACCACGCTTAATGTCCTCAAAAGGCTTGGCAACATCGCCACCTTGAAAGACATCATCAATGAGGACCAGACCACCAGGATTGAGGCGCTTGAGGACATGGGGCAGAAAGACCACATACTTGGACTTGGCAGAGTCCATAAAGACAAGGTCGTAAGAATCCTCTAGTGTCTCAAGCAGATCCACCGCATCACCTTCCAGCAGAGTGATTTGCTGACGGCTGTCATACTTAGCAAAATTAGCCTTGGCCAGCTCAATCATCTCTGGATTGCGATCAATAGTCGTAATCTGAGCCTGAGGAGCATGCTCCGCCATCAAAAGGGCCGAAAATCCAATAGCAGTACCGATTTCTAAAATCTTCTCAGGCTGCAGGCTTTCGAGTAGCAGGCGGAAGTAGGCCACTGTCTCATGGGGAATCACGGGCACATTTTCAGCTTTGGCAAAATTCTCCAGCTCCTTGAGTCCACCAGTGACCGGTTGGAGACGCTGCCTCATAAAATCCACAATCTCTTCTTTGACCACTGGCCGACGCATATTGGGATTAGAGTTTTGGTTATAAGTCTCGACCATCTTATGCCAGTCCCAACTTTTCTACCAAGGCTTCAAATTCGTCCAAGCGACGCTCAAAGACAGCAAAAGCAGCGTTTAGGTAGTCTTCTTTTTCCATATCCACACCTGCTTTTTTGATGACATTGAGTGGATAGTCAGAGTTCCCAGCTTTGAGATAGTCCAGATACTTGTCCTTGTCTTCCTGACTACCATGGACAATCTTTTCAGCCAAGGCAGAAGCCGCTGAAAATCCTGTCGAATATTGGAAAACATAATAATCATAGTAGAAATGAGGAATCCGAGCCCATTCGTACTGAATCTGTGGATTATCTTCTTTTTTCAGTCCATAGTATTTCTCGTTCAAGTCAGCGTAGAGCTCATTGAGAAACTCGCTGGTCAAAACTTGACCTTCTTGGTCAGCCTTGTGGATAGCATGCTCAAACTCAGCAAACTGGGTTTGACGGAAGACGGTTCCTCGGAAGCCATCTAAGAAGTGATTGAGAATAGCAAAGCGCGTAGCATCGTCTTCTACTTCTTCCAAGAGCTTCTCGGTCAGGATATTTTCATTGGTCGTCGAAGCAATCTCAGCTAGGAAGATAGAATAGTCTCCATAGACATAAGGCTGGGTCTCACGGGTGTAGCTGGAGTGCATACTGTGGCCTGTCTCGTGCACCAAGGTAAAGAGATTGTCCAGCGTGTCCTGCCAGTTGAGCAACATAAAGGCATTGGTATCATAAGAACCGCCTGAGTATGCCCCTGAGCGCTTGCCTTGATTTTCATGAACATCAATCCAGCGCTCTGAAAAAGCTGTCTTCACTCGGCTCAAATAATCCTCACCCAGAATAGCCAGGACTTCCTCAGACTTAGCCAAGGCTTCCTCATAAGTGAACTTGTAGTCTGTCTCTGACAAAGGTGTGTACATATCATACATCTTCAAATCAGAAATGCCTAAAATCTTCGCTCGCAAAGCGATATAACGCTGCAAAAGAGGCAAATGCTTATTGACAGCTGAAACTAGACTATCATAGACACTTTCTGGAATAAAATCAGCTGATAAGGCTGCTTCACGGGCAGATGAAAACTTGCGGACTTTCGCATTGTAGTTGTGAACCTTGACATTGGTCTGCAGGGTCTTAGCATAGGTATGCTGATACTGCTCGTAGACGCTGTAGAGAGCCTCGTAAGCTTCCTTGCGGACCTCTCGGTTCTTAGACTCAACTAGGGTAATATAGTTACCGTGGCTGAGCTGAACTTCATTTCCATCTTCGTCATGCACCATAGGAAAGACGATATCTGCATTATCCAAGATAGCAAAGGTCTCGCCTGCTGCACCAAAGATTTCACCAGCACCGGCCAATAGCTCCTCTTCGCGCTGTGTCAGGATGTGGGCTTTCTTTTTCAAAAGCTTGTCAAAATAATGCTGATACAGCTGCAAACCTGGCTGCTCAGCCAAGAAAGCTTGGTACTGCTCTTCTGTAATCGCCATAAATTCTGGCTCATAGAAAGCAAAGCTTTGACCAAAGTCGCTGTAAAGAGTCATGCCTTTAGCCTGATACTCTTGGTACTTAGCCACACGTGTATCTTGGTCATTCTTCATGTGAGCATAAGAATAAAGCTTTTCAATACGACGCATCAAGTCCAACTGCACTTCAGTCGTTGTTAAGAGACTGTCCGCTGAATCAAGCAAATGCCCAGCCAGACCAGCTGCTTTCTTCACTTCTTCTGAAACCTGAGCCAATTCCTCTTCAAAGGCTTCATCTGTTGGGAAAATGGTACTCAAATCCCAAGTATATTTTTCTTCAATTTCATTTCTTTGTTTTGCCATAAAAAAATCCTCCGACTCCCCTATTCTATCACAAAATTCTACTTTTTATAAAACTCAAGTACCAAAATCACATAGTAGCTAGGCAGACAGACTTAATTAATAAAAAAACTCTTTGAACCTAATTCCTAACCAAACAAAAATTAGATTCCAAAGAGTTCATTGCTAAATTTCTTCAAATTTCGTACCGCTGTTGTCTATAACGCTTACAACTTTTTTAGAAAATTGCCCTTTCATCGAGCTATCTATCTGATCTGCAGCTACTTTCACACTCTCCTGAACAGTCTTTGCGACATCGGTAAAAAGAGTATCATAATTGCTTTGAAGGCTGCTTTTTTGAGCTAACAAAAGAGGAGCTAAAACATTCGTTATAATTTGCTTTTCTATTGCTTTCCTAATTTCTGTCAAATCGGCTGTTTTAGATGGTGAAAAGTAACTTTTTACTGGTGCTGAAGCTATTTCTGATATAAACATAGACTTTTTCCTTTCCTCTGCTCTAAACTGCAGATTTATTTAGAATCACGAAGACGACAATAGCTATCTTCAATTTCCCATTCTAAACGGCGTCTCTGCTTAGAGAATGTTTCCAAAACTTTCTCATCTTTTAGATTAAGATTTTTCAATTCCTCGCTGCTAGCCTCTTCTGCCAATATATCATAGGTTTCTATATACTGATTTAGAGTCTGCCATTCGATACTAGTGTCCCTTTCTTGTTTCCGTAAAATAGCAGTCGCCATTTCATACTCTTCTTGTAGCATGTCGGAAAAAGCTTTTTTCTTAGATAGTATGATATCTCGTTCTTTATCAATCTTCAAACGTTCCTGCTGAAGTTCTGAGTATAGTCCCTCCATCTCTTTTTCTTTTTTAGCTATATCCTGCTTCATTGATTGATTTGGTTCCATTGCTCAAAATCTCCTGCTAATGTCTGATCTTTAGCCAGCAGCTGCTCAATTCCAGCTTCAATCTGACCTTGCAAAACTTCAAAGATAGTTAGAAGCATCTGAAATTTAGACAATCGACTTTCAAAGTGCTCTTGTAAAGATCCGACCAATGATTGATAATCTGCACCTCCAGCCTGATAGGCTGCAGTCACCTCATCTGGACTAAGACTGAAGCCCTGAGGAACCTTTCCCAACTGCTCTGCTAGCTTTTCCGCTTCGCTAACAACCTGATCTCTAGCCTGCTGCAACGTGTCATAGCCTAGTTTGGTTACATTTACTAAATTTTGAACAGTTGCCTGGGCTTGAACACTGTCTAGATAAATCTTTTCATTACTGCTAAATCCCCCCTTAGACAGATACTTCTTCATATTCTGGTAAGGAATCATATTTGCTTTGATGGTATCCTTGATAGTCGTCTTTCCTGTCCCATCCATAAGCACAAAATTTTTATTTTTATCGTAGATATAGCCCTCCATCATATGCTGATCGCCGATTTCTTTTTCGACAGTCGCAATATGGCGTACAATGCCAGCAGCATTTTCACTGCCAGATAAGCTGTAGCCTAAGCTGACGATATCCTTATGGTCGATATGATTAAAAATCTTATACTTAGCGCTATCCAGTCGTGCCTGCTGTTCCTTGGGCAAGAGAGGATAGATATTAGGGCCATTGTAGATATGGACTGTGCCAATATGGCGCATCTCCTCCTCTGTCAGGGTGGATAGAGCATACTGGATATCCATAGAGCCCAAAGAGTGTCCGTAAAGATCAATCTTGGCATTCGGATACTTACGAATGGTTTCCTTAAGATGCTTAGCCGCATCCTTAAACTGAGCCGGAGGAAACTCTTGTGTCTGTTTGAGATAACTAGCAGCTACCATAATATTTGGTGCAGCAATTCCTGTCATGAAAGTTCCGCCAGAAATACCTGCAAGATTTGATATAACATTCTTCCTCAGCTCATTAAAGGGATTTTTATTGAAAGAATTAAGGCTCTGCTTCACTGCTTGACCAGCATCTTTATTAAAGATTCCGACTACATTTCCTATCTTATTACTTACGTCTCGATCTGCCTTATCTAGTTCTTCTCGGCTTTTTTGAGTAATAATATTTTTTGAATGACGATAAACAAAAGGGGTAGCATATTCTACTGCACCTACAGGTCCCAGACGGTGAGATGCCGTCACAAAGTCTGTAGGCAGCCAATCCGTAACAGTATCGTGGATTAACTTAGGAGTGTCCGTCTTGGTCTGAGAGCCCTGCATCATGACTGTCACATCCTGCACCTGAGCACGCTCAGCATCCGAAGCTGAGTAGGGAACAGCCTCGCGATTCGTTCCATTATTTGTTAGTACATAAACCTGCTCTTCATTGCCATTTACATTATCATAAATTTGGGAGACTGTGCCTAAATAATCGCCCCCTTTTACATCATATTGTTTACCAACATACATACTCCTATACTCATATAAAGCAGTCTCAACATGTTGTTTATCTCTATATTCGCTACCATCAATAGGGTTTTTATAATCAGGCATATTACTTCTCTCCTCTAATTAGCTCGTTAAATTCCGGAGACATGCCATAGCCACCCGTCTCGTATTCCCCAGTGGTTGAATTTTCTTGAAAAGTCATGTCTAATTCAAACTTCTTATCATCATTAATTATTAAATAGATGTCTAATCCTCCCATCGGATTGAAATCTAATTTATTCTTTTCAATTTTATACGTTTTAATCTTCCCCTCTGGTGTCAGAGCTTTAGGATCCAGTTCTCTCAACTCTTTCTCAATCGCCTTCTTCATTTTTGTACTTTCCGCAATCTGAATCATTTCTTCTTTTTCTGACCGACTATTTAGCATACTACAACCTCCTAAAAACACAGCTGAACTGAGCGTGAAGATACTCAGAAAAATGACAAAAATTTTTTTCATGGCAGCTCCTTTCGTTTCTTATCTTTGCTAAAGCTGGAGCCTTAGCAAAAATGGGAAACTAGATTTAGATTAATGTTTTATATTGATTATTATACTATTTTTATCGAGAATATGAAAACGGAATCATCGGAGATTCATAAATATAAAATTCTTTATCATATGTCATGTCATTCTCCCCTCAATTTCTTTGCGAGTTCACCAGAAATTACGTATCCAGAATATTCCATCTGTCCATTAGAATCTTCCGTTAATGTTGTTGTAATTGTCAAGTCAGGATCATCGTTGATTATAAGCTCAACAATTAAACCTCCCATGGGATTATACTCAAGATTTCTTTCGTTTATTGTATATTTTTTGATTATTCCCTTTTCTGTCAATGCTTCAGGATCTTTCTTCTTTAACATTTGCTTAATCAATCTCTTAGATTTTTTACTCTCCGCAATCTGAATCATTTCTTCTTTTTCTGACCGACTGTTTAGCATACTGCAACCTCCTAAAAACATAGCTGAACTGAGCATGATGATACTCAAAAAGATTACAAAAACTTTCTTCATGGTGGCTCCTTTCGCTTCTCATCTTTGCTAAAGCTGGTACCTTAACAAAAATGAGAAACTAGATTTAGATTAACTTTTTATATTAATTATTATGCTATTTTTCCAAATAACATAATAGCGCAATCATTGCTAGGAAGTTATGAAGAAAAAGTCTTATTCTTCATTGTTATTTACATTTTCTTCATTAATTGTTATACTATTTTTCCAAAGAATATGAAAGCGGAATTATTTTTAAAGATTCATAAAGATAAAAATTTGTTCTTCATGGCCATTTACATTGTCGTATACCTGAGAAAGATTACCAATGTATCCATTCTTACCTGCTATTGAATATTTTCTCCCAAATTCTAATTCACGATACTCTACCAAAGCTTCTGCAACATTCTGCTTATCATTGTACTCTGCATTATTAGCCATGTTAATTCTCTCCTAATAACTCACTCAATTCTTGTGGAATACCATATGATACAACTTCATATTCTCCAGTATCTTCTTCTTGAACAGTCATATCAATATTCAAAACTTCATTCCCATTAATAATTATATAAACATTTAGTCCACCCATAGGATTATAATCTAACTTATCCTTTTGAATTTCATAGGATTTAATCTTTCCTTCTGGTGTCAAAGCTTTAGGATCTAAACCTTTGAGAAAATTTTCCAAGGCTTTCTTCATCTTTTTACTTTCTGAAATCTGAAGAATTTCTTCTTTTTCTGACCGACTGTTTAGCATACTGCAACCTCCTAAAAACATAGCTGAACTGAGCGTGATGATACTCAGAAAAATAATAACTATTTTCTTCATGATAGCTCCTTTCGCTTGTTAGCTTTGCTCAAACTGATGTCCTAACGAAAATGTGAAAATGGATTTGGATTAATGTTTTATCTTATCATTGTTATACTATTTTTATCGAGAATATGAAAGCGGAATCATTGATAGAAATTTGTAAAGATAAAAAATTGTTCTTCATTGCCATATACATTGTCGTAAATTTGGGAGACCGTGCCAACTTAGGTTTCACTCCCCTCTTCCCTAATTACCTCATCTTTAGTTTTCGAATCAATATGATATTTTTTTAATGTAAAATCCACATGTTGGTTATCATTTAATTTTTCGTCCTCTATTAATACCATGCTAAACTCCTATCATCTCATAAAAAGCCGGTGAATAAACAATTTGCAGATTTTTTTGCTGGAGATTGGCGTAATAATTCTCAAACTGCTGGTAATAGTCAGTCAGGTCGGTAGTTATCTGACAGAAGGAAGCAGCTTGTATTGGCCGAACCTGCGGATAGAAATCCTCTGCTGACTTAGTCAGGAGATTATCTCCAGCCTGATAAAGCTGGGCCTGCAGCCGCATCCATCTAGGCTGTTGGTAATAAAGCTGACGGCGGATATAATTGCAGATCTGCGGATCTTGCTGGGCCAGAAAGCTGTTCATCTCCTGCTTTTGAAAGGGCAAACGCAAAATATCCAAAAGCTGACTGTGACCAAAGGGAAAGTTCTTGGTCTTGTACTGGACTTTTCCATGCAGATCTTCGTGAATCAGGTATTTGAGACGCAGAACTTGCTTTTCTTGATCCAGCTCCCAAAGATGAAAGCCCATATTTTTACTAAAATAGAGAAAATCCTTCTGCAGGCGAGTTAGGGAATCCTTGAGCCAAACTTTTCTCCCCAAAAGCCAGAGAACCTGATAGCCATGCTGGCGGTAAGAAAGCGTCCGTTCCTGCAGCCGTTCTATACTTAGAGGACTGCACTGGACTTCAAGCGCCAGTTTTTCATCAACCAGTAGATCAGCAATCTGCTGCAGAGCAGGCAAAAAAGCCTCCACCTCAACTTCTTCTGTCTGGACAGCCCAGCGAAAAAGCTCCGCCTTAAGGTTGAGGTGCTCAGCACTCTCATTTTCCCTATAAAAACTACACTCTTCTAGCGAAACATGCGCAAAGTGCGGCTGCATAACCTTCCCTTTTTTAAAACGGACTGCCCCCGAACAAGCGGGGCAGACGAAATCAGCCTCTTTCTCAATCTTCTCCTCTAGAGCATTACACAAAAGTCCCTTATGATTTCGCGCCACAAACATATCCTAGCCCCCTCTAAAATTTCTCTCATTTACTAAAATATTCGCAAAAGAAAGAGAAACTATCTAGACAAAAAAACGAGTCAAGAGAACATCTCTCCGACTCGTTTTTAATTATCCAAATAATTGATTTCCTTTTCGTTCTGGCAATTTTAGAAAGAGGGCCAGCAGGCAGACTAGACAGATAACTGCTGCTAGAAATAGGTTCATTCCTTCGTAACCCCAACTGTCCAAAAAGTGACCCGCAAGATTTTGAATGAGAATGGTTCCTAGACTGCGGGCTGTCTGGACCAAAGCAATGGCTGTAACTAGGTATTTTTCATCGACCAAGCTGGCTACGATTTTTAGGGTCACCATAATCAAAACCATGCCCGTCACATGCTTGGAAAGGAGAGTCATCCCGATTTTCGAAATCAAACCCAGGTCCAAGGCATAGACACTGTACTGGAGAAAGATGATTCCCAGACAGATATAAAGAAGCTTCTTCATCGAAATCTTGTCCATAAAAAGATAGGAATAAAAGATAAAAGGCGCTTCAACCAGAACTGATAAGGCAACGACAGTCGAAGCCATATCCACCTCTAAGCCACTATGCTGTAACATGGCAGGGATATAGGTATGACCAGTATTCCCCACCCCAGAGTAAAGGGCGACCAAAAGCAGGTAAAAGAGATAGGTTTTGTTGGTCAAGAGCTTCCCCAGACATGTCTGCTTGCGGGTATTCCTGCTTTCTAGGGCTGCTCGGTCGTGCTTGGGCTGGATTCCCAAAAGTCCTATGCTGCTGATAAGCATCATGCCAATAAAGACTGGGAAAATAGCCTGTGGTGCGACTCTTTGATAAATCAATCCTGCCAGCTGAGAGCCTAGTGCATAGCCAATGGTTCCCCAAATCCGAATCTTACCATAAGTATAAGGACTTTGAGCTGCAAGAACATCCATGACTGGATTGACCCCGTTAACCAACATGAGAACTAGGCTATACCAGACCAGTAACTGCCAAAGCTGAGTCGCTTTCATGAAAAATACAGCCCCAACCATCATAACTAGAAAGCTAAAAAGGAAGATCTTTTTAATTCCCAAAGCATCGCTGAGAACTCCAAAAATTGGCTGAGCCAACATGGAGGCAAAGAAGGAAGCTGACACTACCATCGATACTTGGGCATTTGAATAGCCTAAGTCCTGCATATAGACTGATATCAGAGTCGAAAAAAGAGAATAGGCTAGAAAGAAAAAATTAAAGAGTAAAAAATGAGCTAGATAGCTGTTGTGAAACTTTTTTCGCATGAAAATCTCCTTAAAACAGAAAGAAAACTCAGCAAAAGAACTGAGTTTTAGCTTGGAAAGTCATTCCGTTCGTCTGTGACAGAGGACATTCCCTTTATTCAACATCTGTGTTTCTACGACGTTCCTGCTTTGCAGCCTTGCGTTTTTGACGACTGCGGTATTCAAAGTACAGAATGATTAGCAGGATGCCAACAGGCAGCAGAATTAACATCTTATCGCTGAAGAACACGCCATACCAAGGCTTGCTTTCTGATTTGCTGCCAGTCACATTTTCAATGGCCTGAGCAACTGGATTCTCAACTTTCTCGACTTTCATTTCATCAGAGATCTTGCTAGACAAGGTCTTCAAGTCATTTTCAGCCTTGAGAACATTGTTTTCAACCTTGACCTTAGGCTTGGTTCCCTTTTTAACAGTAGCGTAGAAATCCTCAGGCAGCTTATATTTCTGACCATCAATCTCCTGCTCACCCTTAGATAAGAGTTTTTTGTACTCATAGTCCGCATAAGCCTTCTCAATCAAAGCATTACCAAAAGGATGGCGGTAATACTCGCCGTCTTGGTCAGACCAGTCACCGACTCCCATAATCACGGCAATCATGCGCTGATCTCCACGCTTAATGGTCGCGATATAGTTGAAAGCACCGTTAGGACTAGAGCCCGTCTTCATACCATCTACGCCCTTGAGTGCGTATTTAGCACCCGGCAGGGAGTAATTATAGGTTTCAAAGGTCTCCTCGTAAGGAGTTCCGGCTTTAACCGTAACCTTTGCTTTATTAGTATAGTTTAGAATCTCAGGATGGTGGTTGACAAAGTTATAAGCCAGAATCGCCAAATCACGGGCTGTTGTCTGATTGCTGGCATAATTATCATAGTTTTGAGGGTTATAATAGCCCTTAAAAGAAACCGCTGCTGCACCGCTGGCATTGAACCACTTGGTATTCGTCATGCCCAGTTCTTGAGCCTTGGCATTCATCCGATCCAAGAAAGCATCTGGGTCATTGTCGGATAAATAATTGGCCAGCATGACGGTTGTCGCATTGGATGAAGGCACGATTGTCATGGTAATCAGCTCAGATACGGTATAGTCCACACCAGCGACAATTTTATTATTAGAAATTTCATAAATATTAGCAGTGGCCTGATCCTGAGGTGTAGCTGTAATGACCGTCTTTTCGCTGATTTTTCCTTCCTTAATCGCTTCAAAGACCAAGTAAAGCGTCATGAGCTTACTCATACTAGCGGGATCACGCACCTCATCGACATTATCCTCCCAGACAACATCACCTGTACTGCCGTCAATAACGAGAGAAGACTTGGGACGATTAATCGCCTGAACATTATCATGCGGATACATCTTTTTAGCCATATCCACTAATTCATCAGCCCTAGCAGCTAGTGGCACTAACGAGGTCAGGAACACAATTCCCAATAACAAAAGCTTTTTCTTCACAGGATCCTCCAAAGAACAATTATACCTATCTAGTATATCATATTTTACGCAAAGTCAACCATAAATCTAAAAATCCTACCTAAAAAATAGATAGGAAATTAAGAGACTTTTATCTGGCAAAGCCAGTTTTATAGCAACAACATCAAAATCTTAGTGTTTTAACAGACTAAGCGCTTCCTTATCAGCGATAATCACAACATCTGGATGCTTCTGGAGAGTACTGCCTGGCAGCTCCTCTGTCACCTCACCCTCAACAGTCCCTGCTATGGCTTTGGCCTTAGCTGAACCGTAAGCAAAGAGAATGATGGACTTAGCATTTAGGATATTACCAATTCCCATGGAAATAGCCTGAGTCGGAACATCTTCCACCTTGTCAAAGAATCGAGCATTGGACTGAATGGTGGACGGTGTCAGATCCACTAAGTGAGTCTGACTGTCAAAACTAGTTCCCGGCTCATTAAAGCCGATATGGCCATTCGTACCGATTCCCAAAATCTGCAAATCAGCTGGATGCTCTGCTAGAAGCTGATTGTAGCGCGCCACTTCTGCTTCTAAATCTTTCGCTGCGCCATTAGGCAGGAAGCTTTCTTTAAAAGGCTTTTGGTTAAAGAGGTGCTGGTTCATGAAATAGCGATAAGACTGAGGATCGTCCTCCTGCAAACCGACATATTCATCCAGATTAACACTGAACATCTCTGAAAAATCAAGGTCACTCTCAACGATCTGCTTGTAAAATCCTTCTGGGCTGCTACCTGTAGCTAAGCCTAAAGTTTTTGCCCCCTGAGCCAGCTTTTCTTTGAGCAGCTCGAGAGCCACTTTTCCACCTTCTACTTGGTTTTCCACTTGAATAATTTTCATTTTCTACCTCCACTTCTGTTCTTAATTTTATTATATGGTATAGACCAATTTTTGTCAAGAAAAAGTATGCAAAATAGACATACTTTTCAGTCATGCTCGCTTCCTTTTGCGGCAAATCGTGTTATAATAGAGACATGTTTTTACTGATTGTTTTATTGATTTTATTTTTAGTCGGAGTCTTACTCTGCAGCTTGAGTTTCCTCATGAAAAAACAACCAGGCTGGCAGATTGTAAGTTTGATTTTGGGCGGCTTGCTTACAGCTAGTCCCTTTCTACTCGCTGCCTATCTACTCTGGCTGATGAAAACAATATAAGGAGATACGATGAATACCGCTGATTTTGATTTTGACTTGCCCGAAGAGCTGATTGCTCAGACACCTTTGGAGAAAAGGGATGCTTCCCGCTTGCTAGTGGTCGATAAAGAAACAGGAGTCTTCTCCGACCAGCACTTTGACCAGATTATTGATCAGCTCCAGCCCGGCGATGCCCTAGTGATGAATAATACACGTGTCCTTCCTGCCCGCCTTTATGGTATCAAGCCTGAGACAGGGGGCCATGTCGAGCTGCTGCTACTCAAAAATACTCAGGGAGATGACTGGGAAGTGCTAGCCAAGCCAGCCAAGCGCCTCAGAGTAGGTGCTCAGATTTCCTTTGGCGATGGCCGCTTAACTGCTACTGTGGTAGAGGAGCTTGAGCATGGCGGTCGAATCGTGCGCTTTGACTATGAAGGGATTTTCCTAGAAGTCTTGGAAAGTTTGGGAGAAATGCCGCTTCCGCCCTATATCCACGAAAAACTGTCAGACCGCGAACGCTACCAGACTGTCTATGCCAAGGAAAACGGCTCTGCCGCTGCGCCAACTGCTGGACTTCATTTCACAGAAGAGCTATTGGAGCAGATTGCTGCCAAGGGAGTCAAGCTGGTCTACCTAACCCTTCATGTCGGACTGGGAACTTTCCGACCGGTTTCTGTAGACAGCTTAGATGAGCACGAGATGCACTCCGAATTTTACAGCCTGTCCGAGGAAGCTGCCCAGACACTCCGTCAGGTCAAGGCTAAGGGATGCCGTGTCATTGCAGTCGGCACGACATCTATCCGCACCTTGGAGACAATTGGTAGTAAATTCCAGGGGCAGATTCAGGCTGACTCTGGCTGGACCAATATTTTTATCAAGCCAGGATACGATTGGAAGGTCGTTGATGCTTTTTCAACCAACTTCCACCTGCCCAAGTCAACTCTGGTCATGTTAGTCTCTGCCTTTGCCGGACGTTCCTTAACGCTTGAAGCTTATGAGCACGCTATTGCTGAGCGCTATCGCTTCTTCAGCTTTGGTGATGCTATGTTTATCAAATAACTATAGGTGAAAATTTATGAATAAAATTGAAAGCAGACACCGTCTCATCCGCTCCTTAATCATGGAGAAAAAAATCCATACCCAGCAAGAACTCCAGGAGCATTTGGAAGCAAACGGCGTCATTGTAACCCAGTCCACTCTTTCACGAGATATGAAAGCACTCAATCTGGTCAAGGTCAGTGAGAACGATACTTCCTACTATATCATCAACAGTATTGCACCATCCCGCTGGGAAAAACGGCTTCGCTTCTATATGGAGGATGCTTTGGTCATGCTGCGGCCAGTTCAAAACCAAGTCGTCATGAAAACCCTGCCTGGGTTGGCTCAATCTTTCGGTGCCATCTTAGACGCCTTAGAGCTGCCACAGATTGTTGCTACTGTCTGCGGTGATGACGTCTGTCTAATTATCTGCGAGGATAACCAAGGTGCCCTTGACTGCTTTGAGAAGCTCAAAGAATTCACTCCACCATTTTTCTTTAGTAAATAATAAAAGCTGAGACAAATTACCTCAGCTTTTTCTATTTACGATTTTTGTCTCAATGAAACCATTAGTAAATCAGCAAGCCATACTTGACCAGAGCAAGGCAGCATAAATATGATTTGAAGATGGTTTTAAAAAGTGAGCATTTAAGGTGTTGTAGCCAAACGATAAATGGCTTCCGCGTAAATATCCATGGCCCGATACAGATCAGCTAGGCGGAATCGTTCATTGACCTGATGCTCTGTCTGATCAGCTCCCGGAAAGAGAGCGCCGAAGGCGACACAGTTAGGCATAGTACGAGCAAAGGTCGCTCCGCCAGAAGACATAGCTGGACTGTCGTCTCCTGTTTTCTCCTGATAAATTGCCATCAGGGTGCTGACCAACTCACTGTCCAAAGGTACGTAGAGCGGAGCCAAGTAATCAAACTCCTGATAGGTTAGCTCGTATTGACTGGCTATTTCTGCCAGCTTTTCAACCAGCTTTTCCTTGTCTGCCAAGACCGGAATCCGCATGTCAATCCGAATCTCAGAGCGGTCAGAGGTTAAAGTCAGACCGGCAACATTAAAGGAAAGAAAGCCCGTCGGTTCATCAGACACAGGCCCAAAGAGATGGCTGCCTGTCGCATCTTCACCAACCGCCTGAGCCAGAAAGGCAAGAGCTGGATGCGAATCCAAGGGTTGCAAGACCTTAGCTAGGCGAATAATAGCATTGACTCCTTGAGCGGCATCCTTAGCGTGCTTGGGCAAGCCGATAACCGTTACTTCTTCTGCCGTTCGCTCATATTCATAGCCTAAACCTTCCAAGCCAGCAACGACTGACTCCAGTAAGTCACCTGAATAGGAAGCCTTGTCAGGAACGACATTAAAAGCTTGACCAGCTTCGAGCTCTAAAGTATCAGAGCCTGGCCCTTCCAGCTTAAGCTGCAGAAGCCCCTTCTCAGCATAGGTCAAAGGGAAGGAAGAGTCAGGTGCAAAGCCAAGTGCAGCCTGCTCTTCTAGCTGGTTATACCTACCCATACAGCGCCAAAGCGTCTCCTCATCTGTACCAAAGATAAAGCGAACCCGCTTTTTAAATTCCACTCCACTGTCCAGCAATGCTTTTACAGCATAAAGAGCGGCCATGGAAGGTCCCTTGTCGTCCTGCACCCCACGACCAAAAATCCAGCCATCTTTGACAGTCGCTTCAAAAGGCGGCGTCTGCCAGTACGACTCATCACCTGATGGAACAACATCCAAATGACAGAGAACGGCCAGGAGCTGAGCTCCATGACCGATTTCTGCATATCCGTAATAACCTTTAGGGTCGAGGTAGGTTGTAAAACCTAGCCCTCGACAGATTTCTAAAGTTTTTTCTAGGACATCCTGGATAGCTTGTCCAAAAGGTGTTCCATTTTGACCTTCATTCAGTACTGAAGGATAAGAAACGATTGTTTTCAAAGATTCAAGAAAATCTTCTTTAACTTCTTCCGTTATATAATTTTTCATGGAATCACCTCAGCTTCTAGCTTATAAGAACGGTAAGAAAGTTCCTAGGAGTAAGAGACCAATACTGATCGCAATGATAGCTACAATCAGCTTACCGATAAATTTCCACCAAGTTCCGATATTGATACGTCCGAGTGCCAAAGCACCCATAACGATACCAGAAGTTGGAGCAACCAGGTTTAGCACACCTGAAGCAGACTGGTAAGCTGTGATGATCAAGCTTGCCTTGACATTGACAAATTCTCCCAAAGGAGCCATGATTCCCATAGTCGCACTGGCCAGACCTGATGATGATGGGATAAGGAAGGACATTGGCAGGTAGAAAATGTAAGTCAAGACGATAAATACTTGTGATGACAGACCGCTGAGTCCTTGTTTGCCCCAGTTGAGAATTGTGTCTGTAATCATACCGTCATTCATGATCACTTGGATACCACGAGCGATTGCTACGATTAGGGCTACGCTAAGCAGGTCAGCCGCACCGTTCATAAAGGCAGAGATAATCTTGTCTTCCTTGAGACCGTAAACAGCGCCAATCAAGATTCCCATGAAGGCAAAGAGCATAGCTCCTTCTGGGAAGTACCAAGTCCCCAGTGCGGAAGTAGATGAACCAATAATCTTACCGAGTACTGGAAGACCTGTCAGCCAGGTATTGACGTCCTTAAAGATAGTAATACCAAGATCTGTCCAAGGAATGAAACTCAATACCATAAGGACAAATGTCAAAATGAACAATACTAAGACAAGTCTTTGCTTTTTGCTCAGTGTTGACTCAACAGATGAAGAAGTTTCAACATTGAAGTGTTTCAAATCTTCTTCGCGAGTACTGTAAACCAGTGACTTGGTCGGATCCTTTTGAATTTTATCCGCATAGCGATAAACAAACCAAGTACTGAGAGCTGTCATGACAAACAAGAAGATAAGACGGAGAGCAATCCCTTCACCGGTACCAACACCAGCAGTCGCTGAAGCGATACCCGTTGCAAATGGATTTAGCGTAGAAGCCAAACATCCGATTTGCGAACCAAGCAGGATAATAGCCACCCCAGTCAGACTGTCAAAACCAACCGCCATCATCACCGGTACCAAAAGCGGATAGAAGGCCATGGTTTCCTCACCCATACCGTAGGTAGTACCACCAAGAGCAAAGAGAGGCATCAAGACAACAATCAGCATCTTTTCGCGACCCTTGTACTTCTTAACGATAGAGGCAATTCCCACATCCAAAGCGCCAGTTTCATTGACAACACCAAGGAAACCACCGACCATGAGGATGAAGAAGGCAACATCTATCGCTGCAGTAGTTTCCTTGATCAAGGATCCTTCCTCTGGATGCGTACCCAGCATTGCACGAATCGGTGCCATCAGGACATCCCAAATCCCTTGTGGATTTTGTGGCTGAGGCTGATAAACACCTTTTACAAAAGCCCCTGCTGGGATAATCCAAGTCAGCACTGCCATAATGGCAATGATTATCAACAATACGGTGTAAGATGAAGGCATCTTAAACCCTTTTTTTGTTTTTTCACTCATTTGTATTCCCTCCTAAAAATTTTTTAACGAGGTTACGAACCTGCATTCCCCTGTATGAGCAAACAAGAAAACGCTTACTTTGTTTTTATTTTACCATATTAACATTGAAAAAGCCAGTATTTTTGAAAATAATCAATGATTTTCAGGAAAAGACTTGCAGCAACGACAGAGCTCAGCTGCTATCGACTTTCAATCAGTTCTATGCCTAGCCTTTTTCAATAATCGTACCGCTCTCAGACTCAATCAGAGCACCAAGATTTTCCAGAGATGTGATAACTGCTTTACCTTCTGGACGGCCATTGACAAAGGCAATAGCTGCTTCTACTTTTGGAAGCATGCTGCCTGGTGCAAATTGTTCTTGCTTGATATATTCTTCCAATTGAGCAACATTCACATGTTCCAGCTTTGCTTGGTCTGGTTTGTTGTAGTTAACAAAGACATAGTCCACACCAGTCAAGACAATGAAGAGGTCTGCATCAACCAACTCTGCCAAGCGCTGAGAAGCAAAGTCCTTGTCAATAACGGCTTCAACACCAGTAAGATGGCCATTGTCTTCCTTTACGACAGGAATACCGCCGCCACCTGCAGCTACTACTACTTGACCTTGATTCAAAAGCGTACGGATTGTTTCAATTTCCTTGATATCCACTGGTTTTGGTGAAGCAACGACCTTGCGCCAACCGCGGCCAGCATCCTCTTTGAAAGTCGCTCCGCTCTTTTCAGCTTCCGCTTTTGCTTCTTCTTCTGAATAGAAAGGACCGATTGGCTTGCTGAGGTTGACAAAGGCTGGATCGTTCTTATCAACTACTACTTGCGTCACAACAGAAGCGACATTCTTTTCGATACCTTCATCCAAGAGAGCATTTTGCAAAGCATTTTGCAGCCAAAAGCCAATGCTTCCTTCTGTCATAGCCACAAGAGAGTCTAGTGGGAAAGCAGGATTCTTCTCAGAGTTCGCTGCCAACTGTTGCAGCAGCAAATTCCCTACCTGTGGACCATTTCCATGGGTAATGATAAGATCATCACCGTTTTTTATCAATTTTACCAAATGTTTAGCAGTTTCCACCAAGGCTTCCTGCTGTGCTTTCGCTGATGGATCAGATGAAAGGATGGCATTTCCTCCCAAGGCTACAACGATTTTACGATTTGACATTAAATTCTCCTTAATTGCGCCATAAATGAATGCGCTTCCAATTTATTTTAGTAGATTTTTTAATTTTCAATAAGAAAATGAGCTTTTCTTATCATATAAAAGAGGGCCGGACTAAAGCTATTAGTCGCAGCCCTCATAGCTGTTGGTAGACGGTTTCTTATGTAAGATTATACTTTTGGAATGTAGAGGTTTCCAAGAGTTGCAGCCATAACCGCTTTGATGGTGTGCATGCGGTTTTCAGCTTGGTCAAAGTGACGAGCATATTTGCTGCGGAAGACTTCGTCAGTCACTTCCATTTCTTCTACGCCGAATTTTTCAGCAACATCTTTACCGTAAACAGTATTTGTATCGTGGAATGCTGGCAAGCAATGTAAGAAAATCAAGTTTTCGTTATCAGCTTTCTTCACCAAATCCATGTTAACTTGGTAAGGTTTAAGGAGGGCAACGCGTTCTGCAAACTTGTCTTCTTCACCCATGGATACCCAAACGTCTGTGTAGAGTACATCAGCGCCTTTGACTGCTTCGTCAGCGTCTTCTGTAATCAGCACACGAGCACCGCTTTCTTTGGCAAATCCTTGAGCCAATTCAACGATTTCTTTTTCTGGGAAGAGTTCTTTTGGTGAGAAGATATGCACATTGACCCCAAGGATAGCACCTGTTACCAAAAGGCTGTTGGCAACGTTATTGCGTCCATCACCGCAGTAAACCAGTGTCAATCCTTCCAGACGGCCGAAGTTTTCCTGAACAGTCAGGTAGTCAGCCAGCATTTGAGTTGGGTGCCATTCGTCTGTCAGACCGTTCCATACCGGTACACCTGAGAATTCTGCTAATTCTTCTACCATGCGTTGGCTGAAGCCGCGGAATTCGATACCGTCAAACATACGGCCCAATACCTTAGCAGTATCTTCAGTAGATTCTTTTTTACCTAACTGAATGTCGTTTGCGCCCAGATATTCTGGGTGAGCTCCAAGGTCGATGGCTGCTGTTGTGAAGGCTGCACGCGTACGAGTAGAAGTCTTTTCAAACAAAAGAGCAATGTTTTTACCAGCAAGGTAACGGTGCTCAATATTTTCCTTTTTCAGGCGTTTCAAATGAGCTGAAAGGCCAATAAGGTATTCTAACTCTGCACGGCTAAAGTCTTTTTCTGCCAAGAAGCTGCGTCCTTGGAATACTGAATGTGTCATTCTATTATTTCCTCTTTCTATTCTTTATGTATTTGTTAGCACTTGTATGCTTAAATTTCTTCACGTTCAAACGGCATAGACATACAGCGTGGTCCACCACGACCGCGAACCAATTCACTTCCTCGGATCTTAATCAAACGCAAGCCGTATTCTTCCAAAATCTTGTTAGTAACTGTATTGCGGTCATACACCACTACAACACCAGGTGCGATAGTCAAGGTGTTAGAACCGTCATTCCACTGCTCACGCGCAGCAGCTACGATATTGCCACCACCACAGCGAATCAGGTGAACTTTTTCCACACCAAGGTTTTCTGCCAAGATTTCTGCTAGATCACCTTTTTCTTCAACAATCTTAAGTTTGTCATCAACATAAGTCACTGAGTAGACGCGAAGATCGCCTTCGATCTCTGGGTGAATCGTGAACTTGTCATAGTCAACCATAGTGAAGACAGTGTCCAAGTGCATGAACTTACGGTTGTTGGCAAATTCAAAGGCTAAAACTTTCTTGAAGCCAACATTTTTCTTGAAGATATTGACCAAGAGTTTTTCGATAGAAGCTGCGTCTGTACGTTGTGAGATACCTACTGCCAGCACGTCTTTTGAAAGAACCAACTCGTCCCCACCTTCGATACGTGTATCTTCTTCACGATTGTAAACAAGTTCAACATTTCCACCGTATACTGGGTGATGTTTGAAGATGTATTTACCGTAGAGAGTTTCACGATTACGAGTGTCTGCATACATGTGATTGAGCGATACAGCATTACCAATTGTAGCAAATGGGTCACGTGTAAAGTAAAGGTTTGGCATTGGATCAATAGCGAATGGATAATCAGATTCCACCAAGTCCGTCAAGCCTTTTGCTTCTTCAGGAATTTCTGGCAATTCAACTTTTTGAACTCCTGCCATCGTTTTTTCAACCAACTCTCGGTTATCTTTGATACCACGGAGCAGTTCGCGAATAGCCTTCTTGGTTTCACGGCCACGAATATTGGCTTCTTCCAGATATTCTTCGATGAATTGCTCGCGGATTTCTGGAGAAGTCAGTGACTCAGCAGCCAGCTGCTCAAGATAGAGCACCTCAACTCCTTCATTACGAAGCGCTTGAGCAAAGTTGTCATGTTCTTTTTGTGCATCTTCCAAGAAAGGAATATCATCAAAAAGAAGACGTTCTAAGTAGTCCGGCTGCAAGTTTTCTAACTCCTTGCCGGGACGGTGCAACATAACTTTTTTCAGTTTTCCGATTTCTGAGAAAACATGAATGGGATGTGTAGACATCTACTGTCCTCCTTTTTCTTTGCGGTTTAGGTTTTTCTAATCCCGTTTACATATATTATTCTAGCATTTGCCGATAACGCTTTCAAGAAAAATCTTACACTATAAATGTCAAATCCTTTGCTTTTTTACGACAAATATTCTATAATATTCTTTTTTAAAGCGGTTTCTTTGGATATTTTATACATTATATTATTTTTATCAATATTTATTTTTTTGGAAAAAGTTGATAAATGATTAATATTAGAACATTTCGAATTTATTTAACAAAAAAAGAAGCTAATCAGAACCGATTAGCTTCCAGCAAGGTATTTCATAAAATACTCTTTGTCTTTAAAGGTTAATTTTTTATGCTTATATTCAATCCGACCTTCATCCAAGAGCTTTTTCAGAACTTGATTGACCGTTTCCCGAGTCGTGGCTCCTAGCTTAGCCACCTCTTTCATGCTGATAGGAAAGGGCAGACTATCCCTCTCCTTGCACAAATCCATGCAGAGCAGGGACAAGGACTGAACCACACGCTCACTGGCACTGGCGGCCACGACATTGCGCAATCTCAATTCCTGAAATTCCAAGATTTGCGATAGCCGCTTGGTAATGAACAACAGCTGGTCCACACTCTTCTTAGAATATTCTTCAAACAAATCGATAGGAATGGAGAAATATTCGACATTGGTGACAGCACTTGCTGTGTAATGATAGCACTCATCAAAAAACATACCTCCATAGGGGAAAACACTGTTTTTCTTGACATAATCCATATATGAAAATGTGTCCGTCGAATCATATTGCTCAATCCGTACATAACCTTGAGACAAGAGGAAAAGACGTTCTCGTCGGTCTCCTGCAAAAAAGATAATTTGCCCTTTTGGAATCTTGCGATATTGAATCTCCACTGCTAATTTATCGAAATGCTCCACTGGCAGATTGACAAAGGCAGGGTGATGTCGGATATATTGATAATGCTCCTTGGTAATCATGATAACCCTTTTATTTGATACTTGATACCATTATAGCATAAATCCGTTTACAAATAGAAAATGCTGACTATAAAAGTAATGAATCCTAACAAAACAAAGAGGTATGCCCATTTTCTATTCATGGGCTCTCTGTCTGCCTGGACTTTCTTCGGCAGGTAATTGCCCAGAACCACCAAGAGCAGACCGATGGACAGAAAGGCCAGCTTGGTCATAGGAAAGCCCTGATGGAGATTGCGGTAGATGGTCGCCGGATAAATGATGAGATTGATAAGCGGGATGATCCAGCGGATGAGGTGCTCAAAGTTTTTATTGAGCAAGGGCTTGGCAATACTGGCCCCAAAAACAAGCAGCTGGGCCGCCAGCATAAACAGAGGGATGAGGATCAAAAAGAGATGCTTATCCATGTAGGTCGTCACATTGCCAGCCAGATCAAAACGGCTGGACATGACTTGGGGCAGCCGTCTGGAGACCGAAAAGCCATAGAGGGCCGGCAGCAGTAAGAGAGTCAGACTGCAGATAAATTCAATTAGGCTATATTTTTTCATTTCCTTTTCCTCCTCCCAGAGACTGGAACCAGACTAGGATTTCTTCAAAAACGGTGACATCCAGACTGTAGTAAATATAATTCTTCTGCTTTTCTTCGGTCAGCAAACCGGCTTTTTTGAGCTGAGACAGGTGATAGGAGACGGTCGCCGGCGTCAGTTCAAAAGCCTGGGCAATCTCCCCTGCAGACTTCGGACCATGCTTGAGCATTTCCAGAATCCCCCTTCGAACTGGGTCAGCTAGGGCTTTAAGCGTTTGACTGATGCCCATGATTGAACCTTTCCTTCAGGTAAACTTTCAAAATTTTCTTGGTCAGAAAGACTAGTGCCACTACTTCTACTAAGAGCAGAGCCTCAACAGCCAGTGGCGGAAGAAAGCCTACCTGAGCCAGAGCAGGCGCTAAGTCAATCAGGGCGTGAAGTCCCAGAGCGGCTAAAAAATACACTGGAGCCTTCTCCTTGACCGCTTTCCAAACCCAGAAGGTCAGAAGGATTTGAATGAGAATAGCCAAGATCCGTTCAAAAGCCAAAAGATAGATGTTGCCAGCGTTCATGGAACGGACATTGTCAATAACTGCTTGAGGAATTTGAGCCAGCGTCTGAGCATTCCCCTGAGTCACTACCTGAGCTATAACCCAAAAGTTTAAGAGACTGACAATACCAACAAACAAAGCCTCAATACCACCATGCCCCAAGCCATAGGCCACACCATCCCTAAAGGTCAGTGGACGCTTCTTCTGCAGCCAGTAAAAGATGACCCAGCGGGCTGTTTCTTCAAAAATAGCTGCCGCAGCAATAGCATAAAGAACGTATAGCCAAGGATTTTCCGTCTGCAAAGCGATAGTTCCATCAGCCTGAGGCTGTAAAACGATACGATGCAAAATATTTTCCAGAACTTGACTAGACAGATAAAAGCCAACTCCCCCTAAAAGGAAAACTAGCAGAGAAATGTGCTTGGTCTTTTTAAAATAAATCAAAAAAACAAGGACTGACCCTAAAATCAGCAGCATGGCAATCAAGATATGAATGGAAATCATCGTTTTTTCTCCTAAACTGTTTTGGTTTTTTTCTAAATAGATTATACATCTTTCCTTTCTTTCTGTCAAATCTATTTCGAATTTTTTCTAAATAACTTCAATCTAAAAATCATCAAGCTCTACTGCAATAAAAAACGGCTCTATAATTTCTGTAGTGGGTAAAACCACTGTAGGAATGATGGAGCCTATTTGTTGTAGAAAAAAAGTCCCTTAAGACCTATAATGAAAAGCGACAAAACCATCATTAGAAAGACTCTTATGGAACAGTTCAATTTTATCACAAACTTACTGGGAATAAAAGACCCTAACATCATAATCTTGGATGTTCTAGATGCTGGAACTCATAAAGAAATCATCGCTTTGAATATCAAAAAGGAGGGCGGTGGGACAGAACTAAATTTTTAAAAATTTAGTTCGTTGTCCCAGCCCCGCGAGGATGATTAGGAGCTTTTTGGAGTCTAAAAGACGAACAAAAAGTCCAATCAGCTACCGCGTCAAGAGTTTTTTACCAAAACAAAGCGAGACTGAAGAACTTTTGTCTCAGCCTCCTCCAGATTATAACTTCTCATCAACCCACTACAGTTGACAAAGAGTCAGAATGAGACTAAACAAAAGCGCACAATCTGTGCACTTTGTTTTCACTTAATTTACAAAAGAAAGAGTCCCACTAGTACGGCTGTCAATCCGACCAGGATAAAGAGGTAGGCTAGCCAACGCGGCGCTGGTTTTTCTTCCACCACCATTTTCTTAGGCATATAATTTCCAGAAATTAG
Organism: Streptococcus sanguinis; assembly: GCF_020729725.1. Lineage (GTDB taxonomy): Bacteria > Bacillota > Bacilli > Lactobacillales > Streptococcaceae > Streptococcus > Streptococcus sanguinis_V. The sequence continues at coordinate 559,591 of NZ_JAJEPA010000012.1, read as the reverse complement.
AAACATTACCCCCGAAAAAATCGCTGCAATTTTATTAATGTTGAAGTGGGAATCAAGAGCATAGAACAGAATGGAAAGATAGACAGCAATATGGGTCAAAGGAACAATCCAAAGGACGAAGCGGGCAAAAGCGGGCTTGGTGATTTCTCGGTAAGCCGTTGCCCCATAAACAATCAGCTGTATCAAAGTCATAAAGATTGGCAGACCCCAGATAAAGAGAAATTTGGGTGCATACTCAAATGTCGGGCTAATCAGCGACACGAAATTGATCCTAATATTCTCTGGCAAACTAGGATAAATCCATAAGGCATAAGCAAGTGGCAGCCAAATAACCAAGAAAGTCAGCAGCAATTCCCTAAGGTTATTTCTCAGTTTCGTTTTCATTATTTTTCCCTCCTAGCGCGGCAATCCAGACCAAAATTTCCTCAAAAACCGTGGCATCTAAATGGTAGTAAATGTAATTTTTCTGCCGTTCTTCATAGATGAGCCCCGCTTTTTTCAACTGGGACAAATGGTAGGATACCGTCGCTCCCGTCAAATCGAAGACTTGAGCGATTTCACCAGCCGACTTAGGACCTTTTTTTAATATTTCTAATATTTCCCGCCGAACTGGATCAGCTAGGGCTTTCATGGTTTCACTAATTCCCAATTTTGATACCTCTTAAAATTGATTTCTAGCTAAGGACAAACAAAGCAACTAGCTCTAGATAAGTCATGGCTCCTACAAATGTAAGCAAGGCGCTACTCAAACGGACAAGATTTTCTGCCAGCAATCCTCCTAAAACTATTTAGAGAACTTTCAAATTCTTTTCTCCATTATACTGTTTTTGAGGATAAAAGACAAGGAGGGCTTAGCTAAACACTTGCTTTTTCTTGGCTAGATAGGCGGTGAGAAGAGCAGCCAGCGCCATAACAATGACTGCTATCAGCCCGCCTGATAGAGGTTCGCTTGGCGTTCCTGCTAAGAAACTGTTGGCTTGACTGGTCAAAGTCGTCTGTAAGAAACTACCGTGCTGGAGATTGTTGCCCGTCCCAATCACTCCAAAGACACCTAGATAAATCATGTTATTAGCCGCATGCAGCGCTATGACCAGCCAGAGATTGTCCGTCAGTGCAAAAAGGAGGGAAAGGAAAATCCCGGTCAGAAAGACATTGAGGATATAAAGGACGGGCGTTCCACCTTTAAAAATGTGGATAACCGCAAAGAGCAGGGAGTTGAGCAGGACAGCCGGTAGCAAGTCCAGCTTGGTGCGGAGTTTGTTCATGACAAAGCCGCGGTAAATCATCTCTTCAGCCAGCGCCTGAAAGAAGAAATTGACCAGGAAAAAGAGCCAAATTCCTAGATTGAACTGCTTTTCGACTTGAATGTGGAGCTGTCCGCCGAGCAGATTGAAGCCCACAGCCAGAAGGACTAAGAAGAAACCCAGTGCTGTACCAAGCAGCAGATTGAACCCTAATTTTTCCTTCCAAAGTCCAAAACTGGCAAGGCTGCGCCGCTCCCAAAATTTAGCGACGAAGAGAATGATGAGTAAACTGCTACCTAAAAAGACGGATAAAGAAACGATGCCTATCAGTAAGCGATTGGCGTCCGTCATGCTCGGCAGCAAGAGCCATTGGGACAAAGCTCCGCTGATGAGGCTTCCCGCAGCAATCGCAAGAAAAGCCAGTGGCAGGCTCAGCCACCAATTTTTTACTCCTGCTTCTTCTTGCAAGATTTCCAGACTAGAGCGATGGGCTGTCTTTTGATAAGTATGTGTCATGTGTGACCTCCTTAAGGTGTATTTTCCCCTACACCCTTATCCTAACAAAAGAAGTACGCCAAACCAAGCTCTTTTTGGTAAGTGGTTAGATTGCGCTAGTAAGTGGTAGAAAAATCACCTAAAAAAGATTAAGAAATCCCCTGCTGACTTTCTCTCTCTTCGCGCTTGGTCAGCCAAACGGCAATGACAAGAGCAATGAGAGCGCCAAAAAGTCCAGTTGGACTAGGACCAAGGAATTTAAACGTTTCTACCCCACTAACAGTGAAAACGGTAGTTATCATGGCAACGGCATCAATGACCCCATGTCCAAAGGCTGGCAGCCAAATGGTTTTGCTACGTACATAGTAAATATCAAGGATAATCCCAAAAGAAATAGCCATGATATAATAGGGAATTAAATTTAAGAAACGCTCACCCAGCGTCCCTGCTCCAATCATATTGACAGGAAAATGCCAAATAGCCCAGATGAGACCACCAATGATGCGTCCCTTAGTCCGTCCGTAGCGCTCTTTCAAATAAGGATAGAGAATACCCCGCCAGCCAACTTCCTCGCCCAAGCCAGAAAGACTGATGGCTAGAGTTAAGACCGTAAGAATCATTAAAATTTGAAGGGCGACTTGTGGGTTCAGGGCAAAAGCCAAATGCTGCGGAAAGACAGCAAAATAGACAAGTGCGCCGCCAAGTACAATGCTACAAATGGCTAACCAGCAGGCTAGGTAATCGCGCCATTTACTGGCGATCTTCAATTTCCAGCCGATAGACTTTACAGGAGCTTTAGCCAAAAAAGCAGCCACCATAGGGGCGAACATTACCACACTTGCGGATAAAATGTTACCGACAAGTTTCTGATTGATCGCATAAAAGTAAGCTATGACTAGCATACCTGGCCAAGCGAGCCCAAACGCCCATACTAGAAACCTTTTAATGGTTGAAGTTGAAATTGTGTTTTACATATAAAATGCTCCTTTCTGTCATTTGTAAAATTATAAAGTCCACCATTGGTATAGCGACCAATAGAAAATATTAAAAGCGATGATAAAAGCGGCGGAGCTAGTTGCTAGCGTGAGGTACTTATTCCCTTGCTTCAACCTCGCTTTGAAGAAGGGCAGATAGGGAAGAAAAGCACTAATCAGCAAGACCACAGCAAGCAAGGCAAACAGTTGGAAATGCCCCGTCAAACCAGCGAGATCGAAAGAATTTTTCGCGAGAATAATTGAGAAAAATGAGAACAAATTACGAAAAGCCCAAAGAATAAGGAAGCCAGTCAGATAATGCCAACTAGACCAGACAACCGAACCTGTTCCCTTGTTTTTCCTAGTGAGCAAACGATACAATTTTGCCAAAATACCGCTGAGATAGCAAAGGGCGACATACAGTGCGGCAAGCCCAGCGAGTAATAAACTACCATAATCTTTGATAACATCCAACAAGGGCAGCTTTGTCCTATCTGAAATAGGCAGGTTCAGAATATAGTGCCCTCCTCTTTCTCCTGCCGTCCAAAAACCAAAATAGTCTTTGATAGGCGCATTTTCAGAAGGGTTAGTTAGATAGCTAGTCGATTTGAAAACCCTAAATATAGATAGGGGACCTCCACTATAAATACGCGCTTCGCGGTAAAAACCAGCTTGAAAGTCCTTTTGAGCTGCCTTTGAGGCTTCTTTTTTCTTACCGTAAATGAGGTCAGGCATGCTAAGAGCGAAATGAAACTCATTTCTTTGATTGACTGTAACGACTGAGCCAATCCCTGACTTCAAATCAAGCAAGAGGCTGGTCGTAAAGCCTGGTGAGTTTCCCCCGTGCCCAAAAGTTCTGGTGTTTTCAAACTCCGTCACCCAAAGTCCGTGAGCATTGACGGGAATATCTGTACCCGGATAAGTATGGCTAGCGCTGTAAAAATTCTCCCAAGTCTCTGCCCTTTTAAAGAGCTTCTCCTTTTGCAGGAGGGCTTGGGCAAATTTCTTGATGTCGGCAAATGTTCCTGTTGCCCGCCCCGCTGGATATTCTCCAAGAACAAAGGGTTGGTCGCCTTTTAGTAAGTCTCCATTTGTATCATAAGTTTTCTCCTTCTCCCGCTGTTTTTGTACAAATACATTATCTGATAAATCAGGTTTGAGTGCGGTGTGTTTCATACCCAAGGGCTGGAAAATATGCTCGTGGACATAGTCGGCAAAGGATTGCCTGCTAATGCGCTCCACGATATAGCCCGCCAGCGCTGTTCCATAGTTTGAATAGGATGTCACCGTCCCCGGCTCATAAATCTGAGACGGAGTTTTTTTCATCAATGCTCCTAAATCCTTGTCGGAGCCTATATACAAAGGGTAATCTTCAAAGCCCGCTTGGTGGTTCATGAGGTCCAGCATGGTAATGGGCTTGTCGTATTTGAGATTTTTTAGGAGATTTTGGGGCAGATACTCCCTGATGTCCGTTTTCAGGTCAATCTTGCCCTCCTCCCAAAGCTGCATGACGCTGACCCAGACGGTGATTTTGGTGGTTGAACCCCACTCGAAGACCGACTTGTCATCCACCGCTAGCTTCTTTTCCTTGTCCGTATAGCCGAAGTTCTTTTGATAGAGAGTATTGCCGTCTTTGTCAAAGACCGTTGTTGCCAGTCCTGCGCTGGTTTTTTCGTGTTCTTGGTAGTAATTTTCAATCTTCTGACCGATTTGGTCGTAAGACGTGCCTGACGGCAATTTTTGCTGGTCGGCGTAAGCGTGGGCTGCTCCAAAAGCTAGCAAGCCACACGTTACCAGCGCCACAGTGCTTTTCAAAAATGATGATTTCATGATGATCTCCAATCATTATTTTCTATATTTCCTTCACTTAAAAAGGAAAAAGAAAGAGTAAACTGAGTAGACCGAGAAGGAGCCAGATCCAGCCAAAGATAAAGAATAAAAGCATTTTAACAAAAGTAAAAATATGAAACATGATTTTCTCCTTTCCTATCAGATTGCTATTTTAAAAGAGGAAGAGGCTGACCAGAAACAGGATTGAGCCAACTCCTCCGAAGATATAAGCTAAAACGCGTGGAGCCGGCTCTTGGTCTGCCACTATTTTTCTCGTGAGGAAGTAGCTGACAGCATTAAGGATGATTGCAGACATAATCCCATTGACCTTAAATACCGGAAAAGCCGGATTGAGCCCATAAAGAAGAACGCTGATATAAACTACGGCATTGATAAAGGGAACCAGCCAGTAAAGGAAATGGACAAATTGCTTGTCGATAATCTCTTTAATAGTCGTCGTGTAGCAAACAATCAGTTGAATTACACTCAAGAGAACTGGCAGAAACCAGATAAAGACTTGCTTGGGCATGCCTAGACCGCTATAGGGCAAATGCCCTCTGATTAGCTGAGATAGGTCTGCATAGATTGACAAAGCGTAGATAAGCGGTAGCCAAATAACGATTAGGCTTGCCACTAATTCTTTCCATTTTAATTTCATTTTCTTTCCTCCTTTTATAATTCCAGACAGTCATCAAAGCGGTCTAAGAGTGCCCTGCCTTGATTATGAGTAATAACGATAACAATGCGGTCCTTGATGGACAAGATATAGTCCATGACTTCCGCCGCCAAGCTCGGGTCAAGATTACTGGTCGGCTCATCAAAAATCAGCACATCATAATCCTTAACCAAGAAACGCGCCAAATCAATCCGCTGCTTTTCACCATAGGAAACTTCCTGCCGCTCCAAATCCAGCTTCTTGCTCAAGAAAGCCTCATTAAAATGCAGACTTTGGTACAAGAAAGTTTGGTCAGGTGCATTTATATCTCTGTATAGCGCGATATTGTCCGCCACACTTCCCTCGATAAAAAAGTCATTCTTTTGGATAAAGGCGATTTTCTGATAGAGACTGTCGCTTGCTAGCTGGCTGACCGCTTGACCATTGACCATGATTTGACCAGCGTAGTCCTTGCTATCAAAATAATTGAGCAAGAGCTTCATCAAGGTCGACTTGCCCCGACCAGACTCGCCGATAATAGCATAGTGCTTGTCCTTGGCAAACTGATAAGAAAAATCCTGAAAGAGAGCCTTGTCGCCCAACTCCAGACCGAGATGTTCAAAATCAATCCGATCAATCGTTTCGGTCAGATTTTGAGCGGGCTCCGCTTCTTTCTTAGCCAACTTAGCATCAAAATCATTCTTAATATCCTTGACCGTGCTCATGAGATTTTTGTTATTGATAAAAAGCTGCAAAGGAGTGAAGACAAAGTTCAAAAGCTGAACACTGGCAATCAAAGCCCCAATGGTCAGAGACCCTTGGCTGACAAACCAAATCCCCAGAGACATACAAAATATCTGAGACAGAAAGCTAAAGAACATCATCAGAGTCACAGCGCCCTCCTTAGCCGCATTATAGCTTTTTCTGGCTTGCTCAAAGTCGCTGTTGCTGCTAGACAGGTGCTCAACCACCCTTTTTTGGATTTGCAAAAGTTTGATTTGCTCAAAGCCTTCCAAAAAATTGGTGACTTGCTTCAAAAAGTAATTGCTTTTCTGAGTGAAATTCGCTGTCGCCTTGCGCATCAATATCCCTGGAATTTGTGACGCAGCCATGGTCAAAAAAGAAATGAGAATAAAGCCCAGAGCCATGCGCCATTCAATCCAAAAAATAGCCAGTGTACTGATAAAAACTGAAGAAAAGGCAGCCACAATATCACAGCGCGGGGTCAAGTAATTCTCTTGGTAAATATCCATATTCTTGGTCGTTGTGTTGAGATAGCTATTTTCCTGCTCGGAAGCCTTGTCATGCAAATTCTTGTCATAAAAAGAATGGAAAAGCCTCGTTTTGACTTCTTCCAAGACTTGCTTATTATGATTGTTCTTGAACCAAATAGCCAGCAAGCTGCAAAGAGACCAAGCACAAGTGCAAAAAAGGCAGATAAAGAATTGTCCAAGCAAGTTAGAATGAGCCTTCTGCGCACTGTCCACAACAACTCCCAGCTGCAAAGAAAACAAAGTGATAAAAATCGTTGCTCCAATGCTAAAGATAGTCGCACCCAGATAAGAAGCGCGGTATTTCCGTAAAATTTCTTTCAACATTTAATTTTTCCTTCCAATTTTCGTCTATTTTTGAAAACGATCCAAGACGGGATTGCCCAGCAGACGGATAAAACCGTGAGCAAGCCTATAAGCAATAAAAGTAATCCTCTTTTCATCTTTTCTCCTTTATCTATCTATTTAGAAAATTTTCTAAATAAAGAGTACGAAACGAAGCAATCTAATCCTTCTTAGGTATTTCGATTTGTTTCTAAATACTCTGGATTAAAAAATCTAGTCTAGAAAAACTAGATTGCCTATTTTGTATTTAAAAATGTTTTTGATTGGATATTTTTTGCAGGTCGTCCTTATTTTTATAGAGCACCCAGGAAAAAACAGCCAGCCAAATAGATAGACCCGTCACTAGACCTACTACGGTTAGTAGGATTGAGTTTCTTGCTTTCTTCATTTTTCCTCCTTTTTGAGTAGAGAAATTTAGAATTTTTTCTAAATAGCTTTTATAAAAAATTGCTCAGTGACTAATTAAACAGAGCAGAATGAAGTAATTAGAACATCTTCTAAATAGATTGTAACACTTCTCTTTCAAAAAAGCAAGAGGTATTTTGGTTTTTTTCTAAATAGCTATCAAAAAATCTAGCCTGTCTAGACTAGATTGCTCTTAGTTCATATTAACCCGATGCCATTCATTGATGACGTAGGCTAACTGACCAACTTGCTCAATTCCGACACCACTGATCTCATCACTGGCCTCGGTGCTACCACCTAAATAAGCCGTATAGAGAGCTATAATATAGGGCTTCTCTTCCATAACTAATGCATCCACATTGAGCGCCTCACGAACATATCCAGGCTTTTGATAGATGGTAATGTCACGCAGATAGCGCTTATAGTATTCACCTGGGAAGGATTCGCCTATATAATAAAGGATATCCTTGTACTTTTCCTGATTTTTAGACAAATACTCAAGGACCTGAATATAGTAGTCCGTCGTGGTCTTATTATTCTCACGGCTGATCGTCTTAATATCAGCCTTGGACTGACCGTAGCGACTAAACATATCATAGGCCTTTTCCATGCCGCCTAGACGCTCTGCTAAAGCGTAGGCTGGAGTATTTTCAGAATAAACCAAGGAATATTCCTGCATGTCTGATATTCTCATAGCACCGTTGAAAGCACCAACATAGTTATCATGCTCGCCCCTATATTCATAGTTTGTATTGGTAATATCAAACCGCTCGTCCATAGAAAGTTTGCCGGCAGCAACCTCATCTACTACCAGCATATTGAGAGGGAGCTTGTAGGTCGATCCCGCAGTCATAGGCTGGGTATCATTCATTGCAAAGGTCTTGCCAGTCGTCAAATCCTTATATGAAAATGCAACCTGGGAGGGTTCAATTCCCATTTCAGTCATATAAGCCTGAATGACCTGAGTCAAATCCAAATTTGCATAGTCAAATCGAAGTCCTAAAGCATCCATAGTAGGGCCGTCCGCCTCCATGACCTTCTGCTTCTCCTCTGGACTTTTTTCAACAGGCTTTGGCTTTTCTTCAACTGGTTTGGAATCAGGCTTGACTTTCTCCTCCTCCTGTTCTTGCTCGCCAGACTTTGCAAGTTGGGCAGCCTCTTGTGCTTTCTTTTCAATGGCCTTATTTCGTTGGGTTATAAACAGGAAGATGAAGCCCAGCAGACAAAGACAAGAAAGGACAGCTACGATAATCGTTACAATTTTTTTACTCAAAACATTTCTCCTAGCATTTGTATTATAAAAAATTATGAGGAAAATAACAAGTGAAACCCAGAAAAAAGGCATTTTAAGCATCAAAAAAGGCAAATCATTAATCGATTCGCCTTTTTATCTATTGAAACTGCCTGTTTATTTAGCAGCCGCGTAAAGTTCGTCAACCTTTTTCCAGTTAATAACTGAGAAGAAAGCTTGGATGTAGTTCGGACGAAGATTGCGGTATTTCACATAGTAAGCATGTTCCCAAACATCCAGTCCCAAGATTGGAGTTTTACCTTCTGAAATAGGAGTATCCTGATTTGCTGTTGAAGTTACTTCCAACTTGCCTTCTTTGTTGACAACCAACCAAGCCCAGCCAGAACCAAAACGAGTTGTAGCCGCTGCAGTGAAAGCTGCTTTAAAGTCTTCAAATGATCCAAAAGTAGCTTCGATATCCGCTGCCAACTCTGCAGATGGTGATGTTTCTGCTGGTGTCATCAATTCCCAGAAAAGAGCGTGGTTAAGATGACCACCACCGTTGTTGATGACTGCCTGACGGATATCAGCTGGGATAGACTCCACATCAGCCAATAATTTTTCCAAGTCTTCACCGATTTCAGGATGCTTTTCAAGCGCAGCATTAACATTCGTTACATAGGTATTGTGGTGCTTGTCATGATGCAAGTGCATTGTTTCTTCATCAATGTAAGGCTCTAACGCATCGTAAGCGTAAGGAAGATCAGGTAAGATAATTGCCATTTGATAGACCTCTTTTTCTATATGATTATAAAAATGATAACGCAATCATTAGAATTTTTCAACTATTTTGCTTGTAAGTCACCCGTCGCAATCTTGAGCAGAGCCAAATCAAACAAGTAATCTTTATCATACAGCCCTGACTTAATCTGGTAATCTGTTTCAATCAGACAGGCCATGGTCTTTTTAAGAAAGGATAAACTCAGTGAGCGAGCATCCTTTAAAGCAAACTTGACTTGATAAGGATTGACCTTGCGGCCTAGATAGTCGGACAAATCAGACACAATCTGACTCTCAGCTCTGCCATTTTCTGCTAAAATCTTGACCTGAGTAAAGATACGAAACTGCCCCAGCATAATAGCAATAAGCTTGATTTCATCCTCACCTTGAAGAGTCAAATCTCGCACCAAGCTTCTAGCTTCATCAATCTTCTGTCGCAAAATCAGCTGGGTCAGGTCAAAAATATTGTCCTGAAGAGTCTTGGGAATGGCCTCGGCAATATCTTCTAAACCAATCTGACCAGACTCTTTATATCCTTTCAGAAAGGCTAAATTTTTACTGATTTCACTGAACTGAAAACCTGATTTCAGCAGCAACTGATCGAAAGCTGCCGGAGCAAATTGTAATCCTTCTGCCTGCGCTTCCTTGCTGAAATAAGCCCGCAGATCTGCTTCCTTGAGTTCTGCAGCCTCAAAAATTTTCCCGTCCCGTTTCAGCAGTTTGACCAGACGGCGCTTGCTATCCAACTTACCTTCTGCGAAGATAACCAGACGAGTTGTATCCGCTGGATTTTCCAGATAATTTTCAAAAGATTTGAGTTCTTCATCAGTCAGATAGCGCTTCTTAGCTGTTGTCAAATCAGCAAAATGGTCCAAAATTACGATTTTTTCATCCGCAAAAAAAGGCAGACTGACCAAGTCCAACTCCACATCCTGGTAGTTTGCTTCTTTCATATCAAAAATAGCAGTGTTCAAATCGCCCGGTTGAAACTGAATCTGGCGGAGAAACTGCTCCTTCAACAACTCAAATTGACCCAAGTCATCTCCAGCAAAAATGGTCAAAGCAGGAAGGTTGCTTGGCGTGATTTTTTTAATTTCCTCAATAGCTAACACCGAAAGTCTCCCCTACTTTATATTTCTTGTCAATTTTTTTCATGTATTGATTGTAACAAAAAAGAGTCGGAAAGTCTGTTATTTTCTTTGCAAACAAAATCTAATTTTTGAATAGATCCGCTATACAAATAGAAACTGTTAGCGGCTTCATTTTTCTTTGTTCTAAAAAACTATCCATGTCCAGTTCTGTTAAAACTTTTCTGCGAACGACAGAGCAAAAAGAGCTGGAAAAATTCCAACTCTTCTTTGTTTATTCTTGGTTTTCAGTTGCATCCTCTACACTGTTTTCAGCTGGTGTAGAAGCTTGCTCCTCTTGAATTGGTGAAACAAAAGGATTATCCTCAACAGGTGCCTGAGTTCCAAAATCCTGAGGTGTTGACTGCTCAGGTGTTTCAGCAGTAAATGGATTTTGAACTGGTTCTGCTTGCTCCACTGCCTGGCTTTGTTCAGAAACAGATTGTTGTGGTTGTTGACCAAACTGTTGGCCTTGGAAACCACCTTGCTGTGGCTGTTGGCTAAATGGTTGGCTTTGGACAGGTTGCTGTGGTTGTTGACCAAACTGTTGGCCTTGGAAATCACCTTGTTGTGGTTGTTGGCCAAATGGTTGATTTTGAACAGGTTGCTGTGGTTGTTGACCAAATGGTTGGTTTTGGACAGGTTGCTGTGGTTGTTGACCAAATTGTTGTCCTTGGAAACCGCCTTGCTGTGGCTGTTGGCCAAACTGTTGATTTTGAACAGGTTGTTGTGACTGACCAAACTGTTGTCCTTGGAAACCGCCTTGTTGTGATTGCTGACCAAATTGTTGTCCTTGGAAACCACCTTGTTGTGGTTGTTTTTCATAGTTTAAACCTTGATTGTATGGCTGTTGACCAAACTGTTGACCTTGGAAGTTTTGCTGGCCATATTGCTGACCATATGAATTTCCAACCATTTCAGGCTTAGAGCCTTGACAAAGCAAAACAATCAAAGCAATAAAACATGGAAGAACTACTATTCCTGCAATAATATTTAGAACCGGAACAAATAACAGTACAAGAGGACCGACATACAGGAAAAGAAAAGCCCAATGATAACCAGCGTCACGCAAGCGGCGAACAATAATAGCCATCTCCGGAATAAAGGTAGCTAAATTATAAATCAGTAGGATAAACCAAAAAATGACAGCAAATCCTGCACCAGCCAAGATTGCAGATGGATCCGGTTCATACCCATAAGTTGCGTCCTGAACTGCTGATGAAAAAAAACTTCCTAATGCAGAAACCCAAATAATGATAAACAATGGTACGACGATAATTATTTTGCACAAAAATGCCCACCAAAAATCTGACCGACTTGAACGACCCGAAAAATCAGCATAGTGTGTCCAGAATTTTTTATATGCAGCAAACATAAAATTCTCCTCTATAATTTTTTATACCCATTATCTTATCACAAATGCATAAATAAATCAATATGACTTCCTGACTGAAGCTAAATGGACATGAGAAAAAAGTATCAGTTGGCATCTTCAATCTAGATATCAGCGAACCGTTTCAATTCTCCAGGAATTCCAACCAGTAAACCGAATGGCCCCCTGCTGGTCAGTTCGATAGATGGCTGTATTAAACTTCTCAAATCTTTGCAAAGTTTCCTGATGCGGATGTAGATAACGATTATTCTGACCGGCTGATATCAAGGCCAGTTTCGGCTGAATTTGCTCTAAAAACTCTGGACTGGAAGAGCCTTTGGAGCCATGGTGACCTGCTTTTAAGACATCTGCTTTCAGCTGAGGGAATCGCTGCAGCAGTTCAGTCTCTCCTTGTCTTTCCAAATCACCTGTAAACAAAAATTTTGTCTGAAAGAACTCTCCGTAGAGTACAATTGAATCATCATTTCCACCGTCGCCTGTTCCAATAGGATAGAGAACCTGCAAAGCTGAGTCAAATACCGGAATCTCATCTCCCACTTCTACGACATGGACAGAAGTTTCTATCTGCTCCAGTTTTTGAACAAAATCAGGCTGAGTCAGACTTCCTTTGGAAACATAGATTTCCTTGATGGAAAAATGCTTAGCTACCTCCAGCATATCTCCCATGTGATCGGTATCGGTATGAGTCAGGACCAATACATCCAGACTAGCAACGCCACGACTTTTGAGATAGGGAATTAAGGTCTTTTCTGCATTGGATGAAGTCTGTCGCTCCTGCCAAGCCTCCTTTTTTCCTATCTCAACTCGTCCTCCTACGTCAATCAAAACCGTCCTGCCCTGCCAGTCCCTGAGAAAAATGCTATCCCCCTGACCAATATCCACCACTGTAATCTCATTTTGCAGCGGATGCTTTGTTAGGAAAAATAAGAGAAGAGCTAGCAAACTAAAAGACAAAAACCAGCTTTTCTTTCTCCGAAAGTCATAGATTAAAGCTAAAACCAAAAGCAGAGCGGCCAGTAACCAGAGGTTGGGTTTCCCAAAAATCAAAGGGCGCGGAGTAAAGTCAGCTACCCAATGAATCACACCTTCGAGTAACTCAAAGAAAAAATTGACCTGAGAGATTTTTATAAGTGGTGACAAAATAAAAATGAGGGTTAACCCTGGCAGCATCAGCAAGTCAAAGAGTAATGAAAATAGAAAAGTCAGAAGTACGGACCAAGGCTGAAATTCTGCAAAGTAGTAGATTAGTATAGGCAAAATCCCCAATGAAATAGTCAGACTTTCTGCTAAAAGCTTCCGAATCGGCGGCAACTTTTCAAAATCCATCATAGAAATCAAAAAGGCATAGGCGCAGGACAAGACACCGCCTGCTGTCAGAAGAAAATTGGGCATGATGATAAAGAGAACCATCAGTGTCAGAGCAAAGTTATCTAATCTGGTCAGTCCTTGCTGGGCCAACAAATTCTGAACTAAGCTTCTGACGACAGAAACAGAAAAGCCTGTCAGTCCAGCATAGATAAATGAAAAAGGCAGCTGCAAAGCATTTACTGTCTCCCTCTTCATCCCCAAACGTAGAAGAATTCTGCGAAAATCATCCAAAAAGAAACCTACCTGCATACCAGACAAGGCAAACAAATGGATGATACCCAAGCTAGAATACAGGTCACTCATTTCCGCAAACTCCGTATCTAAGTCACCAAACAAGAGTCCTGTCATGTAATGGCTCATTGGACTAGGAAAATTACTTCGAATATAGACCAGCGCTTTTCTGCGCCAGATAGACAGCGAATCCAGTGGATTCAGGCTGGAAATTGGTCTTAGTGACTGAATCTTATTGATTTTTAAGGTACGGTAAATCCCCTGACTCTTTAAATAAGCCTGATAGTCAAAGCCCGAAAAATTTCGTTGCTGCTGGGCCTGTTCAAACTCTCCTTCAATATCAAGTACGACCAAATCTGTCAAATGCTGAAAAGCTTTCTTTTCACTGGCTGATTTGATCTTGTAGAAGACCTGATAAAGCCGACCGTCCGTTCGCCCTCGAAAGGATAGGGAATCTCCATTGACTTTGATCGTATCCGGCAAGACCTGAACCGAGCTAGCTGAAGGAGGTTCCTGCCTAAAGGCCTGCTCTGCCATTTCCCGACGAAGCAAGAAAAAGAGGACAAAAAGGGACAGGAATGCCAAGGCAGCTAGACTTTTTTTGAGGGGATAGCTGAAAAAGAGACGAAGCAGAAGGACACCCAGCCCTAAATAAGCCAAGGAACTGCCAGAATAGACTGCAAAATAGGCCCATACAAGTATGAAAGCCAGATAGATAGGGGCGAGGGGTAGCTTTTTAATCCACTGTGACATATTCTTTCAGCTTTTCTAAGGTCTTATCTCCAATCCCTGACACCTTTTTCAGATCATCTACTGACTTGAAGCGGCCGTTGCTTTCGCGGTAGGCTATGATGTCAGAAGCTCGCTTCTGTCCGATGCCTGAAATGGTCTGTAATTCAGCCTCTGTCGCCGTATTTAGATTGACCTTGTCCGACTGTCCACCACTGGAACCAGCAGAATCAGAAGCTCCTGCTTGATGCTGGCCAGTCTGTGTGACATCAGCTCCTTCTTCACCAATCTTTGCCACATAGATTACTGCTTCATCCGTTAATTTTTGTGCCTGATTAATGGACTTAGCCTCGGCGTCTGCTGTCAATCCGCCAGCTTTTTGGATGGCTTCATGGACTCTCGCTCCTGCTCTCAGCTCATAGACACCAGGATTCTTAACTGCGCCTTTAATATCCACAGTGACTTGCTCGCTCTCCTCTTCGTCCGACTTAGCCTTAGAAACAATCCTTTCGCTTTCTTCATCAGCTGAGCTGGATGAGGAAGTTAGCTCTTGGCTCAAGGCGGTTACTTGATTTTGCGGTTGATGATTTCCTTTGATAAGGAAAAAACTACCTAGCACAGCGCCAACTACTGCCAGACCGACAAAGAGCTTGTATTCTTTCAGCTTTTCAATGATTTCTTCAAGCATATTTTTCTCCTTTGTCTTTTTATTCGTAAAAAATTCAAAAAAATAAAACAAGCCGAAAGAATTTTCAGCTTGTCATATTTTAAAATCTTTATTTTACAAGTAGTCGTATAGATAGGAGGGGCATTGATGAAAATAGGAGCTGCAATATCAGTCTGCTTTGCTTATCCTGTATATCCAAGCTTCTATCTTTTGAGCTCTGCTATGTAAAAAGGCCAGATTTGCCAAAAGAAAAGCCATCACAAGCACGCTTAGAATCAGAAGCAGCGGCCAAGAAACTGACTGCTGACATAGATAAAGGATGAAGACTAAGATAAGTATAGGAAAAGTCGTCAAAGCTGTGAAGCAGCCCGGTACCCAGCGACGAAAGCGAAACACTTGCATGATATGGCCCAGCAGATGGAGGGTATGACAGAAGCCAATAGCCAAAGCCAGCTCGGGAATGCGAAATAGAATGGCAAGTAACAAAAGGATAAAAGCCAGTAGAAACTCCTCCGCAATCATCAGAGCAATGCTTTCAGCAGAAAGATAACTTCCTCTTCTGGCAATGAACATCTCCTTTTGATAGCCTTGATGGTCTTGATTCTGAGAAATCCAAGGCCGAACCAGGATAATCTCATCAAACTCATGCAGCATAAACAGTGATAAGGTTACAAAAGATAAAAAAGCAAGAGACATAGCATCCTCCTTATAAAACATACCTACATTATAACTCACTCACATACAAAAATCAGCTCCCAAGCAAGATTGCTCAGGAAGCTGATTAGTATCTTATTTTCTATGCTTATCTGGATCCCAGACAAAGCTAGCAAAAAAGCTGAAAATGATGGTCAAAATTCCAATCAAAATAGCAGGAATAAAGACAAAGGCACGTAAAATCCGTAAGAAGATATTGCCTTTCTTTTGTGTCTGGTAAGGTGCTACTTCAGCATCCAAACGGTCAAACTCCGCATGAACACGGCGGGCCACTTCCTCAACTCCCTCATCATTCATCTTCTTAATGTCTGAAATATCAATGGGATTACCAAAATTCATGTCCACGCGCTCCCCAGCTGCCAAGCCTTTGAGGCTCATAGGACCAGCATAGACCACTGGCATGATACGGACTTTAGCCATCTTAGCAATCACTGCCACTCCTCCCTTGACATCCGTAGAATGGCGGCTGCCGCTTGGGAACATAATCAGGGAACGATTGCTCTTTTTCAGCATATTGACAGGGTATTTGATAGCTGACGGGCCAGGATTTTCTCGGTCGATAGGAAAGGCACCACACATGCGAATCCACCAGCCGAACACCCGATTTTCAAAAAGCTGTTTCTTGGCCATGAAAATGAACTGCTTGGGCTTGGTCGCAAAAGCCATGTAAACTGGATCCCACCATGTCCGGTGAGGGGCAACCAAGATATAATTTTCATCTTTTGAAGGAATCTTTTCTTTATTGTGGTAATGTGCATTGCCGTTTAAGGTCCACAGGATAAAAATCACTAAACCTCGCAAATAAGTATAAAACATAAACTCTCCTTATTTCAAACCAAAATTATACTTGAAATTTATTACATCCTTTCTCATTATACCCTATACCCTTATAGTCTGCAATATTTTTCCAAACTTTGGCTGTAACAGCTGATTCTGATAGCCATTTCCATAAAAAAATGGTATCATTAATCTCATGAACAAGAAAGAATTAATCGGTTTAAACCAAACCCAAGTAGATGAAAAGATTTCGCAGGGCTTGACCAACGATTTTACAAGTGACACCAGCACCAGTAACTGGCAAATCGTTAAGCGGAATGTTTTCACCCTTTTTAATGCCCTTAACTTTGTTATTGCTCTAGCCTTGGTCTCTGTCCAAGCCTGGAGCAATCTGGTCTTCTTCGCAGTAATCAGCTTTAACGCCGTCACTGGTATTATTACAGAGCTGCGAGCCAAGCACATGATTGACAAGCTCAATCTGGTCAGCCGAGAACTGGTCACAGTCATCCGCGACGGCCAGGAAATCAAGATTCAGCCAGAAGAAATTGTACTGGGTGACCTGATCAAGCTGTCAGCCGGCGAGCAAATTCCCAGTGATGCCCGTGTAGTAGAGGGTGTTGCCGAGGCCAATGAAGCCATGCTGACAGGTGAGAGTGACTTAGTTCTCAAGGAAGAAGGCGCTGAGCTGCTGTCTGGTAGCTTTCTGGCCAGTGGGCAGATCTATGCTGAGGTGCACCATGTCGGCGCAGACAACTATGCCAACAAGCTCATGACTGAGGCTAAAACACTCAAGCCTATCAACTCGCGCATTCTATACAATCTTGCGAAAATTTCCCGTTTTACTGGAAAAATCATCATTCCTTTTGGACTGGCTCTCTTCTTTGAAGCCCTAATGATAAAGGGACTGCCTATCAAAAACTCTGTCATTACCAGCTCGACAGCTCTTTTGGGTATGCTGCCTAAGGGAATCGCCCTGCTAACAGTCACGTCACTCCTGACAGCTGTCATCAAGCTCGGCATGCGCAAGGTGCTTGTTCAGGAAATGTATTCAGTCGAAACTCTGGCTCGGGTGGATACTCTCTGCCTGGACAAGACCGGTACAATTACTCAAGGTAAGATGACTGTTGAAGCCTTGCATAGTCTGTCAGATAAGTTTTCTGATGAGACAGTCGGTCAAATCTTAGCAGCCTACATCCAAACTAGCGAGGATAATAACCCAACAGCCCAGGCTATCCGCAAGGGCTACGGCCATCTGGACCATGCCTATACTAGCGATAATGTTATTCCATTTTCTAGTGACCGAAAATGGGGCGCAATGCATTTATCCAGTGTCGGAACTATCTTTTTGGGAGCTCCAGAAATGCTGCTGGACAGCAATCCTGCAGCGGTTGGAGAGGCTCAAAAACGCGGATCGCGGGTTTTGGTGCTGGCTCACAGCGACCAAGTGCTAGACAAACACAGTATCCAACTGCCTGAAGATATGACCGCTTTAGCTGTTCTGGAAATCACTGATCCTATTCGTGAGGGAGCGGCTGAGACACTGGATTACCTGCGCTCTCAGGATGTTGATTTGAAAATCATCTCTGGTGACAATCCAGTGACTGTTTCCCATATTGCGAGCCAGGCTGGATTTGCCAACTACGACAGCTACATCGACTGCTCTAAAATCAGCGATCAAGAACTGGTTGAGCAGGCCGAAGAAACAGCTATCTTCGGCCGTGTTTCTCCTCATCAGAAAAAGCTGCTCATCCAGACTCTCAAGGCCGCTGGTCGGACAACAGCCATGACGGGAGATGGTGTTAATGATATTTTGGCCTTGCGTGAAGCAGACTGCTCCATCGTCATGGCCGAGGGAGATCCCGCAACTCGGCAAATTGCCAATTTGGTCCTTCTTAACTCTGACTTTAACGATGTCCCTGAGATTCTTTTTGAAGGCCGCCGGGTCGTTAACAATATCGGCCGGATTGCTCCGATTTTCTTCATCAAGACGATCTATTCCTTTATCCTGGCTATTATCTGTATCGCCAGTATCCTGCTCGGAAAACCTGAATACCTCTTGATTTTCCCATTCATCCCGATTCAGATCACCTTGATTGACCAGTTTGTCGAAGGTTTCCCACCCTTTGTCCTCACCTTTGAGCGCAATATTAAGCCGGTTGAAAAGCACTTCCTCAAACGCTCCCTGCAGCTAGCTCTGCCAAGCTCCCTCATGATTGTCTTCAGCGTGCTATTTGTTCGCATCTGGGGCAGCAGCCATGGCTGGAGTGACATAGAAATGTCCACCCTGACCTACTACTTGCTAGGCAGCATCAGCTTCCTGTCCGTCATCCGGGCCTGCCTGCCACTCAACCTCTGGCGCAGCCTGCTCATTATCTTTTCTGTCTTTGGCTTCTATCTATCAGCCTTTGTCCTGCAGCACCTTTTGGAAATTGCAACGCTGACAGCCGCAACTTTGCCAGTCTATCTGATCCTCATGGTCGTTTTCGGACTTGTCTTTGTTGCCTGCACCATCAAGCAGAAATACAGATTTGATTAAGGACTGAATTAGCATTTAAGCTCATGGAAACATGCGAGAACCCTCGCATGTTTTTTTGATTGTGTAAAAACTTCCCATATCCCTTTGGAATCCTTGCTAAATCATGCTATAATTGACTTATGAACGAAGCAAAACTAAAAGACGGAGAACGCGTCAACCAGCTCTTTTCGACGGATGTCAAGATTATTCAAAACAGTGAGGTCTTCAGCTATTCAGTAGACAGCGTGCTGCTTTCCCGCTTTCCCAAGCTGCCTCAGCGGGGTCTAATCGTTGATCTCTGTGCTGGAAATGGCGCTGTTGGACTTTTTGCCAGCACTCGCACCAAGGCCAAGATTCTAGCAGTCGAGATCCAGGAACGTCTGGCAGATATGGCCGAACGCTCCATTGAGCTCAATGACTTGACCCAGCAAATGCAGGTCATTCAGGATGATCTGAAAAACCTAGGACGCTATATCACTGGCAGCAAGGTTGATATGATTCTCTGCAATCCTCCATATTTCAAAGTGGACAAGCAATCCAATCTCAATGAAAGCCAGCACTACCTTTTAGCCCGCCATGAAATCTCAACCAATCTGGAAGAGATTTGCAAGATTGCCCAGCGAGTCCTCAAATCCAATGGTCGGTTGGCTATGGTTCATCGACCAGAACGCTTTTTAGATATTTTAGATACCATGCAAGCCCACAACCTGGCTCCCAAGCGCATCCAGTTTGTCTATCCAAAGCTGGGTAAAGAGGCCAATATGCTGCTTATCGAAGCAATTAAAGATGGTTCCCGCGATGGTCTCAAAATCCTGCCTCCTCTCTTTATTCACAATCAGGACGGCAGCTACACTCCGGAGATTCACGAGATTTACTATGGAAAATAAAGCCTATATGTACGTGCTTGAATGCGGGGACGGCTCCCTCTATACCGGCTACACAACGGATGTCCAAGCCCGACTCAAAAAACATCAAGCTGGCAAAGGAGCCAAATACACTCGCGCTCGCCTGCCAGTTACCTTACTTTACCAAGAAGAACACCCTAGCAAGCCGGCTGCCATGTCAGCTGAAGCCCTCTTTAAAAAGAAAACTAGACAAGCCAAACTGGCTTACATCAAAGAAAGGACTCAAAATGCCTGAAATCCAGTTTAAAGGCGACTTTCATCATATCGAAATTTCCCCAGACAGCCAGCTCGATATCGGTCAAGATGTCATCTTCCAATCTTTTACCAGCCTCAATGTAGCCAGTGGCGCACAACTCAAGCTAGGAACCCGAGTTTTCTTTAACGACCATTGTACTGTCCGCTGTCAGCACTCTATCGAAATCGGCAAGGACACCATGTTTGGTGATGGCGTCCGTATTTTTGACCACAATCATCAGTATTCTAATTACCATATCGAGAAGATTGATTATAGTGTTGCGCCAGTCAAGATTGGAGCAAACTGCTGGATTGGGGCCAATACTGTGATTCTCAAAGGTGTGACCATTGGTGATAATGTCATCATTGGAGCCAACAGCTTGATTTTCCAGGATATTCCCAGCAACTCTATCGCCATGAGCAAGGAAGAGCTTATCATTAAGGAGCGTCCACAGGGCAATTTCCATGCCTTCACGCTGACAGCTTCTGATACCTTGGAACAATTGGCTTATTTAGCAGAAAATCTGCCAGAATTAGAATTTCACATAGCTGCTAAGACCAATATTTCTCCTTACTTAGCCAGCTTTAATGACTATCCCAATATCAACCTCTACACCAATATCCACCAGGATGACTTTATTGAGGATTTGCTCGATAGGGCGGATATTTACTTGGATATCAATCACTGGGGAGAGGTAGACCAGATTGTCCAAAGGGCTATCAGCAAGGGGAAGCCAGTTTTAGCTTTCCGTCAAACTGCCCACCAGCCTGAAGCAAATACTTTACTTTTCGAATCGGACCAACCCAAACAAATGGCTAATGAAATACGAAAATTATTGAAAGAAAAGTCTAGGACATAAAGATCCTAGACTTTTCTTTTGCAGTCGATATGTATTTTATTAACTTTATTCACCAGCAATTCCATTTGGAATGATAACTTCCTTGAGTAACTGCTCTTCTTCTTTGATACGGACATAGAGGGTGATACAGTAGAGCGGGAAGAGGATGAAAAGAGCAAAGTAGGCATGACTGAGCAGGGCCAAGCCCACCAATTCTGGTACAACATTCAGGAAATAATTAGGGTGTTTGACATTGCGAAAGAGCCAGTGGTCGACAAACTTATGATCCTTAACCAGCATAAGCTTGATGGTCCAAACTGGTCCCAAGAGCTTGGCAACAAGGTAGAGCATAAACATAGAAAAGAGCAACAACACAGCTCCCAGTAGGCTCACCAAGTCAAAAGCTGGCTTTTTCAGGAGCAACTCCAGAAAGCAGACCGCGTAAAAAAGCATGTGTAGGTACTTCATGATATTTGAGTTTTTCACCCCGTACTCCATGCCACCCTTGGCCAGAATATCCTGCTCATTCTGAGAGGATTTCCTCAAAAACACCAAACGAAAAAGCGACACAGCCGCAAAAATCACTATAATGATTGTCATAAGACCTCCTAAAATTTAATAATACATTTTATTATATAAGGAATTCCGCGACTAAGTCAAGACTGTTGTTTACAAAATCGACCAAGATATAAAAAAGCCGCGACTAGAATTTCCAGACAAAATCCCAGTCACAGCCTCTATAAAATATTTATTTGAAGCAAGTTTCTTTCACCGGTCAGACATCACAAAATTTCAACATAAGTGCTGTATTTTTCCTTGACTTTCGGAGCTATATTATCGTCCGTCACAACTGCACTGAGGTTGTCCAGCCGGTAAAAAGAATAGAAAGAATAGCTGTCAAACTTGCTGTTATCGGCTACAATGTATTTGCTGATGGCATTGTTAAGGATAATCGCGTCACCGTTGCCTTCCTCTTCATTGCTGGTGGTAACATTATGACCGTCAATGCCATTCGCCCCAATAAAGGCCTTGGAAACCTTGATTTCTTTCAAAAGATTATTGGCAAACTGACCGACAAAGGTTTGAGTCTTAGCCCGATAACGTCCGCCAATCAGAATTAAATCTAAAGTGGCTCTTTCTTTTAACTTCTCAAAAATTGGCAGAGAATTGGTGACAATGCTGATATTTTTTCCATCCAAATAGTCTCCGATAAAATCTGTTGTGGTTCCTGACCCAATAAAGACCGTATCCCCGTCAGCAATCAAATCCGCACATTTACGGGCAATCTGCTTCTTCTCCTCAACATTCAGCATTTGCTTTTCTGAATGGGAAATCTCGTTGAGAGCATTCTTGACCTTCTTATGGGCTCCGCCATGAACACGGGTCAGCATGCCCTGCTTCTCCAAATCAATCAAATCCCGACGAATGGTCATATCCGTGACACCCAGCATTTCCTTGAGGTTTTTAACAGCAACCACACCTGTTTGATCCAGTTCTTGCAGAATGATTCTATGTCTACTTTCTTTCATTTTACATTCTCCTTTTGCTCCTGAATTTCTTACAGACTCACCTTCACCTTATTATACAACAGTTCCAGCATATAAACAAAGATTTGTGAATTTTTTTATTTTAAGTAGCTGATATGTTGAATTTAAATATGTAAATTAGTGCTATTTAATCTGTTCTACAACAAGAAAACTAGACTTTATCTATATCAGCCTAGTTTTCTTCGCTTGACTATTTGTTTTTATGGCTTACTTTATATCTTATTCTAGCCACAAGCTTTTATTTTTCCTTTGCAGCGTAGGCTTCGTTACGTTTGATCATTTGTTTTCTATACCAAGCAAAGATTCCTACATAAGCTCCCAAGAAGATAACTGCACCGATGATTGCTTTGATATCACCAGTTGTAGTATTACCGATGGTCCAGCCTAGCAGCTTCTCAATCGGCCCTTCAAGCGTAGAGTGAGTGATTAATTGCGATTTGCTAACTCCTTCAGGGAAGGCACCAACACCTTTAGCAAGTTCTGTTGCGAATGGTGCAATCAGAGTCCCTGACAACAGGAAGAGCGGAAGCAAAAGACTTCCAAACACAATCATACGTAAGAGTTTGCCACGTGTAACTACCAAGAGCGCTGGAGTTACGCCCATTGCAATGATACCAGCCAATGGTAGAATACCATTCCCTACTTTAGAAAGAAGAACTGCTTCAATCAGCATGATTGGTGCAAGTACGTTGGCACAAGCCCAGATTTCAGCACGACCTGCAATAAAAGGCCAGTCCAAACCGATATTAAACTTGCGACCTTGCAGACGTTTTGTAGCAACGTTTGTAATACCTTGTGAAAGTGGTTCTACAGCTGCAATGAACCATGAACCAATCAATGAGAACAGTTCCAAGCAGACACCGGCAGTCAAACCTAGAGTCAGCCAACCTTTAATGACTAATTGCCAAGTGTTTGCATCTTCTGCACCTGCTACAGGGTGTGGAGTTCCCATAAAACCAATGACCACCCCGAGAAGGAAACCGATAAAGAACTTAGAGCCCCAGAAACCAATTTTCTTATTCAAAGCTGCGGCATCAAAGTCATATTTGTCTAGCCATGGGAAGAATTTATCAAAAATCTTATCCAAAACCATGATGACAGGATTCATCATATAGTTCATGTGAGTAGACGTCATCGGAGATGAACTTGGTGCATTCAAAAGATCATCAAATGTTGGCTTCATCAAGTCTGAGTTGATGATTTTCAAAACACCAACTAGGACAACTGCTGCAGTCGCAATCAGTAGTGATACAGCCGGACTCACATGATTGTTATCCGCATACCACTTAATTAGCAGTCCGGTGATGGACAAGTGCCAAATATCAAAGATGTCAACATCCAGTGTATTTGTCTTTTTCATAACCAGCATAACGACATTGACAATCAGCATGATAAGCAAGAAGTACAAGGTCCATGGAGAACCCCAAGTAATTGTTGCCAAAGGAGCCCAGCCAACATCTGTGATGTTAAGCTGAATGCCTGTATTTTCAACAAATTTTGCAAGTGAAGCTGAGAACGCTCCATTCAGCATACCGATGATGGCCCCGATACCCGTCAAAGCGATGGCTAGCTTAATACCACCCTCCAAAGCTTTGGAAAATTTTACACCAAACAACAGAGCCAAGACAGTCAAGATAATCAGCATGACTATCGGGCCGCCCATTTTTATAATGGGATCAAAGAACTTATTCGCTATATCAATAATAGCATTCATAACAAAACCTCCTGGTTTAACCTTTTATAACCTAACTTAGACCATGCTCTTTAATGGCCGCTTCAATATTGTCATACACCGGAGCACTCATAGCTGGGATACGGAAGAGAATCGGTCCTGCTTCAATAACAGGAATTTCTGGTGTGAAGCCCAAATCTGTTGCTGCAATCGGTGTAAAGATATCGTATCCTTGAATTAAATCTTCATTGACATCCTTGACCATTACTGCATCACAATGAACATCATAACCACGGTTTGACAATTCTTCCTCAAGGGCACTTTTGATTTGGTGGCTGGAATTTACACCAGCTCCACAGGCTGCTAAAATTTTAATCATGGTAAAAACCTCCATTTAATTTATTTGATGACTGTTGAAATATAGTGAAACAATTCTTCTTCAGTGTTGCACTTAGCTAACTCAGCTAAATTACCTTGGCTAGTGAAGAAGTCCATAAGCTGTGCCAAAATGTTAGTTTGACTTGAGCTAGAATGGTTAATAATAAAGAATAAAAGAGAGACTGAAACTGTCTGTGCAGGTGCAATCATATTGTGGAAAGTCACAGGCTGTTCCAACTTAACCACAACCACATTCTCTGTTAAGTTGTGCTCAATGTCTGTATGGGGAATAGCTACATTTGGCAAGTCTTTGCCTAAAAACTCCATATCCAATCCAGTTGGAAAAGATTTCTCTCTTTTTATCAGAGCCTCTTTATAAGAAGGCTTGACAATTTTTCTCTCTTCCAGTAAATCAGCTACCTGATAAAATAGCTCTTCTTGACTTTTTGCAGTTAGACAAAAAACTAACTCTTTATCAAACAATTGAGAAAGCTCCATTATTACCTCACCTTGTTTCTTTTTGTTTGTAAATTCATTATATCATTATGATATAATATAGTCAATAGCTTATTATATCTTTTTTATAAATTGTTTGTTTACAATAATTAATAAATCGTGTACTATTTTGTTTGATTTGATAACCAAGTAACTAAATTACACTTTATGTACTTTTTGCTTATAAGATTTCTCACAAAAAACGCCACAAGATTGTGGCGTTTTTTATCATAAAATACTTAAATGTTCCAATCAAATTTTTTTACAAAAGACGAGTATAATAGCATTAACATCTCATCAAAAGAAAAAACTCTGATACATATTTGATGTATCAGAGTTCTAATTTTTTATTTATCACCCTTGTTACGGATAACAAAGCCGGTTTTCTTTTCGCTAGAAGTATTGCGTGGCTTCTTATGGTCCTTGCGGTAGCGATTTTCTTTATCGAAACGCTCGTCTTTGCGACCTTTCTTAAATTGGTCACGACGGCCACCTCGGTCACGGCGGTTGTCATTGCTGCGACGGTTGCTATTTCCGCCACGACTGCCCTTGCCTTTTCCGCCAAAGCCACCGCCAGACGGTTTAAATGGCAATGGTTTTTCACGGGCAATTTCTACTTCAGGAAGAGCATCTGGATCCTGCACCGTCAAGCTGAGGATATACATAGCCAGCTCTTCCGGACTGAATTCTGCTGCTAGCTTGCGGGCATCCTTGCCAAATTTCTCAAAGTTAGAACGGATGTTTTCATCCGCAAAATCGCGTTCAATCTTCTTAAGAGCAACTTTTTTCTTAGCTTGGAAAGCTTCCTCTGCAGTCGCTGGCTTGAGGCCTTTCATACGCTTCTTGGTCAGATTTTCGATGATCTGCAGATAGCCCATTTCATTTGGCGCTACGAAAGTAATAGACTGACCTGACTTACCAGCGCGACCAGTCCGACCAATCCGGTGAACATAGCTTTCTGGATCCTGCGGAATGTCGTAGTTGTAGACATGGGTTACACCAGAAATGTCCAATCCACGCGCTGCCACATCTGTCGCCACCAAGACATCCAGATTGCCGTTTTTAAAGTCGCGTAGAACGCGAAGGCGCTTGCCTTGGTCCAAATCACCATGGATACCCTCTGCTCGGAAACCGCGGATTTTCAGGCCACGAGTCAGCTCATCCACCCGGCGTTTGGTCCGACCAAAGACGATAGAGAGCTCTGGCTGCTCCACGTCCATCAGGCGGGTCATGGTATCAAATTTTTCATTTTCCTTGACACGGATATAATACTGGTCTACCAGCTCTGTCGTCAGCTCTTTAGCAGCAATCTTGACATGTTCAGGCTCCTTCATGAACTTAACACCGATACGCTTGATAGCATCCGGCATAGTCGCTGAAAAGAGCAAGGTCTGACGTTCTTCTGGCACACGGGAAATGATAGACTCAATATCTTCCAAAAAGCCCATGTTAAGCATTTCATCCGCTTCGTCCAAAATCAAAGTTTCAATCTGATTCAGCTTAAGCGCCTTGCGTTTGATCAAATCCAAGAGACGGCCAGGTGTTCCTACGACGATATGAGCACCAGATTTGAGGGCCTTGATTTGCTTTTCGATGCTGGAGCCACCGTAGACAGAGCGTACCTTGACACCCTTGCTGCGGCCAAAACGGAAAAGCTCTTCCTGACTCTGCACGGCCAATTCACGGGTTGGAGCGATAATCAAAGCCTGCACAGCAGGATTATCTGTATCAATCTTCTCCAAAGTCGGAAAGCCAAAGGCTGCCGTCTTTCCTGTCCCTGTCTGGGCCTGACCAATGACATCCTTACCTGCCATAGCAAGCGGAATTGTCTGCTCTTGAATAGGGCTTGCTTCTACAAAGCCAGCTTTTTCAATCTCTGCTAGTAATTCAGCAGATAAATGTAATTCATTAAATTTCAATGTTCTTCTTCTTTCTAAAGGCGGTGCGAAGCCACCTTATAAGGCTTTTGATACTCAACTATCGAAACATACCAAGTGCTTTTCTCTTGCTAAATCTCGATTTTCTGAGAGTATTCGCTCTTCTCTTCATAAATATGGTCTCTCAAGTCCGGGCACTAAAAAAGCGCCGACTCGGTCGCTAGTTCCCACTGAATAGAAAAACTGTATTTCTGCAACTAATCTAGTATACCACAAAAGCACCTAAAAAGATAGAACTTGGCTGTAAAATATTTTATTAGAGATTCTTTTGTAAAAAAATGAAAACTTGAAAATCATTTTCAAAAACATTATAATCTACAAAGAAGAAAGGAGACAGGGATGAATAAATTTTTACGAGTGATTTTCATTTTACTAATCTTAGCTATGCTGGGCGCGGCTATGATCCAGATTTTCCAGCCCCAGCTCTTGGGCAATGAGTCCATCTACGGCCTAGCCCCCTACTGGCAGCGGGAAATTGGTTTCTGGAATCTGGCTATTCTGCCTTTAGTCATTGCCGCCAACATAAAGTATGATTGGTTTTATCTACGGATGACCCTGCTAGCACTGATTCTGGGTGGGCTGGGCTTTGGCACCAACCATCTGCTAGGCTATCTGGAAAAGGCGAATCAAGCCAATCTACTGGGCTGGATTGAAAATTATCTGCTAGTCGTTTGCTGGATCATCGGTTGGGGACTGGAATATCGAAAAAGACAAAAAGTGATGAAGAGACTGTCTAGATAGGCAGATCCTTCATCGCTTTTTTCTTCATTATGGACACTTCTCTATATTAGCCAGCAGCTCCTCAGCAAATTGACCAGTGGTCAAGGCTGCTACTCCTTCCAGCTGACTGGCAAAATCTCCTGTCACTTTTTGCTCAAAGAGAGCCTTCTCAACAGCCTTAGTCAGGAGATGAGAGACCTCCGACCAACCAATGTAATCAAAGAGCATGGCCCCCGATAAGAGAAGAGAACAAGGATTAGCCCTGTTTTGACCTGCTATATCTGGCGCCGTCCCATGAGTAGCTTCAAAAATAGCATGACCAGTCTCGTAATTGATATTGGCCCCTGGCGCAATACCAATCCCGCCCACCTGAGCAGCCAGAGCATCGCTGGCATAGTCACCATTTAGATTGGTCAAGGCGATAACATCAAATTTCTCTGGATAGAGCAGAATCTGCTGCAGAAAATTGTCCGCAATGACGTCCTGGATGATTAGTTTTCCAGAAGCTAGCTCGTCCACATACTCTCTTTGAGCTAGTTCATAGCCCCATTTCCGAAAACCGCCCTCTGTAAATTTCTGGATATTGCCCTTGTGGACCAGAGTCACCCGGCTCAGTCCTTTGGCTAGTGCATAGTCAATAGCCGCCCGTATCAGCCGCTCGCTTCCTTGCTTAGAGATAGGCTTGATTCCAATAGCAGAGCTTTCTGGGAAGCGAATCTTGTCAACCTGCATATCTTTCTGCAGGAAATCGATGACTTTTTGGACTGCATCCGTTCCACTCTCCCACTCAATCCCTGCATAGATGTCTTCTGTATTTTCCCGAAAAATCGTGATGTCAGTCTTCTCTGGGTGCTTGAGCGGACTGGGAACTCCCTTGAAATAACGAACCGGCCGCAGGCAGGCGTAAAGGTCTAGTTCGTGTCTCAGCGCGACATTCAAGGAACGAATCCCTTCTCCGACTGGGGTTTCTAGCGGACCCTTAATAGCCACCAGATGGCTCTTGATCGTTGCCAGCGTTTCATCCGGTAGCCAGTCACCCGTCAGGTCCGCCGCTTTTTTCCCAGCCAAAACCTCCTTCCAAACAACCTTTCTCTGGTCACCATAAGCCTTTTCTACAGCCTTATCAAAGACCAGCCGGGCGTTTCTCCAGATATCAACCCCAATCCCGTCACCTTGGATGTAAGGAATAATAGGAGCATCCGGTACCAGCAATTGCCCTTTCTCAAATAAAATCTTATCTGCCATTTTATCTCCTTCCGATGGGAAGATACTCCAAACCTTGAGCACCGATATAGTTAGAACGTGGTCGAATCAGCTTATTGTTCTTGCGCTGTTCCTGAATATGGGCAATCCAGCCAGCCACCCGACTCATAGCAAAAATCAGGGTGTAAATACTGCTGTCAATGCCCAACACATGGTAAACCGTAGCCGAATAAAAATCGACATTTGGTATCAGGTGCTTGGTATGCTTCATATAGGCTTCAATTTCTACTGAAAGCTGATACCAAACCTCATCCTTGGTCCCCTGTGTCAAGTCCTTGGCCATTTGACGCAGGTATTTTTCACGCGGATCTTGGGTCTTGTAAACTCGATGACCAAAGCCCATAATCTTCTCATGAGAGGCCAACTTGCGATCTAGGTAGGCCTGGCAATCCCCTTCCTCTCTGATCTCTTTCAGCATATCAAAGACACATTCATTAGCGCCGCCATGAAGCGAGCCCTTGAGCGCTCCAACAGCCGCTGTCACGCAGGAATAAATATCGGTCAAGGTTGAGGCACAGACTCGAGCCGCAAAGGTTGAAGCATTGAGCTCATGATCGGCATGAAGGACCAAGGCGCAGTTGAAGGCTTTGACCTCAAGCTCACTCGCCTCTTGTCCTTTGAGCATATAGAGGAAATTAGCCGCAAAGCCCAAATCCTCTCGTGGCTCTATTGGAGTCTGACCCGACCTCAGCCTGGCAAAAGCCGCAATAATAGTCGGCATCTTTGCCATAAGCTGGATGCTCTGCTCATAGGTCGCTTCTAGAGACGCTTCCTCAGCATGGACATTATAAACGCCCAAAAGACTGACCGTTGAGCGCAAGACACTCATGGGATGAAGGTGCTTGCGGGACTGGATGAGAATACACTGCTCCACCGCATCGCTAATGGCATAATTAGCTCGCAAATCTTCTTCAGAATGCTTGAGCTCAATTTGAGTCGGCAAATGCAAATGCCACAGCAGATAAATCACCTCTTCAAAACTTGCATGGTGCTCTACCAATTCAGAAATATTGTAGCCTGCATAAAATAAAGAATCATCCACAATCTGGCTAATCCTGGTATCACAGGCAATGGTATCTTTCAAACCGTCCGTCTGACTCATGCTCACACCTCCTCTAATTTCTTTCTAACGACCATGGGTAAAATTCCTCCATTTTCGTAGTAACGAATATCCGCCTCTGCATCAAAGCGCAGCCGAGCTTGAAAAGCTATTTCTTCAGCACCCTTCCGAGCTACCACATCAACTAGCTGGCCAACTTGCGGATCCTGCGGCAGATTGATGTCAAAAATCTCCTTGCCTGTTAAGCCTAGACTAGCCGCATTTTCGCCCTCTAGATACTGCAGAGGAAGAATCCCCATCATGACCAGATTTGACCGGTGGATACGCTCAAAACTCTCTGCCAGCACCACCTTGACACCCAAAAGATTAGCCCCCTTAGCTGCCCAATCACGGCTGGACCCCATACCGTAGTCTTTGCCAGCTAAGACAATGGTGCCAATTTGCTCCTCTTTGTAACGCATGGCTGCCTCATAAATGGATAGCAACTCTCCTTTATAATCTGTGTAACCGCCAATTTTCCCATCCGCCAGTTCGTTTTTTATCCGAATATTGGCAAAAGTCCCCCGCATCATAACCTCATGATTGCCCCGACGGCTGCCATAAGAATTAAACTCTTGGTAATCCACTCCGTGCTCCATTAAATAGGAAGCTGCTGGGCTGTTTCTGGCAATATTTCCTGCTGGGGAGATATGGTCTGTCGTCACCGTATCCCCAAATTTTGCCAACACAGCAAGATTTTTCAGTGGCTGAATGGCTAAATCATCAGCTAAGCCATCAAAGTAAGGTGGATTTTGAATATAGGTCGAAGCCTGATTCCACTGATAATTTTGAGAAGAGGCTGTCGGAATCTGATTCCATTTTTCATTATCGTCAAACACATGAGCATATTCTTTTTCAAAAAGCTGGCGCGTCACATATTTTTGAACATAATCTGCAACCAAATCGTGCTCTGGCATCAAATCCATCAAATAAACAGGCTGCCCCTTTTGATCATAACCTAGTGGCTCACTGGTCAGATCAATATTGGTATTTCCAGCCAGAGCATAGGCAACTACCAAGGGCGGACTAGCTAGGAAATTGGCCTTGACCAGTGGATTGATTCGTCCTTCAAAATTGCGATTGCCTGAAAGAACAGCACTAGCCAGCAAGTCAGTATCCGTAATCGCCTGAGCCACTTCCGGTCGGAGATCGCCTGAATTTCCAATACAAGTGGTGCAGCCATAGCCGACAAGATTGAAACCAAGCTGATCTAGATAGGACTGAAGACCACTCTTCTTGAGATAGCCTGTGACCACCTTGCTGCCAGGAGCCAAAGAAGTCTTGACAGTCTTTGAAACGCGTAAGCCTTTTTCTACTGCTTTCTTGGCTAAAAGCCCCGCAGCCATCAGGACATAGGGATTGGATGTATTGGTACAGCTAGTAATGGCAGCGATAGCCACATGGCCGGTCTTAATCGTCTCCTCATGGTCAGAAAACTGAACCACTGCAGACTTTTCCAGCTCGCTCTCATCTAATCCAAAGCCTCGGACCCCCGCTTCTCTGACTAGACTAGCTTGAAACTCTTCTTTAGCAGCTGTTAATTCAATCAAATCTTGGGGACGCTTGGGGCCTGAGATGCTCGGCACAATGCTGGACAAATCAATTTCGATTACCTTGGTATAGTTCGGCTCAACCTTTTCATTATAGAAGAGGTGATTTTTTTGAGCATAGAGATGGGTCAGCTCGATATGATCTTCTGATCGATTGGTCAGACGCATGTAATTCAGCGTTTCCTCATCTATCGGAAAATAACCGCAGGTAGCTCCATATTCTGGCGCCATATTAGCCACCGTTGCCCGGTCAGCCAGACTTAGATGAGACAAGCCTGGCCCAAAGAACTCGACAAATTTACCAACAACATTTTCTTGACGCAAGATTTGCGTGACCTTTAAAGCCAAATCCGTCGCTGTCGCAATCTTAGGTAGCTTGCCCAAAAGACGGACACCAATCACCTCAGGAACTGGGAAATAAGAAGCCTCACCCAGCATGGCAGCTTCAGCCTCAATCCCACCGACTCCCCAGCCCAGAACACCGATACCATTAATCATGGTCGTATGACTGTCCGTCCCAAACATGCTGTCTGGATAGAGTTGGTCCTCCTTTTCAATGATGACATCACTGAGAAATTCGATATTGACCTGATGGATAATCCCGGTAGCAGGAGGGACCGCCCGATAATTATCAAACGATTTTTCTGCCCACTTAAGAAATTCGTAGCGCTCATTGTTACGGACAAACTCTTGATTCATATTGGCCTCTAGAGCTGTATCACAGCCATAAAAGTCCACCTGAACACTGTGGTCAATAACTAAATCAACCGGAATCTCTGGATTAATCTGATCGGCCTGACCTCCATGCCCGACAATAGCATCGCGCATACTAGCCAAATCCACCACAACAGGAACACCTGTAAAATCCTGGAGAATGACTCGACTAGGCTTAAAAGGAACTTCTCCGCTTGGTGATTTAGCTTGATAATGCATTAAAGAACCGATGTTATCTTTTGTTACGTCAATCCCATCTTCCTTACGAAGAATACTTTCTAATAATATGCGTATAGAATAGGGAAGCTCTTCTATATCCCCTCCTAGTATAGCTGAGGCTTTATCAAGGTCTGTATATTGGTATACTTTACCTTTGTAATTTAAATCGTTTAGGTATTCTGCCATATTTCTACCCCTCACTTATTTTAAATTGTTTTATATTATACTTTATTATGAAATTTTATGCAATAAAAATTATAATTTTTATGTTATGTTTTCTAACACAAAATAACAGTTTTTTAAATACAGGCAAACTGTACTAATCATTTTCTTTCCAAAGCAAGAAAAAAACAAGCACCATTCTCGGTGCTTGTTATAGGGAAAATAATTTCAAATATTTACTTCTTATTGGCTAACCATTTAAGAAGCTTGGTTAGAAGTCCCCAGATGATTAGACTAATGACAACAATATAAATCCAGGCATTTTTATCATTAGACAAGGGCAGAGGAACATTCATACCAAAGAAACCCGTGATAACTGCGAGTACTGCCAAAAGGACCGAAATAATGGTCAAGACCGTCAAATTGTCATTCAGATTGTTGTTCAGGATGTTATTGTAGGAGCCAGAGAGCTGGCTGAGAACTTGAGCAATCAGATCGGTCATGGAGACGAGCTGACGAGCCTCAATCATAGCATCCTCAAACTGCTCAGTTTCTAATTCATCAAAACGTCGGTAAATGCCATGACTTTTGATATGCTCTAGGAGCATACGATTCTGCTTAGCTGCAGCAACTAGATAGACCATAGAAGTTTCCAAGTCGGACAGGGCAAATAGGTGTTTTTTGGTAGTGGTCTGACGCAGGAGAGCATTAATCTCATCCTTGCGCTTGTCCATCCGCTCAACAACCGGATAGTAAGAATTGGAAATCAACTCTAGACTAGCAAAGAGAAACTTATAGACCGATACTGGCTCATGACGCTCAGTATAAGACTTCATCATATCGACAACATAGGCATTGTCTTGGTTGCTGATCGTAATGAGCCGTCTCTGTTGCACCACAAAGGTCATAGGAATCGTCTCATAATGTTCCTTATCTGTCGCTAGATCAAGGACATTGTAGATAAAGACAACAGTTCCATTCTCACGATTGTAATCCATGTGAGCCCGCTCGTTCTTATCCAGCGCATACTCGATGGTCTCTTTATCAATTTCATAATCCTGATAAATCCGGGCATTCTTTTTGAAACTATCTGAGTCAATGTTGATCCAGACAGACTGATCTTTTAGTTTTCTTTCCAGAAACATGGAGCTCCTTTCTATTATTTTTTTATTTAACGAAAACTACTTTCTCTTCCTCTAACTTCTTTGAAGCTAAGATTTTTATCAATAAATATGATAGTTTTTAAAGCGATTGAAATCCTTTTCTTTGTATATTAGCTGCCAAACTATTTTTTATCGATTGCAATAAATCACTATTTACTGAAAAAAGCATTTCTTTATCCTCAAAATAATCCCTGCTTTCATCTTGAATTGGAATTGTCCTAAATTGTGACAAATCCAAAATCAAAAACACATCAAAGCACTCTCCATTAGCTTTAAATTCAAATTTTGGAGACAAAAATATTGACTGTGGTAAGCATTTAAAGTTTAATTCACCATTTGCTTTTATTGAATAAACCAAAGCTTTATTTTTTTCTCCTTGGGTTAGTTCATTCGTAAGAGTTGTAAAAACATTTTTCATTAAAGACTCTGAAATAACCATTCCTGGAATCACTCTATAAAAATTTCTTTTATTTTGGGCTACATCACACTCTGGACTGATTTCAAGACCTACCGTTTTGAAGTAATCATTCTCTGTTTTATTTTGATTTGCAATTTCTATGAATTGCCCTCTTAGTTCATTATTTTTAATGATATTATCATCAAGGAAAGAAGAGCTAGGCATTGAAAACACTTGCCCTATACGACTAGGATTATCTATTGTATTAATATTCAGCCAACTATTTACTCGTGCAGAATTAACTTCATAATTGTCTTCTGAGGAAATTTCACTAAAACGATCCTCACTTAGCTTGATATCTTCTATTTTATGATTTAAATACGATGAAAAAACAGTATTTAAACTTTGGTATGCAGCAACTATTAACTGTTCATTTCCCACATTTCTTGAAAACTGTTCCAAATTAATATGAGATAATA
The DNA here is from genome assembly GCF_020729725.1 of Streptococcus sanguinis. Lineage (GTDB taxonomy): Bacteria > Bacillota > Bacilli > Lactobacillales > Streptococcaceae > Streptococcus > Streptococcus sanguinis_V. The sequence continues at coordinate 525,067 of NZ_JAJEPA010000012.1, read as the reverse complement.
AGTGTACTAACTGTTTTGCACTCATCCCTTGACCAACATCAGAAGTTTTCTTTATTAATTTCTGACTTGTTAACAATATTTTATTTTCCCAGCTTGAATAGAATTCTAGTAGCTCTATGCCACTTACCATTTCTTCTAGTTCTCTTTGAAACTCTTCCACTCTATCGCTGTTGAATTTATAACCATCAACTTCTGTTTCAAAGTAATCTGCTTTATTTAGACATTTGATCTCTAAAGGTTTTAAATGAGGATATGTTACGTATATTTTTTCCATATCATTATTGAACTCTTGAGCATCATTCTTATTCTTACTCCAAAGTAAAATAAAATACGGGCCGTTATCTTCGTCTATAATTCTTGTTAAATTTGCAGCTATTGTAGAAACTTGACTAGCGCTACCTGTGGTCCCCTCAGTTAAATTGTAATCTAAAAAAACTAGTCTTGTCGCTTCTTTCTCAATGCTTTTTAACGGTAAATTTTCATACTTTCCGTCATAGTATCGAAAAGACTTATTATTTTTTGATAAAAGTTTAATTAATGGTTCTGCTTCCGTATATTGATCATCTAAAATTACAATAGATCCATTATTAGGCAAATTAATCATATCCTATCTTATCCCTCCGGCAGTGGTAAACTTAGTATTATAGTCGCTCCTGATTGATATTCTTTCGGTAAATCTAAATCTTTATTTTTTGGAAAAAGTAGCTGTCCTTTTTGTGAATTCATAATTTCGTTAACAATATTTAACCCTAGACCAAGTCCACCTTGTTTTTCTCCGACAAAAGGACGAATCATATCCTCTGGATTCCCCTGAAATCCTGTTCCGTTATCTGCTATTATTAGCTCAACACGATCCTTATCAGTTAGTACCGTATCGATTAAGATTTTTTTTTGTTTTTTCCCTGATTTATGTATCCAGTATATTGAATTATCAATGATATTCATGATAGCAGACACAATCAAACCTTTGTCACACAATACCTTGTAATTCTTATCTTTATAAAAACTATCAAGCGAAACTTCATGGGCTTCCAACCTAAACTCAACATTAAATAAAGCATTATTAATAATCTCTATAACAGAATAGTTAGATTTTCTTCTATTTCGTAATATAGAAGTATATCCATCAATTAGATCTCGCAATCTAAGAGTTAGTCGATTGATTCTTTCAATTTCTTTAGAATTCCATGAAACTGTAGAAAGCTCCTTTACAATTTTTTCCATCTCATGAATAACAATTGCATAGTTACTTGTGGCTGATGAAGTTTTTACATACGTTTCTTTAATAAATTTATACTCTGACTTCACTCGATTTAATTTATGAGAAATCTGTTTCTTTATTTTTGTTTCAACATCTAAAGATTCAATATCATTTGCTACCTCATCAATAATATCAACCAGATCTTTATTATCTTCTTTTAAGGATTGGCGTAATCTATCCTTATCGATATTTCTTTCCCTAGTAAATTCAAATAAATACTTCTCAATTATATTTACAAACAATTCATAGCTCTGGTTGTCAATGAAACCTTCTCGATTTGCTTTTTCAACCAATCCTCTACTATTTTTGCGTTTTAGAGATATAGCTCCTAAAATTATATTGTTACTCAACGAACTAGCTGGATTATTTACACGTTTTGAGTCAAGATTGAGCCAATCGTTCCCCTTTTCACCATAATCTAAAACTCGCATATTATCACGGAAAATTCTTATTCCCCCATTTTCGGTCAAGTAATCTTTAAAAGATTTTTTATCTTTTACAATAAAGCGAGTAACATCTGATGATTTATCAAAAACATACAGCTCAATAGAAAAGTCATTTATCCCTTGCTGTTCCATGAATTTTTTAGGTTTCCCTTGAAAGAATTTAGCTGGGTCTTTACGTTTGCTATCACTAAAAAGTTCAAGCGGGATAACATCTTTTTCTATCCTACGAGATTCAACTGACATATTATCATATGGTGAAAACTCATACTTAAAATCTTTAATATTACCATCTTTAAAATTAGCTGTCGAACGGTACAAAGCAAATTGTTTAATCTGATTGAAATTTAAAATGCCATCAAGCCAATCTTCGTGTGTACTTTTTATATTAACTTTAAACGATTCTTGGGACTCAAACGGAGAATTCAAAGAAATGATTTGTCTATATGTTTCACGAAATTTACGTTTATCCCACTGCTCTATATTTCTAATTTGAATCCTTGTTCCAGTACTATTTATAAACTTATGAGGTTCCCGTTCCTCAATAGTAATTGGTATTTCATCTAAAAACTGATTTGAATCAAACTTACTCCAATCAATTTTAAAATATACTTCGGGATTTCCCTTCGATCTAGTAATAATTTCAATTTCTTTACCTAGTTTATGAATTCCGAATCGGCCAATTCCTTTTTCTCCAATCGGTAAGCGCCCCAACTTAGTCTTCTTTTCTTCATCAACTTGATTCTTTTTATGAGTATTTCCCGGTTGCATCCAGACATCTCTAATCGTTTCAAAAGACATTCCTACTCCGTTATCTTCAATAACGATTTCCCCAAGCATTTCTGAGTCTAAATAAGATAAATTCACCTCACATTCTTTGGCATCAGCATCGTATGAATTTTTTATTAACTCCAATAATGCGATACCCTCATTTTTAATTAGTTGATCTCCCAATTGAATTAAAATTTGAGCTTTCGGTCTAAATTTAATTTCTGTCATCTCTCAGTCCTCGTTAATAAAATATTCCTCTAATTTTTTTGCAATATAATAAGCCATTAGAGGAGGTACTGCATTGCCAATTTGGGTAAATGCTGCTGTTCTAGGCCCTTCAAAAAAATAATCATCGGGGAAAGATTGAATTCTAGCGGCCTCTCTGACACTTATGGAACGACATTGCTTAATATCAGGATGTATAAAATAGTGCCCGTCCTTAGCAATATGTGCAATCATAGTATGAGAGGATGGTAAATTTGAAGCTAAAACTTTAAACCTATCTAAAAATGATTTTTGATTTTTGTGTGTTACAAGATTTTTAGGTAATGAGTCATATCTCAATCTTACTTTACTTTTATCCCATAATTCAATTGCCTTAGCATAAATTTTTCTATCTCTTTTATTTGTATATCTTGAAACATGCCACGTCAATGGAGCATCACTATCTCTTATGAAACTCTTAACCAGATAGTCGTTCGATTTCGATATATACCTATTATCTTCAGTATTAATATCTAGCTTAGCCAAATCATCTAAAATAAATTTTACACTGGAATTCGGAAAATATTTTTTTTTAAAAACAGGGTATGAAAAATTAAATTCTTTTTTCCATCCAATTAAGATGACTCTCTTACGATTCTGTAGAACACCAAAATCTTCAGCATTTAAAACTTGATATTTCACCTTATAACCAGATTTTGAAAACGATTCTATAATATCTTCTAAAATTTTCCCCGATCCAGCAGTTAAGATACCTGGGACGTTTTCAAAAATAAACATCTTGGGAGAGTAACGAGTAATAAACTTCACATATAGTTTATACAAATAATTCCTAGGATCATCTTTCATACCAGTGAGACTTACAGAGCGGCCCATAATAGAATATGCTTGACATGGAGGCCCTCCAATTACTAAATCCACCCTTTTTGTCTCAGATAAACCTACAAGGTCATCTATTTGTGCAAAAAATTCAAGAATATTATCATCGCTAAGTTCTGCATTTATAACGCTTTCCAAAATAGCATCCGGAATTAGAGTCCATAACTCATCTCTAGAAATCTCTTTCTTAAGATACTTATAATAACTTTCTATACTATTATTCTCTCTTAAATAATAATAGGCTAGTCTTGTCTTTAAAGTATCACAAGCATGCTTATTCATTTCAACATGAGCTATAGAGTTGTATTTACCAGTTCTTTTAAACCCTTCAGAAAGACCACCTGCACCCGCAAATAAATCTATATATTGTATATTAGTTTTCATCTATTCATTCTTATTCTTATAGAAATATATTCCTTTTTTATTAACTTATAACATTAAATAAACTAATTGTCTTTAACAAACAATCACATCTTCTCTTCCAGTTTAACATCTGGATACTTGTCCGCGAACCAGCGCAGGGCAAAGTCGTTTTCAAAGAGAAAGACTGGCTGATCAAAGCGGTCTTTTGCTAGGATATTACGGCTAGAAGACATACGCTCGTCTAAGTCATCTGGTGAAATCCAACGGACAGTCTTCTTGCCCATAGGATTCATGACCACTTCAGCATTGTATTCGTTTTCCATGCGGTGCTTGAAGACCTCAAACTGGAGCTGACCGACAGCGCCTAACATATACTCGCCCGTCTGATAGTTGGTATAAAGCTGGATGGCTCCCTCTTGCACCAGCTGCTCAATCCCCTTATGGAAGGATTTTTGCTTCATGACATTCTTAGCTGAAACCTTCATAAAGATCTCTGGAGTAAAGGTTGGCAGAGGTTCAAATTCAAACTTATTCTTACCTACAGTCAGGGTATCACCGACCTGATAAGTCCCTGTATCATAAACCCCGATAATATCACCAGCTACAGCATTGGTCACATTTTCCCGACTTTCGGCCATAAACTGAGTGACATTGGATAGCTTGGCAGACTTGCCAGTGCGAGGCAAATTGACACTCATACCGCGCTCGAACTCGCCAGAAACGATACGGACAAAGGCGATACGGTCGCGGTGGCGCGGGTCCATATTGGCCTGAATTTTAAAGACAAAACCTGAGAAATCCTTATCATAAGGATGCACAATTTCGCCATCTGTTTTCTTGTGTCCATGCGGTTCTGGAGCAAACTTGAGGAAGGTTTCCAGGAAAGTCTGAACGCCAAAGTTGGTCAGGGCTGAGCCGAAGAAAACAGGTGTCAGTTTGCCAGCCAAAATCGCTTCTTCTGAGAATTCATTCCCAGCTTCGCTCAAGAGCTCAATATCTTCCTTAACTTGCTCATAGAAAGGGTTAGAAGCAAACAGTTGATCTCCTTCTGCCAGAGTTGCAAAGCGCTCCTCACCCTTATAAAGCTCCAACCGCTCATTGTAGAGGTCATAAAGACCCTCAAAGCTCTTCCCCATCCCAATCGGCCAATTCATCGGATAGCTGGCAATTCCCAAAATCTCTTCCAGTTCTTCCAGCAAGTCCAAGGGCTCGCGGCCGTCACGGTCCAGCTTGTTCATAAAAGTGAAAACCGGAATACCACGATGCTTGACAACCTCAAAGAGCTTCTTGGTCTGAGCCTCAATACCCTTGGCCGAGTCAATAACCATGACCGCAGCATCCACTGCCATCAAGGTCCGATAAGTATCTTCTGAGAAGTCCTCGTGCCCTGGCGTATCCAGGATATTGACCCGCTTGCCATCATAGTCAAACTGCATGACAGAGGAAGTCACTGAAATCCCCCGCTGCTTCTCAATATCCATCCAGTCAGACTTGGCAAAATTACCCGTCTTTTTCCCCTTAACTGTCCCAGCTTCACGAATCTCGCCCCCGAAGTAGAGCAACTGCTCCGTAATGGTTGTCTTCCCCGCGTCTGGGTGGGAGATAATAGCAAAGGTCCGGCGTTTCTTAATTTCTTCTTGTAAAGTCATCTTCTTCTCTTTCTTTCATTTAGGATAATGGCAAATCTTAGTATTTGTTTTTTTATTTTACATCGGAGTATTTCAATCCTTTCAACCTACCTATTATAGCGGATTTAGCGCTTTTTTTCAATTATCTTAGAAAGATAAAAAATCGCCCTTTCGAGCGATTCTATTCTCCTAAGTCAATGAAATTTCTCTTATAATCTGACAATGACACAAATTGCAACGATTGAGTTCAAATCCAGTAAATGGAGCAGACAATTTTCTGGTTTCCAGTTCTTCTTTCTCTTCAGCTGTCATGGAAAAAATGGCCTTATTCCGTTTCAAGAGATAGAGGACAAAGTCTCCTTCCCTTTGTCCGTTAGCTTTAAGAAATCCCAAAATTTAGGATATTTCATTCCGCGAACAGAATCGTCTAGCTCGACCAGCTTAAAGAGTTGATAGAAAAACAGTCCATTTGTTACTAGAAGCAAGACAAGTCATGATAAGGCTTCTTAATTTAAGAAAACTCCTGCCAAATTAACTTGACAGGAGCTATAAATTTAAAGTGAATTAACTGCGGACCAAACTTAACTGCTTTTTCCACCGTATCTTAAACAATATATCAAAGAGAACCAGGGCCAAAGAAAGGATGGCTGACACAAGAAGATACTTTAGCCATAGGGGTGCGTTAGGGATAAAAGGCGGACTTTTTAGCAGACCGTAATTACCTCCGGTCACTTGATTAACGCCGACTAGGAAAAGATTGAGTCCAAAGGTGTAGGCTACAATCATGTATTTCTTGAGCAAGGTCTTGTCGTAGTGATTCATCAGATAAATCAAGGAATTAACCAAGAGGGCATAGTGGCCAATCAGGAAAGAAAAGCTGGTAATGTGCGGGAAATCATAGGGGTCAAAGACTGGATAGCCCAAGGCAAAGACCGCTCCGCTGGCTCCTAAAAGAGCAAAATACTGCTTGCTGCGCCATTTGTCTGGCAGAAAGACCACCGCAAACATAGCCAGGCGGCAATGATAGAAGGGCAGACTATTGGAAAAGGGAATTCGAAAACCAAAATACCAGCTATAAAGCATCAGCAGCTGAGCAATCTGAATCCACTTAAAAGCCTTGACAAAACGCGGATTATCATGGTATTTGAGCGAGCTCCAAATAGACAGCAAGACCAGAGCAATCATCACAGCATACCATAAAATCGAGATAGGCGGTGCTACCGTTTTTGTCGTAGTTAAAAAATCTTTCATAAATCCTCCGTTAGATGATTAGGTTAGGGTGACTGTCTTGATCTGCTCCACACGCTTAAAAATGTCAGAAACCAAGCAAACTGCTGCACTTAAGACGATTGAGACAAGCAGATAATTGAGCAGGAGCCCGTGATTGCCAACAAGCGGCGGATCTGTGAGAAATCCATAAGAACCCTTTGTCAACATATTGATAACAAGCAAAAAAGCATTCATCAGAAAGGTCGTCCACACCACTCGCTGCCAGCTCATAGAGAAAGTATGATAATATCTGAAAAGATAAATCAAACAATTTCCCAAGAGCGCTAGATGGCCAACGATAAAGGACAAAATAGTGATATGGGGAAAAGGGTAAGGATCAAAAATCGGATAAATAAAGGCTACAATCGAGCCAAAAGTCCCCAAAAGTGCAAAATAAAATTTATACACTGAGCGATTAGGCAGAAACATCAAGGCAAACATAGCCATTCTGCAATGATAAAAAGGCAGACTCTCAGACAGTGGGGCAGCAGACAGCATATACCAAGAGTAAAGGCCTATCAGCTGGCAAGTTTGCATCCCGACAAATAGCTGCTGGTAAGGCTTCCGATTGTAGTAGCGATAGGAAAGCCAGATAATCACAAAGACCAGCCCCAAAAGAACAAAATACCAAAGTCCCAGTTGAGGCGGTTCGGTTTTATAGGTTGTAAACATATCTCTTATTCCCATCTCCTAGGCTCCCATTCTAATATAAGGTTTGAACAAGACTCAGTCTGCCTGTTGTTGCAATAATTTCTAGCTTTTTCAGACAAAAAGTATCCCAGAAACTTACTTAACTAATCCAAATACTGTTCTCTATCTCCTTGATAAATCTCCCAAAGGATTTCCAACTGTTCTTTTGTCGTCCGCTTAGAGGATAATTCTGGTAAAGATTGGATATCAAAGAAAGCTAACTCTTCTATTTCTGTATTAGGCTGAAAATCTCCATCCTCTATCTGACACTCGAAGACTAGTTTAGCATATTGCTTACTCTGAAATTGAAATTTATTAGTATCAAAGATTGCAAGCAGACGAGAAACTGAAGCATTAAATCCCGTTTCTTCTTGGACTTCCTTGACGATATTTTCCTTAGGAGATAGTCCGACTTCACAAAAGCCGCCAGGTAAAGCCCAAGTTTTCTCATTTTTACCCTTGACTAAACAGACTTTTCCGTCTCGAACCAGTAAGGCGCGGACATCAATCAAGGGAGTGGCATAAAAATCCGTTGGGCGCAACAGCTCTGCCAATTCTTTCCCATCCAAATCTGACCAATCAGCCAGAAGGTGTCCCAAAAGCTGACGGAGTTCTAAGTAACGCTCTCGATCAAATTCATCACGACTAAATGCCAGTCCAGTCTCTGCAATAGAAAGGAGACGTTGAATGGTTTTTGCAGCTTCTTTAGTTTCCATCTTCCAAATCCTCTACCAGCTTAGCCAGATTCATGGAATTGCTGCCTTTGAGAAGAATTTGGTCGGCAGGAGTCAGCTTCTCTCTGACAGCTTGTTTCAGCTGTTCAAACTGGTCTTTCTCGTCATTTTTGACAAAGTATTGCACCTTGCCTGGCGGGTAAATCTCCTTGGCATAGTCATAGAGGGCTTCCATATCCTGTCCATAGAGGAAAAGGTCGGTCACAATTTCTGGATTGAGACTGGTAATCATCGAGCCATGCATGGACTTAGAGTCCGCTCCCAGCTCTTTCATATCCGCCAGCACTGCTAATTTTCGTCCGCCTGGATTGGCTGGAATGGTCGAGAAGGTCTCCAGAATCAAGCGCATGGCTGTTGGATTGGCATTGTAGACATCCGATAGGATATCTGCGCCATTACCAGCTTTCTTCCACTCCGTTCGATTACGGGTCAGCTCCAGCTCAGAAAAGGCTTGAGCAATTGCCTCCTCAGATACCCCCTCCTGCAGAGCTGCATAGGCCGCAATCATGGCGTTGGTCGCATTGTACTTACCGGTCACAGGCAGGTCAATGCTTTGCTCCAAAAAGTTGCATTCAAAGCTCAAGCTGTCCTTGCGCTCTTCCAGACGCGTCAGGAAGATATCCGCATCAGGACCAAAGCGAACCAGTTTGCAGTCTGCTGGCAGAAATTCATTAACAATCTTATCCGCCGGAACGATCAAGAGACCGTCTTTTCTCAAGCCGTCCGCAATCTGCATCTTGCCTTGAGCAATCTCAGCTCGGCTGCCGAAAAATTCCAGATGGGCTTCTCCGACCAGAGTTACAATGCCTGTCTTAGGTTTGGCAAGTTCCGACAGGAGATGGATATCGCCCAAGTGGTCCTGCCCCATTTCTAAGACAAGTTTCTCTGTGTCCTCAGGCATGTGCAGTATTGTGTAGGGCAGACCGATTTCGTTGTTGTAATTACCTTGTGTCTTATAGGTTTTGTAACTGGTTGCTAGTAGCTGAGCCAGCATATCCTTGGTTGTTGTTTTGCCGTTGGAACCTGTCACCGCCAGCACATCCACCTGCATCTTTTCCAGATAGTACTGGGCCAAGCGCTGAAAGGCTGTCAGGACATCATCAACCAAGATATAAGCCCCCTCTGCCACTGGACGCTCAGATAGGGTGGCAGCAGCTCCCTGAGCAAAGGCTGTTGGGATAAAATTGTGACCGTCTCGCGCTCCCTTAAGCGGCACAAAGAGGTCACCTGACTCAATCAAGCGGCTGTCGAACTCAGCATTTCTAAGAGAGACATTTTCAAACTGAGTCACATCATTTTTCGCAGACAGGACTTCTGCAATTTCATATAAATCTAGTTTCATACTTCTTCCTCGTTTTTCGGTTTGCTCGCAAAAAGAAAGGACCGAAAATTTTCAGCCCCTCTATTATATCATATTTTAGAGAAGATGCGCCTCTCTCTTGGCAAATGCCTCTTCAGATAGGCCAACTAATTTCTCAATCAAGTCAGGATAGGCCAGTCCCATATTTTCCCAGAGTAGTGGATACATGGACCACTGGGTAAAACCTGGCATGGTATTGAGCTCATTAAGGAAGACCTGACCATCTTCTGCATAGAAGAAATCACAGCGGGACAGTCCCAGACCGCCCAGAGCTCGGAAAGCGGCCTCTGCATTTTGACGCATCAGGCTCACTACTTCTTCTGGAATCTTAGCCGGAATATCCATGGTAATTTTATTATCAATGTATTTGGCTTCGTAGTCATAGAAAGCTACGTCTTTGACCACTTCTCCGGGCAGGGTACTCTTGACATCCACATTGCCCAGAAGCCCAACCTCAATCTCGCGAGCCGTCACTCCTTGCTCAACCAGCACCCGGCTGTCATATTTGAAGGCCAGATCCAGAGAAGCACGCAATTCTTCTCGATTTTCGGATTTAGAAATGCCGACACTGGAGCCCATATTGGAAGGTTTGGTGAAGACTGGATAGGTCAATTTCTCCTCGATTTCCTGGATTTTTTGCTCGAGATCCTCGCCATCAACCAGTGCTACATAAGGCACTTGGGCAATACCTGCCGATTCCAGCACTCGCTTGGTCGTGATTTTATCCATGGCTAGGCTAGAAGATAAAATATTACAGCCAACATAAGGCATTTTGAGCACTTCTAGGAAGCCTTGGATAGAACCATCTTCACCCATAGGACCATGCAGTACTGGAAAGATTACTGCTCCATCTTCGTAAATGTCGCTAGGCTTAATCTTCCGAGACATATCCACTGTCGCATTGGTCATCAGCTTCTCATCAGCCGCCGGATTTGCTTCAAATTCCTGAGTTTGAATAAAATCTCCATCCTTGGTGATGAAGTAAGTCTTCACTGAAAATCTATCATAATTGACAGCCCGCATGACGCTCTCAGCTGATAAAACCGAAACTTCCCGCTCTGCACTGCGTCCGCCATACAATAAAATCAATCTTTGTTTTGCCATGATTTTTCCTATCATTTTCTAAAAATAGTACGATTTACAAAAGCTGCCAGCCCGAGAAGAATCAGGCTCAAAAGCTTGGTTTTGCATCTACCTAGCCGGTCAATTCTTTCAAGCAAGAGCTTCTGTATCAGTCCGTTTTAGTATATCACAATTCCCAGCATTTTTGAACAGAAAAAAGGACTCTTCCAGCCAGCTAGAGCCAGAAAAATCCTTGATGTTTATAATTCCGTCCGATTTTCGATAGCGCGAATCAGCGTAACCTCATCCGCATACTCAATGTCGGAGCCAACTGCTAGACCACGCGCCAGGCGAGTCACCTTAATCCCAGCGGGCTTCAGAACCCGTGAGATGTACATGGAAGTCGCTTCGCCATCCGCAGTCGCATTGGTCGCGACGATAACCTCCGTCACTTCACTATCCATCAAACGAGTAATCAGACTCTTGAGATTGATGTCATCCGGTCCAACGCCGTTCATAGGTGAAATCAAGCCATGCAAGACATGATAAAGTCCGTGGTATTCCTGAATATTTTCCATGGCAGATACATCCCGACTGTCCTCAACAATCAAAATAGTCGATTGATCGCGCGACTGGTCTTGGCAGATAGCACAAGGGTCTTCGTCCGTCAGGTTGCCGCAGACAGAGCAGTAGCTCAGTTCACGCTTAGCAGCCAGCAGGTTCTTGGCAAATTCATTGACATCATCATCACTCATGCCAATAGTGTAAAAAGCCAGTCGAGTGGCTGTTTTGATGCCAATGCCGGGCAGCTTTGAAAAACTGTCAATCAGCTTGGCAATAGGGGTTGGGTAAAGCATAAAATCCTTTCTCTATTCTCAAAAAATCTCCTCAAACCAGATTGCTCTACTTGAGCACTGACAGCTCTTAGTTTTCTCCGTTTGCTGATGATTTTCATTGAGCACTAATTCATAGGGTGTTGTTGGTTGTAAAGATTGATAATATCGCGAGTGATACTGTGGCTGACAGTAGAAGATAGGTTTGTATTGTGAGGGAACACCACCGCCACCGCAATCTGCGGCTTCTCACTCGGTGCATAGGACACGACATTTGTATTGATGGCTTCTTTCTTGCCCTTGTCCACGAAGGTCTCAGCCGTACCAGTCTTGGCACTGATTGGCACGCTCTCTCCCTGAGAAATAGTCCGGCCAGTCGTAAAGCCACTGCTGCCATGAACCACTTGATAGAAGCCTTGCTTGATAATGCTCATATCCTCGTCAGAGATATTAACCTGGTTCAGCTCCTTGGTGTCAATTTTCTGCACCAAATCACCCAGTCCTCCTTGGTCACTGTTGCCGTAAATGCCTTCAACGATATGTGGAGCCACACGCTTCCCATTATTAGCTACTGTTGAGGCATACTGGGCTAGCTGAAGTGTCGTATAGTTGTCAAACTGACCGAACGAATTGGTCAGATAGTTGGCAAAAGTAAACTTGTCTGGAAGATAGCCTGTGGACTCATTTGGCAGGTCAATCCCTGTCGAAGTGCCCAGACCATACTCTGCAAAAGTCGACCGCAGCTTTTTCATGGACGGATCCAGCTCATCAAAATCCAGCTTCATATCTGCTGAGTAAGGCGTTCCCATCATCTTCAGCGCTACCTGCACCATATAGGTATTGGAAGAGTATTCCAAAGCCTCTTGGGCTGTGATAGCACGTGAACCATACTGGGTAAACCAAGAGGTAATACTGTCCGTACCACCAAAGCTAATGGGCTGGTCTGTCAGGACTTGGTTGCCGCTAATGGCATTATTTTCCCAGCCCGAGGTCAATGTTGCAGCCTTGACCACAGATCCCGGAACAAAGACATTGGTCATGGTCCCCAGAGCATCGACAGAGCTTTCTCCTGTTTCCAGGTCGTGCTGGATGCCTGCCATGGCCAAGACAGCGCCGGTATTGGGATCCATAGCTACGGCATAGACGCCCTCAGAGTAAGTCGCATTGCCACTAGCCAACTCTGCATTAAAGGCATTTTTGAGAATGTCCTCCACTCCCTGCTGGAAGCTTAAATCCACCGTCAGCTTGAGATTGTCGCCCTTACTGCCGTCAGAGATATTTTCCACGCTCTCCATATTACCATTTTTGTCCAGATGAATCTCTTTCTCAGCTCGCTTGCCTTGCAGGACTGACTCATATTGCTTTTCCAAATAGGAGGTCCCAACCCGATCATTGAGGGAGTAGCCTTTTTTCAGGTAATCATCCACTTCCTCAGCCGGAAGTCCAGTCTTTTCTGTCGATATATTTCCCACGATGGAAGCCAGCGAGGTATCCAAGACCTTGCGGTCCCAGCCCGTTGAGACACTGATACCCGGCAGTTCCTTGCTGCTGGAAGCCAGTACAGCCACCTGCTCTGTTGTCAGCGCATCTGTTTGGATGGTTCCCGTCGCAAAGTTGGAAATGGCATTCATCTGACTAAAGAGAACGATGGCCTTCTTTTCCTCATCCGTATAGCCCAGTTGTTTAGGGTCAATGCTCTCAGCTGCTGCCTTATAGATTTTGGACTCAGGCAGGCGGTTGCCGTCTGTATCAAATTTCTTGTCCTTGGGCAGCTTTTCCACTACTTCCTGATAGACTGCGCTGTCCGCCAAATAATAATCCACCTCTTGGCGGTCTGTCACCTCTGTATCGCTGACACTGACATAGGTCAGGAGCTTTTGAGCTGTCGCTCGAATCTCTCCAGCCGTCAGCCGGTTATCCCGTGTATAGGTCACCACCTGCTTGGTCGTATTTTCCACCAAGGGCTTGCCGGTAGCATCATAAATCTGCCCACGCACTGAGCTAGTGGTAATCTTAGTCTTGCTGGCCTTGGCCAACTTATCCGTATAAAAGTCCTGATTGACCACCTGCATATAGCCCAGACGAGCAATCAAGGCTAAAAACAAAAACATCACGATTCCAAACAGCAGATAAAGCCTTCTGGTGATGGAATGACTGTCAAATTTTCTCTTCTTCCTTGCCATCTTCTCTCTCATTCTAGTAAAAGTTCTGACCTTTATTTTACCATAAATCCAGCTCGATGAATGTTTCAAAACTGATAGAAAATCTGAAAATGTGGACGAGTTAAGAGGAAGTCTGCCAAATTACTGAGCCTAAAAGACTTGCCGGCTAGGCTTCCAGCATGACTTATTCTTCCTCTCTGGAAAAGCAAAGAACCTGAGAATAATCCCAGATTCCTTTAAGCTTATTTTCCAAGGTAGTATTCTTTTACTACATTCAATTTTTCGTCAAATTCGAATACCAATGGTGGGAAGTTTGGAATTTCCACATCCATGATTTCATCATCAGACAATTGTTTGATGTGCTTCACAAGGGCACGGATTGAGTTACCGTGTGCACCTACAAAGACATTCTTGCCATCTTTCAAAGCTGGAGCAATCTTGTCTTCCCAGAATGGAAGGGCACGTTCCAAAGTCACTTTCAAGTTTTCAGCATCTGGAATAACTGAGTCGTCAAGTGAAGCGTAACGACGGTCAGTGTGAGCTGAGTATTCGTCATCACGAGGCATTGCAGGAGGCAATACATCGTATGAACGACGCCAGATGTGCACTTGCTCATCACCAAATTGCTCAGCTGCTTCTGCCTTGTTTTTACCAGTCAGGCCGCCATAGTGACGCTCGTTCAAACGCCATGATTTTTCAACTGGTACCCAAAGCTGATCAGCCGCTTCCAAAGCAAGGTTAGTTGTCTTAATCGCACGCTTCAAAACTGAAGTGTAAGCTTGGTCAAACTCGATACCAGCTTCTTTAATCAGTTTACCAGCGTCGATTGCTTGCTGTGTACCTTTTTCAGACAAGTCAACATCAGCCCAACCAGTGAAAAGGTTAGCTTTGTTCCATTCAGACTCACCGTGGCGAGCAAAAACTAATTTTACCATTAGATGGATTCTCCTTTTATTTTCCGAGGCAGTCCCCGTTTATCTATTCTATTTTACAAAATTTTCGCCTAAAAAGCTAGCCTATTTCGTCAAATCAGACCTTTTTCAACAAGAAAGCGCTTTTGTATTTCCGAGCAGAAACCTTTGCCTTAACACCCACCAGATAGATAAACCTCGTTGGCTTCCTTAAGCCACCAAGTCCGCCGCCTGTCTATCAGTTGATGAATGGCCAACAAGCCTGCTACTATCCAGTTACAAAGCATATTGACAAAGACAAAGAGCTCTACTCCCTTAGTCTGCTGGGCGGGAGTTAGCTGAATTTGCTTGACAATCAACGATTCTCCTTCCATTTCGTAAAACTTAGGCATATAAGCACTTAATAAGATGATAACAAAGATAAAGAGAGTAAGCTGAACTGGCCAAGAATAAAGAATTTTATGAAAATGCTCAATCCTCAAAGAGAAGGTAAAAAATCGCTTAACACGCTCTCTTGCTACAAAAAGGATAAATAAGGGAATGTAGCCAAAAAGTGTCACACTAAATAAGGTGGGATTATGAGAACTAGAAGGAATAAATCTACTAAATCCATAGTCGCCTGTCCATAGAAACCAGCCACCTATAACCTGTGGCAACCAATAAGATAGAATGATAATGAGCAGTGTTGAAGTAATCCCAATTTTGACACTCCATACTCGCTGCATCTTCTCCCATATCAGGTGCAGACGTGCTTTATCCGCGCCTTTCTTAGGAAAATTCTCTTTTATGAGTCCACCGCAAGAAGGACAAATAGGATAGCCAGCTTCCTCTTCAAAGAGAAGATGACGGCATTCCAAAAGAAGTGATTCATCACTGTCTAACAACTCATCCAGCCATTTCTTTCTCCACCAGAACATAAGACCTCCTAAAAATCTACCCTACCCACAAAGTAATACCTCTTAAAGATTTCGATACTACAGACTTATGACGAATTTACCTATATTGTAAATGCTTCAGAACTCTTTGAATCTCTTTGTACAAGGCTTTATTCTGCTTTCATTATATCAAAAGAGAATTGGCCTGTAAAATAATAGCATAAGTATATAAGGGGTTATCGTTGAAATATCTGATCTTGCTAAATGCTGTACTTGACTAGGTACCAACGTCTCTAAGCTCAGATGATATCCTGCGAACAAGCCTCGCTAAAACACATAGAAAAAGGCTAAGAGACATAAGTTCTAGCCTTACCTTTTATTAGTAATAGAATCTTGGCGCAGTAGCCGATAGCTCAAAGTACTGCTTTGAAGTTGCAGATTGAATTTGCAAAGCGAGTCACAACTTTGTTCATCTTTAGACTCCAAAAAGCTGCTAATTATCCTCGCAGTCACACCGCCTCCTGCTGGCATTGGGGGCATAGGCCATAGACAGTCGTTTGGCTTTGGGTGATGTGGTAGCCAGTCTGCACTTCAGCCTCATGCTTCACATCCGGAAGTTCCAGCTCCATATCAGCAATACGGCCGCACTTTTCACAGATGACATTGAGGTGCTGATGGCCCATAAAGTCAAAGTAGGTTGTCGTATCATTGCGAACCTTGAGCTCAGCGACAAAACCCTCATCAATCAGAACCTTGAGATTATTATAGACTGTTGCCAGACTCATATTAGGGAAATTGGGCTTCAAGTCCTGATATATCATTTCAGCGCTAGGATGGTCGTGACTTTGGATAATATAGTCAATTACCGCCTTCCGCGTTTCTGTAATACGCACGCCCTTGGCGCGCAAATGGCCAATTACTTGGTCAAAGTCATGCTGATGTTCTTGTTTCATTATTTACTCCGTTATAGCCTCTCATCTAAGTCATTACCATTATACCATGACTAGGCTTACTTGGCTATTAAGAATGATTGTAAATAAGCTAAAAAGAAAAAAGCAGGGCAGAACTAACCAAAGTTCAGCCTCCTGCTTCTGCATGATTGCTTATCCATTTAAGGCAATGCAAGCTTTAAACTAGTATTTTTTTCAATCCTCGCTCTATGCTTGGAATCTCTTTAAGCTTGCTAAATAAAGGGAACCGCCTATGATAGAAAGAATAGCACCAATCCAGCCCAAGAAGTCATTAAAGGTAAAAATTCCACCTACAATCATCAAGATAGAGCCTGCTGGTCCCACACGATTGTCATCCTTATAGTAGACAATACCAGCAATCCCCAAAGCTAGGATTGCAATTTTCAGGATGTCAAATACACCTAGCATAAAATAAATAACCCAAATGAAGAAAGGCCACAAAAGTAGAATAATACCACCAATAAGTCCAACAAGTCCATTTACGAGTGCTAATGTTTTTGTCTTCATCAACAGTCTCCTTTGTATAATTTTTTACTAAAATAGTTTACCATATTTACTAGAAAAATACAAACTTATTTTTAATTTTATGAAAAATTCAAGCATTTGACTGCTTATAATGCTTAGCTTTCTCTGAAAAAGAAAAAGCCTGTTATCCCCAACAAAAGTTGAGATAACAAACTTTTCATATATTCTAGATTTTCAAAGCTTTTTACTGAAGTTTAATCTTAGTCACGCTGACGTTTGGTCAAGCCAACTGCTCCTCCAAGAGTCAAGAATCCAAGAATCAGCATCCAGATAGATGTATCTTGGCCAGTCTTAGGCAGAATTCGTTTCTTGCCAATCTCTTTAACTTGAGCATCTACAAGCAAGCGATTGGTTACATTCATACCTTCAGCTTGATTGCTGTAACCTTCCACTTCGTCCTCGCGGACACTATAGACGATTTCTTTTCCATCCTTGAAGCGAGGCAGGTTTTCAAAGCTGTATTTCCAGCCCATTGCCTCATCAACAGTTACGCTGATGCCTGTATCCTGTCCATCTGCAAGTAAGTGAACAAGGACACTCTGTGGTCGGCGACCTGAACCGTTATCATTGTCAATCCAGATCACACTGCCAGTAAGCGTAGTTGAGTCAGCTGCAAAAGTCCAAGTACCGACAAAGTGAACATCTGCACCATTAATAGTTGCTTCGTTCTTGTCATATGACTGGAAGCTCCATGTGCCATCTGCTGTCTTCACTTCTGTCTTGACCGGCTGGGTTGGAGTGGTCTTGCTACCGTCGGCTAAATCAGATTTATCAGTCGGAAGTAAGGATTTCACTTCTTGTGGCAATTCCTTACCTGCTGTACCGCTGACAAATTCATGGGTTGACTTGTAAGTTGGTGCCGGGCTAGGCTTCGCCACAAACGTCCAAGTTCCAACAAATTTAGCGTCTGCACCATTAATGGTTGCTTCGTTCTTGTCATATGACTGGAAGCTCCATGTGCCATCAGATGTTTCAACTTCTGTCTTTGATGGCTGGGTTGGAGTGGCCTTAGTGCCGTCTGCCAAATCAGATTTATCGCTTGGAAGCAAAGCTTTCACTTCTTGTGGCAATTCTTTACCTGCTGTACCGCTGACAAATTCATGTGTAGACTTGTAAGTTGGTGCTGGACTAGGTTTTGCCACAAACGTCCAAGTTCCAACAAATTTAGCATCTGCTCCATTAATTGTTGCTTCGTTCTTGTCATATGACTGGAAGCTCCAGCTACCATCTGATGTTTCAACTTCTGTCTTCACTGGTTGTGTTGGAGTGGTCTTAGTGCCGTCTGCCAAATCAGGCTTGTCGGCTGGAAGCAAAGCTTTCACTTCTTGTGGCAATTCCTTACCTGCTGTACCACTGACGAACTCATGCACTGCTTTATAAGTTGATGATGGAGTTGCTGTGAATTCCCATGTACCAACAAAGTGCGCATCTGCTCCATTGATGGTCTCTTCTGTTTTATCATAAGACTTAAAGGTCCAAGTACCATCAGCGGTCTTCACTTCCGTCTTCACCGGCTGGGTTGGAATGGCCTTAGTGCCATCTGCCAAATCAGGCTTGTCGGCTGGAAGCAAGTCTTTCACTGCTTGTGGCAATTCCTTACCTGCTGTACCACTAACGAACTCGTGAGTTGCCTTGTAAGTTGGCGCCGGTGTAAAGTCCCAGGTACCAACAAAGTGAGCGTCTGCTCCATTGATCGTATCTTCGTTCTTATCGTAAGACTTGAAGATCCATGTACCGTCGGCGGTCTTCACTTCTGTCTTCATCGGCTGGGTTGGAGTGGCCTTAGTGCCATCCGCTAAATCAGCTTTGTCGGCTGGAAGCAAATCTTTCACTTCTTGTGGCAGTTCTTTACCTGCTGTTCCACTGACGAACTCGTGTGTCGCCTTATAGGTTGGCGCTGGAGTAAAGGTCCAAGTGCCGACAAAGTGTGCATCCGCTCCGTTGATGGTCTCTTCGTTCTTGTCATAAGACTTAAAGGTCCAAGTACCATCTGCCGTCTTCACTTCCGTCTTAGTTGGCTGGGTTGGAGTGGCCTTAGTGCCATCTGCTAAATCAGGCTTGTCGGCTGGAAGTAAATCCTTCACTGCTTGTGGCAGTTCTTTACCTGCTGTTCCACTAACGAACTCGTGAGTAGCCTTATAGGTTGGCGCTGGAGTAAAGTCCCAAGTGCCGACGAACTTCACATCTGCTCCATTGATGGTCTCTTCGTTCTTATCGTATGACTTGAAGGTCCATGTACCATCAGTGGTCTTCACTTCTGTACTAGATGGCTGGGTTGGAGTGGCTTTCGTGCCATCTGCCAAATCAGGCTTGTCAGCTGGAAGCAAGGATTTCACTTCTTGTGGCAGTTCTTTACCTGCTGTTCCACTGACGAACTCATGAGTAGCCTTATATGTTGGATTGGGGGTGAAGTCCCAAGTGCCGACGAACTTCACATCTGCTCCATTGATGGTCTCTTCGTTCTTATCGTATGACTTGAAAGTCCAAGTGCCATCAGCGGTTTTCACTTCTGTCTTCACTGGTTGTGTTGGAGTGGCCTTAGTGCCATTCTCCAGATTCTTTTCTGTTTCTGGTGTTAGGTCTTTGATTTCCTGCGGGAGTTCCTTACCAGTAGTACCACTGACAAATTCATGTTTCTTTTCATAGAGCAAGTCAGTAGTAACTTGATTAGATGGTGCTGAAAGATTATCTACTTTTAAAGTCACGGTATTTGCAATCGTTGCAGCACCCTTTTCTGCTACCTTTTGATTGGTTGCAGTCTTGTAGGTAATGACTATATCCTGAGAAAAATTTGCTTTAACATACTCAGGTGTCATCTTGACCGTAACGGTCTGGCCTTTCTTTTCAATCGTGTAATCACGACCTTCCTTCAAGGCATTACCGCCAGCCTCAACCTTGAGCTCCTTGTAATCCAGACGCTCATCAAAGGTTTCAGTCATCTCAATAGTAGTCGGGGTAGCCAAAATATCCTTACCAGGAACTGGAATCTTGAAGGTTCCCTTATAAGTCACCTCTTGACCTTCCTTAGCTGGAATCTTAACTGGATCCACTTCTAAGACTGGCTTGGGATCAACTTTTTCAATATAAAGACCAAAGACTGCCGAGCAAGCTTCTGTTGATAAATAACCGAAATTCAACGTGTTATCTGCAGAACGAACGGCCAAACCAGAGATGTTGTTTTCATTAGCAGCACCGCTAGTTGAAGTCGTTGCTTCCCAAATTGTCCGACCGCTCTGATCTGTTTGATTCAAAGCATTGGCATTGTTCATCAAGCGCTTATCAACAGCATTTTTATAATCATTAATATAGAAAGACTCTTTTAGACCAAAACCGTCAACTACATCAATGTCAGTCGGTTTCATAACCAACTTCAAATCTGTATCCGAACCATCCGCATAGCGTAGCTCTGCTGTAACATCAGCCTCCACCCAGAAAGCTTTGTTCATAATGTTATTATGGGCCGCATCCACATATGGGATATTCCCAATCTCAAAAGCGCTTCTCTCCCACAAC
Source organism: Streptococcus sanguinis (assembly GCF_020729725.1). Classification (GTDB taxonomy): domain Bacteria; phylum Bacillota; class Bacilli; order Lactobacillales; family Streptococcaceae; genus Streptococcus; species Streptococcus sanguinis_V. The sequence continues at coordinate 504,595 of NZ_JAJEPA010000012.1, read as the reverse complement.
TCTGAAATAGAGAAAAATTCAACTGCATTTTTTTGAGTATCATTCATCTGAGCTTCTGCTGTAGATGAGTTCAGATAGTGGAGTGTTACCTTATTAAAAGTCAGATAGGCATCTACATGTTTTCCATAAGCCGTTCCAACATTAGAGAACTTAAGAGAAAGCGGCTTATTAAAGACCTGATCTGCTTTTTGAGACTTGTCTACTTTGATGGTGAAATTTTCCATTTCTCCAGGATAAACTGCTCCCAGATACTCATAGTTTGGATTAGTCAAATGAACCTGTTCAATCGCCTCTGACTTAGAAAGAACACTGACATTGTTAACATTCAAGTCAAACTTATGAATATTCAACTTGGACAAATCCGTGCCATCCTTCAGCTCCTCCAAGGCAGACAAGGTCTGAATGGGGAGCAGAAAGATTGAAAAAAGCACAACAAATAATCCCATCAGCAGGCGAAATTTGTTGCCAAAAGGATTAACAGGACGCAGTGAGTCCTGAAGTGGTTCCCATTTCATTTCTTACCTCCTAAACTTTTTCAATGATCTCGCAATCATTACGCAAAAAGAAATGTTCCCTTCATTCTATCATAAAGACCTATGATTTAAAAGTGCTTTTGCTAAAATTTTCAACTTTTTATTTTAAGTCTTTAAATATGTTTGTCTCTTATCATTTTCTTTTGTTTAGAGACAAATTTCTTCACTTTACTGCAAAATAAAAACTCCAAGAAAGTTCATAAATCAACTTTCTCGAAGCACCTAAATCTTTTATTGAGCTCAAGAAATGTGGGCAAAAAGAAAAACCTGACATACTCGCCAGAGGCAAGTGTATCAGGCTTTATTAACCAAAATTATTTTACAGCGTCTTTAAGAGCTTTACCTGCTTTGAAAGCTGGTACTTTAGAAGCTGCGATTTTGATTTCTTTACCAGTTTGTGGGTTGCGACCTTTACGTGCTGCACGCTCACGAACTTCAAAGTTACCAAAACCGATAAGTTGAACTTTTTCACCTTTTGAAAGGTACTCAGTTACAGCTGCGAATACAGCATCAACTGCTGCTGCTGAATCTTTTTTAGTCAATTCTGTAGCTTCTGCTACTTTTGCGATCAAATCTTGTTTGTTAGCCATTTAACAAATCCTCCAAATTTTTTCTGGGTTAATAACCCTAACAAATATTATCATATCTAAAAAAAGCATTCAGGTCAAGTACTAAGCCGCTATTTTCTAAATTATTATGGTTTTATTCGTAACGAATCAGCACAGCCCAAGCATTTTCCCCTGTATGTGTCTGAATAATGGACCCTGTTTCCAGCACTGAAATAGGTTTTTTGACATACGGCTGTAAACTTTCCTTCATTTCCTGGGCCAATTCTGGACCGCCTGCATAGGAAATTCCAATCTCAGCCACTTGCTTATTTTGAAGACTTGCTGTCAAATCATCCAACCATTTTTTAAAGGTCTTAGCGCCCCTGCCCTTGACAATGGGCTCCAGCTGATGGTCCTTCATTTGCATGATGACACGGATATTGAGCAGGGAGCTAATCAGACCGGAAACTCGGCCAATACGGCCTCCTTTAACCAGATTTTCTAAGGTAGAGAGACCGATATAGAGCTCTGTATTTTCCTTCACTTCCTCGATTTTAGCTAGAATCTCCTCTAGGCTAGCTCCTTCTTTGGCCAGTTTAGCTGCTTCAGTGACCTGGAACTTCATAGCCTGATCAGTGAAAGAACTATCAACAACCGTCACATCAGCATTAGCCAGAGTCGCTCCCTGACGGGCCGCTTCAACAGTTCCCGACAATGCATGAGACATGTGAATGGAGATAATCTGTGCTCCATCCTCTGCCAAGCGCTCAAAAACATCAGCAAAGACTCCGACAGGCGGCTGGCTGGTTTTAGGAAGATTGCGACTAGACTGCATAAGACGAAGAAATTCACCTTCCGCTAGGTCCGCATCCGAATAGACCACCCCGTCCACCATAACAGAGAGAGGCACAATGGTAATGTCTAATTCCTTAGCAACCTCTGGTTCAATGGTTACGGATGAGTCAGTTACGATTTTTATTTTTGTCATAGATTTCCTACTCTGTATCTAAAATTTAACTTGTTATTACACTACATTATACCAAATTTTTATGGTTTTGTGGGGGAATATTCGCTAAAATCACAGCTCAGGCCAAGCGTTTCCTAAATTTAATCTGCTTGTTTTAGTTTTTTAATCTTTTTGCGCTTCTTTAAAATTAGATGAAAAAGTGTTTACATGCTGCTTTTTTTAGCTTTATTGGGGAAATTTTTGGGAAAAAGCTGGTTTTCAAAGAGAAACTCAGCAAAAAAAGATTGGATTTTCCCAATCTTTTTTCAGTCTTCGGCTACCAAACCATCATTTTTTATGGCATACCGCTCTATGATGCCATTATGACCAAAGAGAACTCCGTGGAGGACTCCGCCATAAACAGCTCCGCCATCCATGCCAATCTTGCCATCCTCAGTCATCCATAGCTGATCAGTTCCCGGCGCCTCATGCAAGAGGTAAAATGTCGGTGTATGACCAAAGACAATCGTTTTGCCAGTCTGATTGCTGCCCTCGTGAAAAGGCGCGCGAATCCAAACTTTTTGATAATCACTGGTCTCTCGCCAGTCTTTCAGATCCAAATCTAGGCCGGCATGGACAAAAATGTACCGCTCTGTCTCCAATAGGAAAGGCATCTGACGAATAAAATCTACTAAATCGGCCGCCTCCGTCTTGACACGTTCCGCGTCTGCTACTCCATCTACAGGAGCATTGAGAGGTCGACCTAAAAGCGAATTAATCGTCGTATCTCCGCCATTACGCCGGTAGTGGTCATAAGACTTTTCAGGATTGTCCAGCCAGGTCAGAAACATATACTCATGATTGCCAGACAGACAAACAGCTCCTTTCTGATCTACTAAATTCTTGACCCGCTCCAAAACTGCTCGGCTGTCCTCGCCTCGATCGATCAAGTCGCCTAGAAAGACTAGTTGGCTGCGACCGTCCCAGTGCTGGAGCAGCTCATCTAGCATACTAGCCTTACCATGGACATCACCGATTGCAAAATATTCTGTCATATGCGCCCCTTCCTAAAGGAGACCGAAACACTAGTGTCTCAGCCTCGCTTGTTTATTTCTTTAATAATTCTCTGGCTTGAGTCAATGCAGCATCCGTTACATCTTCGCCAGCCAACATCTTAGCAACTTCCTGAACACGCTCGTCAGCCGTCAGCAAGCGAACCGTTGAGACGGTTGAATTCTCATCCGAAATCTTCTCAATAAAGAACTGATAATCGGCAATCGCAATGACCTGCGGCAGATGGGAAATTGCCAAGACTTGCCCGTTGGAGCCAATCTTGTGAATCTTCTGAGCAATAGCCTGGGCCACTCGACCAGAAACGCCCGTATCCACTTCGTCAAAGACAATACTGGTCTTGCCTTCCTTACGAGAAAAGGCAGACTTGATTGCCAACATGAGACGGGAGAGCTCGCCGCCAGACGCAACCTTCACCAAAGGTTTGAAATCCTCGCCTGGATTTGCCGAGATGTAAAACTCTACTTGTTCATTGCCTTCACGGTTGAACTTGCCCTTACTGAACTGCACTTTAAAGCGCGCCTTTTCCATGTAGAGGTCCTGCAGCTCTTGCTTGATTTCTGCTTCCAGCTGGGCTGCTAGGCCATGACGAGCCTGACTCAGCTCCTGAGCCAGCTCTACCAGCTCTCTCTCCAAGGCCTTCAGCTCTCGGTCCATATCCTCTGAGGACAAGTTACTTCCAGTTAAAAGGCTGTATTCTTTGGAAATCTGAGCAAAGTAATCCAGCACATCATCTACTTGGCCGCCGTATTTGCGCGTGATGCTGTTAATCAAATCTAAGCGACTCTCCACCTGCAGCAGCCGATCTCCGTCAAAATCCAGTCCATCTAAAATATCCTCTAGACGTTTGCTGACATCTTCCAAGACATAATAAGTCTCTGACAAGCTGCCAGACAGTTCCTTGTAGGCTGGATCGTAATCCTCGATAGACTCGAGATCATTCATAGCTGAGCGGACATTGGTCAGACTGGAAAAGTCTTCATTATCCAGCATAGTATAGGCGTTCGTCAGCGTATCGGCAATGAGCTTGTGGTTGAGCAAACGTTCTCGCTCCTGATGCAGGGCAGTATCTTCACCGCTTTTGAGGGCTGCGCTTTCAATCTCCGCCATCTGAAACTCCAGCATCTCAATTCTGGCCTTATGCTCCTGCTGATTTTTCTGCAAAGCCAGGACTTGCTTACGCAGGCTTCGATAGCGGTCAAAGGTTTCCTGATAACGGCCTTTGAGATGCAAAAAGTCAGCTGAGCCAAACTCATCTAGCATGGCAATATGAAGCTGAGATCTCATCAGCTCTTCCTGATCATGCTGGCCATGGATATCCACCAAATGCTGGCCGACAGCCTTTAGAACAGACAGGTTAACCATCTGACCATTGATACGGCTGATACTGCGGCCGTTTTGCAGAATTTCCCGACGGATAATCAGCTCATCGGTCAACTCCCAGCCTTGCTCCTCAAAAATCTCTTGCAAAGCTCTGCTATTTTCCAGCGAAAAAAGTCCCTCTATCTCAGCTTTGGGCGCTCCATGGCGAATAACATCCGTCGTAGCACGGCTGCCCAGCATCATGTTCATTGCATCAATAATAATAGACTTGCCGGCTCCGGTTTCCCCGGTCAACACCGTCATACCTTGCTCAAAATTAAGGGCAATTTCCTCAATAATGGCAAAATTTTTAATCGAAATTTCTAATAACATAGGCTTTCCTACCAATGGTGAATGATGGTTGCAACCCTTGCGGCTGCTTCCTCTGTCATCATAACCATCAAAATACTGTCGTTGTCTGCCAAGATACTGAAAATATCCTCAGCAAATTCATTTCTAAGATGGCGCTTGACCAGTGCTGTGCTCCCCGGTACCAGACTGAGATTGATCATATTTCCCAAAACCTGACAGGACAATATGTTATTTTCAGCCAAACCCAGACTGCTAGTCATGGTCTTAGGCAGCTCATAGATATAGGTGTTGTCCTTGAGAGGTATCTTGACAATGCCCAGTTCTTTGATATCCCTAGAGACCGTAGCCTGGGTCGCTGTAATCCCAGACTCCCTGAGATGTTCTACAATTTCCTCCTGTGTGCCAATGTCATAGTCACTGACAAAGCGTCTAATCTTTTCTAATCTATCCTTCTTATTCATCCTTAAATTCCTTGTGTGCCGCCTCTACGACAGCTGTCATCAGTTCTGTATCAAGGGACTGCGGCTCTGTACTCTTTTCTAAATAGGCCAGAAATTCCACATTGCCCTGACCTCCCTGAATAGGTGAAAAATCCAGTCCCTTGACAGAAAAGCCAGCCTCCATCATAAATGCTGTGACCTTTTCCAGAACTGCCAGATGGACCTTTTTATCCTTGACAATCCCTTTTTTCCCAATCTGCTCGCGGCCTGCTTCAAACTGAGGCTTGATTAAGGCGACCACTTGGCCCTCCCACTCTAAAATCTCATGCAGAGCTGGCAAAATCAAACTCAGCGATATAAAGCTGACGTCAATACTGGCAAAGCTCGGCTCCTGCTCAAAGTCAGTCCTTTGGGCATAGCGAAAATTATACTGCTCCATGCTAACAACCCGCTCATCCTGCCTGAGCTTCCAAGCCAGCTGATTAGTACCAACATCTACTGCATAGACCAGCTTAGCTCCGTGCTGCAGCATGACATCTGTAAAACCGCCAGTCGAAGCTCCGATATCCAAGGTCACTCGATCAGTGACCGAAATATCAAAGACTTGCAAAGCCTTTTCTAGCTTGAGACCGCCACGGCTGACATATCTGAGTTTCTCGCCTTTTAAGCGTAGCTCTGTTGTTGTGTCAATCTTTTCACCTGGCTTGTCAAAGCGCTGGCCATTGGCTGCAGCAATGACTAGTCCAGCCATCACACCACGCTTAGCCTGCTCTCTGGTCTCAAAGAGCCCTTGTCTGTAGGCCAGCACATCTACTCTTTCCTTAGCCATTCAATCTCAAACTTTCTATTATCTTTTGAATTTTTCCGCCTGAAAACTCTGTCTTCTCTTCCAAGTCTGACAGAATAAGCACAGCTTCATCAAGGGTCTGATTGAAAAAGCTCTTAGCTCCATCCAGTCCCAGAAAGGCTGGATAAGTCGACTTGGCCGCAGCTAAATCTTTCTGCGGGGTTTTACCCAGCTCTTCAAAGCTGGCCGTCACATCCAAAATATCATCCCGCACTTGAAAGGCCAAGCCCAAGAGTTCTCCAATCCTACGAAGCTTGTCTTGAACAGACTGCTGAGCCTGAACAATCAAACCAGCTGCGACAAAAGGATAGGTCAGTAGCTTACCAGTCTTATTGGCATGGATGGTTTTTAAATCTTCTAAACTAATTGCTTGGCCTTCGCCTTGCATATCCAGAACTTGTCCTGCGACCATACCAAAGCTCCCTGCTGCCAGAGACAACTCAGAAATCAAGTCCACCTTGACCTGACTAGGCAGCTCGGCCCTTGCCAATAGTCCATAGGGGTCCAAAAAGAGAGAATCACCTGCTAAAATAGCCATATCCTCTCCAAACTTCTTATGGCTAGTCAGGCGGCCGCGACGATAGTCGTCATCATCCATAGCTGGCAAATCATCATGGATAAGACTGCCAGTATGAATCATCTCAAGAGCCGCCGCGACCTGATAGTGGGCCTCAGCCAGCTCAAGACCAAAAGCTTGAATCAACTCCAATAGCAATAAGGGACGAATCCGCTTGCCGCCTGCCTGCACCGAATACAAAATAACTTCTGATAAATCCGACGACACTTGCTGAGACCTATAAAAATCTTCAATCGTCAGACCAATTTTTCCCAGTTTCTCGTTTCTTGTCATTCCATTTCCGTTTCTGTGCCGTCTGCCTGCATAACCTTCACTAATGTCTTTTCAGCCTTGTCCAGACTAGCCTGGAGTTCCTTTGAAAGCTTCATCCCCTTTTGAAATTCCGCAATCGCCTCTTCCAGCGCTACGTCACCATTTTCCAGCTTTTGGACAATGACTTCCAAGTCTGCTAAGTTTTCTTCAAATTTCTTTTCTTTGGACATGTTTTACCTCTACTTCCAGCTGCCCATCCCGCATAAGCAGGGTCAGCTCATCTTTTTCTTCAATGCCTGCACTTGACTCGACAACCTTTTGATTCTTTTGGACAATAGCATAGCCACGCGCCACGATTCGACTGGTATCCAGCATAAGCAAGGCCTCGGACAATCTCCTGACTTGAGCCACCTTGTTATCATAAATAACTGCCATATTACTGCGCAGTAAGCGCTCCAACTGGGCAGTCTGCTCCTGAAGACGCTGAACACGACTGAGCGGATTCAATGCCTCCAAACGATGCTGCAAGATTTTGACCCGCTGTTGCTCTTCACTATAATATTCGCGAATTTTTTGCTTGAGTCGCAGGTTAAGCTGATCTAACTTCTGCAGATGGCCATCGTAAAGCCGCTCTGGCTGTCGGAAGATAACAGACTGGGTTAGCTTATTCAATCGCTCTCGATAATAGCTCAGGCGATTGGAAATCGCTCGAGACATGCGGTTTTCCTGCTGCTGCAGGTGTCCCAGCAGGTCTAGCTTCGTGACCGGTGTTGCTAGCTCAGCCGCAGCCGTCGGAGTCGCAGCCCTGCGATCTGCTACAAAGTCCGCCAAAGTCGTATCAGTCTCATGGCCGACACTAGAAATAATAGGAATCCGAGACTCAAAAATAGCCCGAACTGTTTCCTCTTCGTTGAAAGCCCAGAGATCTTCGATAGAACCGCCGCCTCGACCAATAATCAGCACATCCAAATCGGACCGCTCATTGGCCAGTTTAATGTGGTCAGCAACCTGAGCTGCAGCCCCATCTCCCTGCACTTTTGTCGGATAAAGGACAATCTCCACTCCCGGAAAGCGACGGCTGACCGTCGTGATAATGTCTCGAATGACCGCTCCGCTGGGACTGGTTACGACGCCGATTTTCTTAGGAAATTGGGGCAAGGCCTGCTTGAATTTCTCTTGAAAAAGCCCTTCTTCTCCCAGTTTTTTCTTGAGCTGTTCAAACTGGATAGCCAAGGCACCGATACCATCCGGCTCTGCTTTTTCAATGATGATAGAATAGGAACCGCTCGGCTCATAGAGCTGTACCCGGCCAATGACATTGATTTTCATGCCTTCTTCCAGCTCAAAGCCTAGCTTCTGGTGGACACCAGACCAAATCGTGACCTGAATGACGGCCTTCTCATCTTTCAATGAAAAATACTGATGATTGGGACGCCGGCGGAAATTGGACACTTGGCCAGTCAGATAGACCCGCTCCAAATAAGGATCCCGCTCAAACTTCATCTTCAGATACTTGGTCAAGGTCGAAACCGACAAATACTCTGGCATGTCCTTTTCCTTTCATTTCTAGTTTTTCCGTAACTTTTATTATAACAAAAAACTGCATAAAAAACCGATTACAAAGTCTAAAAATTCCCTGAAAAGCAAGAAAAAAACTGGGCTTCCACAAAAGAAACCCAGCTGACTTAAAACCCAAGAAAAAGTCTACTGACTCATCTCCTTCATCCACTTTGGAATGACCCTGCTGATTGCCGTTGGAAGGACGACATAAGCTTCCTGGCTCAGTTCATCTGCGATAAGGGAGTGAAGAAGTGTTGCAGCCGCCACTCGCTCAAAGAGACTACTTGACTTGAATTGTCCAGCAAAAGCGGCAATCATACCAGCCAGCGTATCCCCCATTCCGCCAGTTGCCTGATAAGGTCCGCCCACTGTCAGCTCAAAGACCTGCTCTTGACCACTTTGATAGATGGCCGTTCCATGCTTTTTCTGCACAACAATACTGCCTAGAGGTAGCTGATTGACCGCTGCCTGATTGGCTGCCGCTGTCTGATCTGACAAGCTCAAACCCGATAAGCCTTCCCACTCCTTTTGATGAGGGGTAAAAACTGTTTGGGCTTTTGGAAATGGCAAAGCTGCTTTGCTAAAGAGTGAGATGGCTCCGCCATCCATGATAAGTATCTGCTGTTCTGCCACAGTCTGGACTACCTTTTGTAGGATATCTAGACCTAGTTGATCCTCCGCCAGGCCTGGACCAATCAAGACTAGATCTGATTTGGTCAGCTGCTCTGTCAATCGGTCTTGCTCCTCTAGGTCAAAGGCCATGGCCTCCGGTAAATGACTGTGCAGAGGGGCGATATTTTCTCTGTCTGTAGCAACAGTCACCAGACCAGCCCCACTATTGACTGCTGCCAAAGCTGCCATGATAATGGCGCCCCCATAAGGATAGGTCCCCCCAATCAATAAGAGACGGCCGTAATCGCCCTTGTGGCTATCCAAGGGGCGTTCCCTAATGACTCTTTTTAAAATATTTTCAGCGTTTTTTACCATGATATTCTCCTAGACCAACTTCATCCTGCACTTCAAACCTATCTTCATTATACACCAAAAGGCACCTAAACAGGTGCCTCGTATCGCAAGAAAGTTATTTTCTTCGGAAATCTGCAAATTTTTGTAAGATTCTTGCTGCGACTGCCTTGGGTAAATTTTCCTGAAAGGCGACCTGCTCATCCGCATAATCGCTCAAGCCTGGGAAATCCCCAACCTGCACAGCATAGAGAGAATTCTTAAAGAGCTGGAGATCATTTTGATCATTACCAAAAGCCACATAATCCGAACCGCAGAGTTCCTTTACAGTTGAAGCTTTATTGGTTTCAGCCGGATTGACATAAAAACATTTCTCATGTTCATGATAGTCTAGACTTAGATTAGGCAAGTTTTTAAAACGAGCTTGTAAATCTTCTAAAAGTTTCTCATGATTCCCCATGTAAATAACAAGCTTAATAGGGTGCTGGAGATCAGTCAGTTCCAGCCGTCTTGCCCGCTTGAGAGGATCTACACTGGCAATAAAAGGAATTTTTTCTAAAATCTGGCCGCTGTAGTCAAAAGTATTATCAACGAAAAAAGGCAAATTATAGGTCAAACAAGTATCTAGAATGGCTTGATAACTTGACTGATGCAGCTGACGCTCAAACATCAGCTGTCCCTTCTGATAAGCCACTCCGCCGTTCAGGCCAATCACTATCTGCTGGCTCAATTCTGGACCTAATAGTCCCAGACAATCCCGATAAGAGCGCGCCGAAGCAAACAGAACTTCATGCCCAAACTGAGGAGCCGTCAGCAGAACCTGCTTAATCTCCTCATCAATCGTCATATAATCAAAGGACAAGGTCCCATCCAAATCAAAAACAAATTTCATGATTCAAGACTCCGTTTAAAGGCTTGGTAAGTCTGCTCCATCAGCATGGTAATGGTCATAGGCCCAACACCTCCAGGTACAGGGGTAATCAGACTGGCAAGTTCAGACACTTCATCAAATTGAACATCGCCAATCAGCTTGCCATTTTCATCTCGGTTCATACCGACATCAATGACAACAGCTCCTTCCTTGACAAAGTCCTTGGTCACAAAATGTCCACGTCCGATAGCGACCACCAAAATATCTGCCCGCTTAGCAGTCTTGGCTAGATTGTGAGTCCGCGAATGTGTCAGAGTCACAGTCGCATTCTTAGCCAAAAGCAGCTGAGCCATGGGCTTACCAACAATATTACTCCGCCCGATGACAACCGCTCGCTTGCCTTCCAGTTCAACGCCATATTCATGGAACATTGCCATAATACCTGCAGGAGTAGCCGGAATCATGACCGGATGGCCGCTCCATAGCTTGCCCATATTAAGCGGATGAAAGCCATCAACATCCTTGTCTGGATCAATGGCCAGCAGCACAGCTTCATCATCGATATGGTCAGGCAAGGGCAGCTGGACCAAAATGCCATGCCAGTCAGGATTTTGATTATAAGTTTCAATCAAGCTCAAGAGCTCTTCCTGGCTGGTCTCTTCTGGCAGACGTTCTACCTTACTCCGAAAGCCAGCAGCCAAGGCTGAGCGCTCTTTATTACGCACGTAGATTTGACTGGCTGGATTATTTCCCACCACAATCACTACCAAGCCCGGTACCTGACCTGTCTTTTCTTTGAGGCGAGCCGTTTTTTCGGCTAATTTTTTCTGAAGCTTCTCTGCCAAACCTCTACCATCAATAATCTGGGCCATGTCATTCTCATTTCTTTTTCATTATCTTTTTCATTATACCAAAAAAATCTGGGCCCAGCCTATAACTTTTTCTTATATAAGGTTATAAGACGAGGATTCATTGGCAGCTAGTGGTAAAATTTTCAGACCTACTGAATTTTTTCTATCTTTTTCAAAATAAGATAAAAAGGGTAAAAATAAAAAGCAGCTAAGTGCTTTTTAGTAGAGTAATTCATAAATTTCCATTGCAATCAAATCGATGCTGTCGAAAGTATAGGTCTCACGCGCTGCGACATCACGCAAGGTGAATACAGAGCCGTTTTCTTCATCGTAACTGTAAGCTACTTCTGCTACAACCACTCCTTCACGCTCAAAATTACGTTTCAAATTTCCGCCATCCTTAGCCATAGCTTCTAAGCGGTTAATAATTCTAACTAAATGTGATTCCATTTTGTTTCTCCTATTTACTTAGTTCCCTCTTATTTTACCATAAATAGCGACTGAAATACCACTAAAAGCCAATTTTTTGTAATTTTTCAAGAATTTGTTTTCATTCTGCTCGGTCTAAGGGAAGATTTTGTAGTAAATTCTTGCAAAGTTCGAGAATACTGATATAATGAAACTATAAAACTTTGACTATTTTTGACCTTTAATCATTTCTATAAATAGCTTGCACACTAAAAGAAAAGAGGTATCTGCATGCTTTGCCAAAATTGTAAAATCAATGAATCTACGATTCACCTTTATACCAACGTAAATGGCCATAAACAGCAGGTGGATTTGTGCCAAAACTGCTACCAAATCATGAAAACTGACCCTGAACATTCCTTGTTCGGTGGAATTGCTAATGCCAACAATCACGGAACAGATCCTATCGATGACTTCTTCAACAGTCTCAGCAATTTTCAACAGCCTCAGGAACCAACTATTCCTCCTACCCAATCTGGCGGAGCCTATGGAGGCGGTGGCGGCTACGGCTCCAATCCTAGCAAGGGTGGTCAGCCTCAGCCAAGTCCGCAAAAGCCAAAAGGCCTGCTGGAAGAGTTTGGTATCAACGTGACTGAGTTGGCTCGGCGAGGTGAGATTGACCCTGTTATTGGCCGTGATGAAGAAATCGTCCGTGTCATTGAAATCCTCAACCGCCGCACCAAAAACAATCCTGTTCTCATAGGAGAGCCAGGAGTCGGAAAAACAGCCGTGGTGGAAGGTCTTGCCCAGAAAATTGTTGATGGTGATGTGCCTCATAAACTCCAAGGCAAGGAAGTTATCCGCCTAGACGTTGTCAGCTTAGTACAGGGAACTGGTATCCGTGGCCAATTTGAGGAGAGAATGCAGAAGCTCATTGATGAGATTCGTTCTCGTCAGGATGTCATTCTCTTCATTGATGAAATCCATGAAATTGTCGGAGCAGGCTCTGCTGGCGATGGCAATATGGACGCTGGGAACATTCTCAAACCAGCTCTGGCTCGCGGAGAACTCCAGATGGTTGGAGCAACCACCCTTAATGAATACCGTATCATCGAGAAGGATGCTGCACTGGAGCGCCGCATGCAGCCGGTTAAGGTAGACGAGCCGACGGTAGAGGAAACGATTACCATCCTCAAAGGGATTCAGAAAAAATACGAAGATTACCATCACGTCAAGTACACAGATGCGGCCATCGAAGCTGCTGCGCTTCTCTCTAACCGCTACATCCAAGATCGCTTCTTGCCAGACAAGGCTATTGACCTCTTGGATGAGGCTGGTTCTAAGATGAATCTGACCCTCAACTTTGTTGATCCCAAGGTCATTGACCAACGTCTGATCGAAGCAGAAAACCTCAAGGCTCAGGCAACTCGTGACGAAGATTTCGAGAAAGCAGCTTACTTCCGTGATCAGATTGCCAAGTACAAGGAACTCCAGCAGACAAGTGTGCTAGACAAGGATACTCCGATTATCAGCGAGAAAACGATTGAACACATTGTAGAGCAAAAGACCAATATCCCAGTTGGCGATCTCAAAGAAAAGGAACAGTCTCAACTAGTCAATCTCGCTAGCGACTTAAAGGCTCATGTCATCGGCCAAGACGATGCTGTGGATAAGATTGCCAAGGCCATCCGCCGCAACCGAGTCGGACTAGGAAGTCCTAATCGCCCAATCGGCAGCTTCCTCTTTGTCGGACCAACTGGTGTCGGTAAGACTGAGCTATCTAAGCAACTAGCCATTGAGCTCTTTGGCTCGGCTGACAGCATGATTCGCTTTGATATGAGTGAATACATGGAGAAGCACAGCGTGGCCAAGCTGGTCGGTGCCCCTCCGGGCTATGTCGGCTATGATGAAGCTGGCCAATTGACTGAGCGCGTCCGCCGCAATCCATACTCACTCATTCTGCTAGATGAGGTGGAAAAGGCCCATCCCGATGTTATGCACATGTTCCTGCAGGTTCTAGATGATGGCCGCCTGACCGATGGCCAAGGCCGGACTGTCAGCTTCAAAGACACCATTATCATCATGACATCCAATGCCGGAACTGGCAAAGCTGAAGCCAGCGTTGGCTTTGGAGCAGCGCGTGAAGGCCGCACCAACTCCGTTTTGGGTGAATTGGGTAACTTCTTCAGTCCTGAGTTTATGAACCGCTTTGACGGCATTATCGAATTCCAGGCGCTCAGCAAGGACAATCTACTGCAAATCGTCAACCTTATGCTAGACGATGTCAATCAACGTTTGGCAACCAACGACATTCATCTGGATGTTACAGAGAAAGTCAAAGAAAAATTGGTTGACCTGGGCTACGATCCAAAAATGGGCGCTCGCCCACTGCGCCGTACCATTCAGGACCATATCGAAGATGCTATTACTGACTTTTATCTGGAAAATCCAAGCGAAAAAGAGCTCAAAGCTATCATGACCAGCAATGGTAAGATTCTCATCAAGTCAGCCAAGAAAACTGAAAGCACAGAGTCCGTTAATTCATCACAAGAAGAAAAATAATTTTCGACAAAATAGAGCAGAAAACACTTAGTTTTCTGCTCTATTTCTTTATTGATCCTTCTGAACCTTGTAGCGCAGAATTGTTTTCAGCTTGCTAGGGTCTGTCCGATTCAGATTATTGAGGTAGATTTCTCTATGAGTGTTTGAAATCCGTGTCAGCTGGTGATTCTGGCAAAAGGCATCCATTTTAGCGAAGGATTGAGGTTCTTCGTCAAAAGGACCCAGATGCAGCATGGCGACACACACTCCTTCCGTCATTTCTTCAAAGCGAATCTCATCATAGAGAGGATTAGGCTTTTTGACACGAACTTGTTCCAGAGCCTTTTTCACCATCTCTTCAGTGATAAAGTCCGGCTGCCCAATCATAATAGTATAAATCAATTCTTCTTTAATCAGTTCTCCTACTTGCTCCTGCTGCCAAAGTCCTTCCAAGGGATAGACTGTAAAATCAGTAAATTCTTGCTCGACCGCTGTCTTTTTGTAGTTCATCTTGATAGCATAGGCTAAACTGTACAGAGCACCAACTCGTTCCGAAAAGTCAGCAGCATTAGGATTGCCCTTGCCGTCAATCATGATAAAAGACTGGGCAGGAACATCTATGAGACAGGGTGCAGACTTGATTTGATAGAATTCTCGATTGGCTTTTCTCCATTCATATTTCATGAGAGAGCCCTCCTTTCTTTACTACAAACAGTATAGCAAAGAAAAGCTGACAACCTCTGTCAGCTTTTATAAATATCGGCAATAGCTTTTAACTTTTCTTTGAATTCTTCCCGTAACCGAGACGGCTCTAGGATTTCAACTCCATCCAAAAAGGATAGCAAGTAGGTATAAAGACTATCGTGACTCGGCAAATGCGTTTGGACATAAAGGCTCCCATCAGTCTCCTCTATCTCTGCTTCTGAAAACTCCTCGTACACTCGAAAGGCATGCTTCCGGTCAAATTTCAAGAGGACTTTTACAGTGCCTCCTAGCCGCTCCTCAGAACTAAATTTCTCATCCAAGACTCTCTGCTTAAATCTTTCCTCTAACATCTGACAGTCTCTCATTCTGTTGAGTTTAAAAAAGCGCGGAGCTTGTCTTAAGCGACAAAAGCCAGCAAGATACCAGTTTTGGCTTTTAAATACTAACTTCAGCGCCTCTATCTTGCGCTGCTCTCTTTCTCCACGCCCATTCAAGTAAGAAAAAGACAAGACTCTTCTTTGCAATATTGCTTGCTTAATGGTATCAAACAGTTCTTTCTGATCTGCTTTCTTGCGCCAATCAGTGAAATCCACCTCCAGCCATGAAGTTGCCTGAACTTGAAACAATGACTGCAACTTAGACAGGGTCTCTACTTGCTCGCCATCTGTTAAAATCTGCAAGCCTTGAAGAGCAGCTAATAGCTCATCCCTCTCAGACTCTGAAAATAAGGCCTTGTCTAAGACAAAATCCTTCATCAGAAAAATACCCCCGCCCTTGCCTGGGCTACAATAGATAGGGATTCCTGCCAAACTCAGCTTGTCCACATCTCGATAGATGGTCCGAATGGATACTTCAAATAGTGAGGCCAATTCGGGAGCTGTTGTGCGGCCCTGCTCTAAAAGAAGATATAGGATTTTAAAAAGTCTGCTTTCTGTCATAAAACCACCTCGCTACTATTATAACAATTTCTCCTATAAATGTTTTACTATTCCCATAAAGAAGAGATTTTTAAACAGTCCAAAGAAGGAATTTATAATTTGAAAGGAATTTCTTTCAAAGACTATCATTCTTTTTCTGTCCAATAAACCGAGTAAATTCTTGACAGCTGGGCCTTAGTCCATTATGATAGATAGTAAACTGACTAGAGATTGAGGATATTAGAATGACAAATCCAACCTTTGGTGAAAAGGAAGCAAATGTAGAATATGTGACCCGATACGGAGTCTACGCCGTTATCCCAGACGAAAAAAAAGAAAAGATTATTTTGGTCCAGGCGCCTAATGGGGCTTGGTTTCTGCCTGGTGGAGAGATTGAAGAGGGGGAAAACCATCAGACTGCCCTTGAACGCGAGCTGATGGAAGAACTTGGATTCACAGCCCAGCTTGGACGCTATCTTGGACAGGCTGATGAATATTTTTACTCCCGCCATCGCGACACCTACTTTTACAACCCAGCCTACCTGTATGAGGTCACCTCTTTCCAAGAAGTCCAAAAACCGTTGGAAGATTTCAACCAGCTTGCCTGGTTCCCAGTCGAAGAAGCTATTGAAACACTCAAACGCGGCAGCCATAAATGGGGTATCCAAGCCTGGAAAAATACACTTAAAGCTTAAAGAAATCATTCACAATTCATAGCAAACATGTTATAATAATAGCAGGTATAAAGCAGGAGGAAATCGTATGAAGCTTATTAATACAACAAACAGTCATGCTGACCTTGTCAAAAGCCAATTGGAAAGCACCGATGCGATATTAGTCGAAGTTTATTCTGCTGGAAACAGCGATATTGTTTTTACACAAGCTCCTCTTCACTATGAAATTTTGATTTCAAACATGCACCGTGCTGTACGCGAACAGGAAATCGAAAAAATTAGAGAGTTTTTCTTGAAGAGAAAAATTGATGCAAATACTATTGATAGAGCTGCTATCCGCACGATTTACGCTAATAATCTAATCGAAATTTCCATTCCTGTGAAACAGTAAAAACTAAGGCCTGTCCTTAGTTTTTTTATTGTTTATAGATCATGGTAATGTGAGGTGTCGATTCAAAAATAAAGGGTTGGCCAACTGATTTGAAGCCATACTTTTCATAGAGAGCAGCCACCTGAACCTGAGCCTCTATTTCAATTTCCTTTCCTGGCCATTTCTCAGCACATAATTGCAAGATTTCTCTGATAAGCTGTCCTCCTAAGCCCTGTCCTCGTGCAGACTGAGCTGTGACTACTCGACCAAAGACTAAATGCTCTCCCTCTTCAAAGACACGGGCATAAGCATCAATTTCCCCTTGTTTATTAGCATGGTAAACATGCACTGCTTCTAGGTCTTTCTCATCCAGTTCATGATAGATGCGCTCCTGCTCCACCACAAAGGTGTCAATGCGAAGTTTTAAGATTTGATAAAATTCTATCGGGTTCAGCTCTGTTAATTTTTTCCTAGACCACATACTTGTTTCCTCTAACTTTTTAATGTATAATAAGTGCAAATGCAACTATCAAGGAGTTCCTATGGATTACCGTCAACTTTTCCGGCAAATGGGCTTGATTTCTAGACAAGCCATGATGAAAATGAATCAGAAAGCTAGTAACTACGGCCTAGACAATAATTTGTTTCTACTTCTCATTCGCATCGTCGAAAATGAAGGTCTCAGCCAATCACAACTGGCAGAGCTAGTGCAGATTGACAAGACTACGCTCAGCCGATCTCTAGGAAAGCTGGAAGATAGAGGCTTGATTATCAAAAAGACCAAAGCTCAAAATAAGAAGTTCAAAGAGCTCTATCCTAGCAGTCAGGCTCTCAAACTCTATGACCAGCTGATTGGCTTTGAAAATACCTACGCCAGTCAGGCTCTGCAGCAACTGACTTCCTCTGAGCTCTTTCAGCTCCAAAATATTCTAGCTAAAATAGACACATCTAAGTTATAAGTAGTATAACAGAAAACAGTTGCAAACGCAATTGTTTGTTTTTGCTAATTTGGTTTTAAATTAACAAATTTTCAAATCGATCTATCTAAAAAATGGCTTACCACTAAAGGGCAAAGCCATTTTTCTATTTAATAATTTACATGAATATAATCGTCATCGATCAGAATCAATACACAGCGCTGACAGAGTAGATTGCTATCTTCGATATTATCAATATTAAAACTTTTAACAGTAGAATCATTACGACGGCAGCGATCACAGACTTGTCCCTGCGCATGCTCTACGACAAAAGCTACATCTTCAAAGACTAGAGCGCCTTCTGGAGCAGGTCCTTCAGCAATCGTCAATTGAGAAACAATGAGAAGCTGTGCCACATCGCTGTTAACTGCTTCCAGCAAGGTCTTGATGACTTCATTCGGATAGACAGTCAGGTGCGCTTCCAACGATTTCCCGATAACCTTCTCATTGCGGGCTTCTTCCAAGGCTTTCTGAGCCTGACTGCGGAAGTCCATAAAGGCAGACCAAGTGTCCAAGATTTCTTCTTGATTTGGGAAAGTCTGAGCTTCTGGCAATTCAGATAACTGAACAAATTCTTCCTCTTCGTGCTCTAGGTAAGACCAAATTTCTTCTGCTGTATGCGGCAGGATTGGTGTCAACAGCTTGGTAATCTTGACTAAAATATCATAGAAAACAGTCTGCATCTGACGACGTTCCAATGATTTTGCTGCTTCGATATAGACTACATCTTTGGCAAAGTCCAGATAGAAAGCAGACAAGTCAACGGTCACAAAGTTGACAATCGCTTTGTAAATAGTCAGAAACTCAAAGTCTGCGTAAGCCTTGCGAATAGTCTCTACTAATTGATTGAAGCGGATAGTCATGTACTTATCAACGGAGCGAAGCTCTTCGTAAGCTACAGCATCCTCAACTGGATTAAAGTCAGAGGTATTAGCAATCAAGAAACGCAAGGTATTCCGAATCTTACGGTAGGTTTCAGAAACTTGGCTCAAGATATCCATAGAGATGCGAACGTCGTTGCTAGAATCAACACTGGTTACCCAGAGACGCAAGATTTCCGCACCAAATTGTTTTTCTACATCGCTTGGAGCAATGGTATTTCCAAGTGATTTAGACATCTTTTCACCCTTACCATCTAAGGCAAATCCTTGTGACAAGATTTGTTTGTAAGGAGCTACGCCATGGTTGGCAACTGAAGTGATGAGGGATGAGTTGAACCAACCACGGTATTGGTCTGAACCTTCTAGATAAAGATCAGCTGGGTAAGTCAATTCCGGACGGTTGACCACTACACCATTCCATGATGAGCCTGAGTCAAACCAAACGTCCATGATGTCCGTTTCCTTGGTAAATTCGCCGTTTGGAGAACCTGGATGAGTAAATCCTTCTGGCAAGAGGTCCTTGGCTTCACGCTTCCACCAGACGATAGAGCCATGCTCCTCAAAGAGTTGAGCTACGTGTTCGATGGTTTCGGCCGTCATGATTGGTGTTCCGTCTTCGGCATAGAAGATTGGCAACGGCACACCCCAAGCCCGCTGACGAGAGATAACCCAGTCACCACGGTCACGAATCATGTTATAGAGACGTACTTTACCCCATTCAGAATGGAATTTAACCTTTTCAATTTCATCTAAAATTTCTTGACGGAATTTAGAAACAGATGCAAACCACTGTGGTACTGCCCGCCAGATAATTGGCTTCTTAGTACGCCAGTCAAATGGGTAGGAATGAGAGATTTCTTCCTGAGCAAGGAGCAAGTCCCCAAGCTTTTCAATAACTGTTGGCGCAACTTTGTCATAGAACTGGCCTGCAAAGTCAGGACCAGCATTTTCCATCATGATACCGCGCTCATTAACAGTGACAAATACTTCCAAGCCATTAGCTACACCGACATTATAGTCGTCCTCACCAAAACCAGGCGCTGTATGGACAATACCAGTACCAGAGTCAGTCGTAACGTGGTCACCCAGGATAACAAGTTCATCTACAGCAGTATCCCATGGGTGAACTGTCACGATGTGATTTAATTCTTGACCACGGTAGGTAGCCAAAACTTGAACATCAGCCCATCCAAATTTCTCAGACAGACTATTCAACAATTCTGAAGCAACCACAAACTTACGAGATTCACCAGCTGGCTGAACGACTACGTAATCAATATCTGCTCCAACAGTCAAACCACGAGAAGCTGTAATAGTAAACGGAGTTGTTGTCCATACGACGATGTAAGTATCTGTGTCCAGTACCCCTTTTCCGTCTTTAACGCGGTTAGCATAGTAGAGAGAGGTGGAAACCAAGTCATGGTATTCAATTTCTGCTTCAGCCAAAGCTGACTCAGAAGACCAAGACCAGTAAACGGGCTTAGCACCACGGTAAATGTAGCCTTTCTTAGCCATTTCGCCAAAGACACGGATTTGAGCGGCTTCATAGTCTGGAGTCAAGGTTACATAAGGATTATCCCAGTCACCAGAAACACCCAAACGCTTGAAGTCTTCTTTTTGCTTTTCGACTTGGCTAAGCGCGTAGTCCCGACACATGTTGAGGTACTCAACCAAGTCCAGTTCTTTACGCTTAACGCCTTGCTTTGCCAATACCTGCTCGATTGGAAGACCATGCGTATCCCAACCTGGAATGTAAGGTGCATAATAGCCAGCCATAGACTTCGAGCGAACAATGATATCTTTGGAAATCTTGTTCATAGCATGGCCGACATGAATATTCCCGTTAGCATAAGGAGGGCCATCATGCAGGATAAAGTGCGGCTTGCCTTCATTCAGTTCCTGACGGCGTTGATACAGCTTAGCTTGATCCCATTCCTTTTGCCAGAGAGGCTCCTTATTTGGAAGACCAGCACGCATAGGAAAAGCAGTTTTTCCAAGATTGAGTGTTTCTTTCAGTTTCATTGTATTCCTCTTTATTTTTTAAATTACAAATTAAAAACCGCAAACTTCTCCAAAAAGGACGAAAATTCGCGGTACCACCTTTGTTTAGGCAAGACAATAGCATGATGCTCCTCTTGCCCCTCTTTGTCCGTAACGTGGACTGCCGTTTCATCCTACTGATTTCAGACGAAAGTTCTGTAAAATGATAGCCCAAGCAAGATGGACTGCAGATCTTTCACCATCATCTGCTCGCTGAAAGTATTTTGCTTGGTCTGTGTTTTTACAATCTTATCTTCTTTAAAAGTTATAAAATATTTACTGGAACTTTTTGTTCCCCATTTGTATCATCATCGTGATGGTCAGCTTCTGAGTTTTCCTCAGCTGCGTGAGCTTCTATATCTTCATCGCTGAGCGGAGAAAAAGCTTGTGTCGCAGCTAATTCACGGTTTGCAGCTTCAATGCGCTCTTGCAGCTCAGCCATTTCCTCTGGAGAAAATTGGCGTGTCACATCCACTTCTTCCTCGCGGACAACTGCTTCTTCTCCCAGAACCTCCGATACAACTTCCTTGAAGGCCTCATCGCTGGTCTGCAGGTAAGTAGCTGTCGGACGCAGGATTTCTTCCCACTCAGACGAATCCACAATACTGAGCTGGCTCTCAATAGTTGATTTCAAGCGTTGATGGAAGACACGTGTTTTATTTTTCAGTTCTTCTGTTTCAATGGCTACTTTCTTAGCATTGTCAGCCGCCTGACGCAAAATTTCATCAGCCTTGTACTTAGCTCCATCCAACAAATGCTGCGCATCCTGCTCTGCCTGACGGACAATATTTGTAGATCGCTCATTGGCAGCAACTTTAACGCGCTCAGCCGTATCCTGAGCAATCAAAACAGACTGGCTGAGAGAGTCTTTCATCTCATCAAAATAAGTCAGACGTTCTTCCAGATTACGAATTTTTGCTTCTTTTTCGTGGTTTTCACGAACCAAGTCCTCATAATCGCGGACAACGATGTCAAGGAATTCATCTACCTCTTCAACATCATAGCCTCTAAACTTGGTTCCAAAGGATTTATCTTTAATTTCTAATGCTGTAAGTGTCATAGTTCCTCCTCATTTACTAGCTAATAATTCAACGGTTAACTTATGTTTTCCATTCTTGGAAAGGCCATTTTCTCTTAAAACCTTAAATCTTCCAAATCGTCTAACGCTAATTAAGTCTTCAAGCCCGACCTGCTGGCTGGGATTGTCATTAACAGCGTAGTTCATTTTCACATGCTTACCAGAAATCAGCTGAGCGGCCTGGCTCCTTGATAACTTAAAGGTACTGGCTACCAACTTGTCCAAGCGAAGGCTAGATGCTAAAATTTCTCTGGTGACAGCCTGCTTCTGCTCTTTCAGCTGCTCTGCAAAGGAAACTTCCTTTAGTCTAACAGGCATCTTTGCTACTTTTGTGACATGATCTATAAAATACTGGGCCAGTCTCTTATCTACAAAGAGCTGAGCGCGGTCTCCAACCACAAGAATATCACCAAAGGTCCGTCTTTCAATCCCTAATTGATTGAGAAGAGTCCCCATAATCTGCGAATGACTGATTTTATAAAATTTGCTTGCATAGGAAATTTCCAGCAAGCTCAATTCAAAATCATCCATATTCAGTTGGTAATAAGAAGGCGCCACAAGAACTCTTGCCAGTTCACTTGGAAAAAAATCCGAACTAGCAAAGACTTGCACATCATATTGCTTGCCAATATTCTTCAGGATTGAGACCTGATGGGGATTCAGAAAAGACGTTGTTTCAAACGCATAGGTATCTTGAACCCGCTGAAGCAGCTCCAAACTCCTATCAATAAACTCTCGATCCTCATGCGAAAAGTGTTGATATAAATCTTTCATCATAATAACATTAGTAAAACGCTTATTAAATAAAAGACCACACGATTTAAAAGGTTTAAAGCCAGAATTGCAACCCAAACGGTAAAGTCCAGCCCTGCAAACTGCAAGGGAAGACGGCGAAAAAGTTTTAAATACGGTTCTACAATTCGTGTTAGAAACTCTCCGAATTTGGTTTGATAAGCTCCTGGAAACCAAGACAGAAGTGCATAGACAATCAAGGCAATGCTATAAAGATCGAAAAGATTAGAGATGGCACGAATTACAAAATATAACATATCTCTTATCTACTGCGCTTCATATCAAAGTCGAATTCGCTGATTTCAACATCGTTAGGCAGGCGGATATCTTCCACATTTACCACTACATTAATCGGAGTCAGCAAATACATAGTGCTTGCAACTTTTTTCAAATTTCCAGCCAAGACATAACGCGCACCGTCTAGGTAGTCTAAACAGCGACGAGCCTGTACCTCAGTCATATACTGGAAGTCAATCAGGATGCTTTCATTGGCCAAAAGCAGGTCAACAATTTCAGTCGCTTCCTCATATCTCCTCGGATAACGAACATCAATCGTAATCTTCTCATCCGCATTTGCACGGTGCTGAGCCAATTCCTGCTGACGTGCATGCAGTCTGGTAATATTCTCTGTCGAAGATTTCTGTTGTGGCTGTGGTTTAGGCTGTGGCTTGGCCGCAGCAACCGGACGAGGAGCTGGCTTGCTCTCTCTGACTGGCTTAGGCTGAACCAATTCAGGCTTCTGCTTAACAGGCGCTGCAGGTCTGCTGACAGTCTGCTCCTGAACCTCAGTCTCATCTCCATCTTCTGTAAAATAATCTATAAATTTATCAAATCTATCTTTTAATGACATATTTCTTTCCTATTTAAAAAATGCTGTACCGATTCTGACATAGGTCGAGCCATGGGCAATTGCTTCTGGATAATCACGGCTCATTCCCATGCTTAATTCAGAAAAGGGCATATTATTTAACTGTTTCTTTTTTAATTCTTTTTGTAGTTGATGAGCCTTTTCAAACATTTGGTTCAGCTCCTCATGACTAGCTTCAAACGGAGCCATAGTCATCAATCCCACAATTTGAACATTCTCTAATTTTTCAAGTTCAGGCAGGACAACTTCAAGTTCTTCAATCAAAAAGCCATGCTTGCTCTCTTCTTTAGAAATATTCACCTGCAGGAAACATTTAATCACATGTTCAGCTCGTTTGTCAATCTCCTTGGCCAATTTTACAGAATCTAAAGCGTGAAAGTAATCAACATAGTTAATCACATCCTTGACTTTTCTCCTCTGCAAACTGCCGATCAGGTGCCAGGTCAGATTCTCATCTTTCAGAGCATGGTATTTATCTAGAAATTTATCTACCCGATTTTCTCCGATATGCTGAATACCTGTACGAACAAGCTCCTGAGTTGTTTCGCAGCCAACATATTTGGTAACTGCAATGATATTTACTGAATCTTTCAAACGCTGGGCTTGCTCCGCCGCTTGAGCGACGGATTGAAAGACCAACTCTTTATTATTCTGCAAATTCATGATTTAGATTAACGATTTCTGAAGAATGGAGGTGTTTCCAGCTCATCATCATCTTCATTAGTTTCTGCATAGCGCTCCACACGTGCTGACGAACTTGGTTCGGCCTGACGAACAATCGCTTCGCGGCGAAGATCCCAATCACCAAAAGCGGAACCTTTAGGTGCATCCGTTCTTGGACGGCTTGGAGCAGGAATATCAACTGTTTCGGTCATATCAAAGTTTCGTTCAAACTGTCCTGAGCGAACTTCGCGGTTTGGCTCAACTTGCTGCGGACGGCTTGGACTAGTAGGTTGTGGTGTCTGACGAATGCCGCTGACCTTTTCAACCTTGTCCTGACGAACACCAGTAGCTACAACAGTCACGCGGATTTCATCCTTCATGGACTCATCAATAGCAGTACCGAGCCAGATGTTCACACCATGACCTGCTGCTTGGTTGACAATTTCTGAAGCTTCTTCAGCTTCAATCAGTGTCATATCTAAGCCACCAGTAACATTGACAATCACGTCCTCTGCACCATCAATGGTTGTTTCCAAAAGAGGTGAGTAGATAGCTTTGCGAGCAGCTTCGATGACGCGTTCTTCACCGCTACCAACACCAATTCCCATCAAAGCATTACCCTTGTCTGCCATAACTGTTTTCACGTCGGCAAAGTCAAGGTTAATCAGTCCTGGGCTGGTAATCAAGTCAGTAATCCCTTGGACACCTTGGCGAAGAACATTATCTGCTTCACTGAGTGCTTCAAGGAGCGGAGTCTTCTTGTCTACAATTTCAAGCAGGTTGTTATTTGAGATAATCAAGAGTGTATCTACATGCTCGCGAAGTTCGTTGATTCCCTCTACTGCAAAGGTTCCACGCTTGCTTCCTTCAAAACCGAAAGGACGTGTAACTACAGCAACAGTCAGAGCACCAACATTTTTTGCGATACGAGCAATCACTGGAGCAGCTCCTGTCCCAGATCCACCACCCATACCAGCAGTGATGAAGACCATATCTGCTCCTTGCAGAGCTTCGGTCAGGACTTCTTCACTTTCTTCAGCAGCCTTACGGCCTACTTCAGGCTGACCTCCGGCACCAAGTCCGCGAGTCAGCTTTGGACCGAGCTGAATAACTGTTTCAGCTTTGGCACTGCTAAGAGCTTGAACATCTGTATTTGCTGCGATGAATTCAACACCAGCAACACCTTCATCAATCATTCGGTTGATGGCGTTACCGCCACCTCCACCGACACCAATAACTTTAATTACTGCGCCTTGTGCGGCAGCAGCGTCAAATGAAAATGTCATATTCTCTGTATTCTCCTTAATCAAACATTTTGCCAATTAGGTTGCGCATCCGATCTGTAATACCGGTTTTTGGTTCTTGGTTTGGCACATCAGCACTGGCAACTGGAACTTCTTGGACCGGCTCCTCAGGAATCTCATCAGCTGGTTGAGGTTCAAAACGTGGTACTGACTGAGCAGGACGCTCAAAGGATACAGGTCGATGGCGCAGTTGCTCATCACCATGAACAGCAACCTGAGCCAGCATATCCACATCTGTTAAGTTTCCAGCATACTCTGACAGGCTTATAACATGTGCAAAGGCTGGATTGCGAATGCCGATTTGATTTGGCACATAAAGCTTGACATTCACGCCAAACACTTCCTGAGCCAGCTCAACCACTCCTGGAAGAATAGCTGCTCCACCAATAATCACAATGCCGCCTGGCAACTCGAGGAGATGCCTTCTATCCAAATCGCGTTTGATTTGCTCAAAAATATGTTGGATACGAGCAGAAATAATTTCAGCCAGATACTTTTCAGTTACTTCAACCGGCTCAATCTCTCCAATCACTTCTACTTGGAAGGACTCTGTCCCAGCTTCAGGAACATAAGCAGAGCCATAGTTAAACTTGAGACTTTCAGCCAACTTTTGCGAAGTCTTCAAAACCTTGGAGATGTCCTTGGTTACGTAGTCGCCGCCTTCTTGGTATATATTCGTATATTGAAGTTCTTGACCTCGAACAGAAGCTACTGTAGTTTGGCCCCCGCCCATATCAATGACAGTTGCCCCAAACTCACGTTCCCCTTCGTTCAAGATTGACTTAGTCATAGCCAATGGGGAGATAATAACGTTCTCAAGCTGAACTCCCGCGCGCTCAACTGTCTTACGAAGGTTATGCAGGATAGTTCGTGGTCCAGTGTAGAGGAGACCACGCATTTCTAAGCGAATCCCCATCATACCGCGTGGGTCACGAATCCCTTGGAAACCATCCACTACAAACTCTTCTGGGATGAAAGTAATCACTTCGCGATCAGGAGTCATACTCTTAGTCAGAGCAGATCTAACAACATTCTCTACATCTGTATCTGTGATTTCCTTAGAATCACTAGTCACAGGAATCATACCCTGAGTAGGCTCAATCTGTAAGAGATTAGCCGGAAGTCCGACATTAACTAAACCAATTGAAATGCCTGCTTTTTCTTCTGCTTGAGAAATAGCTGTCTTAATGGCAGCAGCAGCAGCCTCAATATCAACAATAATTCCATCTTTAACGCCAGCACTTTTGGCGTTGCTGACTCCAATAACATTCATTTCATCGTTGATGTGCTCTGCCACCAACACTTTAATTGAGCTAGTTCCTATATCTAATCCAGTAAAAAAGCCGTCTCTAGCCATTACACCAGTCCTCTCTATCTTCCATGTTTCCGGTCTATACTAATAACGCTAAAAATTAGAGTTACCCAAGCTTTATTATAACATAAAGAAACTGAAAATGTGCAGTTTTTCTACATATAATTTAGCGATTTTCAGCAGTTCCCGGGTTTTCTGTCGAATTTTGCGGCTCTGCAGGTTCTTGTTCCTGACTTTCTGCCACCTGCTCAGCCGCTTGTTCTGTTGGCTGTCCCGTCGATTCCTCTTCTGCTTTCTGCTTTTCTTCATCAGAAGAAGACGACTCGTTTTGAACTCCTTCAACATAACTAAAAATCCCTGCTTCCATATCTACGACACTAGGTACACCCTCTTCCAGCTGCGATTGGATTCCCTTGTAATATGGCAGTTTCTTAGCAATATGCGAAATTGGTACCAAAATTTTATTGCCATCATGCATTGTCAGCGTAACCAAGTCCGGTGTCACCTTGCTCGGGGTCAGTTGAACTGTCTTAATATTTTTCTTGACCGAAGCCGGTACCTTTTCAATTTGAAGAGCAAATTCTTTAATCAATTTTTTATCTGAAAACTCTATCGAAATATGGGTTTCTGGCAAAGAATCTGCAGCAGTCGGGTCCGAAATAACCTGCCCATTTGTCAGAATAGGATAGTACTGCCCACCCTCATGCAGATAGGCCAGAACTCCGTACTCCTTGACCTTTACCTGAAAAGTAATCGGAAACTGATAAGCCATCTCCAGGTTGTTAATCCAAGGACTAGAAGCTTTCATATTGCGGATATGATTGCCGCCATTGATAAAGGTTGTTAAAGTATAGTCCTTCTCATCAATTTTACTGCTTTTGAGCAGGTCTTCCTGACTGACCATTTGATTCCCTGAAAATTCGATTGTCTTCATGGTCGCCAGTGGCGTCAAAAAATAAACTGACATGATAAAAATCAAGCCGCTGCCCAGCAAAACCGGCAGTGCTCGATAAATATGAACCCTTGAAATATGCACCTTAGCAGCTTCTTTTTCTGCCTTTTTCTGAAGTTTCTCCAGTTTTTTGCGCTCTTTCTCACTCAATTCAGTCTCTAGCTCAGATCCAGATGAGTCATCTTCCAAATATTCTGTTTCTTCCTCTTCATAGGATGAGTCATCTTCTTCCGTCTCTTCAGCTATTTCTTCGCTTTCAATTGAGTCCTCAGCTTCAGCTTCTTTTGCTTCCTCTTCTTCCAGTTTCTTTTGTTTGCTGGCCTCTTCCTGAGCCTTCTTTTCAAGATATTCTTTGTTTCGTTTCTGCCATTCAGAGAGGTGCTCATTTACCTCTTCCTTTGGCTCATCGTGGTTTTTCTTGCTCATTTCTTTCCCTTGTCAATATCCGCTTTCAATAAAGCATAAAATTCATCTACAGACTTGATTTCCTGAGAATTTTTCATAGCTTGATGATAAGAAGCCTGGTTTGCCAAAAGGTCATCAAGTGCTGCCTGTAAATTGCTCATATCCAGCTGTTCCTCTGCCAATTGCTTGGCATATCCCTTTTTCACAAAATAATCAGCATTTTCAATCTGATCGCCGCGGCTGGCTTCCCGTCCCAGAGGAACGATAATGTGCAGCTTAGCCATGGCCAAGAGCTCAAAGATTGTATTGGAACCGCCGCGTGTCACCACTACATCTGCCAAGTCCATCAAAGGCTGGTAGAGTTCGGTCACATAGGCTCTGCGAAAGAGACGTTCAGACAGAACATCCAAACTTGCATCGCCTGTCAGATTGATAACGTTATAACGCTCGGTCAGCGCAGCTTGATTCTGGCTGACAAAGTCATTAAAGACCTTAGCACCAGCAGAACCACCGACAAAAAGCAGAGTAGGCAGCTCTTTATCAAAATACTGACGGATTTCTTCTAGTTCCTGCGGTGGGACTGACTCTTGGTTACCGACCTTGGTCACAGCTCCGACATGCTCAATCTTGGTTAGACTGGAAGGTTGCTCAAAGGTTGCATACATCTTGGTCGCACACTTATAGGCGATTTTATTGGCCAAGCCAATGGATAGATCCGATTCATGAACATAGACGGGCATCCCAGACAGGCGAGCTGCAATCACAGGCGGAACGGACACAAAGCCTCCCTTAGAAAAGAGAGCCTGTGGCCGTACCTTGAGCATGATGCCCAGCGACTGGAAAATGCCCCAGACGACCTTAAAGCCATCCAGCAGATTCTGCCAAGAAAAGTAGCGGCGAAGCTTGCCCGTAGCTACCGAATGGAAGGTCACATCCAATCCTGACTTTTGGATTTCCTGGTACTCAATACCATGCTTATCGCCAATATAATGAACCTGCCAGCCTTCTTTGATAAATTTCGGAATCAGGAGAAGGTTGAGGGTTACATGCCCAACCGTTCCTCCGCCTGTAAATACAATCTTTTTCATCTTAACCTTTTAATTCTTCAAATGCAGCGAGAAACTCATCGCCACGGACTTCAAAATTACTATACATATCCCAGCTGGCATTGGCAGGACTAAGCAAGACAATGTCTCCTGGCTCCGCTTGCGCAAAGGCCTTATGAGCTGCATCCCAGACATCAGTCGCATCTAGATAAGAAACACCAGCCTGATCAGCTGCCCTCTTTACACGCGGAGCTGATTGTCCTAAGATCACCATTTTCTTGAGTCCTTTGAGGTCAGGCACTAACTCGTCAAATTCATTGCCACGGTCCAAGCCACCCACAATCAGAATCACCTTGCTATTGTCAAAACCAGATAAGGCTTTCTGTGTTGCCAAGATATTGGTTGACTTACTGTCATTGTAAAAGGCAACCTCATTTACCTGCCCCACATACTGGAGCCGGTGCTTAACACCCCCAAAAGCTGACAAGACTTCTTTGAGCGTCTGATTGTCAATGCCACGCAGTTTGGCTACTGCAATCGTAGCCAGAGCGTTTTCGACATTGTGGCTGCCAGGAACGCCGATTTCAGCCGCCTGCATAATCGCTTCTCCACGGAAGGTCAAGACATCACCCTCTAGATAGGCACCATCCACCTTTTCAGTCGTTGAAAAAGGCACAACAGTAGCCTGAGTCTGGCTAGCCATTTCCTTGGCCCATTCTTGATTGAAATTCAAAACCAAATAATCATCAGCTGTCATGTTTTTCTGGATATTCCACTTGGCAGCTGCATATTCCTCAACAGAGCCGTGATAATCCAAATGAGTCGGCATGAGGTTAGTAATAACAGCTATTTGCGGATGAAAAGCCTCAATCCCCATCAACTGGAAAGAAGACAATTCCATGACCAGCGTATCTTTGCTGCTGGCTGTTTGGGCTACTTGACTAGCAGGAAAACCGATATTACCAGACAATAAACCGTTTTGACCGCCGGCCGTCAAGACTTGCGCAATCATGGTTGTGGTCGTCGTCTTACCATTTGAACCCGTAATACCAATAATCGGTGCTTCAGAAATTAGATAAGCCAACTCTACTTCAGTGATAACTGGAATCTTCTTCTCAAGAGCCCGAACGACCATGGCATTGTCATAAGGAATACCTGGATTTTTCACCATTAGTTCAAAATCTTCGTCCAGCAACTCCAAGGGATGACCTCCTGTCACCACTTTTATACCTTCTTCTAGCAAGGATTGGGCAGCAGGATTTTCCTCGAAAGGTTTACCGTCGTTAACTGTCACGATAACTCCTAATTTATCTAAAAGGCGAGCTGCTGACTCACCCGACTTGGCCAATCCCAGGACCAAGACCTTCTTATTGGCAAAATTTGCTATTTTTTTCATAAGCAACCTCTTCCATTCATACTTCACTCTATTTTACCTTTTTTTGTGAAAATAAAAAAGTCATAGGAGTCTTTTATTTTCGACTGTAAGCAAGTTTTGAAAAAAATGATATGTTTTCATCTATTTGAAATATTTTGTAACATAAACCTATTATTTTTGTAAAAATATAGATCAACAAAAAAGCAAGATCTCAAAACGTCTATCCGACTTCCTAAGTTCTTGCTCATTTATTATTCTTCATCAAAATTCTTTTTTGATTTCTTAGGCGGCTTGAGACGATTAATATCCCGCAAAGCCAAGACGGTCACTACGGATAGGCCAAATCCTACAAAATATTCAGCTGGCAATTGGAAAATCTGAAAAATGCCTAAGCCGAATAAGATAATCAAGGCCACAATCAGTAAAACCATGGTCACAGCATTAACAGTGCCTTTAATACTGGATGGAACAGCAAAAATGTAGAAAAAGAGGATTAAAATCCCAATGATAAGATAAACCATATTGCTGCTCCTTTCCTTTTTGCTTATTCAGCTGCAGCTGATTTTTTCTTTTTATTGGCTTTTTCGCGTTCTTGTTTGTTCAAAATTTGCTTACGCAGACGAATAGATTCTGGCGTTACTTCCATGTATTCGTCGTCATTCAAGAATTCCAAAGATTCTTCTAAGGTCAAAATGCGCGGTGTCTTGATGACTGCTGTCTGGTCCTTGGTTGCAGAACGAACATTGGTCATTTGCTTAGCCTTGGTGATGTTAACAGTCAAGTCATTTTCACGAGAGTTTTCACCGATAATCATTCCTTCATAAACCTCAGTACCTGGGTTGACAAATATAGTTCCGCGCTCTTCGATAGACATGATCGAGTAGGTCGTTGCCTTACCAGCATCGATGGATACCAGAGCACCGCGGTGGCGGCCACCGATTTCACCTAGAATAAGTGGTAGGTATTGATCAAAGGTATGGTTCATAATCCCGTAACCACGAGTCATGGATAAGAACTCAGTTGAGTAACCAATCAAACCACGGGCTGGAACTAGGAAGACCAAACGAGTTTGACCATTACCAGTAGCTACCATATCCAGCATTTCACCCTTACGTTCAGAAAGGCTTTGGATAACAGATCCTTGGTATTCTTCTGGAGTATCAATTTGGACACGCTCAAATGGCTCGCACTTAACGCCATCGATTTCTTTTACGATAACTTCTGGACGAGATACTTGCAACTCATATCCTTCACGACGCATGGTTTCGATCAGGATTGACAAGTGTAATTCGCCACGACCTGAAACTGTCCACTTATCTGGTGAATCTGTTGGGTCAACACGAAGGGATACGTCTGTCTGCAATTCTGCTTGCAAGCGTTCTTCCACCTTACGAGAGGTTACCCATTTTCCTTCCCGGCCAGCAAATGGTGAGTTATTCACCAAGAAGGTCATTTGAAGCGTTGGCTCATCGATGTGAAGGATTGGAAGAGGTTCAATGGCATCTGTAGGTGTAATGGTTTCACCAACAAAGATATCTTCCATACCGGATACGGCAATCAAGTCACCCGCTTTTGCTTCTTGGATTTCACGACGCTCCAAGCCAAAGAAACCAAAGAGCTTCGTGACACGGAAGTTCTTCGTTGTTCCGTCTAGTTTAGAAAGGGTAACTTGGTCCCCAACCTTAACAGTACCACGAAAGACACGTCCGATACCAATACGACCTACAAAGTCATTGTAGTCCAAGAGTGAGACTTGGAACTGCAAAGGTTCATCAGAGTTGTCCACTGGAGCTGGGATATGGTCGATGATAGTATCAAAGATTGGTGCCATTGTTTTTTCTTGATCAGCAGGATCGTCAGAAAGTGAAGAAGTTCCGTTGATAGCTGAAGCATAAACAACTGGGAAATCAAGCTGGTCATCATCTGCACCAAGCTCAATGAAGAGTTCCAATACTTCGTCCACTACTTCTGCTGGACGAGCTGATGGTTTGTCGATTTTGTTGACAACAACGATTGGGACAAGGTCTTGTTCAAGGGCCTTTTTCAATACGAAACGAGTTTGTGGCATGGTTCCTTCGTAGGCATCTACCACCAAAACAACACCGTCAACCATTTTCATGATACGCTCAACTTCTCCACCGAAGTCCGCGTGTCCTGGTGTATCCATAATGTTGATACGAGTTCCGTTGTAAGCAACGGCTGTATTTTTAGCAAGGATCGTAATACCGCGCTCTTTTTCGATATCGTTTGAGTCCATAGCACGCTCTGCCAACTCTGTACGAGCATCAAGAGTTTCAGACTGCTTCAATAATTCGTCAACGAGGGTTGTTTTCCCGTGGTCAACGTGGGCGATAATCGCAATGTTACGGATATCTTCTCTTAATTTTGTCATGATTTCCTCTGAATTTTTAAATTTTATTTCTAACTGAACAATTATACCACAGACGCAGGCAAAAAACACGGCTTTGATAAGTGTAAATGTTTTCATTAAAAAATATGGGAGCTGCATGAGGATTTGCATTTCCCATCCTGAAAATTTATGATATGATTTAGAAAAAAATAAGGAAAACAGATGCGCCTCGACCAACTGCTGGCTGCCAATCATATCAGCCGAAAAAAGATGAAACAAAGCCTTTTGCAAAAACAGATTTTAGTGGATGGTAAGCCCGCCTGCAAACTCAGCCAAAACGTTGATACCGGCCTGCAGCAGATTACTTTTCAAGGAAAGCATGTCAGCGGCCCTGCCCACCGTTACTACATGCTGAATAAACCCTCTGGCGCAGTCACAGCCAATCGTGACGCTGAAAAATTGACTGTCCTGGATTTGCTGGATAAGGAGATAGAAAAAGAAAATCTTTACTCTATCGGACGGCTGGATAGAGATACAGAAGGACTTCTTCTGATTACCGATAATGGTCCTTTGGGATTTCAGCTGCTGCACCCTCAATATCATGTCGAAAAAACTTACTATGTAGAAGTCAATGGACCTTTAACCTCTCAGGATAAAATTGCCTTTCAAGAAGGCATTCGCTTTTTAGACGGCACCATCTGTCAGCCCGCCCAGCTCTCTATCCTCTCCAGCAGCTCTAGTCTGAGCCGTGCTACCGTCAAGATTTCTGAGGGGAAATTCCACCAGATTAAAAAGATGTTTCTAGCAGTTGGTGTCAAGGTCATTTATCTCAAGCGGATTCAATTTGGGAATTTTACATTAGACCCAGACCTAGCAAAAGGTGATTGCCGTCCTTTAAACCAAGAAGAATTAGAGATTATTAAAGAATCTTTGGAGAAAAGTTGGTAAAACAAAAAAGCTTTAAAAAATAAAGCTTTTTTCTTAATTCCTATATCCGTTCATGAATGTTTTATCAGCTAGCTTTCACCTTGCCATTCCAAGAATCCAACCCATAAGAAAGAATATAGATTTCTTTAAATCCTTGTTTTTTCAGATACAGAGCCGCATTGGTCACGCGCTGACCACGACTATTTTCATAGAGGAGAACAGCCTTGTCCTTGCGAAGTGCACCAACACTATCCTTGAGCTGCTGAGATGGAATATTGCGAGCACCTAAGATATGCTTCCGGTGAAAATCAGATGGATCCCGCAGATCAACCAACTGACCTTGGCGAATCAAATCTTCAAATTCCCCGTTATCCACGATTTTTGCCGCCTGACGAAGGCGCAGATAATTAAAGCCCATCCAGCCAATTATTCCCAAAAGTACCGCCCACAAAATCCAAATTGTCATCTCAAGTCTCCTTTTTCTTTGCTAAATATTCTAACTCTAATCGATGTTCTCGGCGTAAGACTGCCTCCGCCTCAAAATAAGCTAGCTTATCCATTAGACCGGCGTCGTAAATCCTCTTCAGCTCGATTTTCATCATTTCAATATCATAAAGGCGTTTACCCATATAGATAATGATTCCGAAACTTTTAAGAAATTGCTGAACATCATACAGGGTTTTCATGAGCTATATTTTATCAGATTTTCCAGCGCTTTTCAAGATGAAAAAAGCAGAAAGGAAAGTCTGTTCCCTTCTGCTTGGCATGGATCATTTTTTATAAACCTGGTGCTTGACCAATTTCAGCTGTCAGCATCCAGATAGTCTTTTCAAGGTCAGCCTTGGCACCGACAAAGATATCATTGGTTACATCGTCTCCTTCTTGGTCTGTTACATCCAAAGCTTCTTGGTAAAGACCTGTCAGATAACGGAAAATCTCAATCACACGCGCCAGGCTTTCTTCTACATCCTTGCTGAATTCACCAGCTTTTTCTTCAATCTTGCTGTGTTGGATAAACTCGGTCAACGTAGAATAAGGCTTGCCTCCTAGTGTAATCAAGCGCTCGCTGACTTCATCCAAAGTTGTATCCAAAGTTTCCATGTATTCATCCATTTTTGGATGCCAAACCATGAAGCCTGCGCCACGCATATACCAGTGAACTTGGTGAAGAGCGATATGAGCTGTATAAAGATCTGCCACTACTTGATTAAGAATAGCCTTAGTCTTTGGCAAAGCCTTTTGATTGCTGAAAGTTGCTACGTCAGTTGCTGCACCATTTTTTACTTGTGTCATTGTATCTACCTCGTTTTTATTTATAATGATTCTAATCTTTTTAGATTATGGTTTAATTATAATGTTTCTAAATAAGAAAGTCAAGACAAAAGTTTCAAAAAAAGAGTTTATTAGAAAAGTTGCAAAATTTCAGAATTTTTCAGTTTAAAATTACGAATAAATAAGTATGATTCATCTATACTTTTTTATCCTTGGCACTGTCTTTGCCTCATTCCTAGGCTTGGTTATCGACCGCTTCCCAGAACGGTCTATCATCACTCCCGCTAGCCATTGCAATGCCTGCGGGAAAAGATTGGCACCACGTGATTTGATTCCTATTTTTTCTCAAGTCATGAACCGGCTTCGTTGCCGCTTCTGCGGAGACAAGATTCCCTTACGCTATTTATTTTTTGAATGTCTCTTGGGCGGTCTTTCTCTAGCAACTTCGCTTGGCACGATTTCCATCAGTCAACTCCTACTATTCACCATGGGCTTGACCCTGACCATCTACGATCAAAGAGAGCAGCAATATCCCCTGATGCTCTGGCTGATTTTTCAGCTTTTGCTGCTGATGACAGCAGGCGTCAACCTTCTCATGCTCTTCTTTTTAGCCTTAGGACTTCTAGCCTTCTTTTTTAATCTTCGCATCGGATCTGGAGATTTTCTCTTTCTTGCTTCCTGCTCAGCCATTTTCAGCCTGACAGAAATTCTCCTTCTTATCCAAATCGCTAGCTTCGCTGGTCTCGCCTGTTTCTGCTTTAAAAAGAAAAAAGACAGGCTGGCATTTGTCCCCTGTCTTTTGTTTGGTGCATTTACTGTTTTAATGTTTAAATGTATTGTGTAATTTGTAAAAGTACTATATAATGAAAGCAGATTATTTATTAAGGGGATTTTATTATGAAATTAGAATTACCAAAATCAAAATTAAAACTGCCTAACATTGATGAAAAATCGATGTTAAAAGTTCTTGATTGGACTTATGAAACTACAATTAATGGTATTCCTGGTCAAAAGACTATAGAAGAACTTGCTGCTGATTATTTGAAGCATGATGATATAGAAACTGCAATTTCAAAGATGATTACTTATCAAACTTCAAAAGCTGGAATATCTGGTTTCGTTACTGGATTCGGGGGAATATTAACAATGCCGGTAACTATTCCAGCCAATATAACTTCTGTTATTTTAGTTCAAATGAGAATGATTGCCACTATAGCTTATATGAGAGGATACGACTTAAAGAGTGATCAAGTTCAAACATTTGTTTATGCCTCATTAACTGGAACATCTGTTGCTGATATTGCAAAGAAAGCCGGGATTATTATTGCAAATAAAATGGCAACTGGAGTAATTAAAAAAATCCCTGGGAAAGTACTAACAAAAATTAATCAAGCGGTTGGTTTTAGATTGGTAACCAAATTTGGCACTAAAGGAGCTGTGAATTTAGGAAAAATGGTTCCTATTGCTGGTGCTTTTATAGGCGGAGTTGTGGATACCGCATCAACTCAAATCATTGCGAAAAATGCTTTAAAAACCTTTACTTCTAAAGGAATTAATATAGGAGACGGTACAATTATTGATATCAAATAAAGAAAATAATGAGGTTCGATAGAAAGAACCTCATTTTATTTATTTCTTATAGGCTGCTGCTTCTTGGATAAAGGTTGCTATGCTGGCGTCCTTTTCATGAAGAGCTTTGACAATCTTAGATCCAACAATAACTCCATCTGAGACTTGATTGAAGCGGTCAACATCCTCTAAAGTCGAAACGCCAAAGCCCGTCAGTACTGGAATCTCAGCAATATCACGAAGCTTGCTCAAGTGCTGGTCCAAATCATCGCGGTAGCTTCCGCTCTTACCCGTCACACCGTTGATAGCTACAGCGTAGATAAAACCTTCAGCTTCCTTGATCAGCTCCTGCTGACGTTCTAGTCCAGTCGTCAGACTCACCAAAGGAACTAGAGCGATATCTGAATCTTCCAGCAAAGGCAAGATGAAATTTCTATGTTCGTAGGGCAGATCCGGAATAATCAATCCTTTAACCGGTGTTGTAGCTAAGTCCTTGACAAAATCTTTGAGACCATACTGGAAAATTGGATTGAAGTAGGTCATGATAATGAGAGGGAGCTGAGTGTCCAACTTCTGCAAGCTTGCCACTAAAGACTTGGCGGAAGTATGGTGACCCAGACTTCTCAGACCGGCTTCTTCAATAACCGGCCCATCTGCAACAGGGTCTGAAAATGGCAGACCGATTTCAATGGCTGACACGCCCAAGTTTTCCAAAAATGAGATGGTTTCTACTAATCCTGCTAAACCTTTCTCATGATCGCCAGCCATGATATATGGAAGGAAAATTCCCTTACCTGCTTTTTTGATGGCTTCTAAATGCTGAGTGAGTGTTTTAGTCATGGGCACCTCCTTTTTGAGCCGCTTCTCTTTCCAAGCGTTCCTTTACCTGAACGACATCCTTGTCACCACGGCCGGATAGGCAGACAATCATTGATTTATCTGGTCCCAACTCCTTAGCAAGCTTAACTGCGTAAGCAATAGCGTGGCTAGACTCTAGAGCGGGGATAATCCCTTCGATACGAGACAGGAGCTGGAAGGCTTCCAAGGCTTCTTCATCCGTGACTGGAACATAAGTTGCGCGCTGGATAGCATTAAAATGAGAATGTTCTGGACCGATGCCTGGATAATCCAGCCCGGCAGAGATAGAGAAAGCTTCCAGAATCTGCCCTTGCTCATCCTGTAGGACATCCATCAAGGCGCCGTGTAAAACACCCGGCCGGCCCTTGGTTAAGGTCGCAGCATGTTCATCTGTATCGATGCCTCGCCCAGCGGCTTCTGTTCCATACATGGCAACTGTGCTATCGTCAACAAAGGGATAAAAGAGCCCAATAGCGTTGGAACCACCGCCAACGCAGGCCACTAAAGCATCTGGCAGGGCACCTGCGTTTTGCTCAGCAAACTGGCGCTTGGCCTCACGACCGATCACACTCTGATAGTCGCGGACAATCTCTGGGAAAGGATGGGGTCCCAAGGCTGAGCCCATAATATAATGAGTATCATCGACCTGAGCCACCCAAGCTCGCAAGGCAGCATTGACTGCATCCTTGAGAACTCGAGAACCATCAGTCACAGATTCTACCTTGGCTCCAAGAAGTTCCATCCGAAAGACATTGAGGGCTTGGCGCTTGACATCTTCTTCACCCATGTAGATAGTACAGTCCATGTTGAAAAGGGCTGCAGCCGTAGCTGTAGCTACGCCGTGCTGACCTGCACCAGTCTCTGCAATGATTTTCTTCTTGCCCATCCGCTTGGCTAATAAAACCTGACCTAGGGCATTATTGATTTTGTGAGCCCCGGTATGGTTGAGGTCTTCCCGCTTCAGATAAATCTTGGCACCGCCAGCATAGGCTGTCAGATTTTTAGCAAAATAGAGAGGATTTTCTCGCCCTACATATTGCTTCAGCAACTCGTCCAGCTCAGCCTGAAAGGCTGGGTCTTTTTTACTCTCACGGTAGGCTTTGTCTAGCTCTAAAACTGCTGTCATCAGCGTTTCGGGAACAAATCGTCCACCAAACTCACCGTAAAATCCTTCTTGATTGGGTTGATTATATGCCATCTTTCACTCTTTCTATAAATTCTTTTATCTTTTCTAAGTCCTTCTGGCTGTCAGTTTCGACCCCGCTTGAGACATCAACTGCGTAAGGAGCGAAGTGCTGAATAGCTTCTCGGACATTTCCTGCATTCAAACCACCGGCGATAAAGAAGGGCTGGTGGATTTGACCTTTATCAAAAGTTTGCCAGTCAA
Source organism: Streptococcus sanguinis (assembly GCF_020729725.1). Taxonomy (GTDB): domain Bacteria; phylum Bacillota; class Bacilli; order Lactobacillales; family Streptococcaceae; genus Streptococcus; species Streptococcus sanguinis_V. The sequence continues at coordinate 465,791 of NZ_JAJEPA010000012.1, read as the reverse complement.
AGGTCTGACCACTACCAGCAAGAGGGGCATCAAAGAGCAGGTAGTCCGCTTGTTGGCTGAATCCCTTTAACGCTCCCTTGACTTGGTAAGCTCGAATAACTGGCCGGCCGACCTCAGTCAGAAGCTCTTCATTAAAATCGCCATGAATCTGCACCAAATCCAGATTTGCCACTGAAATAGCTTCCTGCAGCTCTGCCAAGCTCGGAGATACGAAAACTCCTACCTTTCGGACAGTAGGCGGCACCAAGGCAACTAGCTTCTGAGCTTGCTCCAAACTGACCCTCCGACGGCTCTTAGCAAAGACAAAGCCAATGTAATCCGCACCAGCCTGGCATGCCGTCTCCACAGCGCTGGCCGTTGATAAGCCGCAAATCTTAACCTTTGTCAATTTTTAGCTCCTTAATTTTTTCTGCCACATCCTCAGCCTGCATCAGGGCTGTTCCGACTAAAATCGCATGAAAATAAGGAGCTACTAGCTCAGCATCTTCCTTGCTGAAAATAGCAGACTCAGATACGTAAACCTTGTCATCTTTGAAATGGGCAGACAGCTGGAGACTGGTATTGATATCTGTCTCAAAAGTAACTAGATTGCGGTTATTGACACCGATTATCTGTGCTCCTATTCTATGGGCAATTTCCAGCTCCGCCAGATTATGGGTTTCGACCAGAACTTCCAAGCCTAAACCTGTCGCAAAATCATAGAGTTCTTGCAGTCGCTTTTCAGATAAGGCAGCCACAATCAGGAGAATAACTGTCGCTCCTGCATTGCGGGCACGAACAATCTGCTTTTCATCAATAATAAAGTCCTTATTGAGGGTTGGAATGGTCACTTGGCTGGAAATCTCTCTCAGGTAATCCAGATGTCCTTTGAAGAAAATCTCATCTGTCAAAACCGAAATCATAGCTGCACCGCATCGTTCATAGGTGCGAGCCTGCTCAACAATATCCACACCGAGATTAATATCTCCCAGACTTGGACTGGCTTTTTTGACCTCAGCAATCAGCTGCAGCTCTTGAGGGTGGTTTTTGAGATACTCATAGAGGGAATAAGTCGAGCGCAGGGGCTGCAGCTCTTCATAAGACATAGCCGCCACTTCCTGCTCTTTTTGCTTTAGAATGGTCGGGAGAAATTCTTTGCTCATTTCTGATACTCCTGTAGTTGCTTGAGTTTTTCATAGGCTGCGCCGCTAGCAATCACTTGGCGGGCTAGAACTATTCCTTCTTCTATACTGTCTGATTTTCCATTAGCATGAAATCCCAATCCAGCATTCAGAACTGTCGTTTCTAGATAGGGGCTGGCTTGATTTTGCAAGACAGAAAGCAGAATTTCTGCATTTTCCTTGGCATTGCCCCCACGAATCGCTTCAAGAGCTATTTCTTCCATGCCAATATCTGCCGGCAGAAAGCTGTGCAGGCTGATTTGCCCATTTTCCAGCAGAGCATACTGGGTACGGCCATGAAGACCCGCCTCATCCAGACCATCCGGCCCCGACACAACTACTGCACGCTTACGGCCCATATTTTTCAAAACCTCTGCCGTACTCTCTAGCATATCCGGCCGGCTGGTCCCCAAAAGCTGAGTTTCTAAACTCATGGGATGGATGAGTGGGCCAGTTAGGTTCATAATAGTGGGAATGCCTAGACTAAGACGAGCTGGCATGATGTATTTCATGGCTGGGTGCATGTTCTTTGCAAAGAGAAAGACGATACCTGTCTGCTCAAAAACCTTGCCCAAGCTAGCAGCGTCCAAGTCTAGATTGATACCCAGAGCTTCTAACACATCAGCTGAACCTGACTTAGAAGAAATGGAGCGATTGCCGTGCTTAGCCATCTTAATTCCGCCACCTGCCAGTACAAAAGCTGCCGTAGTCGAAACATTGAAGCTGAAAGACTTGTCTCCGCCGGTACCGCAATTGTCCATGGCAGTGCGAATAGTGGTCGGAATCTGCTTAGCATGTCCTCGCATTACCTGAGCCAAAGCAGTTCGTTCCTCAATCGTCTCCCCCTTCATCTTGAGCCCCAGCAAGAAGGCTACAATTTGGGACTCTGTCACCCGTCCGGTGACAATACGCTCAATCACATCTGTCATCTCAGCGCTGCTTAAATCCTTAAAATCAGCTAGTTTTGCAATAATCTCTTTCATACACGCTCCTTTATTTTACTAAATCGATGAAATTCTTGATAGACGACAAGCCGTCCGGCGTGCCAATACTTTCAGGATGATACTGAAAACCATAAATGGGCAGACTCTTGTGTTGGATAGCCATGATCGAGTTATCATCAACCGCTCGAGCTGTCACTTCAAAGTCCTCCGGCATCTCCTCAATCAAAATCGAATGATAACGCATGACTGGCTGCCCATCCTCTATCTCCTCATAGATAGGAGATTTTCCCTCAAAGCGCAGAATACTTTGCTTGCCGTGCATGACTTTGGGAGCCAATCCTAGCTTTCCGCCAAATACTTCTGCAATGGCTTGATGCCCCAAGCAAATCCCTAAAATCGGCTTTTTACCAGCAAAATCGCGGATAAGCTCTTCCATCCGTCCTGCATCTGCTGGCCAGCCTGGACCCGGAGACAGCACCAAAGCATCAGCTTCTTCTGCCGCTTGATAAAGGCCTGCATCATCATTTCGCAAGACCTTAACTTTTGCAAAATTGCCGATATACTGGGCTAGATTGTAAGTAAAAGAATCATAATTATCAATCAATAAAATCATTGCATCTCTCCTATCTTGGTCATTGATTTGGCCTTGTTGATGGTTTCTTGGTATTCATTAGTAGGAATCGAGTCATAAACAATACCCGCTCCAGCTTGAACGTAAGCTCTGCCATTTTTCAAAATCATAGTCCGGATAGCAATGGCAACATCCATATCCCCTGTCGCAGACAGATAGCCGATAGCCCCCGCATAAACGCCACGCTTTTCCTGCTCCAGCTCATAAATCCGTTTCATGGCTCGAATCTTAGGCGCGCCTGAGACGGTACCGGCCGGCAGGGTGGACTTGAGCGCATCCATGGCTGTCAGTTGGGGCAGAAGCTGACCACGGACCACGCTGGTCAGATGCATGACATAGCGGAAATACTCCACTTCCATGTACTTAGTGACTTCCACGCTGTTATTCTGGGCAATTTTACCGATATCATTACGCCCCAAATCAACTAACATGCGGTGTTCCGCCACTTCCTTCTCGTCAGCCAGCAACTCCTCTGCCAAGGCTTTATCTTCTCTTTCATCCTTCCCACGCGGTCTGGTTCCAGCAATAGGATTGGTCGTAACCTGACCCTGCTTGACAGAGACTAGACTCTCTGGGCTGGCTCCGATAATCTGATAATCTCCGAAGTCATAAAAGTAGAGATAGTTGGAAGGATTGGTCACACGCAGATTGCGATAGTAATCCAGCGGCCTACCAGAATACTCTGCTGAAAACCGCTGACTGAGCACACATTGGAACATGTCGCCCTGCCGAATCAAGCTACGCGCTTCTTCCACCATTTTTTCAAAAGCTCCCTGCTCGATATGGCTCTGGAAGTTCAAACTGGACAGTTCCAGCGGTGAAAATTCATCTGCCGCAGGCTGCGCCAGCTCAGCCATGATATGCTCCAGACTAGCAGCCATATCAGCTTCGCTTCTATTGCTGTAGAGGGCCTCCTCGACGATATAGACCTTGTCTTTTTTATGGTCAAAAACCATGTAACTCTCATAGACGAAAAAGTGCATATCAGGCGTTCCAATCACATCAGCTGGAATTTGGCCAATCTCCTCATAGAGGGAAATCATATCATAGCCAACAAAACCGATGGCTCCACCACCAAAAGGCAGTTCTGAATGATGGCCTTTTTTTACGGCTAACTCATGCAGATAGTCCAATGGATCTGCCTCAATTACTTGCCCGTTCTTCGTTAACCGGCTATTTTCATAGCGGATTTCAAAGACTGGATTATAAGCTAGGATAGAAAAACGAGCTGTCTCGCTATCTCTCGGAATACTTTCCAAAATCACCTTGTGGTCGCCCTGAATCCGCATATAAGCCAGAATCGGCGATAAAATATCAGCTGGTAAAATCTTTTGCATAATTTTTCTTTCTATTTAATCAGAAGCGTTTAAGGAGGAGTAATTTGCTAGCTATGACTGCATTCACAAGAACAGATAGCACCTGTCCACGGTCATAACTTGCCCCAGAACTACAGAAAAACGCCCGCACAGTTCATCCTGTGAGGGCGTATCATCGCGGTGCCACCTCAGTTATGGAGTTTTCAGGCTCCACATCTCATTTACTTATTTACAGTCATTTAGATCCCTTTTAGTAGAAGGTAGCATACTGGTTTACAACAAAGCATGCTAACAAAGTAATAAAAGATCAACTAAATGACAAAATTTTGACTCCAGCAGCCCATTTCATAACTTCTCCTGCCTGTTTTCAGCAACCACAGACTCTCTGAAAGGAGGGGTGTTACTACTCTTCTGCTGGGTATTTTATTTTCGTTTTTCTAGATAGTCGGCAATGGCTGCCACATCCTTGTCTCCACGACCAGATACATTGATAATGATGATTTGGTCAGATGGCAATTGCGGAGCTCGCTTGATGGCTTCAGCAATGGCATGTGAGCTTTCAATTGCCGGCAAAATTCCTTCCTTTTGTGTCAAGAGAAGCAAAGCGTCCACAGCTTCATCATCTGTCGCTACCACGTATTCTACTCGACCAGAATCTTTAAAGAAAGCATGTTCAGGACCAACTCCAGGATAGTCCAAGCCTGCTGAAATGGAGTAAACCGGTGCCACCTGACCATCTTCAGCAAAGACAGCGTAGGTCTTCATACCATCCACTACTCCGACACTTCCCTTGGTCATGGTCGCCGCATGCTGGTCTGTATCAAGACCCCGTCCAGCTGCTTCAACACCAACCAGCTTGACTTCTTCATCCGCCACATACTGAGAGAAAGCGCCGATAGCATTGGAGCCACCGCCTACGCAGGCAATAACATAGTCCGGCAAGCGGCCTTCCTTGTCCAAAATCTGCCGGCGAGATTCTTCACTAATCACCTTTTGAAACTCATGGACAATCGTCGGATAAGGGTGAGGACCGACAGCAGAACCCAAAACATAGAAGGCTTCCAAATCGCTCATCCACGCTCCAAAGGCCGCATCTACAGCATCCTTGAGGGTTTTGGTGCCTGTTTCCACTGCGTGAACAGTCGCACCCATCATTTCCATGCGGAAGACATTAAGGCGCTGGCGTTCTACATCCTCTGCACCCATGTAAACATCGCACTTCATACCAAACTTAGCTGCGGCTGCCGCAGTTGCCACACCATGCTGGCCAGCTCCAGTTTCAGCAATGACCCGGGTCTTGCCCATGCGCTTAGCTAGAAGAATCTGCCCCAAAACATTATTGAGCTTATGAGAGCCCAGATGATTGAGATCTTCCCGCTTTAGATAAATCTTAGCGCCGCCCAGATGCTGGGTCAGACTTTCTGCAAAGTAGAGCGGGGTTTCCCGACCTGAATAATCTGCCAAATAATGCCGGTATTCATTTAAAAATTCTGGATCATCCTTATACTTCTCAAAAGTCGCTTCTAATTCATCCAGCAAGGCCTGGATAGGCTCTGGTACAAAGGAGCCGCCGAATTGTCCAAAATATCCTTTAGTTTCTGTCATCTTGATTGCCTCATTTCTTTATTTTCAAGCAAAACAAAAGCCCACACACAGAAAAAATCTGTGTGAGGGCGTATAATCGCGGTGCCACCTCAATTATGGAGCAAAGTATAGACTGCCTCCATATCTCTGTCTTGTCTAACAACAAGCTGCACTGTAAGGTGTGCTCACCGAATTTTTATTGCTTCAAATTCATTTTTTGCATCAGCCCACTTCATAATCTTCTACTGCCTGTTTCCACCAACCACAGGCTCCCTGAAAGTAGAAAAAATTATTACTTTTCTGATGATTTATTTTATTATAGGCCTTTCCCTTTTTCTTGTCAAGAAAAAATTTAATTTTTTCTCCCAAATCCGAACCTTTCTCTTGCTAGTCTCTTTTGAAAGCGTCGCCTTGACGATTTTTCCAGATTTTCTGACCACGCTGAAATACCCACCAAGCCAGATAACCACCCAAAGTATTGGTCCAGAGATCATCAATCTCAAAGACTCGATTGGCGTTGATGAGAAGGTCCAGTAGAATCTGAGTCACTTCGATAGACAGACTCATCCCAAAGCTCAGCCATACAACCTTCTTGGTCTTCCTCAATTTCGGAAAGAGGCAAAGCAATTGAAAAATTAAGGGCGATAGTAGAAAGATATTGGCTAGATTTTGGATAAAGACCTTGGCCAGCTGGATCCAAGAGGTAATCTCGCCAATATTGACAAAGGAATTAAAAGGGATTAACAAAACTACTATTCGGCCAAAATACTGGATTCCAGGAGTTTCCATTCCTGGCTCTGGAACCTGAGGAATAAAGCACAGAATGCAAAGCATCAAGAAATAGAGCCAGCTTCCCCCTACCAGCAATTTCCGTCCCTTAGCAGTCAGCTCACCGTCTGAAGTCAGATAGTTCTTAAGGCTGAACATTTTCTACCAATGCTTTCTCGCGATCACGCTTCATAGTATTGGAACGCAGCTGGCCGCAGGCTGCATCAATATCCGTTCCATGTTCCTGACGAACCACGCAATTGACTCCGTTTTTCTTGAGGGTATCATAGAAAGCCATCACGCGCTCTTTGGGACTGCGGCTGTATTGGTCGTGCTCGCTAACGGGGTTGTAAGGAATGAGATTGACATAAGATAGCTTCTTAATGTTCTTGAGCAGCTCAGCCAGTTCCTTGGCCTGCTCTATCCCGTCATTGACTTCATTGAGCATGATGTACTCAAAGGTCACTCGACGGTTGGTCGTCTCAATATAGTATTCGATAGCTGCAAAAAGCTTTTCGATAGGGAAGGACCGGTTAATCCGCATGATGCTGGTCCGCAGATCATTATTCGGGGCATGGAGGGATACAGCTAGATTGACCTGCACACCTTCATTGGCAAAGTCACGAATCTTATGAGCCAGCCCTGAGGTCGAAACCGTGATATGGCGGGCCCCGATAGCCAAACCTTTGTCATCATTGACCGTCCGGACAAACTTGAGCACATTGTCATAGTTGTCAAACGGCTCACCAATTCCCATAACCACGATGTGGCTGACCCGCTCATCCTGACCACGCTCATCAAAATACTTCTGAACCAGCATAATCTGAGCTACAATCTCACCGTTATTGAGGTCGCGTTGCTTTTTAATCAAGCCAGAAGCACAGAAGGTACAGCCGATATTACAACCTACTTGAGTGGTCACGCAGACAGAAAGGCCATAGTGCTGGCGCATAAGTACGGTCTCAATCAGCATACCATCCGGCAGCTCAAAGAGGTACTTGACCGTACCGTCAGCCGACTCCTGAACAATGCGCTGTTTAAGCGGATTGACGACAAACTGATCATTTAGCTTGGCAATCAAATCTTTAGATAGATTGGTCATCTCTTCAAAAGACTGGACCCGCTTGCGGTAGAGCCACTCCCAAATCTGGGCAGCGCGAAATTTCTTTTCTCCCTGAGCTTCCGCCCATTCAATCATTTCCTGACGCGTTAAGCTATAAATAGATGGTTTCATTTTTCTCCTTTATTCTGACGAATTACAAAATGGCGATTGCTGTCTTTTGGCTTTTTCTGCCTATCTTGCTGGGAATTGTTGCGAGAGCGCTTATTGTCCCTTTTAGAGCGGCTGTCTCGGTCTCGCTCGCTTCTGCGATTGCGGTTGCCGCCTGAACGGCTGTTGCGAGAACGTTTTGACCGACCTTCTGTCTCTTTCTTGCCATGGGATTTCTTATCAAAGGAAGCGCGCTGGGGATTTGGATTTTCCAAGACAAAATAAGCACAGCCGTAGCTGCAGTACTCCAGCAAATAGTCTTCTAAGCGGCTGATCTTCTCATCGCTTTCATTAGCCCGCTCGTCCTTGTAAAAACCGCGCAGTCGCAGCTGCTCATTGCCCCAGTCGCCGACAATATAGTCAAACTTGGTGAGAATTTCTGAAAAACGCTGATGAAAGGCAGTCAAGTCAAAGCCTTCCTTATAATTCTCAATCAATTCAAACTCGAATTTTTCTGCAACAATCTTGCTGTCAATCTGTTTAAACTCCGGTCCCGGGAATTTATTATAATTATACAATTCAGGTGAAATATCTTTACGCATACTCTTCCTTTAACAATCTTGGATAGTTTATCTACAACACTTTATTTTATCATAAATCAGCCAGTATTTCGCGGACTTTTCATCAAAAATATCTTTCTGAAAAAAGTCAGACGATTTAAAGTAGAAAAGGTCGTCTAATTTTGTCTATTTCACAAGAAAAATCTTAGCAAAAGCTAAGATCTTACTTGTTCTTTTTCAGATAGTCAATGGCGTCCTGCAGCGTTTTAACTGGAACAATTTTCATATCCGTTTTAATCTTCTTGGCTGTCTCCAAAGCCGTTTGGTAGTTGTTTTTCCCATTAGGAGAAAGCTTCTTCTCTTCCTCTGTCAGTTCATTGTTGGGTGCAAAGAAGATATCTGCTCCGCTTTGGGCCGCTGAAACGACTTTCTTATCAATTCCGCCGATTTCGCCAACTTCACCTTCCCGGCTGATGCTGCCGGTCCCTGCAATATCGCGGCCATCACGAAGAGTCGGATCAGCCAACTGGGTATAAATGGCTAAGCTGAACATAAGACCAGCACTGGGACCGCCGATACCCTCAGTTGAAAACGTAATCGGAATACTGCTGCTGACCTCCGTCCGGTCTATCAGACCAATCCCAATCCCGTTCTTACCGTTCTCTAACTTGATAATCTTTCCAGTTGCCGATTTCTCCTGACCATCCTCTTGGAAAGTCACCTTGACCTTATCCCCAAGCTTCTGCGAGTTGACATACTTGACCAGCTCCTCAGAACTTTCAAATGTTTTGTCATTGACACCGGTTACCGTATCAGCAATATTGAGAACCCCCTTGAAGGTTGAGTTATCAGCTACCTGCAGGACATAAACCCCCAGATAATCCATCTTGATCTCTTTACCAGCTGTCGTCAACCCTTGATATTTAGCCATGTTTTGTGATGTTTCCATGTAAAACTGGTTGATCCGATTGAACTCCTCATCCGTGGATCCCCCCGTCATATCCTTAGCGGAATAAATATCGGTAAAAGGGGTCAGCCAAGCATAGACCAGATGGGCAAAAGTTGCCTGCTCTACTCCGACTGTCACAAAGTTATAGGAACCCGCTTCCTTATCGGCCTTTTTATCAACCAGTAAGACCTGCCGAACATCCTCGGCACCACCAGGAACTTCTATATAATAAGGCAGACGAACCCAAAATGCTGCTATAAAAAAGGCAATAGTGACGCCAATGACCGTCGGCCATAGATACTTCTTAATTCTTTTCATCGTTGATTCTTTCTAATTCTTTGATTACACTTTGGGGCACATAGGCCGCGATATCCTGCTGAAAAGCAATCAGCTCACGAATACGTGATGAACTGATATGCTGATAGACTGGCTTGCTGAGTAAGAAAATCGTCTCCAGCTCTCCTGCTAGTTCATGATTGAAAAAGTTCATATTGGCTTCATAGTCTAGGTCTTGACTATTGCGGAGACCACGTACAAAGGCCTGGGCTCCCAGTCTTCTGGCCACTGTCACTGCTAGCTCATTCTGAGAAGTGATTACCTCGACATTATCCAAATGCTGCAGAGCTTCTTTGACCATGCGCTCTCTGGCCTCAATTGTAAAAAAACCTGACTTTTCCCGGTTATAGAAAATCCCTACATAGAGCTTGTCAAAAAGCCTGCTGGCCCGCTCAATCAGGTCCACATGGCCCTTGGTCATCGGGTCAAAAGACCCTGTGAATAATCCAATCTTATCTGACATACACCGTCACCTTTGAAATTCCATATATCTTCTGCTTCCAAATGCCCAGCCCTGCAATTTCCTCAGGTAATTCAACTTCCTTGTCTGTCTCACAGACTACCAGAACATCTTGACTCAAGAGCTGGCCTTCCTCTAGCTTCTCAAGGTCAGCCACAATCTGCTCCTCGGCATAAGGCGGATCCAAGAGAACTAAGTCAAAAGCCCCTGTCAAGGTATCTAGAGCGCGGCCAGATTCCATCTTGAGCAAGTCAAAACGTTCCGGCTCCTTGGTCATCTGAATGTTCTCTGAAATAATAGCCTGAGCTCTGCGATCCTTCTCGACTAAGATAGCTGTCTCCATACCTCGCGAAATAGCCTCAATGGCCAAACTCCCGCTCCCAGCATAAAGATCCAGCACCCGACCGCCGTCAAAATAGGGACCAATCATATTAAAAATCGCCCCCTTGACCTTATCAGTCGTAGGCCTGGTCGTCTTGCCGTCCAAAGTCTTGAGGGGCCTGCCCCCGTATTTACCTGCAACAACTCTCATAAAAAACATTATAACACACATCGCACAGGAGGCCAATTTTTTGAAAACTGGACAGATAAAAAACAGAAGTCCCCCAAAATTAGAGACTTCTATTTTCTTTTAGTTTTAGTAAAAAATCAATTAATTCAGGCTGACAGTCTGCCTTATCCAAGATCAGCCCTATTGACCGGCCAACCATAATATAAAAAGTTTCTGGCTTGTCTATAATCGCCACAATATCTTGATAGTCAAATCTGGCATTGTTATTCCGATTAACGACACGAAAGTCTGTCTCATAGAAGCTAAACTCCTGCTCTATATCATGCCAGAGGGGGTTGCCTCTATAAAACTTTTTAATATGGCGATTCATGGACAGATAGTAAAGAAAAGGAAGGACAGCCACAGTAACAAGAAAAGCTACGCCTCGCAAAGGTTCCCCGATGAAAAAACAGATTGCACCGCATATCAGCACCACTATCTCAGGGAGAATCAGTGAAAAGAGGCCATTCTTTTTATACCAAAAATTGGTCCAAGCGAAACGGCGATAAGCTTCTTCTGTCATAATCGTTTTTGCTGTCATAGGAAACATCTCTCTACCTCCAAGTTATATTCCTCCCTACAGTTTACCACATTCTTGCTAAGAATGAAAATACTCAATAAAGAACTTGCTTTTCTAAATTTCATCTGGTATACTATATGTAACTTTTAAAACGTTACATAGGAGGTGTGATATGTTTTCGCATGAAAAATTAAAAAAACGCCGGATGGAGCTTAATCTGACTCAGTCTTCCATTTACCAAGAGCTAGGCATCTCTCGAAAGACTTACTCTGCTTGGGAAAATGGTCTAGCAGAACCCCACGCAAAAAATCTCAGGAGGTTGGCCACCTGTCTCAAGGTCCAGGAGAACTACTTTGTGGATGAGACCAGCGCGCTCTACACCTACCCTTTACTAACCCCACCGCATAAAAAAGAAGTAGACCAGCTCGCTAGTCGGCTCCTAGAGAGACAGCGTAAAGTCAGATCTCTTACAGCCTATAAAGTTCTATCCGTTGAGTTGGCTGCAGGTCGCGGTCACAGTTATTATGACAATGAAACAGACTACGAAACTGTCTACTTTAATCAAGATATCCAGCACGATTTTGCATCCTGGGTCTCTGGGGATTCGATGGAGCCCAAGTATCCCAATGGTTCTGTTGCCCTTATGAAACAGACAGGATTTGACTACGATGGGGCAGTCTATGCTCTTATGTGGAATGGCAAGACCTATATCAAAAAAGTCTACCGCGAAGCTGAAGGCCTACGCTTAGAATCTATCAATCCTGACTATGATGACCTCTTTGCCCCTTATGAAGACCAACCTAGCATTGTTGGTATCGTCGTTGGACATTTTCTGCCGATTGAGGTATAAGCCATGGTCCTATTTGATTATTCACGCGAGCCTCGTTCAGACATCGCTTTTGTGGATATGAAAAGTTTTTATGCCTCTTGCGAATGCATTGCCCTCGGCCTTGACCCTTTAAAAACCTCGCTCTGTGTCATGAGCCGAATTGAAAATTCTGCTGGACTGATACTAGCCGCCACCCCTCTTTTTAAAAAAATTTTCGGCAGCCAGAATGTCAGCCGAAGCTATAATCTTCCTTTTGATGTCCACACCCGTAAGTTCAACTTTGCTGCTGCCCGCAAGCAGGGACTGCCTATTACAGCAGATTATGTGCGTTTTATCGAAGACGCTGCCCAAAAGACCCTACTGGTCCCCCCTCGGATGAACTACTACATCCAGAAAAACATGGAAATCCAAAAGATTTTCCAGGATTTTGCGGCTCCCGATGATATTTTCCCCTACTCAATTGATGAGGGCTTCCTAGATTTGACAAGCTCTATCAACTACTTCATTCCCGATCAGACGCTGGACCGCAGGACCAAACTAGACCTGCTGGCTGCCCGCATTCAACAGGCTATCTGGAAGAAGACCGGGATTTATGCCTCTATCGGCCTGAGCAACGCCAATCCTCTTCTCGCCAAGCTAGCCTTGGACATTGAAGCCAAACACACAAAAAAGATGCGGGCCAACTGGTCCTATGAGGATGTTCCCAGCAAGGTTTGGACCATTCCGACCATGACTGATTTTTGGGGAATCGGCCACCGAACAGCCACCCATCTTAAGAAGCTAGGAATCCACTCCATTTATGATTTGGCTCACTTTAATCCCGATATTCTCAAAAAAGAAATGGGAGTCATGGGCCTGCAGCTTTGGTTTCACGCTCACGGCATTGATGAAAGCAATGTTCATAAGCCTTATCAGGTCAAGTCGCATGGTCTGGGCAATTCGCAAATTCTCCCCCGAGATTATAGACAGCAGGCAGAGATTGAGCTCGTTTTCCGAGAAATGGCTGAACAGGTCGCCATTCGTCTCAGACGCTCTGGTAAGAAATGCCAGCGTGTCTCCATCTATGCTCGTTATTCCAAACAGGAGCGCCTGCCTTCCATTCATACACAGAGAAAAATTGAGCCCACTAACAACAGCGATCGATTGGCCCAAATCGTGGTTCAGCTTTTTCGTTCTAAATATCAGGGCGGGGCTATCCGACAGATTGGTGTTTTTTACAGTGACTTTGTCGATCAGGGATATAGGCTGATTTCCCTCTTCGATGATCCCCTGCAAGTTCAAAAAGAAGAGGAACTCCAGCTGACGATCGATCGCATCAGAGATCGCTTTGGCTTTACCTCTTTGCTTAAGGGAGCCGCCTTGCTGGACTCCTCCCGTGCTATTGCTCGAAGCAAGTTAACTGGTGGCCATTCTGCTGGAGGTTTGGAGGGCTTATCATGACTGACCGCTCTTATCTCCCCTATCAGTCGGCACGTGACTTTCAGGATCGGGGCATGGCGAAATGGGCTGGCTTTTTCCTCTCTGAGCATAGCACTGCTCTAGCCAAAAAAGAACTAGATATCAGTCGCCTGACCCAGCTTGACAGACAGGAGAAATTCTATTTACTCAACCAAGCCTATATCCAGCAAATTCCCATACGAATCACCTTTCTTAATCAGGGAAAGCTGACCGACATTACTGCTACCGTCTTTCATCTGGACTGCAAGCAGGTCCTCCTGCAGGAAGGTGACCATTATAAAGGCCTTGCTATCCAGCAGATTCTTTCCATACAAGCTTCAGGAGGCGCAGATGACCACTCAGAATGTACATGAGGAACTTCAATTCGACTATTTTTCCCAGAATTACTATCAATTTCAAGAGGATTTTTATCAATTTTCCAATCTTCCCCAGCCTCTGATGGTCATGGAAGATGACATCCTACTCCACATGGCTAGCCGCCAAGCCTCTTATTTCAAACTCTCCAAGACCAAAAGCTTGGACAAGAAGGACCATTACTTCCACTTTACCGTCAGTAGACCAGACCAAGCAAACCGACTCTGCATTTACCACTATCAAGGCCAAACAGAAGATATAAATCAATAAGCTCCCAAACTGAGTCTGGGAGCTTATTGTATAGGGCTGGTCATCTACTAGTATCTTCTCAATTATTTCTTGCTTTAAGTCAGGGGAATAATATTGAAGATTTGGGCCAGCTATATTGTATTTGAGGTCAATCTGAACCCAAGAAGTGCCATTCTTTTTAGGTTATCTTTTCAGTTCATTTGTATAAACTAATTTCATACTAAAAACACCCCAATCGTTAGATTTTCTGTCTAACTTTTGGGGTGAAAGTCAAAGCGAATTATCTTTTCTTTTATTTTTTATCGGTGTCAAGATTTGCAGCTTCAATAACCGGCTGCTCATCTTGTTTTAGCTTGTTAACAGTCATATTAACACCAAGAGCTCCTGCTAGGAGTTGACGAATATCGAAGCCTGCACCTTGCGACACTTGGTCAATACTCTGCATGATATCACCAACCATCTTAGAAGCATTGCCTTCACCATACATAGTGATTTTGTCCACTTTAGTAAGCGGCTCTGCTACAGCACGGGCAATTTCTGGCAGTTTGTCTACAATCATCTCAGTAATGGCTGCTTCTTGCATCTTCTTCATGGCTTCTGCTTTTTTATCCAAACCTTGAGCTTCGGCTTCTAGCTTAAGACGAATCGCTTCCGCTTCAGCACGTCCTTTAGCTTCAATAGCTTCGGCTTCTTGCAGTTGCGCAAACTTTTCAGCCTCGGCTTGAGCCTTGCGAGCTTCGGCTTCTTTTTGTGTTTCAAAGAGTTCTGCCTCGGCTTGACGTTGACGCTCAATCAATTGTGCTTCCGCCGCTTGTTGGCGAGAGTATTTTTCAGCCTCAGCCTGTTTGCGGATGTTAGCATCCAGTTCTTGCTCCCGGACCTTAACTTCACGTTCCTTGACTTCAGCTTCCTTCTCTTGCTTCATGATATTAGCTTCAGCGGCCACGCGCTCTTGCTCACGACGCTGAATTTCTGCCTCGATCCCTTTGGCTGCATCAGCCTTAGCTTGCGCAATATCTGCTTCCTGCTTGAGGGCTGCTTGCTTCAGTTTCAACTCATTTTGCTTTTGAGCAATTTCCAAGTCAGCAGCTACCCGCTTGTCGTTTGCTAATTTGTCTTGCTCAGCTTCTACTTCCTTGCGCTCACGTTCAGCTTTAGCCTTTGCAATTAAGGCATCTTTTTTGATGGTTTCGACATTTTCAATACCGAGATTATCAATCACGCCACCTTCATCTGAAAAAGATTGGACAGTAAAAGCGATGACTTCCAAGCCCATTTTAGCCAAATCAGGAGCTACGTTATCCTGCACTTTTGAGGCAAATTCCTGACGGTCATTGACCATCTTGCGTAATTCCATCTGACCAATTACTTCACGAAGATTTCCTTCCAAGACATCTTGAACAGAGTTAGAAATATCAGTTGTATTCCAATTAAGGAAGTTTTCTGCCGCACGAGCAATCATTTCGTCAGTCGTTCCGATTTTTAGCTTAACTGCTGCATCAGCACGAACATTAATGAAGTCTAGAGTTGGCACCGCCTCAGACGTACGAACATCTGTTGAGAACTGCTCAATGTCCAGATAAGAGCGTTGCTCAACAAAAGGAATCATAAATCCAGCCTTACCTCGAAGGTGACGCTGTTTACGAAGACCTGTAATTACAACTACTTCGTTAGGGCGTGCGTTAACATAGCCTTTCACTAAAAGTACGACAAGGACAACCAGACCAATAATTACTGGAATCAACCAAGTTGGAAAGAAAAATGTATCCATTAAATCTCCTTCTATAAGACAATTTCCATTGTCTATTTTCTTTTTATACTTAGTATAACAAATTATTTCAAATTCTCAAATCATTTTCAAAATTTTTACAAGATTCATTCATCAAAAAGTCCTTGCAAACCGGCGAAAGGATTGTTCTTCTCTTTTTGAGCTTCCTGGGCAGCGGCGAATTCTTCTTCTGTCATAACCTGCCAGTCCTGACCTGACAGAAAGCCTTGGCCGGCTTCTTCCTCAGCTGTTAGGATTTTCAGTGGAATATTCATCAGGATATTGTCAGCTACACTCTCAGCTATATTAATCTCGCCATTTTCAATCGGAAGCACCAAGTCCTGATCAATCAGTTCCTGCGATGCAGCCTGTCCTTCTTCCATGAAAATTTCGTTGACTAGATAAGACTCCTTGAGTTCCACTGGCTCCATGCTACGACTGGACGTTAAAGTAATGGTATAAGACAGATCATAATCCAGAAAATAAAGGCCATCTTCATATTGAACTTTTCCTTTGGCTACAATATCCTGAACATCTAAAATCTCAGGATTACGCTCTTTTAACTCCTCTGCCAAGTCCATCTTTTTCTCAAAGGCTAGACCATCTGGATTCTTCCGAATTTCTTGAATATACAACATAAGTTCCTCTTTGTTTTTTCTTTATATTATATCATGTTTGAGCGCTTCGATGTTATTGAAAATTATTTTGTTATAATAAAATGCAAGGAGGGAAGACAATGGAACATCTAGGACAGGTTTTTAGATTTTTTCGAGAGGCAAGGCACATCTCTTTATCCGAAGCAACTGGCGGAGAATTTTCAAAATCTATGCTCTCTCGCTTTGAAAATGGGCAGAGCGAACTTTCGGCACAGAAATTTTTTAGCGCTCTCAGCGCCATCCACACGGAAACGGAAGAATTTACCGTTGCAGCTGGCATCCAGAATCATCATTCTCACAAGGAACTCTTAAGCCACATTCAAGACCTGTTGCAAGCCAATCAGCTTGAATTATTAGACGAACTTTATCTGGAAAAAGAAAAAGTCACTCAAAAAAGCAAGCGAGCTAGCGATTGGGTTGATCGCCTGATTGTAAAGGCCTATCTCTGCGCCCTCAAGGAGTCTGAAAAGGCCAGCCCAGGCGAGCTGGATTTCCTGCATGATTACCTCTTTTCAGTTGATATTTGGGGCCGCTACGAGCTCAATCTTTTCTCTGTCTGCACTCCGGTTTTATCTCTAGACTTGTTTTCCCAATACACCAAAGAAATCCTCTCAAGAAAGGATTTTGTCGCCTTGTTTGCCAACAACCGCAACACCCTGCATACTACCTTTCTTAATGGCTATCTTCTGGCCATCAGTCAGGAAAATATCACTCAGGCAGACTATTTCCAACAAGTCATTGAGCGACACTTTTATGAAGAAAATGAGACTTACTTCCGAATTGTCTATCTCTTTGCTCAGGGAGAGTTAGCTTGTTTGAAAGGGCAAATAGAGGAGGGACTCACTCAAATGAAGCAAGCTGTCGACATTTTCCGAATCTTGAACTGTCAGCATAGCGCTGACTACTATCAAGAAGCCCTTGATACTGCTTTTCAAAAATATAGCAAATAATGCAAATTTCCGCTTTTAAGCTCAGCGATTTTGAGTTGGAAAGTGGTTTTTTTGTTCCTACTCAAGCTCCACCTTTCTGATTTAAAAGTTTCTACCCGAAAATCGTTGAATATATGCAACATTTCCTGCAGATTGGATTTTCTATTTTATACTAAAAGCAGAAAGAGCTAGCGCAAGTCACTTTCAGAATTTTACCACTTACTTATGAGACCTAACCAGTTGCCGAAAAGCCCTTGTTTTTGGCTTTAAACGGTCTATAATGATCATCAGAAAGAGAAAAAGACAAAAGCTAGATTACAGATGCACCCAATCAGCTTTTATACAATCTTGCAGTTTAGAAAAGGAGTCTACGATGAAATTATTTTTTAAAAATGGGGTCTTTGCCTCACTCAGTCTTTCCCGAATCTTCAACACCTTGGGAGCTTCTATTTTCAATATTGTTTTTGTGGTACTTGCTTCCAGCATGCCCAATCCCAAGTTTGCTATTGCCGTGGCTAATTTTATCGTCCTGGTTCCGACCTTCTTTACTATCTTTGCTGGTATCAAAGCTGACAAGACTATCCATAAAGCTCGTTGGCTGATTCATTTTGGTTATCTTCAAGCCCTGCTCTTTGTCCTTGTCGCCTTCATGACTCGCTCTAGCTCTTATCTAGCCTTTTCAGCCGTCTGCTTGATGAATATTCTTTCAGATATCATCAGCGACTATCGCAGCGGCCTGCAAATGCCGATTTTGAAAAAGAATGTTCCAGAGAAAGATCTTATGGAAGCCTTCTCTTTTACCCAGCTCATCAGCTTTCTCTGCAGCCTGGCCGGACAAGCTTTGGGAGTTTGGCTCCTAACCGTCAGCCAGCAAGACTTTTTCTTAGTTGCTTTGGTTAACGCTTTGACCTTTCTCCTATCTTCCACCATCCTCTACCTAGTCCGTCGCAGATTGACTCATGACCCAGTGGCAATTTCTGAGAGAAAAGCTCCTCTGAAAGAAGAATTGAAGAAAATGTACACATCGTCCAAGCTCATCTTTGAGCAGGAAGGTTCTAACAATTTTCTCAAACTGCTGGCTCAAATCCTGATCGTCAACGCTATGGCAGGTTCTCTTATAGCTCTTTATAATCTCTACTTGCTGGATAACCCCATCTTCCAGCTATCCTTTAGTCAGTCTCTCTTGGTTCTTCAGACCACTCTTGTCCTAGCCATGATCGCAGCCAGTCTGACTCCCAACGATTACTTTAGCCGCCTCTCTCTAAATCAACTAACCCTCTGGGCTGCTCTTACCATGATTCTGCTTGCTGTCAGCAATTTCTTGCATCTGCCTGTTTTCGTCGGCATTGCTTTTGGATTTTTACTAGCTTATATCTCCGGCAAGATCAATCCCAAAATCAACACCCTCTTACTGAGCAAATTGCCTTCTGATGTTCTCGCTCAGACTTCCAGCTTTCTGAGTCTGCTCTTTTCTTTCTCTGTTCCCTTTGGCACTATGGTCTTCAGCAGCCTAGCCCTCTGGAATATGAACGCTAGCTGGCTCATCTTCAGCATTATCGGTGTGATTGCTCTGCTCCTATCTATCGAAAAAAAAGGTGTTAAAGAAAGATGATAGATTCAATCTTGTTTCTATATTTGTCCTCCTAAAAGACAGCAAAAACGATAACTTCCAAACAAGAAGTTATCGTTTTTGTGTATTAGAAAGCTAAAGATTAAGTTTCATTTAGCCTATTCTATTGCTATTAGTTCCAGCCGAAGCGTCTGCCTCTACCATTGCGGTCAAAGTACATCCAACTTCCATCTTCCAGCTGGATCCATTTATTGCGCGCCATTTCTCCTGAATTCGGATCAAAGTAACGGTTAGCACCATTGACATAGACAATCTTACCTTTGACTTGCTTGCCATTTTGGTCGAAGTAAAGGGTTTGTTGGCCAATCTGCTGCAAACCTGTCACTGCTTTACCAGCATGATCGAAGTAGTACCATTCGTTCTTGGCACCTTCAACAAACTTGTTGGCTGCCATTTCTCCTGAGTTGGCATCGAAGTAACGAATAGATTTATCAGACAGAGTTACTAGCTGTCCTTTGACTTGCTTACCATTTTGGTCGAAGTAAAGGGTTTGTTGACCAATCTTCTGAAGACCTGTCACTGCTTTACCAGACTGATCAAAGTAATACCATTCGTTCTTGGCACCTTCTGCAAACTTGCCGACTGCCATTTCTCCGGAATTAGCATCGAAGTAACGGATAGATTTATCAGACAGAGTTACTACTTTACCTTTGACTTGCTTACCATCTTGGTCGAAATAAAGTGTTTGTTGGCCAATCTTCTGAAGACCTGTCACTGCTTTACCAGTCTGATCGAAGTAATACCATTCGTTCTTAGATCCTTCTGCAAACTTGCCGACTGCCATTTCTCCTGAGTTGGCATCGAAGTAACGGATACTCTTGTCTGCAAGTGTCACGATTTTACCCTTGACTTGCTTGCCATCTTGGTCGAAATAAAGGGTTTGCTGGCCAAGTTTTTGAAGACCTGTTACTGCAACACCATCTGCTCCGAAATAGTACCAGTCACTTGGATTATCACCTTGGGCAAAGCGGTTAGCAGCAGCATTACCTGAATCCTTATCAAAGTAACGAAGTTTACCATCTTTGGCACGCGCAATCTTGCCTTTGACTTGGTAGCCGTTTTGGTCGAAGAATTGCTGATTGCCGCCCATAGTTACCAGACCTCTAGCCATGACACCCTTGGCATCAAAGTAACGCCAGTTTTGGCCATCAGTAGTGTAGTAACGGTTGAGAACTTGGGCACCAGTCTTATCGTAGTAGTACTGATTGCCGTTTTCATCTTCACGGAGAGAATCACGCAGCTGAATACCATTCTTGAGGAAATAAACTTGCTTGCCATCAATTTCATGAGCACCTGTTGCTAGGTAACCTCGTTTATCGAAGTAATACCAATTTCCATTTTCATCTTGGATAAAGGAATTTCTAGCTTGATAGCCACTAGTTGAATAGTACTTGAATCCAGTAGTATCTTTGACAAATCCTGTGTAAGCATTCTTATTAACTAATTGCTTAGGCAGTACCATCTCACCATTCTTGTTGTTGAGATATTCGTTGCTAGCCCAGTCTTTAAGAACATAGTAAGCACCACGACCTAAGATATTGGTACCGTTGAAGTGTTTAGCTGACCACTTGGTAATCTTCTCATCAGTCGTCATCTTTTGACCGTTGGAAATCTGTACTCTTTCAAAGATTTCTGGGTATTTAGCTTTGAGTTCATCCAAGAAGGCTCCACCATACTTGCCTTGATAGTCTGTACCATTCGTTTTAGTATTGGCAACGTAAAGATTTTCCTTGATTTCTGCGCCTTCACGGTAGGTTCCGTAGTTGTTGACACGAGTTGCTGTTACCACTTCCTTGCCTGGCAGGTTGTAGATTTGGTCTGGCACCCAGTCCGCAATGGCTTGGATATTGACACTGTGAAGAGCACGGAGAGCATTGAGCAGGTCATCTAAAGAACCATATTTATTGTTCTTGCTCATAGCCATATCATAGCGGTCTTCAAAGGCATAACCATTCTGGATGATAGAGTCTAGGAAAGTACCGTCTTGGCTAGATACATACTGAGGTGGCAGCTCAAATGAAGTCACTCCCCATTCCTTGAAGAGGTTGACATTTTTAGCAATGACTTTATTGGTATATTGGTCATCACGAGTTGCAAAGTCTTGGAAGTTAGAGAAACCTTCGTAAATCAGCTGAGAATCAAGGGCTGCGCTAGACTCGTAAACCTGACCGCTGGCATTTTTCTTCTTACTGGCTGTTACACGAGCATCCTGATCTGCCTTAGCACCAACTGGTACCCAAACAGCCAGATAACCAGAAACTTGGATATTGCTGTAGCCTGCAATATCATTCATATCAAAGGTCAAAATACCATTGGCATCTGTCTTCTTCCAGAGGGATTGTGGTACTTCTTCGTCAGTTAAATAGCGGGAAATACCATCTTTGGTCGTCAAGAGCACAGGGCGGTAGTATTGATTCTTATGGGCTGCTCCCATATTGACTTGCAGTTTATCCCATTCGTTCAGTTTCAGATTCGGATTATTAGAAGCAATAACTGCCATCCCTTGGGTACGAGTTTCTGCTGTTCCTTCATCTGTTGCTTCGTTAGCACCAGTACCGTAACGAACAGAGGTTAAAATACCATTGTAAGACCATTTATCAGCCTCACGAGGGACACCCATATAGGTGACTTTCATGTCCTGTCCGCCAGCTACATACTTAATACGAGCACGCAACAGGGCATCGATAGCATCGTGGTAAGGAGATTTTTTCTCCATATATTGACCGTCATCTGTATAGAGATCACCATAGTAGACCCGAGTGATGGAGTCTTTGTTGGAGAGCATGAGAGCATGAGCAGTTGGGATATTGAACTGCGTATACTTCTTGTCGGCCTTGCGCATATCTTCGTTGTAGATCTTGAAGGCTTGCTTGAGCTCATCCATGGTAAAGGTCAAACCATCCGTGTTTGGATTGATATTTTCTCGGATGATATCGGCAATAACGGTTTGCACTTCACTATCATGAGCCCGAACAAAGATATAGTTGGCCATCCGTTCGCCATTTTTCTTTTCAGTAGAACGGTCATTCAGACTATTCGTAATCGTTGGCTCTACACCGCTACGGATAGAAAGTTTACGCATGAACGAATAAAGCAAGGACAGACGAAGCTTATTATCAATTGGCAATTGAGCACCCTTGGTGTCCTTGTTGTAGTCAGGGTCATTGTCAGACCAAGCTTCCAAGATAGACAGGTGCTTAATAGCCTGCTCTTCACTTTCTCCGACCTTGTAGCGTGACTTGAAGTAGTCAGAGGCAATTTGGAGCAAGTCCGCATTGACATTATCCACCGCATCGACACGGACTCCGTCAAAGTTAGCAGTCGGATCATTAGCTACGATGCTGCCGAAGTTCATCATAAAGTGCAGCCAGTTGAGTTGCTCAGCCTGAACAGCTGGATTAGAGTTGTCAAAGTCGTTGGCCAACAGGAACTCATAACCACCGTTTGACTTGTCAATAAAGTACTTAGGTGTACCAGTTTGGCTGGTAGGTGTGCGGTTCAGGATGCGGTACTTAGAATTAGCATGAGAAGTCTTATCACTATTGGTATAAAGCAGAGCTCCGCCTTGCAAGTGGTCCTTATTCGTACCAGTTGTTTCAGACTCTGTCTTAATGTTCCAGTTTGGCTGAGTTTTGACAAATGCACCCATCAGCGTTCTCAGCCATTTAGTATCGCCGTCTTTACCGATTCTTTCTTCAATTTTGCGCTGAACCTGCTGAGAAGCACCTGTCAGGATAGCTTGTTCCACTTTGTTTTCAAAAGCTCCTGCTCCCAAACCTTGCTGGTTCATATAGTTGAGATAGCTAACCTGCGTTTGCTTATCAGGCCACCAAGCCATTAAAAGCGGACGCAAGTCGGTCTCTGTAGACTGAGTCCATGTTTTTCCATCCTTGAGGATAGCTTTTGGACGATACCAGCTATCTGCTGTCAGGTAGCCGTCAACTGTTTCAATATCCTTTTCCGTAGTGCCATGGAAGGCATTCATTCTGGTAAATTCATTGTTAAGACTGCTAGTACCTTGCTGGAATTGATACTCAGCTGAATCAATCAGTGCTCCAGTCTCTGCATCGAAATAAAGAATTTTTCCATTAAGCTCAACTGCAAAATTCTTTTTAACTGTACCGTCATCCTGAACATAGTATTTCTTGCCATCAATCGTCTTGATGTGAGATAAGACATCATCATCATGCTCAGCATTAACAGGCGCCGCTTGAGCTTGAGCAGCCACCATTCTTTCAGCTATCGCTCCCTGTCTTTGAGCCGGTTCTGGCAAGCGGTCTTTCTTTGCAACCTTTGGATTTGCAACAATCTTGTCTGTAACAGTCTTCTTTGCTTGTTTGTCAGCAGTTGCGGGACTTGCTTGTCTATCTTGAGCAATTGCTGCAGTTTTAGCAGTTTCTGATGTTGCATTAGCTGCTTTTGCTTCTTCAGCAACAGCTGATTTTTCTGTAGTTGCTGCTTCTGCTACTGCCGGCTTAGCTGGCTCTTGAGCATCTGTTTGAACCGCTGCTTCCGTATTTGCTGCAGTTTCAGCAGTTTTTTCACTGGCTACAGCAGCATCAGTCACCTTGTCTGCAGAAGTTGCTTTTTCTGCTTCCAACTGAGAAGCTGAGTTGACTTGTACTTGAACTGGCTGACCTGAGCCACTATCCTGAGCTGCAGTTGGTTCTTGAACTGCCACCTGCTTAACATCATCAGCGTGGACAAGACCTGCTTCGAGACCAAGTACTTTTGGTGCTACGATAAGTGCTAAGGTAGTCACACCGATGGCTACCCAGTTCTTCTTAACTTTATGCATCTTATAATGAATTTTTTTCTCCATCATAAAGCCTCCTTCTGAATTTGGTATAAAGTTATACTCTTATTCTAGTATATTTTTAGAAATGAGTCTATTTTATTTGCACATCTGCAACTGAGAACGGCAAATTCTTTCAAACTGAGCTTTGAGTTTCTGGGCAACACCGAAGGAATCTAAGAATTCCAAAAAAGATAAGCATTGCTCAATATCACTTAGAGCATGGCTATTTCCAACCTTGTAGGAATAAAGAGCCCTATGATACTTAATCAGCATCCGATCATAGAGATCTGTCTCAGGGATTTTAGAATGGTCAAGATAATTTAGGAATCTCATAGCAACCAGCAAATGATTTCCCTCTATGCAGACGCTGATAACATTAAGCAGCATCTTGATAATACGCCGGCGATTCTCTGGTAGGTCATTATAAAACTGGGTCCGATTAATCATCTCACTAGCAAAGGTTTCCAGTGTTTCCAAGGTCAGTAGATCGACACTATTAGTAAAGAGCCAGAGCTCATAACGTCCCCACTCCTCGACGGAAAAGAGATAGTCAGTCAGCAATTCTGTATCTTTCTTGCTAATCTGAAAATCTGGACTGCAGGAAGACAATACTGCTCTAACAACAATTGTATTGAGCCTATAGTTCTTCTTCTCAGGGAACTTTTCAGCCAAAGCTTCTGAGCTAGCCAAAATACTTTGGAGCTTGACGACATTGTTTTCCTGATAAGCATCAGCTACTTTTTTTGAGAAAAGCGCATCATCTGCCTCAATGTAGTTATGGTAAACATACTGGAACTCGTCTAGAGAAACAGCCATATTCTTCAAGCAGCAATAGAAAGAATCAAGCGTGATACCGCTGACTCCCCGCTCAAAACGAGACAATTGAGCCACTGAAATATCTCCGGCTGCCGCCTCTTTAAGAGACATGTTTTTTGATTCTCTAATGACTTTGAAAATTTTTCCAAATGTTTTCAACATACCGAACCCCCAGTTTCATATATGCAATAAAATTTTTTACTAAATTTAATATACTAGTAATATATTTCTATTTTGTTACAAAAAAACTACTTTGTATTTCTAAATGATACAAATAGATTAACTTGAACAATAAAATAACTCAATATAGTGATTTTTTTTGAAAATTTTATGGTTTTCAAGAAAATGCTAATTTTACAAGAAAGTCAGGAGGGTTCAACCTGACAACTTGAAAACACTGGCTTTTTTAAATCTAGCTTCCTTACTTATACAAAAATAAACTTGGATGATCTAAGGTTTATAGATGACTGAAATAAAACTGTAACAAAATCTAAACGAATATTTTTTAGACATGAATGAAAGGAAGAAAAATAAATCTGCCTAATGAACTAAAATAGATTTGACTAAAAAAAGAGGGAATAGAATCATAAAATCCCCCCTCTTCTATTCCTTTCTGTATCAATCAGGCCAATCAACCATGTGGTCATACCCTTCGTCTATGGAATAGCCTATACTACCACGATAAGAGTATTCTAGCAATGATACTGACCCTTCAGTCAAGTCTTGGTCACTGTCGTTCTTGTTTAACTGGACTAACTTTCCGTCCTTGACTTTGGCAAAAAATTGCTTTTTGCTAGTAACATTATCCTTGTCTGTCTCCTCTATCTCAAAGACATAGTTTCCTGTCTGAAAGAGGGAATAGTCCATATCATGCAAGAATTTTTCTCCTGAATCTGAAGCAAAGAGTCTTTGCTTCAGATTCAGCTCAATTCTAATACTGATCCAAACATCTTCTTTTTCTAGCAATTTCTCATCAGTAATATCAAAGAGAGAATTTAATTTGAAATCTTTTTCCTCAAAGCTCTTGGGTTTTGAGCGCTTAGGATTAGTTATGTACTCTACAGAAACCTCTGTATTCCCATAATGAGGAATGATATTAACACTCTCATCTATATTATCTAGACTTTTTTCTACATTTTCTTTCGTTTTGATTAGATTTTCTTGACTATTTTCCTTTTGGAGAATAACTCGCAGGATGGGAGAAGGTGTTGTTTTCGGATCAATAAACGCAGCTTCTTCAATGCCTCCCGCCTTATTGACTCGAACTTCTTCATAGAAAGAATGCTTGCCAATAGTTACTTTAAATTTCCCGATTGGGTATATATCATTAAAGTCTGGATTATTCGAATCTTCTTCCCCGTATCCACTTGGTACAGTCTCTACCTTAGCATCCATACCCCGCTTTTTGTACTCCTGCTCCAAGCTGCTGAGAACTCGGCTGGTTCGTGTTAATTGGGGAATGATAGGCTGAAAAAAAGCTACAACCATGAGCAAAGTTAGCATGCCATTAACCACATGCCCTGCCCAGAGCAGTGCCTTCTTTCTTTGTCCTTTGAGTCCATACCGACCGTAAAGATAGCTGAGGAAAGACAAAATCGAGCATAGTGGCACAACCCCTATCAACCAGCGATAAGGTTCTATGGTTCGCGTATCTTTCAAAGCAGAGATGAATGGAAATAGCTGAAGCAACAGAGTCAGAATTAAACTGATTGGAGCCAGATGAAGCGAGTCCCTGCTTGTCTTTATACTCTGAATCAGCGAACGAAGGCTCAAAATCAGATAAATAAACAGATAGATCAGAACAACACACTTAAAAATCATACTAAATATCATAAAATGCATTAATATGCTTGTCTTGCCTGAACTCAGAAATTCTATAGTAGATAGCATTAGAACTATAACTGCATAGCCACCCAAAGGGGCTATTATTATAGACAGAATCCAATTAACAATATAAAAAATTGCAAATAAATCTTTAGAGGCTTTTAGTTTTTTCATTATATTTCCTACTTACTATATTATTCGTCTATCATTATAGCATAAACAATAAAAAAACTGAGATTTCTCCCAGCTTTTACATATGCCTCAAGCGCTCCACCCGCTCTGAGATAGGAGGGTGCGTATAGAAGAGTTTCTTCAGTCCGCCTTCTTTTTTGGGGTCGCTGATATAGAGAGCTGCACTGGCATCATCGACATGATGCTCCATAGGCTCGCTGCGATCCAGCTTAAGTAGGGCATTAATCATCCCTTGCGGATTGCGGGTCAGCTCTACACTGGAAGCATCAGCCAGAAACTCCCGCTGACGAGAAATGGCCAACTGCACCAAGGTAGCTGCCAGAGGAGCTAAAACGATAGCAATCAATGATACGATAAGTAGAATAATTCCTAATCCACTATCGTTATCTCGATCATTACTACTCCGACGTCCGCCACCAAACCACATCATCCGGCCAGCTAGGCTAGACAACATGGTAATAGCACTGGCCAAAGCCACAGCAATCGTTGAAATTCGGATATCGTAATTGCGAATATGGCTGACTTCATGGCCAATCACTCCCTCAAGCTCCTCACGATTCATGATTTGCAAGATACCTGTCGTTGCTGCAACAGCTGCATTTTCAGGCTTAGAGCCGGTCGCAAAAGCATTGGGAGAGGGATCTTCTACGATATAGACACGTGGCATAGGAATCTGTGCGACCATGGCCATATCTTGAACAATATGATAAAGCTCAGGCGCCTCCTGCTCAGAGACCTCGCGAGCTCCGTTCATCGCCATGACAACCTCTGTAGACTGAAAAATCATCACTCCGGCATAAATCGCGCCGATAATTAAAGCTAACAAGATACCACCAACAGCAGACCGCAGCCAGAGATAACCAATAGCTGCTCCAACAAGAGCCAAGAGTCCGAAAAAAGCGATAAGGAGGAGCCAAGTCCTCCTTTTATTGCTGGCAATTTGATCAAATAACATCTTAGTCACCTAGTCCAGTGCTGCCAAAGTCAACTTTTGGCACAGCCTTTTCTTCTTCTGGTGTCTTGAGGAAGTCCACAGCTTTAAAGCCAAAGATTCCTGCAACAATATTGCTTGGGAAAGTTTCCAGCTTGACATTGTAGTTGCTAGTAACTGAATTATAAAGCTGACGAGAATAAGCAATTTTATTTTCAGTATTGGTCAGCTCTTCCTGCAACTTCAAGTAGTTGGTATTTGCTTTCAGATCTGGATAGCTTTCAGCTACTGCAAAGATTCCAGAAATCTGACGAGAAAGGGCGTCGCTGGCTTGCATAGCTTCGGCTGGTGAAGCAGCTGAAGCTACCTGGTTGCGCAGTTGGGTTACCTTTTCCAAGGTTGCCTGCTCATACTTGCCATAGCCTTTGACAGTTTCCAAGAGGTTAGGAATCAAGTCATTACGGCGTTTGAGCTGCACATCGATCTGACTCCAAGCTTCCTGAGTCTGCATGCGGCTTTTAACCAAGGTATTGTAAGCACCAACAACGAAGAATGCTAAAACCGCGACAATAATAAGAATAATAATAAAAGTCATGATATACTCCTTCAATTTTGATTAGACTTATTATATCAAAAAATAGTAGAACTGTCTTTATTCTTGACATTGATTTAGAAAAGATGTACGATAAAGAAAAAAATGGACCGACTGTCAGTCGAATAAAATTTTACTACCAAAAAGGATGCAAGCATGGCTAATAAAAAAGACTTTATCTTAGATACCGCACAAAAGCTTTTTATGGAGCAAGGCTTTGACCAGACCTCTATCTCCCAGATTTTAGAAGCGACTCAAATCGCCCGCGGTACTCTCTACTATTACTTTTCTTCTAAGGAAGAGATAATGGATGCCATCATTGAGCGAACTATTGAACAAGCATTTACAGCTTCTCAAGCCTTTGCTAATAATCGTGAACTAACTGTCCTAGAACGCTTGGCTGGCAGCATAGCTGCACTGAATCTCAATCACCAAGAGGGAGAGGAAGTGCTACTGCATCTCAATCAGCCACAAAATGCACTCCTGCACGAAAAGACCAATCAAATTCTTCTTGAACGGGCGCCTCAGATTCTACTTCCCATCATCCAAGACGGCATCATCGCTGGACATATGAGGACTGACTATGCCTACGAAAGCCTGGAAATGGTTTTAACTTATTCGCTTCAAGCTTTTGGCAGCAGCTTTCAAGCTCTATCCCTAGAAAAACAGCAGCAAAAACTGCAGGCTTTTCTCTATCTTTTAGAAACTCTTTTTCACAGCCGGCAAGGCTACTTCGATCCCTTTCTATCTTTGATTCAGACTCAAAGCAGCTAGACAGCTAATTACTAGATTTACTATTTACACTTACTTGACATTGCAAGAATAAGGAGGTAACTATGAAACAATCAGGCTTTAGACTCTTTTTATTGATTTGGATTGGGAGCCTCATCTCGGAAATCGGCTCTGGTATGACTTCTTTCGCTTTAGGTGTTTATATCTTCCAGCTGACCGGTTTGGTTTCTGTTTCTTCTTTTGTTACGCTTTGTGCTTTTCTACCCGGTCTTTTGGTTACTCCTCTGGCTGGAATTCTGGCAGATCGCTATGACCGAAGATTGCTGATGGCTCTGGGAGATGGTCTGTCAGGCTTAGGAGTTCTCTGGATTTACTTTAGTCTGAAGAATCCTGCTTTGATTTTTATCTGTATCGGAGCTGCCATTAGCTCGCTCTTTTCAGCCTTGGTCAATCCGGCCTTTCGAGCTACGATTTCCGACTTGCTGCCTGAGGACCAGTTATCAAAAGCAACTGGTTTGTCCCAGATTAATGGCATTGCCCGCTATCTGATTTCACCAGCCTTGGCTGGAATGATTTTGGCGAGTGGACATATCAGCACGATTCTGTTGCTGGATTTTTCAACCATTTTCGTGACAGTAGCCTGCACCTTGCTCGCTCGTAGGGCCATTCACACACAAGTTTATAGCAGTGATAGTCGTTTCTGGGCGGATTTCCTTAAAGGTTTTCAAATCGTCTATAGAAAAAAAGGAATCTGGATTTTAGTCCTAGCTGGAACAGGCTTTTCCTTCTTTTTGGGAACAGTCCAAATCCTGTTTTCTCCCTTGGTACTGGCTTTCGCAGACGCTAAAACAGCCGGCTGGGTCATGACCATCTCCAGCAGCGGGATGCTGATAGGAGGCTTGGTTCTGGGGATATTTGCTATCAAAAAACACTTCCATCGTATGCTCTACCTCTCACTATTTCTACTGGGATTCTTCATGGTTGGGCTGGGAATGAAAGAAAATTTCATCTGGATTTGCAGCTTTGGCTTTCTCCTCTTTGCTGCCCTGCCTTTCGCCAATACAGCCATTGACTATCTGGTCCGCATTAATATTAACAAAGCCGATCAAGGCAAGGTCTGGGGAACCATTGGCATTATTTCTCAGCTGGGTTATGTCCTAGCTTATGCCGGCATGGGTTGGATCGCGGATACCTTTTTCAAACCCTCACTGACTTACTTTGGCTGGCTAGCAAATTCTGTCGGAAAAATCATCGGTGTCGGAGGAGGCAGAGGCTACGGTCTGCTCTTTATCCTATCCGGTATCTCTATCAGCATCGGTGCTTATCTGCTCTCCCGAGCACGTTCAGTAAAGGAGCTGGAATATGTTTCAACGCTTGATAAAAAATGATTTAAAAGAAAACAAAGTCAGCATGCTAGTCATTGGACTTTTCCTGCTTCTGACTCTGACTCTGAGCTTTGCAGCCACTCGCCTGACCGTTAGTCTCACTAGCTCGATTGAGCGCTTTGTGGAAACAGCTAAAAGTCCTCACCTGCTACAGATGCACAGCGGAAACGTCAACCGAGAACGCCTGCAAAACTTCGTCCAGCAGCATGCTGAAATTGCCGATTGGCAAGTGACCGACTTTGTCAATTTAGAAGGAACAGCCATCCGCATCAATGGACAGGACTCGCTTCAGGACAGTTCCCAAGATAATGGTTTTTCCAGTCAGAACCAACACTTTGACTTTCTGCTGGATCAGAATAACCAGCCAGCCCAGCCTCAGCCAGGGCAAGTTTATATCCCTCTTTATTATTACAATAGCGGAAAAATCAAAATCAGCGACAAAATAAGGGTCGGCAAGCTACGGCTAACTGTCCAGGGATTTATCCGAGATGCCCAGATGAATGCTGGTCTAGTCTCCTCCAAGCGCTTCCTCATCTCACAGACTGATTTGCAGATTCTGAAAAAAGAAGCATTTGCATCTAATGAGAACCTGATTGCCTTTCGAGTGCATAAGCTTAGCCAGATTTCTACTATCGAGCAAGCCTATAAAAATGCCGAGCTTGAGTCCAATGGACCGCCTATGATTACCTATCCGACTATCAAGATGATTAACGGCTTCAATGATGCTCTAGTCATCCTAGTCATGGGGCTACTGGTTATGGCCATCATTGGCATCACCTTTCTCTGCATGCGCTTTGCCCTCTTGACCAAGATTCAAGAAGAACTGCAGCAGATTGCTGTTATGAAAGTGATGGGGTTGCCCCAAAGCTTTATCAGCAGGGTCTACCTGACCAAGTATTATTTCTGCCTGGTTCTGGCAACCATCGCAGGCTGGGGACTGTCCTTTCTTCTGAGTGGTCCTTTTAAAAAGCAGATGGCACTGTCTATGGGGCAAAGTCCGACGCCCTTCTATAGCTATCTTTTGGAAATGCTAGTAGCTCTGCTACTCTGTCTTTTAATCTTCTGGCTGACTGCCCGGCCTCTCAGCTCTTTTAAGAAAATGACGCCCGGCCAAGCTTTAAGATTAGCTTCTTCCAACAGTCTGACCGAGACTCGTTCTACTCCGAAAATGGGTTTACCGACTATCCCCTTCTTAGACAGGCCCTATTTCGCCCTAAAAACGATTCTCAGTCATAAAAAACTCTATTTGACTATGTTGGCCATTGTCAGTTTGATTAGCCTGCTTATCCTGCTGCCAGCCAGTCTCTACAGCACTGTGATGGACAAGAACTTCATCCAGTATCTAGGAGCTGGTCAGTCAGATGTGTTGGTTGATATTTCTCAGACTGAAGATATCGATACCAAGGCTGCCCAGCTTCTGAAAGAACTGCAGGCAGACAAGGATATCGCAGAGATTAATCAGTACCAGAGCCAGAATTTCTCCTATCAAGACCAGCAAGGTCAAACCCAGCAGTTACGGGTAACTCTGGGAAACCATGCGGGATTTCCAGTCAAATACAGCCAAGGCCGCTATCCTAAAAACGAGGATGAAATTGCCCTCTCCAAGCTACAAGCAGAAGAACTCAAGCTAAAAGTAGGAGATAGCCTGACTTTGAATATTGATGGCCAAGCAAAGAAACTAAAAGTGGTCGGTATTTACTCAGACCTGACCTATGGTGGAAAGACTGCCAAGGCGGTCTTTGTGACAAAGCAGGATCAAACGCTCAATAGTCTGACGACCATCCGTTTTAAAAATCCTAGCAACAAAGCTAAAAAAATCAACGAATGGAAAAAACGCTATTCCAACTATAAATTAACCGACGTAGAAGACTTTTTCCATCAGACTTTTGATGACACTCTAGCCATGCTCCGCCTGATTCAGACCAGCGTTTTCTGGACAGGGCTTGGCATTGTCTTCATCCTTATGACTCTCTTTGTCTATATGATTTTCACCAAGGACCAAGCTGACTTGGCACTTTATCGGATGCTGGGATTTGGCAGTGAACGACTCAGGAGCCACTACCTGCTCGCCGTCTTCTTCATCTTGATGCTGGCTCTGGCAATAGCCGACCTGCTGCTCCTTAGTCTGGGACAAGAAGTCTGCAGTCTACTGCTCAGCAGCTTCGGTATCAGCAAACTCCAGCTCATCATCAATAAGTCCCTTACTTTTCTATGGACACCGCTGGCTCTGCTTCTTAGCGGACTCACAGCAGCACACATCAGTCTCCGAGCTCTGAACAAGCTGGAAATTAGACGCTATCTCAAGGAACATTGACCTTAAGCAAATAGCTTCCACGCACTTAGCATTTATTTTACATCCGAGGAGAAGCCTATGTTATTAGAAGCACATAACCTCAGCAAAAGCTATCAGGAAAATCAAGAGCCCATTCTCCGTGATTTATCGCTAGAGATTGAAAGCGGCCAATTCATCGCCATCATGGGACCGTCTGGCTGCGGGAAATCCACTCTTCTCAATCTTCTATCCACCATTGACAGACCTGACCAAGGCCAGATTCTTTACGAGGGACAGGACTTGCTGGCCATGAAAGATAAAGACTTAGACCACCTTCGCAGAGAAGCTTTTGGCTTTGTCTTCCAGCAGGCAACCTTCCTGAAAAATCTCAATATCCTAGACAACATCTGCCTACCGAGTATTATTGGTAAGAAAAGCAGCGAGCGAAAGGCAGCCTATAAGCGAGCCAAGGAGTTAATGGCTCTGACTGGCATTAAGGACATTGCTCACCGCTCTATCCATCAGGTATCGGGCGGCCAGCTCCAGCGAGCCGGCATCTGCCGGGCTCTCATGAACCAGCCTCGAATCATTTTTGCTGACGAGCCGACAGGAGCCCTCAACTCTCAGGCTGGCCGTCAAGCTATGGAACTCATGCAGCACTTCCACCAGCAGGGCGCTAGCATTCTCCTAGTGACGCACGATGCCAGCGTAGCTACCTATGCCGACAAGGTCCTGCTCATTTTAGATGGCAAGATCAAAAAAGAAGTTCTATTTGACCAAACCGCCAATCAGGATGAGCGGCGCCAGCTGCTCTTGGTGGAACTCAATCAGATTGGCATATAAGAAAAGAGGCCCTTTGGCAAAATGCTGGGGTCTCCTTTTTATGATATAATAGGATGAATACTGACAAACAAGGATGAAACTATGACACCGCAAGAATTTTACCAGCTCTTGGCCCAGCAGGGAATCGAGCTGAACGACCTCCAGAAAGACCAGTTTGAGCGTTATTTTGAACTCTTGGTCGAATGGAATGAAAAAATCAATCTGACAGCTATTACCAAGAAAAATGAAGTCTATCTCAAACATTTCTTTGATTCAATTGCCCCCGTTTTGCAAGGCCTGATTGATAATCAAGAGCTTAAGCTATTAGATATCGGAGCCGGGGCCGGCTTTCCTAGCCTCCCTATGAAAATCATCTGCCCTCAGCTGGATGTGACTATCATTGACTCACTCAACAAACGAATCAACTTCCTCAAACTGCTGGCAGAGGAGCTGGAGTTGGACAAGGTTCACTTCTACCACGGTCGCGCAGAAGACTTTGCTCAGGACAAGGCCTTTCGAGCTCAATTTGACCTGGTCACTGCCCGTGCAGTTGCTCGGATGCAAGTTCTGTCTGAACTGACTATTCCCTATCTAAAAGTTGGCGGGAAGCTTTTGGCGCTTAAGGCTTCTAATGCTCCTGAAGAACTGGAAGAAGCAAAAAATGCCCTCAACTTACTCTTTAGCAAGGTTCAAGACAACCTCAGCTATGCCTTACCAAACGGCGACCCCCGCTTTATCACAGTGGTGGAAAAGAAGAAAGAAACACCCAATAAATACCCCCGCAAAGCCGGTATGCCAAATAAAAGACCGTTATAAGAAAAAAATCAGGCAAGGATTGCCTGATTTTTCTTCGCCATTAGAGAATATTATTTTTTATTTGCTTCATTATAGATTCTAATCTGAGGGGCGACTTGATTAACCACATCTAAAAACTGTAATAGTTCAACATAATTTTGATTAGTATAGCGTCCCAGATGCAGACGAATATCTTTGTTAGCACTCATGGGACTATAATACAAATATAGATGAGGATACTTGACGTACTTGTTCTCTTGAACTTTCTCAATCTTAATAGTCAAATCAGTTAAATCAGAAAGCATAAGAAACTGAAAATAGGTATCATCTCGTATGATTGCATCCTTATAAAGATAAAGAGATAGTTTTTCACGTGAATAGCGAGACTGGCTATAAATCTTGTAAAACTTCTTCTCCAGCTCCGGATAATGAGAATAAAGCTTCTGATAGCTTTGCAAGCTCTTTTGCTTAGTAATCCAAGCAAGCCAGGTAAAGAGTGCACTCATCAGTAGTAGCAAAGCAGCAAAAATCAAGGATGCCCAAAAACCAAATTCGTCCGCATGTGGCATATAGAAGAGAAAAATTATACCTCCTAAACCATATAAAACTGGAAATAATAAGTCCTTACGGAATCTACTCTTTATTCTTTCTTCCACCTAGTAGTTATCCTCCTAATATATATTAAACGAAGTTCACACACTTTATCCTACCTCCACGGATTATAAAAGCGGCCGTGATTGACTGCGAAGAGGACAAAGCAGAGTAATAGAAAGGCGACTGCCAGTGTCAGTACCAGCATATCTCGTTTGCTTAGAGCCTGATAGGTATACCAGGTCCGTTTTTTATTTTTTCCGAAACGGCGCAGCTCCATGGCTGTGGCAATGGTATTGATGCGCTCTAGTGAGCTGAAAATCAGCGGAATGATAATCTGCAGATTTCCCTTCACGCGCTGAGCCAGTTTGGCTTTCTTGGATAATTCCTGCCCACGCGCTTCCTGAGACATTCTGATTAGGAAGAATTCTTCCTGCAAATCTGGAATATAGCGGAGCGTCAGACTGACTGCGTAAGCAATTTTATAAGAAATACCAAGCTGATGCAGGCTGGAAGCAAACTGACTGGGATGGGTTGTCATGAGGAAAATCACTGCCAGAGGAATAGTAGAAACATACTTGAGCAGGAGATTAAAGAGGTAGAACAGCTCCTGAGCTGTTAGATTATAAGCTCCCCATCCGGTCCAGAGGACATCTTTGGCCCCGTAGATATCGACACCATACTCAGGCGCAAAAAGATAGACCATCACTAAGTTAAGAGCAGCAAAGGATGCCGCAAAGACTAAAACAAATGAAATGTCTCGGATGCGGATACGGGACAGCCGAAAGAGACAGAGGGACAGCAGGGCTAGCCCCAGCAAAAAGCGAGTATCGTAACTAATCATGGCCGCCACTGATACCAGAACGAAGAACAGCATCTTGCTGGCACCGGACAGACCATGAAGAAACGTGTTGCCTGAATGGTAGCCGATTAATTTTCGCTGATTAAGCATGCTTGTCCTCCTTTTTTCGCATATAAAACTCGGTCAAAGCCAGAGGATCGGCACCAATCTTCTCAGCCAGAGCAAAGATTGACGTTTCCTTTAGATGAGCCGCTGCAATCAACTCTTGATCTGTCAGAACCTGAGCAGGCGCCTTATCGGCTAAAATCTGACCATCCACCACAACTACTGCCCGATCTGAGTAATCCAGCATCAGCTGCATATCATGGGTAATCATGATAATCGTATGTCCCTGCTGGTTGAGCTCGTCTAGAAAGTCCATCATCTCTGTATAATGGCGCTGGTCCTGGCCAGCTGTCGGTTCATCCAAGAGGATAATCTCCGGATTCAGCACCAAGATAGACGCAATAGTCACCCGCTTCTTCTGGCCGAAAGACAGGGCCGAAATCGGCCAACTACGGAATTCATAGAGGCCGCACGTTTTAAGAGCCGCATGGATCCGCTCTTCGATTTCCGCTTCTGCCAGTCCGCGCAAGCGCAAGCCTAGAGCCACTTCATCAAAAATCATGGCTGCCGAAATCATCTGATTGGGATTCTGCAGGACATAGCCAATCCGCTCAGCTCGCTCCTTGATGGAGTCTCCTTTGATATCCTGACCCTGCCAGCTATAGCTCCCCTCAGTCTCGATAAACTGACAGAGGGCCTTGGCCAGGGTTGACTTACCAGCTCCATTTTTACCAACGATGGCTATCCGCTCACCCTTGAAAATCTTCAGATTGATATCCTGCAAAATAGGCTTGCCGCCGCTCTGGTAAGCAAAGGAAACGTGCTCCAGTTCCAGCAAGGGCTCCTGAGACTCTTTGTCAGAGTCAGACCAGTCCCTGCCCTCAAAGGTCACATCTGCTAGCTGCAGCTGATCCAAGCGGAACAATCCCTCAATCTTTTCCACATCAACACCCAGCTGGCGTAGAGTGGTAATATAAAGCGGCTCGCGGATGCCGTTTTCAGCTAGCAGCTGGGTTCTGAGCAGGTCATCCGGCTGTCCATTAAAGAGAATGCGTCCGTCATTGACAAGCACTATTCTGTCTACCGGTCTGTAAAGAACATCTTCCAAGCGGTGCTCGATAATCAGAGTCGTCGTTGCCGTCTCCCGATGAAGCTGGTCAATCAAATCAATGGTATCCTGACCCGACTTGGGATCCAGATTGGCCAAGGGCTCGTCAAAAAGCAGAATAGGACTCTCGTCAATCAAAACCCCAGCCAGACTGACGCGCTGCTTTTGACCGCCGGATAGATCCTGGGGCCGATGCTGCAAAAGCTCCGCTAGATCCAGCTTCTCTGACCAGGTTTTGACTTTTTCGCGCATAAGCGACAGCTCCATCACGTCATTTTCCAGCGCAAAGGCCAGATCTTCTGCTACGCTAAGCCCGATAAACTGGCCATCCGTGTCCTGCAAGACCGTGCTGACTAGATTGGACTTATCATAAATGCTGGATTCAAAGGCTGGCTGTCCCTTAATCAAGATCTGTCCGCTGGCCTCTCCTTTATAAATGTTGGGGATAATCCCATTGAGACACTGGCCCAGCGTTGACTTACCAGAGCCAGATGGTCCGACAATCAGAACCTTCTCCCCCTCGTAAATAGTCAGATTAATCTGCTTCAGGGTCGGCTCAGACTGAGCCTGATATTGAAAGCTAAAGTCTTCAAATTGGATAATTGGTTTTTTCATCTTATTTCTCTATAGTGCCAGAGCGATTTGAATCGCTAGATTGGCAATCTTATCTTTTTCGTCTAAGTCTGCATGATTGGCTAGGTTGCGCATATCCCAAGTTTCCTCAGACAAGTGATCGGCTGCATAGAAGAACTGGCAGACGGTTATCTCTCGAAAGGCTGCCAAAGCCGCTACAGCTGAGCATTCCATATCCACACAGATGGCTCCCTCGGCCTTTCTCTGGCGGAGCTTAGCAGGCGTCTCACGGTAAATGCCGTCTGTCGTCCAGACCTTGCCCTTGCTATGGGAAATACTGCGCTCATCTAGAAAAGCCGTCAGAAAATCTTTCAAGCCAAGATTGACTTCCTGCTCACGGCTAGCTGGCTGATAGTGATAGCTAGTCCCCTCATCACGCAGGGCCTCCGTCGGGATAATGACAGACGTTTCCTTAATCTCCTCATCCAAGATACCGCAAGTACCGAAAAGCACCAGCTTCTTCATACCAAAAGCAATCAGGTCTTCCAGAATAGCCACACAGGCCGAAGCTCCAACCGGTGCATTGAAGAGAGCCAGTTCCCGTCCATCCACGAAAACACGATAGATAGGAATTTCAATATTAGCCATGCTAGTTGTCGTAATCAGCTCATGCTCAAAATCCGCCAACATCCGAGCAAAAGTCTCTCTGGCAAAGCAGGAAACGGCCGTCTCAGGAAACCCTTCTATGAACTCATTCAAGTCCTCTGGATTGATGATGGCCTTGCGACTTTGGTCAAATTCTTCAAGTATCATAGGCTTGCTCTCTTACCCCCTTCTTCCTGATGAAACAGCCAGCAGATCTCTACTGACTTCATCTTACCATTGTATCATAAAAAGGCGGTCTGCTGAACGCTGCCTGCATATTTTCTACATAGCAAAAGCCATAGGCAGGCTCTATAGCTACAAGTGAAGTGAGTACTTTGTCCAATGATTTTCCAATAAAAAAAGACTGGGCATAACTCCCAATCTCATCTTACATAAGGGCTGTAGCAGCAGTAATCAAGCCAAATACAATACCCGGCATATTAGCCGCTGCCAAAGGAATGTCCCGTTTCTCTTTAAATAGGCCATAAATGACCCAGAGAGTACAGTTTAGAGCAGCTACTGAAGGCTGGATAAAGTCACCCTTGTTGCCAGCTAGATTATTCATAATCTGTGGGATATAGGAAACATACATCATAACAGACATAAAAGTAGCCACCCAGCCCAAGATTAGCATGTGTTTTTCTTTCATTTCGTTCTCCTTTTTATAAAACTGACCTCTATTCTATAGCTTCTTTCTGAAATTTTCAAGTTGTTTTCAAAAATGTTACTAAAACGAAAAGAGTCACAAAATTGTGAGAACTGCTGACAGTCCTAAAAAAGCTGCCTTTTGGCAGCTCTGTTAAGATACAAAAAGTAAATTTTCCTAGCGCTAAAACTTCGGTTCTCCATCAGGAAGCTGGTCCAAAATGGCTTCCAGTTCCAGCCGATTGAGTGGCTGAATCCGGATCTGACTGGAATCCAGATAGCTACGGTGAGTCTCTGGAATCTTCTCCAAAAAAGCTTTTAAATCCTTTGTTGTCAGATATTTATAGCCCTGCGGACTGCTGGCATCCTCTATCAGGATATGGATATGCCATTCCATGTCTTGACTAGCTCCATTCTCAAACATCTCTTTTACCAAGTAGCCCTTGGGCATGGGCTGAGTTGGAAGGACTGTCTCCACTCCTTCTGCCAGAACATAAGAACCCAGATATTTCCCACCCTGATCCTTATAATACTTAGGAGTAGAAAATTGACTCTGGACCTGCTGCATCTCGGCCATCTGCCTGCCAAACTCCTCCACAGGATCTTCAGCTTTGAATAGTTCCAGAAGCTTTTCCTGCGACATGTACAAATCATGAGCATAGCCTTCAAAAACATGCATAGGCGCAGCTGCCACTCTGGCATCATTCAGGCCGTAGAGAATATCCGCTTCAAAATCAATATTAAAAATCCCGTCAGCAGTGTAAGTATTGCCGTATTCATCAACAATATCCTGCTTCATCTTCTGAGCCAAACGACTCATAAAGAGAATAGCCCCTTTCCAGTCGCCCACCGTTGATGGTGTCAAGACGCGGACCTGATAGGTTTCCCGGTCTGGCAGATAATAAACTTCAAAACCACGGCCTGCCCCTTCCCAGTAGACAGCCAGAAAAGTTCCGACCTGATCCAAGGATTGATAAGCCTTATCTCCCTCGAGACCTACGACCTCAAGACCTTCTACTAAGGAAACCAGGGACAAGGGTGTTTCCACGGCCTTATAGCTAAACAAACCCTTTCGATTCTGAATGTAAAAAGAAATACTCATACCATGCTCCTTTCTAACTACAAAAGCCTTTCAGAAAGCGAGAAAATGCAAAAACAAAACTCAATACTGGTACAAACTAGCTTTTCTCAAAGACTTTTAAGGATAAACTCCATTCTTAAAACGGACTCTGGTATTAGTATAACATTTTTGGAATAAAAAGACGAAAAAACCTGTATCCATGAAGAGACTTTTCGATTGAAAGCTTCATCAATACAGATTCTAAGAATATATTTGAACTTGATAAAAAGGCAACGAATAAACTTCTAAGAAGGCCAAGCTCATCTGAGCACTTCTTACTTTTTATCCTGCTGCGTCAGCTTGTGATTGTAGGCCAAGGCTAGCTTGATCCAGTAAGGCAGTTCCTTTTGTCCTTCGCCATCTAAATCAATATAGCCATGATAAAGCCTACCCTTCATCACTGTGACACTGGCACCATTTTTAGGCAGGACCTGCTTTTCCATTTCCTTACCGATGCGTACCATGACAAGCTCTTGACCTCTCGAACTCACAGTAACGGTCATCTTACCTCGGACCATAAAAGCCAAACCACCAAACATCTTCTTCTCTTCCACCTCTTCTTCAAAAACATGAGGAGGAAGTTCAGTAGCTAAAATGGCACGGACTTGCTGGGCTAAGGATTCACTATAAACCATCCTCCCACCTCATTTCATCACATCCCAGCCGATACCAAAACGGTCAATCAAGCGGCCATAAAACTCTGCGAAAGCTTGTTCCTCTAAAGGATAGAGAATTTGCCCACCTTCAGCAAGCTTAGCAAAGAGCTCATCGGCTTCTTCTCTACTATCTGGACTCAGAACCAACCATTGATTGGGCTGATGATTGCTAGGAATAGATAGGTCGCTAAAAATGCCTAAATCCTCACCATTCAGGGTCAAGTTTTCCGTATCTAAGGCAATCCAGGCAAGCTTATCCCGTTTTTCTGCAGGAAGGTTTGCTGGGTCCATCATCTCACTGGCTCGGACAAGTCCCTTTATCTCTGTCTGAAAAAGATCTGCATAAAAACGAAAAGCTTCTTCGGCCTGACCATTAAAACTTAAAAACACGTCTAATTTCATTATTGTTCCTCCAATTTTTTATATCTGAGAATAAATCTCTAGTATCAGTTTATCAATTAAGATAAAAATTTTCTTATTCTCAATTGCGCTTGTTTGGCTAGGGAACGCATGATTAAAACTGGAAGATTAACTGTAATAGGTGGATCGCTGGGCAAGGGCCTGCGCATGCTGATTTCCTCCTGATAGATGCTATCGCCTGAAAAAGTGAGAGGTTCATCGCTGCCCCAGCGAAAGTTATGCTTCAAGACATAGTTTTTAGTTAGGCGTAAATCCTCCAGCAATTCACAGGCCAAAAGATAGTAGTGGCCATCGGGTACATTTTCAAAAGTAAACTGTCTCTCCTGACTCAGTGCTACTCCGATAATCGGCTCTTCTTTGGGAATGCGGGTTTTAAAAAGCCCGACACAACTAATGCGTGGCTCATACCCCTCAGGATAAGATAGCGCCACAGTCAGCCTATTGTCACTTTTACAGTCGGGATCCTGATGTAACAAAGCTCCCTTCTCATCCAGCTGTTTGACCATAAAATCATAAGCCTTGGTTGATTCCTGATAATATTTTTTAGGCGAAAGTCCAGTATGCCGCTTAAAAGTATTAGAAAAACTGCCTAGACTATCATAACCAGCTTCCATAGAGGTCTCAGTCACATTTTGCCGACCTTCCACAATTTCCTGAATCCCTTTTTCCATCTTAAGAGCTTCCACATATTGCTTGATAGAAAAGCCCATCTTTTTCTTGAAAGTTCTGGATAGATGGGAAGGGCTATAGTGGAAATGCTGAGCCAAATCGGTCAGACTCAGCTCTTCATCTGCATGCTGACGAAGATAGGCTGCCACTTCTTCCATGATAGCTTTAGACATGGACTTGCTCCTTTCCCATTTATTTAAGCTCATTATATCACATCATAAAGAAAGGACAAAAAATCAGAACTGTGGAAAGAAAATCCGAAATCAAGCGATAATCCGAGAGATGTCCCAAGAATCGTTGGAAATAGTCTACTTTCCCAAATCTCTGTCCAACAAGACTTTTACATGCAAATAAATAACAAAAAAACTTTAGACATTTGAAACGTCTAAAGTTTTTAGTTTTTCTTAGGAATTTAGAAACTTGCCTTACCATCAAAAATAGTCAGCTTATGCAAATTTTCCATGCCTGCAATAATGGGTCTAGCTTTTGCAATGAGATTTTGAAAAACTTCCAAGGTCAGACTGTCATTGTGAGCTTGCTCGCTCTCCCAAACTTCGTAAATATAGATGCTGTTGGGTTCATCTGCCTTCTCACCTAAGATATAGCAGAAACAAGTGTCAAGATTTTGCATTTCTTTGACAACTTCTTGCATGTAAGCAGTAAGTTCCTGCACCTTTCCTTCTTGGGCCATTAATTTCCCATAAACACAAAATTTTTCCATTAGGATCTCTCCTTATTACTGAGCCACCAATGTTTCCAAGCTTTCTCCGATCGCAGCCAAACGTTCCATCACTTCTGCCTGGCTCAGGCTGTTTTCAGCCACATAGCGGTTACGAGGGTGAACGCGGCATTCGTGAGAACAGCCACGGAGGTACTTGTCTTCGTTTTCTTCTGAAGTCAGGATGCGACGGTTACACTCTGGATTGCCACAGTTGACATAGCGCT
Organism: Streptococcus sanguinis; assembly: GCF_020729725.1. Taxonomy (GTDB): domain Bacteria; phylum Bacillota; class Bacilli; order Lactobacillales; family Streptococcaceae; genus Streptococcus; species Streptococcus sanguinis_V. The sequence goes on along the minus strand of NZ_JAJEPA010000012.1, from coordinate 423,492 downwards.
CGCAAGGAGTACCGTCAAACCAGTCTTTCCCAATCACAACTGGATCAACATGGTTGATATCAACCGAGATACGCTCATCAAAGACATACATCTTACCGTCCCAAAGCTCACCTTGAACTTCTGGATCCTTGCCGTAAGTTGCGATACCGCCATGAAGCTGACCGACATCCTTGTAGCCTTCACGGACCATCCAGCCTGAGAATTTCTCACAGCGAACACCACCGGTACAGTAAACAACCACGCGCTTGTCCATGAACTTCTCTTTGTTATCACGAACCCATTGCGGCAACTCACGGAAGTTGCGGATGTCTGGACGGATAGCTCCGCGGAAGTGACCCAGATCGTACTCATAGTCGTTACGAGTGTCTAAGACAACAGTGTCTTCGTCCAAGAGGGCTTCCTTAAATTCCTTAGGTGATAGGTAAGCTCCTGTCGTCTCTAGTGGGTTGATGTCATTGTCAAAATCATTGTCTTCCAAGCCCAAGTGCACGATTTCTTTCTTGTAGCGAACAAACATTTTCTTGAAAGCTTGCTCGTTTTCTTCGTCAATCTTGAACCAAAGGTCTTCCATGCCCGGAAGGCTGTGCACATAATCCATGTATTTTTGAGTGGTTTCATAGTCACCAGAAACCGTTCCATTGATTCCTTCATCTGCTACCAAGATACGGCCTTTAAGGCCGATAGATTTACAGAAGGCCAGATGATCAGCTGCAAATTTCTCAGCATTCTCAATCGGAACATATTTGTAGTAAAGTAGGACGCGAATATCTTTTGCCATAAGATTTCAACTCTCTTTTCTCTATAAAATTTTCTGAATTTTTTAATTCATCTATTTATTATAACCTGATTGAAAAAACTGGGCAAAATATTTGTTTGAAAAATAGCAGAGCTGGAAAGTTTAAATGAGAAGGACAAGTCAACGCTCTTCTCCCGATTGATTCAAATACTTCTCAAAGCGCTTTTACTACATTCTCTTACAGATTCTCCTTTCACTTTATAAATTTCTATAATACAATATATAATTTACATTATACTTTTTATTTTGTACAAAAAAGACTGGGAATCCTCCCAATCTTTCAATTTTTGATGTAATCAATCCTTTTTCAGACTTCCTGCGCGAGTGCGGGTGCGAGCGTAAGCAGTCAGCAAGACAGTTCCGATGACTGCTACTGTCGCAGAATTCACCAGAATAGCTACAATACTTTGAGCAATGACCTTATTGACCGGCTCACCAGATACAATCACGTCACCAATCGGACCGATTAGCCAAGCGATTGCATTTGCTCCAAACTGAATCAAGTTAAAGCGGATAATATCCTTGACTTCAAATTTTCCTTCTTCCACTTGGAAGAATTTTCTAAAGAAACCAACCAATAGACCGAAGACTCCGCTACCGGCAATCCAGAACCACCAAAGTCCGCCACCGCTCATAGCGTCTTTAATGGCGTGGCCAATGAAGCCCATCAAGAAACCAACGATTGGTCCAAAAATGACGCTAAAAAGAGCTTGCAGAGGGTATTGGAGCTGGATGCTGGTATTGGGTACAGGCGTTGGAATATTGATCATTCCGATGACCACGAATAGGGCTGCTCCAATTCCTGTTGCGACTACGTTTCTGATTGTATTATTTTTCATGTTCTTCTTCCTTAATTTTCAATTCTCTTGATTTCAATATGCCACTGGGCACCGACGCCAACATTGTAGGCCTTAGCAAAGGAACCTTGGTTAATCGCTAGACCGACCCGATAGAGGGAGTTGATATAGAGGATAGGCTGGCCGATGCGGACATCCGCAAAGGACTTGCCATAGGTTACTTGGTTTTGATAAACCAGCATGTCATTATTGTAGATGGTAACCTCGAAGCGGTCGCCAAATTCTGGTTTCAAGGTGCAGAACTCCTCGCGGGTGATAGAGGTCCAGAGAGAGCCGAAGCGAACATCCAGGATATCAATAGCTCCGCTGACATAATTATCCGCAAGCGTGGTCTCTACTACCTGAATTTCGACAATGTCTTCAACTTTAAGCTCTGGCCCGACTTCTTCAAAGCTGATATGACCGCTGGCTAGCTTGGCACCTGTATAGGCATAGACATCACGGCCGTGGAAAGTGTAGGAATGCTCAGTATCCTTGCGGCGATTTTCCACTTCAGAAATTTCCCGAATGGCTTCAATTCCGACATGCTTCTTGATGAAAGACAGGGTACCATTGTCAGGCGTGACGATGTACTGACCTTTTTTAGTCTTGGCTACCACACTCTTACGCTTGGAGCCCACACCCGGATCCACTACTGACACAAAGGTCGTTCCTGCTGGCCAGTAATTAACTGTCTGAAAGAGACGATAGCTTCCCTCAAAGATATTGTAAGGGGTGATATCGTGAGTCAGATGATGAATTTTCAGAGTGGGCGACTCTTCTAGCGCCACTCCGATCATGGCTGACACAGCTCCATCCACCAGACCAAAGTCCGACTGGAGTACGAGTAAATTGTTCATATTTTCTCCTTAGTTATATTTTCGATGGTATTTAGACCGAAGCTGACTTGGAATGTCTAGCTTTAAGGATCTTCCTTCCTAACAGGGCTCCAAGTAAAGCACCCAGTAAAATGCTGGCCACAAACCAGAGGACTAAGCTGGGTTCCGGCTTAAGCATGACTTGCCCGATATAAGCCGGAGTCTTTCCTCTGGCAAGAAGACTAGCTTCATACTGCTTGGGCGCCAGCCACATTAGGAAAATCGGACCCGCTGTGCTAAAGCTGAAAACCATAAAAGCTAGCAAGCTTCTAACAGTCTTTTGATAGCCGCCTGACCAAGCTATCAGATCCGCTAAAATACCACAAATCAAACCAGGTAGAAAGGCCCCAAAGCCATGTCGACTAAGCAGAAAGAAGAGACCCAGCAGACAACCTAGGCCGCTGATTAGACCGAAGGTCTTTATTTTCTCAGTATAGAAGATGAACAGAACTCCGCCAAAGAAAGCTGTAAAAGCCGGAGCGTAAAACATATTGCCTGAGCGGTCAAATAGAAGCCCAACCAAGACGCCTAAGAGCATGGCTAGGAAATAAAAGAGGTAAAAGAAGCCAGCCTGCTTCAGTTTGTCTTTTCTTATAGAGTATAGCATAAGACTTCCTTTCCCGCTAGTCAGCTTGACGGTAACTGCCAATCAAGTCTTGAATGAGCTCTATATGTGTATAATAATCAGCAATTTTCACATTCTCATCTCCGCCGTGGTCCCGGCTGTTAGCATTCCCAAGTCCGAAAGCCGCCATAGGAACCTCCAAGGCTTCATAAACCGTATGCATCGGACCAGTTCCAGCTGAAGTCGGCAGAACAGAGATTCCCTCTTGATAATAATCTTTAGCCAGCTCTATAAGATTGAGAATGGAAGGTGCGCTCATGTCGCTGCGATAGCTCATTTCTCCCAAGGTATAAGTCAGCTTAACTGCTGGATAGCCATTCTTGTCCAGCTGTTGACGAATCTTGTCTAACACATCCTCTGGCTCCAGACCAGGCACTAGACGAACTTCCATCTTAGCCTGGGCATCTGAAGGTAAAATGGTCTTGACCCCTTGGCCTTGATAGCCTGATCCGAAGCCTTCAATATTCAGCGAAGGTTCAAAGTAAAAGCGACGGAGGAATTCCTTCCGCTCGTCCAATAGAACTGGCAATTTTAAACCGTAGACTTGACTTAACTCTTCAGGAGTCCGCAGGGCATATTGCTCAATCAGAGCCAGCTCCCGTTCATTTGGCTCTTGAACCTGTTCATGAATGCCTTCAACTAAGATGCGGCCGTCTGGACTGCGCAAGCTGGATAAAGCATTGAGCAAATACCAAGGAGCGGAATTGATAACCCCGCCGAAGCTGGAATGAATGTCTACATCTGCACTTTTGACTGTCATATCAAAGGTAACAATCCCCTTGTTACCGCCTGAGATTTCCAGCTGACCTAGATTGTTGCGGCTGCCTTGCTCCCAAACCAGCAAATCTGCTCCTCGCAGGCGTTTGCGATGCTTGGCCAGATATTTATCCAAATCTGTCGAAGCAGACTCTTCTGCCCCTTCCATCATAAAGATGATATTGACTGGCAAATCACCATGCTCTCGAATATACTTGCGAACAGCCGTCAGACGAGCAGTAATGTGCCCCTTGTCATCATCCACTCCTCGCCCATACATAACCCCGTAATGAACCGACAGTGTAAAGGGATCATTGGTCCAAGGCTGGTCATCATCTGCCGGCACTGTATCGTAGTGGTTGTAGAAAATAATGGTCTTAGCAGCAGGATTTGAAGAAAGAAACTCCGCCAAAACAAATGGAGCAGTATAGCTGTCGTCAATCATGACCTTGGCACCTGCAGCTGTAAAAATCTCTCCCAAATAGTTGGCTACTTCCTGCAGACCAATCTGCTGGGCAAAGATTGATTTTTTAGAGATCAAGGTCCGCAACACTTCAAAATAGTGCTGGGCGACCTCGTCGTTTTCAAATTTCTTGATTTGTTCAGTCTCAGTTGAGAAAGGCATGCGTTACTCCTATTAACAGCAGATAAAGGGCTGGGGAAATAAGCTTCCCCGCCCTTATCGTATTTCTTGTATCAAAGTCTAGCCAGCCAAATGCAGACCGAACTTGATGGGATTTCTTACTTGATATCTTTTGCATCTGGCAGGTAAGAACCGCCAAAGAATTCTTGTGATAGTTTTTCAAGCGTACCGTCCTCATAGAGTTCCTTGATTCGCTTGTTGACAAATTTTTGCAGGTCTTCCTGACCACTTGCAATAATTGGATAGACATAAGGCTGCTGGTCGCTTGGAAGTTCAATCACTTCCAGATTTTTCAAGCCTTGGTCTTTGATAATAGACTCTACAGTTATGCGCTCAAAAACCTTATAGTCCGTACGGCCGTCATTCAGATTGGCCAAGATTTGCTGAATGGTTCCGTCCGTATAATTGATTTTTGTCGGATTATCGCTATGTTCCTTGTTGTAGTCCTCTAGTTGCTGAGCTGTTGAAGTCCCCTGAACAACCTCAGTAGACTTGCCGCCAATGTCATCCAGCGATTTAATGCCCTCACCCTTACGGACAACTAAAACTGTTGGATTTTTCGCATATGGACTAGCATAGAGATACTTGTTAGCTCGTTCTTCAGAGTAGCTGATATTATTAGCACCGATCTGGTAGCGGTCGCTGTCCAGACCTGAGAAAATAGAAGCCCACTTGGTCTTATTGAAATTGACTTCATACTTGTCTGAGTCCTTAAAAATAGCACGAAGGACTTCGATATCGTAGCCAGTCAGTTTACCATCTTTATCCTCGTATGAAAATGGTTTAGTCGTTCCCACTGTTCCGACTTCTACCTTTATTTTCTCTGTTTTCTTCTCACTTGATGATGAGCAGGCCACTAGGGCACCAATGGCCAAGACACTGACAGCCGCCAGAGAGAAGTATTTCAAGGTTTTCTTCAGGTTCATATTTCGAATTCCTCCTAAAAAGTCTTTCTTTATCATATCAAATAAGGAGAAACTTGACCATTATATATTTTTTATGGAGGTGATAGCTTTTCTTTATCAGCTTTGAGGCAACTATCTCTAGACTTTCTGCTTATAGTGCTGCAGGAGAAAGAGGGCACTTTCGACATAGTAAGGAACGGAGACTTTGAAAGCTTCGTCGTCAATAACCATGCTGTCGTGATGGAGGTCAGGAGCATTTTCTGCCCCATTTGAGCCGATAAAGGCAAAGACGCCTGGAAGCTTCTCCTGATAAAAGGCAAAATCCTCTCCAGCCGAGGAAGGACTGGCAGGCAGAACCTCAGCCAGATTCTGTGAGTGCTCATAGAGCAGCTCGGCCAATTCGGGATCATTATAGGTCACTGGAGGAGTATGGTCCCAAGAAATCCTGACTTGAGCCCCAAAATTCTCCGCTGTATTCTCTACAATTCGGATAAAGTCTTCCTTGAGACGCTGCTGCAAGGTGGGATTGAAACTGCGAATGGTCCCTTCAAAAAAGCCCGACTGCGGCAGTACATTCCAGGTCGCTCCCGCTTCTATATGAGTTACAGATAAGACAGCCGATTCAAAAGGAGACACAGTACGAGCCACTAGAGCCTGCAGATTTTGAATCATACTAGTCAAAGTCAATACCGTATCAACACCTAAATCTGGCCTAGCCGCATGGCTGCTGACTCCTTCTACCTCAACCTTGAACTTCTCAACCCCAGCCATCATGGCTCCAGCTTTAAGTGCCAGCTGCCCCGCCTTAAGCTGGGGCATATTGTGAAAGCCGATAATAGCAGACACATCGTCCAGCAGACTAGTCGCAAGAACCTGACTGGCTCCCTGAGAAGTTTCCTCAGCCGGCTGAAAAATCAGACGAACCGTCCCTCTCAAATCTCCTTCCATAGCCTTGAGCAGCTCCGCTGCCCCCAAAAGGCTGGTCTGATGAAAATCATGGCCGCAAGCGTGCATGACGCCTGAATTCTGACTGGCGTAAGGCAGACCTGTCCGCTCCAAAATAGGCAGAGCATCTATGTCTGCTCTCAGGGCAATAACCGGCTTGCCAGATCCAACCTCGGCAACCAAGCCAGTTTTCAGATCGGAATCCAAAATCCTAATCTCCAAATCTTCCAGATAGCCTTTTAGAAAAGCCGTCGTCTCAAATTCCTGCCCAGACAGCTCAGGATGTTGATGAAGATAATGCCGCGTTTGCATCAGTTTATCATAAAATTTTTTCATGGCAGACTCCTTTACTCGAATACACTTATCTATCATCCAGTATAGCACAAAGCTGGACGCGGAAACAAAAATAGAGAGCAAATAATCAATAATTAGCCCTCTAATTTTTGTATTATGATATATCGCCTTCGAAGGAGATGGCAATGGATTCATAAGAAAAATCACGCTCCAAAACCCACTTGCCACCTGTCTTTACAAATTTTAACTGATAATCTCGTTCTGGTGTAAGAAGCAAGGCACAGGCCGTTAAGCTCATCCCCTTAATAAGTCAATCCTATGACTTTTGTACTTTACCATACTTAGCTGCACTGGTAGATACAGTTTGAGACTTCTCATCACAGAAAAACCTGTAGCTCCAACTACAGGTTAAGTATCTTTAGAATCCATCTACATTCGTATAGATTTTTTGGACATCTTCATCGTCTTCCAAAACGCTATAGAGTTTTTCAAAGGTTTCGAGGTCTTCACCGGTCAACTCTACTTCAGACTGAGGAATCATTTCAAGCTCGGTTACTTGGAATTCTTGAATGCCAGATTCACGCAGAGCCACGATAGCCTTGTGAAGGTCAGTTGGCGCTGTATAAACAGTGATGCTTCCTTCTTCTGCTTCAACATCATCAACATCCACATCCGCTTCCAGCAGCTGTTCAAAGACACTGTCAGCGTCGTCCCCAGCAAAGACAATCACGCCTTTATTATCAAAAAGATAAGATACAGAGCCGCTAGCTCCCATATTACCGCCATTTTTACCAAAAGCAGCACGGACATTGGCTGCAGTCCGATTGACATTTGAAGTCAGTGTATCGACAATCAGCATAGAACCGTTTGGCCCAAATCCTTCATAGCGGCCTTCAGTAAAGGTTTCGTCGGTGTTTCCTTTTGCCTTATCAATAGCTTTGTCAATAACATGCTTCGGCACCTGAGCCTGCTTAGCTCGGTCAATAACAAATTTCAAAGCTGTGTTAGACTCTGGATCTGGATCACCTTTTTTAGCCGCTACATAGATTTCTACACCAAACTTAGCATACACTTTTGAGTTTGCGCCGTCTTTGGCCGTTTTCTTTGCCACAATATTGGCCCATTTACGTCCCATTGGAGATTCTCCTTTTGATAAATTACATTTTTAATCTTTCTTATTATAACACAGGGAATCAGAAAAATCACTAAGAAAAAATGATAACTTTTAGAAGAACCAGCTTGGTTTCTTTAACTTTACACCTATTTCTATTCCATAAAAAATCCAGTCGCTAAAAGAGCAACTGGACGGTACATTCTATTTCCCGAAACCGGCAGGTCTGTCATAACGGACCTTTACCGAAATCCATCAAAAATATCACTGATCATTTTTCACAATAGGCAAATCCGGCTTGCACCTGCTTAAGCAAGCAAAAACATCCTCTATTCTGCCATCTAAAAAAGTGACATCTACTCGAACGGACTTGCCATGATAAGGCTTGACATATAGGTAGTCTCTCCGATGGTACCTGACTCCCAGTCGAAAAGAAGCCTGCCCATCAGAAGTTCTTCCCCAAGCCGGCCGGTAAAAGACGCTTTCCAGCTGATTCCAAGCAAAGCTATGCTCTTTCAAGAAAGCACCTCGCACGGTCAAGCCCCATTCTGTTCCTGCAAGAACAAAGCACTTTTTACTCAGCTTGCGTCCCGCATGAACTATTGCAAAGATTTCGACTACAGCAGTCATGAAAAAAGCAAGTATAAAAGGCAAACTGAACGAGCGTATTCCTGCTCCAGGCATGGCCTTTTCGAAAGAAAATAGTATAAAGTAAGCTAAAGTTCCGAAAATAAGGCTTAAGGCTAAAAAGACAGATGCCAAGATGACTATGGTCAAATAGAGTCCTCTACGATAGCGAAAAGAAAACAATAAAGGCATGGCTTTTCCTTTCTTTCTCAGCTAATAGTTTTGCTTATGCTTTACTGAGGCGCCTTAAACTCATCTTCCTCTACCTTATTCCAGTCAGAATATTGAGTATCTGTTTGAACATCCATACTACCTTTTTCACCTTTATAAGATAAACCTAGCTTAAATTCTTTTAAGAATAAGGTCTTTTTATCCAAGCGTACTTCTAACTTCTTATCCATATCTGCCTGAGTAACACCTGACAGCTCTAGTTTGAATTCTTCACCAAAAAGTCCTAGCAAATCAGCATTTTTGCTACTTAATTTAAAGATATATTCATCGCCGCTTTCCTTTACAGTGACATCATCAGCCATTTGATAAAAGCCGTCCATAAGTTTGAAATAATCGGGCTGAACATAATAATCTGCACCGCTTCCCATTTCTTGCTTAGACCATGTTCCATTTTTAGAAGAACGAGTATACAAAAGTTTATCCTCTCCGCCTGGCATAATCGCTTCTTGATAACTCTCCTGACCGCTCTCTTTTCCATCTATGACTAAATGCCCCTTGGCCAGTTCATCCGTGCTTTTATCATAGAGAAGATCTCCGCTCATCGTTTGAGTTTTATTGGAACCATCTACAGTGATAGATAGTTTTACCTTCATTTTCATTGAAGTTAGATCTTCATTCGCTGTTTCTGCTTTCTCCAAGAGTTCTTCAATATCGTCAGAAGAAGTATTCTTTTGGCTCTCACGGGAGCTATTCTCAGTCCCACCTTGATTCTTTTGAGAATGCTTCTGCCCAATCAAGCTACAAGCACCTAAACTAAGCGTAAGCAAGGCTGTAAGTGCCATAAAGGTAATCTTTTTGAATTTCATGAGTCTTCCTCCTTTGAGATATGGATAGGAAAGATAATCATTCAATCAGCACAGCAATGTTTTATTGACCGAATGCTAGCTTTCATATCTACAGTCAAATCACTAAAAAGCAAATCGTGCTTCTTAGTGAAAACAATTTTATTTGTTTATTATACCATTTTTTATTTACCGTCGCAAACAAAGCAAAAAGGCTGAACATTCAGCCTTACTTGTCTTTCATAATCGGAACCCGTCCAAAATTCTGCTCCCTAAGTGCGGGATTGACTAGCTGATAGATCTTATCAGCCTGCTGGGTCAAACTGTCCCACGGCTCCTTGCCGATACGGCTGACTAATTCAACCTTGCCCTTAAGCTTGGACAAATGCTGGCGTCCCTGCTCGGAAAAGCCTAAAATGTGGATTCCTGACGGAAGCTCTTTTTGCCTAGCTCCGACCAGAATATAGGTCAAAAGACGCCTGACTCGTGCCTTGGTATAGCGCTTGGTCGCCACCTGTTCAACTAGCTCCTCTATGGTCTCACTGCTTTTCAAGGCCACTCTAATCCTGACGGCCAACTCCTGATTGACCTGGTAAAAATCTGTCAAATCCGGACTTGTCACTATCTGGTAACGGAGATAGGGAAAAAAGTCCGACCAGGTCACCTTGGGAGCCATCTTAATCAGCTCATGAGCTGGGGTGAATTTCTTGAGTAAGTCTGACTGATCCAGATTCTGACGAAGGGCAGTTGCGGAAGCAAATTCCTGATTAGCTGACAAGGAATGGTAGCCAGCCCCCTGGCGTTGAATTGGACACAGTTTTATAGCCTTTCCCGCCACAGCCTTGGCATAGGCCAAGCCCAAGATATGATTGGGAGTAGAGCCTGAGAAATTGAGCCCTGCAAACTCCTGCCACATGGCCTGAGTCTTTTGAGGATAGGAGAGGGAATCAGGCAGACCAGTCAGATAAGCCTCCATCTGCTCGGCCTTTTGACCATAGACCTTGGAAATACTCTCATAGTCCAGCACTTCCTCAGTTCCAAACATTAGATGAACAATGCCCAGTCTCTCTAAGATGTCTACTGCCCCCTTAGCGAAAAAGTCCGCCGCCTGAACGCTGACCAAGAAAGGCAACTCAAGGACCAAATCCGCTCCAGCTTCCAAAGCCATCTGTGCTCGAGTCCACTTGTCCACGATAGCCGGCTCACCTCGCTGAACAAAATTGCCGCTCATAGCGATAATTTTCAGACCAGCAGCCTGCTCCAACAGATATTTGTGCCCGTTATGAAAAGGATTAAACTCTGCGATAATACCGGTAACTGTCATCTCATTTCTCCGCTACAAAGAACCAGCGCGCGCTCTTGTCAGTCGGCTCCTTGTCCTCAAAGTCCGCGTACACCTTGACGTTCTTAAAGCCAGCCTGCTCCAGCAAGATATCATAGGTCAGAATCTCATAGGTCCGCTCCTCATGCACCTCGTCATGGCGCGTGAAGCGCCCATCTTCGTCTTGGACAAAGAAGGTCAGCTCATGCACGATGGAATGAGGCGGTTTGTCCGCATAGGAATCCCAGACCATGGCAAAGGTTTCAGCATTTTCATGATAGGAATAGCTCGGAAAAACCTCATCAATCTGGTAAATCGAGTGCACATCGAAGATAAAGCGGCCGTCCTCATTTAGATGCTGATAAACTTGAGTGAAAACCTGACCGACATCAACTTCGTCTTCCATATAGCAAATCGAGTCCGAATAACAAGTCACCAAATCAAACTGACCAATATCACTCAAATCCAGCATATTGCCCTGGATAAAGGGAATGTCCAAACCGGCCTCTCTGCTGCGCTTCTCTGCCAAATCCAGCATTTCCTGACTCAGGTCCAGCCCTGTCACCTCAAGACCCGCTTGCTTAAAATAAATGGACTGGATGCCCGTGCCACAGGCTAGCTCCAGCAGCTTTTTCTTATCCTTGGGAAAATGACGCAGGCTGAAATCTGTCCACTTCTCATACAAAGAATCATCCATAATCGCATCGTAAACCGACGCGAAGGTTTCATAAGTTGCCATACTTTTCCTTTCAAAAATAGCCCAGCCAGCAGGCTGACTGAGCTAAATTCTGCTTTCTGCCCAAGGGCAAAAAATCACTTGTTTTTTTCTTCCAATAAGGCTGCAACATCCACACCAGTTGCTTCGTGCCACAACTTTTCAAGATTGTAATGCGCCCGCATCTCCTCTGAAAAGACATGGACAACCACACCGCCCAAGTCTAAGAGCACCCAGCCGCCAGCTGCGTCTCCCTCAACATGACCAGCAGAAACGCCAGCCGCAGCAGCTTTCTCACGGATATTTTCAGCGACTGCATCCAGCTGACGACTGTTCATCGAGCTGACGATAACAAAATAATCTGTCACAGTAGTCAGACCTTGCAAGTCCAACGCCACAATATCTTCTGCACGCTTTTCATCGGCCGCTTTCACGACCAGTTCCAATAATTCTTGTTCTTTCATAGTTCCTCTTTAATTTTCTTCTATTTCCTTTAAATAGCCTACAAAGGCATTGTAGGTTTCCAAGGTCTGCGGATAGATGGGTAACCCCTTATGAGCCAAATGCTCCACAGTCCTTGCTGTTTCGTATGCCACGGCTTGATTGAGCGACCGTTGAGCCAGCTCTCTAGCCTTATCCACTCCCGGAAAGTCTCGGTTGTGCTCGATATAGTCAGCGACATAGACGACCTTGTCCAGCTCAGACATGGTGCTACTCCCCACTGTATGAATCTCGATGGCTCGGAGAATCTCTGCATCTTCGATGCCTAAATCTTCCTGAATCTTGTAAATGCCCACCATGCCATGCCAGACATTATTGCCCCAGTTTTTCAGGCCCGGATCCAGCTGGTATTTATCAATCAAGGCCAGAAACTCCTCGTCCGAGACCTTCTTAGCATAGTCGTGTAGGAGACCTGTCAGACCTGCTTTTTCGACGTCAAGACCGAAGCGCTCCGCTAATTCACGGGCAGCCTTTTCCACACCCAGACAATGACGCAGGCGTTTCTCAGGCATGACTGTTTCCATCTTAGCCAGCAAGGCCTCACGACTCATGCTGATATAGCTTTCATAGGTCATAGGTAAAGCCCTTCTTTCTCGATATAGTCTAAGACTGGCTGAGGCAACAGGAAATTAGGAGTCCGTCCCTGAGCCAGAAAATCCCGCACCATACTGGAAGAAATATCCATAAGCGGCACATCCACCCAGATAACAGGATAAGAAGTCCCTGCCTTGTAGCGCGGTCGCTGAACACCGACAAATTGAACTAGCTCAACCAGCTCATCAATCCGGTACCACTTGGGCAGATAATCCACCATATCTGCACCGATGATAAAGTAATAGTCTGTATCTGGATGCTGCTCTGTCAAGAGCTTCATGGTGTCGTAGGTATAGGAAATCCCCTTGCGCTCCAGCTCAATGGTTTCAATTCCTAGGCCTTCAATACCCTCAATAGCCAGCTCCAACATTTTCAGCCGATGCTGTTCATCAATGGTCTCTTTCTTGTCCACATGGGGCGGCTCGTACTCTGGCATGAGCAGGACCTCATCTAAGCCCAACTGTTGGCGAACCTGATCTGCCACGACCAAATGAGCATTGTGGACAGGGTTGAAATTCCCACCTAAAATGCCAATCTGCTTGCGTTTTTTATCTTTAACTTCTGGTTCTAAATCCACCTTGGTAAAGGGGGTTAGTAATTCAATAGCCATAGGCTGACATCTCCACAGAAATTTTTCCTTAAATTTGCTTGACTTTGACAGAGAGTTTGCGATTTTCCTTTTTGCTGGACTGCTTGTAGAGAATCAAGATCCGGCCAATCTTCTGCACCGTATCCACCCCGATTTCCTCTTCCAGAATCTCAGCGACCTCGTGGATATTTTCATCCGTATTCTGCAAGAGCGTAACCTTAATCAGTTCTCGTGCGTCCAGTGCCTGACGGACGCTGGTTTTGATTTGGTCGTTGAGTCCATTTTTCCCAATCTGAATGATAGGCTTGAGACTATGTGCCTGACTGTTGAGAAAGGCGCGTTGTTTTGATGTTAGTGTCATGTTCTTCTATAAGGCTTGAGACAGTTAGGACCTGTTTATCTCATCACTGTTCACAGCCTTTTCCTTCCTTATTTTAAGGGGAGTTATTCCCCTTGGTTTCTTGAGTATTAAATAATAGCTTTCCGAGTGACAACCGCCACACCCTCTGGCGCCCAGCCAGCTACTCGGGCAGGTCCACTGACGCGAATCCAGCCCAAACCTGAGAAGACGATATCCGTCTTGTCCTTAATGGTAAATTCATGCTTAACCAAGGCTGGAAACTCTTCTTTTTCCTTGCCAACTGGTGGCACTAAGAGACTGCCGACATGTTTGTCATAAAATTCGCTAGCACCTTGCAACTTGGTCCGGTGGAGCTTAAGCTCATTATCAAAATAAGCTGTGAAGCCTTGCTTGTCTCCCGCCACAAAGTCAAAGCGACCCAAACCACCCAAGAAGAGGGTTTGCTCTGGATTGAGCTGGTATGTTTTGGGTTTGATTTCCTTTTTGGGACTGACGTATTTGAGATTCTTAGCAGATAGATAGTGAGCCATCTGGTGACGATGGATGATACCCGGCGTATCATAGATATGACTGCCATCTGCCAAAGGAATCTCGATTTTATCCAGAGTCGTACCTGGGAAGCGCGAAGTCGTAATAATATCCTTGTCGCCTGTAATTTCCTGGATAATCGCATTAATCAAAGTGGATTTGCCCACATTGGTCACTCCAACCACATAAACATCACGCCCTTTACGACAGTGCTCAATCTTGTCAATCAAGTCCTTGATGGCCTGCTTGTTCTGAGCAGAGGTCAGGACCACATCGACTGGACGCAGACCTTCTTCGTGAGCCCGTTCCGTCAGCCATTGGGTCACCTTGCCATCCTTGACCGACTTTGGCAGAATGTCCTTTTTATTCCCAACCAAGAGAACATCATTTCCAGCGACAAAGCGAGGCAGGCCAGGAATGACCGAGCCATTAAAGTCAAAAATATCGACAACATTGACGACCAAGGCGTCGCTATCTCCAACTTCGTGGAGAAGCCGCAGAAAATCATCATCCGTCAGCTGGACATCGCTGATTTCATTATAATGGCGCAGGCGGAAACAGCGCTGACAATAGAGTTCACCTGTCTCCAAGCCTTTTTCTAGAGCTGACTGGGGCGTATAGCCTAGCTTGTCCTTATCTTCTGTCTGAATAGTGGCTCCGCAGCCAATGCAGAGAAGTTCTTCCATGCTTAAATTCCTTTTTTGTATTGAATAGGGCCGTATTTTTCATTGATTTTCTTGAGCACACGGCGTTCACGCGCCCGATTGATTTGAGTCTTGATAGAGTCGTGCTCAACCAGTGGCTTCACCAAAATCGAACGAATCCCGGCCCGATGAGCTGCCCGAATATCCGTCATGAGCTGGTCGCCCACCATGACCACTTCATTTTTTTCAAAATGAAAAAGCTTGAGCGCTCGGTCAATGCCCCAAGTGAAGGGTTTCATAGCCCAGTAGATATAGTCAATTTCAAACTTTTCAACAGCCCGCTTGACCCGTTTTTGGTTATTATTGGACACCACGATTATCCGAATGCCCGCGTCCCGCAAATCATGGAGCCACTTCTTCATCTCTGGGGTCCCATCAGGATTATTCCAAGCAATCAAGGTGTTATCCAAATCCACCAAAACCGCTTTGATACCCTGTCTTTTCAAACTCTCTACTGTCAAATCGTAAACTGCCTCAACCGCAAAGTCTGGCATATAATCTTCAATCGCCACATCTCTCTCCAAAAATTCGTATTCTCATTATTATAGCATAAAATGGGCTTTTTGACACCTTCAGCCTCAAAGGTTACAAAAAGGACAAAAGATGATATTATAGTGGTGATAGTATAAATGTCCTGGAGGTTTGTATGGCAGAAAAAAACAGACAGATGCAGGCTGTTTCCCCTCTTTTGCAAAAAATTATCAACTGGTCGTCCGCCATTGGCGCTCTAGGAACGGTGGCCTTTTGTCTTTGGGCCTATTTCGCAGGCATTCTCCAGTCCAAGGAAACTCTCTCAGCCTTTATCCAGCAGGCTGGCATCTGGGGACCGCCTCTCTTTATCTTCCTGCAGATTCTACAGACGGTCGTACCCATTATCCCTGGCGCCCTGACCTCTGTTGCTGGCGTTTTCATCTACGGCCATATCATCGGCACCATTTATAACTATATCGGTATTGTCATTGGCTGCGCCCTGATATTTTATCTGGCGCGCACCTACGGTCCGGCCTTTGTTCAGTCTGTCGTCAGCAAGCGCACCTATGATAAATACATCGGCTGGCTGGATAAGGGTAATCGCTTTGAGCGCTTCTTTATCTTCATGATGATTTGGCCCATCAGTCCAGCCGACTTTCTCTGCATGCTGGCGGCCCTGACCAAGATGACTTTCAAAAAGTACATGCTAATTATCCTTCTCTGCAAGCCCGTCACTCTCATCATCTATACCTACGGACTAACTTATATCATTGATTTTTTCTGGAAAATGGTCTCCAAATAAAAAGAAGTTGAATTGAACCGCACCCCAAAAGTTAGACAGAAAAAATCTAACTTTTGGGGTGCGGTTCAAAAATATGGTCCCTTTCAAAACTTTTGACATCCTAAACCTCTTTCTATATCTTTGCTTATTATAGCATAATCCATAAAGAAAAATCAGCCAGTTTTGACTGATTTTCATCTCATGATTAAGCAAAGATTTATTCTTGCGATACCAAAATCTTGATCTGCGCCTTGTCCTGGGTCAGCTCGATAAAGCCTTCTTGCACAATATCCTCCAGCTTAATCTTCTTGGTCACAAGCTTGTCTGCAGAGAAATAACCCTGCTCCATCAGTTCCAGCACCTTAGGGAAAATATGCCGGTAAGCGATAATACCCTTGAGCGTTTTTTCTTGAATGGCAAATTCATTAGGGTTAATGCTAGCTTCTCGTTCCCAGATAGAAACCACCATACATTCTCCAGCCTTGTGAACAGCAGCTAAAGCCTGCCCCAGCACAACCGGCACTCCAGTTACTTCATAAGACACATCTGCCCCGCCACCAGTTAAACGATGAATAGCAGCTACCACATCTTCGCCCTCTTCTGGACGCACAATGATGGCCCCAAGCTCCTCAGCCTTGGCTTGGCGTTCTGGAGATAATTCAACTCCGTAAATCTTAGAGGCACCGGCTGCCCGCAAAGCCTCAACAATCAAGAGCCCGATTGGACCCAAACCGAAGACCACCGCGGTATCGCCCGTCTTAAGAGCTGACTGACGAACTGCGTAAACAGCCACAGCAGCAGGTTCTGTCAAAGCTGCCTGCTCATAGCTAAGGCTGTCTGGAACTTTGTGAACAATGTCTCCGTCCAAAACACAGTATTTGGCAAAACCACCGTCTGCCGCCAAACCGACAAAGTTTAGATTGGGGTCCAGATTGTAATCACCGACAAGATTATGCTTAGCTAAAATAGGCTCAACAGCCACCCGATCGCCAACTTTCACCCGTGTCACAGCACTGCCGACCTCAACAATCTCCCCAGCAAACTCATGTCCCAATGTCACAGGCGCTTTCTGCCCAGAGTAGACATGCTCTGTTTCTGTCGGAATAAAAATCGGTCCGTCCAAGTATTCATGCAAGTCAGTTCCACAGATTCCTGTGAACTTGACAGCAATTTTAACCTGATGCGGTTTGACTTCCGGTACATCCACTTCTTCAATACGAACATCTTTAGCGCCATACCAACGCGCAGCATTCATTTTTGCCATAAACATACCTCACTTTATAATTTGTTAGTTTTATTGTAAACCCTTTCAGAAATCTTGTCAAAAGATTAGCTACATTTTCAAAAAATAACATACAAAAAACCAGCATCTGCTGGTATCAAGTTTATTCTGCAATTCTAGCAGAGTAGAAAGGAAGAAGGAACATTAAAACAATATAAAGAATCAAGAGAATCGCACGAAACAATCCACCAAATAGAAAAGCAACTACTAGAGTTCCCAAACAAATAGAAAAATTAGTAAAATTTGTTTCAATCAGCAAGGTTTGTCCTGCTTTAACTGTTACTGGCTTGGTTTTCATAGGAGCTGCTCCTACACGAACAACAGCTTCTTCCCCCTCAATAGGGAAGACAGCCTCATCACCATTCTTAATTGCGCCCACTTTCTGATCATTAATAAAGATTGGAAACTTTCCAATAATTCCAACAAAACCTGTCCCACGTTTCACTTTGATTTCCGACATAAAAGACTCCTTTGTTTTTTAATTATTTTAACATAACTAATGGCTAAAGAAAAGATTAAAAACCAGCCTCACGACTGGTTTTCTACTTATTTCTATAATTTCTCCAACTCTTCATTGAGCAGTTTTTGTGCTACTTGTGGGTTGGCTTGACCCTTGGTTGCCTTCATGAGCTGGCCGATTAGGGACTTAGCCGCATTCTTGTTGCCGCCCTTATAGTCATTGATGGCTTTTTCATTGTTGGCAAATACTTCTTGGATGATTGGAAGAAGCTGGGCAGGGTCTGAGATTTGAATCAGGCCTGCTTTCTGTACATATTCCTTGGCAGAGCCACCGTTTTTAGCTAGATGGACAAAGACCTTCTTAGCGATCTTAGAGGAGATCGTTCCGTCTGCAATCAGAGCAATCATCTCAGTCAGGTTCTCAGGTGTTAGCTCAATCTCAGAGATGGTCTTGCCTTCGGCATTGAGGTATTGAGCCACTTCCCCTTGAAGCCAGTTAGAGACAGCCTTGGCGTCACCGCCTGCTGCAAGAGCTGCTTCAAAGAAGTCTGACACAGCCTTGGTCGCTGTCAACTGCTTGGCATCGTAGTCAGACAGGCCGTAATCGCCCACATACTTAGCCCGGCGTTCTTTTGGAAAGGCTGGCAGACTGCTGCGTACTTGCTCAATCCAAGCATCCTCAATCTCAAAGATAGGCAGATCAGGCTCTGGGAAGTAACGGTAGTCCGCTGAACCTTCCTTGACCCGCATGAGCAGGGTTTCGCCAGACGCTTCGTCATAACGACGGGTTTCCTGACGAATTTGACCACCGCTGCGTAGGATTTCAGCCTGACGTTTTTCCTCAAATGCTAGACCCTTGCGGACAAAGTTGAAGGAGTTAAGGTTTTTCAGCTCAGTCTTAGTACCAAACTCTTCCTGTCCGTAAGGACGGATGGAAATATTAGCATCCACCCGCATGGAACCCTCTTCCATCTTGACATCCGAAATGCCCGTGTACTGGATAATTTCCTTGAGGGCAGTCAGATAGGCATAAGCTTCTTCTGGACTGCGCATATCTGCTTCCGATACAATCTCAATCAGAGGCACCCCTTGACGGTTGAGGTCCACATAAGAATAGCCATCGCTGCCGTGGGTATTCTTTCCTGCATCTTCTTCCAAGTGGGCCCGCTCGATACGGATTTTCTTGGTCGTGCCATCTTCTAGCTCAATCTCAATCCAGCCATTGTAGCCAATCGGCTCATCAAACTGAGAAATTTGATAGGCTTTTGGATTGTCCGGATAAAAGTAATTCTTGCGGTCAAAGTGCATCTTCTGGTGAATATCCATGTTCAAAGCCAGAGCAGCCTTGATACCATAGTCAATAACACCCTTGTTCATAACAGGCAAAACACCTGGGAAGGACCAGTCAATGATATTGGTGTTGGCATTTGGATCTTCACCGAAGTGAGCTGGAGCCGGAGAGAAAATTTTTGAATTGGTCTTCAATTCAACATGGACTTCCAGTCCGATAACTGTTTCAAAGTTCATTATTTTTCACCTCCAAAGATAACTGGCTGCTGTTTGTGGTAGTCAGTCGTTGCTTCAAATGCTGCGGCTGCCTGATAGATGGTCACTTCATCAAAGTGGTTACCAATCAGTTGCAAGCCGACAGGAAGACCATCTGCAAAGCCAGCTGGGATTGAAATGCCCGGCAGGCCAGCCAGATTGACTGGAATGGTCAAAAGGTCAGCCAGATACATAGCCACTGGATCTTGGTTTTGACTGCCCAAGTCATAAGCTACAGTTGGTGCAGTTGGGCCTAAGATCAAGTCGTATTTTTCAAAAACCTTAGCAAAATCTTGCATAATCAAGGTCCGAACCTGACCAGCTTTCTTGAAGTAAGCATCGTAGTAACCAGATGACAAGCTGAACGTCCCCAGCATGATGCGGCGTTTCACCTCTTCACCAAAGCCTTCGCTGCGAGATTTGACATAGACATCTTCTAGATTTTCAATGCCTTCTGCGCGGTAGCCATAGCGAATACCGTCAAAACGCTGCAGGTTCGAGCTGGCTTCAGAGGAAGCAATGATATAGTAGACTGCCACGCCGTACTTGCTGTGAGGTAGGCTGACTTCTTCAACGATAGCTCCCAAGCTTTCCAAGTGCTTCGCCGCTGCTAAAATCGTTTCCTTAACCTTGCTGTCAATTCCCTCACCCATGTATTCCTTAGGCAGGGCAATCTTCATTCCCTTGATATCTTGGCCAATCTTGCTGGTAAAGTCTGGCACTGCTTCTTGTGATGATGTAGAATCCTTAGGATCATTACCAGAAATAACATTCAGAAGCTGTGCATTTTCCTTAACCGTTTGAGAGAAAGGCCCAATCTGGTCTAAGGAAGAACCAAAAGCAATGAGACCAAAACGGGAAACCCGTCCGTAGGTTGGCTTGAGGCCGACTACACCGTTAAAGGAAGCCGGCTGACGAATAGAACCACCCGTATCTGAACCCAGTGACAGACGAACCTGACCAGAAGCAACAGCTGTTGCTGAACCACCAGATGATCCACCAGGAACCTTGCTGCTGTCCCAAGCATTCTTAGTCGTCTTAAAGTAAGAGTTTTCGCTGGATCCCCCCATGGCAAACTCGTCCATGTTGGTCTTCCCGACGATAATCATGTCCTTACCGTAGAGCTTCTCCACGCTGGTAGCATCGAAAATCGGCTTGTAATTGTAGAGTATCTTAGAAGCAGCCGTCGTCAAAATCCCCTTGGTTGAGATATTATCCTTGACTGCCAGCGGAATTCCGCTCATAAGATTGTCCGCATCAATGCCCCTAGCATCCAGAGCCGCAGCCTGAGCCAAAGCCTTCTCTTCGCTGACAGTAATAAAGCTGTCCACAGCTGCTTCACGTTCTTTGATGTCTGCCAAAGTTGCCTGAGTTAACTCTACCGCAGAAATTTCTTTCTTGACCAGCAAATCGTGCAGCTCTTCAATGGTCTTGTGATTAAAAGTCATTAGGCATCTCCTCCGTCATCTAGGATGGCAGGCACTTTGATGTAGCCCCGCTCTTTTTCAGGTACATTTTGGAAAAGCTCTTCCCGGTTCCAGCCTGGCTGAGCCACATCTTCTCGCATATAGTTGATATTGGCAGCTACATTGGAAGTGAAAGGCACCCCTTCCGTGTCCACTTCATTGAGCAATTCGACCATGTCGACAATCTTGGTTAAGGTCGTTGCAAACTCAGCCGTTTCTTCTGGTGAGAAAGCCAGTTTTGACAGCTTAGCAACGTGACTTACTTCTTCTTGAGTAATCTTCATCTCTGATTCCTTTCATAAGATATGTGAGCTTTAGCGACTGAAAATAAGAATTTGAGATGATTTTTTTATTTCCAGAGCTTAGCTCACCTTTACTTTGACAAGCTAGGGACGCTCATTTATTTGCCATCCGCTAGCTCTTTTCTTCAGCTTCTTCCTGCCATTCTTCAGGAATTCGCATCATTTCATTTTACCATATTTCAGGCTAATTCTTCAATTCTAAATGCAGTTCTTTGAGCTGTCTTTGTTCCACCAAACTTGGACTTTCCAGCATAGGATCAAAGCCAGTACCATTTTTCGGAAAAGCGATGACTTGCCGGATATTTTCTTCCCCAGCCAAAATCATAACCAAGCGATCTAAGCCCAGAGCCAAGCCGCCGTGTGGTGGGAAGCCGTATTCTAAGGCTTCCAGGAAGAAACCAAAGTCCCGTTCATAGTCTTCTCGGCTCATGCCTAAAAGCTCAAACATAGCTTCCTGAGCCTTCCTGTCATGAATCCGTAGACTCCCACCGCCAATTTCATAGCCATTCAAGACGATGTCGTAGGCATGGCTGCGGAATTGGTCTGGCTCCTGTCCATCTTCAAAAATCCCCTGTGTGAAAGGATGGTGCATGGCTTGATAGCGGTTTTGGTCTTCATTCCACTCCAGCAGCGGCCAATCCACAACCCAAAGGAAATGAATCAGACTCGGGTCAATCAAATCCAAAGCTTTTGCGACTTCTATACGCAGATGCCCCAAAGCTTCCTGAGCTCGACGCTTCTTGGCCATGACTAGCAGGATGAGGTCTCCATCCTTGGCCTCAAAACGTGCTAGTAAATCCCGACTCTCAGCCTCAAAGGTGCTAGCCAAATCACCAACTAACTGACTATTTTCAACCTTGAGGCTGGCAAAACGACTGCAGCCAAATTCCTTCATTTCCTGATAGTAGTGACTCAGCTGTTTCTTGCTAAAAGCACTAGCTGCATCTGGCACACAGATTCCCATCACTTCCTCTTGGCTATCCAAGGCTTTCTTGATAAGAAGCGATTCATTGGACTGGCATAAATCCGTCAAATTCTTCAGCTCTAAACCAAAGCGTGTATCTGGCTTATCAGAGCCGAAGCGGCTCATAGCCTCATCATAGCTGATAGTCGGAAAATCTTCTGTTAACTCTAAACCATGAGTTTTCTTGACAACAGCCTTGAGCATGGCTTCAACCAGAGCTCGGATTTCTTCTTCGCTTGCAAAACTCAACTCCAAATCCACCTGGGTAAACTCTGGCTGACGATCGCCCCGCAGGTCTTCGTCACGGAAACAACGAACAATCTGATAATAGCGCTCAAGTCCTGCTCCCATCAGCAATTGCTTGAGCATCTGTGGGCTCTGAGGCAGCGCATAGAATTGATTTTTAAAGACCCGACTAGGCACCAAGAAATCTCTAGCTCCTTCAGGAGTTGACTTAGTCAGATAAGGCGTCTCGACTTCCAAAAAGTCCAAACCATTCAAATATTCCCGAATGGTTGAGGTGACCTGGTGACGTAGTTTAAGGTTATGGGTCATCTTCTCACGGCGCAAGTCTAGGTAGCGGTATTTCTGACGCAGGTCTTCCCCAGTATGAGCATGCTGGTCCAGCTCAAAAGGCAATGCCTTGCTGCTAGCAATAACCTCAATCTTTTCAGCCCTCAGCTCAACCTGACCAGACTTGATGGACTTATTGACAAAGCGTTCTTCCCGCTGAACTACTTGCCCCGTCACAGCAATGACATCCTCTTTGCCAATGTCTTCCAGCTTAGTAAAATCTTCAATCTCACCGCCAACGAAGACCTGAAGCAAACCCTCGCGGTCCCGCAACTCAATAAAGGCTAGCTTGCCGTGATTGCGGATATTGGCCACCCAGCCAGTTGCGGTCATGGTCTGTCCGACCTGCTCTAAACCATAGTTTCCGATAAAAATTTCTTTCATGTTCTTTCCCTTTCAAATCAATTAGTAGCTCCGCCCTGTTGCTCAGGATATTAGCTATATTTCCCCATCGTCTTCACCTGACCTACTGCAAAATAAAAAGCTTTCGTCTATAAAACAGACGAAAGCCGTGGTACCACTGTTATTCGCCGCCCTAAAAGGCAGCCTCTGAGCTCGTAACGTGAGCGACGTTTGTGCTTAATCACACAAAAGATTACGAAACATGTTCTTCGGTTTTTGCTTTCTTGGTGCTGCTCTCAGCTATCAGCACTCTCTGTGCAAGTCAGCAAGCCTACTCTGCTTCTCTTTTACTCTTAAATTGTATCTATTATAGTCGAACCCAGGACATTTTGCAAGTGGTTTAAGGCAAATTTGTGATTTTCCTCTGATAGGGAAGCCACTGCCGGCTCTACCACCTGAATCTGATAACCAAGATTATAGGCATCAATCGCTGTATGCAAGACGCAAATATCCGTTAAGACTCCCGTCAAAATGACCGTATCTACTTTTCTTTCCCGCAAGCGAATATCTAAATCCGTACCGGAAAAGGCAGAATAATGGCGCTTATCCATCCAAAAGACCCGAGAGTCTGCTTGATGCTTCTCATAAAAATCAGCCAAAGGACCATAAAGATTGCGACCGCTAGTTCCTTTGATATTATGAGGCGGAAACAGCTTGCTTTCTGGGTGAAAGGCATCATTATCATCATGGGCATCAATAGCAAAGAAGATATAATCTCCTCTGTCAAAAGCTGCCTCAGTCACTTGAGCAATGGCTTCAGAAATTGCCTGTGCTGGCGCTCCTGCTGTCAACTTTCCCTCATCTGCGACAAAATCAACTGTATAATCAATGGAAATCAGTGCTTTAGCCATTAGTAGTCCCTCTTTTTAATTTCATCAAAGACATCCGTAATAAGAACTTTCAAATAAGTTCCTTTCATCCCCAGTGAGCGGCTTTCAATAATCCCAGCACTTTCCAGCTTACGCAAGGCATTGACAATCACTGAACGGGTAATCCCAATGCGATCAGCAATGACAGATGCAGTCAGCTGGCCTTCATTGCCATTGAGCTCGCCCAAAATTGCTGAAACAGCTCTCAGTTCTGAGTAAGACAGAGTATTGACTGCCATGGTCACTGCCGTCCGGCGGCGGATATTTTTTTCATCCTCTTCCCGCTGGAAGTTAAGCAGCTGGATACCAACCACTGTGCTGGCAATCTCAACCAAAATCAGATCATCGTCCGCAAATTCCTTGTCATTACGCCAGATAATCAATGAGCCTAAACGAATCCCTGAAACATGAATGGGAGCAATGGTAGTCAGGCCATCTGGAAAATCATCCTTGGTCTCTACCGGAAAAATCGTCAAATCATGCGTAACCGGCAGATTAGCTTCCGTTTCATAGACCAGATTGGCTTCTTGGACATACTCCTCTGGGAAATTCTTATCTTGGAAAAAAGCTTCTACGCGGTCATTATTGGTCTTATAGCGCATGAAATAGCCTAGAAGACGGCCCTTGCTATTGATAATACAGGCATTGCAGTGGATAATATCAGCCAACTGACGCGTAATAGCATTGTAGGGCAAATCTTCCTGCATCTGCTCCTCCGAGCGTTTCAGAATAGACGTAATTTTTCGTGTTTTTTCTAGTAAATCGGCCATATTTTTACCTCATATTTATTAGCTTCATTGTAACATAAAAGCAGTGAAATTTCAATAATTATCTGAAAATTTTTTATTGAAAAACAATTACATACAATTCTATAAAATAAAGAATTTTTCAGGTATATGACTTGATATGTCAAGTTATATTAAACAAAAAACAGTCAAGAATTTGACTGTTTTTGATTACTTTTGTTCTTTCTAATCAAGAGAACGCTTCTTGTAGAACAATTTCATAGCCATGAGCAGAAGCATTTGGCCTGCTAGAAGAAGCCAAGAAGAGTTTTCTCCTGTCTTAGGCAAGGCATGACCTGAAGCAGCTGTCTGCTTATGATTTCCAGAGCTAGCACTTCCAGCATTTCCAGTAGTTCCAAGAGCTGTATGCTGAGGATCTCCTACTTGTCCAGCAAGCGGAGAGCGAGCGAAACGCTCCTCTGTGTGAGCCAAAACAGATTGGTAATAGCGAATATCTTCTTCCTTATTCTGCTCAGCATAAGTTTGAGCTAGCAAGTCATATGTCGCCTTAGCTTGTGCTTGAACAGCAGTTAAAACTGCTACTTTTGCTTCTTGATCTGTTTGAGCTGTAAGAGCTGCTTGGTAAGCAGCCTGAGCTGCGGCTAGTTTAGTTTTAGCTTGTTCCAAGTTTTCTTCTGCATTTTCAAGATTTGACAATGACTCTTTAGCCATTTGCAATGCTGCTTCAGCATCTGTAACAGCTTTTTCAAGATTAGTCTTTCTTTCTTTTGCTGCATTCAAAGCTGCGTCTAGCTGAGCCAACTTATCTGATTCAGTTTTTAGAGCTTCTTGAGCTGCGGCAACTGTCGCTTGAACAGCAGTCAGAGCTGCTTGGGCCTGAGTTAATTTTTCTGCTTTAGTCTTGTCATCCAAGTTTGAGTTTTGCAGGGCTGCTTGTGCTGCTGCCAAATCCGCTTGATCAGCTGCCAACTTCTCTTGAGCTGCAGCAAGAGCTGCTTGGGCCTGAGCAGTTGCTGACTCACCTGCTTGAGCTTGGGCCTGAGCCAGTTGCTGGTTGGCTTGCTCTAGAGCTGCAGCCTTCCGATTGTAAGTAGTCTGAGCAACTCCCTTAGATGCCAGAGCCAGTTGATTAGCCTTGAAGGCAGCGTCATAGGCAGTTTGAGCCTGAGCTACTTCCTGCGGATCTACTTTTGCTGTTGCAGCTTTGCCTGTAATCGGGCTGGCATTGAAGTTCTTTTTGCTGGCATACTTGACTTGATCTTCTGACACAATGGTGAAATGAGCCATAGTGATGTCGCCTTCCATTGAGAAATCAACTCCCAGATAGTTTTTCTGGCGGCCAGTATTGAGACCTGAGATAGATGTAGCATGCAGCCATTCATAGCCATTAAACATGAATTCAACAACAGAATCATAGATTCGTCTCTTCATTTCAGCCACACTCATTTGGCCAGCTTTTTCTCTCCAAATATAAGCGTTTTCATAATACTGGAGACCTTTGCTCTCTTGCTCAGCACTTGTGGTCATTAAACCATATTCACGCGCTACGCGGTTAATTGCTTTAGCATCGTGATGGTATTTCTCCATCAAATCCCAGTTCCAGTTGTCTTTGCGGTATTCTGTCGCCACCTTATCAGCGAAATCAATTGAAGACGGTGTCACAACCACTTCACCTGTTCCCATCTGAGTACGCAGTTGGTTGATGAGTTCTGAAGCAAACTGTGAAAGTTCCTGACGAACATTCTGTGGAATATTGTTGGTATCAATCAAAGCTTTGCTATCTGTAGGATCTGCTACATAACGATTGAGAGCCTTAGCACTGGCATTAAGTGCAGCCAGTCTATTTTGAATCTCATTAGTTTTTTGCTCTGATAAATTTGGTACGATTAGCTCTCTCAAGGCTGCAATGTATTCCGGAGTCATTGAAACGCGGTTTTTATTGCTAGAAGCTTCAGCAGTAATTTTTCCAGCTTGAGCCTTTTGCAAAGCCTGTTGAGCTTGGTTCAGATCTGACTGAGTCTTCTCAGCCGCAACAGTTTTTTCCTGCAAGTTCTTTTGAGAAGCATCACGAGCCGTCTTAGCCTGAGTCTGGTTGGTCTGAGCTTTTGCAACCTCAGCTTGCTTCTGACTGTCAGTCTGACGAGCTGTAGCTACTTTTGCTTGCGCTTTTTCAACAGCAGACTGGTCAGCTGCCACCTTGTCTTGGGCTGCTTTCACATTTTTTTCTGCTTTAGCTGTAGCGTCCCCACTTAGGTTGGCCTGAGCTTCCTTCACGTCGTTTTGAGCTTTAGCAAGGCGTCCTTCTTGAGTTTTCGCTTGCTCTTGAGCTTCTTTAGTCTTGGCTGCCTGGGCATCGCGCTCAGCTTCAGCCGTCTTAGTTGCTTGGTCAGCTTTAGCCAGTTCTGACTTGTTGCTGTCCACTTGAGCTTTTTGATTGCTCTCTTCTTGCTTAGCTGTTTCAATAGCTTCCGGACCAGCTTTATCAGCTGCCTCCTGTGCCCGGTTAGCTTCAGCTTGTGCTTGCTCGACCTGACTTTGAGCCGCAGCAGTATTTGCCTGAGCTTGAGCCAAATCAGCTTTCCCTTGTGCAACATTGCTGTCGGCTTCTTTTACAAGAGCCTGAGCAGCATCTACCTGTTCTTTCGAAACAGATTCATCCTTTTGTGTGTTTTCTGCCTGTGGTTGGCTTTGACTAACGGGCGCATCAGAATAAGACTGATTATCAACTAATTGATCAGCCTGAACTCCTTCTGCGAGCACCAAAGACAATGCCGCTGCACTGACAGAAAAAGCACTAAGTGTCTTTTTCATTGTCAATATAATCTCCTCCACTTTTTCATCATTGTTAAAAACATTGACAAACACATTCTATCATGTTTGTCTTCTGGAAGGAAGACGCTAACACATTTTTTTAAGCATTTTTGGACAGATACATAAAAAATGTTGGACAAATTCCTAAAAAATGTCGGTAAAACCACCTATAATTTTTACCAATCGACCTCAAATTCAATTTCCAGAGCATCTTAATTTTTTTTATTTTTGCAATTCAAAGACAACCATTGGACTAAAAAATATGTAAAATAAGTTATAAAAAGGCCGGAATATTTTCCAGCCTTTTTATAACATCCGCTTATTAACGGCGATATTGGCGCAAGAAGCGCGTCATTTTTTCTTGGATTTGAGCTAGCTCATCTACTCGAGGCAGATAAACGATGCGGAAATGATCTGGATCCTTCCAGTTAAAACCTCGTCCATGGACGAGAAGGACTTTTTCCTGCTTGAGGAAATTGAGCACAAACTGCTCATCGTCGTCGATGTGATACATGTTCCGGTCAATTTTCGGGAAAATATAGAGACCAGCTTTAGGTTTTACAGCTGACAGTCCTGGAATATCCTGAATAGCCTGATAGATGAAATTACGCTGCTCATAGATACGACCACCTGGCAACAGCAGTTCATCCACAGATTGATGACCGCCAAGTGAGGTTTGGACGACTTGTTGAGCCAAGACATTAGAGCACAGGCGCATGTTGGAGAGCATGTTCAATCCTTCGATATAACCCTTAACATGATGTTTAGGACCAGATAGTACCATCCAGCCAACACGGAAGCCTGCAATGCGGTGCGACTTGGAAAGACCATTCATACTGACACAGAAGATATCAGGAGCCAGACTAGCCACAGACGTATGGACATTTCCGTCCATCACCATGCGGTCATAAATTTCATCTGCAAAGATAATGAGATTGTTCTGGCGAGCAATTTCCACAATCTCCAGCAGCAGTTCCTTAGGATAAAGCGCTCCTGTTGGATTGTTAGGGTTAATGATAATGATAGCCTTGGTATTAGATGTTATTTTTGACTTGATATCGTCAATATCTGGATACCATTCTGCCTGCTCATCACAGACATAGTGAACAGCATTCCCACCAGCCAGACTGACTGCAGCCGTCCAGAGTGGATAGTCTGGCATTGGTACCAGCACCTCGTCCCCGTCATCCAGCAAGCCCTGCATGGACATGACAATCAGCTCGCTGACACCATTTCCCAGATAAATATCATCAATATCTACATTAGGAAAATTCTTAAGCTGGCAGTACTGCATGATAGCCTTACGGGCTGAAAAAATCCCCTTGGAGTCAGAGTAACCCTCACTGTCACGCGCATTCATAATCAAATCATGAATGACCTCATCAGGAGCGGTAAAACCAAATTCAGCCGGATTTCCTGTATTGAGGCGGAGAATTTTTTCACCGTTGGCCCGCATGCGCATAGCTTCATCCAAAACCGGACCGCGAATATCATAGGCAACATGTTCCAGCTTGCTGGACTTGTCAAATTCTTTCATTCTTATTTTTCCTCTATTCATCAGAATGTTATCATTATACCACCAGAAAAAGCGATTGACAACAAAAAAATAAGCTCACTTTTCACGCGATTATGAAGCGATTTATAAGATAAAGAGCACTATTCCTTTTCTAACCCCTCAAAGTAAAGGAATCTTTTTCTGCTTGCAATTTTCTGACAGCATTTCCATTTTATCTTTACTTTTTTTCTGAAAAGGGTTACAATAGAAACAAGAAAATAGTTGCAAATCACTCGGACGTTATGGACTGATTGATTTTTGGTCAGCCCAATCATTCTGTGAATGATGCGACGTCCTTTGCCGACCATTTTAGAGGAGGTAGCTCTATGACTCAGAAATATGAAAACATTATGGTTGCTGTAGATGGTTCTCACGAATCCGAACTAGCCTTTGAAAAGGGTGTTAACGTGGCCCTCCGAAACGGCTCTCGTCTCACTATCGCCCATGTCATTGACACCCGGGCTTTGCAAAGTGTCTCAACCTTTGATGCAGATGTCTACGAGGACTTACAGGAAGATGCTAAAAAGCTGACAGCAGAGTTGAAAGAAAAGGCTCAAAAATCCGGTATCAAGTATGTTGACATTGTCATTGAGATGGGCAATCCCAAGACTCTCTTGGCAACAGATATCCCAGAAGAGCACAAGGTAGATCTGATCATGGTTGGTGCTACCGGCCTCAATGCCTTTGAACGGCTGCTAGTCGGTTCTTCATCTGAATACATCCTGCGCCACGCCAAGGTTGACTTACTAGTGGTCAGAGATCCAGAAAAGACTTTATAAAAACTAGAGCAGTTCAATGACTGCTCTAGTTTTCTTCTTTCTGCTCTAAGGTACGCTGGTAGGCCTGAATCTGTCGTTCCAGTTCTTCTTTGATAGCTCCTTCGGGAGCGTATTTTTCTTCCCAATCATCTGGTTTGAGAATTTTATGGGTGACGGGGTCAAAGTGAGCCTTCCCGTCTGGGAAAATTTTGCCCATATTAGCCCGATGGACAATATCGAACAGCTGCTCTGGATCCACTCCCATCAGGACAAAACTGCCATAAGTGAAGTATAGAGTATCAATCAAGGCATCCACCTGACCGACTAGAGAAACCTCAGCCTGACTCTTGGAGCGAACCTTGTCGGCAGCCTTGTCAAGGGCCTGATGGAGATAGGCTACAGAGCTATCAAAGTCTTCCTCTGAGTTACTAGCTGCTCGCAGAAACTCAACCAACTCTTCTAGCTTAAAGCCTGCACGATAGCGAGCGTCCTGAGGCGACCAGGCAATCGGCTCTTCCTGAGTACTTTCATCCATGACACTATGGAACTCTTTAACCTTATTAAAGTGATGGTCGCTGCTGGTAAAGACCTTTTCCCTCGCTAGTATGCCAAAATGCTCCAGAGCCTTGTGAATCCCATCCTGACTATTGCTGCTAGTCGTATGCTTGGCCACTTCCTTGACTGAGCTGGTTCCATTTCCCATAGCAATGGAGAGGCCAACTCCCGATAGCATTTCCAAGTCATTGTCAGAGTCACCGAAGGCCATGACCTGATGAATGTCAAAACCATATTCCTTGCCGACTCGGCGAATCCCCTCTAGCTTAGATGTATCTTTATTGATAATATCAACCGCATAGGGGCTGCTGCGGGTAAATTTCAAATCAGGAAAGTCTGCTTCAATCTTACGGCTTTCTTCTGGACTGGCTAAAATCAAAGCTTGATAAATCGGCTCCTGAATCAGCTGCAGGAGATCCTTTTCATGCTGGGGCAAGGCCTTGCTGATGACCTTATTAAATCCATGACTGACTGTTCGAGCCATTCGCTTAGGGATGAAACGGCTAGTCCACTGGGAGAA
Source organism: Streptococcus sanguinis (assembly GCF_020729725.1). GTDB lineage: Bacteria > Bacillota > Bacilli > Lactobacillales > Streptococcaceae > Streptococcus > Streptococcus sanguinis_V. The sequence continues at coordinate 392,691 of NZ_JAJEPA010000012.1, read as the reverse complement.
AGGGCTCATACCGAAGGACATAATCTTGGAGCCCAACATAGCCTCAGCCGTTCCCAAGGAAATCTCTTTCCGATGCTTCTTAGCATAGACGATTAAATCCCGCAAACTCTGCTTATCAATGGGACTGGCAGAAATTACCCTGTCTCTTGAAAAAATGTACTGACCATTATAGGTCACAGCAAAGTCTAAGTTCAATTGCTCCATAAAAGGTTTGACAAAGAAAGGACCGCGGCCTGTTGCCAAACCGACCAATATTCCTTGCTCCTTTAAACTCTGAATAGCTTTTTCTGTAGATTTCAAAACCGTTCGACTGTCATTGACCAGTGTCCCATCAATATCAAAAAAGACGGCCTTTACTTCCATTGATTTTCTCATTCTTTCCTTTTATGATACAATAAATTATAACACAAAAATGACATACAATCACATGAATTGCAGAAAAGAAAAACTGGAGTAATATCCATGCAACAGAAATGAAAAATCTATGAAAACATAATGTGAGTTTTCAACTCTGCATTATGACTACAAGGAGAAAAAGGATTTATGACAAAGAAAATCTTGGTCCTGCACACAGGAGGAACTATTTCCATGCAGGCTGACGGCTCTGGGGCTGTCGTCACCAATGCTGATAACCCTATGAACCATGTGACCGTTCCGCTTGAGGGAATAGAGACGGAAGTCATTGACTTTTTTAATATTCCCAGTCCACATATCACGCCCCAACACATGCTCAAACTTTACCAGAAAATCAAAGCCAGTGCTGACCAATTTGACGGAGTAGTCATTACTCATGGGACGGACACTTTAGAAGAGACGGCTTACTTTCTGGATACTATGCAATTGCCGAAGATTCCGGTCGTTTTGACCGGGGCTATGCGCAGTTCCAATGAGCTGGGGAGCGACGGAGTCTATAACTACCTGACAGCCCTGCGGGTAGCTAGTGATGAAAAAGCCAGTGATAAAGGCGTGCTTGTCGTTATGAATGATGAGGCACATGCTGCCAAGTATGTAACCAAAACCCACACGACCAATGTCAGCACCTTCCAGACACCGACTCACGGACCGCTTGGCTTGATTATGAAGCAGGAAATTCTCTATTTTAAGACAGCGGAGCCTCGGGTCCGCTTTGACTTAAACAGCATTTCTGGTCTGGTGCCCATCATTCCAACTTATGCAGGCATGAAGACAGAGCTTCTGGACATGCTGGATTTAGACAAGATAGACGGCCTCATCATAGAGGCATTCGGTGCTGGCAACCTCCCCAAGGAAGTGGCTGGCAAACTGGCTGATATGATAGCAGCCGGACTGCCAGTTGCTCTGGTCTCTCGCTGTTTTAACGGAATTGCTGAGCCAGTCTATGCTTATGAAGGAGGCGGCGTTCAACTGCACCAGGCTGGTATCTTCTTCGTCAAGGAGCTCAATGCCCAAAAAGCCAGAATCAAACTGCTCATCGCCCTGAATGCTGGACTCAAAGGTCAAGAACTCCGAGATTATATGGAAGGCTGAGAAAAAAATCCCTATTTATTTTCTTTAAATCAAAAAGTGCTAAGTTTGCTTAGCACTTTTTTGACTCTTTCATATTCTAACATTGGGAAAACTTCATTGAATCGCTGGACTTAGAAGATAACCTCAAACAGAGACGCTAGAATTTCAAAAATATAATCACTTACCATAGGTCACCTCTATTTTCTGAGCTTTCTTAAATGTCTTTGGATAGTGGACTTTGATTGCAACTTTCATAGCTTTTACCTCGCTTATCATTCATTCTTTAAGAGCAAAAACGAAACTCTTGGAGTGTTTAGCTCCAAGCTTTGTTCCTAATCTTTTTGTTCTTACTTGGATATAAGGATACAGCCCTAAACTTAAGAATCTCTTATAGATTTCTTAGGGAAAGCTTATAGTCAAAGAATCCGGCAGCAATCCCTATCTACTATTTGAAAGGAACAAGTCTTTTCAATCAAATACAAAAAACTTCACCGATTGGGTGAAGTTTGTGATTGTTAGGAGATTTATGATGAAAAAATTCTAAATTATTCTTATTCTTTGAGTGGCTCATACCTCGCAGGTCTTCTAGTCTTCAAGCTTTGGTTACCAGATTTTAAGGGGTGTTTACATTGTCATTGGTCCCACCTCTTTCTTTGATTTGACAATAGTATAATCCCTCAAACTTAAAGCCTACTTATAAATAACTTGCAGTAAACTTAATCAAAAGAACTCTTAATCTAGGTAATCTCGCTTGTCCAAATGCAGAGCAATCAAGTGCCAATTAGGATCTGTCCGCCAGTTCGGATCAGCTGTAATCTGACTGGCAACCTTTCTGGCTTCTTCTAAAATCGGATAATCTTCTACGATGTCTGCCACTTGAAACTCAGGAATACCAGACTGCCGAGTGCCAAAGATTTCTCCAGAGCCTCGCATTTTCAGATCCTCCTCAGCCAGCAGGAAACCGTCGGTCGTCTCAGTCATGATTTTCATGCGGCGCTTGCCCGACTCCGTCTTAGGATTGGCAACAAGGACGGCATAAGACTGCTTACTGCCTCGGCCGACGCGGCCTCTCAGCTGATGAAGCTGGCTGAGTCCAAAGCGGTCCGCATCTATGATGACCATCACCGTAGCATTTGGGACATTGACTCCGACCTCAATAACTGTGGTAGAGACCAGAATATCAGTCCGTCCTTCCTTGAAGTCCTGCATAATCGCCTCTTTTTCCTCGCTCTTCATCTTGCCATGAAGCAGAGCCACTTGGGCCTGCTGACCAAAATAGGCTGTCAGTTCTTCTTCTAGGGCAATGGCATTCTTAAGATCCAAAGCTTCTGACTCCTCAATCAAGGGAGAAATAAAGTAGACCTGAGCGCCCTTGTGGAGCTCTTTTTTCAGCCAGTCGAGGACGACTTCCAGCTGCTCATGCTTGACCCAGCGGGTGATAATAGGCTTGCGTCCCGCAGGCATCTGGTCAATAATAGATACATCCATATCACCAAATGCTGTAATTGCAAGGGTTCTGGGAATAGGCGTCGCCGTCATCATGAGGACATCAGGATTGTCTCCCTTTTCCCGTAAAATCCGGCGCTGCTCCACCCCAAAGCGATGCTGCTCGTCAATAATGACCAAGCCCAATGCATGGTAACGGACCCCTTCCTGAATCAGGGCATGGGTTCCGACAATCATGTCTACCTGACCGTTTTCAATCGCTGATAAGGTTTCCCTGCGTTCAGCTGTTTTCATTCCCCCAGTAAGTAGGGCCAATTTCAGTTCTGGAAAAAGCTGGGTTAGGCTGTCAAAATGCTGCTCAGCCAAAATTTCTGTTGGAACCATCAGAGCTGACTGAAAGCCAGCTGTATAAACAGCATACATAGCTAGACCAGCGACTACTGTCTTTCCGCTTCCCACATCGCCCTGCAGCAGGCGATTCATGTGGCCAGGCGATCGCAAATCCTGCAAAATCTCTGTCAGACTGCGCTCCTGAGCTGAAGTCAGCTCAAAAGGTAAGCTCTGCTTTTTCTCGGCTACAGCATCCGACTGCCAATCAATCTTCAATCCATTGCTGACAGCCTTGGTTTCTCTCTTTAAGACCTGCAGCTGCATTTGGAAATAAAAGAGTTCTTCAAATTTAACCCGCCGAAGAGCCTGCTTGTAGTCCGCCAAGTCCTTTGGAAAATGCATAGCCCGCACAGCCTCAACTCTGCTCACTAGCTGGTAACATTCCAGCAGGGGCTGGGGCAGATTTTCCTCTAAGAGCAAGTCCAATCCTTGGTCAAATGCTGTCTTAATCAGCTTGACCAAACTAGCCTGACTAATTCCCTGAGCCAGCCGATAGACAGGCTGCAAGTCGTCCTCTACCTTAGCTAGCAGTTTCATTCCAGTCAGACTGGCCTTGGCTTTGTCCCACTTTCCAAAGACGGCTATATTCGCTCCCACTTCAATCTTGTCCGCCAGATATGGCTGGTTAAAGAAATTAACTGCCAGAGCGACTTCTCCCTGCTTGATGGTAAAGCGCAGGCGGTTGCGTTTGTAGCCGTAATACTGTACATTGGCTGGGGTTACGACCTGACCAGAAACAACCGCCTTTTCTCCATCCGCCAAGTCTAGGACATTTTTACTCTTAAAATCCTCATAACGAAAAGGAAAATAAAGCAGCAAATCCTGCAAGGTATCTAGACCCAGCTTGGCAAATTTTTCTGCTGATTTCGGTCCCACACTAGGCAGAACCGTCAAAGGTTGGTGTAAATTCATAATTCCTCTTTCAGTTCTGATACTGTTGCGATGCTGGCATCACAGACAGGGTGACCAAGCTAGAGCATCAAGCGGTTCCTGCATTAATCTTCTTAGTCTTTGTATACCCTCGGTACACGGTCGCTAATCAAGCAAACCACCTCATAGTTAATGGTGCCACGCTTTTCTGCCACATCTGTCACCGTAATGGTCTCCGCTCCGCTATTTCCAATCAACACAACCGGCGTGCCAAGGGGATAAGACTGAGGCAGGCGCACTGTAATCTGGTCCATGGAAACTCGGCCGACAATAGGACAGCGCTGACCATCAATCAAGACATCAAAGCCCTGCATATCACGTGTCCAGCCATCTGCATAACCCAAAGGAATGGTGCCAATCCACTCTTGAGACTGGCTAGTGTAGGTGGCTCCATAGCCAACATCAGCTCCAGCCTCTACTTCCTTGACATGCACCAATTCTGAGAGCAGCGACAGAGCTGGCTTGAATTCATAAGGAAGTTCCAAGGCAGTTCCGCTAGGGTTGAGACCATAGATGATATCCCCCAGCCGAACCGCATTTAGGACGGTCTCGCTGTGCCAGAGAGAAGTGGCGGAATTACTAGCATGAACGAGAGAGGGAACATTGTCCAGCTCAGATAAGATTTGATGAAAACAAGCCAGCTGGGCTTCAAACTTATAGTGATCCACTTCATCTGCCGTTGCAAAGTGGGTAAAAATTCCCTCCACGACAACCCCAGCAGCCTGCAAGCGATGGATTGCCTCCTGAGCTTCCTGACTATCTCGAAAACCAATTCGCCCCATACCAGAGTCAATCTTGATATGAAAATTTAACCCAGTTAAATCTTCTTCAGCGTCTAAAGCTAGATCCAGCCATTCTAAACTGGCTACGGTCAGAGACACCTTTCCCTTTCTAGCTAGCGGAAGCGCAGCCAGATCTGATACTCCTAGCACCAGAATTTTTTTGCCAATGCCGGCTGAACGCAGCTCCAAAGCTTCATCGATATTAGACACACAAAAGCCATCTACAAGGGGCTCAATGTGCCTAGAAACCTCAATAGCTCCGTGGCCATAAGCATTTGCCTTGACGACAGCCCACTTCTCTGTCGTCTGAGGCAGATGGGCACTCAGTTGTCTAATATTAAAAGCAATGGCAGCTAAATCAATCACTGCCTTGCTAGGTCTATGCAGACTAGCTTTCATCATCTTCCTCCAAAATAACGCTGGCTGTAACTAGGCCAGCAGCATGGCTGAGCGAAATCCAAACCTTGCCAGTAAAAGGTGACCGGCTGAAATAAGGAGCTCCCTGACGATCATTTAAAATCTCCAAGTCCTGAAACCTGAGCTTACCGATGCCAGTTCCCCAAGCTTTAGAAAAAGCCTCCTTGGCAGCCCAACGACCAGCCAGAAATTCGATTTTCCGCTTGCCGGATAATTCCTCAAAACGAGAAAGCTCCGCCTCTGTCAGCACCTTCTTTGCAAAGCGGGCATTTTTCAGATAGGCTCGCTCAATGGCAGCCAACTCTTCTATATCAATTCCGTGTCCTTTTATCATATCATTCTCTGGAAAGGCGACAAAACTCAGCTGGGCCGCCAGCTGAGTTCGTCTTCACCCGACAGTTAGTCCTCTTTACAGGTCAAGACTGTCCCTTTCAATTTTCCTTATTTATCTAAAGTGTTGTAAATTTCTTCAATAAGCTGAACTGTATTGTCCCAGCCTAGGCAAGGGTCAGTGATGGATTTACCAAAGACTTCCGGCTCATTTTGCCGGCCGTCTTCCAGATAAGACTCAATCATAAAACCACGAACCGCTCTCTTAATCTTTTCGTTCCAATCCCGATTCAGCAAGGTCTGACGCACAATCCTAATCTGTTCCAGATACTGCTTGCCAGAGTTATCGTGATTGGTATCGATGACGATGAACGGATTCTCCAAGCCCATCTTTTCATAGTAGGAAATGGCATCCAGCATATTTTCATAGTAGAAATTTGGAATATTTTTACCGTATTCATTGGTAGCCCCACGCAGAATAACGTGAGCCAACGGATTTCCAGAGGTTTCTACTTCCTGACTGTGAAAAAGGAAAGTCTGCTTATTTTGTGCCGCATAGACAGCGTTAAACATAACTCCCAGATTGCCAGAAGTTGGATTCTTCATGCCGACTGGAGCGTCAATACCTGACGCCACAAAGCGGTGCTCCTGGTCTTCAACTGAGCGAGCACCCACAGCATGATAGCTTACCAAGTCGTCCACCAGCACAAGATTGGACGGATAGAGCATCTCATCAGCCGTCGTCAGACCAGTCTCTGTAATGACGCGGTAGTGCAGCTGACGAACAGCCTGCAAACCATTGATAAGACTAGGAGCTTTAGAAGTATCTGGCTGGTGAACCAAGCCCTTATAGCCATCCCCATTGGTCCGCGGCTTAGCAGTGTAGACGCGCATGACGATAAAAATCTTATCTGCGACCTTCTTCTGCAGCTCTGACAAGCGGCGGGCATACTCCAGCACAGCCTCTTCATTGTCCGATGAACATGGGCCAATCACCAAGAGAATACGCTCGTCTTCCCCACTGAGAATCTCAGCTAGTTCTTGATCTCGCTTATTTTTATGAGCCAAGGCCTGACCAGTCAGTCTGGTTCTGGACTTAATCTGCTCAATGTCAATCTTCTGACCTTTTTCGATAAATGCCATACTATTTTCCTAATGTATCATAAATTTCACGAACCAGCTGTTCCGTATTGGCCCAGCCCAGACAAGGATCAGTAATGGACTTGCCAAAGACTTCTGGTTCGTCCTGACGACCGTCTTCCAGATAAGACTCGATCATAAAGCCACGTACTGTAGCCTTAATCTTTTCATTCCAGTCCCGGTTAATCAGAGTCTGGCGAACGATACGAACCTGTTCCAGATACTGCTTACCAGAGTTATCATGATTGGTATCAATGATGATAAAGGGATTTTCTAAGCCCATTTTTTCATACTGGGCAATGGTGTCCAGCAGGTTATCATAATAGTAATTGGGAATATTCTTGCCGTATTCATTGAGGGCACCGCGCAAGATGGCATGCGCCAAAGGATTGCCAGATGTTTCGACTTCCTTACCGGAAAAGAGGAAACTCTGCTTGTTCTGAGCTGCATAGATGCCGTTAAACATGACATTGAGATTGCCAGAAGTCGGATTTTTCAAGCCAGTCGGTAGATCCGCTCCACTGGCAACAAAGCGGTGCTGCTGGTCTTCAACCGAGCGAGCTCCTACAGCCATGTAAGAAATCAAATCATCTACCAGAGGCAGATTTTCTGGATAGAGCATCTCATCAGCTGTGGTCATGCCTGTCTCAGAAATAACCCGATAGTGCAGATTGCGGACTGCCTTGATGCCGTTAATCAGACTAGGAGCGGCAGTCGCATTAGGCTGATGAATAAGCCCTTTGTAGCCATCTCCGTTCGTCCGAGGCTTGGCAGTATAAACCCGCATGACCATAAAGATGCGATCTTTTACTTCTTCTTGGAGAGCAGATAGACGCTTGGCATACTCCAGCACCGCTTCTTCGTTATCTGAAGAGCAGGGACCAATGACCAAGAGAATGCGGTCATCCCGACCACGCAGAATCGCTTCTAATTCTCGGTCACGCTTTTCCTTGCGAGCGAGCATGTCGCCTTCTAGCTTAGCAAGTTGGCGAACTTCTGCCACATCAATGGGTTGACTGGTTGCTTTAAAGGTCATCTATTCTCCTTCTTTTATGCTTACTTTTTACGGCCGTGACAGTTCTTGAACTTCTTGCCAGAACCACACGGACAAGGGTCATTTCTCTTTACGTTAGACAGGTCTGCATTCTCAGGCATATTTGGCGCCTTAGCAGAGATATTGCGGGTAGCTGTCGTACTGATAGCCCGCTCTGTCCGCGGACGCTCTTGCTCATGAATCTGTGCTTTCATCATCAGACGAGTCACATCGAATTCAATGGAGCCAATCATGTCGTTGAACATACGGAAACTCTCTGCTTGGTATTCGACAACTGGGTTATTTTGTGCATAGCCACGCAGTCCAACAGCATTGCGCAGCTGGTCAAGGGCGTCGATATGGTCAGTCCACTTGCTGTCCACCACGCGCAGAATCAAGACCTTCTGGAATTCACGCACAGCTTCTTCGTCTCGCAGCTTAGCAATCTGACTGTCGTAAACTTCCAGTGCACGTTCAAACAGATAATCTTTGATTTCTTGGTCAGACTTGCCTTCCAAATCGCTATCTGAAATAGAATCTTCTGAAACCAAGTTATACTTAGCAAAGTTTAAAATCGCTTCAATCTTATCATCCTGATCAGAGTGGCTGCTGCCATCAACGATACGGTTAATCGTCCGTTTAATCATAGCATGGATTTCAGGACTGAGGTCACGGTCAGCAGTAATGACATCGTGGCGCTCAGCATAGATAATTTCCCGCTGCTCACGCATCACATCATCATACTGCAAGACTTGTTTCCGTGTATCGTAGTTATTTCCTTCGACACGCTTCTGAGCTGCCTCTACCTGACGGGTCAGCATGCCAGACTTGATAACAGAATCTTCGTCACTAAGATTCATTCGATCCAAGAGGGCTTTAATGCGCTCTGAGCCAAAGCGACGCATCAGCTCATCTTCCAGTGACAGGTAGAATTGTGACTCACCTGGATCACCCTGACGGCCTGAACGTCCACGCAGCTGATTGTCAATCCGGCGGCTTTCATGGCGCTCTGTACCGATAACGCAGAGACCGCCCAATTCGCGAACACCTTCACCCAACTTGATATCGGTTCCCCGTCCGGCCATATTGGTCGCAATGGTAACCGCACCACGTTGGCCGGCGTTCATGATAATTTGTGCTTCTTTATAGTGGTTTTTCGCATTAAGAACTTCGTGAGGAACCCCAGCTTCTACCAATTTCTTAGAAATATAATCACTGGTTTCAACCGCAACGGTACCGACCAGAACAGGCTGCCCTTTTTCATGACGCTCTTTAACATCCTGAACAACTGCCTTAAACTTAGAATCAATACTTGGGTAGAGCAGGTCAGAATGGTCAATACGTGCTACCGGACGGTTGGTTGGAATCGGAATAACACGAATGTTGTATGTTTCGCGGAACTCTTCTTCCTCCGTCTTAGCTGTACCTGTCATGCCGGACAGCTTCTTATACATACGGAAGAGGTTCTGATAAGTAATAGAAGCAGAAGTCTTTGTTTCTTCCTGAATCGGCACACCTTCTTTAGCTTCAATCGCTTGGTGGAGACCATCAGAGTAACGACGGCCTTCCATTGTCCGACCAGTAAACTGATCGACAATCAGAATTTCCTGATCTTCACTGACCACATAGTCAATGTCAAGGAGCATGATGTAGTTAGCTCGCAGAGCATTGTCGATAAAGTGAGTCAGGGCAACATTTTCAATATCATAGAGATTGTCCAGCTTGAAGTAACTTTCTGCCTTGTCAATACCTGAGTCAGACAAACCAATCGTCTTAGACTGAACATCGATGATGTAGTCGTCCTTATCCAGAGATTTGACATAGTGGTCAGCCATATGATAAAGCTGGTTGGTATCTGAAGAAACCGGTCCGGATACGATTAACGGTGTCCGAGCTTCGTCAATCAGGATTGAGTCCACCTCATCGACCAAGGCATAGTTGAGCGGACGCTGTACCATGTTTTCAGCGCGGACTACCATGTTATCACGCAGGTAGTCAAAGCCGATTTCAGCATTGGTTGAATAGGTAATGTCGCAAGCGTACGCTTCTTTCTTCTCAGATGGAGACTTAGCTGCCAGATTGATACCGACAGAAAGGCCCAACCAAGAGTAGAGCTCACCCATTTCGGTCGCGTCACGCTCAGTAAGGTATTCATTGACTGTGACAACGTGCACACCTTTGCCTGCAAGGGCATTTAAGTAAACTGGCATCGTCGCTGTCAAGGTTTTTCCTTCACCGGTACGCATCTCTGGAACATCACCATGATGGAGAACAATTCCACCCATAACCTGAACCTTATAAGGGAAAAGGCCCAACACTCGCTTAGCTCCTTCACGGACAACCGCAAAAGCTTCAAATAAGAGCTGATCTAAACTTTCGCCATCAGCATAGCGTTTCTTGAATTCTTCTGTTTTTGCCTGAAGTTCTTCATCAGACAAGGCCGCCATTTCGTCTTCATAAGCCAAGACTTTGTCAGCCATTTTTTCTAATTTTCTTAATTCACCTTTATCATTTTCAATGATAGTCTTTAAAATATTCGCCATTTTTTTCCTTACTATATAATAATCTTTCTGATTTTTAGAATGTTCTTTTCATTATAGCATGTTTTCCTATATCTTTCAAGAATGAAAAAAGCAAAAAAGCTCCAGCAGACTGTGCTTACAGAACTGGGAGAGGTCAGGATATTCGAGGCTAAAAAAGAAAAGGCAGAGGTCTCGCTCTGTCTTTTCGAGTCCAAACAATACAAAGATAAAAAGTGTTCTTTTTGATAAAGAGACCTTTTTCTGATAAGACCTATCACTCCTTGAACATTCTACCGCTATTTTGGCTACTTAAAATTCAACAAGCGCATGGTGTCTTGGGCAATCATCAATTCTTCATTAGTTGGAAGAATGAGGATTTTGGCCTGCGACTGGGGACCTTGGATAAAGAGCTGACCCTGCTCATTAGCTGCCTTATTCAAAGAAAGTCCTAAGCAATTGAGCTTTTGAACGACCAAGCTGCGGATCAAGGCTGAATTCTCACCGATTCCAGCAGTGAAAACCAAGGCGTCCAGACCATCTAAATCTGTGATGTAGCTTGCAATGGTCTGAGCGATGCGGTTGACAAACATGTTGACTGCTAGACTAGCTTTTTCATCGCCTCTGTCACAAGCTTCCAGAACATCTCTTAAATCATTGCTGAGCTGGGAGATAGCCAGCAGACCGGATTCTTTATTGAGGACATCACTTAATTGCTGGGCTGATAATTTTTCCTGTTCTAGCAGGAAAGGGAGAATCATAGGATCTATGTCACCGGAGCGGGAGCCCATCATCAGGCCAGCCAAGGGGGTGAATCCCATCGAAGTATTGACAGACTGACCATTTTTAATGGCGCAGATACTAGCACCATTGCCCAAATGGCAGTTGATAATCTTCAAATGCTCTGCAGCTTCTCCTTGGCCTTCCCAAATCTCCTTTACCTTTTGAGCAATATACTTGTGACTTGTTCCGTGGAAACCATACTTTCTCAAACCGTATTTATGATAGTAATCCCAGGAAAGAGGATAAAGATAATAAGCTTCTGAGAGGCTTTGATGAAAGGCTGTATCAAACACAGCCACTTGTCCTGTCTCCGGCAAGGCCTTTTGGAAAGCTCGAATCCCTACCAAGTTGACAGGGTTATGGCTAGGAGCTAGGAAGGACAGCTTCTCAATGATGGATAGCACTTGCTCGTCTATCAAAGCAGAATCATCAAAGGATTCTCCGCCATGGGCTACACGATGACCGACTCCATCTATCTCGTCCAGAGATGCAATCAGCTTCCGCTCCAAAAGAAAGTCAAGCAAGTAATCAACGGCAAATTGATGTGAAGGAATGGCCAGCAGTTCCTTTTCTTTTTGACCTTCAAATTCAATCTTAAAAATACCTTCCTTTAAGCCAATCTTTTCAAAAATTCCTTTCACCAAAAGGCTTTCATCAGGCATACTGAGCAGTTGAAATTTTAATGACGAACTGCCCGCATTAATCGCAAAAATTTTTTTAGACATATTTTTCTCCTGAGCAATGAAAACAGTGATTTTTTCAAATAACGTTTTTTGAAAACTGAAACTTTCCATTGCTGCTTGTTAGATAAATAAGCTAGCTTCAAATGGTCGGCTAGCTTATTTACTATTTTATATATTACATAGCATTGACTGCCAAGACAGCCAAGACAGCGCCGATAGTCGGTCCTACAATTGGCACCCAAGCATAAGCCCAGTTTGCATCTCCTTTATTCGGAACTGGCAAGAGGGCATAAGCAAGGCGCGGACCGAAGTCCCGAGCTGGGTTGAGGGCAAAACCTGTCGTCGAACCCAAAGACAAGCCGACCGCCATAATGAGGAAGCCAACTAAGAGTGGAGTGAGTCCTGGCGTGATTTCGCCGTGCGTTATCATCAAAAGTGCAAAGATGAAGAAGAAAGTCGCAACGATTTCACTGAGCAGATTAAATGCTGGATTCTGGATGGCTGGTCCAGTAGCAAATACGCCAACTGAGTTGCCTTCTTCTGCCTTGGTTTCCTTGAAGTGCGGATAATAGAAGAGCACTACAATAGCGGCTCCGACAAAGGCCCCGAGAATCTGAGCAATGATATAGCCCACCACTTGCTCCCAAGGGAAGATGCCTCCTACCGCAAAGGCAATAGTGACAGCTGGGTTAAGGTGACCGCCAGTATTGTAAAATCCTGCCGTATAGACACCCAAGGTCACTGCCAAGCCCCAGCCAAATACAACGGTAAACCAGTTGGGAGAGAAACCTTTTGCGAAACTCTTATTAAGACTGATAGACGCTCCGATTCCATTCCCAAAAACCATCAGAACCATGGTGCCTAAAAATTCACCTAGATATTTTTCCATACTCCATACTCCTTCATTTCGAAATACTTTATACTCTCTCCTCTATATTGCTTCTACAGCGCAATATAGATTCTAAGAAAGCATAAGAGAAATATGCTCGTAAAATAGGAGAAAATTCCTAGCTCCAAAGCATGGATTGCAAGTGGTATTCTCTCCTCTGATATTATTTAATTAGCTAGATTGCTTCTCTACAGTCCTACAGCATACTCAGCAATGGACTGGTCTTCCTCAGAACTTCCTCCGCTGACGCCGATACCGCCAATCATTTCTGACTGGCAATAAATAGGAATGCCACCAGCTAAACTAACGACCTTATTGTCAGTCATCGTTTCCAGCTGGTAGAGCCATTGGCCAGGCTGAGTTAAAGATGCTAAATCCTTGGACTGCATCCTCATGCCAACAGCTGTGTATGCTTTCTTATAAGCCATATCGTTACTCACTAACAAGGCATTTTCCATACGATAGGTCATCACGACTTGTGCTGCTGGATCAACCACCGTTATCACGACAGCTAGTCCTAGCTCTTCAGCCTTGCGTCTAGCCCTCGTTACCAATTCCCAGGCATCCTGATAGATATTTGTGAAAAGAACAGGCTCTTTATCCAGTAAAGTTTGGCATCTGGCAAGGACTTTTTGGATGATGATGTCCTGCAATTCTGAGTTTCCTTTCCAGCTTGATAGCTCTGGACTGCTGAGCTCGTCTTTCTCTCTATCTCTAGCCATCCATTTCACCTCTTTTCAGTAGTTGACACGGACATCTTTTTGAATCGAACGGAACAAGTCAAAAAGATGCTTCTAACAGGTCAGATTTTTTAAACGGGACTCCCTTGACCAAACGCGCTGCATTTGAGCCAAACAGGCGCAAGACGTGGTCAGGTATAGCGGAATAATCTTTGATACGATAGATAAATTTTTCAAGCGGCAAGTTACGATAATGGAGGACTGCATCTCGCCCGTCACAGGCAATCCCTACTAAAAGCTGGGATTGAGTTGCAGCCACATGAGCTAGTGATACAGGATCGCTCAGTTCATCTGGGCTGACTAGACTAAATGGGATACCTTCCTCTTCGATACCGTAGCCGATTTGTGCTACCTTATCCGCAGGAGCATTGTCCGTAGCTATCAGCCTAATGGTGGGCTTTCTAGTATAAGCTAATTCCATAGTCGGCCCCCCATTTCTCTCTGACATAGGTCAAAATCAGTCCAGTCGCTACTGCATTTCGAGGCCCTACCAAGCCACGCACATTACCTCGACCAGCTACAATGGCATTCTGAGAGAGGGCTTCGGTCACTAGCTGAGGTATTTCAAAGTCCAAAGCTGAGCCACCTACGATGACAACGAAAGGAATGTCTCGAATATTCTGAGTAGGGCTGACACGCTTGAGAGCCCGAACTGCATTGGTAACAAAGACTCTTTCTTTGGCAGACTGCCGAACGAGTTTGATTTTCTCGATAGAGTAGTCTCCGTCATCAATAGGAACAAATTCATCATTTTCCTTGACGATGACGACTCTGGCAAACAAATCTCCAGACAGCGGCTTGTCAAAAAACTGAACAGTGCCGTCTTCATGCCGGATATGAAAAAGACTTTCTACCTTAGCCAGAGGATATCGTTTGATGTCTTCTGCTAGATGATGATTTTCCAATCCCAACTCCGAATTGATCAGCATGGTTACCATATCACCGGCACCGGCTAGATGGACAGCCAAGATTTGACCCTTGCTATCAATAATGGAAGCATCTGTCGAGCCTGCTCCTAAGTCCAAAATAGCCAAGGGGCGATCCGTCCCTGGTGTAGTCAGAGCCCCGAGGATAGCTGATTCAGCTTCTGCTCCACCGATTTCTACGGTAATACCCAACTCACGTTCGACTTCTTGGGCAATGATGGACATTTGCAGCTTGTCAGAATTTACCATAGAGGCAATGCCGACAGCCTGCTCCATAGAAAATTCTCCTGCCACACCACCGCGCACAGAAATCGGAGCAAAAGTATTGACGGCTAGTAAGTCACGGATATAAATGTCGGAAGGCTCTTTCTCGGTCAGGTTAGCCATAGTTTGACGAACCTTCTCCAGCATGCCACCAACATTGGTCCCCGCTTCTCCGACAACATTGCTAATCTCGCCAGCATAGACAATCTTCTCCATAATCTCATCGGCACCCTTGGAAATATCCACCTTTAAGGTATGCTCCTTGCCGATAATTTGGATACTGCCTGCTGGAATCGTCCGAGCCTGAACGTCGCCTGCTGGCGTCTTAATCACGACAGCTGAGCGGTTGCCAATGAGGGCACGGGCAATGGGAACGATGCTTTTCGTCTCTTCTGCACTCAAGCCGAACACTGTCGCAATGCCATAGGGATTGGATAATTGGGAAATCACCTTCCCCTGCTCTACCACTTCAACAGCAGCTTGCATGCCCAAAGGCACCTTGTCAATAAAGAGAATCTCATCCACGATTGGAATCTTCTGGCTAATGCGGTTATTGACCAGAACCCCATCATCCGCTTGCAAGATTGCAGCGGTAATCTGATAGCCCTTGGCTAGATAGGCATTGATCAGCTGGGCAACCAAGTCAAAATCAATAATCTTTGGCACTACCACGATGTATTTCCCATCAAGAGGATGATGAACCAAATCGAGAATATCTACTGTGAGTCCAATCCCCAGACCCAGTCCGCCTGGAGTACGAGGATTATGACCAATCATGGTAGACTCAGTAATGACTGTCTCTGTGATGGTTTCCATGGCAACATCGCCGATAACAGGCGTCGCTTCATTGATCCGAATCAAATCAACTTGTCCCAACTCAAGCGATGTTTGCTCCATCAATTTTCTCAGAGATTGATAAATCCCGTGGACATTTTCCTTGGTCCCCTTGATGCCTGTTGTATCCGCAATGGCTGAGGCAAGAAAGTGAATGCTTCCATCATCTTGCACTTCAGCTAAGGCAGACTCGGTCGAAGAATTTCCTATGTCTACTCCAATGATTCGTTTCACATTTTCACCTCCACCAAGATTAGGCTATTTTGAGCAGCACTTATAAAAGCAGTGACAATAATCTTTTTTCAACCCAAAATAGCCTTGGTAAAACCGAATTAGTTGTCGCCTTTCAACTTCTTGCGGCGCTCATAATTTTCAGCGGCTTCTCTGACAAAGCCCCCACAGATAACAGCTCCATATTGGTTTTCCAATTCATTGGCGATGTCCAATAATTCCTGTTTGGAAGACCGGTAAGGGCGCAGGGCATTGTAGATTTCCAGCACACGCGCATCCGGAACCTTGGTCAGTTCCGCAGCCCGAGAAAAGTTATACTGGATTGCTTCGCGGCCGGCATTCTTAGCAATTTCACCTTGCTTGATCAAAATCTCCGGCTTAATCCGCAAATCCTCAGCCGTTACATAGCCAGACAAGATATTTTCCAGAGTAATATCTTCGAATTTCTTATCCTGACCAACCTTTATCCAGTCAGGGTGTTTTTTAGAAATAGGATAATCAGCCGCTGTCGCTTCATCAGAACTGACAGGACGATTGGCTGCTCCTTGACTAGCTGAGCCGCTATCGCTTAGCTCGGCTAATATTTGTTTTACTAATGTTTCTACTGATTCACTCATTCTGATTTCTCCTTGTAGACATCATATGCATCAAATCACCTGACATTCATCAGCTGGTTTTCCTCGTTTAACCAGTTTCGTTTCCTTGATATGCAGCAAGGCTGAGTAGGCCTGATACTTAGGACGAGCCATTTGGTCGTTAAGGGTTGGCACCGGATTTGGTGTTTCACCCTTGGCATACTTAGCAGCATTTTTACCAATCAAACGATAGGTTTCAGGAGTTAACAAAGGTGCCTGCGGGAAGAGTTCCAGATTACTGAGCGGTGGCAAATCACGTTGGTGAATAACCGTTGTTCCCTTAGACTGAACACCGATAGAAATGCCAGAACCAGACAAGTGGTCTCCTTCTACTGCTACAAAGGCAACGTCAGAAGAACGATAGACCTTGACAATGCGAGCCTTGAGCCCTTCTTCTTCGATACCAGCCACCAGCTGACGAAGCACTTCCGTATGAGGAATGTTCACCATTGTCTTCACCTGCTGTTCCCCAAAGGCAGGTCCAACTGCAATAACGACTTCATCCGTTGACTGGCTAGGCTTAGCCACACCAACTGTACGGATGACAGCTTTTTCATTGGACACAGGCTTTGTAACAGGCTTTTCGCTTGTTTCAGCAGCTGTTTCGTTGGTATTGGCGCTCATCTCTTTCATCACTTCTGCAATAATGGAGCGCAGTAAAGTTTCATTTATCTCTGTCATATTAGCTCCTCCTATACATCACGCGGGTCAATCGCTTTAGGAATGTCTTTGACTTTTTCCCATTCTTCGCCGACCAGACGATGGCCTGTACCGACACCAACATAGTCATTCGGTGAATTCACCGCTGAAATAACATTCCAATCCCGATCAAAGATAGCAGATGTTTGCAGGAAATCCCCTGCTACACGTTGCTTGAACAAATTGAGCAGCTCATTGGCAACTTCAGGGAAGCCATTATTAGCCAAGGCTTTGATCAAATCAGCCCCTTGAACGCCGCGTTCCAGAATACCTTGAGCAGCCTTAATATCTTCAACCTTATCCCGCTCTGGCATATCTTTAGAGCCATGAGCATAGGTCGCTGCTTCGACTTCTTCGTCGGTAATCGGCGGCAGACCTAAGCCCTTGAAAAGAGCTTGCATAACGCGTGCTGCCTTGTTCCGAACCTTTACAACTTCCTCTTCACGTACAGGACGAAGACCACCGTCTACCCGCAGGTCACGCTGCAGGACATTGTAGTCGTCAAAGTCTTCCGCATCCCAGTTAGATCCGGCAAACATATTGTCATAGTTTGGCGTAGCAGAGTAGCCAGAGTTGATAAAATCTGTACCTGGCGCAAACTGCATCAAAGTCCGAACGGAGCGACGTAAGTCTGAGTGAGTAAAGGTTTGGTCATTTGATGAAGCACATTCCAAGTCCAGCATGCTGGCAATCAAGTTTTCAGCAACGACTGCCCGAATACCACTTGGAACAGCTGCAGGAATACCGATACAGCTAACTGATCCATTCTGAGTTCCTTGAACCCCAGCCGCTTTCGTGACATAAAGACAGCGAGCTTCTAGATAGAGCATGGACTTGCCTTCGGCTTGTCCCATCTGTACTTCAGACCCTGTACCAGAAGTGAAGCGCATCTTGAGTCCCCGAGAAGCATAGGCTGAAGCCAGAAATGCTTTAGACCAAGGTGTATCATCTCCATCGGTGAAGACATCTTCTGTACCATAAACAGAGATGGTCTCAGCATAAGCTGTAAAGCCACGCATACCAAATTCTAGTTCTGTCGCTTCTTCCAAAGAGCACTGAGTCAGTACTCCGGGACGGCCAACTTGGGAACCAATCATCAGAGACAGGGCATTGAAAGGAGCGTAACGCACTACGGCAACTGTTGTTTCCTGCTCTGCAAAACCACGCAGAGCTCCTTCAGCTGCATCTGCAGCAATCTGAACTGGATTATCATTGACGTTAGTGACGTGGGCTTGAGTAGCTGTTTGCTTACGGGTCCGCATCTTTTGCAGACACATCATAATTTCCACGACATTCATCTGATTGACCACTTCAATGATCTTTGCTGGAGTCATGGCCTTGGTTAGCTTAATGATTTCTGTCCGAGGTACATTCGGTGTCAATATTTTATTGGCAATCTCTCTTGAGTCCATCTGAATAACTTCTTCAGCTCGGCTCAGGTCAATCCCATAGTTGGCAATGAATTGGTCAATCAGGTCAAATTCTTCTTTTGGTTTGCCGTCTAACTCAACCACTTTTCCATTTTGAATTTTGATACTGGGTTTAGGATCATTGGGGCTTTCCATAGCCACTAAACCTTCTTCGACCCATTCTTTTACAAATCCATCTTGGTTGATAGGGCGTTCGCTTAATACTTCAAAACGTTTGGATCTCATACCGTTTCCTCCCTCTCACTCTTAAATGTAAGATGGCTGTGAGTTGGTTGGCTCGTCACCCATACTGCCTAAAAGTGCCAGTCCAACTTCACGCGCTGAGATAACTGATTGTCTAACTGCTCCAGAATCCCCACTGATAAAGAGGATGGCTTCGTTTGAGTGGCTGGTGCCACCATTTCCTGGAGAAGCATAGCCGACAACAGTAACGTTTGCAGCCTTAACAGCTGTATCCGCCATAACAACACCAATAGCTGCAGGTGCTCCGACAATCAAGCCAAAAGCACGGCCGTATTCAGCACCAAAGGCAGTCTGACAAGCATAGCTAGCACGCGCAGTATACTGGAGTTCAATATGCCCTGCATCATTAGCATAAACATCACCAAAGGTTCGATCTACTTCCTTCAAGGTTACTTCCACAGCTCGTCTGACATCTGATACATCTTCACCACCGAAGATAATCAAACTTCCGTGTCCAGCACCGCCCTTGGTATCACGAGGCAGTTCGATTTTAACAATTTCTGTATTGGTTGCTTTGACCGCTTCATCTGCGGCCATAATATGAGGACCCGCACCGGTACGAGCACCGACTACACCAATTGAGCGATAGCTCTTTTCTAGCTTCATAGCATCCAGCACCTGCTGGTCCACATTGGCAATGACAAGTCCAATTGTATCGCCTATCGGATTAACACCGACAAATTCTGTAATATTGCATTTGTTTTCCATAAGACAGCTCCTTTCGCTGACATGTTTTTTGAAGCGCTTACAATTTTAGAGAATAGGCAAATCAGATAAGAGGAGCACCATAGCTATACGCCTCTTTCTGATTCTTTCTTTCTTACTTTTTTTGGGTCAAAAGAATAGATTATTCTAAGGTTTTCTGTTAAAATGAGTATGGTTGTTTTTTATAAAGGAAAAAATTCTGCATTCTCAAAAAGAGCCTAACCAACTTTTTTAGGAATGCTAAGCTAAGCCTACAAGAAATATACTTGACAGGCCTTTCCCTTCAAAAATAACAATCGCAGAGACAGATAACAGATGATAAACTTTTCGCAGGGTTGCTCATCTTCTATCTGTTTTTTTATTTTCCATCATTACAGAATGGCAGGACAGCAGGCCGCTGTCCTGCCATTCTAGTAAATCTGATAGTTGAATCTTCCGACAAACTAGCCTTGCCAGTCAGCCGGATAGGTCACATAGATAAAGCGGGCCTTATCTCTGACAGAGAACTGAATGTCGCTGCCTTTAGGGATAAAGAGTACTTCGCCAGGGCCAGCTGTCATGACTTCGTCACCAACGATAATATCAAGACGCCCTTCAATGACATAATCCACTTCATCATAGTCCAGATGCCAAGGGAAAGTTGTCTTTTCCATGGTCATCAGACCCAAGCCCAATCGTGGGCTTTCGTCTAAAGTCAGCAAGTCTCGTGTATAAACTTGATGACTCGCATCACCTGTATCCAAGCGATCTTCTGGACGAACATCTAGACCTGGCAGGGCGATAGAAGCCACTCCTGCCTTACTGACTTTCTTCCCGCCATCTTTAGTGGCTAATTCTTCCAATAAAATCTTACGAACCAATGTTTCTAGGTCAGAACGATTAATATCTGCCATACTTCATACCTCCAAGTCTAAGCTTCCTTCTTCGTTAAGAAGAAAGCCAGTAATACCGCTGTGATACCGCCGACAAATTTACCAATCATCATCGGCACAATCATTTCCGGTTTTTGACCAGCTGTGAAGCCTAGGTGATCTCCAATAACAAAGGAAGCAGATACGGCAAAAGCTACGTTGATAATCTTACCGCGTTTGTCCATATCCTTCATCATCTGGAACATGGCAATGTTATTAGCCAGAGAAGCTACCAAACCAGCTGCACCAACTTCGTTCATACCTAGGGATTTTCCGATAGCAGAAAGTGGTTTGTTGGCTACCTTGGTAAAGACAGCTACCAGACCAAAGGCTCCAGCCAAGGTTACGGCAATCGTTCCGACAACTTCAAAGGCTTCCTTCAGTGTCTCAGCACCTTTTGGATAGATGCTGATGAGCCATTCATTTCCAGTCAGGAGCTGAGCTGCACCAAAGGCCAAACCAAGCGTTGCCAAGATAACAATAATCTGACCAAACACTTCAAAACCTTTGATCATGGCATTAGGTGCCAAAAGCAATCCTACGAAAATCAGAGCAGATACAATGATAATCGGAATAAGATTGACAATCAAGGTTCCAAAAGGCAGACCCGGTACGAAAAGTCCTCCGAGGAGACAGCCAATCGGAACAGTTACTAAACCGTATAAGATTCCACGAGCCAAAAACGGACGGTCATCTTTTTCGATAATACCCAAGGCAACTGGAATCGTAAAGACGATGGTTGGTCCCATCATAGAGCCCAGTACAAAGGCAGCAAAATTTCCTACCGCTGGATCCTGAGCCAGACTGAGAGCCAGAGGAGCTCCTCCCATATCATTGGCAATGAAGGTTGTCGCAAAGATAGACGGGTCAGCGCCCACCAAGCCATACAAAGGCACGACAATCGGTTTCAAGACATCCGCCAAGAGGGGAGCGATTACCATAATCCCAGCCATAGAGAGAGCCAAAGCTCCCATAGCCATGATTCCTTCTTCAAATTTTTCACTTAGTCCTAGTTTGCCACCGATACATTTATCCACTGCACCGATCAGCATGAATAGAACCATGATATAAATGATAATTTCATTGATACTCATAACATTACCTTAGTTTCTAATATTCTTCATCACTGTGATAGTCAACCTTGTCAATGATAGCCACAACAACCATATCCACAGGTATATTTACCTTATTCAGGCTCATACGGGCAGAACTGCCAGTGGTTACCATTACTTGGTCTCCTTCGCCTGCACCGATGCAGTCGGCCACAATAAGCAGAGCTGGGTCACTTTGATGTTCATTTAGCTGCCGTTCGACCACTAAAAATTTCAAACCATTTAAATTTTCGTCTTTTCTAGTCGCCCAAAGGCTTCCTTTTACTTTACCAACAAACATCTCTACCCACTCCTTTATTCTATGATTTCTATTTTTTGACGTTTTAGATAATCTCTCGCCAAGGCTGTCACAATCATTCCTTTTTCTATTTTAAAGCTTCCATTTTCAGGTAAGCCCATTTCTCTCAGTTTTTTCTCTGTCAGCAAAACCGTCTTAATCGGAGCCTTAGCCTTCTGGCTGACTTCTTCTGTCACCGCCCGCTTTTCAGCCGGACGAGGCTCTTCAGCATGATTGCTTTCTAGGAGTGCTAAGAGTTGGCCTTCTTTATAAAATTGCAGACCGTAGCGGATCAGCTTTTCGCGCTGTCCCTGCAGTTCCTGATACAAGTGCACTTTAGAAGATTGCTTGTACTGCTGAATAGCAAAGGCGCTGTCTGACACTAGGACTTTTTTGCCTTTCAAAAGACTCTTTAAAATGACTGCTTCCTCTACCGCTAAAGGGCAAAGGGATGAGAGTCTCAGAAAAGCATCAAAGCCAAGTGTCTCAACAACAATAACCTCTGCTGTGCAAGAATCTTTTACGACTTGAAAGCCTTCCCCTTCTAATAAGTCAGGAATCTTATCGCCTCCAATGACGTATACTGAGGGTTTCTGAGGCTTTTTCTTCAACTTTTCCATCAGGCGGTCTGTAATCAAATCTACCAAATGATCTAGATTTTCCATTCTTTACCTACCTTTTATTTGCTCATAGGACTTATTTTTTAATAATCCGTCCGCGTGTTCCTTTTTTGAAACCACAAGCATTGGCTTCATCGTAGTCAATATGCATATAGGTTGCAAATTTAGGACTAACACGGATGACTACATCATCAAATATCAGCGGACGAGCACCTTCTACTCTGACTTGTACAATCTCGTGATTTTTTACATTCAGACGTTCAGCATCTTCCGGTGTCATATGAACATGACGCTTAGCTACGATCAGGCCCTTATCCAGACAAACTGCCTTGTCTCCATGAGCCAAGATGACACCCGGTGTTCCTTCGATATCGCCACTTTCGCGAATGGGAGCCTTGGTGCCCAGTTGCAAACAGTCTGTCAGGGAAACTTCTACCTGAGAATGTTTGCGAACCGGTCCCAGAATAACCACATTGTGAAAAGCGCCTTTTGGACCGACAACTGTCAGCCTTTCTTGACTAGCGAACTGGCCTGGCTGTGATAGGTCTTTTGCTTTTGTTAATTGATAGTTGGGACCAAACAAGGCTTCCAAATCTTCCTGACTCAAATGGACATGACGTCCGCTCGCCTCTACCTCAAATGACCCCTGCAATTCTTCCTGAACTTTATCAATTACTTTATTTACCAAATTTTCTAAAGTCATTGCTGTTCTTCTTTCTCTTGTTATTAGCTTGCTATCAACCAGAGCAAGACTTCAATTGATTTTAATAATTGAGAAACCTTACAAGCAAATTGATCTCTGTCACCATCAGCAGCCTGCTCCAATTCTTTGCGCAGGAGGGTCGTTTCGATATATGTTTCATAGCAATTCAGCTGCCAAGTCGGCTCCTGATAACTCATCATAACCGTTTCTTGATCGAGCTGTCGACTGACCCGAATGGCCTGCAATTCTGCATTGCTAGGCAGGTCTGTCAGGTAATCAGAAATATCATCCAGAATATGCTGGCCAACGATTTGTTCTACTATGTTCAATAGTTGGCCAACTTGCTCACACTTTTCATCCTCAAAAGCCTGATGCAATTCTCTCTGGTTCTTCAAAAAGCAAGTATAAAGTTTAGTCAGTCTAAATAGTCGTGGATACACAGCAGAGTCCTCAAGGTTTGTAATCGGCACCCTGATAGCATCAGCAGCTGAGTCTATTTTCCCTTTGGTCTGACCTGAACAGACAATTCGAATATGGTGATCATTGAGAAAACCTCTGGCTGCTGGCGTCAGTTTTTCATCTTTGTTTAATTCAAAGACACCGTTATCAGCGAGAACGGATTCTCTATAAAGCTTTCTGATCTTAGCTTCTGTAAAAACTGACATGTATTCACATCCTTCTACTCCGTTGATACTCTGTGAAAATCAATCTGATACTCTTCGAAAATCAACATTTTCGTTTACGTATAGAGCTACTGCCCATAAGCTTCATTTTCACTGAGTATTCTATTTGCCTCAGGGGCCTGTATCAGGCCTAAACGCTATAATGCAGGCCCTTTCAGCAAATATTTATCTGTCCCAGATTATTTGGGCAGAATAACTTCTACTTCAGCATGTGGACGTGGAATTACGTGAACTGAAATCAATTCACCAACGTTTTCAGCTGCAGCTGCTCCAGCATCTGTCGCTGCTTTGACTGCGCCTACATCACCACGAACCATTACAGTTACCAATCCAGCACCGACTTGTTCTTTACCAATCAAAGTTACGTTAGCGGCTTTAACCATTGCATCAGCTGCTTCGATTGCGCCGACGAGTCCTTTTGTTTCTACCATTCCTAATGCATTTGCGTTTGCCATGTTTATTTCCTCCGATTATTTTCTTGTTTTTAAGTTTATACGAAAGTCTGTAATCTTATTCTTGATGAGGCAAGATTACTTCTACTTCAGCATGTGGACGTGGGATTACGTGAACTGAAATCAATTCACCAACGTTTTCAGCTGCAGCTGCTCCAGCATCTGTCGCTGCTTTGACTGCGCCGACATCACCACGAACCAAGACTGTTACCAATCCAGCGCCGACTTGTTCTTTACCAACTAAAGTTACGTTAGCCGCTTTGACCATTGCATCAGCTGCTTCGATTGCGCCGACAAGTCCTCTTGTTTCTACCATTCCTAATGCATTTGTGATTGCCATGATTGTATCCTCCAATTATAATGTTTAATATTGACTATTTTAGTTTTTCCAATACGCGTTGAACCAACAAGGTTACCAGTTCTTCTTCGTTTGATCCGTCAACTGCTACTGCTTTTGGTTCTTCCACTGCCATATTTTCTGCTTGTCGCAGGTCTGACAGTTCTGATGTACCGTAAGCTACACGACGGATATTGAAGAGATTGAGCGGGCTGACATTATCAGATGTCGCGCTGCCACCCACAGCTCCACAACCCAAAGTAAAGGCTGGGAAGAGACCAGTCGTTGCACCGACACCACCCAGAGCTGCTGGCGTATTGATCAGCAGGCGAGATACTGGTTTTTTCAGTGCAAATTCACGAATAATTTCTTCGTTTTGACTGTGAATAGCAAGAGTGTGGCCTGCACCTTCGTGATGCAAGATCTTAATGCTCAGCTCACAAGCTTCCAACCAGTCCTTGACAGTGTAGAAGCCTAAGACTGGAGCCAGTTTTTCCATAGAATATGGATACTGCTTGCCGACGCCTGTTTCTTCTGCAATCAAGACCCGAGCATCTGCTGGAACTGAAATACCAGCTAACTCAGCAATCACCTGAGGTGTTTTACCAACCATCTTCGGATTCATCGCACCACTCGGCTGGATAATGAAGGAGCCCAGTTTCTTAGCATCTTCTGCTGGAACAAAGTAAGCACCTTGTTTCTTGAACTCTGCTACAACCTTTTCCTTCATATCTTCTTCAACGATGATCGACTGCTCAGATGCACAAATCACACCATTGTCAAAGGTTTTAGAATCCAAAATCTGACGAACTGCTTTTGGCACATCTGCTGTTCTTTCGATGAAGGCTGGACCATTACCAGGACCTACACCGATTGCCGGTGTACCAGATGAGTATGCTGCTTTGACCATGGCATTTCCGCCAGTCGCCAAAATCAGATTTGTATCCTTGTGTCGCATCAACTCATTGGTAGCTGCGATGGATACGCGATGAATCGCACTGATGGCACCATCCGGACATCCAGCTGACTTAGCAGCTTTCTTGATGATTTCCACTGTTTCCTCAATACTCTTAAGAGCATTTGGGTGAGGAGAGAAGACGATACTGTTTCCTGCCTTCAAAGCGATCAAAGCCTTATACATAACTGTTGATGTCGGGTTGGTTGATGGAATCAAGCCAGCAATGACGCCGACTGGAACCCCAACTTCCAAGACTTTCTTTTCCTTGTCTTCGCGGAGAACCCCAACAGTTTTCATATCCTTGATTTCTTCAAGAATACCTTTGGAAGCAAGAGCATTTTTCAATACCTTGTCTTCCCAGCGGCCAAAGCCTGTTTCCTGAGCCGCCATTTTGGCTAGGCGTTCACGCTCATCATAACAAGCTTTCGCTACTACTTTTACAATGGTATCAATTTGCTCTTGGCTCATTTTAGCAAGTTCTGCTTGGGCTTTCTTTGCATCCCGAATCAAATTCCTTACTTCCTGAATCGATACCAAATCTTTATCTTCTAAAAACATCCGCAATTACTCCTCTCCTATTGTTTCCATCAAAGTCTCAACGAGAAGTTTCTTGTTGGCAAATTTTATTTCTTTCTTGCTGAGACGGATACCTTCTTGATGATAGGCAAGGCTGCGTAGTTCGACGACTTTTAGTTTTTCCAGTTCTTCTCTGGTGTAGGTCCTTGTCTCTCCTTCAAGCTTCTTTGCTGGTTCAGCCTTAGTTTCCTTTACAGGCTGAGGCTTTTCTTCGATTTTTTCTGAAGGGATTGTTTCCGCCGTAGAAGCAATCTCTTTTTTAGTTGTTTTACTGTTTCTCTTTGGTACAAAGAGAAGGTCTGTCTGATTATCCAGCCTAGAAATTACATGGCTGGCCAGATAGTAAGGTTTATCCTGTACCAACTCAACTGCTGCATCAACCGCTGAGCGGACTGCACTGACATCGCCTATTAATTGAACCGTATTCAAACCAGCTTTGACCGTTTCAATATTAAGCAATGATACATTGGCAGCCTTCAAAGCCGCATCTGCCGCAACTACAGCACCTAGATAACCTTTTACTTCAATTAAACCTAGTGCTCTATCTGCCATTTAATCAACTCCTAATCAATAACTTTTAGGATCATTCGCTACTGCAATGACTGCATTCGCAAATGCATCGCAGGCAGCTCGGCAGGCTGACTGTGATCCGACCAGAAGTCCGCCGGCAAAGTTGGTTTCACTCGGTGGGCCGTAGAAGGCACCAACCTGCACATCTGCCGCTTTCAAAGCCGCATCCAGTGCCACCATAGCTTCACCCGGTGGAGCAATCAAGTAAGCAATCGCTGTTCCTTCTTCTGCATTAGCTCCCTCTGACAGGTAAGAACCCGCACGAGAGATACAATGTGCAAAATAAGGAATGCTGTCATCATCATTGGCACTGTAGAAGCTAGCCCCATTTTCGATTTCATAGACTGCTACATCCAGACCGCTGCGAACTTCTTCTGGGTTTGGACCAGCCAAGATACCGATGACTTCACCAGCCAGCTTAGTTGAAGCGTTGCCTGCACCAGCATACATACTGCGAGCATAGACCACTTCGACATCTGCTGCCTTGGTTGCTTCATCCAAGGCTACATAAGTGACATCATCACAGTCAGAAGTGATAATTCCCAGGCTTCTGTGATGTGGTTTAAGCTCCAAAGAAGCTGCCAAACCTGCATCCACGTTTGAAATCAGAAGGGCACTTAATACATTTGCACCTAATCGATCATTTTTCAAAGCCACTACCTCCTATTATTTCAAATCAATTCCTGATTTCTTATTATCAAGAATCTTCTTAATGATTTCTGCTACATAGGCTCCAGCTTCAACGGCTGGTGTTCCGCCTTTATGAATATTGGAAACAACGGTCCGTTTCGCTTCTGGCATACCAACTGTTGGCTTGTAAGCCAGATAAGCACTCATAGACTCAGCTGTTACCAGACCTGGACGCTCACCGACTAGCATACAGATAACTTCTGCTCCAGTCAGCTCTGCGATTTGGTCCATAGCTGCAACCCGAGCATGCTTGATAAAGAGCACCTCGCCAAAGTCCAGTCCAAACATTTTCAGACCTTGCTTCAGAGCTGGCAGGAAGTCTTTGACGTTAGCCTCAATAGCTGATGAGCTAAGACCGTCACCAACGACAATCTGAACTTTGGCATTAGGTTTGCATTTTTCCTTGATAATAGCCTGCTGATCTTCTGGGAAGACCCGGCCAAAATCTGGACGTGTCAAGTATTCATCTTTAGTTGCTGCCTTAGTCTGTACAGGAATGAAGCCCATTTCCTTGATAAAGTCATCTGAGACATAGGAGAAGACCGCATCCTGAGCTGCCGCATGGTCTGCACGGAAACGCAAAACACTTTGTGTCTTGTAGCGATCGCCTGCCCGCCATAAGCCCAAACGTGCAGGAGTAAATTTCTTAATCTTCCGGTAGGCTTCTTCATTGATGGCATTAGGCACCAAGAACTGCTCCTGAATATCTACTTCCGTTATATCTGGAATGATGCCATCTTCAATCACTGAAGTGTCTTGTTTGACTTCTTCCTGCAGAGAAACTGTAGGTTCAGCTTCTTCCGAAACAGGAGGATTTTCAGCTTTATTTTGTTCAGTTGCTACCGTTTCTTTAGCAGCTGAGGCACCGCCCATCTCATTTAACAATGAGCGAATCATTTCTTTTAATTGCAATTCATCCACAATGATTTCCTCCTTGCTAATTTGATCTCATAAAGATGGAGCCGTCGCCGCCGATTTCTGTCAGGTGGCCATCTTCCATCAAGCCCATCTTTTCCATCCACTCTTCAAATTCCTTGATCGGACGTTTATTGAGAAGTGAACGCATGGTTGCTGTTTCATGGTAACCAGTTGTTTGATAGTTAAGCATGATATCGTCACCATGAGGAATCGCCATGATGTAGTTAACATTAGCTGCTCCGAGAAGAACCAAGAGATTTTCAGCATCGTTTTGGTCAGCCTTCATGTGGTTGGTGTAACAAATATCACACCCCATTGAGATACCGGTCAGTTTGCCCATGAAGTGATCTTCCAAACCAGCACGGATAACCTGCTTAGAATCGTAGAGATACTCAGGTCCGATGAATCCAACAACGGTATTTACCAAGAATGGATCGAAGCGTTTAGCGAAACCATAACAACGAGCTTCCATAGTCACTTGGTCTGCTCCATGGTGAGCGTCAGACGAAAGTTCAGAACCTTGACCTGTTTCAAAGTACATGACATTCGGTCCAGCAGCTGTTCCCACTTTCAGTGCTGTATCCCAAGCTTCCTGAATGATCTTAGCATTAAATCCAAAAGCTTCATTCCCTTTTTCAGATCCGGCGATAGACTGGAAGACCAATCCTGTCGGAGCACCTTGATTCATGGCTTCAATCTGAGTGGTAACGTGAGCTAGCACACAGTGCTGAGTTGGAATCTTGTGCTCTTCAATGAAGTCGTTAAACTTATGCAAGACCCGCTTAACGCTTTCTACTGAATCGTCTACCGGGTTCAAGCCCAAGAGAGCATCCCCACATCCATAAGCAAAACCTTCCATAGTAGACGCCATGATACCGTCTGGATCGTCTGTGGTGTGGTTAGGCTGAAGACGAGAGGAGAATGTTCCTGGCATACCAATCGTTGTATTAGCATGTTTGGTAATGATAATCTTATTGGCAGCGACAATCAAGTCCAAGTTGGTCATCAACTTAGCGACTGCTGCTACCATTTCAGAAGTCAACCCACGAGACAGCCACTGAATGTCTACGTTCTTAGTCTTGTTATCCAAGATCCATTCACGCAGCTCTTCTACTGTCCAATTCTTAATCTTTTCGTAAGTACGAAGATTGACATCATCAATGATAATCCGTGTTACCTCATCTTCTTCATAAGGAACTACTGGATTATTGAACAAATCAGATAATTTCAGCTGAGCTAGTACAACCTTAGCAGCAACGCGCTCTTCGGCAGATTCTGCTGCTACTCCCGCTAGCTGATCCCCTGATTTGTACTCATTGGCTTTGGCTAGCACTTCTTTTACGGATTTAAATTCGTAAAGCCGACCAAACAATTTTGTTTTCAAAATCATGGATTACTTCCTCCTTAGTGTAAATAAAAGTTTAATTAAACACCAATGTTTTCACGACAATTGGTAGGACCGATCCCTCAATGACTGGATTACCAATATCGATATAGTCGCCATTTTGAACATCCACTGAGTCAATGCAGACAAATGGATAATCCTTAGGCAACTGAGCAAAGAGACATTGACCTAGAACCTTGGCCATATCTTCTCTGACCACTACTAGCAGCGGAATTTTCTTTTCAATGCTTTCGCTCATTCCACTGACAATAGCCTCTGCGTATTCCAAAACCCGGGCGAAGCTTGGGCTTTTTTCTCCATTGATTGCCAAAGCCACCTGCTGGACTTCATTTTCCAGTGTGAACCAGGCTACCTTGTCCTTGATAATCTGCTGCAGCCCCTCCTTATCCTCATGCTCATCAGAAGCTGCCAGTTTGAGAACTGGAATGTTCTTAATAGGAAGGATATCGGAGATGTAGGTAATGGTACTGCCGCTGACATCGGTCGTATGGCTGCCGGCTCCAACAACGGTTGCCCGAATGGTCTCAGCTGACTGGATGACCTTCTTTTGTTCAAAAATCTTGGACTTTCTCAGCGCCCTGCCTAGCAGGATACCGATATCCCCATAGCGAAAATCATCCGCCGAGGTCGTTTCCAAGTATATTCCATCAGCTACACCACCAGAGAAAGATACGCAGTGGAGATCATAGTTCAACTTGAGACCGTGGTTGGTCTGTAGAAGCTCATAGTAAGGACTGTGATTGTCAATTCCTACAGACTGTTCTAATACGGAGACCATTTCTTGAATCAGCCGATCCAAATCAGCCCGATGGACCGTTTCACCAACTGCCAGCTGAAGCCCCTGCTCTGCAATGATCGTTTGCAGTTTTGGAGCAATATAGCTAATCCGCTGGGTCTGCGGATCGATTTTTATCAGCCGACCTCCGATATCAAAACATCCTGTATCAATCACATCTCCTTCTCGGAAGGCTGCCAGATTGGAAGTCCCCCCACCAATATCAATATTGACTACTGATGTATGATGCTCTTGAGAATATTGATGGCTGCAGGCCCCTTTACCAGCGATGATACTCTCAAGGTCTGGACCAGCAGTCGCAACAACAAAGTCCCCAGCGTAGCCACTCAGTGCTTGGAGCACCTGACTGGCATTTTCCTTGCGAGCTGTCTCACCAGTAATGATGACTGCTCCCATCTGAATATCTTTTTTCTGAATGCCTGCTTTCGCATACTCATTCAGAACAAAGTTTTTGATCTTATCTACCTCGATCAAAAGTTGATCCGAAATTGGTGTGAAGATAATTTCACTTTTATAAAGAACTTTTTTATCTGTAATATAGACACGAGGAATAGTAAACACAGAAGCAATATTCTCGATGGTAAGCTCTGACAAGATCAGCTGTGTAGTGGCTGTCCCGATATCGAGCCCCACACTCAAAATTTTATCTGACATACTAAAAACCTCCAAAAAAAGACGCTCAAAGCAATGCAAACAAACAGAGTTCATTTACATTCTTCAAGCGTCATTGCTTTTTTCGACTGACATCATTGTTAGTCTGGTAGTATTTATTTTTTAAAACGAATGGTCGTTGCCGTTCCCTCATGGTCTGAGTGGATAGACAAGGTTCCAAACAACTTTCCTTGGACAAAGCGTTCCACCAAGAGCAGGCCTAGATGATTTTCAAAGGTGTGCTCTTGATTGTAACCGCTACCATTATCCAGTACTTTTAAAGTTATTATATCATTTTTAAGTCCAACCTGCAAACGGATTTGCGGTTTTTCTGGATTTTTTTTGTCCTTAAAAGCATGTTCATAGCTGTTCTGCAGTAATTCATTGACGATTAGCGCCAGTGAAGTGGCCCGGCTGCTATCGAGACAGAGTTCCGGTTCCAGACTATAGGTAAGGGTTATTTCCCTATGCCCGGAAAAACAACGCTGAACATTTTCGATAACTCTCTTCAGCAGATGCTCAATCTGAATGCTGTCATCCTGCTGAGAAGACAGGAGCTCGTGAGTCGCCGCTATGGAGAGCACACGATTCATACTATCATTAAGAGCTTTTTTGGTGTCTGCTCCTGGACTTTGCTGAGCCTGTAGTCGCAGCAAGGAAACAACGGTTTGCAAGTTATTCTTTACCCGATGGTTCATTTCACGAATGGTAGTTGTATGGGTTAAGAGCTGTGCTTCCTTTTCCTTGATGTCTGTAATATCCTTACAGATCATGACCACATTTTCACTCTCAGCCAGCAGATAGCGTTTGACCAAAAAGCAATAAGTGCCATAATGTACCTCAACTTGGTGAGGTTTTTCTTGAGGGGCTTGCGGTCCCAGTTGCTGGATTTCTTCAAAAGTCAGACTGTCTAAGACCAGATTGCTGTAGTGCATTCCCTCAATCGAGTCCATATAGCCCAGCTTATGGCGATAAGAATCGGCAGCTGCTTGATTGAAATACTTGAGATAGCCCTGCCGGTCAAAGACCAAACAAGCTTCGTCAATATGATCAAATAAAACAAACTGCTCTTGGGCTGAAATCTCAGGAGTGCTTCGCAACCCAAAACCGTCGTCCTCTTTATCCAAAGAAAAGTGGTCCGGTAAAGTCTGAGGAGCATTTTTTTCGATAATCAGCGTTCCGATGACGCGCTCTTCTCTCACTATCGGAAAGACCGTCTGGTGGATGGCTAAGCCCTCCTGCGATCTGGCCGAAAGCCCAATCGAGGGAGCGCCCGTCTCCAAGGTCCGGATAACACCTGGCTCATTTTCCAGATAAGCCATAGCACCTACGACCGAGTTTTCGTACAAGCTGAGCTTGCTTTCCGGTTTTTTGTGAAAGATGACAATGGCATGTTCCGAAAAGATATTCTTTACGTCAATGAAGACATCTTCATTAGCATAAGCTGAGTTTTTCAATAATTCGTCAGCCTGTTGGACAAGATGCTCTATATCAGCCTCATCCAAATTTGTCTGTTCCTGACAAAGCTGCTTTATCTTATCTTTATACATCATTACACATCATCTTGGAGCACCAGCAATTTAGCAATCTCAATCATCGGCACTCTCTTTTGCATACTAATTGTCCGAATGCGCTTGAAAGCTTCAGGCTCTGACAAATGATCACGAGCCATCAGCAAGCCTTTGGCCTTTTCAATCACAATCCGATCGTCTATTTTTTTCGACAGCTTGACCATTTCATTGGACATCTGCTGTAGCTGGCGGCCCTTCTCAATGCAGACCTCTACCATTGGAATCAAGGACTTGGCATCCAAAGGTTTAACCAAGTAAGCACTAATCCCATTGGTTTTAGCTTTTTGAACATAGTGTTCATCACTGTAGGCTGACAGTAGAATCACACTGTAGGCTAAAGCATCTTCGAGTATCTTCTTACCCGCTGTCAGGCCATCCAGAAGCGGAAGCTTGATGTCCATCATGACCAAGTCACAACGATATTTCTGACACAAATCAATAGCCTCAAAGCCATCGGATGCCTCAGCCACCACTTCATAATCAGCTGCTTCTAATATATTTCGGATATCTAATCTTACAATTGGATCATCATCAACAATTAGTATTCTGCCTTTCATACTTCCCCTCGACAGTTTGATTTTTTATGTCCGCGTTACAACAGTGCTGGAGAAGCCTAAAATCTCTTCCAGACCTTGTAAAACGGCAATGAGAGCTGCCTCAACAGAAGAAACGTCACCTGTCATCACGACAGAGCCGCTGAAACGATCCACAAAACCAACTTGAACATCTGCAGCCTTGGTCGCAATATCAACCGCAATGATAGCCGCTTCACTCGGAGTGATCGTCAAGATTCCAATCGCATCCTTGATTTCTGCCTGCAATCCCAATTTTTCAAAAATGACTTCATCAGGATTAGCGATAAGGTGCGCCAAGGTCACTTGTTTCCCAGGAACGTATTCCTGTATCATTCTTTGTTTTTCTTCCAATTTAGTAAACCTTCTTCATGATTTTAAACCTTCAGAAGTGTACTGCATGCTCTTAATCATTATACAATAATTTTGGCATAACAGCAATTCAGAGGATTAAAACGCTTTCTCTAATACTTTAAGCAGCTCTTCTGCCGTAGGGACACGAGGGTTAGTCGGAGTACAGCCATCATGCAGAGCAGCTTCTGAAATTTCTACCTTGTACTGAGCAAAAGCATCTGCTTTCACACCATATTCTCTTAGAGAAGTTGGCATCTCCAGCTTTCTTTGTAGTTTCTTGATGGCTTCAACCAGCTGTCTCACTCCTGACACAGGGCTTGAAGCACTGCATCCCAGTAGTTTGGCAATATCCTGATAGCGGCTTGCTACAGTCTTGTCTGTCGCCTGCCGGTTCCGATTGTTGAATTCGATACCAGCATTATACTGAATGACATGGGGCATTAAAATACTGTTTAAACGACCATGAGGTACATGAAACTTAGCTCCTGCCGCATGTGCCAGACTGTGATTGATACCCAAAGAAGCTGTGTTAAAGGCCATACCAGCCAGAGTGGATGCTGCATGCATCTTTTCACGCGCTTCTACATCCTGACCATTTTTGTAGGCTTTAGGCAGGT
Source organism: Streptococcus sanguinis (assembly GCF_020729725.1). Classification (GTDB taxonomy): domain Bacteria; phylum Bacillota; class Bacilli; order Lactobacillales; family Streptococcaceae; genus Streptococcus; species Streptococcus sanguinis_V. The sequence goes on along the minus strand of NZ_JAJEPA010000012.1, from coordinate 358,384 downwards.
ATTCAAAGACCAGCTTGATTGCCTTTTCAGCCAAGGCATCAGAGAAGTCCGTAGCCTTGGTCGATACATAAGCTTCAATGGCATGGGTCAGTACATCCATTCCAGTGTCAGCCGTGATGTTACCAGGAAGTGACAGAACCAAATCCGCATCTAAGATCGCAACATCCGGAAGGATTTCTTTGGTCACTAAAGGATATTTGGTACCTCTCTCTGCATCCGTGATGACAGAAAAGGACGTTACTTCAGATCCAGTTCCGCTTGTTGTAGGAATGGCGATGAGAATAGCCTCTGAGAAGGCACCCTGCTTCTTGGCAAAATAATACATAGCCTTGGAAGCATCAATGGCAGAGCCGCCACCAATAGAAAGCACAATGCTGATTGGCTTGTCTCCTGCACTCTTGATACCAGCTACAACTGTTTCGATTGGCGGATCAGGCACAATATCTGTGAAAACAACAATATCATTGCTGTCATCAAAGTTGGCTAAAATGGCATCCAACGTGCCAGATGTCTTCAAAAAAGGATCGGCAACGACTAAAATATGCTCATTTTTATAATGGCTTAATTGCTGCAGAGCGCCCTTGCCCACATGCAATTCAGTCTTATAGGAAATCTTATACATCTTTTCTCCTTTCTGTTGTATCTATTTTTAAACAAAAAGAAACTATATGAAAATAAGACTGCTCCCCTACACACGTCACAGCATTTTCATATAGCTTCATTGCTTATTTATCTTCAGTACCCCTTTGTACTATATTGAATTATAACACAAAAGCGCTTTCAAAGCAATGAAAAAGTCATTAATATAAGAAATTTTTAGTGCCGCATCTCACAGCAAAGGCAAGTTTATTTGAAGAATTAAATTTTTATTAAAATTTAGTTCATTTTCCTTGTAATTCCCTGTGAAAGGTGTTACAATTTAGTTACTAGGAAATTGATTTTAGTACTTTTAAGGATATGGAAGTCTGGTGCAAATCCAGCGCGGTCCCGCCACTGTGATAAGCTTTTCAGCTTTAAGTCAGGTCTTTATTCTTAAATTTTAGTAGATTTCATGCCTCGATGTAAGGTAGTGATGTCAGTTTGGAACAAACATTTTAGCTTAGTTTCCATTATTGACTCTACGTTTAAGTACGTTAATTTTCTAAAGATGAGGTTTCACTTGTCTTTCTGCAAAGGAGCAGAGTCAATAATTGGAAAGCTAGTGCTAATCAACGAAGCTTAGCATGAAGATACAATGATGTATAGGCGGCTTTCTTTTTTAGAATATCAAAATAAGTTCTGTCCTTCCAAGACTTGGTAAAAGTCAATTTGGAAAGACAGAACTTTTTCTGTTTCTTTTTGTCACTGGCGTTTGCTTGCCCAACGCTCAACATCTGCCTTGGTGATATTGTGGAAGACCTTAGCACCTCTTTCATAGGCGATGTCTTCTTGGTTTTTAGTAAAGTTGATTACTCGAGCCAAGGCAAAGAAGTAATCTGACAGACGGTTGACAAAAATCAGGACATTATTGTTAATTTCTGTAGTCCACATAGCCCCTACGATATGACGCTCTGCCCGTCTTGCAATGGTCCGAGCCACATGAATCATGGAAGCAATCTCGTCACCGCCCGGCAGGATAAACCTTTCCAGAGCCGGTGGAATTTCTGCGTAAGTATCAATCCTCTCCTCAATCCAGTCAATTAGCTGCTGATCAACTTTATAGGGATAAACTCCCTTTGGTGTAGAGAGATCTGAACCACAGTCAAAGAGATAATGCTGCAGCTGGAGCAGCTCATCTCTCAGCTTATCATCCTTGTCTAGCTTGGTAATAGTATAACCAATCCAAGAGTTAAGCTCATCAATGGTTCCGTAAGCATTAACTCGTTCTGCATCCTTGGCGACACTTTGACCGCCAACTAGCTTAGTCAAGCCCTTGTCACCTGTTTTTGTATAGAGTTGCATATTTTTCCTCCTTTAAGTCACATTTTTGCGAATATCAACATAATCTTCTTCTTTCAAGCTGCCTTCAGCAAAGGTTGGCATGTGCTCCATGGTATAGACAGCATTTTCCAGCAGAAAGAAAGCCAAAGGACAGCCCGAGCCTTCACCCAGTCGCATATCCAGCAAAAGCATGGGCTCCAGTCCAAGAAAGTCACTGACCAGTCTGTAAGCAGGCTCCGTCGAAGCATGGGAAGCAAATGCATAATCCAAGACATGAGGGGTCAGCTGATGGGCAATCAGAAGCCCCGTTAGAGAGATAAGACCGTCCACTACACATGGCAGCTGATAGTGGGCACAGGCGAGATGAGTGCCTGCCATCGCCAGCATATCTAGCCCACCAAGCTTAGCGGTCAGATCCAGAATATCTCCATAAGGAGCATGACGATCCAAACACTGCTGGATAACGGCAGTTTTATGAGCCTTCATATCTTGAGTCAGACCAGCTCCATAGCCTGTGACGTCTTCTGCTTTGAGACCGAGAACTGCAGCAATGACAGCAGCCGAGGTAGTGGTGTTGCCAATCCCCATTTCTCCTGTTCCAAAGAGACGATAGCCGTCTTTGATCAAGGCCTCTGTCTTCTTGTAGCCGACTAGAATTGCCGCTATTGCCTGCTCACGAGTCATGGCTGGCTCCTCGAGCATATTACGCGTCCCATGACAAAACTTGTCCTCATTCTCCTCAAAGATATCCTTCTTGCAGCCAATGTCTACCAGACAGATGTCTGAACCTGCATGCTTGGAAATAGCGCACAGGCCTGACTTCCCTGCTAGAATATTGCAAGCAACAGTATAGGTCGTTTCCTGAGGATTGGCAGAAACGCCTTCTGCCACGATGCCATTATCTGCCACGTAGACGAGAACAATCTTCTTCTCCAAATCAATGGGACCAGAAAACATAGCATGCAAGCGAGCATAGATAGTCTCGAGCTTTCCCAAGGAACCCGGCGGCTTTCCTAGCTGATCACAATAGCGCTGGCCTTCTTGAAGCTTATCTTTATCTATCGGAAGAATCTGCTCAATAATTTTTTCTAAGTCTTTCAAACTAGTCTATCTCCTCCCTGACCGGCTGCACCCCTTCAAAAATAATCCTGCTCAAGGTCCGAGTCTGATAATAAGCCCCACTGGCTGAGCGAGCTAGTTCAACCTCTAGCTTGGGCAAGACTTCTAGCTGTTCCTTGCTCAGCAACAAACCAACCAATGTACCACTATGAGCAACATTGAGGCCTAAGCACTGGTGTTCTTTTACCAAAGCCAGTAATTCTTTCAGATAGGGCTTGGGCAGCCGTTGGTTATTCAACAAAGCACTATAGCTCGCCAAATGGCCAATCTTTTCCAGACTCTTCTCCTGACAAGCCGCCTGAAAGAGAGGAAGCAAGCGCTTGGACTCCTCAAGCGGATAGCTAGGACTGTCCTTCATCCGAACCAAGTCAAGAGTAGTCACCATCTCCACAGGCTCCAAGATATAGACATAGAGCTCCGGTCGCCAGTCTGTCTGCCAGACCACTTGACCAGTCAGGGGATTAATGACTGTCCAGTCCGCAAAAGCGACCGAGTCAGTAGGCTCAATCATGGCACAGAGACGCGTCAAATCCGCTGCCTTCAGAGGCTGCTTCAGCCCCAGAGCAGCTGCCTGCAGGCAGCTAACCATATCTGCTGTGCTGCTAGAATAGCCCTTGCTGATGGGCAGGTCTGACTCCTGAACAAAAGAGAAAACATTGGGCTCAGGTAGGAGCTCCAAAGCTCGCCGTACCTTTTCACCTTGAGCTTGCCTTGCGAGAGACGAAGCCCCGTCCAATCTCACTCGACTTCGCTTCTCAATCCCATAGGAGAGCAGAACCTCCTGCTCTCCTACTAAACCTTGAAATAATTCACCGCAGGAACCTGGACAGGACACGATTGCCTTAGTCATAAGGTGCCTCTTTCGCCAAGACCTCTGTCAGACAAGCCAGAAGCTGTTCATTTTCCTGATGGCTGCGGATGGCTATGCGGTAATGCCGGTCTGTCAGATTATGATAATTTTGACAGGAACGGATAAAAATCTTTCTCTGCCGAAGCTCCTGACGCAGGTCCTGCTGCCCCAAATACTCAAAGAAGATATAGTTGACACTAGGCGTGACCGGCCGAATCTGTGAAAATGCAGTCAGTCTTTGAAAAAGGAAGTCTCTTTCTACTCGAAGCCACTGCTTGGTAGCTTGCTGATAAGCCTGATCCTCCAAAAGGACAGGCAGGGCCTGGTCCGCCATAGCATTGACCGACCAAGGAGCGCAGCTCCCCTCTATCTCATCAAAGCAAGTCGGATGACAGCTAAGAGCATAGCCCAATCTCAGACCAGGAATAGCATAAAACTTGGTCAGAGACCTCACCACTACTGCATTTGGATAGGTAGCCAGACATGAGACGAAGCTATAGTCCTCCTCATCGTCCAGAAAGTCCATAAAAGCCTCATCCAATATCAAAAAGATTTGCCGCTCCTGCAAGTAGTCAGCTAGCTTTTCTAACTCAGTACGCCGAATCAAGGTACCCGTCGGATTATTGGGATTGCAGATGAGTACAGCGTCTCCTGCAGTCAGTGAATCCAAGGCTGGCATCATATCAGCTAGATTCCATTCATAGGATGGGGAAGGTAGGCTAAAGCGCTCCACCTTGGCCTGTACTTGCAAGAAGGCTTTCTCATATTCCATGAAAGTAGGGCTCAGAGTCAGGACTTTCTTTGGACGCAGGAAGCGGGCCAGCTCATAAAAGACTTCTACCGCACCATTTGCCAGCAGGACATTGTCCTTTTCTAGGCCATGGTGATGTGCCAGAAGCTCTCTAGAGCGGCTGTAGCTGATGTCTGGATAATGAACCAGCCAATCAATGGACTCGGTCAGACAAGCCCTCAGCCGCGGAGAAATCCCCAAAGGGTTGATATTGGCACTGAAATCCAGACAGTCTTCTAGAGAAAAACCAAATTCCTCAGCCAAAGCTGCCGCATTTCCACCGTGCTCTACTTTCATAAATAGACATTCCTTCCTCGTTTCCTTGTTAGAATCTAGTATACCATATTCGGCTTTTCATCCCTAGTCTGACTCCAGATAAGCCTGGAGACGGTCAATTCCTTCATTTTCCGTCGCTGATATTTCAAAAATTTCCTTGGCTCCAGCTGCTTTCAGCTGCCGCCGTGCTTTTTCAATCTGCTCTTCCTTATCAGCCATATCAATCTTGGTGACAATGCCAATCACTTCTTTATTGAAGAGGGAAGAAAATCCTTGAGGAAAGGTCTGCATCTGATTGGAAGCCGCCACCAAGAGGCCAATCACATCAGCTTCTGTTGCTGTCACGTTCAGAGCATTATAATACTTACGATGCTGGAGAAATTCTCCAGGCGTGTCAATGATGGCATCATAGAACTCAATAGCCTGAGTCTTAAAGTAGCTTAGCTCCAAGCCTTTCAGTCGCTGGGTCAGAGTGGTCTTACCCACTCCGACTGGACCGACAAACATGATTTTTTTCATATTTTGCATCCATTCCTCTCTATGACAGGAGACTGCCTGCTATCTGCTTAGCTGGGCTTCCTTACTATCTAGTTTGATAGTTTCCCTGCCGTTGAGCAGTACACCTTTATTTTCATCGCGGCCTTGCAGGTAGTAAAGGGCATCTTCCTGACCGTAAGTTTCAATTGCCTTAGTTTGCAAAAGACCGATTCCCTTGCTAGGATCTCTCAAAAGATTGAAGATAATACCCATTTGCAGTTTAGGGAAGTCCTTGAGCATAGCATAGTCGCCATTACTGTCACCGGCAATCAGGATTGGTTCTTGATTGTCATGATTGACAGCAATTAGCTTCTTGATGGTTTCTGTCTTGCCCTCACCCTGAGTCTGAACATAGTTGGTATCGTATTCTGGCTGAATCACACCCTTATCATCCTTTTTCAGGCGCATAGCAGTAACATTTTCTTTAGGAATATTGTAGCCATACTTAGAATTGCTAGCATAAGGGATAATCACATCGATATAAGACGCTGAGCAGATATAGACATCAATGCCGTTAGCCATCAGAGTCTTATAGAGATTTTGCATTTCCTTGACTGAGCGAACACCACGCTTGAAGGTCACAGTGATTTGGCCTGACTCACCTTTCAAGCCTTCTGGACTTTCCCAAGTTTCAGAAGTTAGCTTGTCTTGAAGAGCCTGGTCAATAGACTTTTCAGATAGGGCTTGAACTTCTTCAGAAGTCATACCTGCATAGAGGTAGGTCACCCATGGATAGCTGATGTCAGAGCTGAAGGTGTCACCAATCGCTTCGTAAAGATAGCGGAGTTTAGCAGCAAAGTCTTGGTATTCATCGGTCTTTTTGACTTCTTCCAGAGACTTGTCTCCTTGCATTCCCTTATAGCTATTGTAAATAGCCGTGTAGTCAGAAAGCAAGTCAGCTGCAATCTTGTCAATGTTCACTGGTTCACCATCTTTGTTATGGTAATCCTCAACGAAATCGTCACTCGGTATATTGGTCCGCACTGCTTGGTCAAATTCTTCCGGCGTCATCTTAAAGGCCAGATTTTCAATTTGATAGGTAAAGGTTGCTTCGCCAATATCGTTAATGACTGTCGTATTGTCCCAGTCAAAGACGGCATAAGGTTTTTTATTTTTATCATAGCTAGAGCTGGTGTTCCCATTCTCCTTGATGAGCTTAGTCAGACGGGCATAAAGCTTGTCTTCCCAGACGCCCTTATCCAAAGTCTTAGCCTTGTCCTTATCTGTTGTCTCCGTCTTAGCCGAGGATGACTCCGTCGTCGTCTTATTATTCCCCGCTTGACAAGCTCCCAGAAGCAAAGCCAAACTACAAAGCAGCACAATTCCTTTTGTCCGCATAGAAACAATCCTCCATAAAAAAATAATAGTGCGCAAAAAAATGGCATAGAAAACCCCTTTGATTCTGAAACACTCGCTTCATTGCGATCAAATCAGGCTTCCTTGCCATTTTCTATACTGTTATTATATTATAAACTATCTGGCAGACTTTGTCAATGAAGCGCTTTCAATTTTGTAAAAAAATAAAGGCAGAGAAAAATTATTTCTCTGCCTTACTGATTAAAATGCATATACTCTAATCTTCTCAATCAATGTGTTAGAGGAAACCTAACGTATTCAAGACTAGACAGACAATCCCCCTTTAATTCTACAATTTTTCAGGCACTTGATTTCTCCAGCCAGTGAAAACTTGTGCATAGCCCAATAGATACAAGGGCGTCAATGCGATGCTCAAGCCTACCAAGGCAATAATCATATAGATTCCTGACAGCATAAACAAGCGAGTGATGACTGCTACTGCTGCTGACAAGCAGCACAGGACGATGGCGTGAATCTGCAAAATATTGATTTTTTGTTTCTGTTCAAAATATCTCAATTTTGAAACGATCACCATCTGATAGAGCAAATTAATCAACTGATAAGACAAGCTGAGTATGATAAAAATCATAAAAAATGCTAAGTGGTTCTCACCAAAAAAGATGGAGCCCCAAAACAGCAACTCAAAATGAAGAAATAGGTAAGAGCTGGTCGGAATGAGCTGCAAGGCTTTGGTATCAAAAAACTTTTGGAACAATAAGAAGGCTAGCAACAAGATAGCGATGTGCCCAATAGTAAACTGCATGACCATCATGCTCCGCTCATGCATCTCACCGCGTAAGAAAATAGAAACGATAAATACCAGTAAGATAAAAAATAACTCAATTAAACCAGCCTTATAAAAATCTAAGTTTCTGATTGGATTACAATCCGTAACAAGAACATTCAAAAATTCATAATATCTCTTTTTCATTTTGTAAACTCCCATTGTTTAACTTTATAAAATTTCCCCTAAACTTTGCGGAATTTTCTATAAAAAAATTCCACATTTCATTATATCATACAGTATATAGGCTAAGGAAGTCTTATAAAACTATAGGTATAGCTCTATAGGATAATTCCCTTTCTCAATCATTCGCCAAGTTGGCATTTTTCCGCTATAATAATAAGGATGAACATCAAAGAAGAAATTATTAACTTAGCAAAAGAAATTGGGATTTCTAAGATTGGCTTTACGACAGCGGATGATTTCGACTATCTGGAGAAATCACTGCTCTCGGCTGTAGACGAAGGGCGAAATTCAGGATTTGAACACAAGAATATTGAGGAACGAATCAAGCCCAAGCTGAGTCTGGCTTCAGCCAAGACTATCATCTCTATCGCAGTCGCCTACCCCCACAAGCTCAAGCAGCAGCCTCAGAAAACGGCCTACAAACGGGGGAAATTCACCCCTAACAGCTGGGGGCTGGACTACCACTATGTCCTACAGGACAAGCTGGACCGGCTTGCCAAGGGAATTGAGGAACTGACCGCTGATTTTGAGTACAAGGGCATGGTGGACACGGGCGCCTTGGTCGATACCGCCGTAGCCCAAAGAGCAGGAATCGGCTTTATCGGCAAGAACGGCTTGGTCATCTCCAAGGAATTTGGCTCCTATATGTTTTTGGGAGAGCTAATCACCAATCTGGACATCGAGCCTGATCAGCCTGTCGACTACGGATGCGGAGACTGCAATCGCTGCGTGACAGCCTGCCCTACTTCCTGCCTGATTGGCGATGGCAGCATGGATGCCAAGCGTTGTCTATCCTTTCAGACTCAGGACAAGGGCGTCATGGATCTGGAATTTCGCAAGAAGATTAAAACAGTCATCTATGGCTGTGATATCTGCCAAATCTGCTGTCCTTATAATAAAGGCTTGGACAATCCGCTCGCAACAGAGATTGACCCCGACCTTTCTCATCCAGAGCTCCTGCCTTTCTTGGAGCTTTCCAACGGTCAGTTTAAGGAGAAATTCGGTCATGTGGCTGGCAGCTGGCGGGGGAAAAACATCCTGCAGCGCAATGCCATTATCGCTCTGGCAAATGCCAATGACCGCTCTGCCATTCCTAAAATGCTGGAAATTATTGACAAGGGGCAAAATCCCATTCATGTCGCTACAGCTATCTGGGCTCTGTGTCAGCTGGTGCGTGAGGTCCATCCGGAAATGATAGAACTGGTTATGAACGTCAAAAATCCAACTCCGCAAATCCAAGAAGAGCAAGGCCGTTTCCTAGAGAAATTTGGCCTAGAAGAAAAACTTGTGTTAGAAAACTAAACCGCTGAGACCTAAATATCTCAGCGGTTTCTTTATTTTTCTTCTTGTTTTCGGATTTCTTTAATGATGGATCCCATCTTGACTGACTCGTCGCTGAAATAGCGGTAAAGCCGGCCATCTCCGTCTCCCATGTAGCTGATAGGAGAAAAGCGGTCGCTGCGGAAAGCGTCATTCTCATCAATCAAGTCTTCATCTACCACGCGCCGAGTGACACGGGCGATGACATTGGTCAAGGCACCGCATTCGACCATATCCAGCACCTGACACTCAATGGATACAGGGCATTGGTCTACAAGCGGAGCATCCACGGTCTCGCCGATTGTGTAGCTAAGACCAGTCAGGGCAAACTTGTCCTTGCGGCTGTTGAAGCCAGCAATTTCAGACTCTTTGGTCAAATCCTTCTCTGGGACATTGACTGTGAATTGCTGGTGTTTGGTAATCTCTGTAATGGCATTTCCCTTGGTACGCATGGCAATAACCATCATACTGCCCAAGGAATAAACAGAGCTTGAAGTCGAAATATTATAACCGTGGACATCGTCCTTATAGCCTAAAAAGAAGACGGGAAAGCCGAAGTAAAGTTTTCTTGTTTCAAAAGTACGTTTCATATATGTTCCTTTATTTTTAATTTTAAAATAGTTTAGCTGGCTGGGACATGCATCAGCTAAAATGTCCCTTGTCGCCTATCAACTTTTTTGTCACAGGGTGATGAGCCTGGATAGGAAGCTCAAAGTCCTTTATCTCGTCAACAATTTCCCCGTCTGCCATGACCAAAATCCGATGACAAAGAGCATAGCTCAACTTGAAGTCATGCGAGATGAAAAGATAGGTCAGCTGGTATTTCTCCCACAAATCATATAGGAGGAGTAATAACCTGCCTTGAACAATGGGATCCAGACCGCTCAGAGCCTCATCAAAGATAAGAACATCTGGCTTTAAGAGCAGGCCCCGGGCGATGCAAATCCGTTGGAGCTGGCCGCCACTGAGCTGGCGCGCTGGCTGATTCAGATAGCTTTTATCCAGACCGACGTCTTCTAGAATGGCTTCTATCTCTTCTCTAGAGATATCTTTTGGCAGGGCCTCTGTCAAGACCTGATCGACTGTAAAGTTAGGATTTACTGAATGGAGCGAGTCTTGAAAAACCAGTAGAATTCTCACGCCAGACTTTTTGACTGAGTAGGGCAGGCCATCCAGTAAGACCTGGCCTTGACTAGGCTTTTCTAGACCAATCAGCAATTTAGCCAGCGTGCTCTTGCCACTGCCGCTCTCGCCCATCAGACCGATCATTTCACCTTTCTGGACGGAGAAGTTACAGTCTTTGACAACCGTTTTGCCATCGAATTTTTTAAAAACATGTCTACATTCCAGCATCTTGTCTCACCAACCGTTCGTATGGATTCCCTAAGATAAGGTCTTGGCTATAGGCCTGCGAAGGACTTTCGAGGAGCTTAGCAACCGGCCCTTCCTCCATGATAGCCCCCTGATACATGACAAGCATCTTGCCTCCCAGCTCTCGCGCCAAATGATAATCATGGGTCACCGTGATGAGGGTCTTGCCTTTAGCTAACTGCTCCTTTAAGATGAGAATAATCTGCTCGCGATTGTGGATATCTAGCGCCGAAGTAGGCTCATCCAAAATAATAGTCTCTGGCTCTAGGCAAAGCAAGATAGCCAGCATGACACGCTGCAGCATACCGCCGCTGAGCTCAAAAGGATATTTCTTCAAAAGCTCTTCCGGCTCTCCCAGTCTGACTTCTTTCATAGAAGCTATGGCCTTAGCCAGACAAGCGCTCTTTGAAATCTTGCTATGGCTGCGCAGGGTTTCCCAAAAATGGCTTTGAATGGTCTGAAAGGGATTGAACATAGCCATCGGATTTTGTGACATATAGGCCACTTTCCTCCCCCGCAGCTGCTGCCAGTCCTTGAGAGAGTTGCGCTCTAGGGACATAGTGCCATAGCGAACTTCTCCTTGCATGCTCAAGGATGAAGGCAGCTGGCCAATCAATATCTTGGTTAAGAGGGTTTTACCAGAACCACTCTCCCCAATGATGACCAGAGACTGCCCCGCCTCCACTTCAAAGCTGATATCCTGCAGTATGGTCTTTCCCTCAATCTGAGCTGTCAGTTGCTTTACTGCTATTTTTTCCATATCTGTTTCCAGCCTTTCTCTTCAAAGCATTCGGCAAATAGATTAAAGGCGACCACAGTCAGAAAGATAGCCAGTCCGGGCGCCAGCATCATCCAAGTTGCCGTTTGAAAATGGCTTCTAGCATCATGCAGCATCATGCCCCACTCGGTAATGTTGGGCTGGACACCGATTCCCAGAAAGGAAAAGCCAGAAATCATGAGAATAATATTCCCAATATTCATCAGCACAATAATCAAAATAGGCTTGTAGATAAAGGGCAGGATATGAGTTTTGAGAATATGAATCTGAGAGAGTCCCATGGTCTGGGCAGAAATGACGTAAGCTTCCTCTTTGGCACTCTTGACCAGATTGGCTGTCACCCTTGCATAATAGACCCACTCTATGATGACAATGGCTAGAATCATATTGGTCATTCCCTGTCCCAATATCCCAACAGTAGCTAGCGATAGCAGGAAGCTAGGAAAGGCGGAAATAACATTTGCAAACCATAAGAAGGTGGCTTCCGCCTTTCCTTGGTACCACCCAATCAGCAAGCCGACTGTCACACCGATGACCACTTCCAGCAGACTGATGGTCAAGGATAAAAAGAGGGAATAACGAGCCCCGTGCAGCAGACGAGACAAGACGTCTCTGCCTAGCTGATCGGTTCCCAGCAGGTGAACAGTATCAGGCGGCATCAGTTTATTTGAAATCTCTACGTGCTGGGGATCAAAAGAAGATAGATAGGGTGCAAAGAGAGCGCAGATGAGCAGAGCAAGCAAAATGACACTTGAAAAAATAAATCGCTTAGACATTGCTCCTCCTTTTTCTGACTCTAGGGTCGATCCAAACTGGCAGCTGCTGGGTTAGAACGTTATTTCCCAAGAATAATAGGCCAAATAAAAGCATGCAGCACTGAATAATGGGCAGATCCACAGCCTGCAGCGCATCTACAAAGAGGGAGCCGACACCATTCCAGGAGAAGACTTCTTCGACAATCAAGGAGCCTGTCAGGAGATAGACCAAGGTCAGGCTCAGGCCTGTCGCAATGGCTGGCAGGGAATTTCTCAAGAGATGATTTTTGACTAGGAAGAACTTGCTGACTCCGCGCAGGAGAGCATTTTCGACATGGACACTATTCATCTGCTCCAGCACAGCCTTGCGAATCAAAGCGGTATATTGGCCAATCAATGACATGCTTAGGGTCAGACTAGGAAGAATCAAGCTGCTAAAATCCTGCTTGCCCGAAACTGGCAGCCATCTGAGCTGAACAGCAAAAACTACAATCAGCATGTAACCTAGCCAAAAGCTGGGCATGGAAACACTGGAAAAGGATAGAAAGCGAGTGACCTTATCAAAGAGAGAATCCTTGTAGATCGCACTAAATATTCCCAAAGGAATGGATGTAAGCAAAATGAGCGCAAAGGATGTCAAGCCCAGAGAAAGAGTCGACTGGAAACGTTCCAACACCAAGGGCAGGACAGGAACCTTTAATAGATAAGACGTTCCAAAATCCCCACGAAGGGCCTTAGTCAGCCAACCTAGATACTGCTGGGGCCAAGGTTGATTGAGGCCCAGATATTCTCTGGCTTTTTCCAAGGATTGAGGAGTCACTTGAATCTTAGATACCCTTAAATAATTTTCTGCTTGATCAGCCGAGGATAGCTTGGCCAAGAGAAAGGTCAATACTGATATCATCAACAGGGCAGCTAGGAAAGAAACTATTTTTTTTAATAAATCTTTTTTCATAGTCCTTAAAAGAAAAGGGTCGGCTGATAAGCTTTTCAACTTAGCAGCACTACTCCCTTTATATTAAAATTTGCAGTTATGAAGTCAGCTTTTATTTTTTCTCAATATAGCGCAGTGGGAAAGCATTTTCTTCTGGAGCAAAGCGCATACCATCGAGTTCTCCCTTGCGATAGACGGAAACAACAGATTGGTAAGTGATTGGAATATAGATAGCTTCATCATGGAGCATGGTAAGGACTTTCTTGTAGCCTTCATCGACTTTTGCCTCGTCTGGTTCGACCAGAGTCGCCTTGATAATTTTATCAATTTCTGGCTTAGATGGCAGAGCTTCTAGGGAAACATTTTCTGGGTGACCATGGTCTGCTGGTGAAGTCAAGGCAGTCATCCAAGCATGCGGATCCCACGGTGCTCCCCAAGAGAAGGTCAACATCAAATCAAAGTCGCCCGTCTTAATATTTTCCCAATAGTCATCTTCTTCCATAGCTTTAAGCTGAACGTCAATTCCGATTTTCTTCCATTCGCCCTGGAAGTACTCAACCAAGTCCTTGTCTGTCGCCTTAGACGAGATATAAGGGACATTCAGGCTCAATTTCTTGCCATCTTTTTCGCGGATACCGTCAGAGCCTTTCTTCCAGCCTGCTTGATCCAACATCTTTTCAGCCAGTTTGATGTCGTATTCATAGGGAGTCAGATTGGCATCGGAGTGTGGGGTAGACTTAGAGAAGATGGTATCAGCGGGTGTTTCTGTTCCGCGGAAAATGTCTTTCGCGATAGACTTCTTATCAACCGCATGGTTCATAGCCTGACGGACAGACTTGTCTTTGAAGATTTCCTGCTTGGCATTCAAGAGCATGAGGCGGCTGGACATTGGCTGAGATACGTCTGTCGTGTACTTGTCATCCTTGGCATACTTGGCAAAGTTATCCAGACCGATAACGCCATTTCCATAGATCAAGTCAACATTGCCAGACTCAAACTCAAGAGCACGGGTTTGTGGATCTGGAATAATCTTGACTGTTACTTCTTTCAGTTTAGGCTTTTCACCCCAGTAATTTTCGTTACGGGTAAAGGTGATGTACTCGTTTGGCTTCTTGTCTTTGACAACCCATTGACCGGTTCCGATTGGCTTCTTGAGGTTGTCCTTAGTCGTATCATCTCCGTCAGGGAAAGCAGCATCAGCTATGAAGCGGATCGGACGAATCATTGATAAATCATAGAGAGTCGCACTGTAGGCTTGTTTGAGCTTAATCTCAAAAGTATGCTCATCTACAACTCGATAGCTTTCCAGCTGGTTGGTGAAGTCAAACCAAGTGTGGTTTTTCTTGTTTTCCTCTGAAAAGACAGTATCGAAATTCCGTTTGACATTTTCTGCGTTAAAGTCAGAGTCGTCTGAGAATTTTGCCTTTCTCAGCTTGAAGGTATAGGTTTTACCATCTTCGCTGATATCCCAGCTTTCAGCTAAGGCTGGCTCGATTTTCCCATTGTCACCGTAGCGGACAAGGCCTTCATAGACCATATCCTGAATGACAAATTGGTCTGGATTGTAGCGGTGAGGATTGACATCCCCAAAGTCCTCGCCCCAGACCATGGTGAGTTTGTCTTTCTCACCGACCTGTTGGGAAGAGTTTGAGTTTTGCTGGCAGGCTACCAAGAATAAAGGCAGCAAGAGGACAACTAATAAAAATAATTTTTTTCTCATTTTTATTGAATCACTTTCTTGTATTCATATTTTTTATGATTGCAGTCCCAAAAGATAGGGGCTATAGTTTATGTTTTTTTGATGATCAATTCATGCGGTTGTACTTGCTGTTCAGAGCGTCTCCGAACTTGGTAAAGAGGAGAATGGTCAGAATCAGCAAGATACAAGGGAAGACCACAATCCAAGGGGCCTCCTGAATGTAAATCCGTCCGTCATTGATCATGGCTCCCCACTCAGGCGACGGTGCCTGAGCTCCCAGACCGACAAAGCTGAGACCAGCGATTTCCATGATAATGGTGCTGATGTCAAAGCTCATGGTCGTCAGAATCTGAGGAAAAAGACTGGGGAAATAATAATTTTTCAGGCTTGTCCAAAAACTATTGCCATACAATTTCGAGGACTGGATATAGGGTTCATTTTTCAGCTGCAGGGTCATAGAGCGCATCAGGTAGGCATACTTGGTCCAGGCCGTCAGGCAGATAGCGATGAGGGTCTGCTGGAGACCGATGCCCAAGATACTGACTATGGCAATGACCAGAATGATAGAGGGGAAAGACTGAAAAGCAGTGATTACCAGCAAGATGAACTGGTCAAATTTCCCGCCGATGAAGGCGCTAGTCACCCCGATAAAGGATCCCACCGCCGCAATCAACATCAGAATCATCAGGGCTGGCAGGACCGTTTCCGCACCTCCGCTCACTGCACGCGCAAAGACAGACCGGCCAAGAGCGTCCGTTCCGAACCACTCACTGCTGCTCGGCCCTTGCAGGGCTTGGCTCAGATTGACCTTGGTCAAACTGTCACCCAAGAGATGAGGAGCCAAGGAGGATAGGATCAGGGCCAGGACGATGAGACCGCCCAAGACCAGGAGTTTTCGATTGATTTTCTTATCCATACGAACCCTCCTTGCTTGCTTTTAATTTCTTCATACGCGGCAGCAGTTTGGGATTTTCCTGAGCCAGACGAACGCGAGGATTGAGCCAAACCGTAAGCAGCTGAAAGACTAGATTTACAGTCAAGACTCCCGCTGTGATAAAGAGGACCGCCCCCTGAATGAGGGGGTAATCCCTCTTGGCGACGACTCCTATCAGCATCTTACCGATGCCAGGCCAGGAAAAGAGATGCTCGATAATAGCCACGCCACCCAAGAGCGAGCCCAGAGAAAGGCTGACCAAGGTGAGAAGAAAGGGCAGGACATTGTAAATCACATCATGCAACAGGATATGCCCCTCTCGAATCCCCCGACCACGCGCACCTTCGACTTCTGGTGAATGCAACACTTCAATCAAAGCGGTCCGCAGCTGCGGGATATAACGAGTGGACATGATCATGGCCAGTGTCATGACTGGCAGGACTAGCCCCAGCTCATTAGCTGTCGCCTGAATGGGAAACCAATGCAGCTGAACGGAAAAGATCAGAATCAGAATAATCCCCATAACAAAGCTAGGAATGGCATTCAGAAAGGCCAGACCTCCCATCAGGAAGCGATCAACTGGCTTTCCGGCATGATAGGATGTGTAGAGAGCTGTCGGCAGGGAAATTCCCAGAGTTGCTAGCAGGGTATAAAAAGCTAGGTAGACTGTATTGGGAAAATAGAAAACCAGCTGCTCCCAGACCGAAGCTCCGGAATTATAGGTCACACCAAAGTCGCCATGGACAATCCTGCCCAGCCAGGCCAGATATTGCTCCATAAAGCTGCCATTCAGACCCATCTCTGCCCGCTTGATTTCCAGCAATTCCTTGGTATAAGGAATGCCCTGAGCGTTGAGGATGCTCTCAGCCGGATCTCCCGGTGCTAGATAAACCAGCAAAAAGGAGATAAAGCTGACGCAGAGCAGGATGAGGACGAATTGCAGAATTGTTTTGATAATAAATTTAATCATGCGCCTCCCTTTCAGATGTCTGGTAGCTTTCAGGCTTCTTGCTGGCAACGGCCAACAACACTTCGCCTTGGTGGACGACCAAGGTCGCTTTCTGGTAGAGGACCAGACCGTCTTCCTTAGCAGTCACCTTTTCTAAAATATTGCCATAAATATCACAGATTTCGCCGATGACCTGACCAGCCTGTACTGTTTGATTGGGCCGGACAAAGCACATCCAGCAACCCGACCTCTGACAGGTCAGATAATAACTGTCGTCAAAGATCAACGGTGCCTGCTTATAATAGGGCATGGTCCCTTCAAAAAGATAACGGGTGACTTGCTTGACCGATTCCTTCATGGCCAGCACGTCCTCAGGCAGACAGGTGCCATTTTCTCCCTGCTCCAACAGGATACTAGGCAAACCATAGTCCACTGAGGCAGCGTGGTAGAGATTGCCACGGTCCTGAGATTGGTAGATTATCGGTGTCCCAGAAGCCTGCAGCATCTGATAGGACTTTTCCATCACCTCTGGATTTGCCCGCAGGGAATAGTAACCATGAGGGGTCAGCAGTTCTTCCCGATTGCCACTATGCAGGTCAATGAGGAAGTCACTGACACTAAAGACCTGACTCTCAATCACAGACCGAATCTGATAGCTGAGGCTGGAAACTGGCTCTTGATCCTGAAAAATCCTGTTCAGATTGAGGCCGTCCTCAGGTACAAGTGTCGTCTCCCGAGCCCAGAAGCCGCTGACATTGACTGCATGCAGGAGGAGGACAGAGCCTTGAAAGTTAAAGTCCCACTCATGCGCTAAATCCATTAGCGCCTTGACACCGACATACTCGCAGCCATGGACTGCAGCACTGATGGTCAGCAAGGGCTGGGAGGCCTGTCCTTTGAGCAGAGTGTACTGGATAGCCAGCTCATCCGTGATGGGCAGACTTCCTTGATAGCTGCTGCATGGCGCCATAGAGTCTAGTTGTTGCTTAATCCTCATCTTTATCCTCCCTGTACTGACTGAGCAAGAGCTTGGTATAGTCACTCTTGGGAGCAGAGACGACCTCTCGCATGCTGCCCTTCTCCTGCACGATTCCGTCCTTGAGGACGACCAAATCTTCCGCAAAATTGCTGACCAGAGCGATGTCATGAGAGATGAAGAGAAAGGAGGTCTGCGAGCGCTCCTTGATGTCTGCCAGCAGCTGCATGACTTCATACTGAACGGTCACATCCAGAGCACTGGTGATTTCATCGCAGATGAGCACATCGGGATTAATCAGCAAGGCACGGGCAATAGCTGCCCGCTGACATTCTCCTCCACTCAGCTGGTGTGGCAGCCTCTGAGCAAGCTCAGGTGTCAGACCAACCGAGGTCAACAAGTCACAGATAGCTTGCTTCCTATCTGACTGCTGCTGATAGAGAGAGAAGTTTCGACAGACCTCTTCTAGGCTCTGCTGAATGCTGCGCTTGGGATGAAAAGTCGACTGGGGCTGCTGGGCAATATACTGGACCCGAGCATAGTATTCCCTATCCTTGTAGTCATAGACTGGTTTGCCCAGTAGGGTCAGCTTCCCTTGGTCCGGCTTTAAAAAGCGGCAGATGAGTTTGGCAATGGTACTCTTACCAGAGCCTGACTCTCCGACCAGCCCTAAAGCCTGTCCCTTTTCCAAGCTAATGTCAATATCAAATACACCGATTCTCCGCTCACCTATCTGACTGTACTCGTAGGTCAGTTGGCGACCAACCAATACTTGATTCATAGCTGCCCCCCTTCTCTAAATGCTGCTAGCTTAGGCACGGCCTTCAGCAATTTCTGGGTGTAGGCCTGCTCAGGATGGCGAAGAACTTGATGGGCTGGACCACTTTCGACAATCTGCCCTTCTTTCATGACGACTACTTTTTGCGCTAGATGCTCAGCTACGCTGATATCATGTGTGACAAAGAGAATGGCCATTTTTTCCTCCTGATGAAGCTTGCTCAAGAGATCAAGCAACTTCATTTTCGACAGGACATCCAGAGCGCTGGTTGGCTCATCAGCCAGCAGCAGTTTGGGCCTGCTGGCTAGAGCCAGCGCCACACCGACTAGCTGCATCATACCACCGCTGAGCTCGAAAGGATACTTATTGACGACTTTTTCAGGCAGCAGCCCCACCATCTCTAGGCATTCTTCCAAGGGACGGAGATTTGCTGCTTGCTGGCCCTGATTTTTCACCAAGTCCTGATAATGCTTTTTGATCTTACGGCGGTTATTGAAGCTGAGACTGGCATGCTGACTAATCCAGGCCACTTCTCGGCCCACAAAAGGCAGATAAATGCGGTGGTCCTGGGGCTGAATTTCCTGCCCCTCAAAGGTAATACTGCCCTCTGTCACTGTCAGCCCCCTAAGAGGGAGGCCCAGCAGCATCTTGAGCAGGGTAGACTTGCCACTGCCGCTCTCGCCCACAATCGAAAGGGACTCCCCCTCAGCAAGAGAGAGGGAGACCCGATCGAGAATGACTTTATCTGCTGACTGCACCAGCAGATCTTTCATTTTCAGCATGTTTTATTCCTTTGATAGTTTGTTGCTGACGTGATAGTAGTCTGTTGGATGGGATTCCAAACCAGAGACGGACTTGTCCATTACCAGAGCGACCTTGAAGAAGCCGATGATGGTAAAGCCGTAGTCCTTATCCATGATTTCTTGGATTTCCTTGCTGAGCTGATTACGCTTAGCTGGATCAGTTTCAGTCGCCAACTCTTCGATTTTCTTGTCTGCTTCTGGGTTGCTGTAGTGACCGATATTGGCTGTACCATTGGTCTTAACGGCACTGTTGAAGAAGGCATATGGATCACCGATAGGAGCTGCTACCACTGCGTAAGGTGTGAAGGCATAGTCCTTTTCACTGGCAACGGCACTGACTTCAACTTTCTTAATAGTCGCTTCGATTCCGACTTCCTTGAGTTGTTGTTGGCTTGCTTCTACAGCCAGCGGCATTTCAGGCAGACGAGTAAAGGACAGCAGCTCAATGCTGACTTTTTGACCGTCTTTTTCACGGTAGCCATCGCCGTCAGTATCCTTGTAGCCAGCTTCATCCAAGAGTTTTTTAGCTTTTTCTACGTTAAATTCATGGACACTCTTTTGCAGGGCAAAGGCAAATCCTTTAGGGAAAGGGCCAACAGCTGGCACAGCTGAGCCTTTAAAGAGAGATTCTGAGTAGGTCTTCTTGTCTACCAAGGTATCTAAAGCCTGACGGAACTTGTCATCTGCTACGTAAGGATTTTCAAAGTTATAGTAGTAAGCTAGGTAGCGGGAACCTTCTACTTCAGAAATTTTGTAGTTCTTATCGGAAGCATAAGTACTTAGATTTGCATAAGGCAGACCATAGACAGCATCGACTTCTTTAGACTTGAGGGCTGCAGAAATAGCTGTCGGATCAGAGAAGTATTTAATCTTCAGATTAGCAACTTTTGGCTTACCATCCCAGTAGTCGTCATAAGCCTTGAGTTCTGCTCCGCTCTCAGGAGTGTACTTGGTCACCATGTAAGGTCCAGTTCCGACTGGAGCCTTGTCAGATGCGCTCTTGCCAGTCGTATCCACAATAGCGGAGTAGGGCTCTGCCAAGAGATTCGCCATAATCGGTTGCACAGCCTTTGTCTTGATGGTCACAGTTTGACCTTCCGCAGAAATGCTGTCAATGCCCATATCTGATGCTGCCCGCTCGCTTGTCTTAATCAAGCGTTCCAGAGAGGCTTTGACCTTTTCACCGGTCATTTTTTCACCATTTTGGAAAGTCACCTTATCCTTGAGGGTAATTTTCCACTCTAGGTCTGAGACTGCTTCGATTTTCTCAGCCAGCCAAGGTTTTACCTCAAGTTTGTCGTCC
The DNA here is from genome assembly GCF_020729725.1 of Streptococcus sanguinis. Classification (GTDB taxonomy): domain Bacteria; phylum Bacillota; class Bacilli; order Lactobacillales; family Streptococcaceae; genus Streptococcus; species Streptococcus sanguinis_V. The sequence continues at coordinate 337,966 of NZ_JAJEPA010000012.1, read as the reverse complement.
ATCTTAAAGAGGGTTTCTCCCACTCCGTAACGGACCGTGAACCAGCCATTGTATTCCGCTGCTGGGTCCACATTTGCTGGAAACTGGGTGTAGCCAATGGTTACAGTCTTACTGCCACTATCGCCAGCAGGTTCGCTGGTTTTGCTAGGCTTTACACAGGAGGCTAGGGCTAGGCCTGCCAAGGCTAGAGCCATAATTTTTTTAAAATGTTTCATAAAATATTCAAATTCCTTTTCTATTTTGTAAACTACTTTAAGACGGTCTGTCCTAGTCAAATCTAAATAGACTTTGGCTCTCTGTCTAAGGTGGTTCAATGTCCTGAAGATGAGAGATCAAACGAGTGAAAAACAAGTGATTGCTCATTCTCTTTCCTCCTTGGGGATTTGTTTGTCTTAGTCTTTTCCTTCCAGATAGCTTCGAGCATCTTCGACAAAGGCAGTTGGCAGAGCCAGGTCAGCCTGCAGCTCATCACGATAAGCTCGGATGACTTCTTCCTCTCGGCCAGAGACTACCTTTTCAGCCCAGTCTGGGTCTAGGAGCAGGGCCTTGCCGAGGGCAAAGAGCGGAATCCCCGCATCCAATACTCGCTGGGCATCCTGTTTGGTCTCTATCTGACCGACACCAATCAGGGGCACTCTACCATTAATTTTTTTGATAATTTTCTGAATCACTGGCTCCGAGTCCTGAGAATCTCTGATAGACGAGCGCCAGACATCAGAGGTCGAAATATGCAGATAGTCCACCTGATGATAGATGAGCTGCTCCAGCAACTGCAGGGTATCATAAAGCTGGATTCCTGGCTCCTCAATCTCTTCCGGAGAAAAGCGATAGCCAATTAGGAAGGGGCGGTCGGCCTCTTCTTTGACTAGTTGCTTGGCTCTTTTCAGCAAGGTCTTTGGGAAACGCAGGCGGTTATTGAGACTGCCGCCCCACTTGTCCTGACGGACATTTGAATGAGGAGAGACAAACTGCTGGATTAGGTAGGTATTGGCACCATGAAGCTCGACTCCGTCAAAGCCAGCTTGAATGGCCCGTCTGATAGCGGACAGAAAGTCCTCTATCACCTGCTCCACTTCAGAATTCTTGAGCGCCCTCGGCTCAGCCAAATAATCACGCGGAGCCTTGACAGCGCTGGGTGCTACTGGCTGACCGTCAATCAAATCAGGCAGAACCATACGACCACCATGATAAAGCTGCACAATAGCCAGAGCCCCTTGGTCCTTGATGGCCCTGGCCAGACGACTAAGCCCCTCAATCTTATCGTCCTCAGCGCCGCTGAAGCTCTCCGCAAAGGACTTACCCAGAGGATGGACATAGGTACTGCCAGTAATGACCATGCCAACCGACCTAGACCGGCGGGCAAAAAAGTCAATATCTGCCTGAGATACATAGCCACCGGGCTCACTAGCGCAGATGGTCATAGGAGCCAAGGCAACGCGATTGCGCATGGTCTGACCATTTTTAAAAGTAAATTTATCCTGAATCTGTGTATTCATCTGGTCACCTCTTTCCCAAGATAAATCATGTTGTTTTTTAATAATAAAGCCTTAGAGTAAGGTCGCCTGCCAAGTCTGGTCCCGCTCTTCTAAGAGCAGCACTCGTCCTTGGGGGACATCAATGTTCCAAAAAACAGCCTCTCCATCAACTAAATGCTGGTAAATCAAGCGAAGGACTCCCAAATGAGCCACTAGAGCAATTGATTTCTCAGTACTATCTAGCAGGCGGTCCGTTGCTGCCCAGACTCTGGTCTGAAAGGCTGAGAAAACTTCTGCCTCAGGAGGCGTGACCTCAAAGGGAGCTTCCAGCCAAGCCTGCCAGACTTCTGGAAAAGCCGCTTCAATCTCATCAGCTGTCAAGCCTTCCCATTGTCCAAAGCCCCGCTCGTCAAAATCAGCTATGGCCTGGACTTGCCTATCTGGAAAAGCCAGCTGGGCTGTTTCCTGCGTCCGCTTGAGACTACTAGTGTAGATTGCATCAACCGCATGCTTCTGCATCAGCAGCGCCAGCTGCTTGGCATCTTTTTGGCCTTGCTCGTTGATAGAGACATCATGGCTGCCGTAGAAACAGCGCCTGCGATTGTAGTCTGTCTGACCGTGCCGCATCAGAAACCATCTTTTCATCCTAGCACCACCAATCCTAAGAGATAGAGGAGCTGGGCAATTTCGACATAGGCTCCTAGCGTATCGCCTGTGTGGCCGTCAATTTTATTATAAACGAACCGACGATAGCCGATTGCTCCCAAAAATACCAAGCCATAAGCCAAGAGGCCTCTCCAGCCGAAAACTAGCAGAGATAAGAGCAAAGGCAAAAGCTGGGCAAGCAGGATATGACTCGTCTTGCTGCCGCTGAAAAAATTTCCCGAGCCACCGCCTTCTCTGGCATAGGTCATCCGATAGAGCTGCAAGCTCAGACCGGCCTTGCCAATCATGGTCAGACTAGCCACGATAAACCAGCGAGGCTCTGGCAGATAAGGGTAGAGAACCAGCATCAGAGCATAGTAGAGAATGAGTGCCAGAACGCCATTGCTACCAATCCGGCTGTCCTTCATAATCTCCAGCATCCGCTCCTTCTTACGAGAGGAGAAAAGTCCATCCGCTGTATCCGCCAAGGCGTCTAAGTGAAAACCACCTGTCAGCAGAACATCGAAAGCAAGGGTCAGAATCCAAGCGACCATTCCAGGCAGAACTAGACTCATCAGGAAATAAAATCCACCTGAAATCAAACCCAACAAGAGGCCAAAGAGGGTCAGAAAAGGAAGTCCCCGTCGCAGATAGGAAATATCCACTGCCTTTGGAATCACAATCCGGCTAAAAAATTGGGTATAGATAATCAATGCCTTTATCATTTCAACTGCTGAGCGAGGCCGCAGATAACTAGATAAGCCTCACTCGCCTCCTTTGCAATCAGTTGGTTGATCTTGCCCTGCACATCACGGAAGAAGCGTCCTAGTCTGGTCTCTGGGACAATGCCCAGACCAACCTCATCCGTTACAATCCAGCACTCAGCATCAGTCTGATGGATTGCAGATAGGAGCTCTTGCCATTCTTCTTCCAAGAGCTGCAGCAGGAAAGACTGCTCCTGCCGACTGAGAAAATGCTCCTCCGTCAGCTCCAGCTTGTCTGGAAAATGCTGAGCAATCAAATCAAAGAGGCGATTGCTGGTCAGAAGAGTGGCACAATCCAGCAGATAAACTGGATGCGACTGTTCTCGTAACCAGTCGGCCAGCCCTGCATACTGCTCCTGAGTCGTCCAGGAAGCCGGCCGCCGTTCTTGGTGCAGCCGAATCCGCTCCTGCCATTCTGGATCTTCCCCTCGGGGCAGGCCGGTCGCAATGTAGCAAACTCTCTCTCGGTCCGCCAACTGCTCCTCCGCAAATGCCGACTTACCGCTTCTGGCACCGCCTGTCACTAACACAATCTTAGCCATTTGCTTCTTCTTTCATTACTTGAAATGCCTGCTCAAAGGCTGCCAAGGTCTGGTCTAAATCCGCTCTAGTATGGGCACTGGACATAAAGTTGGTTTCATACTGAGATGGCGCCAGATAAATGCCCTCTTCCAGCAAGAGACCGTGCAGTCTTGCAAACTGAGCATGGTCAGCCGCCTTAGAATCCTCAAAATTGCGAACTGGCTTCTGACTGAAGAAGAAGCCAAACATGGTACCTTTTGATACGACTTGCAAATCAATACTGTACTTGTCTGCTAGATTTCGCAAGCCATCACAGAGGTAGCTTGTTTTCTCTTCGATCTCAGCAAAGAGCTCCGGTGTCAGCTGTTTCAGCGTTTCGTAACCGGCCGTCATGGCGACTGGATTGCCCGACAAGGTACCAGCTTGATAGATGCTGCCTAGAGGCGCTACCTGATCCATATAGACAGCCTTACCGCCAAAGGCTGCAACTGGGAAGCCGCCACCGATAACCTTGCCTAAGCAGACAAGGTCTGGCTCTGTCTGATAGAGGCCGACTGCCCCCTGATAATGAGCTCGGAAACCACTCATGACCTCGTCCACGATGAAGAGAGAGCCGTATTCCTGAGTGAGGGAGCGAATAGTACTGATAAAGTCCGCATCCGCAGGAATCAAGCCCATATTGCCAGCAACGGCTTCTAAAATGACACAGGCAATGTCGTCTCCGTGCTTTTCAAAGCAAGCCTTCAGAGCATCTGTGTCATTGTAAGGTAAAGCCAGAGTTTCCCCAGCTACCTGAGCAATGACTCCGGCAGAATCAGCAATCCCAAAGCTGGCCAAGCCTGAACCAGCCTGAACCAAAAAGGAATCGCTGTGGCCGTGATAGCAGCCGATAAATTTGACAATTTTAGAGCGCTTGGTCACTCCACGCGCTACCCGAATGGCGCTCATGGTCGCTTCCGTTCCCGAATTGACCATCCGCATTCTTTCCATGAAAGGCAGGCGCTCCTGCACCAGCTGGCCGAGGGCAATTTCTCTGGGACTAGGAGCACCAAAGCTGGTTCCCTCCCAAATAGCTTCCACAACTGCTGGTAACACATCCTTAGGAGCATGCCCCAAAATCATAGGCCCCCAAGACAGGACGTAGTCAATATAACGGTTGCCATCGACATCATGCAAATAGGCTCCGCTGGCTTTTTCGATAAAAAGCGGATGGCCGCCCACAGCCTTAAAAGCCCTGACAGGACTGTTGACACCGCCGGGAAAGAGCTTTCGAGCCACTGTGAAATATTGGTTGGAATGTTCTCTCTTCAAGTTGGTCCTCCTTATCTAGAAAACTGCTGAGTTTCCGCAGTCTCTATCCTTCTCTCAGATAGCCGGCCGCATCCTTAGCAAAATAAGTGATAATCAAGTCTGCACCAGCCCGCTTCATACTGGTCAAGGTTTCCATGACTATGGCTTTTTCATTGATCCAGCCCTGATGAGCTGCTGCCTTGACCATGGCGTATTCTCCACTGACATTATAGGTCACCAAAGGCAGCTGGGTTTCCTGGCGCAGCTCTCTGAGGATATCCAGAAAGGCCAGAGCCGGCTTAACCATGAGAAAGTCTGCTCCCTGCTCCTCATCGCTCTTGGCTTCTCTTAGGGCCTCCAAGCGATTGGCGGGGTCCATCTGATAGGTCTTGCGGTCGCCAAAGGCCGGAGCACTCTCGCCAGCATCTCGGAAAGGTCCATAAAAGCTAGAGGCAAACTTAATGGCATAGGACATGATGGGAATCTCTTCAAAGCCCGCTGCATCAAGCCCTTGACGGATAGCCGCCACAAAACCGTCCATGGCATTGGAAGGCGCAATGACATCTGCTCCAGCCCTGGCTTGGCTGACAGCAACTTCTGTCAGTCTAGTCAGAGACAGATCATTGTCCACTTCTTCCCCTCGCAAAATGCCGCAGTGGCCGTGACTGGTAAACTCACAGAGGCAGGTGTCGGCAATGACGACCATCTCAGGGAAATGCTTCTTGATTAGACGGATAGCTTCTTGGACAATGCCGTTTTTAGCTGAAGCCTGACTGCCTGTTTCGTCCTTTTCTGACGGAATGCCAAAGACGATAAAAGCCCGAATGCCCAAGTCCACACATTCCTGAACTTCTGGCAGCAAATCCTCGAGGGAGAACTGATAAACTCCCGGCATAGAAGCTACCTCTTGCTTTTCAGTCAAGCCTTCCTTGACAAACAAGGGTTGGATAAAATCATCCACAGACAGCTTGGTTTCTCGAACCAGCTGCCGCAGACCGCTGCTTCTTCTCAGCCTGCGATGTCTATAAAATTCCATGCTTCTTCTCTTCTTTCTTGATTATTTCCTTGACCATTTCCTCAACAGAAGGACTCTGGGGCTGGTAGTCTACCCTATAGCCGGACCCCTTAACAGCCTGAGCCGTTGTCTGGCCAATCACTGCAATCTGATGGCTGGATGCTAGATGGGGCTGAATAGCACAAAAACTCTGCCAAGCCGACGGACTGGCAAAGGTCCAAATCACATCCTTCTGGGACAGATAGGTCTCGAGCTGGTCCTGACCAGCAGGATTTGAGGTCGTTTCGTACATAGGCCAAGCCCAGACATCATGGCCTGCTTCTTTTAATTTTTCAGCCAGACTAGGATTGGATAGGCTGCTCTGGGGCAGCAAGATCTTCTGCGTCGGCAGAGCCAAGTCCAGCCACTCCTGAATAAAGTCAAGACCATAGTGGCTGCTGGCCTGAAAATCACAAGCTCGGCCTAGCTTGTCCAGCGCCTGACTGGTCTGCGGTCCAATGGTCGCAATCTGGTAGTCAGCTTTCAGATAGGGACTGAAAGCCTCCACCGCGACAGCGCTGGTAAAAAAGACCCAGTCGGATTCTGGTAGAACTGCTTGGATAGCTTCTGGTAAGGGCAAAGATTGACAGCGAATGAGAGGAACATGATGCGTCTCAAATCCAGCCTGTCTGATTTCTGCTAACCAGGCAGAGTCCGGCGCCTGCTCTCTGGTAAAGATTATTTTTTTAACCATGGCATTCCTACTGCTCCCTTATCAGCTAACTGGTGCACAGCCTGCTCTGCCAATTCCTGGCCATCCTGCCCTTGAAGGCTGACAAAGACACATTGACCGTCCTCCTTGGCCAGCATGGCATCTAAGTGATAGTCCTGACCTTTTTTCTGGGCAAAAGCAGCGATAGGGAAGGTACAGTCTGCATTCATCTGAGCCAAAACTGCCCGCTCAACTGCCACTTCAGCAGCTGTCTTCTCATTCTGAACAGTTGCCAAGAGACTCCGTAGCTCCTCATCCTCTTCCCGGCATTCCACTGCCAAAGCTCCCTGAGAAATAGCTGGCAGACAAAGACTGGTCTCTAAAGGCTGAATGTGAAGACGGCGGCTTTGGTTCAGCAAGCCCAAGCGCTTAAGTCCAGCCATAGCCAAGACAATGGCGTCGTATTCGCCCTCTTCCAGCTTCTTGATGCGTGTATCAATGTTGCCCCTCAGTGGCTTGAAAGCCAAATCCGGCCTCTGAGCCTGCAGCTGAACCTGCCGGCGAATGCTGCTGGTTCCTATAAGAGCGCCCTTAGGCAGGTCAGCCAGCGTCTGGCCAGCTTGACGGAAAATCAAGCAATCACGAACATCTTCTCGCTGACTAATCGCACCGAGCGCACAGCCCTCAGCTAGTTTAGCCGGCATGTCCTTGAGACTGTGGACCGCCATATCAATCTCACCAGCCAAGAGGGCTCGCTCGATTTCCTTGACAAAGACTCCCTTACCGCCAATTTCCTGGAGGCTGACATGGGTCAAGCGATCTCCTTTTGTCGTATAGGGAACGAGGACAAAATCCCGCTCTGGATGGAGCTCCTTGAGCTGGTCCACTAACTGCTGGGTCTGGGTCATGGCCAGCTTACTCTTGCGGGTTCCTACCTTAATGACCTTCATCTTTTCCCCTTTCTCTGTGCAAGCCAAATATCTTGGCAATCAAGGCAATGTCATAGTCTGAATGCTCTCCGACTGACAGCTCTTTGAGCTGCAAGATTGGCTCCTTCAAGACTTGGTTGATAATACTCTTCATGTGCTTGGAAATCTGCTTCTGCTCCCGCTCGGTCAAATCTGGAATCTTGCGATTAAGGCTTTCCATGGCCGAAGCTTGAGCTTCCAAAGCCTTGTCCCGGATTTCTTGAATCAGGGGAACAATGCCTAGCTGCTGGCGCCAGTCAGCAAACTTGAGCAACTCCTCATCAATCTCCAAAGCAATCTGACCGGCAATCTCCTGCCGCTCGGCCTGATATTGCTCCAGTTGATTGGTTAGATTTTCAATATTATAGAGCTTCAGAGACGAGCCCGGATGGCAGGAACGTGGCAGACAGAGGTCAAACACGATTGCATCCGCCTTAAGCATGGAAGGAAAGATAATGTATTCTTCCGTTTTAACCGCTGAAAAGACCACATCCGCATCCGCCAGCACCGCTTCCAACTCATCCCAGCCATGGGCAGATACCCTGTCTTCTGTCAGAAATGCTTGGGCCTTGCTGACCGTCCGATTGAGCAGCATGACTGACTTGAAAGGCCGCTGTAAGGCATACTTGGTCACTAGCTGACCAATCTCTCCCAGACCGATGACAGCTACCTTTTTAGTGCTGTAATCCAGCCCCAACCGATCCAATTCTTGGATAGCCGTCAGGCCGATGGAAATTGGCCGGTCATTGATCCGATAAGAATCATGCATGCGCTTGGCAAAGGTCAGCGCCTGCTTGAAAGCCTGATTGAGGACAATACCAGTCGTACCAGCATCTTGCGCTGTCAGGAAAGCCTGCTTGAGCTGGCCCAAGACCTGACTTTCACCGACAATCTTGGATTCCAATCCGATAGAGACCCGCAGCAGATGCCGCAAGGCCTCATCCCCCTCACGAAAGACTAAATACTCTTCCAGCTCCTTAACAGGAATTTGAAACCAGTCCGCCAAAAAATGCTTGGAATAGTAGCGGCCAGTGTGCAGCTGGTCCACCACCAGATAGAGCTCGGTCCGATTGCAGGTGGACAGGATGATATTTTCCAAGATACTTTTTTCTCTTTTCAGGAGCTTTAGAGCTTTCAGCTTATCCTGATCTGAAAAGTGCGTTTTTTCCAAAATTGTCAGCGGCGTTTCCCGATGGGTCAAACCCACATATAATAGGTGCATACTTCTTTCCTTCTTTTAAAGTTGGTCTAAAATTGCTTCTATCTTCTTGCGAATCTCCTTGGAGCGACTAGGCGAGAGACCATTGGTCGAGATCATGACAGATACGTCCTTCTTTCGCGCAATGGCTACATTATAAAAGTCAGAGAAGGTCTTGTCGCCCGTATTGTTCACCAGCTGACTGGGTGCCGCCTCCTCCATAATCTGACGGTTGACTTCCTCCTGATCTGTACAGGCAAAGACCAGCTTCGCACCTTCCAAATCACCTGTCTGGTAGGGTCTAGCTAGCCACTGAATTTCCGCCTGAGGAATGTCAGTATGCAGAGTCGGACTGACCACCGTCACAGCAGCCTGCTCAGTCAACAGGGTCTTAATCTTCCGCGCTGCGACCTTGCCGCCTCCCACTACCACGACTTTCTTCTCTCTGATATTAATCATGACTGGATACATGCTAGCTTCTCCTATTTCTTTTCCCGAAAGATTTTCGCGCTGCGTTTGTAGACTGTATCCGGCTCCTCTAGACGATCATTGACCAAGCGAGCCAGCACAAAAAAGTAATCCGATAGGCGGTTGATATAGATCAATCCTACCTCATTGACCGCTTCTTCTGCCTCTATAACAGCTACCATACGGCGCTCCAGGCGTCTGGTCATGGTTCGGGCCACATGTAGAAGACTCGCAATCCTATGGCCACCCGGAATGATAAAGCGGTCGATTTTCGGAGGAATATGCATATATTCATCCATCCGCTCCTCCAGCCAGCTGACATTAGCTGGCTCTTGCTTGTAGGGACGCAATTCCCTCGGTGTCGCCAAGTCGCTGCCACAGTCAAAGAGATGCTGCTGGATTTCCTCGCATTCCAGACGTAGGTCATCCAAGACCGGATAGTCACGCATCTCAGATACGACATAGCCTAGATGAGAGCATAGCTCATCCATCGTTCCATAAGCTTCGACCCGAATATGGGTCTTGGATACTCGATCCCCACCGTAGAGCCGTGTAAAGCCCTTGTCTCCGTATTTGGTATAAATTCTCATTTTTCTTCTCTATTGATGATTTGATAGATCTGCTCCATGTCCAAAGACTGGCGCAGGACGTCTGCCAACTTATCATACTCTCTGTCTTTAAAGTCTTTGATACTGACAAGCTGGTCCTCTAGCGGCTCTAAGCCCTTAGCCAGACGAAGTTCATTCAAGTACTGACGAGTCCATTCTAGATTGTCAAAGACCCCATGAAGGTAGGTTCCTTGGACCTGGCCTCCATAAGCCACTGCCCCATCCGGACGCTCGGTTGCCTCACCATTTTGCTCCTTGATGATGGAAAATGGCTCAAGACCATCCACCAGCTGGGTTTCCCCCATGTGAATCTCATAGCCCTCTAGCTCTTGCCCCTCATGCAGGGCTCTGACCTGAGTCGTCCTCTTGACCGGCTGAAGCACCGTCTCTGTCTCTAAAATCCCTAGACCGCTAATCTCTTCTAAGTCAGACTCTAGGTGCAGCGGGTCGCTAATCTTCTGCCCCAGCAGCTGATAGCCGCCGCAGATACCAAAGATTGACACACCCTGCTCCATACACTCTAAAATCTCGGCTTCAAGACCAGACTCTCGCAGATAGTTCATGTCTTCGATGGTATTTTTACTGCCCGGCAGAATCAAGAGATCCGGCCGACCAATCGCATCACCAGGCTGGACATAGCGGACAGAAACATCTGGCTGGATTTCTAAACTATGAAAATCCGTAAAGTTAGACAGGCGCTTGAGGCTGACAACTGCGATATCCAGACTCTTTCTGCTATCAAAGCGCCGGCTCTTCTGCACCAGTGCGACACTGTCTTCGCTGTCAATATCCAGCTGGGCATAAGGCACGACTCCGATGACCGGCACCTGAGTCAACTCCTCAATCATATCAATGCCAGACTGCAGAAGAGCCACATCGCCGCGGAATTTATTGATAATAACCCCCTTGATCCGCTTGCGATCCTCAGGCGGCATGAGCTCAATCGTTCCGTAGATAGAGGCAAAGACGCCTCCCTTATCAATATCCGCCACTAAAATCACTGGCGCATCAACTAGCTTGGCCATGCCCATATTGACAATGTCTCGGTCATTGAGATTGATTTCAGCTGGACTTCCAGCGCCCTCAATGACGATGATATCATTCTCAGCACCCAGCTCCTCATAGACTTCCTTAATCTTAGGCAGGAGCTGCTGCTTGTATTCATGGTATTCGACAGCATCCATATCCCGCAGGACACGGCCTAGAAAAACAACCTGGGACTTGCGGTCAGAGGTGGGTTTGAGCAGGACTGGATTCATGCGGACATCCGGCTCTTTGCCAGCTGCCTCAGCCTGAACGACCTGAGCCCGGCCCATTTCATCTCCTTTTTTGGTGATAAAGGAATTAAGCGCCATATTCTGCGACTTAAAAGGCACCACTTCTAGGCCATCCTGCTTAAAAATCCGGCAGAGCCCCGCCGCAATAATGCTTTTCCCAGCATCTGAGGCAGTCCCCTGTACCATCAATGATTTGACCATTTTACATTTCCTCCTAGCTGCTCAAAGAAAGCAGCTTCATTTTCTGCCAGTGGCGTCTGAATAGTCTGATGAAGCTTGACAATCCAAGGCACAGCCAAGCCCGCCTCTACTAGCAGATCTCCCTGCTGGAAGAAATCATACTTGCTGCCCTCCGCGATCAAATGCCCTTTCTGCAGCAGGTAGGCATAGTCGCAGCAGTCATACATCAGATCCATGTCATGGCTGGATACGATGATGTTTGTCCCAGCCTGAACCAGCTTTTTCATGGTCTCGGCCATCTGATCCCGCCCTTTGGGATCCAACCCTGCCGTAGGCTCATCCAGCAGCAGATACTTGGGCTGCAGGGCTAGCATGCCGGCAATAGCCACCCGCTTTTTCTGGCCGTAGCTCAGATACTGCAAGGGTCTGTCCTGCAGATGGGAAATGTCCATTATCTCTAAAGCCATCGCTACTCTGCTTGCTATCTCGTCTTCTTCATAGCCTAAGTTTTCCAAGGCCATGCCAATATCGTCCTTCACAATGGTATAAAAGAGCTGCTGCTCCGGATTCTGAAAGACCATATTGACATGCTGCCTATACTGGAACAAAGCCTTCTTAGAGTCGCCTACAGGCTGACCATCATATAAAACACTGCCCTTCTGCGGTTGGAGCAGTCGGGTGATGATTTTCATGATGGTAGACTTACCTGAGCCATTAACTCCCAGAATGCCGGTAATCCGGCCTTCTTCGAAGTTCATAGAAATATCGTGCAGCGTTGGATTTTCGTCATACGAAAAAGAAATATTCTTTACTTGTAACATCTATGTTTCCTATCTACTTTCCATTATAGTATAAAAGCAGTCTTATTGTAAATGCGCTTTCATTATTCACTGTGCTCTGCATCAAATCTTAGCGTCAGTACTTCATTTAAATGCTGATTATCATCTAGCAATTTAACAAAAAGAGTATTGGCTAATCTGCCCCAAGCTTGGTGTTGCTTCCTTTTATTGTAAAAGGAGAATTTCAAGTCCAAGGTATCCCGAATGGTCACAAACTCATAGAAGACCAGGAAAATGAAGCGATACATGAGGACAATCAAGTCTAGCAGTACCCGTGGAACATGCATAGCTTTAAAAAGCCGCAGCATCTGAGCAAAAGGCACCGTCAGGACAAAGAAATAAGTCGAAACCAAGGATGAATAGATGCGCAAGAGGATAAAAATGGTCTGCTGGACAGAAGATTGACTGATGCCCAGATAGCCCTGACCTAAAGGCAAGGCCAGCAAGAGCTGCTCCTGACTGTTCTGATAGGTCAAGACAAAGGTCAAGAGACTAATCAGGATAAAGATACTGGCATGCAGATACCACTTCAGATAGCGCAGCCACGGAAGCCGAGCCACATAGCAAGTCAGAGGCGCCACCAAGACGATAAGTCCTAGCTGCAGACTCCTGACACCAGAAAAGCTGGCAGCTAACAAGAGCAGATAGATGACAAATTTATAAGCAACCGGCAGATTTTTCAGCCGATTTTGATAGGCGTATTTATCAATCGCAAACAAGTGGAGGTCTCCTTTCTAGCTTTGTTTTTACCATGCCCCCAGTACAGAGCAGCTCCGGTCCCAAACAAGCTGAATCGCTATCAAGAACCAGAGCTCTCTCATACTGTTGAAGGCTTTTATTTATGTTCAGAGTTTTCCTTTTGTTGGCCTTGCTTTTTCCCTTTGTGGTAGCCAATGACATAGAAGATGATACCCGCTCCGATACTGCCTTGCAGGGTGAAGAGCAGACTTTCTACTTCCGGACCTGCTGGCTCAAAAATTGGTGAAAACCAAGGCTCATAGTCCTTTTGGATAGAGCTAATGGTTTTTTCAGCAGCGTCATCTGTTCCACTGTATTCCACACCCTTAGGTGCAAAGATAAAGGCAGCTAGAGTTACTGCTACTGCAGCCAAGATTAAGATGAGATTCTTGTATTTTTTCATTTGAACAGACCTGCTCTTTCTTTGACATTTTCTGAGATTAAGTTATAGAGGACAACTGTCAGCAATCCTTCTACGATAGCGATTGGGATTTGAGTAGTCAAGAAGACACCCATGAATTTCAGTGCAGAACCAACAAAGCCACTGTTAGCATCAGGGAAGACCAAACCGAGCTGGATAGAAGTTGTCGCATAAGTCGCCAAGTCCGCAATCACAGCACAGATAAAGATTGAAACCGGTGTAGAAAGCTTGATGGATTTAGCAAACTTGTAAACGAAATAACCAACAAATGGACCAACCACTGCCATTGAGAATGCATTGGCACCCAGAGTTGTCAAGCCGCCGTGAGCCAAGAGAAGGGCTTGGAAGAGCAAGCAAATGGTTCCCAAAACGCTGATAACGGATGGGCCAAACATAGCTGTCCCCAGACCAACCCCGGTCGGATGCGAACTAGATCCTGTAACAGACGGAATCTTCAAAGAAGACAGGATAAAGATAAAGGCACCGGACAAGGCCAGCATAGTCTTGGAATTTGGATCCTCTGCAACAATTTTCTTGATGCGCATCAAGCCTACTACAAAGAAAGGCAGGAATACGGCGAACCAGAAGATACACCAAAAGAGCGGAAGATAGCCTTCCATGATATGCATAGCTGACACAGACTGGGTACTCAGTACCGCCAAAATAGCCAGCAAGGCAACAAAAGTTACTTTTTTATTTTTTAATAGTTTCATGTTTTTTTCCTTTTCTAAGAGCCTGAGCTCACAAGAATGAATCTTCATCCTTGAACATAGACTCTGATTTTAAAAAATCTTCTTTTTCACGAGGAAGGTAGTAAAATAAGGCAACTTGGTCTCTTGTGTGATTCCTTCGAGACCCAGCAGAGTCTGCTGCTTATCCGTCGAAGAGTTGCTAACCATAAAAGTCTGCTGCAAGAGACCGAGCTTTTCAAGCAGAGGCAGGACTGTATCCAGGTGATTGGCTACCTTCATGATCACAATCGAGTCATGTAGCTCAAGCGCCGCCTCAATCTTCTCAGCAGAAGCCGTAGCCGGCATGACCGCCAGAGACTCCTCATCCATGGTCAGGGGCTGACCTAGCTCAGAAGCCATGCTGCAAAAAGAGGTAATGCCAGGGATGGTCTGACAGTCGATTTCCTTTTCCAACAGGGCCAGCAGATAGCTGTAAGTGCTGTAGACCATGGGGTCTCCCAATGTGACAAAGCCAACATTCTTGTCAGACCTCACATCCTCTGCGATTTCAGCAGAGATAGCCTGCCACTGGACTTCCTTGGTCGAATTGGAACGGACCATAGGGAAATGCCGCTGCTTGATTTCCAGATGCTCTTTCAGATAGGGCTCCGCAATGCCTAATGCAAAGCTCTTGCTTCCCTTCTTAGCCTCTGGTGTATAGAGAATATCTAAGTCTTCCAAAAGCCGACTGGCCTTGACAGTTACTAGCTCGCTATCACCTGGTCCCACACCAATTCCGTAAAATTTCGCCATTCCTTCCTCCTATTGGATGATTTCTTCTAAATGCTGGATGTAGAGCTGCTGAACTTCAGGGTATTCCCCTAGACCAACCAGATGGGCCTTGACCTCATATCCCTGCTCCTTAAAGAAGCGATACCAAGAACCTTCCTCATCTGAGCTCATATCATTGGTCGCATGGTCGCCTGCTACCAGCATGAAGGGTGCCAGATGCACTTCTCGGACGCCATCTTTCTTCAGTTCCTGCTCAATCAGCTCAACCGGAGGATAGCTCTCTACACAGCCGACATAGACTGAGCTTCCCTTCAGCATATGATCCAAGGCTGCATAAGCTGTAAAAGCATAATGCTGGCTGCCGTGGCCCATCAAAACTGTTGCTGCATCCTGACCCTCATGGCCATACCGTTCCAGCAGAATATCCTTGACAGCCTCATAGTCTTCCTGACTGTTGAGCAGAGGCTTGGCAACGACTAGCTTTTTAAAAGCCGATTCAAACTCTTTGGCTTGGGTAAGAATCTTCTCATACTCGCTGCCCAAAATGACATGGAGAGGCTGGATATAGACCTCTTCAGTACCCGCTTCCAGGAGCTGCTCCAAAACCTCTTTGACCGTAGGAATATCTAGCCCTTCCTGCTTCTTAATCCGCCGTCTAACGACATTTGAGGTAAAAGCTCGGTGGACTGGATAGTCTGGAAAATGTTCCTGAATAGCCTGCTCACAAGCCTCAATTGTTTTACGTCTGGTCTCGGGATAGGTTGTTCCGAAACTGACTACTACTATAGCTTTACTCATGACCCGTATCCTTTCAGAGAATTTCCCGACATTTGTCAATGATGGAAGCAATAGTCGCTTCATCTGTCTCAACAATCTTGCTAAAGCCTGCTTCTTCTAAAACAGCCCGTGTGCTGGCACCCATGACAACGATTGGAACATCCTTCCAGTCATATCCAGCTTCTTGACTGGCTGCCACAAAGTTCATGGCCGCAGCAGAGTTCGGAAGACAGACCACTTCAATCTCTGACCAATTGTCACTGCTAATCTGACTGTCAAAGGCCAGCCTGTGGCTAGCAATAATCGGCAATGAATAGAGTTCTGCCAGACTGGCTTTCTTATGCTCAGCTGTCAGAATATACCAGTTGCCGCCTTCTTTTTCAAGAGCAGCAGCGAAATCCGCATCCGACTGCTGAGGCGTCATCCGATCTAGAACAATGCCGCTCGCTTCGATAGACTTAGCCGTATGATGACCGATAGCCGCAAAGCGGATGTGCGGCAGACTGCGCAAGTCTTTGCCTGCCTTGCGGAGGGCTTTCAAGAAGAGAGGCCAGCTCTGCATATCTGCAAAGAGGAGACCATCTACCTGCTCCAAGTCCGGCAGCTGCAATTCTAACTCTTCAACCAAATCTCGAGATGGGAAAGTGGTCAGCGCAGCTCCAGCATCCTTGAGCAAGCGAGGAAGTCTGCCCGTCTCTGACTGCTGGATGAAGATTTTACGGCCGAAAAGCGGCAGATTCTCATGGAAATTCAGCTGCTGTCTATAGGCCACGACATCACCTACCACAATGACACTGGGTGCCTTAAAATCCTCAGCTTCTGCTAGTTCTACTATGTTCCCCAAGGTTCCGTCCACTGAGCGCTGCTGAGGATGGGTTCCCCATTCAACGATGGCGGCTGGCTTGTCCTTGCCATAGCCTCTAGCCGTTAGCTCTTGGACGATGGAAGGCAGATTTTTCATGCCCATGAGGAAGACCAAGGTTCCTTTGAGCTCAGAAATTGCTTCCCAATTGAGCATCTCTGTCTCATCCTTAAGATGGGCTGTAAAAACATGAAAGCTAGTTGCTACATCCCGATAAGTCATAGGAATCCCTGCATAGGTCAGACCAGCCACAGCAGAGGTGATACCTGGCACCACTTCAAAGTCCACACCGGCTTCCACCAGCTTGACTCCTTCTTCTCCGCCTCGACCAAAGATATAGGGATCACCGCTCTTGAGGCGGACTACCCGCTTGCCCTGACGGGCTTTTTCGATGAGAATCTTTTCAATTTCTTCCTGTCGGATACAGGGCTGGCCTGGCTTTTTACCGACATCTATCTTTTCGCAGCCAGACTTTAGATGCTGAAAGAGCTCCTGATTGACCAAGCGGTCAAAGACCAAGACATCTGCTTCTTGAAGCCGTCTCTTTCCTTTGAGGGTCAACAACTCCGCATCACCTGGACCTGCTCCCAGTAATGTTACTAAACCGGACATTTTTTCTCCTTTTATTAGCTATTTTGTCAGATAAACCTCTAGCTCTTCTAAGCTAGAAACCATCTGCGGATAGGCCACAATTGGCCGAGAGATGATAATGCAGTCCATCCCCAGCTCTTGACAGCCATCAATCTTTTCACGAATCCCACCGACTGTACCGCTCTCCTTGGAAACAAAGACATCTGCTCCCGAGCGCAGCAAGAGCTCTTTATTACACTCTTTGGAAAATGGAGCCTTAATCGCATCAATCTGATCCGCTACCAGTCCCAGCTGCTCACAAGCCAGAAGCACTTCTGAAGTCGGCAGAACGCGAACGACAATCCGCTGCTCTGGCAGACCCTTGACAAAGAGCGGCAAGGTCTTGCTACCTGTTCCCAGATAGACTGTCTTGTAGCCGCGCTTGGCAATCTCATCAATCGCTTCTTGGGTCGAATGCACCACGATGGCTCCGCTCAAATCCAAGGTCGCCTGACGCTCAAAGCGCAGGTAAGATACACCAGCCATCTCTGCCGCCCGAATGGCTTCCTTGGACACAATGTCCGCAAAAGGATGGGTTGCATCAATGATTTCATCCACATCATTCTCTTTGATAAAGGCAACCATGTCCTCGGCTGTCAGCCGGCCCTGAATGACCGGCTGGCCGAATTTGGAAGCCAAGTGCCGGCCGTAGTCTGTGACAACAGAGCTGGTCACATCAATCTTTAATCGGTCAAGCACTTCTAAAATAGCGGTGCTGTCAGATGTCCCTCCCAGCAATAATTTCATCATAAAGTATATCCTCGAGGTGTAATCATGCGGCCGTTTTTAACATAAGTTTCTTTGTTACCAACGATAACGATTGTCGTCATATCTACCAAAGTTTCATCCAAGTCTTTGATGGTCGTCAAGATGATTTCCTCATCCTTACGGCCAATGTCCTTACCGATACCGACAATAGTATCCTCTGACTTATACTCAGACATGATAGAAAGTGCTTTTGCCAGATGGTCTGGACGTCCCTTACTCCGAGGATTGTAAAGGCAGACGACAAAGTCACCTTGAGCTGCGGCATGCAGACGCTTCTCAATCATTTCCCAAGGCGTCATCAAATCACTCAGACTGATATGACAGAAGTCGTTCATGAGGGGAGCTCCCATAGCTGCAGCAGCACCCAGACTAGCTGTAATACCTGGAACAACCTTAACTTCTACATCATTGGCATCTCCCAGCAATTCTAAAATCAAGCCAGCCATTCCATAGACTCCGGCATCTCCACTGGAAACAACTCCGACATTTTTGCCAGTCTCTCTAGCCAAATCAATAGCCTTTTGACAACGGTCGATTTCCTGACGCATACCATTCGCTACGAGTTCCTTGTCCTTGACCAAATCAAGAATCAATCGCATATAAGTCGAGTAGCCGACGATAATTTCACAATCGGCTATAGCAGCCAATGCTTCTTGTGACATCAATTCTTTTTTACCTGGGCCTAATCCGATAACGTATAACATATATTTTTTCTCCTTTATGGGTATGATAAAATTCTATAATGGCAGTTGGTTCATAAGACCGTCTGCTCTTTTTGATTTACTTTTTGGTTATTGCTTTTGCAAGCGCATAGGTACAGCCGTTCTTGGCAAAGCGCTCTGTCAGGACTTGACCCTGACTGGCCAGATCTGCGCTGGCCAAGGCGACACTGCCGACTCCGACTGTCTTTTTGACAAATTCTGACTGAGGATAGCGGTCTGCTACAACAGACAGCTCCTCCTTAGTAAAGGTCTCAAAGGGGCAGCCCAATTCCTCAGCCAAGGCCAGAATAGCTGCTTCGTCCTTCTTGACATCAATGCTGACGATTTTGGAAATCTCACTGGCAGAAATGCCCTGCTGCTGACAAAATTCCTCAAAGCCCTCTCGGAAGACAGCAGGAGACACATCCTTTCTGGCACCAACTCCTAAGATATAGGGTTGAGGATAGATGAGAGCCAGATTTTCTCTTTGAATGTCCTTTTTTTCTGAAGTCAGCAGAATCAGCGGTTCCGTTCCCTTGAGAACAGCCGCAAGTTCTTCCTCATCCACCAGAGTCAGACCGCGAAGGTCAGTGACCCAGTCCTTTTCCTGATAGAAATAGACTGTTCGGCCGCTGCCTAGATAGCTGTTGAAAGGTTTGATAAATTCTCTCAATTCCGGCTGCCAGCCATTGACTGACTGGGCCAGATTGTCCAGAGCTGTTACATTCTGCACATCTGTCGCTGTCGTGATAACAGGATTAGAACCGAGCAATTCTGCGATGTCTAGCGTCACTTGATTGGCTCCGCCTAGATGTCCGCTCAGCAGGCTGATGACATTCGTCGCTTTCTCATCCATGACAACTACTGCTGGGTCAGTCGCCTTGTCTTTCAAGACTGGTGCAATAGCTCGCACAACCGCCCCGATAGCCATGATACAAATGAGAACATCCACTTCCTGAAAGAGCTGACCAAGTGCTTCAACGACTCGTCCTTCGATGGCGATGACCCTGTCATCTGCCAATCGAGGTGTCGTATAGATAGGGATTTCCTTGCCTAGCTTTTCTCGCAGAGTCAGAGCCAAGTCCTTGCCGACCGCTGTCACTGTTGCGATTGCGTAGCGGGCTTGAGAATCACTTGGCATGGCTGCTCTTCCCCCGTCTGAACTCATGCTGGAAATCCGCATGGTAGAGCTTGGAATAGTAGAATTCCTGACCTAAAAAGTCACCGACCAAAATCAAAGCTGTCTTTCTAATCTTAGCTTCCTTGACCTTCTCAGCAATATTTGTCAAATCGCCAAAGACCTTCTTTTCATCCGGCCAAGTAGCCTTGTAAATAACAGCCACAGGCGTTTCTGGAGGATAGCCACCCTCGATCAGCTCGCTGACGACCTTTTCAATGCCTTGAACGGACAGGAAGATAGCCATAGATGTCCGGTGCTGAGCATAGCTTTTCAGGGATTCCCGATCTGGCACAGGCGTCCGGCCAGCCATCCGAGTAATGATGAGGCTTTGAGAAACCTCTGGTACGGTATACTCTGCCCCGATACTGGAAGCAGCTCCCAGAAAAGAGCTGACGCCCGGCGTGCAGTCAAACTCTATGTCCCGCTTCTTCATCTCTTCGATCTGCTCTCGAATGGAGCCATAAATGGAGAAATCTCCCGTCTGCAGGCGAACCACATCTTTACCAGCCTTGACTCCAGCCTCCATGACATCGATGATTTCCATCAAGTGCATGCTGGCGCTGTCGTGAATCTCAGCTCCTTCTTTACAGAAGTTCAGCAGATCTGGATTGACCAAGGAGCCTGCGTAAATGACCACATCAGCCTCAGACAGCTGCTTGTAACCTTTGAGCGTAATCAGCTCGACATCACCTGGGCCTGCTCCAACAAAATGTACTTTGGACATCAATTAGCCTCTCTTTCTTTTTTCTTACAGGAAACGATAATGGTCGGATTCTGAGGTTTGAAGTAGTGCCCCTTGCCTATAGCTGTCCAGCGACTAGCCTGAACCGAGACAATCTCTAAATCCTCCCAGTCCATCTGCTCCGCTATTTGAGCTGCTTCCAGAGCATTCTCCAGCAGGATAAAGTTCAAGACCAGCCGACCGCCCGGCTCCATGAGCTGGGCACACCAGTCGAAAATCTCCTGCATATTGCCCCCGGTCCCTCCGACAAAAATGGCATCAAAGCTGCCATCCAGCTCAATCGGAGCCAGTCCTTGATGGAGACGGACATTGTGGCAGCCAAAGTGCTGGATATTCTCCTGCGTCAAGGCCACCGCGTCTTCATTTCGCTCCACCGCCACCACTTCCAGTTCTGGATAGGTTCGGGCTGCCTGAATCGTGACACTACCAGTGCCAGAACCGACATCCAGCATGCGCTTGGCTCGATGCAGCTCCAACTTATCCAAACTGATGGCTCTGACTTCTTCCTTAGTCATAGGGACTTTAGCCCTGATAAATTCCGAATCCCTCATCTAACACCACCACTACATTCATTTCATATTCTCTATCTTCTACCTCACTCGCAGGCAGAATGGTAATACGCTCGTCTTCATAACTCAGCTGCTCACCGATGACCAGCACCTTATCTAAGCCTCTTTTAACAGCCTCTTGAGCAATCTCATAGGGGCCAACTTTCTGATCGGTCACCATAAAGACTTTTGACAGACTCATAATCAGGTCAAAATTAGGCTCCTTAGCATGGCTGCTCGTCAGATAAGCATCGTTCATAGGCAGGGCAATTCTGCTGGCCAGATACTGCATGGCGCTGATACCAGGCGAGATAACCACACGCCCCTTGAACTTCTCTGACAGCCATTTGCCCAAGCCGTAAATCAGGGGATCGCCTGAGGCCAGATATAGAATTTCTTCATCCTCACCAAAGCTTTCCAGCAATTCTGCCAACGCGGCTAATTTTTTAGGAGGAACCAGCCCCTTATCCCGATAAGCCGGCGGTAAAATTTCCAGATGGCGTTCACTGCCCAAAATGCGGTCAGCCTTCTCAAAATAGGCTTCCTGTCCCAGAAGACCATAGCTAGAATCTCCCGGACCAATTCCGATGACATAAATCATGTCCATTCCTCCTTTATCTGCTCTAAAGGCTGAGTTGATGCCAAATAGCCTTCCTCAGTCCCAAAGACGACCACTTCAATACTGACTTCTGGCTTACGATAGCGAAGCAGACGCTCACTTCTAGCCTTAATCTTATCCGCCAATACCTGATAGACACCCTCATAAGAAAATTCCTTAATGGCTGTTCCAGCTGCCTCGGTCGTCAAGCACTTGTCAACCTTTTCCAGCAGCTCAATAGGCGCCCCCATCAGGGCTAGATTAGCCACCAGCGTTTCCATACGAGCATCCGAGTCCTTGCTGTGGGTAGAGAAAATCCCAGCCGCCACTTTGACAAACTTGCCCATGTGACCAATCATCAAAACCTTGGTAAAGCCGATGCGCTGCACTTCTTTGAGGACATGACCGACAAAGTTACTCATATTGACGATGCGCCCAGCTGGAATCCCCACAGTATTAGTAGCAAAATCTTCACCGTAATTCCCCGGTACCAAGACGACTGAGCGATGTCCTTGATTGTAGAGCATGGTCAGCTCAATCGTGATGGACGCTTTCCAACTATCTTCAGACATTGGATTGACAATCCCTGTCGTTCCCAAGATTGAAATGCCACCGACAATACCTAGTCTGGAATTGTAGGTCAGCTTGGCCGTTTCTTCTCCTCCGGGAACGGAAATGATAACCCGTGCTCCACAGTTGGGACCGATAATCTCACGGACATGCTGCTCAATCATCCGTCTAGGAGTCGGATTGATGGCTGCCATGCCGACATCACAGGCCAGCCCCTTCTCGGTCACGCGCCCAACGCCCTGACCACCGTCAATCTCGATTTTCGTCTGATCTGGCAGAAGAGTCACGGTCGAATAAATCAAGAGTCCGTGCGTCGCATCCGCATCATCGCCGCCATCTTTTTCAATGGCTGCGGTCGCCTCTTCTGGTCCAAAGGAAGGATTGTGAACATCCATGGTCACTTCCACACCTGAAGCCGTATGCACAGTAACCTTTTCTTCTCTTTCCTGATTTAAGATCATGCTCAAGGCTGCAACGGTCGCCGCCGTCGCACAAGTACCAGTTGTAAAACCTTTTCTTAATTTCTTTCCATTGACATAAGCGTATTCATCCATCATTAGCCCTCTCCTTTCTCCGGAGCCTGCTTTTTATCTGAAACACTGTAACGCTCATAGTCCGTAGTGTCGAGCTTGAGCTGGTAGAGAATGGCATTGACCACAGCTGCTGCGATGGTACTGCCGCCCTTTTGACCCAGTGCTGCGATAGAAGGCACCGAACTTTCATGCAGTTTGAGCTTGGATTCTGCCGCTCCGACAAAGCCAACTGGAACTCCGACAACTGCATCCGGCTGCAAGCTTCCTTCTTCGACCATATCCAAAACCTTGAAGATAGACGTTGGAGCATTCCCGAAGACAAACAGTTTTGGACCATCCACTTTAGCTGCATATTCTACAGCAGCCATGGAGCGAGTAATTCCTTTTTCCTTAGCTTCCTGAAAGACTGCCGGCTCATTGACCAGACAGCGATAGGAAACACCTAGGTCATCCAGCAATTTCTTATTAAAACCACCCAAGACCATGGTCGTATCCGTAAAAATGGTACCCTTGTTTCGGAGGACATAGAGGATTTTCTCAATAACCTGATTGGAAAACTTGATATTGTAGAGGTAGTCAAAGTCTGCACTGGTAAAGACAACCCGCTTGAGTACTACCTCTTCAAAAGGATCCGAAAAATGTATATCTGGATGCTCTTGGTCAATAATTTCCTGAATCTTGCTGAAACTAGCTTCTTCAATCTTGTGCGCTGCTTTTAGATAGGACATCTAGTTCTTTCCTCCTTCTTTACTGGATGGTGTAGAATAACGGACATAGTCATCCGTCACCACTTCTCTCAGCTGGTAGATAATGGCATTGATAATGGCTACTACAATCGTGCTGCCGCCTTTTCTGCCGAGATTGATAAGGGCCGGAAGACCTGACTGAAGCAGTTCTTCTTTTGACTCTTCGACATTGATAAAGCCGACTGGAACCCCAATCACTGCATCTGCTTCTACCAATCCCTGCTCTGCCAGCTCAATCAGGTAAGATAAAGCCGTAGGAGCACCACCGAAAGCAAATACTTTAGGACCTTCAATCTTAGCTGCTATCTCAACAGCCGCCATAGCTCTGGTAATTTGCTTTTCCTTGGCCAGCGCAACTACTTCTTCATCGCTAATCAAACAGCGGTAGCTTACACCCAGCGGGTCAAGCACGCGCTTGTTAATCCCGTTAAGAGAGATATTAGAGTCCAGCAGGATAGTCCCCTTAGCTCTGATTACTTCTTCTATTTTTTTAAGGACATCGTGCTCAAAGCGCATGGTATAGAGATAATCAAAATCTCCCGTCGTATGGATTGCCCTCTTGATGATGGATTCTTCCATTTCCGAATGGAAGACATAATCAGGATCTTTTTCAGTAATCATAGACTGAATAATTTGAAAGCTCTTTTCCTCGATAGAGGAAGGATTTTGGATATATGTCATAGTATACTCCTAGAAATATGCTTGCATTACTAAATAAAAAAGAGTGAACAAGATTAAACCTGTCATGGTACTTGTATAAAGCAGAGAGATAGCCGTCTGAATATCATCTGCCGCAACCGGTCTGGAAGCTTCTCCAATAGTTGGCTTCTCAATCAGCTCTCCATGATAGACGTGCGGTCCGCCCAGCTGAATGCCCAGAGCTCCAGCTACAACTGCCTCTGAAAAAGCACTGTTGGGACTAGCATGCTGGTAGCGATCCCGCCAGCCAATTCGCAAGGCTCCCTTGAAATCCAGCAGTAAAATTTGACTGCTGAGAATCAAGAAAAGCCAAGTCAAACGCGCAGGAATCAGATTGGCCAGATCATCCATCTTGGCAGATATCAAGCCGATTTTGCGGTATTTCTCCGTCTTATAGCCTACCATGGAGTCCAAGGTATTGATGGCCTTATACGTCATAGCTAGAATGGGGCCGCCTAGAAAGAGGCAGAGCAGGGGACCGATAACCCCGTCACTGGTATTTTCAGCCACCGTCTCAATCGTCGCCTTGCTGATTTCCTCTGGTGTCAGCTGAGAAGTTTCACGGCCGACAATCATACCAACTTGCTTTCTAGCTTCTTCCAAAGTACCAAACTTGAGCGTATGGTAAACTTTTTGAGCCTCAAAAGCCAGGCTTTTAGCCGCCAGACTGGCATAGGCCAGATAGATCCAGATGATCCAGTAGAGGACAGGATGAACCAGACCAGCCAGCCAGAGTAGCCCGTAGCTAACTCCCAGCGCCAGTCCAACTGTTGCCAGCCAGAGGAAAAAGCCAAATAGATAGGGCGAAAACTGCCTTTTCTCCTGCAAGCGCATGCATAGATAAATATAGGAACCTATCCACTTGACTGGATGAGGCCAGCTATAGGGGTCGCCAATCAGCCAGTCCAGTAAGACGGCTAGAAAAATTGCAATGAGTGTCATATCAATTCGCCTCTTTGATATAGTTCAGCCAGTTGGCCAGTAGCTGCTCATCCTGATAAAAATGAACATGCAGGTAGCTGGCAAAGGTACGGCCCTTTTGATAACCGCCAGTCCAGGCAGCTACGACCTGGCCATCTCTGACCTTCTCTAGCTTGAGGACCGTATCTTCCTCCGTCTCAAAGACCGAATGATGAAACTCATGTCCCCTGACCGCCGTACCTTTAGGACCAAAAAGACTGTCTACCTGCGTTTCTGCTTGGCAGTAGCCAAAGCTTTTCAGGCCGGGGGTCATCAGGCTCTTGCCCTTGAAAATGCCGACCATTTCATAGGCCTGACCCTCTACTTCCAGCAGCTCTCCCAGATACATGAGTCCGCCGCATTCTGCGTAGATTGGCCGGCCCTGCTCGTGAGCTTTCTTAACCGAAGCCCGGAAATCAGCATTTGTCATCAGCTCCTGAGCATAGACTTCTGGAAAACCACCGCCAAAATAATAAGCATCTGCAGCTGGCAGTTCCTTATCTTTCAGAGGGCTGAAAGGCACCAGCTGGACATTGAGCTCTCTTAGAAAGTCTAGATTATCTTCATAGTAAAAGTGGAAAGCATCATCCAAAGCATAAGCCAAAGTCAAGGGCTGGTCATTGCGGATATGAAAAGGATTGGCCATCTGCTTATAGGGAAGTTCTGCCTTTCCCAGCAGTCTGTCTAGATTTATATGCTTGGCTGCTGCCGCTCCCAAGTCCTCAAATCGACGGTCCAAATCATTCATTTCTACGTCTGGGATTAGGCCCAGATGGCGCGATGGCAGCTCTGCTGTCGCATTCTTAGGCAGATAGCCTAGCACTTCAACATCCGTATACCGCTCTATGGCACCTTTGATGAGTTCATAGTGGTTTTGTGACGCCACTCGATTGATAATGACCCCAGCAATATCCAAATCCGAATCAAAAGTCGCAAAGCCATGGACCATAGCCGCTGCCGAGGTAGATGTTGCCTTCCCATCGATAATCAAGACAACCGGAATGCCCAACTTCTTAGCAACAGAAGCAGAAGACGCACAGTCCTTGTCCGTTCCCAGACCATCAAAGAGCCCCATGACTCCCTCGACTACTGCCACATCTGCGTCTCCATGCCATTTATAGTAGGACCAAGCCAGGCTCTGATCGTCCGGTATCATAAAGCTGTCCACATTCCGCGACGGCCGCTTGGTAATCCGACTATGATAAGCTGTATCAATATAATCAGGTCCTACCTTATAAGGCTGGACCTGATAACCTCTGTCTGCCAGAGCTTTCAAAATCCCTAGGGTAACTGTAGTCTTTCCAACACCGCTGGAAACACCAGCCAGCATAAATTGCTTCATCGCTTTACTCCAGATTCACTGATAAAAAAAGCACTACAAAAAAGAAAGAAGTTTCATTTTTTGTAGCACCGTTGCTCACTTATATGTATATCAAACACCCCGTTGTGTTCGTTTTCAGTTCTTATATTAAATTTATTTTAATATAAACGACAAAAGCTGTCAAGTTTTTCCTAGAGCATCTGCGGAGAAAGTCAGGGTTTTAGAGCGTTTTCACTGAAAGATGAGCAATTTTTACAATTCTGTTAAATTTAAAAAAACATCAGGAAAAGGAACATTCCTGATGTTTTATTTGAGTATCAACTTGCATCTTCCTCTACAAATTGACTATTATAGAGGTCCGCATAGAAGCCATTCTGCTCCATGAGTTCATCGTGGTTACCCTGCTCGATGATATTTCCATCGCGCATGACCAAGATAAGATCCGCATTACGGATAGTAGACAGGCGGTGGGCAATGACAAAGGAAGTCCGGCCCTCCATGAGTTTGTCCATCGCCTTTTGAATGAGCTCCTCCGTCCGCGTATCGACTGACGAAGTTGCCTCATCCAATATCAAGAGCGGCGCATCTTTGAGCAGAGCACGAGCGATCGTCAACAGCTGCTTCTGACCAACCGATAAGTTGACCGTGTCATCCAGCACCGTATCATAGCCCTGTGGCAGAGTCATGATAAAGTGATGAACACCGACCGCCTTTGCTGCAGCAACAACTGCTTCATCAGTCACATGCTCCTGATTATAAATCAAGTTTTCCCGAATCGTCCCCTCAAAGAGCCAGGTATCCTGCAAGACCATTGAAAAGGCATCGTGAACCTCAGAGCGTTTCATATCCTTAATATCTATACCATCAATGCTGATACTCCCTTTGTCAATTTCATAGAACTTCATAAGGAGATTAACGATGGTCGTCTTACCAGCACCAGTCGGGCCAACAATGGCTATCTTCTGTCCGGCTTTGGCTCGGGCTGAGAAATCATGAATAATGGTCTGGTCTGGCTTGTAACCGAAGAAGACCTCTTCAAAGGCAACATCTCCCTTGACAGCAGTAAGCTGCTGCTCTTTATGCTGGTCGTCTTCCATCTCAGGCTCAGCCAGAAATTCAAGGACACGAACCAGCGCAGCACCAGCCTGCTGCAAGACGGCGATACCTTGCGCAATCTGTGACAAAGGCTGAGAGAAGGTCCGCACATAAACCATAAAGGCGACAATAATTCCGATACTAATAGAGCCATTAATCGCCAGAGCAGCACCAACCAAAATAACCATCACATAGGCAAAATTCCCCGTAAAGAACATGAGCGGCATCATCATACCAGAGATAAATTGCGATTTCCAAATACTGTTATAGAGATTGTGATTGAGAACTGCAAAGCGCTCCTTAGACTTCTCAATGGCATTATAGCTGGTAACAACATTATGACCAGAGTACATCTCCTCCACATAACCGTTTACCGCAGCCAAATCGTTTTGCTGGGCGGTGAAATAGCCCTGAGACTTGCCCATAATGAGACCAACAAAGACAAAACCTAATACAGTAGCCAAGATAGTTACCATGGCCAAGATCCAGTTCATGAAGAACATGGTCAAGACCACAGCCACCAAGAGCAAGCTGGCAGAGATAACATTCCCCAGACTCTGGTTGAGGGATTGGCCGACCGTATCTACGTCATTGGTCACGCGCGACAGAGTATCCCCCTGAGAATGAGCATCGAAATAGCCCAGCGGCAGCTTGTTAATCTTCTCCGCAATGGCCGTCCGCAGCCGCTTGGAGAAATACTGGATAACCGTACTGATGATAAAGGACTGACCGTAGTTGAGCAGAGCTCCGACTGCATAGAGCACGGTCAGCAGAAGGGCAATCTCAGACACAGCTTTTAAATCAATACTGGTAGCCAGACCATCAGAAATGAGATTGGTAATTTCTTTTAATTTATTTGGCCCATAGACCGTGATAATGTTTGACAAGACAGCTCCCACAAATGCCAAAGCAAGAGGAAGCTGGAAGCCTTTGAGATAAGGCCGTATCTGGCTAAATAATGAAGGCTTCTTATTTCCCATTTTCTAATTCCTCCTTGGATAATTGTGAGTAGGCAATTTCTTGATAGACTTCGTTGCTGGCCAAAAGTTCTCGGTGGGTACCTTGACCGACCACCTTACCAGCATCCAAGACCAAGATTTGATCCGCATCCATGATAGTAGAAATCCGCTGCGCCACGATTAGCTTGGTCATATCCTGCGTCCGCTCAGCCAGCTCCTTGCGCAAAATGCGGTCTGTCTTATAGTCTAGCGCTGAGAAGGAGTCGTCAAAGATGAGGATTTCTGGCTTACGAGCCAAGGCTCTGGCAATGGCCAAGCGCTGACGCTGGCCACCAGAGAAGTTGGTTCCGCTTTGAGCCACTTCAGCTTTCAGCCCCTTTTCCTTCTCTTGGACAAAGGGCTTAGCCTGTGCAAGGTCAAGAGCCTCCCACATTTTCTGCTCATCCAGCGGGCTTTCTTTGCTTTGACCGAAGTTCAGATTGCTCTCGATATCGCCAGAGAAAAGCACCGCCTTTTGCGGGATGTAGCCGACCTTATTATGCAGGTCTTCCAGCTGGTAATCCTGAACATTGACACCATCTACCAGAATCTCTCCTTCAGTTACATCGTAGAAACGAGGAATGAGATTGACTAGCGTGGATTTCCCTGAACCAGTTGAACCGATAAAGGCCACGGTATCACCAGCCTGCGCTGTAAAGCTGACATGCTCAATGACCGCTTCTGAATTCTTGGAATAGCGGAAGGACACATCTCGAAAGACCACCTCTCCCTTGCTATCCGCTGCTGCCTTAGGCTGTTCCGGACTGGTGATAGAAGAATGCAGGTCCAGTACTTCATTAATCCGGCCAGCCGATACAATGGTCCGAGGCAGGACAATGAAGAGGGCACCCATGAGCAAGAATCCAATCACAATCTGCATAGCATAGGACATAAAGACGACCATATCACTGAAGAGTGGGAGACGCTCCTGCAGCCCAGCCTCCTGGATCAAATAAGCACCAATCCAGTAAATAGCCAGTGTCAATCCGCTGGAAATCCCCATCATAACTGGATTCATCATGGCCATCAGACGACCGATGAAAAGATTGAGCCGGGTTACTTCATCATTGGCCGCCGCAAATTTCTCATCCTGATAATCCTCAGCATTGTAAGCCCGGACCACGCGAATCCCAGTCAGACTCTCTCTAGTGACACTGTTTAGCTTATCGACCAAGCGTTGCGCAACTGACTGTTTGGGAAAGGCCAATGTCACCAAAACTACTGTCAGCAGGATATTGACTATAACAGCAATAAGAACTGCTATCAGCCAGTTCTCGGACTTGCCAATAATCTTGGTCATGGCCCAAATCGCCATAATCGGTCCCCTGGTCACCACCTGAAGCCCCATGGTAATTAAGGTCTGTACCTGGGTAATATCATTTGTCGTCCGAGTCAGCAGACTAGGGATTGAAAATTTCTTAATCTCCGTCTGCGAATAGTCTAGCACACGGTTGAAAATATCGCTCCGCAAGCTCTGGGTAAAGCTGGCTGCTATACGAGCGGCAAAAAAGCCAACCACAATAGCTGACAGCAAGCTAGCAAAAGACAGGCCGATCATTTTCAGACCTGGCTCCCACAAATCTGCCAAACCAGTCCCTGGTGTTTGCAGCAACTCTGTAATCGTCGAAATATAGGTTGGAACTTCTAATTCCAGATATACCGTTAGGAAGGTGAAGAGCACACTGAGAACAATCATGCTCACTTCCCTTACCGTCAGCCGTTTAAATAACTTAAACATCTTTCCCTCCATTTTCTAAACTTTCGATATTCTGATAAAACTTGGCCATGACTTGAGAAAAAATCAGCAGTTCCTGCTCAGAAACACCATTCAAAATAGAAAGGTTCATTTCATCAAAAAAGTCACGGATTTTTTTCATTCTTTCCTGCGACTGCGGAGTGAGACGGATATATTTAGCTCGCTTGTCTGTCTTGCTCGTTTCTAGCTGAATAAAGCCATTCTTCTCCATCCTTTTCATTAAGTTAGAGGCCACCGATTTGGAAATATCCAACTCCTGCTCAATATCCTTGATAAGGGTATCCTTCCCCTCTTCCATACGACAGGCGACAATATGCAAGACCTGCCCCTGAGGCCCAGCCATGGACTCAATCCCTTGCTCCTTGGCAAGCTTTTCCGCTATGAGATGAATCTTTCGTCCAAAACGCTTCAATTCCAGTAAAGGCTTATCCATACCTGTATCCTTTGTAAAAATAGTTTTCGTGAGAACTATTTTAACACAAGAAAAAAGAAAGTCAAGAAAAAAGTTTCCATGAGAACTATTTTTTCAACAAGAAAAAAAGCGAAGAAAATTTCTTCACCCTTCCTTTCAAACTGACAAACAGCCTAAAAATTGATTGGTCCCGCATTAAAATTTTGAAGAAGAAGCGAGGAATAGAGCCCCTCCAATGATAAGGAGAATGCCTGCAATCCAGCCTATAAATGGAATGGGCGCGATGTTGCTGCTTCCGACGATAAGGAGGACGCCCGCTGCGACACTGAAACGCATTTGACCTTTGTAATAAGCCAAGGAAGTAATTCCCAAGCCCAGAGCTGCCAATTTAATCACCGCTCCCAGTAAATTCAGGCCAGAATCACCTAGTAGGGCTGAAAAAGGAACAAAAAAGATATTCGAGAGCAGCAAAATAGTCCCTCCAATCAAACCAACCAGACCGCTTATCAGTGCTAAAGTTTTTGTTTTCATTTACATCTTGCCTCCTTCAATATTATTCTGCTAATTATCTCTAATTTTAGACATTTTTTGCAATTTTGTCAAATTTTTCTAAATGATAATCCCTTCCAAATGATCCAATTCATGCTGGCAGATTTGGGCAGGCAGGCCTTTCAAGGTCATGGTCTGCTGCTGCCAATGTTTATCCAGATAATCAATTGTGATTTCCTGATAACGTTGGGTAGGACGGCTTCCAACCAAGGACAGGCAGCTCTCTTCTGTCTGATAAGGGCCTGACTTAGAGCGCAGCACCGGATTAAACATGACTACCGGCACCAAACCATATAGAAAGATAATGACTCGCTTACGGACGCCAATCATATTGGCTGCGAGTCCTATACAGTTTTCTCGATTGGCCTGCAGAGTATCCTGCAAGTCTTGAGCCAGATAAAGGTCTTCTCTGCTAGCCTGCTCTGATGGCTGCTGTAGGAAGAAAATATCTTTGACAATTGCTTTTTCCATTACTTTTCCTCATAGAGAAGGGCCTGATAAATCAGACCCTATAAACTTATTTTGCGTGGCGCTCACTAACTTCTTTAGCCAGTACAAAGTTGCCCAGCGTTGCGGAGCCATTTCCAGCCACAGCTGGTGTCACGATATAGTCACGAACATCGGGAACTGGCAAATAGCCATTCAGGAGAACTGTGAATTTCTCACGAACCCGATCCAGCATGTGCTGCTGAGCCATAACACCGCCACCAAAGACGATGACATCTGGACGGAAAGTCACTGTCGCCTGAATAGCCGCCTGAGCGATATAGTAAGCTTGAATATCCCAGACAGAACTATTGAGTTTAATATTTTCCCCACGAACTCCGGTCCGCGCCTCTAAGCTTGGTCCAGCCGCCAATCCTTCCAAGCAGCCATTGTGGAAAGGACAAACGCCATTGAACTCTTTTTCCACATCCATAGGGTGCTTAGCTACATAATAATGCCCCATCTCGGGGTGACCTGCCCCCCCTACAAATTCGCCTCGCTGGATAGCACCCGCACCGATTCCTGTCCCAATCGTATAATAGACCAGATTTTCAATACGGCCGCCAGCATTGTTGCGGGCTACTACTTCACCATAAGCTGAACTATTGACATCCGTCGTGAAGTAAATGGGCACATTGAGAGCACGGCGTAGAGCGCCGACAATATCCACATTAGCCCAGTGCGGTTTAGGCGTAGTCGTTATAAAGCCGTAAGTCTTTGAGTTAGGGTCAATATCGATCGGCCCAAAAGATCCAACAGCCAGACCAGCTAGATTGTCAAAACGAGAAAAGAACTCAATCGTCTTGTCTAGGGTTTCAATAGGCGTGGTCGTTGGAAACTGTGTCTTTTCAACAACTTCAAACCGTTCATCACCTACAGCACAGACAAACTTAGTGCCGCCCGCTTCCAAACTTCCATACAATTTTGTCATTATAAATCCTCTTTTAAAATTTGATTTCTACTCTATTCATTATAGCATATCTCTTGCAGACTTCTTGCCAAAAACTTTCTTTGGGACACTCTTATAGATAGACTTATGTTATTAGAAAAAACGAACAAATCAACTTTTGTTCGTTTTCTAAATTCCATTAGGCTTTCACTTCGATAATTGCGTCGCCTTTAGCAAGAGCTCCTTCTGCTACTGGAGTCACAGAAGCATAGTCAGCTGTGTTAGTAACGATGACCATAGTCGTATCATCCAGACCAGCAGCTGCAATTTTCTCAGCTTCAAATGTTCCCAGAACATCACCAGCTTTGACCTTGTCACCTTGAGCAACCTTTTGGTCAAAACCTTCGCCGCCCATAGATACTGTATCAATTCCGACGTGAATCAGAATTTCAGCGCCATTAGCTGTCTTCAAACCATAAGCATGGCCAGTCGCGAATGCAATCGTAACTTCTGCATCAGCCGGAGCATAAACCACACCTTCGCTAGGCTTGATAGCAATTCCTCGTCCCATCGCTCCGCTAGAGAAAACAGGATCATCAACATCGCTCAAAGCTACTGCCTGACCAACAATTGGAGAAATAATTGTTTCATCTTGGAGGGAAGCTGGCACATTACCAGTTGTTTCTTCTTCGACCAGTTTTTCAGTTACAGCTGCTTCAGTTACAGTTTCTTCATCTTCAAAACCAAACATATAAGTCAATGCAAAACCAAGCGCAAATGATACAGCTACCATAAGGAGATATTGTAAGAGTTGTCCATTACCGATATAAAGCATTGTACCTGGGATGATAGTGATACCATTACCAGTACCAGCAAGTCCAAGGAGAGATGCCAAGCCACCACCAATTGCACCAGCAATCAATGAAAGGAAGAATGGTTTGCGATAACGTAAGTTAACCCCGAAGATAGCTGGCTCTGTAATACCAAGGAAGGCAGAAAGAGCAGCTGGGAAAGCAAGAGTTTTAAGTTTAGGATTTTTAGTTTTCACACCAACAGCAACGGTTGCAGCACCTTGAGCTGTCATAGCTGCAGTGATGATAGCATTGAATGGGTTAACGTGGTCCGCAGCAAGCAATTGTACTTCAAGCAAGTTGAAGATATGATGAACACCTGACACGACGATCAATTGGTGAACTCCACCAATCACCAAACCACCTAAACCAAACGGTAAAGCAAGGATTGCTTTTGTTCCAAACAAAATGTAGTTTTCAACAACGTGGAATACTGGTCCTATGATGAAAAGTCCAAGGATAGACATTACAAAAAGTGTAACGAATGGTGTCACCAAGAGATCCAAGACATCTGGCACAACCTTGCGGAGAGCTTTTTCAAACTTAGCTCCAACAACCCCGATAATGAAGGCTGGAAGAACGGAACCTTGCAAACCAACAACCGGGATGAAGCCAAAGAATTTCATGGCAGTCACTTCACCACCAGATGCTACTGCCCAAGCATTTGGAAGCGAGCCAGACACTAGCATCATACCAAGGACGATACCAACAGCTGGATTTCCACCAAATACACGGAAGGTTGACCAAACAACCAAGCCTGGTAAGATGATGAAGGCTGTATCCGTAAGGATTTCTGTATAGGTCTTCACATCATCTGGAAGCGTCATTCCAAGAGCGTTCAAGAGTCCACGCACACCCATGAAGAGACCTGTCGCTACGATAACTGGGATGATTGGCACAAATACATCACCAAATGTACGGATGGCGCGTTGGAACCAATTCCCTTGCTTAGCAGCTTCTGCTTTCATGTCATCTTTTGATGAAGTTGGCAATCCTAAGGCTACAACTTCGTCATAGATTTTATTAACCGTACCGGTACCAAAGATAATCTGGTACTGGCCTGAGTTAAAGAAGGCACCTTGAACTTTTTCCAGATTTTCGACAGTATTTTTGTCGATTTTACCCTCATCTTTAACCATCACGCGCAAGCGAGTCGCACAGTGAGCCACACTGTTGACATTCTCACGTCCGCCAAGGGCTTCGATGACTTTTTTTGCAATTTCAGTATTATTCATTTGCAAAAATCTCCTTATAAATATTTTTAACTTTTGAAAGCGATTTTATCGCCTTTACGAATATTATTTTACCATGATTCAAAAATATGTCAAGCGTTTTGCAGAAAAAATATTTTTTTACTGTTAAATGTTGATTTTTCATCGGAAAACGTTTACTATAGTAATAAGAAATAATATGATTCGGAGGACAAAAGATTGGCTTGGACGACTGAAAAACGCTACAAACGCTATGAAGACTGGACTCAGGAAGAGCTACAGCAGATCAAAGAAAACATCGCTAAATCTCCTTGGCGGGCTAACTACCATGTGGAGCCTCAGACGGGGCTGCTCAATGATCCCAATGGCTTTTCTTATTTTGACGGCAAGTGGGTGGTTTTCTACCAAAACTTTCCTTTCGGAGCAGCTCACGGCCTCAAGTGCTGGGTCCAGATGGAAAGCGATGACCTAGTCCACTTCAAGGAAACTGGCCTTCGGGTGTTGCCAGATACTCCTCTGGACAGCCACGGTGCCTACTCTGGCTCTGCCATGCAGTTTGACGACAAGCTCTTTCTCTTCTACACTGGCAATGTTCGTGATGAGAATTGGGTGCGTCATCCTTATCAAATCGGTGCCTTGTTAGACAAATCAGGCAATCTCAAAAAAATTGACAAGGTCTTGATTGAGCAACCTGCTGAAGCGACCGACCACTTCCGCGATCCGCAGATTTTCAACTACAAAGGGCAATTCTATGCCATTGTCGGTGGGCAAAACCTAGATAAACAAGGATATATCAAGCTTTACAAAGCTGTTGATAACGACTATAGCAACTGGGAAGTCGTCGGCAATTTGGACTTCGCCAATGACAAGACAGCCTATATGATGGAGTGTCCAAACCTAGCCTTTATCAACGACCAACCAGTCCTGCTCTATTGCCCTCAAGGCTTGTCTAAGGATGTACTGGAATATGGCAACATTTATCCAAACATGTATAAAATAGGTCAATCGTTTGACACAAACAAAGTTGCTATGATTGATCCTAGCCCTATCCAAAATCTGGACTATGGCTTCGACTGCTACGCGACCCAAGCCTTTAACGCGCCTGACGGTCGTGCACTCGCTGTCAGCTGGCTGGGCTTGCCTGATGTGGAATACCCATCTGACCGCTTCGACCATCAAGGTGCCTTCTCCCTCGTCAAGGAATTAAGTCTGAAAGACGGAAAACTCTACCAGTACCCAGTGCCTGCTATCAAGGATTTGCGAGCAGGGGAACAGCCTTTCGCTGCTTTGGTAGAAAGCAAGAACAGCTACGAACTAGAACTGAATCTCGCTGCAGACGCCGAACACGAAATCATTCTCTTTGCGGACAAGGATGGCAAGGGACTACGCATCAATTTCGACCTCAAGGCAGGTCAAGTGACCGTTGACCGCAGTCAGGCGGGAGAGCCATTCGCTCTGGACTTTGGAACCAGCCGAAGCTGTGATATTGACAAAGAAGCCACAAGTGCTACTATCTTCATCGATAAATCAATTTTTGAAATTTTCATCAATAAAGGAGAGAAAGTATTTTCCGGCCGTGTCTTCCCGAGAGAAGACCAGACAGGCATTGCTATTACTAAGGGCAATCCAACCGGTACTTACTATGAATTAGATTATGGTCGCAAAGCTAACTGATGTAGCAAAACTAGCAGGAGTCAGCCCCACAACTGTTTCCCGCGTCATCAACAGAAAAGGCTACTTATCCGACAAAACGATCTCTAAGGTTGAGGCAGCCATGCGAGAATTGGCCTACAAGCCCAACAATCTGGCGCGGAGCCTTCAAGGAAAATCAGCAAAGCTAATTGGACTCATTTTCCCTAATATCAGCAATGTCTTTTATGCAGAATTGATTGACAAGCTGGAGCATGAGCTCTTTAAACAAGGCTATAAAACCATCATCTGCAATAGTGAGCATGATTCAGACAAGGAGCGTGAATACCTTGAGATGCTGGAAGCCAATCAGGTGGACGGCATCATTTCTGGCAGCCACAATCTAGGCATTGAGGACTACAATCGCGTGACAGCACCAATCATTGCCTTTGACCGCAATCTTTCGCCGGATATCCCTGTCGTCTCCTCAGACAACTATGGTGGCGGAGTGCTGGCGGCCCAGACCTTAGTCAAGGCTGGAGCTCAAAACATCATCATGATTACTGGCAATGACAATTCCAACTCGCCAACCGGCCTGCGCCACGCTGGCTTCGCTTCCGTCCTGCCAGACGCACCGATTATCAATGTATCCAGTGATTTTTCTCCCGTCCGAAAGGAGATGGAAATCAAGCAAATTCTGACTCAGACCAAACCTGATGGCATTTTTACATCAGACGATCTGACAGCCATTTTAATTATGAAGGTCGCACAGGAGCTGAACATCCAGATACCTGAAGATTTGAAAATCATCGGCTACGACGGCACCTACTTTGTAGAGAACTACTACCCACAGCTAGCAACGATCAAACAGCCACTGAAAGATATCGCTCGTCTCTCTGTAGACCTACTCCTCAAAAAAATTGCCGGCCAAGAAGTCCAAACAACTGGCTATTTCCTGCCAGTCAGCCTCTTGCCCGGTAAGAGTGTTTAAAACTTATACAAACAAGGAAAGACGACCTCCATTATTGGAAGTCGTCTTTATTAGCCATAGTCTAAAAATTTCTCACAGGGCATTAATCAAATTATTACTGTTTCTTTCTGAAGGTTAACAGACCTGCTAGAAAAGCAAGGAAGCCACCTAAAAGTGCCAGTAGGGAAGTGTTTGTTCCGGTTTTTGGCAAGGCTTTTTCTGCTTGGCTAGCCGCTTCTTTTACTTCTGAAGCCTGAGTTTTTTGCACATCCAAGGATAAAGCTTGAGGCTGAGCGTTGGCTACAGAAGCGGCAGACAGCTGCTCTTCTTGAGCTACTGGAGCTTGAGATTTTTCTTCCTGAGCTAGGTTCGCTTTTCGAAGTCGCAAAATTGTCGCTGTCAGCGGAGCTAGGGCTAAACCATTGCTATTTCTGGAGACACCTGCTGGATCAGAAATGGCTGTCACTCCTGCGGTATTGCCATCTGCCACAACCTCTGCACCTGCTAGATGCTTGTAGGCTTCACCAAAGTTGAATTGTCGTTCCTTGGTGTCTGCATTGACAAAGACCGCATAAATATCGCCATTTGACGCAACTACTTGGTAACCGAGCACAAGGTCTTCTTTCTCAACACCATCCTTGCCAGGCTGGGTAATGAGGGTCACATTTTGCTCCACTTCATCTTTGGAGCTGCGGGTAAAGGCATCCGTTGATTTCCGCAAGGCAATCAAGCCTTTCATATAGGCACGACTCTTGGCATTTTCAGGGAACTTCTCTGAATCAGTCGCCTTGGTCCAGTCAAAGTGGTTGACCGCGTCGCTCGAATCATAAGAATCATGAATGAAGTACGGATAGTCAAACGGCGTGCCGTCCTCATTGGTCAACAAATGCGCTTTGTTTGGAACCTTGTCTTCGGAGACAGGATATTTATAGGCAGGATCACGGAATTGCTTGGTCCGGCCGTACTCTTGACCAGAGTGGATAAATGGTGTCCCTTGTGAAGTCAGAATCATCAGATTTCCCAAACGCAGGCGGCGATGAATCTCTTGATTATTGGCAGCTACTGCCGGATCTTTCTTGATCGACTGGGCAATGATATCAAAGAGTGTCAGATTATCATGAGCTGCGATGTATTGGATCACATCCCCTGGGCTATCCGCCTCAAAATTGGTTGGCTGCGCCTTGATGTTTTTGAAGACATTTTCCACACTGCGTTTGCCACCGGTGATAAAGGCTGGTGTTCCCTCATTTGGATAACCTGATTTCAAGGTGTTGCGAATATCATCTGAGAAGACCGCTACCGTGTCTGTTGACTTCATCCAAGATTGGTCAGCCGGCTGGACAGCTTTATTTTCATCACCTGCATAAGTCTTCCAGCCCTCACCCAGCATAATGAGATTTGGATTCAGCTTCTTGGCTTCTTCAAAAGCTTTTTGGATGGACTCAGCATCATGGTCCCCCATCATATCAAAGCGGAAACCATCTACCTTGTACTGCTCTGTCAGGTACTTGATCGAATCCACCAAGACCCGTCTGCTCATATAGTGAGTAGTACCCAAGCGGCCGCCGCCAAAGCTGGATCTCGGTGTACCATCCGCATCCATAAAGTGGTAGTAATTGGGCTCCAAATCCTCAAAGATAGAGGTTTTAGCCGTATGATTATAGACCACATCCATGATAACGCCCATGCCGCGCTTATGAATTTCATTGACAAGGTTTTTGAATTCCTCAATGCGCTTGGCTGGATCTGTCGGCGCACTGGAGTACATACCTGTCAGCGAGAAGTAGTTTTGCGGGTCATAGCCCCAGTTATAGTTGCTGTTGCTAGAAGCGTACTTGTCCATGCGCTCAGCATTTTTCAGCTCATTTACAAAGTAATAACTTAGAACTGGCAAGAGCTGAACGTGGGTCACTCCCAAATCTTTCAAATAATCCAATTTCTCAATGAAAGCTGAGAAAGTTCCAAATTGAGATTTCAAATCCTTTGAAATAGCTGGATCAGAGGTAAAGTCACGAACGTGCGCCTCATAAATCAAGGCATCTTCCCGCTTCTTGAAGTTCGGAATAGTAGCATAGGTCAGGTCTTTCGGTCCATATTCACTTGGATCTACAAAGGCTGCCTTGGCAATCTTGTAGGCATCCCCCTTGTCCGCATCTTCACTGTTCCAAGCTGCTAAAGACTTGGCATAAGGATCCAGCACCAGAACTTTTTTGCCGCCACGGCTAATTTCATAATGATAGAAATATCCACGATAGTCAGAAATCCCCAGACCGCTCTCAGGCGTCAAGCTGCTGGTCCATGTGCCAGACTCCCCTTTCTGCATAGCCAGGCGTCCAATGACCTTGTTCTGATCTTCTTTGTCATAGACTACCAAATCGACTTGGTCAGCACTTGGTGACCAGAAAGTTAGGTCCACTTGTTTGCCCGCTTGAGAAACACGCGCTCCCAAATCACCATCATACTTATAGATACTATCCTTCAGCTGCCAGTTCATGCTGGTTTTGAATTGATCATTGCCATATTTGATAAGGTAAGGTGACTGGGCTTGGTTAAAATCACCGATGAATTTGGCACTTTTGGTCTTAGGATCCAGAACCACATCTTTAACAACGACTTCATGGCCATCTTTGTCTGTAATCTTTAAATTCTTTAAAATATCTTCTTTTTTAGCACTCTCTAGTGTAGAAAAGCTGGCCTCGATCTCGGTCAAGCCAATATGCTGGGCTCCTATCATACGAATATCGTTGACAAAGTAAGGGTTGGTATAAACTGTCGGATCCGCATCACGCAAGAAAATCTGGCTATTTTTCTCCAAATTAGCGAAATTATAATCCTGATTTTGAATCTTCACATCATCTCCTGATTTGCTTTCGTCTAGAAGCAAAAAGCCAATCATCTTAGCAGCATCTTTCAAAGGGACATCTACATAGCGACCATATTTCCCAGTCTTCTCAAAGTCCACTCCGTCAGGCCAATTCTTGCTTGGGTTTTGGACATCTCCCCAGAGCCAGAGCGACTTCTTATCATACTGGCCATCTGTACGATAGTAGTTGATCCGTACCATCCCTTTTTTCAAAGGCTCATAAGTATGAGGTTGATAGTCCGTATCAAACCAAACCTCATTCATCTGAGGACTGAGTAGCTCGACCGTCTTGTCACCTGTAATATTTTGCCCTGCTGTATTATTGATTAGAAGGCTGATTTTGCTTCTTTTCTCAGCCATTTTAACATCAAGGTAATAACCATAGTCATCTTCTTTAGCAGTTGCAAAGCTAGTCGCTCCGGTTGGCCAAGCTCCCTTTTGACTAGAAGGCGTCTCAACATCGTCCCAAGTCCACAAGCCCAAGCTGTCTAGATTTTGTGACGGCAAGGTTTTGAAATGAAAGCGAATATTGCCTTCTTCGATAGCGTCTTTCGCCGAAGCTTGCGGCTGACTAACTGGTTCTTGCTTGTCTTTTTCAGTGGAAGCAGCGGTTTCCTTTGCATCTTGCCCAGCTGCTTCCGAACCTGCACTAGCTGGAGCTTGATCTGCTAGCACACCAGTTGGAGCAGCCTGCTCTGAAGCCCCCGCTCCTGAACTATCTGCCTCTCCAGTTTTTTCTTCACCTGCTGACTTAGGTTGAGCTGCCGTATTTGCATCAGAGACTGTTTCTGTTGCAGGGCTGGTAGCTGTGCTCGCCTCATCCGCTTGGACTAGCTGAGCATTCCCCAGTAAGAATCCTGAGGCAATGACAACAGAGGCTACTCCTACTTTTAAGCGACGGATGCCGAAATAATGACGCTTTTCCCCCATCCGAGACTGTAGGTGATAGTTATTTTTCATAAACAGAAAACTCCTTTATTTTTTCTTATAGAGAACATCTATGCAAACGTTTTCTGTATTTATTATACCGATTCTTTTTTAAGTTGTAAAGGCTTTCAACATGAGTTTTTCTTACTCAGATACCTCATGCTCTCTGAGCAGATTTTGATGAATTATTTCTGATTTAATCTCTGATTTCTAGTAAACAAAAAGGTCAAGACACTTGTCTCGACCTTCATTTTATTCAACGATAAATTGACTCAAAATCCCATTGATGAACTTACTGGACTTTTCGTCAGAGAATTGCTTGGAAAGCTCAATGGCTTCGTTGACTGCTACCAACTGTGGCGTGTCAAACTCTGTAATCTCAAAGATACCCAGACGCAGGATATTTTTTTCGACCAGCGTCAAACGATCCACAGTCCAGCCCTTTTTGAGGTGCTGGGCAATTTTCTTATCCAAGTCGTCCTTGGACTGGACCACACCGGAGACCAGATTGAGCAAGAAGGCTGGAATATCAGCTTCCGTTGCTTTGTCAGCCCCTTCATCCTTATCATAAGAATAGGCAAAGCGACAAGCTTCTACAAGATCCCCTTCATACTCTAGGCTCATCAGGGCCTGAAAAGCCCGCTGGCGCAGACCTCTTCTGGATTCCAACAATATATCAGTCATTGAGGAAGTCCTCATCAAATAGATCTTTCAAGTCTGGCTTTGGTGCCTTTTCTGGAACAATGCCTGCCACATGGATATTGACCGCAGACAGCTCTACCTCAGCCATATCAAAAACAGCGCTTTTTACAGCTTTCTGGATCGCTACTGCAACAGTCGGAACACTGACACCGTATTCTAAATACAGGTAGATATCTACAGTCACATCACCTGTCTCATCGGTATGGAGCGATACTCCGCGACCGAGTGAGCGCATAGAAAGACTGTCTGACATACTCTTATTTGCGAAGGAATAAACACCTTCTACCTTTGCCGTTGCAATGGCAATGATTTTTTCCAAAACACGTGGCGCAATGACGATTTCACCTAATTGTTCAGCTGCCATAGTTATTACCTCTTCTATATTATGCGCGAGAAACGTAAGTTCCTTCTGCAGTGTTGATGATTAATTTTTGTCCAACTTCGATGAAGTCTGGTACGTTGACAACAAGACCTGTCTCAAGGGTAGCTGGCTTACCAGATCCGGTAACAGTAGCTCCCTTGATAGACGGCTGAGTATCTGTCACGACCAATTCAACTGTTGTTGGTACAGTCACACCAATCACTTCTGTTCCGTAGAACTGGATTTTCACATCAGAGTTTTCAAGGATGAATTTCAATTCTTCTTCTACATTGACTACTGGAATTTCATATTGATCATAAGTCTCAGTATTCATGAAATAAGCAGTGTCATCCATTTGGTACAAGTATTGAGCTGGAACAGTTTCAATAATGGCTTGTTCAAATTTTTCTTCTGGGCGGTAGCTTGTGTCAAATGTAGAACCAGTACGAACGTCACGCAATTTCATACGCATAATCGTATTTCCCTTACCTGGCTTGTGGTGGCTCGCTTCCAAAACGCGGATGAGTTTTCCATCAGCTGTTTCAAAGGTCATTCCAGCTTTCAGCTTACTTGCTTCAATCATTCTATATTACCTCTTTTTAAAATTATATTTCTACTTATTCTATCATAAAGCCTGATAATTCTCAAATAACAATCAACTCCAATTGGTTGCAGCTACTAAATTTTCAGGCTTGATCTTCATACCAAACCGTACACTTACCTCAGTCTACTGGAACGATATTTCCATCTTCATCTTTCTTGACATGGACATATTTCCCATCCACCTCAATATAAAATGTTTTTGCTTTACCTTGAGAAGAAGATGCTTGTTGCTGAAGTTCTCCGCCTAGAGCTTGTCCAACATTCATGCCCATCAAAAGATTCATACCGTTTCCGCCCTCGTTTTTAGCAGCAGCAACCAAAGCTTCATTACGCGCCCGGCGTTCTTCAATCTCAATCGTATTGTATTTCATAGCCGCTAACTCACTATCAAGCTTGCGAACAGTCGCCATGCTATCTTCATCATAGCTTAAGTCTTCAAGGAGAACATTGGTTACTTCCAAGCCATATAAGCTCATCCAAGTTTGATTAACCTCTTGTTTTGCTACTTCATTAAAGACTTCTTGATTAGCATTAAGGCTATAGATATCCACTTGGTTCTCAGCAGTGTACTTTGCAATTGCTACCGCAATCTTTGGCGGTAGGTTTTGTCGCAAAGTCCCTTGTGCTACATTTTGCAAGGTAAATGGCTGTTCCACTGTAATCTGACGACTTACAGAACTAATATAAAAGAGGATCGGGTCCGCAATTTTCAAGTCATACAGACCATAAAAACGAATACTTAACAGCTGTTGATAGCGTTCGCTAAAGTACTCAACTGGATTTTGTGTACCAAATTTGTTCCCTGTAAAAGGCTGAGTTCTGAAATAAATGATTTCTTGCTGGGTTACAACTTGACCACCAAAGGAGAAGCGATGTTTAAAGTTCTCCCAAGTTCCCTTGATACCTTCTTTTTCTAATAACCAAGTGTTGTCTCCAGCCTGCCATTCATGACTTCCCGGTTCTAAAACTTCTCCCAAGAAGCTTCCATTGTTGACCAATAGAGCCACATATCCTTGTGGAACAATAACTAGCGAGCCATCCGTTAAAAGCCCTGTATTCTGATTGCCATGACGAGATTGACCATCTGGATCTTTGGTCAAAATTCTCCCTTTGATTGCTAGTGCCGTTTCCGGAACAGATTCAGGCAAGACCACTGCTTCTTTAAATTGACTATCACGAAAACTACTAATACCCCCAGAAAGGGCTGCTTTAATAAATCCCATAATTACTCCTATTTATAAAATTCAATTTCATCAACAACATCATAAGTATCCAGAACCCAATCTTGAGCGGTTCGAATCAAGGAAGCCTGACAATACTCGCACTTACTACCAGAATCAATCGTCAGTGGCGCCCCACAATTAGGACAATGATCGCTGGATACATCGTCTTTCGCAATTCCTTCAGTCTGAGCTCCATGCACACGAATGAAGTTCATTCGATAAACTGTAAACAATTCTTTGGTTGGATCACCTTCAATAATCCGACCTGTTTCATCATCTTTAATATAGTCTCTCATAGTAGATGACAGGATGACTTCTAATCTATCTTGACCTTTTGGATTTGGATAAAAGTCTTTAATTTTAGAATCTTCTACACACACCCGTTCCAAAACATTGGTCGTTTTGGCTCGAATATGTTCCTGTAACTGAGTTCGGTGTTGTTCATATAAACTCGGACTTTCTAAATTACGAACAGAAGCCCAATCTTTTTCTGTCCATGCAGACTGAAGTTGAAGATAGACAGTTTTCGCTTGAGACAAGAAACTTTCTTCATCAAAGTACGGATCCAATCTTTTCAGTTCTCTAATTGCTTCTTGATTATTCTGAATCTGTCTTCCTACTCTCTCTTCTGTGGTCATTTCCACGTCATTGCTTGAATAGGTATCACCACCCATTCCCTTCACAATCCTAAAAAATATACCGCCAACTGCAACAATAGCCACGACACCTAGAGCCCCAGAAGATCCTAATCCTGCCCCAGACTCTGAGCTCGAACTGTAACTACTCGTTCCTCCTGACCAACTACTTCTTCCTGATCGATTGCTTCCTCCTGACCAGCTACTTCTTCCTGACCGATTGCTTCCTCCAGATCTTCTGCTTCCGCCACTCTTAGAATTACCCACACCAGCATCAACTGTAGGAGCTAAAACCAATAGTAAAGCAAGAAGACTTGCAACAAACGCTAAAGTACTTTTTTTCATGATCCTCTTTTCATCCTTATAAAAAATAATAGGGGTAAGAATACAATATTCATTTTATATAACAATCAACTCTTTCGGCGCAAGAGTTAGGACTTCGCAGCCTGTTTCTGTGATGAGGAGATCGTCTTCGATGCGGACGCCGTATTTGCCATCCAGATAGATACCTGGCTCATCAGTCAGGACCATGCCCGCCTCAATCGGCTCTTCTGACTT
The DNA here is from genome assembly GCF_020729725.1 of Streptococcus sanguinis. GTDB lineage: Bacteria > Bacillota > Bacilli > Lactobacillales > Streptococcaceae > Streptococcus > Streptococcus sanguinis_V. The sequence continues at coordinate 293,051 of NZ_JAJEPA010000012.1, read as the reverse complement.
GCCGAAGTAAGGTATCTCATGGATGTCCAGGCCGATACCGTGACCAATCCCATGGCTAAAGTAAGGACCGTAGCCAGCATCGTTAATAATCTGGCGCGGAATCCGGTCAAAATCAATCCGGCTGAGACCAGCCTTAACTACTTCTATCAGGGATTGATTGCTGCGCAGGACAATATCATAAATCTCCCGCTCCTCATCCGTCACCTGCCCCACATGAACAGTCCGCGTCATATCACTGACATAGTGATTGTAGTAGCAGCCAAAGTCCATGGTCAGGGTTTCACCTTTTTGAATGACCTTGTCACTAGCCACGCCATGTGGCATAGCAGAGCGGTAGCCCGAAGCGATGATAAAGTCAAAAGAAGCACCTGAAGCACCTAGCTGCCGCATACGGGCATCTAAAAAGTTCATAACAGCTAGCTCTGTCGTCTCACCAGGCTTGATAAAATCCAGCACATCTAGGAAGGCTTGATCCGAAATCTGACAGGCCTTGCGAATGGTCGCGATTTCTTGCTCATCTTTAATCATGCGCAGATTTTCAATAAAGGCTGTCATGGGAACCAGTTCGTAGGCCGAGAAGACACTTTCCAGCATTTTGAAGTAGGCATAGGAAATCTCGTCATCAAAACCGATTTTTTGCAGCTTGTCGTCCGCAATAATCTTGACAATCTCTCCAATCGCGTCGCGCGTTTCTACAATATCAAAACCTTGGACAACTCCCTTGGCAATCAGCGTATAGCGTGCATCCGTCAGGAAAATCCAACGATTCTTACTGATAAAAACTGTCGCTTCTGTCCCGCTGAAACCAGTCAGATAGTAAATATTTTTCAGATTGGTTACTAAAACAGCATCGCAGTCTGTCTGAGCCAACGCTGCTTCAAACTTTTCAACTCTTGATAACATGAGCCACCTCCGTGAAATAACTAAGCTTATTATATCAAAAAACAAGTCAAATAGGACATTTTTTAACAAGTCCTATCCAAGACTTAAATCTGACGAGCATTCTCCGACACGAAAAATCCCTATTTTTAATATCAAACAGGGATTTGATGAATCATTTTACATGTAGCTTGCTTTTCAAGTACTGGCCGGTATAGCTGGCTGGATTAGCAGCGACTTCTTCCGGTGTACCCGTCGCAATAATCGTACCGCCACCGACACCGCCTTCCGGTCCTAAGTCGATGATATGGTCAGCTGTCTTGATAACATCCAGATTGTGCTCGATAACGAGGACTGTATTGCCATCGTCCACAAAGCGAGATAGCACTTGAAGGAGCTTGGCAATGTCTTCAGAATGCAGACCCGTGGTCGGCTCATCCAAGATATAGAAGGATTTACCAGTCGAGCGCTTGTGAAGTTCGCTGGCCAGCTTCATCCGCTGGGCTTCACCACCTGACAAGGTCGTGGCTGGCTGCCCCAGAGTCACATAGCCCAGCCCTACGTCCTTGATAGTCTGGAGTTTCCGGGCAATCTTGGGAATATGCTGGAAGAACTCTACCGCATCATTGACCGTCATGTCCAGAACCTGAGCGATATTCTTCTCCTTGTAGTGAACCTCTAGAGTTTCGCTATTATAGCGGGTGCCGTGGCAGACCTCACAGGCCACATAGACGTCAGGCAGGAAGTGCATCTCAATCTTGATAATTCCATCACCCGAGCAAGCCTCACAGCGGCCTCCCTTGACATTAAAGCTGAAACGGCCCTTTTTATAGCCGCGAATCTTGGCTTCATTGGTCTTGGCAAACAGATCGCGAATATCGTCAAAGACTCCAGTATAAGTGGCCGGATTAGAGCGCGGTGTCCGACCAATCGGACTTTGGTCAATATCAATCAGTCTGTCCACATGCTCAATGCCGCTGATTTTCTTGAACTTACCTGGCTTAGCAGAGTTGCGGTTGAGTTTTTGGGCGATGGCCTTTTTGAGAATAGAGTTGACCAGCGTTGACTTACCGGATCCAGAAACTCCTGTCACAGCGATGAATTTGCCCAAGGGGAATCTGGCCGTGATATTCTGCAGATTATTTTCCTGAGCCCCTGTCACTTCAATAAAGCGGCCATTGCCTACACGGCGTTCCAATGGTACTGGAATCTCGCGCTTACCTGACAGGTATTGGCCAGTGATGGATTTTTTGCTCTTAGCCACTTGCGCAGGAGTGCCTGCTGCAACGATTTCACCGCCGAAAACACCAGCTCCTGGTCCCACATCAATCAGCCAGTCAGCCTCCCGCATGGTGTCCTCATCATGCTCAACCACAATGAGGGTATTGCCCAGGTCGCGCATCTTCTTGAGGCTGGCAATCAAGCGGTCATTGTCACGCTGGTGCAAGCCAATAGAGGGCTCGTCCAAGATATAGAGGACACCACTCAAGTTAGAACCGATCTGAGTCGCCAAGCGAATCCGCTGACTCTCACCTCCTGATAGAGTCCCAGCCGAGCGAGACAAAGTCAGGTAATTAAGGCCAACGTTATTAAGGAAGGTCAGTCTATCATGAATTTCTTTAAGAATAGGCTGCGCAATCGTAGCTTCATTGTCAGTCAAGCTAAGCTTATCCAACTGAAGCAAATAATCAGCAATCGACAAATCTGAAATCTCACCGATATGCAAGCCAGCTTCGCCGCCAACCTTGACAGACAAGGCCTGAGGGCTGAGTCGATAACCGTGACAAGCCGCACAAGTCAGCTCATTCATATAAGCCCGCATCTGCGTCCGAGTAAAATCACTATTGGTTTCATGGTAGCGGCGGTTGATATTGGTGACAACCCCCTCAAAAGGAATGTCAATATCGCGCACACCGCCAAATTCATTTTCATAATGAAAATGGAACTCTTGTCCATCTGAGCCAAAGAAAATCAGCTGCTTTTCTTCCTCCGTCAGCTCCTCAAATGGCTTGTCCATATCAATGCCAAAGGCAATCATCGCCTGCTCCAGCATCTGTGGATAGTAGTTGGAGGAGATGGGATTCCAAGGCGCTAGCGCCCCTTCGCGCAAGGTCTTGCCAGCTTCTGGCACAACCACATCTAGATCCACCTCCAGCTTAACCCCCAGACCATCACAGTCCGGACAGGAGCCAAAAGGCGCATTGAAAGAGAAGAGACGTGGCTCTAGCTCTGGCACTGTAAAGCCACAAACAGGGCAGGCATAGTGTTCAGAAAAAAGCAGCTCTTGACCGTCCATGGTATCAATCACCACATACCCCTCAGCAATCCGCAGAGCAGCTTCGACTGAGTCAAAGAGGCGGCTGCGCACCCCTTCCTTGATAACAATTCTGTCTACCACAACCTCAATATCATGCTGCTTGCTCTTAGAAAGCTCTGGCACTTCCGTCACATCGTAAATATCGCCATCCACGCGCACACGGACATAACCGTCCTTCTGAATCTTATCAAAAACGGTCTTATGCTGCCCCTTTTTCTTACGGATGACCGGCGCTAAAATCTGCAACCGCTGACGATCTGGCAATTCCAAGACCTTGTCAACAATCTGTTCAACAGATGAAGCCGTAATGGCTCCATGACCGTTGATACAGTATGGCGTCCCAACACGAGCATAGAGCAGGCGCAGGTAGTCATTGATTTCGGTAGCTGTTCCCACTGTTGAGCGGGGATTTTTACTGGTCGTCTTCTGGTCGATGGAAATAGCCGGGCTGAGACCATCGATCRAGTCCACATCCGGCTTTTCCATATTGCCCAAAAACTGCCGAGCATAGGCCGACAAACTCTCCACATAGCGGCGCTGCCCCTCGGCATAAAGGGTATCAAAAGCCAGACTGGACTTGCCCGAACCGGACAGCCCCGTCACCACGACCAGCTTGTCCCGCGGAATTTCTACATCAATATTTTTTAAATTATGAGCTCGCGCTCCATGAATCACAATTTTATCTTGCATCTTGACCTCGTTTCACTTATAAACCTTCTCCATTATAACAAATTTTTCTGCAAACTTTTGCCCCAAAAGCCCGAATTTGTAGTATAATAGTACGGTATGCAAAAAACACTCTGGAAAGGAAAAAGAGCATGAAGCAAGTCTTTTTATCTACTACGACAGAATTCAAAGAGATTGATGCGCTCGAATCAGGCACCTGGATCAATCTTGTCAATCCTTCCCAGAGCGAATCAATCGAAATTGCCAACGCCTTTGGCATTGACATCACTGACCTGCGAGCGCCACTCGATGCGGAAGAAATGTCTCGGGTTACTATAGAGGATGAGTACACGCTGATCATCGTTGACGTGCCCATCACAGAGGAGCGGAATAACCAGACTTATTATGTCACGATTCCCCTTGGTATTATCATCACGGAAGAGGCGATTATTACCACCTGTTTGGAAAAATTACCTCTGCTGGACATCTTCATTCACCGGCGCCTGCGCAACTTCTATACTTTTATGAAGTCACGTTTTATCTTTCAGATTCTCTACCACAATGCCGAGCTATATCTGACAGCCCTGCGCTCCATTGACCGTAAGAGTGAGCAAATTGAGAGCCAACTGCACAAGTCCACGCGAAACGAAGAACTGATTGAGCTCATGGAGTTGGAAAAGACCATCGTCTATTTCAAGGCCTCCCTTAAGACAAATGAGCGCGTGATTAAGAAGCTGACCAGCTCCACTAGCAATATCAAGAAATATCTGGAAGACGAGGACTTGCTGGAAGACACCTTGATTGAGACCCAGCAGGCTATTGAAATGGCTGATATCTACGGCAACATCCTCCACAGTATGACGGAGACCTTTGCCTCTATCATTTCTAATAACCAGAACAATATCATGAAAGCCTTGGCTCTGGTGACCATTGTCATGTCTATCCCGACCATGATTTTCTCAGCCTATGGGATGAACTTCAAAAATAACGAACTGCCTCTCAACGGTGAACCACATGCCTTCTGGATTATTATGTTCATCGCCTTTGCCATGAGTGCTTCGGTTATGGCTTATCTCATGCACAAAAAACTATTTTAACCATTAGAAAGAACGCCTATGTCACAAGTATCCCTCGACAAACTCAGCAAAAAAAACAAAGAATTTATCCATATCGCGACTAACCAGCTTTTACAAGACGGCAAATCCGACCAGGAAATCCAGACCATCTTAGAAGGCATTCTACCGGAAATCCTGGAAAATCAAACCAAGGGAATCACTGCCCGTGGCCTCTACGGAGCCCCGACTACTTGGGCAGCTTCTTTGACCGCAAAAGAGCGCTATGATGCCGAGCATCCAAAGGAAAATGACGATCCTAAATGGATGATGCTGGACTCTGTCCTCTTTATCTTTGGTTTCTTTACCCTCCTGACCTCTATCGTCAATCTGGCTTCCTCTCAGCCATCTGTCTATGGACTGACGACTCTCGTACTCGGAAGCATCGTCGGTGGCCTTTCTTTCTATGCTCTCTACCACTTTATCTACCGTTTCTACGGACCAGATAAGGACCGTAGCCAGCGCCCTAAACTGCTCAAGTCTATCCTTACCATGGCAGCGGCTATTCTCCTCTGGAGCATGTCCATCGTATTGACCAGTCTCCTGCCTGAATTCCTCAATCCCCGCCTGTCCAATGTCGTAGTTGCTATTGTCGGCGCTATTACCCTAGCCCTGCGTTTTTATCTCAAGAAACGCTTCAACATCAAGAGCGCGACTATGGGACCGACGAGATAAGAAATCTTTAAATCAAATAATACTTAAAAAGACAGTTCAAATCAAACTGTCTTTTTATTATACAATTCTTCTATTATCTAAAAAATCCCTGCCGAGGCAGGGAATCTAATTAGTCTTCATTTACGAAAGGCATCAAAGCCATTACGCGAGCGCGTTTGATAGCTGTTGTTACTTTACGTTGGTTTTTAGCTGAAGTTCCTGTTACACGACGAGGAAGGATTTTTCCACGTTCTGAAACGAAACGGCTAAGAAGCTCAGTATCTTTGTAATCAACATATTCAATTTTGTTCGCTGCGATGTAATCAACTTTTTTACGGCGTTTGAATCCGCCACGACGTTGTTGAGCCATGTGTTTTCTCCTTTATATTATAGTTAGATTCGGTCCTTAGAAAGGTAGATCGTCGTCTGAGATATCCATCGGGTTAGAATTGCCAAATGGGCTCTCATCACGAGAAAAGTTCGGTACTTGGTTAGACGAGTCTGCACTGCCATAACTTGGAGCAGAACTGCCGCCAAAGCTGTTTCCACCGTAACCGCCAGATGACTGACCTTCACGATTAGAGCGGCTTTCCAAGAGTTGGAAATTGTCCGCAACAACTTCTGTGACATAGACACGCTGGCCTTGCTGATTCTCGTAGTTACGCGTTTGAATACGACCTGTAATTCCGATCAGGGCTCCTTTTTTAGCCCAGTTTGCAAGATTCTCTGCCTGCTGACGCCAGATGACAACATTGATAAAGTCCGCTTCTCGCTCACCACTTTGATTTTTGAAGTTGCGATTGACAGCCAGAGTAAATGTTGCGACCGCTTGGTTCTGCGGAGTATAGCGAAGCTCGGCATCACGGGTCATGCGACCCACCAGTACAACGTTATTAATCATAGTCTACCTTCTTAAGCGTCAAGTTTGACAATCATGTGACGAAGAATGTCAGCGTTGATTTTTGAAAGACGGTCAAACTCTTTAAGAGCTGCATCGTCGTTTGCTTCAACGTTAACGATGTGGTAAAGTCCTTCACGGAAATCTTGGATTTCGTATGCAAGACGACGTTTTTCCCAGTCTTTTGATTCAACAACAGTTGCACCATTGTCAGTCAAGATAGAGTCAAAGCGTGCTACCAAAGCGTTTTTAGCTTCTTCTTCAATGTTTGGACGAATAATATAAAGAATTTCGTATTTAGCCATTGATTTTTCCTCCTTTTGGTCTAATGACCCCAAGACTTTGCAAGGGGTAAGTGAGGTTTGCTCACAAATAACTATTATAGCAGACTTGCGGCAGAATGGCAAGGGAAAGTTTTTATATAAAGAAAACTCTCCCTGTCATCAGAGAGAGTCCGAAAAATACGATTCTTTTTTAGAGAGGCTAGACAATTCTTCCTTGATCGACGACCAGTTTTCCAGCCTTATAGACCTGATGGGTCAGGTTAGTCGCAAAGAAGTAGAGTGGATAGTCAATGTTCTTAGCGTCTAGGATAGTAATGTCCGCCTGCTTGCCAGTATCAAAGCTGCCAATCTTATCTTGACGGTTAACTGAATAGGCCGCATTGATGGTTACAGCGTTAAGGACTTCCACTGGCGTCAGACGCATCATAAAGCAGCCCAGCTGCATGACGAACTGCAAATTAGCTGTCGGACAAGAACCTGGATTGCTGTCAGTAGTTAGAGTGATAGCCATGCCAGCTTCCAGCATCTTGCGGGCTGGTGCATAGGTATCTTCCATCAGACTGAAGGTAGTCGCTGGCAGGAGATTACCGATAACCTTGGCTTCCGCCATCTTGCGAATGCCCTCATCGGTCGCTACCATCAAGTGCTCTGCACTAGTTGCTCCCAGTTCAGCTGCTACATCTACTCCACCGATAGATTCGATTTCGTCAGCATGGATACGGAGCTTGAAGCCCATTTCCTTAGCTTTAGAAAGCAGGTAGCGTGACTCGTCAGCTGTAAAGACGCCTTTTTCACAGAAAATATCACAGAACTCAGCTAGATTTTCTGCCTTTACCCGAGGCAGCATTTCCTCGACGATGAGCTCCAGATATTCCTGAGAGCGTCCCTTGTATTCTGGTGGAACGGCGTGGGCAGCCATAAAGGTCGAAACCAAATCAATATCGTGGTCACGGTCCAGAGCCCCAACGACATCTAGCTGGCGCTTCTCTGTTTCCCAGTCCAAACCATAGCCACTCTTGGCCTCAACCGTTGTCACCCCATGCAGCAGCATATAGTCCAGCAGTCTCTTAGACTTATCGTAGAGAGTGTCAAAAGAAGCTTCTCGCGTCGCCCGGACTGTACTGAGAATACCGCCGCCTTGGGCAAGAATTTCCAGATAAGGGACACCGGCTAATTTCTTAGCAAATTCATGCTCCCGGCTGCCACCGTAGACTAAGTGAGTGTGGCAGTCAATCAAGCCAGGTGTGGCAATCTTGCCTTCATAAGACTGAATCTTAGTATCTGGTCCAACCAGACTGGCATCCGGCTCTCCGCTGCCGACTGCTAGGATTTTGCCGTCTTTGACTGCGATGTAGCCGTCCTCCAAGACCTGAGCTTCCTTCATCTCCTCACCAAAAAGTGGATGACCGAGATCCTTGGGACAGAAGACTTGATTAAAGTGAGTTAATAGTAAATCAGCAGTCATGCTTGTTCCTCCATTTCATTTTCCGATATATTTGCTTTTCATCATAATACACTATCGTCAAATTATAGTCAAAAGCTTGTAAAAGATAGGAGCCCCACTTTTTTTACTGTTTTTATCATTTTCTTGACTCTTTATGGACGGGAATCTTATAGAATGTAGGAGAAAGATATTTTACACTTGACTAAAAGGAGGATTTTTCATGTCATACTTTAGCGAAAATGAAATTGCAGCAGCAATGACCGTCAAATTAGACGATGTACTGCCTGAAAAAACAGTTTTCCAAGAAGGCATCCGCCGCGCACCTGATCGGGGTTTCCGCTTGACTCAAGCTCAAACCGAAATTGCGCTTAAAAATGCCCTTCGCTATATTCCAAAGAGATTCCATGAGGAAGTGATTCCGGAATTTCTGGAAGAACTGAAAACTCGCGGACGGATTTATGGCTACCGCTGGCGTCCAAAAGAACGCATCTATGGCAAACCAATTGACGAGTACAAAGGGAACTGTACCGCAGCCAAAGCTATGCAGGTCATGATTGACAACAACCTGAGCTTTGAAATCGCCCTTTATCCATATGAATTGGTTACCTATGGGGAAACTGGATCTGTCTGCGCTAACTGGATGCAGTACAACCTGATCAAGAAATACTTGGAAATCATGACCGACCATCAAACCTTGGTCGTGGAATCTGGCCACCCTCTCGGACTCTTCAAATCTAAACCAGAAGCTCCGCGCGTTATTATCACCAATGGCCTCTTGGTCGGTGAGTACGACAACATGAAGGACTGGGAAATTGCAGAAGAAATGGGTGTCACCAACTACGGTCAAATGACAGCCGGCGGCTGGATGTACATCGGCCCTCAAGGCATCGTCCATGGTACTTTCAACACCCTCCTCAATGCTGGACGTTTGAAGCTGGGTGTGGCTGACGACGGCGACCTGACTGGCAAACTCTTCATCTCTTCTGGTCTGGGTGGCATGAGTGGAGCTCAAGGGAAAGCGGCTGAAATTGCTAAAGCTGTGGCAATCGTAGCTGAAGTAGACCAATCTCGGATTGAAACTCGTCACTCCCAAGGCTGGATTAGCCAGTTAGCCGAAAGTCCAAAAGAAGCAATCGATTTGGCTCAGAAAGCTCTGGAAGCTGGCGAATCCACTTCTATCGCCTATCATGGTAACATCGTAGACCTCTTGGAATATGTCAACGAGCACAATATCCATGTAGATCTGCTTTCTGACCAAACTTCTTGCCACAATGTTTACGACGGCGGCTACTGTCCGGCTGGTATCAGCTTTGAAGAGCGGACACGCCTCCTGGCTGAAGACAAGGAAAGCTTTGCTAAGCTGGTTGACCAAACCTTGGAACGTCACTTCAAGGCGATCAAGACCCTGACTAGCAACGGTACCTACTTCTTTGACTACGGTAATGCCTTTATGAAGGCAGTCTATGACTCTGGCATCAAGGAAATTTCTAAGAATGGCTTTGATGACAAAGACGGCTTCATCTGGCCATCCTATGTAGAAGATATCATGGGCCCAATGCTCTTTGACTATGGTTATGGTCCTTTCCGTTGGGTATGTCTGAGCGGCAAACACGAAGACCTAGTCGCTACTGACCACGCAGCTATGGAAGTGATCGACCCTAACCGCCGCTACCAAGACCGCGACAACTACAACTGGATCCGCGATGCAGAAAAGAACCAGTTGGTTGTTGGAACTCAGGCTCGGATTCTCTACCAAGACTGTATGGGACGCGTCAATATCGCCCTCAAGTTCAATGAATTAGTCCGCGAAGGCAAGGTTGGTCCTGTCATGATTGGCCGTGACCACCACGACGTATCTGGTACTGACTCTCCATTCCGTGAAACTTCTAATATCAAGGACGGTTCTAATGTTACCTGCGACATGGCTGTGCAATGTTACGCTGGTAATGCCGCTCGTGGCATGAGTCTGGTAGCTCTCCACAACGGTGGCGGAACTGGTATCGGTAAAGCAATCAACGGTGGCTTTGGCTTGGTACTGGACGGTAGCGAACGCATTGATGAAATCATCAAATCTGCTATCGCTTGGGATACAATCGGCGGAGTCGCTCGTCGTAACTGGGCTCGCAATGAGCATGCTATTGAGACAGCTATCGAGTACAACCGCCTCCACCAAGGCACAGACCACATCACTATTCCGTACTTAACTGACGAAGATTTGGTCAAAGAATCTGTTAAGAAATTGTTCGAATAGAAAAAACTTGTCCCCCAACTTCCGACCTGAGCTGGGTGTCAACCTGGCTCAGCTGGAAGTTCCACTTTATTCACTTTGTAATTTTTAATAATATATAACACGAGGTAATATCTTATGGCAAAAATTGTTGAATGTATTCCTAACTTTTCTGAAGGCCGCAACCAAGCGGTCATTGACGGTCTAGTGGAAGTAGCTAAGAGCGTGCCAGGCGTAACACTTTTGGACCACTCTTCTGATGCCAGCCACAACCGCAGCGTCTTTACCTTGGTCGGTGATGATCAAAACATTCAGGAAGTTGCCTTCCGTTTGGTTAAATACGCTTCTGAAAACATTGACTTGACCAAGCACCAGGGTGAACACCCTCGTATGGGTGCAACTGATGTCCTGCCTTTTGTACCAATCAAAGACATCACAAGTGAGGAATGCGTAGAAATTGCGAAGACCGTATCTGAGCGAATTAACCATGAGCTCGGTATCCCTATCTTCCTCTATGAAGATGCAGCGACTCGTCCAGAGCGTAAGAACTTGGCTAAGGTTCGTAAGGGACAATTTGAAGGCATGCCTGAAAAACTCTTGGAACCTGACTGGGCTCCAGACTATGGTGAAAGAAAGATTCACCCAACTGCTGGTGTCACTGCTGTCGGTGCTAGAATGCCACTCATCGCCTACAACATCAACTTGGATACAGACAATCTAGAAATTGCCAACAATATTGCCAAAGTCATCCGTGGATCAAGCGGTGGTTACAAGTACTGTAAAGCTATCGGCGTTATGCTGGAAGACCGCAACATTGCTCAGGTTTCGATCAACATGGTCAATCTGGAAAAATTCCCACTCTATCGCGTCTTTGAAACAGTTCGCTTTGAAGCTAAGCGCTACGGAGTTGGAATCCTCGGCTCAGAAGTCATCGGTTTAGCTCCAGCCAAGGCTTTGATTGACGCAGCAGAATACTATCTGCAAATCGAAGACTTTGACTATGGCAAGCAAGTTCTGGAAAACCATTTGCTAGGCTAGGAGGACTGAAACCTATGAAATTAGTAGATTTAAGTTTGACAGAATTTGCCCAAGTCCTAGGCTCAGATGCGCCTGCACCAGGAGGCGGCTCTGCCGCTGCTCTTTCCGCAGCGAACGGTATTTCCCTGACTAAGATGGTCTGCGAATTAACCCTTGGCAAGAAAAAATACGCAGAATTTGAAGCAGAAATTGCTCAAGTGCACGCAGAAAGTGCCCGCTTGCAAGAAAGCCTGCTCGCTGCTATCGACAAGGACACTGAAGCCTTCAATCTAGTCTCCGCCGTCTTTGATATGCCTAAGGATACAGAGGAAGACAAGGCCGCCCGTCGGGAAGCTATGCAACAAGCCCTCAAGGAAGCGACCAAGTCGCCTTATGGCATGATGGAAGACATCTTGGCTGCCCTGCAAACAACTAAAAAGGCTGTCGGCAAGTCCAATACCAATGCTGCCAGCGACCTGGGGGTAGCAGCTCTCAACCTTAAGGCTGGTCTGCAAGGAGCTTGGCTCAATGTCCTCATCAACCTGTCAGGTGTCAAGGATGAAGCATTTGTCGCAGACTACCGCAGCAAGGGTGAGGACCTCCTGCAAAAAGGCTGCGCCCTAGCCGATGAAATTTATCAAGAAATTTTGAAAGTTGTCTAATAGATAAGCGGAAGAGAAGTCCGCTCTTTCCTGTGAATGGACTTCCTCTTCTCAAGAGGTAACAATATGGTTTTATCAGATATTGAAATTGCGAATTCGGTTCAAATGAAGCCTATCAAAGAGGTGGCAGAAAAGCTAGGAATTGCTGAAGATGCCTTGTCTCTTTATGGAAATTACAAGGCAAAAATCAGTGCTGGCCAACTGGAAGCCTTAAAAGACAAGCCAGACGGCAAACTGATTCTCGTGACAGCTATTTCTCCGACACCAGCCGGAGAAGGCAAGACCACGACTTCTGTCGGATTGGTCGATGCTTTGGCTGCTATCGGTAAAAAAGCCGTTATCGCTCTGCGGGAACCTTCACTCGGACCTGTCTTTGGTATCAAAGGCGGAGCTGCTGGTGGTGGGCACGCTCAGGTGGTGCCTATGGAGGACATCAACCTCCACTTCACTGGTGACTTTCATGCCATCGGTGTTGCCAACAACCTGCTGGCGGCCCTCATTGATAACCACATCCATCATGGAAATGCCTTAGGTATCGACTCTCGCCGCATTACTTGGAAGCGGGCAGTGGATATGAATGACCGGCAACTGCGCCACATCGTAGACGGCTTGCAAGGTAAAGTCAACGGTGTTCCGCGTGAAGATGGTTTTGACATTACAGTTGCTTCTGAGGTTATGGCCATTCTCTGTCTGTCAGAAAATATCACTGACCTTAAGAACCGCTTGGAAAAAATCATCATTGGTTACAGCTTTGAAGGTAAGCCAGTAACTGCCAAGGATCTGAAAGCTGGTGGCGCTATGGCTGCTGTGCTCAAAGACGCTATCCATCCAAACTTGGTTCAAACTCTGGAACATACGCCAGCCTTGATTCACGGTGGACCTTTTGCCAACATTGCCCATGGCTGTAACAGTGTCCTAGCTACCAAGCTGGCTCTCAAATATGCCGACTATGCAGTCACAGAAGCTGGTTTCGGTGCTGACCTCGGTGCTGAAAAATTCATCGATATCAAGTGTCGTACATCTGGCCTTCGTCCAGCAGCTGTAGTTCTGGTTGCTACTATCCGCGCTCTCAAGATGCACGGTGGTGTAGCTAAGAGCGACCTGGCTGAAGAAAATGTCCAAGCCGTTGTAGATGGTCTGCCAAACTTGGAAAAACATCTAGAAAACATTCAAGATGTTTATGGATTGCCAGCAGTCGTTGCCATCAATAAATTCCCACTGGATACCGAAGCAGAGTTGCAAGCAGTTTATGACGCCTGCCAAAAACGCGGCGTTGACGTCGTTATTTCTGACGTCTGGGCAAATGGCGGAGCTGGTGGTAAAGAGTTGGCTGAAAAAGTCGTGGAACTGGCCGAAGGAGACAATCACTTCCAATTTGTATATAATGAAGAGGACTCCATTGAAACCAAGCTGAACAAGATTGTCACCAAGGTTTATGGAGGCAAGGGGGTTCGCCTGACTCCTGCTGCTAAACGCGAGCTCAAACAACTGGAAGAGCTGGGCTTCTCCAACTATCCTATCTGTATGGCTAAGACTCAATACTCCTTCTCAGACGATGCTAAGAAACTAGGCGCACCTAAAGACTTTGTCGTGACTATCAGCCAGCTCAAAGTTTCTGCTGGTGCAGGCTTTATCGTTGCTCTTACTGGTGCAATCATGACCATGCCAGGACTGCCTAAAGTACCAGCCAGCGAAAAGATTGATGTTGACAAAGACGGCAATATCAGCGGTTTGTTCTAATAAATACCAAAAATGACAAATGTAACCCTTCTAAGAGTAAATGATTTTCAAGTTTCCGATTGGTCGGGGGGAAAGACAAAACAGCTTTATCTTTCCCCTCCAACTGGCCACTATGGCAAGCGGAACTTTGACTATCGACTCTCGACAGCAACTGTGGAGTTGGCTGAAAGTCAGTTTTCTGACCTCAGCGGCTTTCACCGCATTCTCATGAGCCTGGACCACACACTTCATCTCCACAATGCCAGCCGGCAGGAGGAAACGGTTCTAGCTCCCTTTACTCCCTATGTCTTTGAAGGGAGTGATTCTATCACAAGTCGGGGGACTTGTACCGACTTTAACTTAATCTACAGCGACCATTATCAGGGACAGATGATTGCCATTTCGGATAAACAAGAACTTGTCCGAGATGAAGAGATTCAATTTATCTATGCCTTAGGTGATTTAACGGTGACGGGAACAAACCTGCCAGCACTTAACCTAGAGGCAGAGCAGCTTCTGATAGTGGAAAAAGAGACTCAGGAAACTGAGCTGCATATAATGTTTTCGAGTAACCAGCCAAAGGGCGCTCCCCTTGCTATATGGGCTGGTTTGACCCACATCCCTACTAAGTAAAGATACCATGATGCCTTGTCACCATTCTATCTTTACTTGGAAAGGATCCCATATCTCTAAAGGAGAAACATTATTATGGATGCAACTAAACTCACTGCACAAGAACAAGAACAGGAAAAAGCGAAATTCAGCTTTTCCGGTGCAACTCTCTACGGTATCAATGCCGTTATCGGATCAGGGATTTTCCTCCTACCGCAAAAGATTTATAAAGGACTTGGTCCTGCCTCTCTAGCTGTCATGCTTGGAACTGCCCTTCTCGTTATTCTCCTAGCCGTCTGCTTGGCAGAAACTGCTGGTTATTTTAATAAAAATGGCGGAGCCTTCCAATATTCCAAAGCAGCCTTTGGAGACTTTGTCGGATTTAATGTTGGCTTCCTAGGCTGGGCAGTTACCATCATCGCTTGGTCTGCTATGGCAGCAGGATTTGCGAGACTTTTTGTCATTACTTTTAAATCCTTTGCCCCCTATGAACTTCTGCTCAGTGTGAGCCTGATTATTTTGCTCAGTCTAATGAATATATCAGGTCTTAAGACTTCCAAAATGTTCACCTTGACCGCAACCGTAGCAAAGCTCATCCCAATTGTCGCTTTCAGTCTATGTGCGATTTTCTTCATCAAAGGAGGAATTGACAAAGGAAACTTCACTCCGTTTCTTCAGCTAGAACCTGGCGTAGATATCATGAAAGCTATCTCTAGTACAGCCATTTATATCTTCTACGGATTTATCGGATTTGAAACCATGTCTATCGTTGCTGGTGAAATGCGCAATCCGGAAAAGAATGTACCTCGAGCTATTTTGGGCTCTATCAGTATTGTCTCTGTTCTCTATATGCTGATTATCGCAGGAACTATCGCCATGTTAGGCAGCCGTATCCTGCAAACAGATGCTTCTGTACAAGACGCCTTTGTCGAAATGATTGGCCCTGTTGGAGCATGGATTGTTTCTATCGGAGCGCTGATTTCTATTGCTGGACTTAACATCGGGGAATCTATCATGGTTCCACGTTATGGTGCAGCTATCGCAAATGAAGGTCTGCTTCCTAAGAAAATTGCAGAAACCAACTCTAAAAATGCCCCTATAGTTGCCATTATTATTTCAGGAATTCTGGCTATCGTCCTGCTCTTCTCTGGTAAATTTGAAGAATTAGCAGCTCTCAGTGTGGTCTTCCGCTTCTTCCAATACATCCCAACTGCTCTAGCTGTACTAGTATTAAGAAAGAAATATCCAGATAAGAAAGTGGTCTTCCGCGTTCCATTTGGTCCAGTAATTCCAATTTTGGCGGTTCTAGTCAGTCTCGTCATGATTTGGGGTGAAAACCCAATGAACTATGTCTACGGCCTCATCGGTGTCCTTATCGCCAGTGCAGTATACTTTATCTATATAGTACTGATTTGTAAAAATAAAGTTCTTGAACAAGAAGGAGAATGAATCTTATGACACATGTAATCAATTTGGATGGCGAACACCTTACTTTAGAAGACGTCATCGCAGTAGCTCGTCATGGAGCCACTTGCGAAATCGACCAAGAAGCTAAGAAAGCTGTAGAAGCTTCCCGCAAAATCGTGGATGATATCGTCCGCGAAAAGCGGGTCGTATACGGTGTTACAACTGGCTTTGGCTCTCTCTGCAATGTCAGCATCTCACCAGAAGATACGACTCAACTGCAAGAAAACCTAATCCGTACACACTCTTCAGGCTACGGCGATCCCCTGCCTGAAGATGCAGTCCGTGCGATTATGCTAATCCGGATTAATTCCTTGGTCAAAGGTTATTCTGGTATTCGTCTCTCTACTGTCGAAAAGCTCCTGGAATTGCTCAATAAAGGCGTTGTCCCTTACATTCCAGAAAAGGGCTCTCTCGGTGCCTCTGGTGACTTAGCACCACTGGCACACATGGTTCTGCCTATGTTAGGACTAGGTCGCGCTTACTATCAAGGTGAATTGCTCTCTGGGCAAGAAGCTTTGGACAAGGCCGGCATCGAAAAAATCGATCTAGCAGCCAAGGAAGGGCTGGCGCTGATTAACGGAACGACTGTCCTGACAGGTATCGGAGCTCTGGCTACCTACGATGCCATCCAGCTACTTAAGCTGTCAGATGTCGCTGGCGCTCTTTCCATGGAAGTCCACAATGGTATTACCAGTCCTTTCGAAGAAGACTTACATACCATTCGACCTCAAAGCGGACAGCTGGCTACAGCCCGCAATATCCGCAACCTTCTGGAAGGCAGTGGCAACACAACCGTAGCCACTCAACAACGGGTCCAAGACCCATACACCCTGCGTTGTATTCCGCAAATTCATGGTGCCAGCAAGGACTCTATCGCTTATGTCAAGACCAAGGTTGAGGTTGAGATCAACTCCGTCACAGACAACCCTATCATCACCAAGGAAGGCCATGTTATCTCAGGTGGTAACTTTCACGGCGAACCAATGGCACAGCCATTCGACTTCCTCGGCATCGCTATTTCTGAAATCGGAAATGTATCCGAGCGTCGTGTAGAACGTCTGGTCAACAGCCAACTGAGCAAGCTTCCATCATTCTTGGTCAAACACCCAGGACTCAACTCTGGCTTTATGATTACCCAGTACGCTTGTGCTTCGCTTGCTTCTGAGAACAAGGTCTTGTCTCATCCAGCCAGCGTAGACTCTATCCCATCTTGTGAAAACCAAGAAGACTTTGTCAGCATGGGAACTACTGCAGCACGTAAGGCAGCTGAAATTCTCAAGAATTCTCGCCGCATCGTGGCAACAGAAATCATGGCAGCCTGCCAAGCTCTGGATCTGAAACCAGAAAACCATGAACTTGGTAAAGGAACCAAGCCAGCCTACGACCTCTTCCGTCAGCATGTCCGCTTTATCGAGTTTGATAAGGACATTGAAATCTACGAAGAGCTCAACAAAGCTTCTGAGCTGATTGAAAACGAAGAATTCCTAGCAGCCGTTGAAAAGGCTGTAGACTTGAGCATTCAGTTCTAAAGCTGATGACTCTGTAAAAAAGCTAACCTAAGAAGCCCGCTCTCGTTCAGCTGGGCTTCTTTTCCCGCCAAAAGCCATTGACAGGCTTAGCGGAAACTCTTATAATAAAGTCGCAAGTATCGTTATGGAAAAGGACAAAATCATGTTAGAAGATTACTATCAGCTAGATAACAGCTATTATCATAAGAGACTGGATGATGATTTATATGCTGCCAAATGGGGTATGGTTATTGAGTTTTTGGACTTAAATGACCCTAACTTAAAACCCTTTGACGGCGTCAACTTTGCCTTGATTGGCTTCAAGAGTGATAAAGGGGTCTATATCAACCACGGCCGAGTGGGGGCTGTCGAAGGACCACAAGCTATCCGAACTCAGCTGGCCAAGCTTCCTTGGCATCTTGGCAGAAACGTCCGCGTCTTTGATGTTGGCGATATTGACGGGCCTAACCGCTCTCTGGAGCAGCTGCAACAAAGCTTGGCTCGAGCAGTCAAACGCCTGCGAGAGCTCAATCTCCGGCCCATTGTCCTAGGTGGCGGCCACGAAACCGCCTACGGCCACTATCTGGGCCTCAAGTCTTCACTAGCACCTGACCAAGACTTGGCCGTTATCAATATGGATGCCCACTTTGATTTGCGTCCCTATGACCAGACTGGTCCTAACTCCGGTACCGGTTTTCGCCAGATGTTCGATGACACTCTAGCTCAGAAGCAGGCCTTTAACTACCTTATCCTAGGGATTCAGGAGCATAATAACAATCTCTTTCTCTTTGACTTTGTGGCAAAATCCAAGGCTATCCAATTTCTGACTGGTATGGATATTTACCAAATGGGTTACAAGGAAGTCTGTAAGGTGGTCGATACCTTTTTGGCCGACAAGGAGCAGGTCTATTTGACCATTGATATTGACTGCTTTGCAGCTGGTGCCGCTCCTGGTGTCAGTGCCATTCAGTCGCTCGGTGTGGATCCCAATCTAGCGGTTCTGGTCTTCCAGCACATTGCTGCCTCAGGCAAACTGATCGGCTTTGACATCGTCGAAGTCTCTCCGCCTCACGATATAGACAACCATACGGCCAATCTGGCAGCCAGCTTTGTCTTTTACCTGACCCAAGTCTGGGCACAAGCACATGACTGATGGGCATCTAAAAACTTCATTACAAACATCAAAAGAGGATGAACTCTATGTTCATCCTCTTTTATTTTGCGTTTAATGCCTGAGATAGCCCTTGGCGTAAGTTTTCTAATTCCTTTAGTTGGTGCCGATCTCGGTAGGGATTGAGCTGGCTTTTGGCCGTTTCATAGTAGGTCTCAAAGTCCTGATCCAGCAAGTCTTCAAATCCTGCTTCCTGCAAGCTGCCAGTCAGCAGGCGATGCTTAATCACAGCCATCAGATAGTAAATCAGCCCCTTGTCCCGCGGATTGCCATAGCGACTAATGAGGCTATCCTTTTTCCGCAGCAGATCAAGCACAGGCTGGTAATCTCCCTTCTCGCAACCAATCAAGGCCAAATAAACTTCCAACTGGGTCTCTTTCCAAGGGAAGCTGAGAGATTTCAAGGCTGTTTTAGCTTTGAGGAAAATTCGCTCCGCCTGCTCATAATCTTTCAGCTGATAATAGGTCATACCCAAGCCGATGTAGAAAGCAAAAATCGAAGGCTCTGCTGTTTTATTTTCCGTCAGCTTAATGGCCTCTTTCTGATGAGCCAGAGATGCCGTGAAATTACCGCGAATCTGCTCAATCTCCGCCAGATAGTCTAGAGCCGCCGCAATCTGAATCGAGTACTTGGAACGCAGCGAAGCCGTCAAGCTGAAACAGTCAATAGACTGGTAGAGATGGTGAAGCGACTGCTCCTCATCTCCAATCATGAGATGATAGAGCCCCTTGAGTCGGAGGTTGATAGCAATGGCCTCGTGATTGTTGGCCTGGACCGAAGCATCCAGAGCCAGCTCCGTATAGTAGCGCATCTCAGGGATATTCTCCGTCTGGATACAGTAGTAAATCATCTGCCGATAGCCTTCTAGGAGAAAATCCATCTGCTGCAGCTCCTTGGCCGAAGCAATCACCTGCTGGATATTGTCCATCCCCTGCTGGTAATCCCCTGTCCGGATAGCATAGCGCCCTTCTAGATAGAGAAAGCGGAGAACCAATAGCTGAAAATCCTTGTGATTCTGGTGTTTTCTCTCTAAGCCCTCTATCTCCCGACGGATACGGTCAAACTGGTCTAAAACCGCTGACTGATTGCTATCATCCGTCTTTTCAATAAAGCCAAACTCCCGCGAGTAAATCGGAAAGAGCTCGTGATGAAACTTCAGAGTAGCCTCGAGATAATGCAGCTCGTACTCCAGAGACTTAATCGGCTGCTTGGACAGCTTGTAGTGATAGGCGATTTCATTGAGCAGCTGGGCATGATAGAGAGAGTCTCCCAGCTGGTCTTCCATACCTTGGGCAATCTGGTGATGCAGCATTCGCTTCTTGGCAAGCGATAAACGCTCATAGGCGTAGATTCTCAGAAGCTCCTGGCTGAACCACACTACCAATTCCTCGCCCTGCTCCTCTTCTATCAAGAGCTCCTTCTGTCCAAACTCCTCAGTGATTTCGACCACTTCTTCCATCGGCAGGCCTAATAGCCTGGCTAAGAGCGAAACCGATGCAGGACCCCTAAAGCAAGCCAGACAGTCCACCAACTCCTCCTCTTGACTGCTCAGGTAATCCAGCTTCAGAGACAGCTTAGCCTTGATGGCCGGGGTCAGCGGATGAAACTTCTCGCCTCGCAGGAGCTGCTCAGCGTATTCCGATAGGAAGAAAGGGATGCCTTGACTGACCCGATAAATATCCTCAAAGCCTTCTTCAGGTATGGCTAACTGACCTGTCTGGGCTTGCAAGTAAGCTGCACTATCCTTAAAATTCAGCGGCTGCAGCTCAATAAAGCCTAGCTTATTGCGAACCAGCAGGTGATTGAAAAAATGTTCCAAATAAGAAGGGGTGCTCAGATGCTTGGTCAGCACAAAGGCCACAGGATAGCCGGTCAAATGATTCATAACTTGCTCCAAGACAGCAACGCTGGCCTCATCCATCCAGTGACAGTCCTCAATTAAGATTATCAAAGCTTTTTTCTTAGAAATCTTCTGCAGAATATCCACCACAAACTGAGCCAGCTTGTCCGCATCCAACTGACGACCAGAAGTGCCGCCTGTCAAAATAGGAAAATAACTCTCCAAAATGACCTGCCACTGGCTGATAGAAAGAATCTGGTGCTGAATAACCAAGTCGCCCAGGCCGTCCAGCAAGCCACGCCAAGGCTGCAGCTCTGCCTTCATCTCTTCCTTAAAGCACTCAGCCATGACAATCTGGAAATACTTGGTCTGATTGGCCAGTACTTGACGAGTCACTGTCCGCTTTCCGATACCAGTACCACCGACTAGGACAAGAGCACGCGCCTCCTGAGTCTCTATCACCTTAGAAAAGTAAGATTCCAAGCGCTTGATTTCATCAACCCGCCCGAAAAAGTGGTCCGTATTGCGCAGAAACTGCTTAGTCTTGCGCTCGCTCCGGTCCTTGGCAAGCACCTCATGATATAGTTGCTGGATAGGTTCCGTAGGACTAATGCCCAGTTCCTTATCCAAAATATTGACCAATTTATAATAAGTCTCAATCACCTTACCAGGCCGATCATTATCCTGATAGAGCTTCATGAGCAGATGGTAGTTCTTCTCATCAAACTCATCAATGCTGATCAAGCGGCGCAAATTCCGCTCAGCCTCTTCCAAATCCAGCTGGTCTTTTTCTGTTTCCAGCTGTTGGTAGCAGGCTTGGATATAAAGCTGCTCATATCGCGTCCGCATCTTAGACACCCAGTAATCAAAGGCCTCACTGTCCTTGAGATAGAAGCCCTGCAGAAAATCCCCCTGATAGAGCGACAGATGCTCCGCAGGATGATCCGTGAAGCGTTCTACATCACTTTCAATCATACACTCGGGATTAAGCGACAGCACAGTCCGGTTGGGAGCGACAATCCATTCCCCACCTAGTAACTTGTTAGCTTGATAAATGGTATTGCGCAAATTCTTTTTGGCGGTCTGATTATCCTTGTTTTCCCAGAGGATTCCTGCAATCTCCTCCCGATTGACTGCTCCATTGATGTAAAGATAGTAAAGCAGAGCATTGATTTTGGCAAAAGGAAAAA
This sequence comes from Streptococcus sanguinis, assembly GCF_020729725.1. Taxonomy (GTDB): domain Bacteria; phylum Bacillota; class Bacilli; order Lactobacillales; family Streptococcaceae; genus Streptococcus; species Streptococcus sanguinis_V. The sequence goes on along the minus strand of NZ_JAJEPA010000012.1, from coordinate 271,384 downwards.
AGACTTCCTCCTGATTGAGAAAGACACTCGGACTTCCCAGCAATTTCAACCTCAACAGATTTTTCGACATGCAAACGCCTCCAAGAAACCTTATAGAACTAATATAAACAAAAAGAGACAGTTTGGCAAGTAAAGTATTATACTAACCCTTAATTTCCAGTTTTTAAATTGGTTTTATTTAGGATTTTTTTGTTATACTAGGATGAAAATAAAATTTTAGAAAGTTACTTATGAAGAAAAATATTGTTCTTTTCATTTTTCTCCTTCTGAGCGCGATTGGCTTAGAATACGAGACACAAGCCTATACCACTGGCAGTATGTCAGGTACTTCCTATGGAATTGTCGGACTGTCAGCCCTCTTGGCTCTGCTCTATATCGTCCCTGCCCTACTCTTGATTCGCCAACTGGGTAAAAAATGGCAGACGCCTGCACTTAGCCTTGGGATAGCTCTGCTAGGCGGCCTTTTCATTTCAGGCTGGACCTCTGGCTTGGCCAACACCTATATCCACGAATGGGTCAGCACCAGCTTCCCAAATACTCTGCTCAGTGACCTAGAAAATGCCATCGCAGCTCCGCTGGTTGAAGAACCACTCAAGCTGTTGGCAGTTGCCTTCGCTGTCTATCTAGTCCCCGTCAAAAAGCTCAAATCCTTCTTGATGCTGGGTATAACGGCCGGCATGGGCTTTCAGATTAGCGAGGACTTCTCTTATATCCTCTCTGACCTGCCCGAAGGCTTCTCCTTCACTATCTCTGGTATCCTAGGCCGTATCACTGGCGGCGTCGCCTCTCACTGGCTCTACACCGCCCTAACCACTCTCGGTCTAGCTCTCATGCTACGCTATGCCAAAACTCAGAAAAATTATTTCCGAGTGGGGCTCTTCTACTTCCTAGCAGCCTTCGTTCTCCACTTCTTCTGGAACTCACCGCTGACTGCTATCGAAACAGATATCCCAATCATTGTACCGGCTATGACGGCTCTGGCTGTCTTTATCTTTTACCAAGCCTACCGAACAGCCCATAAAATTGACCAAGATGAATTGGAAGTGGAATAATACCAAAAAACGACCGTTATGGTCGTTTTTTTGGTTGCTTATCATAAAGACGTCTTTATCTAATGCTAATTTTCATCAAATAGGATGCGACGAGGCATAGGGCTGTCTTCAATTATGAAACTTTCTAACTCCGTAGCTATCCTATTTGTTTCTTGAGTAAGACTATCAGCTAAGCTATATATTTTCAACTGGATAACCATAAAAATATTTCATTCCTTCAACCCAATTTTTTTCTGACAAACTTTCAATATAATTTATCATTAAATCAATTTCATACCTAGAAATTATAGTTCGGGTGTTTACTGGAATTTTCTCTCCTGTAAAAATAGAAAGTAAGGATGCTTGAGAATAGAGATGATATTTTTCTTCCTTTTGAGCTGCATTATACAGAGCTTGCATAATTTCTTTAGTCAATAAACCAGGAAAAGCCAAGAAAGATTTATAGTAGTAATAAGCTAAGTTTTTATCCTCAACTACATCCAAATATAAATTCCCAACTTCTTCTATTGTCGCATCATTAGATAAAATAGAGCGGTAGTTTAGAAAATTATCTAAAGCATCTTGAATTGCAAATTCCACTTCAGTTTCTGTGTCTTCCCACTCCTTCCAAAGAGTAAGAAGGTACGGAATTACTTCATAAGACATTGTTCCTACGGCCCCCATAACAAAAGTAAATACCGTAAATTCTGAAGCGTTGATTAAAAAATGAAAATTATCAATCTTTCTTAAATCAGCATTTGTGCATACCGAGCAAAATAATCTAATACAAAGATTAAGCACAACTTCATCTTGACTTTGATTCATCAGGTCAATCAACAAGTTTTTCACCGTAAAATCTCCTTTTTTTAAGATTTCAGCAATAAGTAAGATGCATTCTTTTTCGTTACTTGTCGAAAGTAAGTTGCTTTTTAAATCCGCTAGCGTACTAGAACTGATTTCGCCAAAGTACATTCCTGTCATCAATAATTTGTTTCCCATCATCGCTCTCCTTTTAGCTTAATTATCTGGTAGGTTTATATTCTTAGAAAATACACACTAATCGTCTTCTTAAATCTATCTTCAAGTTTTCAGATTTCTCCTTGTTATATTTAGTTTTTTTATGTAAGTTAATATATAAGCCTTTTACCCCCTGAATTTCTAATTTGGGCAGAGTTATTATAACATAAAGCGAAAAATTAAACTGTTTTCTAGCTACACGAAAACCACCCGAAGGTGGTTTATAATAAAAGAAAACTATTTTTTAGCCATGTCATTAAGTTAAAAGTACAAGGAAGCTATATTTTATGTACTTTAATAATGAACATTGTCTAATCTACAAATCCGTATTTAATGGATATTTCACATTCCACTAACTAAACAACTAGTTCTTTAAATTTAAGTAAAAAAGATTTTTAACAGCTAATTTATCTTAAACCATGTTTTTTTTGCCATTTTAATATCTTATTTTGGAAATTAGTGACCTCTGTATGTTTCGGGTTATTACCAAACAAATACAAACCACTTTCTTGTTGGTGCATTTTCAATATCTTAGGATTTTTCTTACCATATCCATTTTTATGATAAAAACTAAGGTCTAATTTGTCCAACTCTGAACTTCTAATAGTTGTTTCGCCTGTGAACTGGATATTTTCTGGAACATTTTCACCTCCAAATGCTAGCCCTTGACGATGATGTCCTTTAGGTAATTCACCACTTTGGAGCATCTGTCTATATTCAGCACGAGCATTTGCGAGTTCTTCTCCTGAAACAATTCTTGATTCATCAGGATTAGCGTACCATTTCGGACTCTCAGCATGACGCTTAACAGCCTCTTCGTAATATGGTCCGTAAATTCCTTTACCTTTTCCTGTCCCCTTAAAACTTTTTGCTACATCACTACCATGTGTACTCAGACTTTGACCGACTTCCTGAGCTATAGTATTATTTAGGTTGTTTTTACCTCCAACTCCATCTTTGTTATTGGTTAAACCAAGATTAGAATCAGTCTTTTTACTGAGGTAAGCTGGCGCTGATTTAGAATGAGAAGGTTTTGAAACATCAAGCACTAAACCTTCTGGTGTCACCATTGAAGGTTGTGGGAACCATTTTTCACCAAAATTATCAACTTTACTCTTAGTAGCATCAAATAGATTCTTTCCAAAACCTTCCGCTGTATTTAAGACTTTACCAGTTTTAGAAGCAATGGCATGTGCCGCACTACCAACACCATTTTTTGCAATTTTTCCAGCTATAGATGCTTTCGACGCTGGTAAGGCAAACTCTGCCGCTTCCAAGGTAGTTTTAAGCTGATTTTTTTGAGCAAAACCGTCTCCGGCCATGAAATTTGAAATAGAGTTAATTTCGCGGGAGCCAGGAGAGACTTGACTCGCAAGATTCATTACATATCTGCTTACTCCTAATAACATCTCTGGTGCAGAGGTTGAATCCCATTTATCAATAATCCCTTGCCATACAGCAGAATCGCGATTATAAATTTCGTTCAATTCATCTTTAGATAGATTGACTAACCCAGCCTTATGAGCCGTAGTTTTCATTCCATCAAAGCTTAAATCGGCCAAAGAAGCCAGTCCAGTAACAGCATCATTATAATATTCCTTAAAGGCTGCTTTCCCAGCTTCATGGCTAATTTTGGATCTTTTTTCAAATGCATCTAGACTAAAATCCTTTGGCGATACTTTCGTTTCGGCTAAATATTTATTCGAAGCACTAGGATCTGCAAGAAGGTATTTATTGACAAATTGGCTGAGTGCACCCGGCCTTACCTCTTCTAGAGTTGTCGGACGAATTTTTGCCTCTTGGTAAGCCGCTTGATAATTTGGCTGACCAAATCGGTTCAGTTTCGTAGGTGCGCTCAGGTTTGCCCATCCTTTAGCAATCTTTTGACTTTTGCTTTCACTGGCTGAATCAGTATTTTGCTGGAGCAAATCGCTTAGTTTGGAAGTAGCATTTGTTGGTTGTTCCTGCCAGATTTTCCTTGCTTGAGAAGCTCTGTTTTGTCTTTCTTGAGCTCGCACCAAGGCCTTAGCTTTTTCTTGGGCCTGGCGGAAAGTATCAATTTTATTTTCTGCCGACTGGATTTTATTAAATCCCTTGGCTAACGCACTGATTTCTTCTGATGTATAGTTAGATAAATCTACATTGACCTTATCGCCAGGTGTCAGATTAATACGGTTTTGTTTATTATTGATGTTCAGCTTATTCTGCCCATGCAAATCCTGAAGAGCCAGCATAGAAGCTGCTGCAGCTTTTTCCTTATCATCCGGATAATGGAGATTGCCGATTTTGGCTAAGCTATCACCTTTCTTGATCTGATAGTCATTGCTTGCAGATTGATTAAATAGAGGCTGACTTTCTTTACTATTTGCAAAATCCAACAAGCCTTGATAAGCCGATGTAGGCTGACCTTGGCTATCGGTAAGAGTAGACTGACCATAAGGAGTAAAATCCAACTTTCCCTTGTTACTTGAGGAAGTTGAGCTTAAACTATACTCTGGAGTTGTGGTAGCCGACGTTTCAGAATTATTCAGACCATAACCATAGTCTTTCAACGCTTTAATAAACTGATTTCTATGTTCTTCTGACAAGGAATCTAAAGCTGTTTCAACTTCCGGTGAGACAGCTAAGTTATAGCGGCTACTGCCTGTGCTTGCTTTTTGAGTTCCAGCATTGGCAGACTCCAAGGCCTTTTCGGTAACATCTACTGCACCCAAAGCGTCTGTTGCAGATTGATCTACTTTGGAATCAGCCATTTTCAAGGCATCATCTTTACCTTTTTTAGCAAGATTGTCTGTCGTTACAGTATCATCTTTACCAGCAATCGCCTTATAATCAACAGAATCCGCCAAGCTGTCTGAAGCACTTGCAGATGAATCGCTGATTGGTTTGTAATCGCTAGGCTTGATATTGCTAGCGTCCTCGCTTACTGATGGTGTACTAATTGGCCGATAGTCGCTCGAACTAACACTGCTGGCACTTTCACTTACTGACGGTGTGCTGATTGGCTGATAATCACTCGAACTAATGTTGCTGACACTTTCGCTTGCCGACGGTGTGCTAATCGGACGATAGTCACTCGAACTAACACTGCTGACACTTTCGCTTACCGATGGTGTACTAATTGGCTGATAGTCACTTGAACTAACGTTGCTGACACTTTCGCTTACCGACGGTGTGCTAATCGGACGGTAGTCGCTCGAACTAACACTGCTAACACTTTCACTTACCGACGGTGTGCTAATCGGACGGTAGTCGCTCGAACTAACACTGCTAACACTTTCACTTACCGACGGTGTGCTGATTGGCTGATAGTCGCTCGAACTAACATTGCTGACACTTTCGTTTACTGATGGTGTGCTAATCGGACGGTAGTCACTCGAACTAACACTGCTAACACTTTCACTTACCGACGGTGTACTAATCGGACGGTAGTCGCTTGTGCTGATGTTGCTTAAGCTTGAACTAGAACTAGAACTGATTGGCGCATAATCAGAGGCTGAAAAAGAACTTCCAAAACTAGAACTACTAAAACCTCCGCCAAAATCGAAAGCTTTTACCTCGTGAGGTTGAAAAGCCATCGCACTCAGTATGACAGCCGAAGCTATAACAACTTTACGAAATGATTTTTTCATAAGACAACCTTTCTATAATGTAATACCTTTAATATTATAACGCATATTTCTTATACCGTTAATATTTTTGGTACAATGTTATAGTTTTTTAATAAAAAGTTGGAGTATCTTCATATTTATTTTCCTAATTTTTAAGACTCATTTAAGATAGTTGTGTATTATTCATTTCCATTCCCACCAGCCTTTCTATCCTCTTCTTTCTCTGCTCTTTCCTTAAAGAAATGTTAACATTTTCTTAAAACTAACTTATATTAGGAATTTTTAAGCCACAGTCTGTATACTTTCTACAAATCATCTAAGAAAGAGGTATGGATATGGATTATCTAGTGATTCCGGCCTATGAGCCTGATTATAATCTTATTAAGCTGATAAAAAAAATTCACCATAAGAGTGATTTTCATATCATTGTTATCGATGACGGCAGCTCCTCCAAATGCCAGATAGTCTTTGAGCAGGCAGAGCAGTACGCGACCGTGCTCCGTCATCAGGTCAATCAAGGCAAGGGGCAAGCGCTGAAAACTGCTTTTACCTTTATCCAAGCACTGAAGATATACGGAACGGTAGTAACAGCAGATGCGGATGGCCAGCACAAGGTCTGGGATATTTTCCGCGTAGCAGCCAAAGCTTCTGAAAATCCCAATCGGCTGATTCTGGGAGCACGCGCCTTTACTGGCAAGGTGCCTCTGCGCAGCCGCTTCGGCAACAGTCTGACTCGGGCTCTCTTCAAAGCCCAAACTGGCGTGGTTGTTTCCGATACTCAGACAGGCTTACGAGCCTTTACGACCAACATGATTCCATTTATGCTAAATGTAGAGGGGCAGCGCTATGAGTATGAAATGAACATGCTCTTAGAAGCCAGCAAGGAATATCTCATTTTGGAAGTGCCTATTGAGACGGTCTATATCAATGACAATCAAGGCTCGCACTTCCGACCAATTCGGGATGGGCTCATGATTTATAAAAATATATTCAAATTTGCCCTGACTTCTCTCAGCAGCTTCGTCGTCGACTACATCGTCTACGCCCTGGCTCTCTTGTTTTTAGCCGCTGTGCCGACCAGCTTGAGAATTCTTCTCGCAAATGGGATTGCCCGAGTGACCAGCTCAATCTTTAATTACTCGACCAATAAAAGGCTGGTCTTTAAGAACGACGACAGTATACTCAAGACAGGAACTGGCTATTTCAGCCTAGCTGTAGTGCTCTTTATCCTAGACACACTGCTGATTCGCCTCTTCTACGCTGTCTTTGGTCTCAATCTTCTGATTGTCAAAATCATCGTCGGCATCTTGCTCTTTACCGTCTCTTGGATGGTGCAAAAGAGATTTATTTTTAAGGAAAGGACACACACCGCATCATGAAATTTTTAAAGAAACGCTATGCCTACGCCTCCATTTTCGGGCTGCTTCTGATAGCTTCTTTCAGCTACTCCATGCTGAAAACCTTTGTCATCGCAGAGACCATTTCCACGGTTTCAAGTACGAGTTCGTCGTCCAATGCCAAGGCTGCCAGCAAGGCTGCCGAAACAGCGACTGTGACGGATACCAGCTATTCAGACGACAACATCTCGGTTACGCTAACTAAAAAGACCGTCAGCAACACCCAAGTCTACATCGCTGATGTGACTGTCAGCTCATCGGAATACCTGAAAACAGCCTTTGCCCAAAACACTTACGGAAACAATGTCACCGCCAAGACCTCGGAAACGGCCGCCAACAACAATGCTATCCTAGCGGTTAACGGCGACTACTACGGGGCCAACACAACTGGCTATGTCATCCGCAATGGCGTCGTCTACCGCGATACCGTCCGAGAAGACTCCAGTAATGGTGATTTAGCTATTTACAAAGACGGCTCCTTCAAGATTATCTATGAAGACCAAGTCTCTGCCGATCAACTGGTCAAAGACGGCGTGGTCAATCTCTTGGCCTTCGGCCCATCTCTTGTAGAAAATGGTGAGATTGTCGTTGATACCAACTCCGAAGTCGGCCAGTCCATGTCTTCCAATCCTCGGACAGCTATCGGTATCATTGATGAAAACCACTACATCATCATCGTCTCAGACGGACGTACCTCAGAAAGCGAGGGTCTTTCCCTCTACCAAATGGCAGAAATCATGAAATCTTATGGCGTTAAGACTGCCTACAACCTTGATGGCGGCGGCTCCTCTACACTTTACTTTAACGGTCAGGTCATTAACAAACCTACCACCAACGGAAATACTATCTCAGAAAGGTCGGTGAGTGATATTGTCTACATCGGTTACTAATCCCAGCAAAAAACGTTTTAGAAAAACAGCCCTTATCTACACACTATTAACTATTTTCTTCTTTGCTTTCAGCAGAATCTATGAATCTTTCAGCTTCGGCGAAACATCTAGCCACATGCACTACCTCTTTGTCATTCCTCTGGTGGGTGGCATCCTCCTCCTGCTCTTCATGAAGGTCATCCCTAATCTCTCTCGGCTCAGCCTCAACCTCTGGAACTCAGCTGTAGCCATCATGACAGCCGGTATGCTCTTCCGTGGCATTGTCAATCTGTCTGGCCGCTCCACGACGCTAGATACTCCCTATTGGTATGTAGGAGCAGCCTTTGCGGCTCTGGCACTACTCTCCATGGTCTTTACTCGAAGTGAGTGGAATAAAGAAATCCAGGCACAGCCGATAACCAGCAAAAAAGAAGACGCAAAACTAAGTCGTCGTGAAACCTACAGTCAAGTATAAACCAAAAAACCTCAGAAAACCTGAGGTTTTTAATGTAGTGATAATCTTTCTGAACTCTCATTATGATGAATGCTCTGCTTCTTTATTCACACTCATGCACACTACCCGTCAGTGGGTCAATGACTTCTGTCAGTTTAAAATGTCCCTGCTCATAATAGTAATGACAGATGGCGCAGTTGCCAAAGCGCACCTTGGAATCCAGAGCTTGAGCTGCAATCTTGAGATATAAGGCCCACATGGCACCGCCATGGCAGACGGCCAAGACTGGCTCTGCATCCGCCTGCTCCATGACCTCAGTCAGAGTGACCAGCATGCGCTCACCGACTTGGTTCACACCTTCTCCGCCATAGGGAACGAAGAGGTCTTCAAAAGAGGTAGCTCCTGGTCGAAATTTCGGCTGCAGGCGTTCAGGCTGGGCCTCAAAAAGACCAAAGTTCCATTCTTTAATACCCTTAAGACGAGTATAGTCGGTTCGACCAGAGACAAGTTCCAGCGTATCAGAAGCCCGCTCCTGGGTGGACGAGTAGAGCTGACCAAAACGAATGCCCCGCTCTTTCAAATAAGCTCCTGCCTGCCGAGCCTGTTCCTGCCCCAGTTCAGTCAGAGGGGAGTCACAAGCTCCCTGCACCAAACCCTCTTGATTGAAAAAGGTCTGTCCATGCCGCATCAAGTATAAATCTTTCATTTATTTTTCCTTCCAGCTGCTAAAATCGTGACCAATCACTTCTTCTAGGTAAAATTGGTCATGTTCAAAAGTAAACTTCAAAATACCGCAATTGGTCATGCGACCTAGACTTTCCAGACGCCAATTTTTCTGCCAAGCCCTAGCAAAATTAGCCATAGCTGCACCATGAGAAACCATGAGCACGGACTGGCCATCTGTCTCTTGCATGAGCTTGAGAACGGTCGCAGCCATGCGCTCCCTGACCTGGTCCTGCGATTCACCGCCATAGGTCACAAAGAAATCTCCATAGGGCAGGGGTGGATTAAGATCCTCGCTTTCCCCTTCAAAAGTCCCAAAGTTCCACTCCTTGAGTCCCTTGACACGCTTATAGGGAATCTTACCGTCCGTTACCAATTCCAAGGTATCACAGGCCCGCTCTTGAGTAGAGCTATAAGCATCATCAAATGCAATACCGGCATCCTTAAAATATTTCCCTGCCACCTTGGCCTGATAGATGCCAAAATCAGTCAGAGGAGCATCACACCAGCCCTGCACCTTATGGCGCAGATTAAAAAGCGTCTGGCCATGCCGCATCAGATAAAGAGTTTTTGCTATCATTCACATCTCCTTTAGATGAGTTCTAACTTTTCAAAGGCCTTGTAGAGACCGTCTTGGCTGACCGAGTCTGTCACCAGATCTGCCATGGCCTTGATTTCCGCTCCGCCATTTCCCATAGCGACCGCGACCTGACAATAGTCCAGCATAGGAATATCAACCTTGGCATCGCCAAAAGCCAGAGTATCCGCCTTATCAGCATGAAGATGCTTCAGCAGAACCTCAATAGCATGCGCCTTGGTAATACCTTTGGCTCCCAAGTCACCAAAGAGAGCATGCTCGCCCTTACCTCCCCAAGTACCCGCCTTAAGCTCAGGAAAAGCTGCCTTAGAGTCCAGATGGTCTTGGTAGCTTCTGAGAATAAAGCTGACTTTGTTCAGGTCGTCTCGGTAGAGCTCCCCACCATAAACCAGGCCATGAAGTGCTTCTTCTGCCTCCATATTTACTACTTTTTCTGGATTAACACCTTTTCCAAGGACGTAGGTCTGAAGCACTGGTCGTGCTGCTTCACGGAAGCCCCTGCTTGCAAAGAGGCCGTTATTACTCTCTAGGTAAAACTCTAGCCTCCGCTCCTGAAGCCAGTCGACTAGCCGTCTAGCAACCTCTTGAGGAATCAGCTGGTGCAGAATAACCTCCCCCTCATGCTCCACATAGGAGCCGTTGCCCCCAATCATGCCATCAAAGCCAATATCCCAAATTTCCGGCGGCATCTCAGCCTTGCTGCGGCCGGTGCAGACATAGACCAGATGGCCCTTTTCTCGTGCCTTGCGAATGGCGACAACAGCAGACTCCGGTATATGATTATCATAGTCGATGATGGTTCCATCCACATCCAGAAAGATGATTTTTCTCGTCATAAATCCCCCTCTTCCTCATCTTCTTCCTCGCATTTGCCAAATGCTTTCTTCTAATAATCCAAGCTAGCAAATGCTTTCTTCAATTTTTACAAATTCTCCTATTCTGACCCAGCTCTATTTTATAAAAGCTTCACTCTATTATATACCTTTTTGAAAGCCTTTTCCTATAGAATTATTATAGATAATGGTACTATCCTACTCTCTCAGAGAAAAAAACAAGAAGGACAGCTTTTAATCAGCTTGTTCCTTCTGTTCTTTTTATTTCCCAGCTTATCTACTCATCTTCTGCTTCAAACAGCCAGAGTTTGGAATCAAAGTCATAGCTTGACTTTTGCTCAGAATCCTCTAAAAGCTGACCGCTGGAAGCGTCCGTGGTGACCAGTCCAACTCGCATAAGCTCAGCCCCCGTATAGGCACACCCCTCTAGCCGATAGACCTTATCCGCAGCCAGTCCTTTCAGTTGCAAGCACTGATGAGAGCGATTGACTTGATTGAGGACCTTGAAAGTGCCTAAAAGTGCAGTATTCTGATCCTGACTGACAACCATCCAAGCTGTCTGCCCATCTCCCTTAAATGGCGACTGCAGTCGATAAAAAGTTCCATTATGAATCAGCTCTCGATGGCACTTGTAAAAAGCTATCTGTTCCCTGACTTCAGCCAATTCTTCTGGACTTAGCTGATTAAGGTCCAGCTCATAGCCAAAGGAACCGAAAAAGGCGACATTCCCCCGCGTCTTCAACGGAGTCAGACGATTGGTCTGGTGATTGGGCACGATGGAGACATGGGCTCCCATGGATGAAAGCGGATAGAGAAGACTGGTTCCATACTGGATTTTCAAACGCTCAATCGCATCCGAGTCATCGCTGGTCCAAGCTTGCGGAGCATAGTAGAGCATACCTGGATCAAAGCGGCCTCCACCCGAAGAGCAGGACTCAAATAACAATCTCGGATAGCGACTAATCAAACGCTCATACAAGTCATAAACACCCAAGACATAGCGGTGAAAAATCTCTCCTTGCTGATCAGCTGGCCAGGCAGCTGAGAAGACATCCGTCAGAGGGCGATTCATATCCCATTTGATATAATCCAGCTGTGCTTCCTCGATAACCGCCGATAGACGCTCAAAAATCTCATCCACTACTTCCGACCGAGAATAGTCCAAAACAAACTGGTTCCGACCATGGTGGGGCTGTCTATCTGGCACTGCCAACAGCCAGTCAGGATGAGTTCGGTAGAGTTGGCTGTCCTTATTGACCATTTCCGGCTCAAACCAAAGACCAAACTGCATGCCCAAACCGTGAATACGTTCTGCTAGCAAGCCCAGCCCCTGCGGCAGCCTTTCTGGATTGACAAACCAATCACCCAGCCCAGCGCGATCATTAGACCGCTGGCCAAACCAGCCGTCATCTAGTACAAAGAGCTCGACTCCTACTTCCTGAGCCTTTTCAGCAAGCTCCAGCAGCTGATTCTCACTAAAGTCAAAATAGGTAGCTTCCCAATTATTAATGAGAACAGGACGCGCTCGCTCGCGCCAGTAGCCCCTAGCTAGGCGTTGACGAAATAGCTGATGAAAGACTTGACTCATGCCGTTGAGGCCCCGCTCAGAATATACTAGCAGAGCTTCTGGACTGGTAAAGGACTGGCCTGCAGCCAGCTTCCACTCAAAACCAAAAGGATTGATGGCTAGCTGCAACCGGGTCACATCATAGGTATCCACCTCAGCCTGAATGAGAAAATTACCTGAATACACCAAGGCCGTTCCTAGTACTGGACCTGAAAATTCAGTCGTTTCCGGTCGCTTAAGAGCCACAAAAGGATTGTGGTGGGGACTGGAAATGCCGCGGGTTGACTCAATAGACTGAATCCCCTGCTGAAGCGGGCGCTCCTTGATATGGCGTTCCCGAGCCCATGCCCCTGATAACTGCAGCCAGTCATAATCAGCATCTGGCAGATCAAGCGACAGACTAGCTAGGGATTCCAAGTAGCAAGTTTCCCTGCCTTGATTAATCACTTTGCTGGAGCGAGTGATAACCGGCCAATCAGCAAAAATCGTATAAAACAGCTGAACTTCTACTTCTGTCACCTCATCTCGTAGGGTTAGAATAAGAGTCTTAGCCTCCGTTTGAGTCTCTGTATAAGTAGCGGGCAGCCCCTCTAAAGCAGGCTTACCATCTACTATCTGATGACTGACATAGACAAAATCAGTAATACGCGAGCCATTTTCCTGCCGCAGACAGATAGCGGGATGACGAAAATCTGTCGTGCCGTATTCTGGAAATTCCTGACGCACATGCTCCAAAGAATAGCGTAAATCTCCTTCTTTCCGATAGGTCGTCATGGGCCGATGCTGCAGCTCCACCAGATAAGAATAATCTCGCTCCGGTACCGCCGCTCCGTAGTAAAGCTGCAAGAGTTTACCATCCCCCGAAATCTGGAAGATATAAGAAACATCACCATTAGTCAGATGAAATTGCCTGCACTCTTCCTTAAACAAAATACTCGCCTTATTCATGGTCTTCTCCTTTCACAGTCTGCAATCAAACTTCCACTTTCATTATAAAAAAGGCCACCCCTTTTGGTAAGCCTTTCTTTCTAGTATTATTTATCCAAATGTGACTTTTTACAGCTCCTGCCTCAGATGAGAGCTAGCCTTGCGAAAGTTCAAGGGCGACTGGCCACGTGCCTTCTTGAAGGCTTTTGAAAAGCTCTGTGTTCCGGCAAAGCCCGTCTTATTGGCAATCTCTTCCACCGAAAGCTGGCTGCTCGTCAGCAAATCAGCTGCCATATTGAGTCGCAAATCATTGCTGTACTCCTTGATTCCCTTGCCTACTTCATCCTTGAAAAGCCGAGATAGGTAGGAAGGATGCAGCGCCAATTTCTGCGCCAACTCCTGCACAGATAAATTTTCTGGCAGATGACTGCTCAGCAGTTCCAAGACCTGCTGGACATAAGGATTGACCCGACGGCTTTCCGTGATTAAAGAGGTCTGCTTGAGACGCTGGGACAAGAGCTCCAAGAAGCGATAAACTTGCCTTTGCAGAGCTAGTTCAGCTGTTATTCCGCTGCCCTCATAAGCCAGACTTTCAAAGACCAAGGCCTTAAATTCCTGCAAAGAAGTCAGCGCAAAAGACCATTGGCCAGACTGCAGTCCCAGAGCCTGCAGATAATGAGGCAAGAGGAGCCCACCCAGTCCCATCCAGACATAAGACCAAGGCTCTTCTCCATCAGCCTGATAAAAAACCGACTGATCTGGTGGCACCACAAAGCCCTGCCCTTCCTGCAAATCATAGCGCTGATTGCCCACGGAGTAAGTCCCCCGTCCCTCCAGTACGATGTGAATGACATAAACATCCCGAACAGCCGGCCCAAAGCTATGGTGGGCTTCCGTTTTTGAATAACCACAGAAGGCAAAAAAACAATCTTCTTGGCCAAACTGCATAGACTTAACCAAGGTCAGCGAATGCTCCATCAGCTCCTCCTTAGATTTGGATAAAATTTTTATCCTTATTATAAAACAAAAACCACTAAACAGCAAATGAAGCTGATTAGTGGTTTCTTCATTCATCTTAGAAAGATTGGACGGATGGGTTATGATTAAAGAGAGCATGGGTAGCCTTATAGATATGGTAGGCTGTTGCAGCATTATTCATAGTGTAAAGGTGTATGCCCGCTACATCTTGGGTCACCAAGTCAACAATTTGGTCCACAGCATAAGCCAGACCAGCTGCTCTCAGAGACTCTGGGTCATGTTCGTATTTATCCAGAATAGCCCGGAATTTTCTTGGCAGCTTGATATTCTCACAGGTCTTGAGCAGGCGCAGAGCCTGATTGCGATTGAGAATCGGCATAATCCCAGCATGGATTGGCACTTCAATACCGGCTAAAATACACTTGTCCTGAAAATCATAAAAACGCTCATTGTCAAAGAAAAGCTGAGTCACCAGACTAGAACAGCCAGCATCCACCTTTTTCTTGAGATTTTGAATATCCGAAATCTGATTTGGAGAATCTGGATGGCCCTCCGGATAGCAGGCTCCAATGATGTCAAAGTGCGGTGCTTCTGTCTTAATGTATTCAATCAAATCAGTCGCATAGGTAAAATCATCCTTAGGCGCTACATCTGGAAAAATATCCCCTCGCAAAGCCAAAATCTGATGGACACCAACCCGATCCAAAGACTGCAAGATATTGGACACCATGTCCTTGGTCAGATAGACCGCAGGTAAGTGAGCAATCGTCGGAATCTGGAGATCATTGGCGATGAACTCGGTCAAACGAACCGTCGTCTCCTCAATGTCAAACTTATTATTGCTGGCAGTCACACTGATAAAGTGCGGAGCCAGATCTTGCATCTCTCTCAATGCCTGAAAAATCTTATCATTGCCTACTGCCGGATTGGGAGGAAATACTTCAAATGAGAGACTGGGTGTGTGACGACGAACCATATAACAAAAAGTTCCTTTCAATGATGGTAGTGATAGCCGAGGGCAACCCTAGAAGAACAACTTCTGCAGGATTGTCAGCTCTGCTTCAATTTTTGGGGTATCCTCCATCAAGATCAACTTTTGAGGTTCCAGGAGGATTATTGCAAATGTTGTCTAGCTGCTTTGGCTGCTTCTACTAAGCGCACCAAGCTAGCCTTGGTTTCTGGGATACCACGAGTTTTAAGACCACAGTCAGGGTTGATCCAGACCTTACTGCTTGGCACCTTAGCCAAGATAGCTTCAATCGTATGGTCGATTTCCCCTTCATTTGGCACGCGTGGTGAGTGGATGTCGTAAACTCCAGGCCCCACTTCTGTCTGGAAGTTCTTAGCCTTGAGCTCATCCAGGATTTCCAAGTTAGAGCGGCTAGCTTCAAAGGAAATCACGTCCGCATCCATGTTGTCGATCGCAGGGATGATATCTGTAAATTCTGAGTAACACATGTGAGTGTGGATTTGTGTGTCTGGCGCTACTGTAGAGTGTACCAAGCGGAAGGCTGGAATTGCCCAGTCAAGGTAATCTTCATACCAATCGCTGCGACGGAGTGGCAATTTCTCACGAAGAGCAGCCTCGTCGATTTGGATAATCTTCACGCCTGCAGCTTCAAGGTCAAGAACTTCATCCTTGATTGCCAGGGCGATTTGAAGGGTAGAATCCTTGATAGAGATGTCTTCACGTGGGAATGACCAGTTGAGGATGGTAACAGGTCCAGTCAGCATGCCCTTAACAGGTTTGTCTGTACGGCTTTGTGCATAGCTAGACCATTTAACAGTGATTGGGTTGAGACGAGTCACATCACCCCAGATGATTGGTGGTTTCACCCCACGCATACCGTATGATTGTACCCAACCATTCTTAGAGAAGAGGTAACCTGACAGGTTTTGACCGAAGTACTCAACCATGTCATTACGCTCGAACTCACCGTGCACCAGCACATCAAATCCAACTTCTTCTTGCCACTTGATCCATTCATCAATTTGCTCAGCCAAGAACTTGTCATAGTCTTCTGCTGACAGCTCACCCTTGCGGAAGGCTAAGCGTTTGGCACGGACTTCCTTGGTTTGAGGGAAGGAACCAATTGTCGTAGTTGGCAACGGTGGCAGATTGAGTGCCTTGTGCTGGATTTCCTCACGCTCTGCAAAGGCTGGCAAACGAGTGTAGTCCGCATCCGTCAAGCCAGCAATGCGCGCACGAAGTTCCGCATTTTCACCCACACGTTCAGTCGCAAAAAGTTCTTTGTTAGCAGCAAGTGCTTCTGCACCACCGCCATTACGGATAGCATCCAAGTCACGGATTTCATCCAATTTTTCCACCGCAAAGGCAAAGTGGTTCAAGATTGCTGGTTCAAATTCTTCATTAGCCGTTGTAAATGGCACATGGAGCAGCGAACATGAGCTTGTCAAGACGATGTTTTCAGCTTGGATTTGCTCAAGCACTGCCAAGCTCTTTTCATAGTTGTTGCGCCAGATGTTCTTACCATTGACGATACCCGCATAAAGAGTCTTGTCAGCTGGGAAACCGCCTTTAACAAGTTCAAGAGTTTTCTTGCCTTCGACAAAGTCCAAACCAATCGCATCTACTGGCAACTCTACAAGGTCTGCATAGATGTCACGAACGTCACCAAAGTAGGTTTGAACCAAGACTTCCAAGCCTTTCTTGTCTGCCAAAAGCTTCTTATAAAGGTCCAAGAAGAGAGCTTTTTCTTCTGCTGACAGGTCTTTGACCAGACTTGGCTCATCCAGCTGGATACGCTCTGCGCCCAGCTCTGCTAATTTGGCAAAGACTTCTTGATAAGCTGCAGCCAGTGCATCAACAAAGTCTGCCGGCGCTATACCGTCTTCAAAGTCAGATACTTGTAGGAGAGTGAATGGACCGACCACAACAGGACGGGTTACCAAGCCCAACTCTTTAGCTTCTGTAAATTCATCAAAAATCTTATACCCAGCCAGCTTGACTTGGGTTTCTTTTTCAAATTTAGGAACGATATAGTGGTAGTTAGTGTTGAACCATTTCTTCATCGGAAGAGCACGGACATCCCCTTTTTCGCCCTGATAGCCACGAGCCAAGGCAAAATAACGCTCCAAGTCAGTCAGCTCCAAGCCTTGCACAGATGATGGTACTACGTTAAAGAGAAAGGCCGCATCCAGCACATTGTCATAATGAGAAAAATCATTTGATGGAATCTCAGAAATTCCTTTTTCCTTAACAATATTCCAATGCTTAGCACGGAGCTCCTTAGCTGCAGCCAGAAGCTCTTCTGCTGAGATTTCATGTCTAAAGTATTTTTCAGTTGTAAATTTCAATTCGCGGAATTCACCCAAACGTGGGAAACCAATAATAGTCGTTGACATAAACGTCCTCCAAAATTTTTCTTGATTTTATCTTATCAGAAAATCCCCCCTCTGTATAATTGGAATTTCCCAGAGTTTGATATAGCCTAAAACTATAACCAACCTCATCAACCAATCCAAAATCCCCATTCTAGCAATACTATTGACTAAAATTATTGTTTGCTATAGGTAGAAATTATGACCCTGGAAAAAGAAAAACCAGCGAGAATAAAATCTCGTTGGTTTCTATAATATCTTGTATTACTTACTCTGTTTCATGATACAGCTTTTTAGCCTTTTCAATATCATAGTATCTGTCAAACTCTTCTTTAGAGTTGACGATATGCTCCTGACTGTCGACAGACACCTCTTGAGGAATGGTCACAGCTTCATATACATTCACAGTATCCGGCATAAGTAGACTGTAGACAGCTGCCTCCCTACTAAAACCTTCTGCACTGTTCTGCGAGTGTAATAAATACACTGTTGTTCCTTTTTTTTCTAGAAGCTTGTAAGCCTTCGAACTACTATCAAATTGAGTCTGGCCTAAAACGGATTTATCTACCCAAACTTCTCCACCAGGAGTAGTGGTATAAATGCCACTTGCTTTTTGGTCCCAATCAGTCGCTTGCTTTATAAAAGGTTTTCTCACGTAATCTTGAGCTAAGATCTCAATTTCCTCCATTTTTCGATTCTTTAAATTGAGGAAAAGCGGCTTCGTCTCCTGAGGATTCTTTAAATCTCGTATCCGAATTTTTAAATAGTCTTGACCCTGCCAAGTGTAAATTCCTCCTAGCTCTGCTGGTAAATAATTAGAATTGTAATTCTCTACAACTTTGTAGAGATCTATCTCCTTTTCTTCTTCAAGTCTTTTGTCATTGATACGATAGACACTAAGAGTCCAATAAGCACCGTCAGATGGTCTTTCCATCAAACGAAAGGGGAGCTCTTTCAGTTTAACATTCTGCCGCAGAATATAGCGAGAACTGTTTTGGTCAATTTTGTAAGAAGCATAACTACCGAACTCAGCCATCTTTTTGTCTTCTTCTGGGGTTGTTGAAACCCAATGGACAATAGCGCCCGCACCATCCGCAATCATTTCATAATCATCAATCTTTGCTTTACCCGTATACTTATGAAATTGTCCGTAATATTGTTTATTGCAGTAGAGATAGAGAGTCCAAGCCAGTAAAGATGAGAGTAATACTACTCCCAAGGTAATAACTGTTTTTGTTTTAGTCCATTTCATAATTAAGCTCCTATTTTTGCAAATTTATCGTCTAAATAATTAGGCAACTTCTCCACTCTCATTCCTCTTCTCCTTCTCCACAACAAACTCTCTAACCAAGCGGTAAATAACTGCGAAGATAGGAGTGAAGAAAATCATGCCGACCAAGCCAAAGAGGTTACCCCCAATCAAGGCTGCGGCTAGAGTAAAGAGAGTTGGGAGTCCGACGGACTGGCCGACCACGCGCGGATAGATGATGTTGCCCTCAATCAGCTGCACTCCCTGAAAGACTGCAATCGAGAGAAGAGCTTTCCAAGGGCTGTCGGTGAAGATAAAGATAGCTCCCAGGGCACAAGCTGAGAAAGGCCCGATGTAGGGAATGAAAGAGAGCACTCCGGCCAAAACCCCAGTCAGGGCAGCATAAGGTAGGCCTGTCAGAGAGTAGGCGATAAAGACTAAAATCCCAACAATGACGGCCTCAATCATCTGACCCATCAGGAACTTATCATAGGTCTCAACAATGACAGAGCCGACATAGGATAGGCGTTTCACAGCCTTCTCAGGAAGCAGAACCTGTAAGAGACGGCTAGTAATTGTCTGCAAATGCTCCTTGCTGCTCAAGAAAGCAAACATAAGAAAGATAGACATGATGACAGAGAAGAAGTTGCCAAAAATAGCAGAGATATTGCCCGTCAGACTGCCCAGAAGAGAGATGGCTCGGTTGACAATGTCGCTGTTTTGCAGTTGCTTGGTCAAATCTTTCAGCTGGCTAGAGGAAAGCAAGCCAGACTGCTGCAGCCACTTGGCTACCTGAGGTGCTACTTTGCCGATTGTTGCGCTCAGCTGATTGACCGCTGTGGTCAGAGTCGGCACGACGATGGAAACAATTCCTGTCATAATGAGAACTAAAATCAGCACCTCTAAAACTAAGGCCAAACCGCGCTGCAACTTCTGAGGGACTCGGCATTTGTCCAAGAGGTCTTCCAGCTTTTTCATCGGGACATTAAAGATGAAGGCTAGGACTCCACCCAATATAATGGGTGAAAAAACCGAAGTCAGACTCTGCAGACCAGACCAGATGTTCCCGATATAGAGAACCAGAGCCAGAGCAAGCGCCGCAAAGACGATTAGTTTATAAGATTCATTTATTTTTTTCATAAGGCTTCCTTTTAAGGTTTTGTCATTTCCTTATTTTATCATAATTTTCGAGGGCTTTCGAGCAGGAGGAAGCATGGCAACACACAGGTCAGTCCGCTTTGTCATCGCTCTTGAATTTGGGTACATCTTGAAGATAAAAAATCCCCGATATGATAGCTAGAACGCCGGCCAAGTTCCCCAAAAATGGAATGATTCCTGCAAGAAAGGCGAAAAAGAGAAGCTTATGGCTCATCTTATTGACTCTTGGCTCTTCACTATAATGAGCCATTCCAGCCAGGGAAAGACAAAGAAACAGCAAGCTGATCAGTATGATCAGGACGCCCCAGTCAGACTTTTCGACCATTTTGGGAACTAAAGCAACTATTTCCCAGTGCCATCTCTGAGAAGAAGCGTAAAGGATGATGAGGCCTCCTAAAATTCCAGTAATTCCATTTACCAATAACAATTTCTTTGACTTCATAGCAATCTCATTCTTTCTTTTTTAAACATAGTATACCTAGCCACTTTCTAATCTGTCAACCATTATAAAAGAATGATTGTCACATCCGATAAATCCGTTTTCATTCAAATTATCTTATGATAAAATAACTTTATGCACAAGAAAACGATTATTGATTTTAAGCAATTGGGCCAACGCCTGATTTTTACGAATCCCATCAAGGAGCTAAAGACTCGCCGCCTGGACCAAGTGGAGGAACTTTTGACAGAGATTGAGGGCTGGCAGGAGAAAGGATACTATGCTGTCGGCTATGTCAGCTATGAAGCAGCGCCAGCCTTCGAGGAAAAGTTCCAAGTTCATTCCGCTCCGCTCCAGAAGGAATATCTCCTCTACTTTACTATCCACGATAAAACCGAGCAGGCTGCCATTCCCTTGACCTATGAGGAAGTAGAAATGCCAGCAGCTTGGCAGGGGCTGACTTCTGAGCAAGAGTACCAGAAGGCTATCGAGACTATCCATCATCATATCCGCCAGGGTGATACCTATCAGGTCAACTATACGGTGCAACTGTGCGCGGAGCTCAATCCTGAGGATAGCTTGGCTATTTACAACAGGCTGGTCGTTGAGCAAAATGCGGCCTACAATGCTTATGTAGAGCATGACGAGACCGCCATCTTGTCCATCAGTCCCGAGCTCTTTTTCGAGGAGCACCGAGGTCAACTGACCACTCGTCCGATGAAAGGAACCACCAATCGGGGACTGACCTTAGAGCAGGATAGAGAGCAAGCTGCATGGCTGGCCCAGGATGCCAAAAACCGAGCAGAAAATATGATGATTGTCGATCTGCTGCGGAATGACATGAACCGCATTTCTCGGACGGGCAGCGAGCGGGTTGAGCGTCTCTGCAGCGTCGAGCAGTACTCTACGGTCTGGCAGATGACCTCTACCATCAAAAGCCAACTGCATGAGGGAATCGGACTGGCAGAGCTTTTCAAGGCGCTCTTTCCTTGCGGATCCATCACAGGTGCTCCTAAGATTTCGACTATGGCTATCATCAAGGCGACAGAAAAAGCTGCTCGCGGGGTCTACTGCGGTACAGTCGGCATCTGCCTGCCAGACCAGAGACGGATTTTTAACGTCGCCATCCGCACCATTCAGCTGGAGGGAAGAAAAGCCATCTATGGCGTTGGCGGCGGTATCACTTGGGACAGCACCTGGAAATCTGAATACATCGAAACCCAGCAAAAATCTGCCGTCCTCTATCGGAAAAATCCGCGATTCGACCTGATTTCTACAGGAAAAGTGACGGACGGAAAGCTAACCTTGCAAGAACAACACCTGCAAAGACTGACAGAAGCAGCCAGTTACTTCGCCTATCCTTTTGACCAAGACAAACTAGAGCAAGAGCTAGAAGAAACCTGCACTCAGCTAGACAAAGAAAAAGATTATAGGCTACGTATAGCTCTAAAAAAAGACGGCAGGATTGGGCTAGAAACGGCTCCTCTACTGCCACTGACGGATACTTTCAGAAAGGCAAAACTGCTCGAGCAGACAGCCAATCTAGCCCAGCCTTTTACCTATTTCAAAACCAGCCATCGGCCACATCTGACATTGGAGCAGCAAGAGCAGATTTACTACAATGCCCAATGCCAGCTGCTTGAAACCTCTATCGGCAATCTGCTACTGGAGCTAGACGGCAAACTCTACACGCCTCCAGCTGAACTTGGCCTGCTCAAAGGTATCTACCGTCAGCAGCTACTGGATAATGGACAGGCTACTGAGAAAGTTTTAACGCTGGCTGATCTGGCTCAGGCTGAGAAAATCTACGCCTGCAATGCAGTCAGAGGACTGTACGAGCTGGAGATTGATAGAGGAGAGCTCTGACATGAAAGTTATCTTTCTGCACGGACTAGGGCAAGATGCGCATTCTTGGAAGAAAGTTCAAGAAGCCCTAGCCAATGTCCCAACGGAGTCGCTGGCTCTTTTTCCGAAGAGCAATGAAAGTTACCAAGACATTCGACAAGCAACCCTCCAGCACCTTCAGGCCCAAGAACAGCCATTTATCTTAGTCGGTTTGTCACTCGGTGGCCTGCTGGCACTGGACCTAGCTGACCAAGCCCTTCCTCACATGAAGGGCTTGATTTTATCCGGAACTCAATACAATTTAGCAGATAATTTTCTCTACAGACTGCAGATTCTCGCCTTTAAACTGATGCCCAAAAGTGTCTTCACCAAGCAAGGAGCTGATAAAGACCAGATGATACGGATTTTGACCGAGCTGCGTAAGGTAAATCTCACTGAGAAAATAAAGAAAATCAAGCTCCCCAGCCTGCTGGTTTACGGCAGCAAAGACAAACCCAATCTAAAGGCTGCCTATGAGCTTAACAAGCTGCTGAAAGGTTCTCAGCTTCGCATTATAGAAAAGGGCGGCCATACTCTGAATAGCCAAGCGCCAACAACATTTGCTCAAATAATAAAGAAATTCCTAAATAAGTTCTGACCCTTTTACAAGACAAACCAAAAACTTTAGAAATATTTGAGAAATTCTTTATAAATATTTGAAAGTTTGGCGCTATACTAATTAATAAGAAGAGGAGTTTTCTCTCCTAACATCATGAAAAGGAGACTTGACATGGAAAATGTTTTAGTTTTACAGCAAGTCAGCAAGAAATTCGGCCGACAGTACGCTCTGACCGATGTGAGTCTGACGATAAAAAAAGGAGATATTTACGGTTTGATTGGCAAGAACGGGGCCGGAAAGACCACTCTAATCAAGGTCATTACCCAGCTCTTGGAAGCAAGCAGTGGCAATGTCTCCCTCTTTGGCTCTCAGAACTATCAAGATTGGATGCAGAGCCTCAAACGGGTCGGTTCTGTCATCGAAACGCCAGTCGCTCACAACCACCTGACAGCCTATGAAAATCTCAGCTACTACTGTAAGCTCCGCCATATTCCCCATGCGGACAAGGTCATCCGTGAAACCTTGGAATATGTAGACTTGACGGATACCGGCAAGAAGAAATTCCGCGACTTCTCACTCGGGATGAAACAACGGCTGGGTCTAGCTATCGCGCTTCTTACCAGACCTGACCTGATGATACTGGACGAGCCTATCAATGGCCTGGATCCGGTCGGCATCAAGGAATTTCGCCAGCTGGTACAGCGGCTCAACGAGGAGTTAGGCATGACCTTTATCATCTCCAGCCATATCCTGTCTGAACTCTACTTAGTGGGGACTCGGTTCGGCATTATCGAGGAAGGACGATTGATTCGTGAGATTTCAAAAGCGGAGTTTGAAGAACAGAGCGAAGACTATATCGTGCTTAAAACGTCGCAGTTAGAAGAAGCCAGCCGGCTGATTCACGACCAGCTCATGCATCGTATCAAGGTGGTCAATGCCTCTGACGAGATTCATATCTTTACCCATTCGCATGAGATTAGCAAGATTGTCAAGGAACTTGCGGTTGCAGATATACCAGTGCAGGAGATTTACTATGCACGACAAAACCTAGAAAACTTCTTTACTGACCTGGTCGAATGAAAAAGGGAGGTTTATCATGATGGATTTCATTCGAGCCGATTTTTACCGGCTCATGCGCTCAAAAGGCTTTTGGATTACTGAGTTTTTATTATTCTGTGTGATTTTCTCAGCAACTTTCTTCCAAGCAAATATTCATTTTGGAGCAAATATCTCCAGAAATGAGGCTGCTACTCAAGCTCTAGGAAAACTAACCGGACTTCAAGCTCTGGACTATTTTGCAGGCAATACAGACGGTCTGCTCTTTTTCACCATCATTGGTATCGGTATGGTCCTTGGAGTGGACCTGTCTCGGAAACTTTATAAAAACTGTCTGAGCTACGGCATCTCTAAGCTCAGCTATTATTTTTCTAAATTCTTTGTCTGCGTTAGCATCGCAGCCTTTCACTTCCTGATGATTTTATCTATCTCCTTTGTGACCGCTAGTCTGTCCAACGGAATTGGCAGCGCCCCCAGCTCTTTTTTGCCTCAGTTGGGAGCTGCTCTCTTCATTCAATTTCTCAGCACGGTTGCATGGATTGCCATCATTTCTTTTATACTCTATGCCAGCCACTCGATTGTATCTAGCTTTCTGACCTATTTCCTTGGCGGTACCTTACTGACTATTCCCCTCATCTTTTACCCTGACAATGAATGGCTGCTCTATCTGACCATGCGTTTTAACACAGATATGGCAGCAGATAGCGGAGCTGTTATCAAAGCTATCCTGACAGTGGTAACGGTCACCTTGCTCTTTATGGGTGGCGGGCTGATGGTTTTCAAAAAGAAAAATTTATAAAAAGCAGGAACAATCTTAATCATTCAGAGGAGATTTCATGTTACATACCATTCAGGCGGAGCTATACCAGCTTGTCCGCTCCAAGCTTTTTTGGCTAATAGAAGGGCTGCTCTTTTTTCTCATTTTCATCAGCTCTCTTGGTGAAAGAAACTTTAATTTTTATATCTCTACGTCTTCTGATCCAGAAGAAATAGTCATCCAAGGTTGGACAGGATTTGAAGCTCTCGGGGAGCTTGCTAAAGATTTCCTGCCCTTTGTCATGATTACTGTCCTTGTGCTCGTTATCTTTCTGTTAGGTCGTGACCTGACTAGAAAACTATACAACAATATATTAGCTAGTGGGATTTCTAGAAAAGAATTTTACTTATCCAAAATAGCTGTTCTTATCACAATTATCATCTTGCAAATGGCGGCAGCTTTTGCCGCAGCCTTTATCTTTGGGAGCCTCTTCCATGGACTTGGGACTATGCCAAAGAACTTTTTATGGAGCTTTTCCTTGTCTTTCTTTCGCTCCTTTCTCTTTATTATGACCTGCAGTTCTGTAGTTACCTGTCTCCTCTACCTGACCCGTTCCACCCTAGCTAGCTATCTCGTCTTTTTCGCCCTGATTATGCTTCAGTCTAGCCTCGTCATCGTTTTCCCTCAGATAAATTCTGAACTATTCTTATTCCTTATCCTAGCTGGTTCTCTCTTAGGTGGTTACCAAGCCTTTCAGCACAGAGACTTATAAATCTAAGCAGTCAGCCCTTTGGCTGCTTTTTTATTGCTTTGGGATTGGTTCTGCATTTCTTTAGAAATATTTTAGAATTTCTTGAGAAATATTTGAAGTCTAGGCTGTAAACTAAAAGTAAGCACAAAGAAACGGAGTATCACCATGCAGCATATCTTAGAGATTAAACATATTACGAAACAATCCAACCAGCAAGAGTCCCTTGATCAAGTCAGCCTATCTATCCAAAAAGGCGATATTTATGGATTGATTGGCAAGAAAGAGAGTGAAAAAACGAACCTGATTAAGATGATTTCCCAGCTCATTCATGCCAGCAACGGAACCACTGCCCTCTTTTCCTCTGCTAACAATCAGAAGGAATGGAAGAAGGCGCTCAAGCAAAGCGGAACTATCATCGAAACACCGATTGCCCACGAGCATCTGACGGCCTTTGATAATCTACTCTATTATTGCATTGATCGAAAGGTTGCCAATCCTGATAGGGTTATCCAAGAATGCCTAACTTATACCGGTCTGACCAAGACTGGCAAGAAAACATTCAGTGAATTTTCCCTAGGTATGAAGCAGCGGCTAGGCATCGCTATCATCCTTATTGATAAGCCAGACCTGCTGATATTGGATGAGCCTTTTAATAATCTGGGACCTATTGATATCAAGGAATTCCACCTCATGATCCAGCGAATCAGCCAAGGACTAGGAACGCCCCTTATCATTTCCAGTCACATCCTATCTGAACTTTCTTTGGTTGCCACCAAATTTGGCATTCTGGAACAAGGCAAGCTTGTCACAGAATTTACCAAAGAAGAATTCGACCCTCAACTTATACCAGAACAGCTTAACTAGCTACAGGTCTAGCAATGACTATTCTTCTTCACAAAGCATTGCTGAAACCTTTGTCGTTTTTGAGAACTCGACATCTTTTAACATAAAAAATCAACACCCCAGCAGCCAGTCAGCCGATTGGTTGTTCTGCATTTCTTTAGAAATATTTTAGAATTTCTTGAGAAATATTTGAAGTCTAGCTTGTATACTAAAATCAAACCTAAGAAAGCGAGAATATACCATGCAAACTGTTTTAGAAGTAAAGCAAGTTACCAAACAATATGGCCAGCAATACGCCCTTGATCATGTGAGTCTTTCAATCCAGAAAGGCGATATTTATGGACTGATTGGCAAGAACGGTGCTGGCAAAACCACTCTTCTCAAGACCATTAGCCGGCTCATTCATGCCAACAGCGGAACCGTGTCTGTCTTTGGTTCGCAGAACTCTAAGGAATGGAATGAAGCCCTGCGTAAGATAGGAACTGTCATCGAAACACCAGTCGCTTACAATCAGATGACTGCTTATCAAAACCTCAACTACTACTGCAAGGTCCACCAGATTGCCCAGCCCGACCAGCTCATCAAGGAAACCCTGGCCTATGTCGGATTGAGCAATACTGGTAAAAAGAAATTCCGCAACTTTTCGCTAGGAATGAAGCAGCGTCTAGGAATCGCTATTGCACTTATCAGTAAGCCTGAACTCATGATTTTAGACGAACCTATCAACGGCCTAGATCCGCTTGGCATCAAGGAATTTCGACTGATGATTCAGCGACTCAATCAAGAGTTGGGAATCACTTTTATCATTTCCAGCCACATCTTGTCTGAGCTTTATCTGGTAGCCACCAAGTTTGGCGTGATTGACCAAGGACGGCTTGTCGCAGAATTCACCAAGGACGACTTTGACCGAGCCAGCGAAGATTATATCGTCCTCAAAACCAGCGATAGAGACCAGGCCGCCAACCTCATCCAAGGTAAGCTCCACTATCAGCTCAAGGAAGCTGATAAATCTGACGAACTGCACATTGTCGCCCAAGAACAGGAACTAAATGACATCAACAGGGAGTTGGTCCTATCCAAAATTCATGTCAATGGTATCTATGCAGCTCACAAAGATTTAGAAAAATACTTTACAGATTTAGTCCAGTAAGGAGAAAAAACCATGTTACATACTTTTCAAGCAGATTTTTACCGTTTCTTTCGTTCCAAGGCTGTTTGGATTACCGAATTCATTTTTCTACTGACGACCTTGAGCGCAGTCTTTGGCAAATTAAATGCCGTCCAGCTTATACAAGCGGTGTCCAACGCTATCGGTAATAATACATTTATCATCATTATCCTCTCTATGGTCGTCATCGGGACAGATCTGAACAAGCAGCTTTACAAGAATACTTTAACCAGCGGCGTTTCCCGTACCAGTTTCTTCGTCTCTAAAGCCCTAGTCATGGTCTGCGTAACGTTCCTGCAGTTAGCTCTCTATTATAGCATCAACTTTATCCTAGCAGCCATTCTAAACGGTATCGGTGATTTATCCGCTACCTTCCTGCTTCAGTTTATTCTTCTATTCTTTGTGCAGTGCCTGACTGTCATTGCTTGGACAGCTATTATTTCCTTTATTCTTTATCTGAGTAAATCTATGATTGCTGCTCTGGGAGGTTACCTTTTCTGCGCATCCTTAACCGGAGCTCTTGCTCAATTTTATCCCAAATCTCTATGGCTGCAGCATTTCACCATGAGCTTTGACTTTGAGACGCTCCAAAGCAACGGTGTAACCTTAAGAATTATTCTAATCGCCTTGGTCTTAGGAACAATCTTCACTGTAGCAAGTCTTTATACTTTCCACAAAAAGGATTTATAGCAGAAAATGAGCTGGCTCTCGACTGGCTCATTTTAATCTTTTCAATTTTAAATTTCTTTAGAAATATTTTAGAATTTCTTGAGAAATATTTGAAATTTAGTTTGTATACTAAAAGTATAAACAAAGTAATTAAAGGAGAAACATCATGCAAAATGTTTTAGAAGTGAAAGGACTCACTAAAAAATACGGTGATCAGTATGCTCTGAAAGATGTCAGTCTTTCCATCAAGAAAGGAGAGATCTACGGTCTCATCGGAAAAAACGGTGCTGGTAAGACCACACTGATCAAAATCATCACTCAAGTCATCTATCCTAGCGGAGGAACCGTATCTGTTCTGGGCTCTCAGAACCAACAAGAATGGACCAGAGCCCTCGGCCATACTGGATCTGTTATCGAGACCCCTGTAGCTCATGCCCACATGTCGGCCTATGAAAATCTACGCTACTACTGTACCGACCGGGGCATTCCAAATGCTGACAAAGTCATCAAAGAAACCCTGCAATATGTCGGCCTGACCGATACTGGAAAGAAAAAATTCCGCAATTTCTCTCTAGGGATGAAACAGCGGTTGGGCATTGCCATTGCCATTTTGGGGCGTCCCGACTTGCTCATCTTGGACGAGCCCATCAATGGTTTAGACCCAGTTGGGATTCAGGAATTTAGAGAAATGGTCAAGCGCCTCAATCAAGAACTAGGCATCACCATCATCATTTCCAGCCATATCCTGTCCGAGCTTTATCTAGTAGCAACTCGCTTTGGCTTTATCAATCAAGGGCATTTCATCAAGGAGCTGTCTAAGGAAGAATTTGACCGAGAAAGCGGCGACTATATCATCCTCAAAACGGATAATATCAAGCAAGCTACTCATTTAGTGCAAGACAAGCTAGGCTACCAGCTCAGACCAAGTAACAAGGAAGATGAGCTGCATATTTCTGGCCAAGTACAAGAAATTCGCAAGATTGCCAAGGAATTAGTCCTAGCCGACATCCCAATCGGGGAAATCTACTACGCCCACAAAGACTTAGAAAAATACTTTACAGACTTAATCAACCAACAAGGAGGAAACACTCATGTTTAATAGTATCAAGGCGGATTACTACCGTCTCTTCCGCTCCGTAGGATTCTGGGGAGTGCAGGCTTTCTGCATCTTTGGAATTCTCCTCGGCATTTTCACTTCCAAAGTTGTCAGTTCCGACAACGGTATCTTTTTTGCCATAGATGTCGTCTCCTACAACAGCGGCATGCTCTTTATTGCCTGCAATGTCATGACTAGCTTGCTTCTCGGTGTTGATCTCAATGACAAACTTTATCACAATAACCTGACTACAGGCAAGACTCGGACCCAGTATTACTTCTCTAAATCACTGACTATCGGTAGCTTACTTCCTATGCAGTTCATACTGCTCTACATTTTTGGTATTGTCATCGAATTTGTCCGAACCGGTGGTAATATGGGAACCCTGCCAGCTAATTTCTGGGGACAATTCGCAATAC
The DNA here is from genome assembly GCF_020729725.1 of Streptococcus sanguinis. GTDB lineage: Bacteria > Bacillota > Bacilli > Lactobacillales > Streptococcaceae > Streptococcus > Streptococcus sanguinis_V. The sequence goes on along the minus strand of NZ_JAJEPA010000012.1, from coordinate 241,989 downwards.
TCTTTGTCATGCAGGTCATCTGTACCTATGCTTGGTACTGCATTACCAGCTTTGTCCTCTACTTGACTCGAAACTATAGTGTCGTCTTTATCACCTATATCATGACCTACATCTTACTCGGCCTCCCTAGTCAAATGGTTGATGCCAATAATGAATGGTTCAAGGCTATCAAGATGGAGTTCGTCTACGGAGACGCTTCAATACCAAGTGTCATCATCAAAACAGCTATCTTTGCTCTCAGTCTGATCACGGTCTTTAGCTTAGCAGGACTGGCTACACTGAAAAAGAGAGATTTGTAAAATAAAAACTCAGCTAATCACTAAATTAGCTGAGTTTTTTTGAGCGGATTTCACCCCTTCTGGTCTAGCCCGCTTTATCGGCTTCCTTTCACTGCTTCCAATCTTGCTTTTTCAAGAACAGACTGATGCAGACTCCTAGGATAAGGTAGAAAGTGACAAAGGTAAGACTGGCTGCCAGACTGGTCGGATATGGAAAGATCTTGCCCATAGGAAAAAGAACATTAGATAGAAATCCGAGGGGAACAAAGATCAAGAATAAAATCAGGGCTAGCTTAACCTGAAAAGAAGGTCTTACCTCGGATAGATTGCGGCCCGTTCCCCACACCAGCAGCCCTACTCCCTGAACGATCAGCACCGGCGTTAGCAAGATACTGATCTTGAGAAAATCAGCTAGGATAATGGAGAGGATGATGCCCAGACCGACAAAGCCAAGAGAGAGCTGATAGCAAATATTGCTGGCTATTCTCCTGTGCTTGATTGACTGCTCTTCCTCTTTCTGTACTACAGGCTCAATTCCCTTGAGCAGATAGTCTGTGGTCACCTCAAAATAGTCACTCATGGAAATGATCTTATCCACATCAGGCATACTCTGCTCGCTCTCCCACTTGGAAACGGCCTGTCTAGACACACCGAGTTGGTCGGCTAGCCCCTCCTGAGAAATGCCCCGCACTTTTCGCAGGTACTGGATTCTGTCTGATAGATTCATGGATTGTTTTACCTACTCTTTCTTATTTTTTATACTTTCTTTCATTGAAACTTATTATAGCACAAGGCGGAGAGACTGCAAAGTCTGATTGTCATCTCTTCATAAAATGCTAGACTTCTTCTTTAGACGGAAGAGCTTTTTCCTCCCTATCCGTCCGATACCAGAGATAGATACTATAAAGTGTCAGGAGAATCACACCTCCAAAGTAAAAGAAGGGATTAACTTGAGAAAAATCCAAATTGTTAGCTTGAGCTATGCCAACAAAAGTCGGGATGAGGGTGTTGGAGAGCGCATGAAAGATGTTACAAGCAAGGACAGACTGGGTCTTCTTATACAGAGCTGCAAGCCAAAAAGATAGAAGGATACTGAAAATGATAAAAACTGAGAACAAATCCTGACTTCGATCATAAAAGCGATCGTAAAACCAGAGAGGAATATGCCAGATGGCCCAAATAATACCGGTCATCAAAGTAGAGACAAAAAAAGAAAACTTTTTCTCTAAGGCCGGCTGTAGGAAGCCGCGCCAGCCGAATTCTTCAATCCCGCCCGATAGGACAATACAATAGATAAAAAACCAAGGAAATCTTACTAAAGCGCCGTCTACCAGCTTGCCGCCAGAAGCTAGGGCATAGAAGGCGGTCAGACCGCCACCATAGATTAGCAAGTAGAGCCAGGTCTCTTTCTTGCCTGAAAAGAGATAGGAGCAAATGGCCTTGAAGCCTTTCTTTTTCAGTACGATCAAGCTAGCCAGCATAGGCCCAAACATAGCAATACCATTTAGAATAGCTTCAAGAGCAAGATAGGCTGTAGGTGGGCTGTCTGGCCAAAGGTTTTTGAGGATAATGTCCAATAGCCAGAATCCCCATGTCCAGCCGAAGTTCCAAGCCAGAAACGGCAAAATTAGTTTGGGTTGTGGTTTGATAGTTGTTTCTGTATTCATGAGAATACCTCCTTATAATATAATTAAACTCAAGTTTTTAATCCAAATCTTCAAAGACAGCGACTCGTTCATTCCGAAATCAAAAACTTGGCTTCTGCTTTCAGATTAACAAAAAAGCCAGTTGCCTTTCTAGCGACTGGACTTGGAATAAAGAAAAAATCTAGTTGCTTTTTGAGTGATTGAACTTGGAATCATTGTCAACTGACAGTTGCAAGTCAGTTATATCAAGGGTTTAGAGCAGTCGGCTGATTTTTCACTTCGACTGGTAAAATGGCCTTTCTAAGATAATTGGCTTTTCAAATCACAAAACAGAAAGGCATTTTTATCATGCCTTTCTTCGATTTAATCTAAAAATAAACCTCAGCCAATTCGAAAATTAGCTGAGGTTTATGAGCGGATTTTGAGCGGATTTTGAGCGGATTTTTAAGCTAACTGATAGACCCGATCCCGCGTTGTTCCACTTGTTTTCAGAAGACCGAATTCTACAAATATATTCAAATATCTACGGGTTGTAGCCTCGCTTAATCCTGTAATCTCTTGTACTTTTGCATTAGCTATTTGTGAATGTCCCTCCAAGTAAGCTTTTATCAGCTGATAAATTTCTAACTCTCTTGGCTTTAATGTCTTGTGAAGTATCCTGTCTGCATCTTCATCTGCTTTTTCTTGGTATTCTTCTAGTGTTTCTAGTATGGCCTGCAACATAAACTCAGTAAATACTGTAGAGTCATTGGTATCATTGCTGATGGTCAAGGCATCATAATAACCCTGCTGATGAGCATAAATAACTGATTCTACTGGCAGCCATTCAAAAATTGGATTCCATTGACTGAGAATCAGACTCTGCCATAGACGTCCCATTCGCCCATTGCCATCTTCAAAAGGGTGAATAATCTCTAACTCAAAGTGAACGATACAGGACTTGACAATGGCCGAGACCTCGCTTTGCTCTGCCCATTTGAATAAATCCTTGACCAAATTGGGGACAAACTGTGGTCTAGCCCCAACATGAACTACTCTCCCCTCGCCATCATAGACTCCAACATCCCCTAGCCGAAACTGTCCCGACCGCTTGACTAAATCCTTAGTCAGCAAGCCATGTGCCAGGAGAAAATCATCCAGACTATAAGGGTTTAGCCTGAACACTCGCTCATAGGCTTCATAGGCATTTTGCACCTCATGAATATCTTTTAACGGACCAAGTACACGCCTGCCTTCAATGATGTCTGTTACCTGCTCTAATGATAAGCTATTATTCTCAATAGCAAGTGATGATTGAATAGATCGGATTCGGTTTTCCTTCCGCAAATACAGCTTACGTTTTTCAATCGAAAGTTGAGTAGTCAGTTCAGAAATTCTCTGAACTAGGTTCAATATCTTCTCTGTAATACGATAATTCGGTTGCATTTTACTCCTTTAAAAAAACATTTTCCCTTATCATACACTATCCTCTACAAAGTCACAACCAGTTCAAACCAGTCGTCCTCAGCTTTCATCGTCAAGTCCCCGCCTAGGATTTCGACTAACTGCTGGGTGATGTAAAGCCCCAGACCAGAAGACTCCTCACTGCTGGATAGATTTTCTGAGTAAAAGCGATTGGTCAGCTTATCCAGATATTGGATAGGCTGCTGGACGATATTTTTGACGGTAAAGATACAATGCTCGCCCTCTTTTTTCAGCGAAATGCTAGCGGCCTTACGGCCGTGCTTGAGGACATTGCTTATCATATTTTGGACAATGCGCTCTAAAATTTCTGGGTCTGTCTCTAGCTCTAGACCTTCAGCCAGCTCTACTTGCAAGTCAATCTGGGCTTTCTGGAAGGCGTCATAATAAGTAAAAAGCTGCTGGGTTACCAGCTGAGATATATCTGTTGGCTGGACATTGGCCCGTATGGCTCCCTCCATCAGCCGGCGATACTCCATCAAGGCTTCCAGCCGTTTGGACACCATTCCCAGACTATCTGCAATTTTAATCAGCTGCTGACTTTCCTGACTATCATCCTTCAGCAGCTGCTGGGTATAGCCGCTGGCAATGGTCAGAGGGGTGCGGATATCATGGGCGATATTACTGATAGCCATATCCAGCGTCTTCTTTTCCTGCTGGACAACAAAGGTCGTCTTATCTAGCTCCCGAAAGAGCAACTCTGCTTCCTCTGTCAGCTCCAAAACACTAGGTGCATGAGCAGCAGGAGCCAGACGATTCTGGCTCCCTGTCTGTCGCTTCCGACGAATCTGCTGTGCCACATCCTTGACCGCCAGATGATAGCGTATGAAACCAATAGCCAGAAACAGACTGATAAGGGCAAATAAAATGACTAACACCAACATATCAGTCCTCCTTGAGCCGGACACCTAGTCCCCAAACAGTCTCTATGTATTCCTCTGTTGGGTCCAACTGAGCCAGTTTCTTACGTAGATTGCTGAGGTGGGTATTCAGGGTATTATCCCCAGGCAGATAGCTCTCTTCCCAGACCTGCTCAAAGAGCTCTTCCTTGGTGTAGATCTTCTTGGGATGACGGAGCAAGAGCTGGAGGATATGATATTCTTTCTTGCTCAAACGGACGCTTTTCTCACCACAGACCGCCTCAAAGGTAGCCTTGAGCAGACGGATATTTTTAAAGGACTGGCCTTCTTCCTCGCCAGTCAAAGCCTGCTGGCTGCGCAGCTGCACGGTAATACGGGCAAAAACCTCATCCAGATTGAAAGGTTTGACGATATAATCATTAGCACCATTCAGCAGGTACTGACTAACCAGCGCTTTCTCACCAAGGGCTGTCAGCATAACCACTGGCACCGTAGCATTGCTGCTGCGAATTTCCCTCAACACTTCATCGCCATTCTTCCCCGGCAGCATGATGTCCAAAAGGACCAAATCAATCTCCTCCCGCTCAAACAGCGAAATGCCCTCCGTCCCCGAATAGGCGGAATAAACCGTGTGTTCCTTCTGAAAAAGATCTTTTAGAATTTCATGAATATCACTGTTGTCTTCGATGAGTAAAATATGAGCCATAAACACTCGCCTCCAGAAATTTCCTATCACTAGTGTAGCAAGGATAAGAGGCTAAGTCAATAAAAGATGGACTATTCGAAAAACTTTAGAAATATTTTAGAATTACTTGAAGGATATTTGAGAATCGGACTTTAAAATAGAAAGAAATAAGAAATAAGAAATGTATGTGCTATAAAAAGGAGGCTCAGAATGTTTAAAATTTTTTGCAAAATCGTTTTTAAAAGTATTACTTTCGCCCTTGAGGGCTAATAAAAAAGGAGACTCGCATGAAGAAATCATTTATTCTAACACTTCTAACCATTATAACTCTGGGACTCTTCCAGCCAGCTACTGCGCTGGCTGAGGAGGCTCAAAAGCTACCGTCTGGTATCGAACGTGACCAGATTGGCCAGAAAATCCAAGACTATGTCAAGGAACACGAAAAGACAACAGCCGGCATGGCGACGGCAGTCTTTGATAAGGACGGTACCATTTATAAAGGAAACTTTGGCTATATGAACAAGGAAAAGGGAGTCAAAGCTGATGACGGCAGCGTTTTTGAATGGGGCTCCGTAACCAAATTAACTGTCTGGCTCTCTGTTATGCAGCTCTGGGAGCAAGGTAAGATTAACCTAGAAGAAGACATCCGCACCTATCTGCCAGAGGGCTTCCTCAAAAATCTCCGCTATGATAAGCCTATCACCATGCTGGATCTGATGAACCATCAGGCGGGTTTTGAAGAGGGGGCTCATGCTGCTTATCTGGAAAATAAGGGGCAGACGATAGAGGAGATTTTGTCAGTTAGTCAGCCAGCTCAGATTTTTGAACCTGGCACAACAACAGCCTATTCTAATTTTGGAGCAGGCTTGGCGTCCTATATTGTTGAGCGAATCTCTGGTCAGCGTTTCTCCGACTACGTCCATGAGCATATCTTCCAACCACTGGGCATGAATAAAACGGCTATTTTGCCGGATCTATCAGACAATTCCTACGTTCAGAAAAAGCGTCAAGAAACCAAAGGATACGACACTAAAGGAAACTTACTGAGCAAGGACCATTTCATCACTAGCATCTATCCTATCGGAGCGGCTACTGGCACCTTGAAAGACTTGGAGAAGTTCGCCCAAGCCCTGCTGGCTCGCAAGACGCTCTTTGAGCGTCCAGAGACCTGGAACACCCTCTATACTGCCAGTGCCACCTACCCTGACACGGATATCATCCGCGATGCTCATGGCTTTTGGGCCAACGAATATGGTACTACTGTGTTGGGCCACGGCGGAAATACAGCTGGCTCTACTTCACGGATCATGTTGGACTTGGAACACGGTATCGGCTATGTCGTCATGACCAATCAAGGTGCAGAGCAAAATTATAATTTCCAAATGCCAGAGCTCGTCTTTGGGCCACATAAAACAGCCAGCAAGGAAACCCAAGAGCAGTTCAGTCCTGGCTATTATCGCACTCTGCGCAACTTTAATCAAGGCCCTCTAGCTATCTTTAAAATGATTCCAGCCTCCGCAGACTACTTGCAGGAACCATCTGACGATCAGCTATTGCCAAACAACTTCTGGGCCATTTATCAGAGCCAAGGCAAGACCCGTATCGCAGTGGCCGTTGCAGACTATGAGAAAGTCTATGACTTTGATTTCTTTAAAGACTATGTTGTTCTAGGCTTAGCCGGACTTGGTATCATCTACGCCCTCGGCCTGCTCCTCATCAGCCCTCTTCTAGGAGTCTATCGGCTTATCTTTCGCAAGAAACAAGACCAGCCAGACCGCACTTGGAAGGTCTGGAACCTTCTAACAGCTGTTGGTATTTTGACTGTTCCAATCAATCTCTTTCTGCTATTCATGTCAGCAACTTCGGGAGATTTCAGCGAGATTGCTCAGTGGCGCTACATGCTCTTTGCTGCCTTGGGACTCCTGCTAACCGCAGCGGCTCTGTTACCTCTCTTCAGAAAGTTCAGAGAAAAGCTCAGCAAAGGACGCCTCTTCCTGACGGTCATGACTAGTCTATCTGCCTTAGCAGTGGCCGCTAATATCCTCTATTGGTCCCTCTATCAGTGGTGGGTATTCTAATATGAAAGGAGACAGCTATGAAAAAAACATTTTCCCTAATCCTTTTAACTTTTCTGACTATAGGACTCTTTCGGCCAATTACCGCACTGGCTGAAGAACAGAAACTCCCATCTGGTATTGACCGCAACCAAGTTGGGCAAAAAATTGAAGACTATGTCAAGGAGCATGAAAAGACGACTGCCGCTATGGAAACGGCAGTATTTGACAAGGATAGCACCATTTACCAAGGCAACTTCGGTTATATGGATAAAGAAAAAGGCATCAAAGCTGACAACAGCAGCGTCTTTGATTGGGGCTCTGTGACCAAGCTGACCGTCTGGATAGCCGTCATGCAGCTCTGGGAACAAGGAAAGATTGACCTAGAGGAAGATATCAAGACCTACCTGCCAGAGAATTTTCTTAAAAATCTGCACTTCGACAAAGCTATCACGATGCTGGATCTCATGAATCATCAGACGGGATTTGATGAATCTCTGTCTTACACAAAAGGTGATAAAAATATAGAGGAAAATCTACGCATGCTCCAGCCTGTCCAGTCCTTTGAACCTGGAACAGTAACCTCTTATTCCAACTATGGTGCTGGACTCGCTTCTCTGATTGTCGAGCGGATTTCCGGTCAGACCTTTGCTGACTATACCCACGAGCATATCTTCCAGCCGCTTGGCATGGACAAGACAGCTCTCCTACCGGACTTATCTGATAATCCCTATGTTCAGAAAAAACGTCAAGAATCTAAGGCCTATGATACAAAGGGAAATTCACTAGGGACAGCTTTTTATGAATATGGTCTCTACTCAATTGGCCAAGCAGCCGGTACCTTGGAGGATTTACAGAAATTTGCTCAGGCTCTGCTGGGGCGCAAGGTTCTCTTTGAACGTCCAGAAACTTGGAATACCCTCTACAATCCCACTTCGACTTATCCAGGTACAGACATTGCTCGCAATGCCCACGGTTTTTGGATCAATGAATACGGAGTCAGCATCATTGGCCACGGCGGCAATACTGATGGTTTCAGCTCTCGTCTCATGCTAGACTTGGAAAGTGGCATCGGCTACATAGTCATGACCAATCAAAGCATGGAAGAGAATTACAACTACCAAATGCCTGAACTGGTTTTCGGAAAACGTAAAACAGCTGACGAAGATACCCAAAAGCAGTTTACACCAGGCTACTACCGTTCTCCACGTACCTTTCTCCATGGCCCCTTATCCTTTCTTAGACTCATGATGCCCTCAATAGAGAAGATTGACAATCCTGCTCAGAACCGAATCTTGAGTACCAATTTTTGGACCATCTATGAGAGCAAGGGAAAGATTACAATTCCCGTCGCTGTGGTGGACTATGAGAAAATCTCTGCTTTTGACTTCTATAAGGACTATATCATCTTAGGATTAGGCATCCTTGGAATTGTCTATAGTTTTGGAACGCTCATCATCAGCCTTTTATTAGGAGTTTATCGCTTGATTTCCCGAAAAACGGTTGAGCCCACAGACCGCACTTGGAAGGTCTGGAATCTGCTGACTTCTCTTGGTATTCTGGCTGTTCCCCTAAACCTGCTAATGATTATGATACCTTTGATGTCAGATGACCTAGATTCTCTAGCTCCCTGGCGCTACATGCTCTTTGCTGCCTTGGGACTCCTACTAACCGCTGCGGCTCTGCTGCCGCTCTTCAGAAAATCCAGAGAAAAGATCAGCAAAGGTCGCCTCTTCCTGACGGCAATGACCAGTCTATCTGCTTTGGCAGTGGTCGCTAACATCCTTTACTGGTCTCTTTACCAGTGGTGGGTGCTTTGATAAATGAGGTATTCTTATGTCCAAACTGATTTCTGTTTGGTTAAAAATCTGGATTCCCATTCTCTTTGCTATGGGAATCGGTATTCTCTTATATCTTATCACAAATTGGACCACACTAGATGCTGGAAGCAGATTTGTAGCTATAATCTATGTCATGCTCCCTTTGCACTGTCTAGAGGAATGGAGATTTCCTGGCGGTTTTCATTATAACTACAACATGCTTCGGCGCTCTCAACAGCCCGATTGCTATCCTATGAATCAATTTTCTGATATGCTGACTATCATGTTAGCTGAATTAATTGGTATTGTCTGTCTTTTCTACGGTGTCAATCAGATCATTGTCATCTGGAATCTTATCTTTTGCTTTTTTGAAATGATTGGCCACCTGATTTTTGGGTTCAGTATGTACCGACGTTTTCGAACAGTAGGAAAAAGAACCATTTATAACCCAGGTTTTGCGACAGCGGTTGTCTTTACGCTTCATGCTCTCTACTATGTTCTGAGCCAGTATCCTACAAATCTCCCCGGTTTGCCAATAATCATTTTAGCCATTATCAGTGGAACAGTTCTTGTAAGTAGTGTCGTTCTTATCCCTGAGCAACTGTTCAAATCAAAAGAGACTCCTTATCCTTTTGATAGCAACCGTTATTATGAAAAATATATCGCAAGAAAAAATAACTGAGTTCCCTTCCCTATTTCATAATCTTCTTCAAAAATTCTATGAGAAGTCAAATGCATAACTAATCGACTAATACTCACCAAAAATCGAAAAGTGGCCTAGTTCTATTCTGCTATTTTAAGTTTGGCCTTGCGGCCAACCAGACATATCTAATGTTTGTTAGCTGTTATTTCCAACTCTATCGCGACAGAAACAATATAGATACACCTGACAAGTCTATCTGCTTTGGCAGTGGTGGGGGCTCTAAGGCAAATTTTATATATCAGTCCCTCTGGCTTTCTATTTTTTGACCACTAAATTGTATTTAGTTTTTTCTTGATTTTTTATATTTTATTTATTACAATATGAACAAGTTCATAAAATGAACGTATTCATATTTTGAAAAGGGATTTAAAAATGAAAGTAAGTAAAAAAGAGAAGAATCGTCAAGCTATTTTAGAAGTGGCAGGGGAGTTGTTTCTCTCTAAGGGCTTTGGAGCAGTTTCTATGCGAGAGATTGCAGAAGTCTGTGATATAGCTACTGGAACTCTATATAATTATTTTAAAAGCAAGGGGCAAATTTTTATTGAAATAGTTCTCCAGAAGCAGTTTAAATTGACTACAAAATTTGACGAAAATGCTGAGACTTATACAGAGCTTGTGGCAAGTATTAAAAAGCAGATTATATCTGATGTTGGAACTATAACTGAAGTTGAGAAGTCCGACTGGCAGAGCGTTTTTCAAATCCTCACCTCTGATGCTGATTCCAGTCAATATTTGAGCAATTTGCTGTATCTTGACAGCCAATATCTTCAATCAATTAAGACTTACTTGGAAAGCAAGGCCCATCTACTGCCAGAAAACTACCCAATTGACCTCCTGCTGGAAATACTTTATAACAGTTTAGGGCTTTTGGTAATCCGATATCTTTATACGGATATGCCACCATCACTTTTAATGGAAAAAGGATTGGAACAGATAGAATTTATCATGGGGCAGGGAGGAATAAAATATTGAGAGATATTTGCACACCTAAGTTTTTACAGGAACTATTTGGACGGAAAACTAGCCTAATAACCATAGCTATAACGATGACCTTCTCTTTTCTGGTAACTGGATTACTCTGGCGCCTTTCCTTGCCAGATCAGAATTGGCCATTGTGGCAAATCATAACTTTTTGCCTCTTATCTGTAGATATCAGCGGCGGAGTGATTGCTAATTTATCTCAAGGGACTAATCATTATTATCAGGAGTCTGTAAAACGACGATGTATTTTCCTCCTGATTCATATTCAGCCCTTACTTCTAGCTCTACTTTTTAATCAATCTTTACTAACCTGTACTATGGTCTGGCTTGGTGCAATGATAGGCGCTCTGTTTGTAAGCGAGCTACTGAAAGATTGCAGGGAGCAAGCATTAACTGGTGCTTCTATGGCGGGGTTGGGTTGCATTCTTCTTATTAGTTACAGTAAATTGCCAATCAGTATGACAGCTCTTTTATCACTTCACCTGATTAAACTTCTATTCGCTTTTAGTGTAAATCACCATACGACCGCTTGGAGTAAAGATTATAAATAAAAGTATGCGAGTCTAAAATATGATGAACAGAAAGGAATCCCTATGTTGAAAAGAATCTTTATATTTATCCTTAAAACAATCACTTGGCTGGTAGGAATCTTAGCTCTGGCCTTATTGGCTATCTTTCTCTATAACCGCTTTCAAATAGCTCAGGAAAGCAAGCTCATTGAGAAGCCGATTGGTCAGCTAGTCGAGGTAGAGGGTAAGAAGCTCAATGTCTACACTGCTGGCAAGGGCAAGAAGACCTTAGTTTTTCTAGCAGGACTGGGCACCAATGCTCCGGTTCTGGATTTCAAAGCTCTTTATTCCAAGCTGGAGGATGATTATCGTATCGTCGTGGTAGAACGTCTGGGCTATGGTTACAGCGATGATGGAAACGATGACCGCTCATTGGATAGACAAGTGGAGCAGACACGTAAGGCCCTCAAAGCTGCTAAGATATCCGGTCCTTATGTTTTGGTTCCGCATTCGATTGCCGGTTTAGAAACGATTCACTGGGCCAATCATTACCCAGAAGAAATAGAAGCTATTATCGGGCTGGATATGACCATGCCTCATACGGAGGTGTCCGACCAGCAGAAATTTTATGGTTCTTATCAGACTATCCAGATGGGGAGAATGCTAGGCTTGGCTCGCCTGCCGATTTTCTTTGATGAAAATAGCAGCCCAGCCATAAAGTCTGGGGCTCTCAATGATCAGGAAAAAGCTGTCTTTAAAGCCTTGTTCCACCAGCGGTCAATCACCCAGGCGGTCATGAACGAAGTCAAGAATCGGAAGAAAAATGTTGAAACAATTAACAAAGAACCCGTGCCCCAGATTCCAACTCTTATCTTTGCGGCTGTCCAGAAAGGCGGAGAAACTCCTAAGTTGGAAGAAGAGTTTGTAGCGCAGAATGCCCAAGCCAAACTTGTGACATTAGAAAGCTCCCACTATATCCATGACGAAAAGCCAAAGGAAATTGCCCAGCAAATAAAAGAATTCTTGAAATAATGAATCTTGAAAAGTATTTAAAATTCAGTTAGACTAAAATTCCTATAAAACATACATCCTTGAAAAAGGCTGAGACATTCATATCTCAGCCTTTTTTCTATTTCACAGATGCTCCGTTAGTCGCGATGACTTCCTTGTACCAGTCAAAGGATTTCTTCTTAGAACGTTTGAATGTTCCCTTACCTTCATTGTCCCGGTCCACATAAATAAAGCCATAGCGCTTCTTCATCTCGCCAGTACCGGCTGATACTAGGTCGATACAGCCCCAGGTCGTGTAGCCCCACAGCACCACGCCGTCCTCATTGATGGCTTCTCGCATAGCCTTTACATGGGCTGCCAGATAGTCAATCCGGTAATCATCAGCCACATAGCCATTTTCATCCGGAGTATCCACTGCGCCCAGACCATTTTCCACGATAAACATGGGCTTTTGATAGCGATCCCAGATGGTATTTAACGTAATGCGCAAGCCCAGAGGATCAATCTGCCAGCCCCACTCAGAAGCTTCCAAATAAGGGTTCTTGAGAGAAGCAAAGATATTGCCCTCGGTCAGCTCATTAACCTTAGGATCGCCTGAAGCCACTCGGCTAGAGTAGTATGAGAAGGAAATGAAGTCCACCGTATGCTCCTTGAGCAGCTGCAGATCTTCTTCTGTCATTTCGACAGTGATGCCCTCGCGCTCCCAAGCTTTCTTGGCATAGTTGGGATATTCACCACGCGCCTGCACATCAATGAAGAAATAGTTTTTCCTGTCTTCCTCCATACCAGCCCATACATCGCGTGGATGACAGGTGTTAGGATAATTTTGACCCGCCGCCAGCATACAGCCGACCTTATTTTCCGGATCAATCTCATGAGCCAGCTTGGTGGCAATGGCTGAGGTGACTAGCTCATGATGGGCCGCTTGATACTTGACCTGTTCTTCATTTTCGCCTTCTTCAAAGCAGAGCCCCGCCCCCATAAATGGTGCATGGAGAATCATGTTAATTTCATTGAAGGTCAGCCAGTATTTGACCAAGCCCTTGTAGCGGGTAAAGAGAGTACGGCAGAGACGCTCGTAAAATTCCAGCATCTTACGGTTCCGCCAACCACCATATTGCTCAATCAAGTGCATGGGACAGTCAAAGTGAGTAATGGTCACCAAGGGCTCAATACCGTACTTGTGGCATTCCTTAAAGAGGTCTTCGTAAAATTTCAGGCCAGCTTCATTGGGCTCCAGCTCATCCCCCTTAGGGAAAATCCTGCTCCAAGCAATGGACAGCCGATAGGTCTTAAAACCCATCTCAGCAAAGAGGGCAATGTCCTCCTTGAAGCGATGGTACATATCAATGGCTTCCTTGGCTGGGTAGAAATAGCCATCCTCAAAGTCAAACATCTTTTTCTTACCCGTGATGATGGCCAGACGATCCTCACCAATCGGCACCACATCTACATTGGCCAGCCCGCGACTATCCGCATCATAAGCGCCCTCGCACTGGTTGGCAGCTGTCGCTCCGCCCCACAAAAAACCATCAGGAAAAGTCAGTTTTTCAGTCATCTTTTTGCCTCCTTATCAATTAAACGTTTTTCTTATATTATAATAAACAATCAGCAAATAAACTTCTAACATCCTACGGAAAATTGATACTATTCCAAGTTCTATGGTGTCTGTGAGGTTCGGCATTCCCAATATTCTTCAACTCATGTGGATCCACCTCAAAGGAGGTCAAGACGGTAGAACGTCTAGTTGCTGGTCAATGATGAGAGAGGTGGCATTAGGAGGGGGATCAACTAATCTGTATTTGATTTGTAATAGCATAGATATCATTGTCATCTATCAGGAACTGGCTATCATCATGAGGATCCACATAGACTGGGATAGGTCTAGGATTCTGGCTGTAAGAGATAAAATGATGTTCTCTTAAGGGAAGGCAAATGCTGGTTTGATAGGGCACTTGGTTAATATCAAATTCAAGCCAAATCTCATGCAACGGATTATACTCTCTAAACTGTTCAGCGGGGATAACATCGATAATATAGCCGTCATAGACATGTCCTAGTCTTCTGGCTTGAGCGAGGCTAGCCTTCTTTATCCAAGCAGCAATCATTAGAGAGAGAATCTTGCCGACTAGCAATAGACTAAAGCCAGGCAAGAAGACTATATAAAAGAAATGACGGTTTTCACTAGAAGCACTCTGATAGGGATACTCAGGATTATAGGCAATAGGGATTTGACTTTGAATTTTGGGTTTTGTAAATCTACCGAGAACAGAATAGCCTTCATAAGCCACGCCGTCTACTTGATATTGGTAGATGCTATTATAAAGACTTAGTCCTCTTCCTCCTCTACTTCCTCCGGTTTCATACACATCATAGTCAATGACTTGAGCGGATGTAGTTTTCCAACCATAAAATACGGCTTTGAATTGCCCTGTTGCAGTGATACAGATATAAGTGAGGGCTATCATAATCAGGCTTAGGTAGACTAAAGATACAATGGGATTCTCTTTACGAACTGTTCCCTCAACAATACTGATCCTTTTTGCAGCCTTAGGTTGCGACTTTGGCTCCTGTAGAGGATTAAAGGCCTGATAGAGGGAGCCGGCAGCAAATGCCATAAATAATAAGAATCCCAGCAATGGCATGAGTACAAGGACAGGGATGGGGATGTCATTCTTATATTGGCTCTGCTCAGGCGACTTGGGATTATAGAGAATGCTAATGGTTTGCCCAGACTTAGGCACTTCATATTGATAGATGTCTGAAATCCCCTGGTAGGTTTGGCCATCAACAATGTAGTGATAAATAGGGTAGTAAGCGGGCGTAGAGCGATTTTCCGGACTGGTCGTAAAATCGCTCACCTCAGCCGTTATGGTCTTCCACCCCTGAAATCGACTCTTATACCAATTAGTGGACGAGACATCTTTCAGCATCATGAACAGAAACGACAGCCCCACGAAACAGCTGAATAAAGCAAAGAGTAGTTTGTATAATTTGTTTGAAATAGTATTGTCTTTTGTCATATTATCCTATTATACCATAGGTCAGGGATTTTTAGCCTTTTTATACTCATCCAAAATCAAAGCGCAATTTTTTATAACCACCTTGGTTTAATCGAGCTCATAGCTGAAATAACAAACCCCCAATCTGGCATTTCTCTTCAGACCAGTGATAGATTTTCCTTATCAGTGCGATAAAAAATACATATTACTAAAGGTCTGTTATCTATGCTAAACTAGGAACATCAAGTGTTTAAGGAGTGAGAGCCGTGAACTGGGACGTCGTCAGTGATTACTATCCCCTCTATCAAGAGGCCTTTCTTTTAACCATGTTCATCGCCTTTTGGGGGATTTTGGGATCAATTGCTGTCGGATTCTTAGTCAGTCTGATTCGCTTTTACAAGATTCCAGTTTTGAAGCCGCTAGCAACCGCCTATATCGAGTTTTCCCGCAATACGCCACTGTTGCTGCAGCTTTTCTTTCTCTACTTTGGCTTGCCTCGTGTTGGACTCGTTCTATCCTCTGAGGCTTGTGCGACGATTGGGCTAATCTTTCTGGGCGGTTCCTACATGGCTGAGTCTTTCCGAAGCGGCCTAGAAGCAGTCAGCCAAACGCAGAGGGAAGTCGGACTCTCTATCGGCCTACGACCAGTACAAGTCTTCTACTATGTCATCCTGCCTCAGGCTGCAGCTATTGCCTTGCCTTCCTTTAGTGCCAATGTCATCTTTTTAATCAAGGAAACCTCAGTATTTTCAGCTGTTGCCTTGGCAGACCTAATGTTTGTAGCTAAGGACTTGATTGGCCTTTACTACGAGACAGACACAGCTCTGCTCATGTTGGTCATTGCTTATCTGATTATTTTGCTGCCAATTTCACTTGGCTTTAGCTGGATAGAAAGGAGGCTGCGGCGTGCAGGATTCGGGCATTCAAGTTCTCTTTCAGGGGAATAATTTCTTACGTATCTTACAGGGGCTGGGCGTTACCATTGGTATTTCTATCCTCTCGGTCATCATCTCCCTTATCTTGGGAACTATTTTTGGCATCATCATGACCTCGCACTCAAAAGTCGTGCGCTTTCTGTCCAGAGCCTATCTAGAGTTTATCCGCGTCATGCCCCAGCTGGTTCTGCTCTTTCTGGTTTACTTTGGCCTAGCCAGAAATTTCGACATCAATATCTCTGGTGAGCTTTCAGCCATTATCGTCTTCTCTCTTTGGGGAACGGCGGAGATGGGGGACTTGGTACGGGGTGCCATTACTTCCCTGCCCAAGCATCAGTTTGAGAGCGGTCAGGCATTGGGACTGTCGCAGCGCCAGCTCTATATCTATATTATCATCCCGCAGGTACTGCGACGGCTTTTGCCGCAGGCGATTAATCTAATCACGCGGATGATTAAGACAACCTCACTCATCGTCCTTATCGGAGTCATTGAGGTCGTCAAGGTCGGCCAGCAGATTATTGACAGCAATCGTCTGTCTATCCCTTCTGCTGCTTTTTGGATTTATGGCTGCATTCTGCTGCTTTACTTCGCAGTCTGCTTTCCTATTTCTAAGCTGTCCTCTTATTTGGAAACCATCTGGAAGGAGTAACGGACACCATGTCGGAAATCATTTTAGAATTACGGGACATTCGCAAGTCTTTCGGTAGCAATGCCATCCTTAAAGGCCTGTCTCTCTCTGTCCAAAAAGGAGAGGTCGTGGTCATCCTAGGATCATCTGGCTGCGGCAAGTCGACCCTTCTTCGCTGTATCAACGGCCTTGAAAGCATCCAGTCTGGCGATATTTTACTGGATGGTCAGTCCATCCTCAGCCAGAAAAAGGACTTCCATCTCGTTCGTCAGAAGATTGGCATGGTCTTTCAAAGCTATGAGCTCTTCCCCCATCTGGATGTCCTGCAAAATCTGATTCTTGCTCCCATAAAGGCTCAGGGGCGCAAGAAGGACGAGGTCATTAAGGAAGCTGAAAGTCTGCTGGAGCGGGTCGGCCTGGCGGATAAAAAGCACAGTTTTGCTCGCCAACTGTCTGGCGGCCAAAAGCAGCGGGTGGCAATCGTCCGTTCGCTCCTCATGCACCCAGAAATTATCCTTTTTGATGAAGTAACTGCTTCGCTGGATCCCGAGATGGTCCGCGAAGTGCTAGAGCTCATTAATGACCTGGCTGAGGAAGGCCGGACCATGCTGATTGTGACCCATGAAATGCAGTTCGCCCGCGCCATTGCTGATCGGATCATCTTCATGGACCAAGGTGGTATCCTCGAAGAAAATACAGCCCAGCAGTTCTTCACCCAACCCAAAACCAAGCGTGCCCAGGAATTTCTCAATGTCTTTGACTTCAGTCATCTAGGCTGACAGTTATGCCTATCCCCACCACTGATGTTGCTGCTTTTTCGCGGTTCTGTGCTTTCTTCACATTCCCATATCTTATAAAGGAGTCTCTTATGAAATTATCTAAAACAATCTTTGCTTTAACAACCCTAACTCTGGCTTTCTTCCTTGTCGCTTGTGGCAGTTCCAGCAAGAAAGATGCTGGTAACAAAGACGCAGCTTCCAGCAAAACAGTCAAGGCCCGCAGTCTGGAGGAAATTAAAAAGAGCGGTAAGCTCCGCATTGCGGTTTTCAGCGATAAGAAACCGTTCGGCTATGTAGATAACAAGGGCAAATATCAAGGCTATGACATTTATCTGGGCGACCAGCTAGCCAAAGATTTGGGTGTTAAGCCAGAGTATGTGCCTGTAGATGCTGCCAATCGGGCTGAATACTTAATCTCCAACAAGGTCGATATTACCCTAGCCAACTTCACTGTCACAGATGAGCGGAAAAAACAAGTCGACTTCGCCCTGCCCTATATGAAAGTATCTCTCGGAGTCGTATCACCAAAGGGCTCAGTTATCACCAAGCCTGAGCAGTTGGAGGGTAAGACCCTAATCATCACCAAGGGAACCACGGCTGAAACCTACTTTGAAAAGAACTACCCGAATATCAAGCTGCAAAAGTATGATCAGTACAGCGATGCTTACCAAGCCCTGCTGGACGGCCGCGGCGACGCCTTTTCTACGGACAATACTGAAGTCCTAGCCTGGGCACTGGAAAACAAAGGCTTTGAAGTCGGCATCACTTCGCTAGGTGATCCAGATACCATTGCCCCAGCTGTGCAGAAAGGCAATACCGAGCTGCTCAACTACATCAACGACGAAATCAAGAAACTCGGCAAAGAAAACTTCTTCCACAAGGCCTATGAAGAAACTCTCCACCCAACATACGGCGAAGCTGCTAAGGCTGACGACCTAGTTGTTGAAGGCGGGAAAGTTAAATAAACCTGCTGATATAAAGCAAGAAGTTGGACAAAAACTCAATTTCTAGCCGAAATATAAGAACAGTTTACATAAAAACGCATAAAATCAACACTTTTGTAATCAGTTGATTTTATGCGTTTTTTCTATTTAAACAGACCTATTTCATTCGATAAAAATCAATCACTAGACCAGCAGGGCCTTTAACTAGTAGCGATTCCGTTCCCCAATCAGTTACAGCTGGGCCGTGTAAAATCTCGGCACCAAGCTCTTTCAATCGTTGGTAATTCTGGTCTACATCCTCAACCTCGATGTGAAGAATGATTCCTGACTGAAAATCTCCCAAAGGTATCAAATGATTTTGGGACAACATGAGACAATGACTGCCAATCGTGAACTGAGCAAAACCATCATCAACATAATCGGCTTTTTTATCAAAAATACGCTCCAAGTCAGCACAGACTTGAGGAACATCTGAAACGATAATATCTAATTGATTTAAATTCATTTGTTATCCTCCATAAAAAGACCGGATTGCTCCGATCTTTTCAAGTTCCGCTCTAAGAAAATCAAGTTAGAAACAAGACATCGAACCGCAGGCAGTACTGGAGTACGGCAAGGTGAAGATGACACAGTTTACATTTGATTTTCGACGAGAAGAATTATTTAATTGCGCGTGATTGCAATCCTTCTTCTTCCAAGAAGAGGCGGAATGGTACGAGTTCTTCTGCTTCGTATTTTTCCTTGAAGGCTTTGATTGCTTCTTCTGAGTGAAGTTTTGGATCCAATTCAAGTACTTCTACTGGAAGTGGACGGTGTTGAGTAATGCGAGCATCGATAACAACAGTTTTACCTTCTTTGTTGAGTTTAACAGCCTCTGCAACGACTGCGTCGATGTCTTCGATACGGTCAACTGTAAATCCAACAGCTCCTTGAGCTTCAGCGATTTTCGCGTAGTCCGCGTTAGGGAAGTCACAACCAAACAAGTGTTTGTTTGTATCTTCGTATTTGTCCTTGATGAAGGCATATTTACCATTTGAGAAGACAAGGTTGATAACTGGAAGGTCGTATTGAACGTTTGTGATCACGTCTGGGTAGCACATGTTGAATGCACCGTCACCCATGATGTTCCATACTTGGCGATCTGGATTGTCTTTCTTAGCAGCGATACCACCAGGAAGGGCAATACCCATTGTCGCAAAGAGTGGAGATGTACGCCACATGTTCTTAGGTGTCATGTGAAGGTGACGAGTAGATGTTTGAGTAGTGTCACCTACGTCGATTGAGTAGATAGCGTCTTGATCAGCGTATTTGTTCACTGCGTTGTATACTTGGTACAATTGCAACTCACCCTCAGTTTTACCTTCGAGTTTGTTCATGTAATCGCGCCAGTTTTGGTTGTTCTTCACATTCGCACGCCACCATGGAGTAGATTCAACTGGGTTTACTTTGTCAAGAATCGCTTTAGCTGCTTGACCTGCATCTCCAAGGATTGAAGCGTCAAGGGCATGACGTTTACCAAGTTTGTAAGGGTCAATATCCACTTGGATGAATTTTTCAGTGTTCTTAAATGCTTCGTAAACTTCAGCAAATGGGAAGTTTGAGCCAAGGAAAAGAACTGTGTCTGCTTCAAAGACCACTTCGTTGGCTGGTTTCCAACCAACACGGTAAGCAGAACCTGTCAAACCTTCATAGTTCCATTCGAAAGCTTCAAAGTTTTTACCAGTTGTGATGATTGGTGCTTTGATTTTACGTGACAATTCAGTAATCACTTCACCAGCTTTAACACCACCAAATCCAGCATAGATAACTGGGCGCTCAGCCTTGTTCAAGATTTCAACCGCTTTGTCGATTTCAGTTTCGTTCAAGGCAGGAGCGATGAATGAGCGTTCGTATGAACCTGAACCATAGTATGAGTTTTCGTCGATTTCTTGGAAACCGAAGTTTACTGGGATTTCAACAACGGCTGGACCTTTTTTAGAAACAGCAGCACGGCAAGCTTCGTCAATCACTTTTGGCAATTGCTCAGCGTAAGCTACACGTTTGTTGTATACAGCGATACCGTTGTACATTGGATTTTGGTTAAGCTCTTGGAAGGCATCCATGTTGAGTTCGTTAACTGGACGTGATCCAAGGATAGCAAGGAATGGAGTGTTATCCATAGCTGCATCGTAAACACCGTTAATCAAGTGAGTCGCACCTGGACCACCTGAACCAACTGCAACCCCGATTGAGCCGCCGAATTTAGCTTGCATCACCGCAGCAAGAGCACCTGTTTCTTCGTGGCGAACTTGCAAGAAGCGGATATCCTTGTCTTCAGCCAAAGCATCCATAAGTGAGCTGAGTGTTCCTGATGGGATACCGTAGATGGTATCTACGCCCCATGTCTTCAATACGTTGAGCATTGCTGCTGATGCAGTAATTTTTCCTTGAGTCATAATAATAACTCCCCTTCAATAAAATAAATTTTCAGTTGTTGAAAACATTTCCATTTGTGAATGAAAACGCTTCAAGCAACTTTACTCTATCAATTTATCATGTTTTTTAGCTCTTGTATAAGAATATGCTCAAAGATGATATAGAACTATTACATAACACAAAGCCCTAAATTTTTTCACAAAGTCCAATGTGTTTTATAATAATTTTCATAATCCCTTTGAAATCAAGCATCATTCACAGAAAACTTTTGTAAGTTTAGGAAAATAAACAAGCTCTGTTCTGGAAAAACAGAGCTGTATTTTTTTGAAGAAACTACAAATATTCCTGCAAAGCCTTGGACAGGGCTCCATAGCCAGAAATGGTCAGATGGAGGCCGTCAGTTGTGTAGTCCGATCGTAGCTGGCCTTCCTCGTCCAGAAAAGCATCGTGTAAATCGATAAACTGGACATTCATGTAGGCGCTAGCCAGCTGACGATAGGACTGATTGAGGGACTGAATCTTTTCATTGCTGCGGACATAGACCGTGCTCTTGTAGGCTGGAGCTTCATTGACCGGCAGGACAGACAGCAACTGAATCTGAGCCAGAGGATAATCACGAGAAATCTCCTGAATAACGGCTTCCAAATTGGCCAGCGTTTCTGTCTGAGGCATCTCCTTGCCAATATCGTTGGTACCTATCAGGATAAAGACCTTATCCAAAGCCTGCCCAAAGAGATGGGCATTCAGATTTTCTAAAAGCAAATCAGTCTTATAACCCCGAATGCCGCGGTTGACCAGTCTTTTATCCGTCTGTAAGAGTTCATGGAGCGGATAGTATTCTACAATGGAGTCTCCGATAAAGATGATGTCTGGCTCCTTGACGGAGAGTTGATTGAGTTCTCTGTAGTTTTGCTGCAATTTTGCCTGCTCCTTGAGAAGCCATTCTTCTAGTAATTGTACTGCCATTATCCTTTTTCCTCTTCTAAGTATTGCTCAAGCACATGTAGAACACCGGCTTCTGTATTGGCTGGCGCTAGGTAATCTGCCACCCCTTTGACCCGCTCATCGCCATTCTCCATAGCGTAAGAAATACCAGCTAATTCAAGCATTTCTATATCATTTTCACTATCGCCAAAAGCCATGATTTCCGAGCTTTGAATCTGCCACTTAGCCATCAGTTGCTGCAAGCCCCAAGCCTTGTGCATCCCATCTTGGAGGATGTCAATGGCTCCATAACCACTAGCAACCGCGCTCAATCGGCCTGCAAAATGCTGATTAATCAGACGAGCATGCTCTGCTGCTGCAGCCTCTTCTACCATCATACTCATTTTCAAGACCTTGTCAAAGGGATAATCCTGAAGGCTAGGCACAAAATTCATCCGCTTATAGAAAAGCTGGGCCATTTCCTTAGTCATAACCTTTTCGATCAAGGGAAATTCTGTCCCTTCCTGGACAAAGCCGCCTCTTTCAGAAGTCACAACCAGCTGAAGCTCCTTTTCACGCCCGGCAAAGTAAGCCAGCGCATCCCTAATCAATCCATGTTCCCAGAAGCTGCTCATGCTTAGCCGATTTCCTTCAAAAATCCTCGCTCCGTTGGCGACTACCAAGGTCATGCGTTCTACCAAATCTCCCAATAGCAGGCGCATTCGTGGAATTTCATTGCCAGTAGCTACCACAAAGCGAATGTCTCTCTTCTCCAGCTCATCTAAAATAGTTGTCAAACGCGGCAAATCCAGCTGTCCCTGTCCGTCTAGCAAGGTTCCATCCATGTCTGTCGCTATCATCTTTACAGTCATCTTTTTATCCATTTCTATCTTTATCATCCAATTTGGATTGCCTCTTTCCCAGCAAGTTCCAAGAACCGCTGGATTCATAGGCTGTGATTATCTCCCTAGCTGTATCCGTAATCTCTTCTGGATAGTTCAGGCTCTCTAGTGTATTAACCGCATTCTTGGTCAAAGCGCTGCCTTGCTTAATTTTATAGTCAAAGACAATCTCTCCTGCTATATATTGACTGTCAAAGTGATATTGAGCATTGAGCTGACCAGAGGCTGCTACCAACTCCACATCATGGCTCGAAATCATATAAAGACAGGGCTTCTGAGCAAGCCAATCAATGATTGCCAGCCCTGCACCAATCCGCTCAACAGTATTGGTTCCCTTAAAAAGCTCATCAATGAAAAAGTAGTGCAAGCCCTCTTCTTTCAAGGAATCTATCATGCGCTCAATAGCCCGACTCTCAGTGATAAAGTAACTATCCCCAGAGCCGATGTCATCGGTCACATCCATTGAGCTCAAGACATGACCATGCTGCAAGGTCAAGCTCTCGGCGCAAGCAAAGCCTAACCCCTGAGCCAAGATAGCATTGATAGCTGCTATTCTCAGGTAAGTCGATTTTCCAGAAGCATTATCGCCACTAATCATCATATTCTTAGAAAAGTCCAAATCATTGCTGACAGGTCGCTCTAAGAGTGGGTGATAGAGACCCTTGCCCTTCATACCAGCTGAGCTTGTAAAGCTAGGTTTCGTATAAATTGGCAAGCTTTCCTTGTAGTTAAGTACAGCAATCGCTGCCTCTAAGCGACTTAGAATCTCCAGCACTTGCCTAGCCTGTTGATTGGCCTTGACCAGACGATTGGAGATATAGGCCTGAGCCAACTGAGGTATCAGCAAGACGGAGTTGATATAGAGATAGAAAATCTCCAACTCAGAGGCACCCGACTGGGGCCGAAAGACTTCTCCAAAAAGCCGTGTTCGGCTAAAAGAAGCCACCGCTTCTTTCAGAGCAGCTTGCTGGGGCAAGGGCAGGCGGGCGATCTTTTCACCAATATAGAAGATCCGTACCAGATAGCCCATGCTATCCAACTTCATCTCGAGAGACCAGCGCGTGGCCATGGAGTAAACGATATTAAAGGCCATGCTGATGATGGGAACTATATATCCCAGACTAGGATTGATAAAATAGAGTAAAGGGGAAACTAGCGGAATCCCAGCCAAGAACAGGTAAAAACTTCCCTTGTGATTCGCCTGAGCTTGTTTATAGATCAGCTTCTTAGCTTGATTGTGATTTTTCTTGCCAAGCTCAGAAAAAAGCAGCTGCAGCTGAATGCGCACCTCTGGATGTTGGGCTAAATATGCCTGCAAATCATCAAATTCCTGATCTGCCTCGAAATGCAACAGGCGGAGTTTGCTGTAAAGGTACTCTGAACCTAGACTGGATTGGGATGCTGTATCAATATCCTGAAAAATACCAAAAAAGTCCAAATCTCCCCAAGTCTGGTCGTCCACCAGACTATCATAGGTTCCAGCTTCTTCGTCTAACAAAAAAGACTCATATAGACTGGACTCACTGTCTGGCCGGCAATCCACCCGCTCACGACTTCCCCAAGCAGCAGCTAAACGCTTCTTAAAGCGAAGCTTTCTCCGAATAGCAGAGGCTATGACAAACACTAGCACCGCCAAAAAGCCCAGTAATACCACGATAAATTGTGACATAAATATCCTCACCCCTTCCAGAAAACCTCTGACTTTTAGACATATTATACTACTTAAAAAAGTAAAAAGAAAGGCAAGAAGAGGCGGATAAGACGGTCGATTTTACAAAGGCCACTTTTCAATCTTCCAGTTTTATATTATAATCATAGCTATATTTCTGTTGTAAATTGGAGGTCCTCATGAGCAAAAAAGAAGTCGCATTCCCACGCTACCAGCAGATTGCCGTCGCCATTGCCGAGCGAATCGTTGACGGCAAATATCCCATCGGAAGCAAGATCTATGCCCGCTCTACCCTAGCCAGCAACTTCAATGTCTCACCTGAGACAGCCCGCAAGGCTATTAATGTGCTGGTAGACCTGGAAATCATGGAAGTCCGTCATGGCAGTGGAGCCTTCATCTCCTCCAAGGAAAAAGCTCAGCAGTTTCTCGAGACCTATAAAGATGTCAACTCTCTGCAGGACCTCAAAAGCAAGCTCCACCAGAGCATCCAACGCCAAGAGGAAGAATTTGCTAACTTTTCCCAGCTGCTTAACCAGCTTCTCAGCCGAACTAAAGATGTCCAGCAGCGCTTCCCATTCAATCCCTACGAGCTCCAGCTCTCAACAGACGCCATCAACCTAGGAAAATCTATCACTGAGCTCAATATTTGGCACTCAACTGGCGCTACCATTGTCGCAGTCCAGCAGGGAGACCAACTCCTAGTCTCGCCTGGTCCTTATACCAAGCTGGAAGCCGGCAATACCATCTACTTTGTTGGCAACGAATTATCAGTCGGTTTGATGCATAATTTATTTTTTAATGAAATTGAAACAAACAAGTGAAACAGCACTTGTTTTTTTCTTTGTCAAAAAACAGAATAGACAGGCGAATCCGCTGTCTGACAAGGTTTTTATGACTTTCGGAAATATTCCAGAAAATCAACCTCCTTTTTTATAATAGCCGAAAAAGGCCGGTCTGACGGTCTTTTGGGTTTGACAAAGTGACCACACGATGTTATACTGTGATGGTCTTTTAAGTGACAACTTATCAAAACAAACATGTAGTCACTTGTGCAAAAGGAGAAATACGTTGAATAAACTAGAAGTAAAACATTTGACTAAAATTTTCGGTAAAAGGCAAAAGCAGGCACTGGAAATGGTGCAGCAAGCCAAAAGCAAAACGGAAATTTTAGAAAAAACCGGTGCTACTGTCGGAGTTTACGATGTAAACTTTGAGGTTCAGACCGGAGAAATTTTTGTCATCATGGGACTGTCCGGTAGTGGGAAGTCTACCCTTATCCGCCTGCTCAACCGATTGATTGACCCAACATCAGGCGACATTTACATCGACGGCCAAGATGTAGCCAAGATGAACGAAGAGGAGCTGCGTGACGTTCGCCGCCACAAGCTCAATATGGTCTTCCAGAACTTCGGACTCTTTCCGCATCGGACCATTCTGGAAAATACTGAGTTCGGTCTGGAAGTCCGAGGTGTTGATAAGGAGGAGCGCACGCGCCTAGCTGAACAAGCTCTAGACAATGCCGGTCTCCTCTCTTTCAAGGACCAATACCCCGATCAGCTCTCCGGCGGGATGCAGCAGCGGGTTGGCTTAGCTCGAGCTTTGGCCAATAATCCTGATATTCTGCTCATGGACGAGGCCTTCTCAGCTCTAGATCCCCTTATCCGCCGCGAAATGCAGGATGAGCTGCTGGATCTGCAGGCAGAGCATGAGCGTACCATTATCTTTATCACGCACGATCTCAATGAGGCCCTGCGTATCGGTGACCGTATTGCCATTATGGCTGACGGTCAGATTATGCAGATTGGCACCGGTGAGGAAATCCTGACCAATCCAGCCAACGACTTCGTTCGAGAGTTCGTTGAAGATGTTGACCGCTCCAAGGTCTTGACTGCCCAGAATATCATGACAACGCCACTGACTACTAACATTGACATTGACGGACCAACCGTGGCTCTTAATCGGATGAAAAAAGAAGAGGTCAGTATGCTGCTGGCTGTGGATAGGAAGCGACATCTCAAGGGTAGTCTAACTGCCGAAGCCGCCCGAGATGCCCGTAAGCAACATCAAGCACTGGCTGAAGTGATTGATAAGAACGTCCGCAAGGTCACTCAGGAAACCCTGATTACAGATATTTTCCCGCTGATTTATGATTCACCGGCGCCCCTGGCTGTGGTCAACGATCAGGACAAACTAGTCGGCGTTATTATCAAGGGCCGGGTTATCGAGGCCCTGGCCAATACTACTGAATCTGAAGAATAAGAGAGGTTCGCATTTTGAATATTTTACAACAGCCAATCCCCGTTTCTCAATGGGTTGAGGCCTTTACTAACTGGGTAACTGATACCTTCTCCGGACTTTTCTCGGTCCTTCAGGCTATCGGAAATGCCATCATGAATGGAATGACAGACACCCTGCTCTTCATTCCGCCCCTGCTCTTTATCGCAGTCATCACTATCTTTACCTATTTGATTTCCAAGCGTAAGCTGGGGCTGCCCCTGCTCACCTTCCTGGGCCTGCTCTTTGTTTACAACCAAGGCCTCTGGGAAAATCTTATGAACACTGTGACCTTGGTTATCGTCTCCAGTGCCATTTCCATTATCATCGGTATTCCACTGGGAATTTGGATGGCTAAGAGCAATCGTGTCGAAGCTGTCATTAAGCCCTTGCTGGACTTTATGCAGACCATGCCGGCCTTTGTCTACCTGATACCGGCCGTGGCTTTCTTCGGTATCGGTATGGTGCCTGGGGTCTTTGCCTCTGTCATCTTTGCCCTGCCACCGACTGTCCGCTTTACCAATCTAGCCATTCGTCAGATTCCGACCGAGCTGATTGAAGCGTCAGACTCCTTCGGGGGCACTGGCAAGCAGAAGCTCTTCAAAGTTGAGCTGCCTCTGGCTAAAAATACCATTCTAGCTGGGGTCAATCAGACCATCATGTTAGCTCTGTCTATGGTCGTTACTGCCTCTATGATTGGGGCGCCAGGACTGGGCCGCGGCGTTCTCTCTGCCCTGCAGCATGCCGACATCGGTTCCGGATTTGTCAATGGGGTATCTCTGGTTATCCTGGCCATTATCATTGACCGCCTGACTCAGAAGCTCAACCAACCTCTGGCTAAAAAATCACCGGTCACTGCCAAGGAAAAACGCAACAAGATTATGCTCTGGTCTGCTCTGGCTGCTGTCATCATGACAGCCTTTGTCGGAAATCAAGTAACCAAGCTTCAGCAAAGCAAAAAAGAAAAGGTCAACCTTGCCTATGTTGAATGGGACTCCGAAGTTGCCTCAACCAATGTCGTAGCGGAAGCTCTCAAGGAAATGGGCTACGATGTCACCATCACACCGCTGGACAATGCCGTTATGTGGAAGTCCGTTGCTAATGGCGAAGCCGATGCCATGGTTTCCGCCTGGTTGCCGACCACCCACGCTGCTCTCTATGAGGAGTACAAGGATAAGCTAGTGGACTTGGGGTCAAACCTTGAGGGCGTTAAGACAGGGCTAGTCGTACCAAGCTATATGGACGCCGACTCCATCGAAGACCTGTCAGACCAAGCCAAGAAAACCATCACAGGTATTGAGCCCGGCGCTGGTATCATGACCGCGACTGAGAAGACTATGCAAGAATACAGCAATCTCAATGGCTGGAATCTTTCTTCTTCCTCAACAGGAGCCATGACCACTGCTCTGGATCAGGCTATTAAGAATAAAGAAGATATCATCGTAACCGGCTGGTCACCACACTGGATGTTCTCCAAATACGACCTCAAATACCTCAAGGATCCTAAGGGAACCATGGGTGGCAAGGAAGCTATCCACACTATCACTCGAAAAAATCTAGACAAGGACTTGCCAGAAGTCAACAAGGTCCTAGACAACTTCAACTGGACTCAAAAGGACATGGAAGAGGTCATGCTCAAGATCAACGAAGGTACTTCGCCAGAAGCCGCTGCCAAGGAATGGATCAAAAACCACCAAAAAGAAGTGGATAGCTGGAAGAAATAAAAAGTATAGAAAAAAGGGATGAATCAAAAGATTCATCCTTTATTTTATAAGGAACCATTCTATTTTGTTTAAGTCATTCAATCCTGATAGAGACTGTCTCCATTCGTCGCGATGACTTCTTTGTACCAATCAAAAGATTTTTTCTTATAACGGGCTAGAGTTCCGCTACCGTCATCTTTGCGGTCAACGTAGATAAAGCCGTAACGCTTGCTGCGTCCTGCGGAATGGCTTCGTTAAGGGTCATAGAAAAACCGAGCCAGATGCGGCTCGGTCATTTTATAAGGAGCAAACTAAACGGTTAACTCAATCTGCAGATTCTCAAAAGCTTTCAGCAGGCTCTCGTAGTAGCCGTCTCCGGTCACTCTGGGGCCGCTCAGGACAGGATAGCCATCTCTTTCCAGGCGGGCCGTCAGTCGGTCCACCTCTTCCTGACTGCCTAGAGCGAAAGCCAAGTGATGATAGCCTGTTTGGTACAAATCCTCTTTGGCATCTGCCAAATCATGCTCTCGTGTCATGATTTCCAGACGCGCTCCAGATGCAAAGGTCAGAAAGTAAGAGGAAAAACCAGTTTTTGGATTATGATAAAGGGAGTTGCTTGCCGCCTGAAAATAATCCTGAAAGAACTGTCTAGCGCCTTCTAAATCACGGACATACAGCCCTACATGCTCAATCTTCATCTAAACTCCCTCCATTCGTCGCAATGACTTCTTTGTACCAATCAAAAGATTTTTTCTTATAACGGGCTAGAGTTCCACTACCGTCATCGTTGCGGTCAACGTAGATAAAGCCATAACGTTTACTGAGTTCTGCAGTGCTGGCTGAGACCAGGTCAATACAACCCCAAGTCGTGTAACCTAGCAATTCTACGCCATCTTCCAGCGCTTCTCCTACCTGTTGCAAATGCTGTTTGAGATAATCAATGCGGTAGTCATCTTCAACCGTTGGACCAGTTGGACCATCCACCAAGACATCCTTGGCACCAAGACCATTTTCCACGATAAAGAGAGGGAGCTGATAGCGATCATAAAAGCTATTTAGCACCAAGCGCAAGCCGACTGGGTCAATCTGCCAGCCCCATTCTGAACTAGCCAGATGAGGATTCATAATACCACCTAAAAGATTGCCTCGGCCGGAAGAATAATTTTCCGGATCATGAGCCGCAACCACACTCATATAGTAGGAGAAAGAAATAAAGTCTACAGTATTTTCAGCCAAAAGCTCTTTGTCGCCCGGCGCAAACTGAATCTCAATCCCATTCTCCTTGAAGAAACGATTGATATAGGCTGGATATTTTCCACGCGCATGGATATCAGAGAAGAGGTAGTTTTGATTTT
This sequence comes from Streptococcus sanguinis, assembly GCF_020729725.1. Classification (GTDB taxonomy): domain Bacteria; phylum Bacillota; class Bacilli; order Lactobacillales; family Streptococcaceae; genus Streptococcus; species Streptococcus sanguinis_V. Next base: position 212,451 of record NZ_JAJEPA010000012.1, on the reverse strand, counting down.
CAAATTCCCGTGCTGCCAACACATCTTCTGGCTTAGGTGTCATAGGATAGGCCGGCATGGCGAGAACCATACAGCCAATCTTAAAATCAGGATTGATCTCATGACCGATCTTAGTTGCCAAGGCAGAAGCCACTAGCTCATGGTGGACCGCTTGATAGAGGTCCTGCTTGGATAGTTCTTCAGCTGGCGTGGCAATGCCCCCACTCATAAAGGGAGCATGGAGAACAGAGTTGATTTCATTAAAAGTCAGCCAATACTTGACCTTATCCTTATAGCGAGTAAAAACCGTGCGGACATAGCGCTCGTAGAAGCCAATCAAATCGCGGTTGGCCCAGCCATTGTACTGACGCGCTAAATGCAGGGGCGTTTCATAGTGAGACAGGGTAATCAGCGGCTCAATGCCATATTTGGCCAGCTCGTCAAAGAGATTGTCGTAGAATTGCAGGCCAGCTTCATTGGGCTCCAGTTCGTCCCCATTTGGGAAAATCCGAGACCAAGCAATGGAAGTTCGGTAAACCTTGAAACCCATCTCTGCAAAGAGAGCAACGTCCTCCTTATAACGATGATAGAAATCAATCCCTTCCAGCTTGAGATTATCTGCTGTTGGCCCCTCAGTAATCAAAGGATTGCGGTCACCTGGCTTGGCTGGCACTCCGCCTTTTGGAGTTACATCCTGAACAGACAGGCCTTTTCCATCCAGATTATAGGCGCCTTCATACTGGTTGGCTGCAGTTGCACCACCCCAGAGGAAATTCTGCGGAAATTTACCCATTTGCATTTTCTCGCTTTCGTTTTTTTTATATTTATATTATAATAGTTGTCAAACATATTTTCTAACACAATTATCTTAATAAATTGTACTATTCTACGAAAGAGTGTCCCCATGATTGATTTAGGCCAACTACATAAAAATACCGTTTTTAAAAACCAAGGAACCCCTTATTCTCTGACCCGCACCATCACTGAGAATGGTCATCCAGATATTCTTTTCCACTGGCATACCGATGTTGAAATGATTTATGTCCACGAAGGAAAAGCACAATTTCATATTGACGACGACTACTTTAACAGCGAAAAAGGTGATATTATCCTGATTCGCCCCAATGCCCTGCACTCCATCCACCCCATCAACGACGAGCGCCATTATATGGACGCTATTAATTTCCATCTGGATCTGATGGGCTACTCTGCCATGGATCAAGCCAGCATCAACTACTTGCAGCCCCTCTACAATGGTCAGCTAGACTTGACTCATGTTATCAAGTCCAATGATACAGCCTATGCGGAGATTCGCCAGTGCCTCTTAGCAGCTATGGAAACAGGCTATTTCCGCAAATCTCACTACGAGTTTCAGCTCAAAGCCCAGCTTAACCAGCTCTTCTACCTGCTCTTTGAGAATGGCTATGTCATTTCCAAAGACCTATCACCAGAAGGCTACCGCAAGGAAGAAAAGATTCGCTCCATCATCGACTACATCAATGCCCATTACCAAGAAGACCTAAATATTGACCAACTGGCTGGCATCTGTGGCTACAGCTCCACCCATTTCATGAACTTCTTCAAGAAGCATCTGGGCGTTTCCTGCATTGAGTACCTGATTCAATTCCGCCTTCGCAAGGCAGCCGAACTCCTGCAGCACTCCAATCTCTCTGTACTGGAAATCTCCAGCCAAGCAGGCTTTAATAACCTGTCCAACTTCAACCGCCAGTTTAAAAAATACTACCAAATGACACCAAGCCAGTATCGGAAGAAATGAAGCTCTAAAATAGAAAATAAAAAACGAATACCTGCTAACCAAAATATGCTGAGGGTATTCGTTTTTTTATGCTAATTTCACAAGAAGGACAGAAATAATAGTATGTTTTTACATATAAGTCAGCTAAGACCTAAGTGTTTCGATTATTCTCCTTAAGAACTAATCATTTCTATACTAGCAAGTTCAGCAGAAGATTGAAGAGCCCCAGCCAAAAGATAGCTAGCAACAAATTGCGTCCCTGCTTTTCCTTGAAGAGATTTCTTCTCAGAAACAGGCAGAAAATCAACAAGACTAGGGAGCACACTAGCAACAAAAACAAGATAAACATAGGTATAAGATACAAAAGCAACCACAAACCAAAATACATTTCATTTTCTTTCCAATAACATAATAGACGAGCTCGAAAGCGGTCAGTTTCATTCATTAACAGTTCTATAATCCTTTTTAATTATAACAAAATCTTAAATTTCAAAACAGCAAAAACCAGATTGGCAAATCCAATCTGGTTAAACTCATATTCAAGTAATTTATTGCCCCGGCCAGTTCAGTCCAACATGAGAATTCATTTCCTGATAGGCGGTATCAATCCGTGCTCTGGTTTCTTGGTCCAGTTTGTCTCGATACTTGCCACCTTCGACAAAATCGTCCAAAATCCAAGTCTGATAAGTGTATAAAGGAAGACCGTCTGCTGAAGTAGCGCCCTTTTCAACTCGGCTGACCCAGCTCGGATGAGCCTGAGCACTTTTTATCTGCGTGCCCTTTGTTGTCTTTTCAATGGTAACATCCATCAGCACTCCGCGCTCGGTCCAATGAGCATTTTCAATTCCCTCCATAGTTTCGATGCGCTGATTGGAAATGAAATTTCCCATAGAATACATGATCAGCTTCTTCCGGCCATCTTTCTCTAAAATCTCTGCCGGCTCAACCACATGCGGATGCCCTCCAAAGATGATATCTGCTCCCCAGTCAACCATTTTATGGTAGAGGGTCATCTGCTCTTCTGTCGGCTCCAGCTGGTACTCTATCCCCATCTGAGGCATGACGACTGTGAGGTCAGCTTCCTTTTCTGCCCGCTCAATCTCGGCCCGCATCTTTTCTTCATCCAGATCGGACAGGCGATTGTCATAGTCTTCCTGACTGAGCAGCCCTTCCATGCCATTATAACCATAGGAGTAAGCCAGCAGTGCAATCTTAATGCCTTTAACTTTCTTTATCAATAGCGGTGCCTGACTGCGGCTTTCATGCGGATAAACACCGATGGGAGTGATTCCCTCTTTTTCAAAAGCCTGAGCTGTAGTAAAAACTCCCTCCAAGCCAGAGTCTAAAATATGGTTATGAGCCAAGTCCATCACCTGATAGCCGGCATCCTTGATTGCTGGAACTACGGCTTCTGGAGCATTAAAGATCGGATAGCCATTCAAGGGATAGTCCGGCCGAATCGTGCCTTCAAAGTCCCCTAAGACCAAATCTCCCTGTCGAAGCCATTCCTTAGCATAGTGGAAATTCTCAGAAAAATCATAAGTGCCATCTTCTTTCTGAGCACTCAGATAAAGGCCGTCATGATAAAGCAAATCCCCAGTCGCCATGATACGAACCGTCTGATTCTGAGAGGAATCTGACTGACGCTCTTTCTTACTAGGAGACAGAAAGGTAAAATCCTGCAAATGTTCTGACAAGAGGATTAAGCTGGCTGACAGCCCTACTACGGTCAAAAGCACTCCGACAAACTGGCGATTGCTAAGCTGTTTTTGAAAGAACTTAGGACGAGGAAGCGGTAACTTCTTAATCCAATCCCGCCAAGCTTGGTAGGCATCTGTCAGGAGAGTATGCTCCGCAGCAAAATCAGATATCTTTTTCCAAAGTTCCTGAAAAAAAGTCTGAATCTTCTCCCAAAGAATTTTTTTATCCATCACATCTCTCCGCTTTTTCTTACTTGATAATAGTGCATCAATATTTACTATATTGTACTATTTTTACCGTCAAAAGGAAAGCAAAGCAAAAAGCAGGAGCGGGGAGAAGCGTGCTACAATCTCCAAATTGCGGCATGCTTCCACCATTCTCCTGCTTCATTTTCTATTTTTTCAATTCTAAGAGCCGATCACCAAGCTGAACTTCTCCTTTTGCAAGGACTTTAATCTGCTTATAATTAGCTGTGTTAGTAACAATGATTGGAGTTGTCACTGGATAACCAGCCTCCTTGATAGTATCGATATCAAAGCTAAGCAAAAGCTGTCCTTTCTTGACTTTAGAGCCTTGGACAACATGGGCTGTAAAGCCTTTTCCGTCAAGGGCTACTGTATCCATACCGACGTGAATCAACAGTTCTGCTCCATCATCCGTAGCTAAACCAATAGCATGGTTGGTAGGGAAGAGCAGGCGAATGACCCCATCAGCAGGCGCTACTACTTCACCGACACTTGGCTCAATGGCAACTCCTTTGCCCATAGCCCCGCTGGCAAAAACTGCGTCCGGAGTGTCCTCAAGAGCGATTATCTCGCCAGCTAATGGACTGGTCACGACTTGCTCTGTAATTCCCGCTGAGACTGCTTCTTTTTCAGAATCTAAAGACTCGGCAGCATCTTTTTCTGACGGACCACCGAAAAGATTTGGAATCTTGACCAGCTGAGTCAGGCCAAAACCTAGCACAAAGTTTGCCACAATGGCAATGAGGAAGTGAATCAAAGTCATGCTATTGCCAGCTTCGATAAAGGATGGAATGGCAAAGAGTCCCAAACCACCCATAACCTGCATTTTGACATCAAAGAAAGCCAGATAAGCACCAGTCAGAGCTCCAGAAATACAGGTCATGATGAATGGCAAGCGCATTGGAAGCGTGATCCCGTAAATAGCTGGCTCCGTCACACCAAAGAGAGATGAGATGAAAGCTGGAATCGAAAGCTGACGAACCTTATCTTCTTTAGTACGCATCATGATATTGAGCAGGGCACCTGCCTGAGCAAAACAAATCGCAATTGTGGCAACAAGGATGACCCCAGGACCCTTTTGGAGCTCCAAGATTGCTAGCGGTACCAAGCCCCAGTGAAGACCAAACATGACCAGAACCTGCCAAGCAGCCCCTAGGACGATACCGTACAGCACCGGACTAAAGTCATAGATACTTGTAAAAAGAGCACCAACCAAATCAGACGCCCAGCTCATAACCGGACCGATAACCAGAAAGGCCAGTGGCACTGTAATCAAAAGGGTAAAGAATGGTACGATAAAGACTTTGACAACATCTGGAATGATTTTTTTAAAGCCTTTTTCAATCTTGGCTCCAACCCAAACAGCTGTAATTACTGGAAGAACCGTTGATAAGTAGCTAGATGTAGGGAAGATAATAGGAAGACCGAAGAAAGTCGAGAAAATCGGAGATTCAATCGGTGTGCCACCAAAAAGTGTATAAAGCGGTTTTTCCGCTGTAAAACTAGCTGCAATATTTGGATAAACCAAGGCAAAACCGATAGCCAAAGCAGTGAACTGATTCATCTTGAAACGTTTAGCAGATGTAATAGCCAAAATTAAAGGAAGAAACTGAAAGATACCATCACCGGCTGCATTGAGAACGACGTAAGCACCATCTGTTTTGGAAACGCCTAAGGCTGCCATAATGGCTACCACACCTTTTATCATACCTGCTGCTGACAAGGTACCAAGCATCGGCTGGAAGAGACCAGATACGAGCGCAATGAAGCGGTCAAACAGATTTCCTTCTACAGCATCATCATCTGCATCAACACTGCCTTCACCAGCAATTCCAGCAACCTTGAGCACCGTTTCATAAACATCTGGCACATGATTACCAATAACAACTTGATATTGACCACCGGCCTTGACAACCGTTACAACTCCGTCGCGCTTCATCAGATAGTCTGTATCTACCTTAGATTCATCCTTTAGAGAAAAACGCAAGCGTGTCACGCAGTGTACCAGTTTGGTGATGTTGTCCTTGCCACCTACATGGGCAACAATATCCTGAGCTAATTCTGTATAGTCTTTAGCCATAATGGATCCTCCTTGTATTTTTTAGGTTAGCAGTCTGTTCCTATTCCCGGAAAATAGGGAACGAAAAAAACCTAAACACACACCAAATAGAAAGCAAGAAACTGCTTCGTATCTCGTATTTGCTTAGGTTTTGCCTGCTTGACCAGTAACAATCCATAAGTCCATTATATCAGAAGTCAGAGAAAATGCAAGCGTTTTCTGAATAATTTGTAGAATTTTATAAAAACAAATGGAAGCAAGGCTTGTTCCTCACTTCCATTTTAAGCTTTTACACTTACACAAAATTTCCTAGATCAACGGTCAGCACTTGGCCGTCTCGGACAACCTGCTGCCCTGCAATGTAGACATCCTGAACATCGCTGCCTTTGACTGCGTACACTAGGTGCGACAGCATATTTTCCAAAGGATAGAGATGAAGTCGTCCCTTAGGCTGAATGACAATGAAATCGGCTTGCTTGCCCGCTTCCAGACTGCCGATTTTCTTCTCTAAGCCCAGAGCTTTGGCTCCTTCAATGGTCAAAGCTTTCAAGGCCTGCTCAATCGTAAACTGGGTCGCATCGCCTGCCCGCATCTTCTGAAGGAGAGCAGCTGTCCGACCTTCTTCAAACATATCCAGATTATTATTGGAAGCGACAGAGTCCGTCGCTAAGCCAACGGTCACCCCAGCGGCTAGTAAGTCTGTCACTGGAGCTACACCAGAAGCCAGCTTGAGGTTGCTGATAGGATTGTGGGCGATGCTGACTGGAGAAGCCGTCAAATCCGCAATCTCTGACGGATTTAGTTCAACCCCGTGAGCAAAAATGGCTGGCTGCTCCAAGTAGCCCAAACCCTTTAAGAAAGCCAGAGGCCGTTTGCCATAGCGCTCCAGTATGATTTTATTTTCATCCTGTGTCTCCGCCACATGGATATGAAGCTTCAAGTCTAGCTCACGCGCTAGTTCAAGACTGCCCTTGAGCAGATCTTCGTCACAGGCATAAGGTGAATGAGGCGCCACCATAACCTGAAAATCTTCATCGTCATAGGAGCGAATTTTCTCAATAATGGCCCGAGTACGAGCCAGAGTCTCTTCTGCCGTTTCCGCGGCTGAGCTAAAGAGTGTTGGTGAGAAATAGCAGCGCATACCAGACTGCCGCACAGTCTGATAAATCCGGTCAATCTCCACTCCCTGAGGATTATACATGTCGTTAAAAGTCGTTGTTCCTGACAGCAGCATTTCAGCCATAGCCAGCTGGACAGCCTGGGTCGTTAGATCCGATGTGAATCGACTTTCTGCTGGCCAGATATAGCCCTCCAACCACTCATGCAGATTGCTGTCATCACGAATCCCGCGCAGCAAGGTCATGGCCGAGTGAGTATGACAGTTGACCAGCCCTGGAATGATCCAAGCCCCTTCATAATCCACTATTTCACTGCATTTCCCTAGCCAGTTTTCATCATAGGGACCGCAGTAGGCAATGCGGTCATCTTCCACGACCAACAGCCCTTCCCGGTAAACATGAAATGCGCTGTCACAGGTCACTAGATTGACATTTGTATAAGCTTTCATCCGCCATATCCTCACTTTCCCAACACTTGACTTCAAGAGATTTTAGCTATTATAACAAGCCTAATCTAATTGTGCAAGTCTTTTAATACAATTATGGAATAAAAAAGAGCCCCAGCTGAGGCCCTAGTTGTCAATCATTATCTATGACTAATCTTCCGTGTCAGGAAATCCCCAACAAACTGAATAAAGAAGATGAGCAGCAAAATAAGAATAGTCGCAAGAATGGTCACATCATGGTTGAAACGTTGATAACCATAAGTCAGGGCAACATTTCCCAGTCCACCAGCTCCAATCGCTCCGGCCATAGCGGTCTCACCAACCAGAGAGATCAGCGTAACAGTCGTCACCCGAATCAAGTCCGGCAGACCTTCCCGCAGGTAAACACCGACAATGTCCCAGAAGGTTGCTCCACTAGCCTGCGCCGCTTCAATCACTCCTCGGTCTAATTCGGATAAGACCACCTGAACCTGACGGGCAAAGAAAGGAAAAACAGCCAGTGAAAGAGGGACCAAGGCCGCAGTCGGTCCAATCCCAGTTCCCACAATAATCCGAGTAAAAGGATTGATGAGGGCTAGGAGAATGATGAACGGAATCGCCCGGAAGATAGAGGTAACCTTGTCCAAGACGAAAAAGACAAGTCTATTTTCCAAAATACCTCTCGGCCCTGTCAAGACAAGCAAGAGACCTGCGATAAAGCCTAGAATCCCACCGATAAAGAAAGGAATGATAGTCATATACAGAGTCAGGTAAATAGCTGTTCCCCAGCCAGCCTGCCCAGACCAGCCCATTCTATAAACATTGGGCATAAATTGTTGAATCAGCTGTAGCATTAGTTACTCCCTTCTTTCAGAACATGCAGCTCTACTCCTGCTTCGCGCAGACTTTCCTGCACCGCCGCCAGTTGCTTGGTCTCTCCAGATAAGATAACGACCATTTCTCCGACCGGTACATGATCTAAAATCTCAATATTGGCGTGAAGAATATTGGCAGATATGTGATACTGTTTGTAAATATCGTTTATAATGGCTGTGTCCGTCACCACACCTGAGTATTTCAGGTGTGCCAAAATGGAATTTTCCGGCAGGTTTTGCACAATCTTTTGCTGGTTGATTTTGATCATGGCCTCATTGATACCGGTTGCGGTCGTAATGAAGTCTTGGGTCAGCTCATTCTTGGGATTAGAGAAAATATCCAGAACTGAGCCTTCCTCAATCAGCCGGCCATTTTGCATAACTGCTACCCGGTTAGCAATGTCCTTGACAATCTGCATTTCGTGGGTAATGAGGACAATAGTCAGACCCAATTTTTGATTCAAATCCTGCAATAGAGCCAGAATCTGCTTGGTGGTCTTAGGATCCAGAGCAGATGTGGACTCGTCCGAGATTAGGATTTTGGGATCATTGGCCAAGGCCCGTGCAATGGCTACCCGCTGCTTCTGACCACCAGACAGCTGGGCAGGATAATTATCTGCCCGATCTGCTAAGCCCACTAAATCTAAAAGCGTATGAACTTTTTTCTCTTTTTCAGCAGCTGATAAAGGAGAGTGCTTGAGCGCAAAGGCAACATTTTCCTTGGCTGTCATCTGTGCCATGAGGTTAAAATGCTGGAAAATCATTCCGATATCCTTACGCTTTTGGCGCAGCTGCGCTGCAGTAAGTTGAACCTGATGATGATCATAGAAAACCGTATCATCCACCGTAATCTTACCAGCAGACGGCACCTGCAGCAAGTTAATGACACGAACCAGAGTAGATTTCCCGGCACCAGAATAGCCTACAATTCCATAAATATCTCCCTGATTAATATGAATGGTCACATCTTCTACGGCCTTAATGTCTTGCTTTTTTTGATTAAAAACGACATCAATGTGATCCAATTTGATAATTTCTTTGCCCATAATTTCCGATTCACTCCTTGATTTGTCCAATATGTGATGTATCCTCTGTAACCTTTTAGTTTGATTTCCGCCTGTCATTTGACCAAAGATAGTGATAAGTTGTGTGCTGCAATCTGTACCAACCTAGCTCAAAGCTAGATAATGATCAAACTAAATGACCCTAATAGCAGATAAAGGGCTGGAGAAGCTAATCTCCGCCCTTCTTAATCATTTCATTTATTCAATACAATGACCTTCTGCCGGTAAAAATTACCACACTGGCTGATCCATACCATCTGATGATTCTTCGATAACTTTTTTCACTTCATCAGTGTGGTAAGCCTTGATAATTTTTTCAATTGCGTCAGCCTTGTCTGATTTCTTCCAGTCTGGTTTCGCTGCAATCAGGTTATACCATTGTTTTGAGTTTTCATTGGCTTCTTCTTTGAAGAGGGCCTTCTTGTAGTCAATGCCTGCTTCGCGGACGAAAGTATTATTGACAACTGCAGCATCTGCTGAAGTCAGAGAAGCTGGTGTTTGAGAAGCATCCAACTCAGAAATTGTCAGATTCTTCTTGTTTTCTTTGATATTGGCAACAGTCGCAAGCTCGTTCCCTTTAACATCAAGCTTAATCAAGCCAGCTGATTCAAGAAGATAAAGAGCACGGCTCTCATTTGTCGCATCATTTGGAACGGCAATTGTCCCATTTTCTGGGATGTCTTTCACATCTGTGTATTTATTTTTGCCGTCCTTTGTACCAGAGTAGAGACGAATAGGTGCGATATAGGTATCCGCAACAGACACAAGGTCTGCTCCCTTCTCTTTGTTCCAGTTTTCAAGGAAATTGTAATGTTGGAAAGCGTTGATATCCACATCACCGTCAAGCAGAGCTTGGTTAGGCTGAGAGTAGTCAGTAAACTGCGTATACTCTAATTTAACACCTGCATTTTCTTTGTCAAGAATCTCTTGAACCTTGTTCCAGCGCGCTTCTTCTGTATCACTCAGACTCATCACCCCAACCTTGACGGTTACAGGTCCGTCTGCTGATTTGTTCTCCTTACTAGAAGAACCGCCGCAAGCTGCCAAACCCAAGGCTGCAAGGCCGACTAAGCCTACTGAAAAGATTTTTTTCAAATTCATCATTTATTCTCCTTTAATGGATAAAATTCTAAATCTTCTATTTTATAAGATTACTTCTCATTTTACCATGTTAAAGGAGACTTGGCTTATATAAATAATTTATCGCCGTGATAAAAAAATTATATAACGATTTGAAGCATTTGAGTTGATTTTATGCCCTTTTACTGCATGAAGGTCAGCAGATAGCCATATCCTTCTGCTTCCATTTTTTCTTTCGGAATAAATCGCAGAGCTGCTGAGTTGATGCAGTAGCGCAAGCCGCCTGCTGCTTCTGGACCGTCAGTGAAGACATGGCCCAGATGGGCATTACCAGAACGGCTGCGCACTTCAATCCGCTCCATGCCATGACTCTTGTCTTCATAGTATTTTAGAACATCTCTGGCAATCGGCCGGCTAAAGCTAGGCCAGCCGCAGCCAGATTCAAACTTGTCTCCAGCAAAAAAGAGGGGCTCACCAGTCGTCACATCTACATAAATTCCTTCTTCAAAAGTGGCATTGTAGGCATTATGGAAAGGGCGCTCTGTCGCACTATGCTGGGTCACCTGATACTGCTCTTCCGTCAGCTGCTCTTTTAGTTCCGCATCTGTAGGTTTCTCGTATGGGCTAGGATCGACCAAGGGCTGATAGGCATCATTGACATTGATATGACAGTAGCCACCGGGATTTTTTTTGAGATAATCCTGATGATAGTCCTCAGCTAGGACATAGTGGCGCAAAGGTTCTAGCTCAACAGCAATCTTTTGTCCCAGCTGCTTTTCCTGCTCAGCAAAGACCTGCTCAATGACCGCCTTATCGGCTTGATCCGTATAGTAAACGCCCGTCCGATACTGACGCCCCACATCATTTCCCTGCTTATTGACCGACAGAGGATCAATAACTCGGAAATAATAGAGCAGGATTTCCCGCAGGCTGACTCGCTTTTCATTATAGATTAGATGAACTGTTTCTGCATGGTCCGTCTGGTGAATCAGCTGGTAGTTGGTTGTTTCTACTTGTCCATTGGCGTAGCCCACTGTCGTTTCCTCCACACCCTCAATGCGAGAAAAGTACTCTTCCAATCCCCAGAAGCATCCACCTGCTAAATAAATTTCTGCCATAAAAGCACCTCATTTCTTTGCGTCTATTTTCTCATAAAAGGAGTAAATTTTATAGTGATTCAACTCAAAAATGATTTCTGCTACTGACTATAACCACTATTATACAGGCAGAATCTCATCATATTTATTTTTTTGCTCACCGACAACTTGCTTCACTTTTTTAGCCATAGCACCCATCATACTTTCTGAAGTATCTAATTTATTATATAGATTTTCAATCGTTTCTTTTGTTGATTTAGCAGCCTTTCTTATTTCGTCTTCACCTGCTTTCTTAATCTTTTCTTTCTCTGCCTTCATCATCGGCACCCAAAAGAGCTTAATGCGATTTGTTTCAAGCTTCTTCATGAAATCCTTGGTATCGCCAAAGGCATTCAGTTCACTCAAAGGTTTTTGCATATTCTCTCCTCAATTCTTCAATATCTTCTTCATATAAGGCTCGTTTTTTATAAAAAGCTTCTCGCAAATCTTCCTCTTCTACTTCTAACTTTCCTTGTTCTATTTTATGAGCAAGTTCAGTCTCATCTAAAAATTCAGTCAGTTTATTGTAATAACCATTTAGAAATGAAGAATCTGATACTTTCATGGTTCTCACAAATTGACGAGCTTGTTCAGCTTCTTGATTAATCAAAGTCGTTCTGAAACGAAAGATTTCATCAATATCATTCCATTTATTAGCAAGCTCTCGCTTATTTCTCCGATAGAAGATTTCTAGCTCCTCTAACTCACTCTCTTTCGCTCTTAACGAACGATAAATCAAATCTTGCTCCATTGATTAAAATCTCCTGCTAATTGGGCATCCTCTTCTGTCATTTTTTTGATCGCACTTTCGATGTCTGATCGGACATTTGAAAAAGCAGTGGCAATAGCTGTTGCTTTTGTAACCTCAGCATCAAAATGACTACGTAAAGGTTCCACGATATCCGTCTTACTGACACCCTCACTAATTAAAATTGTCTCAATCTCGCCAGCACTCAAGGCAGTACAGGTTGTTTCTAAAGCTGTTTTAGATAAATCATAAAAATTTTCCATCTGCATTATAGCCTCATTCCTTGCTAGACTAATTCTTGTCAAACCTGCTTGAGCAGCACTATCCAGACCAGAAGCAATAATTGAAGATTGTTCACTATCTAAAAAAATTTTCTCATTACTAGAGTAACCATCTGAAGCAAGGGTGTTTTTATGCCTTTCAAATGCAGATAGTTGTATAGCAACAAGTTCTTTTATTGGTTGCATTTCTGTGCTTGTTTTGAGTATAATATTTCCCTTTTCATCCAATTGATAACCGTTAGTCATGTGTTGACCAACAAAGCCTACCTCTCTACTCTCTACAAAGTGAACAATTCCAACTGATCCATCACTTCCTTTCTCAATCTTTCTGCCTACCATGCTAATCATATCTTTTGGATCAGCATAGTTCTTTATCCTATCTTTAATCAAATCAACAGTTTCTCGTTGCTTATCACTTAAAATCCCATAGACATTGGGGCCATTATAGATATAAGCTTTCTGGATTCTCTTAATATTCTCAGGTGATAAATCAGCCATTGAATATTGGGCATCCATAGAGCCTAGTGAGTGGCCATAAATATTAATCTTAGCATTTGGATATTTTTCCATAATATCCTTTAAGGCTCTCGAGGAGGCTTTCAATTGTCCCGTTGAACGGTCGTTACTAAGAAAAGAAGGTTTACTTTCTTGATACCATACACGAAGAGCAAGGAGAGCATCATTTTCTATCCAATCATTCCATACATCTCCAGGATTGGTCCCTATTTTATCTGGAGCGGTTGAGCCACGAAAAAGAACGGTTACTTCCTGAACTTGCTCAGCTGGAACTTCTGGATTATCAACTACAGCATAGACTTGCTCACCAGCACCAGAAGTCGTTGTCACAACTGGATTGATGATTGATGATTCTGGAGTTCCATAATAAGAAGGAAGAGCAACGTGACCAGTATTATCGTAAACTTGAGAGACTGTGCCAACACTTCTATCATACTGATCTTTTACTTCACGATTAAGAGAATTATCGTTATATTCAGTCATAGCCGTCTGAAGATTTTGTTCATTCACATATTTTTTGCTCATTTAACATTTTCCTTTAACAAAGCTGATAATTTAGGTGATACGGTATATCCATATGTTTCATACTCTCCATTGTCATTTTTTATCAATCCAAAATGAAAGTCCAACTCTTTATTGTTATTAAAATACAATCGAACCATCAGTCCCCCCATCGGATTATATTCTAATGTCTCAGTATCAATTTCATAAGATTGAATAACTCCTTCTCTGGTTAGAGCATTAGGATCATTCGCTCTCATATGTTCTTCATAAACCTTTCTTGCTTCTTTACTAGTTGCAATGCGTATCATTTCCTGTTTCTTCTGATGTTGGTACATACCAAATCCTCCTACTACTATCCCAATAACTGCTAGAATGCTAAACAAAACTATCAACCATCTTCTTGTGCTTTTCATAATTCCTCCTTCATGATATTAAATATTTAGTTTAATTTGTAACTTGCTACCTTACTTCTATTATACTATAAATAGATTACATAGAAAATATTTCCGCAACAGTTATTTACCTCTCTGTAATATTTTTCTTAAATTTTCCAAAATTTAGAGGAGCTTTTATAATGAACTGAATGATATGATTCATCTTCATTATTTATTTTACTCGTAGTGTAATACAATTTTAAAATATCTTTAAAAAGCGGAGGTTAGTAGTTCTCAGATATTACCGTTGCCTTAAAAAAGATTGAAGAAAGTCTTCAAATATGGAGCTTTCTTCAATCTTAAACAGTCGTATTTTAATTACTCCTCAATATACTTCAATTTCCCTCGGAAATCTTCCAGATTTTTATAGCCTTTTTCTTCCATAATAGCCCTGAGTTCTGAGGTGATGCGTTCGAAGGCTGCCACTCCTTCTTTATGAAGGGTTGTTCCTACCTGTACCATACTGGCTCCACAGAGGATATGCTCAAAGGCATCTCGCCCCGTCAGGACACCACCAGTACCAATGATTTGGATTTCTGGTTTCAGGCGTTGATAAAAAGCATGGACATTGGCCAGAGCGGTCGGCTTGATGTACTGACCTCCGATACCTCCAAAACCATTTTTCGGACGAATGACCACTGACTCATCTTCTATATAAAGGCCGTTTCCGATCGAGTTTACACAATTGACAAACTTAAGAGGATATTTGTTAAAAATCTCAGCGGCCTGGTCAAAATGCACGATGTCAAAATAAGGAGGCAGTTTGATACCCAGCGGTTTGGTAAAATAAGCAAAAACCTCTGACAAGATTTTTTCCGTCGTTTCAAAATCATAAGCAATCTGTGGCTTGCCAGGGACATTGGGGCAGGAGAGATTGAGCTCAGTAATGCCTTTAAAGTCACTTGCCTGCACTTTCTTAAGAATGGTGTGAGTTTCTTCTGGCGACATACCGACTAAAGAGAGGAAGAAGGTCCGGTTCGGTTCGCTTTCCTGGAGTTCCAGCAGGTAGTCAAGATAGTAGTCCAAACCATTGTTGGGCAGGCCCATGGAGTTGATAGACCCCAGCGGAACATCCTGATAGCGCGGTTCTGGGTTTCCCTGACGAAATTCCAGCGTCGCTGTCTTGGTCACAAACGTTCCCGCAGCAGAATCTTTGACTTCCGCCAGTTCCTCTTTTGTCATGCAGGCAACCCCAGCTGCATTCATCAGGCAGTTGTCAAATGCAAAACCAGCAATCTGTGTATATGTAGAAACCATAGTAAAACGCTCCTTTTTCTTCTGAAGGCGAGTGCCCTTAGCTCATTTCCTCTATTATATCACCAAACTCCACTTTTTCGTTTTTTAAACCGGCAATTCCTGACTAACGTTCGGAAAACATCCCGTTCGATCAGCTATTTTCTGGAATATTTCAGAAAACAAATTGTGGAAATTTTTAGAAAATTCAACTTTTTTCTTTACAAGATAAAAAAAGTCTGCTATAATGTTCCATGTAATAAAATATGACATCTAAAAGATGCCTGTTTTAAAAATTTAAACACATCCTCGTCACACAAGCTGCAAGCAGCTTCCGACAGGATGGTTTACTATTTTATTTAAAGGAGAATAACAGATGACAACTGCTAAAGAATATATCCAAAGCACTTTCGAGACCGTAAAAGCCCGCAACGGACACGAGGCAGAATTCCTCCAAGCTGTTGAAGAGTTTCTCAATACTCTGGAGCCCGTTTTTGAAAAACACCCAGAATACATTGAAGAAAACATCCTAGCGCGTATTACTGAGCCTGAGCGCGTTATCAGCTTCCGTGTTCCTTGGGTAGACCGCGAAGGTAACGTACAAGTCAACCGTGGTTACCGCGTACAATTTAACTCAGCAGTTGGTCCTTATAAAGGCGGACTTCGTTTCCACCCAACTGTAAACCAAGGGATCTTGAAATTCCTCGGATTTGAGCAAATCTTTAAAAACGTCTTGACTGGCCTGCCAATCGGCGGTGGTAAAGGCGGATCTGACTTTGATCCTAAAGGTAAAACTGATGCTGAAGTAATGCGCTTCTGCCAAAGCTTTATGACAGAATTGCAAAAACACATCGGTCCATCTCTTGACGTTCCAGCTGGTGATATTGGTGTCGGCGGACGTGAAATCGGCTATCTCTATGGTCAATACAAACGTCTTAACCAATTCGATGCGGGTGTCTTGACTGGTAAACCCCTTGGATTTGGCGGCAGCTTGATCCGTCCAGAAGCAACAGGCTACGGCTTGGTTTACTACACAGAAGAAATGCTCAAAGCTAACGGCCAAAGCTTTGCTGGCAAGAAGGTGGTTATTTCTGGTTCTGGTAACGTAGCCCAATACGCTCTTCAAAAAGCAACTGAGCTTGGTGCAACTGTTATCTCTGTATCTGACTCAAACGGCTATGTTATCGATGAAAACGGTATTGACTTTGATCTTTTGGTTGATGTCAAAGAAAAACGCCGCGCTCGCTTGACAGAATATGCTGCTGAAAAAGCAACTGCTACTTACCATGAAGGTTCTGTCTGGACTTACGCTGAGAAATATGACATCGCTCTGCCATGTGCGACGCAAAATGAAATCAATGGCGAAGCTGCCAAACGCATAGTCGCTCAAGGAGTTATCTGCGTATCTGAAGGTGCCAACATGCCGAGCGACCTGGATGCTATCGCAGTTTATAAAGAAAATGGTATCTTCTACGGACCTGCTAAAGCTGCTAATGCTGGTGGTGTAGCTGTATCTGCTCTGGAAATGAGTCAAAACAGCCTTCGTCTGTCATGGACTCGCGAAGAAGTTGACGGCCGCCTCAAGGACATCATGACCAACATCTTCAACACTGCTAAAACAACTGCTGAAACATATGGTCTTGGTACTGACTACCTTGCAGGAGCTAATATCGCTGCCTTCGAAAACGTAGCCAATGCTATGATTGCGCAAGGTATTGTTTAACTAGTCGATACATCCTATCGGAGGACAAATCATGAACTTACGGCCAATGGAAGTGAGAGACAATCCAGCTGTAGCGCAGCTCATTCGAGCCAGCCTAGAAGAATTCGGGCTTGATAAACCAGGAACTGTCTACTTTGATTCTCATCTAGATCATTTGGCCGACTATTATCAACATCAAGAAAGGGCAGCTTACTTTGTTCTGGAAGATGAAGGACAGCTCGTTGGCTGTGGTGGCTTTGCACCTGTGTCTGATAAGATTGCTGAATTACAAAAACTGTATGTCACTAAAAACAGTCGTGGCAAAGGTTATTCCAGCCGGTTGATAAAGCAGATTTTCCAAGAAGCCCGCCTAGCAGGTTATGAACAGCTTTATCTAGAAACCACTACTGAACTGACTACAGCCGTGGCCATCTATCAGCACTATGGTTTTACATCACTGCAGCAACCACTTTCTAACGCCACTGGCCACCCAGCTATGAATATCTGGATGATAAAATCCCTCTTATCAGATGAATAGATGTCAGTATACCCTGGCTGTCTCAAGAACATCATGACCAACATCCTCAACACAGCTAAAACTACCGCTGAAACATACGAAATTGGCAAAAACCATCTGACTAGTGTTAACATCTCTACCTTCGAAAACGTAGCCAAAGCCATGATTGCGCAAGGTATTGTTTAAGCACTATCAAACTAGAATAAATCCGACTGCTTTTATAAGCAGTCGGATTTTTATATATCTAATTTTTCAAAAAATTTGCCTGCTGACTGCTTTTCTTTTAGCTTCTCAAGCAGCTCAGTCTCCAGAAAAGGGCTTAGCTCGTCAAAATCTTGGCAAACCTTAAAAACAGTCTCTCTGTCCAACTGGCCATAAGTTAGTTCATAATAATCCTTCTTATGATGCCAGTTCTGGTCATAGTTGACATCTGTCCGTTGATAGTAAACAATGTTTTGCTTGGGTGTCAGGTAAAGCTTCTGCGTCAGAATGCTTTTCTGATCTTTGGACAGCTTACTGCGGCTGAAAATTTTAACACCTTGAAAAATCTTGCGCTCATGGATACCTTGATTTGTGACTTTCAATTCTATTCTTTTATAATGCATACTGATACCTCCAGAAATCACCTACATTATATCAAGTTTTGGCAGATTTTCAAGCAAAAGTGTCATTTCCAAAAGTCTTTAGTCGCCTCTAAAATTTCTTCTGTCGGTGTTACTGTGGCCTCAATAATGCTCTTGCCAGTCTTTTTCAGATAGGCTTGTATCAGATAATAGCCATAAGCATAGCCTGCAGCATAAGGCATTCCAACTGGTATCTGACCTTGAATCTCAGAGATTTCATCACCGTAGAGATAAGGAGCCATTTCCGCCATCCCCGTTAGCTGAAGCCGACTGGAGATGATAGGCTTAATCTCTTCTAACTGCTCTGGACTGGTTGAAGTAACCCAAGGCCCAATGAGATCTTTGCCATAGAGTTCAGCAGCAAAGGACTCTGCCAATCCTTCACTAACTACCCAGTCTGCTAGTGTCGTCTGCTGGTTCCATTTGATAAATTGGAAGCGGACATTATGATTGCACTCGTGGGCCAGAGCTGCCTGCACACGTGGCAAAGTATAGTCATTCGGTAGCAGACTAAGCATGAGGTAGCCTGGAATTCCTCCATCTCCACTGTACCCGTTATTGAGCTGTAGCATGGGCTTTTCTGGATTGCCTAACAAAATAGTAAAATAGTAATCCTCAACCTCTAAATCATAGCCAGCTTGCTCAAAAAGACCGATACTCCTCTTGATGGTATCTTGACAATTTTGCCAGAGTTGATCAGAGCTCAGAGCGTCGATAGCCGGTCTATCCTTTTCTGATAGAGTTGCAGGGATCTGATTCATAAAACCAAGCAGGAACAGAGCATCAAATCCTCCAGGATACTTCGCTTTCAGAGGAATGTGTTGCGTTTGATATTTTGTTGCAAAAGGTGCTAAAATCTTAGCCCGAAAACAGCCCTCTCGCTTTTCCAAGGGTAATTCGAGCAACTCCTGATAAACTTTATCAGAACGAATGATATTGACTTGCATGGTAATCTCCTTTCTTATCTACCATTAGTATACTCCCTCCCCTAAGGTCAGGGTCAAGAAAAAGATTTGAAACTTTTGTCTCAAATCTTCTTTTATCTATTCAATTTGTTGCCTCCACTTTCAAACCTAGTGCGGAAAGTAGCAAAGGCGCTAGAATGATTGGATAATTTTCCCTATTGCTCCTTCTTTTTCTCTTGCTTTGTCTTGTTTTTCTCCTTTTGCCACTTAGCATTTTCGTAGGTCACAGTATAGGTATCCTCATCGCCGCCTTCACCGTCAAAGATTAGGTCAAAGCGGATGGACTTGCCTGGCGCTAGATTGGTGCCGATTTGTGTATTGTCAAAGGTTGAGCCATCCAAAATATAGACATTTTCCTTCTTGTCATAGAGTCCAAAGTCATAAGGACTAACCAGAATGGGCTTTTTAGAAGTATTTTCAACCGTGATAGTCGCAACGACAGCTACTCCTGTTGACTCATCGCTCATGACTCTCTTGCTGTCTTCCACTGCCGAATGAACTGTCACCTTAAGTCCACTGGAAAATTCAACTGTTTTTTCAAAAGCATGGCTGTTATAGGACTCTAAAGGCGAGTTATGGTAGCCTGTGAGAGATTTGAGATGGTCATTTTCCTCCATAAGGCCAATTGTGGTGATGACGAGAAGAATGCTGAGCAAGGTCAGAAGAAAGATGATAATACCAGACACCAGAGCCGCCCAAAAGAGCCCCTGCTTGTGGATAGGACGTTTTAAACGGTAAACATGATTGTCCTCACTGACAATCTCCTGCTGAATTCGCTGATTCATATGGACCTTTCTAATCAATAATTACATGCCTTTTGAAAGAGGTCCAAGCGTCGGAAGCTCAATCCCTTCTCGCAAAAGCGCCTCATGGTAAAGGCGGTAGAAGATATGGTAAATGGAAACCTGCATGCCACCTTGTACGATCATGCTGATACGGAAGTTGAACTGGCCATTTGAAGCCATCTGCGGCCCCAAGACATCCGGTTCCTTGAGAATCTCTGGATGTTCTGGCACTGCTTCTTCATTGACCTTGGAAATGATACGGTAAATCTCATCCAAATCCGTCTGGGCATAAAGCGGAATGTCAATCAGAACCCGCATATCTCCACGAGACAGATTACTGACAACCATGATATTGCGGTTTGGAACAAAATGAAGCGTTCCGTCCGCGTCCCGTACCTGCGTCGTCCGAATCCCGACACTGATCACCGTTCCAGCGATGTTGATAGGACCGTTAGTCAGGCGAACATTATCACCAACATCTAACTGGCGCTCGAGAAGAATAAAGAAACCATTGACTAGATCCGACAGAAAGCCCTGAGCTCCCATCCCGATGGCCACCCCAGCAATCCCCGCACCAGCCAAAAGGCTGGAAACTGGCAGTCCCAAGATGGATAAAACCCAGTAAAACAAGAGGAAATACAAGACATAATTAAGCAGATTCTCAATCAGCCGAGTAATGGTTTTCTGTCTGGCTACATCCTGCTTGGATAGCTTAAGAGAGGGAGCAATGATCTTGGTCACTGACAAATGCAGGATTTTCTTAACGATGTAAAATAAGATAAAAAGCAGAAGTAAAGAGACCAGCTTGGAAAAAAGGTCATCTGCAATCTTGCTCCAGTCAAACTGCTGGATATAGCGGGAAAAGACATTTCCGGTCTTAGACATAGGCTACCTCCAAAAAGATTACTACCATTATACCACAAAGACCAATCAGCGCGGACATAGAATGGTTAACCCGACCTAGCATTGCTTTCACCCCCTTTCTATCGTATAATAAAATAAGTATCTAAGACAAGAAAGGAACATACATGGTCCATCGCTTCATCACTATTTGGAATAAAACCAATCTAATCAAGCGGATTTCCATCGGGATTGGCATTGGTGTCCTGCTGGCTATCACCTTTCCCCAAGCACAAGCCATAGGACTCCTGGGCCAAATCTTCGTTGGCGGCCTCAAGGCCATCGCTCCGCTCCTAGTCTTCGCTCTGGTGGCAAACGCCCTGTCTCAACAGCAGAAAGGGCAAAAGAGCAATATGAAGACAGTCATCTTGCTTTATCTTCCGGGAACCTTTGCGGCGGCCTTGGTAGCGGTTCTGGTCAACTTTTTCTTTCCCATTAGTATAGAGTTAGCTTCGTCCTCCCAAAAGGTGTCTCCGCCAGATGGAATCGGACAAGTCCTCAGCAATCTTCTGCTTCAGCTGGTGGACAATCCCGTCAACGCCCTCATCACCGCTAACTACATTGGTATCCTGTCCTGGGCTGTCATCTTTGGAATTGCCATGCGGGAAGCCAGCCACCACAGCAAGGAACTGCTCCAAACCTTGGCAGATATCACTTCTAAGATTGTCGAGTGGATTATCAATCTAGCCCCTCTTGGTATTTTAGGCCTGGTCTACACGACCATTTCCGGCAAAGGCTTCCAGGCTCTAAAAAGCTATGGTATCCTGCTGCTGGTCTTGATAGCCAGCATGCTGATTGTCGCTCTGGTTATCAATCCTTTGATTAGCTTTATCATGCTGCAGAAAAATCCTTATCCCTTGGTCTGGCGCTGTTTGCGAGTCAATGGTGTGACTGCCTTTTTCACGCGCAGCTCTGCGGCAAACATCCCCGTCAACATGAAACTATGTCGGGATCTAGGACTCAATCCAGAGACCTACTCGGTCTCTATTCCTCTGGGAGCTACTATCAATATGGCAGGGGCTGCCATTACTATCAATACCCTGACCTTGGCTGCTGTCAACACGCTGGGTATCAGAGTTGATTTTGGCACAGCTCTAGTTCTCAGTATTGTAGCGGCAATTTCTGCCTGCGGGGCTTCCGGCGTAGCTGGCGGTTCTCTTTTGCTCATTCCGGTCGCCTGCAGCCTCTTTGGGATTTCCAGTGATTTAGCCATGCAGGTAGTCAGCGTCGGCTTTGTCATCGGTGTCATTCAGGACTCCTGCGAGACAGCCCTCAACTCTTCTACTGATGTCCTCTTTACAGCTGTGGCCGAGATGAGCAGCTGGCCAAAAGAAAAACGTTATTAAGTTATTAATTCGACAAAAAACCTCTAGACTTCCATCATTACAGAAAGCTAGAGGCTTTTTTATGTGAGCAGATTAGTTCTTTCGATGCTTGTCAAAGTATTTCTTTGTTTCACTGATGACAATAGGAGAGAGTGCTAGAAGAGCGATTAAGTTCGGCAAGGCCATGAGGGCATTGACAATATCTGCAAGAATCCAGACCGCCTCTAGACCCACAAAGCCACCGAGAACAATCATAAGGACAAAGAGCAAGCGATAAACGCGGATATAGCGTACCCCAAAGAGAAATTCAAAACAACGCTCACCATAGTAATTCCAGCCCAAGATAGTCGTAAAGGCAAATAGAACTAGGAAGACTGAAAGCAGAACCGGACCAAAATTAGCAAAAACACTCGCAAAGGCTGCCTGAGTCAGAGACACACCATTAAGATTGCCATCCCAGACTCCTGTGATTAAAATCGTCAATCCTGTCAGGCTACAGATAATCAGGGTGTCGATGAAGGTTCCAGTCATAGAAATCAAGCCCTGTTCTACCGGTTCCTTGGTCCGAGCTGCCGCCGCTGCAATGGGTGCTGACCCCAAACCAGATTCATTGGAGAAAACTCCACGCGCGACCCCGTTTTGAATTGCCATCTGGATGGTCGCACCGGCAAAACCGCCGACAGCAGCCGTCTGACTAAAAGCTGAGCTAAAGACTAGCTGGAGAGTGGACAGCAGACGATCTAGATTGACCGCTAAGACAGTCACAGTCCCTAGAATATAAATAGCTGCCATAAAGGGCACAACCTTGGTCGATACTCGGGCAATAGACTGGATGCCGCTGAAAACAACCAGAGCCACCAAAATAGCCAAGATAGAAGCTGTCACAGCTGGAGGCAGCTGAATGGTATTCTGCATGGCCTCTGTGATGGAATTAACCTGCGTAAAGGTCCCAATCCCCAAGAGAGCCACCAAGATACCAGCTATCGCAAAAAAGATAGCCAGCGGGCGCCACTTCTCGCCCATCCCTAGTAAGATATAGTGCATGGGTCCGCCCGCCATAGCACCATGAGCATCCTTGCGGCGGTACTTGATAGCTAAGAGGCCCTCGGCATACTTCGTCGCCATTCCAAAGAAAGCAGCCACCCACATCCAGAAGAGTGCCCCCGGTCCACCGGTTTTAATGGCAGTTGCCACTCCGATGATATTTCCCGTTCCCACAGTCGCGGCCAGAGCCGTACAGAGAGCCGCAAAGCTAGAGACATCGCCCTGATGCTCCTCGTCCGATACAAAGATTAGCCGAAAGGCACGAGGAAGTCGAAAAATCTGCAGCAAGCCCAGACGCAGACTGAGATAGATACCAGTACCAACCAGCAAAATGAGCAGGGGCGGACCCCAAACAAAAGAATCTAGACGATTCAATATTTCCAACATGATATAAGCTCCTTTTCACACCGAGAAAAAGAAAGAGCACATGCAAAACATGTACTCTGGATGTGCTGGAGTAGGGAAATCCCTGCCTCTTCGCTCTGTCCTTTTACCTGAGAGTTTGAGCGGTTCTAAACCGCCTTGCCCCTTCGGTGCCATTCATGGTCTCTCCAGAGTTCCGTCCATTTCACAGTCAGAGGCCCCCGCCTCTTTCTGAAAAACTTCGTTCGGTGTTGATTATTAATTTTCTATTATTCTAAAAGAACATTCGCCTTTTGTCAATATTTTGTGAAAATTTTTGAGCATGTAAACGTTTTTTGATGCAAAAAAGAAGCCCAGAGGCTTCTTACTTAGCTTAATTCCGCGATAATAGCCTTGAGCTGGTCTTTGGTATGAACACCTGCGACTTGCTTAACGACTTGACCGTCTTTCTTGAACAGAAGGGTCGGAATGGACATAATGCCAAATTCGCGGGCAGTATTCGGATTTTCATCCACATCCATTTTGAGGATTTTCAATTCGTCCTCATGAACTTCCCCTGCCAACTGCTCCAAGATAGGCGCCTGCATACGGCATGGACCGCACCAAGTTGCCCAAAAGTCAATCAGAACCAATCCGTCTTTTGTTTCTTCCGCGAATGTTGCATCTGTAACTGCTGCTACCATAAATTTTCTCCTTTGAATAGCTTACTTTTGATAACATTTTACACCAAAAGCAAGAGAAAGAAAAATATTTGCTACGGATAGGACCTTAGTCACTCAGTGAGAAATGGTTGGTCATGAGATTGCTGGCATCCAAGAGTACTTTCTCCAAGAGCTGGTCTGTCGCTTCTTGCACCTTGTCGCTCATGGCTTGATGTTCAGCTTCAAAATCCACATCCTCGCCCTTGGCCAGAGCTCGGTCTACCCGACCAATCATTTCATGACCCCAGGCCATGGTCTTTTCCTGATAATCATCCAAGTCTCCGACATGACTGCTAAAATGAGCATCAGCCAACCCAGCAATGAGTCGATTGGCCCAGTAGAAAGAATCCGTTGAAACCTTGTCCGTCGTATTGGCAAAATAGTCTGGCGTTGTCGAGACCTGAGTAAAGAAAGGAACAGCTGTATTGTAAGGCATGGAGCCGTAGGACAGCCACTGGATCCCAGTCGCTTCCTGTGGTTGATTAGGGCGTAGCTGCAAGATAGCTGTCTGACTTGTCCGATTAATCCCAATAGTCCGAAAGGCCCGTCTGCTGTGGTGGTCCCCCTCTGCTCCGTAAGGATCATAAGGCGAATCTTGATAGTGACTGCTCAGGACATACTTGACATCTTCGATCGTGATCTTGCGGTATGGCTTGCGGCACCATGGAATGAAGAAACTCCTTGGATCTTGCTCCACTTCTGGATTGAGAAAACGCTGGATATCCCAAGCTCGCGGCGTATTGTAATGGCGGTCCTTATCCTTCTGGCTGCCAAAAGCATAGCGCGGATTGAAGCCCTCGTCCGAGTAATTAAGATTGAGATGGTTTTCCTCGATAAACTTTTGGAGATTTGGATGACAGAGGAAGTGCTCTGGATTGTCAAATTCAAAATAATCACTACCCAGCTGATTAGGATTGGTCACATAGGCATCATCCGGCACCCGCCGCGCCATCCAATGGTGGCCGCCAATGGTTTCCAGCCACCAAATCTCATTGACATCCGAAATAGCAATCCCATTGGATTCGTAAGTACCGTATTCCTCTAGGATTTTCCCTAGACGAAGAACCCCTTCGCGAGCTGTCTTGATATAGGGAAGAACCAGCGTAAGGATATCTTCCTCGCTGATACCTGACTCTACCAAAGGGTCAGCCCCCAGTACGCGGCTGTTGGTCGTAATCGTTTCCGTTGCGCTGACAGCAACATTGTAGCTGTTAATTCCAGCAGCTCCCCAAATACCATCTTTGGGAATTGCGTCTGGCACTGCTGTATAGCGGACTGGATTGTCCGGCAAATCCATCTCAAAGGACGTTAAAACAGACTGATAATGGCGTGGCTGGTCTTGTGGCTCCACTACAACAAATTTCTTGGGTGTAAAGACCCCGTTTTGTGAATCCTCTGTACGAGCCACAATGGTTGAACCGTCGTAACTGGCCTTCTTCCCCACCAAAATAGTCGTGCAAGAATCTGATGCATGCTTTATTCTCATTATTTTCCCTCCGAAACACTTTATGCTGCTTACATTATAGCAAAAAGCAGGCCCTCATAAAAGAACCTGCTGTTATCTCTTCGCTGAAACTTCCAATGCCCTATTCGATTTTCAAGACATAGGTATGCTCTTTGTAAAGCTCATCAATATCAAAATGCTCTAAATCTTCTTTCCTTGAGACAATATAATGCCCTTCTCTTTGATAATAGCCTAAGGGATTTCCTGACTTGTCTGTCAGACAGATTGTCCGCTGCTTAGTATCAACGCTGAAAGAAAACGGTATTTGATCTTTGAGGCGTCCGACAACTAAATAATCTTGACAAATCAGCTTGCCGCCCCACTTCTGATAGAGATGATTCGCTTGCTCTCCGTCTCTGGTAAAGATGATCAAGGCCTCAACATTATTTTCTTGCAGCTGCTCCCAAGCAGTTTGAAAGAGTTGACTGGCTATCCCTTGATTCTGAAAATCAGGATGGACAGCCAGATTAGCGAAGTAAGCTATCTTTTCTCCCGGATAATATGCATAAGAATGACTTGCTTCTTCGGTGTATATCCCGATATCTAGAAGCCCCACAACCTGATCATCTTCCACTGCTATGAGCTCAACTGAATCTTGGTAAGGTTCTTCGGTAAACTCATCCTTGCGACGGCTCATATCATCAAAGAAAGGCGAAAAGAGATAACTCAAAGCCTTTGTATAAACCCAACTTTTCTCATAAGTCGAGTCATAGGTTTGTATTTTCATTTCTGGCCTCTTACTTAAAGATCACAATCGTTGCACCGCTGCCGCCGGCATTTTGCGGAGCATAGCCGAAAGACTTCACATGCTTGTTGCGGCGGAGATATTTTGTCACCCCTTCACGGATGACGCCGGTCCCGATACCGTGGATAATATCCACCTGAGCCATGTTATTGAGGAGGGCCTGATCGATAAAGGCATCAAGCTCTTCTATAGCCTCCTCATAGCGTTTGCCACGCAGATCCAGCCTGGCTTTGGGTCCAGCAGTATTGGCCCGCTTGACCACATTGACCTGCTTACGCTTAGGTTGCTGCTCCTTTTCAGCTTTGAGTAAGTTGAATTCCTGCTCATCTAGAGTCATCTTGATGAGACCGACCTGAGCTTCCCAACGGCCGTCCTTGAGCTGCTTGACCAAGGTTCCCCGCTGACCATAGCTGGTGACTAGGATATCATCTCCCACCTTGGGCGCCCGATTTTTCTTGGCCTGCTTGAGCACCTTATTCTTTGATAAATCAACGGTTTCTGGTGCCAACTTTTTAAGCTGCGCTTTGGCTTCAATAATCTCATGTGGTTTGAGACTGGACTTATCATGGAGATTTTTGAGAATACTCTCACTCTCTGACAAAGCCAAATCAACGATTTCTTGGGCTTCTAATCGCGCTTTATTGAGCTCGGTTTCTTTTTCTCGGTTAAACTCATTGTAAAGTTTTTTGAGGGCTCGGTTAAATTTGAGATTTTCCTGCTCCACCTCGCGGATATTATCCAAGCGCTTGCGGCTTTCCAGCGTCTGCTCCTCAAGGCGCTCAATGATTTGATTAACATCACTGTCTGTGTTAGTCTGCTCTTGGGCATGGCCAACGATAACTTCCGACAAGCCCAAACGCCGAGCGATTTCAAAGGCATTAGATCGACCAGGCACTCCCTGCATAAAGCGATAGGTCGGCCTTAAACTATCTGTATCAAATTCCATGCTGGCATTTTCCACCCAGTCCGTTTCAATCCCATAGGCTTTGAGCTCAGGATAGTGGGTCGTCGCCATGGTTTTAATCTGCCTTAACCGCAAGTCTTCCAAGATAGCAATGGCCAGAGCTGCTCCCTCCTGCGGGTCAGTTCCAGCTCCCAGCTCATCCAGCAGAACCAAACTCTCGCTATCAACCTCCTCTAAAATAGATACGATATTGGTCATGTGACTAGAGAAAGTCGACAGGCTCTGCTCAATCGACTGCTCATCACCAATGTCTGCAAAAATCTGACTGAAAATCCCGACGCGACTCCCCTGATCCGCCAGAATCGGCAATCCTGACTGGGCCATGATCTGAGCCAAGCCTAAGGTCTTCAGCATGATGGTCTTACCACCGGTATTAGGCCCGGTAATGACAATCTCTGTCAAGTCTGGCCCGAAATGCAAATCATTAGCCACTGCATTTTCAATCAAGGGATGACGAACACTGAGCAGTTGGATGTCTTGCTCTTCCGACAGGTCTGGCACCACCGCTCCCGTCTCCTGCATGAAACGGACCTTGGCACGCACCAGATCCAGATGTCCGATAATCCAAGCATTGTTGGCAATTTCAGCTGCATGGGGACGGAAGAGGTCTGATAATTCCTGCAAAATCCGCTGAATTTCATAACGCTCGTCCGCCCGACTGCTGGCAATTTCTTCGTTGAGATTGACAACTGCTCTAGGCTCGATATAGACGGTATTGCCGCTGGCAGAAATATCGTGAACCACACCAGAAATGCGGTTGCGGTAGGTATTTTTCACGGGCAGCACATTGCGGCCATTCCGGCTGGCTACTACCTGATCCGCCAGCATCTCTCCCTTGTTTTTGAGAATCTCTTGCAGAATTTCCCGCACCTGGTTTTCATTTTCTTGAATTTTTCGGCGAATGCGGCTCAAACTTTCGCTGGCAAAGCTTTCAATAAAGCCTCCATCATTAACAGCCTGCAGACTTCCTTGCAGCTTAGGGAAAACAGCCAGATTCTCAAACAGACGGTCCAGCTTTTCCAAGTGCACATTTTCCAAGTCATCATAAAAGGACTTGAGCTCCTGAGTCACAGCCAAGACGCGCTTGAGAGCCAAAAACTCCTCAATATTCAAGTCGCTCTCCAGCTCCAAGCGCTTGGTCAAGGCAGTGACATCCTGAGTCGCGGCCAGACTAAAGTGCGGATGCTGCACAAAAATCTGCTGCATATCTGTCATTTCCAGAAAAGCTGAAGCTACCGTCTCCTTCTTACTGGTCGGCAAAAGCAGGCCCAGCTCCAGCTGCCCCTGCTCAGTCAAAAGATAGGGAGCAAACAGTTCTTTTATCTTCTTAAATTCTAAGGTTTCTAAAATTTTTGTGTTCATAATTTTCTTTTCTAGTAAAAAAGAACCCAGCTAGCAGGCCAACTGAGTCGTCTTTTATCCGATAACTTGATTCACCCAGAGATCTTTGAGGATATTGGATGTGATAGGGGTATACTTGACAATAAAGCGAATCATGAAGCTGCTGTTGAGCCGCTCCTGAACCATCTCCATCGGCACCGTCGCTAAAATAGTCAGGCACATTCCCAAAACAAAAATAGAGATGCAAACAGCGATGGCTCCGCTGGTCACATTGTACCATTTGGTATCCAGCTTATTGGGGTAGGGAATCAGATTCGCAAAAATCCCGAAAAAGCGCCCAAGGATGTAGACAGCCGTAAAAATAATGAGATAGGCCAAACCAGCATAAAAAACCTGGTCCAAGTGAAAAAGTTGGGAGCTAGGGAAAAAATAGGTCGAAGAGCCCTGAGTCGCGCTGGCATAAGGCACCCAGAGGCTGATAAACTTAGCCAAGCTCTTATAAAAAGCTCCAGCCACCAGCATAGAAACCATGGTTGCAGCAGCATAATAGCCCTGCAGAACAATACCACGCGAGTAGCCAATATAAAAGCTCCAGGCTAATATTAGTAAAATAATAATAGAAAGCATTATTTCTCCTCTATTTACCCGACTTTTCTCTCAGCTCACTGAGCATTTTGTGACGAAAATCTTCTAGTTCTTTTTCCTTGTCATCAAACTCAATCTCGCGGCTGAGCTGGGTAGATAGGCTATTGACCGCCAGCAAAATCGCCAGGACTTCATCATCTGCCGCAGGCATCTGCTCTTTGATAGCCTTGTATTTTTCCTTTGCTACCCGTTCTACTTCTTCCATAAAGAGATTATCGTGTTCTGTTGTTAGAGTTAAGGTCTTGTTTCCAAATGTAAATTTATATCGATTCAAATTTGCCATAAAATCACCTCATTGTATTATATCAAAAAAGAAGCCCTTTGTCAGTTATAAAAACACTGGGAACAAGACAGGGACTTTCTTTTTCATCTTTTTTGACATAGCAAGCAGCGGTGCTCTCCTACAAAATTTTTGTAGGATTTTCAATCTTATGACTTTCGACTTTTCCTTTTTATGGTACAATAGGGGGTATGGAAAGTATCACCCTCAGTCCAAAACAGCAAGAAATTCAGGCTTTTGTTGAGAAATATCAGAGCCAGCTGGCTCCCAGCAAGAACCCACATATTCAATATTTCTTCCGGCTGGATCAGGCGACGGTCAGTGTCTTTAGCTCCGGAAAAGTTCTCTTTCAAGGGGCAAAAGCTGCTCACTACGCTGGCTTTTTTGACCATCAAGCAGACAAATCCAGTTCTAGTCCTGCTTCTCAGAATTTTGCCCTCATTGGGACCGATGAGGTCGGCAACGGCTCCTACTTTGGAGGTCTAGCCGTCGTAGCTTCTTTCGTTACTCCAGACCAGCACGACTTTCTGAGAAAACTGGGTGTCGGTGATTCTAAAACCTTGAACGATAGCAAGATTCGCCAACTAGCTCCTGTCTTGAAAGAAAAGATTGCCCATCAAGCTCTGCTCCTATCGCCAGAGAAGTACAACGAAGTCATCGCTTCTGGCTACAACGCCGTCTCTGTCAAGGTAGCCTTACATAATCAAGCTATCTACCTACTGCTGCAGAAAGGCATCAATCCCGAAAAAATCGTCATCGATGCCTTTACCAGCCAGCAAAACTACAATAAATACCTAAAGCAGGAAAAAAATCATTTCCCAAATCCGGTAAGTCTGATTGAAAAGGCTGAAGGAAAGTTCCTAGCTGTTGCAGTTAGCTCTATTATCGCTCGCGACCTCTTTCTAGAAAACCTAGAAAATCTCAGTCAAGAGTTAGGCTATACCCTGCCCAGCGGAGCCGGAAGCAAGAGCGATCATGTTGCCAGCCAGATTCTTCGAGCCTATGGAATGGCCGGCCTGCAGCATTCTGCTAAACTCCACTTTAAAAATACTGAAAAAGCACAAAAACTTCTAGAAAGGTAACCTATGAAAAAATCAAATACTGCCGTTGTCATTCTCAAAGAATGGGGGCTCTTTATCATCTTTATCTCTATCATTATCCTATCACGGCTCTATCTCTGGTCCCCTGTAAAGGTAGATGGCCACTCTATGGACCCTACGCTGGCCAATGGGGAATATCTACTTGTGCTTAAATATCAGTCTATTGACCGATTTGATATCGTTGTCGCCACTGAGACAGATAATGACGGAACGACCAAGGAGATTGTCAAGCGGGTTATCGGTATGCCGGGTGATACTATTCAGTATGAAAATGATACTCTTTACATCAACGGCAAAAAAACAGACGAGCCTTACCTGACGGACTACATCAAAAAATTCAAAGAAGACAAGCTCCAATCCACTTATACTGGGGATGATTATGATGACAATGGTGTGTTTTTCAGAAAACTCGCAGCTCAGGCTCAAGCTTTCACTGTTGATAGTGAAGGCAGCCCTGTCTTCACTATCAAGCTTCTGGATGATGAATACCTGCTTCTGGGTGACGACCGGATTGTTTCCAAGGATAGTCGCCAAGTCGGTACCTTCCAAAAAGAACAAATCCAGGGAGAAGCCAAGTTCCGCTTCTGGCCACTGCTGCCTTTTAAGACCTATTAAGCATACCGAACTCAGTTGAACGTCAGCTGAGTTCGTTTTAAAAGAAGAACCTATAAACTATGGAATTTTACTTTTCAGGAACGATTGAACGTATTATTTTTGAAAATCCCAGCAACTTTTTCCGCATCCTGCTCTTAGATATTGAGGATACGGATGCCGAGGATTTTGAAGATTTTGAAATCATTGTCACCGGCTCTATGGCAGATGTCATGGAAGGCGAAGACTACACCTTCTGGGGCAGCCTCGTCCAGCACCCCAAATATGGCCAGCAGCTGAAAATTTCCCGCTATGAGCGAGCAAAACCCAGCAGCAAAGGCCTAGTAAAATACTTCTCCAGTGACCATTTCAAGGGCATCGGGGTCAAGACTGCTCAAAAAATCGTCCAACTCTACGGAGAAGATACCGAGGACACCATTGACAAGATTTTAGCGGAGCCGGAAAAGCTGACTCAGATAAACGGCTTAGCAGCTAAGAACCGCGAGGCCTTTGTCGCCAAGCTCAGACTCAACTACGGAACTGAGATGGTACTAGCCAAACTGTCAGCCTACGGCATTCCCAATAAGCTGGCTTTTCAAATCCAGGATACCTACAAGGAAGAAACGCTGGATATTGTCGAAAAATATCCCTATCAGCTGGTAGAGGACATTCAGGGAATCGGCTTTAAAATTGCTGACCATCTGGCAGAAGAGCTGGGGATCCAAAGTGATGCCCCTGAGCGTTTTCGGGCTGGTCTTGTCCACACCTTGCTGACCCAGTCCATGGAGCGGGGAGATACCTATGTCGAAGCTCGTGATTTACTAGAACATACCATCGAGCTCTTAGAAAGCTCACGCCAAGTGGAGCTGGACCCTAGTCTAGTCGCTGATGAGCTGGCCCATCTAATTGAGGAAGATAAGGTCCAGAATGTAGAGACCAAGATCTTTGAAAACAGCCTATTTTTTGCAGAAGAAGGAATAAGGAGTAATCTAGTCCGTCTGCTGGAAAAAGGCAAGCAAGATTCTTTCGATCCAGATAAGATTACTACAGCTATCCAGCAAGTGGAGGAAAGCTCCGGCATCTCCTATGACAGTATCCAAAAAGAAGCCATCCGTCAGGCTATCAATCAAAAGGTCTTTATCCTAACCGGCGGACCGGGTACTGGAAAAACTACCGTTATCAACTGTATCATCGCAGTCTACGCCCAGCTTCGCGGTTTGGATCTGCGAAAGGTCAATGATCTGCCTATTCTGCTAGCGGCTCCCACTGGACGTGCTGCTCGGCGCATGAACGAATTAACCGGTCTTCCTAGTGCTACTATCCACCGCCACTTGGGGATGACTGGCGATGATGATACCAGTCATTTGGATGATTATCTGGATGCTGATTTTATCATTGTGGATGAATTTTCCATGGTGGATACTTGGTTGGCTAATCAGCTGCTCAGCAATATCTCCTCGCAGACCAAGCTCTTGATTGTAGGAGATGCGGACCAGCTACCCTCTGTCAGTCCGGGTCAGGTACTAGCGGACTTGCTGCAGATACCGACTATCCCACAGACCAAGCTGGAAACCATCTATCGGCAGAGCGAGGAGTCTACAATCGTCACACTGGCCAGCCAGATTCAGAAGGGCATTTTGCCAGCAGACTTTACAGATAAAAAAGCGGACCGCTCTTATTTTGAAGCTAGAAATGAGCATATCCCGCCTATGATTGAGAAAATCGCTAGCGCAGCCATTCGCAGCGGTATCCCAGCTCAAGATGTTCAGGTATTGGCACCTATGTATCGGGGGCCAGCCGGTATCGACCAGATTAACAATCTTATGCAAAATCTCATCAATCCTGTAGAGAAAGAGGAACTGACCTTTGAAGCTCCCGACTGTCAGTATCGCCAAGGAGATAGGGTTATCCACTTGGTCAATGATGCCGAAAGCAATGTCTTCAACGGTGACTTAGGCTATATCAGCGATCTGCTGCCTGCTAAGTACACCGACTCCAAGCAGGACGAGCTGACCATTAACTTTGATGGCAATGAACTTGTTTATCAGCGTAGTGAGTGGTATAAGATTCGCCTGGCCTACGCTATGAGCATCCACAAGTCTCAGGGCAGTGAATTTCCCGTGGTCATCTTGCCCATCACCAAGAGCAGTCATCGGATGCTGCAGCGCAACCTCATCTACACCGCTATCACCCGCGCCAAGAGCAAGCTGATCCTGCTTGGGGAAAAAGCAGCCTTTGACTATGCTGCAAAAAACACCGGCACCGCCCGTAAAACCTATCTCATCGAGCGCTTTGGAGACCTCCCGCAAGCCGAAAGCAATATCCACAATCCTGTGGAAAAAATGAAAACACCTGTGGAAAACTATGTCCTAACTGAGGAAAACTTCCAGAAAATTGACCCTATGATTGGGATAAGAGAAGAAGATATAAAGGGAATTTTTAAGTAATCCTTGACTCCCTTCTTTGCTCTGTGTATAATGCTAAAATGTGGCTATACGACCAGACCAGACAAAACAACAATTAACTTTCTTCAAAGGAGATATTAATGAAATACAATAAATATGCCTCTCTAATAAAATGGGTGCTTGTAGGATGCTGTCTCATTTTATTTGGTACCCGTTCATCAACAAGAATTAAGGATATCAGTGTGGAAACCTTGCGAAAAGAAGGAAAAATTCTTTCTGCAAAAATCTCTGACACCTCCTACAGCCAAGCAATACAAATTACTCATATTGATGGACCGGTTGCAGAGTTAAAAGAAGATCATGACTCAACCTATTTCTACAGAGTAACTTATATAGATAAAAATGGTAGGGAAGCCGATGTTGGCCTGCGCAATGATTCTTCAACTAGCCGCTTCGTAGATGAACTAGAAAAAGCGAATACTTTAGGAGGAGAGCCAAAATGGTTGATTGCCTCTGTACACTCAGCTTCAGGTATTCCTGATTACGCTAAAATCATGAACTCTCATCTATTTAATGATGAAAATAACCAACAACTGAAATACTACATCACTCTCTCTGATGACAAAGAATTCCAAAAAAGTGGAACAACTTCCTTCACTTTCTTCACCTATATTGCTATATTCTGCATTCTGATCGGGTTCATCCGTTATTACTTAAACCATAAAAGATTGAATGATTTTTACAGACTCTATCCCGAGTTGAATGAAACGCTGGATCAGATTGAAAACAATGGTGGCTATGTTGACCCAGATATCCGTGTCTTCTTTTACAAGAATCATCTGGTCAGTTACAAATCTAGCTTTAAAACATGTGACATACATGACGCGCTAACAATTTATCATCATAGCAATTCATTCATGATTTCTATCTTTCCAATCATCAGAAAAAATGAGATTCGGGTTGTCCTTTCTGATGGCAACGAAGAGAAACTGCCTCTAAGACATCAAAACGTTTCTAAAACTGATCTTGCTTTAACTCGTTTAAAAAATCAAATCCATGAAAAATTTCCAAATATTGAATTATAAAGAGGACAGTTTTCTGTCCTCTTTATATTAACTTTCTACAATTGTATTTGGAAAATTCGGTGTACCAATCATCGCTTAGCTTCGTTTTAAGTATGTCAGAGTCTGTTCCATCAGATCGTCACTAAGAATATCAATGCCAATAGATTCCAGCATAAAGCGGATAAAGCGGAGACGCTCAGCCTGCTTTTCAAAACTTTTCTCTGAAAATCGACCCCCTAATCGGCCTGACCGAGGAAGATATCCACAGTATATTCAGCACATAAATAAAAAGGCTGGGACAGAATTAAATTTTTTAGTTCTGTCCTATCGCCTTTTTTTATGCCTTATTTTTCTGGCTAAAGTGCTGCAGGAGCTCGTCAGTAAAGATATCCATGCCGACCGAGGTCATCATAAACTGCAGAAAATGGATGCGTTCTGGCAGTTTTTCAGGATCGCTTTCAAAAACAGTCTCATTCATCCAGAAGTTCACCAGCAGCAGAAAGACTTCCGCAGCCTGGTCCGGATACTGAGTCTGGATAGACCCATCTGCCATGCCTTTTTTGATAATATCGCTGACCAGAGGGGAGCCTATCCGCAGATTGTCCCGCATCATGGTCAAAATAAAACCTGCATCCTGCTCGTACTCTTCCACAATGCCGTCCATGGCCCGGGCTGTCTGACTTTCCAGATTAGACTTGAGGATGGTTTGCAGCTGCTCCCTACCGGTCAGATTTTCCGTAGCCTTGAGCCACTGCTTCATCTCTTCTTCCATCAGCTCCTGCCGGCTCCTCATCACCGCCAGGACAATCTCATCTTTTGACTTGAAATGATGGTAGATAGCCCCCTTGGAAATGCCTGCCGTCTGAGCAATATCCTGCATACTGGTCTTTTCGGACCCCTTTTGGATAAAGAGCTGGGTTGCTGTATTTAAAATTTTTTCTCTCATGGCCTGGGATTTGTCTTTTCGCTGCGCCATTCTGTTCCCCTTTGTTTCTAATATAGCTTTATTCTACCAAAAAAGCCGGAGAAATACAAAATCATAAAAATATCTTTAAGCCTTGTCTTGCTGATCCCTTTGATACCAAAGATAGATACTGTAAGCCGCCATCAAGATATAGCCTAGGAAAAAGAGCGGATTTTCCGTCCCCTTGCCTACAAAGATGCCTTCGCCAATTGTATTAATGAGCCCATGAAAGAGGACACAATAGAGGACAGACTGACTGGTCTTGTAAAGGGCTGCCAGCCAGAAACGGCCGAGCAGGCAAAATGCTGTAAAGACCAGAAGAGAGGTCCCTGCCTGACTGCTGCCGGGGGTAAAGAAGAGGGGCAGATGCCAGACAGCCCAGATTAACCCAGTTGCTACAGTTGCCAAAGGGAAGGGCAGGATCTTCTCCAGACTTGGCTGCAGGAAGCCCTGCCAGCCAATTTCTTCATTACCACCTGTCAAGAGAGTGGTTACCAGAGCCAGAACCAAGACATTCAAAAGATTCAAACCTGGCAGCGGCCTGGTCACAAAGGCAATGGAAATCGTGTATAGCCCCACAAAAATCAATAGATAAGGCCAGCTTCTTTTCCTAGTAAACTTGATAAAAGCCAGCATTTCTTTCAAAGACTTACCTAAGACAAGCTTGGCACTTATAGCAGGACCAAATGTTCCCACTATCGTGAGCAGCGGAGGAAGCAACGGCACTCGCCCTTTCAGCACAGCCGAGAGAATCCACGCAGACCAAGTGATACCAAAAGTCCAAAGCAGAAAAATTAGAATTTGCTTGACAGATGAGGAATCTTTATAGTTTCTAGCTTGCATCTTTCTCAGCTCCTTTCCGATTGCCCTTCCAGTACCACCAGCCCAGCAGCAAAATTGTCATCACGGCATTCGCAGCATGAAAACTAAGAGACGTTCCGCCCTTGGTAGCTGCTCCTACGATAACTGTCTGCGCAAAGTTAATACAGCCATGAAAGACCATGCAGGCAAAAACAGACACCGTCTGCTTATATAGAACGGCCAGACAAAAGCTAGCCATGATGCAAAATAGAGTATAAAAAGGCAGGGAAAGTTGGCTTTGACCTGTTCCCGGAATCAGCCAGAGGGGCAGATGCCAGGCAACCCAGATGAGACCTGTGATGACCGTAGCAATCGGAAAAGAAAACTTCTTCTCCAAAGCTGGCTGCAGCACTCCCCGCCAGCCCAACTCTTCATTGCCGCCGCCGGCAAAGGTGATAAAGGTCCAGCCCAGAGGAAACATGAGCATGGCATTGAGCGGCGGTAATACAGGATTGGCGATAAAAAGGGTCAAAACCCGAACCAGGCAGAAGGCCAGCATATAAATCCACCAGCCCTTAGCATGAGAAAAGATAAAGGACAGCATTTGCTTCGGTTTAGAAATGTTAAGGCTGATAAAGCTCCCTAGAGCTGGGCCAAAAGCCCCTATCAAGATAAAGGCAGTTCCCAGAGTTTCTGCCCCGTTAGTGACCTGCAGCGCAGATAAAATATACAGAATCAGCCAGGATCCCCAGCTAATGCCAAAAGTCCAGGCCAGAAAGGGCAGGATATGCCTTGTCTCTGGCTCTACATGTGTTTGTTTGTTCATACGATAACTCCTTATCAAATGTAGAATAGTGAAAAGTCATCCGAAAACTGGACAAAGGCATCCTTTACTCTCAGTCTTTCAGATGATTGCCTGTTTTGAAACGCAGATTTTTAAAATCCGACCATTCGGTTTGTTTTGTTATAAAAAATAAAGACCTGCGCCAAATAGAAAACGTAGTCTTTTAGTCCTTGCCAAAAATAAAAAGCAAAGATAGACTAAATAATGCTAAAAGTTATGTCAGCACCGTTTAGCTACTGCCTGCTGCTTTTAGTTTCTAAGTTGTCCTGACTCTGATGCTTAAAACAGGTCATCTCTCTGCTACTTGCTCCTTTCTTGATTTTGCAATCGCCGGATATGCCAGAGATTGGAGGCAAGGCTCAGACCGCCTACTGCCATAATACCCAGTCCTCGCCATGGGCTAAAGACAGAAGTCAGCAAGCCACCAGCAAGGACAGCATATCCAGCTTTGACTCCCCACTTAGAATAGCGTATGCCATTCTCACCCTGTGACATCTTTTTCAGCTTTTCTGCATGCTGCTGCAAAAACTCTTTCTGACCTTCCAGCTGCCGATCCATCTCCTGATTCAACTTGAGGATGTGCTCGCTTGTTTTTTCTACTACAGATTTCTTCATTTCTGCTCCTTTCTTTTCAAAAAACCGACCAGACGGTTTTTTATTTTATAGACTCAGTATAACAGACACAGAAAACTTTGTCCAGTATTTTTTCAAAAAAGATTATTTTTAGTTAATGAAAATTATCAGCCAACTTAGAAACTCGTCATAAGCAACTCTCTCATACTAAAAACTATATCTAAAAAAGCTCGGTAATGAACCAAGCCTTTATCTTTATTCAAACCCCGTCACTGTCAGTCCTAGCAGCCGGATACCTCGTGGTTGTTCTTCCAAGCTATCGTAAATCTCATGAGCCGTTCGCTCGATTTGCTCCTTGTCTTGAGTGGCTAGATTCAAACTTTTCCTTTTAGTCAAGGTGGAGAAATCGGCATAACGAATTTTCAGAACGATGGTTCGCCCTTTCTTGTCATGCTTAGTCAGGCTATTTTCTACTTTCTGAGCCAGCAGGGTCAGCTCTTTCTTGATATCCTCGTCACTATAGAGCAGTTTGGCATAGGTCCGCTCCTTCCCGATTGACTTACGGATGCGATTGGACTTGACTGGACTATTACTGATGCCACGCGCTTTCCGGTAGAGATCAAAACCAAAGCGACCAAACTTATCAATCAAGGTCATTTCTGGTATCTTGAGCAGATCTGCACCAGTATAAACTCCCATTTCATGCAGTTTTTCAACGCTTTTCTTACCGACCCCATGAAACTTAGCAATGTCCATAGGCGCCAGAAAGGCCTCAGCCTCTTCGGGTAGAATAACAGTCAGACCATGAGGCTTCTCATAGTCACTGGCAATCTTGGCCAGAAACTTATTATAAGAAACCCCTGCCGAAGCTGTCAGATGGAGTTCATTCCAGATATCATGCTGAATCAGCTTAGCTATTTTGACCGCGGATTTAATTCCTAGCTTGTTTTCCGTCACATCCAGATAAGCTTCGTCGATGCTCATGGGCTCAATCAAGTCCGTATAGCGTTTGAAAATCTCTCGGATCTGCAAGCCGACTGCCTGATATTTTTCGTAATTCCCCGATATAAAAATCCCCTGAGGACAACGCTCATAGGCTTCCTTGGAGCTCATTGCCGAATGAACTCCGAACTTTCTGGCCTCATAATTGCAGGTGGAGACGACACCACGACCGCCAGTCAAACGTGGGTCGCTGCCGATGATGACCGGATGTCCCTTTAACTTAGGATTATCCCGCTCTTCCACCGAAGCAAAAAAAGCATCCATATCAATGTGGATAATCTTCCGAGATGTATCGTTAATCAGTGGAAAAATCAGCATGCCCTCCTCCTTTCTCCTGCCATAAATTTCAGCTTATGAGCTTTCACAAAGTCGGCCCTTTTTGCTCAAATAAATCTGAAACAGTTTTTTGTTCTTGTAAAAAGTATTTTAAAAGTAAGATTCTTCGTCAGCAATTTTTGTATGACATTTTAATTACTTTTATTATAACTTTTTTACCCATTTTTCCAAAATATTTGAAAAGAGTTATGTTTTTCAAATCTATAGTACACATCCGAGACTTTTTGCTTTCTGTATTATAAAAGAAAGTCTTTCTTTCTGCCGAAAATGGTTTGTGAAACCGATTACCGTATGATATACTTTACTTATAAATGTAACAGTTTATGTTGCTAGAATAAAGAGGAAAATCAAATGGTTGTAAAAACAGTTGTTGAAGCTCAAGATATTTTTGACAAAGCTTGGGAAGGCTTCAAAGGTGAAGACTGGAAAGAGAAAGCAAGTGTTTCTCGCTTCGTTCAAGCTAACTACACACCTTATGATGGAGATGAAAGCTTCTTGGCAGGTCCTACTGAGCGCTCACTCCACATCAAGAAAATCGTAGAAGAAACAAAAGCTCACTACGAAGAAACTCGTTTCCCAATGGACACTCGTCCAGCATCTATCGCTGATATTGACGCTGGTTACATTGACAAGGACAACGAACTGATTTACGGTATCCAAAACGACGAACTCTTCAAATTGAACTTCATGCCAAAAGGCGGTATCCGCATGGCTGAAACTACTTTGAAAGAAAATGGATACGAACCAGATCCTGCTGTTCATGAAATCTTTACTAAATATGTTACTACAGTAAATGACGGTATCTTCCGTGCTTACACTTCTAACATCCGCCGTGCTCGTCACGCCCACACTGTAACTGGTCTTCCAGATGCTTACTCACGCGGACGTATCATCGGGGTTTACGCACGTCTTGCTCTTTATGGAGCTGACTACCTCATGGCTGAAAAAGTTCGCGACTGGAATGGTTTGACTGATATTGACGAAGAAACAATCCGTCTGCGCGAAGAAATCAACCTGCAATACCAAGCACTTGGTGAAGTTGTAAAACTTGGTGACCTTTACGGAGTTGACGTTCGCCGTCCTGCTTTCGACGTTAAAGAAGCTATCCAATGGACTAACATCGCCTTCATGGCTGTCTGCCGTGTCATCAACGGTGCTGCTACTTCTCTCGGACGTGTGCCTATCGTTCTTGACATCTACGCAGAACGTGACTTGGCTCGCGGTACTTACACTGAATCAGAAATCCAAGAATTTGTTGATGATTTCGTTATGAAACTTCGTACAGTGAAGTTTGCTCGTACGAAAGCTTACGACCAACTTTACTCTGGTGACCCAACCTTCATCACTACTTCTATGGCAGGTATGGGTAACGACGGCCGTCACCGTGTTACAAAGATGGACTACCGTTTCCTTAACACACTTGACAACATTGGTAACTCTCCAGAGCCAAACTTGACCGTTCTCTGGACTGATAAACTTCCATACTCATTCCGTCGCTACTGTATGCACATGAGCCACAAGCACTCTTCTATCCAATACGAAGGTGTAACAACAATGGCTAAAGACGGCTACGGTGAAATGAGCTGTATCTCTTGCTGTGTGTCTCCACTTGACCCTGAAAATGAAGAACAACGCCACAACATCCAATACTTTGGTGCTCGTGTAAACGTACTTAAAGCCCTTCTGACAGGTCTCAACGGCGGTTACGACGATGTTCATAAAGACTACAAGGTATTTGACATCGAGCCTATCCGTGACGAAGTTCTTGAATTCGAATCAGTTAAAGCGAACTTTGAAAAATCACTCGACTGGTTGACTGACACTTACGTAGATGCCTTGAACATCATCCATTACATGACTGACAAGTACAACTACGAAGCTGTTCAAATGGCCTTCTTGCCAACTTACCAACGCGCTAACATGGGATTCGGTATCTGTGGATTTGCCAACACTGTTGATACCTTGTCTGCTATCAAGTACGCTACTGTTAAGCCAATCCGCGACGAAAACGGCTATATCTACGACTATGAAACAATCGGAGAATACCCACGTTGGGGTGAAGATGATCCTCGCTCAAACGAACTGGCTGAATGGTTGGTTGAAGCTTACACAACTCGTCTGCGCAGCCACAAACTTTACAAGAACGCTGAAGCAACAGTATCACTCTTGACTATCACATCTAACGTTGCTTACTCTAAACAAACTGGTAACTCACCAGTCCACAAAGGAGTGTACCTCAACGAAGATGGTAGCGTGAACTTGTCTAAATTGGAATTCTTCTCACCAGGTGCTAACCCATCTAACAAGGCAAAAGGTGGCTGGTTGCAAAACCTTAACTCACTTGCTAGCTTGGACTTCAGTTACGCAGCTGACGGTATCTCATTGACAACTCAAGTATCACCTCGTGCGCTTGGTAAGACTCACGATGAACAAGTAGACAACTTGGTTACTATCCTGGATGGCTACTTCGAAAACGGTGGTCAGCACGTTAACTTGAACGTTATGGACTTGAAGGACGTTTACGACAAGATTATGTCTGGCGAAGACGTTATCGTTCGTATCTCAGGTTACTGTGTAAACACTAAGTACTTGACTCCAGAGCAAAAGACTGAATTGACTCAACGTGTCTTCCACGAAGTGCTCTCTATGGACGATGCTTTGAGCTAATAAACGACTAAGGACTTACAAACCATTTGAAAGAAGATTGGGGATTTCCAATCTTCTTTTTTGTATTTCAGACTTCAAATGACTACTAACTTGATGAAATTTTTCAGAGGCTTTATGGTATAATGGTTCTATTGCTATACTAGGAAAAGGACTGGGGAAATGACAGAGAAAGGTATCAGGGAAGAAGCCAAAGATTTCAATCTGGCGGTAGATGTCATCATGCTGGCTGGGACACTGCTGCTACAGAGCGGATCCGAGACCTATCGGGTTGAAGATACCATGATTCGTATCGCTCATTCGCAAGGGATAATCGACTGCAATGCCTTAGCAATGCCAGTGGCTATTTTCTTTTCGATTGAAAATACAAATGTCTCACGGATGAAGCGTAATCTCAAGACCAACTACAATATCGAGAAGGTCTGTGATGTCAATCAGGTCTCCCGTCAGTTGGTAACAGGAGAAATCAGCCTTCAAGAGGCTTTTGATGAGCTGAATTGCCTCAAAGTTAAGGAGCTGCCCTATAACAACAAGCAACTGATTGCTGCCGCAACACTCAGTGCTCCCTTCTTCTCCATCATGTTTGGCGGAAACTTCTACGATGCTTTAGGCGCGGCCATTGCCACCTTCTTTGGCTTTGCTTTCTCTTTGTATGTTGACAAATATATCCGCATTCCTTTTGTGACAGCTTTTGCTGGAGCCTTCGTCTTCGGACTGCTGGCTCACATCTGGACGCGCTATTCCGGTTTTAACTCCACTGATGATTTGATTATTGCGGGTTCTGTCATGCCTTTTGTCCCTGGCATTGCTCTGACCAACTCTGTGCGTGACATCATGACTAACCATATCAACTCTGGGATGAGCAAGCTCTTTGAATCGCTCCTCATTACCCTTGCTCTCGGTGCAGGTACCTCTGTCGCCCTCCTTATTATGAAATAAGCCTATGACAATCTTGACATTCTTACTGCAAGCCGTTGCCAGTCTTCTGGCCATCATTACCTTTTTAATCGTTTTAAATGTCCAGCGCAGTATGCTGATTCCCGGCGGAGTGCTGGGCATGGCTATTTGGCTACTCTATCTCCTGCTCAAAGGACCGACCAATGTCATTATAGCAACCTTTGTGGCTGCTATCATTGGTTCCTGCGTCAGCCAAATTCTCAGCATCATCTACAAAACGCCTGCTGTTGTTTTTATTTTGGCTATTCTAGCCCCCTTGGTCCCAGGCTATATTTCCTATCGGACGACTGCTTTCTTTGTCACTGGTGACTATAGCCAGGCCATGATTCACGCCACTCTGGTAGTCATTCTAGCCTTGGTCATCTCGATCGGTATGGCCAGCGGCACTGTCGTACTCAAGCTCTATCACTACTTGAAAAAGCGCCAAACCAAACTCACAGCAAACAAACAGTAGAGCCATCTGCTGTTTTTATTTTGGAAAATACATCTTAAGCCTGATTTAGCTGAGATTAGATGTTTTTTGTAAGAGTTTTATTCCTAAGTATGGTAAAATAGTTTTCGGAATATACTAGAATAAAAGGATTTAAAGAGGTCTTATAATGACAATCGGAATCGACAAAATCGGTTTTGCGACCAGTAATTATGTTTTAAAATTAAATGATTTAGCTGCAGCCCGTGGGACTGATCCAGACAAGCTTAGCAAGGGACTTTTGCTCAAGGAACTTAGCATTGCTCCTCTGACTGAGGATATTGTTACCTTGGGAGCGGCGGCAGCAGACCCCATCCTGACAGCAGAGGACAAAGAAAAGATTGATATGGTCATCGTGGCTACTGAGTCAGGGATTGACCAGAGCAAGGCGGCAGCCGTTTTTGTCCACGGCCTTTTGGGCATCCAGCCTTTTGCCCGCAGCTTTGAAATTAAGGAAGCCTGCTATGGAGCTACTGCTGCACTGGACTATGCCAAGCTCCATATCGAAAAACATCCAGACAGCAAAGTTTTGGTATTAGCTAGCGACATTGCCAAATATGGCATTAACACACCTGGCGAACCAACTCAGGGAGCGGGAGCTATTTCTATGCTGATTAGCAGCAATCCTCGTATCCTCGCTTTCAATGATGATAATGTAGCTCAGACACGCGATGTCATGGATTTTTGGCGCCCAAATTACTCGGCAACACCTTATGTTAACGGGCTCTATTCAACCCAGCAGTATCTGGATAGCTTAAAGACAACTTGGACGGAATACCAGAAACGCCACAAGCTGGCTCTCAAAGATTTTGCGGCCTACTGCTTCCACCTGCCTTATCCAAAACTGGCCCTTAAAGGCCTCAATAAAATCATGGATAAAAGCCTACCTCAAGAGCAGCAAGACCAGCTTAAGGAAAACTTTGAAAAGTCAATCCTCTACAGCCAAAAAGTTGGAAATATCTATACAGGATCCCTCTTCCTAGGCCTCCTGTCTCTTTTAGAAAACTCTGACAACCTCAAGGCTGGCGATCGGATTGCT
Source organism: Streptococcus sanguinis (assembly GCF_020729725.1). Taxonomy (GTDB): domain Bacteria; phylum Bacillota; class Bacilli; order Lactobacillales; family Streptococcaceae; genus Streptococcus; species Streptococcus sanguinis_V. The sequence continues at coordinate 168,084 of NZ_JAJEPA010000012.1, read as the reverse complement.
CTCTTTGGCTATGGCAGCGGAGCTGTCTCTGAAATCTTCAGTGCCAATTTGGTAGAGGGCTATGAAAAGCATCTATCCAAGACACGCCTAGAGGAATTAAACCAGCGTCAAGCTCTTTCCATCGCAGACTACGAGCGCATCTTTTTTGAAGAAGCTGAGCTGGATGCGGAAGGCAATGCCCGCTTCTCTGACTATGAAAACCAAAGCTTTGCTCTGGCGGAAATTGCAGAGCACCAGCGTAAGTACATCAAAGTTGAGAAATCATCATGAAAGTAAACTGGACTGGATTTTCCAAAAAAGCTCCTACTGAACGGCTGCAGATGTTGAAAGAAAAGGAACTTTTACAAGATGAACATTGGCAGCTGCTAGACAGTCAGCAGACTTTGCCTCTGGAAACAGCCAACCAGATGAGTGAAAATGTACTGGCCACTCTAGCCTTGCCCTACTCTCTAGTGCCAGACTTTTTGGTGGATGGCAAAAGCTATCAAGTTCCTTTTGTGACAGAAGAGCCATCTGTTGTAGCAGCGGCTAGCTTTGCGGCTAAAATTATCAAACGTTCAGGCGGATTTGAGACAGAGGTCCACAAACGCCAGATGATTGGGCAAATTGCCCTCTATCAGATTGATAATGCAGACCAAGCCATTAAAGATGTTCTCAGGAAAAAGAAAGAGTTACTGGAACAGGCCAACCAAGCCTATCCATCGATTGTTGCCCGTGGTGGCGGTGCTAGAGATCTTTGGCTGGAGCAAAAGGATGACTTCCTCATTTTCTATCTGTCTGTGGATACGCAGGAAGCCATGGGAGCCAATATGCTCAACACCATGCTAGAGGCTCTCACTCTTCCTCTGGAAGAGCTGACTGGCGGTAAGAGCCTGATGGCTATCCTATCAAACTATGCAACAGATAGCCTGGTAACAGCCCGCTGTGTCATCGACTATCGCTTTCTCAGTCGGGATAAGGCCGAGGCGGAACTTCTTGCGGATAAAATGCAGCTGGCTAGCAAGCTAGCCCAGGTCGATCCTTACCGGGCAGCTACCCACAATAAAGGCATCTTTAATGGTATTGATGCTTTGGTGCTGGCTACTGGAAATGACTGGAGGGCTATAGAAGCTGGCGCTCATGCCTATGCCAGCCGAGAAGGAAGCTACAGCGGCCTCTCTACTTGGACTGCGGATTCAGACAACCGACAGCTTCATGGTCAGATGACCCTGCCCATGCCCATTGCAACTAAGGGAGGCTCCATCGGCCTCAATCCCTCAGTGGCAGCCAGCTTTGACTTGCTGGGGCAGCCTCAGGCCAAGGATTTGGCTTCCCTCATCGTATCGGTCGGATTGGCACAAAACTTCGCTGCCCTCAAAGCCCTAGTCAGTACTGGCATCCAAGCCGGACACATGAAATTGCAAGCCAAATCTTTAGCATTACAAGCTGGAGCCCAAGGCGAAGAAATTGCTGCTGTAGCCAATCGCTTAACAGCCAAGAAGACTTTCAACCTCGCTACTGCTCAAGAAATCCTAGCTGACTTACGAAAACAGGACAAGTAAAAAGGCCATTGATGGCCTTTTTTGTATGACTTTATGCTATTTAATCTGTTCCTGAGCTTCTTTCAGCCGCCCGTAGAGTAGATAGGGTACATTCTTTAGTTCTTGCAAGTTTCGGCAGGACAGGGCGCACATGATGAGGCGCAGATCTGATTTCCAGCCTTCTACAATATCAATAACCTCTTCTACTGAGTGATTTTCCACCAAGTCCAGCATAGTGCGAGAGAGACCGACCGCCTTGGCTCCTAAGACCAGAGCTTTGACCATATCCAAAGGATGGCGGACACCTCCACTAGCCAAGAGTTCGACCTCATCACGCAATGGCTGAAGCACTAATAGGCTCTGCAGAGTAGATTGCCCCCAATCATTGAGGTAGTCACGATTGCCACCCCGCCGATTTTCAATATAGGCAAAGCTAGTGCCACCCCGGCCGGAAATATCAAAAGTCTGAATCCCCAAGGAGCGCGCTTCTTCGACAGTAGAGCGATCCATGCCAAAGCCAACTTCTTTAAGAATTAGAGGAAGATCCAGCCACTGACCATAATCAGTCAAGTGCTGGCGCCAAGAGCGAAATTCCCGCTCGCCCTCTGGCATCAGCAATTCCTGCATGAGATTGACATGGACCTGCAAAAAGAGGGGCTGCAAATCAGCTACTGCCTGCTGGGCGGCTTGAAAAGGCTTGTCCAAGCCGATATTGGTAGCCAGCAATAAATTAGGCCGACCAGTCGCCACCCGATAGGAAGAATCAGAAGGATTTTTCAAGGCTGCGCTGTAAGAGCCAGTTACAAAAAGAAGGCCGCAACTTTCAGCTACTTGAGCCAGCTTTTCATTGATTTGACCGCCTTTTTGGCTGCCGCCAGTCATGGCATTGATGTAAAAAGGAAACTCCCAGTCACAGCCTGCAAAGTGAGTAGATAGGTCAATCTCTGCCAAATCATACTTGGGCAGAGAACGGTGAACCAATTCCATTTCATCAAAACTGTTGTAACCCAGACGCTGCTCTAAGGCGTATTTGATATGGTCGTCCTTACGATTCTGGCTCATCATGGCCCATCCTTTCTCTGTATAATAGCTCAATGCCAGCTGCTTGCCAGGCTTGAATCAGTTGCTTGCTAGATGCGGCATCAAAGCTGAAAGCAATCCCGCAGTCGCCGCCACCGGCACCACTGCTCTTAGCCACACAGTCCAGTCCCTCTGCCGCTTCTTTTAAGACTTTCAGCCTGTCTGTATAAATAGCTGGACTGAGTGTTTCTAATAGCTGACTAGCCTTTTCCATACTAGACTGAATAGCGAACTTCTCTCCTGCTAATAAAGCTCTCTCCAAAGCATCAACCTGCGTCCTGCTTCCTGTCAAAAAGGACTCTGAAATAGCTGACTTGACCTGATTGACCAAGTCCTTAGAAATCGCTGGCTGCTTGGTCCAGCCAACTAGAAAATCCATGGCTAAGCAAGGCTTAATACTACGAATTTCAAAACCCCAATCCTCTGCTAGTAATTGCTGTAAATCAACTTTGCCCATACGCTTGCGGATCAGCTCTCTATCAAAAGACTGGTAGTAAATCAGATCTTCATAAGCAATGCAGGCTAGATCTCCCATGGAGCCATTGTCCCCTCGCTTTAGGAGGACGTAGGAAGCCAGTTTGAAGAGCAGCTCTGGCTCTAAGTCCAGCTCATAAAGTCCTGCCATGGCCTTGAGAGTCAGAATAACCACACTACCGCTGGAGCCAATCCCGAACTTCTTACCGTCCCTTTCCATTTTGCCACTAATCTTTAGAGAAAAAGGCTGAAGTTGGTAGCCTAAGGCTAGCAAATAAGTGTTCATAACCCCTACCGCCTCCTGAATCAAGGCATAATCAGGGTCTGACTCTAGGTTAGCGCTGTGTTCAAACATATCTGATGTCAAGCGATAGGCGGAGGCTGCCTGGATTTCCGCCGTCATATAGATAGGAATGGCCTTGATAATGGCCGGCTGACCGGTCGTCAGCACTGCATATTCACCCGCCAGATAAAGCTTGCCACAGGTTTGGACTCTTGCACTAGTTTTCATCAGACAAGTCCTTTGTTTTGGAGATAATAAGCCGGTAGTCTTTCTCAAATATAGCAACCAGATGGTCTAGGTCTTCCTCCAAGCAGAGGACCTTGACATTTGGCCCTGCGTCCATGGTAAAGTAGCAACGCTCGCCCAGCTCCCGTAGCTTTCTGACAGCATCCATAGCCTGATAAGACTCCTCTGTCAGATAAGAAAACGGCGGATAAGCTTTCTCTGTCGTAGCATGCATCCGAAGAGCATTTTCTTCAGTCAGCTGACCAACCTTGGCAAAATCATTGTCCCGCAAATAGCCTAGCATGGCCTGATAATCCAAGGCAGACTGGGCAATCCAATCTGGGAAAATGGTGGAAGTTTTGGCACAGAGCTCCATACCGTCGCGGCTGGAAATAGGCTTTTTCTCATCGTGCAGAACCAGCATAATCATGGCTAGCTTCAAATCCGTCTTGACTGGATAAATGGCCCCGCTGTCCTTATCCCAGGCCGCTAGCGGACCAAAGAAAGAGCGAGCAGAGGACCCTGAAGCAAACTTGGCCAGCTGAGCCAGCTCTTGCGTTTGATAGCCCGTCTGAAAATAAGCATTGCAGGCCTTGACTAGGGCAGATAGACCGCTGGAGCTGGAAGACAGACCCGCTGCAGTCGGCATATTGTTGCTGGTATCAACGCGGACAAAACCATCTTCTGGAGAGCGGAAACGGTCAATAATCTTACTGATTTTGGCATGTTCTGCCGGGCTTTGCAGCTGACCGTCAATATAAAACTCATCTCCAGTCGCTGAATCCGGCAAAGGACTCAGCTGCGTCTCGGTATACATATTTTCCAGTGTCAGCGAGATACTGCTGGTAGACGGAATCATCTTTTCTGCATCTTTCTTCCCCCAATATTTGACAATTGCAATATTGGCATAGGATTTGACACTTACAGGCTTTCGATCCATGTGTTAATGGCCCCTTTCTCTCTCAATAAGGCGGCTAAGGCCTCCGCCTGACTTTTTTCTCCTACAAGAGCAATGACACAGCCACCCAGACCGCCGCCGCTCATCTTAGCTCCCAAAGCTCCATTTTCAAGAGCTGCCGCTACCAGCTCATCTGCTTTCTGGCAAGAAACCCCTAGCTTGGCTAGCTTCTCATGAGCCTTGGTCATAGCTTGTCCCATTGTCATCAGGTCCTTGATAGAAATGGCCTTCTCAAGGATTTTCGTTAAATTCCCCAATTCCTGCAGCAAAGGCAGAGCCTTTTGGCCCTGACTTTCTACAGCACGGATGGCTTTGCGGGTATGACCGTGAATGCCCGTATCTGCAATGACTAAAAAGGCATCAAGATCCAGCTCAATTTCACTGAAATCAAAATTGCGGATGAATTTGATAGCCACATCGCTAAGGCAAGTCTTGGCATCAAGGCCACTGGGATTCATATGGGCAATCATCTCTGCCCGATTGGCTAGAATCTCTAGTGTCTGGTCATCTAGTTCTTCCTCAAAGTAGTCAAAGACTGCCCGAATGGCCGCAATACTAACTGCGGCTGAAGACCCCATTCCTCTCTTCTCAGGGACCATGGACTCCACCTGACAGCGAATCTTAGCCCCTTGCCGACCGAGATGTTCTAGACAGGCAAAAACAGCCATAGACAGTGTATCCTCAGCGTAGAGGGTCCAGGCCCGCTCAGATGAAAAGACCTGACAGGTCACTTCAATACGATTAAGAGGCAGGGATATGGCCGGATAGCCATAGACTACTGAATGCTCTCCCATTAAAATAATTTTACTATGTGCCTTGCCGACACCGATTTCTTTTGTCATATTCTTCTCTTGTCTGTAGATTCTCTCTATCTTATTTTAATATACTTTGGCAAAAAAAGCGATTTTTATTAAGAGAAAATCACTGGGGCTAGAGACCGATATTTATATAGGCAGACACGATAAAACTCCGGGGCTTGCAGCCGGAGTCTTTTAAAGTTCTCTTCTTATCAGGTCCATCAGCTGGTTACGATCCAAGATCCATTGAGCCCGCTCGTCTTTTTCATAGGTCCGGTTGGACAGGAAAATAGCCGCCTTTTGCTCCTTGCGATTATACATGATAAAGGTTCCCGTGTAGCCAGTGTGTTCCAGCCAGCAGCCCTCTAGATTCCAGGCTAGACTACGTCTTTTGCCTGGCTCTTTGGAAAAATTCTGGGTCAGATTGGCCGCAAAGTCATCCTGCAGATAATGTTCCAGAAATATTTCCAAATCCCTGAGACTTGAAAATAAGCCAGCACTACCAGAATGGATGCCTAGAACACGCGCCTTGGGATCATGAACCTGACCATCCTGGACACCGCGAACGGTCGGCACAGCTCCTAGAACTGGTCCAAAACTAGTCTCAGCCAAACTCCAAGGCTGGAAAATCTGACTTTGAAAAATCTGATCCAAGGCCTGACCGTAGATCTCTTCCAACATAAAGCCCAAGAGCAGAAAATTCACATCCGTATAGCGGAAGGTCTTATCTTCAAGCACTGTCAAATGATTGAGCGCTGCTTTCAACTCAGGAGCTGCCAGCTGATCACGATTGGGAATAAAGGGATCTAGTCCTGATGTGTGGGTCAAGAGCTGACGCAAGGTCACATCTTCTTGATGAAAGGCCGGATAATAATGCTGTAAGGGCAAATCCAGCTCTAGCTTCCCCTGCTCATACAAAAAGGCTGCCAGAGTACCAACTCCGACCACCTTGCTGACGCTAGCCAAGTCATAGACCAAACCCGCTTGAGTGGCCTTTCCTTCTTGCGGATCAGCTAGACCAAAGTAGAATTCCTGCCACCGGCCAGCTTGGTACAAAGCCAGACTAGCACCGGGATAGATACCGTCTTTCAGCTGTTCTTTGATTTTGCTGATGATTTTTTCTAGAGTCATGCTTCAAACCACAATTCAATCTTGCTCGAATCCTGACTCAGCAGGAACTTATCTGACTTAGGTACAAAGATTTCGTGCCCTTCAAAGACAGGACGCAGGGCAGCGGTTTCTAAACGATTGACCTGAGCTTTGAGCATGGTCAAGTCCCAAGTTAGGGCATTGTCAGTCTGCAAGTCTTGACCCTCTGCTTCTGTAAAGGTCAGAAAATCCAGCGCATTTTCAATCTTGCTGTAAAATTCTTGGGCTTCATTGGCATTAGGTACACGAATTTCTACTGTTTCTATCTCAAATTGGCTAAGGCCGATGAAGTCCTCTTGCTTTTCAAATTCAGGCGCCGCCGTGACCTCTTGCAGATTTGCTCTATTATCTTCAGCATGCAAGAGAACTAGGTCACCCTCTGGTGACAGAGCTTCAAAAGCATAGCCTTTCTCTCCTTGATACAGCTTAGTCCAAGCAGGCTTTTGGGCCAATAGAGACTCGATTTCTTTAGCATCTGCAACCTTGACAACGATTCTGGCTAATTTTTTAGGACCTTTGACTCGCCGAGACCGCATACTGGGTGATTCTTCCAGTTGCAGTTTCTCTGTCTTAGTCTGATCTCCTAAAGACAGAAAAGCCGCTTCCTCTAAAAGGGCCTTCATGCCCAGCTGATTGACAAAAAATTCTTGATTTAAATGACGATTATTGATCTTTAATACAGGGATAATTCTAATAATATGATTCGCGCTCATAATTCCTCCAAACCATTTTATTGTAATGGATTTTCATCTTTTTGACAAGAAATTATGCGCAAATAAACAATTTTTAAAACAAGAAGACCTTGGATTTATTGGTAAACGGTCTGAGCAATGACCAAACCCCTAGCGGACTCAAACTCGTACTGCAGATAGGACTGCTAGGTACCGGGCGCGATAATACCACGAATATCCAGAATATCTGTCCCAGTCTGCCCAATAATCGAATCTGCTAGCAGGCAACAGTTGGTCGACAGGACAAAATACGTCTTGAAACGACTGGTTTTAAACTTATACAGCTGCGCTCCTAGTTCATGCTTCAACTTGTAGGAGTATGTTGGCTGGCCATTTTTCAGTTCTGCTGGCGGCTCCCATTCTACTAACAGCTGATCAATTTCAGCCAGGCGCTTCTCAACCGCTTCCTTCTCCTTATCTGTCAAAGCCAGAGAATAACCAAAGAGCGTTTTCTTGCTTTCTTTTTTGCAAAGCTCAATATAGGCGTCTTTAGGAACCTTGAAGAGAACACCGTCTCCAATCATGCCCTTGCATCGCTCAGAAAAAACATCATAGCTGCCATAAGAAATCACTTGTCCCTGATAACAAATATCTACATGACCAATGCCCCCTAATAAACTTGTCTTTGAAGTATGGACCAAGACCTCCAAGTCCGCCTTTTTTTCTCTATTCTTAACAAGACTATAAACATTTTTACGATCAGAAGCTGCATCTCCCTGAATCAGTCGATTAAAGCGTTCCAGATTTTCTACCGGAATAAAGGCTGCAAAAATAATAGGTAGGTTAATACGAATTTGCCTACGCAGCCGATGTTTTTCACGGTCATTGTCGAAAAAGAGGCCATCCCGGATATTGGACATTCCCAGCATCATCAAATAGATTCCCAAAATCAAAAACTGCAAGTGTCCGTCAGTCGCAGGCGAAAGAATACTGGTCAGTCCAATCCCACCATAGAGAACGGTATCAAATAGATAGCGCAAGCCGCCCTTGACATGATTTTGCCGATAAAGCAGATAGGTCACTCCGTAAATACCGGCCGTCAAAATCTGGTAGCTACCCAAACTGATAATCACAATATTGACAGGCACATCACTGATTCGGTTAAGCCAGCTGATACCCATAGCGACTGCAATCTGAAGCAGACTATGCCAGACAGCCCCTTCTTTCTTGCGCGTAAAAACATGAAGAACAATATTTACCAAGCCAACAACTGTCAGATAAAGCGAAATAAAATCGAAGGCCAGCTGGGTAAATCTGAAGCCATTGACAATGATAATCAGGCCAAAAACAAGGGCTAAAAAACCAAAGAGTAAGGTTCTGCGGCCACTGATCTTATGATATTTTGATACTTGCATCTCCATCTTTACCTTCTCTTTCGTTCGAAAAAAGAGTTGAGGAAATCCCCCAACTCTGATCTTATGTGCTTATCCGTAGATTGTTTTAAACAAGAGGACTGCTGTGATACCTGCAAGAATCGGTGCCACAACTGGAACCCAAGAATACCACCATTTTGAATCACCCTTGTGTTTGCCCAAAACAGATTCTGGCAGGATGAAGTGGAGGATACGAGGTCCGAGGTCACGAGCTGGGTTCAGTCCAGGTCCAGTAGGGCCTCCCAGAGAGGTTACCAAAGCCATTACCAAGAAACCAAGTGCCAAGTGAGCGACTGAAAGGCTACCAACTTGGAATGGTGCAACTTGATCTTTAGCCTGAGATATTGCAGCAGCAATCTGTTCTTTAGGAACTGAAGTCCCTTGTGCTGCCATCTGAGCAGCTTGTGAATTGATAGTTGCTTCAGCTTTGCTCAACAATTCTGCTCCAAAGAAGTTCTTGGTCAAGCCCATAGCCGCAAAGAAAAGAACAAAAGAACCAACAAATTCATTGATAAAACCATTGAACAAGGCTGCTTTACGTGATTCAGGCGTGCCATGATCTAGACTAGAGATGGTAGAGAAAGTACCCAAAATATTATTAGGATTTTCTGTTCCCAAATAGTAAGGGCGATGAGTCGCAACGACCAAGGCCTGTCCGAAAATAGCTCCTAAAAGCTGGGCTGCAATGTATGGTGCAACCTGTGCCCAAGGGAAATAACCACTGACAGCAAGTCCCAAAGTAAAGGCAGGGTTGATATGGTTACCGGACACATTACCAAACATCAAAGCTGGAATCATAACCCCCATACCGTAACCGACAGCGATGACTAACCAACCGCTCTGATGTCCCTTAGTTCCTTTTAATTCAACGTTGGCAACAGCTCCGTTCCCCAAGACAATGAGGATAGCTGTTCCTAAAAATTCTGTGGCGTATTTAACGACCCATTCGAAATCCATTTAATGATACTCCTTAAATATTTTTTAGACAAAGTCTATTTTATCAAGTATAATGGATAATGTAAAGGTCATTTTTAATAAAAATAAGAAAAAGAGGGAAGAATATGCGTTTTAATCAGTATAGTTATGCAAAAACGAAACGGGAAAATATGTTGATAGAATTAGCTGAATTAGGCTTTTTTTATGACAGCAATCGCTCTGATAAGGAAAATCTTGAAGATTTTCTCCGCACCAGCTTTTTCACTTATAAAAATACAGATTATCCCTTGAAGTCCTGGGCTGCTGACAGCCAAACAGACCTGCTGAGCTTTTTCCAGTCTGACAGAGAACTGACAGCGTCTGTCTTTTACACTGTGGCCTTTCAGCTGCTTGAGTTCTCGCCCTTTATTGATTTTACAGATGTTGAGGCCTTTCGCAAAGAAACAGGCTTTCCAATTACATTTGGAGACTTGTTGGAAAATCTCTACCAGCTGCTCAACACTCGGACAAAAAATGGTAATTTGTTGATTGATAAGCTAGTCAGCGAGGGTTTGATTCCTGAGGACAATACCCACCACTGCTTCAACGGCAAGAGCCTAGCAACCTTTTCCAGCCATGATGCTATCCGAGAGGTAGTTTACGTGGAATCACGTGTGGACACTGATCGAGACGGCCGTCCGGACCTCATCAAAGTCAGCATTATCCGTCCTCGTTACCAAGGGAAAATTCCGGCCGTAATGACTGCTTCTCCTTATCATCAAGGAACCAATGACCCTGCCAGCAACAAGGCGCTTCATGATATGAATGTGGACTTAGTAAAAAAAGATCCTCATCAAATCACAGTACAAGATCCTGAGCTCAAATTGCTCCAGCTGGATTTGCCAGCTCCTACCCAAGAAGTCTCTGAAGCCGAGGAAAAATTAGGCCATATCGGCACCTACACGCTCAATGATTACTTACTGCCCCGCGGCTTTGCTAATCTCTATGTGTCTGGCGTGGGAACTAAAGACTCTGAAGGACTGATGACCAGCGGCGACTATCAGCAGATCGAAGCCTATAAGAACGTTATTGATTGGCTCAACGGCCGCTGCCGAGCCTTCACCGACCACACTCGCCAACGGGAAATCAAGGCCACTTGGTCCAACGGAAAAGTGGCTACGACCGGTATCTCCTATCTGGGCACCATGTCCAACGGGCTGGCAACGACTGGCGTAGATGGACTGGAGGTCATCATCGCTGAAGCAGGGATTTCTTCTTGGTACAACTACTATCGCGAAAACGGCCTTGTCACAAGTCCTGGCGGCTATCCAGGAGAGGATTTTGAATCCCTGACCGAACTGACCTACTCCCGCAACCTGAGGGCTGGTGACTACCTGCGCAACAACGACGCTTATCAGCAAAACCTAGAGCAACAGCGCAAAGACCTAGACCGGCAAACCGGAGATTACAATCAATTTTGGCATGACCGCAACTACCTGCTCCACGCAGATAAGGTCAAGGCCGAAGTCGTCTTCACCCATGGCTCTCAAGACTGGAACGTTAAGCCTCTCCATGTCTATAATATGTTTCGAGCCTTACCGCCCCACATCAAAAAGCATCTTTTCTTCCATAACGGCGCCCATGTTTACATGAACAACTGGCAGTCCATTGACTTCCGTGAGTCTATCAATGCTCTGCTGAGCAAAAAACTGCTGGGATGTGAATCAGACTTTAAACTGCCAACAATCATCTGGCAGGACAACAGCCAAGCTCAAAGCTGGTTGACCTTGGAAGACTTCGGTGGACAAGAGCAGAAACTTCAGCTCCAACTAGGCCAAGACTGCCAATCTATCCAAAATCAATATCCAGAAGAAGACTATAATCGTTTTGCTAAAAATTACCAAAGCTTCAAGACTGAGCTCTTTGACGGTAAGGTCAACCAGATTACTCTGGATTGGACTTTGGAAAAGGACCTCTTTCTCAACGGAGCGACCCAGCTCAATCTTCGCCTTAAATCCAGCACTGATAAAGGACTGCTTTCTGCTCAATTGCTGGACTTCGGACCAGCTAAACGCCTCACACCGATTCCGACACCGCTTGAGCCTAGAGTCATGGACAACGGCCGCTACTATATGCTGGACAATCTGGTTGAACTGCCCTTTACCGAAACACCTCATCGCGTCATCACCAAAGGTTTTCTCAACCTGCAAAACCGGACCAACCTACTGACTGTCGAAGAAGTCACTCCTGACCAATGGCTGGAATTTTCCTTTGAACTGCAACCAACCATCTATAAGATGAAAAAAGGCGACCAACTGCGCCTTGTCCTCTACACTACAGACTTTGAGCATACAGTCCGCGATAAGACCGATTATCAGCTGACTGTAGATTTGAAGCAATCTAGTTTGGATTTGCCAACAATGACATCACATTAATAAAAGAAAAAGACGCTGAAATTCAGCGCTTCAGATTAAAGACAAAGTCCTAAGAATAGAAGTTTCTAAGGGCTTTTCTTTTATTGTAGATTGAGATATTCCTCTGCATATTTTTTATAATCTGGCTTTTCCTTGCGGTTCATAGCAAAGAGCATACTGCCTGTGAGATAGTCATCGTCTGAGTCAGGAATTAGCATAATAGCAATGTTTTTATCTTTCTCAGGAAAGACGATAGAAAATGTTCCGCCATTATCTTTCCGAGTCAGGCCGTAATAACTCACTCCATTCTTAAAACCAACTGCATTTTGAGTATACTCATACTCTTCTTCGTTGACAATAATGGTCTTGTCTTTTATTTCAATGGTCTTTTGTTCACCGCTAGCATCCTGTACATTCCATTTTCCCTGAATTTTGGGACTGCCACTGCAGCCAATTAGGATGAAGAGGGATGAGAGCACTACTAACAGCAAACCTCTTATCTTCTTGTTTTTCAAGTTGTCTTCTCCTTAGTATATAGATTCCTGACCATTCTACTATAAAGGCTAAATTTTTGTCAAACCTCTTAGAAATCTTCTTGCCACTTTTCCAAAAAATGATATAATTTGAAGAGTGAAGATTACCAAGGGCTTAGCCCTTGCGAGAGAAAGGAAAGAAAATCTTATGATGAACATGCAAAGCATGATGAAGCAAGCACAAAAGCTTCAAAAACAAATGGAAAAAGGACAGGCAGAACTAGCTGCAACAGAATTTACCGGCAAATCAGCTCAAGACTTAGTCGTTGCTAAACTGACTGGCGATAAAAAGGTAGTCAGCATTGACTTCAATCCAGCAGTTGTGGATCCTGAAGATTTGGAAACTCTGTCAGAGATGACTGCGCAGGCCCTGAATCACGCGCTGGCTCAGATTGATGATGCTACTCAGAAGAAAATGGGCGCTTTCGCAGGCAAATTGCCATTTTAAGCAAGATAAATAACTTTCCAACTTGACTAAACATAAGTCAAGCAATACTCGAACCAGCAAAAAAGACTGAAGAATCTCAGTCTTTTTTGATTTATAGTTGTTCCCTCACCAGTCCACTACACAAAATTAAGCAAATCTGCTGCCTTACTCATCAAAAGCAGGGCATAGTCGGGATTGTTTTGCAGTTCCTTGATAGAGCTCTGCACCAGCTCCAAATCGTCGGTAATCATGCCATCGACACCCAAGCGGAAGGATTTACCGATACTGTCTGCATCATTGATGGTCCAGTCATAAAGCTTCTTATCTGTCGTCCATAGCTTATCGACAAAGTTTTCATCAAGGGTCGAGTACTCCATCGTATAGCCGGAAGCCTGTGTCCGTGGGAAAATAGTATTGTAGGGCAGGATAAAGAAGGTTGGTATGCCCTTATCATACTGGACTGTCTTGTCAATAACCTGATAGTCCAAAGACTGAATCTGGTGGCCATAAACCTTGATATTGGCTCCGTATTGACTAAGGAAACGGTCCATCATATCAGCTGAGTCCAAGTTGCTAGTCTTGATTTCTATCAAGAGTCTCTGGCCCATTTGATTGGCTCGTTTGAGATAAGCATCAAAGCTGGAAATTTTGGCAGTGTGTCCATTTTCTGAAATGTCTAAAGCCGTCAGCTCTTGCAGAGTCAGCTCTTGCGGTCTGGCATCGACGCCGGCCAATGCTTCTAGATTGGCATCGTGCATCATGACAAACTGGCCATCCTTGGTCTCCTGTACATCCATTTCGATATAATCTGGCTTGAGCAGGGCGGTTTTCTCTAGCGACTCAACCGTATTCTGGACACCATTTCCCTGCGAAACCCCGCGGTGAGAGATGGTCAGAGGGACGTTTTCCAAGGGCAGATTGAGATAGACAAATCCTTCAAGGGCAAAGACAGAGCTAGTGACCAAAAGGATAAACCAGCGCATGAGAGGCAGGCCTTTTCTGTAGCGGTATTCAGACAGCTTACTGTCTGTCAGAAAAGCCACAAACTTAATCAGAAAGTAGGCTACCATAAAGTAATAAGCCATCTTGATGAGACAGTAATTGACAACCGCCGCTATCAAGGCTATCTGATTGGACTGGGCATCCGCATACTGCTGCAACATCAAAATCGGAATGCTGCTTAAAAGAAAGAAGAGAAAGCTCTTGGCCAGTATCCAAAAGAGCTGCCAAGTATAGCGAATCAAGTGCCCCTTGGTCTTCTCCAAACTATACCTAATCGCGTCTCGTAGGCGGAAATGCTCAAAAAAGAGCTTGGGCAGGGCAAACATTAGTCGGACAGCTATCAAAAAAAGCAGAAAACCTAAAGCATAGATTGATAATTTCATCCATAAGGCCGTCTTGAGATAGGTCACGATAAATTCTGGAATCAAAATTTTATTCAAGTAGTAGATTTTGAGAATTTGCCGCAGAAAGGGAAAGATAAAGCCCATATACAGTGCAATAAAGAGGACCTTGCTGGGCCTAGCGTAGCGAATCAGTGAGCCGCTGTCTTTGAAACTTTTCTTAATGAACTGAAAGGCGCTGCGTTCTTCCTCATCCAGAAGATTGCGGAGCCCCATAAATATCAGTCCAATCTGAAAATAAGCGATAAAGAGATTGGCCGCAAAAAGCGCTAGAAAGGCTAAGCCAACCCAGACATTTGAAGTCAGAACTTTAAAGGCATTCGTATAAGATAAGAAGAGGTAGCCTGTCTGCTTGAGCAGAGTCTCTGCTGCAAAGGAGTTGAAAGGCACCCAGGCCAGCTCCATGAGCATAAAGACTGTGAAAAAGAGCAACAAAATTTTATCAAGATTGCGATAGAGACGTAAAAGTCCCAGTCTTTGTGATTTCATTTTCCTCCTTTATATTGTGAACGATACAAAACTTGCTAAAAAGCAATTCTTATTTAAAACAAGGTTGAGACAGATGTCCCAACCTTATTTTTATTTTCCAAATAAACGTGCCCAGAAGCCCTTGCTTTCCTGCTCCTGCACCTTTTCCTTGGCTTCATCCAACTCCAACAGCAAGGTTTCACGCTCATTCATAGCCTTAGCTGTTAGCTGCTGCTGCTGGTCCAACTGCTTGTCCTTTTCAGCAATCTGGACATCCTTAATGCGCAGCTGCTCATCTTTCTTAGCTAGCTGGCTGTCCTTGGCTTTAAGCTGTTCATAGAGACGCACAATCTCAGCATTTTTTTCGTCCACCAAGATTTCCATCAGCTCGCGTTGCTTCACATCTTCGCTAACAGGTTCATCTTCAAAAATAGTTTTCTTATAAATCTCTTCCAGCTTAATCAAGCCGCTGCGGGTCACCACCGTGACTCCTTTTTCATTCTTTTCCGTATCTTCTGGCGGCAGTGCCTTGACACGATTGTTAATCGCCTGGCGGCTAACTCCAAGAATCTCGGCTAACTCGCTGACTGTCTTTTCAATTGCCATAATTTCCTCAAAAACTTTTTCTAGTTTGTAGATACCTAAATCTTATCATATCAAGCCTTAACTGTCAAATTTCACAATATTTTTTGAGCCTGACTCCTATCTTTTCACCCCCTTTTTGTGATACAATGAGACAGATTAAGTGACTTAAAAACGAATAAGATACCACAGCCAAAATAAACAGGTAAGCAATGGCTAACTCCTAGATAATAGTAGCTGATAAAAAACTCAACATAGTCTTAGCCAAACTTATCTCTGAAAGGAAATCACAAATGAAGCATTTCGACACAATCATCATCGGAGGAGGACCGGCTGGCATGATGGCTGCCATTTCCAGTTCTTTCTACGGACAGAAGACCCTGCTCCTTGAGAAAAATAAACGATTGGGCAAGAAACTAGCTGGTACAGGTGGTGGCCGCTGCAATGTGACCAATAATGGAAACCTAGATGACCTCATGGCCGGTATTCCTGGCAACGGGCGCTTTCTTTACAGTGTCTTTTCTCAGTTTGATAACCATGATATCATCAACTTTTTTACAGAGAACGGCGTCAAACTCAAGGTTGAAGACCACGGACGTGTTTTCCCTGCGACAGACAAGTCCCGCACCATCATCGAAGCTTTGGAAAAGAAAATTGCAGAGCTGGGTGGCACTGTCATCACCAATACCGAAATCGTCTCCGTCAAAAAAACTGATGAGCTTTTCACCGTCAGATCCAGCGACCAGACTTGGACCTGCCAGAAATTGATTGTGACGACTGGTGGTAAGTCCTACCCTTCAACAGGCTCGACAGGCTTTGGTCACGATATTGCCCGACACTTCAAGCACACGGTGACTGACCTGGAAGCTGCTGAAAGTCCTCTTCTGACTGACTTTCCTCACAAAGCGCTTCAGGGGATTTCGCTGGACGATGTGACCCTCAGCTATGGCAAGCATGTCATCACCCACGACTTGCTCTTTACCCACTTTGGCCTATCAGGTCCGGCAGCTCTGCGCTTGTCTAGCTTTATCAAGGGTGGAGAAACCATCTTTCTGGATGTCCTTCCTCAGATGAGTCAGCAGGATCTGGCGGACTTTTTAGAAGATCATCGGGAAAAATCTCTGAAGAACTGCCTGAAAATCCTCCTGCCCGAGCGAATGGCAGACTTTTTTGCCCAGCCCTTTCCTGAGAAAGTCAAACAACTCAATCTCAGTGAAAAAGAAGCCCTCATCAAACAAATCAAAGAACTGCCCATCCCTGTCACTGGCAAAATGTCCCTGGCCAAGTCCTTTGTAACCAAGGGCGGCGTCAGCCTCAAAGAAATCAATCCCAAAACTCTAGAAAGCAAACTCGTTCCCGGCCTCCACTTTGCTGGAGAGGTCCTAGACATCAATGCCCACACGGGCGGCTTCAACATCACATCTGCCCTCTGCACCGGCTGGGTGGCAGGAAGCTTGCATTATGAGTGATAGGGAAAATATTTTAAAGTAATTGAAAAAACTGGTCGAAGAACATTGTACTGACCTCAAAAAGTTAGACAGAAAAATCTAACTTTTGGGGTACAGTGCACATTCTCACCAGTTTTTATTTCGCATTTGTCCGCACATAAGCAGCAATCACATCTGCTGTGTACTGGGCAGTTCCTGATCCAAATTGATCGATATTCTTCTTGAATTCTGGATTGTGGACATAGCCCTGACCGATGTGGGCAAAGACTTGCAGTGAGCAGTCAAAACCGTAAGTGCGAATGGCTTGTAAGAGACGTGTAGCCTGCTCTTGATTTTCTACTGCTTCAACTGGCAAGCCTTGCTGCATATTCTCTGCCAGACTTTGAAAAACTCGATTGAAGGCTGCGGCAGATTCTTCTTCCCGTCCATTTTGACGAGTCAGTGCTTCCGCCATGACTTCTTGACCGTATTCTTCGACAGCTTCTTGATGGTATTTTTGATTGTCTTCGTAGGTAAAGCCTGCGAATTTTTCTTTCATTGTCATTTTTCTTTCTCCCTTTTCGTCTTGAATGGTTTTTTGTAAGGTGGAAATCAAGATATCCAAGCGCTCTCTTTCCTGCTGCAAATACTCTAACTGCCTAACCAGATGAAGCAATAAGGCCTGATCGTCCTGACTCAGCAGCTCTGCTATTTTCTCCAAAGAAAAACCCAGATACTTATAGTAAAGGATGACCTGCAACCGCTCTAAATCATCTTGGCTGTATGTTCGATAGCCATTTTCTGATTTGGCGGGGACTAACAGTCCGATTTTATCATAATGATGCAGGGTTTTTACAGAGACACCTGACAGTTGTGCTGCTTCTTTGATATGGTACATGATAGACCTCCTTACTACTATAGTATAAGCCCTGACCAAAGGTCAGAGTCAAGCTTTTTTAGAAAATTTTTTAAACCTCTTTAAAGTTCCCAAAGCGTCTAGCAGTTATTTACGAGAAACCATAGCAATGAAGCCCAATTTTTCCTGATTCTTTTGGAACATCTTAAACATCTTCATAAATTGACTATAGTTTTCTTTTTTAAGGGCATTGAAGCAGATTTTCAGAGTGCCACCCAGCCCTTCGTCATATATCATGCCTCGAAGACTCATCAAGGTCATTTCGCCGACAAAGGTGTCTACACGGTCAAAAGCATGAGAACGTGCTAGCTGAATCCAAGAGCCTTCGGTTAGAGGCCCCACATTGACATTAATCGCACGAGATAGCTCTTCCCGGACATTCTCATCTTTTTGTTTGAGCATGACGTCATGTGTGAGGAGCACTCCGCCTGGCTTCAGCACCCGGTAGTACTCATCCATACATTTGGCTTTTCCCTTCTCCGTCTGCATGGTCAGCATGGCTTCATTGATAACGATATCAAACGAATTATCATCATAAGGCAGCTTCATGGCATTAGCTTGCTCAAATGTGACGAGTTCACTAACACCAGCCTTGTCTCCATTAAGCTTAGCCTGAGCCAGCGCAGCCTTATCCAAATCAACTGCAGTAATCTGGCAGCCATATCTTTTAGCCAGCTCGATCGTTGTAGTCCCCATATTGCAGGCGACTTCCAGAACCTTCTTTTCGCTGGAAAACTGCCCCTGCTCAATCAGCCAGTCGGTTGCCAGCTTACCACCGGGACGAAGGCGTTTCTTTCCTAATTTTGCTAAAAATTTATGACCTGCTTCTGCCATTTCCGAACCTCCATGATTTTGATTGCTTCCATTATAGCATAAAAGATTATATTTTCAGATAATTCTTAGAATTTAACAAAAAAAATAGACCGAATCGACCGATTCAATCTGTCTTGTATATTCTTTACAGCCCAAGAAATACAGTCAGATAGCGCAGCAAGGCTACTAAGACTACACCAAATACAACAGTTGCAATCAAGTTTTTATACTTAAAAGCCACATAGCTAGTTGGAAAAACGGCTATTAAATCCAGCCATTTAAAGATCGGCAGCTGACCTGTTTTAGCATTGGTGACACTGGATAGGATAAGGGCAAAGATTATGGAAACTGGTAGATATTTGAGGAAACGCTCTACCATGGGCGGAAGCCCCTTGTACTTGACTAGGATAAAGGGCAAAACCCGCGGAATCCAAGTGACTAGAGCTGACAAAAGAATGGCCAGCAAAATATACTTACTTATCATCCAAAATCACCCCCACTGTACAGCCTAGCAAGGTTGCAAAAAGCACCGCTAACGAATTTTGAAGTAGCATGGTCAGGAGCAAGTAGGCAAGGCCCACCACACCCAAGACGAAAAAGAGCTTCTTTATCTTGACCCGTCGCAGCATGATTGTAAACTGAGAAGAGAAGATTCCGATAAACATGGCGACTAGGGCAAAGTCCAGGCCAAAGCTCTCAGGATTGGGCAGAAGGGCACCGAGGGCTGTTCCTAAAATAGTACCCAAAATCCAAGAAGTATAACTCATGAAATTGTTACCCATCATCCAGCTAGCTGCAATCTCTTTTGTATGCACCTGCTCTCCCATCAAGACTCCGTAAGATTCATCTGTCAAAAAAGACCCAATGACAATATTCTGAGTCAAGCTAGACTTACGAAAAAGGGTCGATGCATGCAGACAGAGCAAAAGATGTCGGATATTAATAAGAAAAACAGTCAGTGCGATGGCCAAAACCGGCGCCTGCTGGGCAAATAAACCAATCATGGCAAACTGGGCACTGCCCGCATAAACCAGAATACTCATCAGCCCCATCTCCAAGGGATTCATATAGGGCGCCGCCATGATGCCGCAGGCTAGACCAATCCCAATATAGCCCAGAGCTGTTGGCACTGCTGCTTTTGCACCTTGTTTAAATGTCTGTCCGCGCATTCTTCTCCTTTACTCCATCGTTTCAAAAGCCAGACTTGGCTTAGCATTGAGGTCCAAACTGGCAAAATTTTCCTTATTCCACTCACTGACACTAGCATAAGCAATCATACCAGCATTGTCACCGCAGAGGCGAAGAGGCGGAATAATCACCTTAACATCCTGAATCTCAGCTGCCAAGCGTTCTCTCAGGCCTTGATTTGCCGCAACACCGCCCGCCACGACCAGAGTCTTGACTGGATATTTTTCCAGTGCTTTTTTAGTCTTGGCCATGAGAATATCCATAACCGCTGCCTGAAAGCTAGCAGACAAGTCTTGATTAGACAAAACCTCTCCTTTTTGTTGGGAATTGTGGTGCAGATTGATAAAGGCTGACTTGAGACCGGAAAAAGAAAATTCCAGATTGTCTTCCTTAATCATGGCCCGCGGAAAATCATAAATATCCTGTCCCTCATGAGCCAGCTGATCAATCTCCCGGCCTGCTGGATAGGTCAGGCCCATGACTCGACCGACCTTATCATAGGCTTCACCGACCGCATCATCGCGAGTTTCCCCCACAATCTTATAGTCACCAGCCTGACTAGCATAGACCAGCTCGGTATGGCCGCCACTGACCAAGAGAGCCAGCAAGGGAAATTCCAAGGGCTCCACACTCTGGGCTGCCATCAGGTGTCCAGCCATGTGATTGACTGGAATCAAGGGAATCCCATGAGCCCAAGCAAAGGACTTGGCCGCTGCCAAGCCGACCAGAAGCGCCCCAACCAGACCAGGACCATAGGTAACGGCCACTGCTGTGACCTGCTCCTCGCTAATCCCTGCTTCTGCCAAGGCCTCCTCAATGCAAACCGTAATGACCTCTACATGATGACGGCTGGCTACTTCCGGTACCACTCCGCCAAAACGCTTGTGGCTCTCAATCTGACTGGCAATGACATTGCTCAAAAGCTCGGTTTCATTCTTTAGAACCGCCACACTGGTCTCATCACAGGACGTCTCAAAAGCTAAAATATATCTATCTTTCATGGATCTCTCTTTTCATGACTATCGCGTCTTCCATCGGCGCATGGTAGTAGGCCTTCCGCCGCGCGATTTCTTTAAATTTTTCTTTTTTGTAAAATAGCAGAGCTGGCTTGTTGGACTCCCTCACTTCGAGGAATATTTCCTTGTCGGTAGGTAAAAAGTCGAACAAGGCTGTCGCGATTTTCTGCCCCTGATAGTTAGGCAATACAGCAATCTGCAGAACTTCTGCTTCAAAGTCTGTATCCTGCCAGACTAAAAAGCCGACAAGCTGACTCCCATCTTCTGCTAGCGCACATCTATTCACATTCGAGAGCAGGACCTCTTCCAATTGACCCACAGTCCAAGGGCTGACCGCATAGACTGCAAGTAAGAGCTGTTCCAGCTCTTCTGCTAGAACTGCCACGTCCACATCCGAGCTGTCGCTCCATTTTCTCAACTTAATCATAGGCGCTGAATGTAAGAATTACTGGATTCCTGGTGGGTCTTGAGCCAATTTTCCTCAGCCTCTACCCGCTTGAGGTAGTTAGGGACAAAATCATGAATAGACTGGGCTGGCAGGTCTAAACCGAGACGACCAACAGCTGCTGCGTCTGGTAAGGTCGGCAGAATGGCTGCTTGAGGAAGAGCCGCTTCAATCTGCTCCGTAAAAGCTGTCGTTTCTCCGACAAAGGTGACTGATTGGTTAGCAGCGCCAGCCATTTCCAACACCTCTGCCAAAGGCAGATGAGCTTCTGGTCGTACTGCCTGGCCTGACCGATAAAAACCTGCGTAGACATTATTTCGGCGGGCATCCACGATAGGAATGACCAAACCTTCCGCCTGCTCTGGGACTAAAGCCAGCAGACTAGACACACCGACCAGCTCAATCTTGAGGGTATGAGCCAGAGTCTTGGCTGTCGCCACCGCCATTCGCAGACCTGTGTAGCTGCCCGGACCCTGAGCAACTACGATACGATCCAAATCCGTCGGCTTCATGTCCAGACTATTCATCAGAAAATCAATAGCCGGCATCAGGGTAATGCTGTGGTTTTTCTTTATATTTAAAGTCATCTGCGCCAGCAAGGTATCGTCCTCTAAAATCGCGAGCGTCAGCGCCTTACTTGACGTATCAAAAGCTGCAATCTTCATGCTTATCCTCTATTTTTCCTCTTGCCGCCAAAGTGAGCGGCGTTTTAATTTGTCTTCGTAGAAACTATCTACCAAAAATTCTTCTAAAATCTGGCTAAAAGCCTCCAAATTAGGCACTTGCTGCGCCAAGTGTTTTCCAAAAATCGCTTCTTGCTCAGCAATCTTGGGCAGCAAATCCGCTCCAGCAGCAGTCAAGCTCAAGCGAGAACTGCGCTTGTCCTTGCTAGAAATTTCCTTCTTGACCAAGCCTTTTTTAATCAAAGCCTGCACCAAGCGACTAGGGCTTTTTTCCTCACAAATCAGGGATTCCCCCAAGCCCTTGAGAGACAGCGGAGCATGTTCGCCCAAAACGAGCAAGACCTCGCTTTGATTGGGCGTAATTCCCAAAGGCTCTAGCAACTTCCCATATTCTCTCGTCGCTAAGCTCTCTGCACTTCTAAACAAATAGCCAAATCGAATTCCTTCTGCTACCACGCTGCTCTCCTTTCAAAAATCACTTCTATACTATTTTACACTAGATTAGGTAAATTGTTGACAATTTTAGTTAAAAAATATAAAATCTTAAATAGATGATATATCATCTATTTGCAAAAGGAGGAAAAACGGATGACCCCAAACCCTACAAATCAAAAACCAGCTAGAACAATGACCCACGCTTTTGTGACTGGTGCGACCGGTCTTTTAGGAAATAATCTCGTGCGTGCTCTGCTAAAAGAAAACATTCAAGTGACCGCTCTCGTTCGCTCCGAGGAAAAAGCGCGCAAACAATTTGCCGACCTGCCTATCCAGATTGTCAAGGGGGATATTTTAGAGCCCGAAAGCTATCGTGACTATCTAGCAGGCTGCGACAGCCTCTTTCATACCGCTGCTTTTTTCCGCGATAATTATAAAGGCGGCAAGCACTGGCAGGAGCTCTACGACACTAATATTATAGGCACAAATAACCTCCTAGAAGCTGCTTACGAGGCTGGTATCCGCCAATTTGTCCATACTTCCTCCTGTGTCGTACTGGAAGGTGAGGCCAATCAGCTAATCGATGAAAGCATGTCTCGCTCAAAAGATACTCCTTTTGATTACTATCGCAGCAAGATTTTGAGTGAAGAGGCCGTTCGTGATTTCTTGGACAAGCATTCAGATGTTTTCGGTTGCTTTATCTTGCCGAGTGTAATGTTGGGTCCTAGAGACCTTGGTCCGACCTCCAGTGGGCAGCTGATTATCAATTTTGTAGAGCAAAAACTTCCAGGTATCTTAAAGGCTAGCTATAATATGGTGGATGCTAGAGATGTAGCAGATATTCATCTCCGCGCCATGAAATACGGACGCTCAAAGGAGCGCTATCTGGCAGTTGGACGGCAAGTGACCATGACAGAATTGTACCAAATACTGGAAAAAATCACTGGCGTTCCCGCCCCCAAGCGCAAGATCTCCCCTCTTTTCGTCAAAATCTATGCCCAAGCAAGTGAGCTCTACCACCGGCTCACCAAAAAACCAATTTTGGTTACCAATGAGCTCGCTCATCTCATGGCCGAAGAATATCTCAAAAGTAATTTTAGCTTTGCCAAAACCGAGAGCGAGCTAGGCGGACAGCATCGCCCTCTCGAAGAAAGCTTAGCTGACGTGGTAGATTGGTACCGCAAGCACGGCTATTTCGCCAAATAAGCAGCCCTCAAAATCAAGTGACCAAATGTTCATCGCTTGATTTTCCGCACTTCTGAATAAATATCTAAAACGGTCTCCTGAAGATGACATTCTATTCCCATCCTTTGCAAATTTCTTCTGTATCTATTTTACACTAATTCCCTTAATTGTTGACAATTAATCTTGCAAAATATAAAATAAGAGAATAGATGACATATCATCTAAATATAATTTAAGGAGAATATCCATGCCCCCAAAACACCAAAGCCGAAGTATTCACCACGCCTTCGTTACTGGCGCAACAGGTTTATTAGGAAATAATCTAGTGCAAGCCCTTCTAAAAAAAGGAATTCAGGTGACTGCTTTAGTACGCTCTCGACAGAAAGCCTTAGAGCAGTTTGGCAATCTGCCGATCCATTTCATTGAAGGAGATATTTGCCAGCCAGACAGCTATCAAAATCATATGCAAGGTTGTGATAGTCTTTTTCACACAGCTGCTTTCTTTCGAGATAGTTTGAAAGGCGGTCA
Organism: Streptococcus sanguinis; assembly: GCF_020729725.1. Taxonomy (GTDB): domain Bacteria; phylum Bacillota; class Bacilli; order Lactobacillales; family Streptococcaceae; genus Streptococcus; species Streptococcus sanguinis_V. Next base: position 144,116 of record NZ_JAJEPA010000012.1, on the reverse strand, counting down.
GCACTGGCAAGAACTGTATAATACCAATGTGAAGGGTAGTTTGGAACTTTTTGAAGCTGCTTATAAAGCTGGCATTCGCCAGGCAATTCATACCTCATCAATTGCAGTTCTCTATGGCGAACAAAATCAACTGATTGATGAAAGCATGCTACGCAGCAGGAATACAAGCAATGACTACTACCGCAGTAAGATATTAAGCGAAGAGGTTCTCTTAGATTTTTCAAAAAAACATCCTGATTTTTTTGTTAGTTTTGTCCTGCCTGGATTTATGTTTGGCCCAGGCGATATTGGTCCCACTTCTGCGGGACAGTTGATTTTCGACTTCGTTCATAAAAAACTGCCTGGAATCATTCCCGGCAGCTATAGCGTCGTAGATGCCCGAGACGTTGCAAACTGCGAAATCCTGGCTATGCAGTATGGCCGACAAGGAGAACGATATTTAGCAGCTGGTAGGCATATGACGATGGAAGAATTATTGAAGAACCTAGAAGCGGTCAGCGGAGTTGCCGCTCCAACTAGACGGATTCCTCTTTTTCTTCTAAAGATAATTGCTCAGTCCAATGAACTATATCATCGCCTAACAAAACGGCCTATTTTGTTGAGTAAGGCTGCTGTGACCTCTACCGAAGAGGAATATCTCCGAACACATTTCAATTCTGCAAAATCCCAAAATGAGTTGGGAGCCCATTTCCGTCCCTTTGAAGAAACTCTCAAAGATGTCCTAGCTTGGTACAAAGAGCACGGCTATCTCTCATAAGATTAAAAATATCCAGAACAGGCATTTCAGAAATATAGAATCCGAATGCTTTTAGACTAAATCACTCTTACATTTTCTTATCTCCACCTTTTACTATTCCCTTATTTTATGTTATAATCATTATAATTGTAACGAATCAGGATTAATCTACTACTCAGAATTAAATAAAAGAAAACAGCTAATCAGCTGTTGTTTTCTGCAGGTTAATCATGAAAATATGAAAGGAAATGTAATGATTTACAAAGTTTTTTATCAGGAAACAAAAGAGCGCAGTCCGCGCCGTGAAAAGACACGCGCCCTCTATTTGGATATTCAAGCTGACAGCGAGTTGGAAGGTCGCATTCAGGCTCGTAAGTTAGTCGAAGAAAATACCCCTTACAATATTGAATTTATCGAGCTCTTGTCTGACAAACACCTCGAATACGAAAAAGAGTCAGGCACTTTTGAATTGACGGAGTTCTAACCCATGGCATATACCTTAAAACCCAAAGAAGTTGGCGTTTTTGCGATTGGTGGGTTAGGCGAAATCGGTAAAAACACCTACGGGATTGAATACCAAAATGAAATCATCATCGTGGATGCCGGTATCAAATTCCCAGAAGACGACCTGCTAGGAATTGACTATGTCATTCCTGACTACTCTTATATCGTGGAAAATATTGACCGCGTAAAAGCTGTCCTCATCACCCACGGGCACGAGGACCATATCGGCGGTATTCCTTTCCTGCTCAAGCAAGCCAATGTTCCTATCTATGCTGGTCCTCTGGCTCTGGCCCTCATTCGCGGCAAGCTAGAAGAACATGGACTTTTGCGCGATGCCAAGCTCTATGAAATCAATCAAAACACAGAACTGCAGTTCAAGCATCTGAAAGCTACTTTCTTCCGGACAACCCACTCTATTCCAGAACCTTTGGGAATTGTCATCCATACGCCGCAGGGTAAGATTGTCTGTACAGGTGACTTCAAGTTTGACTTTACACCAGTCGGTGAGCCGGCAGACTTGCACCGTATGGCCGCTCTGGGCGAGGAAGGTGTGCTCTGTCTCCTATCTGACTCGACCAATGCTGAAGTTCCGACCTTTACCAATTCCGAAAAAGTGGTCGGACAGTCTATCATGAAGATTATCGAAAGCATTCATGGACGGATTATTTTCGCCTCCTTTGCTTCAAACATCTTCCGACTCCAGCAGGCAGCAGATGCAGCTGTCAAGACCGGTCGTAAGATTGCGGTCTTTGGCCGATCCATGGAAAAGGCTATTGTCAACGGGATTGAGCTGGGCTATATCAAGGTTCCTAAAGATACCTTCATCGAGCCAAATGAACTCAAGGACTATCCAGCTGGCGAAGTGCTGATTATGTGTACCGGAAGTCAGGGTGAGCCGATGGCAGCCCTGTCTCGGATTGCCAATGGTACTCACCGTCAGGTTCAGCTGCAGCCTGGAGATACAGTCATCTTCTCATCTAGTCCTATCCCTGGCAATACGACCAGCGTTAACAAGCTGATTAATATCATTTCCGAGGCCGGTGTAGAAGTGATTCACGGTAAGATTAACAACATCCACACCTCTGGACACGGTGGCCAACAAGAGCAGAAACTCATGCTTCGCTTGATCAAGCCTAAATATTTCATGCCAGTCCATGGTGAATACCGTATGCAGAAAGTCCATGCAGGCCTAGCCGTTGATACTGGAGTACCAAAAGACAATATCTTCATCATGAGCAATGGTGACGTGCTGGCTCTGACAGCTGACTCAGCTCGTATTGCCGGCAGCTTCAACGCTCAAGATATTTATGTTGATGGGAACCGCATTGGTGAAATCGGAGCTGCAGTCCTGCGCGACCGTAAAGACCTGTCAGAGGACGGTGTTGTCCTGGCTGTTGCGACGGTTGATTTTGAGTCCAAGATGATTTTAGCCGGTCCAGATATTCTCAGCCGTGGCTTTATCTACATGCGCGAATCAGGTGACCTCATTCGCCAAAGCCAACGCATCCTCTTTAACGCCATTCGCATTGCACTCAAGAATAAAGACGCCAGCGTCCAATCTGTTAGCGGCGCTATCGTCAATGCCTTGCGTCCTTTCCTCTACGAAAGCACCGAGCGTGAACCTATTATTATTCCGATGGTGCTTACACCAGACGAAGACAACTAAAAAATAAGCTTTGCTAGATTTAGCAAGGCTTATTTTCTGCTTTATTTTTTGTTCGCGAAGCATGCTTGATAATCCAAGCGCAACTCGGACTCAGTTTTTCCTCTTGCCAAGTCCCAATCACCCTCTCGAATTTTTCAGGATCTTCTTTATATAAATCATTCAGATTATTAGCGACACTTTTTTGGATTGATTTATCCGCATCATCCTTTAGATTCCTTAAAATAGCGGTAAATTCATCAAAATAATCTAAGACCACAGTCTGCTTCTTAGCCCAGGGCAGTCGGATACGCATACACTCGCTGGCTAATCTGCGGACGCGCATATTCTCATCTCGGCTCCACTCTAGCAGTAAATCCATCGTAGCTTTAGGATAATTAGCCAGCAAGGGCCGCATGGAAAATTCTCCAGTAAATCGCTTGGTTAATTCCTTACTGAAGGCTGCACTCAGCTCGAATTCCTGACCTCCGTAAAGTTCTACGTATTTGCCAATCGGCCACAACCAGTACCCTTCTGAGAACATACCCAAGCCGTCCTCTAACTCCGGACCAAGTATCTGCTCAAAAACCTTCAGAGAATCAGCATAAGAAAGCGGCAAGCATTCTTTGATACTCTTTGCCAGCAACTCTTGACGCTGAGTAAATTCCAAAGCCTCTAATTCGCTTTCAACTAGAGACATAAAATGCTGAGCATCAAATTTATCTGTTACTGTTTGCAAGCGACGGCTCAAATCCTCGGCATAAACCAAATCATAATAATCTTTAACCTTTTTCGCCATGATTTTTAAATCCCCTTAACAGACTTCTCACTGCTCCTCTGACTTCTGCTTCATCCTCTTTCTCAGCTAGAAAAAGAGACAACTCATTCAAGGCACCTGAAATCATATGAGCCGCCATATCCAAATCAATAGAGATAAGTCTTCCTTCTTTAGATAAAATGTCTAATTGCTCTCTCAAATGAAAGAAAGAATTAGCCTCGTCCTGACGACGCCACTCTTTCCACTCAACGACATTGGGACCATCAAGCAAGAGAATGCGTTTATTTTCGGTCAAGGTTGCAAAACGAACAAAAGCCACACAGCCTTCCACCAACTGCTCCCAAGAATCGTGTGTTTCCAGGGCGCTTTTTTCTACATAAGACCCCAGTTCGGATTGAATTTGTGCCAGTACGGCGGTAAATAAAGTTTTCTTATTCCCGAAATGGTGATAAAGTGCACCTCTTGTCATTCCCAACTCATCTACAATTTCTTCCAAGGAAGTTTCTGAAAAAACCTTTAAAGAAAAATGTTTCTGGGCGATAGCTAATATTTTCTTGCTTGTCTCTAAGGAAGCCTGCTGTTTTTTATTCATCTTCGCTCTCCAAATAATTTGCCGCAAACTCCGCGCTAGGTGGAATTACTTGAATTACATCAACCAAAACAGAACCCGGCGCTTTCACAATGAAATGGCGCTGACCAAAATCTTCACTCTTAATGGGAAGAAGGAACTCCATTTCTTCTTGCTGACGCAATTCTTCATAAAGACAATCCACATTGTCAACTTCGATATTGATGATTAGACCACTCGCCTTAGACTGGTAGGCTTGTAGCACTGTCCCATGCTTGCTATCAATAAAAGCAAGCTCAAAACCACTCTCGATATTCTTTAAACTAATATACCAATCTGAATGGAAGGTTTCCTGAAATTGGAAATATTCAATGAAAAATTGTGCCGCTTGATGGACATCTTCGCTCATTAAAACGGGGTATAAACTGGTAATCATTTGTTCTCCTTTTCTTAAGTTCAATTTTAACATACATACTGAATGTATGCAAATAAATATTAAAAAACAGAAGCCAAATTGACTTCCATCTAATGAGACTAGCTCAGCTCAATCGCTTGATAAAATGATATTTGGTAATGCCTTTTTGCGGAACATCTGTTAGACTGGCGTAGATTTCATAGCCTTGCTTGATGTAAAAATCCCTGGCCTGATAAGATTTAGTAGATAAAGTAATGCTAGTCGCTCCAGCTTCTGCAGCCTTTTCTTCTAATTCTGCCAGCAGACTGGCTCCCAAACCTTTTTTCTGATGTTCTTTATCCACCACCAAAGCCTTGATATGAATGCTTTCCAACACCTGTTGGGCATGGAGCAAGGCGATTAACTGGCCATCTTCCTCCCGCTTTAGATAATAATCTTGAGGTTCAAGTTTTTCAAGCATGCCTGAACCAAAACAGGCTTCATATTGCTCATCGAAAACCCGCTTGATAAAATCATGAAATTCTTCCATCTTTCTCCTCCTCCACGAAAAAGCAGGGGATATGCCAATCCTCCTGCTCTAAGTTTAGTATAAATCTAAATAATTATCCACTTCCCATTGAGAGACAAAGGTTGCATAGCTAGCCCACTCGATACGCTTAGCTTCTAAGAAGCTAGTATAGATATGCTCGCCAAGAGCCGCTTTCACAACTTCGTCTTCTGTCAAGGCCTTCAAGGCATTGTGAAGAGTTGATGGCAGGTCTGTAATTCCTGCTTCCTTACGCTCCTCTGGAGTCATGATGTAGATATTCTCTTCGATTGGGGCTGGAGCTTCGATTTTATTTTCGACACCGTGCAGGCCAACTTCCAAGAGAACAGCCATAGCAATATATGGATTGGCCATCGGGTCAACGGAGCGCAACTCCAAGCGAGTACCCATACCACGAGAAGCCGGCACACGCACCAACGGTGAACGATTGCGTCCTGCCCAGGCAATATAAACTGGTGCTTCATATCCAGGAACCAGACGTTTGTATGAGTTGACCGTTGGATTCATGATTGCTGTGTAGTTATAAGCATGGTTAATCAAACCACCCAAGAAATGGTAGGCTGTTTCTGACAGCTGCATACCTTTTGGATCTTCTGGATCGAAGAAGGCATTATTACCGTCTTGATCGAAGAGAGACATATTACAGTGCATACCAGATCCTGCAATGCCAAACTTAGGCTTAGCCATAAAGGTCGCATAAAGGCCGTGCTTACGAGCAATGGTCTTCACAACCAGCTTAAAAATCTGAATCTTGTCACAAGCCCGAAGCACTTCATCATACTTAAAGTCAATCTCGTGCTGGCCGACTGCGACCTCATGGTGACTAGCTTCTACTTCAAAGCCCATCTTGGTCAGGACATTGACGATTTCCCGACGAGTATTGTCTGCCAAATCTGTCGGCGCCAAGTCAAAATAACCGCCCTTGTCATTTACTTCCAGTGTCGGATCACCATTTTCATCCAGCTTAAAGAGGAAAAATTCTGGCTCTGGTCCGAGGTTAAAGGACTTGAATCCCAGCTCTTCCATATGCTTGAGGGCGCGCTTGAGGTTGCTGCGAGGATCTCCTAGAAACGGTACATGATCCGTCGTATAAACATCACAAATCAGACCCGCTACACTGCCGTTTTCATCTCCCCAAGGAAAGACTGTCCAAGTATCCAGATCAGGATAAAGATACATATCTGATTCATTGATACGGACAAAACCTTCTATGGAAGAACCATCAAACATGGCTTTATTGGATAAGACCTTGTCAAGCTGTTCATCCGTGGCAGGAATTTCCACATTCTTCATAGTTCCTAAAATATCAGAGAACATAAGACGAATAAAGGTAACATTTTTCTCTTTTACTTCGCGACGGATATCAGCTGCTGTAATAGACATTAAATTTCTCCTTGTAATTCAAACAAAATAGCTATGGTCGACGCATCTGACCAAAGGTTGGCAGAGAAGAAGCAAAACGGCCTTGCTGCAAGATGTCATGATGCAGGGCACGGCGGACATCTTTGTCACTAATGGTCTTGCGGGACTTGGCTTCACGCTCAGCATATTTCCTCTTAATCGCAGCGATATTATGGCCTTCCGAAATATAATCCTTAATTTCTAAAAGGCGGTCCATATCATTCAAAGAATACATCCGACGATTGCCCTCATTCCGAGCAGGGGTAATCAGATTCTGGTCTTCATAATAACGGATCTGACGGGCAGATAGGTCCGTCAGTTTCATAACACTGCCGATGGGAAAGACTGCCATGTTTCGGCGAAACTCTTTTTCCTTCATTCAAATTCCTCTCTACGCACTATTATAGGACGAAATAAATCTTATGTCAAGAAATAATGTCAGATTTTCTTACACAGATTTTATTTTTTCTTTTCAAAGATGGTTCGCAGCCGATCTATATCAGAATTTACCAGAATTGCAACAAAGACTCCCATAAAGGTTTCAAAGATTCTGGCAAAGACATACAGGATGGTATCTTCCGGCCGAATGGACAGGGTAATAATCAGCATGGCAGATACCCCACCAATGACTCCAGCCTTGTTGTTCATAGCGACATTGGTCATGATTGTCAGCATGGTACAAACCGGCACCAAAAGGAGGGTGACCCAATACTGCTCCTTAAAAACACTATTGACAATGAAAAATAGCAGAGCGTAAAAACCACCGATGCTGTTTCCCAAGATTCGCGATGTTCCGAAGTGGACACTCTTATCAAAATCCTCACGAAGACTAAAGACTGCCGTCAAAGCACCGATTTGCAGGCCTTTCCAACCAAAAAGCCCAAAGAGCAATAGGATGATGAAGACAGCCAGGCCGGTCTTAAAGGTACGCATGCCCAGACGAAATTTCGATTTATCAAACTTGTACTTATTGAAATAACTCATTAGTCTCCTTCCAGGAAATCCTCCCTCTCTTCATTTTAACATATTTCGTCTCAAAAAAACTCTTTCTGCTCAGGACTTTTCCCGCACAAAGAAAAAGCCCTATCAGCTAGCGCTTCAAGAGCTATCGACTATTTAAAAGCTGAGACATTATCTGTCCCAGCCTCGTTGTTATTATCTTTAGTTTGGATAGATATAGGTAACACCACCCATAAATTCATTGGGGTTAAAGTAGCCACGATAGTTGTTAATCTGCTTTTGGCGATTGTAGTTCGCTTCCAAGACCTGGATAGAGCTGTCGCTTTGCACATCTGTCACATAAGCAACATGTCCGTATTCACCGCCATCCCAAACTGCAATAGCGCCTGCTACTGGGACATTTCCTGTTGCATAACCCTGAGCACCAGCATTGATTGCCCAAGTATTAGCATTGCCCCACCAGTTGCTCGCCCAAGGAGCCATTTCTTTCACGCCCCAGGTACATTGGCCGATTGGGTAAGAATTGCCATAATCAGTTGGCGTATTTAAGACAACATCTTCAGTATCAGATACCAAAGCAGCATCGCTTGTCGCTTCATAAGCTGGAGCACTGTATGGATTGTAAGTCTGTGCCAAAGCTGTGCCGTTGACTTGCAGCACATCTCCTGGGTTAATCGTATCAAAAATTGATTTTCCATTATTGGCAGCAAGTTCGTAAGGATTCATCCCATTGGCGCTAGCAATGGCAAAAAAAGAGTCCCCTTGCTGGACAACATAAGAATCTGCATGAACAGCTTGAGCGCCAATTGTCGCCAAAAAAGCTGTGGAAGTTAAACCAAGAGTCGCTTTAGCAAATGTTTTTTTCATAACTGTTTTTCTCCGTATAATTTGATGATAAAAAAATCATACCTCATTTACATGTCAGTTTTTTTAGAGTTATGTTTTTGTCATGTTACAAATGATTTAGACTTTTGCTACATGAGATTTTGCAGTATTTTTAAAGATAAAAAGGCTAGGGATCCCCTAGCCTCATCTAGTATCAGTCTTCTTTACCTTTCAATTTTCCTAGACCTAAAGCACCAATAATGGCTGCTAAACCTAGATATGGCAGATAGACTGCATCTTTGGCTCCCGTTTCTGGCAGAAGAGAAACAGGAATCTTTTTAGCCACTGAAGTTGGATTAGCTCTTCTTGGATCGTTTATATCTGAAACAAGCAGATGCTGTGCCTTAGGAGTGACTGTTGTAACTGTATTTGAAGCATAGACCACATGGTTGACCGTATTGATGTAGGTATTTTCAAAAGTACCTGCAGCAATCCGCTTCATCTGTAGATAGGTTTCAGCCTGAAAAGCTGAATCCAGAGAAATAGTCTCTAAGAATTCTTCCTTGAAACGAATAGAAATCAAACCTTTCTCAAGATCAACATTCGCAGCTGTATACTCAGTCAAATCTGTACCAGCCTTTATCACCTTACCATCTTTGAGCATGATGTCCACTTTGGCAAAGGTTTTGTAAGCACCCGTGTACTCATCTCCTCGTTGGTCATAATCATCCACAAAGCTATAGTCTGTCAAACCTTCAGAGTGGTTAGCAGGGATCAAGCCTCCGATGAGACGATAGTTAAAATGCCGTCCCAAAGTCAGTTCCTTGCCATCCAAGTTTTCTGCACTTGTTGGATCAAGACTCAATGTAATATCTTTTTCAGGACTGATTTTAGGAACATTGTTGACGACTACGTCTGTCGCATAACCATTTCCAAAGTCAATTTGATAAGCCCGGTTCTCGAATTTACCGCCTGTGCGGCCCATTCCTTCTTTGACTGCCATAGGACTTGTTATCGTCAAAGACTTACCTGTTACGACATATTGGTCATAAAAGGCTTGGGCATCGTCTGCTGCAAAGAGTTGGAAAGAACCTTTAACAGTGACATTCGCCTTTTGAAGGGGCTCTCGAACTGCTGCAGGGGCTTTTTCAAGGCTCTCGTAGTGGGTCACTGTCACACCTGCCACAGCCTTGCCATCTGCATCTACTAGCTTGACTAATTCCGGACGAAGTTCAAGTGCTTCTTCCGGATAGTCATCTACATAGTAGAAACCTTTTTGAATCGTGCTCTTAGATGACTTGTCACCCTTATACTGATCCAAATCCCAAGTCAGCTCGTAGTAATTGGTCGAACCAGCCAAGACTTCCTTACCATCAATCACCAATCCTGCCTTATTTTTATTGACCTTGGTTGGCTTGATGTAATTATTGCTAGGATTGTCTGAATCATCAGGCTTACCTGGCGTGGTCACGCGTACTACGTTTGAGCGGACACCATAGGCATCATTGACGGTCAGGGTGAAATTATTAGTATAAGTTGCGCCATCATTGAGTACTCGGCCAACCACTGTTGGAAAGAGCGTAGCAACTTCTTTGGTCCTATCAGCGTTATAAGTAGCTAGCGTTGCTGCAGTTGCCTTGAATGTCACCGTGTGGCTAGCCTTGTCATAACTAACATCAAAACCTGCACTAGCAGCTTTTGTTGCTTCTAAGTCAACTTCATAGCCACTTGGTAATGGATCAACAATGACAAAAGATGTCGTCTCACTGCGTCCGGCTGGAAGAGCTTCTGTCTTTAGAGCAAACTGAACGACGGACTGCTTAGCCACCAGAGTCTTATCAATATTGGCGCCTTGGTCATTTTGAATCTCTTTATGAATCTGCGGCTGAGATTGCAAGAGGTGATAATGATAGTGCACAGTCGGAGCTACTGGCGCTGCTGGCTCTTTTTGATAAACAGGCTCTACTAGTGAGGTTGGCAGTGAGCTATAAGTTGGTTCTACCGGTTTATCAGGCTCCGGTGTATCTGGTGTACGCGTCGGTGGCGTCGGCTCTTTTTCATAAGTCGGTGCTGCCGGAGGTGTTGGAAGAGCCTTCGGTGTTGGTGCAGTTGGAGCTGGATCCAAAGGCTTAAGCGCTTCTTCACTTGGCACTGCAGGAGCTGTAGGAGCTACGGGCGCTTCCGGTTCTTCTACTGTAATAATTGGCAGATCAGTCGCTCGGATATCACCATTAATCGCAAACCAAATATTTGGTTTCTTAGGAGCTAGTTTGTCAGCCCTACGTGGATCAGTAGCCTCTGGCTGGCCTAACACTTCAGAAGAGGAAATCGTTCCAATCGTCATGCTGTTGGTTGTACCAGAAATTTCTACTGCTCCTGCTCCATACCATGAATTCGGAGCATCTGTAGTATCCCAGCCAGGCACACCGCGGCGTGTATACATTGTAAAACGAGAACCGCCCTCTCCTTCTCGGAAGTTTTCAGACTCGGTCGCATAGATTTGGCCGTTCTTTTCACCAATAGATGAACCCGAAATCTTGTTGAAAGTTCCGGTATAATCTTTGGCCATTTCGATAGAGTTAGCTTCACGGTTGAGGGAAGCCACGGACATCAAAGCCTGATCAAAATTAATAGGTTGGCCTTTATCATCATAAAAGACAAATTCCGTCTTCACAAAGAGAGAGGTCGCATCTTCAAGATTTCCTGTATAAGCTGAAGCAAAAACTCCCATGGTCGGATCTTTAAAAATACCTAACCAAGCCTTATCATTGCGGAATCGGGAACTTGGATCAAGAGTATAAGTATAGACGATTTTAGAAACTTTTTTCCCTCGATAATAAGTTCCCTGAAGATTTGTATAGGTTGCTGTTGCAGACTGACCGCGGCTCAACAAAACAGAAGACCATTCAGTCGGCCCTTTACCACTTGTTACGTTAGAACTATAGCCTGCATACTTGCCAACTGTACCAAAGCTTTCCTGCTGGTTGGTCTGATAGTTAGCATTTTGAATATCCGTTACTTTGAAGTTATCCAGCTGGAAGAGTTTCTTAGAAAACTCTGCAGTTTTCTTCACAGCGGCTTCCATGCCAGCATAGCTGACGAACTCACCAGTTGTAGTCAGTGACAAATTAGCATTAGGTTCTGATTTGAAAACCAGACTTTGCGCAATCGGACGGCTCAAATGACCGTCTTCAGTCTTCTTTGTTTCTGCAATAGCCAGACCAGCCTTAATCTTGGCCTGTTCAGCATCATATTTAGCCTTATCTTGCTGATACTTGGCTAATTTTGTGTTATAGGCAGCCAAATCAACATTATACTGGGCCAGCTGAGCTTGATAATTTGCTTGGGCTTGAGCATTACGCTTCTTGATTTCTTCATTTTGAGCTGCTATAGTGGCATTCTTAGCTTGGTTCTCCGCCAGCTTTTGCTCATATTCTTTTTGAGCTGCTGCATTCGCCTTCTGAACACGATCAAGCTCACTTGCATAAGCCGCCAGAGCAGCATCATAATTAGCCTTTGTTTCTGCGTTCAGTTTTTGGATACGGGCCAATTCTGCATCGTAGGCCGCTTTAGCCACTTGGTAAGCTGCTGCATTATCTGCATTGGTCTTTTGAACCATTGCTAAATCTGTTTTGTATTTACTAAGGGCAGCTTCATAATCTGCTTTCAGCTGAGCATTTTCTGCTGTGATCCGAGCTACTTCTGCTTGATGAGCAGCCGAATCTTTAGCATATTGTTCCGCTGTCGCTTTGTTTTCTGCTGTAATCCGAACTACTTCCGCCTCGTAGGCTGATACTTTTTCTTTATACCCCTTGACCTTGGCATCAATCTCGGTTACTTGCGCTTGATAATCTGCTGTAATCTCCGATTTTTTGTCTGCTATTTCTTGAGCAGTCTGGACTGCTCCTTTGTCAACAGCTGGGTCTTTGATCACTGTCAGGCCTGCTTCTTGAGCCTTTTTGACGCTTTCATCTAAATCAGCTGTTGGAACAGTCACTGTCACACCGCCGTCTGCCTGACCTGCTTGCGCCTGGCTCTCTTTAGATGCCTGACTGGCTGGTCCTTGAGCTTGAGGCAGATTGGTCGCTGCATTTCCAGTGCCCACCATTTCAGTATTGACAGGACTATTGGTATCAGATACCACTTCATCTGCTCTTACTTGCATCGTTGACGTTAAAAAAGCCGCACCTAGAACAGCACCGCATAAAGTTTTAACAGCCTTATTTTTCCGAAAACCAAAAACTTCTTTTTTCTTCATTTTTCTCCTCCCTCTGCTAACTTTTACAGTCAGCAGTTTTCTCATGCCTTCAGAAAATCAAAAAGTAATGGGAACCTCCTGTCAGAAGCTCCATTTTAATTTAACTCTCTTTAAGCATCAGAATATATATGTATCTTAATCCTAACAAGTTTTGCCTCGTTTTGCAAGCATTTTTTGCTCCTTTTATTTACCCTGAAACAAATTTATACACTTGTATACATATTGTCTATTTTTATTCTCCTTTGCTCTATCTTTCTTTAAATGAACAATGAGAATACAAGAAAAAGACCAGCTTTCGCTAGTCTTTCCTTATTACAGTTTTGTACTTGTTCTCTACAAGATTAAAAATTCTAAACTTGCTGCTTATTTTTCAGTCAATGCTGCAAGTCCTGGCAATACTTTACCTTCAAGGAGTTCCATTGAGGCACCACCACCAGTAGAAATCCATGAGAACTTGTCTGCACGGCCAAGGTTGATGGCTGCAGCAGCTGAGTCACCACCACCGATGATTGATTTTACGCCAGGTTGTTTCACGATAGCGTCCATAACACCGATTGTACCAGCTTGGAAGTCTGGGTTTTCAAACACACCCATAGGGCCATTCCAGACAACAGTTTTCGCACCAGTCAGCGCTTCATCAAATTTAGCGATAGATTTAGGACCGATATCCAAACCAAGGAAGCCTGGATCCACTGCTTCACCTTCAGTATCTTTCACTTCAGTGTAGTCAGCAAATGCATTTGCTTCTTTAGAGTCAACTGGCAAGATCAATTTACCGTTTGCTTTTTCAAGAAGAGCTTTGGCAACATCCAATTTATCTTCTTCTACAAGTGAGTTACCGATTTCGATACCTTGCGCTTTGTAGAATGTGTAAGTCATACCACCACCGATAAGGACTTTATCAGCTTTTTCAAGCAAGTTTTCGATAACACCGATCTTGTCAGATACTTTTGAACCACCAAGAATAGCTACGAATGGACGTTCTGGAGTTTCAACTGCTTCTTGGATGTAGGCAATTTCATTTTCAAGAAGGAAGCCAGCAACAGCTTTTTCAACGTTTGCAGAGATACCGACGTTAGATGCGTGTGCACGGTGAGCTGTACCGAATGCATCATTTACGAAAACACCATCTCCAAGAGATGCCCAGTATTTACCAAGTTCAGGATCGTTTTTAGATTCTTTCTTGCCGTCAACATCTTCAAAACGAGTGTTTTCAACCAAAAGAACTTGCCCATCTTCAAGAGCATTGATAGCTGCTTCCAATTCAGCACCACGAGTGACACCTGGGAAAACAACGTCTTGACCCAATTTAGCAGCCAAGTCTGCAGCTACTGGCGCAAGAGATTTACCTTCTTTGTCTGCTTCTTCTTTTACACGTCCAAGGTGAGAGAAGAGAATTGCGCGACCGCCTTGCTCGATGATGTATTTAATAGTTGGAAGAGCGGCAGTGATACGGTTGTCATTTGTAATCACTCCGTCTTTCAATGGTACGTTAAAGTCTACACGAACGAGGACTTTTTTACCTTTCAAATCAACGTCTTTAACAGTAAGTTTTGCCATGTTACAAAAACTCCTTTTCATATTTTATACGCAACTATTATATCATATTTCCCAAAAGTTTTCTTGATATAAAGAAAATTTTCACAAAAAAGAAGCGCATAGCACTTCTTTCTCTCGAACTTTGGAATTAGAGAATGAGAAAAGAGCGCTGAGTTCATTCAGACAATAGTTAAAGCTGGATTTTTCTCTAGATTCGATAATGCAAAAAGCCAGTAAAACTACTGACTTTAACTCTTCTCATTACTAAATTGCAAAGACTTGCCCTACTGCATAGGTGACCGCCATGGTTAAAAGACCGATCACGAGGTTGCGAATCATGGCATTTTTGAGCGGTGCTTTGCCTAATCTAGCGCTGGTGTAGCCCGTTCCCAAAAGAGCCAAGGCCACGATTAGAACAGTTGCCCAGATACGGACGCTGGCTGGAAGCAGGATAATGGTAATCATAGGAAAAAGCGCACCAACAGCAAAAGCTAAAAAGCTAGAGATAGCCGCATGCCAGGGATTAGTGAACTCCTCAATCTCGATGCCATACTTTTCCGCCACTAAGGCTTCCAACGGATTTTGGAGAAAAGCCCGGTTGGTCATGAGTTGGGCAGAAGTCTCACACTCGCCATTTTGAACATAGGCAGCATAGAGAGACTGCCTAGCGATATCCGGATTTTTCTCTAAAAGCTCCCGCTCTCTGCCAACAGCAGCTTCCTCTGTATCCTTTTGAGTAGAAACAGAAACATACTCTCCACCAGCCATAGAAAAGGCACCCGCAAAGACTGCCGCCAAACCAGACAGAAAGATAATCCAGACATCGTCCGTCGCACTAGCCACCCCGATAACCACACCTGCTATGGAAATAATGCCGTCATTAGCTCCTAAAACCCCGGCCCGCAATATATTCAGCCGCCCACTAAAGTTCGTATCAATTTTATGTTCTTCCACTATTTAATTTTCTCTTTCTTTTTTATTTATAATGATTATAAATAAAATTCGGAACGAATACAAGAGGAAATCGAAAAATGAGAAAAGTTCTACTATTTAAGAGAAGAAAGGCATTGAAAAAAGAGCCGTTTTAAACGACTCCTTTCTTTATAATCACTATAATACTGTAACAAACGTATTATTTCACCACGATATTAACTAGTTTATTCGGCACACTAATGACTTTGACGATTTCTTTGCCGGCGATTTCGGACTTGATTTTCTCATCTGCCAGAGCGATTTCCTGCAGTTCCTCACGGCTCAAGTCCTTAGCTACGACTAGCTTAGCACGGACTTTACCCTTGATCTGAACTACGATTTCGACCTCTGCTTCGACCAGTTTGCTTTCGTCATAAGTTGGCCAAGTTACATAGGAAATGCTCTGGTCTGTTTGAGCAACTGCCTGCCAGAGTTCTTCAGCCAAGTGCGGTGCAAAAGGCGCCAGCAATTGAATGAAACCTTTAGCATATTCGACATAGAGTTTTTCTTCCTTGTTGGCTGCATTGACAAAGATCATGAGCTGGGCAATGGCTGTGTTAAACTTGAGCTCCTCAATCTGCTCTGTGACAGACTTGACTGTTTCGTTGTATACCTTGTCGAGAGCACCATTGTTATCCGCAACGATTTCTTTACTTGTAATCAAACGGTAGACACGATCTAGGAACTTACGGCTGCCTTCCAGACCTTCCTCACTCCAAGCGATAGACGCATCCAGCGGCCCCATGAACATTTCATAGACACGCAGTGTATCGGCACCATATTGCTCCACTACATCGTCTGGATTGACCACATTCTTCAGAGATTTAGACATCTTGGCAGGTGCTTGCTCCAACTCTTCTCCAGTTTCGATATTGAAGAAAGAACCATCGCGTTTTTCCACCTTATCAGTCGCGACAAGTGCTCCACGGTGATCACGGTAGCTAGTCCCCAAAATCATTCCTTGGTTAAAGAGTTTTTGGAAAGGCTCTTTGGTCGGAACCACTCCAAGATCATAGAGAAATTTGTGCCAGAAGCGAGCGTAGAGAAGATGGAGCACAGCGTGCTCTGCGCCACCGATATAAATATCAACTGGCAGCCAAGCCTTGAGCAGCTCTTCGTCTGCTAATTTCTCATTGTTGTGTGGGTCAATGTAACGCAGATAATACCAGCTGGAACCAGCCCATTGAGGCATAGTGTTGGTTTCGCGGCGTCCTTTGACACCATCTTCCCGAGTCACTTCCAGCCAGTCAGTCAGATTGGCCAGAGGGCTTTCACCGGTACCAGAAGGGCGGATATCCTTGGTTACAGGCAAGATAAGTGGCAATTCATTTTCAGGAACAGTCGTTGAAGTCCCATCTTCCCAATGAATGATTGGAATCGGCTCACCCCAGTAGCGTTGACGACTAAAGAGCCAGTCGCGCAGGCGATAGGTGACTTTTTCATTTCCGACACCTTCCGCTTCCAGCCAAGCAACCATCTTTTCAATAGCGGCAGCCTTGTCCAAGCCATCTAAGAAGCCAGAGTTAATATGCGGACCGTCTTCTGTGTAAGCAGCGTCAGCAACATTGCCCCCCTCTAGAACAGGAATAATCTCCAGGTTAAACTGCTTAGCAAACTCCCAGTCGCGCTCGTCGTGGGCAGGAACAGCCATGATGGCTCCTGTTCCGTAGCTAGCAAGCACATAGTCGGCAATCCAAATGGGGATTTCCTTGCCGTTAACTGGATTGATGGCATAAGCTCCTGTCCAAACACCAGTCTTATCCTTAGCTAAATCAGTCCGAGCTAGGTCGGATTTGAGGCTGGCTGCGTGTTTATAGTCTGCAACTGCTTGAGCTTGTTCGGCACTTGTAATGGCATCAACGAGAGCATGCTCTGGAGCCAAAACAGCATAGGTCGCACCAAAAAGGGTGTCCGGACGAGTCGTAAAGACGGTGAAGTCCTTGTCTATGTCCTTAATCTTGAAAGTTACATTGGCACCTGTTGATTTACCAATCCAGTTGCGCTGCATATCCTTGATAGACTCTGGCCAGTCCAGCTCCTCCAAGTCATTGAGCAAACGTTCTGCATAGGCTGTGATTTTCAACATCCACTGACGCATAGGTTTGCGCACAACTGGATAACCACCGCGCTCAGATGTGCCGTCTGGCAGGACTTCCTCATTGGCGATAGCCGTTCCCAGCTCTTCAACCCAGTTTACTGGCACTTCAGCTTCATAAGCCAGGCCTTTTTCGTAAAGCTTGGTGAAAATCCACTGGGTCCACTTATAATAGCTAGGGTCAGTTGTATTGATCTCCCGGTCCCAGTCATACGAAAATCCTAGAGCATTGATTTGACGCTTAAAATTGGCAATATTTTCTGCTGTAAAGTCAGCTGGGTCATTGCCTGTATCCATGGCATATTGCTCAGCTGGCAGACCAAAGGCATCCCAGCCCATAGGATGCAGGACATTATAGCCCTGAGCTCGCTTGTAGCGGCTAAGGATATCTGTCGCCGTGTAGCCCTCCGGATGCCCTACATGGAGCCCCGCTCCTGATGGGTAAGGAAACATGTCCAGCGCATAAAAGTTAGGCTTGTCCTTATCCGTACCTGTCTTAAATGTATGGTGCTCTGCCCAATATTTCTGCCACTTGGGTTCGATTTCTTTGTGATTATAATAAGCCATTCTTTTCTCCATTTTTTGTACTGTTTCTATTATACCATTTTCAAGGGATTTTGAAAGATGGAATTTCATGACTGCCAGACACATCAGCCAAAGGGGCTCTCCACCAAAAAACAAGCCACGCTGTCAACCCTGCGGTTGGAAGGTGGCTTGTTTTGTATTTTGCTTTTATTTATCCATATCCCTGACATATTGGTCGACTGCCAGGATGGCACCTGCAATGTCAGAAGCTGAAATCTCAAATGGCATCTGATGGATAGTTTCACCCTCAATCGTCGCTTGCTGACCAACTTTGAGTAAATCTTCATAGCTAGCATTTTCTAAATGCATTTCTTTCAGAGTTGTCGGCATACCGATTTTTTGATAGAAGCGAATATATTTTTCCAATTCTTCTTTAGATCGATTTTCTAAGAAGAGCTGGGTCAAGGTTCCATAGGCAACTTTTTCACCGTGGGTCAGGTGGTGAATATCACCTGTGAGAGCTGTGAAGCCGTTGTGGATAGCATGGGCTGCTGCTAAACCGCCGCTCTCAAAGCCGACGCCACTGAGAAGGGTATTGGCCTCAATGATATTTTCCAGAGCTGGGGTCACGACTTTCGCTTCACAGGCTGCGATAGCCTGCAGGCCATCTGCAAACAATGTTTCTTCACACTTCTTCGCAATTGCTACACCAGCTAAGCTCTGTCTTTGTCCCAGCATGGTAGTGCCATTTTTTTGCTGAACAGCACGCGCCTCTACCCAAGTCGCCAAGCCATCTGCAATCCCAGAAGCTAGAAGCCGTTTTGGCGCTCCAGCAATCACTTTCGTATCCACCAAGACGAGTTCAGGATTTTTACTATAGAAAATATACTTTTCAAAGGCGCCGTCTTCTGTATAGATAACAGAAAGTGCTGACGTTGGGGCATCTGTAGAGGCAATGGTTGGCGCAATGACCACAGGACGTCCTAGTATATCTGCAATCGCCTTCGCACTGTCAATGGTTTTTCCACCACCTAGGCCAATAACCAAGTCTGCTCCGTCTTTTTCAGCCAGAGCAACGACCCGATCAATTTCAGCATCAGAAGCTTCTCCGTTAAAAGCGACATGCAGCACATGAAAGCCATAACGGGTAAGGTAGTCATTGAACTTTTCCCCAACAATCTGGTAAACCACATCATCACAAAGCAAGACTGGATGGCTGCCTAACTGAAGAATCTGTTTTGCATTTTCAAACAGGGCATTTTCTCCCTGAATATAACGAGACGGGCTTGCAAAAATTCTCATAGAACACCTCTTTCTTTTTTATAGATAGAGCATTATATATGCCTTTTAAATGTATTCCTGATTGTGAATTGCTGACCAGTCAGCGGCAAAGTCATCCACTGCCTTAGCGATAGATGGCATGGCAAAGGCTGCTGCAAAGATATCTGGTCCAGCTGTAATGGCTTGGGCCCCATCAGCAAAAGCACGATTGATTTGTCCAACATTCTTAAAGGAAGCTGCCAATATTTTGCTGGCGGAATGATCCCGCTCAATCGCCTGAGCCAGCTGGCTGATGACAGCATCTGAATCAATATTGAGATTTTCCATGCGGTTATAGTAAGGAGCAAGGTAATCAGCCCCTGCTTCAATGGCTAATAGACCTTGAAAGGTTGTATAAATGGCTGTCGCTGTAATCTTGTAACCTTCTGGTTTAAGAGTTTTGATAGCTGCCAGTCCAGCTGGTGTGACCGGAACTTTAATGTAGACAGCATCGCCGCATTTTTTTCGAATTTCAGCAGCATCTTTCAAGATTCCCTCATAATCCTTGGCAACAACCTGCACATGGATAGATGGACCTTCTCCTATGATTTCCCGAACGGCGCGAATCCGTTCAAAGAAATTTATTTTTCCTTCTTTTTTTGCGATGGTCGGATTAGAAGTCACTCCCGCCAAGGGGAGGACTTCCGACCATTTTTTTATCTCCTCTAAATTTAAGGTATCAAGCATGAATTCCATAAATTGGACCTCTTTTACAATGTGTGCTCCGTACGTCCAATAATATCATCTTGTGTCGCCTTGGAAAGCACATTGAAGAAAGCAGAGTAGCCTGCAACGCGAACAATCAAATCGCGGTGTTTTTCAGGATGCTTCTGAGCATCAATCAAGGTTTCCCGAGAAACGACATTGTATTGGATATGATAGCCATGCAGACGGTTAAAGAATGTACGAAGCAAGGCAATAAGTTTCACTTTATCTTCTTCCTTAGACAGGGTCTGAGGATTGACTTTTTGATTGAGCAGAACGCCTCCTACGATTTCGTCTGTCGGTAATTTGGAAACAGATTTCAATACAGAGGTCGGGCCGTTCTTGTCCATATTGTGGGAAGGAGAGCAACCTTCAGCGAGCGGTGTTCCGGCATTGCGGCCATCTGGTGTCGCCAAGGTACCGCGACCTTGACCTACATTTGCTGAAATAGAAGATGTTCCAGAGTAGCGGATACCGCCAATTGGACCACGGCCATAACGGGTATTTGGATACTTAGCGATTTCATCCACATAAATATCATAAGCATCTGTCACTAGCTTATCTGCGTAATCATCATCATTACCATATTTCGGTGCATCATGAATCAGCATCTCTTGAATTTCTTTACCACGCTCACCTGCATAGTCTGTTTCAAGTGCATGCCAGAGTTCAGCCGGAGTCAGCCTGCCTTCTTCAAAGACCAGCTTTTTGATAGCCGCCAGTGAGTCTGATAGATTGGCAATACCGACTTGAAGACCGGAAATATAGTCATAGACTGCTCCGCCTTCTTTCAAATGCTTACCGCGTCCGATACAGTCATCTGTCAAAGCTGAGCAGAGAATATCCGGAACTTCTCTTTCAAGAGATAGGTCAATAGAATTTTCCACGATGACACTCATGCGGGTCAAATGGCGCAAGGTCTTGTCCCAAGCCGTTTGCAGCTCAGCAAAGCTCTTCATATCTTTAAAGTGACCGAAGCTTGGTGCAAAGCGCTTGCCAGATGCCGGATTAATCCCATCATTCATAGTAATCAGGAGCACCTTAGGGAAGTTCATGTAGCTCATACCTGTGCAACGGTAGCCCCATTTACCAGGCACAGCAGTTTCCACACAGCCGATAGCACTGTAATCGTATGCATCTTCTTCCAAAACGCCTTTGGCGATAAAGGACGGAATGATGATTTCATCATTATTGAAAGCCGGCATACCGAAACCAAGCTTCATGACTTCGATACACTCATTCATAAAGCGAGCATCTAAGCCTGCATGATAACGAACAGTCAGATTCGGCTGAGGAAGATGAGTTTGAGCTACAGATTTCAACACAAGGTAGGAAAGCGGGTTGACTGCATCTCTCTTATCTCTCGTTTGGCCACCGATTGTCACATTTTGATAAAGGGGACTGCCCGCAGATGAGAATGTGTGGGCCTGGCTGCGCACTTTATTAATGGTAATCGTCTTAATCCAGAGATTGGTTAAGCGTTCCACAATACTAGCCTCTGTCTCACGTCCAGCTTCCAAATCTGCCTTGACATAAGGATACATGTACTGGTCAAAGCGTCCATAAGAGAGTGAATGTCCGTTGGACTCAATCTGAAGGATACACTGGATAAACCAAACAGACTGAACAGCTTCAGCAAAGGTTGATGCTGGCTCGTACGGCACTTTAGAACAGATTCTAGCGATTTCTAAGAGCTCTTGACGGCGCTTAGGCTCTGCTTTTTCAGCTAGCTGATTGGCTAAGACTACAAAACGCTCCGCATAAGCTTTCACAGCATCTACTACGATGAAAATGGAATCATAGAAGTGGTATTTGTCAATACTAGCCGGATCGGTCAAATCCAAAGCTTCCTTAGCTGCACGAGCTTTTTCTTCAAAACCTTTCAGTCCATAAGCCAAAAGTTTTTGATAGTTGACCGCCAAGTGGGCGTCTCCAGAGTTCATCTTTCCTTCCATACCAAAGAAGCCAGTTTCCATATAAACCTGAACTTCCTCTGGAAGCAAAGCTCCAGCTCTCGAACGGAGGTTATTATTTTCCCAGAAAGGAGCGATGCTGCGGAGCTGCTCTTTGGTTTCCTCTGTAATGTAGAAGACGTCTCCGTCCCGCTTCTCAAAAAGATCTAGTTCATTGAGTACAAACTCTAAAGTATACTCTGGGAAGATAGGCGCATCTTTATTAGATGAAGCCTGATTACCGACAATCATCGTTTCATCTTCGATATAAAGCGTCATATTCTCCAAAATCTCTTTGAGCATGTAAGCACGTTTCAATACATTTGGTTTTTCCTTATGCTTATCATAAGCCTTGGTAGCTAGGACAGCACGCTCTGCATCAATATAGGGCTTTTTATTTAAAACATCTTCCCGATATTTATTCATCCGCTCTGTTAAGCTGCCAAAATAGTCTGTTTTTATTGTTGTTTTTTCTACTTCTTTTACTTGGATCATTTGGTCACGACCTTTCTTATGAAATTTAATTTATTTCTTTCGTAACTATTGTAACATGCAAAATCCTAGAATTCAATCATTTATAGGCGATTACTGAATTAAAGATTTTTTGCACATTTGTGCCATCTGAGCCAAGAAACTTTTGTGTTTTTATCCAACAAAATCAGATTATTCTTCATTTTTCAACTCGTTATTGTAGGCAATCTTATCCTGAAACTTCACAAATGGGAAATAGACAAAGGCGGACATAGCTAGAATGACAATTTGAATGACTGCTCCTTGCCAGCCAGCGACCATAAAGCCAGAAATGATTGCCGGTGTACTCCAAGGCAAAGTCACACCAGCGAATGGCTGCATAAAGCCAACCGCAATCGCCATGTAGACAATCAAAGCAGCTAGAACCGGTACCAAAACGAAGGGCAGGAACATGACTGGATTCATCACAATCGGAAAACCAAAGACAACTGGTTCATTGACATTGAAGATTGCTGGGAAAGCAGCAACTTTCCCCAGAGCCTTATACTGTTTGGACTTGGCAGCAAAGAGCATGGCCACGACCACTCCGAAAGTAATACCAGAGCCCGATAGTATAAGAAAGCTATCCAAAAATTGTTGGGTCACAATATGAGCGCCTTGACTAACGGACAGCTTATCTGCAGCAAGCAGTGCCTTATTGGCATCTAGATTTGACAGTAGCAAAGCTGTTACGACACCATTGACAACGGACTGACCGTGGACGCCGAACCACCACAGGAAAGAAATAAAGAAAGCAATACCGATAGCTCCATACAGAGAGCCTGTCAGACCTTGCAGAGGCACCTGAATGACATCGTAAATCATCTCAATAAAGGTACCGCCACCTGTCACTATCTTGGCAATAATATAAACAAGCATTGACAGCAAGAAAATAACGAAAGCAGGAATCATGGCTTCAAACTGCTTGGCAATCGCTTGAGGAACCTGCTCTGGCATTTTGATGACAATATGCTTTTGAATGAAAATCGTATAGATACTGCCAACTGCCAGACCAATGAGAATGGCTCCAATGATTCCTTGTCCGCCAAACCAGACCTTGGCAATCGCATCTGCAATCGCCTCACCCTTTTCTGGTATGTAGGAGGATTTCAAAAGGATAAAGAAAGAAGAAAGAGACAGCACCCCTGCCGGCAGAGGCTCTACACCGCTGTTCTTGGCATAAGAATAGCCGATTGAAAAACAAGAAATCAGCCCCATAATGGCAAAGGTTCCTGAATAAACCTGCATAAACGGTTCTGTCCAGTCAGCCCCAAACACACCAGCAATGGCTTGATTTAGACCTTCAAACGGCAATTGCCCTACAATCAAGAATAGACTTCCCACAACTGTAAGAGGCAAAATTGCCAACATACCGTCTTTTAAGGCGATAATCCCGCGCATATTGACAAACTTCATAATCGGCGCAATGATTTTTTGAGTATCCACTTTAGACATAACGAAGCTCCTTGATTTTAATGTTTATCCAACAAACTCAAAGCGAGGTTTAACACTTTTTCGCCATCTAGCATACCGTAATCAGCCATCGGAATAACTGCAATCGGAGTATGGCAGCTGTCGCAAATAGCTGTAGATTTGTCCAGAGTATAAGCTACCTGCGGGCCCAATAAAGCGACATCCAGATCCGCTGCATAATCAGCCAACTTAGCCTGAGAGTAGGCTTCAATCTCAGCTTCCAGCCCTTTTTCAGCTGCAGCTATTTTCATATTGTTGACCAACATTCCTGTTGAAAAACCTGCCGCGCAAAACAAACCAATCTTAACCATCTTTTCATCCTCCTGATGATTTATTTTTCCCCTTGTAATTCTCTTCTCAAGTCGATGATTTCTTTGATGAGGTTAATCTCTGTAATGCTAGTCATCAAATGATCTTGAGAATGAACAAACAGTGCTGTAATCTCTGTTTTCGTTCCTCCAGCTTCCTGAGCTAGGAACTTGGTCTGCAAGTTATGGGCCTCTAACAGCGCCTTATCTGCCAGCTCAATCTGCTCATCGCATTCTGAAAACTTACCATCTTTAGCTAGTGATAAAGCTTGATAAATATGCTGCTTGGCATCACCAGCGTCTAAGATAAGACCCATGATAATTTGATCTGCTACAATCATTTCCATATGTTACAATCGCTCCTATCTTTATGATTAACAAAAACTTGTTCTTTTGTTTGAAAGTGATTTATTTTTGTTTGTAACTAGAATGTATCACCTTTATCTCAGTCCGTCAATATATTATAGAACAAATTAGCTTATTTAAATTATTTTGCACATTTGTGCAGAATAAAAACTCCCCCCATAAAGGACAGTTCTGTACAGCTGTATTCATCTGCGATTCAAAGGCACTCTATTAGATAAGAACGATAAGCAGATTCGGCACAAAAAAGAAGCAGCAGCTATTTGCTTCTACTTCCTCATATATGCTATTTTAAGAAACAGAAACTTATCTTTTTATACGGCCTTCTCAATTTCCTTTGCTATTTTACTTTTCCACAATTTCCTCTGGAGGATGTATTTCAATAAAACAGCAGGATTCAGACTGTAGGATAATTGCCATTTAAAATAATTAATCCACTCGATGACAGCAAAAAACCAAATTGCTAAAGAGATTATGGATGTGGGAAATTCACTGTAATTTAACATAATTATCAGGGCCCCTACACCTAGTAAAATAAGGTCTAAGATCTTTAGTATTCTGTAAATCTTGCCTGTATATCTTTCAGCAAATCCTGGATTGGAAATCCTTTTTATCAAAATCCACCAGAAAACAGAGCCCTGTATCAAAATAAAACTCAGTACAAACAAGGAGAAAGAAATAGAAATCAAAGCTCCAGTAGTAAGAATCCATTTTTTGAGAAGGAAAAAATTCATCCAAAATACTAGCACAGCGACTAGCTCTCCTGTGGCTAAACTAGTCAATTTTTGTTTCATCGGCTTTTTCAATTCAACAATCCACCTCCATACATAGCTGCTAATCCACTATTAAAAATGGGATCCTAAATTACGTCTTGGAAATCTCTTGCACATGAGATTCCACTGACATTAAGAAGTGAAGAAACTCCTATCTCCGTCCAAGTCAAGCATTTTTAGAATCGTCGCTTCATCTGTCACCAAATGATTAACATAGCCAGCTCGCAACACTGCTAAGATGGCAGCAGACTTTTGACTGCCATAGGCAAAGGCTAGGCTAAGCGGCACTTTTTTCAAATTTTCCAAAGAGATGGCAATCGTTCTATTTTGCAAATGCTGGTAGACCATCTCCCCTTTTTTATTAAAGAAGCGGCAGCAGATTTCTCCGACAGCATCCTGGCTCTCTAGAGCAAGAAAATCCTCTGAGGTCAGCATGTCCAGCCATTGGCGATTTCCCGTGTCAACCTGCCCTCCAATACCAACTACAGCCACATCTAGCTCCTGCCAGCTGCTTTTTAGATCTTCAAAATATTTAGAAGCCAATATTCCATTTGTCAGTTGCTCGTTCTCCTGAATAATCGTGGAATTCATAAAACGGCAGTCCCCATGGTATTTTCCAGCCATGCTATAGATGAGGGTATTCACATGGTAGCGTGCATGGATATGACTGGGACCACCGGCCAAAGGAAAGAAATGGACATTTGTCAAATGCTTGCTGCTAGAGTGCTCTACTAAAAGGCTCAAGCTCTTTCCCCAAGAAAATCCCACTTTATCATTGTCTTTAATCAGGCTGAGTAGCATACCCGCAGCAGCTTGAGCCAACCTCTCTTCCAGGTCTGCTGGAGATTCATCTACTAAGTTACTGACAATTTCGATTCCCTTGAGCCCGTATTTTTCTTTTACATAGTTTTCTAAGTGGAACAAGCGAGTATCAAAGTCTTCAATCTCAATCTTTACAATGCCCTCTTTTTTAGCTTCTGCCAGCATTCGGCTGATGGTGGTGCGATAAATCCCTGTCTCAGCCGCAATGTCAGACTGGCTTCTTTCTTCGATATAGTAGAGATAAGCAATTTTTGCCAATAGTTTTTTTCTTTCATTTTTCATCTTATCTCCTTCTCTGCTAGATCAGAGTCAGCTTGATATCCGTAGCTTTCAAGCGCTCAACAGCCTCTTTAGGAATTGCCTTGTCAGTCACCACTTGGGCAATCTGCTTGAAGCCGAATCTCTTAACCGTTCCTTTTCTGGTAAACTTGCTTGAATCCGTCAAGACAATCATCTGATCAGATGCTTCTGACATATACTGCACAACCTCACTCCGCATCAAATCCTTGCCTGTAAAACCTAGATTTTCATCATAGCCATCTGTTCCGACAAAGGCATGTTCTACATGGAAAAAGCGAATCATTTCCTTGAGAAGAGGCCCTACTGTCACCTGCGAATCTTTCTGAAATTCTCCGCCCAGCAAGATAATTTTACAAGAATCAGTTTGTTTTATATAATCTGCAATAAAATAAGAATTGGTAATAATCTTGACATTCTTCTTCGTTCGGCAGATTTCCTCAGCTAGTAAAGCACAGGTCGATCCAGATTCAATCATAATGGTTTCATTATCCTGAACGATTTTTGCTGCTTCCTGGGCAATTCGGCGCTTGGTATCATAATGAAAGGAAAGCCTAACATTCAGATCATCGCCGCTATTTAAAACAGCATAGCCATGCTCTCTACGCAGCAGACCTTTGGTTTCCAGCTTATCCAAGTCCTTGCGAATCGTTACTTTGGACACTTTTAAGCGGTCAGACAAAGTATTGACATCGATTCGTTCAAATTCAGACACTAATTTCACAATTTCATCTAAACGTTCCATTCTATCACCTCTGCTATTATTGTAACAAAAGACACCTTAAAAATAAAATAAAAAATACTTTCATTCGTAATTGTTTTTCTTTCTAAAATAAGTTATAATGATTGTATCCAAAGGAGGCCTGAGTATGGAAACAACAAAAGGAATTATTTTCAACATCCAACATTTCAGTATTCATGATGGACCAGGGATTCGTACAACGGTTTTCCTCAAGGGCTGCCCTCTGCGCTGCCCTTGGTGCTCCAATCCAGAATCACAGCAGCTCAAACCCGAGCCTATGCTGGATGCTACTACCAAAAAAAGCATCACTATGGGGGAGGAAAGAAGTGTCGAGGAGATTATCAACGAAGTCCTAAAGGACAGAGATTTTTATGAAGAATCTGGTGGCGGCCTAACCTTATCTGGCGGAGAGATTTTCGCCCAGTTTGAATTTGCCAAGGCCATTCTCAAAGCGGCTAAGGAAAAAGGGATTCATACCGCTATTGAAACAACTGCCTTTGTAGAACATGAAAAATTCGTGGATCTCATCCAGTACGTTGATTTCATCTATACCGACCTGAAACATTATAACTCTGTCAACCATCGCAAGGTGACTGGAGTAAAAAACGAATTGATTGTTCAGAATATCCACTACGCCTTCACTCATCAAAAGACGATTGTTTTGCGCATTCCTGTCATCCCAGATTTTAATGACTCTTTAGAAGACGCGGAGCAGTTTGCGACCCTGTTTAATGAACTATCCATCGATCAAGTCCAGCTGCTGCCTTTCCATCAATTTGGCGAAAATAAATACAAATTACTTGGCCGAAAGTATGCCATGGAAGATGTCAAGGCCTTGCACCCTGAAGACTTATTTGAATACCAAGATGTCTTTTTGAAGCATGACATTAATTGTTATTTTTAGTCTTTAATTTTCAAACACTAAAAAACAAGCTACGCTTTCAGCCCTGCGGTTGAAAGGTGGCTTGTTTTGTTTATTCTCCAAACAGTTGGAGTTTGCTTTCAATTTCCTGATAGACCAGACTAGACTGCATACCGACGGCTGCAGCGCTATCGCGACAATACTGGAGCAGGAAAGTGTAGTATTTGTAGTAGAAGCTCAGGTCATAGCCCAGCTTCCCCAAAATGGCTAGCTGCTCCTCAAAACCTACAATCAAGTCTCGGAACCACTGCTCATTCCAAGTCATGGAGATGCTATTTGGCCGCAAGCGATAGTAATAGAGCGGTTCATTGAGGTAGATAATCTTCTCTGACTGAAGGTACAGCTTATAAGTTGTGAAGGCATCTTCGGCCACTCGGCCGACTGGATAGCGCACTGTATCAAAGAGCTTACGTTTATAGAGCTTGGCCCAGGCACAAAGAAAGACACCGTCTAGCATGCGCCGTCTAGGGTACTCCTCGATTATCTCTTCTCGCGTATAGAGGGTTTCAAAATGCTCTGTCGAATAGTAGAGGAAGGCTGAATCCTCAGCACGGAAACTACAGTGGTGACCAATGGCAATGTCCGCATCATACTCCTTGAGCTTTTCATAGAGGCGGGCAACATGCTGCTCAGGCAGCCAGTCATCCGAATCCACAAAAATCAAATAGTCTGCACTAGAGTGCTCAATCCCTGTGTTGCGGGCACCGGACAAACCTTGATTGTCCTGATGAATGAGACGAATCCTCGTATCCTGATCAGCTAGCTCTTGGCAAATCTGACCAGAAGCATCTGTTGAACCATCATTGACTAGAATAATTTCTAGATTTTGATATGTCTGACGACAGACGCTGTTCACACATTCTGCTAAATACTGCTCAACATTGTAAACAGGGATGATAACACTGATTAATTCCTGAGACATGATAACTCCTATTCTTTTCCTGTCTTTTTATTATACATGATTTTTTAGGTTTGTGAGGTGTTTTTGGGAAAATAAATTTTTAAAGGGTAGTTTCCGCTTTTTAGACATATTTTGATTTGTTGTTCAATTGTTTTGTTTTTACACTTATAAAAATCTTCCGTCCTTTATTTTATGCTATACTCGAATTAGGGATTTTAAGGGAGATTAGGAAATGTTTGGATTCTTTTTCGTTGCATTTGTGGCTGTCTTTGGCATCGTCTTTTTTATCAGTTATAAGCTACTTGAAGACAGGGAAGATACGGACTCGGATTGGTCGTCCAGCCAAAGCCCAGAGCCTGACTATTTCCAGCAAACCCAGACTGCTCCTTGGGAACTAAAATATAACAAGGGAAAACAGGGAGAGTACCAGCTTGGTCAGGTCTTGAACCAGCTCTATGGCTATAAAAAGATCTTGTACAATCTCTATATCTTCAAAGAAGATGGCACTACCACTGAGATTGATGCCCTGCTGATTCATCCGTCTGGGATTTATATTTTTGAGTCAAAAAACTACAAGGGCTGGATCTTCGGCTCAGAAAATCAGCAATACTGGACTCAGGTTCTTTCCGGAGGCCGTGGAAAATCTTACAAACATTCTTTTTTCAATCCCATTATTCAAAATAAAGTCCATCTCAGATGGCTCAGCTACTATCTCAACCAATACACGCCAAATCTATATTCCTATATCGTCTTTGGCAATGACTGTCAGCTTAAGGAAATCCATCTAAACAGTGACAGGCATAAGGTTATTCAGACCTGGCAAGTGATAGGGGCAATTGACCGGCAGGCCTGCCAAAGTCAAGTCTACCTGTCGCCCGAGCAGATTGACGACCTCTATCGTATGCTCCTGCCCTTGACCAAGCGAAAGCAGGTCGTCAAAGAGCGCCATATTAACAGCATTGCTCAGAATAAACAACGTAGAGAAGCAGAAAAGATCTGTCCTCGCTGCCAGCATGGATTGGTGCTCCGTACAGCATCCAAGGGTTCTAGGGCTGGTCAGCAATTTTGGGGCTGCTCCAACTTCCCAAGATGCCGCTTTACTCAAAAATACCAAGAGCCTGTCTGCAGTCCGCTTGCCGAGCAGGTTGCGCAAGTACCTAATTTCGAACAACCTGTCGTGCAAAACCTAACTCAAACACAAAGCAACAGCTAGAAACTGCTGTTGCTTTTTTGTAGATTATTTTTCCTCTAGCTCGCAAAACTAAGATTTTTTCTTCAAGCCAAGGAAGCCAGCTCCCAGCCCTAAGAGTCCGAGTCCAAGCAGATTGGTCAATAGACTGCTTTGGCTGCCGGTCTTAGGTAGTTGTTTGGAAGAAGCTTGTTGAAGAGTTGGCTCTTGAGACGATGCTTGAGGGTCCGTCTGGCCGTTTGCTTTGTAGGTTAGATTTTCCGCTTGGCTACTCTTTGAATCAGGACTTGCAGGAGTTTGCTGCTGGGCTTGATTTTGAGAGGCCTGCTCCATATCGGCCAACGGTACGATACTCTTCATAAACTCATCTTGTGAAATGGCCCTTTCTTCGACTGCATCTTGAATACCAGTGAGGCTGACAAAATAGTAACGAGCCCAATCCTTGGTCAGTCGCTGAATACCAGCCAGACCAGCTCCTGGATACCAGAGCGGCTTACTCACTTCTTCAGCAAACTTCCAGTCACCGCCAACTTGAATACCAAGCTTGGCATCCGGGTCAGATTTTTCAGAAATACGAGCTTCTACGGAAACTAAAACAGCCCGAATGGTTTGAGGATTTGGAATATCACGGGCCTGATCAGAACCCCAGTGGGCAACCCGATCCTGCTTAGGTAATACCTCAATAGCTGTTCCCCCACCAGCCAAGGCTTCCTGACGTGCATCTCCTACGTTGCTGGACATATTTCCCTTGAATTGAGAAACCCATTGAACTCCTTGAGGGTGATCCACAATTTTCTCCCAGACATTGGAATCCTTCCGGAGCACAAAAGCCTGCATGTTACGAATATCCGCCCATGCATTGCTGGCCTTATTGTCCGTCATTTCCATCACAACGCCCCAAGGATCAAATTCGTTCATCCATTTGCCGCGTTCCTTGTCAAAGACAGCCTGTGCTTCTTCGTCAGTCATCCCTTCGCCTTTATAAGCAAGGTAGTACCAATCCGCAGCTGGGTCATAAGTCGGACGGCCGCCTAACACGACGGCTCCGCCATTAAATTGACCAGGACCGCCATTAGGACCGCGCTTTTGACGCTCCCCATTTTCTTCAACGACATTTTCCTCCGACCAAACCCAGACATCCCCTTGATTGGCTCCCATCTGAGCAATGGCGCGCTGCTTCTGCTCATCGGACATGACCTGACTGGCTGGCAGCTCGCTAGCGGCTGCAGCTGATTCGGCCTGATTTGCAGGAGCTGCTTGGGGTTCAGCTACAGCTGGATTTTCAGCCTCGGGACTTGCTTGCGCTGCTGGAGAAGCCGGCGTTTCAGCTACTGCTGCAGGAGCAGGAGCAACATCTTCCGCTTCAACTCTTGATACAGCTGTCAAAGCTGCTAAGGACAAGAGGGAAGCACATAGCAGCAAGCTGCTCCCATACTTGGCAGCAGAAGCAGATTTTGCTAGGGCTTGCCAAGAAAACTTATTATTCATATCATTCTCCTTTCATAAGGTACAGAGTCGAGCCTAATCAATGAAATATGCAGACCGATTCGCTGATCTTAGCCTTCATTGATTCTGAATAACAAATAATCTCCCTGCAAAAACAAGCTTAGGGCAGAGGATTTCCCGCGCTCTTATAAATCTTATACCAGTCAGCTCGAGAGAGCTCAATATCAAAAGCAGCCACCATTGAGCGAATTCGCTGCGGATTCATGGAGCCAACAATCGGCTGCATCTGAGCCGGATGGCGCAAAATCCAGGCGAGAACTAAGGCTTCAAAAGAAACTTGATAGTCTGACGCAAAGGCATGCAGAGTTTCTGTAAGCTGAGCATATTTAGGATGCTCTATAAAGAGTCCCTGGTTCAAGTCAACCTGAAATGGTGACCAAGGCTGAATCGTGATATGATGCAATCGACAATAGTCTAACACACTACCATCCCGAACGATTGCTAAAGGATTGAGCATATTGGCATTGAGCCCAGCATCCAGCATCGGAGTATGGGCAGGACCAAACTGCAGTTGGTTGGCAATCAAGGGCTGCTCCACACTTTTCTGCAGCAGCTCGATCTGATAAGGATTTTGATTGCTGACTCCGAAATGGCGGACCTTCCCAGCTTGGTGTAGCTGTGAGAAAGCCGCAGCCACCTCTTCTGGCTCCACAAGAGCATCTGGCCGGTGCAGGAGGAGCACATCCAGATAGTCCGTCTGCAAACGCGCCAAGCTGGCTTCAACCGAGCTGATGATATAATCCTTAGAAAAGTCAAAATGATAGTTATTGTGAACATCCCGCAGTCCGCACTTGGACTGGATGAGAACTCGGTCCCGGGGGATCTTAGCCGTACGCAGAGCCTGCGCAAACTTGGCTTCAGACTGGCCGCCAGCATAGACATCTGAGTGGTCAAAGAAATTAATTCCCACTTCTAATGCTGTTTCAAGAACAGAAACAACCTCTTCAGGAGCATGCTCTGCCAGTCGCATGCAGCCCAAAATCAGCTGACTCGCTTCTTTCAGTTCATTCCCGACTGTTATATATTTCATCGCAGCACCTCATTTCTTATAGACTGGGTGGTCAAGCAAAGTCAACTCTTCAATCTTGACATTTTCAGTTTCAAAGACGATAAATTCATTCTTTTCCTTAAGCAGGCCAGACGGCACATAGAGATAGTGAATCGGCCCTTCATTCCAGTAGCGGCCAAGGTTGAAACCATTGACCGAAATACAGCCCTTCCCATACTTAGAGCAGTCGATGAAGGTATCAGCGATATCATCCAACTCCGCTTCAAAGCGATAGAAGGTCGGTGCTTTGACTCTTTCCGGTGGAGCTGAGTAGCAGTCTAGCTTGGCCAGCATTTCCTTGTCAAACTTGAGCGCATAATGCTTCCAGCCCTTTCGGAACTGGTGGTTAATCATGATACCACCCTTGACTCCTTTGGATTGACTGGGTGCGCCCAGCTTGTAACCATAGTTGACTCGCCCCATATTTTCCACCAGCACATCAATCTGAATCCGCTCGGTATCAGCTGAGAAGAGCATCTCATCACCGATTTCTTCCCGATACTGGGTAGCTAGGTGCTCCTGATTGACATAGAAATGACAGCGGTCATGAGTCTCCAAGGCCTTGAGCCTTTCCTCATGGTATTGATTTTTGATATCAGAACGGTAGAGAATATAGCCATGATTCTGCCCAATCTGCTCCATAGGCTGCGGATAATCCAGCAGAATTTCCTCTGTGATATCCGCTGCCACATCCAGCAGATTTGCAGTACCAAGCAGTGGAAAACTGCCATAGGCCTTGGCTTGTCGGCTAATCGGCTCCATCTGCTCAAGCTCTGGAAAGACCTCGTGGGTCACCCGCTGAACAGCGTAGTATTTCTCGGTCGGCTGTCCCCACTCAGTAATAGGAGCGTCAAAATCATAGGAGGTAATCTGCGGCAAATCCTTGGTCTTGCGGGCCGAACAGCCGCTGATAAAACCAAAATTGGTCCCACCTCTCAGTAGAAAGAGGTTCATACTGCCCAACTGCAGCATTTCTTTGACAGCCTGGGCCAAATCTTCTGCCTCTCGCCGAACGATTTCCTCGCTCCAGCGGCTGAACCAGCCGTCCCAAAACTCAGTACACATAAGAGGCCATTTCTTGCCATAGCGCTCCATGAAAGCTCGTAGATTGTCTGTATTTTCCTTGGGCTGAGAGCCAAAATTCCCCGTCACAAAAATATCATCCTCAATCAAGGTTCCAGATTCCAAAGCCTCTATCCATGTCCCATCAGAAGTAAAGAGGGGAACCGTAACGCCACGAACCTTCATCATCTGCGCAATGCTGCGCATGTAGGCCTTGTCCTCGGCGTAAGAACCGTATTCATTTTCCACCTGCATCATGAGGATAGGGCCGCCCTGATTACTCTGATAGGGCAGAAGCTTGGGAAAGAGCCAGTCATAAAAATGACTGACCTTTTCCAGAAACAGCGGATGATTGACCCGCAGTCGCATCGAAGGATATCTCAAGAGCCAGGCCGGCAGACCGCCAAAGTCAAACTCTGCACAGATGTAAGGCGTTGGCCGGACAATGAGATAAAGCCCCATCTCCTCAACCAACTTGAAGTATGCTTCAAAATCCAGCACGCCCTCTGCCTGAAACTGACCTTCCTGAGGCTCATGCAATGCCCAAGGAATATAGGTTTCTACCGTATTAAAGCCCAGAGCTTTGAGATTGTAAAGGGTATCTCGCCACTGGTCTGGATGAAGCCGGAAATACTGAATAGCTCCCGATAAAATCTTAAAAGGCTTGCCATCCAAGTAAAATTCTTCTTTAATTTCAAATTTTGCCATTTATCCAAGCTCCTCCTGTTTATCTGCCATCTTGACAAAGGGCAGATATATAGCGGTCGAAATAGCGATATTAACCAGCGAAAGAATAATTGCCCGCCAGTCGAAGGCTGTCGCAAAGAAACCGTAGAGAATCGGCGGCATGACCCAAGTAACGTTTTGAGTAACCGGTGCAACCAAGCCCATAGAGGTTGCAAAGTAGGCTACTGTCACCATGACCATTGGCGTCAGGACGTATGGAATAAACATAATTGGATTCAAAACGATTGGCAGACCGTACATGACCGGCTCACCGATGTTGAAGACCATTGGGAAAATTCCCAACTTGGCCACTTCGCGATAGTGCTTGTTCCGAGATTGCCAGAGAATGGCAATGGCAACCCCAATCGCATCAAACCAGACAAAAGCACCGAAAGAATTATCCGTCCACATGTAAGGAATCGCATGCCCAGCCTGATAAGCTTCTAGATTAGCCAGCATGGTCACACCAAAGAGACTGGCCATAACTGGCGCCAGCACATTACCGCCGTGCAGTCCGAAGAACCAGAAAATCTTATTGAGAAAGACAATGAGCAGCACAGCCCAGAAACTTTGAGACAAGCTGAGAAGCGGTGCCTGAAGAATCTTGTAAATCCAATCAATCAACAGCTCGCCTGTCACCAGATTAAAGAGATAGGTCGCAATCCCCACGACATACATGGCAATCGCAGCCGGAATGATAGACAGAAACGGCTTCATGATAGCTGGCGGAACAGAATCTGGAAGTTTGATGGTCCAGTTACGATTCATGACCTTACAGAAGATGATAACAGACACAAAACCAATCAGAATAGCAGTAAAATAACCACGCGCACTAATCTGGTCACCTGGAATGACACTGTTAATCATCACAGACAGATTACTGCCGTCAAGTTTTAGCTCTGGGAGTTTTGAAATTGCCTTGCTCAGCCCCGGTGTTTTGCCAGCCAACTCAAAGGTTTTAGTAACAGAGCCACCAATTGTAATGATATAGGAAGCAACTGCTACCAGACCAGCAGATACCTTATCAGTATTGTAAATCTTAGCGATATTGACTCCGAAGGTAAAGAGGAACAAGAGGGTAACGATAGGAATACTGCCCTTAAATACCAGCCAGTTAATATCAATCAGCCACTGGAAGGTAGAGGAAATCCAGGTCCAGCCGAACTGTCCTGGCAAGTCAGATAGAAAAGCATTGACCATTAGGGCGAAAGAACCCGTCATAATCACAGGCATGGTTCCGATAAAGGAATCCCGCAGGGCAACCAAAAATTTTTGGTTGCCGATTTTATTGGCAATAGGCATGAGACGTGCTTGCCATTTATCAACCAAACTACTCATCTGCATTTCTCCTATTCATCAAATTTTTTATGCAAATCAACAATCTCCTTTGCCAAATCAACAAAGGCGATACTGGTCATGAGATGATCCTGCCCATGCACCATAAATAAACTAAATTCTGTCTTCTCTCCTTGTGCCTCCTTGCTCAGCATTTCAGCCTGGGCGTGATGGGCTTGCAGCAGAGCTTTCTCAGCCTGACTCAGTCTCTCCTGAGCTCGGTCAAAATCCTGCTTTTTAGCTGCTGCAATGGCTTCGATAGCACAAGACTTGGCCTCTCCGCCATACATAATGAGGGTCATAGCGACCTCTAAGGAATCTTTATTTTCCATAGGAGCACCTACTTCATGAGCGACTCTGCCAGATTCAGAACTTTATCCCCCTTCATCATTCCGTAGTCCGTCATAGGGATGACATCGACCGGAATGCCTTTTGAAGCTAGTTTTTCCTGCAAATTCTCCAGCAGATAGCGGACCTGAGGCCCCAGCAAAAGGACATCAACCTTTTTCTCGCTTAGATAGTCTTCTGCTTCTGACACTGGCACCGCAAATATCGTCGCAGCTAAACCTCGTTCCTCTGCAGCTTTCTGCATTTTATTGACCATGAGACTGGTGCTCATCCCAGCCGCACAGACTAACATAATCTGTTTTGTTTCCATTGGCATCCTCCTTTATGAATCTGACCTAGCCTGCAACAATGCTTGCCATTTATTTTTAATATATAAACAAAAATCCAAAAAAAGAATATTTTCAACCATGTTATTAATATTCTATAAATATTATAACTATTTTTCTGTACTATGTCAACGCTTACATTTGAGATTTTAAGCTTTTTTTGATAGTATAGCAGCAGAGGAAACAAGATGACACGAACTAGAAAACAAAACGAGCTAAGGGCAACTGTTCTGGATCAGCTCTATGCCAAACGACCGATTTCTCGGATTGATATTTCAAAAGAAACTCAAATTACACCAGCCACGACCGGCAGCATCATCAATGAACTGATCAAGGAAGGCTTGGTACTGGAGCTAGGCGAGCTCAATGACGAGAGCGTAGGCCGCAAGAAAACCCTGCTGGATATTGCGCCTCGTAGTCGCTACTATCTAGGTTTTGAGATTTCTGAAAAACAGTTGGCCATAGTCATCGCTGACAATACCGGTGAGATTGCAGAAAGCAGCATTCGGACATATCAAATCGAGGTGACAGGCGGACCGTCTGACCAGGAAATCATCCAGCTGATTCAAGATTTTCTGAAAAAGAACAGCCAATACCCCATCTCAGCGATTGCCCTCGGGCTGCCGGGGCATGTGAATCTCTCTGAGAGTGATTTTATCATTTCTAAAAACCCCCACTGGGGGCAGATTAACCTGCGGACTATTCAAGAAGCATTTGACCTTCCTGTCTACTTTGCCAATAAGTCCCACTGTTTGACACTGGCTGAACGCCTCTTTAGCTATCATCCTACAGACAGTAATTTTATCGTCTATCATGTCGCCAGAGGTATTCATTGCTCTTACATGTACAAGGGCAGCATTTACAGTCAGGATAATTATCTTATCGGGGAGGTGGGGCATACCGTCATCAATCCCGAAGGGGAGCGCTGTCCTTGCGGTAAGCACGGCTGCCTGCAGGTTTATGCCAGCGAGAGTGCCCTGATTGATAAAGCGGCTATCCTGTATCGGGCTTCCCAGACCTCGCTCTTAAAGACCCTTGTAGAGGACGTCAATGACATTGATTTGACAAGTCTGATGACCGCCTATCGCTTAGGAGACTTGGGCAGCATTGAGTTGATTCATACTGCCTGCCGCTATCTGGCCATTTCCATTTCCAATCTCTGCCAGCTTATTGATAGCGAAAGGATTTATCTGGACGGCCAGCTCTTCTCCTATCCGGTGATTGCCGAGCAGGTTCTGGCTCAGTTAGAGCAGGAAGTACCTCTCTTTCCAAAGCAAAAACAAGCAGAGATTGTTATTATCCCCTACTCTAAATACAGCATTGCCCGCTCTGCAGTCAGCCTCTGTGTCTATCATGAATTTTTAGATAAAAAAGGAAACCTATAAAAGCCGAGACATCAATCTCGGTCTTTTTTTATAAAAAATAGAGACAGGCTTTCTAGAAGCTTACCCCCTAAAAGTCTGTCTCATTTTACTATCTATTAATCGAACGTGAAATCATGGAAATGGTATGGCGCTGTCCTCTGAGAGCCTTGCTCATAGCAAAGATATTTTCAACCGGAGCCAGACAGCCGTAGCCTGAATCTCCGATATGCTGGATATCTACACCGCAGATTTTGTTGCGGATGGCCATTTGCTTGACTATATCCTCATCAGCACTCTCCTGGCTGGTACCGATAGCACTCATAACCAGAGCCCCCTTTTGATGGGCCAGTCGGACAATCTGCTTCAAGTCCTGCTCATCAAAGCCCGGCACACTGCCGACTGCCGGTGCTAGGACAATATCAACACCTGCTTCGATAAATTGAGCGATTGCTTCCAGGTCTGCTACCGGCTCATCCACACCTGAAGCATGCATTTTGCCTGCAATCAGCAGGCCTGAAAAATTCTCCTTGACCACTCGAATAGTGTCGATAATGGCCTGATTGGTGACACCAGTCCCCGGATTACCCGTCAGGCAGATAAAGTCAACACCCAGCTCTTCTGCTCGCTGAATGGTCGCTAGACTAGCCTGACGCCCCTCATTGATGACCAGGCGTTCTCCTGCCATCTGGGCCTGACTGTCCACCGGCTCTAGATTGATACCGATAGGACGGCCCACCAAGCGGTGCAGCTCCTGAACAAAATTTTCCTTGGCATCCAGACCAGCCACAAAAGGCTGGAAGATATCAATCCCATTCAGCAGAATCAAGTCAGCACCAAAAGACCGAGCAATCTCTGCATTGGTCACATCACCGATATAAGATTCTTTAAAAGCTACGTTTTCAGACAGGATAACACGG
This sequence comes from Streptococcus sanguinis, assembly GCF_020729725.1. Classification (GTDB taxonomy): domain Bacteria; phylum Bacillota; class Bacilli; order Lactobacillales; family Streptococcaceae; genus Streptococcus; species Streptococcus sanguinis_V. Next base: position 105,442 of record NZ_JAJEPA010000012.1, on the reverse strand, counting down.
CCCTCACTGGCCTTGATGCTCTGTTTCAGCTCCGGCGCAGTCATACTTAAAATTTCTGAAGCATTTGAACTAATGAATCGTTTTACCATAAGAACATCTCTTTTCTTTATTATTCATTAATAAACACTTTGAAATCTATTCTATTTGGATATTTTGTTTGTTTTTTGTTATCAACTACATTATAGCACAAGGTCATAGAAATGTAAACGCTTTATATTTCCTTTGACAAAATAGCCTGCTTTCTCAAACAAAAGCAGACTATTGAAATGAACTCGGTTATTTTTGATTTGAGCAAGATTCGATAAGTACTCTTATCTCTGCATCACCAGATGACCACCCGCTCTTCTGGGCTCCGCCACATGCCATCTCCCTCTTTCACATCAAAGGTTGTAAAGAAGTCGTCAAAGTTTGGCAGCTGTATATTGGTCCGAAGCTTGGCTGGTGCATGGACATCGACGCTTGCTAGGAGCTTCATATATTCCTCCCGCCCCTTCATCCGCCAGATGCGAGCAAAGTTGGTAAAGAATTCCTCTGCAGAGAAATCAGCTTCTTGCTTGGCTGCTTCTAGGGCTGCTGCAATACCACCCAGATCAGCCACATTTTCTGAAACGGTCAGCTTGCCATTGACCTTAGCACCATAGGAATCTTGACCTTCAAACTGGTCAATGACCTTTTGAGTCCGTTCGGTAAAGGCTTGATAGTCGTGCTCCGTCCACCAATTATTAAGACTGCCATTTTCATCAAAGGAAGCGCCATTAGTATCAAAAGCATGAGAAATCTCATGGGCGATGACCGCTCCGATACCACCGTAATTGGCTGATGAGGATTGGTGCAGGTCATAGAAAGGAGCCTGCAGGATAGCCGCTGGAAAGACAATCAGGTTTTTCTGCGGATTATAGTAGGCATTGACCATGTGGGCTGGCATTCCCCATTCCTTGTAATCTACTGGTTGATTCCACTTGCTCCAGCTGTAAGCAATATCAATCTGGCTCAGCTCCTGAGCATTTTCAAAGAGAGTCAGCTTTTCATCGACGACCTTTCGAGAATAACGCTCAGGCAGCTCGTCAGGATAGCCAATATAAGGCTTGATGACATTGAGTTTGACAATAGCCTTGTCCCGAGTTTCTGGTGTCAGCCAGTCATTCTGGGCCAGGCGGTTTTTGTAAACTTCGATCATCGTCGCCACTTTCTGCTCCACATCAGCCTTGGCTTCTGGTGAGAACTTCTGACCGGCATACCAGAGACCTACAGCTTGATTAAAGGGACCTTGGGCCAGGTAAAAGGCTGCTTTTTTCTTATCCTGAGCCTGAGGAGTTCCTGATAGAGCACGATGATAAGCCCCTGCCAAGACACGAATGTCATCCGTTAGATAAGGCGTCGTATTGCGGACCGCAGAGAGAATCAGCAGAGCATGGAGTTTATCCCAGTTAGCAGCTGTATAGATATCCTTAGCTGCTTTCCAGAAGCGTTCCTCAGGCACAATGACCTGGTCGGGTTCTTGACCGATTAACTTGGTGAAAATATCCGCCAGAGGCAACTCTGGTACCAAGGCTTTGAAATCATCCCACTTATAAGGATGGTAGAGCTTAGCGTACTCAGAGCTTTCTTCACTAGACAGAACATACTGAGCAAAAACAGCATCCAGCTCCAAGATCTTGTCCAGAAGATCCTTGATTTCCTCTTCCGCAAAGTCAAATGTTGCCAGCAAATCTTCCTGAGCCTTGCGCCATTTCGCAAGGAGGTCCGCCTTCTGCGGATGGTCCTCAGCATAGTAGGTCGTATCTGGCAAAATCGTTCCTGGTCCGTCTGCCCAGAGGACATTGATTCGGGCATCCATAAAGTCAGGCGCCACACCAAAGGGGAAATAAGTCGGCTTGCCAGCCAGCTCAAAATCTGCAATCTTAGAAGCATAGTCTTCAAAAGATGTTAGGTTGCGAATTTCATCAATGTAAGCACGCGCAGGCTCAATCCCTGCCGCTTCCCGCTTGTCATAATCCGCTGCTAAGCGATGGTAAGCAACAAAGTTCTGCAGAATGGCATCTTCTGGCACTCCATCGCCAGCCAGCCATTTGTCTGTCGTAGAAAGCATAAGTTCCTCAATCTCATCTGCCAGATCCATGAAGCCGCCCGTCACTGGCTTATCATCAGGAATAACCGCCGTCTTGGCCCACTCACCATTAATCGCATCATAGAAATCATCTTGTAGTCGTGTCATCTTCTTCTCGCTTTCATGCTTTTGATATAACCTTATCAAAATCTACTTGTTTTTTCAAACATTTCTTATATTAATTTTAGAGTTTTATTAAAAATTAACTTGACTTAATTTTTATTTTAATGTATATTAATCTCATGGAGGTGTATGAGATGATTACGATTAAAGATTTGACTGTCAGCTATCAGGATACGCTGGCTCTTGAGCCCCTTTCATTAACCATTAAGGAGCCAACTATTACTGGGATTATCGGTCCTAACGGAGCCGGAAAATCCACCCTGCTCAAGGGCATGCTAGGGATTATTGACCACCAAGGCCAGACTCTGCTGGATCAAAAGCCACTGCAGAACTCTCTCCAGCGCGTCGCCTATGTAGAGCAAAAGATTAATATTGATTATCATTTTCCTATCAAGGTCAAAGAGTGTGTCTCTTTGGGACTTTACCCGCAGCTCAAGCTCTTTCAGGGACTAAAGAGTTCCCATTGGGACAAGGTAGCTGAGGCATTGAAACTTGTCGGTTTAGAAGACTTGGCTGAGCGCCAGATTAGCCAGCTGTCCGGCGGCCAATTCCAGCGGGTCTTGATTGCTCGCTGCTTGGTCCAAGAGGCGGATTGTATCTTTTTGGACGAGCCCTTCGTCGGGATCGACTCTGTCAGTGAAGAGATTATAATGGCGACTTTGCGGAGTCTCAAAGCCGCAGGCAAGATCATTCTGATTGTCCATCATGACCTGAGTAAGGTGGTTGATTATTTTGATCAGGTCATCCTGCTCAATCGTAAGCTGATTGCCTTTGGGCCTACCGAGACTAGCTTTACCAAGGACAATATGAAAAAGACTTACGGTTCCCAGATCTTTATGAATGGAGGTGCTTAGGATGATTTTAGAATTTTTCCAAGGGCTGCGGGACTTTCACTTTCTGCAAAATGCCCTCATTACAGCCATCGTCATTGGGATTGTTGCTGGAGCTGTCGGCTGCTTTATCATTCTGCGCGGCATGTCGCTCATGGGGGACGCTATCTCTCATGCGGTTCTGCCCGGTGTGGCCCTGTCCTACATTTTAGGGATTAATTTCTTTATCGGAGCCATCACCTTCGGACTTTTGGCCTCGATTATTATCACCTACATCAAGGGCAATTCCATTATCAAAAGCGATACAGCCATTGGGATTACCTTTTCATCCTTTCTAGCTCTAGGTGTGATCCTGATCGGCGTTGCCAATAGTTCCACAGACCTCTTTCATATTCTCTTTGGGAATATTTTGGCCGTACAGGACATTGATATGTGGATTAGTATTGGAGTCGGAATAGCTGTGCTCTTAATCATCATCCTCTTTTTCAAACAGCTATTGATTACTTCCTTTGACCCACTGCTGGCTCAAGCCATGGGTATGCCTGTCAGCTTCTATCACTATCTGCTGATGATTCTTTTGACCTTGGTCTCTGTGACAGCCATGCAGAGTGTGGGAACCATTCTGATTGTCGCTCTCTTGATTACGCCGGCAGCAACGGCCTACCTCTATGCCAACAGTCTGAAAACTATGATCCTGCTGTCCTCAGGACTGGGCGCTCTAGCTTCTGTACTGGGGCTCTTTATCGGCTACAGCTTTAATGTCGCTGCAGGATCCAGCATTGTCCTGACCTCAGCTCTCATCTTTCTCATCTCTTTCTTTATCGCCCCTAAGCAACGCTATTTAAAACTTAAAAACCGACCTAAACTAAAATAAAATTTGATGGAGGAATCCCATGAAAAAATTAGGTTTTTTATCCCTGCTTTTGCTAGCAGTCTGCACTCTCTTTGCCTGCTCCGGTCAGAAGAAGGCGTCCAGTGACTCGTCCAAGCTCAAGGTTGTTGCGACCAACTCAATTATCGCTGATATTACCAAAAATATAGCTGGCGATAAGATTGACCTGCACAGCATCGTACCAGTCGGCAAAGATCCCCACGAATACGAGCCCCTGCCTGAAGATGTCAAAAAGACTTCTCAAGCAGATCTCATCTTCTACAACGGTATCAACCTGGAAACTGGCGGCAATGCTTGGTTCACCAAGTTGGTCAAAAATGCCAATAAGGAAGAAAACAAGGACTACTATGCTGTCAGTGATGGCGTTGACATCATTTACCTTGAAGGGCAAAGTGAAAAGGGCAAAGAAGACCCTCATGCTTGGCTCAACTTGGAAAATGGTATTATCTATGCGCAAAATATCGCCAAGCGTTTGATTGAAAAAGACCCTGACAATAAGGCCACTTACGAGAAAAATCTCAAAGCCTATGTGGAAAAGCTAACCGCTTTGGATAAAGAAGCCAAGGAGAAATTCAACAATATCCCAGAAGAAAAGAAAATGATTGTGACCAGTGAAGGCTGCTTCAAGTACTTCTCTAAGGCCTACAATGTGCCATCAGCCTATATCTGGGAAATCAACACCGAAGAAGAAGGAACTCCAGACCAAATCAAAAGCTTGGTTGAAAAACTACGCAAGACCAAAGTCCCATCTCTCTTTGTCGAATCAAGTGTGGACGACCGTCCGATGAAAACTGTTTCTAAAGACACCAACATCCCAATCCACGCTAAAATCTTCACAGACTCAATCGCTGATCAAGGCGAAGAAGGCGACAGCTACTACAGCATGATGAAATACAATCTAGATAAAATTTCTGAAGGATTGGCCAAATAACGATAAAAGGTTAGGAAGACAAAATCCTAACCTCTTTATTTTTTTATAATGAGTTCTAAATAGTGACACCCTCAAATTTCCGGTCAAATTATTCGAAAAAAATCACTATTCGCTGTACAATGAAGCTATCAAATATGAATGGAGACTCCTTATGACAACTTTTCTCGGAAATCCTGTAACCTTTACTGGAAAGCAACTGCAAGTCGGCGACACCGCACACGATTTTAGCCTGACAGCAACTGACCTTTCAAAGAAAACTCTGGCTGATTTTGCTGGCAAAAAGAAAGTCCTGAGCATCATCCCATCTATCGATACTGGTGTCTGCTCGACTCAGACTCGTCGTTTTAACCAAGAACTCTCTGACTTGGACAATACCGTTGTTATCACGGTTTCAGTTGACTTGCCTTTTGCTCAAGGCAAGTGGTGTGCGGCTGAAGGCATTGAGAATGCTGTCATGCTCTCTGACTACTTTGACCATTCTTTCGGCCGTGACTATGCTGTCCTCATCAATGAATGGCACCTTTTGGCTCGTGCGGTTCTTGTCTTGGACGAAAACAACACTGTGACCTACGCTGAATATGTCGACAATATCAATACCGAGCCTGACTATGATGCAGCGATTGCAGCAGTTAAGAGTTTATAAGAGATAAAAATACGGACCTGCTAGTCCGTATTTTTTTGTGCGAAAAACTTCTGCCAAAACTGACGAAACCAAACCCAGGAACGCAAGAGGATGGATGGCCGATTCAGCAATTTCTTGAACCGAGCAATCTCTGCCTTTACCTGTTTCTGAGCACTCCGCCCCTTTCGAGCATAAGGGCTCTTAGCCGAACGATAGCCCAGCGGACCACGATTATTCTGAGGTGACTTGAACTTACGACCGCCATTTTCAATGGCAAGCCTTCGAAAGCGAGGATCCCAGACTGCAGGCGTTTTGACATCATAGCGAGTATGAGAAGCCTGATTAACCGGCCGATTGCGCTCACCATAGTTAAAGCTGGCTCCATTCACAATACCATTTTGGCTAGCCCCCTCTGGAGCGATAATATTGAGAAAACGGCCTGTCTGATCCAGGATAAACTCTGTATGAAAATCAATCAGGATTTTTATATTGGCCTGACTTGCTTGACCATCCGGATAAATAGCTTGACTAGACATCTTATCAATATAGGCTTTATTATGCAAGCGAGAGGATTCTTGAAAGTTATAAGGCAGCGCTGGAAAAGCCTTTAGATAGGAGGCCAAGGCTTCTGCATCTGTCATACCAATCTGACGGTAGTGATCTCTGACCCACTGGGCCTGCTGGCAGGAAATGACATAGCGAAACTGATGTAGCTGCCTTTTGAGCTTTTGATTGCCATCCCTTTGGCTGAAATCATCTGCCGGGAAAGCCTGTCGTAAGGTGCTTGAAAAAATCTTCCAAAAGCGATCATGCGGTGTTAGGTCTGGAGCAATTCGAGCCAGTAAAAGATCTGTCTCTGCCTTTTCTCCGCTCAGCTCCTCAGGCATATTAACAAGATTCATAGCCAAAACCAGCAGCTCCTGAGCTCCTAACCTGCTGATTTGAGTCTCCTCAGCCTGCCAGAGCTTTTGAAAAAAAGGACTGCCAAAAAGCTGAGCCCCCTGCAGGTAATCTCCTTCTTCTGACACTGTTTTTCCTTGCCCGTTATTTAACCCTGCAAAAACTTGTTCTAGCGCTGTCTGAGACCAACCGATTGATTGCAATTGTTGAAAGAGCTGCTCTTTCCCTTCTTTCGGATACATGGCTCCCCTCCTTTCTTGTAGCTATAATAGTTCAAAACTGTCTAGATTATAATAAAAAACCTAATGTACATAGAACAATTAGATTTTATCACAAACTCACATGATAACAAAGAACAAAATATGAATCCTTGGAGTGCTAACAATAAAGATGTTCTTAACAAATCACTCGATAAATAAAGAGAAGACCAAACCGGTCCTCTCTCAGTATGAGTTTTGTTTAAATGAGCTGTTCCAACTTTTCACGATTGGACAATTCATCTAGAATTCGATTTTATCAATAAATGCTCTTAAACTTTACGGCGTTTTGCAAAAGCCAGTCCCAGCGTAGAGAGCAATCCCAGACCTGCAAGTGCTAGAGAAGATTCAGCAGAACCTGTTTTTGGAAGAGCTGCCGGAGCCTGATAGGTCTGAACTGGTTTCTTTCCCTTCTTCACTCCCGTTGTAGTGACTTTCAGAACCTTTCGCTCATTCTTAGAAACGAGGTTGGTTGGGTCGCCTGTCTCAAGGGCTGCAAGAGCTGCTTTCAAAGCTTCAAGTTTTGCATTTTCGACTCTATACGTTTCTTCCTTACTTGCCAAGTTTGCTTTAGCATCATTGAGAGCCGCTTCTGCTTCTTTTAGAAGAGCAGGGGCGTTTTGCAAGCGAGTAACATAGTCTTTAGCAGCTTGAACAGCGCGTTGAGCCTCTTCCAGAGCTATAGCCGCAGCAGTTGCCTTTTCTTGAGCGGTCGCTGTAGCTACTTTCAATTCAGCAAGCTTGGCATTAGCTCCCTCAGCTGTTTTTTGCGCACTTGCTTGGGCTGCTTCTTTTTCTTTCAAGCTTGCTTGAGCTTTAGCTAAAACTGCAAGCTTAGCCTTGGTTTCTTCAGAAGCCGAATTCTTGCTATTTTCGAGTTCAGCTTGGTAAGTACGTTCCGCCTTGGCCAACTTGTCCTTAGCAGTTTTCACAACCTCACGCAGTAATGGGGCTGTCTCCTGCTTGTTCTGAGCATTTGTCAACGTACGTTGAGCAGCGTCCAACTTAGCTTGTGAAGCCGCCAAATCTTTACGAGCAGCGTCTGCCTCTTGATTATTGGCATTTGGATTAATCAAAGCTGGCGTAATTTTAGAAGGGTCCTTAATATCGTTGTCGGTATTTGGGAAAAGAAGGAAGTTAATTCGGTTAATAATGCCGTTGTTGCTAAAGTTAACAGCGACATATGCACCTTTTTTCTGACTTTCAAGATGCCCAACTACTTTTTGAGCATAGATAGTTCCTCTAGTTCTATATGCAATGTTATCTCCCAAATCAAATAATTGGAATTTAATATCATCGTAAATTGTCTTTTTCAAGTAGTCAACAGATACATTCTCTTGGCTAGCAAGGATAGGATAGGGGCCTAGTTCATTAGTACTTGCTACTCTATGCCCAAACTGATCAAGTCCAAATTTAGAAACTACATCTTTAGGAATAGCTACATGCATCGTTATAGGTTCTTTGGATTGATATTTATATTTTTCTTCACGAGCCGCTTTGCTTAGAGCTGTTGCATAGTCAATACTGTTTTGCGTCAATGTGACTGGCACTGTACCTGCTTGCTTACGGATTTGATTAATCAAATCTTGTGCATAATAGTTCAATTCCATCAGAACATCATTTGGAATAGCATTGATGTTAACCATTCGTTGCGCATCTTTTTGACTACCAATATAATTGTTGCTCGATTTTAGGGTAGCTGCTTCTTTAGCAAGTGTTTCTTGTGCCTCAGATGTTAACTTTGCTGTTCCGTTGATATTGTTACTTTTAATTGCATTTATATAAGCTTGCGATAGGGTAAAAGTATTGTGAACCTGATCTTGTGACGAACGTTTCGCTTCTTTCTCTTTGATTTCTGCTTGAGCTGCTTTAATGTCTGCTTGGGCTTGATCAATCGATGCTTGGCGTTTGGCATCTTCCGCTTCAGCTGTCTTCAACTGATCTTGATAAGAATCCAGGTTCTTTTGTGCCTTGTCAAGCTCCTCCTTTGCCTTCGTTACCTTTTCACTTACTAGTTTGCTATCCACAGCTTTTTGGGCTGCATTCACAGCATCCTGAGCAGCTTGAGTCTCGGTTTGTGCCTTAGCTGCTTGAGCTTGAGTTTCCTGAGCTACAGCTGCCTGTGTGTTTTCTGCTTTTTTAGCTGTATCAAGAGCTGCTTGGGCTTGCGTGGCTGCGTTTTCCGCTGGAGCAACTTTCTTCTCAGCTTCTGTCACAGCTGCTTGGGCTTCCGCAATTTTTTGTGCACTTGTTTCAGCATTATCTTTCTTAGCTGTTTCAACCTTAGTCTCAGCTGCTGTAACCTGTTCTTTGGCTTGGTCAACAGACGCTTTCGCTTGATTGACCTGCTCCGTTTGCTGTTTAAGAGCTTCTGGGCTTGCAGATAGAGCCTTATCTTGGTTTGCAGATGCATTTGCATCCACTGGAGTTGTATCTGCAGCTACAGTGTGAGCAATGCCAGTACTAGCAAGAACTGCTACACCTAGAATGACATGTTTTTGGATTTTTTTCATGGTTTTCCTCCTGATATGTTAATAGTATAATGAGAAAAGCTTTGTTTGTCAAACTATTTACATGTTTTTTTGAGAACTTTTCTCGCAAATATGTCCAAAAATAGAATCTCATCTCCATCGCTTCCAAAAAACCTGTGTCTCTAGCTATAATTGTATAATGAATTTGACTCTTACTAATCTTGCCAATGATAAAGTCCTAACTGATTACAAACATACTAGTCATAGAATGCAGAAAACCGCCCGTCAAGCAACGAGCGGTCTTCTTATTCACGAATTTCTTATCCTTTGATGGCAATGAAGGGAGAGCCCTCAGTATTATCCGTCGGATCTACACTCTTGACTCCAAAGAGATAGTCTACTGGATACCAGCCATTATTAGCTGCATTATAAGGGTCACGGACATAGGTTTTTCCATTGTCATAGCCTTTGAGAACCAGCTCATGAGTTACTGGATAATGGGCAAAGATACTAGTACCAACGGCACCTAGGACATGATGCCCCTGCGAAAGCGCTTCTTTGACTGCAGAAGCTGTAAACAGGGTCTCAGTCGTCAGATCCCAGTGCTGGGCAGCTCGGACAATACCACGGCTGCTGGTGCCAAATCCATCTTTATTAAATTCATTGGTATGGTTATATAGGTAATCCGCAACAGTTGTCGGAAGCACTTCTGTCCCAGTAATCCCAGAAATAACCATGGCTAGCGTTGTCGGCACGCATCCTGTCGCATCCATGCTGTAAGGACCATACTTCCTGCCACCCCAGCGACCATCGCGCTGTGAGTAGTACGGAGTATTGTAAACTGCTTTGGAGACCTGGGTCGTAGTAGCATCAACAGCGATGAGCTGACCATTGTCCTGCTTATAGTAAAGATGAATCTTGTACTCGCCAGTAGAAAGCTTATGGTCGCTAGCTCGGACTGTAATCTTATAGGTGCCATTCGCCTGCTTTTGAGCTAAATACCACTTGACATCATCCTGATCCTTATCTGTAGACCAAGTTGGCAGATAGACTGCTTGAATTCCACCTGGATTGGAGACATTTGTCACAACTACATCAAAAGTTCCTGTTCGAGCATTATTGTTTTGGATATTGATTTTTCCAGTCGCACGGATATTTTCAGGTGCTACAGAAACCATCAGCTTCTCGCCACCTGCACCTTGCATCTGGCCATCCTCGTTTAGATAGTAAAGATGAACCTTGTACTCACCTACTGAAAACTTATGATCCTGAGCTCGGACATGTTTTTTATAGGTGCCGTCAGCTTGGCGCTCAGCCGTATACCATTGTACATCGTCTTGGTCATCCTTGCTGGACCAAGTCGGTAGGTAGACCGCCTTCAGACCATCCGGGGCGACAATATCGGACACGACTATATCAAATTCGCCTGTCTGCGGATTGTTGTTCTGAATGGTGATCTTGCCCTGTGGTTGCGCGCGAGTAACCACCGTCTTTGTTGAGCCTGCACCCTGAAGCTGGCCTGAATCATTCACAAAATAGAGATGAACATTATACTCACCAAGGGAGTTCTTGTGGTTGCGGTAGCTGACATGCTTGAAATAGGTTCCATCGGCTCGTCTTTCGGCTGTGTACCATTGCACGTCGTCTTGGTCGTTAGCGGTGGACCAAGTTGGAAGACTAACAGACTTCAGGCCATCTGGGGCAACAATATCAGAAACGACAATATCAAATTCACCTGTCTGCGGATTGTTGTTCTGAATGGTAATCTTGCCTTGTGGTTGCGCGCGGTCAACCACCGTCTTAGCCGAACCTGCTCCCTTCAGCTGACCTGCATCATTCACAAAATAGAGGTGAACATTATACTCACCCAGAGAGTTCTTGTGGTTGCGGTAGCTGACATGTTTGAAATAGGTCCCATCAGCTCGTCTTTCAGCGGTGTACCACTGCACGTCGTCTTGGTCGTTAGCAGCTGACCAAGTTGGCAAGTAAACGGCTTTTAGACCATCCGGTGCGACAATATCGGACACGACTATATCAAATTCACCTGTCTGCGGATTATTGTTCTGAATGGTGATTTTTCCCTGTGGCTGCGCGCGAGTAACTACCGTCTTAGCCGAACCTGCTCCCTGCAGCTGACCTGCATCATTCACAAAATAGAGGTGAACATTATACTCGCCCAGAGAGTTCTTATGGTTGCGGTAGCTGACGTGTTTGAAATAGGTCCCATCGGCGCGTCTTTCAGCAGTATACCACTGCACATCGTCTTGGTCATTAGCGGTGGACCAGGTTGGAAGACTAACAGACTTCAGACCGTCTGGGGCGACAATATCCGACACAACAATGTCAAATTCACCTGTCTGTGGATTATTGTTCTGAATGGTGATTTTGCCCTGTGGCTGAGAGCGAGTAACCACCGTCTTAGCCGAACCTGCACCCTGCAGCTGGCCTGCCTCATTCACAAAATAGAGGTGAACATTATACTCACCCAGAGAGTTCTTATGATTGCGGTAGCTGACATGTTTGAAATAGGTCCCATCAGCACGTCTTTCGGCTGTATACCACTGCACATCGTCTTGGTCGTTGGCAACTGACCAAGTCGGCAAGTAAACGGACTTCAGACCATCCGGGGCGACAATATCGGATACGACAATATCAAATTCACCTGTCTGCGGATTGTTGTTCTGAATGATAATCTTGCCTTGTGGCTTTTTGACTTCTGCTGCTGCCAATGGACGCTCTGTAGCAGAAACTGCTTGCGCTAGCTGATTAGAAGCATCACTTTTTTCTGAGTTCTCAGCCACAGCAGGTTGATTTTCTGTCGAAGCTACAGTATCACTTTTCGGCTGGGCATTTTCTACAGGAACTGAAGAAGTAGACTGAGTACTGGTATCGGAAGACGTAGGTACCTGACTAGCGTCAGGAGTTGCAGCCTCCGGTGCTGGTGCAGCCTTATCCATGCTTGACAGACTGGTTTCTGTCACAGTCGGAGTTGCAGCTGTGCTAGCTTGGTCCTCCACAGCCTGGCTGACAGCGACACTATCAGCTGGCTGACTAGGCGCCAGCTGATCTGCCTGCACTGCTCCACCTCCAAGAAAGGCCAGACCAGTCGCAATCGCTACTGAGACTGCTCCTAGACTGCATTTGCGAATGCCAAAACGAGTAAACTTCTCTGCTCGAGACGCCATCATTTGTCTTTTTTTCATAATAGGATTCTCCTTTTGCAAAAAGGTAAAAAGCAAGCCAATTTTCTGCAAACCAGCTAAAGAATTTTTACTTTTTATTTTTTAATTCGTACGCTTTGATTATATAATAATCGTAAAACGATTACAAGCGAATGAAGAAAATCTAAACATCAAAGAAAGGCTTAGACACTGTATTCTTACAGCGATTTTTGTTATACTAATAATAGAAAGTTCAGCGAGGATGCAAGATGACCCCAAATAAAGAAGACTATCTCAAGTGTATCTATGAGATTGGCAGCCGCCACAAAAAAATCACCAATAAAGAAATCGCCCAACTCATGCAGGTTTCACCTCCGGCTGTGACGGAAATGATGAAAAAAATGCTGGCGGAAGAACTTCTGGTCAAGGATAAAAGAGCCGGCTACCTGCTGACTGATTTGGGGCTAAGGCTAGTTTCTGACCTCTACCGCAAGCACCGGCTGATTGAAGTCTTTCTGGTCAATCATCTCGGCTACTCGACTGATGAAATCCATGAGGAAGCCGAAGTCCTAGAGCACACTGTTTCTGAGCGCTTCGTTGAGCGTCTGGATGCCATGCTCCAGTACCCCAAAACCTGTCCACACGGAGGTACCATTCCAGCCAAGGGAGAGCTTCTGGACGAAGAAAACCAACTGACTCTGGAAGAGGCTTCTGCCCCTGGCGACTATATCATCAAACGGGTGCATGACGACTTTGACTTACTCAAATACTTGGAAAAATACAACCTGCAAATCGGCCAAACCATCACCTTCATCCAATACGATTCTTTCGCTCAGGTCTATCTTCTCAAGACAGAAACCCAAGAAATCCAAATCAATCCTATGATAGCCCAGCAGATTTATGTAGAAAAACTATAGACAGAACCCAGTTAGGACTTTTTAGTCTAAACTGGGTTTTTATTGACAAAAATAAGATGTCAGATTATAATAAGTGTACTTACAAAAATATCTAGAGGGAAAGCTAATGGAAAAATCGCAGTTTAACTCTATCTACAAGGATGAATACAAAAAATCAACCGGTCTGCTCTTTATCCGTACCTATCACAAGTGGCATGGGCTGATAAAAAACAAACTGAAAACGATTGATTTGACCCATCCCCAGTTTGTCGTTCTGACCACTCTTGCTGCACTCCTACGTCAGCAAGAATGGGTGAGTCAGACCGATATTGCCCGATTTTCTGACATGGATGTTATGACCGTATCCCAAATCATCCGCCTCTTGGTCAAGAAAGGTTTGATCATGCGGGAAGTCCATCCCAAGGACAGCCGCGCCAACATCATACTTCTAACGGATACGGGGCTGCAAAAGGTCAACCAAGCCCTCCCTCTAGTAGAAGGCATTGATCAGGCATTCTTTGGAAAATTAGGAAATAAAACAGAAATATTAAACCAACTCTTAATAAAACTGGAGGCAGAAAATGACTAGATTTTGGATTGGTGTCGTATCAAAAGAACATGTACTAAGAGGGGTAGAAGGTGGATTTTGTCAAGTCTGCCATGGAAAGAAAGCACCATTGAACCGAATGAAAAAGGGGGACTATCTTCTGTACTACAGCCCCAAGTATCAGCTGAATGGTCAGGAAAAGCTACAGGCCTTTACAGCAGTTGGCAAGATTCTAGATGACACTGCCTACCAAGTAGAGATGTTTGAAGGCTTTGTCCCATTTCGGCGAGATGTCAGCTACTACCAGCCGGTCAAAGACTGCCCCATTGACCAAGTCCGACAGCATCCTCAGTGGCGCCAATATGCTTCTCAGATAAGATACGGACATTTTGAAGTTTCGAAAGACTTCTTCCTTTATGTTTTTGAGCAAATGAAACTAGACAGCCCTGCAAATCAGTAGAAGCAGCTTCGTTTGACTTACACCTAAACCTTTGCTCACCTGTCATAAAATCTAAAGTTCCGATTCTCAAGGGAAATCGGAACTTTTGATTTGAAGTGAAATTATCGATTTATCAAATCAGCATAAATGCCGATAAACTACCCGTAATCACATTTGCTAAAGCATGTATAATCCAGCTAGCTACAATAGAACCATCAGATTTCTTTTCATTGACAAAGCCCATATAGGCCGCGATGCCACCCGTACACAAAATGATGAGCAGGGTTTGCTGCCAAGAGAGCACTGTTATAAACATTAAGCCATGGAGCAGACCAAAAAGAGCAGCTTGTATGGTGTTGGCTACCACAAAGGATAAGCGGCTAGCCAATCTCTTTAAAAGAAAACCTCTGAATAGCAGTTCTTCTGGCAGAGCAGTTTGAAACAGACTATAGATTAGAATAGCTGGCAAGGCTTGGAAGCCGAGGCCTGAAAAGTTTGAAGTCGCTGTCTTAAGACCTTTTACAGTAGTATATAGTAGCAAAAACGAAAGAAGTAAGAAAAATAGTGAACCTAGCAAAATCCATAGCCAGATCTTCCGGCTGCCAGTTTCTTTTAGCGGTTTTAAGCCAAGCCATTCTAAAAATGGACTTTTTCTTCTAGCACTTATCAACCACCAAACAAAAGGAAGAAAAGCAAACAAAGCAATTTGAATCAGAGCATTCAGCATCTGTTGAACTAGATTTTCCATGATAAGAGACTCCTTTCTTTTCTTTAATATGATTATACAAGACAAACTTCAAGAATTTATAAAGTAATTCTAAAATATTTCTAAAGAATAAAAGAAATCATAAACATAAACAAATCAAGGATTATCGCCACTTCAACTTGCTTACTATGCTTCTCATTTTTGGACTAAATGATGCCAAAAACTCTTTAAAGATCTATCTCAAAAATCTAATAAAAGTTGCAGATAAAAATAAGGCGATGAGTTTACAAAATAGAAAATTGACAATGCGTTAAAGAAAGAAAAAAGTCCTAAAATTTTATCACACAAAGTCAAATTTTCAGCCTATCTATCCTAGATCATTTTCTTTTTAGTCAAATACTTCCAGCTCCTGCTCATCCACTTCCTACCCCTCGGGGTTTCAATTTTACAGGCTTGGCACCATGCCAAAAGCTGTTTTTTCCTTCTTGCCAACCCGCTTACATTTTGCTACAATGATGTCAAAAATCAGTAAGGAAAAATTATGCCACAACAACTTTTTAAAGAATTTGCCCAGCTAGATCAAGCGGAAGCTATTGTTCTCGGTGGCTCTCGTGCTGGACAGCATTTTGACAAAGACTCAGACTATGATGTTTATATCTACTTAACAGATTCTATTGCTCCCCTGACTCGACGCGATATCCTCAGCAAGTACTGCTCCTACATGGAAATCGGCAATCAGTTTTGGGAACTAGAGGATGACTGTGTGCTGAAGAGCAAGATCGAAATTGAGCTCATTTACCGTACACTGGATAGCTTTGATAAAGACCTGCAGACTATAGTCCTAGACCACCAAGCTCAGAATGCCTATACCACCTGTATGTGGCACAATCTGCTCCACAGCAAAATCATCTACGACCGAAATGGTCGCTATGAAGCACTTCAAAACAAGTACAGACGACCTTATCCAGCTGAACTGAAAAAGAATATTATCAAGAAGCAGCTCCTCTTACTCAATCAAGCCATGCCAGCTTTCTCCAAACAAATAGAAAAAGCGCTCAAGCGTCAGGACTTGCTCAGTATCAATCACCGTAGCAGTGAATTTTTTGCTTCCTATTTTGACTTGCTCTTCGCCCTAAACAAACAGACTCACCCTGGAGAAAAGAGAATGCTGGAGTTTGCAAAAACCAACTGCCCGCTATTACCTCAGCATTTCGAAGAAAATATACAGACCTATTTTCAAAAGCTCTACACAGAGCCCGCTGAAGCCATAAACCTTATCAATCAGCTAGTGACGACCATCAAAGAAGCCATTCCTCAAGAAATGATTGATGGTTTTTAGAAATGTTGTAGGAAATTATACATTCATTGCTACAGAAGCAAAAAAAATTAGGAGTTTGAACACTAGTGTTCAAACTCCTTTTCATACTTCTTCTCAGCGATTCTTCGTATCCAAGATAATGGTCACTGGACCATCATTGATTAGCTCTATCTGCATGTCTGCGCCAAAAACACCCGTCTGAGTAGGCACCTCCTGCTGCAAGGCAAGATTGAAGGCATCATAAAAATTGCTAGCCATCTCTGGCGGAGCAGCCTTAACAAAGGCTGGCCGATTACCCTTTTTGGTATCTGCATGCAGAGTGAACTGGGAAATGGACAAAATCTCTCCGGCAATGTCCTTGATAGACAGGTTCATCTTGCCCTCAGCATCGGAAAAAATCCGCATATTGACAATCTTCCTGACTGCATAATCCATATCCTCCTGACTATCGTCAGGCCCTACGCCTACTAAGAGCAGGAGACCTTGCCCAATGCTACTGCGCAGCTGTTGGTCAATGCTGACCTGAGCACGTTTCACGCGCTGAATCACTATTTTCATATCTTTTCCTTTGATTTAACGGTAATTTACAGCTCAATAATGATTTCCGAAATAGATCAACCATTAGTCCGCTTGACCGAGTAGACCTCTGGCACGCTCTTGATCTTATCCACCACTGTCGTCAGCATGGACAGATTAGCAATGCCAAAAGAAACGTGGATATTAGCAAATTTCATATCCTTGGTCGGCTGAGCATTTACCGTTGAAATATTTTTAGTGGTATTAGACAGAACCTGCAACACATCGTTGAGGAGGCCAGAGCGGTTGAGACCGTAAATATCAATGTGAGCCGTGTACTCTTTGGTTGTGTTGTTGTCTTCCCATTCCACATCAATCAGCCGCTGCTCGTAATTTTCCTGGGCCTTGAGATTCATGCAGTCCTGCCGGTGAATGGCTACACCTCGTCCTTTGGTAATATAGCCGACAATATCATCACCCGGTACAGGATTACAGCATTTGKCAATCCGGATGAGGAGACCAGACGCACCCTGAATAACCACACCGCCTTCGTGCTTAACCTTGAGGGTGTCTTTTTTGTTTTCAACCTTGACTTCGCCACCCTTGACCAATTCCTCCGCTTCTGCTCTGGCCTTGGCCCGTTCTTCCTCACGGCGCTCTTTTTCTGTCAAACGGTTGAAAATACTAATGGCACCAATCTCACCGAAGCCAATCGCTGCAAAAAGTGCCTCTTCAGTCTTATAACTGGTCTTCTGCAGCACTTCTTCCATGTGCTTCTTGTCCATGTACTTATTGGCTACATAGCCATGCTCCTGAAATTGAGCCTGCAAGAGCTCCCGCCCTTTGGAGATAGATAGCTCCTTGTCTTGATTTTTAAAGAATTGACGGATTTTATTTCTGGCCTTGCTGGTCTTGACAATATTAAGCCAGTCGCGGCTCGGTCCGAAGGAGTTAGCATTGGTGATAATTTCCACCTGATCCCCTGTCCTAAGCTTGGTTGTCAGGGGCACCATGCGGCCATTGACCTTGGCTCCTGTGGCTTTCTCACCGACCTTGGTATGAATCTCATAGGCAAAGTCAATGGGTCCCGAGTCCTTAGGCAGAGAGCGCACTGCTCCATCCGGTGTGAAGACGTAGATTTCCTCAGCCAGATAGCTCTCCTTGACCGAATCAACGAAGTCCTTGGCATCATTGGATTGATCTTGAAGCTCCATCAGCTCCTTGATCCAGTTCATCCCGATGGCTGATTCTTTGCTGTCTACCTGACCCTTGACACCTTTCTTGTAAGCCCAGTGGGCTGCAACCCCATACTCAGCGACTTCATGCATTTCCTTGGTCCGAATCTGAAACTCAATCGGACCTTTGGGTCCATAAACGGTCGTATGGATAGACTGATAACCATTGGCCTTGCGGTTGGCAATGTAATCCTTGAACCGCCCCGGCATAGGCCGCCAAAGCTCATGAATATAGCCCAGCATTGCATAAACATCACTTTGAGTATCCAAGATACAGCGAATAGCGATCAGATCATAAATCTCATCAAAACGCTTCTTCTTGTCCTGCATCTTGCGATAGATCGAGTAGATATGCTTGGGCCGGCCATAAATCTTACCCTGCAGATTGCGCTCGCCAGCATAGGTCTCAATTTTTTGAACTACCTCTTCTACCAGAGCTTCACGCTCCCGACGCTTCTCCTTCATCATGTGGGAAATTTTGTAAAATTCCACTTCATTGAGATAACGGAAAGACAAATCTTCCAGCTCCCACTTGACGCTGGAAATCCCCAGGCGATGAGCCAAAGGTGCGTAAATTTCCATTGTTTCTCGGGAAATCCGCTCCTGCTTATCCTTGCGCAGATGCTTGAGCGTCCGCATATTGTGGAGACGGTCTGCCAGTTTGACCAAAATAACCCGAATATCCTCCGACATGGCCATCAGCATCTTACGGTGATTTTCTGCCAGCTGCTCCTCGTGGGATTTGTACTTGACCTTACCCAGCTTGGTAACCCCATCTACGATCACGCGTACATCCGTCCCAAACTCTCTTTCCAAATCATCCAGCGTCGCACGCGTATCCTCGACCACATCATGAAGAAAGCCGCAGGCAACCGTTACTGCGTCCAGCTTGAGCGTAGCCAAAATCCCTGCCACCTGAATAGGATGCACAATATAAGGCTCACCTGACCTCCGAAACTGCCCACTGTGACAGTCAATCGCATAGATCAAAGCTTTCTGTATAAAGGCCACATCCTCCGCAGCCAGATATTTTCTAGTAAGGGCCAATACCTGATCGCCCGTCAAATTCACTTCTTTTGGCATCTCGTCTCTCCAATTCCTGCCTACTATTTTATCACTTTTAACCCGATATGAAAACCTAGAAGACGGTCCATATAAAAACCCGCCTTAGATGGGCGGGAGTTATCCGATATGAGGTTGGTAAAAACAAAGCCTTACTTATTATCCTGCAATTCCTGAATGCCACTTCTCTTTTGCTGGGCACTTTCTTTGACTTGATTAGAAAATTGACCGATCAAAACTTGATTTAAGCCACCTATAATCTGACCCACAGACCGATCCCAGTCTGTCGCAATAGTAGAGACGTTTTTTTTGACATCATCTCTTTCCTTCTGAACTTCCGCCAATGCTGTCTTACCTAATGTCTTAATCGTCCCTAAAGCCAAAGTTTTAAGGTAAGCGTCTATATCAAGTTTAGCAGCTATTTTACTTTTCCCCATAGATATCTCTCCTTATATGAGCTAATTCTTCATCATATTTATCTGACTTTTTACGAAATCGTTTATCCAAAAGTGAACATTCCTCTTCAACCCCTTCGCGCTCTCTACGGTATTCTATCTCAAGATTATCTTGTGCTTGAAAAACTTTATCATAAAATTCATGGATAAGCTGAGCGCCTTCTGTAGAACGTCTCAAGCAAGCAACTGTATAATCTTCCATATCTTGTATTTGCTGCCTTGCAGAATGATAGAGGTCATCCGTTTCAGCCATCACTTCTTCGAAATTTCGCTTCTCATCTAAATATTTATCATACTCTGCATTATAGCGTTCTTGAGTACTCCTGAGCCGTTCATAAAGCTTATCCTTCTTATTCTCTATATGTTGCCCCATCTTTTGTACTCCCTTGCAAGCCCCTCATCCTTTTTCACTAATTCTTGAATTCCATTAAGAAGTTTAGAACTTAGTCCATCAAATTCTTCTTTAGTCTTGACGGCTTTGTTCCGCATATCTTTCAGCTCAGTTATGATGATAGTTTCAACGGTATCCTTTGTAGCTCCTACTTGAGCAAGAGCATCTATCACCTCTGCTTCACTTAACAGTCTAGAGACATTCGGCATCGCCTGAGCTTGAGCTAACAGAGCATCCCACCTTCCACTGACTTTAGATACACCATAATCACAAAAAGCCATAATTGCTTCAGTCGAAATAGCTGCCAAGTTTTGCAAACTGGATGCAAAAGTCGTAGCCTGCTCACTATCTAGGTAAATCATTTCAGTTCTAGTATAACCAGCAGCAACCATTTTCTGATAGCGTTCACTCAATGCTTTTTTCTTAATATCAAGCTGCTCCATAGCTTGCTTGGCGCGGGCAAGGCGGTAATCCTGAAGATCTGACTCTCTCACATTTAAATGACCTGAGTCATATTCATAACCACCCCACATATGTTGTTGAATCCAGTTATCTTTTCCCTTACTGTTGATTTTTACAAGTGTCCCAACAACTCCCTCGCTCCCCGTTTCTGGATACTGCATAGCAATGAAGTCTTTCGGATCAACATAGTTAAAAATTTTGTACTTGATTTTATCAACTTGCTTCCTCTGTTTATCAGTTAAGACCGGATAAGTATTCGGCCCCTCATATAGATAGGCTCCATCAATGCGCTGCAGGTAGCTGTCTTCTAGACTTGCCAAAGCGACCTGGCCATCCATTGACCCCAGAGAGTGAGCGTAGAGACTAACTCGAGCATTCGGATACTTATCCATCATTTCTTTAAGCCCCTCTGCTGCCAACTTTTGCTGTTTAGCTACTCCTTTATTAATACCAAGATATCTAGAACGCAAAATATTCGCTGCCATCTGAGTATCCGTGAATCCCCAGTCGTTTATCGAGCCATTCACCCCCTCAAAAGAAGAAAAATCAACTTCAGAGCCTTGAAATAATACTGTAATTTCTGTTACATCCTCAGGTTTAACATTTCCTCCCACCTTTTTATCTGTAATGACATAACCATCTAAACCAAACTTTTCTTCTTCCGCTCTTTTAAAAAAGCTCTGAACACTCTCCTTATCCTTTAAGGCATCTTTCATATCATTTCCAGTAGGGCCGCTAAAAATATCAGAAACATATCCAAACATCTTTCTCTGCTCACCATACTTTGCCTTGTCACCGATTTTATAACTAGTATATTCTTCCCAAGCAATTTCGTTCTTTTCTTTATCGCTATAAGTCATATAATCTACTCCTCTAATAACTGTTGAAGTTTTTCCGTAAGAGAACCACCAACTAAACTCATTCTACCATCTTCACCATATTTCCTTATACCAAATTTAAATATAGCATCCGAATCGTCATTAATTATAACATGAAACATAATCCCCCCCATCGGATTATGACGAATACTCGCATCATCTATTTTATAAGAACGAATTTTCCCCTTATCCGTTAAAGCATTCGGATCTTCTTCTTTTAATGCTTCTACAATCATTTTTCTAACTTCCTCACTGTGAACAATCCTTGTCATCTCATTCTGAAATTCTTGATTTTTGTGAGCCATGTACATTCCTCCTCCTAGACAAACAGCCACAAACAAACTGACTATAATTAGTATAATTTTATGATTTTTCTTCATGGGACACCCCCTATTATTCTTATAATCTATTATATAACATAGGTTTTACAATTTCAATTAAAGCCAGAGATTATCGCTATAACTAGAATAGTGAATCACTTGTCATCACTCCCCTACCAAAGCTTGCAAACCTGCCGATTCACTCATACCAACTGAACTTAATTGCTCACTTCCGCCATCTTTTTGAATTCCCATTTTCCCAACCATACTTATACTATCATTGACGATAATATCAAACATAATACCTCCCATTGGATTATGACGAATACTCGCATCATCTATTTTATAAGAACGAACTTTCCCTTTCTCCGTTAAAGCATTGGGATCAATTGCTTTTAATTCTTCCACAATCAATTTCTTTACTTCCTCACTGTGAACAATCCTTGTCATCTCATTATGGAATTCTTGATTTTTGTGAGTCAAGTATATTCCTCCTCCCAGACAAAGAGCTAAAAATAAACTGACAACCGATAAGATAATTTTATGTTTTTGCTTCATTAGACACTCCTACGACTATTATAATTTAGTATGTGGTATAGGTTTTGCAATTCCAATTAAAGCAAGAGGTTTTCGCTATAACTAGAATACTGAATCACTTGTCGTCACTTTCCAACAACGCCCGCAAACCTGCTGATTCACTCATACCAACCGTACGAATTTTCCCATTCTCACCATCCATTCGAAGACCAGTCTTCCCAACCATACTTATACTATCATTAATGATAATATGAAACATAATTCCTCCCATCGGATTATGCTTAATGGAGCTATCATCTATTTTATAAGAACGAATTTTTCCCTTATCCGTTAACGCATTCGGGTCCTTTCTTTTTAAATCTTCTTCAATCAACTCTTTCACTTCCTCACTGTGAACAATCCTGAACATTTCATTTTGAAATTCTTGATTTTTATGAGCTAGGTAGAGACCTACTCCTATGCAAGCAGCCACAAACAAGCTAACAACTGATAAGACAATTTTATGTTTTTTTTTCATATATTCACCTCTAAATAAAGAAATCTCCTTATGACTCTTTGGCCATCACTCCTCTAGCAACTTCTGAAGACCTTTTGACCTATCCATACCAACAGTTCGTATCTCCTCATTCTCTCCATATTTTCTAAGGCCTGTTGACCCAACAATATCAGGGTCATCATTAATGATAATATCAAACATAATGCCTCCCATTGGATTGTGACGAATGCTTCTATCATCAATTTTATAGGATTGAATTTTCCCCTTATCCGTTAAAGCATGAGAATCTAATTTTTTTAATTTCTTTTCTATTAGATTCTTCACTTCCTTACTATGAACAATTCTGAACATTTCATTTTGAAATTCTTGATTTTTATGAGCTAGGTAGAGGCCTACTCCCAGCAATATCAGTACACTTAGGCCAATAAGCCCCATAATCCTGTTTCTTCTCTTAGACATATAAACACTCCTCAATCTATATCAGTTTCATTATATAATATATTTTCCCAAAAGCAAAAACCCGCCTTAAACAGGCGGGTTGTGGTGAAGAAAGTGAAGAACTTCTTCCTTGATAAATTGACAATAAGCGTAGACAAGGTAGCAAGTAGATGCCACACCTAAAAGGGCAACAAACAACTCAAATAAGGCAGACATAGTCATGGCGGAGCTCCTCTCCTTATCAGGCAAAGAATGCAGATACGCTTCCCAGCTTAGGCAGTCTGATTTTTTCCGTTTTATTTTCCCTTCCGACTTACCTAAGCGAGCTCACTACTATTATACCAAAATATGAAAACGGATACAAGATAGTGAGACAGTTGCTCCTAATAATGATTTTATCAAAATAGATAACATGCTAAATTTGAAGCATCTAACGTAGGAATGTCACTGTTAACAATTTTTTATCTCCTTTTAATTTGATACGGTTTCTCTAAATGAATAAGCATTATCGTAATTCACAGTTACTGAATAATAGTAATAATCGTCGTTTCGGTTTGAGCTTCCAAAACCTAAAGTTGTCTGTTCTCTTTCGTTTTTGTGAAAATACTGATTGATAGTTTGATTTTGAATCGAATAATCAATATCAAACGCCCCGTTGTTGCCATTATAACTTTTGGATTTCATAGATAAAGAAGATAGAAAAGACTGATTAATCGTTAACTTTTGAAATAAGAATCCATCAAAAGGCCATAATTCTTTCGCTTTCTCCTTATCAGAAAAGATAAATTTCCCATCTATATAATCCACCCTTATTGTTTCTTCTGGCTTTTCAGTAATATCATCAGAAGCCCGTGTCTTGGTTAACACTCCAGAAATTGTGTGATTGCTACTATCCCCTTGTAAAGACATTTCGATAAGATAAGTCCCACGTTTGATATACACTTGCTCTATTTTAAACCCATCCGGAAATTGCTTAAACAAATCAAATAGATTTTCAGTGGGATAGACGCGACTCACTTCAGCTACCTTATTCTCAATCCAATCTCGGCTGCTCTTTTCTCCACATCCTATTAATCCTATCATGACTCCCCCTAAAAGTAATATTTTGAGAAAAATCCGCTTTTTCATGATATTCTCCCCTTTTATTATATTTAACAAAGTACTTATTTCAGTCACTATATAGTGTACCATAAATTTTTAAAACTCTATTTTATTCTACCTCCATTCAATCAGTCACTTATCCGCTGATGTCTTCATTCAGTATTTTCAAACCAATATTAGAAAGCATAAAAGCTCTATACTGGAAATTTCTTCTTGATGATAGCGCTTTAATATAGTATAATATAAGTCTGAAATTCATTTTAACAAAGGAGATATTATGTCTAAATCATCCCTTCAAAAAACGGTTGTGCTTTTGAGCGCAGCGGCTCTTGCGGCAGCTGTAAATGCTGTTCAAGCTGATGAGAATACTCCAGCAGTCACTGCCAATCCTGCTGCAGTAGAAAGCAGCGCAGCGGAAGCAAAACCAACGACTGCTGCAAGTTCTACTGAAGCTACTGCGACACCAGAGAGCACGGAGCCTAGCTCTGCTATTTCCCCAGAAAATGCTGGTGGAAATATCGATGCTCTGATGGCTATGGCTCGCAATGTAGCAGCTACTGAGGATACTAAACCCGTGGAGGGACAGACTGTCGACCTTCGTATCTTGGCAACGACCGACCTCCATACCAACTTGGTCAACTACGACTACTATCAGGACAAGCCGGTGGAGACTTTGGGACTGGCTAAAACAGCCGTGCTGATCGAGAAGGCCAAGAAAGAAAATCCAAACGTCCTCTTGGTCGACAATGGCGATACCATCCAAGGAACGCCGCTGGGAACCTATAAGGCAATTGTAGATCCTGTGGAGAAGGGCGAACAGCACCCTATGTACGCTGCCTTACAAGCTCTGGGCTTCGAAGCTGGTACGCTAGGGAACCATGAGTTTAACTATGGTCTGGACTATCTGAACCACGTGATTGAGACAGCTGGCCTGCCTATTGTCAATGCAAATGTGCTGGATCCAGCGACTGGTAAATTCATCTATCAGCCTTACAAAATCATCGAAAAGACCTTTACAGATACTCAGGGCCGCTTGACGACCGTCAAGATTGGTGTGACTGGGATTGTACCGCCACAGATTCTAAACTGGGATAAGGCAAACCTAGAAGGAAAAGTGGTTGTTCGCGATTCTGTTGAGGCTATTCGAGATATCATTCCTGAGATGCGCAAGGCTGGTGCAGACATCACTTTGGTGCTTTCTCACTCTGGTATCGGAGATGACAAGTATGAAAAAGGCGAGGAAAATGAAGGTTATCAAATCGCCAGCCTGCCAGGTGTGGATGCTGTTGTAACGGGCCACTCCCACGCAGAATTTCCAAGCGGAAATGGAACTGGATTCTACGAAAAATATCCTGGTGTAGACGGTATCAACGGGAAAATCAACGGCACTCCAGTAACCATGGCTGGAAAATATGGCGACCATCTGGGCGTCATTGACCTCAAGCTAAACTATACCAATGGCAAATGGAAAGTCACTGACAGCAAGGGCTCTATCCGCAAGGTAGATACCAAGTCTAATGTAGCAGATCAGCGCGTCATTGACATTGCCAAAGAATCCCACCAAGGGACTATCAACTATGTCCGCCAGCAAGTCGGTACTACGACTGCACCCATTACAAGTTACTTCTCTCTGGTCAAAGACGATCCATCTGTGCAAATCGTCAATAATGCTCAGCTTTGGTATGCTAAGCAAGAGCTGGCTGGCACGCCTGAAGCCAATCTTCCTATCCTATCTGCAGCAGCTCCTTTCAAGGCAGGAACTCGTGGGGATGCAACGGCCTACACAGACATTCCAGCTGGTCCTATTGCCATCAAGAACGTAGCAGACCTCTATCTCTACGATAATGTGACTGCTATCCTCAAGGTTAACGGTGCCCAACTCAAAGAATGGTTGGAAATGTCAGCCGGTCAGTTCAACACCATTGACCCAAATAATAACCAACCGCAAAATCTGGTCAATACTGACTACCGGACTTATAACTTTGATGTTATTGACGGTGTTACCTATGAGTTTGACATCACCCAGCCGAACAAATACGACCGCGAAGGCAAACTGGCCAACCCAAATGCCAGTCGGGTCCGTAATCTAAAATATCAAGGCAAGGAGATTGACCCAAATCAGGAATTTATCGTCGTGACCAACAACTACCGGTCTAACGGTAACTTCCCTGGTGTTCGAGAAGCCAGCCTCAATCGTCTCCTCAATCTGGAAAACCGCCAAGCTATCATCAACTATATCTTGGCTGTCAAAAACATCAATCCAAGTGCAGATCAGAACTGGCATTTCGCTGATACCATCAAGGGACTGGACCTGCGCTTCCTGACAGCTGATAAGGCCAAGAACTTGATTGGTACAGACGGAGACATTGTCTATCTAGCAGCTTCTGCCCAAGAAGGATTCGGCGAATACAAATTCGTCTACGTCGCACCGAAAACTGAACCGGTTCCTATTGAGCAACCAAGCTCTCCTACTATCGCTGTCGAAGCAGCCAACCTGCAGCATAGCAAAGTAGACTTCCCTGTCTTGACTGCTGTTGACCCTAGCACGAACAAGCAAGCGTCCCACAGACAGGCAGGAGCAGAAAGCCTCCCAGTAACCGGAGAAAAGACGTCCTCGCTCGGACTCTTGGGACTTGTCATGACCGGACTTGCAGGAATCTTCGCCTTCAAAAAACGAGAAAGACAATAATAATTAAAAAATCAGCAGACAAAATGGCTGCTGATTTTGCTTTTTAAAGACTGTCATTGCTCAATTCCAACAAAACACTGACTGCGGTCAAGGCATAGAGTGGAGCGGTTTCAGCACGCAGGATACGTGGGCCTAGACCTGCTGATACAGCACCTGCTTGGCGAAAAACTGCTATTTCATCTGGCGATAGACCGCCCTCCGGTCCGAAGATAAAGAGAACTTTTGCTCCGGTTGCCAAGCTCGACAGAGCTCGGACTAGAGCTGCAGATTCTCCTTCTTTGGCCGATTCTTCATAGGCTACGATGATGCGGTCAAAGCCTGCCAAGGCCGCCAGAAAGTCTGCCTTTTTATCAAAGAGCCGAACCTCAGGAATCAGATTGCGCTTACTCTGCTCTGCTGCTCCCTGAGCAATTTTCTCTAGCTTTTCACTCTTTTTAGCCAACTTTTTTCCATCCCACTTGGCCACCGACCAGTCCGCCGGAAAGGCCCAGAGAGCACTAGCTCCTAGCTCCGTTGCCTTTTGAGTGATAAATTCCAACTTATCCCCTTTGGGAAAACCCGAAGCAATGGTCACTTGAACCGGCAACTCTGTATTGTCTGCCAGCTCCTCCAAGATTTCCAAGCTCTGCTGGTTGGGATCCAATACCCGAGCCAGCCGTTTCACGCCATCATCAAAGACCAGTGTGACTTGGTCGCCCTCTTTGAGCCGCATGACTGAAAACATGTGTTTGGCCGTGTCCTTATCCGTGACCACCAGAGGAGACTGAGGACTTCCTTTTATAAAATACTGCTGCATCTAACCACCTATCACGCCTGAAATGTCCTGCGTTTTCTTAAAGACACAGGCATTCCATTCACCCTGAATCATATGCGTTTCCAGGAAAAATCCTGCTGTTTCTGCTGACTCGCGCACCATTTCCCACTTCTCAGAAATAATCCCACTCATAATCAGATAGCCCTCATCCTTGACCAGACGGTAGGCATCCTCAGTCAGATGGACAAGAATATCGGCCAAGATATTGGCAACAACGACATCCACCTTGATTTCTACGCCTCGGAGAAGATCACCTGGCGCCACATGAATGTTCTCCATACCTGGATTGAGCTCAATATTTTCCTGGGCCACGCGTACTGCCACCTCGTCTAAATCATAGGCGTAGATGTCCTTAGCACCTAAGAGAGAGCTGGCAATGGAGAGGACGCCACTGCCTGTACCCACATCCAGCACAGTTTCTCCGCCTCGCAAGACCTGCTCCAGCGCAAAGAGGCTCATCTTGGTCGTCGGGTGAGTGCCCGTACCAAAGGCCATGCCAGGATCCAGCTTGATAATCTTCTCACCAGCTGTCGCTTCATACTCCGTCCAGGACGGCACAATAGTCAAGTCGTGGGTGATCCGAGCCGGCTCAAAGTACTTCTTCCAGTTGTCCGCCCAGTCTTCCTCAGCCAGTTCCTGCCGAGTGAACTGAATATCTCCCGTCTCCAAGCCGAAGCCATCCAGCTCAGCCAGTCGCTCATTGGCCTGGGCCGCAACAGCCTCTATATCCACAGAATCCGGGTAGTAGCCGGTAATCCTGACACGCTCGCTCTGCTCAACTTCTGGAAAAAGCTCACCATAGTGGTCAACCTGCCCCAGATAATCTGCGCTGTCATCGATAGCCACACCCTGACTGCCCAGTTCAATCAGAATATTCGAGGCCGCCTCCTCCGCCTCACGCTTCACTTCAATCGTTAATTCCTGCCAAGTATCCATCATTAAAATACCAAGCCCGTAAAACACAAAGCCAAAATAGGAAATTCTCTGACGACGCTTGCGTATAAGAGAACTTTATCTTTTTTGACACAGTGTTTAGGGCGGGTTCAGTTTAGAAATTTAACTGAACAATCCTTTCTTTGTTTATTTCATTGTCTTCGTCATGTAAACCATATCCATGCCTTCTTTTTCGGGCTCAATATGGGTCTGATGATAGCCGTTTTTCTCATAAAAAGCGACCATGCCTTTATCTTGGAAAACCGTACACAAATCCCATTGCCTAATGGTGGAGAATGCCTCCTCAATCAGACCGAGCCCCTCAGAACCATATCCTTTGTTCTGATACTGTGGCAAAATCGCTACTGTTCCAATCCAGCCTGCTGTCTGTTCGTCATTTGTATTCAATCGAATAAAGCCCAGAATCTTCTCGCCGTCTTTGACAAAATAATAAAAACTATTGGGCCGCTCAACCAGTTTCCAGCGAATCCGCTCACGCTCCTCCAGATAGGGGTCGTATTGATCCTGATATTTCTCATAAACGGCCTTAAAACTCGCTCGCTGAATAGCAATAATGGTCTCTAAATCCTCAGCTCCTGCCCGCTCAATATAAATCATGATCGCACCTCCAAATAATCGCTCAACCTGCTCTGCAGCTGCGGAATAACCTTGTCATCAGATAAAAACTGGCTCACATCCATCATTTGATAAGCCTGCCCCTCATCGCCAAAGGCAATACTGGCAAAATCTTCCTGAGTGATGGTTCCCACCATAAAAATAGAAGTTTCTTCTGGATCAAGCATTCCTTGATATTCCTTAGCCCAGACAATGGCAGCTTCTTCAAGCTTCAAACCAAGTTCTTCAAAAATCTCTCTTTGGACGCATTCAAAAGGTGTCTCCTCACCCTCGCGGCCACCGCCCGGCAACTCCCACATATTGGGCCAAGGGATGGTTGAAATATCGTCTCGCAAGATAGTCAGTAGCCTATCTTCACAGAGTAAGGCAATCTTGCAACCAGAAAATTCCAGCTGTTTGTGCAGTAAATCTAGCCCTTCTGCATCCACCATAAGCGCCTCCTAGTACCTCGGATAAGGATAAAAGTCCGTCTCAGCCAGGTTAGCTCTGCCATTTTCAAAAGCCTCTGCATTCCAAGCAATCTCAAACTCTGCCGCCTCTGGGTCTGCTAAGAAGTCCATGAGTGCATCGAGGCCAGACTCAGCCGTTTGGGTTAGGAAATCCACGAAATAAGCCAGAAACTCCCGTGACAGCCCTTTCTTCGGCTCATAGGGTAGGGCTGCCAGATAGTCCTTTGCCTCAAAACGAGACTTGGTTGGATTATAGAAAAGCACGGCTTCCTCAAAGTAAATATCCTCAGCCGAGGCATTTCCCTCAGCATCAACCGTCTCAATCCCACCTGGATTTTGCACCTCAAGGAGAAAGGAAACCTCCACTGCGTGATTCTTCTTGTCCCAGTTTATCTCATAGTCAAAAGGAAAGCTCTTCCCCATTTCCTCGTCCAATATCTCCAAAAAACCGTACTTAGCCATGATTTCCTCTTTTCATTGTGATAAAATATTACTATCTACAATAGTAACACAAAAAGCCAAGAAAAACACTTGCAGAAAGGAAATCTTATGCCAGAAAACCTCTCCCTGCGCATGCGGCCGACCGACATCGATCAGATTATCGGCCAGCAACATCTGGTCGGACCTGGAAAAATCATCCGTCGCATGGTTGAAGCCAACCGCCTGTCCTCGATGATTCTCTACGGGCCACCCGGCATTGGCAAAACCTCTATCGCCTCGGCTATCGCCGGCACAACTAAATATGCTTTCCGGACCTTTAATGCCACCGTAGATAGCAAGAAGCGCCTGCAAGAAATCGCCGAGGAAGCTAAATTTTCCGGCGGACTGGTGCTCCTACTTGACGAGATTCACCGTTTGGACAAGACCAAGCAAGACTTTCTTCTACCGCTATTAGAAAGCGGTCTAGTCATCATGATTGGGGCGACGACAGAAAATCCTTTCTTTTCTGTCACCCCTGCTATCAGAAGCCGGGTTCAGATATTTGAGCTTGAACCCCTCAGCAACGACGACATCCGGACAGCCATTCAGCTAGCCTTGACGGATAAGGAACGAGGATTTGATTTCCCAGTGGAGCTAGACGATGAAGCTTTGGCCTTCATTGCCATCTCTACCAACGGAGACCTGCGCTCCGCCTATAACTCGCTGGACCTAGCCGTACTCTCTACCCCAAAAGATAGCAAGGGCATTCGCCACATCACGCTCGATGTCATGGAAAACAGCCTGCAAAAGAGCTACATCACCATGGATAAGGACGGGGACGGCCATTACGATGTCCTCTCTGCCCTGCAGAAGTCCATCCGCGGCTCCGATGTCAATGCCAGCCTCCACTATGCAGCTCGTCTCATTGAGGCTGGAGACCTACCTAGCCTAGCTCGACGATTGACCGTTATTGCTTACGAGGATATCGGCCTGGCAAATCCTGACGCTCAAGTCCATACGGTTACAGCTCTGGAAGCAGCTCAACGGATCGGCTTTCCTGAAGCTCGCATCCTCATTGCCAATATTGTTATAGATTTAGCACTATCGCCTAAGTCCAACTCAGCCTATCTAGCCATGGACAAGGCCCTAGCCGACCTACGGAAGAATGGAAACCTACCCATTCCCCGCCACTTACGAGACGGCCACTATGCCGGCAGCAAGGAACTGGGCAACGCACAGGACTATCTTTATCCTCACTCCTATCCTGGCAATTGGGTCAAGCAGGACTATCTACCTGACAAAATCAAAGACGCCAATTATTTCACTCCTAATGAGAATGGCAAATACGAGCGAGCCCTTGGAATGACTAAGGATAAGATTGATGACTTAAAAAAATGATGACATCGTTTGCAAAAAATCACATTTTTCTCTTGAATTTTTCAAAATTTATGGTATCATAATTATAGAAACGCTGTGGTGTACGACTTCACACTTAAGTGTTGACCGACTATTTTTTGTATTATTAGGGAAACAAAAGACTTCTAACAGCATGCAAGCCGTGTCACGCGGAAGCAGCTTCAGTTAGAGCGAGTTGCCCACCTGCTTAATTGCGCGGGTTCAATACAAATCGTGAAGGTCCGGCACCAATACAGCTTTTTCTATTGCCTCCTTAGCTCAGCTGGCAGAGCAGCGGACTCTTAATCCGTGGGTCGCAGGTTCGATCCCTGCAGGGGGCATCTAAATAAAACAAAAAAGCCTTGATTTACAAGGCTTTTTTGTTTGTCTTGATAATATTTGCCGTGTAATTTGTCGTGAATTTACAACAAACATTTTACAGCCATAAATTCCTCGCTTATCTTTTCCTCCAATGTATGACCATATACTTCTACCAGCATTGAAATATCTTTGTGACCTAAAATCTTAGCAATCACTCCCAAATCAATATTATTATGCCATAAATAACTACCGTAAGTATGTCTAGCTCCTTTAGTGGTAATGATGGGAAAAATATCAAGCTCCATCAGCATAACCTTAATAGCTTTGTTCACTGTCGCTATATCTGGCACAGCATGAGCATACCCATAATGTTGAAAAACTAGACTATCTTTATTTACAATGTTCAATGACTTATTTGCTTGAGC
The DNA here is from genome assembly GCF_020729725.1 of Streptococcus sanguinis. GTDB lineage: Bacteria > Bacillota > Bacilli > Lactobacillales > Streptococcaceae > Streptococcus > Streptococcus sanguinis_V. The sequence goes on along the minus strand of NZ_JAJEPA010000012.1, from coordinate 73,269 downwards.
CTGTAGTTTTTTTAGACTATATAACAAATCAAGCATATCTGGAGTAATGGGCACTATTCTTACTGAAGTCTTATTTTTGGGAGGAGTAAACTTATGTATTGACGTATTATATCTACGATAAGTTTTCACCTGTACGTTTACTTCGTCTATATCATTCCAAGTCAAAGCAATCAACTCTGCAAATCTCATACCCGTTTTAAACAAGAAATAGATGATGTAAGGAACAATAGATCTGTCATAATCAAATTTTTCTCGTAAATAAGTTAGCACTTTTTGATAATCATACTCTGTATGCAGATACTTCTCATCTACTGCCTGTCCGCTTTTGCTTGAAAATAACTCGACATAAGCAGTAAAATCTTCAATAACAACTTTATCAGCAATAGCCATCTGAATACTTGCCCGTATACTTGAATTAAGACGCCCCAGAAAATTTCTAGAAACCTTTTTACCGTAATCATTCATAATTTTCTGGTATTCACTGGGCTTAATTTTTGAAACAGGTTTATCACCAAATAACCTAACGATGACATTCTTTCTCATGATATATTTAGCTTTAGTAACATCACTTCTACTGCTTGGCAATATCTTCAAATCTAGCCACTCTTGATAGAGCTCTGGTAATGTCATATTCGTCCTCAATACACTGCCCATATTCAGTTTATGTAGCACTTTTTCAGCCTCTATCTTTGCCTCGCGCTTCGTTTTAAAGCCACTTTTATGCTGCAAAGTTCTACTTCTCTCTCGAATCGAATATGACCATAAACGCTTTTTCCCACGTTGTTTATACTCTATATAAGCCATATTACAAGTCCATTCCTAATAATTCCGAAACTACAGATTTTGGAACAACCATGAGTCGCTTTCGCTCGTAAAATTTATAACCACGAGAAACCAGTGTTTCCCTAGCTTGATGAATAATTGCATTTGCCGTTGTAGGTTTGTATCCCATAGCTATCAAATCTTTATTTGATACTGTATCAGTCATAATACTACTTCCTTTCTATCTGTCAATTCCCCACAAGGAAGAACTTTTTTGCTCTCGAATATATTGCTCTATGTCTTTCTCATCATTATCAGTCAGCTTTGATAAGCCTTCTTTTAGTAAGCCTTGAATATAGGATTCAGCTTTTTCAACATCATAGGCTTGATACTTTGCTATATACACTTTTGCCAACGTTTTAGCTACTTGTTTCTCCGTCCAAGCCTCTGATTGACGTAGTGTGGGTTTAGTCCTTACAACGCTCAAAACTGTCTGATTTTCGGTCTTTAGATAATCTATCCACCACTTAACCTTTTTTCTTCTCCAACGGTTGCTATCTGTCTCATTAGGACGGATAAAACGATAATGACCGTTGACAGCCTCAAAATAGATAGATGATAAAGGACGCTTTAGAAACAACTGCTCCGCAATAAGATTCGCCTTTTCCTGCCAACATCTAAGTTCTGCACGAATCCAAGACGGAGATTCTACAACCTCTTGCTTGCCAAGCTGCTCCATGCGTTTATTATAGATACACCATTGTTGATTGCCTCGTGAACCTATGGCAACAGTTTCTCCAACTCGTTCGCCATTTTCTAAAATAGATTTTTCATGATATTCAAAGTGTTTCGCTTTAGAAATGCACAATCCTTTTTTACAGTAATCATATATCCTTTGAACATCTAAGCTACCGTCAAATATATCGTGAGCAATATCTAATCGAGTAAAATTCACAGTGTACTGATATAAGCGACTTATTAAAGCAATCCAATTATTCTCATTACCGTCTAAAAATTCTTCGTATTGACGACAACCTTGCCCCTTTAATTCAATAAATACTCCCATTGAAAGCCTATCATCATTAAAATATACTTTAATTTCTGAACAAGAATAGTGTCGCTGATATTTATTGATTCCCCAATTATTCAATGTGAAATCTTCCAAGGGAATCAGAAGAATATCAGTCAAAACTCTTTCTGGGAGAACATTCTTAATAGTTACTGCAAAATAATCAATTCTGACTGTATTCATAGGATTATTCTCCTAGAACTTTAATATCCTCACACACAATCTTTACACCTGCCCAGTTACTTCTTACCATATTCCAAGCCAATCTAACTTTAGGTTGAATCAATTCAACAGGAACGTTCAACAAAGACTCATTTTGAGCAAGTTTAGAAATCTTATCTAAATTTCCAATAAGTTCTAAGGTAATTGCCTTTAAATCATCAGTAGAAATTCCCATTTCAGTCAACACTTTTACTTTATCCGCATCAAGTACGGTACAGGTAATTTTAGATATTTCTTCGGTCTTAACTTTCTCACCATTGATTTCATTGTATTTATAATTTATCTTTGCTGATAAAAGAACAACCTTTTTAGGAATATCAAACTGAGCTTTATCTAAATCAAGCGTACCAATTTTAATATTTACATCTGTCATATTGTAAACCATATTTTCTCCTTTAAAACCGTATCCTACATGAAAACACATCTTATCCTCACTCTCTCAAGGGTTTGCGACCACTTAGTACAACTGACAAGCCGTAACCCCTTACTTACCAAGGGTTTAGAGTACATCTCATGTATGTGTCCACCCCCTATTAGTACTGGGGATATGTTTCTGACCTCCTGCAAAGCAGTCGGTGGGATCTTTCTCCCTAGCGAAAAGAGGAACGCTCCGCTCGATTCTGCCCCCTGGGCAATCGTTCCTATTTCGCTAGTCCGAAAGACCGTCATTGTTTCTCATACTCCAATAAAAATCGCAAGCCTTATCAAAATATTTCTCAAAATCTAGTTCATCAGACTTGAATGGAACTTCAACATATTTAGGAGTAGGAATAACTCCGTCAATTTGAATATATCCTGTTCCAATATCACAAGTCTTGTAATCAATATCTTGACTTGAAAACATCATGCGACACGAATCTGAATCAGCAGTAGTCGAACCTAATAAGAGTGCTGTACCAAAGTTTTGCCTCATATACGTCGGAATGAAGTCACTTGAGGCTCTCTGCAGACCTACTATAACTTCGATAGAGGCTTGGCGAGATTTTACTAATAGACTTCCAAGGTTCGACATTGCTTCTTGATAGGCTTGTTTCCCTTCTTTAGTCGTTTCTGCCTCTGTTTTGAAAGCAATCCCCTCATCAAGCACGATAACAAGAGGATAGTTCCCCTTAACATCAGACCAAGATAAGACTTTCCCTTTGGAAATATAGGTGTCTGGATTGTCTGCCATGACCTGAAATCGTCTATTCATTTCCTCAACAGCCTCTCTCAAAGCACCAGCAATTTGAAAGGGAGAATTATAAACTACTTTATAGCCTAACCTAGCCTCTAACTTTTTACCGACAAGCCAAGAGAGTTCTCCTTTTTTGGGGTCTAGTAACCTAATTTCAGACCCTAAATGCAAGTATTGAGCTACAAGATTCTCTATCATCACTGTTTTTCCCGATTTGGTTGAACCCGCTAAGAGAACATGTGGAGGAGAGCCAAACTTCCAACCAACTTTTTCTGAGATAGTTAACTTCTCAGTTTGAAGGGTATCTTTCCAATTCAATCTCTTTTCAGCAAATTTAGGAAAAATATACATCACAGAATTAGTATATTCAACCATTTCTTCCAACTCTAAAGATAAAGCACTGGAAAGAAGTGAGCCAAGTTGATTAGCTTTTGCATCGTACTTACCCCCATGTTTCATACAAGCAACTCGAATATCTTCTGTATTCTCTTGATACTGAAGACTGATATGGTTCATAATTTTTTCTTTACCGTTGACTACTTTACTTTCAAAGAAGCCATTAGAAACCACCATATAATTTAAAGCATATTCGATACCACTAAAATACTTCTTTTGCCTCCGTCTCCAAAATCTAAAAACAAATATAGTAATACCTAAAAAGATAATAGCAACAAATGTATTAGCTAAATTTGTTTGAAAATTAGCTATAATACTAATCGTAAGTATTCCAAAAATAACATAGAAATAAATAGAAACCTTTTTACCATACCTAAAGGGAAGATATAATATCGGTCTAAGATTTCTTACTCTCTGTTTATTCCACAAAGAAAAGCGATTAAAGATATTCATACAAACACCTCGCTTACTCAAGATTTTTTGAACGCTTTTTGTCAATGAACATTATGATGATTGCTGGAAGTTGGATAAATAATACCATTAAGGAAAGTGCAAAGGCGCATTTGATTGAAAGCCAGGGAGTGAAGGCAGTAAAGTCAATGCCTTTTGCCGTAAATCCAGCAAATACTGATATGATAGCCAATAATATGAACGTGCTACTCACCCAGAAGTAATATTGCTTATTCATTATATGTCTCCTTTTTTATTAACAGAGGGGAGGGAAGTCCTCCCCATAAGATTAGTTATAACTGCTAAAATGATGTGGTAATTTCCCATTATACTTAATGAAATCATCTAACATAGAAGAACCATTAAAGTACCTTTTTTGAGCTTCACGGAAAAATGCAACTATCTTTTGCGTATATCCATCTTCAATGCGTGTATTTACATTTGATGACCTTAGCAAATAGGCGTATGCTTCGCTATAAACGTCAGATTTAGTCTTATCCGATAAGTTAAGCCGTGCTTTATTTGCAACAAATTTGCGTTTTGCAGGGGTATCAAAGACTTGATTCATTTCCTCAACGGAACTCCGAACATGACTAGGATAGTTTGTATAACTTGTGTTTGACATAGTATTTCTCCTTTTAAATTAAATATAGTTTGGTTTTGCAATTATATCTTACATGGTGAGGATCTTGCGCTCATCTTTTCCTCCTTTGTTTTTTTGTGTAAAACTCCATAGAACTTACAACCTAAAAAATAAAGTGTATAGCACCATAGAACTTTATTGGTAAATAATAAAGATGAAACTCATCCCTATTATTTATTACTTCGTTTTGCCTTAAATAATTCAATCTCTTCCATCTTCGAACGATAATAAAGATATATAAAAATTTTGATGACGTAATTTAAATTGATTACCCTCTGCATAGAGTCTGGCTTCAATTTATACCTATAATCCTCTAAACCTTGTAACACATCACTAAACAGATAGAATCTCGGAGTAATCGTCCCAACTTCTTGTGAATAATCTACTTTTTGGCTTGCTATTTCTGCAAAGACTTGAGACCACTCAATCTCCTGTCTATCATCTTTCTTTTTTACAAAATAATAGGCAGCCTCTAAGACACTTCCACTGGATACCATAATAGACAAGGTAGGAGAATATCCCTGAGAAAAATCTTCATATTCTTTCAATATTGACTCATACTTATCTATTAGAGAACTCTTTTCACTTTTTAGCTGTTCTTCCTTTAAGAAAATAAGTTCATTTAGCCAATATTTTGTTTCGTGAGCAACTCGAACCGTTTTATATTCTCGACTCATTTCCTCTCCTTTCTTTGTTCTATCGTATCTTACACTTTAATTCTATCATATGAAATACAGAAACGCAAGCAAAAATCTCAAAAAAATTTAAATCGACCTCAAACATTAAACCCCATTATCTAATTTTTGCCGTGAATTTGCCGTGCATTATACTGTTCACAAACTCATATACCTACTTATAAAGCATGAAAAGAACAGAAAATCAATAATCGTTGAGTACTATATATTCTAATATACTTGCAGGGGGCATAGAAATAGAGAAGAAAAAGCCTTGGTTTATAAGGCTTTTTTGTTTATTTAATTTCGCTTTTTTCAACTCAATCATCTCCTTAAATTCAAAGTAGATTTTCCACAAAAAAATCCCCTTCCTTTAGACACAAGAAAAGGAGGGGCATCGCATAGAAAAAACTACGAGAGAAGACTGAAGCAAAATATGTTTGACGAAAACCTGATAAAGATGGTTACACACCGAGCATATTCCTAAGGATGTCTTATAATTTTTTTGGTTTAGGAATTAAGAAAGATTATACATATCAAGTTTTGATGTGCCTCACGCTTGCATATCCAAGCGGCTTTCCCCGTAGTTCTGAGCAACTAATTTGTTCTAGGAAACATCTTAGTTGCTTTTTATTTTAAAACAACTATATTACGGAACATCACAGTCTTGATTAACAAAAGAATACAAGATAGTGACTGATTGTAAAAAAAGCATTTTCTTGCTTTCTAAAAAATGGCTACAGCTAATCCGAGTTTGGAGTAAAAAATCTCTGTCCCTTAAGGGAACAGAGATGAAATTTATTTCTTCTTCGCACGGAAGACAACGAAGCCTACCAAGCCTACTAGAGCTACTCCAGCAGCAATCATGATCCAGCTAGCATTCTCACCCGCTTTAGGGAGAACTTTCTTGGTTCCAACATTAGAGGCATTTCCTCCGCCAGCACCATCGTCTGATTCGATGATCACAACAGTACTCCCTGTAGTACTGCTTGAGCTAGAAGTCGTGCTGCTTGAGCTACTTGAACTGCTTGAACTAGAGCTGCTCTTAGAGCTATTGTCCGAGCTAGGTTTCGGCGGTTGCGGAACTCCTGGAACTGGTGTATTGGTAATGTTCATACCATCAACAGTAGCTGTATAACCATAAATACGGTCTTCAGTAACTGAGTAGACAATATCTTTTCCATCTTCACCAGTCGCTGGCAAGTCAGTGAACTCATACTTCCATTCACCCTTATCATTCGGACCAACTTCTTTATGAGCGACTTCAGTGCCATTTGCGTAGAGACGAACGGTAATCTTGTCTGGACGTTTGCCATCTTTATCATTGTCATCATTCCAAGTCTTGGTACCTGAAGCGGTAATCAATGCCTTACGGTTGGTAAAATCTTTGTAAATAATACCAGAACCATAATTCTTGAGCTGAGCGGCATTAACCTGAATCTCTTCATCTGACAGTTGGTAACCTTCTGGTGCCTTGGTTTCCTTAATCAGATAATGCTCCTTAATCAAGTTGCTGAAAGAAGCAATCCCGTTAGCATCGCTAGTTGCTTTTTGAACAATTGTCACACCATCTTCATCATACAATGTGAATTCAGCACCTGCTAGGGCTTTACCGGCTTCGTCTTTTTTAGTCACCTGCACACCGTAGACATCCCCATGCGCATAGCCGTTTGCATGTTGGTAGCGGACAGCAACCGAAGATTTTTGCTCTTCAATATTATCTGCTCGCATGATTGCTTCATTCGGGAAGACTGTTCCATCAGTCGGAACTGTAGGGAAGTTGACACGATAGCGAACATAGAAGCCTTCATTGGCACCGATATGCCCCATGTTAATGGTAAAGGAACGCTTGTCAGCAGCAAGATTAATCGTATAATTTGCTGTCACATCCTCGCGTTGCTGACTTAGTCGGTAAGAGTTATCAGCCGGGTCAACAACCCATGAACCTTTAAGAATTTGGAAGCTGTTGAGATCAATTTCTCCGGTATTAAAGCCCAGAGTATCTGAAATAACAACATTATCCAGTTCTTGATTTTGTTGGTTGATATTCAGGCTGTAAGTAATGCTCTTGATATTATCCGCATTATTCCAGCCGTATTTTATGAAAGTATAAGGAGTTGCTTGGCCAGGAAGACCTTTGTAGTCAATTTTTCCATATTCAACAATCTTCTTGCCAACGATAAGTTTCAGAGGAATAGAGCCTTTATCTCTGGCTACTGTATGATCAACGCGAGCTAAAAGATGAACTTTCCCTTCAATATGAGAGCGAGTCAGGACATAGTCTGTATAAGTCAGTGTAAGCTGTTTAGAGCTTGCATCAACAACAGCTGTCGCTACGAGATTGCCGTCATCATCTTTGACTTCAAAATCAGCTCCCTCCAAGGCAAATTCAGCAGGAAGTCCAATGGTCGTAGTATCTCCTGGCTGAACCTTACCATAATTGAAGGCAAAGTTTGCGTCAATTTGGAATTTTTCCCAAGGGGAGAGGCCATCAGTCAATTCTTCACCCTTTTGATTGTAAACATTTACTGACGTGATAACATCGTCTACCGTGTTAGCTCTGGCAGATTGACTGCTAGAAAACAGGCTAAAGAGGAGCACAAAGGCTACTGAGAAAAAGCGCGCAATAGTATGAGATATTCTTTTCATAAATAATCCCTCCGTTTTTTTCCTTTTTTCCTTTTTATCGAACATGTAAAAATATTAAAATTCCTTTACATTTCCAATATACTACATATATTAGACTAGCATACGATTGACTATAAGTCAACTATTTACCTTTACCAGTTCAGCTTTTGTCGACAATGTGTAAACCAGTTTATTTCTCCAAAAACCTTGTCATATAAGAATTGAAAACCGTTTCCTCCGTCATCTTCTTGTATTTTTTTGAAACAAAAATGTAATATTTGGATGCATAATAAATGAACAAATATGAATTATATGACCACAAATATTCATATAAATAAATTTGTTTTTAAAAACAAGCATAATTATTAAGGCTTGCTACATAACTAGTCACAATAAAAAAAACTGAACAAATCTGCTCAGTTTTCTAATTGATAAATGTAAGATAAAGATTATATCTAATTTATAGAAATATATAATCCCGTTATTTTCTACATCATACCGCCCATCATGCCTGGATCCATAGCTGGAGCTGGGCTAGCTGGTTCTGGTTGATTAGCTACTACTGCTTCGGTTGTCAAGATAAGGCTGGCAACAGAAGCGGCATTTTGCAAGGCTGAACGAGTCACCTTAACTGGGTCAATGATGCCAGCCTCAATCATGTTAACCCACTCGCCAGTCGCTGCATTGAAGCCTGTACCAACTTCAGAGTTTTTCAGACGGTCAATGACGATTGAACCTTCAAAGCCTGCATTCAGAGCGATTTGACGGACAGGCTCTTCCAAGGCGCGGAGAACGATGTTACGACCAGTCCCTTCATCCCCTGCCAACTCAAGACCTGCGACAGCGTCCAGTACGTTGATATAGGCAGTACCACCACCTGAGACGATTCCTTCTTCTACCGCTGCACGAGTTGCATTAAGGGCATCTTCGATGCGGAGTTTCATTTCTTTGAGTTCTGTTTCGGTTGCAGCTCCAACCTTAATCACAGCTACACCACCGGACAATTTAGCCAGACGTTCTTGCAGTTTTTCACGATCAAATTCAGAAGTGCTGCTTTCAATCTGTGACTTAATAACTGCCACACGGTTAGCAATGGCTTCAGGATTGCCTGAACCTTCTACAATCACAGTGCTGTCCTTATCAACAGTGACTTTAGAAGCTTGTCCAAGCGCTTCAATCGTAGCATCCTTGAGCTCTAAGCCAAGATCATCTGTAATCACTGTACCGCCTGTCAAGATAGCGATATCTTCCAACATAGCCTTACGACGATCACCAAAGCCTGGTGCCTTAACAGCTACGACATTAAAGGTCCCGCGAATCTTGTTAAGAACCAGCGTTGGCAGAGCTTCTCCGTCCACATCATCTGCGACAATCAAGAGCGGACGATTGGTTTTCAAGATGTTTTCCAATAATGGCAGAATCTCTTGAATATTAGAAATTTTCTTGTCAGTAATCAAGATGTAAGGATTGTCCAGTTCAGCTACCATTTTTTCATTGTCGGTTACCATATACTGAGACAAGTAGCCACGGTCAAACTGCATTCCCTCAACTACATCCAGTTCCGTTTCCATTCCTTTGGACTCTTCGATGGTAATAACGCCGTCATTTCCAACTTTCTCCATAGCTTCTGAGATGTACTCGCCGACTTTCTCGCTGCGAGAAGAAACGGCAGCAACCTGAGCAATAGCTTCCTTGTTGGAAACTGGCACTGAGTTAGATTTCAGAGCTTCAACAGCTGTCGCAACGGCTGCTTCAATCCCGCGGCGGATACCGATTGGATTAGCACCAGCTGTAACATTTTTAATCCCTTCACGGACAATAGCCTGCGTCAAAACTGTTGCTGTTGTTGTTCCGTCACCAGCGATATCGTTGGTTTTTGAAGCTACTTCTGACACCAACTTAGCGCCCATATTTTCAAAATGGTCTTCCAGTTCGATTTCCTTAGCAATGGTCACACCGTCATTGGTGATAAGAGGTGAACCAAAGGATTTTTCCAAAACGACATTGCGGCCTTTAGGGCCCAAAGTCACCTTGACAGTATTCGCCAAGATGTCAACTCCACGAACCATACTGCTTCTTGCATCTGCTGAAAATTTAATATCTTTTGCCATTTTATCATTCCTCTCTTCTAATCTTACTCGACAACTGCTAGAATATTGGCTTCACTGACTAAGAGATAAGCTTCATCTCCGTCCTTGACTTCCACGCCTGCGTGATTTTCTACGAGAACCTTGTCCCCTTCCTTAACGCTCAGGGCTACCAGCTCACCGTTCAAAGTACGAATACCTTGTCCGACTGCGACAACTTCTGCTGTCTTAGTCGCTGCTTGGCCATTGCCTGCAATGACAAATCCGCCGACTTTCTGCTCTTTTTCTTCTACTTTTAAGACCACACGGTCTCCTAATGGTTTTAACATAGTTTTCCTCCAAAGATTGAATTTTTAGCACTCTGAACTATCGAGTGCTAATCTATAGTTATTATTTTATCACTTGGTCAGAAATAGTCAAGAAAAAAACCGGCTAGATGAAAGAAAAATTTTATTTTTTCTTCGCTTGGTCCTAAACTCAAAAAAACAAGTCCGAGCTAAAATCCTCTCAGACTTGTCTTTAGGGGGAATGTCTATCTTGCAAGTTTTAGTTTTGCTTCAAAATCATCAATCACTTTTTGCAGATTTAGGCGTCCTCTATAGATACCATAGCCAAATACGAGCATGGCTAAGATCCCTAGTAGAGATAAAACGATTCCTGCAATCAGTGCTAGGAGATTGGTCTCATGAAAGAGATAGATCAGAACAAGACCGATGCTGGCAATGGCAAAGAAGAGACTGAACCAGCGTCCTAGATTTTCAATCATATGCTTCTGGTAGTGAATTTCTGTTTCATAGCCTTGAATCAATTCTTGTTCTGTCATGATCTTCTCCTTTTAATATTTCAATCCTGGGTTGAAGAAACCAACTAATACACCAACAAAAGCAACTACAACGAGAATGAGCATAACTTTGATTGGAGAAAAGTTTTTCTTCGCCATCAGCCACCAACAGAAAACGATAAAGAGTGCTGTCAAGAGGCCAGGGTAGACACCATCTAACTGATCTTGCATGACCAAAAATGCTTTACCAGATGAATCTTTCAATTGGAAAGCCGTTTTTACTGGAACCCAAGTAGCAGCAACTGCTCCGATAACCATTCCACCAACGATAGATACTGATTTACGGATAGCCTGTCCTTGAGGACCTACCAAAAATTCAACTGCCTTATCACCTAATTCATAACCTTTGAAATAGGCAAATTTCATACCTGCATAGGCAAGTAAATTCCATACTACGATGTAGAAGATTGCACCTAGAGGTGAACCTCCATTAGAGAGTCCTAGAGCAATCCCTAGAATAATCGGAATCAAAGTACCAACAATAAGGGAATCTCCAATACCTGCAACCGGTCCCATAAGACCAGCCCGCAGTCCATTTATAGTTTCATCATCAACTCCATCAGCACCATTGGCACGTGCTTCTTCAAGACCAGCTGTAATCCCAACAATCAAAGCTCCCAGCTGAGGTTCTGTATTAAAGAAAGCAGTATAAGTTTGCATAGCCTTTGCCTGCTCTTCTTTATCCTTATAAAGCTCCTCCACCACTGGCAACATAGAAGCTAAATAACCAAAGGTCTGCATGTGTTCTTGTGAAAAACAGGTTAGATTCCCATAGTACCAATGATGGAAAGATTTGCCTAAAGTTTTTCTCGTTAATTTCACCATCTTAAATATCCTCCTCATCATCGTCTTCAATAAAATCTGCATTTGTTCCCGCAGTAGCTTGCGCTCTTATATTTTTAGCCATTTGAATTTCATAAAACAGAACAGCGAAAATCAGAGAAACAACAGCACAAGAAACAAGATTCAGACCCAGAGAAGCTGCCAATGTAAAACCGACAAAGAAAGGAATGAAATCAACAGCTTTTTCAACAATTTGTTTTAAAAGGATAGCGATTCCGACACATGGAAGCAGTGAGCCAACTGTAAAGAGAGTTTTCATAGGAATTCCATCCAACGGTAGAGCTGATTTCAAAGTAGTTACAGCCTCAGCACCTAGTTTACACATGATGAGTGTAGGCAGGAATGAAAAAACCAAGTGTGAAATCCAAGGGAAACCCCAATCGACTACATATAGCTTTTTAAAATCCTTTTTTTCTACTGCTTTCCAACCAATATGCTGCCAAAGCAGATTCATAGTTGCTGTACCATAGAAGAGTACTGTACCAACTGTTCCTACTAGAGTTCCCATTGATTTTGCAAGATTTGCTGCATCAGCAGAATCTAAAGTTAAACCTTGTGTCTTAATGGCAACCATAGCAAGTGGAATCCCGATGTAAGAAACAGCTCGCACATCAGCAGAGACAGTACCACCAGGAGTGACCAAAGCGATGTAAACCAATTGCATAGCAACTCCACAAACAATACCAAGCTTAATATCACCTAAGATAAGACCAGATATTAAACCTCCTACTAAGGGACGTCCTAATGTATAGTTACCAATAGATGTACCACCCAAACCAGGCATAGATGACAGACATGCAAATAATCCCAGTAAAGCGGCTTGCAGCCAAGAAATTGTCATAATAGACTCTCCTTTTCATTATTGTAATTAAAAACCAAATTTAGACTTAAAATCGCTCCAGTAACCAATGGAAACATCTGGTAAGAGCTGGAATTTGACTTTGTAGCCAGCTTTTTCAATCGCCTCAATCGCTTCTGCCTCTTCCTGAGTGATAGACTGGTTGTTGCCCAGCTTAACAGCTCCCGGACGGTCATTAGCAGGACCTACGATAATTTCCTTAACATCCCCAGGTACAAAACCTTGATCTACTAGGATTTCCTTCATGTCCACGGGATTTTTTGTAATGAGGAAATAGCGACTGTCTGACTCTGTGACCTTGCCTGATTTTTCCTTGAAGGCTTCCTTGGTCCAAACAAAAGTCTTCTTGTCAGAAGCTCCCTTGTAGGCCTGAATCAAAACCTTGTTTCCTGCCGCAGCATTATTAACTGCAATCAGGCCATCACAAGGGTATTCCTTAGCCCAGCGAGTGACTGTTTGACCGTGGATCATGCGGTCGTCAATCCGTACAAATGATACTGTCATCTTTAAAATCTCCTTTTATCTTTTATAATGTATAGCGGAAGCACTAAATGTCATCTTCATCTTCGTCAGCTGCATCGCTTACGACTTCAAATTCCTGCAAAGCAGCTGTAGCCTCGGAAAGGATGGCCTGAGCCAGCTCTTTTCCGTCCAAGATGTCTTTCATAACCAAGCCAGTCAGTCCCATGGTCAGGTTCAAACCGCCCAAGATAACTGCTGAGTCAAGCTTACCCATGTCAGCTAAGACGCTAGCTGCTGTCGTCAGAGGACTGCCTCCTACAATATCAGCCAGAACTAAGACACTGTCATCAGCGCTTAAGCCAGACAAGGCCTGAGTAAAATCAACTGCAAAATCATCAACTGACTTGCCCTCCTGAAGACCGACCGCAATCACCTGATCCGTCTTGTCTCCGGCAAACATCTTCAAGGAACTCTGCACGCCTGCAGCCAGTCCTCCATGGCTGACCAGTACAAGGTATTTCATCTTTCCTGCCTCCTTTATCCTTCAACTTCTTAGCCAAGTCAGGCTTTAGATGACGAAGGATTTATTGATGATTTTATTGTACAGAATATGGAACCGGTTTCATATTGTCAAATGTCACTTTGCCCAGATGACATTTGTTAGGAAAAATATGACATTTGTCATATTGGTCTAGTCAGCTGTACTTTTTTCTGACTTAATTGGCAATAAAATAGAAAGCAGATTATTTTCCGCTTTCTATTTCTCTTTGAATGCTCGGCAAGGCACTGTCAATCTCTTGATTCTGCATAGCATTTTGAATCAGATAGTCCATCCGGTCCATCGTATGACGGTCTACTTCCAGACTGATGTCAATGATGGAGCGATTCATCATGTGATCTAGCCTCTCAGAAGTCAAGGAATCCAAGCCAAAATCATCAGCTTGTAAGATTTCTCTAGCCTGTTGACTTTTCACTACAGATGGTAAAACAGAGGTCCCCTGCGACTTTTCAAACAAGGCCTGCTGACTTTCTTTGTCCTGTGACAGCAAGAGCATAAATTCCCAAGCCAGCTTCTCTTGCTTGGTATTGGAAGACATGGCAAAGAGCGAGGTCTTAACCTGCGTTCCCATCACCTGGCCATTGGCTGTCGGCATCGGGATACAGGTCCAAGAAAAGCTAGAATACTTGGCAACATGGTAAGGGTAGGGCTTGTAGGTCCGATACTGAGCCAGACTCATAGGATAGAAAGCCACGCGCCCCTCATCAAAATCATTAGAAGTCACCTTATAGTGCTGGCTGAGCATATCTAGCTTGCTCATAAAGGCCAAGGCTTGGTGCATCTCTGAACTGTCTACATTGATACCGGATTTATCGGTAAGATGGCCGCCATAAGCTACCAGAGCTTGCTGCCAAGTGTAATCCGTAATACCGTACTGGTCCACCATACCATCACCATTGGTATCCTTTGTCACTTTCTTGCAAATCTCATAGAAATCCGCCAGGGTCCAACCTGACTCAGGAATGCTAATTCCTTCTTTTTCAAGCAGGTCTTTATTGACACACATCATGATGGGATTGCTCTCAACTGGAAGAGCATAGCTGACTCCCTGATATTGCCCGGCTTCATAAGCCACCGGATAAAAAGCCTTTCGTTCATCATCCGTTAGGAGGGTATCCAAGGATTTAAGCGCGCCAGTCGAAGCCAACATGCTAAAGTCGTTTTCCGGTACCATAAAGAGATCCGGCTGCTCGCCTTTCAAGACTTGCTCTGCCAGCCAGTCAGCGTAATCATCCTTGGGAATACCGCTTTCATAGACGACCTTGACATGAGGATGCATCTTTTCAAATTTTTTAATCAGGCTGTCCAAAACCTTGTTTTCGCGGCTGTTAGGCACACCCCAGCTAGAGCCAGCATAGACACCGATACGCAGGACTTTTTCCTGAGCTGAAGCCCAAAAGACAAAAGCCAGAGCAACAGATATGATCAGGACAACCAGTAGGGCCAAATGTCTCAGTCTCCACTTCATTTGTCGCTTTCCTTACTAAAATCTCTCTGGGTGACTCCGGTCTGCACAGCCCAGATAGCCAGCTGGGTTCGATCGCGCAAGTTGAGCTTAGCTAGGATGCCTGACAGGTAATTTCGGACTGTCCCTTCTGATAGAAAGAGCTTAGCAGCAATTTCTTTATTGGAAATCCCAAAGCCAATCTGCTGGATAATCTTCCACTCCGTCCGGCTCATGTCCTCTATATTTTCCTCCGTCACTGTGATAGCAAAATTGGACTGGGCCATCTGTGAAAAGATTTTGAAGACCTTGGTGGCAATATTGGGATTGATCATAGCTCCGCCCCGATAGACTGTCTGAATGGCTTCGTGAAGCTCTTCTGTCGAAACCCCTTTGAGAATGTAACCAGACGCGCCGTATTTGAGAGCGGAGAAGATAAATTCATCGTCATCAAAGGTCGTCAGAATGATAATCTTAACATCCGGATACTGCTCTTTGACAGCCTTGGTACAGAGAACACCGTCCATGACCGGCATGCGAATATCCATCAGAATCACATCTGGGCGCACCCGATGAAGCTTTTCCAGCACTTCCTTGCCATCTCCAACTGTCCCGACAACCTCAATATCAGTGTGGGCTGACAGGATGATTTGCAGAGACTCACGAATCAAGGCCTGATCATCTGCTATTAAAACTTTAATCATGTCTTCCTCCTATTTTGGGGATTTCGATATGCGTGTAGAAACCGTCCCGATTTTCAAAGCGGACGCTTCCACCAATAATCATTAGGCGCTCCTGCATCTGCTTGAGGCCATAGCCATAGTGGAGTTCATCAAAGCCAACACCATCATCCTGAATGGTCATTACATAGGACTCTTCCTCCAACAGCTCAATCCAGATAGTCTTGGCATGCCCATGGCGAACAGAGTTGGTAATAGACTCCTGAATCACCCGGAAGACAATGTCTTCCTTGGCGATATCCAAGTCAATATTATCCCATTCGTAGCGGAGATGAATCTCCAAATTGGAGATAGCTTCATACTCACGGATAATCTTAATCAGTGCTTCCTTCAAAGTGTTATTTTCCAGAGCTCCCGGCCGCATCTTATTGAGCGAGCCTCGGACGTCACGGATACCATCTCGAACGACAACTGAGACATTATTGAGCTGCTCCTTAGCCCGATTGGTATCAATATCAACCAAGACCTTGACCGCATCAATACCCGCTGAAATTCCCGTTAGGGCATGGCCCAATGTATCATGAATCTCTCTGGCAATCCGCTTCCGTTCTCGGTCTTCCGCTATTTTTTCGGATAGGGCCAAGTAAGAATTCAACTCGCGATTGGCCTGAGAAGCCATGCGCAGCTCTTCCTCAATCCGATGACGCTCTGTAATAGCCGACAAGATATAGAAGAGCAAGGAAATCATAAAGACAACAATATTGAGGGAGTAGAGAAAGTTCTTGCCAAAAAGCAGTAACAGCCGGACGGACTCTGGGTAAAACCGAATATAGGTATCTAGAGAAGGCAACTTGATAAAGAGCGACATGAGGTCATAGTTGGACAAGAGCAGCATGCCAAAGCTCAAAATAATGAAAGAAAACCAGTACTTCTTGTCCTTGGAAGCATTGAACTCCTTCGAGCCATAGAAAATATCCGCAAACACCAAGAGGATCAAGCCATTGTAGGACGAATGCAAGACGGAAAAGATGACCAGCATGAGCAGGATTTCAATAATGGTCGCTTTGTCATAGACGGACAGCTGATTAGGGTGGCGCTCGCGATAGTACATGACCAAAAGCAAACTACCATAGAGGCTAATTGATACCCAGAAAATCAAGCTGGGAGAGCCCGGAATGGCATCCAAACGCTCCAAAAGCGAGTGACTGAAGCCCTTAGCCGCTACATAGTTGGTCGCAAAGAGATAGATGGACGCATTATAGACAATGGCAACCAGATTGATGACCATCAGGGCTATTTTGCTGTAAAATATACTTTTTTGAGGTCTCATTATTGCCACCCTGTAACTGTGTATTGACTGATATTATCCCTGTTGACTAAGTGAACTGGAATCAGGTATTGGCTGTCGTAGGATTTCCCCTCTTGCATCAGCTCAATTACCTGCGCCACCTTGCGTCCCATCTGAATGGGCGATTGGGCCACGGTCCCCTCTATGTCGCTAGTCGTAGCCAGAAAGTTTTTGATATCTGGTGAACCATCCACGCCATAGATTGAGATTTTCTTATCAAGACCTTGATTTTTAATAGCAGCCAAGGCCCCGATGGCTGCTCGATCATTGAGCGCCATAACTACATTAAAGTCTAAACCTTCATCCAGAGCCCCTTTGACCTGTGGCATGGTTTCCTCAGTCTGGCCTAGTGTTTCTTTCTGGGAAATAATCTTGTAGCTAGGCTGTTTTTCAATCGTATCAATAAATCCCTGAATCCGGTCCATGGCAGAGACGGCATTGCGGTGCTCTAGAAGGAGAATATTGGCAGAAGGCCGACGCTTCATCATGTCCTGGGCAATCAGGACGCCTGCTTGGTAGTTATCAGACACAATGGTCGTATCCACTTTTACATCCTGACTGATAGGCGCATCCACTACGATAATTTTAATCCCAGCTTTCTTGGCCTTTTGAAGAGAGGAAATAATACTTGGACTATTGCTTTTTACCGGATTGATGACAATGACATCAACCTTTTCTCGGACAAAAAAGTCAATCTGCTGGCTCTGCTTGCCCTCATCCAGCTCAGGATCCCGAACGTAGAGCCTGCTGCCCTGCTGGTTGGTTTTCTTCTCCAGCTCCGCATTTAAGGTCTTGTAAAAGTCATTGTTCATGGTCATGTAAGTCACCCCAATCTTGACCTGCTTCTCATCTGGCAAAACGCCCTTGAAATAAACAAAAAGCAAACCCAAGATAAGCAGAATGAAAAGCGGCCAGAGAGCCTTCTTCTGATAATGCTGTATCCGTTTTTTGACCTTAGCTGATACCATTTTTCACCCCCTATGCCGTAAGCGCCTTTATGAAACATATAGGATTATTATATTACAAAGCCGCCAAAAAGCAAAATCTTTCTAGAAATAGCTATAATAAAAGAGGCGAGACAGAATCTAAAAAATCCATGATTTTTGATTCTTGGTCCCACCTCGGTAATCATCATTAAACTTTTAAAAGCTTGAGAGAAATAGAATTCAGTCAAACAGATCTTGCATCCTGCAAAACTGAATGATGATTTTTTGGAGCAAGGTCATTTCCCAGTCTTTGCTTCTTGCTTAAAAGGGAAGTTCCTCTTCTTCCAACACCAAATCTGCCAAATCAGCTCCGCTGTTATTTTCACGCAGAGCGCGCTGAGCCCGACTTTCCAGCAGCTGGAAGCTATGACAGAGCACCTCTGTCACATAATGAGCCGCCCCCTCCTTCTCATAGCGACGAGTCCGTAGCTCACCATCCAGAGAAATCAAGCTGCCCTTACTTGCATAGCTGGCTAAAGTCTCAGCTAGACGCCCCCAGACAACCACATTTACAAAATCCGCCTCACGCTCACCACTCTGAGATTTATAAGGGCGATTAACCGCGACCGTTGCGCGAGCCACAGATTTTTCATTCGCAGTCTTGTGCAGTTCAGGCGTAGCCGTCAGCCGGCCGATTACAATTACTTTATTATACATTTTATATCCTCCTAACTTATCATTCGTAATAGGAGGCAAAAAGTGAAAAAAATGTGGTATAGTATAGATAAAAAGGAAAGTTGCAGTTTCTGCCCCTTTTCTACTAGATTTGTACGACGGAGGCTCCGATGACCATTAAACATTCCCCTGTGAAAAATATTCTCTTTATCTTAATCTCTCTGTGGTTCGGAGGTTTTTCCATGACAGAAAAATGAGTAAGAAGCAGATTCATTATACTCATCATTGTGTTAGATTGATTTTTCATCTGTTAATTATTTATTTTCTCTACCATTAGCATGAGATAGATTTATAACGCTAAATTTATTGCCACAAAAAATAAAGCGAAACGACCCTACAAATCGTTTCGCTCTATTTTATATCTCGGCTGCTGTAGGATACCTCGCCCATTTCTGAGCTTTTTTGTTATTTTAAATCTTCATTTTTATCCCTGCCAATGCTTGGCCGGATCAAAGGCAGTTCCAACTAGTTCACTATCGGCTAATTCAATGATGCCGCGTTTTTGAGGCGCATTAGGTAACTGAAGTTCCCGTGGGCTGCACATCATCCCAAAACTCTTTTCGCCTCGAAGTTCTCCCGGAAAAATCAAATTCCCTTTCGGCATCATAGCACCTGGCAGCGCTACAATCGTTTTGAGGCCGACTTTGGCATTAGGAGCACCGGCCACGATTTGAACAGTCTTATCAGCAGCCACCTGCACTTGGCAGATATTCAGGTGGTCACTATCTGGATGAGCTACCATATCAACAATTTCTCCAACCACAAACTTCGGCTGGCTGTCATTAACCAAGTCCGCTGAGAAGCCTTCCTTGCTCAACTCCTGATTGAGAATAGCCACTTGCTCATCTGTCAAAAAGACCTGTCCGCACTCTGCAATTTCAAAAAGGTCTGACTGCTCAAAAATATTCCAAGCAACAGTCTGGCCATTGTCTTCACGGTAAACACGCGCTACTCGTCCCTTGCGCTCAGCTGCCAGTTTAGCTCCTTGATTGTCCGCAGCAATAATCATCAGCACGTCGCCGACATATTCTTTATTATAGGTAAAAATCATTTTACGCTCCCTTTTTCTCTTATACTAGCTAAAAATTCATTGATTTGGCCCTTGGTCTTGCGGTCACGATTGACCAGACGGCCAATCTCCTGTCCCTTTTCCAGCACTACTAAACTGGGAATTCCGTAAATGTCCCACTCTTTGGCCAGATCCAAATAGGCATCACGGTCCACTTGGATAAAGCGATAGTCAGGATTTTCCCCTTCTATCTCTGGCAAAAAAGGTTGGATAAATCGGCAATCTCCGCACCATTCAGCCGTGAAAAAGAAGACAGTCTTCTCCCCATCATTGACATAAGAGGCCAATTCCTCTATATTTACAGGAAAAATCATGCTTCTTCCTCGTAGCTTAGCTGACCATTTTCATAGACAAAGGCAAAATGACGGTCGTCCTCTAGGACCAGACCACCAACCAAGCGTTCATCTGTGGACTCGTAGAGCTTGATATAAAGGCAGGAAATAGTACCCTGACTGGAAAAGAAATCTCGCACAAGCTCGACGATTTCCTCCCGATTACGCAGTCGTTTCTGCTCCTGTACGACTTTGGCTGCTCCAAAAGCCAGCGCTCCAGCCCCCAAAAGGGCGGTTGTGGTTAAAATGATTTTTTTAGCTTTCATGTAGAATATTTTAACACAAAAGAGCAGAGGCGACAAACAATATTCCAGATTTTCCTGGGAGAAGTTGGATTCTTGAATAGGCAGTCCTCTTGATTCATACAAGCTATAAGATTTCCCTACTCATTTACCGCAAAAAGTGATAAAATAGGGGACAGAAAGAAGGTAAGTTTATGACAACATTATTTTCAAAAATCAAGGAAGTAACAGAGCTTTCTGCTATTTCGGGTCACGAGGCACCTGTTCGCAGTTACCTGCGGGAAAAACTCACTCCCCATGTCGATGAGGTTGTCACCGACGGCCTAGGCGGTATCTTTGGGGTACGCCATGCAGAAGCTGAAAATGCTCCCCATGTATTGGTAGCGGCCCACATGGACGAGGTTGGCTTTATGGTCAGCGAGATCAAAACTGACGGGACCTTCCGCGTAGTGGAAATCGGCGGCTGGAATCCGCTGGTCGTTAGCAGCCAACGCTTCAAACTCTTTACCCGTGAAGGTCGGGAAATCCCTCTTATCTCAGGCTCTGTCCCTCCTCATCTGACGCGCGGATCTGGCGGACCAGTTATGCCACAGATTGCAGATATTGTCTTTGATGGTGGCTTTGCGGATAAGGCAGAAGCCGAAAGCTACGGCATCCGTCCAGGAGACACGATCGTGCCAGACAGCTCTGCTATTCTCACAGCTAACGGCAAGAACATCATCTCCAAAGCCTGGGATAATCGCTACGGCGTCCTTATGGTCAGCGAATTAGCTCAAGCCTTGTCTGGTCAACCACTAGACAGCCAACTCTTTGTCGGTGCCAATGTTCAAGAAGAGGTTGGCCTGCGTGGTGCCCATGCTTCTACGACAAAATTTGCCCCTGAGGTCTTCCTGGCTGTAGATTGCTCACCAGCGGGCGACATCTATGGCGGTCAAGGGGCCATCGGTGACGGAACCCTGATTCGCTTCTTTGACCCTGGTCATCTCATGCTGCCAGCTATGAAAGACTTCCTCTTGACAACTGCTGAGGAAGCAGGCATCAAGTATCAATATTACTGCGGCAAGGGCGGAACGGATGCTGGTGCTGCCCATCTCCAAAGCGGTGGCGTGCCGTCTACTACCATTGGTGTCTGTGCCCGCTACATTCATTCCCACCAAACTCTCTATGCTATGGACGATTTCCTACAAGCCCAAGCCTTCTTGCAAGCGTTGGTCAAAAAGCTGGATCGCTCAACGGTGAACACGATTACCAACTACTAATTTTAAAAGGCAGCCCGTTCTTCATTCGGGCTGCTATCTCTTTTATCTGACACTTCCCCTTTCAACTTTCCAATTTGAAGAAAATTTTGTTATAATGCTTAGCAGAGGTGAAAATATACATGAAAAAAATTGCTTTTGATTCTGAGAAATACTTAAACCTGCAGCGCGACCATATCTTGGAGCGCATTAATCAATTTGAGGGCAAACTTTACATGGAATTCGGCGGTAAAATGCTGGAAGACTTCCATGCTGCCCGCGTCCTGCCAGGCTATGAGCCGGACAATAAAATCAGACTTCTCAAAGAGCTCAAGGACCAAGTAGAGATTGTCATTGCTATCAATGCCAACAACATTGAGCACTCTAAGGCACGTGGTGATTTGGGCATTTCCTATGATCAGGAAGTGCTGCGACTAATCGATACCTTTAACGAGCTGGATATTTATGTAGGCTCAGTGGTCATCACCCAGTATTCTGGCCAGCCAGCAGCTGACCTCTTCCGCAGCCAGCTGGAAAAGAATGGCATCGCCTCCTACATCCACTACCCAATCAAGGGCTATCCGACCGATATGGACCATATCATCTCACCTGAAGGTATGGGGAAAAACGACTACATCAAAACCAGCCGTAATTTAGTCGTTGTGACCGCACCTGGTCCTGGTTCTGGTAAATTGGCTACTTGCTTGTCCAACATGTATCATGACCAAATCAATGGCATCAAATCAGGCTACGCCAAGTTTGAAACCTTCCCCGTTTGGAATCTGCCCCTACACCATCCGGTCAATTTAGCTTATGAGGCGGCGACAGCAGACCTGGACGATGTCAACATGATTGATCCTTTCCATCTGCAGACCTACGGAAAAACCACTGTTAACTACAACCGCGATATTGAAATTTTCCCAGTCCTCAAACGTATGCTAGAGCGCATCCTTGGAAAATCACCTTATGCTTCTCCAACGGATATGGGCGTCAACATGGTCGGCTTTGCCATTGTAGATAATGATGCGGCTATCGAGGCATCTCAACAGGAAATCATCCGTCGCTACTACCAAACTATTCTGGACTTCAAGGCGGAGCGCGTTTCTGAATCTGCTGTCAAGAAAATCGAACTCTTGATGAATGACCTAGGCATCACACCACTGGACCGTAAAGTAACAGTTGTTGCGCGCGATAAAGCTGAAAGCACTGGCGAGCCAGCTCTGGCCTTGGAATTGCCAAATGGTGAAATCGTAACTGGTAAAACCTCTGAACTCTTTGGCCCTACGGCTGCTGTATTGATCAATGCCATTAAGAAATTAGCCAATATTGCCAAAGAAACCAAGCTGATTGAGCCTGAGTATGTCAAGCCAATCCAAGGTCTGAAAATCAATCATCTGGGCAGCCGCAATCCGCGCCTCCACTCAAACGAAATCTTGATGGCTCTGGCAATCACAGCCATGGAAAATCAAGATGCGGCAAATGCCATGCAGCAACTCGGCAATCTCAAGGGCAGCGAGGCCCACTCCACTGTCACTCTGACAGACGAAGACAAAAACGTCCTGCGTAAGTTGGGCATCCATGTAACCATGGACCCCGTTTACCAGTATGATAGACTCTATAGAAAATAAAAACAAGCTCTGTTAAAAGCTTGTTGAGGAAGCTGGCGTCGCCAGCTTTTTTCTTAATAACGCTTGGACAGGATAAAACGCAAGAGATAGTAAAGTCCCAAAACCAGGATAATGGTCAAGGTCAGAAACTGATTGAGACTTAAGATGATTGGGAAAATCATGGACAGAACACTCAAGCACGCTGCCAGCAGCAAAAGAATATTAAAAAGTAGAGTGCGAGTCTTTTCGTCAATCATGCGATTGCGCTCATCAGTCACCAGAATGTAGAGCTTCTCAAAATTTTCCTCCCGTCTTAGGGCCAGATTATACCGAATGGTCATCAAAGTAAGCCCCAGCAGGATGCCGACCATGACTCCTTCCTGCTGATCATCCAGAGAATGAAAGTGGCTCCAGGCCAGTCCTACCAAGATGATAAAAGTTAAGATTCGCCCCACAATAACTTTCCTTTGAAGTTTTTTTCGAAATTCTTGTTTAGTTAATGTTTCCATGTCAGCCTCCTATTTTTCATACGCTTGAAAAATTTTCAAAATCACCACAATCAAGATCATTCCCACAACAGGCAGGATTTCCTTAGGGATAAAATCGAACTGTAAATGAAGAAAGATCAAGACAAGGACTACTAAGAAACCTAGTCCCCATTTGAGCATATAAGTCCATTTCATGATTCATCCTCCTCAAAGAGAAACACTTCTTCAATCCTTAAATTGAAAAAGGATGCAATTTTATGAGCCAAAAGGAGCGAGGCATTGTAGCGGCCTTTTTCCAAAGAAATAATCGTTTGTCTAGTTACTTCTAGCTTCTCAGCCAGCTCCTCCTGGCTGAGCTTTTTTCTTTTTCGCAATTCTTGAATTCGATTTTCCAAGGCTACCTCCTTTTGCTATGTAAAACAAACTTTACTTTCCAAAAATAGTATAGTCTCCTTTACATCTTTTGTCAAGAAGAAAGCGGCAAAAAAGAACTGAAAATTTAAACATTTCAGTCCTTTCATCATCTTTATTGATTTCCTTTGTTATTTGCTTTCCAAAGCTACAGCCAATTCTACACAAGCTCCTCCTTGCTCTGGATTGAGCAGGGTCAGACGACCACCATGCAAGAGAGCTACCTGCTTAGAAAAGGCTAAGCCGATACCATGATGGGGATTAGCTGAATTGCGGCTTTGGTCACTCTGATAAAAGAGCTGTTCCGCTCCCAGCAGCATCTCCTCTGAAAATGCAGGGCCATTGTTCCAGATAGCAAAAACCAACTGGTCCTGCTGCACTGATACCGTTAGCTTGACTTCCTTTTGATCCTGGTCTGCATGTTCAAGCGCATTCAGTAAAATATTGAGCAAAGCTCGCTTGAGATAGTCCAAATGAATTGACAAAATCAGACTAAGCTCACAATCTTCTTGGAGGTAGAAACGATAGCTTTCCTGTTTGCTGAACAGTCCCCAATCGTCCTGGAGATAAGCCAAAAAGTCCCCTAAGGAAAGCTGACTGAACTGATTAGAATCAATCTGAAAGGTCTTAGCGTAATCAATCAAAGAGCCACAATACTCTTCCATCTTGTGACTAGCCTGCAAAATCTCAGTAGCATAGTCTGCCTGTGGCTGGCCCAACTGCGCCAACTCCAAAAGCTCAGCATTCCCCTTAATCACAGTTAGGGGCGTCTTCAAATCGTGCGATGTCGCTGATAGCTGTAAAATCAACTCCTGATTATGCTGCTGCTCTCTTTCTAGAAGACGAGCATTTTCTTGATGGCTGCTCCGTAAATCGCTATAGACTTCTAGCATTTCCTCGATCCGAAAAAGCTGGCTTTGATTTTCTTCTAAAAGCTTCTCGCTCTTTAGCATTTTTATTTCCCTGTCGATTTTTCGGAGTAATTTCAAAATATGATAAAAAGTAATCAGGAGCAAGCTCCCTGCCCAAAAGAACAAGGTGAAAAGAACGTGATTACTTCCTTGCGTAAATTCATAGCCTATAAGCACAAAAATCAAAACATGAAAGAAGACGATTTTTAAACTGGTTGTCCAGACTAGGCTTTTGAAATTTCGGGTTCTAATTGCCATCTATAGCCTACTCCTCTCACTGTTGCAATTGCTTGCAACCCTTCTTGTTTGCATTTTTGACGAATCTGATATACGTATTCTGAGATGGAGCGAAGCTGTGTTTCTGAGCTTTCTGGGTAAAGCAAGGTATGCAGGCGTTCAGCTGAAAAGGTCTGCTTGGGATTGCTAGCTAGTAAATGTAGCAACTTAAACTCTCGCTCTGAAAATTTCAAGACTTTACCAAAACAGGCAACTTCATAGCGCTCTGGATAAAATTGACAAGAAGCAATTTCAGAATATCGCTCCTCCCGTCTTTCCTCCCGCCGAAGATGAGCTCTGACACGCGCCAGCAATTCTTTGGTCCCAAAAGGTTTGACAATATAGTCATCTGCTCCGCGAAAGAGCCCTTCCACTTTGTCCGCCTCCAACTCCTTGGCCGTCAGAAAGATGATTGGACACGAAAAATGAGGACGAATGTAGGAACACAGCTCAAAACCATTAACAGGCTCCATCATCACATCCAGCAGAATCAAGTCATATCCGACAAAATGCGTCAGCTCCAGCTCTTCTATCCGGTCAAGCGTCGTCACATCATAAGCATCGAGCTCTAGGACATTTTTCACCAGCTTCAAAATGCTCCGGTCGTCATCAACCACCAAAATACGATACTGTCTCATAATTTCCATTATAGCATACCTCTAGCGAACATCTCGTTTCAAGCTTAAGAATATAGCAGAGCTCCAAACCAAAGCTAGCCAGAACAGCTGTATCCCCAGACCTGATAAATCTATTGAATGCTGAAGCCCTTCATACTCAAAGAGATTTAGGGTAGCCAGATCGGGCAGGTATTTTGCTTCTTTGATAAAAGTTGCCAATAAACGGCTAAGACCAATCAAGAGAGGAAAGAGCACCGACACCGGCACAACCCAAGATTGAAATAGCAAAGCGAGGCCGGCAGTTAAAAAAGCCAGAAAAAGATTGCTGAGAAGACCAAAAAAGCTGTAATAAAGGAATTTCCCCAGTAAGGACCAGCTAAAGTCTAGGTCAAAACGAGCCAGCATAACAAGGAAACAGCTGCCTATCATGATACTGTAGAGGATCAGGAGCAGCATGGCCAGAAAAAGGATTTTCCCAGCTAACCAAGCCTTTCTATTTGATACGGTTAGAAAATTCGTTCGCATCCCAGACTTGACAAACTCCTGGGCAAAATAGAGGGAAGTAAAGATGACGATGACAGGCTGTGCCAGATAGAGGGCATGCAAAGCCTCACTCAGAGCCTTTGTCTGGCCAACTGCTGTTTGACTGTAGTCAAGATTCGTCAGAAAAAATGGAACAGCTACCAGAGCCACCAAGGCTGCACCAAGAGCGAGATAGTAAGAACGGAACTTAATCCATTCACTTTTAAGCAGAGCTATTATCATCAGTATCGCCCTCCTAAATCAGTCTTCAAAAAGCGCAGAGAGGTCATGCCGCCGATGACTAGTAACCATGCACCAAGTATCAACAGTCCTTGTGAGGGATTGTTGGCATATTGGGAAGTCGGCGTTGCTGCAAACAACTCTCCTGCTGGCTGAGGCAAATAAGCCCCCCAACTCGTGTGAGCTGCCAGGTAGTTTCCCAGATTATAGATCTGAGGTACGAGAAATAGCAGAGGAACTAGCATGGTCCGAGCCAATAAACCTAACAAAAATGAAAGGATTCCTAATAAGGTTAGAGATAAGGTTTTCCACAAAATCAGACTCCAAGCTGCCTGATTGAGCAGAATCGGATCAAGCCCTTCCTTTCCTAAAGCCAGATGCATGACCATATAACTAAAGTAGATTGATAAAAAGCTACTGGCAAGAGAAAAGCAAGCAAAGGTCATGAGTTTCCCCACAAGCAACTTCAGGCGGTTATTACAGGTCAAAAGACTGGTTCTCAAGCTATGAGACTGAAATTCCATAGCTCCCAAAATTCCAGCTAAGATGACCAAAACCATGCCCGCCATAGAGGCTCCATTGAGACCTAGATATTCCAGCGGATCAATGGCTTCTATCAGCCCAGGAACCGTTTCAGGTGTGGCATCCAAGCCGACAGATGAATACTGCCGGCCCTCCAACCAGGATACGACAGGCACCAATAGCAGCATGAAAGCCATACTCACTTTGAAAGCCTTGGTTGAGCGGATTTTCAACCATTCTGAATGCAATAAAGACATCGTTTCTTTCATCTTAAACCTCCTCTGTCAAATCAAAGAAGAGATCTTCTAGACTGTCTGAATCTTGCAGTACCTCTTCCAATCGTCCCTGCTCAATAATTCGCCCATGATGAATTAAGACTACATCATCTGTCACCATTTGCACCTCTGACAGGATATGGGAAGATAGAAGTACCGTTTTCCCTAAATCAGCCTGCTGACGGATGAACTTTCTAAACCACTTAATCCCACTTGGATCCAGTCCATTGGTCGGCTCATCTAATATAAGAAACTGAGGATCACCCAGCAAAGCTGCTGCTAAACCCAACCGCTGACCTTCCCCCAGAGACAGGCTTGACAAGAGGTCCTTCCTCTTATGAGCGATTCCAGTCATCTCTAAAACCTCATCGATCCGAGACTTGGGAATAGCATTACTCGCCGCAATAATTCTCAAGTGGTCATAGACCTTTCGATTTGGCAGACCGCCAATGCCGTCAAAGGCTGAACCTACCGTTCTGAGCGGATAAGTCATTGACTGGTAAGTCTGCCCATCAAAAGTCGCAGTTCCTGCTGTCGCCCGATCTAACCCCAAGAGAATCCTCAAGGTCGAACTTTTCCCTGCACCATTTGGGCCTAGAAAGGCTGTAATCCGACCGCTTCTAGCTGTAAAAGAAATATCTTCTAAAATCTGCTTGCTGCCATGCTTTTTGCAGACTCCTTCTATTTTCACCATATGTTCCATATTGAACTCCTTTTGATTTTTCTTTAGTATACAGGGGTAAGTTCAGAGAAAGTTCAGACAATAAAAAAACTTGCCTTACGACAAGCTTCTTTTCTCATTTTTCAACCGCATCCCAGAGCTGGCGGATGCTTTTTTTCTGCACGGGGTCGACAAAGTGTGGAGCGATTTCCACCAGAGATTGCAAGACAAAAGCTCGCTCAGCCACATAAGGATGAGGAACAATCAAATCTGGACTGTATATCTCCTCCTGCCCTATGTAAAGGATATCCAGGTCAATCACACGCGGACCCCATTTGATCTCCCGCACGCGCCCTAAATCCGCTTCGATGGCCAAGAGCGTCTGCATTAACTCCTCAGGATTGAGCCAAGTCTCAATTTCAACAACTTGATTGAGAAACGGATCCTGCTCAACGCCACCCCAAGGCTCTGTCTCGATACGGCTTGATGCCTGCAAAATTCTTATATTTTGCTCTGCTATTTTTTCCAAAGCTGCATCCAGATTGGCAGCTGGGTTGCCTTGATTGCTCCCCAGAGCGATAAAGGCTTTCCGCTTTTGACGTACTAACTTGACTGAGCAGGTCTCTAAAGGCAGCGGCACCGGTGCCCAAGGTTTTTTGACCTCCAAGCTGACCTTTTGCACCAAAGGATGAGTCAGAAAAATCCGATCAATCAGCTTGTAAGCCAGCGTCTCAATCAAGTCTTCCTTGCTTTCCTGACACCAGCGGGTCAAATCCTGAGCCAATTCTCCATAGTGGATAGAAGCTGTCAAGTCGCCTGTTTTGGCAGCCCAAGTCATATCATAATCCAAAATAAGATCCAGCACAAAACGCTGGCCCAATTCCTTCTCCGCTCCAAACAGACCGTGATAAGCATACACTTCCAAATTCTTAATGCGCAGCTGATCCATTCTCTTATCCTTTCTGATTCAAGTTTCTGCATTTTATCCTTGATAAAACTATCTAGCCTTTCCCGACACGCTCTACTACTGATAAGATCAATGTCCCATCAGTTTGTAAGCTTCATTTTTTAGGTCCTTGTCCGTCGCTAAAATGCCACGCGCCGCTGTAGTAACCGTTGCAGTACCAGGCTTTCTGACTCCGCGCATATTCATACACATATGCTCAGCTTCTACCCAGACCAGGGCCCCTTGAGCACCCAGATAGTCCATCAAGGCCTCAGCAATCTCTACAGTCAATCGCTCTTGAATCTGCGGTTTCTTGGCATAGACCTCTACTGTTCGGGCCAGCTTGGACAGGCCTGCTACCCGACCATTAGGCACATAGGCGATGTGAACCTTCCCGTAAAATGGCAGGAAGTGGTGCTCACACATGGAATGAAAGAAAATATCCTTCTCCACTACCATATTATTGTCAATGATTTCAAAAGACTTGGCCAGATGCTCCTCAGCAGTCTCGCCCAGCCCAGCAAAGATTTCCTGGTACATTTTAGCAATGCGCTGTGGCGTCTCCTGCAAACCTTCGCGGCTTCCGTCTTCTCCAACCGCCTCAATAATCTGGGCTACAGCTGCTTCAATTTTCTTCGTGTCCATATATGCTCCTATGTTCATTTTTATTTTTTGATAATTGACTTGACTGAGAAGGACGCTCAGCAAAGTCTAACTCGCGATTCTCAAGGATTGATTTTCTAACCTGAGCCAGAAAATAAAGAGAACCCGTAATCAGCAAAAGCTCATCCGGCTCATGCTCTACTGCTAAATAATCTGCTACATAATCCGGCCATTCTTTGTAAGACAGCCCTTGCTGCTCAGCCAAGGCTTGCATACTTTCTTTAGAAAAACTCCGCGGATCGGCAAAGGCTGTCAAGCTTATAGCTGCTTTGGGAATCTTTTGCAGCAACTCCACCATGTCATCCAAGGCCTTTGTTTGGATACAAGCAAATAAAATGTGCTTCTTATAAGTCGGATAATGCTGGTTCAGTGTCGCAGCTAGCGACCGCAGGGCATGGGGATTATGGGCTCCATCCAGAAGAATAAGCGGCTGATCCAATATTCTTTCCAAACGCCCAGGCCATACAGCAGCAAGCAAGGCCCTCTCAACCTCTGCTTTTGTCAATAAGGGCAGCGACTGCAGCTGACAGTATAGGTCGCACAAGTGCAGAGCTAGTCCAGCATTATCTGCCTGATGCAGTCCCAACAGAGCTGTTTGATACGAGTCTTTGGCCCGATAGGCATTTGAAAAGGAAAAGCGCTCTCCCTTCTCTGACACTTGAGGTTCCACTTGATAGTCTTGAGACCAAGAAAAGAGCGGAGCATCTTTTTCAGCAGCCTTTTGCTCGACTACTGCCAGAGCCTCTGGCTCCAACCTACCGGTCACAATGGGAACTCCATGCTTGATAATGCCAGCTTTCTGCTGGGCAATAGCCTCTAGACTGTCACCCAGCAAGGCCACATGATCCAGACCGACTGTTGCGATAGCAGTGAGCAAGGGCTGGCAGACATTGGTACTGTCCAAAAGCCCACCCATGCCGACCTCGATAATAGCCACATCCACCTGCTGCTGGACAAAATAATCATAAGCTAGAGCAGTTACAATCTCAAACTCAGTCACCCCCTGCAAGCCAGAGTCTGTCGCATGCTGGGCTAAGAGGTCCTGATAAAGGCTCAGCAATCGCTGAAGATCTTTGTCGGAGATCGCATGGCCATTAATGGCAATCTGCTCATTGTAGCTGACTAGGTAGGGAGAGGTGAAAGTGCCAACCCGCAGGTCTCGAACCTCCAAAAGTTGGCGCAGATGGGCAATGGTCGAGCCCTTGCCATTAGTCCCTGCAATATGAATGACTGGCAGCCGCAAATGCGGATTCCCCCGCAGCTCCAGCAAACGCTCCATCCGCTCCAAGCCAAAATTGGGACTGGCTGTCCGATAGGCTTCCAGCCAACTTAAATCAGGTAATTCTTGTTTTTTCATCTTACTTATACTGACCTAGATTGAGATCTTCTGTCTGCTGCGCTAGACGAATCGCATCGCCAACGGCAGCAGCCATCCGGTGCTTAGCCACTTCGTGCACTCTGACAACTTCAATACCTCTGCTGGCCGCAAGGCTAGTCAGATGGGCTGAAGCTGTATCACGGTTTTCAAAGCCTTCCTGTGTCTCAGAATTGACCTCAAAGCCGTTTTCTTCTAAGATACTAACGAGAAACCGCTTACGGGAAACCCCAAGAAAAATAGGAAAACCAGCTTGATGGAGACTTCCCAGCTCCTGCAAAAGGAGCAGATTCTCCCGCTTGGTCAAACCGAAACCAATCCCTGGATCCAGCATGATATTATCACGCGAAAGGCCAGCATGTTCCGCCACCTTCAAAGATCTCTCAAAACACTTCCACATTAGTTCTGCAATCGGTAGCTCTGCAAAAAGAGATAACTCTTCCTTAGTAAAAGCAGGACCAAAGCCAAATTCTGGGAAAATCCGTGAGCTGGCATGTTGAGGACGAGCCATCACTGGATTAAACATGACAATGACTGGCGCGCCATATTTCGCAGCAGTCTCTGCCATCTTTTCATCACCCAAAAGACCGGTAATATCGTTGATAATATCTGCACCCGCAGCCAATGCCGCTGCAGCCACTTCCGACTTCCAAGTGTCCACAGAAATCAGAATATCACTTTCCCGACGAATAGCTTCAATGACTGGCACCACCCGCTCTATCTCTTCTTGAATGGCCACAAAATGACTGCCCGGCCGAGTAGACTCACCACCAATATCCAGCATGTGAGCCCCCTCAGCAATCAGCTTTCTAGCCTGAGCCAATGCCGTCTCAACCGTATTGTAGCGCCCACCATCTGAAAAGGAATCCGGCGTCGCATTGATAATGCCACAGAGGCCCGTTCGGCCATCTGGAGCAATTGCTTTTAGATTCACCATTTGACTTTCATCTCATTTCTATTGGCTGCCCTGCTCTTCAACAAAAAAGGCACACTCATCTAGTGTACCGCAAAGCTCTCAGCAGATGCAGCATCCAGTCCTATGAACTGCACTCGACTTCACAAGAAGACCTTATCTAGTCCCTTGTTTCATTTACCATTTTACCATAATTCTTCTATTTGACAAAACACTTTCTAAAAGCAAAAGGGTAAAAGGCTGAGAATAATCATATTTCGAAAAATATGGGCCAGCATAGACAGCTCCAAACGCTGAAAATAAGGTCTGAGGAGATGGGCAAAGACTAGTCCCAAAACCAGATAGGACAGAAAGCATAGAGTTTCCTGAGGATTTTTCGCAAGGGAAAAGCAGAGCAAACCTAGTGCAATCCCCCAGCTCTTCCGATAGCGAAGAGAGAAGAGAGAAGGCCCTGTCAACAAATCTCGGTACCGCAGGGGATAAAACGGCAATGTCAATCCCCAGAAGCAAAAGAGAAGATGACAGAAAACTCTCCGTCAGCATCTGCTCCACCGCCTGTCCTGACTGCACCTCCTTGCCACACAGCAGAAGAACCCCCGCAGCATTGACCAAAATCATCAAAAAATACAAGAAAAGCAAGTATCGATAGTTGCTTGACTGACGCAGAGAACCTTTGATTTCCTGCAGCTCTCTGGCAAAATAAAAGGCGCAACAAAAAAGCAATCCCAGCAAGCCCACCATAAAAAGCAGATTAGCCTGACTAAAGACCAAGCGATGAGGCATTGGATGGATCATGAGCAGCAGTCCCGTCTGAGTCAACATAGCCAGTAATAACAATTGAATGATTTTCTCTAATTTCAGCATATTCTCTCCATTCTTCTCTTATCATTATAGAAGAAGTAAGAGCAAGCTGGTAGAAATCCCCTCAAATGTCCTAATTTGTGCCTCAAATGACAAAAAAAGCAGATATTCTCTGCTTTCTTACTTGTTCACCAAACCTGTCAGTATCATAATGAGTACTGCAACTCCATTTCTCAGCATGTGTGCCAAAATAGACATTTCCAAACGCTTGAATATGTAAGCAACAGCAGCTAAAACAGCACCCATACCTGCATATATAACAAAACTGCCGATATTGGTCGGACCATGAAAAAGACCGAAAAGAATAACTCCTACAACCAATCCCCAAACATAATGCTTGGTAAAAATCTTCTGAGGAATCAAGCCGCGAAAGACCACCTCTTCCAAAATAGGAGCCTGAATCACGGCACCTACCACTAATAAGATCTTGGGTACATGCTGAAATAAAGCATTCAAGGCATCCTGATTAGCAGTGGAAATAGCCTGACCTTCCAGCAGCATGATAATTGCTCCCAACATGTTGACCCCAATCATGACAACATTAGAAACGGCTAACCAGCCAAACGAAGACCATTTGAAGAAGCTAAAGTCAAGGCTCAGTAGTTCTTCTTGCTTAGCCATTCTCAGAACAAAAAAGACAATCAAAAGATATACAACCAGCACAAAGATAGTCTGTCCAGCTGAAAAACTCTTCTCAGAAGATGTCATTTGCCGGATAAATATAAATGGTATCTGGCTGAGAAATAAGACAAACAAAGTCAGTAGAATGTACTCTAATTTTTTTAGAATTGCTTTCATGTCTTCCTCCTTTTCCTTCCTAGTATAGCTCAATTTTCTCTTTTTGTATAGACAATTCTTAACTGCAAGCATTTTGTATATCACTTATTGAAAACTAGTGCTGATAGTGACTATGAGATAGAATCGCTCAATGTTTTCAAGGCCAGCAACCAAGAAAATCCGTTCTTAAAACATACAAAAAGCCCAGTCAAACTGAGCTTTTGAATTTTCTTAATTTATTGATTTTTGAAACGTTCGACGTCACGCGCAATGACCAATTCTTCATCAGTCGGGATAACCAAGACTTTGACCTTGGCATCAGGACTGGAAATCACGCCTTCTGCACCACGCACATTCTTTTCTGGGTCTACGTTACAGCCAAACCAAGAAATACCATTAATAACCAGTTCACGAATGGTCACAGAATTTTCACCGATTCCTGCAGTAAAGATGATAGCATCAGCTCCATTCAAAACAGCAAGATACTGACCAATGTATTTTTGAATCCGATCGACAAAAATGTCATTAGCCAATTGAGCCTTGGCATCACCTGCCCGCATCGCCTCATGAATATCGCGCATATCACTAGACTTCTCAGAAACTCCCAGCAGGCCAGACTCACGGTTCAAGACGCGACTAATATCTTCTGGAGTGTTAAAGTCGTCTGTGTATTGCATCAGGTAAGGAATGATGGCTGGATCAATATCCCCAGTCCGCGTTCCCATCATGACGCCGCCAAGTGGTGTGAATCCCATAGAAGTATCTACAGAAACACCCTTGTTAACTGCTGTGATAGAAGCTCCGTTACCGATATGGCAAGTGATAAGTTTGAGTTCTTCAATTGGACGTCCCAAAATTTTAGCAGCTTCCTTGGCTACATACTCATGGCTGGTACCGTGAGCTCCGTACTTGCGGACCTTGTTTTCAGTGTAATATTTAGTCGGAATCGGATAGCGATAAGCTTTTTCCGGCATAGTTGTATGGAAAGAGGTGTCAAAGACTACCACGCTGGTAATGTCTGGCAGAATTTCTCTAAAAGCACGGATGCCTGCAGCATTGGCTGGATTATGCAATGGAGCCAGAAGAGACAACTCCTCTACCTTTTGAATCACTTCTCCATCAACGAGGGCTGAATCCTTAAAGTGTTCACCGCCAGCCACAACACGATGGCCCACACCGGTAATTTCATCATAAGATTCGATGATATTAAAGCGTTTCAAATCATCCAGCAAAATTTTTACTGCCTGCGTGTGATCTGCAATATCAAGAACCTGCTTTTCTGAACGACCATCAAATTTCACTGTTGAAATAGAATCCTTGAGACCAATCCGTTCCAGCAAGCCCTTAGCCAAGACCTTTTCTTCCGGCATCAAGTAGAGTTGCCATTTTAAGCTTGAGCTTCCTGCATTAATAGAAATTGTTTTCGACATTTCTTCACCTCTTTAAGCGTTTTCAAAATTATTATATCAAAATTTTGTTTGAATTTCACTATCTTTGTACCAGTTTTGAAAACTTTGACGGAATTTAAACATTTCTTCATGATCCTGCAAATCCCGCAGAGGATAGATAAAAGGCTGAATGTTATTCGCTTCCTGTTTCCTCAAGACAAAAAGAGTTTTGGCATGCTTGCTGCTTGAGAAAATAGACTCTGGCAAGGTTATCATCGTGATAAACTGAGCCTTGGCTAGGAGCCATTTTTTTAGCAACGGAGCTTGAGCGCTGGTCAAGAGGTCATTTGGCGCCAGAAATATAGCATAACCACCTGGCTTCAGATATTTGAGTGATTGCTCCATCAGGAGATGATGGGCATAAGTGTGCTCATCCGGACTAGCCACTTCATAGCGGGAGGCGATACTGTCGTCTGGATAATAACCAACCGGTAAATCACTGATAATGATATCACTCTCTTTCAGAACCTGAGGTCGAACTGCATCCCCCTGAGCAAAGTGAGCCTTAGAGTTCATAACCTCTGCAATGCTGGCAGAAAGGTCAATTAATAAATCATCTAGCTCCAGACCTAAGTAGTCAATCTTCTTTTGGGTATGATTGAGAACAGTCTCCGTCAAATTTCCGGTTCCGCTGCCGATTTCTAATACATCAGCTTCCTCTCCGTGAGCTAGCTGGTCCAGCAAGAAAGTAATCAGAAAACCAATTGTGTCAGGTGTGAATTGATGATTGACCTGCATGGGCTCCGTCTGGGCCGCCTTCATCAGGATAAACTGATAGGCTCTCCGCCACTCTTCCTTGGTCAAATGCAGAGCGCGAATTTTTTCATCGTTGGTCAGAACTTCTTGTAAATCAGTATCTCCATCTAGGTAAATGCCATTCTGCTCAATCAGAGCATCGTAAAAATTGGTCGCCAGAGCGTTTTGGATATTCTGGACGTTTTCGAGAATCAGAGTATAAGCTTGTTCTATCTTTTCAAAATTCATGGAATCCTCCGTTCATCCTATCATACCAAAAATAAAGCCCCTTTCCAAGATATATAAAATTACAAAGATTTTACAGTTATATTAGTCCGACTTACTAGCTTCGTCCGAAATCGCTTTCTCTTTTTTGTCAGTTGCTTTCTTGTCTTCCTTTGCTTTATCCTCATCTTTCTTAGAAATGGTAAAAGTAAAGGAATAGGAATGACCGCTGCTGATCTGACTGCTGATTTCCAGTTCCTTCCCTTTCTTACGGTAGACAGCCTTGCCCTGCTCAAACTCCATCTCACCGCTATCATCCTTGGCTGTAGCTTTTGTCAGAACTGCCATTGCATAGGCTTCCGTCCTTTCCCTGTTGAAAAGCTGCAAACGCTGACTGCTGACTTGACGGTTGAGATAAAACTGCAGGAGCAGGCTAAAGACAGCAGCCATCAATAGCGCATACAGTAAAATACCAGCCTCAACTTTCTTCTTCCACACGATAGACGAACTCCCTCTCTAAGCCTTTTTCAAAGCGAAAATGAAGATGGACAAGCTTACCGTCCTGACGCACATCAGCTGCTTCCAAACCATAAATCATGGGCTGATAACCGCGACCACTCTTATCTGTTTTACGGAAATCATCTCCCTTGGATTTACCCAAGGCCAAGTCCCTGCCATCCTGTCTGATGTAGATTTTATTGTCTTCTACCTTGTCAAATTGACTTCGCGAAAGCTCCGTCTCCAGTTGGTCGGCAAACAAAAGCCACTCTTGCTGTTGATTGTTCTCCTGCTGATGCAGTTCTGAAGATAAGAGCTGGGTCATGGCCTGAAAGACTAACACCCCACCACTGAGAACCAGCAAGGCTACTAAAGTCTCTAAAAGAGTAAAAGCCTTGACTTTAAGGTTTTTGGACACGGATAACTACCTCCCCTTCGTGATAGACCAGCAGCTGCTTATCTGTCTTAAGCTGGCGCACAGTAATTCCATTGGTATGAAGCTCTTCCTGTCCCGTCTGTAGGGCCATCTTGGCTACCCGCAGGACTTCTTCCTGCTGCAGAAGGACACGCTGCTCCTTGCGAGACCGGCTAATCTGCCCTAAAAGAAGACTAGCAATAGCCGCAAAAACTGCCATGGCCACCAGAGCTTCCAGCAGAATGCTAGCTTGAAGCTGTCGTCTTTTTAAACTTGCCATTGCCCATATAAAGCTGGTAAACAACTGTCCTATCCTCCGTCTGAAAAGTAATTTTGCTGAGTGATGAATTCCCACCGGACCGGTCAAACTGAATGACTTGCTGCTCATGATTCTGCAAAGTTTGCGGAAAATCCAGTTCTTGATAGCCATTGGAAATCTGCCGTCCTGAAATCTCCAGAGAAAGCTTCTCATGCCCAGCTAAGCTCAGCCTCTGCGTCTCCTGATAGAGCCTCTCAAACTCTAAAAAGAAGAGTTGCTCTTGAACCTGATTGAAGCCAGCCCTCACCGATCCAGATAATCCTAGTAGTAGAAAACTAACAACAAAAAGAACGAGGAGACTTTCCAGCAGAGTAAAAGCCTTAATTGGCAACCGCTTGAGTTTCGCCACTGTGTTTTCCATAGTAAGCCTTATAAGAATCTGCCTGTTTCTGGCTGATATTTCCTGCACTGACTAGCTTGCTCAGGCTAGCCTCTTCATTGGTATTCTTCAGTTCATAAAGCTCCGCCTGGCTTTCTACTACCTTGACCACCGCTGCCGTTCCTGTATCTGAAACAGCATCTTTTTGCTTGGTCAGATTAGGCACAAAGAGCAGCAAGAGAACGCTGATAACTAGCAAGACAATCAGCATTTCCACAAGGGTGAATGCTTGAACTTTTAAGGTATTAAGTTTTTTCATTATAAATGAACCTCCATATTCTGATAAATGGGCAAGAGCATTGCCGCATAAAGTAAAACAATCACTAAGGCAACAAAAATAAATACTAGGGGCTGAATGAAATTCATGGCTCGGTTGATACGTAGGAAAAATTCCTCCCAAGTCTTTTCAGCATAGACTTCCAGCTCACTACCTAACTTGGATTTGACCTCGCCATACTCAATCATCAAGGACAATTCTTTCTTAAAGAAAGAATAGCTTGCCACCTTGTCCGCATAGCCTTGTCCAGCTTGCAAAGCAGCAGCCATATCTGCTCCGATTTCCTGAAAGAGCTGGGAAGGCTGCTCTTGCATAATCGCAAAAATCTGACTCAATTCCAAGCCCTGACCAATCATATTGCCCCATTCACGAGCATAATAAGCAGTCAAGTAAGCCTGGACCAAACGTCCAATAAAAGGCAGAGCTGCTAGTTTGCTGAAAAAACGAATCTTTGATGACTTTCGATAGTAAAAGAGAGCCACTGAAACCAAGACAGCTAAAGCAAGGTTGCTCCACAAAAAGATCTGAGGCAGGTGATTAATCAGCCGAGTAGCTAGATTCTGGCTGTCCAATTGAGGCAGAAGATAGTTGCGCAATCCCAGCATGATAAGGACCAAAAAGCCCAGCAGCATGAGAGGATAGGTCCCCACCTCTATCAATTTTTTCTTAACCTTGGATAGATTTTCCAGATAGACCTCAATTTTGCCTAGACTTAGAGTCAGATTGCCATGCAGCTCAGATAAGGACAGCTGGGTTACAACACTGTCAGAAAATCCCAGCCGACTGACAATCTCTGAAAAGGACTGACCAGCTGACAAGCCTGCCCGCATTTCTGCCACATAAGCCTCCTCCAGCAAGGCACTTCGCCTCAGAAAGTCTACAATCTCTGCTAAGTGAAAACCGCTGCTGAAAAGATTATGAAAGAGCTCAATAATCTTTTTTTGCTTAGGCGTAGACAATTTTTTCGGTCTGCCTTTGCTCAGCACTGATATGTCCTTCTGCAAAAAGCTGATCAATCTGCTGATTCCAGACTGCGGCTTCGTGCTCTTGATAATTTTGACTGACAAAATCAACGACACCTCCTCCCCCAATTAAACGCTGGTAACAAACACCTTGTAGCACCATTCTTAGCTCGTCCTCACTAACGCCCAATTCCAAAAGCCGCTCATAGACACCTCGAACACTCTTAGCATGAATCGTTGAAAAGACCGTAGCTCCAGTCAAACTTGCCCGAACCACTGCTCTAGCTGTCTCTCTATCACGGATTTCCCCTATAATCAAGAGATCCGGCCGATGTCGCAGAGACAGCTTAATCAGACTATCATAAGTCATGCCAATGGTTTCGTTCAGCTGCAGCTGCAGCATAGCCTCTTGCTTAATCTCAACCGGATCTTCAATCGACATGACTTGCTGACCAGAAAATTTAAGCTGAGCCAAATGGTACATCAAAGTCGTCTTGCCACTGCCGACTGGACCCGAGAAAAGATAGAGACCGCGAGCCTGAATTTTCTTGCGCAGCTCCGGCAATTGCTCAAACCAAAAGCGTAGCTCCCTGTCTTCATCATGAAGAAGTCGGATGACCAGACTTTCAAAACCACGGTAATCACCAACTGTTGACAGCCGGATTGAAACCTTGGCTTCCTCACAGTCATAATCGCAAGACCCCAGCTGACTGCGGCGCTTCTCTCCAACATTCATACCTGCGACAAACTTAAAGTGACTGATAACAGCTGACAGAAGCTCAAAATCATAAGTTTTTATAAAGCGACGTTCATCACCGATTCTCATATAAAGCTCATAGCAAGTAGTCTTAGGAATGAGGTAAATATCCTGCGCCCCCTCTTGCCGAGCCTGCCTAATCATTTCTTTTGCAATTTCTTGAACCATACATCCTCCTCACCTTACTATTCGCAAAAAATCCAGAAAAAGAAAAAACAGCGGAAGAAACTTAACTTCTAACAAGTTAGGTCTCTTCTGCTGCTCTATTATCTAATTTGCAAAATATATTCTGTCGATTTAAAGAGGCTTAGCATTTTTTAGTTTGACTGAGCAAGCTCGGTGCTTTTCAAGGCCGTTTTGCTTAGTATAGCCCGGTCGGTACTTGCTCTTAGGGATCTGGCAGTCATTCTCCAGCAAAAACAGAGAGTGGTACTGCTGAACATTCTCATCGCACTCCTCGCACCAGCGCTGATCCTCCGGATCCCAAAAAATTGTCATTAAATCACTGCGGCTCTTATACAAAGGTGACTGGTCTGCCATTTGCAGCCAGCGGTTTTTATAATACTTAAGGGCTTCATAATAATCATCGAACTGCTTTTTTGCAACGATATCATCTTCCCAGCCATCTAGGAACCACCACGGTTCATAGTCCCCGTACATCTCAATTACACAATACATACTCGTCCTCTCTTTGTACCGTATATTATATATGAATTCTTTGACGAACAAAACTATTTTGCTCAAAATCAGAAAACAAGAACTTTATTGGAACGGAGACAAGCACATCGCTCTTCATAATATGAAGATTAACATCACGGATAGTAATCTTAATAACCTTAGGAACAAATATTGTGTTCTTATAAAGACTTTCTATTTTAACGGTCTGTGAAATAAACCTCAATCTTTTTATTCAAAAAAGGTGAGACAAATGTCGTTTTGTCCCACCCTATTGTCTGCATGATCTTAAGCAAAATTTTCATCTTGCTTGTTTCTGCATTATAAAGTTTCTAAAGCAATCATCGTTGTCACAGCTGCGTCATAGTAATTATCTGACGGCAAACCTTGCATGAAGAGATATTTATTCTGCTGCACCAATTTGCGGAATTCCATATTGTTATTCGCCGCATAGAATACTGGAGCAGTAAAGCTGCCAGCCTGATTACTATTGAGAGCCTTCCCTTTCAGAGTGTAGCCTGCATAGATCTTTTCTTGACTGAGGAAGAAGTTCAACATCTTCTTCAGCATTTTTTGACTTTTTTCATCCTTGCTTTGAGCCAGGTTGTAAGGAAGTCGGCAGGCATTATAAGAATAATAGCCATCATTTGCAGATTCAACCGTATCAGCATCAGCTGCCCGAACTTTGTCGCCTTCAACCCAAATAAAGTCTGGTATCAAACCAGTCTTATTATCAGCGCTGATTGCTTCAAGTTTGCTAAGCATATTATCTCGGATTGTCAGCCACTGCTTATCCTTTGTCAACTCATAGAAAGCTTGGAACTGCTGCGGCAATGTATCAGAAGTCCGCATGAGATTATAAAATTTCGATTCTGCATTTGCCCAGTTCCCAACCGTCAAAACGCCGTTACTTTCATTATAGTTATATGCCAAGACATCTTTCAGAATGGCCTGAGCCTGATCTTGGTATTCTTTAGCCTTGTCCGGCCACTGCTTAGCAGCCTGAATCAAAGCATAGGCAATGTAGAGATCGCCGTCTGTAGCATTGTTTTCGTCTTCATGATTGCTCTTTCCATCCTTAATCGTCTGTTTCCAAGACATGAGCTGGGTATCTTTCAGACGATGAGCTAGATAATATTGGTAGAGCTTTTCAAAATCAGCCGAACTGGCATCGCCTTGCTTAGCTGCATCCACAGCAATCACCATGCCATAACCCTGTGCCTCAGACAGCACAACATCTTCAGTTTTACTGTTTGTCGTCCTGATATAAGACAATTTGTCCTTGGTTACGACATATTCTTTAGACCATTGGCTGTATATCTTCTTTTTGATATTAGGAGTACTGCCCATGCGGGTGTACAATAGGATACCAGCCAAGACAGCCAGAATTGTCACAAACCAAATAAATCTTAATCTTGTTCTTTTCACACTTTCTCCTAACCTGCAAATCGTTTTGTTTTAACCCACTTGGTTTCTTTCCGCTTC
Organism: Streptococcus sanguinis; assembly: GCF_020729725.1. Classification (GTDB taxonomy): domain Bacteria; phylum Bacillota; class Bacilli; order Lactobacillales; family Streptococcaceae; genus Streptococcus; species Streptococcus sanguinis_V. The sequence goes on along the minus strand of NZ_JAJEPA010000012.1, from coordinate 31,349 downwards.
AAAATCTTGTCCAAGATAACAGATCCTACTGCATCTAAAGAAACAACGATAAAGAGCTGAGAGTAAGTCAAATAGGACACAAGGGCCAGCCAAATCTGTTTGGTGGTCGCCTGTCCAAACTGAGAAGCCAGAGCGATATTGATCTGCAAAAGATAAAGCAAAATCATCAGAAGCCAGTTAAAGAGCATCAGCTGGACGATATAGATATTCTGAGCATCAAAAGCGAAAGGAATCCGCACATCCGGTATAAAGAGCTGGGTAATCATTGCCGCTACATTGGCAAAGAAAACCAAGTCAGATAAGACAATCGCCAAATTAAACCAGAAGAAGATACAAGAATAATTGAACACTTCCAGTTTCACGCGCCAGTTACCGCCACTAAAAAGATGCTTGAAGTTGGCAAGAACTACCTCGTAATTCCCCTTAGCCCAGCGCTTACGCTGCATGTAGTAGGACTTGAGGGTTTCTGGCTCTTGCTGGAAGGCCTCTGAGTTATAAGCCAAAGCAATCAGCTTGCCGCTCTGCATAATCTTAAAGGAAATTTCCGTATCCTCTGTCAAGGCACCATTTTTCCAACCACCAATACTCTTAACAAACTCAGTGTTAATCAAGAAGTTTGTACCTGGAATCCGTCCAATCTTAAAGAGGTGCCACATACCTACGTGGTAAACACGCTGAGTTACAACGATTTCTTGGTTGATACAACGTGTCAGGAAGTTCTGGTTGGCATTCCGAGTCTTGTTGCGTCCGAAAGAAGCAACGTGGCGTTCTGGATCTTCCAAAACTTTTTTGACTAGGAAGTAAAGAGCATTCTTTTCTGGCATGGCATCCGCATCATAGACACAGATATATTCACCCTTGGCCATCTTCAGGGCGTCATTCAGCACCCCTGCCTTACCTCCCGTACCAGTACGGTCTGTAATTGTAATATTGCGTCCAGCATACTCAGGCATAGCCTGTACTTTCAGCATTTCTTGATAAGTGTCATCCGAGCAGTTGTCTGCAAAGAGCAGAACTTCTACTCGGTCATGAGGATAGTCCAAGTCCAGAATGGCCTTAGTTGTCTGAGCGATAACCACATCTTCATTGTGGGCTGGGACAACGACTGTAACCATAGGATAATGTTCCAATGGGCTGGTATCCACGTTGAAGTCACTGCGTTTCATCCAGAAATGCACGGAAGAACATAAAATTACCAAAGCCCAAGCCAGAGACATCCAGATGGAGAACAGAGTGACAATCATAATAAGTTGACTAATCATGACGAGTCACCGCCCTAAAATTTTTATTGACCCGATTGTAAATAACCAGATAATAAATGAAGAGGACCAAAAAGCTAATAGCAAAAAAGATACTTAGCACCATAGAGATGATAAAAAATACTTCTGTTAAAGACATGTGTTTACCTCCTAGTATTCTACGATAATGTCGGTTTCAAGCTGACGCTCCAGATTGCTCAAAGCGTCATCGAAATTATGGAATTTGTCAATGTTTTGAGCATTAAGTTTTAAACTGCCGGACTGAAACTGAATTTTTTGGTCAGTTTTCTTATTCTCAAAGTGCATCATCGTTAAATCGTCACGCACTTTCTCTTGGAAATATTCCTTGACTTCCTGATCCAGATCTTCTACCAGAACGAGAAAGTTACCATTGGATACATAGTAAACTGTTTCTACATTCTGGAAGTCCCAGTTAAGCAGTCGTAAAATTCTCTTGAGCATCCGCTTGTACTCCCGAGAGTGAATTTGATAAAAATGATGATTGTGTGCCCAATGGACCAACAAGGCCTGAAAGGCTGGAGCTTGTTTCTGATTTACTTTCTGAACCATTTCTTCATAGGCCTCAGCAGCATCTTCACTGTCATCCTGCACTAATCCCAAGCGCTGATGGAGATAGAAATTCACTCGGCTGGTCAGCCAAGCGCTGACAGGGAAGACATAAAGCAAGAAGAGAACCTGATTGTCCGGTAGATAGGTTACATCAAAGAGCAAGATCAAAGTTGCGATAACCACACCCAAAATCATAGCCCATGTCACCAAGAGATCAGATAGGACAAAGACACTAAAAATACCTAATAAAATCAGCGCGATTCCGATATAAAATATGTTAGCTGCAAAATTCCAACTGTAGAAAAGAATTAGTCCAATTGCCAGTACAAAGACTGCTAATGATTTTTCTAGTCCTTTTTTCCTAAACATTTTTTACTCCTGTCTTAAATTCTTCCGGCCTAGCCGTTTGCTTAAAATAGTGAGCTATTGCTTGAGCAATCCGCTCAGAAGCCTTACCGTCACCATACGGATTGCTGGCTTGGGCCATTTCCTGATAGAGTGACTCATCTGTCAGCAGGGCTTCCATTGCCTCTGCTACTGCTTGAGTTTCTGTACCGACCAGCTTCAATGTGCCGGCCTCAACTCCTTCTGGTCTCTCTGTTGTATCACGAAGTACCAGTACAGGCTTACCTAAGGAAGGCGCTTCTTCCTGCACTCCGCCTGAGTCTGACATGATAAAGTAGCTTTTAGCTGCGATATTGTGGAAATCCAACACATCTAAAGGCTCAATCAGATGAATTTTCTCATTGTCACTCAGAATTTCTCTAGCCGCTTCCTGAACCGCTGGGCTCAGGTGAACGGGATAGACAATTTCCACATCATCATGGGCATCTACAATCTGCCGTAGAGTTCGAAAGACCCTTCTCATCGGCTCGCCTTGATTTTCCCGGCGATGCATAGTCACCAAAATCATCTTGCGATCTGGATTAATACGGTCAAGAACCTCGTGCTGATAATCAGCCTGGACGGTCAGCTTGAGAGCGTCGATAGCTGTATTCCCTGTCACAAAAACTGTTTCTGCTGGATGGTTTTCCTTGAGCAAGTTAGCCTTACTCTGTTCTGTTGGTGCAAAATACAAGTCGGTCAAAGAGTCGGTCATCTGACGATTCATCTCTTCTGGGAAAGGAGAGTATTTATTCCAAGTCCGCAACCCAGCTTCTACATGGCCGATACGAACTTGATTATAAAACGCTGCAAGACTAGCTGCAAAGGTCGTTGTCGTATCACCGTGCACCAGCATAATATCTGGCTTGTTTTCCTTTAAGATATCATCTAGCTTATGCAGGATCTTGACAGTAATATCTGTCAGGGTTTGATTCTTCCCCATAATATCCAAATCATAATCAGGCTTAATCTTAAAAGTTTCAAGTACCTGATCCAGCATCTGACGATGCTGAGCAGTCACAACTGTTGTTGTCTCAAACAAGTCTGCCTGCTTCTTCAGTTCAATAACCAGTGGAGCCATCTTAATTGCTTCTGGACGAGTTCCAAAAACAACCATTACCTTAATTTTCTTCATTTTTCCTCACCAAAAATCAACATTGTTATATTAACTTTTTACTAAAAAATGTTTGTTTTAAGTAACCTTAGTTATTTTACCATCAAGCGTTTCAATAATCAAAGCATGAACTATTATTTTATACTTTCTTAATAGTAATTTACATGTTGGTAACTTATTTAAGATTATTTTAATTTTCTTAACTTAACTGTAACTTAAAATTACTGAAATTTTTCGGTTTTCTCAAAAAAATAAATAAAAAGGAAACAACTTATAGGCTTGAAGCCCTGTTTTATGCAGAATTTTGTGTTTTTTACCTATATTTTTTAATCTTTATTCATTGTAATAAAATATTATTCTATTTGTAATCTAATTGTTTTCTATTCTTTGTATTTCAAAATCCTCCCTTCATGAATGAGCTAGCTGGATAAATGCCAGCTATCGTTCTCTATAACCTCCGACCACTACCATTAAAACCAATCTCCTCTTTTTTAAAATTTCAAATCTCCCCCTCCTACTATTTTAGGATTTTTAAAATAGTATAACCTAGCGCTATCATACTACAAAAAACCAGCTACCTCCCTGATTAAAAATGAATATGGCGTCTCGCATCATAGAAAAACTGAAATAGGAAATCTTGACTGTTTCTTCTATAGTTGTTTATCCATAAAGGAGAACTTAAAAACAACTTTCTAAGTATATTATAGGATAATATTTAGTGGCGGGCAAGAAATTATCGGCTGCAAGAAAAAATCCCTCCCGATTTTCGGGAGGGAAAGTTCTTTATTTAAGAACAATATTTTCTTCAGTTTCAAATCCATCTGGCAGTTCTGTCACTTCGTCAATAATTTCAACTTCATTGACAGCCTGAGGTTCCAGATTGCGGTAGCGGGCCATACCAGTACCAGCTGGGATAATCTTACCGATGATAACATTTTCCTTAAGTCCGAGCAGATGGTCTTTCTTACCACGGATAGCAGCATCTGTCAGGACACGAGTTGTTTCCTGGAAGGAAGCTGCAGACAGGAAGCTGTTTGTCTCAAGGGAAGCCTTGGTGATTCCCATGAGGACTGGACGAGCTGTCGCAGGTACACCGCCTGAGATAACCACATCACGGTTAGCATCTGTAAAGTCGGTGATATCCATAAGAGTTCCCATAAGAAGATCTGTGTCACCTGGATCCATGACGCGCACCTTGCGAATCATTTGACGAACCATTACCTCAATGTGTTTGTCGCCGATTTCTACCCCTTGGCTACGGTAAACTTTTTGTACTTCAGCAAGCAGGTAAGTTTCAACAGACAAGACATCGCGGACAGCTAGCAAGTGCTTAGGTTGGATAGAACCTTCAGTCAAGGCAGCACCACGGGAAACTTGGTCACCCACTTCTACCTTCATGCGGGCTGTAAATGGTACCACATATTCACCTTCGCCAGTTGCACCTGTAACAAAGACCTTCTTGGTACGAGTAGATGCATCTTCTTCGATAGCAGTAACTTCACCCTTGACTTCAGTGATGACCGCTTCCCCTTTTGGATTGCGGGCTTCAAAGATTTCTTGGACACGAGGAAGACCTTGCGTGATATCGGTATTAGAGGCAACACCACCCGTGTGGAAGGTACGCATGGTCAGCTGTGTACCAGGCTCCCCGATAGACTGGGCAGCGATGGTTCCGACTGCTTCACCGACTTCAACCGCATCACCCGTTGCCAAGTTGATACCGTAACAGTGACGGCAGACACCGTGGCGGGTGTTACATGTAAAGACGGAGCGGATTGTCACTTCTTCAACACCAGCATTAACAATTTCACGTGCCTTATCTTCTGTGATCAATTCATTTGGACCAATAATGACAGCACCAGTTTCTGGATGTTTAACTGTTTTCTTAGTGTAACGACCATTGAGACGCTCTTCCAGAGACTCGATCATTTCCTTGCCTTCTGTGATAGAAGTGATAAGAAGTCCACGATCTGTACCACAGTCATCTTCACGGATAATCACATCTTGGGCAACGTCAACCAGACGACGAGTCAGGTAACCTGAGTCGGCAGTCTTAAGGGCCGTATCGGTCATACCCTTACGAGCACCGTGGGTTGAGAAGAACATTTCCAGAACAGACAGACCTTCACGGAAGTTAGACAAGATTGGCAATTCCATGATACGTCCGTTTGGCGCAGCCATCAAACCACGCATACCGGCCAACTGGGAGAAGTTAGAGATGTTACCCCGGGCTCCAGAGTCCATCATCATAACGATAGGGTTCTTCGGATCTTGGTTGGCAACCAGACGTTTTTCCAATTTCTCACGAGCTGCCCGCCACTCAGCAGTCACTGCATTGTAGCGTTCGTCATCAGTAATCATACCGCGACGGAATTGTTTAGTAATTTGTTCAACACGCTTATGGGATTCTTCAATAATCTCAGCCTTGTCTTCAACAACTGGAATATCAGCAATACCCACTGTCAGACCAGCCAAAGTAGAATGATGATAACCCAAGTTCTTCAAGCGGTCAAGAAGAGCAGATGTTTCTGTTGTACGGAAGCGTTTAAAGATTTCCGCGATAATGTTCCCCAGATTTTTCTTCTTAAACGGAACATTGATCTCAAGCTGTTCAATGACTTCCTTGATGTCTTGTCCTGACTCCAAGAAGTACTTAGCTGGCACACCTTCTGTCAAGTTAGCATTAGTTGGCTCTTGCAGATAAGGCAATTCCTCTGGCATGATTGCGTTAAAGAGAATTTTACCAACAGTTGTGATTAAAATCTTATGCTTCTGGTCTTCTGTCCAAGGCTTATTAAGACTGTCTGTTGCGATACCAACACGAGTATGCAAGTGAACATAGCCATTACGGAGGGCCATAACCGCCTCATCCATATCCTTGAAAATCATACCTTCACCTTCGCGGCCAGCCTCTTCCATGGTCAGGTAGTAGTTCCCCAAGACCATATCCTGAGATGGTGTTACAACTGGTTTACCATCTTTCGGATTCAAGATATGCTCAGCAGCCAGCATGAGGATACGAGCTTCAGCTTGGGCTTCCTCTGACAATGGTACGTGAATGGCCATTTGGTCACCGTCAAAGTCGGCATTGTAGGCTTCACAGACCAATGGATGCAAACGAAGAGCTTTACCATCAATCAGTACTGGCTCGAAAGCTTGAATTCCCAAACGGTGAAGGGTCGGTGCGCGGTTAAGAAGCACTGGGTGCTCCTTGATCACTTCTTCCAGAATATCCCAGATACGCTCATCTCCACGCTCTACCAAGCGTTTGGCAGCTTTAACGTTCTGCACGATATCGCGAGCAACGATTTCCCGCATCACAAACGGCTTGAAGAGCTCAATCGCCATTTCACGCGGCACACCACATTGATACATTTTCAATGTAGGACCAACGGCAATAACGGAACGACCTGAGAAGTCAACCCGTTTACCCAGCAAGTTTTGACGGAAGCGACCTTGTTTACCTTTGAGCATATGGCTCAATGATTTAAGTGGACGGCTACCTGGTCCAGTAATTGGACGGCCACGGCGACCATTATCAATCAAAGCGTCAACCGCTTCTTGAAGCATCCGCTTCTCATTTTGAACGATGATACCAGGGGCGTTGAGTTCCAGCAAACGAGCCAAACGGTTGTTCCGGTTGATAACACGGCGATAGAGATCATTGAGGTCAGATGCCGCAAAACGACCACCATCCAACTGAACCATTGGACGCAAATCTGGCGGAATAACCGGCAGGATGTTGAGGACCATCCATTCTGGTTTATTACCAGACTTGTAGAAGGCATCCAAGACATCCAAGCGACGGACAGCCTTGATCCGTTTTTGACCTGAAGCAGTTTTCAATTCTTCTTTGAGGACAGCAATCTCAGCTTCCAAGTCCACTTGTTTCAAGAGGTCTTGAATAGCTTCGGCTCCCATTTTGGCTACAAATGAGCCTGCACCGTACTCGCGTAAACGCTCACGGTACTCACGCTCCGTCATAATTGACTTGTGCTCTAGCGGTGTATCCTTAGGATCAATCACCACATAAGCCGCAAAATAAATGACTTCTTCCAGAGCACGTGGACTCATATCCAAAGTGAGTCCCATGCGGCTTGGAATTCCTTTAAAGTACCAAATATGTGAAACAGGAGCCTTCAATTCGATGTGGCCCATGCGCTCACGGCGAACCTTGGCGCGAGTTACTTCAACACCACAGCGGTCACAGACGATTCCTTTGTAACGAATCCGTTTGTACTTACCACAGGCGCATTCCCAGTCCTTTGTTGGACCAAAGATCACTTCGTCAAAAAGGCCTTCGCGTTCTGGTTTCAGGGTTCGGTAATTGATTGTTTCAGGTTTCTTCACTTCCCCATAAGACCATGAACGGACCTTATTGGGAGAAGCTAGGGTGATTTGCATACTTTTAAAACGATTTACATCAACCACTATTTCTTACCTTTCTTCATTTTCTAATCAGTGTGTATTCTTATTCTTTTCCTTCAGCCTCAAAAGCTGCTTTTGCTTCTTGAGCTGCTTTTTCACGCGCTTTTTCAAGATCGTCAACGTGAATCACATCATCATCTTCACCTTCGTCTAGGTCACGCAGTTCCACTTCATTGTCATCTTCATCGAGAACGCGCATATCCAGACCAAGAGATTGCAACTCTTTGACAAGAACGCGGAAGGATTCTGGCACACCTGGTTTTGGAATTGGTTTCCCTTTGGTAATAGCTTCATAAGCCTTCAAACGTCCATTGACATCATCTGACTTGTAAGTCAGGATTTCTTGCAGAACGTTAGAAGCACCGTAAGCTTCCAAGGCCCAAACTTCCATCTCACCAAAACGTTGTCCACCAAACTGTGCTTTACCTCCGAGCGGCTGTTGGGTAACCATTGAGTAAGGTCCTACTGAGCGGGCATGGAGTTTGTCATCTACCATGTGGTGGAGCTTGATCATGTACATGACACCGACAGATACACGATTGTCAAATGGCTCACCGGTACGTCCATCATAGAGAATGGTTTTAGCATCGCTGTCCATACCAGCTTCGCGCACTGTATCCCAGAGATCTTCTGAGCTTGCTCCATCAAAGACTGGTGTCGCAATATGGATACCCAAGTTACGCGCTGCCATACCAAGGTGGAGCTCCATAACCTGACCGATATTCATACGAGATGGTACCCCGAGTGGGTTCAACATGATATCAACTGGTGTTCCATCTGGCAAGTAAGGCATGTCTTCCACAGGAACGATACGGGATACAACCCCCTTGTTTCCGTGACGACCGGCCATCTTATCTCCGACCTTGATTTTACGTTTTTGAGCGATGTAGACGCGAACCAGCATATTAACGCCAGATTGCAATTCATCACCATTAGCACGGGTAAAGATTTTCACGTCACGAACCACTCCATCGGCACCATGTGGCACACGCAGAGAGGTATCGCGGACTTCACGAGACTTGTCTCCGAAGATAGCGTGCAAGAGACGTTCCTCAGCAGAAAGGTCTTTTTCACCCTTAGGGGTAACTTTACCTACTAGGATATCACCTTCCTTGACTTCCGCCCCGATGCGGATAATACCCATTTCGTCCAGATTGCGCAAGGCATCTTCCCCTACGTTTGGAATTTCGCGGGTAATTTCTTCTGGGCCAAGCTTGGTGTCGCGAGTTTCTGATTCGTACTCTTCCAAGTGAACAGAGGTGTAGACATCGTCTTTCACCAGACGCTCACTCATGATAACCGCATCCTCGAAGTTGTAACCTTCCCATGTCATGTAGGCAACGATCGGGTTTTGTCCCAGGGCCATTTCTCCATTTTCCATAGAAGGTCCGTCAGCGATAAAGTCGCCTTTCTCGACAACATCGCCAACTTTCACCAAGGTACGTTGGTTGTAAGCAGTACCTGAGTTAGAACGGCGGAATTTTTGAATTTGGTAAACATCGAGAGAACCATCTTCGCGGCGGACTTCAACCTTGTCTGCATCCGCATAGGTAACCTTACCATCATGCTGGGCAATGACCGCTGCACCAGAGTCGTGGGCAGCTTGGTATTCCATACCAGTACCAACATAAGGTGCTTTTGGATCAATCAAAGGCACAGCCTGGCGCTGCATGTTGGCCCCCATGAGGGCACGGTTGGAGTCATCATTTTCCAAGAAAGGAATACATGCTGTCGCCACGGCAACTACCTGCTTAGGTGACACATCCATGTAGTCTACTTGATCTGAAGGGAATTCTTGGTTATTACCTTGGTGGCGTCCCATAACGATAGGTTCAGCAAAGCCGCCTTTTTCATTCAGCTTAGAGTTGGCCTGCGCTACGATAAATTCATCTTCCTCATCAGCTGTCAGCCAAACGATTTCGTTGGTTACTACGCCAGCTTCACGGTCTACCTTACGGTAAGGTGTTTGAATAAATCCGTATTTGTTAAGGTGTCCATAAGAAGACAAGTTATTAATCAAACCAATGTTTGGTCCTTCAGGCGTTTCAATCGGACACATACGGCCATAGTGAGTATAGTGCACATCTCGCACTTCATAACCAGCACGGTCACGTGTCAAACCACCAGGTCCCAAGGCAGACAGACGGCGCTTGTGAGAAAGCTCAGACAGCGGATTGTGTTGGTCCATGAACTGAGACAACTGTGAAGAACCAAAGAATTCTTTAATGGCTGCAGTCACAGGACGGATATTGATGATTTGCTGTGGAGTCAATACTTCATTATCCTGAACAGACATCCGTTCACGGACATTACGCTCCATCCGAGAAAGTCCAAGACGGACTTGGTTAGCCAAAAGCTCACCAACAGCACGAATACGACGGTTCCCCAAGTGGTCAATATCATCTACACGACCGATGCCTTCAGCCAAGTTGAGGAAGTAGCTCATCTCAGCCAAGATGTCAGCTGGTGTTACAATCCGTACCTTGTCAGAAGGATTTGCGTTACCGATGATGGTCACAACGCGGTCTGGATCAGTCGGTGCCACTACCTTGAACTTCTGCAATTCTACAGGAGCTGTCAAGACAGCTGAGTCGTTTGGAATATAAGTGATTTTGTTCAAACCATTGTCCAACTGCTCTGCAATGCTGTCAATGACACTGCGGGTCATAACTGTACCAGCTTCAACCAAGATTTCTCCTGTTTCAGCATCTACCAATGGCTCAGCAATGGTTTGGTTCAGCAAGCGTGTCTTGACGCTGAGTTTCTTATTGATCTTGTAACGACCAACTGCTGCCAAGTCATAGCGATGCGGATCAAAGAAACGCGCTTCAAGAAGGGAACGAGAACTTTCAGCCGTCTTAGGCTCACCTGGACGAAGACGCTCATAGATTTCTTTCAGAGCTTCATCCGTTCGAGAGTCCATTGGGTTCTTGTGGATATCTTTTTCAATGGTATTGCGCACCAAGTCGCTGTCACCAAAGATGTCCAAGATCTCATCATCACCTGAGAAACCAAGCGCACGCACCAAAGTGGTAAATGGAATCTTCCGTGTCCGGTCAATACGAGTGTAGGCAATGTCTTTTGAGTCTGTTTCCAACTCTAACCAAGCTCCGCGGTTAGGAATAACCGTTGAACCGTAGCCAACTTTTCCGTTTTTGTCAACTTTATCGTTAAAATAAACCCCTGGAGAACGCACCAACTGGGATACGATAATCCGCTCACCACCATTGATGATGAAGGTTCCCATTTCAGTCATGATTGGGAAATCGCCAAAGAAGACTTCCTGAGTCTTGATTTCACCAGTTTCCTTGTTAATCAGACGGAAGGTTACAAAGATTGGCGCTGAGTAGCTGGCATCGTGGATACGTGCTTCTTCCAGCGTATATTTAGGCTCACGGATTTCATAGCCAACAAATTCCAATTCCATGGTGTCGGTAAAGTTTGAAATAGGAAGTACATCTTCAAAGACTTCCTTCAGACCATGATCCAAGAAATCTTGGAACGAATCCGTTTGGATTTCAATCAAATTTGGTAAATCAAGAACTTCCTTAATTCTTGAAAAACTACGACGGGTACGGTGTTTACCGTATCGAACTTCATGTCCTGCCAAGTTTTTACTCCTTTATGATAAGATACTAAGCCCTTGATAAAGCGAGAAGAAGCATATCTTTACCTCACGCTTTTTAGAGCGAGTTCTGTGAAATGTTTTCAGAGAAAAATCCTCTGTCATTTACAACGCTGCAAAACAGCCACAATCAGTCCCTTTTGTTTAATTTTCAGAAAAATTAAATTATGATTACATAACCCGTTTTTCCTAAAAATAGGCACAAAAAGAGCAGCTAAATCTGACTTATTCAAGTTTGATTTAACTGCTGTAAGCTTCTATTTGGACAATATTTCAAATAAAGCACACGACAAATTATTGTTATCATTATACCTTATTTAGCTAGAAATTGCAAGGATTTCATCCGCTTTCTGAAAAGTTAAAAACTGTTCTTGATGCGCTAGTTCCCCTGCCGATTATTATTGGAATTGGAGCTGGAATTAGAATTAGAGGTAGAACCGCCCAGTATAGCTGACCAAGCCTTCTGATAGTCCGCATCTGATGCCCCGATACCAAAGCGGTAGGTCGTGGTCGGAGCACCGTTTTTAGCCCAATAGCTAGGCACTGTCGGACCACTGAGATTAACAGAGCGGCCGTTTACCGTTACTGTACCTGGCTTTTCCCCTGTGGACTTGAGCACATCAGACTTAATGACACTTGGATCAAGAGTGAACTTATCACCAACACCCCAGGCATTTGGATCTGCCTGATAGATAGCATCTGCCATATAGGCCATGTAGGAGGCATTATTATTATAACCAGTCAACGCCGCCATAGAGCTATTATCATCATGACCAATCCAGCCTCCCAAAGTCATCTTAGGAGTAGAAAGCATCAGCCACATATCACCGTTGGTGTTGGTCGTTCCAGTCTTACCAATCCAGTCGGCTCCAGCCAAGGTTCCATTGACCTGACTGATTCTAGATTTATAGGTCGTAGTCGCTCCAGAATTGATAACGCCCCGCATGAGCTCCTGCATAATCGTAGCCGCTGCTGGACTGTAAATCTGAACAGGATTGGCCTTATGCTGGTAAATCACCTTGCCATCTCGGTCTGTGATTTTTTCAACCATATATTTTTTCTGGTAGGTTCCATTATTAGCCAAGGTTTGGAAACCATTGGTATGCTGAGCTACAGATACTTCGATTCCCCCGCCCATTGGGAGACTCTCAATGCTGTAGTCATCAATGTAATAACCCATTTTTTCCATATAGCCACGGACATTGACACCTTTTTCGCGTAATCCGCGGTAAGTCCAATAAGCCGGAATATTCCAAGAAGTATTAAGCGCTTCTTGCAGGTCCATCATGGCTGTACCACGGCTATCCACGTGCATGATTGGATCGCCGCTTGAAAAGTTAGTTGGATAATTGGAAAGAACGCTGGCACTACCCATCAGACCTTGGTCAATAGCAATCCCATAAGCAAGAATCGGCTTAATAGTCGAACCCGGTGATCGTTCCGTATCAAAGGCATGATTGTTCTGATTGGAAGCATAATCTCTTCCTCCGACAAAGCCAATCACAGCACCGGTTTTATTATCCAAGAGGACATTCCCCACTTCAACTGCACCAGTTCCGTCATCCAAGACGCCCCCATAGTTGGCTACTGCATTTTGCATAGCAGTATGAATGTTCTTGTTGATTGTGGTGGTGACAGTATAGCCGCCATCGCTCAGTTCTTTAGCAGCCAATTCCTTGTAGGCTTTGACAGTGTCGTTGTTTTTCAGCTCTTGCTGAGAAACATTGTCCCGCTGAATCAAGTATTCGTACATGGTCTGCTGGGCTTCTTCGACCGCTGTGTAATAAAGGTAGCCATGCGAAGATTTTTCCGAACTTTCAGAAGGCTTGAAATCCTTGGTCAAGTCGTAGTCCTTGTACTCCTTGTACTCTTTTTCGCTTAGATGGCCCGTCCGATACATATTATAGAGCACATCCTTGGCACGTTCCAAGCCCAGAGCCATATCCCCTGCACTCTTGAGACTGCCATCCGCTGCATAAGGCGAATAAACAATCGGACTCTGTGGCAAGCCGGCAATAAAAGCAGACTGGGGCACAGTCAAATCCTTAGCAGAGACACCAAAAATTCCTTGAGCAGCTTCTTCCACACCGGCGATATTCTGCCCCTTATTGTTGCGCCCAAAAGGCGAAACGTTCAAGTAGGTCGTCAAAATATCATCCTTGGACATGTAGCGTTCCAAAGCCAGCGCATCAACAATCTCCGCCGCTTTCCGCTTGAAGGTCGGCGCATCGCCCACCACCTGCTGCTTGATCAACTGCTGGGTAATGGTTGACCCCCCGCTAGACGAGCCAACTCCGACAACAGAGCCGAGCGTAGCCCGAAGCACAGCTTTAGGCACCACTCCGTTATGCGTTTCAAAATTCTCATCCTCTGTAGCGATAACGGCTTTTTTTACATTTTCAGAGATTGCGTCACTCTTAACCGGGATGCGGAGCAAATCATTGTCCACTTCTGCAATCAAGCTGCCATCAGCATAGGTAAGCTTGGAGATTCCAGAAATATTATTCACCTGCTTGACCAGCTCATCCTGCTTGGGCACTTCAACCTTACTGAAAAGACTAGCTGCATAGCCTATCCCAATACCAGCACCGATGACGCCACCGAAGAAGATAAACACAAAAGCCATATTCATCAGAAGTTTAAAAGTCCGCAAGAAAACAGCAAAAACATCACCGATAGACCAGCCATTGTTGCCACTAACGATCTTCTTGCTCCATTCTGGAAGATGTATTTTTTTGATAAACTGCTGGGCTTTTCCCCAGAACTCTTTTAATTTCTCTATTAATTGTTCCAAGTTCGATTCTCCTTGTTATCTTCCCATTATACCAAATATCTATGATTTATTTCAAGGAAACATTGCTATTTAAAAGCTTTATGATACAATAGAGTAACATAAATTTAAAATATAGATAAGCCAATTTCTTGGCTTTTAGAATAGGAGAGACATGATGCACATTTTTGATGAGCTAAAAGAACGTGGCTTGGTATTCCAAACTACTGATGAAGCAGCTTTACGCAAAGCCTTAGAAGAAGGACAAGTCTCTTATTATAGTGGATACGATCCGACCGCTGACAGCCTGCACCTTGGCCACTTGGTAGCCATTCTGACCAGCCGTCGCTTGCAACTAGCCGGACACAAACCCTACGCTCTGGTCGGAGGAGCAACTGGATTGATTGGCGATCCATCCTTTAGGGATGCAGAACGCAGCCTCCAAACCAAGGAAACGGTAGAAGGCTGGGTAAAATCCATCCAAGATCAGCTTTCTCGTTTTCTGGACTTTGAAAAGGGCGATAATAAGGCCGAAATGGTTAATAATTATGACTGGTTCAGCAACATCAGCTTTATTGACTTCCTGCGCGATGTCGGCAAATACTTCACTGTCAACTACATGATGAGTAAAGATTCTGTCAAGAGCCGGATTGAGACAGGGATTTCCTATACAGAATTCGCCTATCAGATCATGCAAGGATATGACTTCTATATCCTCAATCAAAACCACGGCGTAACCCTGCAAATTGGTGGTTCTGACCAGTGGGGCAATATGACAGCAGGTACAGAACTCCTGCGCCGCAAGGCTGACAAGACTGGCCATGTGATGACCGTCCCGCTCATTACCGATGCTACTGGCAAAAAATTTGGTAAGTCAGAAGGCAATGCTGTCTGGCTCAATCCTGACAAGACTTCTCCTTACGAAATGTATCAATTCTGGATGAATGTCATGGACGCAGACGCTATCCGCTTCCTGAAAATTTTTACCTTCCTGTCCTTGGATGAGATTGAAGAGATTCGCCAGCAGTTTGAAGCAGCACCACACGAACGCTTGGCGCAGAAAGTCTTAGCTCGCGAAGTGGTCAGCCTGGTTCACGGTCAAGAAGCATACCAGGAAGCCCTCAACATCACTGAGCAGCTCTTTGCCGGAAATATTAAAAACCTATCCGTCAAGGAACTCAAACAAGGTTTGCGCGGTGTGCCTAACTATCAGGTCCAAGCAGAAGACAACCTCAATATTGTAGAACTGCTTGTGACAGCCGGCGTGGTAAACTCAAAACGTCAAGCCCGCGAGGATGTCCAAAACGGTGCTATCTACCTCAATGGCGAGCGCATCCAAGATTCAGACTATGTCCTTAGCGCCTCAGATAAACTGGAAGACGAGCTGACAATTATCCGCCGCGGTAAGAAGAAATACTTTGTCCTGACCTACTAAAGATAAAAATCCGATTACCTGAATCGGATTTTTCTATGTCTTACCAAAAAGAAGTCATTCAGCTATATAAAAACAATAGAAAGAGAGCGACTATGAAACCAAAACTTGCCCGATTTGCCCAAGCTCCGGCCCTGGCCTGTCCACTCTGCCAGCAAAGCTTAGCTATGGAAGAAAACAGCCTCAAGTGCGCCAATCGCCATTCCTACGACATCGCCAAATTCGGTTATGTCAATCTAGCTCCTCAGGCCAAACAAGCTAAAGACTATGACAAAACAAGCTTTCAAAATAGGCAAGTCATCTTGGAAGCCGGCTTTTATCAACATATCCTAGACGAGTTGCTGGATCTGCTACAGACCCTGCCTGAAGAACAGACCATTCTAGACGTCGCTTGCGGAGAGGGATATTATGCTCGAAAAATCCAGGAAACATTCCCCAACAAAGAAATTTACGCTTTTGATCTATCCAAAGATTCTATCCAGTTAGCTGCCAAAAGCGATCAGAGCCTTGCTGTAAAATGGTTCGTAGGTGATTTGGCACATTTACCCATTCAGGATCAAAGCATGGATGTCTTGCTGGACATCTTCTCACCAGCCAACTATCATGAATTTCAGCGAGTATTGAAAAAAGAGGGACTTATCATTAAAGTCATCCCCACAGAAAATCATCTGAAAGAAATTCGTCAAAAAGTTGCTCAGTATCTGGACAAGAAAGATTATTCTAATCAAGATATCATCCAGCATTTCCAGAAACACTTTACCATCCTATCTAGAAAGACCGTAGAATCCACACATGCACTGCATTCTGAGGAGAAAACTGCCTTGCTGCAGATGACTCCATTACTCTTTCATGTTGAAAAAAATCTAATCAATTGGGAGCAGCTTACACATGCCACCATTTCAGCTGAGATTCTTATAGGAAAACTAAAACAAGCAAAAATCTGAGCAACTTTCAGTAAAAAAATGAAGTTATAGCAGCCATTTTAAAAACGCAGACAAGCCTGTCTGCGTTCTTTATTTATCAATTAATTAATAGACCGTCTTCTCCGTCTCTGGATCAAAGAAGTGCGCTTTATTGAGGTCAAAGCCTAGGTCAATACCTGCACCAGTTTCTAGGTAATCCCGTGAATCCACACGCGCTACAAACTCACTAGAACCCACTTGGCAGTAGAGATGAGACTCTGCTCCCAGCAATTCTGAAACAGAAATCTTAGCATGCACAACTGAATTCGGGAAAGTTTCCAAGAAAGCAGCTTCCGCATTGATATCTTCCGGACGAATACCGAAGATCAGCTCCTTGCCCTCGTAACCTTTCTCTCGCAGAACCTTGAGAGCTCCTTCTGGCACAGTCAAGCGCAGCCCTTCTGCGACAATCTCATTCCCTTCAAGCTTAACTGGGATGAAGTTCATAGCTGGGCTGCCAATGAAGCCGGCAACGAACTTATTAACTGGGTTGTTATAGACTTCCTGTGGCGTACCAATCTGCTCCACTCGTCCAATCGTTCCAGTTCCAGCAGGATTCTTGGTCGCTGACATGATAACGATACGATCCGCCAAGGTCATAGCTTCAGTCTGGTCATGGGTGACATAGATAGTTGTTGCCCCAATACGGCGGTGAATCTTGGCAATCTCCGCCCGCATAGAAACACGCAACTTAGCATCCAAGTTAGACAGAGGCTCATCCATAAGGAAAACCTTTGCATCACGAACGATAGCGCGTCCCATTGCTACCCGCTGACGCTGACCACCAGACAAATCAGCTGGCTTACGCTGCAAGAATTCCTTCAAGCCCAGAATTTCTGCTGCTTCATTGACCCGTTTTTCAATATCTTCCTTGCTGTACTTGCGCAGCTTGAGACCAAAAGCCATGTTGTCGTAGACAGTCATGTGCGGATAAAGGGCATAGTTCTGGAAAACCATGGCGATGTCGCGGTCTTTTGGCGCCACATCATTGACCACTGTACCGTCAATAGAGGCAGTTCCTTCTGTGATGTCTTCAAGGCCTGCAATCATACGCAGAGTAGTTGATTTTCCGCAACCGGACGGACCGACAAAGACGATAAATTCCTTGTCCTTGATGTCTAGATTGAAGTCTTCCACTGAATAGTGGTCGCTGTTGGGATATTTTTTATAGATATTTTTCAGATTTAATTCGACCATAATAAGCCCCTTCTTTTGAATAAAAATATTTTCTTTCAAGCTCTCGTTTGCAAAGCGCTTTCACATTGTCCATTATATCGTTTTTTTTTAACTTTTTCAAGCATTTTTAGTAAAACGTTTGCATGATTTTTGAAAATTTTTTCCATAAAAAAAGAGACCAAGTGGCCTCTTTAAAACTTAATCTTCCTTTTTTCTACTACGGAATGACAATCCAGCTGCGCCTAAAGCGCTGATAACTCCTGCAACTGTGAGAAGAGCATTAGAAGCTTGACCCGTATGCGGCAAGACTGACGCACCACTCTTACCTTCCTTGTTTTTAAGCTGAGCTAGCTGGGTGACCTTAGCTGATGAAGACTGCTCTTGTACTGATTTGGCCCCATCAACTGCTGGCAAAATACCACTAGTTACTTGGTAAGAAGGTAAAGCATCCGCTACTGCCGCGTCAGCAGCATTGACACCGCCGGTAAATTCCGGAAGAGCCGCCATCTGAGGAGCACTGTCTGGATGTGCGCTCCTGACTGATGGCTGAACGCCAGCATCATAGGCGTTGTTTTCTGTTATAGTTGGATCAGAATCATTGACGCCTCCTGTAAATTCAGGCCGTGTTACTGTTGCCGCTTCTGAATCACTAACATTGCCACTGAATTCTGCTTGTGCAGTTGCCTGGGGAGCTGTATCGGGATGAGTTCCAACTTCATGGCTGGACAAATCATATTCCGACGCCGTTGCCGTTGCTGGCTCAGAGTCGCTGACGCCTCCACTAAATTCAGGCCGTGTTGCTGTTGGTGCTTCTGAATCATTTACATTGCCACTGAATTCTGGTTGTACTGAAGACTGCGGAGCTGTATCGGGATGAGTTCCAACTTCATGGCTAGACAAATCATATTCCGACGCCGTTGCCGTTGCTGGCTCAGAGTCGCTGACGCCTCCACTAAATTCTTGCCCAGCTTCCTGTGGTGAATCACTTGGAACAGAAGAAGCTGTCTCAGCTTTAGCGGCATTCTTGACAATCGCTTCTAGATTTTCAAGAGCTTTTGTCTGCTCAGCAGCAATCTGTTCCTGCAGCTTCTCTGCTTTTTCAGCACTGTCTACACTATCATCTAGCTGCGCAATCGCATCTGTCACCGTCTTTAATACTGCTCGAAGCTTTTCTTTAGCTTGCTTTTTATCGAGTTCTGAAAGTGTTTGGTGATGTTCAATCGCTTCAATCTGTTTGTCGACTTCTTCTTCAAGCTCATCTAAAACCAAGTCTTTGCCAACTGGATGAATCGTGTCCAAGCTAGCAATGCCAGCTTCCTCAATTCTCTCTAGTTCCTCTTCGGTATCAGCCTTTTCAAGCGCTCTTTTCGCATCTGCTAGAGTTGCTTCCGCTTCAGCTTTAGCCGTAGCCCGTTCTGCATC
Organism: Streptococcus sanguinis; assembly: GCF_020729725.1. Classification (GTDB taxonomy): domain Bacteria; phylum Bacillota; class Bacilli; order Lactobacillales; family Streptococcaceae; genus Streptococcus; species Streptococcus sanguinis_V. The sequence continues at coordinate 12,207 of NZ_JAJEPA010000012.1, read as the reverse complement.
TGACAGATTCGGGTTGCTCCGTAAGTCTGCTAGCTTATCAGACAGAGCAAGATCTAGTTTCAGCCCAGTCGTAACTTTTAGCAAACCTTGCTTCTCTGCCGCTACCTGTTCTTGAATTTTTTCGGCATCATCAGGACTTTCAACCCAAGCATTATAAGCTGCAATTGCTTTTTGAGCTATGGCTGCTGCATCTTCAATTTTCTTTTTAGCTGCAGTTTTTTCCTCAGCAGAAAGACTTTGACTCTTCTCAACAGCCTCGATAGTAGCTGTTTTTTCTTCCTGAATTTCTTTTAAGAACTGCTCTTTGCCAATGGGGTGAATCTTAGCTAAGTGGGCTATGGCTGTTTCTTTTGCCCGGTCATAGACTTCCTGAGAATCTGCTCCTTCAATAGCCTTCTTGGCCGCTTCCACCACCTGCTCTATCTCACCTCTAACTGCTTTCTTTTCTGCTTCTGAAAGATTAGGATTTGCTTCCAAGTCAGCTAATTTGGCAGCCAGAGTGAAATCTACGGTTGAACTTGCTATAAATTTGAAAAACTTATCTTCCTCGGTTACTGCCTGCTCTTGAATCACTTCCGCCTGCTCTGCTGTTGCTGCATTAACATCTAATTTCTGAATTGCATCCTCTGCTTCTGCAGCCTTCTTCCTTACAGACTCTTGGAAGCTTTTCTTTTGCTCCTCAGGCAGTAAATCGCTACTATCTACAAGTTTATCAAACTCTGCTTTTCCATTTTGGATTTCATCTAGAAGCAAATCTTTGCCGACTGGATTGATAGAGTTGATGTCTGCCAATCCATCTTCCTTAGCTTGATCAATCCTTTCTTTATCCTCAGCTGCAGCAATTTCATTCTGAGCCTTCGCAGCTGTTTGATTGACTTCCTCCTTAGCTGCTGCAAGCTCCTCAGCTGACAAATTTGGATTATTCCCAAGAACTGTCACTTTCTCAGCCAGAAACGTACCTACTTCCGTATTAGCAGCCTCCCTGACCGTTGTCAAATCCTGATTTACTGGCGATGCAGCGACCGGAGTCTCTACTGCATTTGCCACTGGCCGCTCCTCATCTGCCGCCACCATACTGTGACCTAAAAACAGAGCACAAATAAGGACTGAACTAACACCTAAAACTGACTTCCGAATAGAATATCGCAAAACTTTTTCTGTTCTTTTCATTTTATTCTCCCCTGAACATAGTTTATTATCCCGATCAGTAACCCTTAATAAAAAGTCCAGTCAAACCTCCCATAAATCTTTCAGATTAGGTAATCTTTAAACTACACTTTCTATTTGACTTCTGATAAGATTTTTTATTATTTTATCATATTAACTTGTTAAAATAAAAGAATTATCGGCTTGATTTATGTACATTTTTGTGAAATCGTCCAGTTTTTAAACAGACATGATGTCCAGAAATTAAACTAAAATTTTTTCCATTTAACAATGTGTAAACTTTTTTAGTAAAAATTCCGGGCTATTTTCTAGCTTATTTCAGACAGAAAAAGTAAAATGGTATAGGAGGGATAAAATTATGGCTCTTAATACACGAGATAGGATTTTAGATGCATTTTTTGAATTAGCAGATAAACAGCCTGACAGGTCGCGTTTTACCTTTACAGAAATCGCTAAAGAAGCCGGTTTGTCAAGACAAGCTATTTACAAACGACACTTTAATAACACTACTGAAATTATCGAATACATTCGCCAAGATATGGTAAAGCAAGCCTTTGCCCCCAACTGGAATAGCAACAATGCTGAAGCGGACTTAGATCCTTTCACTTTTTTGGCTCAAACGATTCTTCCCGCTATTTATGAGCAACGCCAACGCATTAAAATATTATATACTAGTTCTGTCGATCCCTTGTGGAGCGATTTTATTACTGCCAGTTACAAGGACTGGATCGAGCAGAATTTAAATCTTGACCACCAAAAATTAGGTATTCCTGAAGACCTGGCCAATCAACTGCTGGCCGGCTGGATTAGTTCTCTTATCGAGAATTGGATCACTCAGGATGACCCCGTTCCTTGCAAGCAGTTTTCTAAGACATTTCTCAACCTTGTATCTTCACCCCTAACCAGCTTTGCTGCTTATGATAGTCCCGCTGGTCCTTCAAACAAAATTGTTATCGCATAACCAACTAGAAGAAAAACAGAGAAATGACAGAACTGGTCCTTGTAAAGGAAGACTGGTTTTTTATATTAAATTTTAAAAATAATTGGACATTTTCTCTATAAAGTGTTATCATTTTAGTTGACAAACGGTAAACTATTTTGTTGGGATTTACTCTATTTTTAGACAAACCAGCAAGAACTTAATAAAAAAGAAGGAAGGTACTTATGCCCCAAGATACTCGAGACAAAGTCGTCAATGCCTTAATTGAGCTGGCAGAGCAAAATCCTGAAAAGTCTTATTTTACTTTTTCAGAGATTGCAAAACAAGCTGGTCTATCGCGCCAGGCTATCTATAAAAAGCATTTTAGTAATGTTGAAGACATTATCCAATACATCCGCCAGACAATTATGACTCCGTTTTTGCCCCTGTATGAAAGCTACGAAGAAGGAAGTGGAGAAAATCCGTTCTGTTTCTTTGCCAAACATATGATTCCTACCCTTTATGAACATAGGAAATGGATGAGGGTGCTCTATACTACAGCTATCGATCCTTTCTGGAGTGACTATCTATCTACCTTCTTCACTCAGTGGGTCGTGCAAAATTTAGAAATTGACTCTAAAAAATTGGGAATTCCAAAAGAAATGGCTACGGAAATTGTTGTTAGATGGATTAACTCCCTCATTGAAATATGGATTATCAAAGAAGAACCTATGCCCTCAGAAGATTTTGCACAATTATTTCTATCAATCGTTTCAACACCTATGGCTCAATTTGTTAGTTCGCACAGCGAGCCCTAGTTCAACTCAAAATTATGAAGCCCGCCTTGTTTAGGTAGGCTTTTTTTGTCTGTAAAATTTCTTACTCTCCCAAAGAAAAGAGAGCAGATAGTCTTCTGCTCTCGTCAACATATAAGCTATAAAATTAAGCACCAAGCTTCGTTTAATCTACTCGATAATAGAAGCTGCCTTGTTCGTCAAAGCTATTCAGGCCAACACCTGTCCAGATTCTATCTTGACCAACATCTGAACTATCTGTAAAGTTTTCCTTGTCTGCGACCTTAACTCCCTTGGGAAGAAACTCAATCAGAAAACCTCCACTTTCTCCCCCGTAGACACCGCCAGCAGCAGTCCCATAGTCTGTCAGAGAAGCTCCATACAATTCATAACCACTTGAAACCAAGCCCTTTTCCTCAAAAACAAGCTGGTTGCCAGAAGCATCCTGCCAGGTTCCTTTAACGCTGGCATAATTACCATTTGCAAGTGCGGAAATGTCCATCGCTTCTTTCTTTTCCTTAGTTTTTTCTGTGCTCGCACTCTCTGAGCTAGTGCTACTAGCCGCTGAAGATGCTGTTGCAGTTGATTGACTGGATGCCTGCTCCACAGAACTTGTTACTGAGCCAGTACTGCTAGTAGGCGTCTCTGATTGATTCGTAGCGCTGCCCTTTGAACAAGCTGTCATAGCTAATAAAGCAGCTCCTGCTAGTAAAAAAGGTAAAGCTTTTTTCTTCATTTTTCTCCTCTTTCTCACGGTAAGATAAAACATGTGATTAGTAACATTATAGATTATTTTATCGCTTTTTACAAGAAGAAGTCTAGCAACTGGGCAGGCGCAAAACTACTGACTTTATTCATTCAGCTTCTGCCACATCCAGAACCCTGTAGATTGTTTTTGCCAGAGCTGCTTCATAATCTGATGCACCATAAGGCTTATCAGTCGTGACGTGGGCTGCCTGCTTTTCTAGGTCTACCGCCACATCTGACACTTCCTCCATAGATAGGAAGTGCTGGGTGACGTGTTTGACACAGTTTTGACAAGATAAGTTTTCTAATTGGACTATTTGTTTCATAGATTCATTCCTCCGTATATTTCTTTATTTTAAAGCGTCCTAGACGCAGTGCATTGACGACAACTGATACTGAGCTCAAGCTCATGGCTAGACCAGCCAACATAGGATTGAGCAAGGGACCGCCGAAAAGATGCAATAGCCCCATAGCAATCGGGATGCCTAGTGTATTGTAGGCAAATGCCCAGAAAAGATTTTCCTTGATATTACGGATGGTCGCCTGACTGAGCTTGATAGCCTTGACTACATCCTGCAAATCACTATGCATGAGCACTACATCTGCTGACTCAATAGCTACATCTGCGCCTGAACCGATGGCAATTCCTACATCTGCCTGGACCAGAGCTGGCGCATCATTGATACCGTCTCCGACCATAGCCAGTTTTTTCCCAGCTTCCTGCAATTTTTTAATAGCTGCCGCCTTACCATCTGGCAGTACACCTGCGATGACTTTTTGGATTCTAGCTTTCTGGGCAATAGCTGTCGCGGTTTCTTCACGATCTCCTGTCAGCATGATGACTTCTAGTCCCATAGACTGGAGCTCCTGCACCGCCGACAGGCTGCTGGATTTCATTTCATCTGCTACCGCTAAAATAGCAGCCAGCTGTCCATCTATTGCGACAAACATGGCTGTTTTTCCTTCCTGGGATAGCTCCAACAACTGTTCTTGAAAGGCACTGCTATCAATGTGCTCTTCTTTCATCAATGACTCATTTCCCACCAGAAGATGCTTACCTTCAACCTGAGCTGACAAACCTCGTCCAACAATGGCCTCAAAATGAATGACAGGCAGCAAATCAAGCCCCTCCTCTTCAGCAGCTTCCAAGATAGCCTGAGCCAAAGGATGCTCAGAATGTTGCTCAGCGCTAGCTATTAGTTGCAACAAGTCAGACCGATTAAAATCACTCAAGGGCAGCAGATTTGTCAGACTGGGCTTACCAACTGTAATCGTCCCAGTCTTATCAAGAACAATAGTATCCAGTTGATAAGCTGCTTCCAAAGCTTGACCAGACTTAATCAGAATTCCATTTTCAGCCCCTTTACCAGTCCCAACCATAATGGCTGTCGGAGTGGCTAATCCCAGCGCACAAGGGCAGGCAATGACCAGAACTGCGATAAAGATTGACAGAGAAAAGCCAAGGCTCTCACCAGCTAGAACATACCAGCCCAGCGCAGACAAAGCAGCCAAGCTCAGCACGATTGGGACAAAATAAAGCGAAATCTTATCGGCCAAAGCCGCTATTGGAGCCTTAGACCCTTGCGCTTCCTCCACCAATCTAACAATCTGGGCTAAGGTCGTATCCGAACCCACTCTAGTTGCTTGGTAGTCAATACTACCATTTTGATTGATTGTTGCACTGGTAATGGTATCGCCGACCTTCTTTTCAATCGGGACACTTTCACCAGTCATCATGGACTCATCCACAAAGGTCTGCCCTTCCGTCACAAGGCCGTCTACCGGCATACGCTCCCCTGGCTTGATACGGATAATGTCCCCAACTCGGATATCCTCCGTATCAATGGTCACAGCTTCACCATAACGAATCACTGTCGCCTGACTAGGCACTAGCTCAAGCAGAGACTGAATTGCCTGAGACGTTCGACCCTTGGCAGAACTTTCCAGATATTTACCCAGAAGAACCAAGGTAATAATCACTGCAACAGACTCAAAGTAAAGCTGATGAACAAAGGGATGATGACCTAGAAAAACCTGACTGACAGAGTATAGACTGTAGAAAAATGCTGCGCTGGTTCCCACCGCAATCAAACTATCCATATTAGGATGCCTCTTGATAAGATTGCGAAATCCCCTCTGATAGAAACCACGACCAATCCACACAGCAGGCAGAGTCAAAAGCAGTTGTGACAGAACGAAGACCAAAGGATGCTTCATATGATCCAAGAAGCTAGGCAGATGAAGACCGACCATACTGCCCATAGAGATATAAAGTAAGGGCAGAGCCGTAATCAAAAGAATCAGTAACTCTTGTTTCTTTTTTTGCAATTTCTGAGCTTTAATCACAGCTTCTTTGCTTACATCAGACGGTTTGTCTTTTCCTTTTTCTTCTGCATGATAACCAGCCTCGGCTACAGCATCCAGCACTTGCTGGCTGTCAAATCCTGCCTTAGGCAGCAAACTGAGACGTTCTGTCGCCAGATTGACACTGACATCTTCGACCGTTTCCAAGTCCTTGACCGCCATCTCTACCGTCATAGCACAGGCAGCGCAGGTCATGCCTGAGAGCTTGTATTCTTTCTTCTCACTCATCAATGCGTCTCCTTTCCGTGACCGCAACGACATTGGCCTTGTGGGCAGTCGCATTTGACTTCCAAAGGAGCCGAGGCTCTTTTCTTATCAATGACCTGACTGAGCCGCTCCAAGTCCCCTTGACTGAACTGACTTCTCTCAATCATCGAAATCAAAAGGTCTCCATGTTTAGTATTACAGATATTGTCAAAAAGCGCCTGCCATGTACTTTCCAGATGGTCCGCTTCTAAAATCCGAGCATCGTAGTAAAACTTGCCCTCGATTTTTTCCATAGCGATAAATTCTTTGGTCTTCAGACGATTCAAAAGAGTCTTGATGGTTGCCGGTTTCCAGGAAAAATCGGCTTCCAACCGCGCTATAATCTCTGTACTGCGACTGTGTGGATAGGCCCACAACACACGCATCACTTGCCATTCTGCTTGGCTAATATTTTGCTGTTCCATTGTTTAACATTCCCTTATCATTTACATTTGTAATCTAACACTATATTAGTTTACATTTGTAATCGTAATTTGTCAAGTGTTTTTATCGTCATTTCCTGATATGCAAAAAAAGAAGGCGGGATAGTCCCGTCTTCTTACTTTATTTATATTAGTGCGCCAACATCTCTTGGGCAATTTCTTGACCGGTCAACTTACTTGGATAGTAGGTTGGCCAGTTTTCCAGCTCGTCAAAGAGTGCTTCCTGGCTCTCACCGCCATAGAAGATGTGGAAATGAGCCGCCTTGGTCGGTGCAATGTTATGGTCGCTAAACTGAACATACTTGTATTCCCCAGCATCAGCGTCTGTCGCTTCAAACATGAAGCGAACTCCACGATTTCCCTTAGAGTAAGTCAGAGTGTGCTTGCCAACGTATTTATACGTATATTTCTTGGACTTTCCATCTACCACAAATTCCATAGTCTTGTCTGTGATATTGATATTGGAAACATCTGTCTTATAGCCCTTGTCATAGTAGTCCTTGTATTCAGCTGCCGTCATTTTCCCAGTCAGCTTAGCCTTGTAGTCAAAGACTTGGTCCAAGGTACCGTCCTTCAGATAAGGGTAAACAGACTGCCACTCGCCAGCATAGTCAGACAAAGTACGATCCTTGACGGCACTGTCTTCAAAGTAGCCGTTTTGCACTGTCTTATCGTCTTCTTCTTTCTCGGTTGCAATCTCCGCTCCCTCTTGGTCAGTCGTTTTCTTGAGAGCCTTTAGATTGGACTGCATGATAGAAATATAGTCTGCTCCGTCCTTGGTCTGCTCCTCGGTCAAGCTTTCCAGCGGATTCAAGACATCAAGTTCTACTCCTGTTTCCTTAGCCAGAGTAGAAGCCAGAGCCTGAGAGGCATTCTCTTCAAAGTAAATATACTTGATTTTATTTTTCTTGATATACTCGGTCAATTCAGCCAAGCGTGAAGCCGATGGCTCACTGTCTGGTGAAAGGCCAGAAATTGGCACCTGCTTCAAACCATAGTCCAATGCCAGATAGTTAAAGGCTGCGTGCTGAGTAACAAAGCTCTTTTGCTTGGCATTGGCCAAACCATCTTCATATTCCTTGTCCAAGGCTTCCAGCTTCTTGATATAAGCCGCTGCATTTTTCTCAAAAGCCGCTTTCTTGTCAGGATAAGACTTGCTCAAGCTATCACGGATGTTCTCCACCATTTTAATAGCCCGCTTCGGTGACAGCCAGACATGGGGATCATAGGCATGATGATGTCCCTCTTCACCATGGTCATGGTCTTCTTCCTCTTCACCACCAGGCAGCAAGAGCATATTTCCAGTCGCCTTGATAACCTTTTCTTCCTTATTTTTCAAGTTTTTTAGCAAATCTGGAACCCAAGTCTCCATGTTTTCATTTTCATAGACAAAGGCATCTGCATCCTGAATCGTCGCAACTGCCTTAGCTGAAGGCTCATAATCATGCGGCTCTGTACCTGCCCCGATTAGAAGTTCAACATTGGCCTCATCTCCAGCCACCTGCTTGGTAAACTCATAAACAGGATAAAAAGTCGTGACAATATTGGGCTTGCCATCTGCATTTTTTTGATTGGAACAAGCTACTAAGAAAATACTCAGTAAACCTGCTAATAGTAAGCTAATTTTTTTCATTTTCTGCTCCTATTTCATAAATTTTTTGACCAGATTGACCAGCAAGAACAAGCCGACGAAGATAATCGTAATGCTGGCACTAGCTGGCGTCTCTGCATAGTAAGAAATATAAAGTCCGGCAATCATACCAAAGAAACCAATGGCATTTGCCAGCAAAATGACCGATTTGAAATTTTTCCCAATCCGCAGAGCAATACTGGCCGGCAAGACCATAATGGTCGAAACTAGCAAGGCTCCCGCAGCTGGAATCATAAGGGCAATCGCAACACCCGTCACGATATTAAAGAGAATGGACATGGTACGCACAGGCAGCCCATCCACAAAGGCCGTATCCTCATCAAAGGTCAAGATGTACATAGGGCGAATGAAGAGGAAGGTCAAGACAAGCACCACAGCAGCAATAACAAAGAGAGAAATCACCTGCTCCATACTGATAGTCACAATGGAGCCAAACAGATACTGATCCAGACTCATCGAGCTAGAACTCTTGCCCTTACTCATAACAATCAAGGAAATGGCTAAGCCAGTTGACATGAGAATAGCAGTACCGATTTCCATGAAATTCTTATAGATAGTTCGCAGGTACTCTAAAAAGACTGCTGCGACAATGACGACAAGCACCGTTGTGAGAGTGGGCGATAGTCCAAGAACCAAACCAAAAGCTACACCTGCCAGTGAAACGTGACTGAGCGTGTCACTCATAAGGCTCTGCCGACGTAAAATCAGGAAGGTCCCCAGAATCGGTGAGAAGAGACTCATGGCAATAACTGCCAAGAAGGCTCGCTGCATAAAATCATAGGAAAATAGATTAAGCATGACTCACCTCCTGTCCATTGTCGCTTTCATGCACATTGAAACAGCGCCAAGGTGAGTCCTGATTACGGACCAGATGAATGTTACGATCAGCATATTTGCGGACTTCCTCCGGATCGTGTGTAATCATCAAGACAGCTTTCCCATGCTGATGAGCACTATGATGCATGAGCTTGTAAAATTCATCCTTGCTGCCTGCATCCATCCCTGTTGTCGGCTCATCAAGGACAAAAATATCCGGATCCGAAGCAAACATCCGAGCAATCACAGCCCTCTGCTTTTGCCCGCCAGAGAGAGAACCAATCCGCTTATCCCGATGTTCCCACATTCCAACCGACTCCAGACTTACCTTGATATGCTCCTCATCATGCTCATTCAAACGACGAAACCAACCCTTGCGCGGATAACGTCCAGACTTGACAAACTCATATACCGTACTAGGAAAACCTGCATTAAAACTAGCAATCTGCTGAGGCAAATAAGCAATCCGCAATTTCTTGCCTCGCACATTGGTCTTGGAAATCTTCACTTCCCCATGCTTAGGCTGCAAAATACCCAAACTAGCCTTGATAAGCGTCGTCTTAGCAGCTCCATTTTCCCCCGTCAAAGTTACAAACTCACCACTGTCTAGAAAATAGTGAATATGCTCTAGCACAGGCTCCTTGTCATAGTAAAAAGAAAGATTATCCACTGTGATATATCTCATTCGCCAATCTCTCCCACTAAGGCTTCCAAAAACTTCGCGATTGTCGCCTGTTCACTAGCAGAAAACTGCTCTGCCAATTTTTGATACGTCTCCAAAGTATGTGAGTGATGATGCTGATGTTCCTTTGCAATCGGCTGAGCTAACTCAGTCAAACGGTAAAAGGTAACCCGTGCATCTCTCTTATCTTTAAAAGCTCGCAGCATCTCTTGCCGAACCAAAGATTTCACAGCCTTAGTCACAGCAGCTTGACTCACATTCAGTTTTTTTGCCAAATCAGAATTTGTCAAAGATTCCTCAGACAGAAGCATCAAAATATGCTCCTGCGTATTGGTTAAAGGCACATCACTCGTGCAAGAACCAATCAGAATCTCATGCTGATTTTCTGCTTTCAAAATAACTTCATTTAAAAATTGATCGATCTTCTGCGCTAAATGAGTCATTTCCTCCTCCTTCTCTTAACCAGTTAAAGCTTTACTGGTTAATTATACCACAAAAAAGAAAAGAGTCAAGAATTTTCAGTAAAGCTCAGATGCTTTTCACAAAAAATATTTAATTAGACAATTAGATTCTTAAGCCCTAAAAACTCAATCAGAGAATAAAAGGAACAAACCAAGCTGCCTCGTATTAGCATTCTAGATCTTATAATCCATTGAATGGCGAAATTCTTCCATATCCATTACACGAGTTAAGTGTAAATTTACAAGCAAAATCAAGATTCAATCTTCCGCTTTAGCTTGCAAATAATTACTAAAGAGAAAACAAAAAAACGAAGCTAAACACTTCGCTAAACTTAAGCTATACCGGCGGCCGGGGTCGAACCGGCACGTCCGTGAGGACACTGGATTTTGAGTCCAGCGCGTCTGCCAATTCCGCCACGCCGGCTCAAGTTTTTAACTGGGGTAGCTGGATTCGAACCAACGCATGAGGGAGTCAAAGTCCCTTGCCTTACCGCTTGGCTATACCCCAATAATATTAAATAGGCGAGTGATGGGGATCGAACCCACGCATGCCAGAGCCACAATCTGGTGTGTTAACCACTTCACCACACCCGCCATATTTAAACACGGGCAGTAGGAATTGAACCCACACTGAAGGTTTTGGAGACCTTAGTTCTACCTTTAAACTATGCCCGTAAAGGTTATGGAAGGGGAGGGATTCGAACCCCCGAACCCGAAGGAGCGGATTTACAGTCCGCCGCGTTTAGCCTCTTCGCTACCCTTCCGATTATAAAATTATGGCGCGAGACGGAATCGAACCGCCGACACATGGAGCTTCAATCCATTGCTCTACCAACTGAGCTACCGAGCCAACTATTGCGGGAGCAGGATTTGAACCTACGACCTTCGGGTTATGAGCCCGACGAGCTACCTAGCTGCTCCATCCCGCGTCAATACTATTCGTCCCTAAGGAGGATGTGGGATTCGAACCCACGCACGCTTTTACACGCCTGACGGTTTTCAAGACCGTTCCCTTCAGCCGGACTTGGGTAATCCTCCGAATATATAGTCCGTACGGGATTCGAACCCGTGTTACCGCCGTGAAAAGGCGGTGTCTTAACCCCTTGACCAACGGACCATAATATTATTTAAATGGGCACGAGTGGACTCGAACCACCGACCTCACGCTTATCAGGCGTGCGCTCTAACCACCTGAGCTACGCGCCCAAGTTCGAAAACTTGGTATGAACTATCGTTCAAAGCGGGTGACGAGAATCGAACTCGCGACAACAGCTTGGAAGGCTGTAGTTTTACCACTAAACTACACCCGCTTGAATATGGGAGTTAACGGGATCGAACCGCTGACCCTCTGCTTGTAAGGCAGATGCTCTCCCAGCTGAGCTAAACTCCCAAAGGGTGGAGTCTAGCTCAGCCAACGGTGAGAAACTTCGTTTCTCTCATCCGCCGATTGTAATTTCGATTTCCTCACAATTACAACTAAGCTAAACTCCCTTCGCTAAGCGACTACCATATCTCACAGGGGGCAACCCCCAACTACTTCCGGCGTTCTAGGGCTTAACTGCTGTGTTCGGCATGGGTACAGGTGTATCTCCTAGGCTATCGTCACTTAACTATTGAATTAACTGTCCTGCCCTCTCAGACAGGCCTTGTCAACTCAAAATTGAATACAATATCAAATCTCACATTTCTCTAAACCATTCGCTGCACTCTGATGAATTTCTTATTCTAGGATAAGTCCTCGAGCGATTAGTATTAGTCCGCTCCATGTGTCACCACACTTCCACTCCTAACCTATCAACCTGATCTTCTCTCAGGGCTCTTACTAACTTGCGTTATGGGAAATCTCATCTTGAGGTGGGTTTCACACTTAGATGCTTTCAGCGTTTATCCCTTCCCTACATAGCTACCCAGCGATGC
>NZ_JAJEPA010000011.1:0-1721 GCF_020729725.1 Streptococcus sanguinis | reverse complement strand
CAATTTCTTTTCCTTAGTTTTTACAGAGATGGTGCCATCTGAGTTCTTTTTAGCTCCTACTTCTTCTGGAGCAACAGTGCGGCTGCCACCATTTCCATCAGCAATGATTACATTTCCGCCATCTGTTCCAATAATTTGGACTCCAGATTCGGTTGTCACAGGCGCTGTTGGAGAAACAACTGCCCGTGTAACTGTTGTTGAGGCAGTGCTTGGCACTGGTGGTGTCGCTGGATCTGGTACTGTTGGTTTTGCTGCTTGACTACTGCTTGTAGCAGATGCAGCCTGGTCTTTCTGGTCTTTTTTAGAACTTGTTGTAGATGAGCTGTCAGTTTTTGAGGTTACTGATTTCGCTGGTTTTGTTGGGGTTGCTGGGTCTGTTGTTGCAGAAGATGAACTAGATGTTGCTGTACTTGCTGCTGGATCTGGGGTAACAGGATTAGCAGTAGTATTATCAGCTACTGGATTTGTTGGGGTTACTGGCGAAGTAGCATTATTGTCAGCATCAGTTCCATTGTCAATAGGTTTCGCTGGAACAACTGGGTCTGGTGTAACAGCAGCTCCTGTCCCTGAACTTGAGCTTGAACCTGTACCTGCTCCATCAACTGGTTTTACTTCTACTACTGGTGTAGCAGTGCTGCTTGTGTTGTTTTCTGCATAGGTCACATTTGAACCTACAAAGATACCGCTAGCAAAAACAGCCAGAAGTGCCATTTTGCTCGCATGATTACGTTTTTTCATTTACTTCTCCTTTTATTAAATTAGATTGTCTTTGTTTTCTAAAATCCAATCTCTCAGGTCAACCTTAGATAGATCTGGTAAATCCCACATCTTCTTTGGCCGAAAGTGCATAGAGAAATTCTCTACTCCGTCACGATATGCTATCTCGATAAATGGTTTGGTTTGTATGCTTTTAGCTTTCTCCAAATTAGAAGAGATTTTTAACTCAAACGCTCCACTCCCGTTATCGTTTAGCCATTCCAATAATTTGTCCATCTTCTTTTGGACAAACAATTCAAGCAATCCTTTTTCTTGGCTTGAGTTCTTCTCATTTAAAGCTCTGTGAATGAGAAGCTGCTCATATTCTGTAAAAAGGACATCCATAATCAAGATAACTTTATTGTACTTGTAATTCTCAACTTTAGCATGACCTGCTTTCAGCTTGGCCCATTTGTCAGCATTCAAATCCGTTTCTGGGATTGAATAGAAGTCTTTGTAAAAAAAGAAATACTCTTGGACATACCGTACAATAAGTTCTCTTAATCCATTTTTCAAATCAAACAATTTACCTCCTTTTGTTCTTCATACACTCTATTATAGTATATTTTGTGACATATTGCAATAGAAAAATACAAGTTTTTTAATATTTTTGTAATAGAAAAGCACCCTAAGATGGGTGCTTGGTGTTAAGATTATGGTTGTTTAGGTCAGTTAATTGCCACTGTTGGTCACTTTTTGACCTGTAAGTTTTTCATATTGCTCCTTGAGCTTTATCATCTCAGCTAGGGCAGTCTTTTTATATTCTTCCCCCTCTTTCGATCCCTCAAGATACTTATCTGAAATGATATACAGAACTCGTTGATAGCCATAATATTGATCTAGTCTTTCTGCATCGTCAGAGAACTTCTCAGAAGTGTCAATAATCAAAGGTTGAGCTTTACCAATGTATTTTATTAAATACTCTTTTGTTTCTTGATTAACCCCTTCTTTTTTTAGTTTGTCAA
>NZ_JAJEPA010000001.1:0-2536 GCF_020729725.1 Streptococcus sanguinis | reverse complement strand
TGATGGCCGCTGTGTAGCCCCAATGAAATGAATACCTGCTGCCCTTGCTTTTTGAGCTATACGAATAATGTGAGCTTCAACTTGTTTACCTGCGGTCATCATCATATCGGACATTTCATCGACAACTACAACTAGGAATGGGAGTTTTTTATTTCCCTCTGCCAGCCTTTTTTTGTTATAGCCTGAAATGTTTCTAACATTATATTGAGCAAGCAATTCATAACGACGTTCCATTTCTTCTACTACATATTCTAACGCTTTATCCATAAGTGCAACATCAACAATAGGGTCGGCTAACAAGAATGAATTGCCTTTGTAAATGCTCAGCTCAACTCTTTTCGGGTCTATTAATAGAAATTGTACGTTATCTGGGGTGTTATGTTTCATAATAGAAAGGATGATTTGGTTTAAACCTACAGATTTTCCTGACCCAGTCGATCCAGCTATTAATAAGTGAGGAAGTTTTGCAATATCAATAATTACAGGATTCCCGTTTTCATCGCCTCCAAACAGAGAGGATAATGGTGTCAGATTTTTGTTATCAATTCCATCTGTAAGCAATTTCTGGGCGTCCAATAAAACAGTGTTTTCTAAAGGAACATCAATTAAAATACGACCAGCTTTTGTAGAGATGAACACCCCCTCGACACCTATGAAGTTTTCAATATCTTGCTTTAAAGAACCATCAGTAATACGCTTATTAGCAGGCATGGTGAAAATAAATTGAACAGTTGCGCTTTTTACTTTCACATTATCTAGTTGTGCTCGCAAGTCATCATTAGACTGCATAAACATCTCAATACTGCTTTGAATTTCTTTGGCTTCAATCTTTGCTGTTTCTAATTGATTTTTAATTTGCTCAGAACGATTTTCTAAGATGTCAACAGACCAACTTTCTACAAATCCGTCTAAATTGTTTGCTTTTTTGACAGAGGTAAGTTTTGTGTCAGAAAGATTGTTATCTACTTCTGCTGTATTTCCTTTTTCAACTTGTTTAGCTTGAGCCTTTTGTAAAGTTTCTTGAATTTTCTGAGTGTAATATTCAGTTTTGTTTATTTCGGCCAAGAAGAAATACTCTCGTCCATCTCTTGATTTCAAAGCTTGTCCAAAAACAAAGTCTCCGTTAGATGCGTCAGTTAAATCATTTGGTAAATCTTTGATTTTTGAAAGAAAAAGTTTGGCAGCAGTTCGATTGTTTGGAGCAATTAAAGAAACTTTTGCGATAGAAAGAAAGTCGGATCCATTAATTTCCTGGCGAGTATTGATAGTTACGTCCATTGCCTTGATTACGTCACGAACTTGCTGCTCATACTTTTTATTAGCTTCTTTTTGCTCTTTATTAGTTTCTTCAAAGAAAGATAATTCATAGTGTTTCAATATATATGACTTCATCTTTCTGGCCAGCCTATCATCTTGAAATGGTCGCAATTCACCATGATGATGTCGTAAAGCAATAGTCGCTGCATATAGTGCAACACAACCAACCAAACCATAAGCAATCCATTTCATAGGCCCAAAGAGTGGATGACTAAAAAAATTATAAGCTCCGACAACAAAGTTATTGTAGCCATTCAATATATCATCTAAAGATTTAAAGTTTGTTGGGGTGGCTGGATTTTTGGCAAGTGAATGAAATAAACCTTGAACTAATCTACGTCCCATCTCAGCAATAAGTAATACACCCTCAGAGATAAGTCCAAATTTCATAATCTGATATAGTCGTTTAGAACTATTAGCATAGGGATAAATATTTACATTATCTTTAAGATATTTCTCTCTATTCTTGGATTTGTTTTCTGCCATAAAAAGCTCCTATATTTCTTTGTTTAATTATCTTTATTATACCATAAAAAAGGCACTTTAGAGTATTTTTTTTGGTGTATAATAAAAAGACTTGCAATACAAGTCTTTAATTGTATAGTTTATCAAAATCAATGCCGCTTAGAGTCGAATCAAGAATGAGACGAACAGCTTCAGAATCTGCCTGGAAACCTAACTCTTTGGTTAGTTTTTCTATCTTATCAATTTGGTGCTGCTCCATACGGAAAGTTCTGGAAATTTTCCCCTCGTCCCCTTTTTTCTCGTTTTTCATTTTTAAGAGCATAGCGGTGATGTCGTTGGATCCTTTAGTTGCGTATTCATTTTTATTGTGATTTTTAATCAATGAATCAGTATCAGCAAAGTCAATCATTGCTCGGAAAGCTGTCGCATAGTTTTTGTAAAAACCCTGGTCTGCTAATTTGTTTAGGGAGCTAAAATGACTTTGTGTCATTGTATAATTTTTTGAAATCTTTGTTTCTTTTTTTGTTGCTAGTTTGCTTGAGGCACTAATCGCTTTAGGCTGTCGTTTAACGCTTTTTTTCTCAGGTTTAGGTTCCAATTCAACTGCTTGAAATGTCTTACTTGGTTTTGTTGAGGGCGTTGACTCTGCTTTCTTAGGTGCTCCTTTTAAAAGATTTTTAAATGATGGATTAGCCATGTCTTTCTCCTTTTTTGCGTAATGTAATAGATTGGTTATGAAGTGTAATTGTATTTG